>NZ_AP025559.1:0-2727503 GCF_022845615.1 Porphyromonas somerae | reverse complement strand
TAAAAGAAGGCTTTCTTACCAATCGAAATGGGATGCTAGAGACCAATCATTCTCTTAACAACTGCAAATATTCTCATTTAATTCGAGATAAAAAAACCCGAAATCGGCAGAAACCCCTCATACCTCTATAGCACAAAGAGTTACAGCTAATCCTCTGTAAATGAATATATAACGAATTCATGCACTCCATAATCAACTGATAGCTAATGGCTTTGAGCTCTTTCTGATAGGGGTGTTAAAAAACCTTTACCTCCCATCTGAATAGTCTACACACTTCGGGATTACACGCCTCTACCTCTGCTTATTTGAGGGCTCTATCCCTAGATACTTTTCTTTGCCTAATCAGGGGAAAAGAAGGCAACCACATGGATCAATCCCCACCTCGGAACACTCCACAAAAACCTCTATGCTAGCAGAGCAAAAGTCGAGATGCAACTAAGCAATCGGTGAGTTGCAACTAAGCAAATGCCGAGATGCAACTAACCGATTGCTTAGTTGCATCTCGGCAAACGCATTTCTATAGCACTGAATTTCAGCTGGTTGCAAAAGCCCTCTTTGCAACCCCATTTCCGTCGTTTTATTCGCTTTGTTTCTCAGTTGCCTTGGGCAAGGGTTACCTTGGGAGATAATTGACGGTGTATCTCTCTTTTTTAGTAGATTTGCAATGAGTAAATATATTATTAATGACTATGCTTGATGTGATAAAGGCGTTTTGGACCGAGCAATCGCTGAGCCAGACGTTGATAATTATCTTTTTCACCTGCGGGGTAGGTCTCTTCCTCGGTAAGCTAAGGCTCGGAAAGTTTGCTTTGGCTGGGGCAGGTGTCTTTTTCTTCGGTATCTTTCTAGCCCACTTAGGTGTGCTGGTGGATCCTGTGATGCTTCAGTTTTGCCAAAATGCAGGATTGGTCATCTTTGTCTACGCACTAGGTATTCAGGTAGGACCCTCCTTTGTGGCATCGCTTCGCAAGACGGGCATCATATTGAATGCTTGGAGTATGGCTCTGGTGCTACTAGGGCTGCTTTGTACGGTGGTACTAGTGCTGATGGGAGTGGATAGTGCCAGTAATATGATGGGCGTGCTGAGTGGAGCGGTGACCAATACACCTGCACTCGCTGCAGCTCAACAAGGAGTGGAGCAGATGCATGCCAATAGTCCCGACCTAGCTAGAGAGCTAGGCGATATGGCACTAGCTACCGCTATCACCTATCCGCTTGGCGTGGTGGGCGTGATGCTGGTACTTGAGCTACTGAAGCTCATCTTTCCTAAGAAGAGTAGCCAGAAGGAGCCTGAGCTGATAGAGGCACGCCACCATGTGGGTGACTTTGTAGTAGAGAATAAGGGGCTGGTGGGCAAGACACTTGCCCAGGTCAATCAAGCCTTTCACATCGATTTCCTCGCCTCTCGATTGCTCCGCAGGGGGGAAGTGATTCAGCCCAAAAGCGATACCAAGCTAGAGCTACACGACCGCCTGAGTATCGTTTGTGACGAGGAGGTGGCACAATCGCTAGTAACGCTCTTTGGAGTAGAGCGGGAGCGAGACCACGAGTCGATGAATTGGGAGGCACGAGGGCCTCAGCTAGTACAGCGTCGCCTCTTAGTCTCAAAGCGGGAGTTCAATGGTGCCACATTGGCGAGCCTTCGATTGCGTAATGAGTACCATGTGACGGTGACCCGCGTGAATAGGGCCGAGATAGACTTGGTGCCCAATCCAAAGCTACACCTACAGATGGGCGACCGGATCACTGTGGTAGGTGAGGAGGAGGGCATCAATCGCCTTGCCGAGGAGATTGGCAACCAATTGAAGCCTCTGGATAGCCCGTACCTAGTAAGTATCTTCCTAGGGATGGCATTAGGAGTACTGGTGGGAATTCTACCCATCGCTCTTCCTGGACTGAGCATGCCAATCAAGCTAGGATTGGCGGGTGGACCAATCATCGTGGGCATACTTCTTGGGGCTTATGGCCCAAGGTTGCGAATGACCACCTACATCACACAGAGTGCCAACCTGATGCTCCGCACCTTTGGTATTACCCTCTACTTGGGGTGCTTAGGACTAGCGTCGGGTGCCAATTTCGTTGAGACCCTTCTAGAAGGTTCGGGCTTGGTTTGGCTCGGTATCGGTGTGGGGCTCACGGTACTGCCCACCTTGGTAGTCGGTATCTTGGCGATGCGGTACTCCCAACTCAGCTACGGTACCATCTGCGGACTCCTTTGCGGAGCAATGGCCAATCCGATGGCACTTGAGTATATTAGCGACCAGATAGAGGAGGATACCCCTACCGTGGCGTATGCCTCGGTCTACCCGCTCGGAATGTTTGCCCGTGTGGTTCTGGCTCAGATTGTGATCACAATATTATTGTAGTAAGATAGTAAGTTGCTGTATGAATAGAGGTAGTTTTTTTAGTATTGAGCAGCTGACGGCGAGCGAGATAGAGGCGATACTGGATACCGCTGAGCTATTTGAGCAAAACCCCAATAGGCGGTTGCTGGAGGGCAAGGTGGTGGCGACGCTTTTCTTTGAGCCATCGACACGCACAAGGCTGAGCTTCGAGACGGCGGTCAATAGACTGGGAGGGCGTGTGATTGGCTTCTCCGACGCCAAGAATAGTAGTTCGGTAAAGGGGGAGACGCTCAAGGATACCATTCAGATGGTCTCGGGCTATGCCGACCTCATAGTGATGCGACACAACCTGGAGGGGGCAGCACTCTATGCGAGTGAAGTCTCGAGAATCCCGATCATCAATGCGGGAGATGGGGCCAACCAGCACCCTAGCCAAACGATGCTGGACCTCTACTCTATTCGTAAGACGCAAGGAAAGCTGACCGACCTGAAGGTGACCATGGTGGGCGACCTGAAGTATGGTCGGACGGTCCACTCACTGATTGAAGGGCTTTCGCACTACCGCCCCTCCTTTGCTTTTGTGGCTCCAAAGCAGTTGGAGCTACCTAGGGAGTATGTGGAGTATTGTGAGGAGCATGGAATACCAGCGGAGTATTATCACGAGCTCACTCCCGAGGTGATTGGGGCGAGTGACATTGTCTACATGACCCGTCTGCAGAGGGAGCGTTTCCTTGACGAGGAGGATTATGAGGCGGTAAAGGATACTTTTGTCCTCGATTGCGAGCTCCTCCAGCAGGCGAAGCCATCGATGCGTATTCTGCACCCACTTCCTAGGGTCAATGAAATTGCGCAGGAGGTGGATGATACGCCCAATGCCTACTACTTTAGGCAGGCGGTGAATGGAATGTTTGTGCGCGAAGCACTGATATGTAGAGCACTTGGAATAGAGGTAAAAGAGTAATAAGCTATGGCAGAGATCGAGAAAGGTAAGCTACGGGTACAAGCGATCAAGAATGGGTCGGTGATAGACCATATCCCAGTGGAGAAGCTACAGAAGGTGGTGAAGCTACTCCGACTATTTGAGCTAGAATATCCCTTTACAATTGGGCAAAACTACAAGAGCCAGAAGCTAGGGCGCAAGGGAATTATTAAGGTGGAGGAGAAGCACTTCACCCCCGAGGAGGTGAATATGCTGGCACTCGTCTCTACGGAGGTGGTGATCAGCGTGATCCGCGACTACCAAGTGGTGGAGAAGATCAAGGTGGATCTCCCCGAGGAGATCAATGGTCTGGTGAAGTGCACCAATCCTAAGTGCATCTCCAATAACGAACCGATGAAGGGGCGGTACCACGTGATCAATAAGCAGGAGGGGGTGCTGAAGTGCCACTACTGCAATCGAAAGATAGAGAGAGAGGAAATCGTAATCAGTGAATAAACTATTTAGAGAATAAAGAGATGAAAAAAGGAACAATCATCACCATTGTGGTGGTAGGCATCGTGGTGCTAATGGTAGCGAGATATGGTATATCGGCCAATAACAATATGGTGGAGAAGCAGGAGGGCGTACGTACTGCCTGGAGCCAGGTGGAGAATCAATATCAAAGACGTGCCGACCTGATCCCCAACCTCGTGAATACCGTGAAGGGGTATGCAACGCACGAGGAGCAGACCCTCACCAATGTGATTGAGGCAAGAGCAAAGGCCACTCAGGTAAAGGTGGATCCCGACCAATTAACAGATGAAGCATTGCAGAAGTATATGGCCTCTCAAAATAACCTCTCACAAGCTTTAGGACGACTGATGGTGGTGGCTGAGCAATATCCTGAGCTGAAGGCGAATGAAAACTTCCAGATGCTACAGACTCAGCTAGAAGGAACGGAGAATCGCATCACCACCGAGCGTCAGCGTTTCAATGAGACAGCCAAGGAGTATAATGTCTATATCCGCAAGTTTCCACGCAATATATTTGCGGGCATTCTTGGCTTTAAGCCACAAGCCTACTTCGAATCCATCGCTGGGGCAGAGGTGGCACCGGTTGTCGCTTTCTAATATAAGAAGATGAAGAAGAGGTGGCTCATCATACTATTCGCCTTGCTGGCTCTCCCTCTGGGGAGCTGGGCAAGGGAGTACACTCCTAGCGAGGTACCCAATGTACAGCTTCAGGATAGTCGTCGTTTTGTGAGCGACCCTGAGGGGTACTTTTCACCCGAAGATCGCGTCGCTCTCGACGATGCACTCTACCAACTTCGGGAGAAGCATACGGTGGAGGTGGTGCTGGTGGTACTGCCGGGGATAGAGAATGATGACCCGGAGTCTTTTGCCGTAAAGCTCTTTGAGCTTTGGGGTATTGGCAAGCGGGAGGATAATAATGGGCTACTGATCCTCTACAAGTTCGGAAGAAAAGGAGAGCGGATCATCCGCCTAGAGACAGGCTACGGACTAGAGGGTGCACTCCCCGATATCACCACCAAGCGACTGACTAATCGCTATCTACTCCCCGCTATATCGGAGGGGCGAGATGCCGAAGGCTTTCTACAGATGATAGGAGCTATTGATGAGCTACTCACTGAGGGGTATGAGGCACGCAACGACGGCAATCGGCAATACGGCTATGAGGAGGATCAGCAGGAAGCCCTTGGAAGTCTGCTCTGGGGCTATATCGGCTTTTCTCTCCTTGTGGGGCTACTATTTGGCGGAGGGCTTTGGACCCGTTGGCGCAGGCTAAAGGAGCCAGCACTAAGGTCGTCACTCCTGAGCCACAATTTCTCACTGCCCAAGCAGATGTGGCAGTGGCTCATTTTCCCCGCACTCATCTTCCTACTGCCGCTCTACTGGATCCTAAGAGGGCGTACTCGCCGACAGCTTCATAATTGTCCGCAGTGCCACACAAAGGGAAGTGTACGTGCCATTGGGTCACCTGAAAATCTACCGCTACTCTCCGCAGCACAAGCCACGGAGCAACGCCTTCATTCGGTCAATTATACCCTCTACCAGTGCTCAGCCTGCAGCTACCATCGTGCGGTGGGCGTCAGCAACTCACTCAGCGGATACCAGCGATGCCCACGATGTGGCACCAAGAGTTACAAACTGCTATCCCAACAAGAGCGTAGCAATATGGTAGTTCGTCGCTATCACTGTGAATACTGCAACTACGATAATAAAGATGTGATTCGCTTCTCCAATCCTCGTCGAAGAGGCGTTGGCCCAATCGTCGGTGGAGGCTTCGGAGGGGGCTTCGGAGGCGGTGGTAGCTTCGGTGGCGGATTTGGAGGAGGAAGCTCGGGCGGTGGTGGCTCTACTACCCGCTTTTAGAGTCTATCCGGTGACGGTTTCTCTTATCGGACAAGTTGGATCACCAAGTCTAGGATTAAACAAAGAAAGCACCCGATTGGGTGCTTTCTTTGTTTGAGGTCCTGTGATTAGAAGAGAATGTTGCACGAAGTGCCATTCTCTCATATTTAATTCAAATGTGCTGAGACTTTGAACGAAGGATGAGATGCAAGGCGCTGAGGATGAGGGCGCTGGGAGCGTACTCACGTACGTGACCGAGCCCGAATTCCGAAAGCAACGCCGCAGATCGCCTTCGTGCAACAGTCTCTAGAGGTGTACTTCAGGGTAGAGGGTATTCCACCAAGTGGGGTCATCCTTCAGCCACTTCTGGAACCACGCCATGGTACTTTGCATCCAGAGGAATCGTTTCTCAGGATCGTAGATGCCGTGGTCTTCGCCATAGACCTTGATAAACTCTACCTCTTTGCCCAGTATCTTGAGGGCATTGTACATCTGTACACTCTCACCGATAGGTACATTGACGTCGGCTGTACCGTGGAGCAAGAGTAGCGGAGTCTTGATCTTATCAGCTCGGAAAAGCGGGCTCTGCTCGGTGTAGAGCTTTGGATTATTCCAAGGATAGCTACCGTAACTAGCCACGGTGCTATACCCGATTCCCCACGTACCTTCGCCCCAATAGGAAGCAATGGAACTGATACCAGCGTGGCTCACTGCAGCAGCAAATAGGTCGGTAATAGTCTGTAGATACTGTGTCATAAAGCCACCATAGCTAGCCCCTACACAGCCAATTCGCTCGGCATTGACATAGGGGTGGCTCTCGCAGAAACCCTTTACCGAAGCCACAATCTCATCGGCCGTCCGCTTACCCCACGCATTGAGGTGACGAGCGGCATACTCCTGTCCCCAACCAGTGGTACCACTTGGGTTAAGCGTTAGCACTACATAGCCCTGAGCTGCATACATAGGGAGGGAGTAAGAGCCCTCAAAGTTGCGAGCCGTAGGCGAGGTGCCACCATAATAGTAGACAATCATTGGATACTTGCGAGAAGGATCAAAGTTAGGGGGTAGATAGAAACGACCAGGTACCACATCGCCATTAGGCATGGTGAAACTCCAAGTCTCTGCCGTGCCGAGTGCTAGGTCGTGCATCTTCTGTGTTGCTAGGTCATAGAGCAGACGCTCCCCACGATTATTGATCTGATAGATGCGGTCGGAGTTCATAGTACTTTGCCCACCGTAGGCTATCATTTGTCCCTTATTATCTACATCAAACCGACGCACCACCTCCTCAGTGGTCTTGACCTGAGTGATACGACCACTCCTTAGGTCGAGACGATAGAGCGATACATAGTCCTGATTCTCCGCCGTGAATATTGCCTCAAAGCGATCTGGTAGCACCTTGACACTCTCTACATTAGGGTCGAAGTCCTTTGTCAGTGCCTTGGCGGTACGCTGTTGCCTATCGTACAGAAATAGCTGCATATCATAGGTGTTTGCAGCCATTCCCTCAGGTAGGTTGCGACCGATGCCTCCAAACGAATTGGCAGTTCCTAGAGCCAGAAGATAGCGTGGGTCAGAGGTGTAGTAAAGCGTTGCCACATCCGTCTCGTGACTAAAGAGCGTATCTACTTGTAGCGTCTCAAGATTCAAGACACAGAAGTCGTTTTCTGAGAAGGGGATTGTAGTCGTAGGTCGAGAGGTGCTAAAGATGAGCTCCTTGCCATCCTTGGAAACACTTTGTAGCGAAGTGCCTCTACAGCCATAGGTGAGTGGCTGGTAAAGCCCTTGCTCTAGGTCAAAAGAGGCGAGGAACTCTCGATCTCTGTAGCTACCTGTCGTATCGTAGCGACCCAATACACGCTCCACAACGCCCTTGTTTTTAGGCCCCTCATTGGTCACCATATAGATCAGCTTATCCTCCGTTGGAGCCATTACGAAGTAACCCTCCTCAGGGATCGCAGGGTGCAATACCGAAACGGTCAGTGTCGCTGGGTCGAGGGTCAAGAGTTGCTTTCCCGTGTCGCTCTTTTGGGTAAACCAAAGCTTGTCAGATTGAGGCAACCACTGCGTCTCTAGGTAACTGCCATCAAGACGAGCCACCAGTCGATTGCCGTCGTAGAGCAAGACACTGTACCGGCTTTTTGTATTGACCGTCTCACGGAGCACCACCTTAGTATATCGTCCCGAGGGTGAGACACTCATCTCCGATAGGCTCTCCCCAGTTCGCATATACTGCATACTCATATACTCCTTATCATCTAGCGAAAGAGCGATTTGGCTATCCGCCTTCGAAGGAACCACTCTCAGCCGATACTTAGCAGCACCTCCTTCCTTAGAAAGAAGGCGGATGGCCACTTTGTGTCCCACACTAGGCAAAAGCGAGAAAGTGTACTCAAAGCTCCCCGATTGGTCAGACGAACCAATCTGTGTGCCGTCAAGGAAAAGACGGAAAGGCGAGTCACTTTCCACCAGCATCGTCCCTTTCTCAAAGCTAGGGGTCACCATAGAGAGATAATAGCTCTGAATGGTCTTCTCCCCATTCGCCAAAGTAGAGTCGCACTTGAGATACCCTTCAGCGTCTGTAGAGACGAGAGAGAGGTGAGGGTTATCCAAGCGGATAGGGGAGATCTGCGATAGTTGTCCCTTAAGGTCATACTTCTTGCCCTGCACATTGATGCTATCAGCCATAAAAGGCGTGCGTGCTACCAGCGGCTTCAGGGACTTGTACTGAGTCACCGTGATGGTGTCGCTCTGTGCACTCCCCAGGAGTGGCAGTGCCAGTAGTGCGAGTAATGTAAGTGCTTTTTTCATAAGTCAGTATTATAGTGTGTATGTTTGTTGAGTTCCTTCCCAATCCGATATTGATAGCGGAGTATCGCTAAGGGCGAATAGCGTAGAGCCACTACCACTCATCGCGGCATAAGTAGCACCAGCTCGGTAGAGTTGCTCCTTGCCGTGTGCCAGCACTGGATACCGCTCAAAGATGTGTGGCTCAAAGGCATTGTACAAAGTCCCTCGCCACTCCTCTATCGGTTGCGAGAGTAGCTCACGGAGACTTGGCCCTTCCTCCGATGTCACGACGCCACCATACGCTTCGGCAGTAGAGATATGTAGGTCGCTATGTAGTAGCGTCAGCACCTTCCCTTCCAAATGTAGCGGGAAAGGAGATAACAGCTCCCCAATCCCCTCGGCCAACTGCGGTTCATCACGGAGAAAGAAAGGACAATCGGCTCCAAGGCGAGTAGCCATCTGGTGCATCTCGTCATAGCTCATCCCCAGTCCGAATACCTCATCGAGGAGCAAGAGCATATTGGAGGCATCCGAGGAGCCACCACCCAGCCCCGCCCCAGTAGGGATCCGCTTGCGGAGAATGATCTCCACAGGTGGTACCTCCGGATAAGCTGCTTTGACCAAATGGTAGGCACGCACCACTAGGTTCTCCTCCGATGGCTCCCCCCAGTCACCAAAGTCGTACTTCATGCCCTTCTCACTCGGCAATACCTCCAAGGCATCACGAAGCGGAATAGGCAAGAGGAGCGTCTCGATGTCGTGGTAACCATCAGGGCGGCGACTAAGGATCCTCAGCCCGAGGTTAATCTTAGCTTTCGGTAAACGTATCATCTCACTTAGCAAAGGTACGTAGTAGTGCAATCTCCTCCGCCCAGCGGTCGGGGTTCGGTGTCTCCAAGATAATAGGAATATCTGCCAGACGCTCATCCTGCATCAGCACCTCAAAGAGCGTCATTCCCATCACCCCCTCCCCTACAGAGGCGTGGCGGTCCACACGACTAGCGAGCTCTTTAAGCGAGTCATTGAGGTGAATACCCCTCAGATACTCCAACCCAATAATCTTATCAATCTGATACATCGTCTCCCGATACCCCTCCTCCGTGCGGATATCATAGCCAGCGGCCAGCGTATGTGCCGTATCAATACAGACACCCACACGGCTCTTATCCTCCACCTGGTCTATAATCTGCTTCAGATGCTCAAAGCGGTACCCAAGGTTGGTCCCTTGCCCTGCAGTATTCTCCAGCACCGCAGTCACCCCCTTCGTCTTCTGTAAAGCGATATTGATCTCCTCCGCAATCTGTGCAAGACAATCCTCCTCACTCATCTTCTTCAGATGGCTACCCGGGTGGAAGTTGAGGAGCGTCAGCCCCAGCTGCTCACACCGTTGCATCTCATCTAGGAAGGCGTCACGACTCTTCTTCAGGTTCGTCGGGTCGGGATTGCCGAGGTTGATCAGATAGCTAGCGTGGGGTAGGATATGCTTTGGCTCAATGCCTGCCTCCTTCACCGCACTCCTAAAGTTCTCTATCTCCTCCTCCTCGAGTGGCTTAGGGTACCACTGCCGCTGATTGCGGGTAAATAGTGCAAAGGCATTGGCCCCGATTTCCAAGGCATTCGCCACTGCATTCGATACTCCTCCCGATGCCGATACGTGGGCACCAATATATCTTGTCTTCATCTCTTACTTAAAAAATATCTAGTTCATCAATATGTGGGACCACATCTCTGCCATTGTGGTTAGTCCCTGTAAAGCGAAGGTACTTCACGCGCTTTCGCTCCGATAGCTTTTGGTACTGAGGGATAGGATTATTGAGGATATTGCCAAACTCTCCTATGCTCAGCATCTCCCACTCCTTGCCATCGGCACTTCCCGATAGCGTGTAGTGAGTAATCACTTCATCCCCCTCACCACTGGGCGTATACCTAAAGCCCTGCATCTCTGCCATCTGGTCCAGCTCTAGGGTAAAGGGACGCTCGGCAATCACCTTCCACCCCTTCTTCTCCATCATCGCTCCCTCTGTGGCAAGGCTCAGTTCCTCAATATCTGGTACCCAATGGGCAGCCAGACGGCTAATATTCGCCACCCCTCTGCTCTCCAAGAGCTTCAGGCGTAGCTTCGTCGCTCGAACCGGTTGCTCTAGCAGAATGATCCGCTTGTACCCGATTGTGGTTCCCTTGCCGATCTTTCGCCACTCATTGCCCACGAGTGCCTCTAGCTCAAACGACTCTACACGCTGACCCTTGGCGATCTCCTCTTGGAGCAAAATAGCTGAGACCATCTGGTCATCATTCAGCTCCACCTCCTTGTAGTCGCCAACCTCTAGTGTAAAAGGCTTAAAGTCCCTCACAGCATCCTCCGCATTGAATTGACGCACAAAGCGACCCAGCTCCTGAATACGTTGCACATCCACATCGGCCAGCTTACCCTCTCTATTGGGTGGAATATTCAGAAGCAACGACGAATTCATCCCCACCGATTGGAAGTAAATATTTGCCAGAGCACCGAGTGTCTTTGGCGACTCATAATCGTGATAAAACCAGCCCGGACGAATGCTCACATCCACCTCGCTAGGGTACCAGAAGAGTTCCTTAGCCTTCTCCAGCATCTCTCGGCTACCGAGGTCATTCGACATTTCATCAATGCCTAGTGCCTCCTTGGTGGCTGCGGCACGTGCTAGAGATGAAGGCGGAACCACCGTCGCACTCCACTCTGTCTCACGACCCAAGCCACTCTCATTACCTACCCACCGCACATCTCGGCCCATAATGGCCGTGATCGCATTCGGCTGTAGCTCCTTGATCAGCTTGATCACCGCCTCCCAATCGTACTCCTGTACCTTGCCATTAGGTCCCTCACCATTGGCACCATCAAACCATACCTCCCATACCTCGCCATAATTAGTGAGCAACTCTCTCAGCTGCTCTAGGTAAACCTTATTATAGGCATCGCCCTCTCCGTAGGTAGGGTGATTCCGGTCCCAAGGCGATAGATAGAGACCTAGCCGCAAACCATACTTTTGGCACGACTTAGCCAGGTCGCCCACCACATCGCCCTTGCCCCCTCGCCAAGGCGATGAGGCAACACTGTGCTCCGTAGTCTTGGTAGGCCATAGGCAGAAGCCATCATGGTGCTTTGCCGTAAGAATGACCATCTTAAAGCCCGCCTCACTCAGCACCCTACACCACTGATCGGTATCTAGGTTGGTAGGATTGAAGAGGGCTGGATCCTCCGTGCCATCGCCCCACTCACGGTCGGTAAAGGTATTTATCCCGAAATGGATAAAGGCGGTGAGCTCCTGCTCCTGCCATGCCAATTGCTCCGCAGTAGGCACCAGACGACTCGCCATCTCCACCTTCCCCTCTAGCGACATCTGCTCGGGAAATTCGAGGTGTTGTACAAACTGTTTCTCCTCCTTCTCCTTGGCGCAGCCCGCCAGTAAAACTAGTGCCAAAGCCACCAACCAAACTTTATTCTTCATCTTTCAAATCATTAATAGACGAGGTAGCACTCGTCTCTTGTTTCATTTCCTTTACCAGTAAGCCCACAAGCACCAATACCACAGCAAATCCCCAGCCGAGCCCCAGCTCTAGATCAAAAGACTCTAGCACAAAGGTCATCGCATTATTCACAACGTGGAAGAGGATCGCTACCCAAAGCCCTCGGTAGAGTGCCACATAACCAATCACCCCACCCAACAAAAGCCGACTAGGGAAGCCACTCCACTGCATGTGCATCGCACTAAAGAGTAGAGCCGTGATCCACACCGCCACGTGCGGATTGCGGAGACGACAGAGCAACCACCCCTGCACACCCCCTCTGAAGAAGAGCTCCTCCCCCAGAGGTGCTGCCACAATAGTGGCGATATAGATCAGTATCCGACCCATCAGTCGCTGCTCTCCTAGGAGTGCTTCGTACTCCAGAGTCATCTGCGCCTCCATTGACGCAAAGATCTTGGGCACAGGGAAGAGACTCATCGCCGACTCTAGTAGCAGACTGGCACACATCGCCACCAGCATCAGTGCCACAAGGCGAGGAAGGTGATCGTAGCGAGCATCACTCCACCGAAGTCGCCACACCTGCTCCCTATGGCTACGCCCATAGTATTGCTCCACCAACCACGCGGGTAGCGCAAAGACCAGTAGCCCCTGTACAATCATCCCCACATACTTCACATAGCTACCCGATAGGAGCAACCCCAAAAGAGGCATCATCAACATCGACAATGCCACCACAAATAGGAGCATAAAGCCCCATAGCGAAAAGAGATACCCTGCACTCGGCTTCGAGCAAGGTGAGTAACTCCGAGATACAATTGCTTTCATATCCACAAACTTACACAAAATTATAAAGTCGTGGCACTATAGGTCGGAGGAAGTCAGAGGTCACGTAATAGAAATATCTTACCGTATGTTTTCAGCGGAGCCAAAGAGGAAGGACCTCGCAGAGGTCCGTGTTAAATAGGCACAAGTCGGAGGGGCGTTAGCCCCGAACGACCTGTGCCTATTTAACACGGATCCCTCAGCTGGGGTCTTTTTTTGGGGAGGGGGCGATAGCTTATCGGACGAGTCGGACGCCCGCCCTGATGCACCCGCCAGGGTGCTACTCAGATAGCCCCCGGTCGAGGCTCGCAGAGCCGAAGACCGGCGGGAAAGGTGTTGGGTTTTATCAATCGACCCTTGTGGTCGCACTTGGATAGGCTTGTGCGACCACAAGGGTCGATTATGTATACCGTGCCTTTTTTTCCCGCCGGTCGTTCGGGGGCGTTGCCCCCGAACGACCGGGGGCTAGCTGAATGGCACCCTGTCGGGTGCTTTTTAGGGAAGGGGGAGCTGGGAGAGCTCGGATTGGAGGGCGATGGTGGTAGCGAGGGCGTGGACGATCCGTTGGTAGTGCGTGATATCGTCAAAGGAGAGGGTGGTATTGCGTCGGTCCTTCAGCCACTTCTGTGCTGGCTGGTAGCCACCGATGTAGTAGTTCCATACCTCCTCCGGCACATTACCGAAGTACTGCTCCTTATTGATCCACACCTTGTCATCGGCCCACTTCTGCTGGGTGACACTATTGTCGCCCACCTCCGGATAGGTGACCCCTGTCCGCTCTGGCTGCTCCTCCATCAGGTGAAGCTTACGCAATTGCCCACCTATCGCCTTGTAGCTATCGAAGCAGACGGCACTATCGGGGTAAGGGATGCGGGGGAAGTCCACCTTGAGAAATTCAAAGTAACGCTCCCGATACTCAGGATGATAGAGTAGACCGTAGATATAATCGAGTAGGTCGATTGGGGCAAAGGTGCCCTCCTCCCCCGTCACCTCCGGCACAAACCGACGCCCAATCGCCTCGGCAATCTTCGCCACAATCCCCTCATCAAGGTTCGGAACCCTCGTCCCGCCCTCCTCACTGAAGTACCCCTCGTCGCTGTAGAGGTAGAGAGGAAAGACATAACCACTTCCAAATTTACCAGCTGTGCTAAGAAGATTGAAATTGGATATCTTGTCGGTAATAAAAGCATACCTCCATTCTCCTACACATTGTCTTGCTATAGAAAGGCCCACATTCTTATCCTTTATAAAGTGGTTGAAAACTTTCCTTCCAGTTCTCCAAACAAGTTTATCCTCATAGAATACATACTGATTATCAAATGGTCTATATGCAATGGGTTGAATATACTCTAGTAGATTATCTGAAGATTGAAGGTTGTCATACCCTTCTAGTATATCCCATCCTTTCTTTTTCTTAACATCAAACTTTTCGTGTAGTTCAGAGGCAGATCTTGGTGAGTTCTTAAAGTCAGTGAATCTTTGTAACAGAGTATTTTGGTTACTATCAATTACAAACTTATCGTGAGCAGTGGTAATACCTACACCATATAGTGGCATTAACTCTGCCATTATAAAGCCAGAGTCATACTGTTCCCGTCCGCTTTCATCTTTCGGCACAAAGAAGTAGTTGGGGTCATTGGGAAGAACCTCTTGATACATGCTTGGATCAAAGATGTTAGAGGTGAGCCAGTCGAACTTCTCTTGTCGTAGCCCGTAGAGATCGCGATGGTAGACTTTGGCGAGGGCACCTTTCTTTTTCCTGCCGTCCTTAATAAAGAGGTTGATGCTGACCCCCTGCATGATATCAAAGACATTCTCATCTTTGCCCCCGTCGGGTGTGGTCTCCTTCTTACGGGCATTGCCATGGAGGTCGAGCACATAGATTTCGTCGAAGGTCTCAAGAAGGTGCCACCGCATCCCTCGGAAGGTAGGATTATCAAGGTAGCCGTGGGGGTTGATGTAGGCAAGGATGCCGGTGCCATTCTTACGGATCATATACTCTCCGTAGCGGAGAAATTTCACGTAGTCGTCATTGATCCATTTGGAGTTACGCTCCTTCAGTCGCTCCTTGCCCCCTGGCTCCTTTTTATAGGCCTCCATCAGTTCGCCGATCCAGGCTCCTTGGTTGGCACTTTCTCCCGAATAAGGGGGATTGCCCATCACCACCATCACGGGGGTATCGCGCTTGATGCGATTGGCCTCGAGTGCCTCATTGGAGAGGAGGGTATTGAGCCATAGGGTACCGGTATCGGGGTGTGCCTCTTCGAGCGAATTGGTGAGGAAGATACGGAAGCGCTCGGCGTGGCTCTCGGGGGTACGGTAGCCGGTATTCTGCAACACCATATCGAGCTTGAGGTGGGCGATGGCGTAGCTCGCCATCATCAGCTCGAAGCCATTGAGCCGTGGAATGAGGTGCTCCTGCACGTAGCCTTGCCACAGCCCTTGCTGCTCTTGGAACTTGGTGTGTATCTGTCGGATCGCTTCGGCGAGAAAGGTGCCGGTGCCTGTGGCGGGGTCGAGCACCTGCACTTGGTGGTAGGGCACTTGTATCTTGCGTTTGCCACCACGGAGCTGGTCGGTCCGCTCTTGCTCTACGGTGATCTTGGTGGGATCAGCGAGCCCTTTGGAGAGACCGAAGTGGCTCTGTAGGATACGGTCGACTGCCCCGACGATGTACTGTACCACCGGCTGAGGGGTGTACCAGACGCCTCGGTCTTTGCGGAGCTGGCGGTCGTAGATGGCGAGGAAGTCTTCGTAGAAGTGGATGATTGGGTCGTCGGACCAATCGGCACGGTCGAAGTCGCCGAGGATCTTCTTGAGGTCGCAGCTCTTGAAGATCTCTACCAGCTCATCGAGTACCCAGAGGATGCGAGGGTCCACGTCGGGGCCTGCGATATGCCCGAAGAGACGACGTAGGAAGGGGTTGGTGCGGGGGATGAGTTCGGCCGCCTCCTGCCGTGAGAAGTTCTCGAGGGAGGGGTCATTGAAGCGGGCGGCAAATAGTCCGTAAGTGACGGTCTGTGCGTAGACGTCGCTGAAGTCGCGGGGTGGCATATCCTCTATCAGTAGGGAGCGGAAGGAGGCGAGCTGCTGTAGGAGGTCGCTGGTGTACATCTGCCCCTGCTGCTCGGCCTGCTCGGCACGGCGGAGGTCTTCGGTGAGTGCCTGCTCCATCACATCGCACATGAGCCACGCTTTGCGTGCCATGAGCTGTGCCAATTGGGTGGCGGAGGTGATGGTGACGCCTTGGTGCTCGGCAAAGGCTTTGATCATCTCTTGGAACTGTCCGAAGTTGAGCTCAATCGGCTTCGCCTTGCGGTCGGCGGTAAGGGTGGCGATGGAGACCTCCATCACCAGTTCGCCATCGCGGTAGTAGAGGAAGCGAAGGTAGTCGGTGAAGATAATATTTTGGAGCGAGCTCTTGTAGCGGTCAAATTGCTCCTTATTACCCCCTTTGAGCTGATACCCTTCGAGGTCACGATCACCAATGTCTTTGGTCTCGATATAGCCGATGGGTCGCCCGGCGCAGGTAAAGGTGAAGTCGGGTCGACCGATGTTGTTGGTGCCTTGTGCCTCCTCGGTGATGGCGATCTCCTTGGGGAGGAGTTGGCGGAGGAGCACTTGGAAGTCGGTGCGGTAGCTCATCTCGGTCTGCCCACCTGCTTGTAGGCGCTTGGTGATCTCTCGTAGGTAGTTGCGTATCTCGTTCATAATTGAGTATTGGTTTGAGTCGTTACCAAAGATAACCATTTTCGGGTAGATGGTCGCCATTTGTGGGGGTGAGGGTCAGGGGTTACGCATTAGAAAGGTCTAACCGTGACTGACCTCCCCATGTGGGAGGTCATTAATAATTACTCAACACTTTATTAGCAGTTGGGGTAATCAGTTGGGATCAGCTTGGGAAGGACAAAACGACCGCTTGCGGTCGGACAACTTGTTCTAAGACGCATCATTTCCTCTCAATGTGTCTACACTTTCAGGAATAGGGGAGACGGAGTGTCTACACATTCAGGAACGCGATGATATACCGACCTCATATTCCGTATGCGTGCGGAACGCATTCCGTAGCCCTGCGGAATCCATTCCGCACGCATACGGAATATAGGGTTGATACAAGAAGAGATTGTTGAAGAAACGGGCGATACCACTTAGAGTAAGGAACCTCTGCCGAGGTCCGTGCTCATTGACCCCGATGAATGCCTCACAGCAAGAGCATTCTAGAGGGATAAGCCCAAGATTCCACAAGCTGTATGAGGGGTAAAAAAGAAGGGTGAGATTTCTTGCGATTTCTCACCCTTTGTCATTAGAAATTAATACCTTTAAACAGTGCAGGAATATACATAGTTAGAGAATAAACTATTAGAATATAGAATTGGACAGGAGCAGCAAGGGTAGAAGACTAAAATGTATGATTGGCTCTTTATGTGTCATATTGATAGCATTTGGCTGTGTTGATAAAAAGAATAGATATGGCATAGAGTTTAATGACCAAAGGAGTATTATACAGTTACCTCTATTGGATTCCTCCTGGGAATACTCCCCCTCCTATACAGAGAATGTTGCACGAAGTGCCATTCTCGCACATTTGAAACAAATGTGCTGAGACTTTGCACGAAGGATGAGATGCAAGGCGCTGAGGATGAGGCCGAAGGGAGCGTACTCACGTACGTGACCTAGGCCGAATTCCGAAAGCAACGCCGCATATCGCCTTCGTGCAACAGTCTCAAAACGACCGCTTGCGGTCGGACGGATCCTAGCCCCCGCATCGGAGGGCGAAGCCCGAACGACCGGGGGAAACACGGCAACCTCCCCCAACCCCTACGACCTCCCCTCGCGGGAGGTCGGACAACCTTATCTAGGCCTGCCCCCCTCGGCCGGGATCATAGAGGTAGGTAATATGCTCTTGTACACAGGTCTTTCGGGGATGACAGAGTTCCACTTTTGTTATGATAGCAAAAGGATGTATAAAACTATATGGTTGCTTTATTCCTTCAAAAAAGAGAATTCTCATCCTTATCCTTTCACCATAGGAAATTCCCCTTGTGTCACACTTGTTTTTTATACTGATGTAATAATTCTGACCCTTATAAACAAACGAAACTGAACTCTTGGGGATCTCTTTTATCTCTTTTTTTATAGCAGAAGCTATGCCTAGCGTGTCTCCGTCCAAAGGGTTTCTGCCTATCCCTTGAAATACACCTTCTATTTCTCGCTCACATTTTCCATCTATATAGGTTATATGGCTATACAGGCTACTATCTGGTAGGCACTGAGCATCCATCTTACAAGAGAGTAATATGACAAATATCAATAAACTGATTTTTGATAAAATAGTTTTCATCTGCGTCCCTTTCTTCTATTAAAAGTTGATGTCACGAACATTACCGAGTTGTAACTTCTTACGCTGTAGAGTCTCCTGATAGGTATAGGTGAGGTGATAGCTGGCACAAGTTTTTATTTACAGAAAAGATTTATCTGAAATTCAAACATTCTTCTATGCTTAAACCATCAGTCATCCTTTCTTTTCCAAAATGCGTAAATTCAATCGATGATATTTTGTGATTATCTATTGTCAAAAGAAGCATTGTGAAGTCGCCAAGACCTTTTTGGTAACCTACCCCCATCTTTTTATTTACAAAATTTGAACGAACGGCCATTGGGTGTATTATGGCAATATGCTTATATTTCGACAAACAATTTGGAAAGGAACTGTTATTAAGTTCTGTATCCTTTATTAAGGAGTCTATTGTCATTCCCTCCTTTATAACCATATCAATTGCAAGGTCACTTCTTAATATACCCTTGGACAACTGATAGCAAGCAGATTTTATGGGAGCCTTTTCGTAAATAATCGTATCCGACAAAGATGTTGCCCAAAATCCCATGGGGACTTCTTCATCAAAATCCAGTCGATATCCCCTATATATTTCCCTAGCCCTCTTCTTGGTTGCTATAGAGTAAATGTTATTATTAAATAATCGAGAGTCATCGGATATAATAGTCAAGGTATCACCCATATCTAACACAAGGAAAATTCTATTTTCTACATTTCCTTTCTTAACCTCCCCACTCGAATTCTCCTTCGGCCAAAGTCGAATGCCATAATATACTACATTACTCTGAGAATAATTTGTTGATATGGAATCAATTGGATAATTCATGCTGTTTTGAGAAAATCCCACGCAATAGGAATCAACAAGAAAAAGAAGTTGCAATAAGATTATTGACATAATATTTTTCATAAAGGAATAGCTACATTATGTAGCTTCATTATGTGTTATGTGCTTGGTGGTAATAAATATCATACAAGCACACACAATTATATTTAGTTCTAGACATTAAAACTGGTAGGCCCCTGTCAAGTCACGCCCCGTGAGTTCTTGCTGTCCAAAATCCTCCTAATTGCAGGAGGGGTATCGCAAATGTACGAAACTAAATCGTTGAGACCAAATCTTTTGCTGGCGTCATCCCTGGGGTAATCCCAGTACCGACAGGGGTTACGCATTAGAAAGTTCTTACCGTATACTTTTCAACAGGATGTCTATAAGTAAGGACCTCGGCAGAGGTCCGTGCTAAATAGGCACAGGTCAAGGCACGCAGTGCCGAAGACCTGTGTATAAAGAGGTACCACACACCCTTGCGACCCCGGCCGAGGGGTCGGACAACCCCATCTCTAGGTCTGACCCCTCAGCCGGGGTCAAGCAGGTGGTGAATATGCTCTTACACACAGGTCGTTCGGGGCTAACGCCTCTCCGACCTGTGCCTATTTAAGAGGGACCTCTGCCGAGGTCCTTACGCCATTATCCTCAACAGATTGTATATCATCATTCGCACAATAGCCCTTTCTAATGCGTAACCCCTGCAGGTATTAATATCGCCATCTCAATATAATTGGTATCTTTGTAGTGATGAGCCTAGATGGAAATCCCACTATTATTAATATATTAGACAATTTGATACTATTATGAACTGGTTTCAAGAACTACTCTTCGGCAGCGGAGTAGGACATTCACTAATGATTCTTGCCCTGACAATTATGCTAGGAATTTTGCTTGGCAGGGTGAAGATCGCTGGCATTTCGCTTGGCGCCACGTTTATCCTCTTTGTTGGCATCCTTTTTGGGGAGCTAGGAATGAAGGTGGATAGGAGTCTCTTGCACTTTTTTCAGGAGTTTGGACTGATACTCTTCGTCTTCTCAATAGGGCTACAGGTAGGGCCTAGTTTCTTTAGCAACTTCAAAAAGGGAGGGCGTACCCTCAACCTGCTCGCCACCCTCAATGTGGTGCTGGCAGTGGTGGTAACGACGGTAATTTACTTCCTTTCGGGAGTGCCTCTGCAGACGATGGTGGGCATCATGAGTGGTGCCATCACCAATACCCCTGGGCTAGGAGCCGCTCAGCAGGCCTACTCTGATATAACCGGCATTGAAGACCCCTCTATCGGCATGGGCTATGCGGTAGCTTATCCTCTAGGCGTGGTAGGGATCATCCTCTCCATCATACTGATTCGCTGGATCGGAAGAGTGAATATCAAGGAGGAGGAGGCGAAGCTAGAGGAGGAGCGAGCTGGGGAAGAGCTCTCGGCAATACCTATTTCGCTACAAGTGACCAACCCTGCTCTATTTGGCCATACCGTGAAGTCGCTCACAGAGCTACTACACGGTAGGACGTTTGTGGTGTCGAGGATTTGGAAAAAGGAGACGGACGAAATACATATTGCAACCATAGATACGGTGCTCTCCGAGGGGGACCGGATATTTGTCATCACCGAGCAGCCACACATTGATGCCCTCATCGTGACAGTGGGTCGGAAGCTACACATCGACCGCAAGCGCTGGATACTAGAGGGCTCGAAGTATGTATCGCGCAAGTTGGTAGTGACCAATAGAGAGATCAATGGACGTACACTCAAGAGTCTCAATCTAAGAGCTCTGTATGGTGTCAATGTCACCCGCATCTACCGAGCAGGGGTGGAGATTGTAGCTTCGCCTAACTTTGCTCTCCAATACGGCGACCGCCTCAATGTGGTGGGAAGTGATGCGGCTATCGATAGTATGGAAGAGTTGATTGGCAATTCTATCAAGCGACTGGATGAGCCTAACCTAGTGACTATTTTCCTAGGAATTGCCCTCGGTATATTGGTCGGCTCTATTCCTATTATGTTCCCCGGCATTCCTCAGCCTGTGAAGCTTGGATTGGCTGGTGGCCCACTAGTGGTGGCGATACTCATTGCCCGCTTTGGCTACAAACTAAAATTAGTAGCCTACACTACCACTAGTGCCAACCTCATCCTTCGGGAGATGGGCATCAGCATATTCCTCGCCTGTGTGGGGCTCAACGCTGGCAATGGCTTTGTGGATACGCTAGTGAATAATGGCGGTTTTGTGTGGGTGGGCTACGGTCTACTGATCACCCTTATTCCACTACTGGTGGTGGGGCTACTCGGTCGATTTGTATTTAAGCTCAACTACCTACAGCTCAGCGGTATGATGGCAGGTGCCACCACCGACCCACCTGCCCTAGCCTACGCCAATAGCCTCTCCGATAGCGATGCTGCCGCAGTGGGCTATGCCACGGTCTACCCGCTCACGATGTTCTTAAGGGTACTGGCGGCACAGCTGATGATCATACTCCTCCTCTAACGCGAAGAGAAAGCACTCATCGTTTTTATAAATAAAAAAAAATCGTATCTTGCACAAGTAGTTACTTAACTTGTAGTGAGATACGATTTTATTATGAAAAGAGTGAGCATCTTTATTTTAGGAGCCTTTTTGCTGGTCTCCTTTAAGATTAGTGCACAGAATGTGGAGCCGGCACAGCTCAATGTTATTTATAAGCAGTTGCTGAAGCACGAACCCACCAACCCAGAAGGGGCAGTGGATGTAACGTTTGTGATGCTGAGTGTAGGAGACACCAGAGCGGTAGTGGAGGACTATGCTGCCTACAAGACCGACTCTCTCAGAGCTTTGGACGATATTGATCCTACCGTGATAGAAAAATCAGAGGTGCGTGAAGCAGCAGCAGAGTGCTTCTTCCTACCAAAGATCTACCTAGATCTAGAGCGACAAGAGATAGAGCATCACGAACCGATCCTGCCCAATCGCTATTATTATACCGAGTCTTTTCCAACAGATTGGGAGCTGGGCGAAGGGAGTAAGGAGATAGCAGGGTACCTTTGCCACGAAGCGAAGTTGGACTTTGCTGGTAGGCAGTGGACGGCTTGGTACACAGAGGAGATACCTCTACCCTATGGTCCATGGAAATTGGCTGGGCTACCTGGATTGGTGTTGGCGGCAGAAGATAGCACGGGAGAGATCACCTTTGAATTGGCCGAGATTCGCAACAAAAGAGGAATAGTACCGCCATTCGTTCGCCCAGAAAGTGCTTTTGAGATCAATAGAGAGGGCTTCTTGGAGCTGTATCATGCCTTCTATCCTAAGCAGGAAAGCAAAGGGTTATCAGCAGGCGTCACCAGTATGACTGTAAGGAAGGGAGAGAATGGTAAGACGGTTGTTTTTGCGAATGATGGGATCGTATTAATGCGTTCATTTCCCAATGGTTTTATCTTCTTGGAAAAGGAGTAACCGATGAGACAGTGGCTAGTAGGTTTGTGGCTCCTCTTGGTCTGGGTATCTGCAACAGCTCAGGTGAGTGGAGTGGTGGTAGATGACGAGAGTGGTCAGCCCATTAGTGGGGTGATGGTGAAGGTAATTGTAGAGGGAAAGACGAAGGCATTTGCCACCTCCAATGCCCAAGGTAAGTTTAGCATTCCCAAAGCTACGCCGCCTTGTACGCTTGCTTTTAATCACCTCTCTTATGAGCCTTTTCAGACAAAAGTGACCGATAGCCAGCTACACACCTACCAGCTCTCCCCCTCCAATAGAGAGCTGAAGGACTTGGTGGTGGAGGCCCCCCGCATTGTACAGCATGGCGATACGACGGTCTATCACCTAGGGAGGTTTGTGAGCCAACGAGATGTAACGCTACAGGATGCTCTGAAGAAGCTCCCTGGGGTGGAGGTTTCTAAGGCGGGATCGATTTCGTATCTCGGCAGGGCAGTGGATAAGCTGACCATCGACAATATGGATGTCTTGGGCAGGGATTACCAAAGTACTATTCAAAACCTAAGGTATGACAAGGTCGCCCGCATAGAGATTATGGAGAATCAGCAGGACATCAAGATGCTGAAGGATCTGGTGAGTGACGATAAGATCGTGATGAATCTGGTACTGAACCATAAGGCTCGTGGCCGGGCTAATGGCAAGGCGGAGATCGGGGCAGGGGTGGATAGCCAGAAGGAATTGGCCTACCGGGGAATGGGCTATCTCCTCTATGCTCAACCAAGGTGGCAGAGTACGGTGGAGGGACGACTAGATAAGGACTTCAACGCAACAGATGAGGTGAAGCACTCGGTCATTACCCCTTTGATGCCCTCGAGTCCTTTGCTCTCGAGCCTGCCTATGGGTCTTTCGGCACCTGAGCCTTCCCTCTCTCCACATTTCTACTTACGCCAGCGGGGCGGTCAAAGAAAGGGCAAGACGATTTACCAATTTTCGACCGACCGAACACTGAAGGCAGACCTTAGCTACTCAGACTATACTAGTCGGCACTCCTATGGTAATGAATTGACCTTTTTCGCTCCTTCAAAGACGGAAGATGTGGTGCTCAATGAGCATGAGGTCCACACGAGATCTCGTGAGCAGATGGGTCGGGCAATGCTGGAGTACAAACGCAATGAGCGTAACAACTACTTGAATGAGACGGTAGAGTATGTGGGGCTAAGGCAGCATCAAAAGGATCAGATCTTCCGCTCCGCCACTCCGATGCTTCAGGAGATAGATCTCCGATCGCACTTGGCACAAAATCACCTCGCTTGGAGTCAACGCTTCGGGCGAAAGGTGCTTTCATTCCACAGTAAGCTCTCCTACCAAAATGCACCGCTTCTCTCCCTCTCTGCCCCTCTGATAGAGCAGAAGTTTAGCGAGGAGATGATGAGGGCTAGCCTCTCCACTTCTTTTCTATTTCCCTTAAAGAAAGGATGGCAATTGGCCATTCCGATAGAGGGAAGCTATGTACGGGATAAGATTCATAAGGATGGGGCAGAATATACGCAAGGGCAACGATGGGATCTGAAAGTATCGCCTCGCCTGTGGCGTTTCTCTCTGGGAGACAATAATATCTCATTTGAGCTACCAACCACATTGGCGATACTGAAGTATGGCGAAGCGGATCGGGCGTCGCATCTACTTCTTTCTCCATCACTCAATTATGCCTCATCCGATATTCTGCGTGATGGGGTGACTGTATCACCTTGAGACTACTGCGTCAGCCTGTATACACCAATCATCTTGCGGGATGAAATCCGCAAGATATGGGCGACGGAGTCTTTTTTCTCTTTGATAATTTGAAAGAAAACTGGAAATCCATTATAATTGAGCGAATCATCCACTAAACGCTTAATTACACAATGGATACCAGTTTTCTACGACATGTATATGGTCTTGTTGGAGTCAAATGTACTGCTACACACTACAAAACTAACAAAATAGTTTTAGATATAGAGTATTCTAAAACAAAAAAGAGGTGCCCGTGCTGCGGGGAATACACTCTCGTGAAGAATGGCTACCGGTATCGTAATATCCATGCGCTACCAATTGGTTCTACCAAAACCATATTGCACATGAAAGTACAAAGATACAAATGCAAAGAATGCGGAAACGATGATTACGAGAGGGTCAGCTTTGTTAAAGGCAATAGGTCGTACTCTAATCGCTTTGCCAAGTACGTGGTTGATTTGCTAAGGGCAATGACTATTCAGGAGGTTTCAAAAAGGCTAGGTGTTAGTTGGGATGTAGTAAAGGATATTCACACAACCTATCTTAAGAGACACTACAGCAAGCCCTCCTTACAAGGGGTGCAGTGCATAGGTATTGATGAGTTCGCTGTCCGAAAAGGACATGTTTATAAGACAATCGTAGTGGACCTAATCTCAGGAAGAATCCTTCATGTTGGCGATGGAAAGGGGGCGGATGCTCTTACAACGTTTTGGAAAAGGGTAAGGAAGAAGAACGTTCAGATAAAGTATGTGGCGACAGATATGTCATCAGCCTTCTCTAAATCAGTACGTGAGAATACCCCTGATGCCATACACGTATTTGACCACTTTCATGTCATCAAGCTAATGAATGATACCCTTGATAAAGTGCGAAGAGAGTTAGTGGCAAAAGAGGTGGACGAGGGAAAGAAAAAACTAATCAAAGGAACAAGATACCTCCTACTTGCCAACGGGGAAAAGATGATTGATGAGAAAGGGAGAACGAAGCTCCAGAAAGCACTCGCAATGAACGAACCCCTCTCTCAAGCCTATTACCTCAAGGAGGACCTGAGAGAAATATATAATCAACGAACCATTAATGAAGCAGAGGAAAGATTAAACAGCTGGGTCTCAATGGCATTAGATACAGATTCAAAACCTCTAATCTCATTAGCAAATACAATCAATACAGCTAAAAAGGAAATACTCGCATGGTATTATGGACGGCTATCAACGGCCAAAGTGGAGGGTATAAACAATAAAATTAAAGTGATGAAGAGAAATGCTTACGGATATAGAGATGATGACTATTTCAAACTTAGACTTTTTGCACTACATGACTGCCGTATCACACGAAATGTCGGATGAACCTCAATTATATGTACCGGCTCAATAGAGTATGGCACCTATTTGGGATGGTCAATTATTACCAAGAGGTGGGGAGCCTACTAGATCTGATGCGACAGCCATTCTTCACTACCTACCGGCAGGAGCGGTTGGGAGCTGGAGAGCTAACGAGTAGCCAAGGTCTTTATGCTAGCATCAACCTGAAGTTTCGCCAACCAGTACAGGAGCTGTATGGCACAATCACCCTCTCGGGAAGATATGGCCATTCGGATCACTTTCTAACGGATAACCCAACGGTCAACTTGAATCGTCTAGAACTGGTGAAAGGGGACAATACCTATGGTAATTATCAGCTCAATAGCTATATTTCTCGCTACTTTCGGAAGATAAAAAGCAAGGTATCGGCCGGATTTTCGGGCAATTATGCCCATTACCAAACGATGCGTCGGGAGGTGGAACAAACGTCGCAGATGATGAACCTATCAACTTGGGGTGAAGTACAATGTGATCTAGCAAAGCACTGGTCGGGCAAGCTATCCTACAATGTTACTCGCTCTCAGATGTGGTATGCCACTCAGAAGCTTGATCCACTCCATACGCTCTTAGGGACACTAGATGTCACCTATTCACCTACCGACGACTTACACCTCACGCTTCTCTGTGAGCATCAAGGGAAGGAATGGCGGATGCATGAGATGAAGCATCTATTTCTCCTCAGCACTGTGGGTGAGTACCGCACCACCATAGGCAATTTCAAGTTGCACCTCCACAATCTCCTCAATCAGCGGGAGTATGGATTTACTAGCTATAGTGCCACCGAGAGCAATCGCTCGTGGTACCAATTGAGAGGTCGCTCGGCACTACTCTCCTACCTTTTCTACTTCTGACGAGAGGTTATAGAACAAAAAAATAGCCACTATCAAAGCGTTTCGGATACTTTGATAGTGGCTATTCCTTACAAATTAATAGTTGTGGAATGGGGACTCTTCCCTACTTCCACTTAGTGTAGATAAGCTGAGACTACCGAGGCAGTCTCCGTTTGGCTTTAGTCGGAGAGAGCAGCACTTCCTTGGAGCGGTGCCACTGGCTCTGGTAGCACAAAGGTATTGACCGTCCATTGATAAGCAGCGATTAGCTCGCTGTTATTATAGGCGGTGTGATTCATCTCTTCGATCCGCTTCATCAGTGCTTCCGACTTAGCTGGCACCTCCTCCTGTACCATTAGGGAGGCATTGAAGCCTGGCCATACGGCAGTATCCTTATGCGGGATATCAAAGTGGCTCTCTGCCAAAGCCTTTGGAATTACTTGGTACACCTGGATCTCAAGCTCTTTTAAGAGCTCCTCCATCTGCTCAAGCATACTGATGTTACAGGTGATGTATGTAAATTTCATCTCATTCATTATCGTCACTGCTGTTTCTTTTCATTCTAAATAGTCTGCGCTCCCGATTGAGTCTCCGCTGGTGCATAAAGGCATAAGCGGTAGGCACCAAAATGAGGGTTACCAACATAGAGATCAGCAGACCTCCAATAACGGTAATACCAAGAGGGGCATACATCTCTTTACCCATACCGGTACTAAGTGCCATTGGTAGCATACCGAGGATAGTGGTCATAGAGGTCATCAATACAGGGCGTAGTCGTGAGCGACCTGCCTCCATCACGGCATCGCGGATGCTGTATCCACGCTGTACCAGCATATTGGTATAATCAACCAGCACAATACCATTATTCACCACGATACCCACCAACATAATGAGTCCGATAAAGGTAACCACACTTAGGGTAGTCCCTGTGATGAAGAAGGCAAGGATGATACCTACCAAGGTGAATGGTATAGCAAAGAAGATGATAAATGGGTCGAGTAGCGACTCAAACTGAGCAGCCATCACCATAAACACCAGCATCAGCCCAATTAAGAAGATTGTGGCTAGCGAAGAGAAGGTATCGCTCTGATCCTCCACCTGTCCACCAAGGGAAATCTCGATGCCTTCAGGAGCACTGGTATTATTGATAATCTCCTCAGCGATCTTAGCACCCTCACCTAGAGAGATGCCATTGAGGTCGGCCGTCACCTTCACATACCTTTGCTGCGTCATTCGCTCAATCTCCACTGGGCCCTCCTTCTCCTGTAGGTCTGCCACTGCAATCAGAGGCACCTGCTGACCAAGTAGATTGGTCACCTGCATCTCCTTGAGCTTATTGATAGAGTGGCGGAAGTCGGGGGCATACTGAATCTTGATATCGTAGTCGCGACCATCCTCTGTAAAGACACCAGCATCGGCACCGTAGAGATTTTCACGCACCTGAATACCAATCACCCCAGGGTTCAGTGCCATTTGGGCCGCCTTATCCTTGTCCACCACGATATGCACCTCACGATTACCAGCGGAGACAAGGGCCTCTACGTTGGTAAACTCTGGATACTCTTTCACCTTGCTCTCAAGACCGAGTGCTACCTTATTCATCTCCTCGATATCTTTACCAAAGATAACGAATTCGATAGGGGCTTTATTTCCCGTAAGGGCAGTCGCCATGGCACTACCTCCCGACACCGTTACCTTCTCAATCTCGGGGATCGCCTCCACCAGTGGGCGGATATCATTGGCAATCTCCTGACTGCTTCGGCTACGCTCATCTACAGGCTTGAGGTGACAGAAGATGGTACCGATATTCTTACCCTCCTTAAATCCTACTGCCGTGAGAGCTCCATCAGGAGTCTGACCAGAAATACTAGCAAGGCCACCCACAGCCACCTCTGGTACATTCTCCTCAATGAGTTTCACAATCTGATTGCCCACCGCCTCTGTCACAGCATGCGAGCTTCCTTGTTCCGTCTCAAACTGTATAGAAATAGAGCCGGCATCAATATCGGGGATATAGTCGGTACCTACCGACTTCCCGAGTAGTAGCACGAGGACAAAGATGATGAGGGCACTCCCTAGAGTAACGCCCTTGTGGAATACCGCCCAACCGAGGAATCTATGGTATCTCCGCTCAATTCGCTCAAACATCCGCTCGCTCCAATTGTAGAGCTTGCCATGCTTTCGCTCCTCTCCACCCCGAGGGGCTGGCTTCAGCAATACGCTTGAAAGCATAGGGGTCAGCGTAAGTGCCGTAAATAGCGAAGTAATCAGGCAGACGACCGTAAGGATCGCCAATTGCTTAAACATCACACCCACAATACCACCCATAAATACCAGTGGCATAAATACCACAATGGTGGTCAGGGTAGAGGCGGCAATAGCTAGACCCATCTCCGAGGCACCAAACATTGCTGCTTGCTTAGGCATCGCCCCACGCTCGATATGCTGCGTGACATTCTCCAGAACTACAATGGCATTGTCCACCACCATACCTATGGCTATCACTAGGGCTACCAGTGAGAAGATATTGATGGTATAGCCGAGTAGACTCATCACGATAAAGGCTGAAATCAGTGAGACTGGCATGGTGAGGAAGACAATCAAACTCGACTTCCACTCTCTTAGGAAGAGCAATACCACCAGTGTCACAAATATCAGGGCATACCAGATAGAAGAGCTCAGGTTGTTCACCGAAGAGGTGACCAATTCGTCCGAACCAATCACTTCAAAGATCTGTACGTCAGAAGGCAGATCACCCTGAATACTAGCAATCTTGTCACGCACGGCATTCGCCACATCCACCGTATTGGCACCCGATTGCTTTTGCACCAGGAGTGCAATGCCTTGGCCAATATGGTTGAAAGCCGATGCATCGGTCTCCTTAAAAGTATCCTTGACAGTGGCTACATCTTTCAGACGCACCACCTTGCCTTTCATCGCCTTGATCACCGTATTCTCCAGCTCCTCCACGCTCTCATACTTTCCTGGCATACGCACAGAGAAGTCATAAGCACTTTCAGAGACAAAGCCAGCCGGCACATTGACATTATTGGCCTTCAGCATCATAGAGACCTGTGCCACCGATACTCCATACCCTTGCATACGGGTAGGGTCGATCTCCACACGGATCTCCCGCTCAGGCTGACCGAGATAAATCACGGTACCCACGCCATCCACTTTTCTCAGGGGGGAGGCAATCTTATCCTCCACGATCTCCTCTAGGCCGTTGTAGTTTTCATCGGCATTGATTGCAAAACCAAGCACAGGCATCATTGAGGCATTGATCTTATAGATAATCGGCGTATAAGCCTGCGAAGGCATTCGCGACTTCGCCAGCTCCAAAAGGTCACGTGCGTTATTAGCAGCTGCCGTTACATCCTCCTCCCACTCATAACGAAGTTGGATAAAAGAGACATTCTCCTTAGAGATCGACTTGATCTCCACCAGATTTTCCGCCGCCGAAAGCACCGCTTCCAGAGGTTTGGAGACCTGCTCCTCCACCTCCACAGCCGAGGCTCCAGGATAGACCGTAATCACCGTAAGGGAGGGGAACTCCATATTCGGCATCAGGTCCAGTGGTAATTTCAATAGTGAAAATACACCGATCACCATAATCGCCACGAAGATCATGGCGGTAGCAATAGGTCTTTTCACACCAAATTCAGGTAGCTTCATACGCTTATTTCTTTACTACATTCACTTTAGAGCCCTCACTGAGCTTATTCTTTCCATCAATCACTACCGAGTCGCCACTCTTAATATCGGCACTCTCGATATAGACCCAACCGTCGCTAATCTCGCCACGAGTGACAGGGATACGAGTGACGGTGGTGCCATCGGTACTCAGCTTAAAGAGATACTCCTCGCCCGTACCCGCCAAACGATAGATCGCATTGAGCGGTACAAAGAGACCCTCACGCTCGGGAAGAGCGATGGCAACATTGCAGTACATTCCTGGCTTGAAGGTACGACTGCTATTGGGGATATTCACCTCAATAGAAGCAGTACGCGACATTGGCGAAAGGACAGGAGAGAGGAAGGAGACCTTACCCTCCACCACTTGGTCGGGGTAAGCATCAAAAGTGATCGCCGCCGCCTGACCACGCTCTATATAGCTCAGCTCCTTTTCATTCACCTCGATCGTCACCTTCAGTGGATTCACCTGACGAAGCTCTATGATACCACTCTCCAGCTTGAGGTCGCTTGTTACACTTGGGGTAAAGGCATAAGTCTCCCCTTCATTGATCAATATATCGGTAATCACACCACTAAATGGTGCGGTGATGGAGGTATTCTTTTTCAGCATCGCCACCTTCGCCACCGAAGCATCATACTTAGCCTTCACGTGGTCGTAATCCATTTGGCTGATACTCTCTTTTTCACGGAGTCGAGTGACCCGCTCAAAGTCACGCTTAATCGCGTCATTTTCAATCTGTGCTTGTAGCAGCATCTCATCCGACATCTCCACAATCAGAGCCCCCTGTGGTACGTAGCTTCCCTTGGTATAGTGAATACGCTCCACTCTACCTGGCAAGGCGGTTCCTAGGTTGGCACTCTTAGAGGCCTCGGCACTACCCGAGAATCGGATATTTGGTGTGAAAGTCATCTCCTTGGCCTGTGCTATCGTTACAGGCACTACCTTATCCGCCTCCGACGTCTGCTCATTATCGCCTTTCTTGCTACAGGAGACGGTGCTACCCATTACTCCCAATAGTAGAAGGGGTAGCCAAATCTGCTTTATTCCTTTGAAGTACATATCTTAATGTCTATTTATCTATTTGTGATTTTGTTTCTGATGGTATTCCTCTGCATACTGATAGAGAGCCCCAGTGGACTTCTCTAGTTGCGATAGGGTCACCGCTGCCTCCACCCTTGCATCGATATCGGCAGAAGCCGCCTTTTCCCACATCGCCTGTGCCTCTAGGATATCTCGGATGCTATTCATCCCTTCCAGAAGGTTGTCTCGAGTGATACGGAGGTTTTCCTCCGCCTGCTCTTTGGAGAGCTTGGTCAACTCCATCTTCTTGAGCGCTTCGGTATGCTTAAATCGATTCTGCTGAATCTGCAAACCTATCTTCTCCTGCGCCTCCTGTAGCTCCAATTGGGCCTTGGTCACCTGCTGCTCCGCCATATGCACCTGATGAAGGCGGTCGCCCCACGTGAGTATAGGGATCTGCACCCCTACTCCGATCATCCAATCGCCACCAAGGTTGTTCTGAGTTCCCTTGTAGAGGTTGGGGCTCGTCCAGTTGTAACCAGCAGCTAAAAACACATTGGGCAAAAACTGCGACTGCACCATCTTCTTAGCCGACTGCGTGATGGCCAATTTCTTCCGAAGCATCGCCACCTCGGCACGCTCCACAGCATAGGGGTCGGTGAGTGCCACCAGGCGACTACTCAACTCCTCCTCACTAATCACACTTTTATCCAGAGAGATCTGCTCGGCATCTACGCCTATGATTTGCCCCAGAAGCATCTTAGAGAGCACCAGACCATTCTCAGCCTGCATCAGCGAGAGCTCCACCTCGTTTTGCTTCACCTGTACCTTGAGCACTTCATTCTTAGTGGTCATTCCCTCGGCATAAAGGTTCTGCAGGTCCTGCGCCAATCGCTCCAGTAAAGACTTGTAGCTCTTAGCCAATGACACCTTCTCCTCCACCGAAATCACTCTCCAGTAGGCTTCATCCACCGTGGTCAGCACCTCCGCCTCCGTCAGCTTTACCTTTTCGTGTGCCAGCTCCGAAGCAGAGCGTGCCATCTTATTGGCCTCCACGATCTTCATACCCATAAAGATCGGTTGCTTCAGCACAAAGCCACCCGTGAATACCTCCTTTGGAGCAACACTGATAAAGTCCAGTGGCAATGAAAGCCCTGGAGGTGTCACTCCAGGAATATTAAAGTCAATGGCAAATGGCTTCAACGCCCGATCGCCAGGATTCACCCAACCCCCAGCAAAGTCGATTCGTGGCAGATACTTCGTCTTGGCCGACTTCACCAAGTAGTCCGAGGTGATCGCCTCCGACTCTGCCATCTGTATCTCCCTATTGTGGCTTAAAGCCATTTCACGGCACTTCTCCAATGAGAGCGGTGCTGGAGCTTGGGCCACAGCCTCTCCCATAGAGAGCACCATTGCTATAAATAGACAATAGGTCATCCCTATATTCAATTTCCGAAACATAATCTACACTAAAAAAATACTTACACTTACTTTATAAGTAAATAAAAGGGGGTCACAACATCCCTTGATACCACTCCCGAAACTCCCTATTCTTGGCTTTGCTAACAATAATCGCCTCGGGCGTGGGCACTGAAAGCGACACCGTGAGCTTTCCTCCAAACCATACCGACATACTCACAATAGCACTGTGAGCTACGATATACTGTCGATTGGCTCTAAAGAAAAGCTTAGGATTGAGCTCCTCGCCCATCTTCTCCAGTGAAAGGTCCATGGCATACTCCTTTTTATCGGTCGTCACCACCACACATGCCTTATTCTCAGAGCGTATGTAGGCGATTTTATCCACCGATATAGGCAAGAGCTTATCCCTAAAAGGGGCAAGAAAATGACTCTTATAGCTCATCGGCGAGCTACCAAGCGCCGCCATCAATTGGCTCACCACCGCCTGATTGTCTACCTTCTCACCACCTCTACTAAAGCGCTCCACCTTTCCCAAGGCACGCTCCAAATCACTCGCCTTGATTGGCTTCAAGAGGTAGTCAATACTATTCACCTCAAAGGCCTTCAGGGCATACTCTTCATACGCCGTGGTAAATATAATAGGGCAAGTAACCTCCACCCGATCAAAGAGCGAAAAGACCTCTCCATCTGCCAAGTGAATATCCATAAAGGCGAGGTCGGGCTCATCATTGGATTGCCACCACTCCTCACACTCCTCTACACTCTGCAGGATAGCAAGCACCTCCACCTCTCTATCCCCTTCCTTGAGTAGCGACTCAAGGCGCTTGGCGGTAAAATACTCATCCTCTACTATAATGACCTTCATAAGAGTGACTTTGCACGGGGTGCCAATTCATTCAAACTTTCTATCAATGGCAGAGAGACTCTAAACGTCCCACCCCTTGAGACGATTTCAATATCCTTGCCAAATACCAATCGATATTGCTCCATAAGATTATCCAGACCCACCCCGCTACTACTAGAGGCTGCTCGCTCTCGGAGTTGCAAAGGGTTCTCCACCACTAGTCGTCCCTCTTCAGTACGGATAGAGATGGTCAGTGGTAGCTTACTACTCGCGATATTGTGTTTAATTGCATTCTCCACCAAGATCTGCACTCCCGATGGGATCACGTAGTAGTCGAGATACTCCTGTTCAATACCCCACTCCACCTTTAGCCCATCATAGTAGCGAAGGCACATCAGGTAGAGGTACGACTTCACCAACTCCAGCTCTTCCGAGAGCCTCACCACCACTTTGTCGCGCATCGTGTGTCGGAATACTGCTGCCAGCTCCTCCACATACTCCGCTGCCTTTTCGTCATCTCTGCCGATCAGACCCATCAGCGTATTGAGGCTGTTGAATAAGAAGTGCGGGTCGGTTTGGTTTTTGAGTGCTGTGTATCTATTTTGCAATCGCTCCAAGTCCAGCTCCTGCATCCCCACCACTGCCACGTGGTTTTGCTTCATGAGGTAGATAATCATGGAGAAGAGAAAGGTAACCACCAAGATCACCAAGTCCTTTACATACTGTAATGTCGCATAGGTATGGTAATTGAGGTAGTCTCTAAACCACCACCTTTGCAACCTTGACAGGTAAGGGGATAGCCACACCATACCTCCCAAAAGGCCTAATAGTATTAGCCAAAACTGATACTGGCGGATATTGTACCTATTGATCGCCCATGACTGGATCGAAAGGAGGAGGTAGAAGAAGAGCATATTCACCAAAAGCGAACCGAAGAAGTTGAGCGATAAGATCGCCCCAAAATCAATCTGCCGACTCTCATCAAGCAGACTGTAATAATAGATTGACGACGACAGCATCACAAAGGCAAGCAAAAAGCTCACAATCAGCGTCGCCAGCCATACACTTCTACGCTCCGTGCTTAGAAATATAAAGCCCCGACCATGTCGTCGGCTCAATCGACCCTTCTTCCAAATACCCTTCGCCTCCATATCTTCTTCAATCGCTACCATCAGCTCCCTCCTATTTTAGCAAATATAGCATAAAGTAACGAGCCATACCACCACACTCTCCCCCTTTTACACACACTTTTCCACACACGCAGAGAGGGCATAGCGGCACGACTCGTCACACTACTTAACTTAGAGAATTGTAAAAAGATTACTTAGATTAGAAGCGGTAACCCACTCCTACAGTCAGCACACTAGCATTGGCCTTGTAGTCATCACTACTTAGAGGCATACCTAGCTTTGAAGTGACGTCATTCAGAGAGCTCTTAAGGTCGTCTACCTGGTTGATAAAGCCATACTTATACCCGGCATTGATCTGGATACCATTGGCAAATTCATAACCTAGTTGGCAAGCGATACCTACATCCCATCTCTGAAGCGCCGACTTTTCATTGTGCTCCTCATAGAGGTCTATCGGATCTATCTTTACTCGGTTACCGAGGAGCTCAATCTCATCGGTTTTAGCTGAGAAGCCTACGCCCACAAAAGGACCTACACCACCATAAAGTGTACCATTACCCACAGCCACCTTACCAAGGGCATATACAGGGATCTGCATACCCCACTGATTGATTTTATTCTCAAACTCCTTGCCAGCTACATTGGTCTCTAGGCCACTACCACGGTAGTAAAACTCTAGCTCAGGCTGAATGGCGAAGTTCTGGTGTAGGTTGATCCTCATAAATCCACCAAAGTCTGCACCCGCCTTCATCTTGCTATCTAGCACCTTGAAGTCATCACTCAGTGCTAGGTGGCCGCAGTTTACACCTGCCTTCACACCATAGTCCAGCGACACATTGCTCTGTGCCATTGCCGAAGTTCCTAGCAGTCCCATCACCATACCGAGGGCGATTGTCATCATCTGTCGTTTCATAAGCTTTTTCTTTTCTTACTTGTTTCTAAATAATTGTTCCATTTTTTGTTTTGATTGGCCCAGCCAGCATCGCCGAACCATCTAATTACAGCACAAAGGTAGTCAGCCGAGTAGCATACCACAAGGGAAAGACTACCGAAACGACCATATTCCCTACCGAAACGACTAAATTGTACTTATTACGGGTAAGACTCCTTCAGAAGGCTATGCCCATAGACTTTCTTCTCTTTTAGGGGGTTACGCATTAAAAAGAGTCATGCATCTCATACACTGTACAGCATTAACAACTTATATTCATCAATGCTACTAATAGACTAGAAGGACCTCCTCGAGGAGGTCCGACGGATCCTAGCCCCCATGTCGGAGGGGCGTTAGCCCCGAACGACTGGGGGATTAACGGTCATCCCCCCTATCCCACGACCCCTTGCGGGTAAGACTAACGCATCAGATTAATCCTTAAATGGGTTGTCCGACCCACAAGGGGTCGAATGGCGGGGGTGGGTCGGGTTTTGGTCCCCTATTCATCGGCTCTACGAGCCTTGACTAGGGGCTAGGATCCGTCTGACCTCCCACGGGGAGGTCATTCATGGTAAGACCTTCTAATGCGTAACCCCCTATTCTCTCATTAAAGAAAGTACATCATTAATGAAAATATAGGTACTTTTGCTACAAGCAACACGATAAATACTACCTATATATGAATAGAGCAACATTAAAGACATCAACATCTATCAGAATTGATTCTGACTTGTTGGATCAAATGAAGAAGGAGGCTAAAGCCGAAAATAGAAGTCTTAGCAATTATTTTGAGACCTTGCTCTATCGTATGGGCTATAGACCATATAATGAGGAAACTATTAAGGTCTGTGAAGAGGCAAGAAATGGAGAATTTGCTGGAGAGGTAGATACGACCAACAAGAGCACAATTGAAGCCTCTTTATTTGACGATGAAGCGTAGAGTCATATACACTACTAGGTTCAAGAAAGACCTTAAGAGAATGTTGCACGAAGTGCCATTCTCGCACATTTGACGCAAATGTGCTGAGACTTTGAACGAAGGATGAGATGCAAGGCGCTGAGGATGAGGCTGAAGGGAGCGTACTCACGTACGTGACCGAAGCCGAATTCCGAAAGCAACGCAGCAGATCGCCTTCGTGCAACAGTCTCCTTAAGAAGTTTATGATAGCTTTCTATAGGCGATAGGTAAAGGCCACTTCCAATAGCGAGGGGAGAAGCGAGGTGGGAGCCTCTTGGTAGTGGGTGAGGGAGGCACGGAGGTAGGCATGCAGATGACCTAGGTGATAATGAGTTTGTAGGGTCGTTCGTAATCCCTTGCCCCGAAGCATCGGCACATAGTATCGCCATGGGAGATAGGGCTGGTCAGCACGTACCACACCCGAGGTGGCAGAGAAGTAGTGCACCCCACCCTCTAGCGAAAACTGCGGATCGGGCTGATACCTTACCCTACCAAAGAGCGCCCAAGTAAGTGGGGTATCGGATAGATGTGTAAATTGTAGGCCACTCCTTATATATAGAGGCGAGGAGAGTTGGCAGAGATAAGCAGTCCTAAAAGCAGTACGGAGCGGCAGCTGACTTCTTTTGGTGAAGGTCAGCCGGCTTTGAAAGGCTTGGCGCCCCTCACGGTAATCAGCTCGTGCCGTTAACCGCCACTGCTCTGGCTTTAATCCACTCTTCACAGAAGCCTTCTGCGAGAGGTCAAGGTGCACCATACCGGTCCACCAGCGTGCCAGTTCCCCACTCCAAAAGAGCTGCATTCCCCGTTCGTCACGGCGAGAGGAGCTACGACTCTCTATCATACCCAAGGGGGAATAGTGATCAGCACCTAGATAACGAGTTGAGAGAGTAATGCGACCGATATGATCGTGAAAATAACTGATCGAGAGCAGAGTCGCACGCCGATTAGTCGGAGCCAATAAAGTCTCACCGGTAAGGAGCCAGTGCCTTTGGAGATACCTAAAGTAGAGCGAAGCAGAGTGGTTTAGTTCCGGCTTTGGCTCTCGGCGATAGGCGACCATTGGCTGTCCCTCCGCCGTGCGGTATCGCCGCCCCATTAGAGTGGACCCTACCTCCAGCTTTCCTTTCTGGTAGCTCACAATGGCTCCACCACTAGAGCGGAGAGCAGTGTGTCGGTAGCGTTGTTCCTTGGCAGTACGATGCATACCACCGGGGTAGAGGGTAAGGAGTCGCCGCCCCTCAACACGTGCATCTAGTCGCTCAAATCCATAGAAGAGGGCTACTTGCACAGGACCACCCTGCCAGCTAGTTGCCACCCCTCTGAGATAACCCTCCTCACGAAAACTGGTGTGAGGGCGAATTAACCTTCCACTAAGGGAAGGGGGTTGCCCCGTCATTTCACTTCGGGAGAAAAATGAATTGGCCTGACCCAATTGCACTCCCAGCCCAGCTTGTAACCGATAATCACCCAACACCACCTGCCAGTGCGGTTGCCGATACTGGTAACTAAAAGAGAGGTGGTCAGCAACCCCCTTACGAAGCGGGAGCCACGACTCGCCACGATCCTGTCCGAGGACTAGCGACCACGAGTGCCGCTCTTGTCGACTTCCCACATACCTCAGCCCCACCCCAATCCCTTGGTAGCGGTCACGACGATGGGGAAGCGTTAGCTCACTACCCAAGTAAAAGTCCTGCCGCAGTGGTGCCGTAGTGCGTGACCTGTCACTGCCCACCGTGAGAAAAGGGGCCAGGAGGGGTAAGTGACTTATCGGAGCACCTGGAACCGCCTTCAGATCATAGATAGATCGGAAACGTCCGCCCCCCTTGGATCGGGCAAGCAGTAAATTCCGCACAAAGAAGGCATCGAAGTAAGGCAACTGAAGCAACTGCTCTTCCGTCGCATGATTGAGGTCAAGGGGCTCCGCCAATAGTTGCCGAAGGGTCTCCTCTAGCTGGAGTGCCTCTTCCCCCTCAGGTAGCTCCTCCAATAGTAATTGAATCGCCTGCCCCGTCGCCACCTCTTGTGCCTCTGCAGTGATGATTCGTCCCCACCACAAAAGAGATATTACAAGTAGGATACGAACCAGAGAAAGACTAAGATTCGGTCTGCTCATCAGAATAGTTCTCTGATCCTTGAAGCAATTGTAATTGTCGGTCAAAGTCAGAGGTTATTTGTTGGGTTGGATCAAATAACATATATTCATCTGTAGCTTTTTTTATCGCCTGCTTCATGGAAATATGACCTTTTCCTATGAGTATCTTATATTGTCTAAATTGAAGAAATGCATCAACACATTGTGCAAACTGCTGCATATCAAATGTGTTTTGCTGCTCTACTAAATCCTCAATATAGTCAAAGAAACCAGTTATAGAACGTTCAAGTCGTTTAATTTGATCTGCTGAAAGATAATTCTTTGCAATCTGAACGTCCGATTTAAGTATCCTACCATTGGGACCATTCTTCCACGTTGTTAATCCCATATATTGTTGTTGGTGGTCTGCCCTTGAGAAAATTATTTCTGCTGCAGTTTGTCCAGTGATAGCATAATGGAACTTATTCTGTACCATAGCATAAAAATCCTTTGTAGTACGTGATTGCGGATCGTAGTCTATGCTACACTCGGCAAAAATGTCCGTAATTTGTTGCCAAATCCTTCGTTCACTAGCACGAATAGAGCGGATTCTCTCTAATAGTTCTCTGAAATAATCTTTACCAAAGGTAAGAGAACCATTTTTTAGTCGCTCATCATCAAGGGCAAACCCTTTGCGAATATAATCGTTGAGTACTTTTGTAGCCCACTGACGGAAACGTGTTGCTTTTTGTGAATTGACTCTGTATCCTACAGAAATGATGGCGTCTAGGTTGTAAAACTTAATGTTGCGTTGCACTTGCCTCTGTCCTTCAATCTGAACTACCGAGATTTCCTCGGTAGTTGCAAGTTCTTGAAGCTCATTGGTTTCGTATATATTTCTTAGGTGCAAACTAATATTATCTGTAGTGCAACCGAATAGTTGTGCCATTGACTTTTGAGTTGCCCAAATAGTCTCATTTCTAATAATGGCATCTATGGTTCCTTTGCCATCGGGAAGATTGTAAATAAGGAAGTGATTAGTAGGTTGATCCATATTCTTTACAGTTTAATGGTTTTGAGGGTTAGTGAGCCTCCAGCCAATTATCACCAATACCGACATCCACTTTCAGAGGGACGCGAAGCTCAGGGCAGACTCCCTCCATCTCCTCACGTACCATAGCTACCAGCCGTTCTTGCTCCTCCACAGGGCAAGAGAAGTTCAGTTCGTCATGCACTTGTAGGATCATCTTAGCTTGGAACTGCTCCTCCACCAGTCGTTTTTGAATCCGTATCATCGCCACCTTGATGATATCGGCAGCCGAGCCTTGGAGGGGCGCATTGATGGCATTGCGTTCAGCAAAACCTCGCACCACCCTATTGCCAGAGTGTATATCCTTCAGGAAGCGCCGTCGCCCCATAATCGTCTCCACATAGCCCTGCTCCTTCGCCTTCTCCACGATCTCCTCCATATACTTCTGTACCCCAGGAAAAGTACGGAAGTAGCCATCAATCAACTCCTTTGCTTCGCCAAAGGGAATACCCAGCCGACTGCTCAGCCCATAATTAGAGATCCCATAGATAATCCCGAAGTTGGCCGTCTTGGCTCGCCTCCTGAGGTCGGGCGTGATCTGCTCTGGTGGCAGGTGATAGATCTTGGCAGCGGTAATGGCGTGGATATCTTGCTCCTCACGGAAGGCCTCGATCATCGCCTCATCGCCCGAGAAGTGAGCCATCAATCGCAGCTCTATCTGAGAGTAATCGGCCGAGATATAACGGTCGCCCCGCTCAGGATAGAGGGCAGTGAAGGCTTTACGTATCTGCCGACCATCTTCATCACGAACAGGGATATTCTGAAGGTTGGGGTCGGTACTCGAGAGGCGTCCCGTCGCCGTCGCCGTCTGATTATAAGTGGTATGGATACGCCCAGTCTGGCGATTGATCAGCTGTGGCAGTGGTTCAATATAGGTACTCACCAGTTTACGGAGCCCTCGGTAGCGAAGAATGAGCCCAATGATCGGGTGGAGGTGTGCCAACTTCTGTAGCTCCTCCTCACGGGTCACATATTGCCCCGTCTTTGTCTTCTTCGGCTTCTCCACCAGTTTCAACTCATCAAAGAGCACCTCTCCCACCTCCTTAGGCGAATTGATATTAAATGGGATGCCCGCCTGTCGCTGAATCTCCCCTTCCAGTTCTCCCAACTCCTTATAGAGCTCATCCACCGTATCGGTGAGCTGCTTCACATCGAGCCGCACGCCAGTCTGCTCCATACGCAGTAGCACCTCCATCAGTGGCATCTCTACCTCATAAAAGAGCGACTCCAGCTCCTCCTTCTCCAGCTCCTCCCGCAATTTATGGTAGAGCTGCAACGTGATATCGGCATCCTCACAAGCATAGGTGTAGACCTGCTCGGGCGGTAGCTGTCGCATATTTTTCTGCTGCCTTCCTTTCGGCCCTATCAGCTCCTCAATCGGGATTGGTTGGTAGCCGAGGTAGCTCTCCGCCATCGCATCCATACCGTGCCGCAGCTCAGGCTGAATCAGGTAGTGGGCAATCATCGTGTCCCAGTAGGGACCGACAGGGTGAAGGCCAAACCGCTCTATGATCTTGAGGTCAAACTTTAGGTTTTGCCCAATCTTGAGCACCTTAGGATCGCCAAAAGCTTTTTGCAAAGGAGCCAACTGCATCTGTGCCTCCATTGGCAGCTCGGAAAGCGGAATATACCATGCCTCATGAGGTGCTATCGCAAAGGAGATGCCTACGATGCCACAACTCATGCCGTCCAAGCCATCCGTCTCCGTATCAAAAGCAAAGGCGGGTGCGGCTGCTAGTCGCTCTGCTAGAGTGGAGATCTGCTCTTCGCTCTCTACGAGGTGATACTGCTTTTCACTGCTATCAAAACGCTTAAAACTACTCTCTATCACAGGCTCTTCCACTGGTCCTTCATCAAAAAGCGAACGGGGCTGTGGAGTGGAACTAGGGGTGGCATCCGCTTGCAATTTCCCGATTTTCGAACGAAACTCCAACCGCTCGTAAAGATCGAGGAGAGCTTGTTGATCCGTCTCCTTCCGCTGCATCTCCTCCAGACTATACTCCAAAGGCACATCGGTGCGGATCGTCACGAGGTCGCGTGAGAGTTTGAGCTGTTCATGTCCCTCCAGTAGATTTTCTTTTCTCTTCCCTTTGATCTCATCGATATGGGCATAGATCCCCTCAATATCATGATACTGCGTGAGAAGCGTTGCCGCTGTCTTCTCGCCGATGCCCTTCACCCCAGGCACATTGTCCGAAGTATCACCCCAGAGGGCCAGGAGGTCAATCACCTGCCGACTCTCCTGCAGCCCATGCTTTTTCGTTACCTCCTCAGGTCCCAACTCTTCAAAGCCACCGCCCGAGCGGTTGGGCTTCAGGATGCGGACATTCTTTTGCACCAACTGCCCATAATCCTTATCCGGCGTAATCATATAGACCATACGGTCAGGCTCTCGGCTTCCCACCTGCGTAGCAATCGTACCAATCACATCATCCGCCTCATACCCCGGCACCGTGTAGTGCTGTACGCCAAAGGCATTGACCAACTCCTTGATATAAGGTAGGGCGAAACTAATCCCCTCGGGTGTCTTTTCGCGCTGAGCCTTGTACTCTGGATAAAGCTCACTTCGGAAGCTACCTCCCTTTGGGTCAAAAACCACAGCTATGGGGGCCCCATCGGCACGGTTGAGGATCTCCTCAAAGGTATTGAGAAAACCAAAGATCGCCGTGGTATCCTCCCCTTTAGAGTTGATTCGGGGGCTCCTAATCATCGCATAATAGGCACGATAGATCAAGGCATAAGCATCGAGTAGATATAGTTTCTTTTCCATAAATAATATAGCTTTATTCGGTAAAATATTGCCGAGCAATCCGCGAGGAGAGCCGTGAAGGAATCTCGTAAGGGATGGTGTCGCAGGCATCTGAAAGGCGGGTAATCGGTAGCCCCTCGCCAAAGATGGTTACCTCGCTTCCCACCTCGGCACTCTCGGCATCGGTGACATCGATCATCAAGGTATCCATGCAAATATTACCGATCGTAGGGGCAAGGGTGCCGTCGGGAAGGCGGAAGGAGATCCGACCATTGCCGAGGCGACGTGGCAATCCATCGGCATACCCAATCGGAATAATCGCAATACGACTGGGGCGAGTCACCTTTCCGCGACGACCGTAGCCAATCGTCTCCCCAGGTTGCACCTCCTGCACCTGCAGAATCTGCGTGGTCAGCGTAGCAATCGGTTCGAGCACACAAGGCGACTGCTTCAGCGGAGAGATGCCGTAGAGCCCTATTCCCAGCCGCACAAAGTCGGAGGGGTAATTCGGGAAACGTATCGCCCCCGCAGTATTGAGAGCGTGCTTTTTAATGGAATAGCCTAGTCGTTCCTCCAGGATATGGTGGGCGGTATCTAGTCGCTCCAATTGCTGAAGGGTAAAGGCATCTTCCGTAGGATCGTCCGCCACAGCGAGGTGGGTAAAGATAGAGGCGACCCGCACTGCACTAGAGCGTCGGAGTACCGCCACCACCTCATCAATCTCGGGGAGGGTGATGCCAAGCCGATTCATCCCTGTATTCCATTTCAGGTGGATCGGCAGGGTACCATCGCCATACCTTTCTGCCGCCTCTTCAAAGGCACGCAGCATCTCCAGACTAAATATCTCTGGCTCTAGTTGGTGCCAAATCAATTGCCGGAAAGCCGATAGCTCAGGGTTCATCACCAAGATGGGGAGCTGAATACCCTGCTCTCGTAGTTCCCGACCTTCATCCACCACCGCCACAGCGAGATACTCGGTACCCGCCCGCTCCAGTGTCCGTGCCACCTCATAGGAGCCAGCTCCATAGGCATTGGCCTTAATCATACAGATGGTCTGCATCGACTTGGGCAGTTGTTGACGAAGAGTGTGGTAGTTTTCGGTCAGTCGGTTGAGGTTGATGCTAAGAATGGTCTGGTGCGATAGTGCTTTCCAATCCTCAATCACCCGCTCAAATTGCGAGGTATGGCTTCCCTTTAAGAGGATAATATGTCCTGCCAATTGTGCTAGTGACAGCTCCTTATCGAGCGAACTCCAATCGGGATACCACTGCGTTAATTCTGGGAAAAGTTCACGATACTGCCCCAAAGCAGGCCCGACCAAGTAGAGGCGGTCTAGTTGATAACGACTGATCAATTCCGCCACCCGCCCATAGAGTTCGCGAGGGTCGTGCGTGCTATCCTGCATATCGGAAAGGATGAGGGCAGTAGGCCAGTGGTCACTATTCCGACGGTTGAGGAAGTCGAGGGCAATCGCCAGCGAGTCGTAATCCGAATTGTAGCTATCATTAATGAGCAGCGTTCGGTGCTTTCCTTGGACTACCTCCAGTCGCATTGAGATCGGTTGAAGCGTCGCAAAAGGGGTCAAGTCCTCAAGAAGCGAAGGTGCCGTGTACTTCAGTAGCAACAGTGCCGCCACCGCATCGGCGATACTGCCTTGGTCCAAGAAAGGAAGATGCAACTCCCGCTCCACTCCATCCATGCTTAGGGAAAGGGTCACTCCCGAAGCATGGTACTCAATTTGCCGTACCCAGAGTTCTGCACGCTCATCGGAGAAACTCCAGAAGTGGGTTTTGGCGGTCAGTCCCATTTGTTCTAACCCCTCTACGATCAAAGGTTGGTCCAGTGGGGCAATGATCGTCTCACAGTCGGTAAAGAGCGATAGCTTCTCCCGCACCTTCTGCTCTTTACTCTCAAAGTGCTCCTGATGGGCCTCTCCAATATTGGTGATCAGCCCAATCGTCGGCTCGATTATCGCCTTCAGACGTGCCATCTCACCCGGCTTGGAAATTCCCGCCTCAATCAACGCCAACTGCTCGCCCTCTTCTAGTCCCCAAAGGGAGAGGGGCACCCCGATCTGCGAATTGTAGCTACGAGGTGAGCGACCCACGGAAAGGTGCGGTGAGAGGAGCTGGTAGAGGAGCTCTTTTGTCGTTGTTTTGCCATTACTTCCTGTGATCGCCACAATGGGCATCTGTAGCGCTTCCCGTCGCCACTTTGCCAAGGTTTGGAGTGCCTGTAACGTATCTGGCACCTCAATCATTGTCGCCTCGGGATACGCTCCCGCTACCTTTTTGGAAACCACAAAGGCACGCACTCCCCGCTCATAAAGTTCTCCAATATAGCGATGCCCATCACCCCGCTCCGTCACCAGTGCCACGAAGAGGGTTCGTTGCGGAAAAGTGAGCGACCGACTATCGGTCAGCAAAACCTCTATCTCCTGCTCCTTACGAGGCTTTGGAGCCTTAAGAAGTGCAGTGATCTCTGAAAGTAAATAGCGTCTCATACCTCTAATTTTTCTATCAATGACGTAAGAAATGGGTGCGAATGTTGTTGGGAAAAGTGGCGAAGCTTCCTCAGCACCCCCTCCTGATGTGCTGCCACCCGCTCAGGATTGCTGGAGAGGGTACGGTGCTCTGCTAGCTTCAAAAGGGCGTGCCACTCTTGATTAAAATCCAAGTCCTCCTCTAGGGCAAACTCCTCAAAGCGACTTAAGATATACCGCACCGCTGTCTCCGATGGATGCGCCATATCCTCCGCAAAAAAGCGGTAATCACGGAGCTCATCTAGCTGTATCTCGTAGCTCGGAAAGTAATGCACCTGCGGAAACTGCGCCACCATCTGCGCCACCGCCAGGAGCAATACCGCCTTCGAGAGTCGACTCTCGTGGGCTCCATCACGGTAATGCGGGATAGGACTTACACTCAGCACCACCTCCGCTCCCCCTTTAGTGAGCTCTTCAAGTAACGGCAACCAGCGACGCACGATCTCCCCCACCTCGGCACGACGACGCTGAAAGCACTTTGCTGGAAGACGGTGACAATTACTCACCACTGCATACGGTGCCTCGGCCCACTCATAGAGATAAGAGGTGCCAAAGGTAAAGACCCATAGCTTGGTGGTCGACAGCCGCTCTCTCGCCACTTGCCACGCCCCCTCTATCCGTGCCAGGGTTTCTTCGGGAGTAGGTGCAGAAAAGGTGCCGTGATGCATCGGGCTATGCCAAAGCCCCTCATGCTCGATCAGCTCTTCAAGCGTCACAGGTCGATCCGCCAGCAACCGCTCCACCCCTTCCGCCATGGAGAGGGGATTATAGAGGATGCCATAGGGCGAAGGGCTACAGTCGTAGAGCTCCCTAAAGAGATGCCGCTGTAGCTCATCGGCAAAGCACGAGCCCCAAAGCGTGATTGCATCTCTACGACTCCATCGTCGGCTCAGCGACGGCACCTCGACCCGTTTCTGCCACTCCATCACCCTTTACTCCTCTTCCTCAGCCGAAAGGGTCGCCATAGCAAGGCGGTCGGCCAATTTTAGATTGCCACGAGGCGGTAGCTTCTCCTCCACTTGGGCATAGGCTGGGTGCGATGCGAGCTCCTCTACCCAAGTCACCACCCCCTGCTTCCCATGCGAGGTGTAAGCGTGCTGCAGATAATAGGTCGTCCCACTCCTCAAGAGCCACTCCAGATCATCTAGTAGATCGGGAGCAAACGAACGAGTGCCACTGATTAACAACCAAACAAATCCCACTGCCTCCTCATTGTGATCCGAAAAGCGGGTGAAGAGGTCCACCTGAAGTTTGTTGTGCCCCGTTAGCGTTTGCGTCCTGTTCACCTCCGCCATCAATCGGTCATTCAGCACCTCCGCATCCTCATGCATATATAGGAGGTAAGGGTAGGCACCCGAATACCCCTTATTATTGAAATAACTGGTCCAATCAGCCTTCTCTAGCAGAAAGGGGATAGGGATATCAATCGCCGTCAGCTCATCATCACCCCACTGCTCATTCATCTCTATCTCACTCATCTCTTCTCCTATTTAATAGCGAAGGCCACGCTCTTCGTGGCCTTCGCGTAACATACTACTTCATTCTATAACTGAGACTTTGCATCATTGCGGCCTCCGACCTGTCCGACTTGTCCGACTCGTCCGACCTGTCCGAGATAGGTACCCCCGCCCCCCGCAGCGCAGCATTATTTGTTGATTGCGGCAATACCCGGCAAGGTCTTCCCCTCAATCGCCTCCAGCAACGCACCGCCACCAGTAGAGACATAGCTCATACGGTCGGCCAAACCAAACTTATTGACTGCGGCAACAGAGTCACCACCGCCCACAAGTGAATAAGCACCCTTAGCAGTGGTCTCAGCGATCACCTCTGCCATTGCTTGAGTACCCTTGGCAAAAGTATCCATCTCAAAGACACCGAAAGGACCATTCCAAAGGATCGTCTTCGAATCACGGATCGCCTCAGCAAAGAGCTCCTGAGTCTTAGGACCAATATCTAGCCCTTCCCAGCCAGCAGGAATCTGGTCACTAGGCACCACCTTCGTATTCGCATCATTGCTAAAAGCATCAGCCACCACAGAGTCACTACCGATCAGTAGCTTTACCCCATTAGCCTTCGCCTTCTCCTGAATCTGTAGGGCAAGGTCCAGCTTATCCTCCTCACAGATTGAATTACCGATTTCGCCACCATTCGCCTTCATAAAGGTGTAGGTCATACCACCCGTTAGGATCAAGGTATCTACCTTCGTTAGGAGGTTCTCAATAATCTCAATCTTTGTAGAGACCTTGCTACCACCCATAATCGCAGTAAACGGACGCTCTACCTCCTTCATTACACGGTCCACAGCAGCCACCTCACGTGCCATCAGGTAGCCAAACATCTTGTGCTCCTTATCAAAATAATCGGCAATCAATGCGGTAGAGGCGTGAGCACGGTGTGCTGTACCAAAGGCATCATTCACATAAACCTCAGCCAACGCTGCCAACTGCTTTACAAACTCAGGCTGACCAGCTTTGCCATCACCCTTACCCTCCTCTTCAGGGTGGAAACGAAGGTTCTCAAGGAGCAATACCTCACCATCCTTCAGTTGCTGAGCCTGCTTCAAAACAGCATCGCCCACACAATCCTCAGCCATCTCCACCTTTCTACCAAGGAGCTCCTCCAGGTGTCCACGGAGCTGAGAGAGACTCAGTTTCTTATCCACCCCCTTCGGACGACCCATATGGCTACCGATAATGAGGCGACCACCCCCCTCTACAATCTTACGAAGCGTAGGCAAAGCCCCACGCATACGCGTATCATCAGTGATCTGTCCCGCCTCATCTAGCGGCACATTAAAGTCCACACGCACAAAGACCCTCTTCCCCCTAAAGTCAAAATTGTCAATATTAGCCATCCTGATAAATCTTTCTATATATTTAATGGTTACCTATCCAAAACAACACCCCCCGCCCCTCCCGCAAAGATAACCTTTTTTCCCCAACCCACGAAACCCAAATCCACACAGGGGGGGGTGCCTTTATCGGACAGGTCGGACAGGTCAGACAAGTCGGACGAGTCGGACGCCCCAGCTGGCTGTGGTTTCCTGAAAAAGGTTGACTCGGTTAATGTTACGTTGTTATTAATCCTGCTTTATGTTGACTTTCTAGCCTTTAGTCCTGTGAGGGGTTGACTGGAGGGCGTAGCCCGTAAGGAAACCCCTCACAGGACTAAAGGTACCAAAACTTGGGCACCTATCCTATTTTTTGATTTTCAAGGTACTCCTCTCTATAGCTTTTCCACCTCTTGGGGATTTTCCCTTTGCACTTTGAGGCTTCAACAGGTGTCATATAGTCGAGACTCATGTGAGGCCTTTTTGTGTTGTAAAACTCTATGACTGAGGTTAATTCAGCCTTTGCCTCTTTGATGGTTTTAAAACGTTTGCCTTTTAAGAGCTCATTCTTTATAGTGTTATTGATCCTCTCTGCTTGTGCATTATCTTTGGGATCTGGGGTTTCTGTCATACTTATATCTATGTCATTCTTTTTAAGAATATCCACATACTGGTGGCTGGCATACTGGCAGCCTCTGTCTGAGTGATGAATGAGCTTATCGTTAGCTTTACCATTCGATTTAAGTTTCTTAAGTGCCTGATTTAGAGCTTCAATAGGGTACTTAGTGTCTAGGCTATCGCCTAGGCTCCACCCGACAATTTCTTTTGAGTATGAGTCTAAGATCACGGATAGGTAGCTAAACTTATGATGTACTCCGTCATAATGGATGGGGATATACGTTATGTCGCTCACCCATACCTGATTAGCTCTTTCTGGTATCATATCTTTTACGAGGTTACCATAGAGCTTAAAACCGTGATTGGAGTTGGTGGTTCTCGGCTTTCTTTTACGTTGCCTTAGCTTCAAGCCGTGCTTGTCTAGAGTGTCAAGAAAACGGTCTCTCCCTAGTGGAGTCCCCTCCTTAAACTCTCGCTTATACATATGCCACAGCTTCTTACCGCCCATGCCAGGGGCTTTCTCTCGGGTCTCAAGAACGTACTCAACAGCCATCTCTTCAAGTGCCATATTGGCATGAAGTTTTGACTTTTTTCGCTTGTAATAGGCTTGCTTACTTACACCAAACAGGTCGCAAAGGAGCTGTATTGTATATTTCTTCAGATCCTGTGCGTGCAAGCGATCTACCGTTTGGTGCCAGCTTTTTTTCTTATTTGGATGCGGAAATTCTCTTCTGCCACATTGATTAATTCATTCAATGCATCTGTCAAAACAGTCTGCCTAAAAAGCTGTTTTTCAAGCTCTTGAACCCTTCTTTCTAAATCAACTGAGCTTTTCTCAGGCGCCCCGCCTGACGCCCCGCCTGACGCCACATCCGAATAATAATACCTGCGATATCCGCGGTGCTCTTCTTGTTTCTTCTTTTTCTTCGCCTTCATCTCTATAACTTCGTCTAACCCAGAATCTAGGTACCTATGAACCCACTCCAGGATCGTAGTCCTTCCAATAGGGACAAGGTGTGAAATCTGGGTATAACCTAAGTTTTCCTCAAAATAGAGGTGAATAACTCGGTCAAAATAAATCTTCTGGAGTTGACTCCTTTTTACAAACTTACTCATAAAAATCTATCTATGAGTCAACTTTTTCTAGGACAAGACAGGCACCCATCCATCGCGGCGTCCGACCTGTCCGACTTGTCCGACTTGTCCGACTCGTCCGAGATAGGTACCTCCGCCACCGCAATTACTATCAATTATCTTAGCTCATCCTCTTTGATAATTACCCACTTTCCAGCCTTTGTAGAGCCTTCGTGTTTGAGGACTCCCGATTTGCTCATATTTTTAATATGGTATTTAATACCATTGGGAGTAATACCAATAATTTGAGCCAGCTCTCTTTGGGTGATTTCTGGCTTTGCCATAATGGCGGCTATAATTCTTTCTTGGGTAGTTTCTTGGGTAGTTTCTTGGGTAGTTTTTCCTCCAAATCCTTCCTCAAAATACTTTTGAGAAACGTTCTCTACCACCCGAAAAGCTGTAATCAATGAAAAATCAAAAGAGGCTTGCCCATTACCGTTTTCTTTCAACTCCTTTTGCACTCGATAGACACCACGACTGAATCTATTTACATAGCCCAAGTTCTTCATTGATTCGGCAATAAAGGGATTCCGATAGTCACTAACATTGGGAAAATTATCAGGACTAACCTTGCCGTACAATCCACCTGGATTCTGAATTTCAATGCGGTCGTCATACTCATAAAACTGAATAGGTGCATTACCTTCGTAATCCCTGTGCATAATAGCATTCATCAACAACTCACGAGTAGCCCAATACGGATACTTGGAAATTGTTTCTTCTCGAAGCACACTTATAGGGATTGGACGCTTTTGCGAAATACTCGTTTCAATAAAAGCATCTATCTTAGGTAATACTTGACAAAGATTACCACTAAATTTATGCTCGTTGAGAATATCCCCTGCACGATCTTTTCCTTTGAAGCGAACGTATTGAATATAGGCCCCATGTACGTATCGTTCAGGGTTGAATCCAAATAGGATCATAGCACCATTAGTTGGACAATTATAGCGAAAATCATACAAGCTTAGAGACGCAAGTTGCTCGGTAATATCTCGTTCGTCATCTCCAAGAATATCCTCCCCCACTGCTCTTGGCAAAAACTCCCTGCGAATAAGTTCTACGTCTATGTCGTCAATGCTCGTTCCTAAACAAGGCATGGCATCAAATGTATGTATGGAGGAGAGTCGCCTTTCAGTAAGTATCTTTTCTTCTGCTTCTGTAGCGGTGCTCTTGCGAGGCCCGACTCGGACCCAAACACGCCCACGATAACGTACTGGCGGAAATTCTGAGGGCTGTACTTCTGTTACTAATACATCCCCATTATCAAAATGAAACTTCTCTACTGTCATTGTGGGTTGCGGGAGGATGTTGCCATCCGTCCGAATATTGGCAATCTGCAATAAGAGTTTATCATCAACTTGTAAACCAGATAACTCACCATTGTCCTTAGCACCAATAATAAGATAGCCCCTCTTTCCACTACCCGAAATATCATTTGAGAATGCACATATAGCCTGACAAAATTTATCCATATTGCCAGTTGACTCTGTCCTCTCAATATTGTAGCTCTCGGTGTCCGACAGCATCTGCAGAAGTTTGCTTTTCGTTATCATTCTATTTCCCTTATCATCTTAATTGTACACAGCAATTTATTTGATTCTAGGATTTTTGCTTTTCTTGATATCCATTAGGATAGTACAAAGATATGAATTAATATGGGATATAAAAAGAAGTTCACTCGGAAGACTAGCGGAGAAAAGGTCTCGAGCACGGTACCATCTCGAACAAGTCGGACTGGGGGGGGCTAATCGGACAAGGGGGGGGGCCCACCACTAGCTATCACACCAACCACATCAGCTAGCACCCATCCATCGCGGCGTCCGAATTGTCCGACTTGTCCGACTCGTCCGAGAAAGGTACCCCCACCCCCGCCACAAGCACCCCCTACACCACCCGGCAGGGTGGCACTCAGCTAGCCCCTGGTCGAGGGCAACGCCCGAAGACCGGCGGGAAACGAATCGGTAATAAAATAATCGACCCTTGCGGTCGCACTCACATGGGCTTGTGCGACCACAAGGGTCGAGAAATATGGGGTGCCTCATGACCCGCCGGTCTTCGGCTCTGCGAGCCTCGACCGGGGGCTAGCTGAGTGGCACCCTATCGGGTGCTCCATCACGGCGTCCGACTCGTCCGACTTGTCCGACTCGTCCGACTTGTCCGAGATAGGTACCCCCGCCACCGACTCGTCCGAGAAAGGTACCCCCAGCCCCGACACAGGCAGCTCCGATCAATAGCCGGTATCGCCTTCAGTCTGAGGGGTACCAGTAGAGCCCTCATTAGGGTCCTTAGGGGTATCCTCCGCAGCACCTGGCTTAGGGGCAGGGGCTACCACCTCGCCATTAGAAAGGCTAGAACCTCTCACAAAGCCAGTCTCCTTGATGCGTGCAAGGATATCACGGCTAGGGGTATAGCGCACCTTAGCCCCCTTGATCAGGTCAGGGGTAAACTCCTCCATAGTAGGGGCAGACTTACAGTTGATCCTCATAGAGAAAGAGCCCAGCTCCCCCAGCTTCACACCAAACCCATTGAGCAGATAGCTCGTAGCAGAGATAGAGAGGGCATCCAACACCGCCTGCACATCGGCACGGTGCACGGTACATCTGTCCGCGATATCCTCAGCTAGCTCCTTAGTGGAGATCTGACGGATCTGTCTGCTCACCGCCAAAGCCACACGTGGGCTCTTAGCGTTAGGAATCTTGTTGTCACGCTCATACACATTGTAGATAAATGCCATAGTTTTAAATCTTTAAGTTGTTAATAAAATAGTTGTTTCTTAATTCTCCTACCTATTATAACTAAGAGTAGAGAGATGGTTAGTCCAAGGGCAAGCCCTAGGTAGATTCTTCGTGTCGACTTCCCCTGTTGGAGAAGGTAGTTTTCGGCAGTTTCCTGCCTCGTCAGCGTCTCCTTAGCTTGAGACTCCTCCCGATGCTCCGAGAGCGATTCATCGAGATAGGTGATCCGATAGCCACCCGATACGATAGGGGGGCTCCCCTCAGGCCCCTTCGGTAGCCGAAGCGTATCGCCCCACCATTGCAGCTCCACCACCCTACGCTGTTGTCGCTCCAAGAGCCCCACACTATCCCGAGTGGTGACCACCTGCTGCTCCGCCTGCTGTTGTGTCGCCACCACCTGCTTCGTCGAGCGACACCCCACCATCAGTGGCAACAGTAGGATCAATAAACAATGCCACAAATCACCTTCAATATCAGCCATCCGACTCGTCCGACCTGTCCGACTCGTCCGACTTGTCCGAGTAGGCACCCCTATCCGAGAAGGTACCCCTGTCCAAGATGCGCTCCCTCGCCGCATAATCAATCCCAATCAAAGCTCCCACAAAGGTCATCACCTCACCATACGCCACCAGCACACTCGAGTGGATCTCACCTCTAGGGGTAACCCAAAAGCCCATATAGAGGAGCGCCATACCGCAGGTCACCAAGAGGATCGCCAGCCAGAGGCGGAGCGTTTGAGGGTCCCTAGGTCGCAGTTGCACCGTCATCGCCTACAAACTTCTAGAGAGGTTATAGACCTTCGCCTCAAAACAAGGGCACACCTTGATCCACTCCTCAGAAGTCACCCGACCGTCCCCATTCCGATCCGGACTTAGGTCCCGATGCCCCACCACCATCACATTGGGGTAGAGACGCTTCAGCTCATAGACCAATTGCGTGAGCATCTGACGCTGTTCCGCGGTTCGCGTATCACACGGACGCATCTCTTCATCCAGCCCACCTTCATAGCAGATACCGATCGAATAACGGTTATACCCCTTGGCATGAGCCCCCACCATTGAGACCGGTCGCATAGCAAAGAGGTCCCCCTCACGCGTAATATAATAGTGGTACCCCGCCGTGCTAAATCCCCGACGCTGATGGTCCTTGATCAACTGAGGGGGAAAATATCGCCTCCCCCGAGGCGTGGCACTACAGTGGATCACCAGCAGGTCAATCCGCCGCTTCGCACGTTCCAGCTGATCCGCCCTCGTCAGCTGCTCCCACTCTCGTGGCCTTATATAAAGTGTTTTCATAGTATATATATTATTGAGTGAACTACTATTTCCTTTCGACAGCACAAAGGTACCACACCCCCCACCCGCGCTCGCTCCCTCCTGAGCCGTAGCGTACCCCTCTCCGCCCTACCGCTCACTCCAGTGCCCTGCAAAAGCACCCCCACCCTCACCCTATCTCCTATAATATTGGTACTTTTGTCTTGTACACCATCAATACTATATTATATATGAGTCACACATTTTTATCACCTAAGGGAGGATATCGTTCACTGAAGGCGTATCAGGTAGCAGTACTGATCTATGATATCACCTATTATTTTGCGACTCATTATCTAAATAGCAGCGACCGCACAGTCGACCAAATGATACAAGCAGCTCGGTCAGGCAAACAAAATATTGCAGAAGGGAGCAAAGCTTCTACCACCTCTACGGAGACAGAAATCAAACTGACCAATGTGGCGAAGGCAAGTCTTGAAGAACTATTAATCGATTACGAGGATTACCTTAGAGTCCATAGACTACCATTATGGGACGAAACTCATGAACGGTACCAAATGGTTCGTGAATATGCAAGAAGTGAACGCATCAAGGTAGATTATTTAGATCAACTCCCAAAACTGAATACTGAGGAGATCGCCAACCTCTGCATCACGCTCATCCACCAAGCTACATTCTTGCTCAGAAAGCTAATCAATCGCCAACAAGAACAATTCCTAACCCAAGGCGGAATTAGAGAGCAGATGTCGCGTGCACGCCGACAATATCGGGAAGAGCAGCGGAGATAGGAGGGGGTGGGGGTGCCTACTCGGTAGGGGTGCCTTTATCGGACAAGGGCGGTACCTAATCGGACAAGGGCGGTACCTAATCGGACAAGTCAGACAGGGGGGGGTGCCTAATCGGACAAGTCGGACAGGTCAGACAAGTCGGACGAGTCGGACGGCCCGACCTAGCTACCACACTAGCTACCACAGCGAGCCACCACAGCCAGCTACCACAGCTAGCTACCACACCTAGCTACCACACCAGCTACCACGGCTAACTACCACAGCCAGCCACCGCACCAGCTACCACAGCGAGCCACCACAGCCAGCCACATCAGCCAGCTACCACAGCGAGCTACCACAGCGAGCCACCACAGCTAGCTACCACGCCAGCCACATCAGCTAGCTACCACACCAGCTACCACAGCTAGCTACCACAGCGAGCACCCATCTAGTGCGGCGTCCGACTTGTCCGACCTGTCCGACTCGTCCGACTTGTCCGATAAAGGCACCCCCGAAAGGTACCCCCGATAGCCACCCCCCACATAGCAGTGGCCCTCGGCACCGCGAATGCGGTACCGAGGGCCACTTATTTATATGGGGGGGGCTAGTTACTTAGCCACACGGGAGATCACAGCACGGCTGCAACGTGGGTCGTCGTAGAACATATTCTCTACGCCACCGTTGGACTCGCGGATCAAGCGGTCACGGCTGATGCCTTGCTCGTTAACAAGGAAGTCGATCACCACCTTAGAGCGCTGCTCGCTGAGGAACTGATTGCGCTTCGATGAACCGGTACCACGGTCGGCATAACCAGCGATCACAAACTTCGCATTTGGCTCACGACGCATTGCCTCAGCTAGGTAGCCTAGGTTCACCTTATCCTTATTAGAGAGGTCCCACTTATCGATCACGAAGGTCACCAGTAGTGGACCAGCGATGATCGTCTCCTTAGCCTCCTCTACGACAGCTTGACTAGCTAGCTCATCACGGAGTGCCTGATTAGCACGCTGTAGCTCGTTGACACGGTTACGAAGGGTGTTGAGTAGCTCCTCATTGTAGGTCACTACAGTGGTGTGGCTACGGTTCCAGCCACGGCCAGGGATATTGTAGGTCAGACCCAATTGAGCCTGTAGGATACCCTCGCCCCAGCGACCACCGATCTGACCATCAAAGCGGTCATTGGCATAGAAAGCGTCGGCAGAGAGGTGTAGCCAAAGGGCATCAGAAAGACGGCAGGCAGCGATCAGACCACCATTGATAGAGGCCTCATTGCTCTTGTCGCGGTAGGTCATCTTACCATTCTTCATCACTACAGGATTATTGAAGGTGTGAGCCCAACCAATACCGATGTAAGGTATCAGATGAAACACACGATCCTCCTTGTAGCCACCGAAGAGGTTCACCACGTCAAACATCACATCTACAGAGCTATTGAGGTACTGCATCTTGGTGTTGTACATATCATAGCCTACTCGCTTGGTAGCTGCCTCATTCACCTCACCAGAGATATAGTCGTCGTGACCCTTGATTTGAGTCTGCTTAGCACCCACAATAAAACCCTGATAGTTACGCCAGTTGACGTTAGGGTGCTCAGTAGCCTTGTGGTCGGTCCAGCCAGAGACACCCTTGAGCTCCCAGCCAGTAAAGCGGGCACGTACAGCGATGGTTGGGGTAAACCACTTACCAAATGCCACCGTTGCAGCAGGGGTGAGGCGATCCTTGAAGTCCATCTGCTTATTGTGGTCACCAAAGAGCATCTGAGCACCACCCTGTAGGGTGATGAACCAGTTATCGCCAAAGCGATTGGTCTCCACCTTGTACTTATCATCATTGTAAGTCACCACCTTGGTGGAGTCGGTGGCGAACTCGCTCACCACCTCGCTCTGAGCAGCGGCCCCAATAAAGGCCACTGCTGAGAGTCCGAGGACTGAAATGAATTGTCTAATATTCATATACTATCTTGATTCTAAATTGATTATTCAATATCTCGTACGCAACGCACATAGCCCTTCCATGTACTTTTTGAAGCAGGTTCTCCAAAGTTATTCTCCTTGAAGTTCATTGTCCAGAAAATCTGCTGGTCCAGATATAGGAATAAGTTTTGGAAAGTACTCCTTGATCTTGGAGCAGCAAAAGATGGTGTAGTAGCAGACCAAACTGTCTTCTTAACAGTACCATTCTCTCCTTCAAGTGTATTAAACCAATAGTCACGTGGCATCGCAGTACCCATTAAACCTAGCTCTAGGATATTTGGCAAACGCCACTTTCCCAAGTCAGACTTATCGGTCTCCTCATAGTATCCTCTACATGGGCTATTACGGAGTAGGAGTCTTCCTTTCAGATCAACATAATTTAATCCATAACGTTCAACTACCGTAGCACCACTTGAATTGATGTATGCATAGCTACCAGCCACTTTAAAGCCCTTCTTATAGATTCGAATTGAAGCATCCTTTTCAGTGTGGGTTGGCAACTCACCATCTACAAAGCTATTTCTTGTCAAACCTGATACAAGATTACCACTGAAAAATTCCCCTGATGTTCTGTCTTTAGCACCCACCTTTATACTTCCTGGATCAGCATACTTTGGCTTAAACTTCAAGAAAGTGTTATGGTTCTCTGTTCGCTCACCTTCTAGCATATGGTAGGTAGTACCGATTGAAGTAACATCATCTTCTACGACACCAAGGTCACGAATTAAGCGCGTGGTGGAATAGAAATCTTTCATAGCCGTGCCATACTTAGCTGGACCTACATTATAGTAAGAAGCATCGTAGAGTACCTCAAGAAGTGGCACATGGCAGAAGTCATAAGGTAGGAATACTATTGGGTTGTAAGATGTCTGGGCAACTGCATTGTTTCGAAACATTGTTGAAGAGTGAAGTACTAAAGGAGCATTAGGATAATTCTTACGATTACTCTCTGTACGCTTCACATCGAGCTTAGCATATGTGGGCAATAATGCTTCGGCTAACGCTAAGACCATTACTTCACTTGAGGCAGGGATGTACCACTTCATCTCTGAAGCTTGGAACTTATCATCTCTATTGACATCTCTATTTCGGGTAAGTGGCGAATAAACAGCCTGATAATTCCCTTCATCACGCATATCCACGCCATTAGCTGCCCCAACAGTCATTTCAGACCAATAATTATCCTGCTTGCCTTTCCCTGTATTCTTACGTTGCTTCATAATGAGGTTAGTACCGCCTTTGATCCAGCCACCTTCTGTACCTGCAGTCGTTCCTCCGCCAGGAATGCTAATATCACCTGCAAGTAGATTCCAAGTATTGGACCAACCATTAGAGGTATATACGTTGTACCAAAAAGCTGGATCGCCAGGGACATTCTTTGTAAATGACCTATTTGGTTGCTCATCAATAGATTCTACACCCCAAATACGAATACCTTCCTTAGTCTCAGTAAAAATGGTCTTGATTGAGTGCTGAGTTACAGACAGGTAAGTACCCTCTGTAAAGCGGCTATTCTGGTCTGCAGATACTTGTAGGTCACCAGTAAAGAGGAAGAATTTACGGTCAGGAGCGTTACAAAACTTCTTCCAAAGATTCTTATCTGCATTATCACGATTTCTATCCGCCTTTTTGATCTGCTTTGGATCCCACTGATAGAAATACTCATCTATAAACATAGTGATACAGATGGCGTTCTTCTTATCAAATAGTGGCTTAGGATTCTCTAGCAACCAAGCAAAGAACTGCTCCACAGTCAAGGTCTTCTCCCAAAAATCGGCTACTGGAGTACCATTCGCCACATCTCCAGCAGTTTTAGTATAAAGGATCTCTGGTAAATTGTTATTATCGAATACATCGTTATGCTTTGCTGGGTCATGCACATAAATACGAATCCAATCGTTATCCACCAACTTCGAGTCTGGCACCCCTTTCTCACGAGCTTTTTTCGCCTCCAATGCATTGTAGGTAATTAGCCTCAGTGGCTCAAATGGGGTTTGGATCATAAATTGCAACTTGGCATCATCCTTAAGCTCCCGAGTGTTAGGCTCCTTAAAGATATCAAAATCGGTAGAAGTAAGAAGGAAAGTACGCTGCTCATAGTGACTATCCAATTGGAAGGTAGGCTTATTACCAATCACGACACCCTCTGCCGATGGATTAGGCTCATCCAACTTATCTGAAGATTCTGCCTCCACGATGATATTATTAACACCATTAATAGTAATGGTATACTTATAGTGAGTAGCCGACTCAATCTGATAGTTATTGATCTTCTCCAGTTCGGCATCAGTGGGTTGCACCCAGCTTTCATTTGTAAGTCCACTAAAGTCACCCAACACTACTGTATAGGCCACTATTGCACGCTGTTCTTTTTCGCCATCCTTAAGGGTTAGCTCAGCGTCAATCACAAGGGCGGTAGCTTCATCAGGAGCAAACTGCCATTCCTTATTTTCTACGTGTCCACCTGTAGCAGCCTCTTTCACACGCTTTTGGCGTAGGTCAAAAGCAGTATAGCCAGTACCATCTTCCTTTATCCTCGCTTGTGCAGCCTTGATATCCTCTAAGCTAATCCGAGATTTGGGTTCAGGATAGTTAGGTACCAAATAGCCCTCAGCAATGAAAGCATTCAAATCGTTTCGATCGCTCCAAATCATATTGTTAGTAGAGGAAGGAAGTGGTTTGATCTCGCTGATACTAGCTTGACTTTTTGCAATTGCATTGAAAATCTCAGTGCGCGTAGGGATATTCTCAAAGTGATATCTGAGAGAATTGATGGTGACCCCCTTTCCAGGTTTTACCTTAGCGGTAATCTTAGCACTATAAGGAATCAATTCTATGCTTACCTTTCCATTCCTAACATCATCAAGAGTCAGATTCTGCGCAGCATACATCAAAGGGGATTCATACCGCTCTGTTGACATGGTCTTATTGTCCCCTCTTTTATTGTAATTGAGGCGAACTGACTTCAACTCCTCAATATTCTTGACTGCCTTAAAATCTGCATCAGAGGTAAATGGCTTTTTAGAGACAGCATCCTCAAGCGTAAAAGAGTTAGATACGAAGTTGGCAAGTGCTACAACGGTTACTTTATCCCCGCTCTTCTTCAGTTGCAGGCTCAGTATACCACCCAACTGACCTCTTGTCTTTGTTCCACCAAATGGCACTCCATTGTGTATAGACCCCGTATCAGAGCTGTCAGTATTGGATGTCTCTGCGGCAAATTGGAAATCTTTTTTAGGGTCATGGCTAATGATCGGAGCATCTACGATCTCACCCTTTCTGTCAAATACCCAAACAACAAGGTCCTCAATGTGGTGTTCATCTCTTGGATTCAAATGTGTGCGAAGATTAACAACATCAAAGTCCTTAATAGTGAAAGCGACATCTAGTGCGTTAGGGTCGCCCCCCTCCCCATATAGGTCTACGGTTCGCTCGTTCTGACAAGCAGCGAGGGCGAAGAGTGCCACCAAGGTGGCCGTAAATAGTTTCAAATATCTTGTTACCATTATATTCTTATTTATCTATGTAATATAAATAGTTCTATCTTAGTCAAATGAAGGAAGCTCAGCCTCAACAATGAAGAATGAGTTAGATCCAAACTCAGCACCGATTTTTGGTGATACTCCACCCTTTAAGCGGTAGTAACGACCATCATTTTCCGAGAAGATGGTGCCATTGGTAGGGTTCATAGCAACATTCGGCCTTAGTTTCCGAACGCTCTCTTCCCACTTACCTAAATCCTTGTTGTACACCCTCCAAGTAATAGTAATATAAAAATCTTTACCATCTGTAGGCCTGTAAGGTCTAAACCAAATTGGTAGGACTTGTTGCTTAGCACCTGATGAAAAGTTTAGCTTTTTCAAGCTAAATTCTCCTCTCGCAGCACGGATGGCGCCACCAACCTCATTAGAATTAACCTCTTTCACAAATTCTGAGCCCGCAAAAGCCATTCCATTGGATTCAATCACGATCTGTGGAAGGTATGCTTCATTAGTATCGTTTGAATTGGCATCATAGCCATCATCCTCTAGCACATTCTCAAAATGAATGAGGAACATATTTCCGAAGAGATTAAAATTGACACCGCCACCGCTTTTGGTATGAACGGTACTCCAAAGTGCCAAAGGATTTGACTCATTTGGTTTCGATATCAGCGGCCATTCCACATTAGGGTCGGTCATATCTACGGTACCATTATGAGGCAAAGCAGTATTTAAGGTCACCTTGTTATCTTGTGTATAACTTCCAGCGTCAAAATAAGCACCCTTGAAAGCTGCAGCATTGGGGCCACTGGTAGCAAAATACTGTACCTTATGATTGTTAACGTTAGCCTCCTCATAAGGGACAGTGAGGGTTCCTTTATAGTCAGCCTTAAGCTCTAGGTTGCTCTCTATAGCAACAGTTTTAGTGGTCGCTGGGTAGTATATAAGCATTGGAAGCTTATCTCCTACTTTGCCCCATTTGATCTTACTAGGAGAATCCTGTGTAGTACCTCCTACAAATAGTGCTCTTGTGGTACCACCACTGATCCCTGCCGATACATAAGCATGTTGCACTTCTTTTGGGGCCGATGCTCGATTGCAAGCAGTTATACCTGCGAGCATCACAGAAGCACCCAAAAGAGTATAGAATACATTTTTTGTCATAAACTGTTTCCTTCAAAATTTAAATTCAATAACATCCTTAATGGTTCATCTCCTATAGATGTGAGACTCCCCAATTGCTGATACATCAGGTAAACAAATCATCCAAATCTCCATCGTCACCTATGCCTACACCCTCGCCTGGCAAAGCCTTATCAGGCAAATTACCACTAGCGGTAGCTTGGGCTAGGAAGGCCTTTTCGATCCGCACCTCCTCTACGGAGAGGGTAGGCGCCTCGTACTTCTTGTTTTGTTTCATAATTTCTCTGATTTTAATTCTTATTGTTATTTTCCTCTTTTCTTTAGCTTACCTTTTCTGGCCCCTTGTCCATAGCCATAGCCGTAACCATAGCCATAACCGTAGCCGTAGCCACGTTTGCGGAACTCTGCTCCATTGAGGATCAGGTGCATATTGGGGAGGAGCGACTCATCATAGATGCGCTGGATATCGGGGAGTACCCGCCTATCGGTCACACCCGAGCGGATCACGAAGAGGCTCATATCCATACCTCTTGATACGACCGCCGCATCAGCCACGGCTACGAAGGGCACAGAGTCGAAGAGCACAAAGTCGTACTCGGCTCGTAGGGTGGAGATGAGTTGGTCAAACCGCTCATCCATCAGCAACTCTACAGGATTGTAGACCTCACCACCAGTGGAGAGGAATTGTAGATTGGGCAGCTCGGCATCGGGCTGTACCATCATGGGTGACAGCTCTGAAGTGGGGTCGAGGATATAGTCACTCACCCCTGCCCCTGCAAGCTGAAGTCGGCGGGAGAGGCTCGCCTTACGTAGGTCGAGGTCCACCAATGCTACCCGCTTGCCTAGGAAGGCGAGAGAGCGGGCGAGGTTATAGGAGACGTAGCTCTTACCAGCCCCTTCGAAGAGGGAGGTGAGCATCACCGTACGACCACCCTCAGCCCCTTGTATATTACGTAGGCGGAAGAGGAGACTGGTACGAAGGATGCGGAATGTCTTGTCCTAGAAAAAGTTGACTCATAGATAGATTTTTATGAGTAAGTTTGTAAAAAGGAGTCAACTCCAGAAGATTTATTTTGACCGAGTTATTCACCTCTATTTTGAGGAAAACTTAGGTTATACCCAGATTTCACACCTTGTCCCTATTGGAAGGACTACGATCCTGGAGTGGGTTCATAGGTACCTAGATTCTGGGTTAGACGAAGTTATAGAGATGAAGGCGAAGAAAAAGAAGAAACAAGAAGAGCACCGCGGATATCGCAGGTATTATTATTCGGATGTGGCGTCAGGCGGGGCGTCAGGCGGGGCGCCTGAGAAAAGCTCAGTTGATTTAGAAAGAAGGGTTCAAGAGCTTGAAAAACAGCTTTTTAGGCAGACTGTTTTGACAGATGCATTGAATGAATTAATCAATGTGGCAGAAGAGAATTTCCGCATCCAAATAAGAAAAAAAGCTGGCACCAAACGGTAGATCGCTTGCACGCACAGGATCTGAAGAAATATACAATACAGCTCCTTTGCGACCTGTTTGGTGTAAGTAAGCAAGCCTATTACAAGCGAAAAAAGTCAAAACTTCATGCCAATATGGCACTTGAAGAGATGGCTGTTGAGTACGTTCTTGAGACCCGAGAGAAAGCCCCTGGCATGGGCGGTAAGAAGCTGTGGCATATGTATAAGCGAGAGTTTAAGGAGGGGACTCCACTAGGGAGAGACCGTTTTCTTGACACTCTAGACAAGCACGGCTTGAAGCTAAGGCAACGTAAAAGAAAGCCGAGAACCACCAACTCCAATCACGGTTTTAAGCTCTATGGTAACCTCGTAAAAGATATGATACCAGAAAGAGCTAATCAGGTATGGGTGAGCGACATAACGTATATCCCCATCCATTATGACGGAGTACATCATAAGTTTAGCTACCTATCCGTGATCTTAGACTCATACTCAAAAGAAATTGTCGGGTGGAGCCTAGGCGATAGCCTAGACACTAAGTACCCTATTGAAGCTCTAAATCAGGCACTTAAGAAACTTAAATCGAATGGTAAAGCTAACGATAAGCTCATTCATCACTCAGACAGAGGCTGCCAGTATGCCAGCCACCAGTATGTGGATATTCTTAAAAAGAATGACATAGATATAAGTATGACAGAAACCCCAGATCCCAAAGATAATGCACAAGCAGAGAGGATCAATAACACTATAAAGAATGAGCTCTTAAAAGGCAAACGTTTTAAAACCATCAAAGAGGCAAAGGCTGAATTAACCTCAGTCATAGAGTTTTACAACACAAAAAGGCCTCACATGAGTCTCGACTATATGACACCTGTTGAAGCCTCAAAGTGCAAAGGGAAAATCCCCAAGAGGTGGAAAAGCTATAGAGAGGAGTACCTTGAAAATCAAAAAATAGGATAGGTGCCCAAGTTTTGGTACCTTTAGTCCTGTGAGGGGTTTCCTTACGGGCTACGCCCTCCAGTCAACCCCTCACAGGACTAAAGGCTAGAAAGTCAACATAAAGCAGGATTAATAACAACGTAACATTAACCGAGTCAACCTTTTTCAGGAAACCACACACAGCTAGCACCAATCTAGTGCGGCATCCGACTCGTCCGACACGTCCGACTCGTCCGACCTGTCCGAGAAAGGCACCCCCGCAAAGGCACTCCCGCAAAGGCACTCCCGCAAAGGCACCCCCGCAAAGGCACTCCCGATAAAGACACCCCCGCCCCACCCTCATGGTTGCCCCATATAATGGACAATCAGCTGTTGCTGAAGGGTGGTGAAGCTCCGTTTGCGGGGGTTCCAATTGACCGCCTCTAGGGCGGCACGCAATTTGGGATAACCAGCGATCTCTCGCCGTAACGCCCGACTAGCACTCTTGGGGGTGATGTCGGGGAAGTAAAGGCAGGCGGTGGACTTCACCCCCTGGGCTCGGGATAACTCCTCAGGCAAAGGCGGTAACTTTGTAGGGATTAATTCGGTGTCACTTACCCCCTTTGGAGAGGTCATTTTGAAAAACTGCAATTCGTTCATAGCATTGATATAGAGATGTTTATGAAAAATCTGTTGATCACTCACTCCGCAAAGATAACAACAAATAACATACTATGCAAATATTATTCGCATATAAAATTATTATCTGCTCCGTAGTGGTCTTTAACTGAGTTGCAACTAAGCATTTGCTTTGTTGCAACTCAGCAAATGGCGAGTTGCAACTCGCCGATCGCTTAGTTGCATCTCCACTTTTGTGACGAGGCGGGTGGCTTATCGGGGAGGTACCTTATCGGACAAGAGCAGGTACCTTATCGGACAAGAGCAGGTACCTTATCGGACAAGTCGGACAGATCGGACAAGTCGGACAAGTCGGACGGCCCAAGCCAGCAACCACATCTAGCTCGGCGTCCGACTTGTCCGACTTGTCCGACTCGTCCGACTTGTCCGAGATAGGCACCCCCGTATAGGCACCCCCGCCATAGCACCCCCACAGATATTTTTTGTAGCTTTGTGTATGATTACAATTGAGGCATGTGTGGATTCGGTGGCTTCGGCCATCGCAGCGGAGCGGGGCGGGGCTCATCGGTTGGAGCTCTGTGCATCGCTGCCGGAGGGTGGTACCACCCCCTCCTTGGGTATGTTTCGTGAGGTGGTAACAGCGGTGAAGATTCCGGTCTTTCCGATTATCCGCCCTCGTGGTGGCGACTTTGTCTACACCACGCGTGAGGTGGCGGTGATGGTACAGGATATTGAGATACTGAAGATGGTGGGAGCGGCTGGCTTTTCACTAGGAGCGCTCACGGAGGATGGTGAATTGGATTGGCTCACCAATAAGATTCTGATCAAGGCGTGTGGTAAACTGCCGGTGACCCTTCACCGTGCCTTCGACCGCACTGAGAATCTTCAGGCATCGCTAGAGGCGGCGAAATCGCTCGGCTTCCGTAGGGTGCTCACCTCGGGCGGGGAGATCTCGGCACCTAAGGGGGTGGAGACGCTAGCGCAACTGGTGAAGCAGGCGGGCAAGCGGATCACTATTATGGCAGGTGCTGGCATCACCCCCGATAATGCGGCGGAACTGATCCGGAAGAGTAAGGTGAAGGAGATCCATGGCACTTTCTCCTGCGAAAAGGAGGGACTGACGAAGTACCGCCGGCCTGCCTTTCCGCCCTACTACCAACCTCAGATTGGAGAATATTCATTCAGAGAGTGCGACGAAGAGATGATCGCTACACTCATTAATAATATAGGGAATAATATAGGCAGTGAAAAATAAGATTGATATTGTCCTCAGTCCGGAACTGATTCCAGCCTACCGCCAGCCAGGAAGTGTGGCGGTGGTGATTGATGTACTAAGAGCTTCCACCACAATTACTACAGCGATGGCGCACGGAGCCAAGGCGATCTACCCACTCGAGACGGTGGAGGAGGCGGAGGCTCGAGCCGCCGAAGGCTACCTAGTGGGGGCGGAACGAAATGTGGTGCGGTGCCCCTTTGCACAGTTTGGCAATGACCCTGCGGAGTATACGGAGGAGGCGATCGGGGGCAAGGAGATTTACTTTACCACCACCAATGGCACGCGCACCATCAAGGCGGCGATTGCCGAGGGGTATCGTGTGGTGGTGGGGACGTTTGTGAACCTCTCTGCCGTGGCCCGCTTTTGCCAAGGGCAGGATGTGCTGGCGATCTGTGCCGGGTGGCAAGGACGCCCCTCAAAGGAGGATACCCTCTTTGCCGCAGCCCTTTGCGACGCCCTCTCGGAGAGCCACGAGGTGGTGACCGATGTGTCGCAGATGATGGTGGAGCTATGGCAGGAACACAAAGGGTCGCTGACGGAGTACATCAAGGAGAGTAACCACTACCCACGCATGGTGAAGGCGGGAAAGGAGGGGGCACTCGACTTCTGCCTCACGATAGATGCGATGGAGGTGCTGCCGATTACGGAGCTGGAGGGAGAAACGATCAAACTGGTTCGCCATGAGTAGATCGACACAACTTGCTTCACTACTGGCATGCTTTGCTCTACTGCTGGCGAGTTGTGGCACGAGCAAGACCACGCAAGTGACGCTCCCAAAGGTGCAGGGCAATAATGCCTACAACCGCTATATTGAGCAATATGCTGGTATTGCATTGGAAAACCAAAAGAGCTATGGTGTCCCCGCTAGTATCACACTCGCCCAAGGACTGCTAGAGAGTGGCGCAGGGCAAAGTCGTCTCGCCACGGGTGCCAATAACCACTTTGGCATCAAGTGCCATAGGTCGTGGCGAGGTAGTCGTACATTTCACAATGACGACCGCCCGAATGAATGTTTTCGTGCCTACGACCGTGTGGAGGACTCCTTTAAAGATCATGGGCAGTTTCTCCAACAACCCCGTTACCGCTCCCTACAGCGACTCGACCCCACGGACTACAAGGGGTGGGCTAGAGGTCTGCAACATGCGGGCTACGCCACGGACCGAGGATATGCCAATAAGCTGATCAAAATCATTGAGGATTACCAGCTCTACCTCATCGATGAGGGCAACACCTCTCGTCGCTACCAATATGCACAGAAGAGCACCCCAAAGAGGGAAGCACAGAAGAAGCCACGACCTGAGCTACCCACGACACCGGCAGGCGAACGGGTGGGCTACTTTAGCTATGGACTCCTATATATATTAGCAGGAGAAGATGATTCGCTCAGTGCAATTGCTCGCGACTTGGGTATGTCGGAACGAAAGCTAACGGAGTACAACGACCTCCCAGCAGGATACCCGCTTGAGAAGGGGGATATCATCTACCTGGAGCCAAAACACAAACGGGCTACCCCACCCCACTTTGAGCACCGCATACAGGTGGGTGAGTCGATACACCGTATCGCCCAGACCTATGGCATCCAGCTGAAATCGCTCTACCAGCTCAATAACCTCACGCCCGAGTACCTCCCAATGGAGGGCGATATCCTCCGCCTACGATAAGTAGCTAGGGTGGCATGGCGGGGGTGGCTCGGCGGGGGTGGCTAGCGGGGGTGGCTGTATCGGACAAGTCGGACAGGTCGGACGAGTCGGACAAGTCGGACGCCGCACTAGATCGGCAACCTGTGGTTTCCTGAAAAAGGTTGACTCGGTTAATGTTACGTTGTTATTAATCCTGCTTTATGTTGACTTTCTAGCCTTTAGTCCTGTGAGGGGTTGACTGGAGGGCGTAGCCCGTAAGGAAACCCCTCACAGGACTAAAGGTACCAAAACTTGGGCACCTATCCTATTTTTTGATTTTCAAGGTACTCCTCTCTATAGCTTTTCCACCTCTTGGGGATTTTCCCTTTGCACTTTGAGGCTTCAACAGGTGTCATATAGTCGAGACTCATGTGAGGCCTTTTTGTGTTGTAAAACTCTATGACTGAGGTTAATTCAGCCTTTGCCTCTTTGATGGTTTTAAAACGTTTGCCTTTTAAGAGCTCATTCTTTATAGTGTTATTGATCCTCTCTGCTTGTGCATTATCTTTGGGATCTGGGGTTTCTGTCATACTTATATCTATGTCATTCTTTTTAAGAATATCCACATACTGGTGGCTGGCATACTGGCAGCCTCTGTCTGAGTGATGAATGAGCTTATCGTTAGCTTTACCATTCGATTTAAGTTTCTTAAGTGCCTGATTTAGAGCTTCAATAGGGTACTTAGTGTCTAGGCTATCGCCTAGGCTCCACCCGACAATTTCTTTTGAGTATGAGTCTAAGATCACGGATAGGTAGCTAAACTTATGATGTACTCCGTCATAATGGATGGGGATATACGTTATGTCGCTCACCCATACCTGATTAGCTCTTTCTGGTATCATATCTTTTACGAGGTTACCATAGAGCTTAAAACCGTGATTGGAGTTGGTGGTTCTCGGCTTTCTTTTACGTTGCCTTAGCTTCAAGCCGTGCTTGTCTAGAGTGTCAAGAAAACGGTCTCTCCCTAGTGGAGTCCCCTCCTTAAACTCTCGCTTATACATATGCCACAGCTTCTTACCGCCCATGCCAGGGGCTTTCTCTCGGGTCTCAAGAACGTACTCAACAGCCATCTCTTCAAGTGCCATATTGGCATGAAGTTTTGACTTTTTTCGCTTGTAATAGGCTTGCTTACTTACACCAAACAGGTCGCAAAGGAGCTGTATTGTATATTTCTTCAGATCCTGTGCGTGCAAGCGATCTACCGTTTGGTGCCAGCTTTTTTTCTTATTTGGATGCGGAAATTCTCTTCTGCCACATTGATTAATTCATTCAATGCATCTGTCAAAACAGTCTGCCTAAAAAGCTGTTTTTCAAGCTCTTGAACCCTTCTTTCTAAATCAACTGAGCTTTTCTCAGGCGCCCCGCCTGACGCCCCGCCTGACGCCACATCCGAATAATAATACCTGCGATATCCGCGGTGCTCTTCTTGTTTCTTCTTTTTCTTCGCCTTCATCTCTATAACTTCGTCTAACCCAGAATCTAGGTACCTATGAACCCACTCCAGGATCGTAGTCCTTCCAATAGGGACAAGGTGTGAAATCTGGGTATAACCTAAGTTTTCCTCAAAATAGAGGTGAATAACTCGGTCAAAATAAATCTTCTGGAGTTGACTCCTTTTTACAAACTTACTCATAAAAATCTATCTATGAGTCAACTTTTTCTAGGACAAGACAACCACCGTACCTGCACACCACACCACCACACCGCACCATCGCCACACCACACCGCCACACCACCACACCACACCGCCACACCACCGCACCACCACACACACCGCACCACCACACCACCGCACCACCACACCACCACACCACACCGCACCTGCACCACACACCGCACCACCACACCACCACACCGCCACACCACACACCGCACCACCACACCGCACCGCCACACCGCACCACCACACCACACCGCCACACCACACCGCACCGCCACACCACCACACCGCACCGCCACACCACCACACCACACCGCCACACCACCACACCACACCGCCACACCACAACACCGCACCACCACACCTGCACACCACACCACCACACCGCACCACCACCACACCACACCGCCACACCACCGCACCACCACACCACACCATCGCCACACCTCGTGGCACTTTCTATCACCTATCTATTGGGCCGTCCGACCCGTCCGATCTGTCCGACTCGTCCGACTTGTCCGATAAGGTACCTTTCAAAGGCTAAAAACCTCTAACTTCTTGGAGAGTTAATCGGAAATGGTTATCTTGCACTTAGTTAGAGAAATTTGGAGTAGAATCAGATAATAATGGATAATAAGTTATACCGCCCAACTCATCTATTCCTAGGGACTATTGCACTACTGCTTGCTATGGGAGTCAGCTCTTGTGGCTTGCTTTCACCGCAGTCCAAGGAAGCAGACAGCTATGGTCATGAGCCAGCTAAAAAACAGACCCTTCTGGTCGGCACCTATACTCAAAATAGGTCGGAGGGGCTCTACTCATTTAGCTTTGACCCACGCACCCTCAATGTGAAGCATCGCAGCACACTCATCACCCCCAATCCTACCAGTCTGGCACTCGATAGGGAACGGGGAATTATTTATACCGCCAATGAGCAATCGTCGGAGGCGATGGTGAGCTCGCTACAACTTGATGGGGTGAGTGGTCGTCTCACGGCGATCAATAGCTCCTTTACCTTGGGTGGCTCTCCACGGTCGGTGGCGACAGATGGCCGTGGCAAGGTGGTCTCTGCTAATTATGATGCGGGCTCTATCACCCTATTTTTTGCCGATGAGGCGGGACTACTTGGTCAGCCCGATTGGCATATTCTACTGGGTCAAGAGGGAGAGTCGCACCCTAGCGACCTCTGCTTTTCGCCCAACGGCAACGAGCTCTTTGTGGTGGATGCGGGGCAGGACAAAGTGTATCACTTCAATGTCAGTAGCAAGAACCCACCACTCACCATTGATGTAGAGACGACCGACCTACCCAAGGGAAGTCGCCCAAAGAGCATCGCTATGGACTCGTCGGGTAAATTTCTATACCTACTCACGGAGCAAAACCCAGAGGTGATCCTATATAAGCATCATCGGGGCAAACTCACTGAGGTAGAGCGATTTTCGCTAAGTGGTGACCCCCAAAGCCGTGGAGGTCAACTATGTCTCAGCCCAGATGGGCGTTACCTCTATGTATCGGAGTGGGGACGTGAGAGCCGAGTGACGATATTCAAGGTAAATAAGTTGATGGGGCAGCTAACCAAGGCTGGGACACAGAGTGTAGGTCAGCAACCTATGGACCTTGCCTTTAACCCTTCTGGTCGATGGCTCGCAGTGGCGTGCCAAAAAGCCAATAAGGTAGAGTTTTACAGCTGTGATAGGGAGAGTGGTCTATTGCGAGCGCAGAAAGACCTCAGCATCGCTATCGACCAGCCAGCTTGCTTGCTTTGGACCGAATAGCGGGCATTTTGATAAATTTAACGATATTTGCAGGAACATTCGGTCAGTTACCTTTTTAACCAACGCTTATGGATAGAGCGGAGCTTATACAAGAGATAGAGAGGAAGCGGAGCTTCCTCTGCGTAGGACTAGATAGTGACCTACGCAAGTTGCCTGCCTGCCTTCCTCAAAATGAGGAGGGGCTTCTCGCCTTTAATAAAGCCATCATTGATGCCACAGCGGCCTATGCCGTGGCGTACAAACCTAATGCGGCCTTTTATGAGGCGATGGGTAGCCGAGGGGTGGCGGTACTGGAGCAGACGGTTAGCTACTTACAGCAGGAGCACCCTGAGTGCCTAGTAATCCTAGATGCCAAGCGGGGAGATATCGGCAATACTTCGGGGCTTTATGCCCGAGCTGCCTTTGAGGAGATGGCGGTAGATGCCATCACGGTGGCTCCCTATATGGGGGAGGATAGCATTGCCCCATTTATGGGCTATTCTGGTAAGTGGGTGGTACTCCTTGCGCTGACCAGCAACAAGGGGTCGGCTGATTTTCAGCAACTACAACTCTCCAATGGGGAGCGACTCTATGAGCAGGTGCTCCGCACTTCGCTCCAATGGGGTACGCCCTCTAACATGATGTACGTGGTAGGGGCCACTCAGGCGACACACCTAAAGCATATCCGCACGATTGTACCCGACCACTTCCTTTTGGTGCCAGGGGTTGGAGCACAAGGGGGATCGCTTCGTGAGGTGGCTCAGTATGGGATGACCCGTGAGTGTGGGCTACTCGTCAATAGTTCGCGTGGCATCATCTACGCTAGTTCTGAAGCGGACTTTGCAGAGGTGGCAGGAGCGAAAGCGGCCGAGCTACAGTCTGAGATGAGTGACTACCTACGTACCTACGCAGGTATATAAGAGATTAAAATGAAGTTTACAGCAAAAGAGATCGCAGACCACTTAGGTGGTGAGGTGGTGGGCAACCCTGATGTGGTGCTCACCGACTTTAGTAGTATTGAGAAGGGGCGAGAGGGGGCTCTCTCTTTCCTCTCTAATATGCAGTATGAGAGCTACCTCTACAGCACAAAAAGCAGCGCTGTACTGGTGAATCACGATTTTGAGCCTTCGCAAGAGGTGACGACCACGCTCATCAAGGTCCCCAATGCCTATACCGCTCTTGCCGAGCTACTAAAACTACGCAATGAGGCGGAGGAGAAGCCAATGGGGATCTCCTCTCTTGCCTATGTGGATCCGACAGCGGTGATTGGTGAGGGGGTTTATATTGGTCCCTTCTCCTATATTGGTCGCGACTCGGTGATTGGAGATGGGGTGAGGATTTGGCCCAATGTATTTGTGGGGGGCAGAGTAACCATCGGTGAGGAGAGCCGTCTCTATAGCATGGCGGTGATCTGCGACCATACAGAGGTGGGACGCCGTTGCGTAATCCACTCGGGAGCGGTGATCGGTGGGGATGGCTTTGGCTTTGCCCCTGATGCCGACGGCTACCACAAGATTCCACAGACGGGTCGGGTGGTACTGGAGGATGATGTGGAGATCGGTGCCAATGCCTGCATTGATAGAGCTGTGATGGATGCCACTGTGATTCGTAAGGGAGCGAAGATCGACAACCTGGTGCAGATTGCACACAACTGCGAAGTAGAGGAGCACACCGCCATCGCAGCACAGAGCGGGATAGCAGGTTCGACCACTATCGGTGCGTGGAATGTACTGGCTGGTCAGGTGGGTATTGCAGGGCACTTGAAGACGGCACCGCACGTTACTTTCGCTGCCAAGACAGGGGTACTAAGTGATATCAAGGAGCCTAATACCGTATGGTTTGGCTACCCCGCACAGCCACATATAAAGGCGATGAAAGCCTCGGCAAAGTTTGTCCAACTTCCAGAGATGGACCGCGAACTCTATCAGTTGAAAAGCGAAATAGAGCAGCTGAAGGAGGAGCTGAATCAATTGAAAGCAGAGCATCATGGCAAATAAGAACAACTCGGGTGGCACTACGCAGAAGCAACATACCCTAGGTGCCGCCTTTGAACTAGAGGGAAAGGGGCTACACACAGGACTAAATATCAAGGTGCGCTTCAACCCAGCTAATGAGGGGCACGGCATCAAGATCTGTAGGGTGGACCTTCCGGAACGACCTACCATACCGGCATTGGCTGAGTATGTAACGATGACGGAGCGTGGCACGGTGCTCTCCAATAAAAAGCTACAGGTGAGCACGGTGGAGCATGCAATGTCGGCTCTCTATGCTATGGGAGTGGATAACTGCTTAATCGAGGTGAATGCCCCTGAGATCCCTATCTTTGATGGAAGTGCGATAGAGTATATCCACCAGATAAAAAAGGTGGGGGTGGTAGAGCAAGCAGCAGTTAGGGAGGTCTATGTGGTGAAGCGTAAGATAGAGGTGAAGGGTGAAAATGGCATCTCAAAGCTGACCCTTCTCCCCGACAATTCCTTTGGCCTCCATGTGCTGATCGCTTTTGATTCGAAGGTGCTCTCCAATCAATTTGCCTGTCTGGACGACCTTACCACCTATCCTGAGGAGATCGCCCCTGCCCGTACCTTTGTATTTGTGCGAGAGATAGAGGCTCTTCTGGATAATAACCTGATCAAGGGGGGCGACCTCGACAATGCGATTGTGATCTACGACCAGGAGATTCCGCAAGAGAAGATGGATAAGCTGGCAAAAACGGTGGGGACGACCTCTATCCCTGCAGACCAACTGGGCTATATCAATCATAAGCCTCTGCAGTATCCCAATGAGCCAGCACGCCACAAGCTCCTTGACCTGATAGGGGACTTGGCACTGATTGGCCGACGGATCCAAGGGCGTGTGATCGCTACCTGCCCGGGGCACTCAATCAACACCAGTTTGGCGAAGATGATCCGTAAGGATATTCGCCTCAATCAAACACAAGCTCCTACCTATGACCCTAATGAGGCACCGCTCCTGAATATCCAAGAGATTAAAGGGCTGCTTCCGCATCGCTACCCAATGCTACTGGTGGATAAGGTGATAGAGATTGGACCTGAGCATATTGTGGGGGTGAAGTGTGTGACAAATAATGAGCCTTATTTCGTGGGTCATTTCCCCGATGAGGCGGTGATGCCAGGGGTACTACAGGTGGAGTGTATGGCACAGATTGGGGGGCTTTTGATCCTAAATCAGATGGAGAACCCTGAGGACTACTCGACCTATTTCCTAACAATTGACCATGCGAAGTTTAGGCAAAAGGTGGTGCCGGGGGATACGATGGTGGTGAAGGTAGCTTTGATAGGGCCTGTCCGCCGTGGCATTGCCAATATGAGGGGGATGATATTCATTGGCGAGCAACTCGCTTGTGAAGCAGAGTTTATGGCGAAAGTTGTCCGAAATACAGAGAGTAAGGATCAGTAAAATATGAACGAACAGACTAATTCGTCGGTAGAGACGACCAAGATACACCCGCTTGCCATTGTTAGCCCCAAGGCAAAGCTGGGAGCAGGCGTGGAAGTAGGACCATTTGCCGTCATCGAGGATGATGTAGAGGTGGGCGAAGGAACTAAACTACTGAGTGGTGCTATTTTGCGTAACGGAGCACGCATCGGTAGGGAGTGTACCATTCACCCCTATGCTGTGGTGGGTGGCGAGCCTCAGGATCTGAAGTTTAAGGGGGAGGAGAGTGTGGCGATTGTAGGGGATCGCACCACGATCCGCGAGTATGCTACGATCAGCCGCGGTACCGCCTCCAAGGGTTTTACCAAGGTGGGGTGCGATGTATTGATCATGGCTTATGCCCATGTGGCTCACGACTGTGAGGTGGGCGATAAGGTGATCATTGGCAATGCCTGCCAAATAGCTGGCGAGGTGGTGATTGATGAGCAGGCGATACTCGGTGGGGGTACTCTGGTGCATCAATTTGTACACATCGGTTGCCATACGATGCTCCAAGGGGGTACACGCATCACGAAGGATATCCCGCCCTACACTCTGATCGGGCGTGAGCCGGCTATCTATTGTGGCATCAACATCGTAGGACTGAGACGTCGCCAGTACACTAAGGAGCAGATCTACCTGATCAATGACATCTATCGGACGCTGTACAATCGTGGGCTGAATAACACGGAAGCGATTCAGGTGATCAAGGAGGAGTATGATGATCTGCCTGAGAAGAAAATCATCCTCGACTTTATTGAGAAGTCGGCTCGTGGCATTGTGCGAGGAAGCTCTCTGGATTAAGGTGGGGTAAAATCAACTTTTATAGACTATCAATATAGCGTATGATATATCGTTTTGTGATGGTGAGTGATGAGGTACCGGGCTTCTTGAGGGAGATCCGTATTGATGGCACCGCCACATTTTTGGAATTGCACCGAGCGATCTTGGAGTCGGTAGGCTACAGTGATGACCAGATCACAAGTTTCTTTACCACGGATAAGCAGTGGCGTCCAAAAAAGGAGATCCTGCTGATGGATATGGGGTTGCACGCCACCGATGATGAGTATTATCTGATGGATGATACCTATCTCGATGACTTCCTCGATGAGAAGGGGGATCGCATACTCTATCAATTTGATCAACTCGGGGACCGTTACTTCTACCTCGAGCTGAAGGAAGTGATCCTTGGAGAACAGCAAGATAAGCCTCAATGCACCCGTCGGAAGGGGGAGGCACCAAAGCAAACTTCGGACGTGGAGGAGCTACTGGTGGCGGAGCCAAAGAAACCGAAGGCAGCACCTATTCCAACGCCTGAGCGGGAGGAGCTGGAGGAGTTTGACAATGATAGCTTTGACCTCTCGGAACTAGATGCCGAGGGCTTTGATATCTCTGGGGAGGAGTCGTCGGAGGAGTAATGAGCCGTGGCAAGCTGATCACTGTGATTGGTGCAACGGGGGTGGGCAAGTCGGCCTACGCCCTACAGCTTGCGAAGGCACTGAATACAGAGATCGTATCGGCAGATAGCCGACAGATTTATCGTGGTATGGTGATAGGCACCGATGCCCCCTCTCAGGAGGATAGGACAGCGGTGCCTCATCATTTCGTGCAGTGCCGAGAGATTACGGAGCCATATAGTGCCTATCAATATGCGGAGGAGGCATTGGCACTATTGGACACGCTAATGACCAAGTATCCAGTGGTGGTAGCGGTGGGGGGCAGTATGATGTATCTGCAAGCCCTCCTCTATGAGATGGATGAGGTCCCCCTACCCTCGCCTACGCTTCGCGAGGCTCTTTGGGAGCGGTTTCATGAGGAAGGGGTGGTGCCTTTGCGAGAGGAATTGCAGAAGGTAGACCCTGATTATCTGGCTCGTATTGACCCTAATAACCATAAGCGGATCATCCGTGCTTTGGAGGTGTACCATACCACGGGGCGTCCATTCAGTAGTTTTCATACGACACCGGCGCCACGAAAACTTCCGTTTGAGGTAGAGCTACGGATGGTGACACGTCCACGTGAGGAGCTGTATGAGCGCATCAATCGGCGGGTGGAGCAGATGGTGGCGAAAGGACTGGTGGAGGAGGTAAGAGCACTCCTGCCCTATCGGGAGTATAATGCACTCAACACCATTGGGTACAAAGAGATCTTCCCATACCTCGACGGAGATATTTCGCTAGAGGAAGCAACTCGGCTAATTGCTAAGCATTCGCGCACCTATGCCCGACAGCAGATCGCTTTCTTCTCAAAGTGGCAAGGGACGGAGGTACCTTTATAAGGGGTACCTAATCGGACAAGTCGGTGGGGGTCCCTTTTTCGGACAAGTCGGACAGATCAGACAAGTCGGACGAGTCGGACGGTCCACCAAGATAAGTAGCGAGCCACCTAGCCATCGAGGCGTCCGACTTGTCTGAGGAAGGCACCCACCGCACCCGACAGGGTGCCATTCAGCTAGCCCCCGTGTCGGAGGGGGCAAACGCCCCCGAACGACCGGCGGGGAAAAGGATACGGTATATGTAATCGACCCTAGCGGTCGCACAAGCCTATGTAGGTGCGACCACAAGGGTCGTGGTATTTGGGGTCCCTCTCAACCCGCCGGTCTTCGGCTCTACGAGCCTCGACCGGGGGCTAGCTGAGTGGCACCCTTCGGGTGCTCCATCGTGGCGTCCGACTTGTCCGACCTGTCCGACTTGTCCGACCTGTCCGAGAAAGGCACCCACCGCCCTAGGCGTAAAAAAAAAGCACCCCAATCGGGGTGCTTTTACTATTCACTTTTTGTGATTACTCGCGGCCAGCTAACTGGCAATCAATCATCAAGTAGCCGGCATCACCATTGGCTAGCTTGAGACGATCAACGATACCAGCAACGGTATCCTCTTCCTCTACCTGCTCATCAACAAAGCGACGGAAGAAGTTTTCAGTAGCATAGTCGTTTTCCTTACGAGCTGCAGCTACAATCTCGTTGATAGACTTAGAAACGAAGCACTCATGCTCGTAGGCCTTCTCAAAATAGGCTACTACGCCCTCCAACTTCGACTCAGCTGTCTTAATATCGTGTAGCACAGGGGTCTCACCACGCATAATCACGTAGTTGACCATCTCCTCAGCGTGAGCGATCTCCTCTTTGTACTGCGCGTCGAACCAATGAGCGAAACCATTCCAGCCCTTGATGGCCATATCTATAGACATCTGCTTGTAGATGAATGCAGACTCGTACTCGAGCTGAATCTGGTCATTTATCTTCTTTAATACATCTTTCTTGATCATAGTTCAATTAATTTTATAAGGTTCTTAATTCTTACCTCCTACAAAGTTAGTTAGTTTTTCAGTCATTTGCAATAGTATTGCCCTTTATTTTAGAACTTTACCATTGGAATGGTCTACCCCAACATGCTCCCGACTGATCCAATTAAAAAGGGTGCACAGAAGCTTCTGCACACCCTTGTATTTATAAGGAAGAGGATGGTTACTCTGCCTTTCCGTCGCTACCAAGTACCTTCTCGATCTTGTGCATGTAAAGCTTCTTGAGGCTCTCACGTGCTGGACCGAGGTATTTACGTGGGTCAAACTCCTCTGGGTGGTCAACGAAGACTTTGCGCACAGCAGCAGTCATCGCAAGACGACCATCAGAGTCGATATTAATCTTACAAACAGCAGACCTAGCCGCCTTGCGGAGCTGCTCCTCTGGAATACCTACCGCATCCTTGAGCTTACCGCCGTGGGTATTGATGATCTCCACCTGATCTTGTGGAACACTTGATGAACCGTGAAGAACGATTGGGAAGCCTGGAAGCTTCTTCTCGATCTCCTCTAGGATATCGAAGCGAAGTGGAGGTGGCACGAGATGACCATTCTCATCTGGGTGGCACTGCTCTGGAGTAAACTTGTAGGCTCCGTGGCTGGTACCAATAGAGATGGCCAATGAATCTACACCTGTGCGAGTAACGAAGTCGATCACCTCCGCTGGCTGAGTATAAACGTGCTCCTCGGCCTCTACGTCGTCCTCAATACCAGCTAGCACACCGAGCTCACCCTCTACCGTAACGTCAAACTGGTGAGCATAGTCTACCACCTGCTTAGTGAGCTTGATATTCTCTTCGTAAGGAAGTGAGCTACCATCGATCATCACGCTAGAGAAGCCCATCTCAATACAGCTCTTGCAAGTCTCGAAGCTATCACCGTGGTCGAGGTGAAGAACGATTTGTGGGTTCTTAGCACCGAGCTCCTTGGCATACTCCACAGCTCCCTGCGCCATGTAGCGAAGAAGGGTCTGATTGGCATAAGCACGTGCTCCCTTAGATACCTGAAGAATCACTGGAGACTTGGTCTCTACAGCAGCCTGAATGATGGCCTGCAGCTGCTCCATATTATTGAAGTTGAAAGCTGGAATAGCATAGCCACCATCTACAGCTTTAGCAAACATCTCGCGAGTGTTTACTAGTCCTAAATCTTTGTAATTTACCATGTCGTCAAAAAATGATCTAACTAATATGATTATTTATCTTCTTACCTTCACTTCACAAAGTTACAGAAAATAATCAGCACTTACCAAGGTTTGTGGAGATAATTAGTGGGACGGCGGTACCTCTATCGGACAAGTCGGACAGATCGGACGGGTCAGACAAGTCGGACGCCGCAATAGATGGGTGCTCGCCAGAGCCGTCCGACCTGTCCGACTTGTCCGACCTGTCCGAGATAGCACCCCCCTGTCCGAGTAGGCATCCCCTACGCAGCTAGCAGGCCGGCAATCCAATCAAAAGCTCCGAAGACGACGAGGTAGCGGAGGAATTTACCAAGGAACATCCAAAAGGCGACGGGCCAAACCCTCGCCTTGAGCAATCCTAGGGCGACGGCAAAGAAATCGCCCACGCCAGGGAGAAAAACGAAAAACGCCATCCATGACCCTTTGTCCTGGAGCCACTGAACCCACTTATTGACTTTCTCTTCCGGCATCTTGAGGTACTTGGTGATCCACTCTGTCTTGCCGAGCCAGCCGAGCCAGTAGCAACTCATGCCCCCTAGGAAGTTGCCAATAGTAGCAGCCACTAGCACCGGTACATACTCTGCTCCGGCAGCAAGGACGCCAACCACTACTGGCTCAGAGCCAAAGGGGAGGACGGTGGCAGCCAAAAAGGCGGCTAAAAAGACGCCTATGTATCCATACTGAATTAAGAAATCTATCATCCTATAAAAGCAGAGTGTTTAATGAAGTCAGCCCCACACTTTGAATGCCCAAAGGGCAAGGGTGAAAAGGGTGAGAGGAAGGACAATCCAACGGCTATCACGCTCTGTAGCAAAGTGCACGGACATAATACCACTGACGAAGATAGCACCGAGGATAAACAATTGTGGGCCCCCACTCTGCGCCCCATAGAGCAGGTGAAGAAGCATCAGGATCCAAGCCAACTGGACGTGAAAGTTCAATGCCAACCGCACTCTCACCACACTGGTCCGAAGGCTCTGAAAACAGGCAATAGTAATGAGTAGTAGGTATAGAAGGTCCAAGAGGATCAATGGCCACTCAGAAAGAGGAGCTAGCTGGATCTGGGTGATCGGAGCAATACCGGCCTGTAGGAAGCTAGCTACTCCCTCCCAACTTCTTGGGGCAAAGAGCATGAGGGCGAGTAGCAGGATGGAGATGGTACCGATAAGGAGGGCGGTAACATGGCGTCCTGAAAGGCTCTTAATTCCTCTCAGCTTGGCCAAGATAAAGGGATAGAGGAGGATACTGGCGGGGTGGATAATCAATAAACACCCCAACAGTACTCCAAGGTTGTGCACAAAAAAGGGGGAGCGGCTATGCCTAAGTGAGGAGACAATGCCGTCGCTCAGCATAATGATAAGGACCAATCCAAGTAGCCCCAAACTAACTTGTGCAGTGGGAAGTAGGAGGTGTGCAGCAAAGTAGAGGGTCATCAGCAACCACCCCACCAGCGAGGAGCGGGTAGAGCCATACGCCAACTCTCCATGTCGCTTTGCCGATAGCACAACAAAGATCAGCAGAGCAGCAATGAACCAAGGAGAGGAGACGAGTAGGCCCCACCACGTATCTAGCTGTGGTAGTAACTGGCTGACGATGGAGGGCTTAGGGAACATGGAGTGGAAAGAAGAATCACAGCTTCAATAGATCCTGCCCAATGTCGTGGCGGTAGGTGATGCCTTCGTAGTGCACACCTTGCAGACGATGGTAGGCTTTATCAAGGGCCTCCTGAATGGTATCGCCCATAGAGGAGATGGCAAGCACACGACCACCAGAGGTGACCACCCCCTCTTCTTGGGAGGCTGTACCCATGTGAAATATCTGTAGGTCAGGAGTAGCCTCACCCTCTAGCCCTGTGATAGGGTAGCCTTTTTGATACGCTTCGGGATAGCCTTTGGAGACGGTGACGACCGTGGTGGCCACTTGATCAAACTCTAGGAGGGGCTCCATCTGTCCCAGCACCTGCTCTTTGAGTGCCAGCATAGAGCCGACGAGATCGCCCTTGATGCGTAGCATCACCGCCTCGGTTTCGGGATCGCCCATGCGACAATTGTACTCAATCACGTAGGGGTCGCCAGCAACGTTCATCAGTCCGAAGAAGATGAAGCCACGGTAGTCAATTCCTTCGGAGTGGAGCCCTTGGATAGTGGGGCGGATAATGCGCTCTTCCACCTTTTGGATAAAGGCATCATCCACAAAGGGAACGGGAGATACCGCCCCCATACCACCCGTATTGAGCCCGGTATCGCCCTCGCCAATACGTTTGTAATCCTTGGCGGTAGGGAGAAGCATATAATCTCGGCCATCGGTGAGGACAAAAACGGAGCACTCGATGCCAGAGAGGTGACTCTCCACCACAACGGTGGCACCGGCGGAACCAAACTTACCCCCTAGCATCTCTTTCATCTCGGCCTCAGCCTCCTCTAGGGTCTCAGGAATGACCACTCCTTTGCCGGCAGCCAAGCCATCGGCCTTCAGCACGTAAGGGGGTCGCTCTTCTCCCCTCAGATAGCGAAGCCCCTCCTCAAGGGTCTCACTAGTAAAGGAGCGGTACTTGGCAGTAGGGATACCATGGCGAAGCATAAAGGCTTTGGCAAACTCTTTGCTCCCCTCCAATTCGGCACCGGCCTTGGTAGGACCGACAATATGGAGGTGGCTCAGCTGGGGATCAGCCTGTAGGAAATCAACGATTCCCTCTACCAAAGGCACCTCGGGACCGACAATCACCAACTCGATCTCTTTTTCTTTGATCAACTGAGCGATGGCTTCAAACTGCGTGATGCCGATAGGCACATTGTGGCACTTGGGTAGGCTACCGCCATTGCCTGGAGCCATATAAATGTGGGTGATCATATCGCTCAACCCTATTTTCCATGCAAGGGCCTGCTCTCGGCCACCGCTACCGATAATTAATGCTTTCATATATCTATGCTCTTGGCTTTACTTCAAATGATCTTCAAAATAACGACAAATCACCTTGTGGAGGTGCACACGGTCCTGACCGCGGACGTTGTGCTCATCCATCGGATAAACCATGTAATCAGGAAGGGTGCCAGCCTTGACACTCGCCTGAAGGAATAACTGGGAGTGCTGCCAAAGGACAACGGGGTCCACCCCTCCGTGGATGAGCAGTAGGCGACCCTTGAGATCTCCAGCACGCTCAATGAGGTTGCTCTCTTGGTAGCCTTGAGGATTCTCGGCAGGAGTATCCATATAGCGCTCACCATACATCACCTCGTAGTAGGCCCAATTCATCACTGGACCTCCAGCGACCCCTACCTTGAAGGTCTCTGGGTGGCTGAGCATCAGGTTGGTCGCCATAAATCCGCCAAAGCTCCAACCATAGACGCCGATGCGATCGGCATCCACATAGGGAAGGCTGCGAAGGTAGTCGATGCCGAGCATCTGATCGGCCATCTCTACCTTTCCTAGCTGTCGGTGGGTGATGGTCTCAAAGTCCATACCACGATTGGAGGTACCACGATTATCTAGGGTAAAGACAATGTAGCCCTCTTGTGCCATATAGGTGTCCCACCCCATATGAAGTGACCGCCAACTATCTGTAACGAGCTGAGAATGAGGACCGCCATAGACGTAAAGGACCACTGGGTATTTACGACCAGGCTCCAACTCTGCGGGGTGGGTCAGCTTGTAGTAGAGGTCGTCGCCCTCAGCTGTTTTGAGGCTACCAAGCTCTACAGTAGGACGGTATTTATTAGCTAGAGGATCCTCGGCACGCAGTAGCTCACGCACTTGTCGCTTCCCTTTTAGTGAGATCAGTTGCTCCACTGATGGGGTATCCAGATTGGAAAAGCGATCGTAGGCGAGGCTAAAGTCGGGAGAGAGCCAAACGTAATGGGTGCCATTGCCCTCGGTGATACGCTCTACGCGAGGACGCTTGAGGGAGACTCTGTAGAGGTCTTGACCAATGGGGTAATCTTTATTGGAGGTGAAGTAGATGTAACCGCTGGCCTCATCAATGCCCATCAGCTCCTTCACCTCCCATGCTCCATCTGTGAGCTGGGTGAGCAAGTGCCCCTCTCTGCTATATAAGTAGAGATGATTGTAGCCACGGACACGACTGAGCCGCACAAAACGGCCATCTTGCAAGAAGCGAATAGGAGTAGAAGGCTCAATGTACTTGGGATGGGTCTCCTTAAGGAGGGTACGGACCAATCGACCTGTAGCAACGTTGTACTCCCGGAGGTTAGTCTCTGCCTGGCTACGCTCTACTTCGTCAATCACAAGGCTCTTGCTATCGGGAGTCCAAGCGAGATTAGTAAAGAAGCGGTCGGTGGGAGCACCCGTCTGTAGGTACTGGATGGTTCCCTTCTGGCTGTCGTAAATGCCAATGGTCACTTTTTCGCTCTTGCGACCTGCCATTGGATATTTGATGGGTTGGTACTGGGCAATCTGTGGATTGATCTGGACAATGGGGTAGGACTCTACATCGCTCTGATCATTGCGATAAAAGGCGAAGTATCGGCCATCGGGTGAGGGGAAGAGTCCGCCATCAATACCGAACTCATTGCGGTGCACGGAGACACCGTAAGCGATATCAAAGGAGCCATCGGTGGTGAGCAGCTTGGGCTCTTGCCCAGGGGTGACAACGGCAATGTTCTGCCCATCGGAAAGAAGGGCATAATGCCCTTGTGCAGTGGGTGTGAAGTGGGTCCAACGCTTCCGATCAAAGCTATAGCGATAGACTTCTTGTTGCTTTTTATAATCCCAAAGCACCCAATCGCCTCCTACATTGGCACAGAGGAGGTCGCCTTTGAAGTGCATGTAGTAGGGAGTAAGGCCAAGGCTCTCTCGGCTGGCAATCAGTTGTCGCCCTTGGATGCCCTCGGCATACAAACCATCTTCCTGAAGCACAAGGAGCCCTTCATTGACCATATTGAGGGACTGGGTGCTCTCCGGCATCAGCTGGGCATACTGAATGGAGCCAGGGGTGGCCTCTTCGATGCTCCACGGGCTCTTGGTGGTTTGTGCTACGGCACTGATACTTAAGCTCGCTAGTAGTGGTATAAGTGCGAGCATCCATTGGATCGTTACGCTACGTCTCATGATATCTATTTTGGATGTTTGATTTATATTCATACAAATCTACCAAAAAAGCACGGAACCACTTGCCCCAACGTTTCGTACGACAGGGGTTACGCATTAGAAAGGTCTTTAGCAAGGTGTCTATGAGTAAGGACCTCGCAGAGGTCCTTCAAAGCCTTTTATTTGTTGGTGATTAGTGAAGAGGCTATTCATTATGCACTCCGTGCAACAGCCTCAAGTGGAGGGCGTCTGACTCGTCTGACCTGTCCGACCTGTCCGACTCGTCCGATTAGGTCCCCCCGTGCCTCCCCTGGAGGTCCTTATCTATAGCTTATGGGAAGCGGGAAATAGGTACATTTGTGGTTGCATACACACACTATAGGGACATAAAAAAGATAATATATATATGGAATAGATTGTATTACGGTCATTACTACTACAATCGTTGGACCCAGATTTTATACTATAGAATATTTGGGATGATCCTCATTCGCATTCCGTACAGATTGGGCATGATCAATAAAGAGAAATACATGAGAGTAAATAAGGAGGTAGTAAGAAGTCTGACAAATGAAAAGATCAGTACCATAGTGCTCCTTTCTGATACAAGCATGCTGGCATTCACGACACTTATCCTATGGACCATTGCAAACTTCACCACCTTACTAATACCGAGTGCATCACCAGCAAAGCTAAGTAGAGCAACCTTCATAGTCATTACCGCCATCGTGACTTTACCGATTAACTACTTTACCCTATGGAGGAAAGATAGGTATCTAAAATACTTCATAGAATTTCGTAAGACATCATCGTTAAGAAATCGGATTTGGTCCATCATCAGTATAAGTACTTTGATTCTAGCCCTGCTCTTATTTATCCTAAGTATGCACCTGATGGGTAATAACCCAAAAAGTGTGTAAGGCTGAAAACTCCTTTGAATTGCGAATATACTTTTTTCGCTTTGCTTCCCATAAACAACAAAGATAGACCTATAAAGTATAGATTTCTCTTATTATCATACATTGTAGAGGGGTTGAATGGATGGTAATTGTTCCTTCAGTTTAATGTAGTATGGAAGCCAGTCTTTGTATTGATCTCTATAAAAAATTTCATCACACATCAATATCATATCATTTAATCCATTATCATTGCATAGCTTTGCAATGATTAAGCCTCTGAGTTGAGCATCTAGAGCACCAGAAAGAATTCCAACTCCTCTATCTTGCCAAACCTTACCCACCAATGTTAGTTCATTCATCCTCTTTAATATATTTGGAAGAGAGGAATAATGTTCTATAAAGTGCTTGCCCTTTTCCTCATAATAGTTGATGTAAGAGTTCGCAAAATCGAGTAAATTAACCTCATTATCTAATTTCCTGGGATCATTCATGCTAAAGTTAACCTTGTCAGAGACTGTAGATAAAAAATACTTCTTTTCATCATAAAAAAACCTCTTTTTAATTGCTGCTTTCCCAAAAAGTGAAATGATGTTTTCTTCCACATTGGCAATTGAGATACTAGCACCTGATATATATATCCCCCCCCAGATCCAAAAAGTTTATAAAGAATGTCACTACGTAGTTTTCGGTTTTCATTACATATGTCGGATCTCCACCACTTTTAACGCCCTTGTATCCATATTTGTCAAAGTGTGAATCAAAAGCCCCAAATACGATTCCCTTTTTCTCTGATTTAACCATATTATCTTGCAATATCTATTCTTTGTATTTCAACACTTAAAAGATTATCAATACCATGGTCGTGTATTCTATATATGTTATCTGCCTTTATCTGTTTTTCTTTTGTGTTAACATTCAAGTTTTCTCTGCCATACATAACTCTCATTGTTTGATGTTTATTCTTAACAATCGCCCTAAAGCCTTCTATTTGTCTTTTGGTATAAGAGGTAGTGCCGCTGAGTTTGTTTTCTATTATGAAAGCATCGACTATGTTGTCAAAAGCGTCATACTTAATCAATGCGATGTCTGCTTTCATATACCCATTAGCCGTTTGACATTTTGAGGCACTTCATTTAGCCATTTGTCTCATTTCTCTTTTAATTTCTATTCCATACATTATTTACGTTTGTATTATCTCATTTTGGGAATTAAGATTTAAGAAAGGGGTTAGGTTTATTTTCGAGGTAGTCTATTAGATTGACGAACCCTTCTTTGTTCAACGGGGGTTAGGTTTATTTTCGAGGTAGTCTATTAGATTGACGAACCCTTCTTTGTTCAACGGGGCTTCGGTGATATATTTTGGATCAGAAAAATCCTCTTCAATAAAAGCTTCCAGCCCTTTCTTGTACTCTTCATATCTTTCCTCATAGCCACCCCATTTTAAAATCGCCAGCTTCTTAAAAAAACTAACAGGATATCCTCCTCCTATATTAATTTCTCCGCTTCTTTCAAAAGGCACACTTCCTACATATTTCGCCATGTTTGTTATGTCACTCAAATAGGGGAAGATAACATTCTCATGATATCGAACGCACTTTACAAATTCTTGTAGATATATTTCTAGCTCCTCTTCTGACTCCAATTGCTCTGGAAACACATAGTAATCAGAGTATGAAAAGTCATAAAGAGCTGTTATAAAATGATCACCATAATGTTTTTTTAATAATAATACATCCACGTTGTCTTCAAGAACATTTAGGAAAATGCGTTCGAATTCTTTGAATACCACGATGAATCCAGCAAATGACAGTAAAGTTCCATAAAACTGTGTGCGAATTCTAGTCTCTATAGAAATATTGCTATCATCTTTTGTAAAGATGATATAATCCATTGATGCAATTCTTGACTTGTAGTCTGGTAAGTGTACCTTAGCCCACTTTTGAATATATTCTCTTTCTACTTCTATTGCCATAATCGTTTCTTTTTATTCAATTCCTATAAATTTATTTCTAGTGCTCGCTTCAGTTCAGCCACCCCATTTTAAAATCGCCAGCTTCTTGTCATAAAGACATTTCGTCCCATTCTCGATTGTCTCATACGTATTTTTCTTTTAAAGTGCTTTTTCCAATTCTCCAATCACCTTTGCATCAATTATCTTTTTCCTATCAAATAATAAATATGCCCCTAAGTAATTCGCCATATCCAAAAATAGCCTCAATTCTTCGATTGTCGGTTTTCGCTCAAAAGAAATAGATACTCTTTTGCTCTCGCTAGAGCACGCAACACTCAAGTCGTAATGTCCTTTCTTAGAATTGAATTTTGCAAAACACCGAACCCTATTAAGCATGGAGAGCAATGATTGCTGCATCTTCAGGGGAAAGCTATCAATTTTACTCAACACCTCTTTTCCATCCTCTGTATCCTCAAACCATACGAATAATTTGTGGTTGTTATCAATATAATCTACCCAACTTTGATAATCCACAGACTCTTCAATATCACTATCAAAATCAAACTGTTGTTTTGCGATATCAAGGTCTCTTATTTTGTCTACTACTATCATAAACGTTTATTTAACACATTCATCAATGCTTCGTATTTCGAACTCATTTTTTGGATTAACCTTATTTAAATTGTCCGTCCAGGTTCTAATTAAATCGGAAGTTATATTCTCTTTTGGCATATAAATATGAATCTTTGCATTTTCTATTCCATACATTATTTACGTTTGTATTATCTCATTTTGGGCATTAAGATTTAAGAAAGGGATTCGGTTTATTTTCGAGGTAGTCTATTAGATTAACAAAACCTTCCTTGTTCAATGGGGCTTCGACGGCTTCTTCTGGATCAGAAAAACCCTCTTCAATAAAAGCTTCCAGCCCTTTCTTGTACTCTTCATATCTTTCCTCATAGCCACCCCATTTTAAAATCGCCAGCTTCTTAAAAAAACTAACAGGATATCCTCCTCCTACATTAATTTCTAAGCTTCTTTCAAAAGGTACACTTCCTACATATTTCGCCATGTTTGTTATGTCACTCAAATAGGGGAAGATAACATTCTCATGATATCGAACGCACTTTACAAATTCTTGTAGATATATTTCTAGCTCCTCTTCTGACTCCAATTGCTCTGGAAACACATAGTAATCAGAGTATGAAAAGTCATAAAGAGCTGTTATAAAATGATCACCATAGTGTTTTTTTAATAATAATACATCCACGTTGTCTTCAAGAACATTTAGGAAAATGCGTTCAAATTCTTTGAATACCACGATGAATCCGCCAAATGACAGTAAAGTTCCATAAAACTGTGTGCGAATATCTGTTTGTATAGTAAGATTTTCATCGTCTTTTGTAAAGTAGATGTAGTCCATTAATCCTAGTCGGGATGTATAATCTGGTAAATGTTCCTTTGTCCATTTTTGGATATATTCTCTCTCAACCTCTATTGCCATAATCGTTTCTTTTTATTCAATTCCTATAAATTTATTTCTAGTGCTCGCTTCAGTTCAGCCATCTCTTTGATTAAATCGGCATTACTCTTGCTCATACTACTAAGAATATTAGTTGGTGATGTTTCTATGCCAAAGTTACTCAACCAAGAGTACAATGCCGAAACTGAAATGTTAAATCTTGTAGCAAGGCTACTAATGTTCTCTCCGGTGTCTAGGTACTCTCGTATCACCTTGACCTTAAAAGCATCATCATAAGCTTCTCTCTTTTTACTCTTGCGATTCTTTTCTGCCATAATTTCGCATGGTTTATGTGTCTACTATTTCAGGAGAGGACAAATTTCCACTTCCATACCCAGTATCCATGCGAGCTTGGCATATCCAAGCGCCGGCATTGAGATATACTTTTTTAGGAGAGGATCGTCATTTCGTTTCTGATGAATCTTCGGACTGACCATTTCCTGTAGAATCACTTCACATTTCTCCTTGTCCTTTTTAAGTAGTGCCTTGAAGAAGTTTACATCATATTGCATTGTGTTGTTCTGATTTTTACCATCAAACCACACTCTTTCCATTATCTCAATATTCCTTTGTATCAATTCCTCATTGCCCAATATGAACTGCTGAACTGTATGAACAAATACACAACCGTCATCGCCTGCCAATACATGATCCTCCATCGTACGGTCTATTCTTTCTCTGGTGTTATCGTCTAGATAGAAGTCTGTAAAGGTAAGATGAGCGAACCGCTCCTTTAGAAATGGAATATTATCGCTCAACATGGCATAACCTATAGAGCGCAGGTTATACACGAACTGACTGTCGTTAAACTCAATAATATCAAATGCACTTAACAAACCACAATTATATAAATATTGTTTGGCTTTAGTTAGACTATGTTCTTCAAAAAAAGAATATAGAGCAAATATCAAATTGTCCTGGTTTAATCTTTCAACTCCACTACTAGTCAATGAATAGTAAGTCAAAAAACGTTTTTCTCTTTCTTTGCTACTAAAATTAATATCCGCCAAATTTCTCATAATCAAAAATCATTTGAAAGTTTAACAAAATAACTTGTCCCATCGCTTTTATCTATCGCGAAAACATATCGCCCAACAATATTTTTATTTTCCATTGCTATGGATAGTTTTTCATGAATACCACCTTTTCTGTATAATTTTTCGGATACATGATTAAACACCCACTTTATACGGTAGTATCCCCAAAAGAGTGTAAGGCTGAATGCTCCTTTGAATTGCGAATGTACTTTTTTCGCTTCGTTTCCCGAAAAACAACAAAGATAGACCTATAAAGTATAGATTTCCCCTATTATCAAACATTATAAAGGGGTTGAATGGATGGTAATTGTTCCTTCAGTTTAATGTAATTTGGTAGGTATTCTGAGATATCTTTTGTGGAAAAAATTTTATCCACATATTCGATTTTCTCATCCATCTTTGGATCATTACATAATTTTGAAATAATAAGCCCTTCAAAAAGATGTGGAACTCCACCACAAAGTATTCCAGTCCAATATTCTCCAAATGCAACAAGTTCATCCATTCTTTTTAGCACATTTGGCAGATAGGAATATGTCTCAATAAATTGCTTACCATCGTTTTCTAAATAGTCTATTACCCAATCGGTAAATATCTTTAGTTCACGGTAATTGTCAATTATTTTGTAGATAAATGGATTTTTGCTTTTGTCATTAATGGTTGGATGAATATTCGCTTGTCTAAAATCGATCAAAGGATTGTCTAAATCAAATACTCGCTTTAGTATTTTCGTCACTTCTTTTAATTCAATATAATATTTTGAGAAATATAAATCTCCCATATCACTAAAGTTAAGATAAAACTTATATTTCGCATTATCTTTATCCAACATATAGTAGGGGGCCCCACCCGTCTTAGTTGCACGATACCCTTGTGGCTTGAGCAACTGATCTAATTGCTCAAAAACATATTTTTTCTTTTCGCTCTTTAACATTATCTCTATGAATTACTTATTCTATTTATATTGACAGTGGCTGCATGACACTATAGGAGAGGCCTGTCTGTCGCTGTCTGGTACGGTAGATCTCTATACCATAGGCAAATGCAGACTGAGGAGCTATACCATTATCGGGCAGCTCTTTTAGCACAAATTCGTATTCGGTACCCGATACTCCCTGATGACGTGGCATCCATTGGAACTGCACCTGAGTAAAGGGCTCGTGATAAGGAATAACCTCATTGGGACGAGGGTAATTGAGGATAGGTGGATTTTTGATATCTAACCAAGCTCTTCCAGTATGCCATGCAGAGAGAGGGCGACCGGTATGGTATTCTACAACCTGTACGGAGAACTCTGTCATACCCACCGGTAGACGGCCGTTGTCTAATCGACCACTCAGACGGATGTGGTCAGGTTGTAGATATGGGGCTATATCTATAGAAGTGAGGCGGAGAGGAACATTGGGGGAGAGCTCAAGGATAGGATAGACGATCTCATCACGAGACTCAAGGCTGAAGTTCATCCCGTTTTTCACCCGCACTCGCAGACGTGCCTGTAACAACGGCTGCTCCAAGTCTCGATTGAGAAGTGTCACGACAAGGCGATCCTGACTACCACCATAATAGTCAGACAAATACAGCCCATAGGGAGGAAGCACCTGTACCGTCCCATGAACTGGATAACGTACCTGCGCAACAGCTACTTGACAGTTGAGACCAACGATGGTATTCAGAATAATACACGCAAAGAGTAGCTTATGCATTACGCACAAGCTAAATAGTTTTGTATGTCTATTTCGTCTCATATAGTTTTATTCCTCTCTAAACTTTTTTATGCATCTTACATTTCCAGACCAATTCAGTCGTTTTTATTTTTATCGTTAATTCTATGTTTTATTACACTATGTAATTACCTATTATTCAAAATAATAACATCGACTTAAAACTCCGCAACTTCACTCCATCGAAGTCCATATATTCTATTATTCAAGTTTCATAACGTCGCTTGACCAATGTCCTGTACTTTTGTTTAGATATAGTAATTTTATAATGTTGTATTTGACTTCTCATAAATGTATAGATTTCTGCCTGAATCTGCAATATACATTCTATTCTGATGAAATTGAATCTCAAGCACCGAATGGACACCCAGTACATTCGCCCATTCTCGGATACCTGTGTTAATATTAATGGCTCCTATCGCAAACACCCCACCTTCGAGTCTCATCCCATGGTAGAGATACCCAGCATAAAGGCGGTTTAAGCCCATCTCTGCATCGTACTTTTCACCTTGATATTCAAGTTTATCCATCTCAATGTAATTAATCACCTCACCATTATCCAAATCAACCTCCATATAACTGGACGCATAACAACCGTATGCTTTGTTATCAATGATAGAGATAGATATCAGACCACGGGGAAGTCGTTGTAAATAAAGAATATCTCCTGTATTGATATTTAGTCGCACAATGAATATATCCGTAAGGACAACAACACTATCACCCTTGTATTCATGTATGTCTCTAATATTACCTCTTTCTATTGTACCAAACAACCAGCGGTACTGAGTCATCTCTCCGATATCCTTCTGCCACAGAAGGGAAAAATCATTTTTACTATACGAATATACCCATCCTTCCTTTACTGTAACAATATGAGTATCATTATTTATTCCGAAACTACCTTTGATTTCTCCTATGGACAGAGGAATGATTTGATTGGTATTTAGATTATATAGGAACTGATTGTTGGGAACAAAGTCGAATATATGATAGTAAATAGATGATTTTATATATTGGGGAAGTTTATTTAATCCATAAAAATATGTATCTACAACAAACTCTTTTTTTGTATTGAGGTTATAGATTTTTGTTACGTTGTTCTCCGGTCCAGTATAAATAACCTGATCTTCTATAATAGCATACTGGTTTATTGCCATTTCCTCGGATGTGAACAAAACTTCATTTTGATGATTTTTGACTACCAGTAATGCCTTTTTAGACCTGACTAAATAGGAGAAATACTTCTCCCATACATAAAACCCATATCGGTCTTTTCTTTTTTCTATTAGTTTGTACATAACTATTCTACTACATTAAAAATCATGTCAAATATTTTGTCATTCTCCAATTTTCTTAATAGACTTTTTGCATCTTCTATGTTATCGTCCCCAAATGTCTTGCGGATTTTGTTTAGCGAGATGAGATCATCACATATCAAATTAATTTCATCCACTGGGGTAGTATCCCAAAAAGAGTGTAAGGCAGAATACCTCTTTGAACGGTAAATGTACTTATTTTTTTCGCTTTGTTTCCCGAAAAACAACAAAGATAGACCTATAAAGTATAGATTTCCCCTATTATCAAACATTATAAAGGGGTTGAATGGATGGTAATTGTTCCTTCAGTTTAATGTAACCATTCATTCTTATTTCGATTAGTAAAAACAAATAGCGAAAAGAAAAGAGAACAATTTCCACTATACAAGTTGGTTAAGCAAAATTTTATACTGTTTTATTCTAAGCCAAACCATTAAAGTCAAACACGTTGGAGACAGGACTATTAATGGTATAACACCGTATAAAGGATAATTGACAATGCTATTATAAATAAAAACGTAAAAATATAGCAACCAAAAGAAAGCATCAAAAACAAAATATGATTTCTTGAATTTGCACTTGTTGAGCCTTAAAATTATAGGCACTATAATATATCCTATGAAAGCAATAAAAACGAAACAATAATATAGCCAATTCTCACCAAAATCAAGCATGAGAATTCTTCTACAACCTGGTCTATTATCCAAGTAATCCGAGAAATCTATATTAAGCCCCTTACTAATATAAGGTTTTAAATAATCTAATTTCCCAAAAGCCCTTTCAACTTTATGCGTCCAATAGTCGTCATAAATCAATGTATTCAAGCATGTTACGTAAATTATCGCAACTAGAAGAGCAAAGTAATGGAAGTTTAACTTCAAAGCTTTATTCATACTCGATTCCATCTTTGTAAAACTTTATTGTCTTTAGCCAGTTCAAAAGCATAAGCAGGATCATCCTTCAAGTATTTCCATATCTCTACATTTTCTGCTGAAGCCAATAGAGATTTAAGCTCTGCACCAGTTGAGTAAGATGACAAGTCTTTGTTCAGCAGTAACTTGTAGTCATTATCCCAACCTCGAATGATATCTTAGACATTTTGCGGCACTTCATTTAGCCATTTGTCCAAGTTCTCGAACAAATTCTCTCTGTTGGCGAGTCTCCAGAGTTCATCCTCTTTACAGTATAGATCTACCTATAAAGCGACTCGGATGATTCCTTATTTCTTCAACTAATTTGTTTAAGTAAGTTTGACCGTCTTCATGATACTGTAGTAACTCATTAGAGTCTAGCTGAATTATCAAATCATACAATGCAACACTTCCACAAAGGACTGACAAATAAAAATTTTCACCCTCTTTATAGAATGTGTATTCCCATTCTCTCTTAAGTATTTCTTGTTTCATTTTACCTTAATTATTTTTCAGTATATTCACCTACAGGGACGGTAGTATCCCAAAAAGAGTGTAAGGCAGAATACCTCTTTGAACGGTAAATGTACTTATTTTTTCGCTTTGTTTCCTATAAACGACAAAGATAGACCTATAAATAATACCTTATCCCATCACCACAGAATATCGGAAGAGGTATACATCTAACACCTACTCCCTACTGTCTCCGAAAGTTGAGATGCAACTAAGTGATCGGCGAGTTGCAACTAAGCAATCGGCGAGATGCAACAAAGCAATCGGCGAGATGCAACAAAGCAATCGGCGAGATGCAACTAAGCAAATGCTTAGTTGCATCTCAATTTTCGCCCTCCTAACCCATTGATTCCTAACTTCCTACAAATATCCATTTTTCATCAAAGAAATCGGATAAGGTACCCCCAGCTAAAGCACCCGACAGGGTGCCATTCAGCTAGCCCCTGGTCAAGGGCGAAGCCCGAAGACCAGCGGGAAAAAGGCACGGTATACGTCATCGACCCTTGTGGTCGCACAAGCCTATGTAGAGAGTGTTGCACGAAGTGCTATTCTCGCACATTTGAATCAAATGTGCTGAGACTTTGAACGAAGGTTGAGATGCTAGGTAGCCGCTAGGCTGCCAAGGTACTCAAAAGGGCGCTGAGGATAAGGGCGCTGAGAGCGTACTTACGTACGTGACCAAGCCAGAATTCCGAAAGCAACACCGCAGATCGCCTTCGTGTAACAGTCTCCACTAGCCTGCACCTCCCGACTTGTCAGACTTGTCCGACCCGTCCGACTTGTCCGATAAGTCACCCCATCTGACAAGGCAAAAAAAGAGAGAGGTGAGTGTCGGTGGACACTTACCTCTCTCCTGTGAGTTACACTTAGCTTGTTGCTTGATTACTCTGCAGCCTCGCTCTTACTCTCTTCTGACTCCTGTGCTTGGGTCTCTGGAGCATCGGCGCTCTTCTTGCGGCTACGACGGGTACGACGGGTCTTACCTGCAGTTGAAGACTTCTTATCCTGCTTAACGCGATCTTCATTGAAGTCAACGAACTCGATCAAACACATCATAGCATCATCTCCCTGACGACGACCAATCTTGAGGATACGAAGGTAACCTCCTGGGCGATCGCCAACCTTCTCGCTGATAGGGCCAAATAGCTCTACTACGGAATTGCGATTCTGCAGCTTTTGGAATACTATACGACGTGCGTGCACACTCTCGCCATTCTTTATCGCGGTGGTGATGAGTGGCTCTGCATACACCTTGAGTGCCTTAGCTTTGGCTAGGGTCGTGATGATTCTCTTGTGCTCAATAAGGGAGTTAGCCATATTGGAGAGCATCGCCTGACGGTGAGAAGCTGTACGACCGAGCGGATTGAATTTCTTATTATGTCTCATTATATAATTTTACTCGTTGTCTAGTTTGTACTTCGAAAGGTCCATTCCAAAGGTGAGCCCAAGGTTATCGAGCAATTCATCTACCTCGTTGAGAGACTTCTTACCGAAGTTTCTGAACTTGAGGAGCTCGCTACGACTGTACTTGACGAGGTCACCAAGGGTGAGCACGCCTGCAGCGCGTAGGCAATTGAATGCTCTCACTGATAGCTCTACATCCTCTAGCCTATTCTTGAGAAGCTGACGAGTCATTAGGGTATTCTCGTCAAAGTCTTCCTCCTCTTGCTCAGACTCAAGGTCTACTGAGAAATACTCATCGCTGAATAGCTCTAGGTGCTGAATCAGCAGATGAGCAGCATTCTTCAGTGCCTCTTTTGGATGAATGGAGCCATCGGTATCAATCTCAATCAAAAGCTTATCGTAATCGGTCTTCTGACCCACACGTGTATTCTCTACAGCAATCTTTACGTTGAGAATAGGTGTATAGATAGCATCAATAGCAATCTGTAATGGGTCGTCGAAACTCTCTGCAATATCCGAAGCTGGGATCCAGCCACGACCTTGATCAATGGTCAATTGGATACTGAAGGAAGCTGACTTATCTAACCGACAAATAAGCTGATCCTTATTGAGGACCTCAAAGCTCTTAAGTCCCTCTGAAATCTCTTTCCCTGTAAAGGTATCGCTGCTCTTACCATTGACTTTGATAACAGCAGTCTCGCCAACTTCACCTGGGGTCACCTGCTTGAGACGAATCTTCTTGAGGTTCAGGATGATGTTGGTGACGTCCTCTATGACACCTGGTATGGTTGCAAACTCATGCTCTACCCCATCAATCTTGATGCTATTGATGGCAAAGCCCTCAGGGCTGGAGAGCAAAATACGTCGAAGAGCATTACCTATAGTCATGCCATAGCCTGGCTCAAGTGGCTTAAACTCGAACTTGCCATGTGTAGCAGTACCCTCGAGCATAAGCACGTTTTCTGGTTTTTGGAATGCGATTAAAGCCATATCTCTTCTCTAATATTAAAGGTGAAAATGGGACATCATTACTTGGAGTAGAGCTCGACGATGAGCTGCTCCTTGATGGTCTCAGGGATATCAGCACGCTCTGGAATGTGGAGGAAGCGACCAGTCATAGAAGCTCCATCCCACTCGAGCCATGGGTACTGATTGTGTGCTAGTACCTGAACTGCTTCAGATACAATAGCTAGCGACTTGGAGCGCTCGCGGATGCCAATAGTCTGACCCTCAGAAACAGTATATGAAGGGATATCAACTACCTGACCATCTACTACGATGTGTCCATGATTAACAAGCTGACGAGCAGCGTTGCGCGAACGAGCTAGACCTAGACGGAAAACGACATTGTCGAGACGACGCTCTAGAAGCTGAATCAACACCTCACCACGCACACCAGGCATACGAGAAGCACGCTCGTAGAGGTTGCGGAACTGGCGCTCTAGTACGCCATAGGTGTATTTAGCCTTCTGTTTTTCGCGCAGCTGCAACCCATACTCTGAAGTCTTGCTACGGCGAGAATTGCCGTGCTGACCAGCTGGGTAAGTTTTCTTCGATTTGGCATTGCCAAAGATTGGCTCTCCAAACTTGCGATTAATCCTGGCTTTTGGACCTGTATATCTTGCCATTATAAATAGTAATAAAAATAATTAGTAACCATGAAACTAGCTCTGCACAGCTGCGTCGGAAGGTGCAGAAGTGCAACCAATCCATTAGTATGAATGCAGAGAAGCCTCATTCTAATATATAATCTCTCTTGCGTACGACAAAGTGTCGGTGAAACAAGGGAAGTGAAGCAAGCCAATTAAGGCTTACGACGCTTTGGAGGGCGACATCCATTGTGTGGAAGTGGCGTCACATCTACAATCTCCATCACCTCAATACCTGCTCCGTGGATAGTGCGGATAGCACTCTCACGGCCATTACCTGGACCCTTTACATATACGGTCACTTTCCTCAAACCGGCATCATAAGCCACCTTAGCACAATCTTCTGCTGCCATCTGCGCTGCGTAGGGAGTGTTCTTCTTCGAACTACGGAACCCCATCTTTCCAGCACTAGATTGGGAGATTGCTTGCCCTTGGTTATTGGTAAGGGTAATGATAATGTTATTGAAGGAAGAGTGGATATGTGCCTGTCCAATAGGATCCACCTGTACTTTTCTCTTCTTAGTAGCAGTTTTCTTAGCCATGTTTTCTTCCTAGTCTTACTTAGTAGCTTTCTTCTTATTCGCAACGGTCTTTCTACGTCCTTTGCGAGTACGAGCGTTGTTTTTAGTTGACTGTCCACGTAAGGGCAGACCAATACGGTGACGGATACCACGATAGCAGCCGACATCCATAAGGCGCTTGATATTAAGCTGTGTCTCACTACGGAGATCACCCTCTACCTTATAATTATTCGAGATGATCTCACGAATAGCGGCAGCTTGGTCGTCTGTCCAGTCTTGCACTTTAATGTTTGGGTCTACTCCTGCTTTATCAAGAATAGTAGCAGCAGCACTTCTCCCGATACCATAAATATAGGTAAGGGCGATAGCTCCACGCTTATTCTGTGGCAGGTCGACACCAACAATTCTTATTGCCATATAATACTATAGTTGTTAGTTAAGTGTAACTCTCTTAGTCAATTGACCCGATAAAGATCACACGCCTACACTATCCATCTACACCCTCGAAGGGGTGAGGGGGATTAGTTTTGACGCTGCTTCATCTTGGGGTTCTTCTTGTTAATGATATAAAGACGACCCTTGCGACGGACAATCTTATCATCGGGGGTACGCTTCTTCAAAGATGTTCTAACCTTCATAATCTCTATTTCTTTTGATACCCACTAGTGGCTCACATGCCTCGCACGGGTAGTGTTGTGTGTATAAACTTGAAATAATATGGTCTTCAACCTTGCACAGCTTTACTTGTAGCGGTAAGAGATACGCCCTTTGGATAGATCGTAAGGCGACATTTCTACCTTTACACGGTCTCCAGGAAGAATACGAATATAGTGCATCCGCATCTTACCAGATATATGAGCGGTAATCTGGTGGCCATTGTCGAGCTCCACCTTAAACATAGCGTTGGACAATGCCTCTAGAATTACTCCATCTTGCTCTATTGCTGGTTGTTTAGCCATAAATAAATACCTTTCTTTTAGTGATTAATCAATATCAATATCTTACAGTGCTTAGAATGGAAAGCCACCAAGAGCTTCTTTGATAAATTCGAAGCTACTCATAATCTTGGCCTTGCCATCTACAATAGCGATGCAATGCTCAAAGTGAGCAGAGGGTTTACGGTCCTTGGTGCGGGTAGTCCAACCATCGTCATAAATGACTACGTTTTTACTCCCTAGATTGATCATCGGCTCTATGCAAATGCAAAGCCCTTCTTCAATCTTAGCTCCTGTACCACGCCGGCCATAATTAGGGACATTAGGAGCCTCGTGCATTGAGTGACCAATGCCATGACCAGTGAACTCCCTAACTACAGAGTAGCCACGCTTCTCGCAGTAGGTCTGGACTGCATTGCCGATATCACCGATACGCTTTCCCACTACAGCGGCTTCGATGCCTACATAGAGAGAATCATGGGTAGTACGCAAAAGGCCCTTGACCTCGTCTGAGACTTCTCCTACGGGAAAGGTGAAAGCACTATCCCCTACAAATCCATCTAAGATTGTACCACAATCCACACTGATGATATCCCCCTCTTTGAGCACCGCTGTCTCGGAGGGAATACCATGTACCACATATTCATTGATAGAGGTACAGAGAGAAGCAGGGAAACCAGAATATCCTAAGAAAGCTGGTTTCGCACCATGGTCGCAGATAAATTCGTAAGCTATCTTATCCAACTCCTTAGTGGTCACCCCTGGCTTAATATGCTTTGCTAGCTCGCCATGTGTCATACCTACCAATTGATTGGCACGATAGAGTTTTTCGATCTCCTCTGCTGTCTTTAGGTAAATCTTTCTTCTCTCAAACATATCAGTCCTTATCGCAATTGTTTAAGATATTAATACAGATTTCCCGAGCGACCCTTGATACGTCCTGTCTCAAGTAGTCCATCATAGTGATGCTGTAGTAGGTGACTCTCCACTTGCTGGAGCGTATCCAATACCACACCTACAAGAATGATCAGTGAGGTACCGCCAAAGAATGAACTAAACTGCGCTGAGACGCCAAAGAGACGTGCAAAAGCAGGCAGGATAGCCACAATAGCTAGGAACAACGCGCCTGGAAGAGTAATCTTACTCATCACACTATCCAAGAACTCCTTGGTGGGTTTACCTGGTTTCACACCTGGAATAAATCCATTGGAGCGCTTCAACTCATCAGCCATCTGTGATGGATTGATGGTAACCGCAGTGTAGAAATAGGTAAAGAGGATGATCAGAATAGCGAAAGTGAAATTGTACCAGAAGCTCTGACCCGTAGCAAAGCCTTGCCAAAAAGTAGACTTAGAGGTCATTGCTGGGAACAACGTCACAGGGATAAACATGATAGCCTGAGCAAAGATGATAGGCATCACATTCGCAGCATTCACTTTGAGAGGGATATACTGGCGTGCTCCACCATACATACGGTTACCTACCGTACGCTTGGCATACTGTACCGGCACACGGCGAGTACCCTGAACGAGCATAATTGCACCTGCAATCACCACTAGTAGGATTAAGATCTCGAGGAGGAATAGGAAGATACCACCTGGATTATTAAACCTTAGCACGAACTCCTGAGTAATTGCCATTGGGAAACGAGCTAAAATACCTACAAGGATGATAAAAGAAACTCCATTACCAATACCCTTATCAGTAATACGCTCACCTAGCCAAAGTGCAAACATAGAGCCGGCTGCCATGAAGATGGTACTTGAAAAGCTAAACCAGAAGCCAGTAGGCATTGAACTACCTGCAGCCATCAGCTGGTGGTTGAGGTTGATCAGATAAACTGGACCCTGAACCAATAGAATGGCAATGGTGAGATAGCGTGTCCACTGATTGATCTTACGGCGACCACTTTCACCTTCTCTCTGCATTTTTTGGATACTAGGCACTACGATAGCCATCAGCTGCATCACAATGGAAGCAGAGATATATGGCATAATACCAAGTGCCATCACCGAAGCGTTACTGAAGGCACCACCTGAAAACATATCAAGAAGTGCCATCACACCACCTCGGGTCTGATCCTTGAGTGCTACTAGGCCAGATGGATCAATCCCTGGCAATACGATATGGGTACCTAGACGATAGATGATAATCAGCCACACCGTAGTGATAATACGCTGTTTGAGATCTTCTATCTTCCAGATATTCCGGAGTGTCTGAACAAATTTCATCGGTACTCTTCTCTATATTTACAGTAACACCAGTTCTGCTCCTGCCTTCTCCATTGCCTCTTTGGCACTCTTGGAGGCAGCGTGAACTGTCACCTTCACCTTAGTGGTAAGCTCTCCCATACCGAGTAGCTTAACCTTGTCGTCTTTGTGCACAAGACCTGCAGCTACTAGCTCTGCTTGCCCGATCTCAGTAATACCCTTCTGGGCAAGTACCTCGATAGCACCAAGATTGACAGGAGTATACTCTACTCTATTAGGATTACGGAATCCAAACTTTGGCAAACGACGCTGAAGTGGCATCTGACCACCCTCAAAGCCAAACTTTGCCTTATAGCCTGAGCGGCTCTTTGCTCCCTTGTGACCTCTTGTAGAAGTGCCACCCATGCCGCTACCGGGACCGCGACCAATCCTTCTGCGACTTTTTGTAGCCCCATTTGCGGGCTTCAAATTTGATAGGTTCATATCTAATATATATCTTTAATTAGTTGGGTGCTTCTCCCTAAAAGGAGAATCACGCACTAGATTAATCCTTAATTTCCTCAACTAGGTGGTGTACCTTCTTGATATTTCCGAGTACAGCCTCATTTCTAGGAAGCTCAACCACCCTATTAAGTTTCTTAAGTCCAAGAGCATCAAGAGCTGCCTTTTGATCCTTTGGACAACGAATGCGACTTCGCACTTGCTTAATCTTTATAGTCTCCATATTACTATATGTGTACTCTTACTTATCCCTTAAATACTTTCTCTACCGAGATACCACGTATCTTAGCCACCTCGAGTGGATCACGCATCTCACTTAGTGCTTCAATGGTAGCCTTAACAAGGTTATGAGGGTTACTCGACCCCTTGCTCTTTGCTAGCACATCGGTCACTCCAACGCTCTCCAATACGGCACGCATTGCACCACCAGCTACTACTCCAGTACCCTCTGATGCAGGCTTTAGCATCACACGTGCACCGCCAAACTTAGCTGACTGCTCGTGAGGTATAGTTCCTTTGTGTACAGGCACCTTGATAAGGTTTTTCTTGGCGGCCTCTGTAGCCTTCTGAATAGCCACACTCACTTCGCCTGCCTTACCTAGGCCATAGCCGATAATTCCATTTTCATCACCTACCACTACCATAGCAGCAAGTGTAAAGGTACGACCACCCTTTGTCACCTTGGTCACACGGTTAATCGCCACCAATCTCTCCTTTAGTTCGAGACCACTTACAGAGTTAATTCTCTTCATATCTTTACTGTACTTATGGTTGTGTTAGAACTTCAATCCTGCTTTCCTAGCACCCTCTGCCAGCTCCTTGACACGTCCGTGGTAGAGGTAGCCATTACGATCAAAAACGACCGTCTCGATACCTGCTTCTACAGCCTTCTTACCCAAAGCCTCGCCCACCTTCTCGGCCAGCTCCTTCTTTGGTAGCTTATCCTCTAGCATCTTAGAGTCGAATGCTACGAGGGTCCTTCCCTCCACATCGTCAATTACCTGTGCATAGATCTGCTTATTACTTCTAAATACAGTCAGCCTAGGTCTCTCAGCAGTACCGTGTAGGTTTTTACGCACACGTGCCTTGATCTTTAATCTTCTTTCCTTCTTAGTTATCATAGATTACGAATATCCAAAAGTGTGATTACTTAGCTGCTGCAGTCTTACCAGACTTCCTACGAATGTACTCACCGACAAACTTGATACCCTTACCCTTATATGGCTCTGGCTTACGGAATGTACGGATCTTAGCACAAACTTGACCAAGCAGTTGCTTATCGGCCGAAGAAAGTGTTACGAGTGGAGCCTTATTACGCTCCATCTTGGTCTCCACCTTGATCTCTGGTGGCAGTAGCAGGAAGATAGGGTGAGAGTAGCCTACTGATAGCTCAAGTAGCTGTCCCTCATTTGAAGCTCTAAATCCTACACCAATCAACTCAAGTGTCTTAGTATATCCCTCGGATACACCCACCACCATGTTGTGTACTAGCGAGCGATAAAGTCCGTGCAACGCACTCTCCTCCTTAGTACCATTGGTAGTTGAGAAGTGTAGCACATTCTCCTCTTCCTTGATTTTGATACGTGGATCAACTTTCTGAGAAAGCTCTCCCTTAGGGCCCTTTACTACCACTACATTATCCTTAATAGTGACAGTGACACCGTTAGGGATAGAAATGGGCAAATTTCCAATTCTTGACATAACTTTGTTCCTTTCCTATTAAGATTAATAAATATAGCAGAGCACTTCACCACCGATCTTACGGTCTGCAGCCTCCTTATTGGTCATCACACCTTGGCTAGTAGATAGGATAGCGATACCAAGCCCGTTAAGGACTCTAGGCATATCCTGATAGCCTACATAACGACGAAGTCCTGGACGCGATACACGCTCCAGTTTCTTGATTGCATTTTTCTTAGATACTACATCGTACTTAAGAGCAATCTTGATAGTTCCTTGAGGGCCACTCTCATCAAACATGTAATTGAGAATATACCCCTTCTCAAAAAGGATCTTTGTCATCTCCTTTTTGATGTTACTCGCTGGGATTTCCACCACTCTATGCTTTGCCATAATAGCATTGCGCAAGCGAGTTAAATAGTCAGATATTGGATCTGTCATAAAAATAAGTTGTTGAAATTAATCTGAAAATAGAGTGAACCAACACAGCTACCTCAGACAATATTTACATACACTTTTTCACTCTCTTGTGGTATTGCTGTACGTCATAAACTTTTAAGCACCACCACATACCATCAAATTGATGCGAAATAACGCATCAGCTCTGCTCAATCAGAACCGATAGCGATACATCTCTCAACTCTTTGATAGGCACAAAGGTACAAATATCTAGCGATATTTCCAAATAACACTCAATCGCCAGCTCTTCACCCGCTCGTTACGGGAAGATGGCAATCAGTATTAGTGTTGCTAAAATAAGTAGAAGACCCTGCACTGTGATGTTCAAAAATAACTACGCCCGAGTACTTATTAAGACTCAGCGTAGTTATTTTGCACAGCACTTACCCTCCAACACTTGGCAGGTAATCTATGGGTCTCTCTATACTCATTGATAGTTACCAGCTGGCCTTCTTCACCCCTGGGATAAGCCCCTTTGATGCCATCTCGCGAAACTGAATTCTTGAGATTCCAAAAAGTCTCATATATCCCTTTGGTCTACCAGTGATATTGCAACGGTTGTGAAGTCGCACAGGGCTAGCATTTTTAGGTAGCTTCTGGAGACCTTCGTAGTCGCCCTCAACCTTTAGCTTAGCACGCTTCTCAGCATACTTCTCCACTAGCTTAGCTCTTTTGCGCTCACGCGCCTTCATTGATTCTTTTGCCATATTGCTCTCTATCCTTCCTTAGTTTTCTTTCTTCTTGAAAGGGATTCCAAACTCCTTTAGGAGTGCAAATCCCTCCTCGTCCGTCTTGGCAGAAGTGACAAAGGTGATATTCATACCCATAATCTTGGTAACACTATCAAGATTAATCTCAGGGAAAATAATTTGCTCTGTCACACCTAGGGTATAGTTACCTCTACCATCTAGGCGGCTCTCTACACCCTTGAAGTCACGAATACGAGGTAGTGCGATACGGATCAGCCTCTCCAGGAACTCATACATCTTCTCTCTCCTCAGCGTTACCATCACACCGATAGGCATACCCTTACGGAGCTTAAAATTAGAAATATCCTTTTTGGAGTAGGTCACTACTGGTTTTTGACCAGTGATCAAGGCTAGCTCACCTTGAGCTATCTCGATCAGCTTCTTATCGCCCGTTGCAGCACCTAGACCTTGATTTACCACGATTTTGGTAAGGGAAGGCACCTGCATCACACTACTGTAGCCAAATTGCTTCATCAGCAGTGGCACAATACGCTCATTATAGTCCTTTTTCAAATTATCTGTAGCCATCTCTCTTTCAGCTATTAGCATTTATTACTTCAGTAGCTCACCAGACTTTTTGGCATAGCGCTCAAGCTTACCATCGTCATTTCTACGACGTCCCACACGAGTAGGAGCCCCAGTCTTAGGATCTACGGGGTTGAGGTTGGAGATATGAATAGATGCCTCTTTGTGCACCATGCCACCTTGAGGGTGCTGAGCGCTTGGCTTAGTCCTCTTAGTGATCATATTTCGTCCCTCTACGATAGCTCGGTTCTTCTTGGTATCCACCTTCAAAACTCGGCCAGTCTTACCCTTGTCATCACCCGCATTAATAAATACGGTATCGCCCTTCTTTATATGAAATTTTGCCATTGTCTTTCCTTTCTATATTAAAGCACCTCAGGTGCAAGTGAGACAACCTTCATATTCACGGCACGTATCTCACGTGCTACAGGACCAAAGATACGGGTAGCACGGATATCACCAGCAGCATTTAGGAGTACACACGCATTCTCATCGAAACGGATGTACGATCCATCTGGACGTCGGATCTCCTTTTTGGTCCTTACGATCAATGCTTTCGATACTGCCCCTTTCTTCACATCACTACCAGGGATTGCACTCTTTACAGACACCACGATCACATCACCGATCGAAGCATATCTGCGACGAGTACCACCTAGCACGCGAATACAGAGCACCTCTTTAGCACCGCTATTATCAGCTACAGCTAGTCTAGACTCTTGTTGTATCATAATAGATTACTCTACAAATCTGCAATATTATTACTTCGCTCTCTCTACGATCTGGATCACTCTCCAGCGCTTGGTACGGCTTAGTGGTCGAGTCTCCATAATTCTAACGGTATCCCCTTCGTTGCACTCGTTATTCTCGTCGTGTGCGTGGAATTTCTTGGTCTTATTCACAAACTTTCCGTAGATAGGGTGTTTCTCCTTCCACTTCACAGCTACTGTGACAGACTTATCCATCTTATTACTAGAGACGACGCCTTGTCTTACCTTCCTTAAACTTCTCTTTTCCATCTCTTAGAGCGACTCTTAATCGTTAATACTTCCTTGCTCAACGCTCTTCTCGTTGAGGACGGTACGGAGACGTGCTACCAACTTTCGCTGGTCATTGAGCGATGAAGGCTTATCTAGAGGGGTTACTCTATGCTGGAGCTGCATCCTCTGATACCTTACAGTCTCTGTCTCGATTCTCTCTTTTAGCTCCTGTACCGTGAGGTCTCTTAGTTCATTACTCTTCATACCTAATTACTTATATACAGTACAGAAATTAAAATTCATAGTCACGGCGAACCACAAACTTTGTGGTCACTGGGAGCTTTTGAGCAGCGAGGCGAAGTGCCTCTTTTGCTACCTCATAGCTCACACCCTCTACCTCAAATAGCATACGTCCAGGAGTTACAGGAGCTACGAAGCCCTCAGGGTTACCTTTACCCTTACCCATACGCACCTCTGCTGGCTTAGCAGTGATAGGCTTATCAGGGAAAATACGTACCCACACCTGACCTTGACGTTGCATATATCTAGTCACAGCGATACGTGCCGCCTCTATTTGGCGACCAGTAATCCAGCAAGTCTGTAGCGACTTGATGCCGAAAGAGCCAAACGCAAGCTGATTACCACGCTGGGCATCACCCTTCATACGACCCTTTTGCTGCCTTCTGAACTTGGTCTTTTTTGGTTGTAACATATCTTATGTCTTATCTTCAATTTTATACTTCCTTAGCGTGCAGTAGCTTAGCGCTCATTACGTCCGCCACGATTGCCTCTACGGCGACCACCACGGCCACCACGACCACCATCGCGACGTGGGCGATTGTCACGCTGCTGTGTGAAGTCAGGAGCAAGGTCACGCTTACCGTATACCTCACCGTGGCAGATCCACACTTTTACACCGATGGCACCCACCTTGGTACGTGCCTCCTCAAGAGCATAGTCGATATCTGCACGGAGCGTGTGGAGTGGAGTACGTCCCTCCTTAAACATCTCGCTACGTGCCATCTCAGCTCCATTGAGCCTACCGCTTAGCTGAATCTTAATTCCCTCAGCACCTGAGCGCATAGCATTACCAATGGCCTGCTTTACTGCTCTACGATAGTTCATACGGCCTTCTAGCTGGCGTGCGATATTCTCAGCCACGATCTTGGCGTCTACATCAGGCCTACGGATCTCAAAAATATTGATCTGCACCTCCTTGTCGGTAAAGCGCTTGAGCTCCTCACGTAGCTTATCCACCTCAGAGCCACCACGGCCGATGATATGGCCTGGGCGTGCTGAGCAGATAGTGATTGTGACTAGTTTGAGTGTACGCTCAATGACTACCCTAGATACACTTGCACGAGAGAGGCGAGCCTCGATATAGGTGCGAAGCTTATAATCCTCTAGGAGAGTGTCGGCGAGATCACTTTTCTTGCCGAACCAATTAGAGTCCCAGCCCCTAATGATTCCTAAGCGATTGCTTATTGGATTTGTCTTTTGTCCCATCTACAAATTATTTGCTTAGAATGTGCTTAAATCTCTTCCGCATTGGGAAGTGTATCTACATAAATCGTCAAGTGGTTGCTTCTCTTACGGATTCTACAACCTCTACCTTGAGCTCTTGGACGGAGGCGCTTTAGCGTCATGCTCTCATCCACATAAATCTTGGAGATATATAGTTCTCCTTCGTCTGCCTGACGGCCATTCTTTTGTTCCCAATTAGAGATGGCGCTACGTAGTAGCTTCTCCATTGGTGTAGCCGCCTGCTTGCTTGAAAATCTAAGTACGCCAAGAGCTTTATTCACCTCCATACCACGTACCATATCCGCTACCAAACGCATCTTACGTGGAGAGGAAGGGATATTGACAAGCCTAGCAAAGTACTGAGTACTGCGTGCCTCTTTGCGTTGCTCAGCGGCTAGCTTCTTCCTTTTACCCATATTAGTTACTATCTAATTTTATTTAATGTCCCGTGGTGGGGTTACTTTCTATTACCACTGTGTCCACGGAAGGTACGAGTAGGTGCAAACTCACCTAGCTTGTGCCCTACCATATTCTCAGTTATAAACACTGGGATAAACTTATTCCCATTGTGTACAGCTATTGTATGCCCTACGAAGTCGGGTGAAATCATTGATGCACGGCTCCATGTCTTGATGACACTTTTCTTGCCACTCTCATTCATCTCAAGTACTCGCTTCTCTAGCTTAAGCTCGATGTAGGGTCCTTTTTTTAGTGAACGACTCATATCTTTATTAGTACATTAAGTTGGTTCAATACTTACCTAAAGCGATTACTTACGCTTCTTCTTACGACCCTCAATGATATACTTAGAGGAGTGCTTCTTAGGTGCACGAGTCTTCAGACCCTTAGCATACAGACCAGTACGGCTACGTGGGTGACCACCCGACGCACGACCTTCACCACCACCCATTGGGTGATCTACTGGGTTCATCGCTACACCACGAACGCGTGGACGGCGACCCATCCAGCGGGTACGTCCAGCCTTACCACTTCTCTCTAGGGCGTGGTCAGAGTTGCCCACACTACCTACAGTAGCTTTACAAGCTGCGAGGATACGGCGTACCTCACCACTAGGCATCTTGATCACCACATAGGTCCCCTCACGAGAGGTGAGCTGAGCAAATGAGCCTGCACTACGCACCATCTTAGCACCTTGGCCAGGACGAAGCTCAATATTGTGGATCACAGTACCTACAGGGATCTTGCCTAGAGGAAGGGCATTACCCACCTCTGGAGCTGCATCCTCTCCGGACAGTACAGTCCTTCCTACCTCTAGCCCATCAGGAGCTAGGATATAAGCCTTCTCACCATCAGCGTAGTAAAGAAGTGCGATACGTGCTGATCTATTTGGATCGTACTCGATAGCTTTTACTGTCGCAGGAATACCATCTTTCCTTCTCTTGAAATCGATGATACGGTACTGCTTCTTGTGACCGCCACCGATATAGCGCATCGTCATCTTACCGGTATTGTTACGCCCACCGGTTTTATTCTTCGATGCGATTAGAGATTTCTCCGGTGTACTTTTAGTGACTTTATCAAATGCACCGATAATCTTATGTCTTTGCCCAGGCGTAGTGGGCTTTAATTTACGTATTCCCATTTCTTATCAAATGTTACTAAAGAAGTCTATCACTTGACCCTCTTTAAGTGTTACGATTGCCTTTTTGAACGCAGGCTTTTTCCCTACGATAAGACCACCCTTGGTATATCGCTGCATGCGCTTTCCATCATAGTTGATGGTGTTGACGCTTACCACGTCTACGTCGTACATCTTCTCTACAGCCTCCTTGATAGCGGTCTTATTTGCATTACGAGCCACTTTGAAGCCATAGCGATTGGGCATCTGTTCGGTGATGTCCGTCAACTTTTCAGTAATAATAGGTTGTAATAAAATACCTCTCATACTATTTATTTATCTCTCTAAAGTGTCCCGTTACTTCTTTGCTAGTAGGTCAGTCAGCATGGTGAGTGCACTCTCAGTCAATACGAGTTGCTTAGCATCTAGTAGATTGTAAGTGCTCACGTCCTCTGCTTGCATCACGTTTACAGTAGGGATATTACGTGCTGATAGTAGGAGGGTATTATCGATCCCACCTAGTAGCACTAGGCTCTTTTGTCCATCAATCTTGAGTGCTTTAAGTACCGATGCAAATTGCTTGGTCTTAGGAGCATCAAAAGAGAAATCCTCTACCACTGTAATCTCATTGGCACTTGCCTTGCGGCTTAGTGCAGAGATACGAGCCAGTTGCTTTACCTTTTTATTTACCTTTTGTTCATAGTCACGTGGACGTGGGCCAAATACTGTACCACCGCCTCTTAGTAGAGGGCTCTTAATACTACCTCTACGTGCTCCACCTGTACCTTTTTGGCGGAAGAGCTTGCGGGTACTGAAGGCCACTTCAGCACGCTCCTTAGTCTTGTGAGTACCTTGTCTCTTATTAGCTAAGTAGCGCTTCACGTCTAGATAAATGACATGATCATTAGGCTCTACTCCAAATACAGAAGCATCTAGAGTTACCTTACGTCCGGTCTCCTGACCGTTGATGTTCAATACATTTAATTCCATATCGCTTAGATATTTACTAATAAGATGGTACCTTTTGCTCCTGGCACACTACCCTTTACCACAAGGGCATTCTGCTCTGGGAGCACTTTAATCACACGTAGGTTCTCAATGGTCACACGGCGGTTACCATCTTGACCTGCCATCCTCATACCCTTCACTACCTTAGAGGGTGTAGCACACGCTCCGATAGATCCAGGTGCTCTGAGCCTATTCTTTTGACCGTGGGTTGTCTGGCCCACACCGCCAAAGTTGTGGCGCTTCACAACACCCTGAAATCCTTTACCCTTAGAGGTCCCGATAACATCGACATAAGCGACGTCATTGAAGATTTCGGCATTGATTACATCACCCAACTTGTACTCCTTGTCAAAATTATTGAACTCGGCCAAGTGTCTCTTGGGGGTTACTCCAGCCTTAGCGAAGTGGCCTTGCTCAGCCTTATTGGTATGCTTCTCCTTTTTATCTTCGAAGCCCAATTGGATTGCCTCATAGCCATCCACCTCACTAGTCTTTACCTGAGTTACCACACAAGGACCTACTTCGATAACAGTGCATGGGATATTCTTCCCCTCGGCACTGAATACGGATGTCATTCCGACTTTTTTTCCTATTAATCCTGGCATTTCAGTCTCAACTTATTGGTTTGGTTTACAATATAACTTTTATCTCTTGTAAGACAGACCTCTCTATAATTAGATATCCGTCTTGATCTCAATCTCCACACCACTTGGGAGTACCAAGCGAGCCAAAGCATCTACTGTATTGGTACCTGCATTGACAATGTCGATGAGGCGCTTGTAGGTAGATAGCTGGAATTGCTCACGGCTCTTCTTATTCACGAAAGTAGAGCGGTTTACGGTGAAGATACGCTTACGAGTAGGCAATGGTATAGGTCCACGCACCGTCACTCCCGTAGGCTCTACTGCCTTGACAATCTGCTCGGCCGACTTATCAACCAATGTATGGTCGTAAGACTTAATCTTGATTCTAATGACTTGATTCATATGCTTGCAATGATTCTCTTTATTATCTATTACTTAAGGAGCTCTACGTGTCCATCTACCTCCTCTAGTACGGCCTTGGCATTAGAGGTCGACATCTCCTCAAAGTGGCTAAAGGTCATAGTACTTGTCGCACGACCACTCGTAATGGTACGGAGGGCAGTCACATAGCCAAACATCTCAGCAAGTGGGGTCTTGGCCTTTACGATACGGGCACCATTGCGGTGAGTCTCCATACCCTCTACCTGACCACGACGCTTATTGAGGTCACCAATCACATCACCCATGCTCTCCTCAGGGGTTACCACCTCTACCTTCATAATAGGCTCGAGAAGCACTGGATGTGCCTTGGCGCAACCATTCTTAAAGGCTTGGATAGCACACACCTCAAACGAAAGCTGGTCTGAGTCCACTGGGTGGAAAGAGCCGTCAAGCAAGGTCACCTTTAGTCCATCCATAGGATAGCCTGCAAGCACACCATTCTTCATAGCACGCTCAAAGCCCTTCTGTACGCTAGGGATATACTCACGTGGAATATTACCACCCTTCACCTCGTCGATAAACTGTAGGTCACCCTCAAAGTCCTTATCCTTAGGCTCTAGGCGTACGATGATATCGGCGAACTTACCGCGACCACCAGTCTGACGCTTGTACACCTCACGAAGCTCAACAGCCTCAGAGATCGCCTCCTTGTAGCTAACTTGTGGACGGCCTTGATTACACTCTACCTTAAATTCACGCTTCAGACGGTCGATAATAATCTCAAGGTGTAGCTCACCCATACCGCTAATCACGGTTTGACCAGTCTCCTCATTAGTCTTCACGGTAAAGGTTGGATCCTCCTCAGCCAGCTTAGCCAGACCGATTCCGAGCTTATCCATATCCTTCTGAGTCTTAGGCTCCACTGCGATACCAATCACTGGATCTGGGAAGTCCATACTCTCAAGTGTAATAGGGTGCTCCTCATCACAAAGGGTATCACCTGTGCGGATATCCTTAAAGCCGACGCCGGCACCGATATCACCCACATTAATAAGCTCCATAGGATTTTGCTTATTAGAGTGCATCTGGAATAGTCGGCTGATACGCTCCTTCTTCTCGCTACGGCTATTATATACGTAGCTACCTGCCTCTAGCTTACCAGAGTAAACACGGAAGAAGCAGAGACGACCTACATAAGGGTCGGTAGCGATCTTAAAGGCAAGTGCACAAAGTGGCTCATCCTCATCTACCTGACGCACAATCACCTTCTCAGGATCACGTGGGTCGGTACCCTCTACTGTAGGAGTATCTAGTGGGCTAGGAAGGTAAGCGCACACACAGTCAAGCAGTGGCTGTACACCCTTATTCTTAAATGAAGTACCACAGATCACTGGATTGATCTCCATAGAAATGGTACCCTTACGGATTGCCGCACGAATCTCATCCTCAGTGATAGTGGATGGATCGTCAAAGTACTTCTCCATAAGTGCCTCATCTACCTCAGCAAGGCTCTCCAGCATCTTCTCACGCCACTCCTCGGCATCTGCCTTTACATCCTCAGGGATTTCCAAGGTATCATAGTGTGACCCCATTTCCTCATCGTGCCATACAAGAGCCTTCATCGTTACGAGATCCACGACCCCCTTGAAAGTCTCCTCAGCACCGATGGGCACCTGAATTGGCACAGCATGTGCACCAAGCATATCTTTGAGCTGACGTACTACCTCATAGAAGTTAGCACCGCTACGGTCCATCTTATTGACATAAGCGATTCTAGGCACCTTGTACTTATCTGCCTGACGCCATACGGTCTCACTCTGTGGCTGTACACCACTCACTGCACAGAAAGCAGCTACAGTACCATCGAGTACACGTAGTGAGCGCTCCACCTCTACGGTAAAGTCCACGTGTCCGGGAGTGTCAATAAGGTTGATCTTATATTTTTCGTTATGATAGTTCCAGAAAGCAGTGGTTGCAGCACTGGTAATAGTAATACCACGCTCCTGCTCCTGTTCCATCCAGTCCATAGTTGCTGCACCATCGTGTACCTCACCGATCTTGTGAGTAAGACCAGTATAGAATAGGATACGCTCCGATGTAGTAGTTTTACCGGCATCAATATGCGCCATGATACCGATATTTCTTGTACGCTCTAAATGTGTCTTATTAGCCATCTCTTGTTGTTTCCTTTCTATTCTTTAGAATCTAAAGTGAGCAAATGCACGGTTAGCCTCAGCCATACGGTGCATATCCTCCTTACGCTTAAAGGCACCACCCTGCTGGTTGTAAGCGTCCATGATCTCAGCGGATAGCTTATCAGCCATCGTCTTACCGCCACGCTTGCGAGCGAATAGGATCATATTTTTCATTGAGATAGACTCCTTGCGCTCAGGTCTGATCTCAGTAGGCACCTGGAAGTTGGCACCACCAATTCTACGAGTCTTCACCTCCACCTGTGGAGTGATGTTCTCGAGAGCGGTCTTCCAGATCTCTAGAGGAGTCTTCTCCTCATTAGCCATTTTATTCTTTACGATCTCTAGTGCACCGTAAAAGATCTCAAAGGATAGATTCTTCTTACCATCATACATCATGTGGTTGACGAATCTAGTCACAGCGACATCATTGTACACTGGATCTGGCAATAGTTGCCTCTTCTTTGGCTTCGCTTTTCTCATATTATGCTACAAAAAAAGTATCATTGTCTTGCAGTCCTTACCGTAGTACCAGCCACAGCCATTCCTCTGCTTCTCTACTGGCACACCTCTATGTAAGGTGCCAAGACCAAATCAGTATTTGTTTTGATTGCACTTACGGTCTTCACCGCAAGCTTGAAAATAGACAACCCACACTTCGTTATCTTTCCCCCTTAGTCTTTATCTTAAGACCACTTCTAGGGAGCATCCACCTCACTTGTGAGTTCTCCTCTCTTACGCATCTTCTCCTTTGCCTAGCTAGTCTTCCGACCCACTCCGCCTAGCCATCTTGGCTTGTCTCACCTACACTATATATGTATAATGTGTAAGCTCAACCTTGGCGACACCCAACCAAAATATTGATCATTGGGCTAGCTCCGGATACTATAGTGACACCCTGCTACACTTAGGTAGCCCTGGCTCTCAGCAGAGACCCCATCGTTTCAGACCGATGGACATCTCGTCACCATCTCATAAAGTCAATGTCTTTTTGTATTCCCTCTTTCTCTTCTTTGGCGGTAACACCACTGTGCTACTACGAGGGCTCTCTTTGCACCCAGCTAAAACTAGCTATCGCTTGAATTACTTTTTAGGGCGCTTTACACCATACTTACTACGGCGTTGTGTACGACCATTCACTCCTGCTGTATCTAGTGCACCACGCACGATGTGATAACGCACACCTGGAAGGTCTTTCACACGACCACCACGCACTAGTACGATAGAGTGCTCCTGAAGGTTATGACCCTCACCTGGGATGTAGGAGTTCACCTCCTTACCATTGGTGAGACGCACACGAGCCACCTTACGCATAGCTGAATTAGGCTTCTTAGGCGTAGTAGTGTACACACGTACACACACGCCACGACGCTGTGGACAGCTATCCAAAGCTGGGCTCTTACCTTTCTCCTCAATTGTCGCACGTCCCTTACGGACCAATTGTTGAATCGTTGGCATCTTATCCTATCTTATTAAACAAATTATCTACCTCTATAGCAGACTCTCACCCACTATGAGCGAGGTATACCATATCGGTGGGCAAAGGTACGATAAAATTTGATAACTACCAAGTAAATAGCTAATTAAATCTATCCACAGATTGAATTACTAGTGCAATTTACTGATTATTTTCCAACCACATAGCCTTTAGGGTCCTAAAGAATTGATTTTTATTTAATGCATAAACAACTCCACCACTATCACCTTTCACATTTATACAAAGTAAAGATATCATCTTCAATATTACCAGCATTGTCTACAGCAAGGAAATCTCAACTCTATAAGCTATCTTCGATTACATAGCCAATATTTTCGAAAGTGTAGATTGGACTATCAGATATCTCAGTCTTAAACTGAGCTACGATTTCGGGTTTTATGTTGTCAATCCCAACAAGCACTCTATTGGATTCGAAGTCTATCCCATACATAGTAACATTGTCTTTTAGAACGGATGAGTTCTCCCACTGCTTTTCAATATGCAATTTAGCGTCCTCTAGTTCCTTGTAACTATATGTGACCACCTCAATTTGCGCTTTTTCAAGACCTTTCATAGACCTTATTCTTGTGACTTGTTTATCACTGTAGTACCGATCTACAATTTGTACCACTAATTGGTTGGTGCCATTAATATAAGCACCCCCAAAATACTCTGGAAAGAGAGATGGCAAACTAGCTAATACAGCTTGACTTTCAGATCTTGTGCTGTATTGTAATGCAGATACCAAAGCTTCATAAGCTTCTAAGGCCTCTTGTTGTATAGCTACTTCAAGCTCAATCTGCTGCTCGATTGGCGATACTTTTTGACTACTCCTTTCTGAAGAGTCATTGTGCCCTTTTACATCACAAGATGACAACGCTAATAAAACCAGAAAAATCGACACAATTTTACACCGATTCCGTTTCATCCTAATAAACATCATATACTAACATATCGTTTAATGAGAAAATGCACACTATTCTATTACTACCAAATGTACTTATACAGATCGAATTTACTAGTGCAATTTACTGATTATTTTTCAACCAGATAGCCATTTGGAGTCTTGTAGAGTTTATATACTGTACACACTTGAGTACTTGTTTGTTGGTTACACCTATTGAAGTTCTCATTCTTTTTTTAGCACTGTCTAAGTAATTCCTCTTAGCAACTCCATAAAATCACTATGCTAGTAGGGTGAAAGTGGAGATGCAACTAAGCAATCGGCGAGTTGCAACTAACCATTTGCCGAGTTGCAACTCGCCGATTGCTTAGTTGCATCTCGGTTGAGGCATTTATATAGCATTGAATTTCAGAAGGTTGCGAAAGGGTCTTTTTGACCCTCTTTTAACCAGATTTTCGGCTCACTTTCAAACAGGATATTGAAAATCTTTGTACATTTGAGATTGACACAAGAGGAGAGGTGTAATTCCTTACTGGTGGTATAGTCCACAACTCCCCGAGTGGGACTGATATGGCGAAATTCCATAACCGACGGTGATAGTCCGGATCGTATTCGAATCAAGATGCCGCTGACCTATGTGAGGCTTCGGCTCTATAGTATTGGTCCATCTGCTTTTGTGTACCATAGATCCTCGCAAATTTACAATCTAATATAGTAACACAAAAAAAAAGAAATGGAACAACCCAACACAATTTCTCCAGCAATTGAAACACGCATCCATGCGGTTGTAAAAGCTCATAATTGGAGCCTTTGCAGAGAAAATAATCAAATAGTAGGGCGATTTTCCAAGCTAGACAAGACGAAAATCAGCAAAAGGTCAATCCAAAACGTCTAAACTAAAATGTGCAACAGTTGCAAAAATTATTCTATACTAATTAAGGTTGTTATAACCTTGATTCTAACATATTCTGCATTTATGATACTGTTCATGTCGATTATTGACTTACTCTCTATGTCGACATCTGTGAGTTTAATAACCTTCATTATCGAACAGATTATTCCAAATATTTCAGCTGTAATTGCACTTATTTTTCTTATTAGGTATCTTTGGACTACAGATAAGAACTCTAATCTTTCTGAAAAAAATTCTATTGAAAGGAACAATCACTAATGATGACCACAGACATAAAGACAGCACAGTCGGAGAGCGCAAGCTAATATGGAACGAGGAAAACCGTCTGCTGGCAGAGGAGGACAACGTTTTCGTCTCTAGAGACTGTTGCACGAAGGCGATCAAACCCCACTACCTCTTGTGGGTTGGACAACCCTATCTCTAGGTCTGACCCCTCAGCCGGGGTCAAGGGAGGGGGTGAATATGCTCTTGCACACAGGTCGTTCGGGGCTAACGCCCCTCCGACCTGTGCCTATTTAAGAGGGACCTCTGCCGAGGTCCTTACCCCATTATCCTCAACAACTTGTATATGATCATTCGCATAACAGTAATGCGTAACCCCTGGATTTTCGGCTTACGTCCAAACAGAATATTGAAAATCTTTGTACCTTTGAGATTGATTCAAGAGGAGAGGTGTAATTCCTTACCGGTGGTATAGTCCACAACTCCCTAGCGGGACTGATATGGTGAAATTCCATGACCGACGGTGATAGTCCGGATGGTATTCGAATCAAGATGCCGCTAACCTATTTGAGGCTTCGGCTCTATAGTGTTGGCCCATCTGCTTTTGTGTACCATAGATCCTCGTCAATTTATAATCTAATAGTAACACAAAAAGAAATGGAACAAACCAACACAATTTCTCCAGCAATTGAGGCACGCATCCAAGCGGCCGTAAAAGCTCTTAGGGATGGCCGGGGCATCCTCCTCGTAGATGATGAAAATAGGGAGAATGAGGGCGACATCATCTTTTCCACTGAGCGGCTTACGCCACAAAGCATTGCACTGATGATCCGCGAGTGCAGCGGTATCATCTGCCTATGCCTAAAGCCTAAGAAGTGCCAAGAGCTCAACCTGCCTCAGATGGTACAGCACAACACATGCGTCAATAACACCGCTTTCACCATCTCAATAGAGGCGAAGGAGGGGGTGACGACAGGGGTGTCGGCAAAAGATCGCTACGTGACGATCACAACGGCAGCACGAGAAGGAGCAAGGCCTGAAGACTTGGTACACCCAGGGCATGTATTCCCACTTCGTGCAAGGGAGGGTGGCGTACTAGAGCGCCGAGGACACACGGAGGGGAGTATAGATATCGTCTCTATCGCCGGCCTAGGCGAGACGGCGGTGCTCTGTGAACTAACTAATGAGGATGGTACTATGGCACGCCTACCAGAGATCAAGAAGTTTAGCGTAGCACACAATATGCCGGTGCTCACAATCGAAGATATCGTAGCCTACCGCAAGCACCACCAACGCTAAACCAAACGTTTCGTACCAAGTGGAGAATGTTGCACGAAGGATGAGATGCAACATTCTCAAGGTAGTCTGAGGCTACTTCGTTACGTCGGTCCAGATGTCTATCTGGTGTTATAGCTAAAAAAATACCCTGCGATAGCATAAGCCATCACAGGGTATTCTATCTATTTATTATTGTATTAGTCTGGGATCACAACTCCTGACTTAGGACCTTTGGTGGTCTCTAGTAGGCGCTGGGATTCGATATCAGCTTTGGAAGCTACCACGATCTTCTCGTACTCACGCAACCCAGTACCTGCAGGGATCAGGTGACCGCAGATTACGTTCTCCTTTAGAGCCTCAAGCTTATCTATCTTACCCTCGATAGCCGCGTTATTCAGCACCTTAGGTGTCTCCTGGAAGGAGGCGGCAGACATAAAGCTCTTGGTCTGAAGAGCAGCACGAGTAATACCCTGAAGTACCTGCTTGGTAGTTGCAGGAAGGGCATCGCGTACCTCCATCACCTTCTTATCGTTACGGCGCAGCAAGCTATTCTCCTCACGTAGGTGACGAGCGGTGATGATCTGACCTTCGAAGTAAGTGGTAGACTCGCCTGGATCGGTGATCACCTTCTTACCCCAGAGACGATTATTCTCGTCCTGAACGTCGATCTTATCCACCAACTGCTGCTCGAGGAACTTGGTATCTCCAGCATCAATGATCTCTACCTTACGCATCATCTGACGTACAATCACCTCAAAGTGCTTGTCGTTGATCGACACACCTTGCTTACGGTAGACGTCTTGTACTCCATTCACGATGTAGTTTTGCACCGCATTTGGTCCTAATATCTCTAGGATATCGGTTGGAGAAACAGCTCCATCTGATAGTGGTTCGCCAGCACGTACGAAGTCATTCTCCTGCACCAGCAATTGGCGGGTTTGGCTCACTAGATACTTGCGCTCCTCGCCAGTACTACTCGTCACAATCACTTCGCGATTACCACGACGCACCTTTCCAAGTGTGATCTCACCATCGATCTCTGCAACCACAGCTGGGTTAGATGGGTTACGTGCCTCGAAGAGCTCCGTTACACGTGGTAGACCACCTGTGATATCGCCCGACTTCACTACGGTACGTGGGATCTTAACTAGTACATCACCGGCCTTTACCTTCTGACCCTGTTGGTTATTGAGGTGGGCACCCACTGGGAGGTTATAAGTCTTGATCACCTCGCCATCCTTGCCAATAATTGACATTGCTGGCGATAGCTTCTTATCCTTACTCTCAATGATGATCCTATCGGTATGGCCAGCAGCGATATTGGTATCCGACTGTACACGGAAGGTACTACCCTCTACCACATCCTCATACTGTAGCTTACCGCTCACCTCAGCAACAATCACCGCGTTGAATGGGTCAGTCTCAAAGATGATATCATCTGCCTTCACCTCGGCACCTGGCTCTATAAAGAGTTTTGCACCATAAGGTATATTCTCATTGATAAGCGTCATATGAGTGTGAGGGTCTACAATATGCATCTCGGCCTGACGTCCGACCACCACTTTGAATGGCTTACCCTCTTCATCCTTGGCATCTACCGTACGAAGCTCCTCGATCTCAAGGATACCATCGTACTTAGCCTTGATGAGTCGCTCAATAGTATCGGTACTTGCCACACCACCGGCGTGGAAGGTACGAAGCGTAAGCTGTGTACCTGGCTCACCGATAGACTGAGCAGCTACCACACCAACTACCTCACCCTTGTGTACCAAGTGGTTGTGGGCCAAGTTGCGTCCATAGCACTTAGCACAAACTCCTTGCTTTGCTTCACAAGTGAGCACAGAGCGGATCTCCACCTCAGTGATTGGCGACTCTTGTATCTTAGAAGCCTTGGCCTCATCAATCTCTTCACCAGCAGCGACAATCAGCTCGCCTGAAATTGGGTGTACTACATCGTGTACTGACACACGACCAAGGATACGCTCATAAAGCGATGCTACTACACTAGAACCTTCCTTGATCTCACGACGCACAATACCACGTAGGGTACCGCAATCCTCTTCGGTGATAATCACATCTTGAGAAACGTCGACGAGACGACGAGTGAGGTATCCAGCATCGGCCGTCTTAAGTGCCGTATCCGAAAGACCCTTACGAGCACCGTGGGTAGAGATAAAGTACTCTAGCACTGAAAGTCCCTCCTTAAAGTTGGAGAGGATAGGGTTCTCCATCGTCTGAGCACCCTCACCACTTCTCTGTGGCTTAGCCATCAGACCACGAATACCACTCAGCTGCTGAATCTGGTTGGCCGAACCACGGGCTCCTGAGTCCATCATCATAAAGATAGAGTTGAAGCCTTGGTCGTCCTCCTTCAACTCCTTCATCAGGATAGCAGAAAGGTTGTTATTCACATTGGTCCAAACGTCGATGATCTGGTTATAACGCTCATTATTGGTAATATTACCCATATTGAAGTCGTCCATAATCTCGGCCACCTCGTCATAACCCTCTTGGATGAGCTCTTCCTTTTGCTCAGGAATGATTACATCAGAAAGGTTGAATGAAAGACCACCCTTAAAGGCCATATAGTACCCGAGGTCTTTGATATCATCGAGGAATTGTGAAGTACGTGAGATACCACAATACTTGATCACCTCACCGATCAGCGTACGAAGACTCTTCTTGCCAATCAGGTCATTGATATACCCAATCTCATCAGGCACCTTAGAGTTGAAGAGCAGACGACCATACGAGGTCTCAATCATATGCTTAAATGGCTTGCGGTCCTCATCAAGGTCATCCACCACCACTTGAATCTTGGCATGGATGTCGATTTTGCCATTATTGTAGGCAATTCGTGCCTCCTCTGGAGAGTAGAACTTATAGCCCTCACCCTTTACTCCGTCACGAAGCTTGGTGATATAATATAGTCCCAATACCATATCCTGCGAAGGCACGGTAATAGGAGTACCATTGGCAGGGTTCAATATATTGTGTGAGGCAAGCATCAAGAACTGTGCCTCTAGGATTGCATCATTAGAGAGTGGCAAGTGAACGGCCATCTGGTCACCATCGAAGTCGGCGTTAAATGCGGTACAAGCTAGTGGGTGCAGACGAATGGCTTTACCCTCGATTAGCTTTGGCTGGAAAGCCTGAATACCTAGACGGTGAAGTGTAGGAGCACGGTTGAGTAGCACTGGGTGCCCCTTCACGACATTCTCCAAGATATCCCAGATCACTGGCTCACGACGGTCTACAATACGGCGCGCACTCTTCACGGTCTTCACGATACCGCGCTCAATCAGCTTGCGGATCACAAATGGCTTGTAGAGCTCTGCCGCCATATCTTGTGGCAATCCACACTCATGCATTTTGAGACTAGGACCCACCACAATCACCGAACGAGCAGAGTAGTCGACACGCTTACCAAGTAGGTTCTGACGGAAACGACCCTGCTTACCCTTAAGGCTATCGGTAAGTGACTTGAGCGGACGATTGGAGTCGCTCTTCACTGCACCCGACTTACCAGAATTGTCGAATAGGCTATCTACCGCCTCCTGAAGCATACGCTTCTCATTGCGGAGGATCACCTGAGGTGCCCTTGTCTCAATCAGACGACGCAGACGATTGTTACGAATAATCACCCTACGATAGAGCTCATTGAGGTCGGAGGTAGCAAAACGACCACCATCCAATGGCACCAACGGACGTAGATCTGGTGGGATAACAGGGATCACCCTCATCACCATCCACTCAGGGCGAGTGTAGCCGTGGCTAGCACGGAAACTCTCTACCACCTGCAGGCGCTTAAGAGCCTCCTTTTTGCGCTGCTGAGAAGTCTCCTTAGCGGCTCTAGCACGAAGGTTGTACGAGAGCTCATCTAGATTAACTCTAGAGAGCAGTGCCTCTACAGCCACCGCACCAATTTCTGCGAAAAACTTATTGTGGTCCTCATCAGACAACTCTTTATTCTCCTGAGGGAGGCTAGCCATACGGTCTAGGTACTCCTCCTCAGTTAGTAGGTCGCCCACCTCCAAGTCTTCGTAAGGACCTGGCTGAACCACTACATAGCTCTCGTAGTATATAATCTTCTCCAGTTTCTTTGCTGGGATTCCTAAAAGATAAGCGATCTTATTGGGCACGGAGCGGAAAAACCAGATGTGTACTACTGGCACCTCCAGCTTGATATGCCCCATTCGCTCACGGCGCACCTTCTTCTCCGTTACCTCTACCTGGCAACGGTCACAAACTACACCCTTGTAACGGACACGCTTGTACTTACCACAGTGACATTCGTAATCCTTAACCGGTCCGAAAATACGCTCGCAAAATAGACCATCCCGCTCTGGTTTGTAAGTACGATAGTTGATGGTCTCGGGCTTAGTAACTTCACCGTGTGAATTCTCGAATATCTCCTCAGGAGAGGCGATACCGATACGGATTTGATTGAAGTTGGACTTTATCTTTGTATCTCTTATGAAAGCCATATTTATATATCAAAAGGGCTGTGATGTAATCATTGGAGTTCGAAGCTTAGGCCTAGACCCTTAAGCTCGTTGAGCAGTACATTGAGCGACTCAGGAATACCTGGAGTTGGCATTGGCGAGCCTTTGACGATTGCCTCGTAAGCCTTTGAGCGGCCTACCACATCGTCACTCTTGATCGTGAGCATCTCCTGTAGCACATGAGCGGCACCATAGGCCTCCAGTGCCCACACCTCCATCTCTCCGAAGCGCTGGCCACCGAATTGAGCCTTACCACCAAGAGGTTGTTGGGTGATCAGAGAGTAAGGGCCGATAGAGCGTGCGTGCATCTTATCATCGACCATGTGACCTAGCTTCAAGAAGTAGGTAACTCCCACAGTAGCTGGTTGGTCGAAGCGCTCGCCAGTCTCTCCATCATAGAGATAGGTACGTCCATTGCGTGGAATTCTAGCCTTGTCTGTCCACTTATTGAGATCGTCGAGGGTAGCGCCATCGAAGATAGGAGTAGCAAACTTAACCCCTAGCTTTCTACCAGCATAGCCAAGTACCGCCTCAAAGATCTGACCAAGGTTCATACGCGAAGGCACACCTAGTGGGTTAAGACAAAGGTCTACAGGAGTACCATCCTCCAAGAATGGCATATCCTCTACACGTACCACCTTAGAGACAATACCCTTATTACCGTGGCGTCCTGCCATCTTATCACCGACCTGGATCTTACGCTTCTTGGCGATAAGCACCTTGGCATTCTGCATGATACCGTTAGGCAATTCGTCACCTAGGGTAGCATCAAACTGCTTACGGCGATAGTCACTCTCTATCTTCTTCACCTTCTTGATATAATTACCAAGAAGCTGACTGATCAGGTTATTAGTGTGCTCATCATCGGTCCATCCAGAGAATACGATCTCTTCATAATTGAGCTGGTCGAGGATCGTATTATTGTACTTAACTCCCTCTGCGACCACTGTAGCACCCATATAGTCAACGATGCCCTTAGAGAGTTTTCGAGAGGTGAGCTTAGAGAGCTTAGCCAGCATATTCTTGCGTAGCTCCTCCTTCTCTTGTGCTTCACTCTCCTCCAACTGCTGTTTCATCTCGCGCGTTGCCTTGCGACTATTCTGTCCCTTAGGCACCTTAGAGAAAAGATAGGTCTTGTACACCACGCCACTCAGTGATGGATTGGCCTTTAGTGAAGCATCCTTCACATCGCCAGCCTTCTCACCGAAGATGGCATGCAATAGCTTCTCCTCTGGCGTTGGGTCACTCTCTCCCTTAGGAGTAATCTTACCCACAAGGATATCTCCTGGATGTACTCTTGCACCTACACGTATGATTCCACGCTCATCTAGATCCTTGGTAGCATCTTCGCTCACGTTAGGGATATCACTAGTGAGCTCCTCCATACCACGCTTCGTCTCACGTACTTCAAGATTGTACTCATCCACATGAACAGAGGTAAAGAAGTCTTCACGCACCATACGCTCACTAAGCACGATAGCGTCCTCATAGTTGTACCCCTTCCAAGGCATGTAAGCTACCGTCACATTACGACCAAGTGCCAGCTCCCCATTCTGGGTAGAATATCCCTCGGTAAGGATCTGATCCTTCTTCACCCTATCGCCCTTCAATACAATTGGGCGCAGGTCTATAGTCGTGCTCTGGTTGGTTTTACGGAACTTAGGTAGCTCATACGTCACTAGGCTATCTTCGAAGCTGACGAACTCCTCATCCTCGGTGCGATCGTAGCGCACCTTGATCTGCGTAGCATCCACATACTCTACCGTACCTTCTCCTTCCGACATAATTTGGCAGCGGGAGTCTCTAATCACTACGCCCTCCAAACCAGTTCCAACGATAGGAGCATCGGTCTGAATCAATGGCACAGCCTGGCGCATCATGTTAGATCCCATCAACGCACGGTTAGCATCGTCGTGCTCCAAGAAAGGAATCAAAGAGGCAGCAATCGAAGCAATCTGCATAGGAGAGACATCCATCAAATCCACCTCACTTGGTGGTACCACTGGGAAGTCCGATCCATAACGAGCCTTTACGGTGTCGCGGATAAATTCACCATTTTCATTCAGTGGCGCATTACCCTGACCTACCGTCTTATCCTCCTCTGCTTCAGCTGTGTAGTATTCTACCCCCTTGTCCGAGAAGTCCACCTTGCCATTGACTACCTTACGGTATGGAGTAGCAATAAAGCCTAGCTCATTGATTTTGGCATAAACACAGAGTGAGTTGATCAGTCCAATATTTGGACCCTCAGGAGTCTCAATTGGACAAAGACGGCCATAGTGCGTGTAGTGCACATCTCGCACCTCAAATCCAGCTCTATCACGGCTAATACCACCAGGTCCAAGGGCCGAAAGTCTACGCTTGTGCGTGATCTCTGCCAGCGGATTAGTCTGGTCCATAAATTGTGATAGAGGGTTGGTGCCGAAGAAAGAATTGACCACACTCGAAATCGTCTTGGCGTTGATCAAGTCAACTGGCGTAAAGACCTCATTGTCACGAACGTTCATTCGCTCTCTTACCGTACGTGCCATACGAGAGAGACCGATACTAAACTGTTGTGAGAGCTGCTCACCTACCGTGCGGACACGACGGTTACTTAGGTGGTCAATATCATCCACCGTCTCCTTGCCATTGCGTAGCACCACTAGGTACTTAATAATGGCTGCAATATCCTCATTGGTAAGTACCTTCACACTCTCATCAATGTCGAGATTGAGCTTCTTATTGATACGATAACGACCAACATCGCCAAGGTCGTACCTCTTATCCGAGAAGAAGAGGTTATTGATCACCTCCATTGCCGAAGCTTCATCCACAGGATCCTGACTTCTCAGCTGCTTATAGATATGGTAAACCGCCTCCTTTTGAGAGTTAGAGGGGTCCTTCTGCAATGTGTTAGTGATCACGCTGTAGTCAAGCCCCGACTCACCATCAGTCAGGAGAAGAATTGTCTTAGCGCCTGACTCTAATATCTGTGGGATATTCTCCTCCGTGATCTCCTCGTCACGGTCCAGAATAATCTCGTATCGGTCGAGCGAAACCACCTCACCAGTCTCCTCATCGACCAAGTCCTCAACCCAGCTATTAAGGATACGTGCAGCGATCTTTCGACCGACATATTTCTTCAATCCAGTCTTAGTCACCTTCACCTCCTCAGCGATGCCAAACAGATTAAGGATATCCTTATCTGTTTCATAGCCGATAGCTCGCAGGAGAGTGGTTACTGGAAGTTTTTTCTTTCTGTCGATATAAGCATACATCACGTTGCTAATATCGGTTGCGAACTCAATCCACGAGCCCTTGAATGGGATCACTCTAGCAGAGTAGAGCTTGGTGCCATTATTGTGGATGCTTTCGCTAAAAAAGACACCTGGCGAGCGGTGCATCTGAGAGACTACCACACGCTCAGCACCATTGATCACAAAAGTGCCTTGAGGTGTCATATAAGGGATTTGACCCAAGTACACATCCATCACAGAGGTGTCAAAGTCCTCATGCTCAGGATCAGTACAATAAAGTTTCATTTTAGCTTTTAGAGGTACATTGTAGGTTAGTCCTCTCGTAAAGCACTCCTCAATGGTATATCTTGGGGGGTCTATAAAATAGTCCAAGAACTCCAACACAAAATTATTGCGTGTGTCGTGGATGGGGAAGTTCTCCATAAATACCTTATAGAGACCCTCATTTTTTCGCTTATCAGATGGAGTATCCAACTGCATAAAGTCACGGAACGACTGCAACTGAATATCCAAGAAGTCTGGGAAGTCCAGAGGGTTTTGAATAGAAGCGAAATTTACTCTTTCTGTATTATTTCTTGGGGACATAAAAAAACCTTAAAAGCCTAAAACGAACAAAGACACGAAAAGGTTAAGAACCCACTACACTCGTATTCGTGGGTTCTTAACCATCACCTGTAATATCTACAGGGGAGACAAAGCGAGATTACTGGATCTCTACCTCGGCACCAGCCTCCTCAAGAGCAGCCTTGAGATGGTCAGCCTCAGCCTTGTCTACACCCTCCTTAAGCTTAGATGGAGCACCGTCAACTAGGTCCTTAGCGTCCTTAAGACCTACACCCATAGCTTCCTTAACAGCCTTCACTACTTGTAGCTTAGCAGCACCTGCAGACTTAAGGATTACATCAAATGCAGTCTTCTCCTCTGCAGCAGCCTCACCACCAGCAGGACCAGCAGCAACAGCCACAGCAGCAGCTGCAGGCTCGATGCCATACTCCTCCTTAAGGATATTCTTTAGCTCAGTTACCTCAATAACGGTTAGGTTCACTAGTTGTTCCGCAATAGCTTTGATATCTGCCATATTCTTATATACTTATTATGGTATTATACAATCTTGTTATTTATCAATTCGTAGTAGCTTAATGCTCTACGCCACCTTTATTGTGTCCGATGGTCTCTTAATCAACCACGCTCCTCGAGCGTTTGGAGTAGACCATGGATAGTACCACCAGCAGAGTCGAGTGCCGAAAGGACACCTTGGATAGAGCCCTCGAGTAGAGATACAACATCTCCAATCAGCTCCTCCTTGCTCTTGACATTGACCAGCTCCTCGAGCTTGTCTGCACCAAGATATAGACTCTCTTGTACGTAAGCTGCCTTTAGCTCTGGCTTAGCTGCTTTATCTGCATCAGCAGGCTTATTCTCCTTTGCAAAGTCCTTGATCAGGCGTGCAGGAGCATTAGCTGTCTCAGCAAACATCACAGCAGTATTACCCTTCAGATAAGGGAATAGAGGAGCAAAAGTCTCCTCATCCTTCTGAGAGAGAGCGATACGAAGCAGAGTATTCTTCACCATCATCAGCTTTACATCCTTTTCGAAGCAAAGACGACGAAGGCTACTTGTTTTGTCAGCAGTCAGCGCCTCAATATCTACTAGATAGAAGTTAGGATACTTCTCTACTAGCTCTACCAAGTCACCAACGACTGATACTTTCTTTTCCTTTTTCATATACTATGGATCTCTTTTCTCTAGTTGTTACTCTTTCGACTCTAAGGAGCGAGGATCCACCTTGATACCAGGGCTCATAGTACTTGAGAGGTAAATACTCTTAATGTACGTACCCTTTGCAGCACTAGGCTTAAGCTTAACTATAGTATTGATAAACTCGCGTGCATTGTCAGCAATCTTGTCAGCAGTGAAAGAGACCTTACCAATAGAGGTATGTACAATACCAGCCTTATCTACCTTAAAGTCAATCTTACCTTGCTTCACCTCGCGGACAGCATTTCCAATCTCATTGGTTACTGTACCACTCTTAGGGTTAGGCATCAAGCCACGTGGACCTAGGACACGTCCCAAGGCACCAATCTTACCCATTACAGATGGCATTGTGATGATTACATCCACATCAGTCCATCCGCCTTTGATTTTGTCAATGTACTCGTCAAGACCTACATAGTCTGCACCAGCTTCGGTAGCTTCAGCCTCTTTATCTGCGGTACAAAGCACCAGCACCCTAGTCTCCTTACCAGTTCCGTGGGGTAGAGATACCACACCACGCACCATTTGGTTGGCCTTACGTGGGTCGACACCTAGGCGTATATCTACATCTACAGATGCATCAAACTTAGTAGTTGTAATCTCTTTTACAAGAGCAGATGCTTCCGTAAGTGTATACTCTTTTCCAGGTTCGATCTTGCTCAGGGCCAACTTCTGATTCTTCGTTAGTTTACTCATAATTCATCAATGGTCCTTGATTATTCAACATCCTCTGGAAAAGTGCCCTTAATGGCTATACCCATACTTCTTGCTGTCCCTGCTACTAGACGCATAGCACTCGCTACGGTAAAGCAGTTAAGGTCAGGCATCTTATCTTGAGCAATAGCCTTCACGTCGTCCCAAGTAATGGTAGCCACCCTTGTACGGTTTGGCTCAGCACTACCACTCTTCTTCTTAGCCTTCTCCAATAGCTGTACAGCCACAGGAGGAGTCTTTACGATAAAGTCAAAAGACTTATCAGAGTAGTATGTGATGATCACCGGAAGGACCTTACCAGCACTATCTTGGGTCCTGGCGTTGAATTGCTTACAGAAGTCCATAATATTGATCCCCTTGGAACCAAGAGCAGGACCAACAGGAGGAGAAGGATTAGCAGCTCCACCCTTAATTTGCAGCTTTAGCTGACCAGCAATTTCTTTTGCCATGATTAAACACTTTTTCTCATTAATAACTCACTCGTAGAAAAGTACATCCGAGCACCTAGACTATCGCCTTTCGCCATCGGCGACACCTCACACACCCATAATTCGTAACAGCAGAGCCGCGTGAGGCCTCTTCACTAGGTTATGACAAACTCTCCTTTTCCACTTGCACGAAATCCACCTCCATTGAGGTCTCGCGCCCAAACACCTTCACAAGTATCTTCAGCTTCTTGCGATCGTCAAGCACTTCAGTCACCTCACCAAAGAAGCCTGCAAATGGTCCGAAGACCACTTTAACACGCTCGCCCACCATAAAGGTAAGGCTATCGGCATCTGGTGTCTCACTCAATTCATCTGCAAGATGCTTCATCTGATCCACATCCTGCTGGCTCAAGATCTCTGGATGGTCATCATCAGAGCCCAAAAAGCCAAGGACATTAGGGATACGACGAAGTGTAAACTTTGTCTCACCCACCAACCTAGCCTCAACGAATACATAGCCAGAGTAATACGGACGTGTGCGCTCTACGCGCCCTCCCTTAGCACTCTTATTGAGCTGATAATAGGTCTCCATAGGCACAAGCACCTCACCTACATGCTCTTTGAATACTGGGACAGCATCCCGCATACTTTCTATATAATCAGCTACATCCTTCTCCTTACCAGTGATGGTACGAAGAACGTAGTAATTCATTGGTTGGTTATCCATTAGATACAGTACAGAAAAGCTTTACCACTCACTCACCATTCCCTTAAGAAGGGTTAAGCAAGCCAGCCGTAAACGTTACTCATGATAAATTCAAACGCCTTGTCCACCAAGAAAATGAATACTGACATCACTATGGAAGCAGATAGTACCAGTACTGCACTGCTCGAAAGCTCCTTCTTGGTCGGCCAAGTAACCTTGTAGCGAAGCTCCTTAAAGCAATCGCTCACGTAAGCACCTACTCTTACGAAGAAATTGGATTTCTTTTGGTCAGTCATATAACCGATATATTTCTATTACAAAAATCGCACGGGCAGAAAGACTCGAACTCTCGACACCTGGTTTTGGAGACCAGTGCTCTACCAACTGAGCTATGCCCGTATATAATCGGAGAGGGATAGAGGGGAGGGATTACCTACCCTCTACACCACTCCGATAAGATATTTATATTTAGCTACTGCTAGTATTAGTTAAGTAGCTCAGTGATCTGACCAGCACCTACTGTACGACCACCCTCGCGGATTGCGAAGCGAAGTCCTAGGTTACATGCTACTGGGTAGATAAGGTCTACAGTGATGGTTACGTTATCACCTGGCATCACGATCTCCTGACCCTCAGGAAGAGTGATCTCACCAGTTACGTCGAGCGTACGGATGAAGAACTGTGGACGATACTTGTTCTTGAATGGAGTGTGACGACCACCCTCCTCTTTCTTAAGTACGTACACCTCAGCCTTGAAGCGAGAGTGTGGCTTCACACTACCTGGCTTACAAAGCACCATACCACGCTTGATCTGATCCTTATCGATACCACGGAGAAGTAGACCAACGTTATCACCAGCCTCACCCTCATCTAGGATCTTACGGAACATCTCCACACCAGTCACCACAGACTTCAGCTTCTCTGCACCAAGACCGATGATCTCAACCTCATCACCAGTGTGTACCACACCAGTCTCGATACGACCAGTAGCTACAGTACCACGACCAGTAATAGAGAAGATATCCTCTACAGGCATCAAGAAGTCCTTATCAATATCACGTGGAGGAAGTGGAATCCACTCGTCAACAGCATCCATTAGCTCACGGATAGAATCCTCCCACTTAGCCTCACCATTCAGTGCACCAAGGGCAGAACCACGGATCACTGGAGTGTTGTCGCCATCAAACTCGTAGAAGCTAAGGAGCTCACGAATCTCCATCTCTACAAGCTCTAGCATCTCCTCATCGTCCACCATATCACACTTGTTCATGAACACTACCAGACGTGGTACATTCACCTGACGTGCTAGTAGGATGTGCTCACGAGTCTGAGGCATAGGACCATCAGTAGCAGCAACCACGATGATAGCACCATCCATCTGAGCAGCACCAGTAACCATGTTCTTTACATAGTCGGCGTGACCAGGACAGTCTACGTGGGCATAGTGACGGTTAGCAGTCTCATACTCTACGTGTGAGGTGTTAATAGTAATACCCCTCTCCTTCTCCTCAGGAGCGTTATCGATAGAGTCGTATGAGCGGAGCTCAGTGTGACCATCCTTTGCCAATACGGTAGTGATAGCAGCAGTAAGAGTAGTCTTACCGTGGTCCACGTGACCGATCGTACCGATATTTACGTGGGGCTTCGACCTGTTAAAATGTTCTTTTGCCATAGTTCAATAACAATAAAATATATTTGAGTTTATATTATTCTCTCTTCTCATCCCTTCCAAGACGCTTCGAAGCAGACGTAATAACCTAAGGCATACTCCTCCCAATTCATTACTTCGAGCTGAGATTCCCGACACATCGCGAATACTCTCACCCTATCACTCCACGCACCTTGCTGAAGTCGTAAAATACGCTTGAGCCGATGCCGGGATTTGAACCCGGGACCTCTTCCTTACCAAGGAAGTGCTCTACCACTGAGCTACATAGGCAAATAATTGAGCGGAAGACGGGGCTCAAACCCGCGACCCTTAGCTTGGAAGGCTAATGCTCTATCAACTGAGCTACTTCCGCATACACCCTTAAATGTAAAGGTAGAAAGTGGGCAGTGATGGATTCGAACCACCGAAGGCGTAAGCCAGCTGAGTTACAGTCAGCCCCATTTGGCCACTCTGGTAACTGCCCATTCCTTTTAGACTACACTCTCCACGGCCCTCGCTAGAGCGTTGTATAGACTAAACCGTTCGCAAAGATACATAACTTATTTCTTTTCGCCAAATATTCTCAAGAAAAAGTTTCAGCGCCCTTCAATATTTAGGTCTATTGCCGCTACGAACAGACTAACACAAAGAAATAATAGCACCCAAAGTAGATAGGACAGACGGGGCAGTAAAGCATCTCAGGTACAGTCCTATTAGCGTTCAAACATTAAAAGCACCGTGGGAGATAGTTCCACGGTGCTTTTAATATATTAATAGGGTAACTATTACTTGATATTGGGGAGCTCTAGGCCATAGCCACGCTTCTTATCGACACTCTTGAGGTAGAGACTAAGGATAAGGGCGAAGACTCCAAAGCTAGTGAAGATCAGCATAGAGGGGGTGAAGTTCATAGGTTCGCCAGCAACAACACCCACGTTGGTCTTATCGAGCACTGATCCAATAATCATTGGCACCGACATCAAACCGATATTCTGTACCCAGAAGATAGCAGAGTAGGCAGAGCCGAGCACCTTATTATCGATCAGCTTTGGCACACTTGGCCACAGGGCAGCAGGCACCAAGCTAAAGGAGATACCCAGCAACACAATGGCCGAGATAGCCACCACAAAAGAGGTGGTACTATTATCAAATGGATAGAGCGCAAAGGTACCGTGGCAAAGAATCATCAGCACCGAACCGATAATGAGCATAGTAGCTCCCTTACCCTTCTTATCAAGGAAGAAGCCGAGGAAAGGAGTGATCACCATTGCCCCGATAGGGAATAGGCTAAAGATACTTGAAGCGGTGGTATTCTCAATGCCAAGGTTACTCTCTAGCATGCTGGTGGCAAACTTCTGGAATGGGAAAATAGCAGAGTAATAAAGCACACAAAGCAGAGCTACAATCCAGAAAGCACTACTACCAAAGACCTTACCAAGGTCGCGGAAGTGGAATGGCTCCTCCTCTTCTTCTACCAGTGAGCCAGCAGCCTCTTTCTCCAACTTGCGGTCGAGCACGCCATAGATAAGGTATAGGAAGAGTCCAATACAAAGAAGGATAAAGACGAAGAGAACTGGTGCCTGTACCGTCTGCAGTGCATCCAATCCTTCAGAAACGCCAAGTTTATTCACCATCCATTGGTTGATACGAGGAGAGGTCTGGAATACAGCAAAAACACCAAGGCGGGCAATCGCCATCTCAATACCCATCGCCATCGCTAGCTCATAACCAGTAAACCACTTTACAATAGCACGGGAAACGGTCACGCCACCCATCTCGGTACCCATACCGAAGATAGCAAAACCTGCACATGCTAGGGCTGCAGAAGGTGGAAAGTTGGGGAACCAACCGGCTAATAGATCGTAAGGGAAGGCACCGGCATTGAAAGCAGAACTCAGGGCATATACCTTGATACCGGCACCGATCACCATCAGAGAGCCTGAGAGGATAGCGGTGAAGCGAACCCCCATCTTATCCAGGATAATACCAGCAAAGATAAGGAAGAGTAGGAATACATTGACGAAGAATTCACTCCCCGCGTAAGTACCAAAGACGGTACTATTCCAGCCCAATACCTGATCGAGCTGTGTCTTGAGAGGTGAAAGGACGTCTACAAACATGTAGGCGAAAAGCATCGTGAGGGCGATCATTATCAAAACGGTCCACCTCACTGCGGCTTTGTCACGTAACGTGTGGCCTTTAGTAGAAGTTGTCATAATAGTTGTGTTATAAGTTTGAAAATTTCAGATGGGACAAATGTAAGGTTTTTTGGGCAGACTGCCACAAGATGGTCTCAGAAAAGTGGGGTTACCGCTTAAGGCTCTCTTGGAAGTCAATTCGCTGTAAGATGCTACGGCCGAGGGTGAGATCATCGGCATACTCCAGTTCATCACCTATCGCAATGCCTTGTGCAATAGTGGTGATCTGCACCTCTATATCCTTGAGCAGGCGGTAGATGTAGAAGTTGGTCGTCTCTCCCTCCATAGTGGTACTGAGGGCAAGGATCACCTCCTTTATCCCCTCTTCTTGAATACGTGTAGGGAGGTCGTGGAGGAAAAGGTCTTGAGGCCCCACCCCATCCATAGGAGAGATCACGCCTCCCAATACGTGATAAAGCCCCTGATACTGCCCAGTCCGCTCGATTGCCATCACATCACGCACACTCTCCACCACACAGAGGATATGGGAGTCGCGTGTCTCATCACTACAAATGCTACAGATCGGCTCATCGGAGATATTGTGGCACTTCTCGCAGTATTGTATACCATCCACGAGGTCGCGTAGAGCATCGGAAATACGATAGGTAAAAGTCTTCTCCTGCTTTAAGAGAGAAAGAGCCAAGCGCATCGCACTCTTATGCCCCACCCCTGGAAGAGAGGCAAAAGCATCAATCGCCCTTTGTAGCAATTGTGAGTAATCCTCAACGCCCGACATCTTCGCCCCTCATGGTCACGTGGTCAAACTTACGGCGGCGGAGCACGAAGTCCTTACCAAGGTACTTCTCTCGCACAGTCGGATTCTCTGCTAGCTCCTCAGCACTCCCTTGGAAAAGCACCTGTCCCTCAAATAGTAGGTAGGCACGGTCGGTAATGGATAGGGTCTCGTGGACATTGTGGTCGGTGATCAAGATACCGATATTCTGCTCCCTCAGCTTGGAGACAATCAACTGAATATCCTGCACCGCAATAGGGTCAACACCAGCGAAAGGCTCATCAAGCATAATAAACTTCGGGTCAATAGCGAGGCAACGAGCAATCTCCACACGTCGTCGCTCTCCACCAGAGAGGCGGTCGCCGTTATTGGTCCGCACCTTCTCCAGACCAAATTCATCAATCAGCTTCTCCAACTTTTCAATCTGCTCCTGATGATTCAGCCCCGTCATCTCCAGCACTGCTAGGATATTATCCTCCACACTCATCTTACGAAAGACAGACTCCTCCTGAGCGAGGTAGCTAATGCCCATCCTCGCACGCTGATAGATAGGTCGCTTGGTGATATCCTCATCATCAAGGAATATCCGTCCGTTATTGGGGGTCACCAGCCCTACCGTCATATAGAAGGTAGTGGTCTTGCCAGCCCCATTAGGGCCTAACAACCCCACGATCTCCCCCTGCTCCACCTCAATGGAGACATGGTTGACCACGGTACGGCTCTTGTATTTCTTTACTAAATCCTCTGTCCTTAGCTTCATAAGTATCGCATATTATTTCCCACAAGAGACTGTTGCACGAAGGCGATCTGCTGCGTTGCTTTCGGGATTCGGGCTCGGTCACGTACTTGAGTACGCTCCCAGCGCTCCAGTGGGGCCTTGGCACCTATACAGGTGCCTAGCCCTCACCCTCAGTGCCTTGCATCTCATCCTTCGTTCAAAGTCTCAGCACATTTGAATCAAATGTGCGAGAATGGCACTTCGTGCAACATTCTCCACAAAGATACCAATTTAAGTGGTTTATAAGGTAAAAAGCAAAGGCAACGCACAGGGGTATGCATTAGGAAGTTCTTACCTTAAGGTTTTTAGCGAGGTGTCTATGAGGAAGGACCTCGGCAGAGGTCCGTGCTAAATAGGCACAGGTCAAGGCACGCAGTGCCGAAGACCTGTGTATAAAGAGGTACATAACACCCTTACGACCCCGGCCGAGGGGTCGGACAATCCTATCTAGGTCTGACCCCTCAGCCGGGGTCATGGAGATGGTGAATATGCTCTTACACACAGGTCGTTCGGGGCTAACGCCCCTCCGACCTGTGCCTATTTAAGAGGGACCTCTGCCGAGGTCCTTACGCCATTACCCTCAACAGATTGTATATCATCATTCGTACAATAGTCTTTTCTAATGCGTAACCCCTGTTAAAATGCCTCTATTAAGTGGTTTAGCGGTGCAAAAAGACGCCTTGAGATAGTCTATCCCAAGGCGTCCACTATATTTCTTAATTGATAGGTAGCTTATACCAAACCAGCAAAGCCCATAAAGGCCATCGCCAAGATGCCTGCCGTTACAAGGGCGATAGGAATACCAGCAAGTGGAGCAGGTACATTGGTCTTCGCCAATTGCTCCCTAATCACTGCAAAGATCACAATCGCCATGGTATAACCAATAGCGGTAGCAATAGCATAGACGATAGACTCCCCTAGATTAAAGTCCTTTTGGATCACCGTAATCGCCACACCTAGGATCATACAGTTAGTAGTAATCAAAGGCAAGAATACACCGAGTGCCTGGAATAAAGCCGGTGAGATCTTCTTCAGAATCATCTCGAGCATCTGCACCACAGAGGCAATCACTAGGATAAAGGCAATATTCTGCATATACCCTATCTCGTAGGGGTCTAGCACCAGCTTCTGAATCGCATAAGTCACGAGTGTCGCAATGGTCACCACAAAGGTCACCGCAGCACCCATGCCCACCGCAGTATCCAACTTCTTAGAAACACCCAAGAAGGGGCAAATCCCCAAGAACTGTGAGAATACGACGTTATTAACTAGGATCGCACTGATAAATAGTAGTAAATATTCCATAAGTCGTTAAGCTGTCTTATTGCGTTTGCGGTCAATCGCATTCTTAATTCCAATCACAAAGCCTAGCACGATAAAAGCACCAGGAGCCAGCACAAATACCAGTGCCCCATACTCCTCAGGGAAAAGGACATGGTCAAAAGCACGGCCTGAGCCCAGCACCTCTCTCACAAATCCAATAATGGTCAGAGCGATAGTAAAGCCAAGACCGATACCAATGCCGTCAAGAGCTGAGTCAAACACATTATTCTTAGCTGCGAAAGACTCCGCACGACCTAGCACGATACAGTTCACCACGATCAGAGGTAAGAAGATACCGAGCGATGCATAGAGTGCAGGCACATAAGCCTCACAAAGCATCTGCACCAAAGTGGTAAAGGCGGCAATAATCACAATATAGGCAGGGATACGTACCGCATCGGGGATCAGCTTTTTCACCGAGGCCACCACCATGTTGGAGCAGATCAGCACAAATGTTGTTGCCAGCCCCATTCCCAGACCGTTATTGGCACTAGAGGTGGTACCAAGTGTCGGACACATACCTAGGAGCAATACCAGCGTAGGATTCTCCTTAATCAGTCCATTGAGTAATATCTGTAATTTCTTCATAGTCACTCACACATTTACTTTAGTTGACCATCGGCGATGGCTTGTTGCATCACACTGTAGGCACTATTGAGGGTTTCCAAGAAAGCACGGCTTGAGATCGTTGCGGCACTAATGGCATCCACGCTACCGCCATCCTTCGACACCTTGATCGGCTCCGCTAGATTGGCACCTAGCACACTTCTCGCAGTTCCTTCCGTGCGGAACCACTCCTCCATCTTACTGCCCAGTCCAGGGGTTTCGCTCTGCTCTTGCACAGCGTAGTCGATGATATTGCCCTCCATATCCATTCCTACCAGCACACTGATAAAGCCATCAAAGCCATTATTGGTAAAGCTCTTCACCGCCACACCGATCAATTGATCACCTTGGCGTGCAGGATAAAGGACATACTCATTCATCTCCACCCGCTCCTCGTAGGGGTCATTGTCATAGCCCTCGGGAAGTACTTTGGCGATACCAGCCTTGAGGGCTTCCGTCTTGGAGGCGTCAATCACCGGCTTAGTAGTCTCGTATACAAAGGCGAGCAAAGCTGCTGCCACTGCTGCTATAATCGTAAGCGAAAGCAGCATATTGGGTAAGGTTGATTGTAACTTCTTCATCACTTTTTAGCTTTTCCAAAGAGGTGAGGTGGCATATACCTATTGATAATAGGCACGATACCATTCATAAAGAGAATCGCAAACGACATCCCCTCGGGGTAGGCACCAAAGAGACGGATCAGCATCGTAATGATACCTATCATCACTCCGTAGAGCAGCATACCGCTATTGCTCATAGGGCTGGTGACATAGTCAGTCGCCATATAGATAGCACCAAGTAGCAAGCCACCGCTTAGGATATGGAAGAGAGGACCAGCATAGACTTCAGGGTTGGCGAGATTCATAATGCCAGCAAAGATAGCTACCGTAGCGATAATGGCTACTGGAATGTGCCAAGTGATCACCTTGCGAATCAGCAGATAGGCGAAACCAATGAGCAGTGCCACCGCACTCACCTCACCTAGCGAACCACCCACAGAGCCGAGGAGGTTATCCACCAAGCTAGGGAGCTTATCCATCGTAAAGCCTTCCGACCCACGTACCACCCCCTTAGCAATCGCCAATGGAGTAGCACCAGAGGTAGCATCCAATGTAGCCTCCATGCCCCTAGGCATCGGATAGCTAGTCATCTGCACTGGGAAGGAGATGAGTAGCATCACACGACCCACGATAGCAGGGTTGAAGATATTACTACCAAGGCCACCAAACGACATCTTGCCGATACCAATCGCCACCAAGGCACCGATAACGATGATCCATAAAGGAAGAGTAGAGGGCACGTTGAGCGCCAGTAGGAGACCCGTGAGGATCGCCGAACCATCCAAGATAGTTAGCTCCTTACGCCCCATCAAGAAGCGACTGATCAGCCACTCAAAGAGCATACAAGCGGCCACAGAAGTAAGCGTCACCACAAAGGCGCCCCATCCAAAGAAATAAAAGGAGACCGCCAGTGCAGGAATCAATGCAATGATCACATCATACATATTGCGCTCAATCGAGTCGCCACTATGTATGTGTGGTGAGGGTGATACGAGTAGTTTATGACTAGTTGACATATCTCTATTACTTATATTCGTTTAGGACTTACGGCTTCGCATAATACCCATCACCGTCCGCTTACCTTGGCGGATATGGTCGAGCAATGGTCGATTAGCTGGACAGCTGTAGCTACAAGAGCCACATTCAATACAGTCCACCACATGATTCTTCTCCAATACCTCCCAATCCTTAAATACCGTATCTCTCATCAAGAAGGCGGGATTGAGCCCCATAGGGCAAGCGTGTACACACTTAGCACAGCGGATACAGCTACGCATTGGCTTACGTGCAGTCTCCTCCTTCTTCAAAACTAGGATACCGCTACTACCCTTGGCAATAGGCACATCATCAGTCACCAGGGCTTTACCCATCATAGGACCACCACTGATGATCTTGCCACTCGACTCAGGAAGACCGCCGGCCGCCTCAATCAGCATAGCCGAACTGGTGCCGATACGTACGAGGAAGTTGGAGGGCTTCGGAAGGTCCACTCCCGTTACCGTCACAATACGCTCAAAGAGAGGCTTGTGCTTCTGTACCGCCTCATAGACAGCTAGGGTTGTCCCCACATTCTGCACAATGGCTCCCACCGTAATAGGTAGCTGCCCACTCTTCACCTGTCGCTTCAGTACCGAATCAATCAGCTGCTTCTCACCACCTTGTGGGTACTTCACCTTCAGCGGTTGGATCTCAATCCCCGCAAAAGACTTCGCTAGCTCCGTAAGGTGCTGTATCGCATCCTTCTTATTATTCTCAATACCGATCACCCCTCTTGATACCCCTGCGGCCTTCATCAGGATAGAGAGCCCCACCAAGAGCTCCTCACCACGCTCCAGCATCAGCCGGTGGTCGGCAGTTAGATAAGGCTCACACTCCACACCATTGATGATCACCACCTCTGGTTGGCTTCCCTTAGGGGGCAGTAGCTTCACATTGGTTGGGAAGGTAGCACCTCCCATACCCACGATACCACACTCCTGAATACGAGCCACAATATCCTCAGGGCTCATCGTCACCTCTCGGATCACTTCGGGTGAGCGGTCAATAGTCTCCTCCCACGTGTCCTCGCCATCGGTCTTGATAGTGATGACCGTCTTGGGATAACCCGAGGCATCCACCACCTCCTCCAGCTTCTCCACCACACCCGATACGCTCGAGTGGATATTGGCCGAGATAAAACCGCCAGCCTTGGCGATAAGGGTACCTACCTTCACCGTGTCGCCTCGCTTCACAAGTGCCTCGGCAGGTGCACCAATATGCTGACCAAGCGGGATACGGACACGCTCTGGCATAGGCAGCTCCTCTATCGCACGGTCGCTAGAGAGCTTCCTCTCTGGTGGATGAATACCACCGATTCTAAATGTCTTCAACATACTCCTATATATATAAGGTATCTATATTTCGTACTGATCACGCCTCCGCTGTCTCTACTACAGGCTCCGCCTTAGGTTTGCGGGGAGGGAAATTAACCTCGTGGATCGCTCCAGTAGGGCACGCCTCTACACACTTGCGGCAGAGACGGCACTTATTGGGATCAATATAAGCAAGGTTATTAGCAATGGTGATCGCTTCAAACTTACACTCCTTGAAGCACTTCGAGCAGCCGATACAGGCATTATCACACGCCTTCTTAGCCACACCACCCTTCTCCTTATTCACGCAAGAGACAAAGACACGGCGGCCCTTAGGTCCCTTCTTGCGGAGTTCAATAATCATCTTTGGGCAAGCCTTCACACAGGCGCCGCAGGCAGTACAACGCTCCTCATCCACCTCAGGCAGTCCCGTAAGCGGATTCATCTTGATCGCATCAAAGCCACACGCCAGTGTACAATCGCCTAGGCCGAGACAGCCAAAGGTACAACCCGTCTCACCGCCATAGGTCGCTGCTGCTATCGCACAGCTACTAGCTCCATCGTACTGATTGACCTTGGGGCGGGCATCGCAGGTACCATTGCATCTCACCACCGCCAGTTGGGGCTCCGCCTCTACCGCAGTACGCCCCAAGATGTCAGCCACCTTGAGCATCGTATCATTACCACCTACGGTACAAAATAGCCCCTCCATCGACTCCGCTTCCACACAGGCACGTGCAAAGCCAGAGCAGCCAGGATAGCCACACCCTCCACAGTTAGCACCAGGGAGCGCCTCATTCACCAGCTCAATACGAGCATCCTCCTCTACGTGGAACTTCTTAGAGACCACAAAGAGAAGCAGGGCTGCAAGGGCACCTACAATGGCAAGGAACAGAATCGTCACTATCATAACTTATTGCTTATTGATATATATAATTCGCTGTGGCATACTACCGCCACCATACATTCACTTCACCAACTCCGCACGGAGCTTAAACGTCTGGTTGAAATAGCCACCCAACAACTTCAGGAGCCCCGCATAAAGCAAAAGCACCCCCACAAGCGATACCAATAGGATCTCTTCACTCACCCCCGCCATATTCATCCCGATGGAAAGCACTGCCAAGAGGATAATCGGTATCACAAAGGCAAAGAGCACCGCCTTCAGAGGGCTACCCCCCTTAGCTGGGATCAAGCGAACCCGATCACCCACCTGCACTCCGAGGGGGTAATCCGAGACCTCAATCAACTGTTCATCCTTATCCGAAGAGAGACAAGCGCCACGAGCGTGGCAAGTGCTACAGGCCGAGCGACGCTCTATGAGCACCACGATCCTATCGTCCTTTATCTGACTAATTGTCCCCTCTTTGCAGTCCATAATGTAGGTGTGTCGTTATAGGTTGTTGTTAAGTCGCGTAGCCTTTTTATCTCTCCTCTACAGAGTCGGTGAGTAGAGGGTTCAGCTTCCCATATGACCAAACTGTAGCAAAAGTACAAAAAAAATACAACGCCTCCTAAAATACAATGACGAATGATTTCCGTAATCACTCCAAAAGCACCTCAAAGAGCCCTTTAGGGAGTGCCTGATCGGACAAGTCGGACGCCGCACCGAATAGGGGGAGATAGGGTATTGTCCGACCTGTCTGACTTGTCCGACTCGTCCGATGAGGAAACCAACTATTGGAGGTGGCGGGAAAACGGTCGGAGAAGGGCTTTTGCAACTCTCTGATAATCAGTACGATCATCTGATCAAAAACTGAGATGCAACTAAGCAATTGCTTTGTTGCATCTCGCCGTTTGCTTAGTTGCAACTCGCCGATCGCTTAGTTGCAACTCAACTTTTGCCCTGCTCCAAGGAGAAAATCTATGGGTGTGTTTATTGAGAAGAAAACCCCTCTGGAAGATGGGGATCTTTATCGGGAGCGTCTTATCGGACAAGTCGGACAGATCGGACAAGTCAGACAGGTCGGACGTCGCGCTAGATGGGGGTAGATAGGGGATTGTCCGACTTGTCCGACTTGTCCGATCTGTCCGATAAGGCACCCCCCCGACTAGGCCCCCCGACATGGGGCTTACTGGTGGTTGGCGAGGCGGTCGAGGGCGAGCTGCTCGAACTTGGTGCCAGGGCGACCGTAATTGGCGTAGGGGTGGATGGAGATGCCTCCTCGTGGGGTGAAGATACCGGTTACTTCGATGTAGCGTGGGTCCATTAGCTCTACGAGGTCGTCGAGGATGACGTTGACGCAATTCTCGTGGAAGTCGCCATGATTTCGGTAGCTAAAGAGGTAGAGTTTGAGGCTCTTACTCTCGACCATCTTGATATCGGGGATGTAGGAGATGATGATCTCGGCGAAGTCGGGTTGGTGGGTGATGGGGCAAAGGCTGGTAAACTCTGGGCAATTGAACTTCACCCAGTAGTCTCGCCCAGGGTGCCTATTCTCGAAGGTCTCCAGAACGGTAGGATCGTACTCTGTAGGGTATTTGGTGCTGCCACTCCCGAGTAGAGAGAGGGATTGGCGTAGCTCTTGCTCTGTTGCTTGCTCTTTCATATATTTAATTGATATATATAGAGCCACACCTCAGTTGGCATGTTGAGGTGTGGCTCCTTGTATTACTTTATAGTGGAGATTTCCTCTCTTTGAGACTATTGCACGAGTGCGATCTGCTGCGTTGCTTTCGGAATTCGGTCTCGGTCACGTACGTGAGTACGCTCCCTTCGGCCTCATCCTTTTGTGTGTGCCTGGTGCCCTACGTGCACCTTGCCCTCAGCGCCGGGCATCTCATCCCTCGTGCAAAGCCTCAGCACATTTTACAAAATGTGCGAGAATGTGGCACTTCGTGCAACATTCTCCTCTATCACTTTTTCTCGGTGGTCTCCTCCTTCTTAGCAGGAGTGTAGCGGTCGTTGAGGTACTTAGTCACCTGAGTGGTGATGTCGTAGCTCTTATCGGCACAGAGGATATTATCGTGGGCCTTATTGCTCAGGATCATCTGGTACTTACCCACCTCGTTATTGTACTGCTGTACATGTGCCATGATGGTGTCGGAGAGGGCTTGCATCTTATCGGCCTCTAGCTGCATCAGCTCCACCTGTAGCTTTTGGCTCAGCTCTTGGAGTTGCTGCTGTAGCTTCATGATGCGCTCCTGCTCGCGCTGTGCACGTCCTTGATCGAAGAATGCATTATTCTCCACCTTACGCTGAAACTCCCTAGCCTCGCTCTCAAAGTTACGCTGCTTTTGATTGAAAGTAGCTTGGCGGCTCTCCATCTCGCGCATCAGCTCGTCCTGTACTTGATTGGCATACTTGTAATTGGCGAGCAGGCTATCAAGGTCTACATAAGCTATAGGAAGGCGTGCAATGGTACTATCGCCTACTGGGGTAGCTGTAGCTTGGTTGTTGCTCTGCTGGTCACTCTTATTACAACTGATGGTGGCCAAAGCTAGCACGAGGGCTAGCGTGAGTGCTGATAGGGTGTTGGATTTGATCATCATTATTACTAAATCGGTAATTAAAGTGTGCAACTACTGTATACGCTCCTCCTTGGCTACACGGTCGAAGAGATTCTGGTGCCGCACCGCATCTTTGTGCTGGTGGCGGTGGCAGGTGATCCCCTGCTCCTCAAGCTTTGGCTGGCCCTCTACGTGTGTATTTGGGAAGCCCCAACGCTTGGTGAAGAAGACCCTCACTCCAAGGAGTAGGACGCATATAGCAACGACTACGAGCGTTATGAGTAGCATCTTTATCATCATTTCTCAAAGATTTAACGGATACAAAGGTAAGTTTTTTATCAACAGCCGCAAAGGTTTTAAGTCTTTTTACACATATCCGCTCCTCTATTAGGAGAGAAAAGGGTATCTTTACCACTGAAATGAATTATTGAACAATCATAATATAATCGTAGAACGTATGACAACACACGAACCAAAAATTGTCTTTAAGTACTTTGATGAGATCACCAAGACTCCTCGCCCAAGCAAGAAGGAGGAGAAGATGATCGCTTATCTTGAGAACTTTGCCAAGGAGCACAATATTGAATACCACAAGGATAAGGTGGGTAACATAGTGATGAAGAAGGGGGCTACCAAGGGGATGGAAGACCGCAAGAGCATCATTATGCAGAGCCATATTGATATGGTATGCGAGAAGAATAATGATGTGGAGTTTGACTTTGAGAAGGATGCAATCCGCACCAAGATTGTGGATGGCTGGCTCAAGGCAGAGGGAACGACACTGGGTGCCGACAATGGTATCGGCGTAGCTACTCAGCTGGCTGTATTGGCAAGTGATGATATTGAGCATGGTCCGATCGAGGCACTCTTCACTGTAGATGAGGAGACTGGTCTTACCGGTGCGATGAATGTGGAGAAGGGCTTCTTTGATAGCGATATCCTCCTCAACCTCGATAGCGAGGATGAAGGGGAGATGTTTGTAGGCTGTGCTGGTGGTATGGGTACCATGGCGGAGTACTACTATGAGCCTGCTTATACCGACCCCAATCTCACCTATATTGAGATCAAGGTGAGCGGTCTGAGAGGTGGTCACTCGGGTGGTGATATCCACCTAGGTAGGGGCAATGCGGTGAAGATCCTTGCTCGTGCTCTCTATGGTCTGGCTGATGATGTGGACTATGTATTGGGTAGTATCCAAGGCGGTAACCTCCACAATGCGATTGCTCGTGAGGCACATGCGGTGATCGGTATTGACCCAAGTGACCGTGAGCCGGTAGCAGCTTGGATCAATACTTTCTCTAGCGAAATTCATAATGAGCTGAAGGCGGTAGACCCAGAGGTGGAGGTGCGTGCTTCTACTACGGAGCAACCTAAGTGGTGCATCGACGCTCAGACTTCTGCCAACCTGATCAATGCTCTGATCGCTTGTCCTCACGGCGTACTCGGCATGAGCCACACCATTGAGGGATTGGTGGAGACCTCTAATAACCTCGCTTCGGTGAAGATGATCGAGAGTGAGGAGGGATACCCTGTAATCTATGTAGAGACTAGCCAGCGTAGCTCGGTAGAGAGTGCTAAGCGTATGGTAGGGGATATGGTGACTGCGGTATTTGACCTCTCGGGTGCTTATGTATCGGAGCGTGACGGATATCCAGGTTGGGAGCCTAACCCTGAGTCGGAGATTATGGAGGTAGCAAAGAGAACATACAACGACCTATTCGGCAAGGATCCAAAGATCATGGCGATCCACGCCGGTCTGGAGTGCGGTCTCTTCAAGGAGAAGTACCCACACCTAGATATGCTCTCCTTTGGTCCTACGATGCGTGATGTACACTCCCCTGAGGAGCGTCTGGAGCTGAAGACGGTAGAGATGTGGTGGAAGCATCTGCTAGCGATCCTCAAGAATGCACCACGCAAGGCGTAAACCGATATTTACAATTAGCTATCCAAAGCCACCACAAGCCTTCGTGCTGGTGGTGGCTTTGTGGCTATTAAGTGCTTTTGTAGTCCCTCCCCTATCAGCTCAAGAGAGGACGAATAGCAAGGAGACGATCGGGCGTATGATGTTTTATAATGTAGAAAATCTATTCGATACGATTGATGACCCACTCACCGATGATGATGCCTTTACCCCCGAAGGCATCTACCATTGGACTGAGGGGCGGTACCGACGCAAGTGCGAGCACCTGGCATGGGTGATCAGTAATGTGGGGGAGTGGAGATTCCCCTCGCTGATTGGCATGGTGGAGGTGGAGAATAGTGACGTGATACGGGACCTCGTGAAGCACCCGACGCTTAGCTCAGTGACGTACGACTATGTGGTGACGAATGGCTCTGACCCTCGTGGTGTGGATGTGGCACTCCTATGGGACCAAAAGCGGTTTGCCTATATTGAGGCATACGAGATTCCGCACTACGGAGCGACCGACTGCTTTCCTCTAGGCCAAGACCCTCGCACACCGAGCGAGGCAGATGGGAGCGGGCGAAATACGCTGTGGGTGACGCTGGAGCATCGAGCCACACAACGTAAGTTGGAGCTATTTGTGATGCACAACCCGAGCCGACGTGGAGGGGTACGAGCGACTTCGCAGAAGCGGGAGCGGGTGAATGCCAAGGTGCGGAAGCTCATCGACCATCTGCTGGAGGAGGACCCTAGCCGCTATGTGGTGGTGATGGGCGACTTTAATGACAACCCCTCTGATCCCTCAATGCGACGGGCACTCAGAGCGGGGGGCATTGAGCACAATACCCAACCTAAGCAACGCTTTCTCTACAATCTCGCCTACCCACTTTATAATGGGGGTAAGGGGACGCATCGCTTTGGGAAGGAGGTGTGGATACCCGACCAAATCATCGTATCAGGGGGGCTTTTTCTCGGAGAGGAGCCACTACTGAGGGAGCGACGCCAGCAGATCTTTTCGCACCCGGAGCTACTGACGAAGGATGGGAAGCACCTCCATCGCACTTACCTCGGCACGCACTACACTGGGGGCTACTCCGACCATTTACCTATATATATAGACTTATACTGATGCAAGGGATCAAACTACTCTTTGTGGGCAAAACGGATAGCCCGGAGATACAGAAACTGATGCAGGAGTACCAGAGACGCCTCTCACGCTTTGTGCCGATAGAGGTGGAGGAGCTGCCAGACCTGAAGAACCGAAAGCGGCTGAGCCAAGAGGAGCAGAAGCTGGAGGAGGGGCGGCTGATCAAGGCTGCGATAGGTCCGCAGGATCAGGTGGTGCTACTCGATGAGCGGGGCAAGGAGCCGACCTCTCTGCAACTCGCTAAGATGGTGGAGGGGTGGCAGATGACGGTGGCACGCAAACTGGTACTGGTGATCGGTGGACCTTACGGTTTTTCCGATGAGATCTACCAAGCCTATCCGGAGCGTCTCTCCTTGAGCTGTCTCACCTTTAATCATCAGATGGTGCGCCTCTTCCTTATTGAGCAAGTCTACAGAGCCTATACGATTATCCACAACCACCCTTATCACCATGAGTAGATTTCTGATTGAGTTACAATACGATGGCACCGACTTTGTCGGCTGGCAAGAGCAACCCAATGGCCGTACGGTGCAGGGAGAGCTACAGGAGCGGCTCTCGACCATCCTCCGACAACCGATTAAGGTGGTGGGGGCGGGGCGAACCGATACGGGGGTTCATGCCACTTCAATGGTCGCCCACCTAGATGTGAGCGAGGAGATAGGGGAGCGACTCCCAGAGGCGATCTTTCGGCTCAATCGCTTCCTTCCGCCCGATATATTGATCCTGAAGCTGCAGAGCGTTGCTCCCGACTTTCACGCACGTTTTAGTGCCACCAGTCGGAGCTACGGCTATTACCTCACCCTCTACCCTAGCCCATTTCGGCGGAAGTACCATACGCTGGTGACCACTCCGCTTGACTTTGAGCAGATGAATCGGGCGGCAAGTCAGCTCCTAGGTCGGCACGACTTCTCTTCCTTTGCCAAGAAGCACTCCGATGTCACCAACCACTTCTGCTCCGTCACCCAAGCGGAGTGGCAGGACTTGGGCGATGGGGAATGGGTCTTCAAGGTGACGGCCAATCGATTTCTCCGAAGTATGGTTCGGGCACTCGTAGGCACACTCCTAGAGGTGGGGATGGGCAACCTCACCCCCGAGGAGTTTGCGGCGATCCTAGAGCGTGCCGATGATGAATACCCCTTCAATACCGCCTCCGCCACTGGCCTCCGCCTAGAAGCGGTCACCTACCCACCCCACCTCCTCGGCACCCCCCTCTTCCAAGGCACCTAATCAGGGGGGGGGGAGAGTGCCTAATCGGACGAGTCAGACAAGTCGGACAGGTCTGACGAGTCGGACAGGTCGGAGGAAAGGACCTCGCAGAGGTCCTTTACCCATAGACACTCCAATGAATACCACACAAACACTTCTAATGCGTAACCCCTGCATCCTCCTTATCCATAAACACGTCTATGAAGACCAATCGGTAAGACCTTTCTAATGCGTTAACTCTGACCTAATAGTTGACATCGGGCATTAATTTTCTTATATTTGTAAAATTATTTCCCAACTCACTGTAGGTTTTCAATATAGCCACATTGAGAAGGGTCAACCCAATATTAAGATATTCACATATCACCCACTCAGAATTAAAACATGAATAGAATGACAAAATGGAATGCTCCACGTGAGCTAATGGGCCTACTCTCAGTGGGTCTGCTACTCCTATTGCTACCTATTTCTCTACACGCTAGTAGGTCAGTGCTCCCCACTTCAGAGGAGCTAACCGAGCTTCAGAGCGATGGTAAGAAAGTGGTTAAGGGAGTGGTTTTGGACGACCTAGGCGAGCCTCTCCCTGGCGTCGGAATCCGCATCAAAGGGATGAAGGGCGCTTGGGGCACTAATGCCTCTGGTAGGTTTGAGATCCCTGTAACCAAGGAACGAGTAATCATGACCTTTTCGTTCGTGGGCTTTAAGACCGTAGAGCAAGAGGTAAAAGCTGGCGCTGAGGTCACCATTCAGTTGGAGGAGGATGTGGATCTCCTTGACGAAGTGGTGGTGACTGGTTACATGACTAAGAATAAGAGCAGCTTTACAGGTTCGCAGACAACTGTGGATAAGAAGCAGATCATGAGCATCGGCACCAAGAACATTCTGCAGAGCCTTGAGGCATTTGTCCCTGGTATGGTGACGATGGAGAATAGTGCTATGGGATCTAACCCTAACGCACAGCAGGAGATCAACATCCGTGGTCGTGCCACCTTTGAGGGAAAGGCCAATATGCCGGTCTTTGTGGTGGATGGTTCTATCGTCTCGAGCGAATTTGTCTTTGATATGGATATGAACGAGGTGGAGAGTGTGACGGTACTTCGTGACGCCTCCGCTACAGCACTATACGGTGCTAAGGGCTCGGCTGGAGTGATTGTGATCACCACGAGAGCACTGGAGGGTGGTAAGCTGAAGCTCCGCTACAATGGAACGATACGTACCTCTTTCCCCGACCTTTCGGACTATCACCTTCTCAATGCATCGCAAAAGCTAGAGTACGAAAGACTGGCAGGGCTCTACAATGATGCAAACCCTCAGCACCGATATGAGTTGGATAAGAAGTATGCAGCTCTTGCTACAGAAGTGGCTAGAGGAGTGGATACCGACTGGCTCGCAAAGCCACTGAGAGTGGGAGTTTCTCAAAACCACAATATCAATGTGGATGGAGGTGACGATTACGCTCGCTACAGCCTTGGGCTTCGCTATGGTAAGGACGCCGGTGTGATGAAAGGCTCTGGTAGAGATCGTCTTAACTTTACCTTTAACCTCTCCTACAGTCGTGAGAATCTATTTTTCATCTCTAATCTAGCTCGTGTGAGCTTTGTGAATAGCTATGATTCGCCTTATGGTGACTTTACCAGTTTCGTGAATGCCAACCCCTATGATAGTCCTTACGATCAGACTGGCGAATTGCGTCAGCTCCTGAATCATAATCTCCGCAACCCTCTCTACGAGGCGTCGGTGGGGAATAAGAGCAACTCTAGCAACTTCGACTTTTTCAATACCACAACTCTACGTGTGTGGCTTGGCGACTTTCGAATTGATGGTGATGCGACTTTCCAAAGAGGGCGCTCTAATAGCCTAAGGTTCGTCTCCCCACGATCGGGCGAATTTGCTACTACTAAAAACTTAAGCCAAAGGGGTAGGCTCTCAGAGACTTTCCGACGCTCTACCGACTTTGCAGCGAAGCTACTGCTTTCGTACAATAAGAATGTGATTGACGACCTCTTCCTCAGCGTGATGGGCGGTAGTAACATCGAGTATCGCTCCTCTCAACTATCGAGCTACTCCTCTATCGGTTACTTCTCTGAGAAGCTAGCCGACCCAGGCTTCTCCTCGGGATATAGTGCCGGTAGCCGCCCAGTGAGTAGTGATGAGATCGTGACGGGTGTGGGCTTCTTTGTCAACCTCAATACGATCTACAAGGAGCGCTACTTCCTTGACTTTATCTACCGCTATGAGGGATCCTCGCTCTTTGGTAAGAACACCCGCTTCGCCCCATTCTGGTCGGCAGGCGCGGGCTGGAATATCCACAAGGAGCCCTTTATGGAGGGGGTGAATGTGGACCTTCTGAAGCTAAGAGTAAGTACAGGGTATCTTGGAAATGTTTCCTTCTCGCCCTACCAAGCCCTTACTACCTACCAGTATGGTGAGCGATTTACCTATGTAAAGGGAGCTGGCTCGGTGCCTATCACGATTGGTAACCCCGATCTGAAGTGGGAGCGGACCATGAATAATAACCTCGGACTAGACCTTAATATCTTCAACGGTCGCTGGGATATGTCGCTCGACCTTTACTGGAAGATCACCGACAACCTACTTCTAGATGTGACGAAAGCCCCATCAGTAGGTGTGCAGACGGCTAAGCAAAACGTGGGCGAGATAGAGAATAAGGGTATCGAGCTCAGCACTAGAGTGGTGCCTATCCGTACTAAGGATTGGAACTGGACCCTTTCTCTAACCGCTTCGCACAACCGCAATAAGATCCGCAAGATCAGTAATGCACTGAAGGCTCAAAACGAGAAGAATATGGAGAAGAATGAGGCTGGCAAGCCACTGCCTATCTACGTGGAGGGTGAGTCGCTATCTACACTAAAGGTGGTACCTTCGGCCGGTATTGATCCTGCTACAGGTAAGGAGATCTACATCAAGCGAGATGGTTCACTCACCTTTGATTATGACCCAAGGGATAAGATCACTGTGGGTGACACCAGCCCTGTGGTATCGGGTATGATGAGCTCTTACCTCACCTACAAAGGTTTCTCACTCACTGCAGGTCTGAGGTACCAGCTAGGAGCTATGGACTACAATACCACTCTCGCTAGCCGAGTAGAGGGAGCCGACCCTAAGAAGAATGCCGATGAGCGTGTCTTCAACGACCGCTGGACAAAGCCTGGCGATAAGGCTTCGTACAAAGATATTGCTGACTCTACGGTACCTATGCAGACCACTCGCTTTGTGTCGGTACACAACTTCCTAGAGCTCAGTACGCTCTCACTGGCTTACGACTTTAAGCCTATTGACCTTAAGTACTTCAATATCCGCAATCTACGCCTCGAGCTGATGGCGAATGATATTTTCCACTACTCTAGCATCAAGCAGGAGCGTGGACTATCGTACCCTTATGCTAGGTCGGTGGAGATGACCATACGTTTTACCCTTTAATGAAGTTAGGATCGAATGATGAAAAAGAATAATATATACCTATTCGTCACCACTCTGCTACTACTTTCTGGTAGCCTTGTGAGCTGCAATAAGTTTCTCGACGTCCAACCCAAGGGAACTTTGCCAGAGGATGTACAGTTTAGCGACGAGCAAGGATTCAAAGATGCCCTCTATGGAGTTTATGCATTGATGGGTGATCAGGCACTCTATGGTGAGAACCTCTCCTATGGATTTGTGGACAAGTTAGGTCAGATGTTTAAGTACATCAACACCGCCAATCTCGACAACGAGATCACCAAGTATGAGTACACTAACCTTAATGTCCGCCCTATCATAGATAATATATGGGCTTCGCAATATTCCACTATCGCCGCGGTCAATCTGATTATCAAGCATGCCGAGACGACCGACCTCACAGGTGAAACTATGGATATCATCAAGGGTGAAGCCTATGCACTGCGTGCCTTCCTTCACTTTGATCTTGTCCGCCTATTCTGCGTAAGGTATGCCGACCGCAGTGGCAAGAGTGGTATCCCCTACGCCTTTGAGGCTGACCAAAATAATAAGGAACTCTTTGATATCGAAGGGGTCTACAAGAATATCCTTGCCGACCTCGACAAAGCGGAGACCCTTTTGCAGAAGGATAATACCCTCAATGCACCACTCGGTCTATCGAAAGACCCCTATTATGATGAGCGCTATTCGGAGCTGAATAAGTATGCTGTGATGGCATTGAAGGCACGTGTCTACTACACTATGGGCGACAAGACCAAGGCCGCTGAGTATGCCCGAAAGGTCATTAATGCCGATGTGAAAGGTAATAGCGAATCAGAGGAGGTGAAAGGGCTAGCTCTGACCAAGCCCAATGAGTTTAAGAATATCAAGAACTTCCCAGGCACAGGGGAGATACTCTTTGGTATCTATGCCGATAAGCAGGCACAGAATATCTACGACCTATTCCTCACCAACCCTCAGTCGGGCAACTTTACCGAGGCGCGTAAAGACCTTAAGGCTCTCTACGAGACCGATAAGTTTACCGCCACCAATACCGATCATCGTTATGCAGCCTTCTACAAGGAGGAGAGCAGAGGCACCTTTGTCTATACCCGACTTATAGAGTCTGAAAACGAATTGACTCAAAAGACCTTCAGGGGCATCCCTCTGATACGTCTGCCTGAGATGTACTACATCCTCTCGGAGAGTCTATATGACACCAATAAGGAAGAGTCCATCAAGCTACTTAATGAGGTACGTGCTAGCCGTGGGTTAGAGCCCATTACAGACAACTCTTTGGATACCAAGGAAAACTATATCCAGGAGATGCTACGGGAGCGGATGCGTGAGATGCCAGGCGAAGGACAGATCTTCTTTGCCTATAAGCTCTACAACCTACCTATCTTAGATCACACTAGTAGCAATCAGAGTTTTGAGCCATCAGAGGAGATCTTTGTACTTCCATGGCCAGAGAACGAAAAGGAGTTTGGTAACGTAAGCAAGTAAATATAAGCATATGAAAAGTACATTATATAAGTCACTACTAATCATCGGTGCCACAGGGGGCCTACTACTAGGTGGTTGCACCACTCCCTTGTCACAAAAGACCGATGAGCTAGGGATATCCACCGACGGTGCGTACCATGGTGAGGGCAAAATATACTTTGACCAACAGACCAAAGCAGATACCCTCATCAATTACTCCTTTGGCCCTAATCCGCTAGAGGAGCAATCTCACGAGGTGAAAATACCTCTCCGTGTACTTGGGGATAAGTCGGAGCAGGCTCGTAGCTACAAGGTCACCATCGTAAAAGATAAGACCACTGCAGAGGCTGGCAAGCACTTCACCCCACTCAAGGAGAGCTACCAATTTAGAGCTGGTGAGTACACCGATACCCTCCGTATCGAGCTACTTCGTAGTGAACTATCTGCCGAAGTCGAAGAGCCCGTACAGCTTACTATTAAGTTAGAGGGAACCACGGATCTACAGGTTGCCTTTGAAAAGCAAAACCAATACACCATCACCTTCAATAACTACTTAGCTATCCCTTCCCCCTGGATCTACTTGGGACCATATTACCTTGGAGACTATCACACACTCAAGTACATCAAGCTATTAGAGGCTTATGACCACGATGAGAATAAGTTTTGGGCCGACGAGAACTTTGGTGCAAAGTTTGCCGAGTGGATGCTCAACATCAAGAATGTACGCGATTACTTCCTAGCTCACCCCGAGCTAGAGGTTCCTCCCATTCCAGATCCATCTGCCTACCTAACATTTGTAGAATAAACAGTCAACGATATGAGCAAAAGATATATTTTAATCGCCCTAGCTACTATGCTAGCACTCTCCTCATGCTTTAAGGATCACAGCACCGAAGCAGACGTGGCCATCACGGAGCTTGTTCCCAAAGGAGAGCTACAAGAGATCTACCGAAGAGCTCAGGGTCTACCCCTGACAATCCCTTGCCCAGAGATAGAGATGAAGGGGGTTGAGAAGCCACTGACCTACTCATGGGAAGTCAATTACAAAGAGGTCTCAAAGGAGAAAGACCTGGTATATCCCTGCAATGAATTCGGCATCTTCCCTGTACGCCTTAAGGTAACCAATGGAGAGACTACACTCTTCTTCACGAGCCAAATCGATGTACAGTACCGGTACCGCAAGGGGATTTACTTCCTTTGGGGTGATGCTTCAGAAGCAAAAGTAGGGTATATTGACCCGCTTCAGCCCAAAGAGGATATCGACCTCAACTCACTGGCTCTCAAAAATCCCAAGGTGACCTTCGAGGGAGAGCCTCACGACCTTGCCTTTTATGCCAATGAGAAGTATGGCTACAAAGGCTTCCTCCTCGCCGCCGGCAAGAATCTATATAGCTTCAGCCCCGACGAGATGAGGTTTTTAAAGCCACTGAAGCTCTCCACCAACGTGGTAGGCTTAATGGGCGACCCTAATGATAAGCTAGGTCCTTTTTTCTACAATGGGCGCTTTGGCATTATGGATGCGGTACTTCTTTCCGTTAATAATCAAGACTATCGAAAAGTGCTGACCCCATTAACCAAGAAAGAGTTTGGACAAGAGCCTTATCTCGCTCCAAGACTACTTTATTGGAGAAAGGTGGGTGAGGCTTCTACCGATGGTTATCTAGTATACGACAATCAAAATGAAGTCCTCCTAGCTAAACACAAAAAGGCTGAGGTGTGGTTCAAGGATGAGACCAAGGGTTATGAGCTACTAGAGATGCTGTCGCTCGACCAATCGCAGCAGATGGTCCTTTACCTCCGCTCAAAGAGCGACAGTTCTATTAAGGAGCTAAAGCTCAAGCCGGGTCTGTATAAGGCGGGTAAGAAGTATAACCACGACAAGGAGCTCACCTACTCTGGAATGGTACCTGCAAATGCCAAGCTAGCTAAAGGAAGTATCCTTGTGGCTGCCTCACTACGCAACCTGATTTATTATACCGACCCTGAGGGGAAAGATATCTATGGGTACAGCATCGTATCGGAAGGCAATTACCAAGGCTCACCACTCCTCAAGACCCCTGCCGGGCAAAAGGTGGTGGATATGAAGGTAGATAAAGAGAGTAAGTATCTCTATATAGCCCTTACCGATGGCTCTAAGTCTACGATTCAGCGGATCGACCTTGAGAATCACCAGGTAGATATGGAGTGGACCGACCTTCAGGTCAAGATCGTGAAGATAGCACTCAGAGAGGACAACCCAACCAATCTATAATTACAAAACAAACGCAGAGTAAAGAGTAATGACAAAGGAGATAAGAGTCCTTACGGCTCTTCTTCTATCAGTAGCACTTCTGTGGGGCAATCCCACTGAAGTGTCTGCTGGTGGGAAGAAGCGCAAGGAGGAGAAGTACGCCAAAGTATTTAAGGATGCCAAGGTAGAGAAAGCGGTTGATGGCTTCCTTGGACTATACAAAAAAGATGGAAAGCTCTACCTAGAGATCCCCAAGTCGGAGCTAGGGAGTGAGCTACTCCTCGGTGCCGCCCTATCGAGTGTCTCAGACGGCACCATCCTCACACTAGGCATGAAGAGCGAGGAGCCGCTCTTGATGAGCTTTGAGCTAAGAGATAGCACCGTAGTAGTCAAGAAAGCCAATACCATCGTCTATGATGATGGAGCCGACGAACAACTAAAGAAGGCGCTCTCTATCAGTTATCGTGACCCCTACGTACAGGCTTTCCCGATTGAGGCATACGCCCCCGACTCAAGTGCTTTTCTCATCGATGCCACCAATCTACTAGCTCGGGAGAATAAGCTGGTCAGCGTCATCCCCAAGCATTCAGGCGAATTTACCCTTTCCGCTACCCCCGAGAGCTCTATGTCTTTTATCAAATCACTGAGCTCCTTTGAGGATAACGTCCAAGTGCGCGTGGAGCTCAATTACAAGCTCTCTGCCACCATGCTGGGAATGGTCTCTGTGGCAAGTGATATGCCCACCACTGTAGAGGCCACCTTTACCCTCATTAAGCTTCCCAAAGAGGCCATGCCGGTAAGGGTTGCCGATACACGCGTAGGCACCTACACCACTACCAAACTACAGTTCCGCCCCGACCTCGATAAGTCCTCAAGCCTCTACCTCGCCAATAGGTATCGCCTGATTCCCCGCGACCTAGAGGCCTATCAGCGTGGCGAGTTAGTAGCTCCGATAGAGCCAATCGTACTCTACCTAGACCCCACCTTCCCCGAAGATTGGAAAGAACCGATCCGACAGGGGGTGCTACAATGGCAAGGGGCACTGGCACAGGCAGGCTTCAAGGATGCCCTTCGCGTGGTAGACTACCCGACTGATGTACCCGACTTTGATCCCGACAACCTTAAGTACTCCTGCATCCGATATATCCCCAATGGAGATGAAGAGATTTATGCCCCTTCGTGGGTGGATCCTCGTACGGGCGAGATCATTGCTTCGAGCCTTCTTGTCTCCAATAATATCGAGAAGCTATTCTACAAGTGGTACTTTACGCAATCGGCATTGGTAGATCCTTCCATTCGTAATACCCCCCTTCCAAAAGAGCGTCGTGATGCCATGCTCACCATGGTAATTGCCCATGAAATAGGGCATATACTAGGGCTGCAGCACAATATGCTTGCCTCTAGTGCCTATCGCACCAAAGACCTACGAGACCCTGCATTTGTTGCTAAGCACGGTATCTCACCCAGTATTATGGACTACGTAAGGCTCAATTACGTAGCTCAGCCCGAGGATCGGGTTCCCTTTGTCCTCCCACAGGTAGGTCCTTATGATAAGTATGTAGTGGAGTGGTTATATCGCTACTTCCCCGAGCACCATGGCGATACCAATAAAGATTCCGAAGTGCTCCAAGCAATGGTCGATAAGAAGAGCCAAGAGCGTATCTACCAGTACCTCCCAGAGCAGAGCTATGCCTTTGACCCACGGGTGATTGCCAATGACCTTGGCGACGACCCGATCGAGAGCAGCACCTTGGCGATTAAAAACCTTCAGCAGATCTCTCACAACTTCCCTGCATGGATCAAAGATGATGAGGATAGCCGAAAGAAGGATGCCCTAGACCTAGTGATAGCACAGCAATTTCATCAGCTCCTCAAAAACGTGATGCATCAGATCGGTGGCATACAGGTTAATCCTGCAAAGCCCACCAAGGAGACCCCACTCTACACCGTGCTCTCCAAAGAGGTACAGCGAAACTCTCTCCGCTGGTGCGTAGATAGGATCAAGGAATTTAAGAGCTACGGCAATCAAGATCTAGAGCGCATGAGCAATATCCGCATTAGCTACTACGACCAGCTCTTCGAATTCCTCATCAACGACCTCTACAATACCCGCATGAGAGTGCTCACCTCCTCTCACATCGTACCGGGGAGCTACTCTCAGGCAGAGTGGTTTGCCGATATGAGCCAAGAGGTCTTTCGGAACATCCGCGAGCATCGCGACCCCACGCACGCCGAGATCTTGTTACAGCGTGGCTTTATCAACCTAGGCAAGGCAGAGGTGAGTGGCACCACGATCCCTACCAAGATGATTCCTGCTGCACTCAAGGAGGAAAATACCCCTACCCTTACCTCCTTTGGCGACCCACAGCGTAGCCCCTACCCTATGATCCGGCTAGAGGATATCGACGAGTCGGGGCTCCACTTTATGATTGCCCTAGAGAAGCTACTCCCTCAGCTAGAGCGCGCAGCGAAAGAGGCAAAGTCGCCCGAGGCCAAAGCGCACTACTCCGTAATGGTATTCAAGACTAAGAAAGCACTTGAAGGAAAGTAATGAAAAGTAATATGATACAGCACTCTAGGCTCCCCCTCCTATTGATGCTTCTCTTTCTGCTAGGGGGCCCAGAGGTCTCGGCGCAGTGGCTCAAGTCCAAGCGTACCTTTGCTAAGGAACAACGTGAGGAGAAGGAGCGTGATAGTAAGCTGAGCCCCTATGAGCGTTTCTTTGAAAAGGATAAGCCCAAGAGTAGCCAAGGAGAGTTCCTAAAGCTACATCAAAAGGAGCAAAGACTCTATATTGAACTACCCGTGGAGCAGCTACAAAAGGAGATGCTGATGGCCGCTACCGTCACCGATGTTTCCAATCCACAGCTCGCGCTCCCAGGCTTTAAGAATAATGGTCCCATCCCTATCCAATTTGTGCAGAAGGATAGCCTCATCACCATGGAGGTGGTGAATAACGACCTGATGCTCGACCAAGCCAGCCAGCACCTCCTGGAGGAGGTAAAGGGGAGCTACACCAATGTCACTCTCCACACCTTTAAGTTGGTAGGCTATGCAACGGATAGCACCAGCTTGCTTTTTGAGGTGACCGACTTCTTCCTCAAAGAGCAGCGTTTCTTTGACGGCTTGGTGAGCAACGTCGGCTCCTACCGGCTCTCCTCTAGCCCCAATTCGGGACTATCCTACATCGATCAGATCAAGTCTTTTGAAAATAATGCCGTCGTTACCGTTGAGCGCTCAGCTATGGTATCGCTAGCCAATCAGAGGGGTACCGCCCTCAAGGATTACCCCGTCACCTATCGCCTCACCTACTCCATTGTAGAGCTCCCCGAGGAGCCGATGATACCGCGACTAAGCGATACCCGTATCGGCTACTTCCTCACGGAGAAAAACATTCTACACACCGAGAGCGGTCAGATAGAGCCAGCCACCTTTGCACGACGCTGGAGGGTAGAGCCACTCCACCCCGAGGTCATTGCCCAGGGCGGCCTATCGGAGGTAAAGAAACCAATCGTCTACTACATAGAGGATACCTTCCCCGAGCGATGGCGTGCCGCTATCAAAGCAGGGGTGCTTAGGTGGAATAAAGCCTTTGAGCGGATTGGACTCAAGGATGTAGTGCAGGTAAGGGACTTCCCAAAGGACGACCCACAGTTCGACCCAGATAATATCAAGTACTCTTGCATCCGCTACATCCCTGTAGGGATTGAGAATGCTATGGGTCCATCGTGGTATGACCCCCGCACAGGGGAGATCATCAATGCCTCGGTGATGGTCTATAGCAATGTGATCAAGACCCTCAACAACTGGTGCTTTGTACAGACCGCACAGCTCGATCCTACCGTACGCACCAAAACGCTTCCCGACGACCGATTTATGGAAGCACTAGAGTATGTGATCGCACACGAGATAGGTCATACCCTTGGACTGATGCATAATATGGCCGCTTCAAGTGCCTACACGGTAGAGCAACTCCGCTCTCCCGAATTCACCAAGAAGTACGGTACCACCCCCAGTATCATGGACTATGCTCGCTGGAACTACGTGGCACAGCCCGAAGACAAAGGGGTCAACCTCAATCCTCCCTTCTTAGGCGTCTACGACTACTACGCCATTGAGTGGGGATACAAGGTGTTCCCTGAGCTAGGTGGCGACTTTATCAAGGAGAGCAAAGCACTGCAAAAGTTTGTAGCAAAGCACGAGAGCAACCGCCTCTATAAGTACGGTGCACAGCAATTGGGACTTCGCCTAGACCCCTCAGCGATTGAGGAGGACCTCAGCGATGACCCTGTAAAGGCAGGTGAGCTAGGGCTACGCAACCTACAGTACATCCTCAGCCACCTCGATGAGTGGATCCAAGACGACCCCGATGCCGACCACCGCAACGACCTCTATGAGCAGATCCTAGGACAGGCCTACGGCTATTACAATAACATCTTTGCCTTTGTCCCTGGCGTCATACTCACCCAGTCCTCGGAGCAGTCGGGAATACCCCGATACCAAGTGCTACCACGCGAGAAGCAACGCGCCGCAGCCCTTTGGTTACTCAATAATGTAGCCAACTTCCGCAAGCTAGGGGAGCAGGCACAAGCAACACACCTACAAGTGGCTGCTTTGAAACCTTTCGAACTAGCAGAGGGCGATATCATGAAGATGGCGATGCTCAATACCAGTAAGCTAGCCATCTCCAATTACTTCGACCCCACCTCCTACTCCCCATTAGAGTATCTAGAGGACGTCTACCAACACGTATTCCGTAAGACCCTCAGTGGAGACGAAAGAGTGAACAGCTACGAGCGGCGTTTTCAGGAGATATTCGTGAGGTACCTAGTGGCAGCAATGGCCTACTCACTAGATAACATCTACCCAGTAGGCTTCAAAGGTAGTGACGACCTAGCACTTCAATTTGCCCAGAACTACCCCCACCTACGCCCTATATGCCCACATACCGAGTGTGAGGAAACATCCATCCAACTCCTCGGATTTGGCAATGACTACGGTATGGTGGACCACCTATGGGCACAGGCAGTCAACCTCACCACCGACTATACCCTCGACTATACCATCAAGGTGAGAAAGCTACTTGAGAAGGTCACAAAAAACACCAGCGACCCTACCCTCAAAGCCCACTACAAGCTACTCCTCAACACCATTAATCGCAGGCTCGAGAAGTAGCCATCCCAACCTACATACAACCAACTGCGAAGCGAGGCATCTCCCAAAAGATGCCTCGCTTTTTATATATAATCCTCCAATTGGTTGTTGCTACTTCTTAATTTGTTTGACGCAGTAGCTTAATGGGAGCGCAATCTGATGGTTACTTAGAAATGATACTTTTGCACAAGTTATTTCAAATACAAACTAAAATGGTGGTAACCGCTTACTGTCACTAGCTACTGCATGTGTCTTAAGCGAAATGAATGATTACAGAAGTACAGATGAAGATGATTAATGATGAGATGAGGGCTGCGTGGGTACATCATTTATTACCTGTGTTGCTCATACTTCTATCCTCCTTTGGTATGGCACAAGGGCAAGAGATAGAGGTGCGTGGTAAGGTGGTGGATGAACAAAACCAACCACTGATAGGGGTGACGGTAACCCAAAAAGGTGCAGGGAAAGGGACCACGACCAATGCTGATGGTCTCTATAGGCTAAACGTCTCCAGTGACGCCCGACTGACTTTTACTTTTGTGGGCTTTCATACTGTAGAGGAGAAGGTCAATGGTAGGAGCGTGATTGATGTGGTTTTGAGGGAGGATAATCAGCTCTTGGGTGAGGTGGTGGTCATCGGGTATGGAACTCAGAAAAAGGTTAACCTAACCGGTGCGGTATCTACCATTAGCAGTAACGATCTGGAGGATAGGCTCTCACACTCCGTAGCCAATATGCTACAAGGAGCGGTGCCTGGACTAAATGTCACTACCTCTAAGGGCAAACCAGGCTCCTCAGGTGCACTGAATATTAGAGGCGTCAACTCTATCAACTCAGCTGATCCTCTCGTGGTGATAGATGGAATCACAGGGACAGCGGCAGATCTTGCACGTCTTAATCCTAGCGACATTAAAACGATCTCGATCATTAAAGATGCCTCAGCAGCAGCTATATATGGTGCCCGTGCTGCTTTTGGTGTAGTACTTGTAAGCACTAAGTCGGGCTCGGATAGTCAAAAGACTTCTGTGAGGTATAGTGGCCGCTTTGGTTGGGACGAACCAACCACCTCCACAGACTTTGATAGCAGAGGATATTATTCGGTACTCCACGTCAATACTTTTTGGCAGGCAGATAATGGTAAAAACTACATAAGGTATACCGACAAAGATATGGAGGAGCTCTGGGCGCGTGTCAATGACACCACTGAACAACCAGGGCGCCCTTGGGTAGTTGAGGAGATCCGCGATGGCAAGAAACAATGGGTTTACTACGGCAATAACGATTGGTGGCATCTATTATTTCGCGACAAACGCCCTGTGCAGCAGCATAATGTGAGTATCTCTGGTGGGACGGAGGCTGTATCTTACTTTATCTCTGGCAATTACAACCGTCAAGAAGGAATGCAGAGAACCTATCCTGATATATTTGATAGGTATACGCTTCGGTCCAAAGTGGGAATAAAAATCAATAAGTGGCTAGATCTTGAGAATAACACGTCATTCTACAAGTCGTCTTACTCATCCATAGGGGATGGAGATATTGAGGATTTAATTGCTTATAGTGCTAGGCATGCTTTGGCAGTTTACCCACTCAAGAATCCAGATGGATCGTGGCTCTACGGCACTCCCTATCAAAGCTATAAAGTAGGAAATGGGCGGCATATTATGCTCAATGAGAATACTCATAGACTTCTCGAGAAAGGGCTCAACTTGACGAGTACCACGAGGCTGGTATTTCATCCCATTGAGCCACTCTCTGTGACAGCCGACTTTACCTACCGATTTAATCAGTCGCAGAAAAAGGCACGCTCCTCGGAGATGTGGTTTAGGCAACGACCAGGTGACAAGCTGGAATCGTATAATACAGGCGCAGGGCAGAATAATCTGACTGAGACGATCTCCAACTCTGACTTCTACGCCACCAATGTCTTTGTCAATTACGATCAAAAGTTTAATGAAGTCCATTCCATCTCGGCTGTCGTTGGTATGAACTCTGAGTATTACTATCGGAAAAATATCAGTGCTTGGGGAAATGACCTCACATCAATAGACCTTGATGACCTTGACCTCGTAGGCATGAATGAGGATGGAATTACCGAAACTGGCGTAGGTGGAGGGCAAGTCGATTACGCTCTACTGGGCTTTTTCGGGAGAATCAACTACTCCTATATGGATCGGTACCTCATTGAGATAAGCAGTAGGTATGATGGCACTTCACGCTTCAAAGAGGGTCAGCGATGGGGCTTCTTTCCCTCAGCATCGGTTGGTTGGAGAGTCTCAGAGGAGCCATTTTTTAGACCCCTTAAATCGTGGGTGGATAATCTCAAACTAAGGCTATCATTTGGTTCACTCGGTAATCAGAGTGTCTCCTCCTATTATCCCTACCTGAGGCTGGTAAAAATGGGCACACTCAGAGAGTATACCTTTGGGGAGGGTGGTTTGAAAGCTAAGTACTCAAAGCTTACAGACCCTCTCGCACCCGACTTGACTTGGGAGACTGTACAGCAGTGGAATCTTGGCTTTGACCTAGCGATGCTCAATAATAGGCTAAATATTGACGCAGATATCTATCTACGCAATACGCTCAATATGCTCACCGAAGGCGTGGCACTGCCAAGTGTGTATGGAGCCAAATCGCCCGAAACAAATGCTGCAGATATGCAAACGAAGGGGTATGAAATCTCTATCGATTGGCGGGATCAACTAGTGCTTGCCGATAAGCCATTCAGATATTCACTAGGGTTTTCACTCAGTGACTACCGCAGCTATATTACTAAGTTCGACAATCCCAATAAGACTTTTGCCAAGAAGTATTACGAAGGGATGAGACTAGGAGAGATCTGGGGATTTGTCACTGATGGGCTTTTCAAGACAGATGAAGAGGCAAAGCAGTATGCTAAGGAAGTAGATCTGAGCTACAGGAGCGGGCGATTGACTGGCGGGTGGCTGGCAGGCGACGTCAAGTTTGTAGACCTCGATGGTGATGGGCAATGGGGTATTGGTCAAAACACAGTGGATCACCCAGGAGATCGAAAGATACTGGGCAACTCTCTCCCCTCCTTATCCTATGGTATCAGCTCAAGCTTTAATTGGAGTGGCATAGATGTATCACTCTTTTTCCAAGGTACCGGCAATCATTACTGGTACCCTCATGGCCAGACGATGAGCTACTGGGGAGGTTTTGGTTATCCATATCTATCATACCTCCCAAAGGGGTTTATGGATAAAGTATGGACTGAAGAAAACCCCGACTCTTACTTCCCCCGCCCTCGTGCATATGGGGCAACAGGTGGTTACTTGGCCGTGGTGAATGATAGATACCTCTTAAACGCTAGGTATCTAAGGCTTAAAAACCTTACCATAGGCTATTCATTACCCCACAAACTACTCGAAAAAGTAGGCATAGAGAGCCTACGTCTATATGCTAGCGGTGAAAATATCTACTATTGGTCGCCATTAAAAAAGGTCACACAGTACATTGATCCTGAGGCAGCGTTCAATAGGTCGAGTGCCGTCAATAATAATGCCTATTACCCTTGGCCCAAAACGTATATGATTGGAATCGATATAAAATTCTAATAAATAGGAAGTAAGTATGAAACGAAAAGATATATTGCTCGCAACTGTACTAACGCTCGTAATAGGTCTGACAAGCTGTAAGGGTCTGGACCTATCTCCGAAAGATAAAATGACAGAACCAGAGTACTTCAAAAATGCAACAGAGTTGGAGCTCTTTAGCAACCCATTTTACGATGATATCTTAGATAAGAGCCCCTATGATAAGCAGAGCGATATTATGGTACAATCTATCCTGAGCGAGGTGATGGAGGGTGGTAACCGTCGCACAGTGCCAGCCTCTGGTAAAGGGTGGAGCTGGGGTGTACTCAGAGACATCAATACACTTCTGGAATATATTGATCGGTGTGAAGATAAAGAGGCCGTTAACCATTACTCGGCCGTTGCTAAGTTTTTCCGCGCATTCTTCTATTATGATAAGGTGGTGAGATTCGGTGATGTACCATGGTATGATAAGCCTTTGGAAGATGGGAATGAAGGGCTATACAAAGCGAGAGACTCGAGAGAGCTTATCATGACCAAAATCATCGAAGACCTTGATTATGCCATTAAATACCTGCCAACCAAAAAGAGTGTCTATAGAGTGAATAAGTGGTCGGCTCTAGCACTTAAGTCGCGCGTCACACTTTTTGAGGGAACCTTTAGGAAGTACCACAATATCAATTTACCTGGGCACGATTATAAGTATTATCTAGAGCTCGCGGAGCAGTCTGCCTTGGAGGTCATCCAAAAAGGTCCTTATAAGATCTATAATACCGGACACCCCGAGCGTGACTACCTCATGCTATTTGCAACCCCCGATGCCAATAAAGAGGAGTACATCCTTGCGATTAAGTTTGACTATGCACTCGGTATTAGGAATAATACCACAGCCTTTACCATTCAGCCTTCCCAAGGCCTTCCAGGCATCACTCGTAAATTTGTCAATACATTCCTGATGAAAGATGGGTCTCGATTTACGGATCAAAGCGGTTGGGAGACAATGACCTTCAATGAAGAAGTCCTTAACCGCGATCCTAGACTAGCTCAGAGTATACGCACCCCAGGATATACCCGTATCAATACATCGGAAATCCTTCCTCCGGATCTCAACGTTGCTCCAACTGGCTATCAACCTATTAAGTTTGTACAAGATCCAGCCTCCAATAGCGGGAATAACGACCGCACAGGCTCCTCGGACGTAGACCTACCCATATTCAGGCTAGCAGAGGTGATGCTGAATTATGCAGAGGCAAAAGCAGAGCTAGGCACTTTGGAGCAAGCGGACTTGGATAAGACGGTAAAAGTGATCCGTGACCGTGCAGGAATCCCCAATATAAATATGGCCGATGCCAATGCTATTCCCGATCCCTATCTCACCTCAGATATTACAGGATATCCTAATGTGGAAGGTGCAAATAAGGGCGTTATCCTAGAGATCCGCCGAGAGAGGACTATTGAGCTTCACCGCGAAGGACTGAGGTTTGACGATATTAGGCGGTGGAAAGCAGGGTACGTTATTGACCAAGCCATCACCGGCATGTACTTTCCTGGTCCTGGAGAGTATGACCTCTCTGGCGATGGAAACATTGATACCATCCTATATACAAGCCAACAAGGTAAGCCCAAGGAAAAGGAGGGGGTAGTCACCTTGGAAATCGGCAAGAAGATATTCCTAACGGGTGGTGACAAAGGGTATCTCAACCCTCATCATAATTCAGAGAGAAATGGCTTCAATGCGCAAAGAGACTACTTCTACCCTATTCCTATTGATGATAGGACACTCAACCCCAACCTGACACAAAATCCAGGATGGGTCGATGGACTAGATAAGTGACAAACTAATAAGATTACATAATAGATTAATAGACTGAGATATGAAGAAAATAACCCTAACCATAGGTACCTTACTGCTACTAGCCACAAGCGCCGTAGCACAAGACAAGGTGACAGGATATGTATTTGAAGACCAAAATGCCAACGGACGCATGGATCGAAGCGAGAAAGGGATTTCTGGAATAGCTGTCTCTAATGGTGTGGACGTGGTACAGACGGATAGCAGAGGTTGCTATGAGCTACCTATTGGCGACGATACTACCATCTTTGTGATAAAACCAGCTGGCTACAAAGTGCCTACCGACCACCAATTTATCCCTCAATACTTCTATCATCACAAACCTATGGGCAAGAGTGATGCTTTTAAGTACCCTGGGGTACCAAAGACTGGGCAACTACCCAAGGAGGTCAATTTTGGTCTCACCAAGTATGATGAGCCGGTAGACTACTCCGTGATCCTATTTGGCGATCCCCAACCCTATACAGATACCGAAGTCAACTACTTCGGACGCTCCATAGTAGATAGAGTGGTCAAGAAAGAGGATACTTTATTCGGCATATCACTAGGCGATATCGTAGGCGACTCACTGCCACTAAATAAGGGATATAAGGCCGAGCTAGCAGCTCTAGAGCTCCCATGGTACCACGTGATCGGCAATCACGATCATAATTACGATGCCCCCAATGAATGGCTCGCCGATGAGCGTTTTGAGCTTGAGTATGGCTTGGCCAACTCGGCATTCAACTATGGAAATACACACTTTATTATCCTTGATGATATCAGATACCCCAACCCCAATGGAGGGCGAGGCTATACCGCTGGATACCGCGAGGATCAGCTTAAGTTTGTGAAGAACAACTTACAATTCGTGCCAAAGGACAAGCTAATAGTCATTGCACAGCATATCCAGCTGAAAGACACCTCGGCCGACGATAAGCCCTTCGGCAATGAGGAGGAGAGACAACAATTACTGGATCTCCTGAAAGACTACCCCAAGGTACTCTTTCTCTCAGGTCACACTCACTTCCAAATGCAGCTGCCAATTACAGCCAAAGATGGGTGGAAAGGCAAGGAGACCATTTGGGAATACAATGTAGGCACCACCTCAGGCGATTGGTATAGTGGCGAGCTCGATGCCGATGGGCTACCTTGTGCTATGATGCGCGATGGAACACCCCAAGGATATGCCTACCTCAATATCAATGGTACCCAGTACTCCCTCGAGTATCGGGTAGCAGGTGCTCCATCTGAGTATCAGATCAATCTATTTATCCCGAAAGTAGTGCCTCACAAAGGGCGTAGCAATTACCACTTTGTCGCCAACTTCTTTATGGGTCACGAGAATGACCTCGTAGAGTATCGCATCAATGGCGGAGCGTGGAAGAAGATGAGACATACCCCTATGGCCGATCCTTCTCTCACCGAAATGGTAATGAAATGGGATACAACCTCCGAAAAACTATCGGGAAGGCGCCCCTCCTCACCTATAGAATCCTCTCATATTTGGATCGGAAGGCTAGATAAAACGCTAGCTCCTGGACTATATGAGGTAGAGGTGAGAGCTACCGACCGATTCGGTAAAGTACATACCGCCAAAGGGCATTATAGCACCATGTAGGGGTCATAAAGCCAGCCACCACACCTTTCGGTAACCAAGGATCAGACGATCATTTTCGGCGTATAGGTCAAAATGGTGGGTAAAACAGCCTAATAGCCATTTTCGTACTGAAGTATAGGTCAAAATGGTGGGCGAAGTAGAAGAAAAAAACAGATACCTTTGTTCGTTGACCTGAAACGTAGCCGGCTCTGCAGGGGTGCAACCGGTGAGGGATACGGTCAATGGAGTCAGAACAGTTTACACTGACAGGGGAGGGGTACTATTGCCCCTCCTCTTTTTTGGATGTAAACTGGGCGATATCCCTATGCCTAAAAAACCCATCCACGAATCGTTTCTTGTGAGCTTGGGACATTCCATTATGCGCTCTAAGACGGCTTTTGAGTGCAGTAAATAGCCCTTCAATGGCGTTATTGGTTTTAGGGATCTGTATATCCGGATGTTCCTCGTAAGTAAAGAGTGTAGGGAGGTATTGACGAAAGGAAAAGTGGGCTGATCTAAGTGATTTGTGCGTGTATTGCCATTTGCCGTTTTCATCATTTATGGTCTTCTCCTTGAGAAAAGTATCCCACTTGGTCTCCCACTTTTTGAGCTGCGAGCAGAATGTGATATGGGACATCTTTCCTACACTCATAGCAAGTGCCAGAAGCTCTTGAGACGCCGGTAGTTTGGGTCGAAGAGTAAGTTTTCGTCGGACGATTGCGATAAAGTGATACTGGCACATTTGTGTGGGAAAATGCTTCAGTGCCACATCAAGACCGACTCCTCCATCAGTTACCACTGCCAATATCTTATAGCCCCCTTCCTCTATCTTTTTAAGGGCTGTTGCGTAGTCCACTTTGCTTTCGTGAGAGATCCACTCCCGATAGAGTACGCAACCACTTTTATCGTCCAACGCAACGATTAGTCCTTGGTTTCTACCCCAATACGTCGCATCTATGTGAATAACTCCCTCGCTTAATATGGGCGTCTTAAAGTCAACTGAGACCTCCTGAAGTCTCCGTTTTATCGTGCTCGGACTTACTCCAAGTGCTTCCGCGATTTTAGCCTGCGATAAGCCACTCTGGTACAAGTCCCATATCTGCTCCTTACTTATGTGCCTTTTTCCTGTGAACGATGAGCCACAGTTCTTGCACAAATATCTCTTGTGTGTACCCCTGCGTCCATGACTAATCACACTGAGGCTCCCACACTTCGGACATTTTTTGGTTCATTTTTTCGCCTTTTCAAATGCTCAAAGATACGATAAACACTGGCTTATCCCCCTGTATCACCCACCGTTTTGACCTATACATTCGCGTTGGCTCACTTTTAACACTTCAAAGCTTTTCAAACCCTTATATGTCTCTCTATACCTAGAAAAGACCTTTAACTCACCCACCATTTTGACCTATAAGTCTCATTTTCGTTCAGCAGTGCCCTATTTTATCCATCTGCAGATGGACAAAATAGGGCACCCTCGTAGGTAAGGATTCCCTTGTGAAAATAGGTCATTGGGAATGGCTGAAAAGCTTTCGGGATGGGATTTTGTAACTACCTGATAATCAATAGTCTTATCTGATCGGAAACTGAGTTGCATCTCGCCGATCGCTTAGTTGCAACTCGAATTTTACCCTACTATAGTGGCGGGTATTTTGTAGGCTAGGAGTTAAGATGAAAGGAAAGGGCTCCATCGCTATTTAATGCGGTGGAGCCCCCTCGGGGTAACTTAAAAGGGTAGTGGGTTAGCGGATTCTTAGTCGATAGTCCTCTACCTCTCCGTAATTGAAGACCTCATCAGGCATTGGATAGCCTTCGTTCATCTTCATACTTACTCTTACACGATAGAGCCCTGGCTCCATTCTGTAAGGAAGGGTAAACCACCCGCTCACTTGCTGGTAACCGTATCTTGATGCTACCAACTCGTTATTGGTAAACTTACCGTCCTTATTGTAGTCGATCCAAATACGCCAGTAGCACCAATAGGTCTGCTGAGTTCCGAATGATGGGCTCAAAGAATAGCTAAGTGCTCGTCCAGGAGTACCAGTTATGTGATGGGTATTGATATAGGAGGCATAGTTATCACCTCGTGAATTATTCTTCATATCGCCAATATACACACTGCTGATATAGCCATAGTTGGAGTCCTTACCGTAGGAAACTGGATAAGGGTCATCCTCTGGATCAGGAGTTGGGTCAGGAGTTGGGTCGGGGGTTGGGTCAGGAGTTGGCGTGTACTTATCCTTGATATTTACGAGATAGTCCTCTACCTCTCCGTGGTCAAAGACCTCACAAGGCTCGGCTGCAGCTCCCCACTTCATGGATACCCTCATGCGGGTATTGCCCTTGGTAGCACTTGCTGGGATAGAGATCCGCTTGGAGACTGCCACATTGGACTGAGTGGTATTAAAGTCGGCAACTAGCTCATTACTAGAGAATACCTTATCACCATTAAAGTCGATCCATACTCTAAAGTACTCTGGGTAGCTACCATAGATAGATCCTGGTGTGAGGGTGAGTGTATAGCTCTCCCCCTTCGTTAGCTCAATAGCTTTGCTACTAAAGTAATTGTAGCCACCGGTATTACCACGGGTAACGTTATTGACATTAGCAAGAGATACTTGTGCAATGTAGGTGCTCCGTGCATACCTACCCATAGACTTGCAGTAGTCACCCGAAGGGGTAGGAGTAGGATCTACACCGCCACCTTGGAGTAGTGCTTCTACATAAGGACGGAATATCTTGGCTCCACCTGCAGCATTAAGCCCCTTATCGATCACACCATTTTTGAGTACAAAGGTACCCTCTTTACTGATAAATAATAGGTCGGGTACCGTCTTGATACCTAGCTGCTGAGTGATGAAATCCCAATGCTCCCATTGACCACCTGGGTTCACGTCGAAGCTATAAAACTTCACCTTCCCCTTGTACTCACGGGCTAATAGCTCCACACTTGGCTGAGTATGCTCGCAGTAGCTACAATCAGTCGCCTTGAGATAAACGACCATAGGTGCGGTATAGCCACGACCAACATCTACACGATTGCCACCACGGAAGGTGAGCATCTGCTTGTATTGGTTGATGTTGAGTGGAGTGATGTCGCCAGTCTCAGGAGTAGGATCGGGATCAGGGTTGGGGTTAGGCCTCTGATTAGGCTCAATGCCGATCACGATATCCTGACCATAGTTAAAGCCTCCGCTACCGCCACCAGTACCGAGAGAGTTGGGGTCAAGGGCATGGAGTAGGAAGTATCCATCCGACATACCTCCCCACCCCCAATTGATATGGAAGTAACCTCCGCTATAGCCATCGCAGACAAAGGAGTGACCACCACCATTGCCCGAGCCAGCATACTGTACTGGGCGCCCGTTGGCTAGCTCATTGTAGACGATATTGGTCCACTGAGCCGTATTATAATTGGAGCGATAGATATCACGGATGGTATTTTTGTAATAGAAGTGATCTCTCAATAGCCCTGGCACGTAGTACTGCCATGTACCGCTACCATAAGCAGAGAACATCATATTAAGTCCCACTGCCACATCATAGGAGAGCTGTGCAATTTGGTGATTGCGTTGGCGAAGGGTAGCCGCTGGCATTTGATCCCAGAGGTACTCTTTATTAAAATTGGCATACTTTCCATCGTGGGTAGAGGTATGAGAGCCAGTACCACGAGGTGGGTACTTCCAGTATCTCATAATTTGAGTAGTGGCTGTAGCAACACAGCCTACTGGATGACCGTATGGGATGTACTCATTGTAGTAGGGAGATTGATTCCAGCGGATATTGCCTAGCAATGGGGCAATATTATTATAGGCACGTAGCGACTCCTCTACCACCACGCCATTGATAGCTTGGTCGTAAGCTGCTCGGAGAGCCTTTGTCACAGGAGTTACCTGACGGAGAGAGTCAATGCTTCTGGCATAAGCTCCTAGGAAGCTAAGCACGTTGGAGGCCTCGGCTGGGCGCTCCTCTACGCTAGCATTGGCGAGCTCTGCTCCGAAAAAGCTACCATCCTCAGAATACCCTAAGATAGGGAAGGTGACATCCCACGCAGAGACCACCACAAAGCCTTTATTGATATTGAATACATAATAGGCTGGGAGAGATGACTGAGCATCGGTCTGTGCATCAGACGAAGCAGCCCGAAGAGCGGTGGAACTTGTCGGCTCGGCAAAAGCTAATTCTATTCCCGAAATCTGATCGGTATCAGTAGCCCCCTTTAGGGCTCCATTCTCCGCAAAAAACCTAAGGGCAATCGCCTTGGCCTCATCTACGGAGAGGTGGCGTGCCTCAGTGGTAATGGGCTGGTCGTCACCATCGCTAGGCACTCCTCTTCCCTCCGACTTACAGCCTATCAATAGGCTGGCAGAGGCAAAGAATAGACCTGCGATGAGCAGCAGCCACAAATAACTTCTTCTGTTCATAGTCAAAAGTTGTTTGGGTTAATTATTATTTAGTTCACATTAATATTACAGTTGAGAGATAGTGCCATCCACCTGACGGATACCATTATCAGCTTGGATATCGAGCACTAGGTTAGCTTCGCGCTGGTTGGTTCGCTTCTCTTGGGTAAAGAAGTTGAATGCTCCCCTATTCGCCATCATGAGCAGCTCGCGAACGGTGCAAGTAGTGCTCTCAGAGCCGAGGTCATAAAGGTTGCGAGTACCATTGGCTACAGCATGCCCGAAGTATCCACTGATGGTCACCTCCATCTTTAGGAAGTCGGCCATACTCATACCCTGTGGGCGCTTAAGAGACACCTCGAGACCCTCCGTATCAGGAAGTGCAACATCTTGCTCTGGGTCATCGATACGGATATAGTTATTCACTGGACGCTCAAAGATAGTCTGCTCACGACCACCTGCTAGTGCGATAGTCACCTTACCATGTACATACAAAGGCTTGATATTATCCGACTTAGCTCTCAGCGTACGTGGAGTAAAGCGAAGGACTAGCTCATCCATATCTGGAACGAAGTAAGACTCGTTGCGAACAAAGTCACTCGTGAGCACTACTCTTGCTACTGAATTATCATGAACATACCTAAGTGTATAGGCCACTGGCTTAGCCGAAGAGGCGGAAAGTGGACTTGAAAGGCTCTTCTTGAATCCTTCCCAACCCATAGACATACCATATCCGTGCTCCTCAGAGGTACCACCGATGATACGAGACTTAGATACAGAGGCATCTAGGATCTCCTTGTACTTGGTTTGGAGATTGATATCAATATTCTCAGTAGGTACATTGAGGTTAAGGGCGGCTACCACATCGTGATACTCATGCTGGCTTGAAATAACAGCAAAGCCCATACGACCATAGAATACCTCGGACACATAGACTGGCATCACACCGTCCATATCCTCTACATTGGCAGTCTTGAGGATAAATCCGTCAGGGATATCCACTGCGATGCTAAATACCTTTTGAATCGCCTTGACGAGCACGTGGGTCTTCATCTTCTGGTGTGAAGTGCTTAGGTTGAGCTTAGCAATAAGGTCCTCCTTTTGGTAACCGACACCCAGCTCTGCCCCGATCTCTGTAGAGCTAGAGAGTTCGTTGATTTCGTATACGGTGGTAGCTGCTAGTGGCATGTTTTGTGAGCCAAACCAACGCTGTACCGTAAGATTGTAGTCGCTAGCCTTAGGATTGATATAGCTGGCTACATAGTTATTCATCGGAGAGGCAGGGATAAGGTCTATGGCACTCCAAGTCACCTCACCAGTAGTCCCAGGAAGCTTTACATACCTACCATTGGTGATAGAGCTACCTACAAAGACACTTCCTGGGTAGATAAGGCTACCTGCTGGGTTGAATATAGAGAGCTCATCAAAGGCAAATCCCGAATTATACACCTTACGCTGGGTGATATAGATACCATGCAAACCACCGAAGGTACCTGGCTCGACTACCTCGCCATCAATCTGTGGAGCGATAGGATCAAGAGGTGGAAGATTTTGTCCAACTTCCCCTTGATCCATACCATCAGGTAGAGGCAAGGCACGTACCTGAGCCTTTAGATTAGAGGCATCTTGAGTCTCCTCTGGGGTGTTAGGCACCTCAATATTATCCTTTTTACAGCTAGCAAGTGCTATCACCATACCGAAGATGAATAGCAGTGAAATAAATATCTTTTTCATAGTTGCTTATCGTTTATTATTGTTATTTCTGATTAAAGTAAGACCGAGGCTGGCTACCTAGACACCTAGTAGTAATAGGCTCTCCATCACCAAAGGATACAGCAGTATAACCGTTGGGTACCTCTTCTACCTCCTTAACATCATGGAAAAGGTCAAATAGCACAGTAGCAGAGTAATCTCTACTAGCATTTTTGCGCGTTGTAACAGTAAGGGAGTGGTGAACTGCATTAAAGAGCAGATCCTGTAGGCGTATGCTGTACTTGCTCTCTCCGAGGTCGTCACCAGTAATGGTACCTGCTGCATTGGTATTATAGAAGTGCGTATCGATGTAGACCCTCTGATTGAGGAAGTCTTGCATACTCATTCCCTCAGGACGCTTAATGGTAATCGTGGTGTTCTCGGCACTTGGAAGCCCTGATTGCTTCTGCTTATCGAGCTTTATATACTTACTCATTGGGATCCATACTAGTCGATAATCGGTGCTTTCCCCCGTGGTCGATAGCTCTCGTGGCACGGTAAGCACTGTGTGGCCCCATACCTGGAGGTCATCTTTGGTACCAGCATTGGCCTTGAGCTGAGCAGGGCGCAATGAGAAGGTGATCTCATCGCAATCCTTTACGAAGTAGCTCTCAGTGACTGGGTACTGACCACTCTGCACTACTCGAGCAACAGAATTATCATCGGCATACCTAAGGGTGATGGCTACGGGCACTGCCTCTGAAGGAAGGAGCTCGGTACTCATTCCTTGCTTAAAGCCTTCCCAGCCCTCCTTTACAGACAGACCGTGGTCGCCAGACTTACCGCCGGTAAAGACATACTGGGTAAAGGTCTCATCAAGAATCTTCTTGTACTTAGCAGAGAGCTCAAAGTGGAACTTAGGCACCATAATCTCTAGGGCTGCTAAGACCTCTCTATAATCATGGTCGGAAGAAATGAGTGCATACCCCATACGACCATAAAATACATCGGAGATGTATACGGGCATCACCCCACCTAGGGCGTTGGGGCTGGCACTGAGTAGATGCTGGCGATTGGGGAGGTCCATAGAAACGGAGTAGAGCTTCTGGACAAACTTCACCAAGATGTGAGTGCGTAGCAAACCTCTCTTACCCTCAAATACAATTCCTGCCTTGGCATTTTCGCTCTCAAAGCCCATGCCTAGTTTAGCGCTGAATTCACGGAGATCTTTTACCTCAGTCATCTCAAAGGTAGTCACTGCTGAAGTAGGCAATTGGGGTGTTCCACGCCACTCCTGCATAGTGCTCGCATAGTCGCTAAACTTTGGCTCATTCACCGTCTTAACAAACCGCATCTCCTGTGGATTGAGGGGCACCATATCGGGGCTGGACCAGGTCACTTCCCCTATTTTTTGCCCTCTTACTGGCAGATAACGGCCATTGCTAATTGAATTACCGACTAGCACATTGCCCGGATAGATTAGGTTGCTCATAGGATTGAAGAGCAAGTACTCATTATAAACTACCCCAGCACTGTACATAGAGCTTCGACTAATGATGACCCCCTTGAGCCCGTCACGAACTGTAGGGATAACCTCACCGCCCTCTCCAGGCTCACCAATAGGCTCGGGTGGGGCGATCGGATCACCCCCTCTAAGCATACCAGGTGCTAGAGATAGCTGGCTAAGGTCTGTAGGAGCAACCTCGGGCTCCTCAGGAGCCACTTGATTCCTACTACACGACAACAGCAGTAGCACCGCAATAAACGGTAACCACCTCTGTAGACCTACAATGGTCAGGAATTGTTGTGTTTTCATAACCAATAGTTGTTAAAATTGTTTTTAATAGCAAAGCCAACAATACGCCATTATATACGAATTTACGTCATTATGTAAAACAATAAAGCGATAATATGGATATGATTAGCTTCGTGGCACAATATTACGAATTATTATTATAACCACAAAATAACTTGAATACATCTTTACATTAACTTTGTTTCTAACAACTTGTCGTATTTAACACAATAAAAGGCGTCTTGCACTCCCTTTATTTATCAATTGCAAGCCAAACATTATAATTCCTAAGGCAAATCAGTAGGTAGTTTCTTGCAATAATCGTGAAAAATAGAGTAAAAATAGAGCTGATATCAAAGCACAAAATCGACCTTTGCAATTCACTGATATCCAACACCATATATAGCCGTCAACTGAGTTGCAACAAAGCAATCGCTTAGTTGCATCTCAGCAAAAGCTTAGTTGCAACTCACCGATCGCTTTGTTGCAACTAAACTTTTGGCTTACTACCAATGGGATTTTTTCACGATAGAGACCAAGGAACTACCAGCTCAAAAAGTATACCTATCTACTTTACCAAATACGAATTTCTAAAGAGACACCTCAAATCACCTTCGTCTGACAGCCTATATATATTATATGTGTAACAACTTACAAAAGGAAATAACTTGCGGTGTTTGGAAGGGCAGCTATTGGAAATATCGTAATAATTACGTAACTTGTGGAGCGGAAGGAAAAAACATCATCAAATAGCGGGAAGACCGTATATAATGACCGTTCGCAACCAAACTGAATACAGAAAACCAAGAATATACAAACCATCTAAAAAACGAACGACATGAAGGAATTTCAGACGAATGAGATCCGCAACATCGCTCTACTCGGTAGCTCGGGCTCCGGTAAGACCACGCTGATAGAGTCGATGCTCTTTGAGGCTGGCGCTATTCAGCGCCGCGGTACAGTAGAGGCTGGCAATACGGTGAGTGACTACTTCCCAGTAGAGAAGGACTACGGTTACTCAGTATTTACTAGTGTATTTTCTGTACCGTGGCAAGATAAGAAACTTAATTTTATAGACTGTCCTGGTTCGGACGATTTTATCGGCGGTACGGTAAGTGCACTCTACGTGACTGACTGTGCCCTGATGGTGATCAATGCTCAGCAAGGGCTAGAGGTGGGGACGATCAATCAATTTAGGCAGACCCGCCGTTTCCAAAAACCGGTAATCTTTATCATCAATCAGCTGGATCACGAAAAGGCCGACTTTGAGAATAGCTATCATCAGCTCAGAGAGCACTATGGTACTAAGGTAGTAGCAGTACAATTCCCAGTGACTACAGGGCCTAACTTCAATCAGATTGTGGATGTGCTAAAAATGAAACTCTATCAGTGGGGACCAGAGGGTGGCAAGCCTGAGGTGCTAGATATCCCTGATGAGCTAATGGATAAGGCGAAGGTGTATCAGCAAGCTCTGATTGAGGCGGCAGCTGAGAATGACGAGACTTTGATGGAGAAGTTCTTTGACCTCGGCACCCTCACAGAGGATGAGATGCGCGAAGGGATCCGCCAAGGCCTGATCAATAGAGATATGTACCCAGTATTCTGCGTAAGTGCAGGGAAGGATATGTGCGTTCGGAGGACGATGGAATTCCTAGGGAATGTAGTGCCTACTACAGAGAAAGTAAAGCCTATCGTAGCTAGTGACGGCACAGAGGTGAAGCCCGACTCTAATGCTCCTGTATCGCTCTACTTCTTCAAGAGTGCTATGGAGCCACATATCGGTCAGGTTGATTACTTCAAGGTAGTGAGTGGTACCCTTACAGAGGGTGTGGACCTTGTAAATCAAGACCGTAATGAGTCCAAGGAGCGACTCACCCAGTTCTTTACACCACAAGGTGGTAACCGCACCAAAGTGAGTGTCCTTCATGCTGGAGATATCGGTGCGGTGGTCAAGCTAAAGGACGTACGTGTGGGGAATACGCTGAATGCCAAGGGCGTTAGCTATACCTTCCCACCAATGGAGTACCCAGCTCCTAAGTATCGCCGTGCCATTAAGGCGGTGAATGAGGCCGACTCTGAGAAGATGAGTGAGGCACTGCACCGTATGCACTATGAGGATCCTACCTGGATCATTGAGCATAGCAAGGAGCTCCGCCAGTTGATCGTTTACGGACAGGGAGAGTTCCACCTACGTACGCTGAAGTGGCGCTTAGAGAATAATGAGAAGATTGAGGTGGAGTACCTTGAGCCTCGTATCCCTTATCGTGAGACCATCACGAAGACAGCTCGTGCCGATTATCGTCACAAGAAGCAGTCGGGTGGTGCTGGTCAATTTGGTGAGGTACACCTGATCCTAGAGCCCTATACCGAGGGTCAACCAGTGCAGAGCGTCTATAAGTTCAATGGTCAGGAGTTCAAGATCAACCCCAAGGAGACTCAGGAGATTCCACTCGAGTGGGGTGGCAAGCTAGTCTTTGTGAATAGCATTGTGGGCGGTAGCATCGATGCCCGCTTTATGCCTGCTATCCTTAAGGGTATTATGGGGTGTATGGAGCAAGGGCCACTAACCGGCTCTTATGCCCGTGACGTGCGTGTGATCGTTTATGATGGTAAGATGCACCCTGTAGATAGTAATGAGGTCTCCTTTATGCTAGCCGGACGCAACGCCTTCAATGAGGCATTCCGCAATGCAGCGCCTAAGATTCTGGAGCCGATTTACGACGTAACGGTAGCGGTGCCTGCCGACTATATGGGTGATGTGATGAGCGATCTACAGGGACGTAGAGGCATCATCATGGGTATGGATAGTAAGGCCGATTATGAGGAGATCAAGGCTAAGGTACCTCTAAAGGAGCTCTCCAACTACTCCACTGCCCTCAGTTCGCTTACCGGAGGTAGAGCTTCCTTCACCATGACGTTTGCAAGCTACGAACTAGTGCCTGGAGATATCCAAGAGGCACTCATCGAGGCTCACCACACCGACGAGGAGGAGTAATCCCCTTCCCTCAGAGTATCAATAACAACTCCGCCACCTATAGGTCTAAGCCTACAGGTGGCGGAGTTTCTATATCTACCAGCTAATGTTTGATGCCGATGATTGAGATGCCTCCGGCTACGGCTAAGAGGGTGAGCAGTACGGAGAGGAGCACATAGAGGAGTGCCGAGAGGTAATGCCCCTCTGAGAGGGTGTGGAAGAGCTCTAGCCCGAAGGTGGAGAAGGTGGTAAAACCGCCACAAAAGCCAGTGATCAGGAGCAGGCTCCACCCACCCCACGTGGCACCCTCTTGCTGCGAAAGGGCATAAAATAGGCCGATGAGGAAACCTCCAACCACATTGATCAGTAGCGTACCACTCCACGATGGAGCGGTAGTGATGTGCGTGGACCAAAGCGACGAAAGCCCATATCTCGAGAAGGCACCAAAGGCACCTCCTAAGGCGACTAATAGGTAATCCATCACCGAATAGAGCTAACTCAGATGGGCAGAATTGCCTTCCCCTACCAACTGACTTTGGGAGAGGTAGTTGGGATCTTCGGCATAGATAAAGAGGACACTGCCCCCTTTGATCGCATCAATTATCGGACGATTAAGTTGCTCCGGCAAGGCAGGGCAACCGAAGCTCCTACCTAGTCGCTGCCCCCCTCGGCAGATGGCGGGATTGGCATACTTAGCCCCGTGAATCACGATGGCTCTAGCTCGGGCATTGTCATTAAAGCCCTTCTCCAGCCCATCAAGCCGAAGTGAGTAACCATTACTCCCCCTGTAGGTCTCCCCTGTAAGGTAAAAGCCAAGCGAGCTTTGGTGGCTATTGCTCCGATTGGAGAAGTCAGTGGCGTAGAGCGAACCGCTATTCCGACCGTGTGCCACCACACTCTCAAAGAGCATCGTGCCCTCCGCCATATTGATCACATAGAGGCGCTCACTATTGGAGGGCTTGGTGAAGTCAATAAGCGTAAGCAGCTCCTTGTGTCTTTGCGTCACTTTGTAGTAGCCGTAATAGGCGGTTCTAAAAGCCTTCGGACTCACCTTCCCCTCCAAGCCCAACTGACTGTAGAGCAAGGCACAACTATCCACCTCAGCTACAGGCACTTCATCAGGAAGCTCGCGGCCTTGCCTGTGAGGCTCTACCCCACTCATCATCACGAGCGAAAAGAGTAGAAGGGTGGAGAATACTATCTTCTTTTTCATATCGTTTGCCGTAGTAATGCTGGAATCTCATCAAGTCGAGTCACCTCAGTGACTGGATAGCGGAGCGACTGTTCAGGGAAAGGGAGCTGCTCTGGATTGAACCAGATACTGGGTAGCTTGGCATTCTGGGCGCCCAAAATATCGGCGTCCCAACTATCGCCTATCATGATCGCCTCACTCCTTCTAGTACCGCTTTTGCTGAGTGCTTGGTCAAATATCCCCTTGTAGGGCTTGCTGATCCCCACCTCCTCACTCAGCACTGTCACATCGATATAGGGAGCAATGCCCGACACCTCCATCTTACGCCGCTGTACCTCTGTAAAGCCATTAGAGACCACCACCACCTTATAGAGGGTTTTGAGGTGTTGAAGCAGCTCAATAGCTCCCTCTACCACCCCCTCCTTATGCGAAGAGAGGTGCAGAAAGCGGTCATTGAAGCGGAGAATCTCCTCCTCTGTAAAGTGTCGAATAGCCTCGAGGGGTCGGCGAAATCGCTCTATTGTAAGCTCGTACTTAGTAATCTCCGAGTGTCGATACTGATGCCACAGAGCTTCATTGCTCGGCCAATAGACCGACCAAAAATGGTCAAAGGAGGCATATCCACCAGCCCACCCCTCCTCGAGGTAGAGCTGATGGATAGCCTCCTTATTATTTTGCTGAGTGGCCCAGAGCGTATCGTCTAGGTCTATCAGTATGGTCTTGTACACCTTGGTTTATAGACTCACCTCTACCACTAAGTTACGACCTAAGCTCCAGAAGCTATCGACGTCCTTAATCTTGAGGATCATATTCTTATTACCATCCTTAATCAATTCGTACGAGCTACTTGGGTGCTCGGTAAGCACCTTGGCCTTAGGCGCGAATAGAGGAATCTCCCTCACCTCACGGATATCAATGGTGATGAGATAGTCCTTATTATATCCCTCAGGAAGCACCTTATCGGAGCGCAAGAAGCGACTACTGATGATGTTTTGCTCCTTCAGCTCCTCGTGAGTACCAAAGCAGTAGTGTGCTCGGTGCAGCTTACGGTCTTGATCCGAGATGGTCTTATCCTGTAGGGCAATCGTTGTCTCCTGAGCACCAGTAGTCTCATCTAGCTCACTGATGCGCTGACCCTGTTGCAAGATCAAAGAGTCCTTAGAGGCTAGCAACTGCGTCATGTGGGCAATGGCATTCTCCTTTTGTACAATCTGCTGCTGCAGCATATTGATCTTCTTATTAAGGGCAGAGATATTGATATCCTTACGCTTCAGATCCTCCAGCTTTCTTGCTAGTTCCTCTTTATTTTTCTCCAAAGAGGCAGTCATAGAGCGGACATCCGAGAGGAGCTGCTCACGGTCGTTCTCAGTAAATTCACCACTTGCTTGCCCCATACGGAGTTTATTCTCAGCGTTCGAAACTTTATTGATCTCCTGCTCCACATCCATTACTAGTCCCAGCACACTCTCCAACTCCTGCTGGCTACGGGTGTTCTGAACTAGGAGCGAATCGTAGCTCTGCTGTAGCTTGGTATAGGACGAGCCTTTACCGTCACAAGAGGACAGACCTACCATAACAATTGCGGCGATAGTCGCCAATGAAAAAAGATGTTTCATACTGTTTGTTATCTAAAATTATGCTCTTTATACTTATTCACATGGACGCTCTCCTGCTTCTCTTGGGGGGCGACCATCACCACTATCTCGCCTAGTGGCTCATTTTCCTCAAAATAACTCTGAAGCTCCGACACACTTCCGCGGTGGAACTCCTCAAACTTTTTACTCAATTCACGAGCAACCACCACTTGGCGGTCACCGCCCACAATCTCTTGCAACTCCCCCAGTAGCTTCACCAAGCGCTTTGGTGATTCATAGAGAACCGTTGTCACATCACGCTCCATTAGCGCCTCTATCCGCGTCTTTCGCCCTTTTTTATTTGGCAAGAAACCTTCAAAAAAGAAGCGCTCACAAGGTAAACCCGAGCCCACCAAAGCAGGTACAAAAGCAGTTGGTCCTGGCAAACAAGTCACCTCAAGCCCCCGCTCCAAGCAGGCCCGCACCGCCATAAAGCCAGGATCGGAAATCCCAGGTGTACCGGCATCCGAGACCAAAGCTACCCGCTCGCCACGCTCCACTCTACTCGCCAATTCCCCCGCTACAGAGTGCTCATTGTGGATATGAAAGCTCTTGAGCGGTGCCTGTATATCGTGCGCCTGAAAGAGCTTGGCAGTGGTCCGCGTATCCTCAGCATAGACCATATCCGCCTCCCTCAGCAGCCGCAACGCCCTCAGCGTAATATCCTCCATATTCCCCACAGGGGTAGGTATGACGACTAGTGGGTAGACCATAGGCTTGTTACTTACAACGATGCTCCTGAACAAACGCCAATAGGTGCTTCACCACCTCCTCATCACGCCCCAGCTTACGCACATCGTAGAGATAGCTCTCCACATGGGCCATACTGCTCAAAGGTTCCATTTCCCGCAACATATCCTCCAACGCCGCCTGATCTCCATAGAAGAGCTCATTAGCAAAGAGGTACCGATCAGCAATGGTCAGATTGGAGAGAAGGTCAAAGCCCTTACGTACCTCAAAAAGATCCTCCATCGCCTCTTCCGAGCCAGCCTTAACGAAGAGGTCGTCCAGAGAGTCGCTACTCTCCTTTTCGTTCTTTATCGGCTCGCCAACTGGCTCAAAAGCAATTGGCTCATGCTCCGTCGGCTCGTCATCACTCTCAAAGTCCCGTGCATAGAGCTCCTCAAGGCTCGAGATACAGGATATCTCACTTCGCTCACCACTAGGAGCTTCTGTGGAACCCGCTTCAGTCGACTCGCCTTTGGCACATAGCTCGGTATGCTTCACAAGGAGCTGAGCCACCTCTCGACGAAGTCGCTGCAAGTCGTCAGCCATCTTATCGATTCTCTGCAATATCCCTTCTGCCTCTTTATTGTACTCCATACGTTCAGTGACTTATCAAACTCCCTATTATACTGCACAAAAGTACACATAATTTTCCGAATACCCGCATTTCCACCGCCACCCCCTTCGTCCTCCTAATAAGGCGCTCCATTACTCCAATAAAGAAATCACTTAAATCAATTTAATAAGTTAGGACATTAATGTGTTCAATTTCCAAAAAAGTGGTAACTTGCACAAGGAAATAAGAAACACAAATCATATAATTAAGTATTTATGAGAAATGTATCGTATCGTGTATGGATAGTCTTTCTACTCCTTCTATCTGGAGGTCTACACCTCTATGGTCAAGAAAATGAAGGAAGGAGCTTAAAATGGAAAGTCGCTATCGGGAGGTTTTCTAATGAGACCCAATATGGCAAAGGCATCTTTTATGACCGTGAGAATGATCCAATCGCCAAGCAGGCTCAAGACATCTTAACCGCAAAATTAATTGCTTCAGGTAAATTCATCCTCGTTGAGCGCTCTGATGCCGAAGCAATCGCAAAAGAGATTGCCGATGGCAACAACGACAACAAGGTAACTGCCGACTATGTGATCCTCGGTTCAGTAACAGAATTCGGACGTAAGACTTCTGGCGAAGTAGGTCTTCTAACTGCCAAAAAGACCCAGCAGGTAGAGGCTGGAGTGAGCCTTAGGCTGGTTGATGTCGCTACGGGGGTCGCAACCTATTCTGAGGAGGCTAAAGGGTATGCCAATACCACTAGCAAGTCTACTCTAGGAATGGGGGGCGTAAGTGGGTATGATGCTTCTCTAGCCGACAAAGCTATTTCTGCTGCTATTGATCAGCTAGTAGAGAATATCATCAACAAATGTGCGGACAAGCCTTGGCGTACCTATATAATCTCCATGGATGACGACGGAACTATCATTGCTGGTGGAGCCTCTCAAGGACTTGTTGCAGGCGATAGATTTGACATCTACGCAAAAGGAAAAAGGGTGAAGAACCCTCAGACAGGTGCTATGATTGAACTTCCAGGTAAAAAAGTGGGAGCAATTGAGGTGCAAATGACCTTGGGAGACACTCCGATGACTGAGTTCTCCATAGTCAATATCGTCGAAGGAGCTATTGACGGCTCTAAGCTCTCGGATTATTATATACAAGAAATAAGATAAAAAAAATGAAGCATTTGAATTGGATTGGCCTCGCATTGAGTGCCATACTAGCAGTCGCTCTCCTTTCCTGTGGCACCGTAAATTCCGCAACAGGGGGCTTGGCTGATGAGGCCTATTTAAAGATAATTAGCGACAACAAGACCCTTGTTAAAGAAACCGTGGTAGTAACCATTAATGGTAGTAACCCCACAGAGACAAAGGTAATACAGACAAAAGGGAGCGAGGGGAAGAAGCCACAGTTTTATCTTAAGCCAGGCACTTATTCCATTGCTGTTAAGAGCAAAGAGGGAAGGGTGCTCTATAGTGGCAAGATATTTTTATCAACTAGAAAAACCAAATTGATAGAGCTACGATAAACATGAAACGTTTAATTCTTTTTTTGCTACCAGTAATCTTGACACTTTCCCTTTGTAGCTGTAGCACTACAAAAACCCTATATTCTTGGTACGGTTATGACAATGCTGTTCATACTTTCACTAAGGACAGAACGCCCAAAAGCGAAGAGCACCTTATTAAAGAGTACGAACGCCTTATAAACACCCCAAATGGCACTCGAAAAATGGTCCAGCCTGGAATATGTGCAGAATATGGGTATCTCCTTATCAAACAGGGGAAAAGAGAAGAGGGACTACAGCTCCTAAAAAAAGAGATTGAGCTATACCCAGAGAGCAAAGTATTTATTACAAGGATAATTAAGCAGTTTGAAAAATGAAAACTCACTACAATAGACTAGCCTTTTCAATAGCTTCGCTTCTGAGCTTGCTATTGCTACTTTCATCATGTGGGCTTACTGCCAACTATGGCAAGAAAGGGGAGGTATACAAAGAGCTATACGCCCAGAAACCTTTAAGCATACTAGTAATGCCTCCGATCAATAAGACAAATAAAGTAGAGGCTAAAGAGGCGGTGTATGCCTCACTTTTCCACCCTCTTGTAGAGAGAGGATACTACGTCTTTTCACCACTATTAGCTCAAGAACTTTTACAAAGTGAAAGCGCAGAAGATGCTGAATTATTTATTGACGGTAGTCTAAAGCCATTCAATAACGTGTTCACAGCTGACGCCGTGCTCTTTACTGTAATAAATAAGTGGCAGAAGATTGTGCTTACAAATACTATGGATGTGAATATTGAATACATCTTAAAATCTACCAAGGATAATAAAGTACTCTTTCAGAGAAGTGCTGATGTTACCGTAGATTGCAAGGTGGCCAACACCAGTAGTATGCTACTTAACTTGGTAGCAAATGCAGTAGCGACAGCCCTTTCCGATAACATTGTAGCCGCACGCAAAGCAAATGGTTTTATCCTCTCTGACATTCCTGATGGGAAATATGCTCCCCTTCACGACCAAGACCAAGATACCCCAGCAGGGCAAAAGGATATTACAGGTCGTGTAAAGCTCTAGCGACAGAGACACATTAACACTAGTAATAGGGTTCATAGGTTTCTATGAACCCTATTACTTTTTACTGCCTGACCAAAAACCACTCGCAATACAGGGGTTACGCATTAGAAGAGGTCCTTACCCCACAGACACTCCCATTGATGCCACACGTCAAGAGAAACCAAATGCGGAACCACTGATTTTTTTAGGGAGGTTTCTTTTGGATTATAGAAATATTATGTATCTTTGTCCACGCGATTAGAATTATCTAGTCGGACATGGTGGACGTAGCTCAGCTGGTAGAGCCCTGGATTGTGGTTCCAGTTGTCGCGGGTTCGATCCCCGTCGTTCACCCTAAATAAAGTAGGCGGAAGGCTAATTAGCTTTCCGCCTACTCTTTTTTATATTGCCACACTTTAGAGACCGCCTTCGTGCAACAGTCTCATATAGGTTTTTGAGGGTAATGGAGAAAGGATCTCGCAGAGGCCCGCCCTATAAACACTCAGATAAATGCAACACGATACGACGCTCTAAAGCGTAACCCCCACTCAAGGATACCCGTATATCACTTATTATTGTTACTTTTGCATATGGTGTGTTGTATTCAAACTCAAATTTAATAATGAACGATATGAGACTGCATTCGACCCTTCTATCGGCACTGCTCCTATTATTACTGGCTAGCTGTGCCAGCACCAAGGATGTTGCCTATCTACAATATGCGGAGAATAAGATGCAAACGGAAGCCCGTGCCCTCCAAGATGCTACCATCAAACCAAAGGATATCCTCACGGTCAATATCCAAGCTTCCAAGCCCGAGTTGGTGGCAAGCTTCAATGGGATTTACTGGAACCCTCAGCAGCAGTATTCTAGCGTGCAAAATGGAATACGCACCTTTTTGGTGGATAATTCTGGCGAGGTCGACCTACCAGTGCTAGGGCTCACGAAGCTCGGTGGTCTCACCCTAAGGGAGGCGGAGGAGGTGGTCAAAAAGGCACTAACAACCTATCTCAATGAGGTGCCCAGCGTCAATGTCCAGATCCAAAACTACCGCTACTCAGTGCTCGGTGAAGTGCACAAGCCAGGGGCATTTGTTTCGGCCAATGGCAAGGTAAATCTCTTCGAGGCACTCGCCAATGCGGGAGACCTTACTATATATGGTATACGAGATCAGGTGAAGATACTTCGGGAGAATAAAGATGGCTCCACCACCTTGGTGAGTGTCAATCTGATGGATCCCAACATCATCAATTCGCCCTACTACTACCTACAGCAGGGAGATGTAGTCTACGTGATGCCCAATAATGCCATAGCCTCATCGTCCAACATCAGCTCGGGCACCACTGTATGGATCAGCATCTCTTCGATTGCACTTACAGTAGCCAACCTTCTAGTCACCATATTAAGACGATAAGCAGAAATCGATCATAGCTTATGACTCAAATAAATAACAACCCTAACCCACAGCAGCCCACCCATATCCCCGCGGCGCCCGAGATGAGCCCATCACAGGCAATGGGAAATGAAGAAGAGGTGGATATTCTAAGCATCCTAATAGACTACTTTAGGTATTGGCCCATCTACCTCATTGCACTGGTGCTTTGCCTGCTCCTCGGCTGGCTATTTATCAAAAGTAGCAGCCCACAGTATCCCGTTAAGGCCTCGGTGCTATTCCTAGAGCAAAAAGATAAAAGTAGCCCACAGATACAGGGACTCGACTTTGCCGAGCTAGGCATGGGGGTAAAGAATGTCAATGTAGATAACGAGCTAGAGATACTCGGTTCGCGTGAGATCCTTCAAAAGACCATAGAGGAGAGCCAGCAGTATGTAGAGGTGACCAGTCGAAAGGGGCTCACCACTACAGTATGGGATAGCGAGCTCCCCTTTGAGATATCCATGGACCCCGTAGGGCTAAGTAAAATAGGTGCCCCCATTACGCTCACCATAGAGTCGATTAGCGACAAGGGGTACAAGATCTCTTCAGACTATGTCAAGGGCGAAGCCATAGTCATCGACTCCCTACCAGCCACCTTTGTATTGGGCGAAGGCATCGCCTCCATCACCAAGCGGGAGAGCTACAAGGAGGGGAAAATGGAGCTCCCCAGCAGCTTTGATGTCACCATACAATCACCACAAAAGCTCGCCATCTACTATGCCGAGAAGGGCGGGCTCACAGTGGATAGAGCCAATAAGCAAGGCTCTGTGGCAGTCTTGGGGATTACCGCCAAGAATAGAGCCAAGGGCGAGCGCTTTCTCTCCAAACTCATTGAGGTATACAATAGGGAGCGGGCGATCGATAAAAATGCTACCGCACAGCGCACCTACGACTTCATCAATGAGCGAATCAACCTCATCGGTGAGGAGCTCAATGCCACGGAGAAAAAACTAGAGGAGGTAAAGAAGAGCCAAGGTGTCACCAGCTACCAAGACCTCGGCGTAGTCGTCTCCTCCACCGCTATGATCGATCAAAAGCGGGCAGAGGCAGAGACGCAGCTGAAGCTGGTCGCTTTCCTTATCAATGACCTAAAGGCAAAGGAGGGGAAGTATGAAATCATACCTGGTAGCCTAGGGTTTACCGACGGTACCCTACAAACCGCCGTGGAGATATACAATCAAATGGTCTTTGAGCGAGACGGTCTGCTAGAGGCTGCCAATAAAGACCACCCCAAGGTAAAGAGCCTCACCGAAAACCTCAATGTAGCACGAACCAATATCTTAGAGGCCGCCGATGTGGCAAAGCAAGGGCTTCAGATACAGCTGAATGGTCTGAAGGGAATGGAGCAACGCTACAGCTCTCGCATCTCGCAAGCTCCTACCTTTGAGCGCATCAGCACAGATATCGAGCGTCAGCGATCTATCCGCTCCAATCTCTACCTGATGCTACTCACCCGCCGGGAAGAGACCTCCATTGAGCTCGCCTCATCACTTGAGAGTGCCAAGGTAGTGGATAATGCACTTGCCGCCACTAAGCCTTCGAGCCCCAAAAAGCCAATCATTTATTTGGCCAGCCTATTACTCGGCTTGATATTGCCAACGATAGCGATCTACCTCTGGAAGCTCACTCAAACCAAGATTCGCACAGAAGAGGATCTCAAAAAGCTCACCAACCTACCGATTGCCGGAGGAATACCTCAGCAAAAATCAGCCTCAGGAGAGGGCGATCTTCCCGAGCTATTGGTGCAGCTAGAGGGTAATAGTGTAGCCACAGAGGCCTTTAGAAATATCCGTACCAACCTCAGCTTCCTCACTCAGAATAAGCGACCATTGGTACTGATGTGTACCTCCACCGTGAGTGGAGAGGGAAAGACCTTTGTAGTCAGCAACCTAGCCATCTCGCTCTCAGCACTTCAGTATAAAGTGCTACTCGTGGGGCTAGATATCCGTAACCCTCAGCTGAAGCGTACCTTTGGGATCAAGAATGCATCTCTAGGCGGAATGACCGACCTACTCAATGATACCTCAACAGATCCAATACACTTCATACAGCACCTAGAGGAGTACCCCAACCTAGATATCATCAATGCCGGTGCTATCCCACCCAACCCTACCGAGCTACTCGCTAGGCCTAGGCTAGAGGAGGTATTCGAGACCTTCCGGAAGCACTACGACTATATCCTAGTTGACTCCGCCCCTGTTGGGCCAGTAGTAGATAGCTTGGTACTCAGTCGCGTAGTGGATCACACACTCTATGTACTGCGATCCGATAAGACCAATAAGCGCGATGTGGAGTATATCAATTACCTCGCCGACCACCAGAAACTATCCAGCATGAGCCTAATACTCAACGACATCAACACCAATAACTCCATCTTTGTCAAGAGCTACGGTTATGGATACGGATATGGCTACGGATACGGATATGGCCATAAGGACGACAACCACGAGTAGTCATCAAACCTTATCACCCATCAAAAAGGACCTCCCCACCGAGGTCCTTTTTTGTACCTTCCCCTTCCAATTTGTCCGATCCTTAACCCTCCCGTAGCAGAGCAAAAGTGGAGTTGCAACTAAGCGATCGGCGAGATGCAACTAAGCAATTGCCGAGATGCAACAAAGCAATTGCTTAGTTGCATCTCAGTTTTCGCCTTTCTAACCATCTGATTTATAGCAAGATATAAAAGCGTTTTTCAACTTGTCCGATAAGTAGCTCCACAGCACCCGACAGGGTGCCATTCAGCTAACCCCCAGTCAAGACTCGCCCTCCCCCAGAGCCAAACACTGGCGGGTTACGAGGGGTCCAAAACCAACGACCCTTGTGATTGCAGGGGTGCAGCCACAAGGGTCGTTTACCATATATATATGTGTTGGGATGTTATCTCGCCACTTCGAGAGAGCCGCCGGAGGAGTTACCAGCATACTCGGGGGCGTAGTAGCTCTGGATCTGGGCGGGGCCGTAGGTGAAGTGACCGCTCTGGGTAGCGACCGCTTCAAGCTCTATCTGATGGCGTCCGCGTGGTAGGTAGTCGATGTATAGTCGATCGTGATTGTCGCGACGACTATAGTCGAACCAAAGGCGATCAGCCAATCGGAAGCCTTCAAAGTCGTAGCCCATCTCCGCCGCAGCTGGGCGTGGGTCTTGTATGGTGACCAGACTGAGGTCTTGCTTTGCCTCAAGGAGGTAGCGGACTATCAGCTTATCGCCCTTCTGCACGTTGGTAGCTAGGGTAAAGCTTTCTTTCCCGTTGCTATCGACCTTGCGGACGTAGAGCTGTTTCTCAATCGTCAGCTGCTTACCCGTTGGGGTGGCCTTAGCACTCGGTTCGGTCACGAGATAGGAGAGGGCACCAAAGATATAATCGCTCTGAATACCACTCCAGGTGAGCGTGAGCGCCCCCTCCTTGGCGGGGTACCGCACTGCTAGGGTGCCGGTCACTCGCTCCGTAGGCGAAAGCTGGTAGCGCTCGCCATTGATGGTGAGTGTGGCACGGTCGCTAATGGTGGTGGGGGTCACCTTATCAAGAATCAGCTGTGCCACCCGTACGATCGCTTGGTCATACCAAATGGCATTTTGCTTCACCTGCAAGGCAAACTTCACCACCTCTTGGCTCACCTCTGGCTCATCTTGATTGAGGAAGAGCATGAGGGTGAGCTTCTCATCGTCATTAAAGGTGTAGCCACTGCGTTCCTTGATAAACTGACGCACCTGGGCGTAGACCTCGGGTTGGTCATAGATCCGGCTGTACTCCGCAAATCGTAGCATCGTGCTATTGCTAGCAGATTGATAGCCCTTTCGGAGAGCATCCACTTGCTTTTTCATCGGTTCGCCAAAGTCGGGCAGTGGGTAGCTATATTGGTGCGCAACAAGTGCAAAGGCGACGAAGTCCGCGTAGTAGTTACCCTCCTTCTGTAGCTCTTTAGCCAAGTAAGGAAGAGCGGCCTGTAGGCTCTTTTGTAGCTCCGGATTGGTCACCTCCAAGCCTCCCAATTGCTCTAGTATATAATGGGTGAGCCAAGGAGAAGCGTGCAACGTCTTGAGGCTATAGCGGAAGCCTCCGCCCGCGACGGCGTGGCTCTGAATGCTCTTCTCTATCTGAGCTAATCGCTCTGTAAGTGCCTTTTCATTGGTGATGAATTGGTAGAAGCTGGCTAAGGTCTGAGGGTCGGCTATTCGGTCGCTCCAGTGTGCTGGCTTCTCTTTAATCAAGCTCAGCTCCTTCGCCTCCTTCTGTAGACGCACTGCCAGCTTGGGATTGGACTTGAGGTAACTATGAAGACGGCTGTAGACGCTATAGAAGTGGAGCTCTCCGAAGAGTGAAAGGTCACTCTCGATACTCTCTCTGTGGCTAATGGCCAATTTGCTTAGAAGCAACTGGATAGGATCTAAGTAAAGCTGGAGCATCAGGTCACTGCTGGCGAGCTCTTGCTTTGGTGGGGTAAGGGTCACTTGCGACTCCTTGTAGAGTGAAATAGGGAGCGCCACCGTGTAGGTGGAGAGGTTGCTGATCAGCGGAATCACCCGCTCTAGTCCGTCACTCAGGTCGCCCAAAGTGACTTTCGCCTGTAATTGGAGCTCTGTTGCTTGTGGAGCGGTGATGCTAAAGGGGACGCTAACCGTTTCGTGGGCTGGCACCTCAATTGTTCCCACTGCCAATAGTGCAGCACCAGAGGTAATCACATAAGTGGGAGTGTAGCTTTGGTCACTGGTATTTCGTATCTGAGCGGAGCCATCGAGGCGGTCGCCCCAAACGAGGTAACGTGGGGTGGAAAGCTCTATGCTGAGTGGCGAGTAGACCTCTAAGGTGGTATCCTCCAAGATCTCTTCGGTGAGGTTGTCGTTAAAGGCATAGAGGTAAGCAACATACTTAGTCTGCGTGTCGGGGGCTTTGAACTTCAGAAGTAGCTCACCCTCTTGATCGGTCTCAAGGAGTGCCGAGAAGTAGGCTGTCTCGGCAAAGTTGGTGCGGAGAGCCGGCTCCTCAGGTGCTTCAGTAACCACCACTTCATCTAGGGCTGCCTGCTTACTCATCTCCATTGGTGCCACTTCGGTTACCGCCATCAGACGGAGTGGAGCCCGAGCCCCATAGAGGGCTCCCTCCAAGTTATTCTCGAGCATTACTCCACTCTCAATAGAAATCCATGGCATAGCCCCTATACTCAAAGCAGCATCATTGACTGCTTTATCATAAACAGTGGCAAAGACCGGAGTGCTGGCGAGCGGTTGTCCCGACTTACCAATCACCTTGATCCGTTTTTCCACCTCACTACCTGGGCGAATGCTTTCATCGAAAGCAAAGCCTTCGAGCTTCGCCTTCTCCTTTGCGACCTCCTCCTTTGGTAGGTCCAATCGCTTTACCCTCGTCTCCATATTACGGAGCGACTGTAGCATCACTCTTTCGGCACCCACTTGTGGTAGCGTGTGCTTGTAAAGCGTGCCAGCTACCACCTGGATGTACTCCTTGTAGATAGTCTTGTTGTAGATAGTCTTGTCCTTTTTTTCAAGAGAAAGGATGATGAGCTGATCGTTGCTCGAACCAAAGAGAAGTGCCCCATCGGGAAGGAACTCAGCCCAAATTGGGTACTTATCGTGTAGCTGAGTATCGCTGGAACTATAGAAATAGTACTTTTGGTAGGATTCGTCTCGCTGCTCCTCTCCATACCCATCTACCGTGCGGAGCTGTAGGTGGTAGCCACCGCTAGGGAGGTTAGGAAGGGAGAACTGTTGCTCGCCATTCACTGGGAGGTTGCCTAGCGAAATGGTATCCTGCTCATTCACCAAGTAGGCAGAGATAACGCGGTCGGAGATATCCCCGAGCAACCGATGATTATAGGGCTGGAGGGTAGTAGAGAGCGTGAATTGCTCCTTATAAATAGAGGTGTCCTCATCGGTAAGGGACTCCGCAACCAGGGGCATATCGGTATCGAGTAGCTCTAGGTGACGAGAGGTGCGTGCGGTATTGCCGAAAGCGTCTGAGGCAGATAGCTCAATCCTATCTCCATACTCATCCTCTTCCTCAGGCAGTGCTGGCGTGGTGATGACGAAGTGACCATCGGCACCCGAAGTCACCTTTATCCGTTTATCACCTCCATAGAGAAGCTCCACGGTAGCTGGCGTAGGTAGCCCATTGAGGTCGGTCGTTTGCCCATAGAACTTCATCGGATGGCCATAGAGGTAACCAGTGGGGATACTATCTATAGAGACCTGGAGGTAACTACGCTTGTAGTCCTGCACCTCTAACTCCTTATTGCCCCACTTAGAGGTGAGCTGGAAGTTGGAGAGATCCTGATCCTCTGGTAGGGTGAAGGTAAGCTCCGCCACACCGTGCTGGTTGGTGGTCACCTTCTTTGTCTCGAGGGTAACCAAGTCGAAGTTGTGGTAGGCTTGGAGCTTAATCGTCAGAGGCTCAAAGGGCAAAACGTGTCGGTCATCACCTTTGTTGTACTTAGCGGTGACGGTGCCCACCTTAACCTCCTGCCCACGACGGTAGATAGGGCGGTCGGTGTAGAATCGTGTAATCTTTATCTCTCTCTGTTTTTGAGCTCTTGGTAGTTCATTAATATAGATTTCCTCCTCACGCATCAGCCGTGGATCCTTCACCACTGCCCAGTAATAATTTGTTTTGCTCTGGAGTAAAGCTCGTCCTTCACTATCGGTCGCCATCGTGGCAAATACCTTGCGATCTCCATCCATTAGATCAATCCGTACGTTGGGCACAGGGGCACCAGTAGCACGGTCCAGCACCTCTATCTGCTTGCAATAATTCTCCAGATTGTAAGTATAGACCTTCAGAAGTTCGTAGGTGAAATAGGTGCGGTATTGCTCCTCCTCAAGAGAATAAGCGTAGAGAGCCGGCTTTGAGAGCTGGTCGGTGAAGGTCTTACGGACAATCCCCTTAGGGAGCTCACCAATGGTGATACCTCCACTCCTCTGTAACTTATTCGGCTTTGATAGAATACCAAAAACCTTGATACGCACCTCGCCAGTAGCGGTATTGACCACCTCGGGTCGGATCGCAACCAAGCGGTCACCTAGATACTCCTGATAGATTTGCTCGGCTTCCGACTCGTAGGCACTCCCCTTGAGCTGAGTGAGCAGCCGCTCTCCCTCCTTTTCAAAAGGAACCACCATAGTAGCCCACTGCTCATCTAGCTCGGTGGCGTGGTCATCCGAAAGCTTTATCTCCAGCTCCCTTAGTTCGTGTATCAATCGGTAGCGAAGGAGCCACATATCTATCAAATGCCCCTCATCGGTCTCGGCAAAGCGTGGGCGGTACTCCTTGAGCTTCACCTCATCAAGTTGGAGATTGAAATACCGCACTATCTGCAATGCCTCTGGGTAGAACTCCTTCTGCAGAGCTACCTCTAGCTCACTCGTGAGCAAAGGCTTTAGCTCCTTGTCACTAGAGACAAACTGATGGAGTATCTCCAGTAGATTGTAGTATTGGTTTTTAGAGGAATCGAGATAAAAGCCCCACCGCTCTACACGCTGCTGACGGCTAAGCTCTTCGCTAGGAAGTAGCCGAAGGAGCTCTCTCTGATGGAGCAACTGGGTGAGCAACTTCCGGCTCTCCTCCCTCGTCTTCTCGGGACTCCAAAGGAGGGTGTCGGTAGAGGCGTCATTGGAGCTATCGTACTCCGTCAGCGCACGCCCATAATTGGTGTATAGCCTATTGAGGGCTCGTACCTCAGCGGTAATATTTATCTCAGTCGGTTTCATTGTCTTCTCTATCTTGCCCCACGCTGCGATGGCACTAACGAGTAGTGCGGGGATCAGTAACCACTTAATTAATCTCTTCATTGTCTTACCTTTTTAATTTCATCGTCCGTAGCACCAAGTGCCTTTGCTCGATCAAAGTCGGCCTCTGCCTCCTTCTTCTCTCCATACTTGCTCCAGATCGCTCCTCGCAAGAGGTAATCCTCCTTTGTCGGTACCTTCAGCTCCTGTATCACGTGCCGCACCCTATCGAGGGCCTCCGCCTTGCGGTCTTGCTCCAATAGCATCCAGCCCAATGCTCGGTAAGCGTTGGGAATCTTGGGAAATTTATCTATCAGGTGCGTCAGTAGCTTCTCCGCCGAAAGCGGGTCACCAGATAGCTGATACTCCTTGGCGAGTGCTATGCGAGGGAGATAGGCCTCGGGATTGAGCTTTAGTATCTGTTCCAGGTCGTGGATAGCACCATTGTGAAGCCCTAACTCGGAGCGAACCCTCGCTCTATTATATAAAGGGATCTCCCACTCCGGCTTCTGCTGGATGAGTTGGTCGAGGTCGAGGAGGGCATCTTGATACCGTGCCACTCCTTCGTACAACTCAGCACGGCGAGAGCGGAGCTGCGTCACCTCGGGCTGTAGCCGAAGGGCCTCTGTGAGTTCGGAAATAGCGGATAAGGTGTCTTGCCTTGCCACAAGTAGTTCGGCAAGATTGCCGTGGAGCACAAAGTTGCTCTCCATATCGGGATAGCGTGTGAGTGCTTCACGGAGCACCAGTTCTGCACTATCGGGCTTCTGAGCCTCGTAGTAATCGTAGTAGCGCATCACCAGTGTCTCATAGCTATCGCCCTTTGTCGGCTGCTGTGCCACAGCTCCAAGATAGGAGCAGGCAAGGGCCAGTAAACTCCAAATATACTTATTCATAACTCTTAGACGTGACTATTTGGAGAAGGTTTGTTTGGAAGAGGAGTTTATACCCCTTTACAGACGGTACTTCCCTTCATCCTCATCCTGCAAGATACTGAGGTAGCTCTTGTATCTAGAGCGTGCGATGGTGCCTCTGTTGAGCCCCTCACAGACGGCACACTTAGGTTCGTGCGTGTGGGTGCAATTGTGGAAATGGCACTGCTTCCCCAGCTCAAAGATCTCTCGGAAGTAGTGGCTCACCCCTTCGCGCTCAAACTCTATCGTGCCAAATCCCTTGATGCCAGGAGTATCAATGAGATAGGTATCGGGCTCAGTACCATAGGGGATCATCTCGGAGAAGGTGGTGGTGTGCACCCCCATATTGTGTGCCTCGGAGATATCCTGAGTGCGGAGATTGGCCCCAGGCACAAGGGCATTGATAAAGGTAGACTTCCCCACTCCCGAGTGCCCACTAAGCAGAGTAATGCCTGTGGAGATATACTCCTTCAGTGACTCCATTCCTTGCCCATGCTTCGCCGATATCTTGAAACAGCGGTAGCCCAAGCCCTCGTAGAGCCTCATCAGCTCATTGAGCTTACGCTCTTCGTGGTCATTGTAGCGATCCGCTTTATTAAAGACAAGGGCTGCCTCCACCCGATACGCCTCGGCTGTAGCTAAAAACCGATCAATGAATGTAGTGGAGGTAACTGGATAATTGACCGTAACCAAAAGGAGGGCTCGGCTGAGGTTGGCACCTAATATATGTGCTTGCTTGGAGAGGTTGGAGGAGCGACGGATAATGTAATTGGTACGCGGATGAATCTTAGTGATCCACCCCATATGCTCTTGCCCCTTCGCCTCTTCCATTGTTTCGGGTAGCTCAAAGTCAACAACATCACCCACCGCCACAGGGTTGGTGGTCTGGATATCATTCACCTTGAAACTCCCCTTCAGCTTGCAGCTATAGCTCTCATCGTCTGCCATCTTTACTTGGTACAGACTCCCTCTATTTTGGATAACTAAGCCGGTCATGGCATCGTAGTTATACGGTCATTATCTCCTTCTCCTTAGCGGCAAAGAGTTGATCAATCTTCTTGATAAAGTCGTCGTGCATCTTCTGGATATCACCCTCAGCAGACTTAGAGACATCCTCAGGCATGCCATCCTTCACCTGCTTCTTGAGCGTATCAATCGCATCACGGCGAGCGTTGCGTACACTCACCTTGGCCTGCTCCGCCTCACCCTTCACTTGCTTTGCCAGGTCGCGACGACGCTCCTCGGTGAGTGGTGGCATTCCAATTCGGATCAAGTCGCCATTATTCTCAGGCATAATGCCAAGGTCAGAATCAATGATCGCCTTCTCAATATCACGGATGATATTCTTCTCCCAAGGGGTGATGATAATCGTCTTCGCATCTGGCACCGATACATTCGCCACATTATTGAGTGGGGTAGGATTGCCATAATAATTGACACGGATATCATCAAGCAATTTGGGATTCGCTTTGCCGGCACGTATCTTAGCCAATTTGTCATCTAGGAAGTCGATGGTCTCGCTCATCGCCTTTTTGGTCTCTTTCAGGATAGTAGCTACATCTTTCATAAACTGTCAGTATTGAATTTGGTTGGATAGTCTATATAATTCATTACAAAGATAGAGAATTATCCCCATAAGTACAAAGGGTTCACCGCAAAATAGCACGGATAACGCTTAAATAAGCACTTGCCCAGACACGTTTAGCTCCTTTCAGACGGGGCTGAAGGACCTCGGAGAGGTCCGATTTGTCGTAGCCCCAGAGTCGGAGGGCATAGCCCGAACGACCGGGGGTAAAGCAACGCCAACAAACATACACGACCCCTTGCGGGTCGGACAACTTCATCTAGCATTTATTCAAAAAACGCGAAGACCTTCCATTGGTTGTCCAATCCCTCAGCCGGGGTCGTAAGGCCATTTTGCACCTCTTTATACACTTACTGGTGTATATGTTCTTCCAACCACTCTTTCAAAACAACAGCATGATTGCATTTCTCGCTTTTTGCACCATACAGAAGGGTCACGTTATGATCTTGCAACTTCTGCACACACAAATCTTTAAACTCTTGTGATGCCGAGTTCTCTGACAATTCCTGTCTGTATCTCTTTTTAAACTCATCATATTTTTCAGGAGTATGGGAAAACCATCTTCGAAGTCCATCTGATGGTGAGATCTCCTTAGCCCATAAATCAATTTTAGCATTTTCCTTTTTCATCCCTCGCGGCCATAGTTTGTCCACAAGAATGCGAAACCCATCTGTTTCAACTGGAGTTTCATAGATTCGCTTGTATCTCAATTCATTCATTATGTATTGTCTCCTTTAAGGTGAATTCATTACTCGCGGTTAAAGACAAATGTACGAATAAATCATCATAATATGGTACCACAACCGCACTTCATAGTGACTCTTACATCTCCGCAGATTTCAATCTCTCCCAAGGAAATCGGAAAGCTTCACGAAGCAAACGGAAATTACGGGGGATAAATTTCTTATAATCTGACCAAAATATGTATATTTGCTAGTGGTCAACTAGCCTAAGGGATAGCCATCATGTCTTGGCTAGACTAATATAAATTCACGTTAAACGATCAGTGAAATATGAGCGAATTCTTACATAACACGCCAGATGAGCGCAAGACGATGCTCAAAGAGATACTCCTGCGCTTACATCAAGGAGAGCAGCCCGAAACTCTCAAGCGGCAACTCTCCACACTCCTCCACACTATCCCCTACCAAGAGGTCGTCGCTGTGGAGCAGGAGCTAATAGATCAGGGACTACTATCGACAGATGAGATACAGATCTTTTGCGACCACCACTCAGAGATCCTAGAGGGAGCTATAGATGTGAGTGGAGCCAAAGAGGTGCCTGCGGGGCATCCCATTGACACCTTTAGAGCAGAGAATGTAGCCCTAGGGGAGGTAGTCTCCGAGTACAATGCTTTGGCAAAAGAGATCAAAGGGGAGCATTGCGAGCATCCGCTCTCGGAGCTCTTGCTAAGTCTGAGATCTATCTTCAACCGACTGATGGATGTAGACAAGCACTATCTGCGCAAGGAGTACCTACTCTTCCCATACTTAGAGCAGCATGGAGTGACTGGACCTCCTGTAGTCATGTGGGGCAAGCACGATGAGATTAGGAAGCTACTCAAGAGTGCCATAGCAGTACTCTCTGGAGAGATCTCAGATACGGCATCTCTGAGAGATCACATCGTAGAGACCTTTGACCCTGCAGTGGAGATGCTGGACAGCATGATCACCAAAGAGGAGATGATCCTCTTCCCAATGACACTGGACCTACTGACAGAGGCTGAGTGGTATCACATCTATCAGGAGACACCAGAGTTTGGATACTGCCTATATGACCCGCAGACTGTATGGCAACCAGACGTGGAGGCGGACAACCTGCACTTTCAGTACGAGAGCCATGATGCTATACGGCTCTCCACGGGTGCTTTTAGTGTCGCGGAACTAGAGGCTCTACTCATCCACCTCCCAATTGACATCACCTTTGTGGACAAAGACGATAAGGTACGCTTCTACTCTCACAGCCCCAAGCGAGTCTTCGCTCGCAATAGATCCATCATCGGTAGAGATGTACGTATGTGTCATCCGCCCGAAAGTGTCCATGTCGTAGAGACTATCCTTGCCGACTTCAAGAGTGGTCGCCAGAGCTGTGCTAAGTTTTGGATTGGCAACTTCCGTGGGCGATTTATCTATATAGAGTACACAGCTGTGCGTGACCCCGAGGGTAACTATCTAGGGGTCGTTGAGTGCTCTCAAGATATTACTGAGCTACGGCAACTAGAAGGCTCTAGGACGCTTCTGAATTATGACTGATACGACACCTCTACTCATCACCCCTGAGACCAAAGTGGGGGCGATGCTAGACCGCTACCCGGAGCTCATCGATACGCTTGTATCGCTCTCGGATCGGTATAGAAATCTGACCAATCCGATACTGCGCAAGACTGTAGCACCTCGTACTCCGCTCAAGCTCGCAGCACAGATGGGCGATGTGGACTTAGCCTTACTGGTTAATACGTTACGACAAGCCGTCGGACAGCCTCCACTTGACCTGCCAAAGTAGGGTTTATAAGTTCGTCTATCTTGGACGAGCTTTAGAAAAAGGAGACTCAATCGCAGCTCAAGGCGGTTGAGTCTCCTCGTGTTTTGCGAGTAGAGGGGTGGGGGTAAAACAACGCCAACAAATAGACACATTTAGCTCCTTTCAGATAGGGCAGAAGGACCTCGGCAGAGGGGTCTTTATCTATAGACCCCCAAACGATGCCAAAAACGGTGGTGTCTCGCCTTGGAAAAATATCTGTAACTTTGCACTATATAAATAAAGGAGATATGAATGGAACAATGACATTAGGGGTGGGACTCGTCATAACAATAATAGTAGTGGTTCTCCTCATTGCCTTAGCAGTGCTGGGAATCTACTACCTACGGAAGATGCTCAAAGCCAACGATGGGAAGGTACCACAAGAGCCTTGCCACACACCAGAGCATAGCTGCAGCGGTTGCTGTGGCGGTACAGAATGCTTCCATGCCAAGCTAAAGCAGAAGCCCCACATCGTCTACTTCGAAGATCAGGAGCTAGACCGCTTCCGCCAGCGCAATGGAGAGGACTACACCCCCGGCGAGCTACAAGAGTGGCAAGAGGTACTCCAAACCCTCCGCCCCGAGGAGGTCTCGGCATGGGCAAGGAGCATCCGACTGCGTCGCCTACCGATTCCCAAGACCATTCTCACTCAGCTAGAGCAACAACTCAATAGAGAGGCGTAAACGATGCTAGAACTATTCAACTACAGCTTTTTCACCCACTCTGCCATTGCCGTGCTACTCACTGGGTTGATCACTGGCATCGTGGGCAGCTTTGTAGTAGTCCGCCGAATGGTCTTCATCTCGGGTGGCATCACCCACAGCTCCTTTGCGGGGCTCGGGCTAGGCTTCTTCTTGGGGCAAAACCCACTCCTCTACGCCATTGGAGCCGCTATCCTCAGCGGGCTAGGGGTAGAGTGGCTGAGCCGCAAAGGAGCCGTCCGCGAAGATTCCGCCATTGCCGCCATCTGGTCGCTCGGGATGGCTCTCGGCATCCTCTTCACCTTCCTCACCCCAGGGTATACCCCCAGCCTCAGTAGCTTCCTCTTTGGCAATATCCTACTCGTTACTCCACTAGAGCTTTGGCTACTTGGCATCTATGTAGTCGTCACGGCACTGCTACTCGGCTTCTTTTACTGGCCACTGCTCTACACCTCGTTCGACCCCGAATTTATGCAGATACGCCGTCTGCGCCACCGCTTGTACCAGTACGGCATGATGGTGTGGATCTGTATCGGCATCGTCCTCAGCATCCGCGTGATGGGTATCATGATGGTGATGAGTATGCTCACACTACCACAAATGACCATCAGCCGCTACAGCCATAGCTTCAAGAGGCTCATCATCGGGAGCACCCTCCTCAGCACCGTCACCGTGCTCATCGCCCTCTTTGCTAGCTACTACCTCAATCTCCCCACAGGCGTGCTCTCAGTGATCCTACTCTCCGTGGTCTTTCTACTTTGCAAAGCCCTACCCCGCCCCAAAACTGCCTGAGATGCGTGGTTCCAAAGCCTTCCTCACCCTACTCCTCCTCCCTTGCTTACTGGCGGGCTGCTCCTTACTGAATAGGGCAAAAAGCTACAACCAACACTACTTTCTAAAGCAAGAAGTGGCAGAAATAGAGGCACAATTACTCGCCTCTCCCCCCTCGCTTCGTCCCCCGAAAACCCTCTACCTATACGACGAAAAAGGGGTCTATCAACAGCAACTCACCGACCTCCTTCACCGCCTACCCACTAATGACCCCCTCACCCAAAGAGTGGCACAACTACTCGGTGATGGGCTGGCACTCCTTGAGAGAGCCACCGACACCCTACAGCTGATTAATGCCCACCTACTGATGGACAACCCCACCGAGGCGAGTCGCCTGCTCGCCCTTTGGTCCAATCCTGACCCCGCATCACAAGCAGTCATTGCCCTCGCCCAAGGCGATACCCTCAACACCATTCACCACTTAGAGGAACTCTTGAAACAACCCAAGAGCCCTCTCGCCTACCGTGCCGCCCGATTGTGGCACCACCTCGATGCCTCCGCCCAAGCACCCCTGCACTACCTTTCCCGCAAAAGTCCCTCCCAATGGGAGCGCTTTACCGCCACCGTCGAGCTAGGCGGTAGCCCCACTGGCAATACTGTCGAAGAGCAAGCCTACATCACCTACCGCTCGGCACTACAGCAGCCCGATACCCTCCACCTCCAGAAAGCGACCGAACAACTTCTACAGCTTCCCGAGAGCGAATGGCAGACCGCTGCCCTCCTCACCCTCCGCCCCCTCCTCTACCAGCGAGAGCAGTGGGTTGCAGCCCTCGCTCTACAGCAAGCCCTACCAGCAGAGTATCAGGCCGATTACCCCTACCTCCTCCTCACAGAGTACCAGCAAGAGATCAAGCTACTCCAAAGCTACCGCCAATCCTCCGCCTCCCCCACCTCCACTTCAAACGCCCCAACGACCGCCACTCCGACCACCCCCGCCGATGGCTCCTTCCGCTCAAAGTGGGGCAACGTCGCCAACGTCGATAACTGGGCGATGCAACAATCCACCAGCTTCCACCACCCCTCCGCCACCCTCCCCTTCAAGCCCACCTTCGAACAGTACCAAACCACCCTCCGCCACCTCCACCTCATCCTCCCCCAGCACTAGTATTTTTCACAAATAGCACCTAATCGGACAAGTCGGACAGATCAGACAAGTCGGACGCAGGACGCAGGGCACAGTAGCAAGAAGCCCGAAGGGGTTTTCTTCTAAATAAACACCCACACATTTTCCCATTGGAGGAGGGCAAAAATTGAGTTGCAACTAAGCGATCGGCGAGATGCAACTAAGCAAATGACGAGTTGCAACAAAGCAAAAGCTTAGTTGCAACTCAGTTTTTTGTTAGATAGGGGATGCCCCAAAAGCACCCGCCAGGGTGCTCCATGGCGTCCGACCTGTCTGCCTTGTCTGACCTGTCCGAAAAGGGCAGGGTGATCTCGGGCAAGGACTCCATTTATAGGGTCGCCACGCCCGCCTTGCTTCTTATATATATTAAGTCTATTAAAGAGTACAAAAGCATTTATTATGGTAATATGGGTTGCATATTAAAAATATATAGTATATTTGGGCATTGATTCAAATGTTTACATTATCTTTAGCGAATAAATCAAAATGATTGGGCCGATGGAATCAAGGATGTTTATCCTTCAGGTCAAGACAATAGACTTTCTGTGGCGACAAATCAAGCGACAGGATGCTTATTTGCTCTGTAATAGATAAATTAAGGTGTGGGCACAATATCCACACCACGCTAGAGGTATCCCAAATCCTCGACTATTCGCTTTTTACGACTAACCTATACTGAGTGCCTTCAAGGGGCACCATCGCTTCACTGACCAACAAAGATTGGTCAGCCTAGAGAATGAGCTATGCATCCACAAAAGGATGCAAGTGACGGCAGAGTATTATACACAACTATTATAAACAACAAACATATATCATTTCGAATAATTTTTATGAGACACAGACGCTGGTACTGTCTCCTATTGATAAGTCTACTAGCTGTGATCGGGCTTTCGGCACAGACGACTTCGGGCATCAGGGGACTTGTATATGACGAACTGGGTGAGCCAGTAATTGGTGCGACGGTACGTGCCAAGGCAGACCCCTCCAAGGGAACTACCACCAACCTGGATGGTCAGTTTACCCTCCCTGTCAAAGCAGGTGATGTAATTATTATCTCCTATGTGGGGTATAAGACGGTAGAGCTACCGGCACAGAATGGCATGGAGGTACACCTCCAGGTAGATAGTGAAGTACTGGACGATGTGGTGGTGATCGGGTACATGACCCGTAAGATCACCAATACCTCCGCTTCGGTGGTGAAGATCAGTGCCAAGGAGCTCTCTAGCAAGCCCAATGCCAACCCTCTGGATGCTATTCAGGGTAAGGTCTCTGGTCTGCAAGTTTACTCCAACTCTGGTGAGCCCTCTCAGCAGCTCTCCCTTGCCCTCCACGGACAAGGGTCGCTAGGAGCAGGTACGGGGCCACTATTCATCCTCGATGGCATGCCTATTAGCACCGCTGCTATCCGTGCAATGAACCCCAATGACTTTGAGAGCATGCAATTCCTAAAGGATGCTTCCGCCACCTCTATCTATGGTGCGAGGGCGGCCAATGGTGTTGTCTACATCACCTCTAAGCGAGGCAAGCAGGGGGAGCGTGCTGCAATCAATGTGCGTGGGCAGTATGGCGTCTCTACACTTGCCAATACCTCTTACTTCGACCAGCTGATGACTGGCGAGGAGCTAGGTAGGTACTATGTAGAGACAGGTCTCTTTGAGAGCCAAGAGAAGTGGGACGCCTTTAGGGCAGAGCACTTCGGGAATACCGACTTCCGCTGGTACGATTATATCTACCAGAAGGCACCCCTTTACCAAGGCGACCTCTCTATCTCAGGCGGTACTAATAAGACCAGCTACTACCTCTCGGGTGGCGGAATGTCGCAAAAGGGTCTTCGCGAAGGCTCGAAGTACGACAAAGTCTTTGCGCGTTTCAATCTTAGCTCTGAGCTCAATGAGTATATCCGCCTAGGGCTCAACACCAATGTCTCTTACGACTGGACCCAAACCTCACCCCTCGGCCCTAAGAGTGCACTGGGCGGTATGGGTGCCCTCAACCTCCCCTTCGTATCGCCTTACGATAAGAATGGCAAGGAGCTAGACTACATTGATGTACTGGGCATCGGTACCCCAGGGTATGAGATTGATAAGAAGCCAGCAGAGTCGCAGAACTTCCTTCTCTCGGCCAATGGTAATCTCACCATCACCCCTATCAAGCATCTGACTATTCGGTCGATGGCGGGTGTGGAGATGGGCTACAGCAAGTATTTTGCACGCGTGAAGCCAAGCTACCGCAAAGCGTATGGCAATGGCTCTTCGTCTCGCTCCTTTGGGCAGGTGATCAACTTCTCTACCACTAATACCATCTCCTACGACTTCGACCTAGGGGATCACGGACTGACCACCCTCCTCGGTCAGGAGTACATCAATTACTACGATGATGGGCTTTCTGCTTCGGGCGCAGGGATTAAAAACGACCACCTCCTTTCACTCAATATGGTGACCAAGGACAAGTCGTTTAGTGAGAGCACCCTCTCTTATGCTTTCCTCTCCTTCTTCGGACAGTTTGCCTACAACTATACCAACCGTTACTTTGTAGACTTAGTGATTCGTAACGACGCTTCGTCGCGCTTTGGTCCGAATAAGCGACACGCCACCTTCTGGTCGGTTGGTTTGCTTTGGAAGGCGAAGAATGAATCTTTCCTCTCAGAGGTCGCGTGGCTTGATGAGCTCGACTTCAAGGCGAGCTACGGTACACAGGGTAACTCCTCTATTCCTCCCTACTACACTGAGCCATACGCTGGTAGCAGTGGTCAATACAAGGGCGAGATGGGCTTGGGCCTAGCCAATACCGGTAACCCCGACCTCAGCTGGGAGACGCAGAGCAAGCTCACCGTGGGCTTCAAGAGTAGGATGCTGGACCGCATCGGGCTGAGCATAGAGTACTACCACAGGCTCACCACAGATATGCTATTCGAGGTGCCTCTCGACTTCACTTCGGGCTTTGGTATTGGGCAGTACGACTACTCTTACAACCTCCAAAACGAAGGGGCTTACCTCAACCAAGGTATCGACCTTCAGCTCGATCTAGACCTCGTCAAGGCGAAGAAGGGCTACCTCACCGCCTTCCTCAACTTCAACTACAATAGAGACAAGGTGATCTCTCTCTTTGGCGGTCGCGACTCCTTCTTGCAGCCAGGGACTGCCCTTGCCTACCAAGTGGGTAAGCCCGTTACTTTCTACATGCCTATCTACAAAGGGGTGAATAGCGAGACAGGTCGCCCAGAGTGGTTTAAGCCTGGGGTAGACCCTATGAAGAAGACGATGAACCACGATCAACTCGCTGATGAATACACCGCTTCACTAGAGCAGAATACCGATATCCCAGCCTTCACTCCGATGACTGGTGGTTGGGGACTAGAGGGTAGATATGGCAACTTCTTCATGAGTGCCAACTTTGCCTTTGCTCTTGGCAAGCACATGATCTCAGTAGACCGTCAGTACTATGAGAGCGACGCCAATGTGCGCAACTTTGAGAGTACCAACTTCAATGCCTCCCGTAGGCTCTTTAACTACTGGAAGCAACCAGGCGATAAGGCCGACTACCCAAGTCTAGCCTACCAGAGAGAGAAGAATAAGCAGCACGCTTCACTTTACCTTGATAGTGGATTGATCGAAGATGCCTCCTTTATGCGACTTAAAAACCTCACTATCGGCTACGACCTACCACGTGAGTGGATAGAGCGTCAGGAGGTGATCAAGTCGGCAAGGATATTCTTCTCTGGCCGTAACCTCCTCACCTTTACTAAGTTCCAAGGTATTGACCCAGAGGTCAATCACAGTGTATCTATGGGAGTTAACCCAAATACGAAGCAGGTGAGCGTTAATTTTGAATTAGGCTTCTAATGATAGAAATACAGGAGAATATGAAGATAAATAATATATACAGAGTGATCTCTATAGCACTGCTGGGGCTACTCCTAGCATCGTGCAATCTAGATAAAGAGCCACTAGACTATATCCCACTCAAGAAGTCTTTTGCCGATATGGATGGGCTGAAGGCATGGGACAATGGCACCACAATATTGCTACGCACTAGGCTCTTTGGTGGTTCCGCCACCCTACCTCAGGAGGTACAGGCCGATATGCTCAATATGCACATTATGCACAATAGCTACGGCGCCTTCCACGGCTGGCACAGTCTGAGAGCCGATGAGGCCACCTTTGATGGGCTTTACCACTCCTACTATGTGGCATTAGCCGATGCTAATACGCTCCTCGATGGGCTAAGCAATTACGACATCAATAAGGAGCAGAACCCCGAAGCAGCCAAGGCAACCATCGATACCTACGCTGGGCACGCTCACTTTGCTAGAGCCTTTTATTACTATAGTCTAGCAATCCGCTGGGGCGTACCCTACAAGGAGGAGAGTGCCGCGACCGACCTCTGCGTGCCTTTGGTGAAAAAGGTGGATCCCCTCACGATGTACCCTCGTGCCAGCAATAAGGAGGTGTGGGACTTTATCCTACAAGAGCTAACACTAGCCGAGGAGCTACTCACCTCCACACCAGGAGCCGAGGGGGCAGACTATATCTCACAAGATGTGGCTACAGCACTCAAGTCGCGTGTCTACCTCTATATGGGCAAGATGCCAGAGGCTCTCGCCACTGCAGAGAAGCTCATCAATACCCAGAGGTACAGCCTCACTAAGCCCGACGAGATGGATGTCACAGGTGTAACGGCTATTGAGGCAATGTGGCACAAAGATACCGGACGGGAGCAGATCTATCAGCCATTTATCAGTAAGCCCGACGAACTTCCAAGTACCCTCGGTCTTTACGGTGCCAACCTCGAGGCCAATAGATGGTGGAGAGAGAATAAACACAGAGATATTGCGATCAATACTCCTCCATTCCTTCCAGCCGGCTGGCTCAAGGAATTCTATCAGGAGGGTGACCTCCGCCGTAAGGTGTACTTTGAGGAGGCCATGACCGTTATCACCCCTGCCGACTACGGTCGCACCTCTCAGGACGTGGTATGGGTAGTCTCTAAGTTTAAGGGTAATAAAGCCTACTCCGACCTTGATAGCCAAGTGTGGGGTGGCTATGTGCCCAATGGGCTACAGGCACCAAAGCCTTTCCGCTATGCCGAGCAGGTACTGATTGCAGCTGAGGCGGCCTATGAGAGTGGCGATAATGCCAAGGCTCTAGACTACCTCAATCAGCTCAAGGTATCCAGAGGGCTGGAGAGCGTAGACCTCTTTGGCACCGACCTACAGCAGGAGATCCGTGATGAGCGTACCCGCGAGCTCGCTTTCGAGGGCTTCCGCCTTTGGGACCTCCGCAGGTGGGGTATGGGAGTCAATCGTCACGACCCTCAAGAGCGAGAGGTACTCAATAAAGAGTACGACCTTCATCTCAATATCCCAGCCGGTGACTACCGCTTTGTGTGGGGTATTCCTCAAGTACTATTTAAGATCAATCACAAGCTCATCCAAAACGAAGGATGGGAAAAATAAATAGGCGACACCATATGAATAAGACAATCCAACGACTATATTTGCTCCTCGGGCTCGTGGCACTATTAGCCACTAGCTGTAAGCAGCAGGAGGAACCCGATGTGCTTTCGCTCGACTTACCGACTAGCCTTATCACATTTACACAGGCTGGAGGTTCGCTCGAAGTAGGTGTCATCACCACAGACGACCAGTGGTCTATTGAGCAAGGACCTAAGAGCGATTGGCTCAAGGTGGAGAAGGTGAAGGATGGCGTTAAGCTAACTGCCGAGGAGAACCACACCGGCAAGAAGCTAGAGACCAAAGTCACCATCACCCTTCGTGGACTCCGTAAGGAGATAAAGGTGACCCAGTCGAGTACCCTCAAGACACTCGCCGTAGAGAAAACATCATGGGATGTTGGTAGCGAAGGCGGCGAACTAATCATCCCTGTAATTGCCAGTGGCAACGACTGGAGCTATACCCTCTCGGAGGAGAGCCCATGGCTCACCGCAGAGAAGAGTGGCGATAGCAAGAGCTTGAAGGTGATGGTACAGCCATCCGTCGACCCCAACCCTCGTGAGGTCTATATCGCACTCAGCTATGGCGAGAGTGCCACCTTGCGTATCCGCCAAGTGGGTGTCCGTCTATTCCCAGACTTTAAGCTACTACCCGATATGACCCGTACCGATGTGGAGGCGTATGCTCAGGAGGTGGGTCTCCAACAGGATGCCGAGCTGATCGACGTTACTCAATGGAACGATGATGGTACTGAAAGCAAAGTGAAGAAGACCCGTAAGGATGCCACCTGGACTAAGGACGACTTCTTCGCCACCGATGCACAGCGGGCTAAGTACCTAGTTTATCAATACAACAACTCTGATAAAAACAAGGTATTTGCTATGCACATAGTCGGGGTAGAGGGCACTGAGTTTAGCCAGGAAGATGTGGCTACCTATCTCTCTTCTAAGGGCTTTTTCAAGGGTGGCGAAGACCCAAGAGGAGGTGAGATATGGGTTAAAAACGACCTTGCCGCACTCCTCCAATACGAGGCTAAGGTCTTCTATAAACATAGCCAGCAAATGCACTATGCCTATCCTAAGGCGGCTCGAATCACCATCTCTCTTCCTAAAAAGATTGATCCCGATGATGTCGGTGCTATTATGACTGAGTTTCCTACCGATCGACTAGATACTTTCCGCGACCCTGCCATTCAGTTCGAGCAAGTGGAGGCGTTTGAAAAGGGCCGTGGCTTTAGGCTAATGACCGGTGAAGACGATGGTTATCCTTTCTGCAAGAAGAGTGATGTGGAGGGTTACACCCACCTTTATGAGTATGTACAATTTGAAAATGTACACCGTGATACCGCGAAGGAGGGCGACCTCATCTCTACACTCTACAACTTCCTCATCCCAGGAATGGACAACTATGGTAAGGACTACAACGTCACTGCCACTAAGGAGAATGCAGGAGCGATCGGTCAGCGTATCGATATGTACAAGGGCTATAAGAAGTTCTTTACCCGCCATGACTGGACTGGAGCTTGGAATCTCAAGCCAGAGGTAGTTGAATTGGCAAAGAAAAAGGGGTACGAACTAGCTCATACCGACAGAGGAGAGTATGGCTGGACCTACTTCACCAAGGGCGACGACGTCATCTTCATTGCCCCTGGAGAGGATAGCGTACAGGTAGCCTACTTCCGTAATGCCAAAACAGCTGAAACAGCTCGCAACAACAAACGTCAGGATTAATCATTACGACATATCAATAGGATTATGAAATCAATACAATATAGACTGAGCTGGTGGCTCACCCTACTGCTACTACTCTCCACGAGCTGCCAAAGAGAGGCACTCCAAAGAGGAGAGATGCCCGACACAGAGGCGACACCCGACCTCACCCTAGCACCTAATATGGTGCCAGGGGAGGCGATTGTGAAGCTCAAGGCTTCTGCCGATCGTTCATCTGAGAGCGAGCTACGAGGCCTACTCGGTAATCAGCTTCGCAGCCTTACCGATGAAGTGAAGCTCGAGCCGATCTTTACGATTGGTGGTGCTTACGAGGCACTACAGCGTGAGGCGGGATTGGATCGCTGGTACAAGGTAAGTTTTGACCCCTCTACCGACCTCTCACAAGCACTTACTGAGCTACAGAAGAGTTCGCTAGTAGAGGTGGCTCACGGCAATAAGTACGCCACTCAGACAGCAGCTACTTACCAGTCTGCTCCAAGCCTCCGTGCTGGTAGTGATACTTACAACCAAGGGTACGCGAAGTTTACCAATCCCGACCCCCTTCTCCCCTATCAGTGGCATTACCAAAATGAAGGAAGCAGCAATGACCCCTTCTTTTTAGCTGGTGCTGATATCAACCTATTCAAGGCGTGGGAGGTAGAGACAGGTAAAAAGGAGGTGATCGTCGCCATCATTGACTCGGGTATCGATGGGTATCACGAAGACCTCCAAGGTAGCCTGTGGGACAATCCAGAGGAGCCGGGCACCTATGGCTACAATTTTATCACCAACTCCCCTTATATCACCCCTGGCTTCCACGGTACTCACGTAGCTGGTACCATCGCCGCCCGCAACAATAACGGCATCGGCGTCTCGGGCATCGCTGGTGGCGACGGCACGCCAGATTCTGGAGTACGCCTCATGAGTATTCAGATATTCAATAGAGACAACCACCAAGATTGGGAGCGTGCCTCGGCACCTATCGAAGACATCGCCAAGGGCTTCCAATGGGCGGTGGAGCATGGCGCTACGATTGCCAATTGCTCATGGGGCTTTGATGATCAAAGGTACAATAACGACTACCCTGTAATCAAAGATGCGATCCAATACTTTGTAGATAATGCGGGAGTAGACCCACAGACCAAGGAGCAAAAGCCCAACGCCCTAATGAAAGGGGGGGTGGTCATCTTTGCCTCGGGTAATGAGGGACTCAAAAACGACCTCGTATTCCCTGGCTGCTACGACTCGGTAGTGGCGGTGGCTGCCTTTGGTGCCGACTTCCAATGCACCTCCTACAGTAATATCGGTGATTGGGTAGATATTATGGCACCCGGTGGTACGCTCGATGCCCCTACGCGCCTGCAAGGTGGTATCCTCAGCACCATCACCGATTCTTTCCTCTATATGAGAGTGCCTGGCACCAACCTCACTGGTAGGGACTTCCAATTCCCTGGCAATGATAAGTACAGCTACCAGCAAGGGACCTCAATGGCTACCCCTCACGTCACTGGTATTGCAGCACTGGTGATCTCCAAGTTTGGTAAGCAAGGGTTTACCAGCGAGATGCTCAAGAAGCGTCTACTCACCGCCACCAAGACCATCGACTTCCGTGCCAAGCACGATAATAAGTGGAGAGATTGGCTCGGCGCGGGCTATATCGATGCTGCTCGCGCACTCGAGGAGGATAAGGGAGAGGCTCCAGTGATGTCAGAGATCACACTCGGTGAAGTGGGCTATCAAAAGGTGACCATCAGCTGGCTACCCGCCAAGGATGGTGATGCCATCGACCAGCTCGCTAGTAGCTATCTCCTCACGCTCACCACAGAGGGCAAGGAGCCAATCACCATCACTGTGCCCAACTATGAGCATAAAGAGGGTACAGCCATTGAATACACCTTTGAGAAGCTGGAGGATGGCACCAAGTACCACCTAGAGATCGAGGCAAAGGACCGCTGGGGACACTCCTCTAAGAAGAGTACAGACTTTACCACAAAGGTGAACCACGCACCAGCCATCACCAACCTCCCTGCCACACTGCCTGTGGTGCTCTCCAAGAGCCTTCCTTTCTACAACCTAACACTCGAGATCAAGGATGAGGATGGGCACAAATGGAGCGTGAAGGAGGCGATAGAGCAGGCTGGGGTCAAGGCAACGGTCAAGGAGAATAGCATCGAGCTACTCTTCCTCATCTCTGATATCGAGCTAGGGGAATACACTCTGCCGATTGTACTGGAGGATGAACTAGGTAAGGTCTCTACTACCAAGCTCACCTATAAAGTGGTGAACTACGAACCGGTCAAGAAGATCGCCGACTTTGGGACGGTATCCATTGGCCGCTATGCAGAGGCTATGCAGGTAGAGCTATCCGATAAGTTTGAATCTCCCAGTGGACTAAAACTCTCATACGCAGCCAAGACAAGCGATAGCACCATCGCTACCGTTCGCCTAATCCCTGGCACTACCAAGCTAGAGATCACCCCAAAGAAGGTGGGTAGCACTATGGTGCAGATCATCGTATCGGATGGCACCAAAGAATTCACCAGTGGCTTCACCGTAAAGGTGGTGGGTAGCTCCGAAGCAGCTAGAGAAGCAGGGGGTACCTTTATCCTCTATCCGGTGCCTACCGAAGGGGTACTCAATATCCAGACAGGTACCGATACTGCCATGCCTCGCGAGGTGATCATCACCACGCTGAGAGGGGAGCTAGTACACCGTCAGTATATTGACCGCGACAAGGATGGCATCTCTCATGTCAATCTCAAGAAGCTCACCCCAGGAGTCTACCGCATACATCTCGGTAAGACCATCCGAACCATTGTAAAGAAATAATGACTATTGAAGCAGAATAATATGAAGCGAATATTATACATCGTTGCCCTCGCCCTTCTAGGCACCACCCTAGCAATGGGGCAAGGCTCGCCACTCCCTCTCCTAGAGGGCAATACTAGCGCACGCACCCTCGCACTCGGTAAAGTGCGTGGTGCTGGTGCCAAGGATATGTATCTCTATACCAATCCTACCGCTTTTCTAGCCAATGGAGCTACCTTTCAAGTGGATGGCAACATTGAGATTTTCCCTAAGCTAGAGTTCGGCAGAGAGTTGCAGTACACCCTCTCGGGAGCATGGTCCTTTGCCCCTTCTCACGCACTCTTTGTGGGCGGACGCTACTCAGGTGGTCTTAAGATAGAGGTGGAGGGAATGCCAGGCGAAAAGGTGGAGAGCTCCTTCAGACCCTATAGCCTGAGTGCTGATCTGGGATATGCCTATGCTGTAGAGCACTGGGGCTTCTTTGCGAAAGGAAGCTACCACCGCACAGCTCTTCAAATAGAGGCAGAGACCTATCTATTTGGTGCAGGAGTGAGTTACCTCAATCAATATACCCTCTTCGGAAAAGGAGTGGAATACGGTCTGCACGCCATCATAGATGGTGTCGGTGCTCCTCTACGCTACAGAGCTAGTAACGATAGCTACACAATACAGCCCACACTGGAGCTCTCTACCGACCAAACCCTATCACTAGCCGAGAAGCACCAGCTTACCCTGATACTCGGAGCAAGAGGCACCCTAAAGGAGGGCCCCGCCAACTACCGAGCTGCAGGTGTGGGGCTAGAATATAGCTACAATCAGCTACTCGACCTCCGACTAGGGTATGACTACCACACCCTTCGCGACCACTCGCTAGGCTTCGGTATCGGCGGAAAGCTCTATGGTGTACACCTAGACCTAGGGTACCAATTAGGGTTCCGTACCTACTCAGTCAATACCTTGATGGTCACCGCTGGATACGCCTTCTAATCTCCAGCCCCCCATATATACAGAGACCCAGGACTACTAGCCCTGGGTCTCTTCTATTTATGTATAATCGTATGCCCCCACCAATCCCAAACGACGACAATATTGCACGAAAGATGAGGGCAAGTTGCACGTAGGGAAACAGGTGATATATCGGAGCAAAAGTTGAGATGCAACTAAGCAAAAGCTTAGTTGCATCTCAGTTTTTGGTTAGTTAGGAGCTCCATTTTGGTGAGATATAGAGGAGTGTCAGAGGCACCCCACCTGAGCACCCGACAGGGTGCCATTCAGCTAGCCCCCAGTCAAGGCTCGCAGAGCCGAAGACTGGCGGGTAACCAAGAGTACTACACCCTACGACCCTTGTGGTCGCACAAGCCGATATAGGTGCGACCACAAGGGTCGAATACTATACCGTGACCTTATCCCGCCAGTCGTTCGGGGCGAATACGCCCCTCCGACTGGGGGCTAGCTGAGTGGCACCCTCGCGGGTGCTTCCCTAACACGCTCTCCTTCAGAGGACAGTGTAGGCATTGACAAACACTTCATCTTGCATTATAGTCAAGGATCTTTCCTCGTGCAGTTTCTTTGTGGAGAATGTTGCACGAAAGATGAGATACAAGGCCTGAGGATGAGGGCAAGGTGCACGCAGGGCACCAAGGTCCTAACGGGGCGTTGGGAGCGTATTCGCGTACGTGACCGAGCCCGAATTCCGATAGCAACTTTATGTGCCTTGGCATCCTTACGGAAGCCTAGGCGCAGCAGATCGCCTTCGTGCAACAGTCTCTTGTGAGTGGTTGGATCAACGATATTTAGAGCTGGGTAAATAAAGCGGGGCGAGCAATGTGGATTGCTCGCCCCGCTTGGTTAATGATATGGCTATTGGATTACTCGATGGTTACGAGTGTGTCGCCATCTTGTACGGTATCGCCCTTATTGATTTGGATAGAGCTGATGACACCATCGCGGTCGGCTTTGATCTCATTCTCCATCTTCATCGCCTCGAGCACCATGATCTTTTGGCCCTTCTTGACGCTAGCACCTACACTCACTAGGATGTCGATGATAACGCCTGGAAGTGGAGACTTGATAGGCGCGCCTGATGCCTTGCCACCGGCTGCAGGAGCTGCCTTTGGTGCCTCTGCTGCTGGAGCTGGCTCCTCGACCTTTGGAACTACTGGAGTAGCTTTTGGAGCGGCTGCCTTTGGGGTAGTTGCTGCCCATGCCTCTTGGTCTATGTCGAAGGCTCTATCTAGCTCTACCTCGTAGCTATTGCCATTTACTCTCACCTCGGCTTTATCCTCTTTGATGCTTACCACGTCTACATGGTACTTCACACCATTTATGGTATAGTCAAATGTCTTCATATTATATGTCTGTCTATTCTCGTATTCTCTTTACTCTCGACGCTATCGGGCATATCGTCTCTCTGGTTGCTGACGCATGGTCAGTTCCTTTGATGCCCATGCTGAATTGCGAAGCTTTGCATCGTTGATAGTGATGATATTGCTCTCTCTATCGTACGGTGTCCCAAGTGTCTCATGGAGTGCCAAAGCAATCGCTGCGTACACGTCCTGCGAGGAGGGAAGTTTGATATTCATAATCTTTTCCTCTTTTCTGGTGAAACTTCTTATAGTGGGATGTTATCGTGCTTCTTAGCAGGAAGGGTGAGCTTCTTATTCTGCAATTGCTTCAAGGCACGAATGATGCGGAAGCGGGTGTTGCGTGGCTCGATGACGTCGTCGATGTAGCCATAAGAAGCTGCATTGTATGGATTGGCAAATGCCTTGCGGTACTCTGCCTCCATCTCGATAGCCTTAGCTGCTGGATCCTCAGCCTCTTTCACCTCCTTAGCAAATACAACCTCTACGGCACCGCTTGGTCCCATCACTGCGATCTCGGCTGTTGGCCAAGCGTAGTTGATATCGCCACGTAGGTGCTTAGAGCTCATCACGATGTAGGCACCACCGTAGGCTTTACGCAGGATGCAGGTTACCTTTGGCACAGTAGCCTCACCATAAGCATAGAGTAGCTTAGCACCGTGGGTGATCACTGCGTTGTACTCCTGACCGGTACCTGGTAGGAATCCAGGAACGTCTACGAGGGTAACGAGTGGAATATTGAAGGCGTCGCAGAAGCGTACGAAGCGGGCTGCCTTACGAGAGGCGTTCACGTCGAGTGAACCGGCCTTGCTCTTTGGCTGGTTGGCTACGATACCTACACTCATACCGCCCATGCGTGCGAATCCGCAGATGATGTTATCAGCGAAATCCTTGTGTACCTCTAGGAACTCTCTATTATCTACAATCGCTCCAAGTACCTCGTACATATCGTAGGCCTTATTGGGGTTATCTGGGATAATATCATTGAGAACGTCCTCCATACGATCGATAGGATCGGTGCACTCTACGAGCGGTGCTGTCTCCATATTGTTGGAGGGGATGAAGCTGATCAACTTCTTGATGAGGTCGATACCCTCTAGCTCGGTAGCTACTGCGAACTGAGCTACACCACTCTTAGAGGCGTGAACAGAAGCTCCACCAAGCTCCTCTTGGGTCACATCTTCGTGGGTAACGGTCTTCACTACCTTTGGTCCGGTAAGGAACATATAGGAAGCACCCTCTACCATGATGATGAAGTCGGTAAGGGCTGGTGAATAAACAGCACCTCCAGCACATGGGCCAAAGATAGCTGAGATCTGTGGTACTACACCGCTGGCAAGGATATTGCGCTCGAAGATCTCGGCATATCCTGAGAGTGCATTGACACCCTCTTGGATACGGGCACCTCCTGAATCGTTGATGCCGATTACTGGAGCACCTACGCGCATCGCCATATCTTGGATCTTGCAGATCTTGGCAGCGTGCATCTCACCCAGTGAGCCTGCAATGGCTGTGAAGTCTTGTGCAAAGACATAAACGAGGCGACCGTCAATGGTACCGCAACCTGTAACTACACCATCGCCGAGGACTTTCTTCTTGTCCATGCCGAAGTTGGTAGAGCGGAGCTCCACAAACATATCTATCTCCTCAAAGCTTCCCTTATCGAGTAGCTGATCAATACGCTCGCGGGCGGTCATCTTGCCCTTGGCGTGCTGCTTTTCGATTCTTGCTTCGCCACCACCGAGACGTGCCTTCTGACGCATCTCGATCAGCTGCTGTAATTTATCTACTTGAGTACTCATATCTAATACTTCTATGTGATTTATTCTTCTCTGTAGCTACCGCTTGTTACTTCTCCTCTGGGTGGCAGCAAAACTCGGTTAGCACCTTGCCAGTAGACTTGGGGTGTGCGAAGCCGATCATCAGACCCTCTGCACCACGGCGAGCTTGCTGGTCGATCAGTGTAACGCCCTTCTCCTTGGCCTCTTGGAGTGCCTTGTCGGTATCATCTACGCAGTAAGCGATGTGGTGGATACCCTCACCACGCTTCTCGATAAACTTTGCGATGGTGCTATCAGGGCTGGTAGGCTCTAGTAGCTCTATCTTGGTCTCGGAGTTACCTACCTTGAAGAAGGCAGTCTTTACCTTTTGGTCGGCAACCTCTTCGATGTTGTAGCACTTCCAGCCTAGTACGTTTTCGTAATAAGGACGGTGCTCTTCGATGCTCTTTACAGCAATTCCTAGATGCTCAATGTGTGAGATGTTCATACTAATTTCCTAATGTTATATGTTAATATTATGTTTATCCTCCTTGAAAAAGCTAATCTGTCTACAGGGTTGATACAGTATTAGCGACCTTATCGCAAATATAGACTTTATTCTGTAAATAGCCACACAATTAGGGCAATTATTTAGGGGTTACGCATTAGGAAGGTCTTGCCGTAGGGCATTAATCGGAATATCTATGGTAAGGACCTCGGAGAGGTCCGACGGATCCTAGCCCCCGTGTCGGAGGGGGCAAGCCCCCGAACGACCGGGGGATTAACGATCATCCACCGCCCATCCCACGACCCCTTGCGGGTCGGACAACCTTCTCTAGGATTAATTTTATGTCCGAGATCATATTGTCCGACCCGCAAGGGGTCGTAAGGTGGGGAGGGGCTTCAAAACCCCCGAGTCGTTCGAGGCATTCGCCTCTCCGACTCGGGGCTAGGATCCGTCTGACCTCCCACGAGGGGAGGTCATTCATGGTAAGACTCTTTCTAATGCGTAACCCCTTGGCAATTATTTATCTCACATGCCCCAAAAGAAACCGAGCCGATACACTCATGGGAGTATATCGGCTCGGTTTAAATCTGTAAAGGTTGCTTATTTCTTCAGCTCTAGAGCTTGGAGAAGCTTCATAGCTTCTGGCAGGCTGGCTGAGTTTGGATACTTATCAATGATCGTTTGATAGCTAGCCTTGGCATTGTCGGTCTGCCCTAGTGCCTCGTAGGCGATGCCTGCTTTGATGAGGTAGATAGGGGATAGCAAACCGTTATCGGCCTTCTTTGCGGCCTCCTCGAAGTACTTAATACCCTCGGCGGTCTTATCAAGATTGACGTAGCAATCACCGATCAAGCCGTAAAGACTAGGATTGGCCATGGAGTCCTTGCTCTTGAACTTCTTGAGGTGCTTGATTGCCTCATCGTACTGGCCTAGATTGTATAGGCAGATACCGGCATAAGCCTCTGCGAGGTTGGCACTCGTGGTACCACCATACTGATCGATCACCTCTAGGAAGCCTAGTACATCGGCACCATTTCCATTGAGTGCGATCTCGAATGAGTCGCGATCAAAGTACTGCTCTGCCTTGTAGATCGCCTCTTGTGCTTTGCTAGCTCGGGGAGCCTTGTAGAGATTCTTGTAGGCAATGATACCGCCAATCACGGCGAGTAGCACTACTACTGCTATGATTAGGGTGTTGCGATTCTTGCGGATAAATTCGTCCGACTTATTGATCACCTCAATGGCACCCTCTTCAATCTTTTCAGTGGCATCAGGCCTATCTTGCTTCTTATTGCTCATATCTTATTCTGTATAACTTGGTTAGAAACCCTAAAGATTGTGCAAATCTACATAATTATTAAGAATTGACCAATAATCGGGTGGTTATTCATTAATTACTCGGGTACCAATAGGCAGTCCCTCTACTAGGAGCTTAGTGAGATTGCCAGGTGTATCCATGTCAAAGACCACGATGGGCTGATTATTCTCCATGCACATGGTGGTGGCGGTAAGGTCCATCACCTTGAGGTGGCGGCGGAGAATCTCTTGATAGGTGATCTCCTCAAAGCGTGTGGCGGTAGGGTCTTTCTCGGGGTCGGCGGTGTAGATGCCATCGACGCGGGTGCCCTTGAGCATTGCATCGGTCTCGAGCTCTATCGCACGGAGTGAGGAGCCAGTATCGGTGGTAAAGTAGGGATTACCCGTACCGCCTGAGCAGATGGCGACTTTGCCACTCTCTAGTGCCTCAATAGCATCCCACTTATTATAGTGCTTGCCGATGGGGCTCATAGGGGTGGCGGTGAAGACTACATTCTTCTGCCCCTCAGCCTCTAGGGCGGAGCTAAGAGCTAGGCTATTAATGACGGTAGCCAACATACCCATCTGGTCGCCTTTGACGCGGTCAAACCCTTTGGTGGCACCGCTCAGACCCCTAAAGATGTTGCCACCACCGATCACGATGGCTACCTGCACCCCACTCTGCACCACTTTGGTGATCTCACTTGCATACTCCTGTAGGCGAACTGGATCAATGCCGTAGCCCTGTGCCCCTTGGAGCGACTCGCCACTCAGCTTGAGTAGCACTCTTCTGTATCTCTTCATCTTTTTCACTTTTATCTAGCTGTGATTATCTGCTACAAACTTAATCATTATTTCAGAAACTCCTTTCCTCTTGCCTCTGCATTGCTTAACTTGACTGAACATCCATTAGGAGCTTAATTAACAACGACTATGACAATAGTTTAACACTTAGTGTCAAACATTATGGTTATCTTTGCCAAAGAATAGATATATCTAACGTTTTTAATCCACCTTGTTGGATGATTATAGAATTTGATAATAGTACTATACGCAAAACCTGCTCTTCTGTGGCTAATGCCGTAAAGGCCCATGGTAAGATACGATCCGACAAGTTGTTTTTAAGACTAGCACAGATTAAGGCGGCCAATACGGAGGATGAGTTTAAATATTTGCCTGGACGTTTTCATCAACTCAAGGGGAGTAGGATTGGTCAGTGGAGTTGTAGCCTTGATGGAAATTGGCGCCTCATCTTTAGAGTTGAGCTTCGAGATGATGGTAGCTACGCAGTAATTATTGAAGTAATTGATTATCATTAATTGATATTATGGCAACGAATAAAAGAGAATATATAGCTCCAGTAGCAATTCACCCTGGAGTAATGCTTTCCGAATGGCTTGAGGAGCGTGAGATGACGGGGAGAGAATTTGCTCTTCGTTCGGGGAAGCCAGAAAAAACAATCAGTAAGATACTAAATGGTAAGTCTAGGATCACTGATGATACAGCAGAAAGTTTCTCTATCGTCACAGGCATACCATCCAATTATTTACTGAGATTTCAAGCTGATTATGATGTGGCTATAGCTAGACAAAGCAATGTAAATCCTATGGAAAATCTATGGGATACATTTGGGTGCCTATTTCCATATTCAGAGATGTGTAAAGCGGGTTGGATTGACAAGAAGGAGACAAAGGTTGAGAAAATGTATTGCTTGCTCTCCTTTTTTGGACTAACTACCCATGAGGCATTTGAAATGACCTATTCACACCAAATGTTTGGAGTATCGTTCCGACAAGTTGGGCGGTCTAAAAGAACAGAATTTGGCGTTGCTGCTTGGGTACGGCAGGGGCAGATAATTGCCGACATGATGAGTATCGAAAGAGAGTTTTCTGTAGCTAAAGCGATGGGGGAGATTGATAGCTTCAAGTCGGCACTAATGGCTCACGATCTGCCACTTCTTATTAGCCTATGTAGCAATGTAGGTATCAAACTTGTTTTCGTAGAGAATATCCCTAAGGCCTCAACAAGTGGAGCTGCCTACTGGCAGGGAAGGACACCTATTATTCAGCTGTCTGGAAAGGGGAGAAGCCTTGACAAACTAGCCTTTAATTTCTTTCATGAGTTGGGTCACATTATCTACAAGCATGCCAAGAAAGGATTCTTGCTAGACGATATGGAGGAGGACTCTATAGAAAAGCATGAGATGGAAGCTAATGAGTTTGCAAGCAACCACTTGTACAAAGGGCTTAAGGAGTTCTCAACAAAGCCGACTTTGCAAGAAATCAAGGAGGAGGGAAGGCGTCTGGGTCTATCGCCATGCGTCGTCCTTGGGCATCTCACCCATAGCGGGTTAATTACCTATCCAGAGGCGAATACGAGATACAAGTCTCTCCAGTGCCCTCTAGAAATAGACTTTAAGAAGCTGCTGCCGAAAAATCCTTATTTATAAGGGTCAGTTCCACGTTTGCAGAGGAGAGGAAGTATAAATATTGGGGTGAGATTATTGTAAATCATCAAAATAGTGTACCTTTGCAACGTCAAACTTAAAGGATTAAGTTGAACACATTTATTAATGAAAGAAGAAAGATGAAAAAGATTAGTTTACTACTTGTAGCAACTGCTACATTATTCCTTGCCTCTTGCTCTAGCAAGGAGTCTAAGACAACCGAGCAAGAAGAGGCTACTCAAACCGAGGTGACCGAAGAGGTAGCTACACCTGCATACGTAGGCACTTACGAGGGAACCCTCCCTGCAGCCGACGCAGCTGGCTTTAAGACTACCCTTACTATCAATGCGGATATGACTTACCAACTTACTCAAGTAGCTGAAGGTGGTAAGGAGGAGAACAAGACTGAGGAGAGCGGTACTTACAATCTCCTAGAGAATGGAGATGTACTTGAGCTGATCACTCCTTCTACTGGTGCTAAGACCTACTACAAGGTACTTGATAATTCTGTAGCACTCGTATCGGATGCTACCGGCACTCTTGCTGAGGGCGAGCTTGCTGATAAGTATATCCTTAATAAGGTAGTTCTATAATCAGTAGCTATTTCCAGAAAAATAGAGAGTGGGCTAGATACCAACCGGTGTCTAGCCCACTCTCTTTATCTCTGCAACTACACGTATAAGTTAGATGAGCTGCTCCCACTCGGACATTGCCTTTTGGAGGGCTTTGGAGGTGGTATCGTAGTCGGTGAGGAGCTGGGGGGTTGATTGGTGAGATAGTTGTTCCTCAATAGAGGCGAGTTGCTCTTCAAGCTGAGTGATGGTTGCCTCAATCCGCTCCAATTGTTGTTGCTGGCGTCGCTCCTCTCTCTGCTGTGCCTTTTGCTGTTCGTAATCAAGGCGCCCCTCACTCTTTTCGAGGGGTTGATTGCTCTGAGTAGGGGCCTCTTCGCCTACGGCATTGGCTTGTAGCTTGCGGATATACTCCTGCATTCCGCCGAGGTGATTGACCACTCCACCCTCCTTAAATTCAAAGACCTTATCCACCAGACCATCGAGGAAATCTCGGTCGTGGCTAACGATCAGCACCGTGCCATCGTAGTTTTGGATCGCCTCCTTGAGCACAGCCTTACTAGAGAGGTCGAGGTGATTAGTCGGCTCATCAAGGATGAGGAAGTTAGAAGGGCTAAGCAGCAGACGGATCATCGCCAGTCGGCTCCGCTCTCCTCCGCTCAGCACCTCCACCTTCTTCTCAGAAATCTCTCCGCCAAACATAAAGGCGCCGAGGATGTTATTGATCTGTAGTCGGATGTCCCCTACTGCCACTCGGTCGATGGTCTCGTGGATCGTAAGATGAGGATCTAGTAGGGAGGCTTGATTCTGTGCGAAGTAAGCGGTCTCCACCTGATGCCCCAGCTTCAGCTCCCCTTCGTGTGGTATCTCGCCCATCACCGCCCGCACAAAGGTGGTCTTGCCACTTCCATTCTTTCCCACAAGTGCGATCTTATCACCCCGCTCTATGGTGAGGTCGATATCATGTAGCACTCTGTGAGTACCGTAAGCGACCGATAGCTCCTTAGTGATCAGAGGGTAAGCGCCACTCGTCACCGCCATAGGAAAGCGGAAGTGTATCGCACGGTGGTCGAGCTCCTCTACCTCAATTCGCTCTACCTTCTCTAACTGCTTGATGCGCGACTGTACTTGCACCGCCTTAGTGGCTTTGTAGCGAAAACGCTCAATAAACTCCTCGGTATCCTTGATCATCTTCTGCTGATTTTCATAGGCACGTAGCTGCTGTTGGTACCGCTCCTCTCGTAGCTCTTCGTAGTGCGAGAAGTTGGTCTTGTAGTCGTACGCTTTCCCGAGGGAGAGCTCCACAGTGCGGGTGGTGGTATTATCCAGAAAGCGGCGGTCGTGGCTCACCATTATCACCGCTGCACTACTTCGCTTGAGGAACTCCTCTAGCCAGACGATCGACTCCATATCGAGGTGGTTGGTCGGCTCGTCGAGGAGAAGGAGATCGGGCCGTCCGAGGAGGATCTTAGCCAACTCAATACGCATTCGCCAGCCACCACTAAATTCACTCGTGGGGCGGTCGAAGTCGCTTGGCTCAAAGCCCAACCCCTTGAGCGTCTGCTCTATCTGTGCGTCCTGCTCCTGAGGAGCATAGAGCGCCAATAGCTCTGTATGATTGGCGAGCCGCTGCACCAATTCCATATAGCCATCGGAGTCGTAATCGGTTCGCTCCGCTAGCTCTTGGGTGAGCCGGTCGACACTCTTCTGTATTTTCAATTCCTTATCAAAGGCGAGGCGTACCTCCTCCCGCACCGTATGCCCATCCTGAGTCAGTAGGTGCTGTGGTAGGTAGCCGATCGCCATATCGGTAGGATAGGAGAGAGCCCCTTCTGAGGGCTCTCTCTTGCCTGCTATAATATTGAGTAGGGTAGTTTTTCCTGCCCCATTGCGTCCCGTGAGGGCGATACGCTCCTTCGGATTTACCTGTAGAGAAACCTCCGAAAAGAGTTTATCCGCCCCAAAGGAGACGCCTACATTATTCAGTGCTAGCATCTAGTCTCCTTATGGTCTTGTAATCTTAACAAGTTCAGTAGTCATTACCTGACCCATAGTAGTCATCTCGGTTTTCACCACCCCCTTATTGGGCACCACCCAAGTGATTTGCTTATTCACCTGAGTTTGGTTCATCCCCATTGCCTGAGTGGTGGTCTTTACCTCCTGCTCCACCTTGATGGTCTTGAAAGTACCGGCTGGAGTGGTCACCTCTTCGTCTACAGCAGTGATCTCATTCCGAGTTATCTCAGTGATGACGTTTAGATCCATCCCTTGTACCTTAGCGGTGATGGTAGCCTTGGTCAGAGGTAGCTTATCCCCTACTTTGCCTTGGAGTGGAGTAAAGCCAGCATCGCCATCAAAGCTCATATCAATATTTGAGCCCATACCAGCCTGCTCCAAAGTAGCCTTGCTTTGAGCCAAGAGACTTTCCACACTATATTGGATCTTACCATCTGCAAAGGTAAGGGCATTCTCCATGGTCATTGGCTGCTTCATGCCAGGCACCTTGGTGACCACTTCGTAGGTGATGACGTTGCCCTCCACCTTTTTCAGTGTCTGAGTAACCGTAGAGGTACCCATCAGTTTATTCGACATCTCGTACTCATATACCGTGCCCACAGGGTCATTATCATAGTACTGTGCGTAGCTAGCGGTAAGGGTAGTAAGGGCTAAAACAAGTGTTGCTATTATCTTCTTCATAAGTTTGTTGTAGCAAATAAAGGTCGGGGGGTCTCTTGTGGAAGTCCCCCGACTCTTAGTGGATAATTATATGGTCTCTGTATTATCGTCGGTAGGTACGCTATTGGCATTAGGAGTGATGAGCTTGTACCCCTTGCCATGCTTATTCTGAATCTCCACACGCTCATCTTGAGCCAAGTGCTTACGCAGCTTGGTGATGTAGACATCCATACTACGGGCATTGAAGTAGCTATCCTCACCCCAGATGGTCTTGAGGGCATAGTTACGCTCCATCAAGTCATTAGCGTGCATACAGAGGAGCGTCAGCAGATCGGTCTCCTTAGTGGTGAGACGCTTTGGCTCCTCATCTCTGAAGGTAAGCATCTGCTTCTGCGTATCAAATACGAAGTCGCCGATATTGTAAAATGCTACTGGCTCTGGCTTCTTGCCCTGTACCCTGCGGAGTACCGCATCAATACGCATAGTGAGCTCAGCGGTATTGAATGGCTTCTTGAGGTAGTCATCAGCACCGAGCTTAAATCCCTGCTCTACATCCTCGCTCAGGGTCTTTGCGGTGAGGAAGATGATGGGTAGTGACTCGTTTTTGCTCTTGATCTTTTGTGCTAGCTCAAACCCATCCATCTTGGGCATCATCACGTCTAGGACGCAGATATTCCAGTGGTCTGGTTGTTCCTCAAAAGCCTCCCAACCGGCCTGTCCATCTTGGAAAAGATCGGTTTGGTACCCCTTGGTATTTAGAAACTCGCTGAGTAGAGGACCCAGGTTTTCGTCGTCCTCACATAGAAATACTCTTACTACGTCTTCCATCATAATCTTTATTCTTTAATTGGTAATGTAATAATAAACTTAGTTCCCTTGCCTAGCTCGCTCTCCACAGCTATCTTCCCGTGGTGTAGCGAGATGATATGCTGCACATAGGCCAGCCCTAGGCCGTATCCTTTGACATCGTGCCGATTGCCCGTCGGCACGCGGTAGAAGCGGTCAAATATCTTCTTGGCATGCTCCTTTTTCATTCCGATGCCATTATCTTGGATATATATCTTTACGTTTTTAGCATCGTTACTGGTACCCACTGTAAGGTGAGGTGGCCGCTCAATGCTTCGGTACTTGATCGCGTTATCGAGGAGGTTGAAGATAATATTGGTGAGGTGCATCTCATCGCCCTCTACAGTGGCCTGTTCTGCCCCTAGGTCCACATCAATCTCTCCCTCGTAGCTCTCCACTTTGAGGCTAAATATATTGGTGACATTGAGGAGAAGCTCCTCCATATCTATTTCCTTCAACTTTAGCTTCACCTTATCGCGGTCGAAGAAAGACATCTGTAGCACCTTATCGATCAGCAACTCTAGCCGCTGACTCTCCGCCATGATACTTGAGATCCACTTCTGTCGGCGCTCGGGAGAGGTCTCCGCCTGGTCTGCGGAGAGCATCTGGCTCGCCACCATAATGGTGCTGACAGGCGTCTTCAGCTCGTGCGTCATATTATTGACAAAGTCCTTACGCAACTCTTCTAGCTTCTTCTGCCTTACCAGTGAAACAATGGTAATCGTAAACACCACAAAGAGTAGCAACGTAAAGCCCGCCGAAGGGATAATAAACTCATACGAACTAGAGATGAGCTGCCGCTTCCCCGGGATATAGAGCTTCACAAAATACATGTGTGAGGGGTGGTCATTGGGGAATAGCACCTGCGTGTAAGTGGCATCGGCATCATCGGCCGGTATCATGCCACTGCTGTAGTACGCCCGATGGTTATTATCCACCAACTCATAGATGTAAGGCAGTGTAATGCCGTTATTGGTGAGGTAGTAGCTAATGAGCAGGTCCAGATCTTTCTCCGAAATACGCTCGTAGATAGGGGCTGGATTATTGTCGCGCACCGACTCTATGGCGAGCTGAATCACCATCTCACGCACCTCGTTATACCGCTCCGTGAAGGCCTTCATCAGTTCCCGAGAAGCCTCCTGAATCCTATCGGGGCTCTGCTTCTTGGCTATCCTCAGAGGGTCTTGTGGCAATTGGTCTAGGCCGAAACGCAGGCTATCAATCTGTAGCTGCTTGTTTTTCTCCTTCAGGTTGTTCTCTAACGAAAGAAGGCTCGACGAAGTGGAGAAGCCAAGGCGGTCCGAAACCAGACGTGACATCTCGTCGCGCTCCACATCCTGACTTACCGAAGAGAGTGCCTGACGTACACGACTATCAAACTGCTCATTTCGGAAGCGGTAGACCACGTCGACATAATTGAGCTGCATCAGTAGCAACCCAATCAGGGCTAGTGCCATAGCCACAACGATTAACCAAAGCGTCCACTTCTTCATAACGTGAGCAAGGTACGCATTATTCTCTTTGTATTAACAAAAAGAACGTTAAACATTTAAGGCGCAAATGTTAATTAAAGCAGACAACTAAGGCAGTAACCCTATGGTAATAGGGTAGTTACGCCCATTTAGAGAATGTTTCACGAAGTGACATTCTCGGCACATTTGCAAATGTGCTGAGACTTTGCACGAAGGATGAGATGCAAGGCGCTGAGGATGAGGGCGAAGGGAGCGTACTCACGTACGTGACCGAGGCCCGAATTCCGAAAGCAACGTAGCAGATCGCCTTCGTGCAATAGTCTCATTTAGAGCGTGCGAGTGCCCCACGAGCCACGGTCGAGCTTGCGGTAGTTGATCGCCTCCCCGATATGCTGGATCGTGATATCTGGCGAGGCATCGAGGTCGGCAATGGTACGGGAAACCTTTAGAATACGGTCATACGCTCTAGCGGAGAGCTTAAACCGCTCCATCGCCTGCTTCAGTTGCATCAACCCATTGGCATCCACATGGACAAACTCCTGCATCATCGCTGGGGTCATCTGCGCATTGGTATAGATCCCCGGCATCCCTTTGAACCGCTCCTTCTGTATCGCTCTCGCCTTCATCACCCGCTCACGGATCGCTTCACTCGGCTCACCACGCTGCTTACTCGATAGCATCTCAAAGGGCACTGGCAGTATCTCCACCTGAATATCGATTCGATCGAGCAGCGGGCCAGAGATCCGACCGAGATAACCCTTCACTTGAGCCTCCGTGCAAGTGCACTCCTTGAAAGGGTTGTTGTAGTGACCGCAAGGACAAGGGTTCATTGAGGCCACCAGCATAAAGGAGGCGGGGAAAGTGACCGTCTGCCGAGCCCTTGATACGGTGATCTGTCGGTCCTCAAGTGGCTGACGTAGCACCTCCAATACATTACGGGCAAACTCAGGTAGCTCATCGAGGAAAAGCACCCCATTGTGGGCAAGAGAGATCTCACCTGGCTTGGGATAAGAGCCCCCGCCTACCAGAGCCACATTAGATGTACTATGGTGGGGTGCCCTGAATGGTCGCTCCCGCATCAGTGCGATGTGCGTTGGCAACGTTCCCGCCACCGAGTGAATCATGGTGGTCTCCTGCGCCTCCTCCTTAGTGAAAGGGGGTAGGATGCTTGGCACCCGCTTAGCCATCATCGACTTACCACTCCCTGGAGGGCCTACCATAATGATATTGTGCTGACCACTAGCAGCCACCTCAATCGCACGCTTCACCATCTCCTGCCCCTTCACCTCCGCAAAGTCGGCATAGTGCAGAAGCGGATGATGAAATATCTCCTCCTCATCGTATAAGTACTCCTTCAGTGCCGTGCTTCCCTGCGAGAGATAGTCTACCACCTCAGCAAGTCGCTCCGCACCAAACACCCGTATTCCCTCTATCACGGAGGCCTCCTTGGCATTGGCTCGTGGCACAATGATATTCTTAAACCCTTGCCGCTTCGCCATAATGGTCATCGGTAACACCCCATGAATCGGCCGAAGGGCACCATCCAGTGCCAACTCACCCATAATCATCGTATCGGAAAGTCGCTCCGTAGGGAGCTTCTCACTCAGCGAGAGGATCGCAATAGCTAGGGGAAGGTCGTAGGCAGCCCCCTCCTTCTTGAGGTCGGCCGGTGCCATATTGATGATGTAGCGATGCTCCTGATAGGTATATCCACTCTCGGCGATGGCCGCTTGGATACGTTGGTGGCTCTCCTTCACCGCCGTATCGGGCAATCCCACCAACATAAACTTAGTGCCACTACTGATCTGTGCTTCGATCGTCACCTTACACGCCTCAATACCACTGACTGCTGCTCCATACACCTTGACCAATGCACGCTCCACCGAGGTCTCCTCCCATAGCACGCTATCATCCATCATTTACTTCTTTTGTTGTTTAATATAGTTGATCAGGCTATCAGGGTTACTCCAGCTACGCTCTATATTTTGTAGACTATCCACCACCATAAAGGTTGGTAGCTCATCGATGGACTGCTCCTTCAGAAAAGTCTGAGACTGCCCGATGCTATCAATGAGGAAGTATTGCTTCGTCCCCTTGCTTTTCGTCTTCAAACTCTTGGGGAGAGAGTCATTGAGCAGCACGCTATAGCTAGACACCCCTAGGCTATCGAGCAGATGAAAGTACCGCTTTTGCTTGGCAAAAAGGACAGAGTCCTGTGGTGATAGCTCCATAATATTAAGGGCGACGAGTCGATTTTTCCCCACAAAATCCTTGAAGTTGACCCGATCCTTCATGCCACTGACCACAAAAGAATAAGGGACTACTGGACCTCTATTCCAACTATTATCACCAGCCATTCTCCAACCCAAAAGCCCAGCAAGATCATACTGGTCTCTAGACAATTGAGCAAAGAGACTCCACCAAGTCTGATCATTCTTCCCACTTTGGTATTGTTCCATACCATCCTCCACCAGGAGGAGCGTAGGCGATTCCTTACTGTGGGCACTCAGGAAGTCCAAGAGCTCCTCCTCACTTTTCTCCCTCTCTACGTACCACTCCTTCAGCAAAGACTCATAGAGTAGACCCTCCAGCGACAACTCTTTATCGCTAATCTTAGCAGAATAAGCCTCAGCATCACGGTCGGGAAATAGGGGGAGTTGCAGGCGTCCCTCTCCATTCCTCAAGAGGAAAAGGTCAATCGTATCTAGGTCAAAGACCTCTTGATAGCTAATCTTACCCTTCGGGCTCACTTCCAAGGTATCCATAGTGATGCTCTGGGCACCATATACCAGTAGGTACCAAGGACCTGACTCACTATCTTGATGGCTTGCCACAATCTTGATCGGCTTTACCGACTCACTCTTATGTCCCCTTCCGCAGCCACAAAATAGCAGGGCTATAAATAGGCATATCCCCAGGATTCCTCTCTCTATCCTCATTACTCCTTACTATATATGATATCCTTGATAAGCGATTGATCGCTTGTGCTGTAACCATAGGGCGAGAGAAGTTGTAGCTTTGCCAGCAAAGTAAGGTCAGGCGACCCACCCTTTGCCCATTGGCTCAATTGCTCTATCCCCTCCTTGCGTTGCCCCTCTGCCAAAGTAGAGAGAGCTCTCCAGAAAAGCAGTGCCCCCTCTCCACTATTCGTCGTCCGCTCGAGTAGCTCCTTTGCCTCCTGAGCTTTACTTGAAAGGAGCAACAACTCCACAATGATTGAAAGGCTCTTGGCGTTTTTGCCATCGGAGAGATAGTGCGCTTTGTAGGCCGCCTTCATCGCCTCCTCATTTCGTCCCGTCTGATAAAGCAGTTCGGCACGCAGCAAGGGAAGCCGATAGCTCTCCACCTGCTCCTCACTCGTCTCCAGCCACTTGATCGCCTCGCCCCTACGGCCAAGCTTAATGAGCAGTTCGGCTATCTTACTCGCCGTAATAGCTGTTGGTCCCTCCAGTTCCACCGCCTTTTGCAGCTGCTGCAGTGCCCCCTCGTGGTCGTTACGCATAATACTTGCCACCGACATTCCTCGCCACACCTCGGCAGTATTGGTCAGATAGTTCGCCACCACCCGCTCATAAGTGCGGCCTGCGACATCGTACTGTCCAAAGCCCACCATCATTGTGGCGAGCTTGAGCAACCCCTCCTCGCTAAGTAGTCCTCGCCTGGAGAGGAAGGCCCCATCAAGCAGATAGGGAGAACGAGCAAATGGGCTCACCAACGTATGCCGATGACTCGAAAGCTGGTAAAAGCGGTAGGCACTAAAGAGGAGTTCCCTCGCGCCATCTACCTCGGTAGGTGCTGGCAAAGGAGTAGCATCGGGCATTGACTGCTCTAAAATATCGGCCTCCATGCCACGAACCACCTCTCTCCATGCTGGTACCAAGGCATACGAATACATGTCAGCGCTAATCATTCTACGCCCTTGCGACATAAATGGCAGGATGCGAGTAAAGACCTCCACATTCGCCTGGTCGAGGTCGGGATACTGCTCATCAAACCTCAGGAACCAGTGGCTCATCTTACTGAAAAAGGCAAAGCCCTTGAGCCCTGTGACTAGGTGGTAGGCGGTATCCTGCTCCGCATCTTGTAGCATCTTCAATTGATCTGGCACTTTAGCCATCAGCTCCTCCATCTCCTCGAAGTGCTCCTTATCAATCGCTTTCTTCTGTAGCTCTGCTATCTGACTACTGAGTGAGCCGGTACCACTCATAGACTGCCGAAACTTATCGCTGATATTCTTTAGCTCAGGCACAATCTTCTCCTCATAGGTCTTGTGGTTTTCAGTCGTCTTGTACGATATCTGCACCACCTTAAGTAGCTCTAGCAACAGCTCTTCACGAGATAAAAGGAAGGGCTCTACCTCCGCAACCAAATCGGGGTGAAGGGTACTCAACTCTGCCTGATGACGGCGACCTAAAACAAGGAGTGCTGCCATAGCGGCACCCCGCACAATAGGATCGTGATGCCCCTTTCCAAAGGCGAGGAGTAGGGAGATCTTTTGCTCATCAAAATACTCCATACTCCCCACAAAAAGGGCAGAGACAACGCTCTGAGCTACAAGTGGTGGCAACTGTGTCACCTCAAGGGAATATTGCAGACGTTCACTCACCGATTTGGGGAGCCGTGGTGTAGCCCAGAGGTAGTCGAAGAGTTGGTCCACCTTATCAAAGAAGCTCTGCTCTCTCTTGGATACCTCCTCCGATAGCTCATCGATTAGATGAACTATTTTCTCAGCATTGAGCTGGTAAATCTTGAGCCTCTGTACGGTCTCGCAACGGGTGTCATTTGGTCGCTCCTCTTCCTCGATATGAGCCGCATTGGCACGGAGCATTTGCATCAGAGAGGTACCGATCCCTCTCAGGATCTCACTGCGCTTTGGGTCGTCCGTACCCTCTTTATAGTAGTAGGTAAGGTACTTGTAAGTCTCCTCTAGCTGCTGGATCTCTCCACTCTCCGCCAACGGCAACGACCGCATATCTTTCAGTACCATGCCGTAGAGCCCCTCGAGCGTTTTATTCACATGCCACCGCACTCGGGGAGGGTAGTACTCCTCCACTCCATATTCTGATAGAGAAATCTCTCTTTTTTTCATTCTTAAGCTCCTTTCATGATTCCCATTGGGTCCACAACTACCAACACTGCCGCCGCGAGTAGCAACAGCCCAACTAATACCATCGCTATCCGGGCACCACCCAAACCTATCTTCTTGGGGAGGAAGCCGTAGGAGCGACTATTGAAAAACCAACGGCTACCCCTCAGCCCGACCCATAAGACCATAAGCCCAGGGAGGACAAACATTAGCCCGAGGGCTATATAGACCAGTCCCGCTTTCGTCATTACCGTGGGTCGTAGATGAATGGCTCCTCAGCACTAAGCAGAGAGAGACGTCGGTGGTCACCCTCCATCTCAATTCTTACACGCACTACTTCGTCTTCATCTGGCAGAAAAGGAGTGAAGAGTGCTGGCCACTCTACAAAGCAGTAGTAGCCACTGTAAAGGTAGTCGGTAGCACCAATGTTTTGCAAGTCGTCGTGGGTCTCGAGGCGATAGGCGTCGAAGTGGTAGACAGGATCGCCAACCTCGGTGTGATACTCATTGACAATGGCGAAGGTAGGGCTACTCGTTACCTCCTCCACGCCAAGCTCTTTAGCCAGTTCCTTAATAAGCGTCGTCTTACCTGCCCCCATCGGTGCATCAAATAGCCACACAGGCTGTTCGCCTAGCTCCTTCAGTAGAAAGCTAGCCACCTCCGGCACCTCACTGAGCTGATACTCTATGCTCTTTCCCTCGCCCCACTCTATTTGTTTAGTCCCCATATTTATCCAATATATCAATAAGAGAATGTTGCACGAAGGATGAGATGCAAGGCGCTGAGGATGAGGCCGAAGGGAGCGTACTAACGTACGTGACCTAGGCCGAACTCCGAAAGCAACGCAGCAGATCGCCTTCGTGCAACAGTCTTAATAAACAAAACTACCTATTTCCCAGCCAATAGACAAACATTCCCCCCTATTTACCATTAACCATCACCAAAAAAGGACCTCGATCGAGGTCCTTCTCCCATAAGACCCGTGTCGGAAGGGGTGCTAGTAGCCCGAAGGGCTTACATGGTCTAATAACCCAGCCTTCCGCCTCGGTAGGTAGGCGAAGCCTGCCTGCCGAGGAGAAGGTTGGGTAGAGGCAAGGAGCACAACTAGCTACCCCGAAGGGGTTGCATATCCACAATAGCCTATATAATATATGTGTGTATCAAAGTGCAACCCCTTCGGGGTAGCGAGGTTGTGGTGACCTTGCTACCCAAGCTTCACCTTCAGGCTCGCTTACACTCGCCTTCAGGGGGAAGCTTGGGTTAATACACCATGAAACCCCTTCGGGTTTTTTCTTGACAATCAAGTACCGCTGATTCCTTATCGACACCCCATCAGCACCCGACAGGGTGCTCCATTCGAGCGTCCGACCTGTCCGACTTGTCCGAGAAAGGTACCTAAAAAGTAACTCTCCCAAAACGGGATTGCCGCTTTGGGAGAGTACATAAATGTGCGAGCCTGGAGCCGCGATCACAAAGCGATATTTACAACTGGATCTGGTCCTTCGGGTAGAGAGCCACCACCTTTACCTGGGTACGTGAAGCGGAGGAGGATCTCGTAACTATGGTTACGTCGGATCTCACGTAGGCCATCGGCACGCTTGGTCCCAAATGGTATCTCATAGTACTTATAGCGTCGCTTCCCAACGATCGCCTTCGTAACAGGGTCGAACTTAGTGATATAGACCAGCATGGTCGCCTGCTCTGATGCATTGGTAGGGAAGTTCTCTGGCATGTAGAAGTGCTCTGTCCCCTCCCTCATCAATGCCGTACCTACAGATTCATCATCAATGTACGCAATGTTGGGGTAGCTTCGATAGAACGGCATATTCGCTGCAGGCTTACCCACTTTCTCATAATGACTCTTGAGTGCTGCCCAGTTATTAGGAACCACACTGGTGATATTGGCATACTGCCCAGGATAGATATCATCAAAGAAGTGGTCCTTGACAGGGTTTACTTCTTTAGTGCTTCCTGCTGGGTAATACTCATACTCCCATCGTACAGTCACTTTAGCGACAGCCCGCTCTAGGTAGATGCTCCTGATCTCATGCACTGGTTCAGTAGAGCCACTCTCACGACCGTCAATCCCCCGCTTATCATTGGGCTTCACATCCACTAGACGACTAAACATTGGCAGATAAGAAGACTCAAATAATTGACTATTACCACCAAGGTCACTACCTGGGAATATATTTTTCGAGTCAAGCCACTTACGCTTTGATACCACGTCCTGCTCATAGCTAAAGTCTGGATTTTCGCTGATCAAGAAAGGGTTTTCCAGTGTGAGTGGAGCCAAATTTTCGTCACGATTGTAGTAGGTATGGTACGCCATACTATTCACCATAAAAGAGAGGACACCTGAGGTGGGGAGTTTATAGAAAGTGATGGTTACCTTAGAGTATGGGGTGACATCCACACCTGTAGAGAATCGACCAAAATCACTATAAGGAACCAAGCCATCCACCTTATAATCCCCCTCTCGAAGCTCAGGTATATGGAGGTCACGGATCCAATCCTCACCACCATTGGTATTCCAACTTTGCCAGCGATCAAACTCACGTTGATAAGCTCTATACTCGTCAGAATAGTACCACTGCCAAAACTCCGCAGTGCCATAGCTATAAGGATTACGAGGAGCCGTTGGCTTATCTGCAGGCTCTGGGGTATTCACCGTAGCTCGAGCCCGCTCATCTTCACTATAGATGCCATCAAAGTCACCGATAGCTGCTCTCAGTGTATTATTGACCACACGCGTAGGGGCTACAGAGATATCAAGCGTGATAGGCTCTGGTAGGATAATACGAGTACCATCGGGCGTCTTCTCATACCCTTCCCATGGATCCACAGCAGGAGCATCGGGGGTCACCTCTGCTCTATTGGCACCTTTCTCGCAAGAAGTAAAAATCATTGATAGCCCTATAATGGTGGCTACTGTCAGTATTCTATTCTTCATAATGCTTATTTTTCTATGGGAAGTACTGGAGGCGTCTTTGCGTCATCGATATCCACCTCAATAGTTTCGTTTTCCACCTTCCAAGGGAGCACCTTGATGCCGTCGTTGAGGATGAGGCGACCACCACGGAAGGCAGCGTAGATGCTATAGGTGGTATTGCGACGGATCTCAAACTTCTCCTCTATACCACCCCCCGCTGCAGAGACGAGCGTGGTGATGGGGAGGCGGAAGTAGGTCATCTGCTCGGCAGCTACTGGAGCATCCTCTGGGATATCCTTGCCAGTGGTATTAATACCAATCAGGATGTAAGGCATATCCTCCTTCTTTAGTCCGTCGATGCACATCGGCGGGATATAAAGGTAATACAAGTTGACAGTGAACTTAGACCATCGTGTTTGGGAGCGTTGATGATACATCTTTCCAAAGCCAAAACCATCAGGGATTTTATTCGTACTATCAAGATTTTCAGCATATGGAGTAGTGACTTGAGTCCTGTACGTGGCACCATCGCGGAAGTACTGCAGATAGTCAGTCGCGGTACGGTCGCTGTAGAGTCGGCTATCCTCGGGCATATTCCTACCAGTGGCAGTGTATTCCCCACGAGTGGGAAGCATTTCCAGAGTGCCAGCACGCCAGTCAGTGTCCACAAGATCCACGAATTTGCCCTTAGTCAACCTACCGGAAGTTGTGCCATCGACATAATCACGATTATCTATTCTATAATTTGCGATCTCAGGGCTTAAATACTCTGTTTTCTCCTTATTCGCCGTCGTGAGGATTAACTCTACCCTCGCAAAGACACGCTCGAGGTTGATGGATGGGGTCACGGTTTTGGGCGTGCCGTCATCATTACCCTTAGGGATGGTAAGCATCGCCTGACCAGTCATCGGGATCAATCTAGGGTGGAGACCTCTCCTGTACAAGGTATTTGAGTTTCCAGTGTTTCTGAAATACAACATTTTAGTATTGAGCATCCCCGTCTCTTTGGTCATCTGACTGAGATAAATCTTCTGAGGATCTCGGATATTGCCGTTCTTCGCCTCCTCGTAGGACTTCGGGTCATTGACGAGCAAGACGAAGCGGTAGCGCCCAGGGGAGAGCATCAGGTCGAAAGTAAAGATCCCGTCCGCCTCTGTACCAAAAGGTTTCACCTCAAGCCCATTAAAAGCTACTGGCATACCTGCAGTAATCTTTGGAGCGTGGTAGAAGATCGCTCGGATCAGCTTATCATTGTCGTAGACATAGAGCATCACGTGATCAACACGAGCCTCTTCAAAATCACGTGTTGGAACTCCAACCTCAGGGTCAAAGGGGGTGTCTGGGTCATCATCGCTATCATCCCGCACATCACCCATAGCACGGAGAGGAGCATCACTAGGGAGGATCTTTGCCGTAATACGAACCATCTGCTCACAGCCATCACCCAGCTCCTCATCTGTCGGGAACACACGCTGGTGGCACCCAGTCAGGCCAAAGAGCAGTAGACCCAAGAGAAGGATACGGATGGTATATTTCATATTATTCATCATAACTCATTTCATGCTAACTTCATATTAGTTCCATAGAGCGTAGTGCTTCTCCACCAAGTTCCACTTAAGTATCTTGGCAGTGATACGCATGAGGTAGTCATTTTCCTCTACTGGAATCTGTGGGTCCGTAGGAGGCTCGAAAGGATTATCCTCTGGCTTAGGGATATTGGGGTCGTCGGGGTCCACAGGGTCGTGATTCAATCCGATGCCACTGATACTAGCGATGTTGAGGTCGTAGATATTATTTCTCCGTGTATCGCAGTAATTGACAAAGCCCTTGGCACCGTCCAACTGCCTATTGAGCGGAATGAGGTAGACCATTCGGCCCTCATCGTACTTACGGACAGATTCATTCCCCATCAACACTGCATCACGTAACCTTAGGTAAAGTAGCCCATCATCCCCACCCTCGTAGAAGGTACCAGGCTTTTCTGTCACATTAAGATTATACTCTGTAAACCTCTTTCCGTCTTGAATGAAATTGCTAACAAAGGTCTTCCCTTTATACTGCGGAAGATCCCAGATCTTGGCATATACCTCAGCGGAAATCTCCATGATGTAGGAATGCTCCTTGGTAAACTCCTCAGGTTTAACCAACTCCCTTTCATATTTACCACTTACATACTTGGTTGTATAGGCGTTGCTGGGGGTTAGCTTGGTGTAGACCTTTGCATAGGCGATGCGATTGTACTTAATCTCGCCCTTCTTAGAGGCCACCCTATTATTGCCATACATTGAGTTTTCGAGGAAGTAAAAGCCGCCATCGATGGAGGTCCTTTCGGCAGTGCCATCTTTCACCTCCTTAGGGTTCCGGTAATAGCCGTTGAGAATATATGCCTCCCCCTCCTTATCCGATACTCTTTGTAGGAAAGGGTGCCCCTTCTTTGGATCCCAATCGGTAGGCACTGATTGGTCATCAATCAGTGATACATAATCTTTATAGACGTTGGGACTACTCTCCGTCAGAGTCCTCGCACCTGCCCTATCGCGGAATAGGTAACTCTTCTTCGCCGATCCAGCCATACTGTAGGTAAGAGGAAGCTTTAATGTACCGACATCCTTCAATTCAGCGGTTACACTGCTCGACTTGGTAATTTGCACCTTAGCCACCACACGCTCCACGTCAAAAGGGAAGTTGTTTTTACTCCCTTGCAATACCTCTTGCTCAGTTGCCTTGCTATCAATCCTCACGGTGTTGTGTGCTGGGTCACTTACAGTAGCGGTCATCAGCATCCCCTCTCCTGTGGTTCCAGCAAAGCCCAAAAGATCCTTCAGCTCTATTACTCTATCCTTAGCGAAGTCGGTGCCAGTGAGTGTACCGAGTGAATTGCTATTGAGGAGCAACGTCATCGACACCTGAGTAGACATCTCGGATTGCAATGCCATAGGGGCCGATTTCCATATCCCTGTACCTGCGCTCTCCTCGCTAAGCGTTGCCTGCATGCTAGGGTAGTCCTTGAAGAGCACCAACCCCTGCTTTATGGCTTGCTCACTCTTAGTGCCAGACTCATCTTTCTGTTCTTGATTGACCCCACGCAGGGAGCGATCCATCGCTACCCGCACAGCAAAGTGCATCGAGGTCTGGGAGTCCCCCTTATTGATAGCCTCCTCACTAGGGGATTGCTGGCTGCAAGCTCCGAGTAAGAGGGTGCCTATCAGAAGGGCAACGAGGTGATATATTCGATTTCTTTTCATCTCCTTAGATCGCTATATAATTAGCTATATAATTATAGGTGGGCGTCGCGGAAGACGAGGTTCCAATTCTGGATGGTTACCTGTACCGCCATGTAGGTCTCCTTGGATTGCTGAAGGAGGATGCGGATATTAAAGTCGTGGTTGAGGTCGAGGTGATCCTTGAATGGGTTAGGACTGCTCATCGCCACACCACTGTAGAGGATATAGTCGTGCAGTGGGTCAAACTCATAAACAACTTTACCTAGCTCATCGGTGATGGTGATGAGGTAATCGCCTCGCTCGCCAGGCACCAAACGAAGGATATCGTAAGTAGCACTAACCGTAACGCTCTTGCCACCATTGCTATCTTCCTGCACAAATGTATCGGTAGTCCACTCGAATGGAGTATCGGGGAGTAGCTGTCCATCGTAGCCATAGCGGCTATTCTTGGCGGTATAGGTCATGGTGTATTGGTGACCTGGTGCCAATCCTCGGATCTCGATATTGAAGTGGTTGGTGATCTGAATGAGTGGGAAGTGCACACGGTCGATCTCGGTGCCTTTACCATCGCGGTCGCTCTGCTTGAGAGCGCCCTCCTTAGGGGTTCCGACGTAGAGCGGACCAGCAGTTGCCTTGATCTTATCGGCCTGCTTAGCCATAAACAGGACGAGGTCGGACTTCTTGGCACCCACCTTAAAGGCGGAGAGGTCGTACTGGCTCATATCCTTCGCCGCCCACGCCACAAACGTGGTGGTCTTGCCTGGGCGGTAATGGTTGGTCTGTATCTCATAACCAGGTAGGAAGGCTACACCGCCCTCTGTCTTGTCCTAGAAAAAGTTGACTCATAGATAGATTTTTATGAGTAAGTTTGTAAAAAGGAGTCAACTCCAGAAGATTTATTTTGACCGAGTTATTCACCTCTATTTTGAGGAAAACTTAGGTTATACCCAGATTTCACACCTTGTCCCTATTGGAAGGACTACGATCCTGGAGTGGGTTCATAGGTACCTAGATTCTGGGTTAGACGAAGTTATAGAGATGAAGGCGAAGAAAAAGAAGAAACAAGAAGAGCACCGCGGATATCGCAGGTATTATTATTCGGATGTGGCGTCAGGCGGGGCGTCAGGCGGGGCGCCTGAGAAAAGCTCAGTTGATTTAGAAAGAAGGGTTCAAGAGCTTGAAAAACAGCTTTTTAGGCAGACTGTTTTGACAGATGCATTGAATGAATTAATCAATGTGGCAGAAGAGAATTTCCGCATCCAAATAAGAAAAAAAGCTGGCACCAAACGGTAGATCGCTTGCACGCACAGGATCTGAAGAAATATACAATACAGCTCCTTTGCGACCTGTTTGGTGTAAGTAAGCAAGCCTATTACAAGCGAAAAAAGTCAAAACTTCATGCCAATATGGCACTTGAAGAGATGGCTGTTGAGTACGTTCTTGAGACCCGAGAGAAAGCCCCTGGCATGGGCGGTAAGAAGCTGTGGCATATGTATAAGCGAGAGTTTAAGGAGGGGACTCCACTAGGGAGAGACCGTTTTCTTGACACTCTAGACAAGCACGGCTTGAAGCTAAGGCAACGTAAAAGAAAGCCGAGAACCACCAACTCCAATCACGGTTTTAAGCTCTATGGTAACCTCGTAAAAGATATGATACCAGAAAGAGCTAATCAGGTATGGGTGAGCGACATAACGTATATCCCCATCCATTATGACGGAGTACATCATAAGTTTAGCTACCTATCCGTGATCTTAGACTCATACTCAAAAGAAATTGTCGGGTGGAGCCTAGGCGATAGCCTAGACACTAAGTACCCTATTGAAGCTCTAAATCAGGCACTTAAGAAACTTAAATCGAATGGTAAAGCTAACGATAAGCTCATTCATCACTCAGACAGAGGCTGCCAGTATGCCAGCCACCAGTATGTGGATATTCTTAAAAAGAATGACATAGATATAAGTATGACAGAAACCCCAGATCCCAAAGATAATGCACAAGCAGAGAGGATCAATAACACTATAAAGAATGAGCTCTTAAAAGGCAAACGTTTTAAAACCATCAAAGAGGCAAAGGCTGAATTAACCTCAGTCATAGAGTTTTACAACACAAAAAGGCCTCACATGAGTCTCGACTATATGACACCTGTTGAAGCCTCAAAGTGCAAAGGGAAAATCCCCAAGAGGTGGAAAAGCTATAGAGAGGAGTACCTTGAAAATCAAAAAATAGGATAGGTGCCCAAGTTTTGGTACCTTTAGTCCTGTGAGGGGTTTCCTTACGGGCTACGCCCTCCAGTCAACCCCTCACAGGACTAAAGGCTAGAAAGTCAACATAAAGCAGGATTAATAACAACGTAACATTAACCGAGTCAACCTTTTTCAGGAAACCACACTCCTTCCACTCACCGATCAACTGGTCGTTTTCGTCAAATGCGAAGACCCTCAGGTCGTCGATCTTACCATCTGGATAACTGATCTCATCGGGTGTCCGCACATCGAATGTAAATATGGTGTACTGAGGACACTCTGAGAGGTCGCTCATAATGCCCTTCTGGCAACTGGCCAGTGCCACAAGTAGCAGAGCTGAAAGTCCAATCTTTGATATAAGCTTCATCTTACTCACTAATTTAATTAGTTTACTCCTTCTAAGAGTGTTGCTGTACGGGCGTCGTCGCCACGCTCTTCACTCTCATTTTTATTGCGGATAGGGGGGCGGTCAAGCCCACCCTACCCTAAAACTTCGTATAATATCGAACTACTGCGTTACCTGCGGGTCGCGGGTTGGGTCATGTACGGAGGTACACTCCCTGCACCCTTGCCCTTGGTCCCTTGTAGCTCATCCATTCTACTGTGTTTTGAAAAACTTCGTGCGTAACGCACTATTTTCTGATTGCTCTACTGCCTAAGGGCAGTTTAGAGCAGTTGTGAATGCCTAATTAAAGGTGAACGTCACGAGTTACAAGGTTCCAAGGAAGTACCTTAGCCTCTACACGCATAAAGCCCTTCTCTGGCTCGAGGTCATTATCGTGGTGGTCTGGAGTTGGGTCCTCGTCTGGATCCTTTGGATCTGGCTTTGGAAGGTTAGGATCGTTAGGATCGTTAGGATCATAGTTAAATCCACGGCTAGAGAAGCTAGCAATAGATAGAGCATAGATATTGTTACGACGAGTGTCGGCATACTTAATACCCTTCTCTACAGTACGGTTCAATAGACCATAGTAACCGCAACGTCCATCCTTGTAAGTATGAACCATGGTATTGCCATTAGAAAGAGCAGCCTCGATAGAAATGTAAGCTGTATTATCAGTAGCACCTATGTAGAAAGTAGTACCAGCAGTGTAAGCTACCTTAACGATATCTGCCTTAGCATAGCTTACACGGCCCTCAACCCACTCACCTTCTGCAGTAGGCTTAATTTCAGAGATGGTACGGTCGCTATAGGTGATAGTCGTCTTTTCAACACCATCCACTGTTTCTGTTTTAGTTGTCTTCTTATACCAGATATGGGTACCTGCAGCCTCGGTAAAGGTTTGCTTAGCACCAGCCTTCACACCATAAACAGTCTTTGGAATGAAAGTAGCATACACCTTAGACGTAGCTACACGGCTGTAACCCTCCTTACGGTCAGCTACATTAGTGAAGTCTGTGCTACATGAGTTCTCAAGGAAGTAGATACCGGGCTGTGTCTCAGTACCACCAGTAGCATAAGCAGTCTCGCTAACTTTGATAGCCTTGTAACCACCGAGCTGGTCATTAGGCTTACCAAAAGCACCGATACGGATCAAGAAGTCTTGGCCTTCAGCCTGAGCCTCAGCAATAGTCTTGGTGTGGATAGCAGACTCATAATTTTTGTAATTACCAGCATCTTGCATAGTTCTATCACCAGCGTGGCTAGCAAGTACGTAAGTGCGAGCAGCACCATTCATCACTGAGTAGGTCATGTCAGTTAGCTGTACCTCACCAGAACCATCAGTAGCCTCACCCTTAAGACCAGCCTTCTTAGATACGAAAGCCTGAGCTACTACACGCTCTAGGTCAAACTTGAATACGTTGGCAGTCTCATCAGATCCATCCTTAGCCTGTTGCTCAGTAATACCAGCGATTACAGTCTTCTTAGCAGCTGCTGAAGTCATCACAAACTCACCATCAGTAGAAAGCTTTGCGATATCCTCAATAGCAGAAGTCTGAGCACCGAATGGGTTCTCTGGAGTGATAGCGATAGAGAGGTCACCCTTATTAAGTGCCATAGCAAGGTCACCTGTACCAGCCTTCACCTCAAATGGAGCGATGGTATAATTGCCATTAGCAGCTTTCCAGAAACCATCACCATCAACTGCTGATGGATTCCAGTCCTTAGTTGCGAAGCCTACAAGGTGCATCGTTTTGATCTGGCTCTCAGCGTCACGACCAACCTCATCAGTTTGTGGCTGTGCCTTAAGGCTAGATGGGGTAGCGATGCTTACAGATACACGAGCACTGGTATTACCAGCAACAGTACCCTCGTCAGGGGTAAATCCCTTTTCATTGTTACAAGCAGCTAGACCGAAAACGGTAGCACCTGTAAGAAGAAGTGTTGAAATCTTTTTCATGCTTTTTCTTAGTTGATTAAACAATTATATATTACTTATTATTTCTCGAATTATGATTCGTTATTAAAAGCCCAGTTCGGAGAGGTTGTGCTTAGCCTCTTCTGAGCCAAGAGAGGCCGCCTGCTCTAGTAGGGTGCGTGCCTGCTCTCTATTGCCTGCGAGGGCAGTGGCGACACCTAGGTTGTTGAGTGCCTCAGGACGGTTACCCAAAGAGGGGAGCACCTTGAGGGCACGTGCGTAGCTTCCTACCTCTAGCTCTGCAGCCGCTGAATTGATCAGTGCCTCAGGCTCATTGGGGTAGAGACGGCTAGCGATATCAAAGACCTGCTTGTACTCCTCGGAGCTAGGGTCGTAGCTCTTGGCTACGAGGTACATCTCGTTGAGAGAGAGTAGCTTTGGATTGGTCTTGATCAGTTGCTTTGCCTCCTCTACGTTGAAGGGGCGTACGGAGTAGCTAATAGTGTACTCGGTACGGCGGATCTTTGGCCACACCTCGGTGAGGAGTCTTTTGTAGGTGACCCCACCATCGATCGCCTTGATCTTGGCATCACGGGCATCGACATCGGGAGTGGACTGAATGATATCTAGCACCTGCTGGCGTGTAGCATCGGCTAGACCAATGCTATTCTCACGGATTAGCTCCTCGGCTCTATTCCAATCCTCACCATAGCCCTGAGAGGTGAAGTGGCGAGCATCGACCGCATAGCGGGAGGAGAGATAACCCGCAAAGGCAGCGGCACGCTTCTCAGCGAGTCGCTTATTGTAGGCTGCAGAGGCCTCTGGAGAGGCGAAGCCGACAATCTCGATCTTGGAGGTATTGAGGTCTTTATTATTGAGGATCTCTACCACCTTGGCATCCACCTCGCTGAGGACCTCTTTATTATTGCCGAAAGGAGCCTTGATCACATCGCTATTGACTGGGAAGCCAATGGTAGCGGTGTACTTATCGGAGCGTACCTTGAGCTCCTCAACCTTTGGGGAGACGTACGCCAACTGGAACTTGGGCTCGCGTAGGATCCGCTCTGCCAACTGTGTGGTGGTCATCCCTTTATCACAAGCAGCACAGCCACTCGCCCACTCGATGAGCTCGAGGTGAGCATCCATCATCCAAGGCTCAAAAGGCACCTGGGCTGAGTAGTTGTAGATCTGTGCGAGACCGTTATTGCGCACCACGATGTGGGGGTTGGCCTCCATATAATCGGGCTGGTTGCCGTAGCGCTCATTGCGCTCTAGAATGGTTGCACGGGTTTTGCCGGCTACCATAAATGGAGGGAGCTGGCACACCTTATTGGCATCAACATTACTTACTAGCTGTGGGGTAACGAGATAAAAGTCGTTGGCCCTGACTTTGCTCTTACCGAGATCAAAGTCCACAGCAATTGCCACCTTGTCGCCCTCACGTGTATAGAGGGAGTGGGTGGGGGTCATCTGTCCACTCAAGCCCTGGGCAGCTGCAGTGCAAGCGAGGGTGAGTAGTGCCAGTGCAAAACCGAGACGTATGTTCAAGTTATTTTTCATCATCAGAGTCTTTTATTTAAGGAAGAATAGAAGTGAAAGAGTCGCACGGGTGACGCCAAAGTAATCGTACTTACCGTCAGATATCTGTCGACCACAGGTGGCGCAGTCGAACTTCCGGTAGTCGATGCGTGCCCATCCTCCTCCTACTGAAAGCTCAATATTCATCAGGGGTGAGAGGACAAACTGATGGCCGACGCTGATGCCCGCACCATAGAAGGTGCCTTCGTAACGGTGGTCTTTGAACCTATCGAGGCGACCAATGGGGATATTCCACCCGCCAACATTTGCCTGACCTACATGGCCGTGAAGCCCAATGAAGGTCTGATTGAAAGATTCACAAAACCAATAGCGGAGCTCGGGCTGAACTACCCAATGACGAAATTCGCGCGGCTCGCTGAACTTCCATAGATTGAGACCGCCATCAACATCTAGTGTCCACTTAGGACTCAAGGCAAATTCTACTCCTGCATTAGGAGAGCCCATCAATGCCCAGTGGGCAAGGTTGCTCTTAAGTGCCACTTTCTGCCCGTAAGCCTTGGGGTTAAACGCTAAGGCTCCAGCCAAACACAAAAGCAATAATAAAACTTTACTTCTCTTCATAATAATATCTCTTGAGAATGTACGATACAAACTCTTTTAAACGAATAATTCGTTACTCATAGCACATTAAACTGCATGCCAGTGCACAAAGATAGCAATAAATTTATATACAATACAAAGTCGTGTATTACTTAACATTTAATTATTGGATAGTTGTTATTGAAAACTGGCACTATAAACTGATTAAATGTAAGGAGAAAGGGTAATGAAGAGTTTTATGATCCGAATGTTAATTCGGTGGGATATCAGGGGTTACGCATTAGAGGAGGTCTTTCCATGAAGGAGGCTGTTGCACGGACTGTCTACTATTTCAGGAATAGAGGACACGGAGTGTGTACACTTTCAGGAATACCACACCACATCGCCCCCATATTCCGTATGCGTGCGGAACGTATTCCGTAGCCCTGCGGAATCCATTCCGCACGCATACGGAATATGAGCTTGTTACAAGAAAAGAAAGGACACTCTATGGTATTCCTGAAAATAGTATACACGTGGTTAAGTATTCCTGTTATTGTATACACTGGTTATTTGTTATTCCTAAAAGTGTACACACTTCGTGTCCTCTATTCCTGAAAGTGTACACAAATATACAAATAATTGCACAGATGACGGGCGATAAACACGAGCGGCGCCCCCCTTCATAGGGGGCAGCCAGCTCGTGCGTCATATAATCAAGCAAAGCCCTCGTTTTTGACGAGTGGATTCTGATGGCTAGGATCCAACGTCTGCATGGGCGTTCTCATCCCTAAGGAGCGATGAGGACGGACATTATTGTAGAGCTGGATCACCTTATCTATCGCCTCTTTTGTTTCTTCAAAAGTCATAGCTTCATAGTCGTATAGCCAATCATTTTTAATGGTTCCATTTAGTCTCTCTGCCATAGCATTGTGGAGGGGGTCTCCTGTTTGTGTGACACTCGTTATCATTCCAAGTTTTGCTTCGTAGCTTGTCATTTCTTTGGATACGTACTGGCACCCTCTATCGCTATGAAAGATGAGCCCATTAACGTCATAATTGTACTTCTTGTAAAACTCAACACTCTGTGTAAGTGCATCAAGTGGTCCTTCTCGTGATAAAGTCTGCTGAAGACTATATCCTGTAATTATCCGACTATAACCGTCCATCGTGAGAGAAAGGTACACAAACCCCTCTTTGCATTTAATGTAGGTAATATCTGAGACCGCTAGTCTACAGTGGTCAGTCGGAATGTATTTGGGAATAGTATTAAGGTGATCGTCAAATTCGTGATCAACAATACCATTCGTGGTACGTGGTGGTCGAATATGACGTTTCCTAGTTAGTAGCATATCATTCGCCCTAAGCAAATCATAAAGCCAGTCTCTGCTTATCGTGAACTCTTCAGCGAAATATTCGTTGCAGAGACTCAGAAGAGTTTCAGTGCCAGCTTTAGGTAAACTCTCTCTAATATAACGGCATCTGTACAGGACTGCACTGGCTTTGAGACCAAGATCAATCTCAGAGGGAATATACTTGTAAAAGCCACCTCTGCTTACCCCAAAAAAGCCACAAAGTCGGCTAATACCAATGCACCTTTCCCCTAGTGTTTTGTCTTTTAGCTCGGCAATCACTGAGAATTTGTCTTTTTTTTTACGCTTATCTGGTACTTATTCTCCATGTGCTCAAGCAGCTTCTTATGGGCTAAAGCATCCACTTGCGCCTCCCAAGTCTCTAGCTTCGACTTTTCCAGTGCTCGCTTCAGTTCAGCGATCTCTTTGATTAAATCGACATTACTCTTACTCATGCTACTAAGAATATTAGTTGGTGATGTTTCTATGCCAAAGTTACTCAACCAAGAGTACAATGCCGAAACTGAAATGTTAAATCTTGTAGCAAGGCTACTAATGTTCTCTCCTGTGTCTAGGTATTCACGTATCACCTTGACCTTAAAAGCATCATCATATGCTTCTCTCTTTTTACTCTTGCGATTCTTTTCTGCCATATTTTCGCATGGTTTGTGTGTCTACTATTTCAGGAGAGGACACTCAGACACGTCCGATAAAGCAATCCCCCATCAGCACCCGCAAGGGTGCCATTCAGATAGCCCCCATGTCGGAGGGGGCAGAAGCCCCCGAACGACCGGCGGGAAAGGTTATGGCTCATGGGCACCGCCTATTGATCCTACCAAAAAAACGGCGACTGGGTCTCGCCAAAAGTTTAGTTGCAACTAAGCATTTGCTTTGTTGCAACTCGCCATTTGCTTAGTTGCATCTCGGCGATTGCTTAGTTGCAACTCAACTTTTACCCCCTTTTCACTATGATATCCACACGCCAACGTGTATATGCAACCCCTTCGGGGTAGTGAGGTTTTGGTAACTTTGCTTCCCAAGCTTCACCTTCAGGCTCGCTTACGCTCCCCTTCAGGGGGAAGCTTGGGTTAATACACCATGAAACCCCTTCGGGGTTTTTCTCAAATAGGTGGTGCCCCATCAGCACCCGCAAGGGTGCCACTCAGATAGCCCCCGTGTCGGAGGGGGCAGAAGCCCCCGAACGACCGGCGGGAAAAGGATACAGCATATATAATCGACCCTTGTGGTCGCACTTGGATAGGCTTGTGCGACCACAAGGGTCGTTGGATTGGGGTGCCTCTAACCCGCCGGTCTTCGGCACTACTTGCCTTGACCGGGGGCTAGCTGAATGGCACCCTTCGGGTGCTCCAATCCCCGCCCGACCTATCCGATAAAGGTGCCACAAAAAAAGGACCTCGGCAGAGGTCCCTCTTAAATAGGCACAGGTCGAGGGCAAAGCCCGATGACCATGTTTAGCTAGCCCGTCTGACTTGTCCGACTTGTCTGACTCGTCCGACTCGTCCGACCTGTCCGATAAAGGCACCACCTCCTAGTGTTCAGAGGTCATTGCGGTAGCGGAGCAGGTCATCGAAAAAGGAGGGATAGCTTTTGTGGACTACGTCGGGGGTGAGGATGGTTGTCTGGATCTCGCTCTGGTTACTTCCCCATATCCCGAAAGCCATTGCTACTCGGTGGTCGTTATGTGGGTGAATAGACACCTCTTTTGCCCCAGGAGTTCGTGTGCCACTCCACGCAATGCGATCCTCTGTAAGCTCAATGCCAGTCACACCATAGGGTTGGATATTTTCGATTAGAGAGGCGATGCGATCGCTCTCTTTATTCCTCAATAGGTGTATCCCAGTGATTTCAAAGGGGCTATCCAATGCTACAGCGGTAAGGGCGATGGGTAGAAAGAGGTCGAGGTTTTGGGAGAGGTCCATCTCTATCCGTTGGGCATGGCAATCCCCTACCCGAGTTATCTGCACGCCTTCGTTGCTTTCTTTAGTCTCTATACCAAAGGTGCGGTACAAATCGGCCACAGCTCTATCGGGTTGGACGCTATCAAGGTTCAATCGAGGGAAGACTATCTGCTCTACCTGAGGGTTGGTGGCGAGCAACTGATACCAAAAGGAGGCGGCACTCCAATCCCGCTCTAGTGGGTATTTGTCCCCTTTTGAAATGACTGATTGGGTCAGTTGGAGGTAGGAGTAGGAGGGGCTATCAGGGGAAAAGTGGTAGGCTATCTTTGTGCCGTAAGCTTCGTTGCAGAGCTCAATAGCACTGAGGTACTGGCTACTGCTCCAGCGATTGGTAAGGGTGGTGTCGTGCACCTCTTTTGGAGGGACAATAATAAGGGTGCTTTCTTCGGACAACCATTGGTAGTCGCCACCTAGTTGGGTGATAAACTGGAGGTCATCTCGCTTAATTCTCTCTATCAATCGTGGCGAACCTACAAGTTGGGTGTCTCCTGGCTCAAAAAGTGAGGCGATGATTAAGAAGCGAATGGCAGTGCCACTCTCTCCACAATCGACTTTGCACGAGGAGCTGCCTTGACGCTTAGCCAATTGCTCCACAGCACGGTAAAGCACCTTGAGGTCGTCACAAAAAAAAGCACCAGTCACTCCCGAACCGATAAGGTCGGAAAGCGACTGGTGCTTGAGATAATGTCTTAGTATCTGCCTAGCAGCTACGCTCTTACTATAGGGCAGCTCTATCGTGAGCTGGCGGGGAAAGGTGAGCGGTGGTAGCTGTAGGAGACTGTTGCACGAAGGCGATCTGCGGCGTTGCTTTCGGGATTCGGGCTCGGTCACGTACGAGAGTACGCTCCCAGCGCCCTCACCCTCAGCGCCTTGCATCTCATTCTTCGTGCAACATTCTCGTAGAGGCATAGGGGATGGCTCGTTTACTTCAAGTGCTTGAGCAGATCGCCCTCTAGGGAGCTGGCTCCGATGCGGAAGAGCTTATTGGTCATCCACTCATCGCCTAGTATGCCTTTGACGATGCAAAGGTACTTAATGGCATCTTCGGTAGTACGGACTCCGCCAGAGACTTTGAAGCCTTTTCGGACGCCATACTTATCGTAGTACTGCTTGAGCACTTGGCACATGACATAGGCGGCCTCTAGCGATGCTCCGGGGTAACCCTTTCCAGTAGAGGTCTTGATGAAGTCGGCCTCTGAGAATAGTGCTAGTATGCTTGCCCTCTGAATGCTCTCAGGGGTCTTAAGAGCACCTGTCTCTAGGATCACCTTGAGCACCTTGCCCTTGGTGACGTCCCGAAGCTCTTCTATCTCGTCTGTAACGGCTTGGTAGTCGCCACTGAGGAAGTTGCCAATATGCAGCACAATATCTATCTCATCGGCGCCATCGGCAAGGGCGAGGGAGGTCTCTGCCACCTTGATCTCTTGGAAGGTCTGCGAGCTAGGGAAGCCTCCCGATACACAGCAGACGTGCACATCTTCGACCATTAGGGTCTCCTTGACCGTCTTGGCAAAGTTGGGGTAAACGCAGATACTTGCTACGGGAGGAATGGTAGGATTGGTATCGTCGAGGTCGTTGACACTCTTGACGAAGTTGTATATCTGATCAGTATTATCCTCAGAGCCCAAGGAGGTGAGATCGATGGTGCTGTGGAGGAAGCTGATGGTATCGTGATTATTGAGTGCATCGTAGTGGGTATCGATCAGCTTCTTAATCTCGGACTGGATCTCTTCCACTGTCTGCACAGGTGCGAAAACTGAAAAAGCCTCTTCAAACTTGCTCTTACCTACATGCTTGTGTGGCTGTTGATTTTCTAATGTCATAACCTTTATTTATATAGCTTGTTGTTATTAATATGTCTATCTCTATCGCGTTGGCTCTTCTTCTGGATATTCTTCTGAAACGCCTCTGTGAGGTCGCAACCTGTCTGATTAGCAATACAGGTGAGCACCCAAAGAAGGTCGGCCAACTCATCAGCAAGGTGCTCTTGTGTGATCTCCTCGCCTGGTTTCTGGCTCTGTTCGCCATAAAGGCGTGCCATTACCCTAGCCACCTCCCCCACCTCTTCGGTGAGGATCGCCATATTGGTGAGGGGGTCGAAGTAACGAACGCCATACGTCTTAATCCATTCGTCCACAGTGGATTGTAGCTCCTTTAGTGTCGGGCTATTCATCTATTTCTACTGTCTATTACAATGGTAACAGGACCATCATTCTGTAAGGTCACCTGCATATCTTCCCCAAAGATACCTTTTTGAACTGGTTTACCCAAATTGTCGGATAGCCGTTGGCAATATTTATCATACATTGGGGAGGATAGCTCTGGTCGCTCTGCCTTGATGTAGCTGGGTCGATTGCCCTTTCGGGTATCGGCTAGTAGAGTGAATTGGGAGACGCATAGGATCTCGCCCTCTTGCTGCAATATGCTCTCATTCATCACCCCATTGGCATCGTCGAAGATGCGGAGGTTGAGGGTCTTCTTGAGGATATACTCTAGGTCTTCCTCACTATCGCCTACCTCTACGCCGTGGAGGATGAGCATTCCTTTGCCGATCTCGCTGATGAGCGACCCTCGCACCTCTACTTTGGCGTGCGTCACTCTTTGTATCACTACCTTCATCTGTCGTTGCTATTGAAATGTTGATATACGGTCTCCCCTTTTACTTTGCCAATAGAGGCTTGGAGTGCCTCGAGGGAGGCCTCTTTGATGTTCTTGACACTCTTAAACTCCTTGATCAGCTTCTGCTTATTCACCGGACCGATACCTGGGATCTCGTCCAATTCGGAGTGGGTTTGTCGCTGACTACGGAGCTTTCGGTGGAAGTTGATGGCAAAACGGTGCACCTCATTTTGTATGCGCTCTAGGAGATAGAAGACTTGGCTCCGCTGCATAATGCCGACGACTTGAGGGGGATCTCCGTATAGCACCTGATTGGTATTGTGCTTATCGTCTTTGGCGAGCCCCATCACTGGGATCTCTACGCCCACCTCTTGGAGTGCCGCTTTCACCACACCCATTTGTCCTTTACCGCCATCGGTAATGATGAGGTCGGGTAGCTCCCCACCCTCTTCCTTTATCCTCTGGTACCGCCGAGTCACCACCTCGTGCATAGAGGCGTAGTCGTCGGGACCAGAAACGCCCTTTATCTTATAGAGGCGATAATCCTTTTTACTTGGCTTGGCACCCTTAAATACAATGCAACTAGCCACTGGGTCGCTCCCTTGTATATTGGAGTTATCGAAGCTTTCCACATGGTAGGGCAGTTTGGGCAAACCCACAGCGTTCATTAGCTCACGCAAGATCTGAGTATTACGCTGCTCGGGATTCATCTTCTCTGCTTGCTTGTGCTTGTCTCGCATATACTGGGTCACGTTCTGCAGACTGAGGTCAAGCACCTTTCGCTTCTCCCCACGCTTGGGATGGGTGATGGTGTAGTGCGAAAAGTCGCCGAAGGTGGGTGCCTCCTCGAGTATCAGCTCCTGGATATCGTAGTGAGTACGACTAAGCAACTCGATGAGCGCCGAGGATAGGAAGTCGCTCTCCTCCTCTTCATCCTCAATCAAACGCCGCTTAAACTCTAAGGTACGACCAGCAATGATACTGCCATCATGTATCTCTAGGTAGTTGATATAATGGGCATCTATATCGGATAAACTGCTCACTACCAATGCATTACCTATTACATTACTGATGATGGTGCTCTTGGCTTGGTAGTTGGAAACATCGGTTATCACCCTTTGTATCTCCAGTGCTCGCTCAAAGTCGAGCTCGGCACTCGCCTCAACCATCTTCTCATTGAGTAGCTTCTTCACACCCGAGACATTGCCCCTCAATATCTCTATCGCCTGAGCTATTTGTTCATCGTACTCTGCCTTCGTGATGTACCCCTCACAAGGGGCGTTGCATCTATTGATATGGCACTTAAGGCAGACACGGAACTTCCCCTTCTCTATCCCCTCCTCGCTGAGACGCAAGGCGCAGGTGCGGAGCTTATAAATACGCTTGAAGAGATTGACCAAGGTCCACGCCATCCCTTTTGAAGGGTAAGGACCGAAGTACCGACTCCCATCCTTTATATACTTAAAGGTGACAAAGATCCGAGGAAACTCCTCTGCTTTCACGCAGATATATGGGTAGGCATCGCCATCTTTTAGAAGCACATTGTACTGCGGCTGATACTGCTTGATCAGATTATTTTCCAACAGAAGGGCATCGAGCTCGCTATCTACCACCACATACTCTATCGTCTCAAAGGAGCGTAATAGGGCACGCACCTTACGTTCCGGATGCTTCTTCTGGAAGTATGAAGCGATCCTCTTGCGGAGGTTTTTTGCCTTCCCGATATAGAGCACTACCCCCTCTGCATCACGGTAGGTATAGCAGCCAGGAAGCTCGGGAATGATACTTATACTCTCCTCTATTTCAGACTTGGTCAGTAGCATGAGTATGTTCCACGTGAAACTATCTGCCGATTAGAGTGAGCAGAATATTAATGTCCGAGGGAGAGATGCCTGGAATTCGTGAGGCTTGCCCTATCGTAGAAGGCTGTATCTTATCAAGCTTTTGCCGTGCCTCTATAGAGAGACTATTGATAGAGGGATAGTCGAACCTTCCCTCAATGTTGATGCCCTCTAGACGTTTGGCTTTATCCGCCAATTGTTGCTCCCGCTTGATATAGCCATCATACTTATATCGAATCTCCACAGACTCCACCACCTCCTCGGCATTCTCTTTCTGAAGGTAGAAGCGATTGACCCCGTCACAAACCTCGCGAAGGCTCTCGTAGGTGATGCCAGGACGAACAATCAATTCTTTAAGCCTTACCTTACGTTGTATGGGCTGGCTCCCAATGGAGGTCAGCCACTCATTCACTTCAGGAGTAGGTTCGAGCGACACCTCCTCTGTAAGCTTGCGAAGCTCCGTCTCCTGTCGCTTTTTATCTTGGTATCGCTTCAGCTGATGCTCGCCTACCAATCCTATCTCATACCCCAACTCAGTGAGTCGCTCATCCGCATTATCCTGACGCAAGAGTATCCGATACTCGGCACGACTAGTAAACATTCGGTAAGGCTCATCTACCCCTTTCGTCACCAAGTCATCTATCATCACGCCGATATATGCCTGCTCTCTAGTGAGGACAAAAGGCTGTTCCACGTGGAACGACAAGTGGGCATTGATGCCAGCGACTAGACCTTGTCCTGCCGCCTCTTCATAACCCGTAGTGCCATTGATTTGTCCGGCGAAGTAAAGTCCCTTTACTAGTTTCGTCTCCATGGTATGGTGCAACTGAGTCGGGTCAAAGAAGTCGTATTCAATGGCGTAACCAGGTCTTAGAATATGTACATTCCGCAAGGCAGGTATCTTTCTGATCGCCTCTTCTTGCACCTCATACGGCATCGAACTACTAAAGCCATTGAGGTAGCACTCATTGGTATCTACCCCCTCTGGCTCAATAAATATCTGATGATGGTCGCGCTCCGCGAAGGTGACGATCTTGGTCTCAATGCTTGGACAATATCGTGGCCCTATTGAAACTATCTGTCCATTATAAAGCGGAGCCTCATCAAGGTGGTCACGAAGAATTTGATGTGCCTCCTCGTTGGTGTAAGTGATGTAGCAAGAGCTTTGTGGCAAATCCTTATTAGAGCAATTGGTGTCATAGCTAAAGTGATACCACCCCTCATCACCTGCCTGTTCCTGACAAAGGGAATAATCAACCGTGGTGCCGTCGATACGCATCGGCGTACCCGTCTTCATGCGATCCGTCTTAAAGCCAAGCGAAAGCAACTGCTCCGTAAGTCCATAGGCAGCTGGTTCGGCAATACGTCCGCCTTTAATCTGTACCTCCCCGAAGTGCATAACGCCATTGAGGAATGTGCCATTAGCCAAAATCACCTTTGGTGCCATAAACTTTGCCCCAAGATGAGTTTGTACCCCTTTTAGTACCCCATCCTCAATCAATAGCCGCTCCACGCTATCTTGCCAAAAAGAAAGATGCGGAGTCTGTTCTAGCTCCTCCCTCCATAGCCGCGAGAATAACTTCCGATCGGTTTGGGCACGTGGGCTCCACATCGCTGGTCCTTTGCTCCGATTAAGCATCCTAAATTGAATCGTGCTTCTATCGGTCACCATTCCCATAAATCCCCCAAGAGCATCAATCTCACGCACAATCTGTCCCTTCGCAATGCCGCCCACTGCAGGATTGCAACTCATCTGTGCTATCCGCTCCATATCCATAGTGATGAGCAGCACCTCCGAGCCCAGTAGTGCCGCAGCACGTGCTGCCTCACAGCCAGCATGCCCTGCTCCCACTACAATAATATCGTACTTCTTATTCATTAGCTAATCAATCCCCAATCCTTTTCATTCACTAGCATCTTATCCAAACGCAGCCTTAGCAGGCGGTTTTTATCCAACCGAAGCTCCGGATCCTCCTTAAGGATATGTCCGACCAAGTTGCTACAAAACTGCACATACCTACCGTCCTCCGACAGATCCGCGATACGTAAGTCGAGCCCTACCCCACTCTGGCGTGTCCCCTCCATATCACCATGTCCCCTGATTTTTAAGTCCTGCTCCGCCAAGTAAAAGCCGTCCGTACTCTGGCACATAATCTGAATCCGCTGCAACGATGTTTCCCCAATCGAGTCACCACTTACCAAGATACAATAGCTCTGATGGCTTCCTCGCCCCACACGACCTCGTAGCTGATGGAGCTGAGAAAGCCCAAACCGCTCCGCACTCGTTATCACCATCACCGTAGCATTCGGTACATCCACCCCCACCTCAATTACCGTTGTAGCGACCAAGATATTTGTCTCCCCGCTAGCAAACTTCCGCATCTCCTCCTCCTTCACCTCTGGCTTTAGTTTGCCGTGAACCATTCCTACCTTATGTGCCGGAAAGGCGTGCTTAAACTGCTCATATCCCTCCTCCAGACTCATCAAATCCACCTTCTCACTCTCCTCAATCAATGGGAAGACAATATAACATTGTCGCCCCTCCGAGAGTTGCTGGAAGATAAATTGATTGACGTCCGCCATCTGATGCGTATAAGCGTGCTTCGTGATAATCGGTGTACGCCCAGGCGGTAGCTCATTGATAATAGAGACATCCAAATCGCCATAGAGCGTCATCGCCAAGGTACGAGGGATCGGTGTCGCCGACATAATCAAGATATGCGGATTCAGGTGTCGACTCTTCTCCCAAAGAACACTCCTCTGATAAACCCCAAAGCGATGCTGCTCATCAATGACTGCAAGACCAAGGTTATGAAATTGTACATACTCCTGAGTCAAAATATGAGTGCCCACAAGGATATCTATCTCGCCATTGGCAAGGGCTTCTAGCAGAGGCTTTCGCTCTTTCTGCTTCATCGAACCTGTCAGCAGAGCCATCCTTATATCCTTTTGCGACGCCAGCATATTGGAGATTGACTTAAAGTGCTGCTGTGCTAGGATCTCCGTCGGTGCCATCATACAAACTTGATAGCCACTATCCATCGCGGCCAACATCGAGAGAAGTGCAACCACCGTCTTACCACTTCCCACATCCCCTTGCACCAGACGATTCATCTGCTGACCCGACGCCATATCGGCCAGAAGTTCACCTACCACCCGCTCTTGAGCACCTGTGAGTTGAAACTTCAGTCCTTCCCTCTTAAACCTCGTCAAGTGCCCATCGGCCTTGGGAGTCACTACCAGTCCAACCGTCTCCTCCTTACGTTCACGGTGCAGGTACTGCATCCTCAGTGTAAGATAAAAGAGCTCCTCCATCTTGAGCCGTGCCTGTGCTCGCTGAAGCATACGGGGCGAAGTAGGGAAATGAATCATACTCAGTGCCTCCTCTATAGAGAGCATCTGGTACCCCTGCACAATATATTGCGGCAAGGTCTCCTCCAACCTCCCATGCACCTCCATAAGGATATACTTCTGTAGCTCACTGATATTCCTCGAATTGAGACCAAAGCGCTTCATACGCTCCGTAGCAGAATACATCGGGTAGAGCTTTCCCACCGAGCTCAAAGGCCCCTTTGCGGGCTCCACCTCGGGGTGTGGTATGCTAAAGGTATCGCCAAACTTATTGGGTTTCCCAAAGATCGTATAGGGCGTATTGACCTTAAGCGACCTAAGGATATAACTAGCTCCATTAAACCAAACCAATTCAATGACCCCGGCAGCATCCTTGAAGTAAGCCTTCAAACGCTTCTTAGCACCTCTTCCCTCCTCCACAAAACCGATGATCTCCCCTTGCAGTTGCACATAAGGCATCCCATCAATCAGTTCATTGGTGGTATAGATGCGTGTCCTATCCACGTGGCGATAAGGGAAGTAGTAGAGCAGGTCCCCCCACGTCTCCACTTCCAACTCCTTCTTTAGGGTGGCAGCTTTTCGCTCCCCAACCCCTCTTAGAAAGGTCACATCGCGCTTCAGGATATCATTCATTGCTGACTCTCTCCTCCATAATCCACTCCGCCAACACCCTATCCTTAGGTGTGGTGAGCTTAATATTCTGTTCCTCCCCCTCTACTATCGTCGTATTCAGCCCACCATACCTCTCCACAATGCTCGCGTCATCAGTACAAGTAGGGTCTGGCTGTTCATTAAAGGCTTGATAAGACCTCACAAGCACCTCTCTATCAAATAGTTGAGGTGTCTGTACTAGTCGGATGGTACTTCGGTCTATGGCCTGATTTGCCCCATCGTGTTGCACTAAACGGATAGAGTCGGTCGGGAGAATGGCAGGAATCACCGCCTTAGATTGCCGTGCACTCCAAAGGCGTTGTAACATTGCACGCGTGACAAACGGACGTACCCCATCGTGAATCATCACATACCGCCCAGTGGCGAGTGCCAAACCATTCTGAACACTATCGGCACGTTCCTTACCCCCATCGGCGATCTTAACCTGTATAGAACTCGGAAGGTAACTACGGAGTAGCTCCTCCACATAAGCCTGGTCACCGCTGGGTCGTACCAAAATCAATTCGCAATCCACCCAATCCTGAGTTGCCTCAAAGATATTGAGGAGCGTCCAGATAATGATCGGTTGATCCTTGAGCATCAGATATTGCTTAGGTAGCTCCGTACCCATTCTTCTGCCACTGCCACCTGCCACCACTACTACCGATAGCTCCTTCATGGTCATTTACTCTATCTCCCTCAATTCACTTAGATACCACATCACAATCCCCCCGGCGACACTGACGTTCATCGAGTGCTTAGTGCCGTATTGCTCTATCTCCACCACTCCATCCGAGAGGTCAATCACCTCTTGGTCCACGCCATCCACCTCATTTCCTAGCACAATGGCAATGGGTTGGCTCTTGCCTAGATGTTCCTTGAGGTTGGGTAGCTTCACAGAGCCTTCCGCCTGCTCAAGCGACCAAATAGTATAGCCCTTATCTCTTAGGAGCTGGATTGCCTCCTGCGTCCGATCAAAGTGCCACCAATCGACCACCTCCTCAGCCCCGAGGGCACTCTTATGTATCTCAGAGTGAGGTGGTTGACCAGTAATACCACAGAGATAAAGTCCCTCTAGCCTTAGAGCATCCGCCGTGCGAAAGATAGCCCCCACGTTGTGCATACTCCGGATATTATCCAGTACCACCACAATCGGTCGCTTCCCAGCCTTGGCATACTCCTGAGGGCTGATACGGCCCATCTCCTCTATCCTCAGCTTCCTCATCACTTCGTAAGGTCGGGCAACTGATGATATGAGTAGAGGTCACGAATCGCCTCCTCATAATACTTCTCCACTACTAATCTCTTGGTCTTCAGACTATTAGTGAGCATACCATTGTCTATTGACATCGGCTCTGTAAGGAGGTAAAACTTCTTCACCTTCTCAAACGAAGCCAACTCTGCGAGTTGAAGATCAATCCGCTTCTCCAATAGCGAGTGCACCTCAGGGAGCTTTGAAAGTGCTTCAAGCTTCTCTGGGATATTCTCCACCCCTCTCTTCTTGAGCTCCTCAATCACTAACGACCACGATGGGTAGATCAAGGCACTCACAAAGCTACGACCATCGGCAATCACTACCGCCTGCTCAATAAAGGCATCTGAGGTGAGTAGGTTTTCAATCACGTTAGGGGCAATATACTTTCCATTCGCCGTCTTAAAGAGATCCTTAGCCCGCTCCTTAAAGAAGAGATTCCCCTCAGAGTCCATAGAGCCGAGGTCGCCCGTACGGAACCAGCCATCACTAGTAAACGCCTCAGCATTCGCTTCTGGTGCCTTATAGTAACCCTTGGTGACGGTATCACCCTTTACCAGTATCTCTCCGCCGGCTTGTTCATCAATCTTCACCTCCACACCACCTAGCGGGCGACCAATAGAGCCAAATTCAAAGCCATCCATGTGGCAATAAGTGACCGTGGCAGTCGTCTCAGTAAGACCATAACCATAGACAATCGGCACCCCGATGCTGAGCAAGAAGGCTTGTACCTTATCGGCTAAAGCAGCACCAGCAGTAGGGAAAACGAGCCCTCGCTCTACCCCCACTTTTTTCTTTACTCTATTCAATAGAATCATAGAGTAAAAGCCATATTGTAGCTTGAGCCAGAAAGGTGGCTTCCTCCCCTTTGCCCGATACTCAAAGTGGAACTTCCGACTCACCCTCAGCGACTCATCGGCAATCTTCTTGAGCAGTGGAGGGAAGCTCTGCATCTTTTCATAGACACCCACATAAACCTTCTCCCAAAAGCGAGGTACATTGCACATATAGTGCGGACGCACCTCAGCCAAACTATCTAGGATCTTCTTTGGATTGCGATTAATGGCTATCTTCACCCGCATGGAGAGGCAAAGGCAGCACCACATGGCTTCGAAGATATGAGTCATGGGCAGGAAGTTCATACTAACCTTGCCTGGCTTAATCTCCTCAATCTCAATGCTGTGCTGTGTGATCGCCCACTGTACACTGCGGAAACTGATCTGCACCCCCTTAGGCACCCCACTGGTACCACTCGTATAGAGGATAAGTGCCGTATCATCAAGGTCCCACAGCTCTCGACGCTTCTCCAACTCTACCTCCAGCCCTTGACCCTCAGCGATGCGTAGGAAGTCCTCAATATATAGCGACTCCTTATCCTCCCCTATTCGTTCAATCGCACGATCAAAGAGTACCAATTGCACCTTTTGCTCCATCCCTGATATCGCCTCAATAGCAGCAAGATACTGAGCCTGTTCGCCCACAAAGAGGAGGTGTGTCTCACTATGCTCCAGCATCATACGCACTTGGGTGGCAGAACTAGAGGCATAAAAAGGGATCGCAATACTCCCCACCTCAAAGGAGGCTAGATAGGTGGCTAGAAATAGCTCTGAATTCTCCGAAAAGATAGCAATACGGTCGCCACGCTCCACTCCAGTGTGGACCATCGACACTGCTATCCTCTGCACAATGCTCCCAAACTGAGCCCACGTCATCTCGTCCCAACTCCCAGAGAGGGGGTTACGAGTCAAGAGACAAGTCTCCTTGGCATACTTCTTAGCATACGCCTTAGGAACATCTACAATCGGTAAAAAAGGGTCGGGAAGTCTCATAGCTTACATCACATCATCAAAAATTGTATTACCTACAATCACAAAGGTACAAAAAATCTAAGAAGCCCTATTCACACGTGTGCCACAAGCGGATAACGATGGGGTCTCTTGTCGGACGAGTCGGACAGGTTAGACAAATCGGACGACCCACCATAATTCCGGATGTCATTATTCCTTTCCATTAATGTCTGGAGAAGTTGTTTATTGTTGGCAAAAGATAAGGGCTGATTCCAACTTCTGGAGTCAGCCCTTTATGCTTTAATTTGTGGATCCGAGAGGGTTCTCTTCACCTACTCTATGATCTCAGTATAAATAGCCTCATCGTAATCGTCCTCATCACCCTCTGAATGATGAATAAGGTACATTTGCTCCCTCAGTTTTCTCTGAAAACGCAAAGCAGCAGGCTTAAAAGTCATAGCAGTGAGCGAACCAGAAAGCACACCACCCAAAAAAGGTATGGCCTTACTCACAGTTTTTGAAAAGGTATCTTTAGTCAGTTTGACACCCAACATCTTAGCCACTTGCTTAATTACAGGATACCACGCAGTTTTGGTCAAAGCCTTTTGGGGTAGTCTTTTTGCCACTTGGATGGCAAAAGCTTGAGACGCTTGCTTGAGTGCATTATTAGCAACGCCCACACCCATCATCACACCAACAAATAGTGTCAACAGATCCTGAGATGTCTCTGTCAATTTCCCATTTTCATCTCTCAAATCGGGAAAGCCATAGAGATAGGCCAGCTTTTGAGCTATTGCCAGTGTATGCGAAAAATATTGGGCAACATCAGTAGGAATGGTTCCTGCTAAAGCCCATCCGCCAGGTAAACCCATGAAGAATGATAAAGTAGATACCTTCCAAAGATGATTATTAATGCATGCCTTAGCTAAGTTATCAATTTGCTCTATTGTAAGAACGTCTACAGGGTTTTTAATGGCTCTTTTCAGATCTTTTGGCGAGCAATAATGCTGCAGTTCCTTTCTCAAAAATTGCTCCCGATTAACTGTAGTATAGGGCATATCCATCGCTGCAGACATCACTTTATTCCATACCTTTACCTCATTTCCCATAATTCACAATATTCATTTATTGGTTATAAACTCTAAACTTTTCAAAGCAATGACGCACAAAAAATACCCTTACGACCCCAGCCGAGGGGTCGGACAACCCTATCCAAGTCTGACCCCTCAGCTGGGGTCATAGAGGGAAGAATAACACTCTTGTACAGCTTTTCAAAAGCAAATATACCCACTCATACTGCAACATCTCCGCAGTATCTATAAATACTTTGGCATAAAGCGAATAATTAACATTTCAGGGCATAAAACGATAGATAGTTCCCAAAAGGGCATCGTCGCAGATTCGCTCACTGCAACGTTACTATCATTGTCCCTCATCTGTCACGTACCTGAGCACAACTCCTTCACCCAGATGAAGGCATTGGTGCCCGGCTTGCACCTACCCCTTACCGTTAGCCCTTGCATCTCAACCATTCTGCACCTTCTACAGACGCTGTTGACTATGCACACGCAAAACCATCACACAGATGGCTTTGCGTGTGCACTGTCTCAACCCTTGTTTTAATGGAATATATACTCTGCAGCGAAATCTCGAGAAAAAATCCAGCAGGGTTCAATGTGTCCTAATCCTTGTTCTAATGGAATATGGTCTGCGACCGTTTAGACTTGTCTAGCTTTGACACAAGCAAGGTAACGTCTTAATCCTTGTTCTAGTGGAATATGGTCTGCGACAAGGTTGGCGACAACATATCGCTAGATATGGATAAGGTCTTAATCCTTGTTTTAATGGAATATGATCTGCGACTTGGGGGAACCCTGATTATAAGGGTGGGGTCTTAACTGTCTTAATCCTTGTTTTAATGGAATATGATCTGCGACAGGGTAGAGAATACCCTCACCTTATTTTTGTGGGTCTTGGGTCTTAATCCTTGTTTTAATGGAATATGATCTGCGACAGCACCTCTCTTAACTCTATCTATTTGAGTGACTTATCTTTTCGGAGCCACTAAAAAGTGGGTAAAAAGGAGCCTCTCAAATCAATGTGCAAAGTTACCAACTATTTTTTAATGTTGCAATAGGCTAATTTTGAATTGTCTTTCACAATTATTTAACGGTCTATAAAAGTAGAATTATACCCCATTTCAATTGTGACTTATAGGTCAAAATGGTGGGTGAGTTAAAGGTCTTTTCTAGGTATAGAGAGACATATAAGGGTTTGAAAAGCTTTGAAGTGTTAAAAGTGAGCCAACGCGAATGTATAGGTCAAAACGGTGGATGATACAGGGGGATAAGCCAGTGTTTATCGTATCTTTGAGCATTTGAAAAGGCGAAAAAATGAACCAAAAAATGTCCGAAGTGTGGGAGCCTCAGTGTGATTAGTCATGGACGCAGGGGTACACACAAGAGATATTTGTGCAAGAACTGTGGCTCATCGTTCACAGGAAAAAGGCACATAAGTAAGGAGCAGATATGGGACTTGTACCAGAGTGGCTTATCGCAGGCTAAAATCGCGGAAGCACTTGGAGTAAGTCCGAGCACGATAAAACGGAGACTTCAGGAGGTCTCAGTTGACTTTAAGACGCCCATATTAAGCGAGGGAGTTATTCACATAGATGCGACGTATTGGGGTAGAAACCAAGGACTAATCGTTGCGTTGGACGATAAAAGTGGTTGCGTACTCTATCGGGAGTGGATCTCTCACGAAAGCAAAGTGGACTACGCAACAGCCCTTAAAAAGATAGAGGAAGGGGGCTATAAGATATTGGCAGTGGTAACTGATGGAGGAGTCGGTCTTGATGTGGCACTGAAGCATTTTCCCACACAAATGTGCCAGTATCACTTTATCGCAATCGTCCGACGAAAACTTACTCTTCGACCCAAACTACCTGCGTCTCAAGAGCTTCTGGCACTTGCTATGAGTGTAGGAAAGATGTCCCATATCACATTCTGCTCGCAGCTCAAAAAGTGGGAGACCAAGTGGGATACTTTTCTCAAGGAGAAGACCATAAATGATGAAAACGGCAAATGGCAATACACGCACAAATCACTTAGATCAGCCCACTTTTCCTTTCGTCAATACCTCCCTACACTCTTTACTTACGAGGAACATCCGGATATACAGATCCCTAAAACCAATAACGCCATTGAAGGGCTATTTACTGCACTCAAAAGCCGTCTTAGAGCGCATAATGGAATGTCCCAAGCTCACAAGAAACGATTCGTGGATGGGTTTTTTAGGCATGGGGATATCGCCCAGTTTACATCCAAAAAAGAGGAGGGGCAATAGTACCCCTCCCCTGTCAGTGTAAACTGTTCTGACTCCATTGACCGTATCCCTCACCGGTTGCACCCCTGCAGAGCCGGCTACGTTTCAGGTCAACAAACAAAGGTATCTGTTTTTTTCTTCTACTTCGCCCACCATTTTGACCTATACTTCAGTACGAAAATGGCTATTAGGCTGTTTTACCCACCATTTTGACCTATACGCCTCAATTGTTGGTAGAGTAGGGAAAAAGTTGAGATGCAACTAAGCAAATGACGAGTTGCAACTAAGCATTTGCTTTGTTGCAACTAACCGATTGCTTAGTTGCATCTCATTTTTTGGCTTTATAGGATACTGTAAATCAGCAAGTTATAAATTAGCCAGAAAAAGCTTTTAAGGGGCAGTAGATTTCGTGTAATAGAGACTATCACACAAGGACGAATAGATGTAAACCCAATACTGGCTTAGCGGAGGTAGTAGATGGGGGAGCACTCGCCACGTTTGAGTACAACTACCTGTAGGTCGGTGAGCTCTCGGTACTGGAGGGCATTGAGGTGGGTAGTGAGGGCGAGTTCGGGAGTGTTATTTTCGCCACTGAGGTGGCAGAGGGCCAGGAAACGGAGGCGGTCGCTGATATGCTCCGAGAGCACCTTTGCCGACTCGTGATTGCTGAGGTGCCCTATTCCACTAGTGATCCGCTCTTTGAGGTGAAAGGAGTAGCTGCCATTCTGGAGCATCTCACGATCGTAATTGCTCTCAAAGACGAGGAAGTCGGCAGCAGCTACCTCGGTCTCCACCGTTGGGGTCACCTGTCCTATATCGGTGACAAAGGTAAACCGCCCTACTGGGGTATCTATGGCATAGCCTACATTTTCTGTAGCGTCGTGTGGCACCTCAAAGCTTCGAATACGTAGGTCACCAAGCGCCACCTCATCGCCCACCTCCATTCGCTTCATATAGGCCGATAGCTCGGAACTCGCCATACGGTGATAGAGGAGGGAGCGCACCACAGCAGGACTAGCGTAGATGGGCCATTGGAACTTATGTGCCAATCGTGCTGCCGCCCGGGTATGGTCGTTGTGGTCGTGAGTGATGAATATCCCCACAATCTGCTTGGGATTGATCGCCAACTGCTCAAGATACTTCTGAAACTTACGGATACCGATTCCCGCATCTAGCACAATGGTGTGCTCGCCATAGCTGAGGAGCCCACAATTGCCACAGCTTCCACTGCTGAGGCTCACAAAGGAAAGGCCTGCTTCACCTTTATCTTGACGAAATAGCGGGCCTAGTAGCTCTTCAGATAGATCCATGCATCAGCAAGGCGAAAACTCGCCTCTGAGGTTGACGCCCATATAGTGCTTCACCTGCTCGCTATCCTCAAGCAGTCCAAGGAGATACATTAGCTTAGCTACCGCTGCCTCAGCGGTCATATCATAGCCACTGAGCACGCCAGCGCTGAGGAGTGTTCGCCCCGTTTCGTATCGCTTCATCTGCACTTTTCCCTGTGGGCATTGGGTGACGTTTACGATAACGATATCACGTGCCACTGCTTCTCTTACCACTTTCATAAAGCGTTCGTTAGAGGGCGCATTACCACTGCCAAAGGTCTCTAGCACTATTCCACGTAGGCCTGGGGCATTAAAGCAGGCATCAATCACCTCGGGCGATAGTCCGGGGAATAGCTTTAGGAGGAGCACATTGGTATCTAGCTTGGTGTGGGTGGTCAGCGGACCAGTGGGATGTGGTAGCATAGAGTGGTGATTGAAGTCAATCTCAATTCCTATCTCCGCAAGATTGTGGTAGTTGGGCGATTGGAAAGCATTGAATTGGTCAGCACTCACCTTGGTAGCTCTATTGCCACGGATAAGGTTGTTATTGAAGAGGATACACACCTCATTGACTGCCGCCCTACCCTCACTATCTTTGCTCGCTGCCACCTCAAGGGCGGTGAGTAGGTTTTCCTTGCCATCGGTCCGAAGCTTGCCAATCGGCACTTGAGAACCGGTTAGGATAATTGGTTTGCCAAGGTTTTCGAACATAAAGCTGAGCCCTGAGGCGGTATATGCCATGGTATCGGTACCGTGAAGTACTACAAATCCATCGTACGCATCGTAGTACTTGGTCACCATCTCAGCAATCTGCACCCATAGGTCTGTACCCGCATCGCTAGAGTCGCAGGGTGGCTCAAAGGTGAGGGTATCAATACCGAAGGGGAGCTGACTGATCTCCTGCACATGCTCTGCCACATAGGCAAAGTCGCATACTTCCAAACCCTTTGTGATGGGGTTTTCTAGCATACCTATTGTGCCACCTGTATAGATAAGTAGCACCTTGATCCCATTACTGGAAGGGGTTGTGGTCTTGATAGTCATAATAGTATTATTGGTTTTTTCTGACTACAAACTTACAACAAATAAATCAATTGAAGGTGAAAGCCCATTGGTGTGTTATAGGATTACGAGGGTGAGGGCCATGATGAGCATGCCGGCGATCACGCCGATGATGGCGAGGTGGTGCTTGCCGTACTTTTCGGCTGCGGGGAGGAGCTCATCGAGGGAGATGTAGACCATGATGCCGGCAATCATCGCATTGAGTACGCCAAAGAGGCTTGGGGTGAGGTAGGGGCGAAGTAATAAATAACCAAAGAGGGCTCCCAAGGGCTCTGCCAACCCGCTTGAGAAGGAGATCCAAAAGGCTTTGGCACGATTGCCAGTGGCGTAGTAGATAGGTACGGAGACTGAAATGCCCTCTGGGATATTGTGAATCGCAATGGCAATGGCAATTGGTAGCCCTAGAGCTGGCTCTTCGAGGGCAGTGAGGAAGGTAACCATTCCCTCGGGGAAGTTGTGAATGGCAATGACCACAGCCGAAATAAGACCGGTACGTGCGAGGGCTGAGGTGGATAGGGGGGTGGGTTTGTGAGGTTGATTCATCATCTCTACCTCTACTATCTCGTGTGGGTTGTCTCTCTCGGGCACCAGTAGGTCAATGACCATAATCAGCAGGATACCGCCGAAAAAGCTGAGAAGGGCATAGAGGTGCCCCATGGACTTTCCGTAGATATCGGCCATATTGGCGAGCGATGTGGCATAAAGCTCTACAAAGGAGATGTAGATCATCACTCCTGCCGAGAGCCCTAGCGAGAGGGAGAGCATGCTGGTATTGGTGCGCTTGCTGAAGAAGGCAATGGCACTTCCTATTCCAGTGGAGAGGCCTGCAAAAAGGGTGAGCCCAAAGGCTATAAGTACTGCGTGGTCCATAGGCTTTTAACTATTGATCATCGTTTCAAGTAGAGGTAGGAGCTTCTCCAGCCCTATCCCATTGGATCCTTTGACCAGGATAACGAGGTTGGTAGGAAGTTCTTTGATCTCCTGTAAGTGGTGCTCTAGGTCGCTATTGTTGGGGAAGTGCTGCATCCCCTCCTGAGCCACTTTGGCAAACTCTTCGCCACAAAGAAGTGGGGTGATCTCGGGGTGGTGGGTGAGCCAGTCTATTATACTTTGGTGCTCCGCTAGGCTATCTTGCCCCAGCTCTCGCATATCTCCGAGAAGCACCAGCTTGTGGGCGGAGTGCTGTGACGAGATGTTCTCGAGTGCCTCCATCATACTGGAGGGATTGGCATTATAGGCATCGGCAATGATTTGGCGTCCTTTTTGCCCCATCACTAACTGCGAACGGTGGTTGGAGGGGTGATAGGAAGCAATCGCTTCAGCCACTTTATCTGCGGAAATACCACAGCTTGTGGCGAGAGCGGTGGCGGCCAAAATGTTGTAGGCGTTGTATTTGCCCACCAATTGCGAGGTAATTGGCTGGAGCTCTCCATGGATAAGCAGCTTCATCTTGAGATAGGGGTCGCACGCCACCTCAGCCCCTTGTATTGTGGAGTGCGTGGTGATGCCAAATCCGATGCTTTCGCGTCCTTGCCACCGCTCCCGTAGGAGTGGGTCGTCCATATTGAGGATCATCTTGCCGTGGTGTGCTTGGAGGTAATCAAAGAGTTCGCTCTTCGTCTCTAGGATACCTTGTTGCGAACCAAAGCCCTCGAGATGGGCTCGTCCTACGTTGGTGATGACGCCTACCGAGGGGTGGGCAATCTCTACCAATTCCTTGATATCACCACGTTTACTGGCACCCATCTCGATGATTGCCACCTGATGCTCGGGGCGAAGTCGTAGGAGGGTGAGCGGTACGCCGATATGGTTATTGAGGTTGCCCTCAGTGTAGAGGGTTGGCACCTCGGCGTGGGTCAGGATCGTTGCGGTGAGCTCCTTAGTGGTGGTCTTGCCATTGGTACCGGTGATCCCTAGCACCTTAAGGTGTGGATATTGGTCGCGGTGGTGGCTGGCGAGGGCTTGAAGTGCCACAAGGGTATCCTCTACCAGTAGGCATCTAGGCTCACGTTCTGCCAGCTCGGGGCGAGAGACCACTGCATAATTCGCCCCCTTCTCGAGGGCCGAGAGGGCATATTCATTGCCATCAAAGCGGTCGCCCACCAGAGCGAAAAATAGCACCCCCACCCCTACTCTGCGACTGTCGGTGGAGACCTCCATACCACACTCGAGGTAACACCTATACAGCTCTTCTATCTTACTTCTCTCCATTATTTTATCTATATCTTATCGTTTTTTCCGACCTTTTGTGGTTGGGTTATGGGTTCGAATCCCATCCCAATCACAGACGCTTAATCGGGGCGGCCACCTATATGACCACCTTCTTTTCATTCTATAGGTCAAAGGTACTAAAAATAATTGGGCTGATATTTGGTAAATGTGGCAACCTTTTTGTAACTTTGGGAAGACGTAGCAATACGAGTACAACCTAACTGAATATAATAACACTTAAAAACCAAAACCACATGACTAAGACAGTAAAAGGGACCGTGGTGATCGACCAAGTGCGCTGCAAGGGGTGTAACCTCTGTGCCGTGGCTTGCCCGACAGGTACCCTAGCAATGCACCCTGTCGAGATCAACGACAAAGGGTATCACTTCTCTTATATGGCTAATCCCGAGAATTGTATCGGGTGTGCCAATTGCGGGCTAGTATGCCCCGACGCATGTATCACAGTCTATAGAGCTAAGAAGTAACTAACGAAGTAGACATTAACCTATAAGAAAAGTATGGAAAAAGAAGCAAAACTATTGAAAGGTAATGAGGCACTAGCCATCGGTGCAATCCGTGCTGGTGCGGATGGATACTTCGGGTATCCTATCACCCCACAGAGTGAGGTATTGGAGTGCTTGATGGAGCAAGCTCCTTGGGAGACCACTGGTATGGTGGTGCTTCAGGCGGAGAGTGAGATCTCCTCTATTAATATGGTGTATGGTGGTGCTGCCTGCGGTAAGCGGGTGATGACCACTACCTCTAGCCCAGGCTGGAGCTTGATGCAGGAAGGGGCTAGCTACTTGGCTGGTGCCGAGCTTCCTTGCGTGGTAGCCAACGTGATGCGTGGTGGTCCTGGTCTAGGAACTATTCAGCCTAGCCAAGGTGACTACTTCCAAGCTACTAAGGGTGGAGGTCATGGCGACTACCACTTCCTAGTACTTGCCCCCAACTCGGTGCAGGAGATGACCGACTTTGTAGGGCTAGGATTTGACCTCGCCTTTAAGTATCGCAACCCTGTGATGATCCTTTCGGATGGAGTGATCGGACAGATGATGGAGAAGGTTCACCTCCCTGAGCAGAAGCCTCGTATGACGGAGGAGGAGATCCGTAAGAATTATAAGTGGGCAACGATCGGTCACGATGGTGACCATAGAGCTATTGTCACTTCTCTGGAGCTGCAGTCGCAAGTGATGGAGGAGAATAACCACCGCTTCCAGGCTAAGTACCGCGAGATGGAGGAGAAGGAGGTACGCTATGAGGAGATCCAAACAGAGGATGCTGAGTATATCATCGTGGCCTTTGGCTCTAGTAGCCGTATCGCTCAGAAGGTGGTAGAACTCTGTAGAGCTGAGGGTAAGAAGGTAGGATTGATCCGCCCAATCACCCTTTGGCCATTCCCCACTAAGCGTATCGCTGAGCTAGCACAGAAGGCTAAGGGCTTTATCAGTGTAGAGCTCAATGCTGGCCAGATGGTAGAGGATGTACGCCTTGCCGTTAATGGCAAGTGCCCAGTATATCACTACGGTCGTATGGGTGGTATGATCTTTGCCCCAGGCGAGATCAAGGAGGCTATGGCTAAGAGCTTTGGCTGGTAATCATATTGGATAAGTGACCCTTTTTTAGAGACCACCAACCGATGTACGTAAGCGATAGTATAGACCAGCTACTCACGGTGCTATTTATGCTCGTGGCAGTCGCTGCCTTTGTGATCTTCTTTACCATTTCCGACCGCACTATATTTCTATATGTGGGTGGGGTGGCAGTGGTGCTTCGCCTTTTTCAATATGGGCGGCGCTACTATATGAAGAGAAAGCTACGTAAGGAGAGACAGCAATCGCTAGAGGATGAGATCTCTAATAAGGACAATGGGACCTATTAAATAGATAGATAATTATGGAAATCAAACAACAGATAATGGGCGAGACCTCTGTGGATGTATCACAGCTAGTAAAGCCCGAAAACCTAGTATACGAGAGACCAAAGCTACTCACCGATGCGGTGATGCACTACTGCCCTGGCTGTAGCCACGGTGTGGTACATAAGCTGGTAGCTGAGTCTATTGAAGAGATGGGAATGAAGGACCGCACCGTAGGTGTAGCCCCTGTGGGGTGTGCGGTATTTGCCTACAACTATATAGATGTAGACTTTCAGGAGGCAGCTCACGGACGTGCACCTGCACTTGCTACCGCTATCAAGCGCCTGAATCCTGACCACTTGGTATTTACCTATCAAGGTGATGGCGACCTCGCTGCTATCGGTACTGCCGAGACCATTCATGCTGCTAACCGTGGTGAGAATATCACCATTATCTTTATCAACAACGCTATCTATGGTATGACAGGCGGTCAGATGGCTCCTACCACTCTAGTAGGTATGCCTACCACCACTTGCCCTGCTGGGCGTAATGTGGAGCTGAATGGCTACCCACTCAATATCACCAACCTCCTCAAGGAGCTACCAGGTGTATGCTACGTCACTCGCCAGAGTGTGCACACTCCAGGTAATATCCGCAAGGCAAAGAAGGCGATCCTGAAGGGATTCAACAATTCTATGAATCGCAAGGGTACCTCTATCATTGAGATAGTATCTACCTGCAATAGTGGCTGGAAGAAGAGCCCCGAGCAATCTAATAAGTGGCTGGAGGAGAATATGTTCCCACAGTATCCACTCGGAGACCTCAAAGATATTTAACCCATTAAATCGATAAGCGAGATGAAAAAGAGTTACGAGATAGTTATTTCGGGATTTGGAGGACAAGGAGTCCTCTCTATGGGTAAGATCCTTGCCTACTCAGGACTAATGGGTGGCAAAGAGGTGAGCTGGATGCCATCTTATGGCCCTGAGCAGCGTGGTGGTACTGCCAATGTGACGGTGATCATCAGCGAGGAGGGGATCAGTTCGCCTATCCTCAATGAGTATGATGTGGCGATTGTGCTCAATCAGCCATCCATGGATAAGTTCCTACCTATGGTAAAGAAGGGTGGAATCGTCCTCTATGATAGCAACGGTGTCTCCCACGTACCTGAACGTGATGATATCAATGTATTCCGTGTAGATGCCGTGGACGAGAGTGTAAAGATGAATAATACCAAGGTATTTAACATCATCGTATTGGGTGGTCTGCTTAAGGTAGCCCCAATGGTGGATATCAATAATATTGAGGCGGGTCTTAAGAAGAGTCTTCCTGAGCGCCATCACAAGTTGATTCCACTCAACCTCGATGCCCTCAAGAGAGGTATGGAGATTGTAGTACAGGAGCGTGTAGCTAAGTAAAGCTCACCACTGTAGAGTAAGTAAAAAGCCCCCTTCGGACTTATAATAGTCTGAAGGGGGCTTTTTTGTATATCGTATGCTTTTTGTATATTTGCAAAGATAATAATAGGACTTAAAGTCGCTATTCACTAAATCATATTGTTACTTCTGAAGTGAGTGGGGGCAAAGGGTCTGTAGATATTTTTAATTTTTGAGGATACATACTATGAGCAATAGATGTCAATCAAGTAGTACCCTACTCCTTCAGAGACTAATTTTGGGAGTGGCAGTGCTACTTATCGGAGTATCCACTTCGTATCGTGCTGAGGCACAGACAGTGGCACTCAAAAACAATCTCGCCTACGATGCACTGCTGACGCCCAACCTATCGATGGAGGTGGCTTTGGGAAAGCAATGGACCATGGATCTGCAGTATGGGGCGAACTTCTTTTTCTATGAGAATGATGCCACTGCAGAGAACTACAAAACCAAAAAGTGGAGCCACTGGATGGTACAGCCAGAGCTGAGGTATTGGTTCTGCGAAGCCTTTAACGGCTGGTTCTTGGGTCTGCACGCACAGGGTGGTCAAGCCAATGTGGGCGGTATCTCTATCCCCTTTGTATTGCAAAATAAAGATGGGGTGATGAAGGATAATCGCTACGAAGTAGACGCCTTTAATGGCGGTGGCTTGGCAGTAGGATACCAGTGGCTGATTACTCCCCGCTTTAGCATGGAGTTTGAGCTAGGTGCAGGATACAATCGCATCCACTACAACAAGTACCCAAGTACTACATGCGGTGCCTGTAAGGGCAAGGGTGAGGCCGATTATGTAGGCCCTACCAAGGCAGCTATCTCTTTGGTCTTTTTCTTGAAATAACAAATGATGATGAATATGATAAAGCGACTAAGTGGTGTGCTACTAGCCCTTTGCTTGGTAGCCCCAATGTTAAGTGCTCAGAGTGAGGGGAAGCAATCCACTCACCTTTGGAGGTATTCTGAGCCAGTGATGAAGTATATCGCTGCTACTGAGCACGACCCTATAGCTCAGCTTTCTATACAGCTGGAGGTGACTCCAGAGAGAGAGCTGAAGAGTACCGAGATCATTAAGGTGCAACCTCTTCTGGTCTCTAAAGATGGAAGGCATCGATGCCAACTTCCAGCCACTTTTGTGGCAGGGTCCAACCGATACAAGTATATCAAGAGAGCTGATAACCTCGGACACTCAAGGGTGTACCCTGAGGTAGCACTCAGTGATATACGCACATGGAAGGAGGTGAAGGCTTCTCCTTTCGCCATTGCACAAAAAGTGCCATTCGAACCATGGATGGCAAGTGCTACCCTGATGATACAAGAGGAGCTATCGGGATGTGCTTCTTGTGGTGTACAAAACTATCGCAACCCTCTAAAGGCTGTGGATATTCCGCTATTCATTCCTGATATCAGCAAGATGGCTTATCACCAGCCTATGGTGGTGCGTCAGAAGGAGTATGAGGAGGAGTTTGTAAGCTATATCAACTTTAAGCTCGACCGCTATGAATTGCTGAAGGATTACAAGGATAATCAAAACGAACTCCGACGTATCGATGAATTTATCACTAAAGCACTGAAGCTAAATGAGCTTGGAGCTACCATCGGTAAGGTAGAGGTGACTGGTTTTGCTTCGCCTGAGGGTAACTTTGATTATAACCGCAGACTTTCACGCAACAGGGCCAATACTTTGATGAATCACGTGAAGGCTACTTATCCAGACTTACTAAAGGCAGCAGAGTTTGAGGTGATAGGTGGCGGTGAAGACTGGGCAGGCCTTCGCCACGCACTATTCAATTCTACTGCTTCATTCAAGGATCAAGTGATCGCTATCATTGATAAGTACGATACCGATCTAGAGCGTGAGGCAGATATCAAGGCAATTGATGGAGGAGCTCTCTACAAGACGCTCCTTACTGAGTATTACCCACCACTCCGCCGGACTACTATTAAGACAAAGTACAAGGTACGTAACTACACCACTGAGGAACTACCTAAGGTGTACCAAGAGAAGCGTGAGCTGATGAGCCATAGCGAGTTGCTAGCACTAGCTATCAATCACTATGAGCAGCAAGGTAAGAGCCCAGTAGAAGTGCTTCGCTATGCCAATGAACGATTTGGTAAGGAGGATCCTATTGCTCGCTACAACCTAGCCCTAGCTATCCTCAAGTGGGAGCCAGAGAAGAGTAAAGAGGCACTGGAGCTTCTGAATACTCTGCCTAAAACAAGTGATGAGAACTATCTACGTGCAACGGCTCTATACCAATTGGGTGACCAAGAAGGAGCCTATAAGTTCATGCACTAATAAGAAAGTAAAAAGGGCTATATATACACTATTATTGAGAAAGTATTCATTACTATTCTATCTATTTTGTTGAGTGATGTATAGCCCCACTATAAGGAATGGGAGTAGTGTAAAAACACTGCTCCCATTCCTTTTTATATAACATTGAAAATGGTTAAAAAAACACCGGAGTAGGGGATTTTCTAACCCACTGATATTCAATACCCTCATCTCATAAAAAACTGAGTTGCAACTAAGCAATTACTGAGTTGCAACTCGTCGATCGCTTAGTTGCAACTCGCCGATCGCTTAGTTGCAACTCAACTTTTACCCTCCTACCAAGAAGAAAATTTCCATAGAGACTCTAAGGGGTTAAACTAACTGTTAGGGAGTTGAAGAGCTGGGTATATCATTCTCAGTATAGCTTAATCATCATATAATCGTCAAAGAAATTCATTGGAGTATTATTGGGGGAAGGACCTCGGTAGAGGTCCGTGTTAAATAGGCACACCTATGAATGCCCTACGGCAAGACCTTCATAATGCGTGAACAAATTCATTGTGGATAGAGGTGTGAATAGAGTGTGCAAAACTTCTTGATAACTTTTGGGCTAAAAAATAGGTATTCTCAATTAATTTCTTACTACAAAAAGGTTGGAGAATCACAATAGTTATCACGAAAAAGTTACCAACTAATTACACACACATTCCCCAACACCCTCACCCCCTATCATTAGCTCTCTAAAAGTTATCCACAGGATACTATAACGTTATTCACATAGATGCTTCTTTTCTGAGCATTATAGGGGGAAAGGAGTGTGGGTAAACTGTGAATAGATTGTGGATATCGGTGCAAAGCAAATACATCGCATTGGTCATAGCTTCGTAACTTCACCGTAGCTTTTACTCTACTCACACAATCCACAAGCTTTATCATATTCTATTACCATCTAAACAAAATCCTATCTATATATCCCCTTCCCCTACTCTCAACCATATATATAAATAGAATAAAGAGGCGTGTGGAAACGGTGGAAAACCTCTGCAGACGAAAGTAGAGAGCACTGGGATAAACGGTATTCTATCCTATTCACTTTTTCCAATTTCTATACGCTTTAGTTATACATTAAAAATAAACCAGAGATAACCGACCTCTATTTCCCCTGAGATTTTAGCGTTTTTTTTTTTTTTTTTTGCACAAATTTGGATATAAGAAATATTATACCTATATTTGAGTTCTTAAGTATTCTGAGGACTGTGAAAAGACCTCTTTAACCTGAATAATTAAAAGCTAATTAATAACTTTTTTACTGAATTTATGAGAAGAATAGAACGCAAGGCTTGGCTACTTCCAATAGCCTGTTTTCTGCTCCCCGTCGTAAGTAACTCATCTAATGAGCTACTTGCCAATGACGAGAGTTCGAGCAAAACTTCAGTGGAGGTACAAGCTAAGACCATTACCCTAAAAGGGGTGGTACTCGAAGCTTCTAATGGTGAGCCCATACCTATGGCTACCATTCGTATCAAAAACCAAAACAAAGGAACCAATACCAATCTCGATGGAGAGTTTTCACTAGAGTGTAAGGTAGGTGATGTCTTAGTTATCTCCTTTGTAGGACTAGAGGAGCAAGAGTTTACCGTGAAAAACGCAGGCCCCGTCACCATCAAGCTCAAAGAATCCGCCGAGATGCTAGAGACAGTAGTAGTGACAGGTATGGTTGCTCAAGATAAACGTCTATTTACAGGAGCTACAGATAAGCTAGATGCAAAGGATGTCAAGCTAGATGGCGTTGCGGACCTAAGCCGTGGTCTTGAGGGAAGATCAGCTGGTGTAACGGTTCAAAACGTGTCTGGTACTTTTGGTACAGCTCCAAAGATTAGAGTACGTGGTGCCACTTCTATTTATGGTGATTCAAAGCCTCTATGGGTAGTTGATGGTGTAATTCAGGAAAATGTGGTGGAGGTAAGTGCCGATGCTCTTAGCTCGGGAGATGCTACCACATTGATCAGCTCTGCGATTGCAGGGCTTAACCCTGATGACATTGAGAGCTTCCAAATTTTGAAGGATGGTAGTGCGACTTCTATTTATGGTGCCAAGGCGATGGCAGGTGTGATTGTGATCACTACTAAAAAGGGTAAATCGGGTACGAGTAGCTTTAGTTACACGGGCGAATTTACCTCTCGATTAATTCCATCTTACAATGAATTCAATATTATGAATTCTCAAGACCAGATGGGTTTTTACGAGGAGCTACGTCAAAAGGGATGGCTTACTTTTGCAGAGACTTTCAGGAGTAGCACCTCTGGAGAGTATGGTAGAATGTACCAACTAACTCACCAATACAATCCTACCACTGGTCAGTGGGGACTGCCTAATACACCTGAGGCACGTGCTGATTACCTCCGTGCTGCTGAAATGAGGAATACTGACTGGTTTGCGGAGCTTTTCTCACCAGCTGTAATGATGAATCACTCAATCAGTATGAGTTCGGGTACTGAAAAAAATCAGACCTATGTATCCCTCTCTGTAATGACTGACCCAGGGTGGATGGTGGCAAGTAATGTCAATAGGTATACCGCTAATCTCAATAATACTTATCACTTCAGTGATAAAGTGAATATCAATGCGATTGCTAATGTCTCTTATCGTAAGCAGAAAGCACCAGGTTCACTAAGTCAAGGTACGGATGCTGTGAATGGTACAGTATCAAGAGACTTTGATATTAACCCCTATTCGTATGCACTCAATACGAGTAGAACTTTGGATCCTAACGTAGCTTATACCCGTAACTATGCTCCATTTAATATCCATAAGGAGTTGGAGAATAACTATATGGATCTAGATGTATTTGATGCTAAGTTTCAGGGCGAAATAAGTTACAAGCCTATACAGAGTCTTACTTTTAAGGCACTTGGAGCATTTAAGTATTCTGGTACAAAACAGGAGCATAAGATCAAGGATGGCTCCAACCAGGCTCTTGCCTATCGTGCAATGGGGGATGCTACCATTATAGATCGGAACCCATGGCTATACACCGACCCAGATAAGCCCAATTCACTACCATTTAGTATACTTCCTAATGGTGGATTCTACAACATCAATAACTATAAGATGTACAGCTACGACTTCCGTCTATCAGGCCAGTACAATACAGTATTTGGTGAGAGCCACATCTTCAACACTTATGCTGGTATGGAGCTCAATGCTCAGGATAGGTCTAGTGATGGATTTGATGGATGGGGTATGCAATACTCCAATGGTGAAGTACCTTTCTGGGAATATAATGCCTTTAAGCACATGAAGGAGGGTAATTCAGATTACTACTACCTATACAATACACGTGTACGTACACTAGCTTTCTTTGCTACGGCTACCTATTCTTATCAAGGTAAGTATACATTGACTGCTACTGGACGCTATGAGGGTTCTAACCGTTTGGGAAAAACGCGTAAGGCTCGCTGGTTGCCTACTTGGAACGTTGCAGCCGCTTGGAATGCTCATGAAGAGGATTTCTTCCGCGATCACCTTTCGGATGTGCTTTCTAACCTAACGCTTAAAGCATCTTACTCACTGACTGCAGATGCAGGTCCACGCTGGGTAACCAACTCTCGTGTGATCATTGGAAGCTATAATCCATGGAGACCATCGGCAAGTGTAACTGAGTCGGGACTAGAGGTGCGTAACCTAGAGAATAGTGGACTTACCTACGAGAAAAAGCACGAGCTCAATGTGGGTGCTGATGTAGGTTTCTTGAATAATAGGATTAATCTAGCTGTTGACTGGTATAAGCGTAATAACTTTGACTTGATCGGATATACCAATACTCAAGGAGTAGGTGGTGAAGTTAATAGAATCGGTAACGTAGCCTCTATGAAGAGTCACGGTCTAGAAGTTTCCCTATCAACTCAAAATATCAAGACAAAGGACTTCGGCTGGACTACTAGCTTTATCTTTGGTTACAACTCCAATGAGGTAACCAAGCTAGATAATCGTAGTCGTGTAATTGACTTCATTACTGGTACTGGATTTGCTCGTGAAGGTTACCCAGTTCGTGGACTTTTCTCAATTCCTTTTGATGGACTTGATGACGAAGGATTCCCCGTATTTAATATCAATGGGAATAAGATTACAAAAGACAATTATGGTGCTATCAACTTCCAGGATCGTGAGAATATCGATTACCTGAAGTATGAAGGACCAATTGATCCTACTATTAATGGTAGTTTGGGTAATATCTTTACCTACAAAGGCTTTCGACTCAACGTATTCATTACTTACTCAGGTGGAAATAAGTTGAGGCTTAATCCTGTATTCAGAAGCTGGTATAGTGATCTAGACGCTACACCTAAGGATTTCCAAGACCGTTGGATGGTGCCTGGTGATGAAAAGATCACCAATATACCTAAGGTGCTTTCTCAACTAGATGTGTACTATAATGGTAATAGCGACAGAGGTTACAATGCCTACAACTACTCTACAGCTAGGGTAGCAAAAGGTGACTTTGTACGTCTTAAGGAGCTATCACTCTCTTACGATGTACCACGTGACTTCTTAGAGAGCCGCTTGAATTATCTCAAGAGTGCTTCTGTAAAGCTTCAAGCTACCAATCTGCTACTTCTCTATGCTGATCCAGAGCTGAGAGGGCAAGACCCAGAGTTTTTCCAATCAGGTGGTGTGTCTGCTCCTGTACCTAAGCAGGTGACCGCTACGCTAAGACTTGGTTTCTAATCGTGATAGAATGATATTTGATATGAAAATAGTAAATAAAATAATAGCTACTTTATCGCTCTGCTCCCTAGTAGCCCTATCTGGATGCAATAAGTTTCTTGATACTATGCCAGATATGCGTGCAGAGCTTGATGAGGAGCAAAAGGTAACGCAGATACTTGTGGCTGCTTATCCCACACTCTTTCCTCTAGGAATATTGGAGCACCGTACCGACAACGTCGATGATAATGGAGATGCCTATCCACTTCCTGATATCTTTATCCAAGAGAATTATCATTGGAAGGGCAATACAGAGCCCGATTGGGATACCACTCAGAGACTTTGGCAGATGTGTTATCTAGCCATCTCCAATGCCAATCAAGCCCTAGAAGCTATTGAGGAATTGGGAGGTGCTACCACCCCTAGGCTCAAAGCCGCAAAGGCCGAAGCCCTAATGTGTAGAGCATATAGTCACTTTATATTGGTCAATGTATTTTCACAAGCTTACAATGGGCAGACCTCAGATTCTGATCTTGGTATACCTTATTCTACTGAGCCTGAGACTGAAATCGGTGTGAAGCATGAGCGTCCAAGCGTAAAGGAAAACTATGAGCAGATGGAGAAGGACATTCTAGAGGCACTCCCCGAAATATCCGAAGACTTTTATTCGGTACCTATGTACCACTTCAATAAGAGAGCTGCTCTAGCATTTGCTACACAGTTTTACCTCTATTACGAAAAGTGGGATAAGGCCGAGAAGTATGCTACAGAGGTACTAGGTACTAATATTGTACCTACTCTGCGTAATATCTCGGAGTATGCCAAGAAATATACCAATACCAAAGAGTGGACTTATGGCTATCACAGTGCTAAAGAGCCAGCCAACCTAATGATCGTGGCTACTCGCTCTCGCTGGGGTAGGAGGTACACGGATCGTAGGTATGCACATACTGGTCAGATCGCTAGTAAGCAGACACTTCGTAGCCCTGGTCCATGGGGTAGCCAATTGATGGATTATGATGTGCTCTACTACAGAGGCAATCCATCGCACATGGTGTGGCTACCTAAGTATCAGGAGATATTTGAATACACAGATGCTGTAGCTGGCATTGGCCAGCCTCACGTAGTAGTATTCCCATTCACTACGGATAAGATCTTACTCCTCCGAGCTGAGGCTAGAGTGATGCTTGAGAAGTATGATGATGCCGCTAGCGATCTATCTATGTGGTATCAATCTAAGGGTGGAAATGGTGCGACGACCAGTGATATTAAGAGTTATTACAAAGGTTTGATGGAGGATCCGGAAGAGGTGAGCCCAGTGACGAAGCCACTACATCCTAAATTTGAATTGAAGGAGGGTGATCAAACTTATATGATGCAAGCGGTATTGCATGCCAAGCGTATCCTTTCTGTACATAGTGGCGAAAGGTGGGATGATATCAAGAGGTATGGTATAGAGATTACCCACAATCTATTCCAGGAGAATCCTATCACCTTGAAGTCAGATGATCCTCGAAAGGCACTTCCTATCCCTGCCCCAGTAGTGGCAGCTGGACTAACTCCTAACCCAAGTAACAATCTCTAAATATTTAAGTGTGTTATGAATAAACTAATTAGTAAATATACTTGGTCGGTACTACTGATAGCCCTTATTAGTATGATAGCTATGGGCTGTAAGGGTGACCAACCTGATGAAAATAAATCGGTCGTAAAGAAGCCCACGACGGAGAAGAACGCCTTTGATAAATGGTTGGATAAAAACTATGTCAATGCCTATAATGTAGACTTCAAGTATCGTATGGAGGATAATGAGCGGGATCGCTCAAAGCAGCTAGTCCCCTCAACCATCGAAAACTCAATGAAGCTGGCCAACATCTTCCGCCATTCATGGTTTGGTGTCTATGATGAGGTAGCAGGCATGCACTTTATGCGTCGATTGGCTCCAAGAATTATACATATCGTAGGCTCTGCATCGTGGAATAATGATGGAACCATCGTCTTGGCTACTGCTGAGGGGGGTCTTAAGGTGACCATTTATCGTGGTAACTGGGTGAATGAAAAAAATCCCGACAACCTCAACGAGATGTACTTCAAGACTATGCACCACGAGTTTACTCATATCCTTCACCAAAATGTCAAGTGGCCACAAGAGTATAATACCATCAGTGCAGGTGGTTATGCCCCTTCTTCTTGGCACAATCGTAAGAAGATGAGTGAATATGCAGAACTTGGCTTTGTGACGGCATATGCAGGCCACTCTCCTAGCGAGGATATCACTGAGCTCACAGCCTGCTATATTACCTATAGTCAGGAGCAGTGGGATAAGATATTCAAGGCTGCTGGTGAAGAAGGTAGTGCCAAGATTCATCAGAAGCTAGAGATTATGAAGACCTATATGAAGGATAATTGGAATATCGATATGGATGTCCTTCGCGACGTCAATAATCGCCGACTTCATGAGATCCCACAGATGCAATTGATCCTTCCTGATTGGGAGCCACTATTTGCCAATGTAGAGGTGCCAATGGCTGCTCCTACCAAAGCTGCTCAGGAGGCCTACTATAAGGCAGGTAGGATAGCACTTGAGAAGCAAATAAAGGTAGAGCCTAAGGACGCTAAGTTTGGTTCTCCTACCCTATGTTACATAGCTACTCAGATGGGTGATCATCTTGAGGACGAAAGCACAGAGGCAGCTACTTCTAACGATTAAAACAATCAATTGACCTATGAAACGATTTAATATATATAGTTTGATGGCGGCACTATCACTCTTGATACTGGGTGCTTGTACGCCAAAACATGAGTCACTTTTCGACGAGTCCGCTAGTGAGCGTACTGCCAATGCTATGGCCGCACTTCAGGAGAAGCTACTCAGCTCTCCAAATGGCTGGATAGCCGAATACTATCCAGGTGAGCCAAGTGGTGAAAAGCAGTACGGTGGCTATGTGATGAGCATCATATTTACCAAAGATGGTGAAGCATTTATTTCCTCCGAACGAACTAGATCTAGCGATCATAAGTATTCGCGTGGTCAGTATGTAGTTAGTTCGGATGCAGGTGTGTCGCTCAACTTTGTTACCTACAATGAAGCACTACACTTCTTCGCTGACCCAGATTATCGTGTAGGGGCAGGTGTAGGTTTTGGCTATGAAGGTGATTTTGAATTCCTTCTAAAGGAGGAGACCACTCCCGATGAGATCATTTTAAAGGGCAAGAATAAAGGACAGATACTAAAGCTTATCCGTCCAAAAACCAGCTCTGAGGATTATCTTGAGGCCAGTATGAAGAGTTATGGTCAAGTCTTTGACTGGAATTTAATTGAAGAGCAGGTCAAAGACTCCTACGCAGGTAAAGTAGGTGGTAAAGATATGGTGCTGTTCTTTGATAAAAACAATACCTTTTACTACATCAATGACGAGGGCAATGAGGTGATTGTTCCCTTTATTCCTACCGATAAAGGCATCAAGTTTCAATCGCCACTTAATGGTGTTACTGAGCTCACCTACGATGCCAGTACTGCTACCCTCAATGCCGAGAATACCTCTCTCTCTCTTAGAGAAGATCCCAATTACAAGTACTATGCAGAGTATCTTGGTGAGTATATCGTGAAGGATTCTAAGCATGAGTATAATGTCACCTTCGAAAAAGCAGGAAGCACTAAGTATAAAGTTACATGCCCAGATTGGAATTACTACTTCTATGCCAACTTTGATGCAAAGAATAGACGGTTCGCAGTCTATGTCCAGGAGATTGAGTCCAAGCCTGGCACTAAGCTAGCTATGTGGGATACTACAGAGGGATATCTTACATGGGGTAATGAGGAGATCGGTATGTACTCAAAGCAAATTGAGACGGCTGATGGCTCTATTGCCTATAAGCTGGTAGACAACAAGGTTTGGGGCTCATATAAGGCTGATTCCTTCTATCTGCGGGATGTTAAAGGAAAAAAATTGGACAAAACTCTCAAACCTAATAAGATTATTAGACCTATCTTTATTAAGAAGTAATGAATATGAAGAAGATAATTAATATAGCCAGTATAATTCTCTCCCTCATCGCTTTGATAGGGCTTTCTACTAGCTGTAAGAAGTCCAATGAGAGTGAGATAAATCCATTCAACCCTGCTGAGATTGATCTTCAAATAGTATCTGCCGATGTGGAGTACCAAGCCATCGGTGGAGTGGGGACAATCAAAATGAATAGCAGTGATTTCACTATCTCCTGTGAAGAGTCTTGGCTTACTGCTAAGAAGGTGGGCGATAAAATAGAAGTGACGGTCACTCCAAATGAGAGCCCAGAGCTTCGTACTGCTCTATTGCTCATTAAGGAGTTAGATGGTAAATCTGGAGTGTCTGCTACCCAAAGGGTTTCTATCAGCCAATTTGGTACGCGGAATATTATGGATGCTTCACCTATCTTTATGGCGCTTGTAGGTGGTAAAGTCTCTTATGATATTTCCCAAGTGGTAGATCCTATTACCGTTACACTACCCGATGGTGCTGATCAATGGATCAAGTATACGATCCATGACGGTATACTCGAGATAGAGGTATTACCCTCAGGTAAAGACCGTAAGGGGACCATCAATGTATCTGCAGGTGTTATGAAGTTAGCAATACCAGTAACGCAGCAATTGCAGTATGCTGATCTTATAGGTGACTACAATGCACATTATTGGTTAGAAATTGACTGGACCGAGCGAAATAAAACCTGGACCCTTAGCCCACTCGTAGAGAATGAGAGCTTTATTCTCTCAGGGTTTGGTCTTGATTTGATTGTCAATTATGACCCTGCTACACGTACTATGACTATTCCTTGTGGCACTCACGATCTAAAGACCAATCCTAGTGGCTATTTCTTGGCTGCTTGGGTCGGATTTGAGTTCGGTTCAGGTAGTCTATGGGGTCATGGTGACTTCTACTTTGAGTCACCACTCAATACGGATTCCGATACCCCTCAGTTCCATTTTGTATTCAAGACGAAGGGTAAAAAGTATACAATCAAGATTGATGGTAAGGAGACTGAGGTATTCCCTAAGGGTATGATAATATGGAGTAATGATGGTCAGCTAAAGCTTGCTGATAAAGACACTCAGCTCTTTGATCTCACCCTCACTAAGAAATAAAGGACGATCATCCTTTACTTTGTAATTGTTTGTTTAGGTACCCACCTATGGATTCGTCCGTAGGTGGGTATCATTGTTTATAGAGTTAATCTTTAAGTGTGGCAATTGGGATTACTTTGACACCGTCTGCTCGTGTGTAGGCAATTTCTCCGCCGGTCAATACGATCATCAGGTCGGGTAGTCTTAGTGCATTTCTACCCATTTCTTCGTTTTTGCGTTGAATCAATGATTTCAATTCAAGTAGGTGTTTAGCACCCTCATCTATATCTCTACTTCCGAGTTTACACTCAATAATTGCGTATCTACCGTCATTAAGATGCAGTACAGCATCTGCCTCTAATCCATACCGATCATGGTAGTATGAAACACGGCCACCCATAGATTGACTATAGGCTTTTAGATCCCGCATACAAAGTGCCTCAAATATAAATCCGAACGTATTCAGGTCTAGTTCGAGTGTCCTTGGAGTAGCACCAAGTGCTGCTACAACTATAGAGGGGTCGGTAAAGCATCTTTTTTGGCTAGTACGGATAGAGGAGGCAGATCTAATTGCTGGCGACCATGCGGGTATATCGTCTATGACAAATAACTTCTCTAATGCAGATATATAGCTATCAAATGTGGAGAGCGACGTCCCCTCTCTCTCCACGGTTATATCCGCGAGCATAGTAGATTTTTTGGCAAGAGTACATATATTCCTTGCGTAAGACCTGAGTATGAGCCTTGCCAATGTGGCATCTCGCTGTGTGTTATCTACCCTTGAGATATCCTCCTCACAGATGATATTTAGATAGTCTGTGGCTATGAGTAGCTTTGCATTATCGCTCATATTTCTAAGGGATGCTGGCCATCCGCCTCTGCATGCCGCGAATATCAGCTCTTCAATAGAAAGTGTTGAGCGTGCCCCATCAATATCGTAGCTAGGATTATCAAACAACTCTTTTAGGGAGACCTCTCCAGAGGATTCAAGTGACTCAAATAAACTCATCGTATGCATAGGCATTTTAGATATCCTACCTGTACCGCTATGCATTATTTCATGGCTATCTACTACTGTTGAGCCAGTAAGGATGAATTGGCCTGTCTTATTTCTTTCATCTACAGCGTGTCTCACAGCATCCCATAATGATGGCGCCACTTGCCACTCATCTATCAGTAGGGGAGCTTCACCATAGAGAAGAAGAGATGGTTTGGTGCGTGCTGTTTCTAGGTAGCCAACCCTTTTATCTGGGTCTTGCATCTTAATCACACTATTGGCATGCCGTATGGCAGTAGTTGTTTTTCCACACCATTTGGGCCCTAATATCTGAACTGCTCCAAATGCTTCTAATCTTAATTCTAGCTCTTTATCTGCGATTCTATCTAAGTATATTTCCGCCTCATCCGATATTCTGCGTGATGGGGTGACTGTATCACCTTGAGACTACTGCGTCAGCCTGTATACACCAATCATCTTGCGGGATGAAATCCGCAAGATATGGGCGACGGAGTCTTTTTTCTCTTTGATAATTTGAAAGAAAACTGGAAATCCATTATAATTGAGCGAATCATCCACTAAACGCTTAATTACACAATGGATACCAGTTTTCTACGACATGTATATGGTCTTGTTGGAGTCAAATGTACTGCTACACACTACAAAACTAACAAAATAGTTTTAGATATAGAGTATTCTAAAACAAAAAAGAGGTGCCCGTGCTGCGGGGAATACACTCTCGTGAAGAATGGCTACCGGTATCGTAATATCCATGCGCTACCAATTGGTTCTACCAAAACCATATTGCACATGAAAGTACAAAGATACAAATGCAAAGAATGCGGAAACGATGATTACGAGAGGGTCAGCTTTGTTAAAGGCAATAGGTCGTACTCTAATCGCTTTGCCAAGTACGTGGTTGATTTGCTAAGGGCAATGACTATTCAGGAGGTTTCAAAAAGGCTAGGTGTTAGTTGGGATGTAGTAAAGGATATTCACACAACCTATCTTAAGAGACACTACAGCAAGCCCTCCTTACAAGGGGTGCAGTGCATAGGTATTGATGAGTTCGCTGTCCGAAAAGGACATGTTTATAAGACAATCGTAGTGGACCTAATCTCAGGAAGAATCCTTCATGTTGGCGATGGAAAGGGGGCGGATGCTCTTACAACGTTTTGGAAAAGGGTAAGGAAGAAGAACGTTCAGATAAAGTATGTGGCGACAGATATGTCATCAGCCTTCTCTAAATCAGTACGTGAGAATACCCCTGATGCCATACACGTATTTGACCACTTTCATGTCATCAAGCTAATGAATGATACCCTTGATAAAGTGCGAAGAGAGTTAGTGGCAAAAGAGGTGGACGAGGGAAAGAAAAAACTAATCAAAGGAACAAGATACCTCCTACTTGCCAACGGGGAAAAGATGATTGATGAGAAAGGGAGAACGAAGCTCCAGAAAGCACTCGCAATGAACGAACCCCTCTCTCAAGCCTATTACCTCAAGGAGGACCTGAGAGAAATATATAATCAACGAACCATTAATGAAGCAGAGGAAAGATTAAACAGCTGGGTCTCAATGGCATTAGATACAGATTCAAAACCTCTAATCTCATTAGCAAATACAATCAATACAGCTAAAAAGGAAATACTCGCATGGTATTATGGACGGCTATCAACGGCCAAAGTGGAGGGTATAAACAATAAAATTAAAGTGATGAAGAGAAATGCTTACGGATATAGAGATGATGACTATTTCAAACTTAGACTTTTTGCACTACATGACTGCCGTATCACACGAAATGTCGGATGAACCATATTTCCTTCATAATATTGCCCTATATTTTGTAGTTGTATATTTCAATGCAAATATAGTGATTATCTATTACTTACAACTTCTGTTACGTGTTTTTGGGGCATTCCATTACGTGTTTTTGGGGTGTTTTGATACGTGTTTTTGGGGCAATCCGTTACGTGTTTTTGTGGTGGAGGGGGTAGGTAATGGGGAATAAGGGGGAGAAAATAGGTTACTTTTAGTATCTTTGTATCTATGGATTTAGTTTGGAAATATGAGCCATTGGGGAGCGAGGAGCAGGAGATAGCTGAGGCGTTGTGCCGAGATGCTAAGCTTCTGCCTTCGACTGTGGAGGTGGTGATGAAGCGAGGCATTCGCAGTAGTGAAGAGCTCTCTAGCTACCTTAAGCCATCGCTTAGAGAGCTCCATGATCCCTTCCTGATGCCTGATATGACCAAGGCTGTTGCCCGCCTAAATAAGGCGATCGGCAATAAAGAGAAGATCATCGTTTATGGCGATTATGATGTGGATGGCATCACCGCCGTTACCCTAGTTTATAAGTATCTGCGGTATATTACCACGGCGATAGAGTATTATATTCCCGATAGATACGAGGAGGGGAGTGGCATCTCACGGCAGGCGATTGAGTATGCTCATGAAGCGGGTGTGAAGCTGATGATTGTGCTCGATTGTGGTATCAAGGCCAATGATATGGTGGCGTATGCCAAGAGCCTAGGCATTGATATCATTATCTGCGACCACCATGTCCCAGATGACGCCCTTCCCGAGGCAGTTGCCAACCTCAATCCTAAGCTCAAAGGCTCCCCCTATCCCTTCAAAGAGCTATCTGGCTGTGGGGTAGGGTACAAGCTGATGCAGGCCTTCGGATTGAGCAATGCCACCGATAGGCGCCTTCTGGATAATATGCTCGACCTTGTGGCGGTAAGTATTGCTGCCGACTTGGTGCCCCTAGTGGGGGAAAATCGGATCCTCGCCTATTATGGTCTGAAAAAGCTCAATCGCCGACCCTCTCTCGGCCTTAAGAGCATTATCAATGTGAGTGGCTTGCAGAGCAAACAGCTCGATATGAGCGATATCATCTTCAAGATTGGTCCTCGCATCAATGCCTCAGGGAGAGTGCAGAGTGGTCGAGAGTCAGTGGACCTGCTACTGGCACGCGATGCCAAGGAGGCACGCGAGATGAGCTATCATATTGATGAGTACAATAACCAGCGTCGGCTAATCGATCACTCCATCACACAGGAAGCCAATGATATCGTGGAGAGCTTCACAGATATGGAGGATCGCAAGATCATCATTGTCTACGATCCTTCGTGGCACAATGGCGTGATAGGAATTGTGGCTTCGCGACTTTCGGAGCGGTACAATCGTCCCACCATCGTCCTCACCGATACCCAAGACGATCGCGTCAATGGTTCCGCCCGAAGTGTGATGGGCTACGATATCCACACCCTTTTAGAAGCCAATAAAGATATCCTCGATAACTTCGGTGGTCACCCCTTTGCAGCAGGGCTCACGATCCAAAAGAAGTACCTCCACCAATTTATCCAAAATGCTACTCATCAAGCCGATGAAGAGCTCACGATGGAAGATCTCCAGCCCCGCCATGTCATCGATTATCCGCTAGAGCTATCCGATATTACCCCCAAGCTACGTAGGCAATTGAGGAGCCTTGCCCCTTATGGGCCGGGCAATGAAAAGCCTCTCTTCATGACTCGTGGTGTGGTGAGCGTTACCCCTCCTAGATTGATGGGCTACAAAAAGAGCCACCTCAGGCTGATGATCTCCATGCCCAATGAGATGCCTATCTACCAAGCCGTTGCCTACAATCAGGCAGAGTTGCTTCCCTTGATTGCTAGCGGCCGGCCCTTTGATATCCTCTATTCCATTGAGGAATTTCAGCGGAAGGGTCGCTTCGCTGTGCAGCTCTATATCGTCGATATCCATATAGATGGTAGAGAGAAGTGCGATGAAACCCCAGCTATCCACTGACGCCACCCCCCTTGATACCCTAAAGCAATATTGGGGCTATGACCGCTTCCGCCCGATGCAGGAAGAGGTGATCAATAGTCTACTCGAAGGGCACGATACCCTCGCCCTGATGCCTACTGGTGGTGGCAAGTCCATCACCTACCAAGTACCTGCTTTGATGTGCGAAGGGGTGGCCCTAGTCATCTCCCCCCTTGTGGCACTGATGAAAGACCAAGTCGATGGCCTCCGAAAGCATGGTATCCGTGCCGGCTACCTTCATAGCGGGCAGAGTAGGGGAGAGATGCTGGCAGTGCTAGATAATTGTACTTTTGGTTATTACAAACTCCTCTATGTCTCCCCTGAGCGACTCACCAATGCCCTCTTTCTGCGTCGGTTAGAAAGTATCCCCATCTCCTTTGTAGCGGTCGACGAAGCCCACTGTATTAGCCAGTGGGGGTACGACTTTCGTCCGCACTATACCCGCATCAAGGAGTTCCGCCAACGCATATCCCACCTTCCCTTCCTCGCTCTTACCGCTACCGCCACCTCTCTCGTGGTGGAGGATATCAAGCGACAGCTACTCTTCGAGGAGGGGAGTCGCTTCTTCAAAAAGAGCTTCCACCGCCGAGCCCTCACCTATGTGGTACGACAGACAGAGGATAAAGCTCGGGAATTGGTACACATCCTCTCCAGTGTTGAGGGGAGTGCCCTCGTTTATGTGCGAAGCCGTAAAAAGACCAAGCAGATCTCCGACCTCCTCAATTCCTTTGGTCTTAGTAGCGATTACTTCCATGCCCTCCTTCCGCCAGAGGTCAAGGCACGTAAGCAAAATGCGTGGCAGTCTGGCGAAGTGCGGATTATGGTTTGCACTAATGCCTTTGGTATGGGTATCAATAAGGAGGATGTGCGGGTAGTGGTACACCCTGCACCCCCTCCTTCACCCGAATTTTATTACCAAGAAGCGGGTAGGGCGGGAAGAGATAATCAACGTGCCTTTGCCGTACTTCTCTATGAGCCGATACGTGATGAGCGATACCTGTGGAATATGCTCGATAGAGAGTTTCCGCCCGAGGAGACCGTAAAGCAGGTGTATGATACACTCGGCAATTACTTCCAACTCGGTGTGGAGAGTGGGGAAGGGGCAATCTATGAGTTCGACCTCTTCCACTTCTGTACTCAGTACAAAATTCCCAGTCATGTAGTTACCGCATCGCTAGCCATACTACAGCTCTCGGGCTATATGGAGTATTTAGAGAATCACGATAAGGCGGGCCAATTGATGATTACCACCGATCGCAATCAGCTCTACACCCTGTTTGATGAAAAAGAGTCTCTCTACGATGACCTCCTTGAGTTCCTGATGCGTCGCTATACCGGTCTATTTACTGCCTATAGTGCTATTGACGAGCGAGAGATTGCCAGTGCACTAGGCATCCGAAGGGAGCAGCTCTATTTCCTTTTGATTAACCTCAAGCGATGGCACGTGATAGATTATATCCCAGGCAAAATAAGTAATTATATCTACTACATGGAGCAGCGGGTGCCTGCCAAACAACTGATTATCCCAAAGGAGATCTACCAAAGCCGCTACAACGCTGCCCGCGAACGTGTGGAGGCAATGGAGCAGTATATGACCACTTCCGACTGCTGTAGAGCGATGCAATTGGTCAGTTACTTTGACGAAACCAATCCCCTTCCTTGCGGTTATTGCGACTACTGCCTCAGCCATCCACCTAAAGGACTTTCGTACAAGGTTATTGACGAAATAGAGGATTACCTCAAAGCCGAAGGGAGTACCTCTCATGAGCAATTACACAACCAATTTCCGAAGCTCTCGCCCGACGAACTACAGAGTGCCATCGAGCACCTCAAGGGTGAGTACCACACCATTGTGGTAAAAGATAGCACCATCACCTACCTCTAACCCATCCCAACACCATTGATTGTTTTGGTGCCTTATCGGACAAGTCGGACAAGTCAGACAAGTCGGACAGGTCGGACGCACCCTCTCGGGTGCTCCTTTTGTACCTTATTGGCGGGCTGGGTGGGTCCGATAATATCGTCTGATAAAGTCCGACAAAAACCTCTTTCGTAACCCATTGATATACAATGTGCTATATGCCTGCTTTTTTAGATGCAACTAAGCAAATGCTTAGTTGCATCTCGGCAATTGCTTAGTTGCATCTCAATTTTTGCTCCGCTACCACATGGTTTTGAAGTGGCAGTTATTCAGGTTTTCTTTTAGGACCTTATCGGACAAGTCGGACAGGTCAGACAGTTCGGACAGTTCGGACGCACCCTCGCGGGTGTTCCATTGGTGCCTTTTTGAACTCCGACTTGTCCGACTTGTCCGATAATAGCACCACTAAAAATGTGTGGTACCTCGCTGAAAATAGTTAGCTTTGTGGTACAAGATAAATATCACATTTTTTTATTGACTAACGATGAAACAACTACGACTATCCCTAGCGATGGGTCTCTTACTCCTTCTTGCCCCAATGGCAAAGGCAGATAAGGGAATGTACTTGATCAATTCGATCAAGCAGGAGAATATGGATCGCATGCGTGAGCTCGGACTGAAGCTTTCTCCCGAGGAGCTATTCAGCGCCGATGGCAATAGCCTCTCTAGTGCTGTGGCGATCTTTGATAACGGCTGTACCTCTATCACGGTATCCAATCAAGGACTACTCTTTACCAACCACCACTGTGGTTACCGCTCTATCCAGAGCCAGAGTAGTGTGGAGCACGACTACCTGAGAGATGGTTTTGTAGCACACAATATGGCGGAGGAGCTTCCTATTGAGGGGCTAGAGGTGAAGTACCTCAGAGAGTTTGTGGATGTGACCGACCAAGTGACCGAAGGTACCGAAAATATGACTGATGAGATGGCTCGTATTCAGGCGATTCAAATGGCAAGTAGTCTTTTGGTAGCCAAGTATGCCGATGACCCTCACACCGATGCCGATATCTACTCGTTCTACGAGAATAATAAGTTTTACCTAGTGGTCTACGACGTCTTCACCGACGTCCGTATGGTATTCGCTCCACCTACATCTATGGGTAAGTTTGGTGCCGATACCGACAACTGGATGTGGCCACGCCACACCAACGACTTCTCGGTATTCCGTGTCTATGCCGATAAGGATAATAAGCCAGCCGACTACTCAGCCGATAATAAGCCCTACCAACCTCGTCACTTTGCCAAGGTATCGATCCGTGGTATCGAGGAGGGCGACTATGCTATGACCATTGGCTTCCCAGGAAGTACCGACCGCTACCTCAGCTCGTGGGGTGTAGAGAATCGTATCGTGAATGAAAACGAACCTCGTATCCTCGTACGTGGCATTAAGCAGGAGATTTGGATGAAGCACATGAATGCTGAGCAAGCCATCCGCATTCAGTATGCTAGCAAGTATGCCGGCAGCTCCAACTATTGGAAGAATTCAATCGGTATGAATAAGGGGCTCCGTCGCCTCAATGTGGTAGAGAATAAGCGTCAGATAGAGCGTCAGTTCAGCGAGTGGGTAGCAGCCGATGCTGCTCGTACAGCCAAGTACGCTGGGGTATTGGATAGCTTGCGTATTCCACTTGAGGCAATGGGCAAGCTCTTCTACAACTTCACCATCCTTTCTGAAGCGATGAGTGGTACCGAGTTCCGCTCCTTCGTGGCGATGCCTTCGCCCGATATGGCAGAGTTTGATGCCGATGCCCTCTACAAGGACTTCAGTACCAAGGTAGGTAGAGCTACTCTTCCAGCCATGCTCAAGGTAACTAAGGAGCAGGTAGCCCCTGAGTACTTGCCTAGCATCTTTAGCGAGATCGAGAGTAAGTTTGGTGGCGATTATGAGGCTTATGCACAGTATGTCTATGATAATTCTGTAGTGCTCCACAAGGATCGTATGGTAGAGGCACTCAAGAATTATGAGCTATTTGCCAAGGCACACGATACCGACCCTGCTGTGGTGATCAGCAATAGCTACAGAGATGCATTGATGAAGCTATATGGCGAGATCAATAACTATCAATATCAGTATGCCAAGGGGCGTCGCCTCTTTATGGCTGGCCTGCAGGAGATGAGTGATGAGTACCTACCTAGCGATGCCAATTTCACCATGCGTCTCAGCTATGGTTCGGTGGGTGGCTATCGCCCTTATGATGGTGCTTACTACGACTATTATACCACTGAAGAAGGGGTATTGGAGAAGCAAGATCCTGAGAGCACCGAGTTTGCAGTGCAGCCAGAGATCCTTGATATGATGCGTAATAAGGAGTTTGGTGAGTATGCCGCCAAGGATGGTCATCTACACCTCTGCTTCATCAGCAATAATGATATCACAGGTGGTAACTCTGGTAGCCCTGTCTTTGATGGCGAAGGCAATGTCATTGGCCTAGCTTTCGATGGCAACTGGGAGGCGATGAGTGGCGACATTGAGTTTGAGCCAAATCTTCAGCGGACCATCAGCGTAGATATCCGCTATGTGCTTTGGGCTATCCAGCACTGGGGTAAGGCCGACTACTTGATCAATGAGCTAACCCTTGTGAAGTAATCTAAGTAATTATTGAATAGACCCTGGTGACAGGCGTTACGCATTAGAAGGTTCTTACCATATAGTTTTTAGTGGGGTGTCTATGAGCAAGGACCTCGGCAGAGGTCCTTGCTAAATAGGCACAGGTCAAGGCACGAAGTGCCGAAGACCTGTGTATAGATGAGACTGTTCCTTTCCCCTTGCACCCTGCAAGACTATCGGGACAAAAACATTATCCCTTACACCCAAATCGCAGGGAAAATCCTCTATCGGCTCTCAGACATAAACAGAATACTGAGTGAGAACTATGTCAACAGAAACCTTCATCGGTAATGATGTAGGTCTTCCTTTGTTTTTATCCATTGTTTTGGTCAGAGTATCGCAAAAAAATTCTATCTTTGCCATTGAGTATCTGTGTATGCTCTTGCCTCTTGATAAAAGAGGCAGGATATTTTCATATATGCTCGAGAGCAGAGAAACTTAAAGCAACAAAGGACAAAGGAAGCGAAGCACATAGTTTCACGTTTATTAAACAGGCAATGAAGCAAAAGTAACCAATTAAATAATTGGGCATTCTATTATAATATGAATCGATATATTCTCTTTTTCTTCTCGCTGTTGCTGAGCCTTTCGGTATCGGCTCAAAAGGTGATTCTAAGCGATGAACTCTTACCCCTATCGGGCGAAAACAATACGACAGTTTATTTCGAAAAGGACAGCCGACAACCCTTGCAGGGAGAGTGGCGTATCAAGCGGGAGCTTGACGAAGAGACTATTTCCTTTTCTAACGGACTGATGGATGGCAAGTACCACCGCTATCGGGATGGTGTACTGAGAGAAACGGGAGCGTATGACCAGGGGAAAAGAAATGGGGTGTTCACGGAGTACTACCAAGACGGCAAAACTGTCAGCAAGATTACCCCTATGAAGAAGGGCAAAATCGATGGCTGTGTAAAAACCTATTTCAAAGACGGTCGTTTGGATTTGGAGAAAGAATACCAGGAAAGTGTGGAAAACGGCTTTGAGAAGCGGTATGACAGCCAAAACGGTGCTCAAATACTTGAGACCCGTTGGGTGAATGGGAAGAAAGACGGGGTCGAGTGGAAACTTACGAAACAGGGAGATGGCGTTGAAAGCAAAGTCACACGAACTTATCGCATGGGCGTGCTACATGGGGCGTACAAAGAAGAAGTTTTGCGCAACGGAAATCCGATTTTGGTTGTAGAGGGACAGTATGCCGATGGAGAACGTTCGGGGGTATGGAAAGAGTACGACGCCACTATGAAGACGACAAGAGTACTAAGAAATAATCATTGAGACAAGCGAATTTGTATGACTGCATCAATAATTGCCGGGAGTGTCCTTATCGCAATAGCTGTGCTTATACTGATTTGGGGTATAATCACCTCTAATAATCTCATTGCCAAGAAAAACAGGGTGGAACAATGCCGGAGTGGCATTTGTGTGGCACTCAAGCAGAGAAATGACCTTATACCCAATTTGGTGGCATCTCTTAAAGCGTATATGGGACACGAAAATGAAATCCTTACCCGCATAGCCGAACTAAGGTCTCGAGCAGACGGAGCCCCCGAAGCAGAACAAATCAAGGACGGGACAGAAATCTCCGCTCTTCTCAAACAAGTTAAGGCCGTTGTTGAGAGTAATCCGGATCTCAAAGCCAATGAGCAGTTTGTCTATCTCCAATATCAGATAACGGATATGGAGAACGAATTGCAGGCTATACGCCGAACTTATAACGCAACCGTAACGGATTACAACAATGCCGTAGAAATGTTCCCGTCTTCATACATCGCTTCAAGAAAACATCTTGGGAAAGAAGCATTGATACAAATTCCTGAAAGTGAGTTGGGCGACATTCATATCAAGGAGATTTTCGGATAATTGATGAAAGAAGACCACTTGATAGACTTCAAGATTGTCGCTCAACAAATGAGAGGGCAACTAACCCACATAGCTATGTGGCGTAAGATTGTTAGGCTTCTCATTTATTCCGTTTACCCTTTGGCTCTGCTTTGGCTTGCATTCACTATATTCGGAAGGGATATCGTCGAAGCGGGCAATTATGAAACCTCACAAATAACGGCAACGTATGTCGTCATATTCTTTGTCACCTTTGTGGTCCTCAATACGCTGTTCTCTTTATGCCTAAATGTACTGAAGCAGAAAGAGGAAAAAGTAATGGGGCAAATTATCAACCAGCTATTTCCGGATGCAAATTATTCTCCGACAAAAGAAGTAAAGGTGTCCGATATTCGGGCAAGCAGACTATTCGGAACCCCAAATAGGTCGGAGGGTACTCTTCAAGTGGCAAGTTACGGTGCATTGAGTTTCCCAACTCAGCATCAAGCATTGACAATAGCCGATATAGGAGTAACCGCAACCAATGAACAGAATACTAAACCATGGAGATCCTTTAGGCTCCTCAATCGGGCGATTTTCAGTCCGATGTGGGGCGCACAAGTAGAGAGCACGATGTTCAGCTTTAGGGGAATGTTTAGTTACTGCCGTCTTCCAAGAACTTGCAGGGGATTTGTTATGCTGCTTCCCGACCATTTGGAGGATAAGTTGGGCTACTTCGCTCTGACGATACAAAAACTGAGGGAGAGACATAAAGCAAAGTTTGTTTATTTGGAAGACCCCGAGTTTGAACGTCTCTTTACCGTATATGCCGATGACGAGGTAGAAGCCCGTATGATTTTGACCCCGGCAATGATGAAGAAACTTACCGCTCTTCGTTGTTCCTTTACTCATGACTTGATGCTCTCCTTTAGCGGAGATACATTTTATTATGCCTCCAATATGCCAAAAGGTTTTCTTCGCCTTAGCGGAAAAACATCTTTAAACGAAGACCTATTGCTTGAAATCTACCAAGAGATCGGGTTCTGTCTTTCTGTAGAAGAAATGATGGGGAAGCATGTGGATAAGTAGGAAATATGATATAATAGACTTATGTTTAACTTTAGAATAATACTTGTATGATCTGGAAAATCATCGTGGCAATAGTCGCTGTCTTGATTATTGCTTTTATCGTGTTTGAAATCGTGTCTAGGGTCTTTGCTAAGAAAAACCTGAAAGCCTTTTTGGCTTCTCATCCTCAAACACCGCTCACCGAGGAAAAGAAAAGGTTACTGGTATTTGGAGCCATCTTGTCTTGTTATCGCAGTGAGGACATCCTTAGTATTATCACCGATGATAATATGAATGTATACAAGACCGGGCTTCAAAAACAATGGAGCATTAATGGTCGGGAAGATGCTCTAGAGACGCTAAACGCTCTGCTTAATTTAGAGCAGAGTACGGAATTGGACGAAGTCCTTGCTCAAAGAGGTTCTTCCGAGGAACTTATTGAGCTGCAGACTTTGATAGCAGACGGGCTAAAAACGGATTTGGCTCAAGTCCGGACCACAACCTCCACGTATGCTTGGGACGTATGCCGACTGGTGAGCTTGGCAAAATGGTGTTATTGGTTGCAATATATCAGTGAAGCGGAAATGTGGAAGTACCTCAATGAAGGAGCGGTGAAAGCATCGTCATTAGGCAAAGACTGGAACGACTATACGGTCTCGTTCTTAATGGGCCGAGCCATTCACGGATTTGGTACAGAGGATATCATAGACGATTGTAAGGCTCTATATCATAGAGAGTCTGACACGGATGTGTATTCCAAATACAGCTTTAAATAACTTTTCAAAGCTGACCGAGACCTCTGTGCAAAGGTCTCATAGATAGGTGTAAAACACCCTTGCAACCCCGGCCGAGGGGTCGGACAACCCTATCTAGGTCTGACCCCTCAGCCGGGGTCAAGGAGGTGGTGAATATGCTCTTACACACAGGTCGTTTGGGGCTAACGCCCCTCCGACCTGTGCCTATCTATTTAAAAGGGATCTCTGCCGAGGTTCTTACTCCATTATCCTCAACAGCTTGTATATGATCATTCGTACAACATTTCTTCTAATGCGTAACGCCTGATCCTGGTGAAGCTCTCACTTTGCCAGGGTCTATTATTATTATGTGACAATGAAACCAATATTCCTAGTAGGCTTTCCAGCAGTGGGGAAGACCACCATTGGACGTGAGCTGGCAAAGCTGCTACAGCTCTCCTTTGTAGATACCGACCTCTATATTGAGCGGAAGTACCACTCCTCTGTGAGTGATATGATTGGTTGCTGTGGCTTAGAGAAGTTTCGGAAGCGGGAAAAGGTAATCCTCATTGAGCTCTCTCAGCTTCAGGATGTAGTGATCGCTACAGGCGGAGGCATGGCCAGTCACGACGATAATATCTCTACCATGAAGCAGCGTGGCACTGTGGTCTACCTCAAAGCATCGCCCCAGCTACTAGCCGAGTGGCTCTACCTCTATCGCGAGAGCCGGCCAGCGGTGGCACGCCTCGATAAAGAGGGGGTGAAGCAGTATGTCGAGGCAACCTTGCCTCTCCGTGAACCCTTTTACACTCAGGCCGATATCACTATTGAGGTGACGGCTGAGGCGACCACTGCCGAGGTAGCTGAACAGATCGTGCAACACCTTTCATTGTGATATGGAACAACCCTTTGAGATCAACTTTGAGTGGATAAAGTACTGGTTTGATAAATTCAATCATCAGTACTTCCAAGGCTCTTTGCCTCGGCCCGGCTTTACCATTAGCCCTACACGACGACAGATGGGTGGCTTTTCTTACGCTGCGGAAAAAAGAGGTAGCACTACCGTCTACACAGAGCAACGGATACAGCTCACCAACCTCTACAAGCTCACGGAGCGACAGTACCAAAATATCCTGCTCCACGAGATGATCCACTATTATATCCATGTACATCAGATCAAGGATACCTCCGCCCACGGCAAGGTGTTCAGAAGCCTAGTAGATCAGCTCAATAATGAGTACGGTTGGGAGGTCACTATCACCGAAAAAGCACCTATGGAGACTTATCCCACCTACGAAGCCTACGCCGTTCTCCTCCTCGAGAATAAAGAGAGAGGAGAGTACTACGCCACTGTGGTCAGTAGGAATTACCTTGGCAGGATCCAGCATCAGGTAGAGAAGGAGCCCAGCCTCATCCACCACGGCTGGTACGTCACCGAAGATCCCTACTTCGCCACCTTTCCCAAAGTCCGAACCCTCCGCGGTCGCACCCTCCCCTACGATAAGTGGAAAGCCCTCAAAGACAAACTAGCCCCCGACCACGTCCCCCTCCAATCCTAATCCACCCCATTCCCCATATGCAAAAAAAGGCTCCACCGAAGTGGAGCCGTAATAACTTCGGCATATAGCCTTGTTATGAAAAGATTACTTTAGGGAATAATCTTCTACCGCAAATGTAGGTAATATATTTGAAACATCCAAATATATTATCTACATTTGTTTATTATGTTTAACATTACAATATAGATACTATGATAACTTTAGGTCTGGATATCGGTGTCAGTAGTCTAGGTACAGCTATCGTCGACACACAGAAGAACCAAATACTCCACACAGGAGTCTATGTATTCCCCGCTGGTAAAGAAGCATTTGGCACCAAAGATGAGAAGTCTAGAAACGAGACTCGTCGTCTAGCTCGGCAGAGTCGCAGACAGCACTTTCGACGTCGTTTGCGTCGCTCACAGTTGCTCAAGTTTCTTTATCAGCTCAGTGAGCTCAATAGCCCCGAGGGGGATCGCTATGTGCCACTTACTTTTGAGGAGATAGATGCTTGGCTCTCCTGGGATAAGGAGGGAAAGACGGCTGCACGTAAGTTTCCCGATAGTGAAGCTTTCAGAGCTTGGATGGCCATGAACCCTTATGAGATTCGCTCAAGAGCGGTTGAGGGGAGTATCACAAGGGCTGAGTTTGGTCGTCTGTTGTACCATATCATTCAGCGACGTGGCTTCCACTCTTCTCGCAAGATTAAGTTTGGCGGTAGTAATAGTATGGCAGAGGGGAAAGACCCCATCATCGGCTACACCCAAACCAAGTCGGAGATAGGAGATCAGACCCTTGGGCAATATCTTTATCAGATTAGTGCCAAGGAGGGAGAGCCATTTACCCAACGTGAGGAGAAGCCCAGAGGCAGGTATACTCTCCGCAGTATGTATGTGGAGGAGATGGAGCGTATTTGGGATCAACAGGCTAAGCGACTTGGTCTAGAAGAACTAGAGATAGAGGGTACTCCCATCAAAGAGCTCTTGATCGGACAGATAAGCCACGATCCAGAGAGTGGAGAGCTGCTCTACAAGTCCAATGATAGCGTCCTCTTTTGGCAACGCCCACTTCGCTCGCAAAAGCACCTAATCAATAAATGTAGCCTCGAGAGCCGCAAGATGTACGACCCAGTGAAGCAACGTCACTATATCCAAGGGCCACGTGTCGCAGCAGTATCTCACCCTACGAGCGAATTTCATAGGGCACTTCAGGTGCTGAGCAATGTGAGGGTAGAGGGGCGGACACTCTATAATATGGGGTTATTCCAAACCTCCCTTGACTTCCTCTGCTCAAAAAACAGCAACACCATCAAAGTGGCTGACCTGAAAAGGCACCTCATAGTCTCCAAGCTCAATTATGACGATGACCAAGACCTCCCAGGGTGCCCTACCATCGCCAGTATCACCGACCTTTTTGAAAAGGGTGCATTGAGCTACCACTATGGCGAGACTGATACCATATACATAGATATCTGGCAGAAGCTACTCTTTTATAACGATGAGAGACTCCTTGAGAAGAGCATCGCCAAGTATGCCAAGGGCAAGAGGTTAAAGCTCAAAGCCGACTTTGCCAAGCGACTGGAGGGCATCAATCTCGTTGATGATTACGGCTCCATCTCCATTCATGCAATGGACAATATCATTCCATTCCTACTCCAAGGGCGAAGCCACACAGAGGCGATATTCCTCGGTGGGGTAAAGAATGCGTTTGGCTCAAGGTACTGCGACTTCGAGAAAAAGGAGCAGATGTGGCAAGAGCTACTCCAGATCATTAATGAGCCAGCCTCTAAGGGTGAGAAGATCGACCGTCTGATAGAATTTCTAAGCGATCCCGACGAGCAGACCGGTTTGGACGAAAAGCGACTGCGGATGAAACTCTACCACCCTACCCAATCGGTTCAAAAAATAGAGATACAGAATCGACTAGGTAAGGTGGATAATCTCCGCAACCCAATTGTGGAGCAAGCCCTCTGGGCGGTACGAAGACAGGTCAATGCCCTTATTGATCAGATGATCAAACAGACTGGCAACCCCAACTTTAGGTTCGATCGCATCACCATAGAACTCTCCCGTGACCTCAAGTCGTCAAAGAAGAGGCGAGACAAAATACAACAAGAGCAAAAGGCGAATCTGGCGGAAAATGAGGAGGCAGTAATGTGGCTAAGAGCATTGAAATTGCCAGTTACTAGCGATAATATCTTGAAATACAGACTTCATAAGGAACTCCGATTGAAAGGAGATGGCATTGCTCGTTGTCCCTATACTGGGAAAGATATAGGCCTGTCTCAACTCTACGATGGCAATAACCTCTTTCAAATAGAGCATATTATTCCTCGAAGCATCTCCCTTGATGATAGCTTCGGTAATAAGACCCTCTGCGAGTCCAATTTCAATAGAGAGAAAGGTAATATGACCCCTTACGAGTTTTACTCCGTCAACTCTAGCAAAACCCTCTGGGGTGCTGAGGATTGGGACGAGATTACACACCGCGTAAGGCAAGTGCTACCAGCACGTAAGGCGAGTCGCTTTCTATCCAAGCGGAGTGCCCAAGAGCAGCTAGAGGGGCTACCTAGTAAGATGCTCAATGATACCGCTTATATGTCGGTAAAGGCGCGTGAATACCTCACCTCTATCTGTGGTGATGTCCGTACTGTATCAGGTAGTATTACTGCTAACCTTAGAAGATTATGGCGACTCAATAAGATCCTAGGTGAAACTTATGAATGTGTGCAAGGAGCTGTAAGCCAGGAGCTAGCAGCTAGAGAAGAAAAGGAGGTCTATGCAATACTGGATACTAAATCAAAAGTGATTACAAGAGTAGTTCCCAAGTTCAATCGAATTCCCGATCGAACAGAAGATGAGATCCGTATCCCTGTGGTGGTCAAGGGGACTAAGCTATACCGTGATGGCAAGGAGTACCCCAAACCGGCCCATCTTGATCTCAATGGAGTGACGGGCAAGGCCCTCCTCACTTACCACGCAGTAGGCGGTACCCCACATTGCCAGCCCCTCTTTAACCCCAGGCCCTCTAATAAGGGGGTACTAGTAGTTACAGCTACTCGTAGTGGTAAGAAGAACTTAATTAGCAACGATATTGACGTACTTGATAAGATTAAGAAGAGTCGTTACCCTACCGATCCAGGAAAGTACTGGGTCACTCTTCAGCTTAAAGAAGATCCTATATGGGAGTTGCCTAGCAATAAAAAGAGAGTTGTAGCAAATGCTGTGAGAGTCCCAGGCAGGTTAAAAGGAAACACTTTCGTGAGTCCTTTCTTTAAGACCGAAGTGGAGGATAGTGTGGTCAATATGGAGGAACACCGCAATCGTACCGCCTATCTCAATCTAGACTACGACACCGCAGAGTTTACCAAGATGCTTCGCCCTGCACCCGAGGTGGGAGAGGGTGAGTTGCTACTTACAGGAGTCGTCAACCACGGTTCGCTCCTTCTGGATCAGTGCGACGGCAAGACAATTGATGTGCAGCATCTGAACCTAAAAGAACAGACTAGGTATTATGTGCTATTACAGTATGGTAAAAACCTTTCATCCAAAGAACGAGTAACGATCTATCCTATTTACAATAAAGCTCCAAAATCAAGAAAAGATGAGGTATTACTTGAGGGAAAGCTCTTCGCACTTGACAAGAATAAGAGCCTCTACGCTTTGGAGCCGGTTAAGAATAGAGATGATCATAGGCATCACGCAGTAGATGCCTTGGTGATTGCATTGGCCAAACAAAACTACGTCACAGAGCTTTCAACTTACAATCGGCAAAACGATTCCCGCCGACAGGGGGAGGCTCTAAAGCCCCGCTTCGACCTGCCGTGGGATGGCTTCAGAGAAGAGGCAGAGCAATCCATCAATGATATATTGGTGGTACATAAAAAGAAGCGAGTGGTCCCTCTCTCCAAGGTGACCCGCAAGATCACCAAGAATGGCAAGGTCTATACCTTTAAAGGTAATGCCGTAAGGGGTGCGCTACACAAGGCTACTATCTATGGTAGAAGAAAAGCCCCAGGGCAGACTGACTATGGCTACCACTTAAGGAAGGGCATTGCCGAAGTGACTAACATGAAGCAACTGAATAAAGTGGTGGATGCGGCTATTAGGAAAGAGATGCTACGGATACTCAAGGAGGAGTTGGGACTTGATACAAGCAATCCATCCTTAACTTTCCCAAAGAAAGCGTTCATTGATGAGAATGGTAAGACCAAAGTCTATCTCCCCAATCGCAATGGTGGAGAGCCTGTGCCTGTCAAGAAGGTGAGGATGTGCGACAATTTAAGTAATGCAGTGAGACTAAAAGAGATCAATCAATATGTGGATCTTAAGAATAATCACCATGTACTGATTTATGAGGCTCTAGATGGCAGGCTTCAAGAGAGCGTAGTAACTATGTGGGATGTGGTTGATAGACTGAATAGAGGAGAGGAGATATTTCAGCTTCCACCCGATGGTAAACGAATCCTCTTTAAGTTGATAATTGATCAGATGTATCTAATTGGTGTCAAGAGGGATGACGTGATTCACAATCTTTCCAATACTGACTATCTTATAAGGTACCTTTATAGAGTGCAAAACTTGTCTTCAGTCGATTATGTGTTTAGAAAAGCAACTGCTAGTACTATTAATTATGATAGAGAGATGATTAGAGTACAGTCACTAACTTTCTTTGAGCCAGATAAGGATAATATCCACTCGGTAGAGATCACCCTCACGGGGCAAGTAATATTGAAGGATGATTAAACGAACCATCACCATATCTAGTCCTCTTCACCTCTCTTTAGAGAATCGGCAATTGGTGATGACCAATAAGGAGACGGAGGAGCGACAGACCCTTCCTCTAGCAGAGGTAGGACTATTGATACTGGAGCATCCGAGGGTGACCACCACCCTCCGGATGCTCCAGTACTGTATGGAGGTGGGCTGTATACTGGTAGTTTGTGATGAGTTTCATATCCCGAGTGGCTACCTCTCTCCACTCGAGGGGCACTCCACACAGGGTGAGCGAACTCGGGAGCAGGTGGTAGCATCTATCCCGACTAAAAAGAGCATCTGGAAGCAGTTGGTCAAGAGCAAGATCCTCAATCAAGCAGCAGTGCTGAAGTCACGAGGAATAGAGGAGCACCAAAGGCTACTCAACCTTGCTGATGAGGTGCGGAGTGGTGACCCAGATAATAGAGAGGGGATCGCCGCACGTATCTACTGGAGTGCCCTACTGGGAGAGGAGTTTATACGAGAGCGAGATGGAGTACCGCCCAACGCCCTATTCAATTATGCCTATGCCATCTTGCGTGCTTCGGTCACCCGCTCCATCATCGCTTCAGGTCTCTCCCCAAAGCTGGGGGTACAACACCAAAATAAGTACAACCCTTTTCCGCTCTCCGATGATGTGATGGAGCCCTACCGCCCCTTTGCCGACCTAGCGGTGATGGAGTTGGTGGATAGTGGAGAACTCTCAATTACCAAGGAGAGTAGAGCTCATCTCCGCACTCTATTGGCACAAGATACACTCATCAGTAAGCTCAGGCGGCCACTACTCATCGCTATCTCTATCACCACCAGTTCCCTCGCTCGGGTCTACTCAGGTGGTGCCAAGACACTCGTATTACCTCGAATCCCATAACCAAGGAGTCTCACAATGAATGTTTCAAGAATAAGTGCGTACAAACTTATGTGGATTTTAGTCGCTTTTGATATCCCTGTTCTCACTAAGAAGCAACGAAAGCAGGCGGCAAAGTTTCGGAAGGAGTTACTGGGAGAGGGATATATTATGCTACAGTTTTCGGTCTACATCAAGCCGATCCCATCGATGCAACACCGCCAACCACTCATCAATAAATTGCGGAAATCACTTCCGGAAGAGGCGGATATTAAGGTGATTACCATTACCGACAAACAGTATGCAGAGATCATACACCTCTCGGGAACGAAGCAAAAGGAACCGAAGATACCGAAAATACGACAGCTATCACTCTTTGAGGAATTTTAGGTAGCTTTGAACTGAAAAAATAGACCCCTATTGGCTCTTTTCATCAAACATCGGCATTTTATTAGACGTCCTACGGCCTCTAACCCATTGATATTTACAACTATATATAGCCGACGTTGTGGATTGATTACTTTAGGGAACTAGATACAACCCATAGTTAGTTAGCTTTCATCTTGTTACGTTGTGGATTGATTACTTTAGGGAACTAGATACAACAAAACAATGCAGCGTGATTATTACTAACTGTTGTGGATTGATTACTTTAGGGAACTAGATACAACCTTTGTAGGTAGCACATAAACTCCGCGACGTTGTGGATTGATTACTTTAGGGAACTAGATACAACGGGTTTACCCAACACAAAGACCTTTTTGAGTTGTGGATTGATTACTTTAGGGAACTAGATACAACTCAGCATCGTCCAGATGGTAAAAGCGGTAAGTTGTGGATTGATTACTTTAGGGAACTAGATACAACCTTTGTAGGTAGCACATAAACTCCGTGACGTTGTGGATTGATTACTTTAGGGAACTAGATACAACTCAGCGAATAGAGAGAGGTCGTTGGCTGGAGTTGTGGATTGATTACTTTAGGGAACTAGATACAACAAGATGAGACTATAAAACTTGCCTTTTTTGTTGTGGATTGATTACTTTAGGGAACTAGATACAACAAAAGGCGACACTAAGATAGCTGGCGGACTGTTGTGGATTGATTACTTTAGGGAACTAGATACAACAAAGCCATGGACATCGGCACTCTCACTCGAGTTGTGGATTGATTACTTTAGGGAACTAGATACAACGATGCCTAGGTTAGATGACCGCAACCTTATGTTGTGGATTGATTACTTTAGGGAACTAGATACAACCTCACTAGACCAAGCGACCGAACAGGTGAAAGTTGTGGATTGATTACTTTAGGGAACTAGATACAACCTCTACACTTGATAAATCATCTTCCAAATGTTGTGGATTGATTACTTTAGGGAACTAGATACAACCTCGCACAAGCCGTGCTGAACCCGCTCCTTGTTGTGGATTGATTACTTTAGGGAACTAGATACAACCAACATTCGTGAAGATTGCCACAAAGGTCAGTTGTGGATTGATTACTTTAGGGAACTAGATACAACACTGCTCCACCAATTCTTGAAGACGATATGTTGTGGATTGATTACTTTAGGGAACTAGATACAACGTACCGGCATTAGCAGACACCATACTGCCAGTTGTGGATTGATTACTTTAGGGAACTAGATACAACTAAGCTGTAGATCAAGGCGAAAAGGCTATGTTGTGGATTGATTACTTTAGGGAACTAGATACAACCGCTTTCCATTTGTTTGGCGAGTACGACAAGTTGTGGATTGATTACTTTAGGGAACTAGATACAACCGCTTTCCATTTGTTTGGCGAGTACGACAAGTTGTGGATTGATTACTTTAGGGAACTAGATACAACATTCTTTGTTTCTCTGCGATCGCTTTATCAGTTGTGGATTGATTACTTTAGGGAACTAGATACAACTATCATCATTAAATTTAATATCAGTTGTAGTTGTGGATTGATTACTTTAGGGAACTAGATACAACCGTACTTGCACGGAGCCGAGAGGGTGTTGGGTTGTGGATTGATTACTTTAGGGATCTAGATACAACAAAAAGACTATGGAGAAATTCAAATTTACAGTTGTGGATTGATTACTTTAGGGAACTAGATACAACTTGCGTCGCTCGTTGTGAACAATGTGCCATGTTGTGGATTGATTACTTTAGGGAACTAGATACAACTGCTCGTTGATAGGAAGACGAGTCCGCACCGTTGTGGATTGATTACTTTAGGGAACTAGATACAACCGAAAAGGAAGCCACCAAGGGGAAGCTGCGTTGTGGATTGATTACTTTAGGGAACTAGATACAACCGTCAATCACTTTCACAGAAACGGCAAACTGTTGTGGATTGATTACTTTAGGGAACTAGATACAACCCCACTGATTGAAGGTCTTGGTGCGTATGCGTTGTGGATTGATTACTTTAGGGAACGAAATACAATTCGATGAAGCAGCTCATTGAAGCGGTAGAGTTGTGACATTGATCGTTTTTAGGGCGGGGGTGGTGTCTACTTTTTCAGGAATGGGGGAGGATTGGTGTGTACTAAAATAGGAATGCTTGCCTACTCGCGTGATTTAGTGAGACCGTATCAAAGCATTATTCCGTATGCGTGCGGAATCCATTCCGCAGGGCTACGGAATCTATTCCGCACGCATGCGGAATATGAGGTTGATACAAGAAAAGATTGTGGAAGGTATTCCTGAAAAAGTAGACACATTATGTAACCTAGATAGGGGTTGTCCGACCCCTCGGTCGGGGTCGCAAGGATATTTTGCGTCTCATTGTACAGGTCGAGTCACTGCGTGCCTCGACCTGTGCCTATTTAGCACGGACCTCTGCCGAGGTCCTTAAAAAAGCACCCGCGAGGGTGCCATTCAGCTAGCCCCCGCGTCGGAGGGGCGTTAGCCCCGAACGACCGGCGGGAAAAAGTATACAGTATCCGTAATCGACCCTTGTGGTCGCACTTGGGTGGGTAGGTGCGACCACTAGGGTCGAGGAATTTGGGACAACTCGCAACCCGCCGGTATTCGGCTCTACGAGCCTCGACCGGGGGCTAGCTGAGTGGCACCCTGGCGGGTGCTCTATCATGGTGTCCGACTCGTCCGACTTGTCCGATTAGGTACCCCACCAAAATGAAACCCTTACCCATAGACGCTCTGGTGGGTGCCACAGCGTAAGAGCCTGGAAAGGAGAAGAGGGGATAGGGAGGGTTTGGTATATTTTGGGTAAATTTGTGGTACTATTCGGAAGTATACACCTTATAATATAGAGAGCAGAGAGATGAAGAGAGTGACCTATTATCAAGGGAGTGATGGCTTGGTCTATGCAGTGCGGCACACGCAGCCGATTGAGGGTGCGGATGCGGCGGCTTTGTCGTGGTTATTTGGCGACGCAAAGGAGGTGCCTGTGGATACGCTTACTGGCTACTATGTGGGGCCTAGGGCGGAGATGGTGACCCCTTGGAGTACCACGGCGGTGGAGATTACTCAGAATATGGACTTAGGCTATCGCCTAGGGATTGACCGTATTGAGTTTTATACACCCGCCACTGCCGATACCCCTTTTGATAGGATGCTTCTTCGGAAGTATGAGGGGTTGGGCACCAACATCTTTAGAGGTGCCGATAGCCCTGAGCAGGTGATTGAGGTGCAGGATATCCGATCCTACAATGAGGCGGAGGGCTTGGCACTGAGTGAGGAGGAGGTGGCATATTTGGAGGAGGTGGCTAAGGAGCTAGGTAGGCCTTTGACCGATAGCGAGCTCTTTGGCTTTTCGCAGGTCAATTCGGAGCACTGCCGGCACAAGATCTTCGGGGGTACCTTTGTGATTGATGGCGAGGAGAAAGGACGTTCGCTCTTCCAGATGATCAAAGAGACCTCCAAGGAGCACCCCAATAATCTGGTTTCGGCTTACAAGGATAATGTGGCTTTCAATAGCGGTCCGGAGGTGGAGATCTTTGCCCCTCGTGATGCGGCCGGTCCCGACTTTTTCCGTACCAAAAAGGTGAAGTCGGTGCTTTCGCTCAAGGCGGAGACCCACAACTTCCCTACCACTGTAGAGCCTTTCAATGGTGCGGCGACTGGCTCGGGTGGAGAGATTCGCGACCGCTTGGCAGGGGGTAAGGCGAGCTTGCCATTGGCAGGTACAGCGGTCTACATGACCCCTTACACTCGCGAGAGCCACAAGCGATGGGAGGAGGGTATCTCAGCCCGTCCTTGGCTCTATCAGACGCCTCAGGAGTTGCTCACCAAGGCGAGCAATGGGGCGAGTGACTTCGGTAATAAGTATGGTCAGCCTTTGATCACAGGTTCGGTGCTCACCTTTGAACATCAGGAGGGTGAGGAGCTCTGGGGCTACGACAAGGTGATCATGCTGGCTGGTGGCGTGGGCTATGCCCAGGAGCGTGATGCCCTGAAGGGAGAGGCCTCGGCTGGAGATAAGATGGTGGTGATGGGGGGTGATAACTACCGCATCGGTATGGGCGGAGGAGCGGTCTCCTCGGTCAATACGGGTCAGTACGAGGATGCGATTGAACTGAATGCTATTCAGCGCTCCAACCCTGAGATGCAGAAGCGTGCTGCCAATGTGATTAGGGCGATGGCGGAGGGAGATATCAATCCGATAGTCTCGATCCACGACCATGGAGCTGGGGGGCACCTCAACTGTCTGAGTGAGTTGGTAGAGACGCAAGGGGGTAGAATCTACCTCGATAAGCTGCCTATTGGTGACCCATCTCTTTCGGCTAAGGAGATCATCTCCAATGAGAGCCAGGAGCGTATGGGGCTACTGGTGAAGTCGGGCGATATTGAGGGGCTACGGCGTATTGCGGAGCGTGAGAAGGCACCATTTTATGTGGTGGGTGAGGCGACGGGCGATAAGGAGCTATCCTTTATTGCTGAGGATGGGTCGAAGCCTTTTGATCTGAAGCTGGAGCATCTCTTTGGTTCGGCTCCTAAGACGATTATGACCGATACCACGCGCGAGCAAAGCTTTAGTGAACCACGGGAAGAGGAGCTTTCGGCCGACCGCTTTGTGGAAAACCTCTACAATGTACTATCGCTAGAGGCGGTAGGCAATAAGGATTGGCTCACCAATAAGGTGGACCGTTCGGTAACGGGTAAGGTGGCTCGCCAGCAGACTGCTGGACCACTGCAGCTACCGCTCTCCGACCTCGGTGCTGTGGCACTTGATTATGAGGGTAGGGCAGGTATTGCTACGTCGATTGGCCACGCTCCTCAGGTGGCATTGGTGAATGCTCCAGCCGGTTCGCGTGTAGCGATCGCGGAGGCACTGACCAATCTGATCGGTGCTCCACTCAAGGAGGGGCTGAAGTCGGTATCGCTCTCGGCCAACTGGATGTGGCCTTGCCGCAATGATGGTGAGAATGCTCGCCTTTATGCAGCTGTAGAGGCGGCGAGTGACTTTGCCAAGGCGATTGGGGTCAATATCCCTACCGGTAAGGATTCGCTCTCGATGACGCAGAAGTATCCTGGTGGGCACAAGGTGCTTTCGCCAGGGACGCTGATTGTCTCTGCCGCTGGTGAGGTGTCGGATGTGCAGAAGATTGTACCACAGGTGTGGAATGGCAAGGGGACGATTTACCAAGTGGATCTCTCCTTTATGCCTGGTTGCCTTGGTGGCTCTGCCCTTTATCAGACGCTCGGTAAGGTGGGGGCTGAGGTGCCAGATATTGCCAATCCCGACTATTTTGTGAAGGGCTTTGAGGCCATCCAAGGGGCTATGGCACACGGACTGGTGCAGGCGGTGCACGATATCTCGGCGGGTGGTGTGATTACCGCTTTGGTGGAAATGATGCTGGGCAATGCTCGTGGTGGTCTGAAGGTGGAGGCACCGAATAGACCAATAGCAAAGGCACTCTTTGCAGAGAATCCAGGTCTATTGCTCTTTACTACTCAGTCGGAGGCGTTGGAGCAATTCCTTGATGCTCAGGGGGTATGCTACTTGCCTGTGGCAACGACTACCGAGACGCCTACGCTGGTGATTAAGAGTCAGGACCTTGACGTGGAGCTAGGTATGCAGGATCTGCTCGACCGCTGGAGTGTTGCCACCGATGCTCTGGAGAAGCATCAGACCACTCCTGAGAATGCGACACTTAGGGCAAAGAACCGTGGTCGCCAACCTCTGAAGTATCACTTTGCAGAAGGGCTCTCATTTGCCCGTCCAAAGCGTGAGGAGAAGCGGAGTGGGGTGACAGCTGCCATTATCCGTGATAAGGGAACGAATGGCGAGCGTGAGATGGCTTATGCCCTCTATCTCGCTGGTTTTGATGTGAAGGATGTGCACATGACCGACCTGATGAGTGGGCGTGAGACGCTGGAGGGGGTGCAATTGATCGTCTTCTGCGGTGGATTCTCGCACTCCGATGTATTGGGCAGTGCCAAGGGATGGGCGGCTGGCTTCAAGTACAATGCTAAGGCTCGCCAAGCACTCGACCGCTTCTATGCCCGTAAGGATACGCTTTCGCTCGGTATCTGCAATGGTTGTCAGCTGATGGCGGAGCTCGGGCTGCTCTATCCTGAGCACGAGGAGAAGCACCGTATGGCACACAATGCTTCGGGTAAGTTTGAAAGTGCCTTTGTGTCACTGACGATCCCAGAGAATAACTCGGTATTCCTCCACTCGCTGGCGGGTACCACAATGGGTTGCTGGGTGGCACACGGCGAGGGTCGCTTCGACCTGCCTTACGACCTATCGAAGTACCATATCGCGGCCCAGTATGCTTATGAGGAGTATCCTGCCAATCCCAATGGTTCTCCAGCTGGCATCGCTGCTCTCACGAGTGCCGATGGCCGTCATTTGGCGATGATGCCACACCCCGAGCGAAGTATCTTCCCATGGCAGTGCGGCTACTACCCCGAGGAGCGTTCGGACGAAGTGACCCCATGGTTCACCATGTTCACTAACGCCTACCGCTGGCTCACCAAGTAGAGCTTACTAGACATTAACTATATATAGGCCGTGTGGAATCACCCGCACGGCCTATATCTATTTATGATGGAGCTAACTACCACTCTTAGCTTTCTATTAATTGGAGCAAATGATTGACCCACTCCCTGAAGTGTGAGCACTTGTCAAGCAGTGTTTCCATACCTATAGCCTTGGTTACCCTTTTGCCCATCAGTGGCTTATTGTAGCTCCACTGCAACTTTCCCTCTACTACCTTAATAATCCTTTTGCTGGGTGCTGTATCTACCCCATCATTCACCAGTTCAGGATTGCCATCTACCTTCTTAAGTGCATCATATAGGTTGGAAAAAGCTTTCTCCTTCTCTTCCTCTTTTTCATGCTGAACTTCTAGCTTCAGCAGATTCAAGTCAGCAAAGAGTAGTGCCTCAAACTCGTGCAGCTGAATATAGGGTATAAAGCGTCTTTCTCCAATCTCCTCTTTCCATGCTTCTTCTAGCTTCTTCACCCGTAGATAATGGTCATTTATTTTCATCGCCTCTTTATATCCAGGAAAGTCATTAGGTAAGGCGTAGAAATCTATCATAGAGGTGAAAAGATGGCACTCATACGGGGAGTCTTGTTGCTTGAGCATATTGTTGAGGTCATTGACCACTTTAGCGTAGCTTACCACTCCGCCTTCTGCCCCCTTCTTTTTATTGGTCTTTACTATAATGCTCTTGACAGAGTTGATGCCTTTTGCTTGGAGATAGGGTTTAAGTACCTCAGAGATAAAGCCAGATTCTGTGTGTCCTTCGCAAAGCACGTGTACTATATAGGTAGGAGTCATAATCAGATTTTAGTGTGGATTGCCTCCCAGTACATTTTTCTTCCAGAGTTCACTCAGGCTATACTCCTCTAGCCACTGTGCATACTCTTGGCTTGAGAGATTGCGGGCTGTAGTATAGAGGTCCTCACCATCTTTCTCAATAATCGCCACCTCATTAAGGTCAAAAGCATCTGCTAGGTCGCAGCTCTGAGTTGAGACAATGACCTGAGTATGAAATGACGCGTGACGGATCATCTCGGCAAGTTGCATAATAGCGTAAGGGTGAAGTCCCAACTCCGGCTCATCAATAATGATGACGGGGGGAAGCAGCTCCTTTGGTTGTAATAGCAGCGTCGCTAAGGCTATAAACCGAATAGATCCATCGGAAAGCTGGTGGGCATTGAAAACATAATCAGTTGCTGAATCATCCTTCCACTTCAGGGAGAGGTACCCTCCCTGTGGCTCAAGGTAGAAGTCGGTGAAGTGTGGCACTACGTCGGAAACATAATCTACAATATTTCGGTAGGCACTAGGGTATTGGTTTCGCAGTAGTAGCAGAAAAGAGGGGAGATTATTACCTTCCGATTGCAAGTATCTGACAGTCTGCTCAGGTACAGTTTGTCGTAATGGACCAGTGGTAGATGAATCATTGAACTGGTACGCTTTGCAACCCGAAAGCATATGGTAGATAACACGGCAAGTGGGGTCCTTACTCATGGCAAGAGCCGACTCTTTGTATTCTGGATCTAATGTCTTCTCTTGGGGCTTGTTTTTATTGAGTTGATGATAAGAGACCTTCTCCTCAGATACAATCAGGCGATCGGGCACAGCATACTGTAGTTGAAATTGATAAGTACTTTCCTCTGGCACCTCCTTATTTAGTACTTCAAACTCCAATGCTCCTTGAATCGAAGGGGTCTTCTTCGATCCGTAATAGGATAGTGCGTTAGCACCACCCTCCGACTCCACATAGGCTGTAAAGCTACGACTCATCATATAGCTGAGCATCTTGAAGAAGCCTATAATGTTGCTCTTACCCGCTCCATTCGGTCCTAATAAGATGGTCCGTTCCCCAAAGTTAAGCTCCAAGGGGTGGTCATAGCTCATAGAGCGAAAACCACCGATAGTGACCTTCTTCAGTCTTGCTTTAGGAGTACTGCTTTTCTTTTTCCTCTTTTCTTCCATAATTGGATCATACAACTAGCCTATATACCACAAAGCTACCATATTTCTATCTCTTTACCAATTACCTATAGCTCTCTATTCCCATAAGAGAGGCGAGGAAATAGCTATTTTTAGGTATTGCATGCTGAGGGATATGGAGATAGATTTGTAAAGTACATTAAAATTGAAGCCCTTTACAATGAATTTATCTATAAAGGCCATGATAGGTCCCTATATACAGCGAGATACCTATCGCAAGGTTATAAGTTTGCTCCTGCTTATCGGTGGAATATTGAGTTTTACGGCAGAAGCTCAATCCCCAAAAGTAGGTACCATCCGTGGAAGGTTGGAGGTCAAAGGGAGTGAAGACCTTGCGGATATTGCCATTTCTCTCGACGGCACAAGGTACCGCACCCTCACTGATGAACAAGGTAACTTTGAGCTACTCAACGTACCTTTTGGCAAATACCGCCTTATTATCTCCTCCCTCTTTATAGAGCCCGAGCAGCATAAGATCGTACTGAATAAGTCGCTTCTCGAGCTACGCTATCGGGTGAAGTCCACCCATACCGAGCTGGAGACAGTGGTGGTGACAGGAACATCGGCAAAGCGACGTACAGAGTTGAGTGGCTTCTCCGTGAATGTCTTGGAGCTAGATGCCACCAGTAAGTTTAGTCTCTCCACCTCCGAAGTCCTTGATCGGCTCCCTGGCACCCGCATCCGCAGTAGTGGCGGGCTAGGGGCTCGCACCAATGTGAATATCAATGGGATGTCGGGCGAATCAATCCGCACATTCATCAATGGAGTCCCTCAAAGTAGCTATGGAGGTAGCTTCTCCCTCCGTAGCATCCCCTCCTCCATGATTGAGCGAGTAGAGGTCTATAAAGGGGTGGTGCCCGCCTACCTCTCCGACGATGCTCTAGGTGGTGCCATCAATATCATCCTTAAGAATCGCAGGAGCAATCAACTAGTTGTCTCCTACTCTGCCGGTTCTTTTAATACCCACCTTGCCAATCTCTATGGTAGCTACTACCTAGGGCGTGGTTTTATGCTCTCCGCATCGCTTTACTACAATTATAGTAAGAATAACTACTGGGTGTGGGGCGATGATATCGTCTATGAGCATGGCGATGGACAGGTGACCAAGGTTGATAAAGCACGCCGATTCCACGATGCTTACCGCGACTATGGCACTCGCCTTGCCCTTAGTCTCAACGACCGCAGTTGGGTGGATCAACTCTCCCTCAACGTGATTGCCTCGGGCGGATACAAAGAGATCCAGCATGGTGCGCGTATGAATAGAGTCTATGGTAATCGCCATAGAAATAGCCGTATGCTGGCGATAGAAACTAGCTATCGCAAAGACGACATCCTCACTGATGGCCTTTCCCTTGATCTCCAGCTAGGGTATACCAATAATCATCGAGTGGTGGTAGATACCGTCCCTTATCGTTACGATTGGAGCGGTCAACCCATTGTTGATAGCAATAATCAGCCTATTAAGACCGACTTCGGTGCTGAGGTGCGCAATGCCCTCACCGGTGGTCCCTCATTGCAGACCGATATTAGCCATACCTTTACCACTCGGGCGAGCTTGGCCTATACCTTCCTAGAGCACCACACCCTCACAGCGAGGTGGCAAGGCACCTACTTCCTACGTGATAGCCACGACCCGCTAGTGCCTAAGTACATCACCCCGCCCGACCAGAATAAGAAGTCCTTGAAGTCCATCGCCTCCCTCGCCCTTGAGGATAGTTGGCTAGAGGGGCGTCTGAAGAACTCCCTCTTCTACAAGCAGTATTACCAAAAGGTACATGCCATAATGGAGCTGAATAACCCCACAAATGGCAAGTTGGAGAATACCCCAGTAGAGAGTGCCACTTCGTTCCACGGAGTGGGGGGTACGCTCTCCTACAAGGTGCTTGATGGTCTTTATCTTCACGCGTCGGCCGAGCGGGCTATACGACTTCCTAGCGAACTAGAGCTATTTGGTAATATCGCCTCCAACGTCTCTCAGATGCCCAATCTAAAGCCAGAGAGGAGCAATAACTTCAACCTCGGCACCAACTTTGGTACCTACCATTTAGGGCCTTTTGGCATCAGCGGATCGGCCACTCTATTCGTACGCGATACACGCGATATGATTCGCGAGAAAGTGATGATCGGAGCCCTTGCCGATTATTCACAATTTGAGAATGTGGATAATATCCTCAGTCGTGGCATCGATACCGAGTGTTCGCTCTCACTGTGGAATAAGCTCTTCCTCACCGCAAGCTACTCCTATACCAAGGCGACCTACAACAATCGGCACGAATCAATCTATGGGCTACCCCTTCGGCACGAGCCTCCACACAAGGCCAATCTCAATCTCCGCTACCTGATACCCAATCTCGGAGCAGAAGGCAATACCCTTACCCTCGGAGCCAATCTCTTCTACGTGAGCAAGTTCCCCGTGGATCTGGTGATCTATAGTACCCCCTACGTGCCCCATCAGTCGCCAGTGAGCCTATCCGTCAGCTATACACTACTCAAGGGCGCACTCACCGCTAGTTTTGATGCCAAGAACATCTTCAATCAGCAGATATTTGATAATTACGCACTGCAAAAGCCAGGTCGTGCCTTCTATGGCAAACTGGTCTATACACTACAATAATAGATAGCATTTTATTCATTTTAAAGATAATCATAGTATGAAACAAACTTTCAAAACCCTTCTAACGGTAGGGGCAACAGCACTCCTCATGTCACTCTTCACTAGTTGCGATGAGGAGCAAAAGAAACGTCCCGACCCAGTGAAGCCCGATGATAAGATTGTCGGAGCCGACATCACTACTGCAGGCACCTACGAAAGCAAAGATGGGCTTGACTTCTATATTGGATACACTGTAGGCTACAACGCTAAGACCAATAACTTCTACCTCCATCACTTCGATAAGATCGATGACCCCAATACAACCATCGAAGGTGGTAAGGATGCCTTTCCATTGGTTAACGATGCGAGAGCCCCACACGCTTATAGGAGTAGTGACGGCTTTCTCTACAGCCTTACTTACCGACTGGGCGATATCACCAATGTGATCTACAATAAGGATAAAAAGAAGTTCGAGCTACTCACCACCGTACGCTCACAGAATGTGATTGGCAATAGCAATATGCGCTTTGCCCTGCTGCCAGGTACCCACTACTCCTCCGTTCACGAGATTAGCCCTGTTCGCTTTGATGCTTCTGGCAAAGTACTCGGAAAGGATGCTACCGGCACTGCCGCATCTATTGGTGGTACCTACAACATCGTGATTCTAGATAATACCGCGATGAAGCTAGGCGACAACAATAAAGGCAACATCAGTCTACCCGAATTGGATAAGCAAGGCTACTTCATCTCTCGTATCCACTCCCCAGTGATTACTGGTGGTAAGATCTACTACGGTGCACAGATCAGCAAGATTGAGTCACTTGATAAGGTTCCAGGTAAAAAAACGGTTAAGTCGACTGGCAAGACCGCTACCTTGATATTAGACTACCCAAGCTTTAAGAATCCAAAGACCATATTCTACAAAGAAGAGGTAGGCTCCACCACCGGCTATCGCTCTCGCAATATGTTTGTTGCTGAGGATGGAAAGACCATCTACCAGCTCACGGGCTTTGAAGGTGGCAAGGTCTATATGCTCAAGATCAAGGATGGTGCCTACCAAGATTGGTCCATTGATATCGCAGGCAAGTGCGGACACAATACAGCCAGAAGCGTTGGCTGGTTCTACGCTGGCAATGGGATCGCCTTTGTACCCTACGAAAAGGGAAATGCAGAGCCTATTACCAAGTACACCGACCCACACGGAAATGAAATAGAACAATACCCTTGGGGCATTGCTCGAGTAGACCTCAATACAGGAGAGGTGCTGGATCTAGAGGTGCCAAGTCATACCTACTTCTTCCAATATCAGGAGGCAGCGATACGCAATGGTAAGATCTATTTCGCTATCACTCCAGTTGGTGAAAACCTTAGCAACTACGATGGCAACGTCTATATTTGGGACGTAAAGAATACCCAAGCAAAGCCAAAGCTTGGTGCAAAGCTAGTCAGTGGATCTAATAACGTATTCACTGCTATTTTCTAATTTTCTCAATTAGGTTTTAATTCGAAAGGGGATCTCTCTTGTAGAGAGGTCCTCTTTCTTGTCTTGCAAGGGCTCTGCAAAAATGGGTATCTTTGTGGTATGACAAGGGCTATTGAATTACTGTCGCCGGCCTCATCGCTAGAGGGAGGTCGGGTGGCACTCTCTGCTGGGGCAGATGCGGTTTATATTGGGGCACCCAAGTTTGGAGCTCGTAGCAGTGCGGGGGTATCCCTTGAGGATATCGGCACGCTTTGCTATGAGGCACATTCGGTGGGGGCGAAGGTCTATGTGGCTTTAAACACCATTCTCACCGATGACCAATTGGAGGAGGCTGTGGCTTTGGCGGGGGAGCTCTATCGGGTGGGGGCCGATGCTTTGATCGTGCAGGATATGGGTTTGCTGATGGCGGAGGGCATGCCGCCCATTCCGCTCCACTCTAGTACGCAGTGTCACAATGCTAGCCACGGCCAATTGGCATTGATGGAGGCGTTGGGCATGGAGCAGGTGGTGCTGGCACGCGAATTGAGTAGTGCCGAGCTGCCTATGCTTCTGGAGGGGCTGAGCATTCGGGTGGAGAGTTTTATCCATGGTGCCCTTTGCGTCTCCTATAGTGGTCGCTGCTTCATCTCCGAGGCGTGCCGAGGTCGGAGTGCCAATCGAGGCGCCTGTGCCCAGTATTGCCGTATGAGTTACGACCTTGAGGATGCCGAGGGGCATCGTCTCTTGGAGAGTCAGTACCTCCTTTCGCTGAAGGACCTTAACCGTACCGAGATCCTAGAGGAGATGCTGGATGGAGGGGTCTCATCGCTCAAGATCGAGGGGCGGCTCAAGGGGATTGATTATGTCCGAAACGTGACGGCCCATTATCGAGAGCAGCTGGATGCTATTATCGCCCGCCGTGGTGAGGTGTATCACCGTGCCTCGTGGGGTAGGGTGGAGCGACAGTTTACTCCGCACCCCGAGCGGACTTTTTCTCGTCGTTTCACGAGCTACAATATCCCGCTTCATCGGCCGATTCCTGTGGATAGCATCACCCCTTTTACCAATAAGAGTGTGGGCGAACGGATCGGCCAATTACTGGAGTGTAGGGGTAGGGAGATTGTGATCAAAGTGGAGGCAAAGGAGACCGAGCTCTCCAATGGCGATGGACTTTTGCTGGTCTCTAGCGATGAAAAGGAGACGGCCGGTGCCTTTATTAATCAGGTGACACCAGTGGGAAAGGGTCGCTACCGGCTGAAACTCTCTAGTCCACTTGCGATCGCTTCGGGGGCAACGGTCTACCGCAACCTCCACCATCAGTTCGATCAAGTGCTGCAGCGACCCGATGCCTCGGTGCGAAAGGTGGGCATCCGTCTCGACTGCCAATGCAGTAGCGAAGGGGTACAGCTCTCTGCTACCCTTTTGGAACGACCTGAGATATCGGTTAGGGTGGAGCGACTACTCCCATTGGAGCCTGCGAAGAAAGAGAATAGTCAGCACCTCCGCAATACCCTTGCGAAGCTAGGGGAGACCCCCTATGTGGCGGAGAAGATAACTCTGGAGTTGGAGGGGCTTTATCTCCCGCCATCGGTAGCGACAGAGCTACGCCGGGAGGTGATCCTACAGTTACAGGAGGCGTGCCACGCTGCTTTTCTGCGTGAGCGTGAGGAACAAGGGCGGGCACTGGCGGAGCGACGAGCTACCTTCCTCGCAACCCAGCACCAGGCGAGTGAATGGGGGTTGCCCGAGAGCCTCGACTTTACCTACAATGTGGCGAATCAAAAGGCAGAGCAACTCTACCGAAAGTTGGGCGTCACAGGTACCATTGCTCCTGCTTTGGAGGTGGCGGTACCTGAAGGACCAATTCCGGTGATGTTTACCCGCCATTGCCTTCTGCATCAGGTGGGCTACTGCACCCGTGAGGGGAAGCGGCCACCCTTCGCCTTACCCCTCTACCTAGTGCGGGGTAAAGAGCGTTTCAGAGTCTCCACCAATTGCCAAGAGTGTATGATGACCCTCTGGAAAGATGCCTAAAGCTTAGGGAGAAAAAGCCTTCAATTATTGAAATTATATTAAACAATATGCCAAGAGCCAAAACTAAAGCGGATTTGATATTATCTGCCAACGCACAATTTGTCAAGATGTGGAAACTCATAGATAGGATGAGTGAAGAACAGCAGGAAGCATCATTCGCTAAAGAAATGTATACAGCTGGTAAAGAGACACATTGGAGTAGAGATAAGAATCTACGTGATGTGCTTGTCCATTTGTACGAGTGGCATCAACTGCTTCTCAGTTGGGTAAGATCCAATGTTAAGGGCGAGAGCAAACCCTTTCTTCCGAAAGGATATAATTGGAAAACCTACCCATTGATGAATCTGGAGTTTTGGGAGAAGCACCAAACTACCCCCTTAATACAAGCAAAGAGATGTTTATTAAAGAGCCACGAAGAGGTAATGCTACTGATAGATAAATTCTCTGAAGATGAACTCTTTGCCAAGGACTCGTTTGGCTGGACAGGTACTTCCTCTTTAGGTGCATACTGCGTTTCAACAACAGCGAGCCATTACGACTGGGCAATAAAGAAGATAAGGATGCATATAAAAATGAGTAATAGTTGTGAGACCCAATAAAGTGTAAAATCTTCACTGGGTGTTTTGTGAAATGAAATAATTGTGTACCTTTGCTCGCAGATAGCTACTTTTGCTATCACGATTAAAGGAATTATCAATAAGAGCTAGATGATACACCAGAGTGTACAGATGATGGATATGATGATGCGAATGTCTATGATGATGTTCGCCGATTCGTTGTATCCTGATAGTCCATTCTGACCGTGTAGATAGAAATATATACCTATAGAGGGCTGCTGGTACGACGATATTCAACGCGTACCAGCAGTTTTTTTTATACCCAATAGTCAACTAATAACTTAATCAGATATCAATAAGCATTATGAGTAATCAAAGCAAAAATTTCGCAACCGAGGCACTCCATGCCGGCTACAATCCAAGTGACAATCAGTTTGGTTCGGTAGCAGTACCGCTCTACGACAATACCGCCTACGTCTACAAAGACAGTCAGTATGCAGCCGATGTCTATGCCCTTAAGGTGGAGGGGCCGATCTATACAAGGCTCAATAACCCTACTACCGATGTGCTGGAGCATCGCATAGCAGCGGTAGAGGGCGGTGTGGCGGCTGTTGCCACCTCGTGCGGTCAGTCGGCCATCGCCACCACGCTACTCTCCCTCCTCAAGTGTGGCGATCATATTGTGGCGAGTGAAAGCCTCTATGGCGGTACCTTTAATCTCCTCACCAGTACCCTTCCCCGCTACGGCATCCATGCCACTTTGGTCGATGTAGAAGACCTAGAGGCGGTGCGTAAGGCGATAAAGCCCGAGACCAAACTGGTGTTGGCTGAGGTGCTGGGCAATCCTCGGCTCAATCTACTCGATGTGCCTGCCCTAAGTGCCGTAGCTCACGAGGCTGGCTTGCCACTATTTGTGGATAACACTTGTACCGTGGGGCTTTACCAACCACTACGAGAGGGAGCTGATGTGGAGTTCCTCTCCCTTACCAAGCTAGTTTCGGGTAATGGTACCACGATGGGCGGTGCGGTGATCGATAGCGGTCACTTCGACTGGGGCTGTGGCCTTTTCCCCGACCTATCGGAGCCCAATGACTCTTACCACGGTCTCTCCTTTAGTCACGCTTTTGGCAAGGGGGCATTGATAGGTTGGCTCCGTGCGGTAGGTCTGAGAGATATCGGCACCTGCATCAGCCCTTACAATTCGGCTCAGATCATCAAGGGACTGGAGACCCTTTCCCTCCGTGCGGTACGTGCTTCGGAGAGTGCTCTAAAGGTGGCAAAGTGGCTCGAAGCCCATCCTTTGGTGGAGTGGGTACGCTATCCACTATTAGAGAGCCATGAAGCTTATCAGCGGGCGAAAGAGACCTTGCACCGTGGAGCGGGCGTGTTGCTCACCTTTGCCCCTAAGGGCGGGTACGAAGTGGCAAAGCGACTGGCCGAGCGGACGGAGCTCTTCAAACTGGTTGCCAATATCGGAGACTCTAAGTCGATCCTTATCCACCCCGCCAGCACCACCCATGCACAGCTTACGGAGGAGGAGCGAAATAGCATCGGCGTGAGTGATGACTTGATTCGTATCTCCATAGGATTGGAGGAGGCGGAAGACCTAACGGCCGACCTCGATAACGCACTCAATAAAGCACAGAAAGCATGAAACTATCCTATCTCTCTATCCCCAATTTTGTCACTCACCGAGGTGTAGAGCTTGAGGAGGTGGTACTGAGCTACGAAGTAGCTGGTTGCCCACTCGGCACTGCCCCTATTGTATTGGTCTGCCACGCCCTTACCGGCAATTCATCGGTAGCTGGTCCTACCGGTTGGTGGGCAAGTCTTATCGGCGAAGGGCAGGGGATTGATACCAGAGCGTACACTATTCTGAGTTTTAATATCCCTGGCAATGGCTATGACGGCAGACTCTGCTACAGCTTTGATGCCTTTGACTTGAAGGATGTGGCACGCCTCTTTGTGGCGGGGGTGGAGCAACTGGGGATTGAGCAGATAGAGATAGTGCTAGGGGCCAGTATGGGCGGAGCATTGGTATGGCAGATAGGTGTTTTGATCCCCGATAAGTGCCAGCAGCTGATCCCGATTGCTAGCCATTATAAGGCGAGTGATTGGCTCCTAGCCCAGACCGAGGTGCAGCGCCTCTTGCTTGAAGGGCCGAAGCCACTGGAGCATGCACGCATCCACGGGATGCTCTGCTACCGAACCCCTCAGTCGCTCAACCACCGCTTTTCTGGAGAGCAATGCAGTGATGGTACACCTAAGATTCTTGATTGGTTGCACTACCATGGCAAGGCATTGGCGGAGCGATTTCAGTTGCACGCTTATCAGGTGATGACCTATCTCACCAGCACGATTGCTGTGGCACAGAGGGCTGAGGAGCTTCGTTTCCTTAGGGAGAAAGTGAGCATCGTGAGCATTGATTCTGATCTGCTTTTTCCACACTATCAGGCAGAGGAGACGGCCGCCACGCTAGGGGTACCCCTTTATACGATTCATTCGGAGCACGGGCATGATGCCTTCTTGATGGCTTATGACCAGCTCACAGAGATTATCCATGATATACTATTGAATAACGAAAACCAACATTATGATTGCAACGAAGATAGGTGAGCGTCCGCTCACAGAGCCAATAATACCTTATAGTAAGATAGCCCTAACCCCCTCCTTCCACCGAGCCACAAGGGAGAAGCACTTTTTGGCACACGATGAGGTACCCAAGGTCTACCTCGCAGTGGTGGGGCACGGCACGGTGGGGGGAGCCCTACTGGATCAGATTGTGTCGCAAAGGGAGGAGCTGAAGCAACGGAAAGGGGTGGACTTGGTGGTCTTTGCCGTAGCCAATTCACGGAGAACTCTCTTCTCAAAGGGGGGGATCGGTGCCTCGTGGCGTGAAGAGGTAGCAACGGCCAAAAGGAGTGCGGATAGTGTGCGGGAGATTATTCACTATGCAAAGCGGGAGCAGCTACAGCATCTGATATTTATTGATAATACCTCTTCCGCCGAGATTGCTAATCGATATACGGAGTTGGTTCGGGCTGGCTTTCATCTCGTTAGCTCTAATAAGGTGAGTAATGCACAGCCGATCCAAGGGTACAGGGCACTGCGGGAGACGCTAGAGCTCTACCACAAGAGCTATCGCTACGAGACCAATGTGGGGGCGGGGCTTCCGCTAATCGATTACCTTCAATTGCTCCACCTGTCGGGCGATAAAATCACCTCAATTAGAGGACTATTCAGTGGGTCGCTTGGTTTTATCTTCAATGCCTTAAGTGAGGGAAAACCCTTTGGTAAGGTGCTCAGGGAGGCGGTGGAAAGTGGGTTTACGGAGCCCGATCCTCGGATAGACTTGAGTGGGGTGGATGTGGCTCGCAAGGTGCTTATCCTGTCACGCGAATTGGATCTGCCATTCAACTTAGAGCAGGTAGAAGTGGAGAATCTGGTACCTCGCTCTTTGCAGAATGCATCTCTGGAGGAGATGTGGACAGCTCTGCCCGACTTTGAAGCCCATATCTCGGCACTCACAGCGGTGAAGAAGGGCGAGGTGGTGAGGTATGTAGGCACTCTCCAGATGCCCGATGGCGAAAAGCCAGCCCGTCTGCAGTGCGGTTTGCAGCGACTGCCCGCCAATCATATCCTTGCTCAGGTGCCAGGGGCAGATAGTTGCTTTGAGATCTATACCGAGAATTATGGTTCGCTCCCCATTGTGATCCGTGGTGCCGGTGCCGGTGCTGCGGTCACCGCCCAAGGCGTCTTTGGAGATATCCTCCGCACCGCCGAGGTGCTTTTTAACTGATTGATGCTTGGTAACTCCTAAGGGGTCGTGCTTTTTTGGTATATTGCGGTTTGAAGAGAATGTTGCACGAAGTGCCATTCTCGCACATTTGATTCAAATGTGCTGAGACTTTGAACGAAGGATGAGATGCAAGGCGCTAAGGGTGAGGGTGCTGGGAGCGTACTAACGTACGTGACCGAGCCCGAATCCCGAAAGCAACGAAGCAGATCGCCTTCATGCAACAGTCTCTAGAATTGATCAAATCACTTTTCTATACCAGAAAATGGAGAGAAACGTTTACGACGTTTTCATTATAGGTGCCGGCCTTGCTGGCCTCAATACCGCCTACCACCTTTCGAAGGAGAGAAGGGTAGCCCTCTTCTCATCGGCCACTTTGGAGGATAGCAATTCCTACTTTGCTCAGGGCGGTATGGCCGCGGTCACCTTCTCTAGCGATAGTCCTAGAGAGCACTATGAAGACACTATGGTACTGGGGATCCCCGGCACCAATTACCCCGTTCTAAACGCCTCAAGGCAATTAACAAAAAACCACCCTTCTAAATGAGACAATTACTTTTATTTGTTTATATTGTTTTCGCCTGCACCTTAGCATATGGACAATCAATTAAAGGACGCTTGACTGATAAAAAAGGTGATCCTATAGAGTTTGCTTCTGTAGCATCTATCTCTCTGGCGGATTCTACGCATATTTATTCTTTTGCGGTAAGTCAAGAGAACGGGCGTTTCGAATTGGATAATTCAAATTGTGCTGTTGATTCTGTTATATTGAAAGTAAGGTTTATGGGGTTTGAGACGATGAGAATCGTTGTGCCTAAGAACTATTCATTTGCTATGCCTATAGTACTCAAACCAACAGATCTGATGCTTGACGAAGTAGTCGTCTCTTCGTATAAAAAGGCTTTCTCGCTGGTTGATGGCAAGATAGGGGTAGATGTAGGGAGGTTAAGTAACAATGCAGCGGACAATGTGCTGGATGTACTCAAACGAACGCCGGGTGTGCAAGTCTCTAAAGATGGTATAACCATGCAAGGAAATAATCCTTTGGTAGTAATTGATGGAGTAAAACAGAGGCTACCAATTGAGACTCTTGTGAATTATCTTAGATCTATGCCTGCATCCAATGTGGAGAAGATTTATCTCCAAACTAATGCTCTGGCGGAAAATAGGCTTTCACAAGGAGGTGCGACCATTGAAATCATCACGAAAAAGAAACGGTTGGATGGATATAGTATTGGAAACACTACCCATGGAACACAACACCGAAACCAAGCGTATAGAGTGGGAACCTATTTGGATATGCTTGGTAAGTATGGCAATTTATCAGGTAACGCTTCACTTGGCTACAGTAGGCCATCCTATATCTCTAATAAAATAGAGTCGTACTCTTCTAATTCTAATCAGAGGGAGAGAGAGATAAAGAGAAAGGATTGTGATTTAAAGAATTCATATTTTGGGGTATTAAACCTCACATGGGCACCTAAAGTGCTCAATGGTAGCGTCAACTACTTTCTCTCTTATTATATAGATGATGTGAAGGATAAGTCGGAGGAGGAGTATTGGCTAGCAAAGACTCTAGAGAGAACTGCCGACAGAAAAGAGACCGATTGGATGGATTTACTTTCGACCAATATTGAGTATATCTCAGCAGACACTCTTAAGAACCAATTTAAAGCATCGTATGGCTTCCTTACTGGTCTTAGTGACTATGAACAGTCTTATAGTAACAGTTTGGGAGGTGTTCATAGCACGACTAAAAACATGGAGGGCTATAGACATATTATAGAAGCTGAGTACAAACTCAAGTTGCCGAAACTAGAATTTAAAGTGGGTACGGAGTCCTTTTTCTCTCAGATGAAAGAAAGTACAGTGCAGAATACTGTTAACTCTGACTTTTTAGTAAATGAAACCATAGTCGGAGCCTATACATCTGGGAATCTCAGAATAACTCCTGATTTATCTTTATACTTAGGTGTGCGTGGTGAGTATTCACTTTACAATTACCAATTTCGAGAGAATCTAAAGACTGAAGAGTGGAGTATGGCACCTTTTGTATTGATTAATTGGAAAGCGACTAAAAACTATTCAACTACCTTTAATTTTACTATGAGGAATGACCGTCCAGGATATTTCTCGTTGTTGCCTGGGCAAACTTATAATAGTGATGAAGAATATAGCGTAGGTAATCCACTTCTTAAGCCCTCTATGCGGTATAGCTTGAAAAGCCAGCATCTATTTTTTAAGTACTTCGTGGTTACTTTTGGTGCTACTTTTGATGAAAATCTTTACGGATCGACCTATAATATTGACGAACATGGTGTAAGATATATAATGCCAAGGAACTATGCGGACAGACTCTACTTTTTTGGTAGTATGTCTCTGCCATTTTCCTTCTTTGACGGTAAACTAAGAGGTACACTCTATTTATATGGTCAAAACGGGAGATACTCCAATATAATTTCTGAGTTAGATAATTCAATAATTAATCCCCAAAAAACTTGGAGGAGTAGTGGCGATATATATATTAGCTATCAGCCTAATGATCGTTTGGGAGTCTATATCAATCCGTATTATAGAACAGTTACAAAACTCCTTCAGAAAACAATCAAAGGGTATTCGACTATGGATTTCGGTGTGCAGTACTCATTTCTAAAGAAGAAGAATCTTGTAATGGCAGTATCTGTTGAGGATATTTTTAATCAACGAGGTTCAGAGGTTATATATAACTATGGCGGCAATCTGGTGAAGTCCATAGAACTTCCAAACACTCAAAGTATCCGACTGGCTATCACCTACACTTTTAGCCAGAATACTAAAACTATTCATGTGAATAGAAATGAAAATGACACTTCTCGCTTTAATAGATAAATAGTCTAAAAATACTAATGGGACTGATAAATGTTTTTTATCGGACACCAAAGTACGTAACCACGGCTCCGCTGCCAATTCCTTGCTTAGGGGTCGTGCTTTTTTGGTATATTGCGGTTTGAAGAGAATGTTGCACGAAGTGCCATTCTCGCACATTTGATTCAAATGTGCTGAGACTTTGAACGAAGGATGAGATGCAAGGCGCTAAGGGTGAGGGTGCTGGGAGCGTACTAGCGTACGTGACCGAGCCCGAATCCCGAAAGCAACGAAGCAGATCGCCTTCATGCAACAGTCTCTTGAATTGATCAAATCACTTTTCTATACCAGAAAATGGAGAAAAACGTTTACGACGTTATTATTATAGGTGCCGGCCTTGCTGGCCTCAATACCGCCTACCACCTTTCGAAGGAGAGAAGGGTAGCCCTCTTCTCATCGGCCACTTTGGAGGATAGCAATTCCTACTTTGCTCAGGGCGGTATGGCGGCGGTCACCTCCTCTAGCGATAGTCCTAGAGAGCACTATGAAGACACTATGGTGGCGGGGGCGGGTCTTTGCGATCCCGAAGCGGTGCGTGTGCTGACCGAGGAGGCACCCAAGGCGGTGGAGGAGCTGGAGCGGCTCGGGATGCAGTTTGATAGTGTCGATGGGCATCTCGCTTTGGGTCTTGAGGGAGGGCATCATCATCACCGCATTTTACATGCTGGGGGCGATGCCACAGGGCGTCAGATCTCCCGCTTTATGATTTCTAAGGTAAAGGGGGAGTCTGGGATTACCCTCTTTGAACACCATACATTGATAGCGTTGATTGTGGAGGAGCAGCGCTGCTATGGAGCATGGATATGGGATGCCGAGGCAAGGCAACTAGAGGCGTACTACGCCCACTCTGTGGTATTGGCTACTGGCGGAGCCGCCGCTCTCTATAGACCCACTACCAATCCACCTACCGCATTGGGCGATGGCCTTTCGATTGCCTACCAAGCTGGGGCAGTGGTGCGAGATATGGAGTTTATACAGTTTCACCCCACCGCTCTGCACCTCAAGGGTGCCCCCTCCTATCTGATTAGCGAGGCGGTTCGTGGCGAGGGTGCTTATCTGCTCAATCCCGATGGGGAGCGCTTTATGGTCGGTCGACACCCTTTGGCCGAATTGGCACCTCGTGATGTGGTGGCGCGTGAGATCTATAGCGAGATGCAAAAGTACGATGTGGATAGCATCACCCTCTCCCTTCGTCACTTGGATCCCCAGAAGATATACCAGCGCTTCCCCACCATTTCAAAAGAACTACAGAAGTATGGGCTCGACTTAGCCACCGAGATACCGATTGCCCCAGCAGCGCACTACACAGTAGGTGGTGTGCGGGTAGATCTCAATGGACACACCTCTATCGATGGCCTTTATGCCGTAGGAGAGGTCTCCTCGACAGGGCTGATGGGTGCCAATCGACTCGCTAGCAATTCTCTCGTAGAGTGCCTTGTCTACTCCACGAGGATCGCCCGCCATATCGAGGAATTAGCCGATTCGCCAATGGTTTACCCCACTACTATTCAGCCTCCTGTACAGCTCCGTGAAGGCTTTGACGATGAGGTGTGGATGGCAGAAAAGGGACGGAAGATGATGAAGCGCCTAGGCAAGATATTGATGAAGCGAGCGGGTATCGTGCGAAGCTCTAAGCGTCTGCAGAAAGGACTGGCAGAGGTGACGGAGCGTCTTTCGGAGTTGGAGGACTTGGCGAAGGAGAGTATCGCCGTGCGGGAGGTGTACAATCACCATCTGGTGGCTCAGCTGATTATGCTTTCGGCAGAGTTTAGGGAGGAGAGCCGCGGGGGACATTATCGCAAGGATTTCCCGGAGACTTTGCCACCAGAGGCAACCTACCATACAGAGATACAAGAGAATAAGATTACTAAAGTAAAATACCATGAATAGAGAATACTTACTGGACCAATTGATAGATATTGCCATAGAGGAGGATATCTCCACTGGCGACCTTGCCACTAATGCACTGATTGGCAGAGGTGAGCGTGCTACTGCACTTATTACCGCCAAGGCTGATGGTGTGATTTCGGGGCTAGCGGTGGCGGAGCGGGTGTTGGAGACCATTTCAACGGAGAAGTACCTCTTTGAGCCTTATCTCCAGGATGGTGATCGTGTGGCAAAGGGTGATAAGATCCTTAAGATCGAGGGCACCTATCGCGACCTCCTCACTAGTGAGCGCCTGATGCTCAACTTCCTACAGAGGATGAGTGGTATTGCCACTGCTACCCGACAAATGGTCGACCTGATTGCTGGCACGAAGGCCCAATTGCTCGATACCCGTAAGACGGTGCCAGGGCATCGGCTGACTGATAAATTGGCAGTGAAGCATGGGGGTGGTACCAACCACCGTATGGGTCTCTATGATATGGCGATGATCAAGGATAATCATATCAAAGCGGCAGGCGGCATCTCTAAGGCCATCAAGCAGGTGAAGGCAACGCTCCCTATCTCGGTAAAGGTAGAGGTGGAGACCACCAATCTGGAGGAGGTACAGGAGGCATTAGAAGGGGGTGCCGACATCATTATGCTGGATAATATGAGCAGCGAGATGATGAAGGAGGCGGTAGCTCTGATTGGCAATAAAGCAACGACGGAGGCGTCGGGAAATATCACCCTCGAGCGGATCCGTGAGGTGGCGGAGACGGGGGTCGATTTTATCAGCGTTGGAGCTTTGACGCATAGCGTCCGTGCACTAGATATGAGTATGAATTTTGAAGTGAGTAAGTAAAGATGGAGGCTATTATAAAGGAGATCAACCGACTGAAGAAGGAGAAGAATGCTATTATCCTAGGACACTATTATGCCCGACCTGAGGTGCAGAGGGTGGCCGACTACCTAGGCGATTCCTTGGGTCTGTCGAGGGTGGCAGGCGAGACGGATGCCGATATCATCCTCTTTTGTGGGGTGGAGTTTATGGCGGAGACCGCCTCGATTATTTCGCCCGATAAAAAGGTGCTGATCCCAGTGAAGGGGGCTGGCTGTACGCTGGCTCAGTCAATTACAGCGGCGGGGATCCTGACATGGAAGCGGAAGCACCCCGATGGAATTGTGGTGAGCTATGTCAATACCACTGCTGAGGTAAAGGCGGTAACGGACTATTGTGTCACTTCGGCCAATGCCCTTAAGATTGTGAAGCAACTGCCGGAGGGACGACCTATCCTTTTCACTCCCGATAAAAACCTTGGGGAGTACATCAAGATCGCTACAGGGCGGGAGATGGATATCTGGCAAGGGGAGTGCTATGTGCATGATGTGATCACCACGGAGATGGTTGAGCACTTCCTCGAGAAGTATCCCGATGCAGAGCTCCTGATACACCCTGAGTCGGCAGCATGCAGCAATCGCCAACTCTTGGAGCACCCAAGGGTGATTGTGGGGTCGACGACTAAGATAATGAACCGTCCGTCGGAGAGTAAGTACAAGCAATTCCTGATCGCAACGGAGCCAGATACGCTAGCAGAACTAACCCGTCAGTATCCCGACCTAGACTTCGTGCCGGTGATCCCAGAGCATAGGTGTGAGTATATGAAGCTGACAACACTGGAGAATATCCACGACGCTCTCCTCCACGAGCAGTATGAAGTGAAGGTGCCGGAGGAGCTGAGGGAGAAGGCGATAGTATCTATTGATCGGATGCTAGAGCTCTCCTAATGGCTTGGGTGCAATGAAGCTCAATGCTGAGATACATCTACGGGAGTTGAATGGGCAGAAGATCGGGGTGATCATGACGCCTCTTGGGCTCGATTATACCAAGGTATTGGAGCTCAATGAGAGTGCCGCCTATCTAATAGAGGAGACAAAAGACCGCGAGTTTACCGAGGAGGCCTGGATCACCCTCCTACAGCGTCGCTACCAAATCTCCCATGAAGCGGCTACCCAAGATGCCCGCAAGCTCATTGATGCCCTCACCACTGCCCGCCTCCTCAGCCACTAATATAATCCCTTGTCGAGGTCCAACTGCAGATGACCAAGGGGGTAATCAGTACCCATAATAGACGACCCTTGTGGTTGCACTTAGATAAGATAGTGCGACAACAAGAGAATGTTGCACGAAGTGCCATTCTCGCACATTTGACGCAAATGTGCTGAGACTTTGAACGAAGGATGAGATGCAAGGTGCTGAGGGTGAGGGCGCTGGGAGCGTACTCACGTACGTGACCGAGCCCGAATCCCGAAAGCAACGTAGCAGATCGCCTTCGTGCAACAGTCTCAACAAGGGTCAAATTTTATTCCGTGCTCAATCAAAGCAAAAAATGAGTTGCAACTAAGCAATCGCTGAGATGCAACTAAGCAAATGACGAGTTGCAACAAAGCAAATGCTTAGTTGCATCTCAATTTTCGCCTTTCTAATCCACTGATTTATTGCAGGATAGAAGAGGCGTATTTTCGACTTGTCCGATAAGGCAGGGGTTACGCATTAGAAAAGCCTATGTGGCATTCATTGGAGTATTATTGGGGAAAGGACCTCGGTAGAGGTCCGTGTTAAATAGGCACAGGTCGGAGGGGCGTAGCCCCGAACGACCTGTGTGTAAGAGCATATTCCCTACCTCAATGACCCCGGCTGAGGGGTCAGACCTAGATAGGTTGTCCGACCCCTCAGCCGGGGTCGTAGGATATGGGTGGATATCGTTTTCCCCCAGTCGTTCGGGGCTAACGCCCCTCCGACATGGGGGCTAGGATCCGTCGGACCTCCTGCGGAGGTCCTTTATCGTGCTCAGGATAGGGGTGCCCGACTTGTCTGAACTGTCCGACTTGTCCGACTTGTCCGATAAGGGCATCCAGAGCACCCGACAGGGTGCCATTCAGCTAGCCCCCAGTCGGAGGAGCACTAGCTCCGAACGACTGGCGGGAAGAGGTTATGGTATAGTATTCGACCCTTGTGGTCGCACAAGCCGATACGGGTGCGACCGCAAGGGTCGTAGGGTTTGGGGTGCTAGGTTACCGCCAGTCTTCGGCTCTGCGGGCCGCGACTGGGGGCTATCTGAGTGGTATCCTGTCGGGTGCTGATGGTAGAAGCCCGAAGAGGTTACACTCTGCAATTCATAGGTTGTTATCTATATGCAACCCCTTCGGGGTAGTGAGATTGTGTTGGGCTCTGCTACCCAAGCTTCACCTTCCGGATCGCTGTCGCTTGCCCTCAGAGGAAAGCTTGGGTTACTACATGGTGAACCCCCTTTCTGGGTTTCCTTAATCACTGAACAATGACATACCAACAGGCACCTGCAGAATTGAGGGTAATTGATTAATTTGCTCAGTTAGAAAAAAAAATGTACATTTGCTATGTGAGTTTTCACTAAGATTACAACTTAAAGTTTACTAAATTATGAGACATGAAAAATTAAGCGTTAACGAGATGATGAATCTTTATGGTGGTGTTTCTGTTGAAGAGTACTGCCGTGATTTGCGTGATTTAATGGCTGGTGATTACGCCGAAAATGAATGGACTGATGAGCAATGGAGAAATGCAGAACGTGCATATGAAAGACATTGTAAGCACTAAATTAAATGGCATAGGGAGTTTCTTTTGAGACTCCCTATGCGTTTTTGGTATGGCGGGCATGTCATACATCTGTGTGAAAGTCCACTCGGAGCGTAGTTGCCAACGAACCCCATAGCGACTTGCAAGTTTCAAGGGGCAACCCTTGGGAGAGAAGAAGCAATAGCGAATTCGTGGTCTGACGAGCAGAAACCTAATACTAAATACTAAGGCGTATCAAGCGGACAAGCTGGCGCAAGACAGTGAATATCCTTAAGGCAACCGTAACCTTGATGCGTAGATTAGGCAGGTAAACGATGAAAGATGTATGGCTTATCCCGTGAGGTCTCGGCAGTCCTATAGGATAGTAACAACGAATGTCGAGGAGTCAGCAGAGGTTGAAGTAGCCGTTTTCGTGCTGAACAAGGCGAAGGATCGAATAATTCGTAGCGTTAATCAAGAATGTATGTTCCGATGTCTTTGCTGACGAGTGGCAACGTTCAAAACGTCAATGCGAACGCCCACATAGAGCTAAGCACACGAGTATAGGAAGCGGAAATTAAGAAAGACGGAAGATGAAACTAATCGAATATGATTAGTTACTCTTTGAAAACGAATTAAACCGCCGTATGCCGAACGGCACGTACGGTCGTGTGAGAGGGAAGGAAACGAAAGTAGGTCAGAAAACTTTCGTTTCCCGACCTGTTTGATTGAGAATACAGAAAAAGAAGTAAGGTCTTTGATTAATAGAATTTGGTGTTGGTTGGTAAGTACAGCACACATATGTTACCTCTGTATGAAAAGGTTATTGATATTAGTTTTTTTAAGCTTGTTCTGTCTAAATTCATTCGCTCAAGAGCTACAAATGGTCGTTCAGTACGACTTAAAGAAAGTTTTGAGTATCTCTAGGGGTGATTACTGGAAACCACAAACTTTCTTTCTTGAGATAGGACAAGATAGCGTGCAGTTTTTTAGCATGAAGAGCTGGAGTCACAGATATAATAGTAAGGACCCAGAGTACAAGGCTAAAAGGGATCAGATGTTTCAACTAGCCTTTGAGAAAATGACCTCTGGACAATCTAGGCCAGGAGAATTTGCACAAAGCTTTCCAACGATGGGAGAATATCAAGTAATCACCTACTATTTAAATAATCCAGCATTCCTAAAAGTATATGATAAGCTTGACTCTGAATACTTTTGGTATCCTGATTCAGTTGAATTAGACTGGGAACTAGGCGAAGAGACTAAAATAGTTCTTGATTATGAGTGCTATAAAGCAACTACTAAATTCCGTGGGCGAGAGTGGCATGCTTGGTTTACCCCCGAGATACCACTTTCTCTTGGTCCTTGGAAGCTGAGCGGTTTGCCTGGTCTTATTTTGGAAGCTTATGATACGGATCGCCATTATATTTATGAAGCAACAGGCTTAGAGCAAGGGGGTGAATTCCACGATACTTCCATCTACTATAAAGAACCTATTATGGAGACCACCTTTGAAATTTTCACTAAAAGTAAGGCTAGATTCAATGAAGCAGGAGGTTTTATTGGTCTTTCAATTGGAACACCATCTAACAGCAACAGCTCAAGCCAAGATGCAGGGGAAGACTCTCCTAAACCTCGCGAAATCCTTCAGTGATGCACATATAGTTGCTTAATATCTTGGGTATGAGTATTCGGCATAATTCAAGGAGAGTATAGTGCTCTTGTAAATAAGTCTTTTGCCTACATAATTTTGAAAAGTGTCATTGAAGGAATTGATAATAACAATATGGTAGTCTAAAGAAGCTTGGTTGTAGTAGATTATCATGTATTATTTTCAGATAAAAACATCATGGATTCGATGAAAAATAGGTACTATTATACAGATTTGCTGATGCACTTTTTGAAATTTCTTGGCGTAAAGCACTCTAGAAAGGAAGTGGAGGTGTGTATCCTTTCCTCGGAATACTATCCATCGCTTCTGTCAATAGTCGAAACACTATTTGTTTACGGTGTAGAGAGCGATGCTATAAAAGGGGATATCCAAACTCTTCGTTCTCTTTCAAATCCTTGCATAGCACAACTTCAAGAAAATGGAAAGACTTGGTTTGTAGTTTTTGTGAGCTACTCTAATGGTATCGTCAACATTTATGATGCAAGACAACATAAGAATATTACACTAACCGAGGATGATATTGCTAATCTGTGGACTGGAATAATAGTCATTCCTACGTCTACTCCACCGAGAGGTAAGACTAATCAACAATGGAACAAAGTATTTGGGGGTATCTTTCTGATAACAGTTTTTTTTGTGGAATGTGTATGGTTTGTTCCAGATATACTACTGTCATACTTACTTCTTTGCTTGATGGGCATTCTTTTGTCAGTACCATTGGTAAGACAGTCTTTTGGATTGTCTAACAATGGTGTTTTCTCTGATTTTTGTAAAAGAGGGGGTGTGATTGACTGTGAAAGTGTCGGACATTCTAAATTGGCAAAGATAGGAGGAGTTTCATTAGCAGAAATATCTCTAACCTACTTCTCGTTTAGAGTTTTTCTGATAATATTGGGGCGCACAATAGAAATAGATCAAGTCCTACAAGTGTTAGCCCTCTTTTCTCTGTTGGGGTTATTTGTCGCTATTTTGTCGGTTCTTTATCAGTTCACTGTAGTTAAGAAATGGTGCCTATTTTGTTTAGGAATAGCTTTCGTTGTTCTTTTGGAGAATTGCCTAGATCTATACTTTATACAACGAGGCTGTATGCCTACGCAGATGATAGATTTTACGGCATCGACAGGAATTATTATGAGTTTTGTATTTTCACTTACACTGCTTTTTATTATTAGATATGTGCTAAATCTAGAGAAAAAGAAGAATGAGGATAGATTAAAGTTACTCAAAATCCAAAGGAATACAAATGTTCTAAGAGCCATAATCTCAACATCAACTAAAGCTCCGGTCAACCAATTTCAAGATTTGACAATAGGTAATTCTGGAGCTGATACTGTTGTCACAACCCTTATTAGTCCCTATTGTCCTAAGTGTGCTGATGTGATAAGAATAATGGTGAATTTACTTAATAAACATCCAAGGAGTATTCTTTGGAATATCAGATTAGATGGTATTCTTGAGTCACAATTGAGCCCTATAAATATGTGCCAATATGACCTCTACTCTAAATTGAAAGAGACAAGAGATATAGACAATCAGTTAAGTCTGATACTGAAATGGAATAAATCCAAGCCTAATAAAGAGTTTATGCCTCCATCTTTCTATTGGGACGAGTATCAGTTGCATATTTCTAATAACCAGCTCTTTTCAACAAACAAAGTCCCTACCATTTGGCTTGACGATATAGAGCTTTCTTCTCTAATAGAATTAGAAACTCTAAGTACTATTCTGTTTAGGAAAGATTTTGGTGTCCTATCTTTATAGTTACTTAGAAGAAATATGGTTACCTTTTTATGGTCATTAATACTAAAACGATTCTGCATCAAACTCATAGACAAGTGATTTATATTTGAATTCCTAAGCATGTTGCATTTTGGTCTGGGATCTAATAGGTCTAATGTACAAAAGACATTTAAGCATATGAAGAAGATATTGTACGCTATTATGTTACTGAGCGTTGCTATGCCCCTCATGGCACAAATTCAAGGGAGCGTGTCTTGTGCCAATGATAATAGTTCAATCACAGGCGTGATTGTAGTAGCAAAGAAGGCGGGGGAGAAAAAGGTTTTGAGCTTCTCAAAAACCGATGACGAGGGGCACTTCAAGCTAAATATCAAGCCCACCTCTGGCCTTTGGCTACACTTCTCCATGCTAGGCTACGCCAAAGATAGCCTAGAGCTCACCTCTGGGCAGAGCTATTATGAGATAAAGCTACGTGAGGAGGCGACTCAGCTCAAGGAGGTGAAGGTAACCGCTCAAGCGATTACAGCTCAAGGCGATACCATCAGATATCTAGTCTCTAACTTTAGTGAGATACAAGATAAAAACCTAGCCGATGTGCTGAAGAAGATGCCGGGGATAGAGGTGTCGGAGGGTGGTCAAATCAAGTACCAAGGGCAGGCGATTAATAAGTTCTACATTGAGGGGCGTGATATGCTGGGTGGTCGTTACGGTATTGCCACCAATACCATCCATCCTGATGATGTGGGCTCAGTAGAGGTGATGGAGAATCACCAACCTATCAAAGCACTTGAAGACCTCTCCTTCTCTCAAAACCCAGCCATCAATATTCGACTTAAAGAGGATGCTAAAAGTCGCTGGGTAGGTACTGCCAAATTAGGTGGCGGGTATATGGATACCCACCCTGCACTACTATGGGATGGACAGGCAACAGTGATGAGGTTTAAGAAAGAGAGCCAGGCACTGGTCACCGCACGGAGTACCAATCTAGGCAAAAGTGCAACTTCCTTTAGCTCCAATCTGATCTTTGAAAGCGATGGGTCGCCACTAGGCGGAGAATACACCCTCTCTGCTCCGCTAAGCATCTCTCCCTCACTCCCCTATCAGCTTGATCGCCACCGCACACGCAAAGGACCATCACACATGGTGAGCACCAACAATCTATGGGGGTTGGGTAAAAACATTGACCTCACAAGCAAGATTAATTACAGTCACCAAACCGATCTTTCTAAGAGCCGCTCCACAATGATTTACCTCCTCAATGACGGTGATAGAGTGATTGAGAGCGAGGAGGAGTCGGAGGCTCGCGACCAAAACCTCTCTATGGACCTCCATCTACTCATCAATCGCCCCAGACTCTACCTGAGCAATAAGCTCTCGGGTGACTTTGAGTGGGACCGCAGTGAGCTACTAACCTCTGGTACTTATCCCAATAGTCAAGCCCTAAGGGGTGAGCGGCAGCGTCTGGAAAATAGGCTCAACCTCCTGATCCGCAAAGGCAATAGGAGCCTCTCAATCCATTCATTTGTAAAGTGGGAACGCACACCAAATAGACTGCAAGTAACCCTACCAGATGAGGCACTAACACAGACACTAGCGGCTCAGCTACTCTTCACTAATATCTCTACCAGCCTCAGCTATATCTTGGGGCGCGTAGTACTCTCTACCAAACTTGGCGTCGCCACCATGCATAGAAGTCTGGAGAGCCAATTAAGCGGTTTAGCTCAGCCTCTCTCGCCCCTCAACAACGACCTAAGTGCCCACTACTACCAACTCTATGCAACACCCCAACTAAGCTATAGCCACAAGAGTTTCAAGAGCGAGATAGAAGTGCCTATGGCATGGACGCCCTATAGCTTTGGGAAAAGTGGTCAGTCAACCAAACTGCACCGCTTTCCTCTCTCGCCTCGTATTCGGATGGAGCTACAGGCCTCCGCACGATGGAAGTTGGTTACTACAGCACGGTACCGCAATGAGATCCTGGATGACCAAGAGTGGTACGATGGATATATCCTCAATAACTATCGCACCCTCTCCCTTGGGCTAGAGGAACTAAGAAACCGAAAGAGTGGCAGTGCCAGTATCAGTGCCAATTATCGCAATGCCCTAGAGGCTCTATTTGCCAATGTTGCTGTTTCTTACAATCAGTTTTGTTTGAGCCATATCAATAGTCGCGAATTCCTAGACCGCTACCTCCTTTTACAGCCAATAGCACAAGAGAGTAGAGGCGATAGCTGGACCATCAATGGCCGTGTGAGTAAGGGCTTCATTTGGTGGAAGAGTATCCTCTCCCTTAACGCTCTCTACTCAGTAGGCAATCAAGAGCTACTGCTACAGAAAGAGCTAATACCCTACCACTATGATAGACTCCTGCTAAGTGGTCAGATTTCTATGCGTCCAGCCCCTTGGGTGAGCCTACTCTACGAGATATCGTACCACCAGAGTGGGCAAGCACCGCAAGGCGAAGCAGTGGATCGAAGAGATAACTACGCGCAGAGACTTGATCTCGCCTTTATACCAAGTAAAGCGTGGCGTCTGGAACTAACAGGAAATCACTATTACAATGAATTGACCAAAGAAGTACGAAAGCATTATCTCCTAGCCGATGCATCGCTTGTATACTCGGCACCAGCAGGATGGGAGCTGAACCTATCAGCACGCAACCTATTCAACAATCGCACCTACAGCTACACCTCCCTCTCCACACTCACTAGCTACACCGCAGAATACCAAATACGCCCACTAGAGCTTTTACTTGGCTTCTACCTCCGATTCTAAGATTGTTCACTCTAAATTATGTTTCTTATCAAGCAAAAAGATGCGATGGATTGTGGTCCAGCGTGCTTGGCTATGGTGGTCAAGCACTATGGACGCCATCCAGATTTAGAGCAAATCCGTGAGGATTGTGCTTTAGGGAAGGATGGGGTTTCTCTGCTGGGTATTAGTAAGGCAGCAGAGAAGCGTGGATTACACTCACTGGGCGGACGTGTTACTTTTGAGAGCCTATCAAGTGAGGCCCAGCTTCCTTGTGTCGCTCACTGGAATCAGAACCATTTTGTTGTTGTCTATAAGATTAAGAAACTTCGTAAAGGCAATTATAGGGTTTATGTAGCAGACCCGGGGAAAGGATTGCTGACTTATACCAAGGAAGAATTTTGCGAGCACTGGGTGAGCACCAAGACCAATGGTGAGGAGAAGGGTATTGTCCTACTCCTAGAGCCGACAGATGAGTTTTATAGCCAAGAACTGTCTGGTGGTGGAAAGCTAGAGAAGGGTAATCGCTTAACCTTTCTTTGGAGCTATGTCAGGAAGTATCATAGGTATTTTGGTCAGATAATATTAGGGCTATTACTTGGGTCACTGATTCAGTTGGTATTCCCATTCCTCACTCAAGCAATCGTTGATACAGGTATCGGAGGGAAAGATATTAGTTTTATCTGGCTGGTATTGCTGGCTCAGTTGATGCTCCTCTTTAGTCGTACAGCGATTAGCTTTATCCGCTCCAAGCTACTGCTTCATATCTCCACAAGAATCAATATATCGCTTATCAGTGACTTCTTTATCAAGCTGATGAAGCTACCGATGAAGTTCTTTGATACAAAGCTAATGGGCGACCTCTTGCAGAGGATTGAGGATCATAGGAGAGTGGAGCAGTTTTTGACCTCTAATAGCCTATCTCTATTATTCTCATTCTTCACCTTTATCATCTTTAGTATCGTTCTAGCCTACTACAACCTAGTGATATTTGGAGTGTTTGTTGTCGGCACACTTCTTTACGCAGGATGGATTACACTATTCCTCAAGAAGCGGAGAACACTTGACTATAAGTACTTCGAACAAGCTGGTAGAAATCGTAATGTGACTTATCAGCTCATCAATGGGATGCAGGAGATCAAACTACAGGGGTGTGAACAGCGGAAACGCTGGGAGTGGGAGGATGTGCAGGCTGATTTATTTAAGGTCAATCTTCAGAGCCTTAATCTCCAGCAAGTACAGCAAGCGGGAAGCATCACCATCAACGAAGTCAAGAATATCCTCATCACCGTACTTGCTGCAACCGCTGTGATACAAGGCAATATGACGCTAGGTATGATGCTGGCAGTGCAGTATATTATTGGACAGCTCAATAGCCCCGTGGAGCAATTGATCCAATTCATCTACTCTTGGCAGGATGTCAGTATCAGCCTAGACCGTATGAATGAAATCCATACCGAGGAGAATGAAGAGAATAGTAACCGACATATTACTAGCTTTCCTCATAATAACTTAGATATTACGGTCGAGAACCTTTCGTTTAAGTACGACATCTACAGCCCGACGCCTATTCTAGACAATCTAAATCTCACCATTCTCAATGGCAAGGTAACAGCTATAGTAGGTGCCAGCGGTAGCGGTAAGACCACTTTGATTAAGCTACTCCTTGGATATTATTCACCATTGGAGGGCAGGATAAAGGTCTCGGGAAAAGACCTTGAGGAGTACAATCTAAGCTGGTGGAGAAGTCACTGCGGAGCCGTAATGCAAGAAGGGTACCTCTTTAGTGACACCATCGCTCGGAATATTGCCGTCAGTGACGACACTCCAAATATTGAGCGAATAAGGGAGGCAGCTCGTACCGCTAATATTGCTGACCATATAGAGAGCCTTCCGCTGGCTTACAATACGATGATCGGGCAGGACGGACAAGGGATTAGTCAAGGACAAAGGCAACGCATCCTGATTGCGAGAATGGTTTATAAAGACCCTACATTTGTCTTCCTAGACGAAGCTACGAATGCCCTTGATGCCAATAATGAACGTGCAATCACAGAGAAACTAGAGAACTTCTACAAAGGCAAAACAGTAGTGGTAGTCGCCCATCGCCTATCTACTGTCAGAAATGCAGACCAAATTGTGGTACTTGATAAAGGAAAGATTGTAGAAGTAGGCAACCATGAAAGTCTTACTACCAGCCGAGGCAAGTACTATGAACTCGTGAAAAATCAATTGGAGCTAGGTAACTGATATGGACGAGCAAGAGAGAAACTACGAGCTGAGAAGCGAAAAGGTGCGGAGCATAGTGGGTCAAATCCCTCCTGCACTCGTCAGATATGGTACAATTATCCTATTTGCCGTCCTGCTGGCCTTATTTGGGATCGCTTACTTTATGCCCTACAAGCAAGTCTATTCAGGCACCATTACCTTTTACGATACGCCATCAACTGCTTATATCAACTTTTCTAATGATAAAGCCCTCACAAGGATTGAAGAACCAACGCCTCTCATCATTCACACTGAGGCTCATGATTATACTATAAAACTGATAAGTATAATGAATGAAAGAGATACACTCAATCGTTATACAGTCAGTATTGAAGAGGCTCAAAATATAAGCAATCTTCGCAATCGCACCTTTGACTTTACCCTAGTTGAAAGTTCGGGTAATCTTTTGTCGCGCTTTCTTCCCAAGAGATAGAGTGGCTCGGTTAATTATTTATGACCTCCAATCGTTGGAGGTCTTTATCTTGCTCTGAAGAAGGTTGTCCGACTTGACTGATAAGAGTATCCAGAGCACCCGACAGGGTGCCATTCAGATAGCCCCCTGTCGGAGGAGTGCTAACTCCGAACGACTGGCGGGAAAAAGGCACGGTATAGTATTCGACCCTTGTGGTCGCACAAGCCGATACGAGTGCGACCGCAAGGGTCGTAGGGTTTGGGGTGCTAGGTTCCCGCCAGTCGTTCGGAGCTATGGGGAGGGCGAGCCTTGACCGGTGGCTATCTGAGTGGCACCCTCGCGGGTGCTGATGGTAGAAGCCCGAAGGGGTTGCACTTTGAGATTCATAGGTTGTTATCTATATGCAACACCTTCGGGGTAGTGTGGATGCGTTGATTCTTACTACCCAAGCTTCACCTTCCGGCTCGCTGTCGCTTGCCCTCAGGGGGAAGCCTGGGTTATTACACCGTGAAACCCCTTTCGGGGTTTCCTTAATCATCGAATAATAACGTACCTGCAACAGTCGTTCGGGGCTTGGGGAGGGATGCCCCTCCGACTTGTTTGAAAAGCCACTATCCAGAGCATTCGATAGCTTATGCGGAGTCTCTTTTTTTTACCGCATCGGCCAGAGTTTCATTGCGTTGAAACTGGAGTTTCTTTGCGTCGAAACTGGAGTTTCATTGCATCGAAACTGGAGTTTCATTGCGTCGAAACTAATCGGTTGAGGCAACAAAAAAGGGCGCCCGTTATGGGTGCCCCTTTTGCAGTATCCTCTTAAAACGCCAAAAGCTGTACTTCGCGTACAGCCTTTGTCGGTCATTCCACAATATATTAGGATGTTAGGTAAGAAAGATTGATTAGGTTATGCTTTTCTGACAACACAAAGGTCATCAAATCTTAACATCTTACCAAGTAAATCCCTATGCTTTATAACACTAGTTTCTTGAATATATATACAATAAACGATGCTATGTATAGCTCCATTAGTAAATATATTTACTTTGCTTTTGCTCCAAGTTGCTCATGGATTTGATTCTCAATGAGTTCCAATAAGTCGGGATTTTCATTGAGGACTTCAATCGCTTTGTCTCTACCTTGTCCCAATTTGGTATCTTCATAGCTATACCATGAGCCACTTTTTCGTATGATATCTAGGTCTGCACCTACGTCAACGATCTCGCCAACCTTGGAGATACCTCGGCCAAACATGATATCAAACTCAGCGCGACGGAAGGGAGGGGCCACCTTGTTCTTTGCCACCTTTACCTTGGTGAGGTTACCGATCACTTCGCCATCAGCATCCTTGATAGGAGTGCTCTTGCGGATATCTAGTCGTACCGAGGCGTAGTACTTCAGGGCGTTACCACCGGTAGTGGTCTCGGGGTTGCCGTAGGCGCCAATCTTCTCACGCAACTGGTTGATAAAGATACAGGTGGTCTTGGTACGATTGATGATACCGGCGAGCTTACGCAGAGCCTGGCTCATCAGTCGGGCATGAAGACCCACTCTATTCTCACCCATATCGCCCTCAATCTCACCCTTTGGGGTCAGTGCCGCCACGGAGTCGATCACGATGAGGTCCATTGCCGACGAACGGATCAGATTCTCAGCGATATCAAGTGCCTGCTCTCCCGTATCGGGCTGAGATATCCAAAGCTTGGAGAGGTCTACCCCGAGGGCTTCGGCATAGCTGCGGTCGAATGCATTCTCCGCATCGATGATGGCGGCGAAGCCACCTTGCTTCTGGCACTCTGCGATAGCGTGGATGGCGAGTGTGGTTTTACCTGACGACTCTGGACCATAGATCTCCACAATTCGTCCCTTGGGGTATCCTCCTACGCCGAGGGCAATGTCGAGGTTGAGGGAGCCGGTAGGGATCACCTCTATATCCTCGATTTCCTGCGACGCCATATTCATGATCGAGCCTTTGCCGAAGGTCTTCTCAATCTTATCCAGCACCGACTTAAGTGCCTTCTCCTTCTGCTGTTGCTCTGCCGATTGCTCCTTTGTCTCTTCCTTTGCCATTACTCTTTATCTTCTTCTAATTGTTTGATCAATTTAAGTACCTGTGCGGCATGCTCCTTGGTCTTGATCTCCCGGCCGGAGAACTTACCTCTCACCACACCCTCCTCATCAATGAGGAAAGTGGTACGCTGCGTGCCCATATACTTTCGGCCATACATGCTCTTCTCCACCCAGACGCCAAAGTCTTGCTGTAGCTCAGTCTCGCTATCCACGATGAGCGGGAAGGGGAGGCTATGCTGCTCGATAAACTTCTGGTGGCTCTTGGCACTATCCTTGCTCACTCCTATTACTTGGTAGCCAGCATCCTGTAGGTCGGCCATGCCGTCACGAAAACTACAAGCCTCGGCAGTGCAACCACTGGTATTATCCTTTGGGTAGAAATAAAGTACCAACTTCTGCCCTTTCAGTCCCTTGCGGGTGTATTCCTTACCATCTTGGTCCACCCCTAGGATTTCGGGGATCTTATCGCCTATCTCTATCATAGCTCTAGATCTATATCGTGAAGCTCATGCCATGGGAGCCCTTGTTTTGCCACCTCCTCTAGGAATGGATCGGGGTCAAACTCCTCGACGTTGAAGACACCGTGCCCACTCCAGAGGCCTTTGAAAAACATCATCGCCCCAGTGGTAGCTGGCACGCCAGTGGTATAGCTAACGCCCTGCGCACCGGTCTCCTTGTAAGCCGACTCGTGGCTACAATTATTATAGATGTAGTAGGCACGCTCCTTGCCATCCTTGATGCCACGGATACGACAGCCGATAGAGGTCTGACCGGTATAATTCTCGCCTAGCTCTTTAGGGTCGGGGAGTACCGCCTTGAGGAATTGGATCGGTACGATCTCCTTCCCCTCATAATTGATCGGATCAATACTTGCCATACCGATATTTTGGATCACCCTGAGGTGGGTGAGATACTCCTGCCCAAAGGTCATCCAGAAGCGTGCCCTCTTGAGGCTTGGGAAGTTCTTCACCAAGCTCTCCAGCTCCTCGTGGTAGAGGAGATAGCTTTCACGCGGGCCTACCTCGGGGTAGGTGAGCGGCTTGTGGATAGATAGCGGTTCGGTCTCAATCCATTGGCCATTTTTCCAATACTTACCCCTTTGGGTCACCTCACGGATATTGATTTCGGGGTTGAAGTTGGTGGCAAAAGCCTTGTGGTGGTCGCCAGCGTTGCAATCCACGATATCAAGATAGTGGATCTCATCGAAATGATGCTTCGCCGCATAAGCGGTGAAGACACTAGTTACCCCAGGGTCGAAGCCACAACCTAGGATAGCAGTCAGCCCAGCCTTCTTGAAGCGGTCCTGGTAAGCCCACTGCCAGCTATATTGATATTTCGCCTCGTCCTTTGGCTCGTAATTGGCAGTATCGAGGTAGTTGACCCCGCACTCCAAGCAAGCATCCATAATGGTGAGGTCTTGGTAAGGAAGGGCTACATTGATCACCAACTCAGGCTTAAACTCATTGAAGAGAGCTACCAACTCCTCCACGTTGTCGGCATCCACCTGTGCGGTCTTGATCTTCGCCTCCTTGATATTATTGGCTATTGCGTCGCACTTTGCTTTATTGCGGCTAGCGAGCATAATGTCGGTAAAGACATCGCTATTCATCGCCACCTTCTTGGCTACTACAGTGCCTACACCTCCGGCACCTATGATCAGTACACGTCCTTTCATATTACTTTTATTCGTCTTAAGGGTGTTACTTACTAAATACTCATTCACTCAAAGATACCACTTTTTTAGCTATTATAAAGTGGAGCAAGTTGGCGCTACCATTTTTCTTTCCCCATTATATCCAAAGGTGACAACTACAGGGGTGTGGTCGGAAAGAAAGCATGCCCCCTCTTCATTATTGGGGTGGATGCTCTGATAATTGATGGGAGCGAGTAGGGGTGAGTAAAAGATGTAGTCGATCCGCTGACGCTCAGGCAGAGGGATTCGCCCAAAGTTGTGAAAACTCCAGTTGGGCCCCTCCTTCACAGGGCTCTCTAAATAACTATCAAGCAAGGGTAGGGGGTGCTGCATCAGCTCTTCACTCGGTGCCGCATTGAAGTCGCCCATCACTATTACAGGTATTTGCGCTTGGATAAAGGGCTCAATATGGTTAGTGAGGAGCGCTAGACTCTCTCTGCGAGCCCCCTTTCCCACATGGTCTAGGTGGAGGTTGAAGCAGACCAATTCCTGCTGAGCCTCACGGTCATAGAAGTAGCCCCAAGTGACGATGCGAGCACAAGCTGCGTCCCAACCGATACTCGCCACCTCTGGCGTCTCCGACAGCCAAAAGTAACCGCCCTCTTTAAGCTGAAAGCGGCGTGTGTCGTAGAAGAGGGGGGCATACTCCCCTGCCTCCTTCCCATCGTCCCTTCCCACACCGATGAAGTTGTGGTGGGGAAGGATTGCGACAAGGTCCTCCAGCTGATTTTTCAGCACCTCCTGAGCTCCCAGTAAGTCAATGGCTTGACTGTTGAGTAACTGTGCCACACCAGCTTTCCTGAGGCTCCACTGCTGTGCCGAATCCCCTTTATTGTCATAACGTATATTGAAGGTCATCACCCGTAGCTGCTCCCCCTCCGCCAAAAGTTGTGGCGATACAAAAAGCAACAAGAGTGCCGCTACCATGATCGATCTTAGCTTCCTCATATCTTCCTTTTTTTGTAGCAAATATAACCAAATTAGAGGTGGTATGGCTTATGATCCTCCAGTCGTTCGGGCCTATGCCCCTCCGACAGGGGGCTAGGATACGTCTGACCTCCCACAAGGGGAGGTCATTTTGCACTATGGTGCCATTCATTGAACTAGGTAAGGCAATCTAAATCTCCATATCATATAGGTGATTAATTATATTTTTGGGGAAGGGGAAAACGACCGCTTGCGGTCGGACGGATCCTAGCCCCTGTTCGGAGGGCGTAGCCCGAACGACCAGGGGGAATATGATCATCTCCTCCCCACCACCACGACCCCGGCTGAGGGGTCGGACAAAGCCATACCATGATCAATAGGCAGATCGCCTTCGTGCAACAGTCTCTATTTCCCAACAATCGTTGAGATTACCCTATCTAGGTCGGCTGAGGTGAGGGCAGAGCCCGATGGGAGGCAGAGCCCCCTATCAAAGAGTTGCTCCGAGATCGCCTTGCCCTCCACCATGCTGTAGAAGGGGCAGTCGGCAAAGACCGGTTGTAGGTGCATCGGTTTCCAGAGTGGGCGACTCTCGATATTCTCCGCCTCCAACCGCTGGCGAAGCTCCTCACGATCATAGCCAGTCACCTTGCTATCTATCGTGATACAGGTGAGCCAGTAATTGCTATTGAAGTCGCTAGAGGGGGCACTCATCACCTCAATCCCCTTCACCTTAGAGAGCGCCTCACGGTAGTAGGCGTGGTGGCTCCTGCGGGCATCGACATGCTCCTGTAGCACCTCCATCTGACCGCGACCGATACCGGCCGAGATGTTCGAGAGGCGGTAGTTGTAGCCGATATGCTCGTGCTGATAGTGGGGAGCCGGTTCGCGTGCTTGTGTGGCAAAAAACATCACCCGCTTTGCTTCCGCTTCGCTGTGCGTCACCAATGCCCCTCCGCCCGAGGTGGTGATGATCTTATTGCCATTGAATGAGAGCGCCCCATACTTACCCAGCGTACCGCACTTACGCCCTTTGTAGGTAGAGCCAAGTGCCTCCGCAGCATCCTCCACTATAGGGATATCATACTCACGGGCGATCGCTAGGATCTCATCCATCTTCGCCGGCATACCATAGAGGTGCACAGGGATGATCGCCACCGGCTTATTGCCCGTCACCTTGATCCGATCCTCAATCGCCTTTCGGAGTGCTTTCGGACACATATTCCACGTCTCCGGTTCGCTATCCACAAATACAGGGCTTGCCCCTTGGTACTTGATCGGATTGGCACTTGCCGAGAAGGTAAAGCTTTGGCAAAGCACTTCATCACCCGGCTTCACATCGAGCATCACCAATGCCAAGTGAAGTGCCGCCGTGCCAGCACTCAGTGCCACCACATGTACATCTTCATTCAGGTAATTGCGTAAGTCCTGCTCAAAGGCATTGACATTCGGACCCAGCGGTACCACCCAATTGGTATCAAACGCCTCCTTAATATACTTTTGCTCCTCGCCCCCCATCTGGGCCAGCGATAGCCATATCCTCTTCTTCTCTTCCATATCACTATCTCACACTTTAGTCCTATACTTCTGTTTCGGGTGCCTCGGCATATCAGGGTAGGTATACTCCAGTTCCCCTGCCTCCAACAACTCCTTCAGGCAGTTCCTTATCTGGTATGCCTACCTCCTTATCTAGTATGCTTATATCCTTATCTGGTATGCTTTTGCTCTTATCTGGTATGCTTATCTCCTTATCTAGTATGCTTATATCTTTCTTTTAGTCTTCATACGGCTGTGGGTTGTGTGCGATGAATTAGTTTTCTTCGGTGGTGTCGCGAGGGGTGGAGGGGCGTTGCTCACGGGCAAATGCACGAGTGGTGACGGTAGAGGATTCAATAGCACGGAAGGCAATATCCTTTACCGTCTCTTCCGACTTAGCCACCTTCACACCCGCCTCTCTCAGCTGCGCCTCCATCTCCTTGATCTTCTGCTGTAGCAAACCGATCTGCTGATCCTTCAGCAGTAGCTGACCCTCCGTCTCCTTTTGAGCCAGGTCAAATTCAAAGCGGTGCTCCCTCTTGAGTCGCTCCTCCGTGGTGGCAATAGCCTTCGAAGTGGCCTCCTCGATGCGTCCCTCCATACCCGAAGCCAGCTGCCGTAGCTGCTCCAGCTCCTGTTCGGCATCGGTAAGAGCCTTGAGGCGGTCGGCGTGCTCCCGCTCAAAGGCCGACTGACGCTCCCTTAGCTCCCGCTCCTCATTCTGTAGGCGCGTCTTAAACTCATCCTCCTCCTCCCTGCGTTTCTGATTGGTGGTGTAGTTGTACTCCTCCTCCTCACGCTTCCTCTGTAGAGCGATATCAGCCTTCTCTTGCTTCAGACCGTTGGTATGCTGCTCCTTCTCCCGAGCCCACGCCTCACGAGTCTCCTCAATCTCCTGCTCCAACTGGCTTTTCTTCAGCTCCAGCTCCTGCTGGGCCTCCTCCTTATATTTCTTCTGAGCTAGGATAAGGGTCGAGAGCGAGTCGGCATTACTCTGAATAGCATAGAGCTCCTCAATCCACGCCTCCTTTACCTTGATGGTCTCATTGAGTAGATGGAGTTTCTCAAAACCCTCCTTGAGCTGTTTCTGTAGTAGCACCACCGCTTTTTCAAATCCCCCCATTACCTCACGGGCATAGTCGTTCAGCTCCTCGGCCGAAAGCCCCTCAGCCTTCGTTACCACCTTCGCCTGCTCTACCCGTTTTTGCTCCTCGCGTGGATTCTCTTTACTCTTCGTCGACACCTCCTTCAGAAGTGCCTCGTAAGCCTCCAACATCTCCTTCTTGGTATTGGACATACTGATCTGTACTCTCTCCTCACTCATAACCATCAATATCTAAAGGTTTATAACTCCATCATCATCTCACAAACTCTGTAGCAAAATTACCAATAACTTCCAAGCAACCCCAATCATTCTGGTCGTTAAAGTGCGAATGATGCACGAGAAGTTCCATTCTCACACATTTAAGTTCAAATGTGCTGGGACTTTGCATGTAGGATGAAATGTTAGGCGCTGAGGATGAGGGCGAAGGGAGCGTACTTACGTACGTGACCGAGCCCGAATTCCGATAGCAACGCCAAAGATCGCCTTTGTGCAACAGTCGCTAAAGAGACATCATCGCCTTTCAAGTCCTTCAAAGCCCATTACTCGTTCTCCCTCCACCTCCTTACCCCAGCACCGTCTTGAATATGATCCGGATATCGCCCCAAAACGACCACTCCTCCATATACTCCCTATTGATCCGCACCTTATCTGGGAAAATCACCTCATCATTGTAGCTGATCGGATCTTCCACAGAGGCGAGTATCTCCTCTTCATTGCGGTATTTCAGAGAAGCCGGTCCCGTGATGCCAGGCTTTAGTTGGAGTATCTCGCGATCCTCTCCCACCAGTTTGTCGGCATAGCCAGGCACATCGGGGCGTGGTCCCACAAAACTCATATCTCCGATCAGTACATTCCAAAGCTCAGGAAGCTCATCTAGCTTGTACTTTCGGAGCTTAGCCCCTAGAGGCGTGATCCGCGCCTCCCCCGCTACCGAGATAGAGCTGCCGCCGTGTGCTACCGTCATAGAGCGAAACTTCACCATCGTGAATAGTTCGCCATATTGTCCTACACGCTTCTGCCTAAAGAGTACTGGCCCACCAGGCATCTTAATCGAGACCAGTATCGCCACCACAGCCAGCAAAGGCGAGAGCACCACTAGCCCCACCAGCGCCATCACCCTATCAAATACCCACTTCACCCACATGCAATTATCTTAGTTTATATGCTAATTCAAGTATGAACGAAGGACTGAAACGAAATAATAAATACCGGGTATACGCATATAGATAATTAATCTTAGGGAGATCAAGAGCTTTTATTATACGTACACGGTTCAGGTAATCTTGCTTGGTTTTCTCATTTGAGTTTCTGCGATTATAAAAGTCAGAAGTAACCCTCATGCGTACCAATACTTCTGGCAGATTGGCAAATATACAACCATTAAGAAAACCATTTAGCCATAGGGAGCCATCTTCATCTCGCAGTGTGTCGGTTGGGTATAGTCCTGCTTTCTCAAAATATCTCTTTCTAAACATTACTGTGGGATGTGCTAGAGGATGCCTCTTCCCAAATATATTCCTGCAGTCTATGTGATCAGTGGGATATTTTACTAGGTTCCCTTTTGGATCTAATGGGTCATTTGATTCGGTAATGTATGATCCAAGAATATCCACATCTGTGTGTTGCTTGAGATACTTTACTTGTTTTTCAAAGCGTACAGGTAGTGAATAATCATCGGCATCCATTCTAGCGATAAACTCACAGTCGTCCAGTAAGAGCACTTCATCAAGTAACTCGTTAAGAGAGATGGCTAGCCCCATATTGCTTTCCCTTTTGCGAATAGTTACCCTCTGATCACTAATGCTATCGAGGTAGTTATCTAGCTCATCAGGTACTTGCCCATCTCGCTTTATGTAAAGCTTGAAATCCTTATAGGTTTGTGCTAAAATGCTATCAATAGCAATCTTCAGATCCTCCACCGTGTCATTTTTATAGACACTCATTATCACGTACAACATATTTGTTTTATCTTATTAGGTAATAAATGCGTTTAATAACTTGGGTAAGTCTGTAGGGAAACAGACTAAGTACACTCTTAAGTCTGTATTTTAGTCTGGCTGAGGACCCATTATATTGGTAGTAGTAGTCCACTATTTCCTGGAGCCTTATTTTATCATCGCCAAGCATTTCAAGCAGATTGTTTCGTAGTGTTTGATTAGGTCGGTAAATGTTGAATAACGACTGATAAGGAGCGAATTCCCCTGCCTCGCATTTGGAGAGTGATATTTTCCCTTTCAAGGAGTTAATGATTTCCAACCCCATATTGCTATTGGCTGAAACAATAGAATATCCATCTCTATTGAGAATATACTTAGGACCCCAAAAGTCTCCCACTCTAATATCACAGTAGCTTAGGTTGCCCCTAAGGTGACAGTTACTGCAAGAGTCGTTAAGTAGTTGGTTCGAAAAGAATAATTCAAAAAATGGGTCGTTGTTTTTACTAAGATATGTGGTCTGTTCGCTACTATCTTGAAACTCAATTCTATATTCTCCCCATATAGTATGTGATTTCGACCTGAAGTTTATATAGGAGTACTCTATAGGTTGAGCTTCGTTCTTCTTTAACCCATCTATATACTTACCCCAAATTAGGTAGGAAGGTACTCCGTGACAGTACAAATCAATTAAAATAAATTGGTCACGTATGTTATTTGCTCTAGAAAATTGATCAATAGCATAGACTTCACAAGGAAGTCCAAAGAAAGCATATTTCTCTCCATTCGCTTTGGCCTCCTTTAGGATCTCTTTTAGAACTTTCTCGTTATTTGCATGTATATATTTAGAACCTCTAAATAGTGGAAGGTCGCTTTTATGTCGTGCTATATAATGCTCTGGGCAGTCTGTTTGGACATTGTAGAATACGCCTACTACATTATAACCAACATCATAAAGATAAGATGCTATTTCACTTGCAATACCACCTGAAGATGTTTTACGGAGTAGCTTCTTGTCGTTTGTTACAGCAGCGTAATGGTTGATTTTACTTAGCTTATTAATATCAGAACCGATGACCTCTTCATCAAACTTATAGCAATACTTCGTGCATTTTTGGCATCCGATACAAATGTTTTCATCAACTACCGGCCGAAAAAAACCTTCACCGTTTAGCTCAATAGATATTGCTTCTACTGGACATACAGCAGAGCAAATTTGGCAACTAGTGCAGGCATGAAGTTCCGCAAGGCTATTAATGTGCTTTTTATTGTTCATTCTTGCTTAATTGCTCCTTGAGGTAGTGCATAGAGGTGCTACGCTTCTCTTTTATAATATCATTGGTGGTGGCATAATCAATTACATTATCATAATGCACTAATAAATCACTCTTGAGCTCTCCTACAACTCTACTTTCAAGGTTGTATTCACGCAGAAGATTAATCACCTTATTGCTATTGTCGCGGACAATAACAGAAAAAGGTCTATTAGTAATTAGTGACATTACAGAGCCGTGAAATGTGTCTGTAATTACATACTCTGCATGTTTGAACCAGCCCAGCAACTCAATAGGATCAACGTTAATGTTCTTGTCAACCCACTTATGGTAGAATCCAGGAGAGACGATTGTTAAGCCTTTTTGATGTGCAAATTCTTTTATGGCTTCCACTTCCTTTGCATCGTTCATCCTTCTGTCATAAGCGTATACAATGAGATATTTATCGCTGATAGGACGGCTTTGACCACTGATTTCATCACAATATCCATAGAGCAAAACGGGATCTACCACCACAGGTACTTCCATCCCTGTTATTGACCTGACAATATCTTTAGAGTTCTGATCTCGCACAGAAATTCCAGACATCCTCTGAAAGCCAGACTTCACCAAGGAGTCGCAGTTTAGGTTATACACATCTTCTAAGTTGGTAGGGCCAAAAGAACCAGCATACGAAAATACATTCTTGGTTGGTAGTGCATGTCCATAAAAGACAGGAGTTGGGCCAGTGTGCAATGCAAATACCTCATCACTACCAATGATGACATATTGCAGAGCCTTATAGCTACGATAGTGTTGGCCGATTATATTTTCTTTGCTCTTAAAGTGCTCCAGTGTCTGTCTTTTTCTAATGTTATAGACCATCGCACCAACCCCTCTTTCCTTAAGATACTTCAAGTAAATTGGGAGTGACTTGAGGGAAAGCTCATATTTATTCTTGAGTTCTTGGTCAATGAAGTCATAGTTTTTCTCAAACGTTAGTGCTTTCGCTTCTATATTAAAGTCCTTTCTAAGTACATTAATCAGGGCGAAAAGCTGTAGTACAGCTCCATGATTATGCACATCGTAGTGAGTAATAATACCACAATTTATATTTGTCATCTTGTCAACTTATTTATGATCATTAAAGTCTTATAGAATAACTTTTTGCCACATAGAATATAGTATATGGATGCAAGTCTAATTTTTGTAACCTTCGACTGTTTAGCTAGCTTCTTCATATAGGAATGTACATCATATTTGTCATAAAGAGCTTCATACAGTTCTTTGCTATTAGCTTTTGAAGCTATAAATATAAGCTTTAAAATAGTTCCAGCTTTTATGAGGGCATCTTCTTGCCTAAGCAATCCAGAAGATATTAGTACATCTTCAGTTTCTTGAGATGCATCAACCGCGCTCAAAGCTTTATACGCTACTACGGTGTTCATAGCAGAAGAATCATTATGTCTATAGTAGTATAATGCTTTAAAGGATAATGCAATATTACCTTTGATATTCGCTATATACGTAAAGTAAAATAGGGAGTCTTCTCCCCAATACAATTCTGGTTTGAATAAAATATTATTGTCTATAATTATGGAACGTTTAAAGAGCATACAACATATAGTTGAGAACTGTATCTTTTTTTTGAGTAAACTATCTATATATGTTTGAGGATTGAAGATAGTAGCATGTCTACTTCCTTTTATAGTTCCCAATGAAGTTAATTCCCTACAGTAATGACCGATGCATAAGTCAATGTTTTGATTGGATAGTCCCACTAAAGTCATTAAATAGTTTTTATCAATGATGTCATCGCTGTCAATAAAAACGATAAACTCACCCTTAGAATGCTTAATTCCATTATTCCTGGCTATAGATACCCCCTTATTTTCTTGCGAGTAGACCTTAAAGCGACTATCTAGCTTTGTAAAATCCTCGCAAATTATAAGGCTGGCATCTCTCGAGCCATCGTTGATGCAAATGACTTCAAAATCCTTGAACGTCTGATCTTTTATTGATTGCAGGCATTCTTTTAGATATGATTGAGCATTGTATATGGGGACTATAATTGAAACCATAGGAATTAGTATTGTTAAAACGGTTCAAAATTCAGTACATAAGGAAGCAGGGAACCGTCAGCACCAGGGACTTCTTGCAGAATAAACCTTAAGAAAAAAGCAGTCGCTAACAAGTAACAAGCTAAAGAGACTAATTTGCGCTTTTTTGAATGATAAACTATCAATGGAAATAATATTAATGATGAGATAGAATAAAAATAAACTATTCTTTGTCCATATGTCAATTGAAACAAAAGGCTTTGAATTATCATGCTAACGAAGTAAAGCTTGAACCATAAGTTGTTGTGTAAAAATTTAGGCGTATTCACAAAAATAAAAATAAAGAATAGGTTGCTTAAAAGTACCATTGTGCAGAAGTAAAGTATAGGATTTTGGTTAAAGCTCCCTTCCTTTAGTACATCGTACGAATAGGATCCAGCAATAAAGGCGAAAAAATCTTCACTTGCGATTAACCCTATCGTCATAGCAATTATTAATGAGTGTACTACAAAGGATAGTTCAAGATCACGCATGCGTTTTACGAATAAAGCTGCTAATGTAACTACACAACTTGAATGGATTGTGCAAGCTAGAATAATAATTAGTACCGGAACAATTTTTTTGCCTTTATCTATAAGGGAAAAGGCATAGAAGCAGATTGCGATACCCAATGTCTGTCTCATCCCATTAAACATGATTAGATAGAACCCCATAGATACTAGGAAGAATAAGCCTAAATACCTATAATTTCCTTTAGCGTAATGATTTATTGTAATGGCAATAAGAAGGATCGTGATCAAAGCAACTAAGAAATTGAATCCATAAGAAGATAAGCCTATCAGCTTTGATAGATAAATAAAAGTATTCCAGCCTGGCTCCATGTGTCCTACATTGTATGAAGCATATCCATAATATGTGTTATATGCTCTTGTGTCGACACCGACATGGATAGCTCTAAATCCTAATATGAATGCCAAGCATATACTTATAAAATAATAGGCAAAGTTGCTTTTGGGGCTTTTGATGTAACCGAAAAATGCTAATACTAGGTATAAAAGTATATATATATACATTCTCTATTTGATGGATGTTTTATTACTTAGACATTGTTTTGGAAGGGCTATATATTGTAATATTAGTGATCTGTTCCAGTATCTTTCATTTGTTATTGAATTGAATCATAGTAATTAATACGATCTCATTCATTGTGTTATTCAACATTGTTCATTATAAAGCTAAATGACTTTTGGAGATCAATACTTAATCGTTCATTGATGGTTGACCAATCAAAACCAGAAGAGAAATACTTCTGAAAGGTAGAGGAGTCCAAGTCAATTAAATGATCTAATAGACCAAATTCCTCTAGTAGAGAGGTAAAACGAGATGCCCCCCTCTTTAGATTGGGAATCACGATAAACGGTTTGTTGAAGATAATTGAGAAAACTGTGCCGTGAAACGAGTCTGTGATAACAAATTCGGCTTCTACAAAGCTCCGTAGCCATTGTTCAACGGGAGGTAATATACAATCATCTAATTCTTTAGCTGATTTGATTTCGGAGTATTTTTTCTTCGGAAGTAATTCGAAAGGGGTCAAAGATGTGTCGTCAGCTACTTTTCTCACTAAAGCCATCTTTTCAGGGGTGCGGTCCAAGACGTAACAAAATAGATTGCCCTTGCTGGGTTCTGTAGTGGGGGACTTTGCCAAACCCTCATACACCGACCTATCTACAAGCATGGTAGGGTCTAATACATGAGTGGCATCTATATCAAGGTGTTTCTTGCAAAGCTCTACAGCAGAGTCTTCTCGGACGCTGATCGCATCAAATTCCTGTGCAAGAGCTTTGAAGTATTTTGTCGCATTTTTGCCATATTCCCAATAGTCAATTCCAAATGATGCCGCATAAGCTACTTTCCTAATCTCGTTGTTTCCAGATATGAAGTCTAAAAAGTAATTGGAGATACATGGGGAGAATGACTTACGCCAAACTTGGTCGCTACCTACTATAACCGCATCAATATTTTCATGATTAAAGGTGCTCTTCAATTGATTGGTGCTCTGAATCCTATCGGTTATGGAAATATGCTCATCAATAAACTTCGTAGTGTATTGAGTGATTGTTCCCAACTCTTTATGATTTGGTGAAATTCTAAGCTTAGGTCTCTTCCCAAGTAGAAAATTGAGAGCATTCCATCCTAAAGATGCAATTCTAACATACGGTGAACGTACTCTATTTAAAATGATGGGGGAATGCCCTTCCTGTCGCAAAACGTGTTGTAGTGCAAAGGCTTGTAGAATACCACCATAATTTAGCCCCAATGGCTGTGTAAGAATTCCTATTTTAGCCATATCAAAGCATCAAATAAATGTTAGGTTTTCATTAGCCTTTCTTCTCAGGGACAATGTACTCCTGACTGTTTCTTTTGGATATCCAAAGGAGACAATACAAATCACTTGTTCTGCAGGAGATAGTCCTAGCAGATCCTCCATTTTACTATCGGCGTCATTTAATAGTCCCCAATGGGCAGTACAAGCAGCAATCCCATAATAATGAAATGCGTAAAGTAAGTTCATCAAGTATATGCCACCATCAATATATAGTTGATTTCTTTCTCCTATAGAATAGAAGTAGCTTCTATTTGATTTTATGACGGCTAATTGACTTATTGAGGTGTAGCCTGCAAGTCCTTTTTGGATATCTAGGATCTGTTGGATCTTGTCTTTATCCTCAACAATGACAACGGAGACACCTTGCCTATTGCAAACGCTAGGTGCTGTATTAGCTAAGTTAATAACATCCTCCAACACATCGTGTGGTACTAGAGCCTCAGAAAACTCTCGAACACTACTCCTGGATTTAGCAAAATCAAAGAAAGAAGACTTCGTTCTAGTAAAATACTCTTCTCTACTCCTCTCTTTTATACTAGAAAGTGGGGTGAGCAAATGTGCTTTTAGCTGATCGTATTGCTCTTGAGAAAAATAGTCTAGCACGTAGCCATTAGCCTTGTGCCAATCAAAATAGTTGCACATATTGGCAACGGTAGCTTGGAAGTGACATCTTTGCCAATGATGTTCATCAAATTTCGTGTCATTAAGTATCTTCAATAGTGATATTACTCTATCCTTGGCAAAGTATGGGCGTATATTTGCGTGTAAAAAGCCCTTTTCAATCCCATGGTAGTGAAGTGTTAGCTCACACTCTATCTTTTCAAAATTATTATGATTAAAGACTGTGGAATACTTCTGATATTTAATCCTATCCTTGCGGTATACTCTTTGTAAGATTATATAGTTGTATGCCCTCTTTAAGGCATTTACTCCCCTTAACCCTATCACGCTTTTTATCAGTTGTTTTATGTTTGACCAGTTCATCGCTTCATCAATGTGTGTGTAATGTAGTTCCTAAAAAATCTTTTCTCCTCTGTGGTGAAGCCAATTGTATACATCAAGCATGTGGTAATAACAAACGATGAGACTACTGTAACAATAACGCTAGTCCACTTTGAAAAACCAATGCTATATATGAGGCTCAATGCTGTGTAGACAATTGCTCCTATAATGCTCATTTTGATAAATAACTCAACTATCAATTTGGTTTTGCTCATATTTATTTTTGGTGAGACAATTAAAACTCGAAGCAAAAATGCAACAATGCTAATAATAATTGAAACTAGTACTGTTACTTCTGGTTCCGCGCCTAGTCTTAATGCCAGATAAGAGATTGGCAAATTCAAAATTAAAAGTCCACCAATGACTGATTGATACAGTCCTATTTTGCCAGTAGCTTGTATTGAGATCATCATAGTTCCAGACAAACTTTCTAAAACTACAAATATCATTACTAATTGGGTGAAAAGAACGGTGTGTTCAGGTACCTCTTTTAGCCATAGGCCTAATAAGGTTTCTGTCTCAATAATTACTGGCATTGCGAATATAACTATCAAATAAAATGATAGCTTGGAGCCTCTGATGATGAGGTTGTGCATATACTCTAGGTCGCCTGCTGCATAGGACTTTACGATTTGGGGGTTCATGGCTAGTTGAAAGTTGCCCACCAATTGATTGACCGCCCCTTGGACTTGGTATGCAATGGCACGAGCAGCGTTGACTGCAGGGCCAAAGAATAGATTGATCAGAATGTTGACCCCTTGATTCATAATCACCGCTGCGGCATTGCCCCAAAGGTTCCACCCCATATAGCCTATGAGAGTTTTGAATAAGGCTTTGTTTTTCTCCTTGATGTACTTTACATACTTGAACCTCGTGCGAGTGTAGATAATATACGCCGCCAAGGTGAGGAGCGCCACAAAAAATAGTAGCCCAGCATAGATAATTAGTTTGTCGTAGGGTGCCCATGGAAGTGCAATGACTATTAGGAGCTTTAGCAAGACTTCAGAAATGCTAATGTAGGCATAGGCGTCCATACGCTCATGCGTTATTATCATTGCGCCAAAGGGTACTTGCAGCATTGAGACAATGAATGTGCAGATGGCAAACTGATATACCCATATGGCAGCTGTGAGCCTCTCCTGAGGAATAACTAAGTAGTTCTTGACAAACCACAGCCCTACTGTCTCAGCGAGTAAAAAGATGAGCAGTGCCAATCCCCCTTGAATAACGAGAATGGTAGAGTAGTTGAGGCAGAGCTGTTGGGTATCATTTTGCCCAATGGCGTATGAGAAAAAGCGTTGGGTAGAGGAAACCATCGCCCCATTGAAAAACCCCAGCATCGTGACGATACCTCCTACTACATTATATACACCATAGTCCTCAACTCCTAAGACCTCCAGTAATACGCGTGAAGTATATAGCGCTACACCTAGAACAAATATCATCCTAATGTATAGGACAATAGTGTTCTTTGCAATGGTTTTGGATCTATTTGTGGTGTCGGCTGCCATATAAATGCGTCGGGAGCTTTATTGTAAGTTGCTCATTAATCATGGGGTACTAATCAATGAGTGGGAGGATATTCTCGGGTTTGCCGGTTGCGAAGTTGTCTAGGACACGGACATGGTGGCCTTTGCTTAGGAAATGTTGGGCGAGGTTGGAGCCTATAAATCCGGCACCTCCTGTGATTAGTATCTTCATATCTATTTATTGGTCTATGAGGAATGAACCTCTTATGTCTCAGTGTTTGTTGAGGGGAGCGTAGGGAGAGTTGGGGGCGGGGGTGTACTCTGGGATGAGGGAGAGGAGCTGTCGGATACAGGTGTCGATCTCAATTTTGCGAGCGTGGTCGCGTAGCGCCTCGTAGGTATCGTAGAGGTCGGCATAGTTGTGCTCCCGCACCTTGGCTATGTGGATCTTGGGGATATCGGTAGGGATGGTATTCTCGCCATCGGCTAGCTTCTCCTCGTAGAGCTTTTCGCCTGGTCGTAGGCCGGTAAATTGGATGTCGATATCGCTGTAGGGCTCCATGCCGGCCAGACGAATCATATTCTCAGCTAGGTCTACAATCTTATGGGGTTCGCCCATATCAAAGACAAAGATGGTGGTCCCCTTAGCAACTGATGATGCCTCCAGTATCAGCGAACAGGCCTCGTGGATACTCATAAAGAAGCGGTTGATATTGGGGTCGGTGACGGTTATCGGTCCGCCCTTAGCTATTTGGTCGCGGAATAGGGGGATCACCGAGCCTTGCGACCCGAGTACGTTGCCAAATCGGGTGGTGATGAAGGTGGTCTTTCCGGGCACCTTGCCCTCCTCTACCGCCTTCCCGAGGGCTTGGACATAGATCTCTGCTGCGCGCTTGGTGGCTCCTAGCACGTTGGTGGGGTTGACCGCCTTATCGGTAGAGACCATCACCATCCGCTCCACCTCGTACTTGAGGCAGAAGTCGGCAATATTCTTAGAGCCTTGTACATTGACTAGCACCCCCTCGCATGGGTTCTCCTCTAGGAGGGGTACATGCTTGTAGGCGGCGGCGTGGAGCACAATATTGGGTCGGTACTTTGCGAATAGGGCGTCTAGCCTATTCTGGCTACGGATGTCCCCGAGGATCGGCACGAAGTCAAGGTTGGGGTACCGCTCCTTGAGCTTTAGTCGCACATTGTGGAGTGGGGTTTCGGCTATATCGAGTAGTAGGAGCTGCTTGATAGGTAGCTGAGCTATCTGCATCACCAGCTCCGACCCGATACTTCCGGCGGCACCGGTGACCATCACCACCTTGTCGCGGTACATCTCCTTTACCTTTTCGGGCTCGTGGTGGATCACCTCCCGCTTGAGGAGGTCCTCCATCTCTATCTTCTGTACGCTATCACGAGCGATGTCGGTAGGCGAGGTTTCGCTGATCTCGGGGGCTAATAAGCTCTTCACGCCGAGAGAGGCGAGTTGGAAAATAAGGGTCTCTCGCTCTTTGAGGAGATCGCTACGGTCTGTGAAGATAACCGCATCGAGATTGAGCTCCTGTGCCAATTGCTTGAGTTGCTCCTCATCCTTGAGATGGTAGATATTATAATTGGAGACGGTTGCACCGCCTTTGACACTCCCTCTATTGCAAAAACCTACCACCTTGTACTTGGGGCTCTCCTCCAGCTGCAAAGCTAGATCGCTACTGGCGTTGCTCACACCATAGATGAGTACCCGCTCGCGTTGGTGCTTGGTTGTGGAGACGCCCCAGAAAGCACGTGCTGCCAATACTGCTACCGATCGGTAGAGCACGAATAGCACGAAGAAGGTACCAAAGTAGGTGATGGCGATCATCAGGAGCATCTTACCACCGTAGCCCAATGGAATCCAGTAGTTGCCGGCAAGGAGTATCCCATAGAATAGCAGAGTATTCAGGAAAAACATCACCAGCAATCGGCGCCCAATGGAGAAGTATTGGTACCTGAGAAGGGGTCGGTAGGTACCTAGTAGGTAAGAAGAGAGAAAGGTGGCGACGAGACCAGCTATTGCTATCGTAGCCAACATCTGTGGCGTAAAAGTCACTAGCCCTGTGACGATGTAAAAAGCAAGTAGCGACGCTACTGCCGCTACAACGCCCACCGCCATATCTACCAAAAGTATCAGATACCGACTGAGGGTTGGAGCCTTACGCTCTTTGTGTCGTGTGGAGGCTTCTATGTTGTTTTTAGTCATGATTACTGCCTAATTCTTTTATCCTTTTAGTAATATGAAATACTACTATTTCACGCTGTGAGCACTTGCAAATGTACCCTAAATATTTGATATTTGCTATGATTTGCATTAAGCTTTATTTGGACAGCTGTAGGCAGGTCTGGAATGTGAAAAACACTGTTTTTGGGGGGGGCTTATCGGACGAGTCGGACAGGTCAGACGGGTCGGACAAGTCGGAAAAACCGCTTTTATATCTTGCTATAAATCAGGGGGTTAGAAGGGCGAAAACTGAGATGCAACTAAGCAATTGCTTTGTTGCATCTCGGCAATTGCTTAGTTGCAACTCGCCGATCGCTTAGTTGCAACTCCACTTTTGCTCTGCTACGGGAGGCTTATCGGACGGGTAGGACGCCTCTGCCGGGTGGAGCAAGATGCCTTATCGGATAGGTCGGGCGTGCTCCTTTGTATCACAAGATGTAGGTATATTATTTTTGATATTATTTCCTTAATAATACAAAAATGCTTGTTATTCAGCTTGGAGTTGAGGGCGAAGCTAATAGGGGAGTACTAAGGTGGTAAGCGTCATGTTTGCCTTTACGGAGAGGTGGGAAAAGATTTTTAAAAAGGCCTAAAAAAATCATATCAATTAGGTATTGACAATGGGTACCCATCTCCATAACTTTGCATCAAAAATAACAATATAGATATGATGATAAGAAAGGTTTTATTCAAGACATCGTTACTCTTCGTGCTTTCTGTGAGTTCGCTAAGCTTTGCCAATGCACAATGTTGCAAGACGGATAGTGTAAAGCCAGCCCGAAGTCGTCTAACGCTAGGAGGTTATGGAGAGGCCGTAGCAAGTCGCTACTTTTACTCTGACAATGTGAATCGGTACAGCAAGGCGGATCGCTACAAAGATGTGCCTAGCCGAGGTGCTGTAGATTTGCCTCATGTGGTACTGATGCTAGGCTATGACTTTGGCCACGGCTGGTCGCTCAATACCGAGCTGGAGATAGAGCATGGCGGAGTGGAGAGTGCCATGGAGATCGAGGATGAGGAATTTGGCGAGTGGGAGAAGGAGATAGAGCGTGGAGGTGAGGTAGCTTTGGAGCAATTTTGGCTACAGAAATCATTCAACCCCCACTTTAATATCCGATTGGGTCACGATATTGTGCCTGTAGGCTATACTAATGCGCACCACCTGCCCAATGAGTTTTTCACGGTGTACCGACCAGAGGGTGAAAATCAGATACTGCCCTGTACGTGGCACCAAACCGGTATTTCGCTTTGGGGCAAGTGGCGTTTTATGCGCTATCAAGCGATGCTGCTCCCAGGGCTCAATTCGCTACTCTTTAGTAAGGATCAGTGGATAAAGAATGGCTCTGCAAGTGCCTTTGAATTCACTCCCTCCAATAAATACGCTGTAGCCCTACGCCTCGATTTTTATCCGATTAAAGGACTACGTATCGGTCTGAGCGGGTATTATGGAGAGTCGTTTAATAACACTCTTCAGAGCGATGAGCGAGGAAAATATCAGGGCGTGCGTGGTGCCGTAACCATCGGCTCTGCCGACTTTAGCTACAATGGCTATGGATTCCGTGCGATGGGTAGCTTTGATTATGGTCACCTAGGCGATGCCGGTATCATTTCGCAGCACAATCGCGCGCAGAGTGCTTCATCACCCTACAAGCGTACACTCGTGGGGGATAGGGCGCATGCGGCCTCGATACAGGCCGGTTATGACCTCTTGTATCTATTCCCCTCTAAGCGAGATGGGCGTCAAAAGCTTTATCTCTTTGGTGCCTACGAAAATTATGATGCCTACCATCCAGTTAAGGGCAATAGCGATTACACTTGGACTGATCGACAGCGAATTGCGGCAGGATTCAATTACTACCCAATGAAGGAGCTGATGATCAAGGGCGAGTACAGCATTAGACTCTTGAAGAAGGAGTTTAATAATGAACCTAGCATATCACTTGGCGTGGCTTACTCGGGATTTTTCTTGAAGTAGCATAACCTCTTTATTCAGAAAACAAAATAATAAAATAAAAATATACAGCGATGAACAAGTTATTTTCTTATGCCTTAGTGGCATCAATCGGATTGCTCTTTATTGCACCCCTATCATCTTGTAATCATAGTGAGGTAACCATATCCGATGATGAGCAACGCGACAAAGCCTATCAAGAGATTGCCGAGACTTTCGTCAATAAGACGGTAGTCCCTACCTATACTAAGATGGCTCAAAAAACTGTTGACTTGGTGGAGGACTTACGGGCTTATCGAAAGGCTCCTACTCAGGAGAATCTCAATAAGGCGTGTGAAGACTTTATAGAGTCTCGTGGCTGGTGGGAGCGTAGCGAGGCATTTCTCTTTGGTGCAGCAAATGATTTTGGTATCGATCCACACATTGACTCTTGGCCTCTTGACCTGCCAGCTCTGCAAAAATATCTGGAGGAAGCTACAAATATCAAGGAGCTAGATGGAGAGGACTCCGATATTGTAGCAAGGACCAAGCTCGGCCAGGAGCTACTCGGTTTTCACGGGGTAGAGTATATCCTCTTTGAGAATGGTAAGCCACGCACTGCTGGTACCATATCTGAGGAGCACCTGATATACGCCATTGCCGTTGCTGGTGACTTGCGTAATAGCTGCTGGCAATTGCTAACCGCGTGGGCTGGTGAGGAGTATGCCTCTAAGCTCAATAAAGAGCTAGTGAAGCATATCTTGGAAGATGTGGAGCTGCCTGTACTGGTAGGTGGACGGTTCTCCTATGGTGAGAATATGGTAAAGGCTGGGCAACCAGGGTCACTATACCGCTCTTGGATCAATGCTATGGAGGACATTGTCTCAGGGTGCAATGGCATCTGCGATGAAGTGGGTACCTCTAAGATTGGCAAGGCTCATACGGGTGAGGATGCATCGTATATTGAGTCTCCATATAGCCAAAGGTCTATCCTCGACTTTCATGACAATATCACCTCTGTAGAGAATGTGTACCTTGGTGGTATCGAGGGAAATCGTGGAGCATCACTTCACCAGTATATGCAAACGCATGATAAGGCAATGGATGCCAAGGTACTTAAGGCCATAGACAATGCCAAAAATGCTATTAAAAGCATGAAGGCACCTTTCGTCCTCAACTATACGGATGCAGGATGTAAGACTGCTATGGATGCCTGCAAGGCACTCGATGAAACGCTTAGCGAACTCAAGCAAGAGCTGGCTAAGAAGTAGTATTGCTCTCTATGTGGTACCTCTTTTGAGACTGTTGCACGAAGGCGATCTGCTTCGTTGCTTTCGGAATTCGGCCTAGGTCACGTACGTGAGTACGCTCCCTTCGGCCTCACCCTCAGCGCCTTGCATATCATCCTTCGTGCAAAGTCTCGGCACATTTGGAACAAATGTGCGAGAATGGCACTTCGTGCAACATTCTCTTTTTATACCAGTGAGGTGCCAGCAGAATCTCATTGAGTGCCCTGGGAGAATAAGCAATTATTCCCTGGGCGCTCAATGAGCACTATTAAAATGAAACAACAAACCTACATATATCAATGAATCAAATGAGGTACAACACAAAAGCCCTATTCCTGTCTGCAGCAGGGATACTATTGGGATTACTCTCCACATCATGCCAGAAAGACCCTGGCTGTGACCCGAAAGGAGAGGAAGAACTAGCCGATGAGTGGTATGCTGGCGGACGATTGGGCACCACCTTTAATTCCACTGCCAGTGCATACGAAGACCCTACACCAGCCATCGAGGAAGCTGGGCTTGAGTTTCAATTCAAAATGGGCGAATTCTTTTTTGAGCGCCCCTTTAATTCAAGTCAACGGCCTTTCAATGGTCGAGGGCCACTCTACTCACGCCCTTCTTGCGAAACCTGCCATATTGGCTATGGTCACGGATGGCGTATCACCAAGTTCGACCCTAAGGAGTGGGGTAATTCTACGGAGCTAGAGATCTGTAATGCTGATGGCGACTTGCTCTCCTTCTTCAGCCCAAAATTCCAAGGTATGCCTCCATTCAAGTCTTATCTAGACCCCTCTAAGGTGGAAATTAATTGGCTGGAGTATACTGACGACTGGGGCAATACATTCCCCGATGGTGAGAAGTATAGCCTCATCTACCCCGAAGTGAAAATACCAGAGGATGCTTACTATGTCAAGCCTTCACACCATGGGAAGCCTGTCGCAGTGGAGGATATTATGATTCGGCTCAAGAATGCGATTCCTTTCTTTGGCAATGGTTTGATAGAGGCTATTTCGGACGAAGACCTCCTCGCCCAGTGGCAGCATGAGGCGAAGTTTACGGAGCTGGATCCAAGTAGATTTGCCAATGGCCAATGGACGGCTATTGACTCCATCACCATGCGTCCATTTAGGTTCGGACACTTTTTGGAGCTGAGCACCTTTACCTTTGACACCCAGCACTGGGCCAACTTCAATGTTACTCGCCCCGGCCTTACTTCGGTCAACGTGACGAAGGAATACGCCCTCACTGCGAGCAAAGACCCTGAGGTGCAGGCAGAGTTCTACCGCTATTACCCTGAATGGAATAAGACGGGTGACCCTGAAAAAGATATCTACAATTACTTTACGAGCAATGATCACCCCGAAGAGATGCAGCTAGAGGACTACGTCAATTACATGACGTGGCTGCGAGGTCTCGCTGTACCGGCTGCCCGACACATGGATGATCCAGTGGTGCAAAGAGGGAAGAAGCTCTTCACGGAGATTGGGTGTGCTACCTGCCATAGACCTTCGTGGACAACGGGTGAGGACCTACTTACCTATCCAGGTGAGCCACAATACACCCCCAACGACCCACGAATGCCACACTATCCACACCAGACCATCTGGCCATACACAGACTTGGTATCGCACCGTCTGTATATGAAGAATGATGTACGCAAAGGGTGGATCCGCACTCCTCCGCTTTGGGGTAAAGGGCTAATGAGGATATGTACTGGCCATGATGATAGGCTCTACGATGCTCGTGCCCGCAATGTGATTGAGGCCATTATGTGGCATGGATGCTCACGTGAGGGAGGTGTCTCTCAGGCTCGTTGGACCACTGAGAAGTTTAGGGAGCTGAAGCGAGAAGACCGTGAGGCAATTGTGAAGTTTATTGAGGCGATTTAACCCTCCCTAATTTATTACTTTTATTACTTCATCGGATCTAATGAAGAGACGATTGACTATTATTTCTTTTGGGCTATTGATCTTGACCATAATGGTCTTGATCATAGCCACTTTTATTGAAAAGGTAGAGGGAGCAGCCTTTGCCCATCAGTACATTTATGGGTCGTGGTATTTTGTTGGCCTCTGGTTGCTACTTGCCATCTCAGCATTGGCGCTACTACTGAGATACCATCGAATGGGTCGCCGCATGGGAGCTCTGCTCCTTCACATCGCTTTTGGGGTAATCCTACTAGGGGCTGGGCTTACCTATTTCTTTTCCCAAAGGGGCGACCTTTACCTCTATAAGGGAGAAGCGACTAACTCCTTTACCACTAAGGAGGGGAAGAGTGTGGAGCTCCCCTTTACCGTAAATTTGGAATCGTTCGAAATACTCTATTATACCGGTACACAGTCGCCTATGGACTTTGTGAGTGTGCTCCGCTTTGATGATGGTCAGTCGGAGCGGGTCTCTATGAATCACATTGGGCATCATCGGCAGTACCGTTTTTACCAAAGTGGCTATGATGAGGACCAAAAAGGGGTGCGGCTCAGCGTTGCCTATGACCCCTGGGGGATTGCTTTTACCTACTGTGGCTATGGGCTGCTCTTAGTGGCCATGATCCTAGTCTTGGTAGATCCGAAGGGCGAATTCCGTCGGACGCTAAGGCAACTATCTCAAGCACGAAAGGTGGTGCCGATGCTGCTCCTTCCCCTCCTATTGCTCTGTACTTCGCAGAGTGCTTATGCATCTAGTGACCGTGCCCTTCCAGGCGTGATGCCACCGACACAATCGGAGCAGTTTGGTCAATTATATGTTTACCACAATGGGCGTATCTGCCCCATGCAGTCGTTCGCTCGTGATCTTGTGACCAAGCTGTATGGCAAACCCTCTTACAAAGGCCTCACTGCCGAGCAGGTACTCACTGGGTGGCTACTCTATCCTTCCGATTGGATTGAGGTGCCTATGATGCGAGTGAAGGGTGCTCCGATGCGAGCACTATTGGGTACGCAGAAGCGGTATGTCAGCTGGCAAGATTTCTTTGATGAAGCGGGGGAAATGAAGCTATCTAAAGCACTCGAAGCACTCAATACGGGTCATCTACCCGAGGCTGAGGCAAGAGACGTGCTGGCACTCTACGAAAAGTACAATATTGTCGGCTCTCTACTCTCAGGGCAAGCGATAAAGATGTTTCCCATTCCAGAGGGCGAAAGCATCCAGTGGATGGCGCAAGCCGACCGATTGCCGACCGAGCTACCTGAGGATGAGTGGCTCTTTATCCGTCGCTCCACAGATTATCTCACCGAGCTTGCCCGCACCCACAATTATGATGGACTCACTAAGACCTTAGAGAAGATACGTCTTTACCAGCAAAAGAAAGCGGGTGAGCTATTACCCCCTGAGGGTCGCTTCCAGAGTGAAAGGCTCTACAACCAACTATCCCACACGCTACCACTGGCGATTACCTTGATATTGCTGGGGGTTTTCTATTACATCCTTATATTGAGCCACCGCCTAAGAGAGCAAAATGCCCCTAAACTCATCAAGCGCATCGGCCTCGGGCTAATGGGCATAGCCGCACTATACCTGATAACGTGTAGTACGCTGAGAGGCTTCTCCGTCGGGCATATCCCTTTAAGTAATGGGTTCGAGACAATGCAATTCTTGGCCCTTTCTATCCTAGTGGTAGCCCTTCTCCTCAGCTTTCACTCCGACCTCTTTCTCTCTTTTGGAATGCTATCCAGTGGCCTGGCACTTATGGTCTCTGTGATGGGGGAGAGCAATCCGCAGATGACCCCACTGATGCCAGTACTTAGCTCTCCGCTCCTGAGTATCCATGTGATCGTGATGATGCTCTCCTACACCCTCTTCTGCTTCCTTTTCTTTAATGGGATTACAGGACTGGTGCTACTGAGGAAGGGGAAGCCCACCGAGCAACTGACTCAGCTCAGTCGCTTGCTACTCTATCCCGCACTCTTCTTGCTCACCGCCGGTATATTTATCGGAGCGGTATGGGCCAATATCTCGTGGGGTAGATACTGGGGGTGGGACCCCAAAGAGACCTGGGCACTCATCACGATGCTGGTCTACGCTTTACCATTACACCAAGGTGTCCTCAAAGCTTTCAGAAAGGAGAGATTCCTACACGCCTATCTAATAGTAGCGTTTATGACCATCCTGATGACCTACTTTGGCGTTAATTTTATCTTGGGTGGCCTCCACGGCTATGCCTAGCCCACACTTCACCCCCTCCCCACTAGAGTATATTGGAAGCTCCGAAATAGAGCGAATAAATAAGTGCCCCCCTTTTCTAAAAGGAGGGCACTTATCATTATAAGCTATTATACCTCAATTTAGAGGTTAGAAGATACGTGTAGTGTGCTACCAGATAGCTGTCCTAGGATATCTACTACAGCTTGATCTAGCGTGCAGCCCCACGCCTTGGCATAACGACGTACATAGTCTCTTTGCTCATCCGTCTTGAGGTCGGCAAAGGTCTTCATACTATCATCCATGAGGTACTCCATACGGCTACTGAATACCACGAAGTGTATCTTCGTATCTAGATCCCATACATCCACTTGGAGCTGGGCTGTAGATGGCTTGTTGTAAGGTGATGGAGTTTCGGTCTTTGAGAAGGTCTTTTTAGGATCCTTCTTATTGGTAAGGGAGTGCATCAGTTTCACTTGGATATCACAAGAATAGGTCACGGGAATAACCCCTTCTTCAACCGGCTTAAATGGATTAAATTGAAGGATACCTTTAAAGCCACGTGGATCCTTGATGAATTTAGCCTCATCGTCAGATGCTAGCTTGTCGTGTGGGTCAGTATCCATATACCAGTACTTAAAGAGGTCAGTTACGCCATTTTGATCCTTTGGAAGGTTGGTCATCAGCTCTTCCTTATCCGTAGCGCCCCAAGTTTTGATAGAATTATCTACTGGGATAAAGAAGTGCTGGTGGATATTCTCTTGCCCATTAGTTACAAATTGATGGGTGATGTCTTCTCCTTTAGCATTATAGTACTTGATTACTAGGGAGTAGAAATTGCCGCCATTGCCTGGCTTTGAAAGGCTCTCTCCATAGTCAAGACCGGTACGTATATAGAAGGCCTTTGGGCTATCCTCTGCTGGCCCCCACTCTAGTGTTGGTCTCCCATTGCCATCCTTCCCCTTTTTCAGCTTATAGGTAATCTTCTGGAAGGTTTTGAAGTACTTAACTTGGTCTGACACCCCATTTCCGTGCCAAGTTGAAGGGCCGTGCGTGTGGCACTCTTGTAGGATAAACTCTGCAGTAGTAGGATCCTCATGAAGCTTTTTGAGCTTTTGGTCTTCAGGCTCTGGGACCTGATTGACAATCCCATTCTTGCATCCAGTAGCCATCATAGCTACCATCATAGCCACCATCACGGTGAATAAGCTTTTTAATTTCATAAAATTGTTGTCTATAAAAATGGTTATTGTGTTGAAAAATAGCTGTTGTGATCAGAATGTCCACATTAGGCGTAGCTTCACACTTCTACCTAGATTGTGGAAGTAGTATCTGAAGCGATTGGTGTAGTCTTTGTACTCTGCGTTGGTGAGGTTTTCAATACTCACCTCCCCCTCTAGGCTTTTCCCGAAAGTGACAGGGGCTTTTGCCTTTAATGAGAGGTCGAAGAGTGTATAGGCTGGTGGGGTGAAGTCCACTAGGTCTAGCTCTGGGCTAAAGAGCGTTTGCTTTGCGACATAGGTCATCTCGAAGTTGCCTGATAGCTCTATAGAGGTGCCGGGAATGGTATACTCCGACTCTATCCAGTGACGCCACCTGAATGGGGCGATATTAGGGACATGAAGCATATTCTTTAGGTGTCCCACCGTGATGCCTGTTTGGAGCCCGTATGCAAGTAGTTTTCCTATGATATTGGCATTGGCTTTGAAGTCTGCACCGCAGAAGAAGGCATCTTCTTGCCAGAAATCAAATACGGGGTACTCTCCTGCTTGAGCCTGAAAGAATGTGCCACGTTTCGTTGCCTGATAGATATATCCATTGACGTACTGTAGAAATCCTTCAATAGAGCAGGCAAGCTTGCTTCCACTGTACTCTATGGAATTGACCCACTTATAGCCAATCTCTGGGATTAGGTTGCGGTCGCCTCGGGAGAATACTCCTGCTGCTTTATCTACTCCGAGAGAAAAACGTTCGTATACGTGTGGTGGACGCTGGAGGATAGAGAAACTACTAATGACCGAAAGCTTGTCGGTAGGAGTATAGCCTACGCCTATTTGCCCTCCTAGTAGAGTGCGGTGATCGGCATCTGAGAAGTACTCACTTGCTAAGTCGTAGCCAGCTACTCCGATTGTATAATCTTCATACCTAAATCCCCAATCCATGTAGAAGTGCTCCCATACTTTTTTCTGCCAAGCAAATAGACTGAACGTATAGGCCTTATAGTTTGGAATCATTGGTTGCACACCGGTATCTTCGGGATTGTCGTTGGTGGAGATTTGAATCTCCGCCCCCACTTCAGCTTCCGTACCTAGTAGGTTATAGTGGTTCCAGGTTAGGAGCCCATCAAGTGTAGAGAGTCGCATGCTGTACTCTGGCACATAGGATCGGTAATTGCGTCGATTGTGGTAATCCTTGTGTATATCTAGCTGGTAGGATAGATTGAGCCGAAGTACTTGCTCGGTGGTAAGATCGTAGCGAGTGCGCGAGTTGATAAGGTGATGCCACACTTTGGAGTAGGGGTATTGGATTTTCCTTGTGAATGGGTAGATAAGCTCTGGTTTCCCTATTTTCAGTCTCTGTTCAAAGAGATCACGACTTCCTATTTGCCAAGCAAACATGCTGGCTTCATGAGAGTGAAAAAAGGAGTAGTACAATTCGGAGGTAAATCGACTTCCACGCCTATAGCCCAATTGCGCAGTGGTACTCCATTGCCTACTACCCGTATTATTGAGTAGGTAGTGGGCAGTAGACTTATCGCCGTAGTTTTGGTAAGAGGCGGCTATATTCCAAGCCCAATGATTATTGTGTGAGCCATTAATCCCGATGAGGCCAACCAGCCCACGCCCATTGGTGATGTATGAGGTGGCAATCTTTCCCCCAATGCCCTTTTGTTGATATTCAAGCAATGGAGGGTCTATTTCTACTACACCACCTAGGGCTCCCGAACCATGCTTTACCACCTCTGCCCCCTTGAGTACTCGGACATTTTGCGCCATACTAAAGTCGATCTCTGGTGCCATATCGATGCCCCAGCCTTGACCTACGTGGCGTATGCCATTATTAACAATCATCACCCGATTACTGTGCATGCCGTGAATGACTGGTTTGCTCGCATTGGGACCCGTCGATAGCATAGATACTCCTTTTACTTTGGAGATGGCTTCAGCAAGCGAGCTCCCTAGATTACTAGAAATATCCCGGCTACTGAGTGTTTCTGCTACTGTAACACTCTTTGTAGTGGCTTTACTTTTTACCACTACTTCATTGAGCGAAAAGTTGGATGCATAGAGGGAGATATAGAGTGGGTGACCACTAGATGCCTCTTTCGTAGCATTCCTGATCTCAACGGCTTCATACGCAATGTGAGAGAACTTAAGGGTCGCACTGTGGGGCACCAATACGGTGATTTTTCCGCCCCTTGCAGTGACTCCTGTTTCACGGTCGTTGATTGATACAACCACTCCATCTATTGGTTCTTGCGTAATGGCATCACGCACGATGCAAGAGATGGATACTCCCTTGCTCTGCTCCTGTGCAAAAATGTCTGTCTTGGAAAATGTAAGCGATAATAACATCACTATACACTTACAGATGGCAAGACAACAAGGCTGATGACTCCTCATCATAAACTAGGATTAATGATTAAACTTGCAACTGGGTTGCAAGGGTAGCTAATGTTTTTTAGTTAGGCTATAAAAATGGGCAACTAATCAGGGCTTACGCATTAGAATAGTCTTGTGAGTGGCTTTTATCGGGGTGTCTATGGATAAGGAGACTGTTACACGGTGTGAATAATTAACATCCACGGACAAATTCATCCCACAAATAAGGGTGCAGATGGTCTTTGAATAACAGCCTAAAAAAGCAACAGCTAAGTGACCAAAAGTTTAGTTGCAACTAAGCATTTGCTTTGTTGCATCTCGGCAATTGCTTAGTTGCATCTCGCCGATCGCTTAGTTGCAACTCGCCGATCGCTTAGTTGCAACTCAGTTTTCGCTTTTATATGGTTTTGAATATCAGCTTGTTATAAATTGGATTTTTGGGTCACTCCTTTCTCCTATTTTATAGGGTCATTAACTTATGCATTTACTCCTAATGCGTAACCCCTGCAGTACAAAAATCCAATGGCTGTCTGGTTGGAAAATAATATGTAAATTGCACTAGTAATTTGAAACTACGTAATCGTGAAGTGATATGAAAGATTTGACCATCTCAAACATAGAACGGCAGAATGTACTTAACAATCGTTTCGCGGTCAGTAAGGTACAAGAGCATCTTGATATAGAAGGAATGCTCTTTGAGGGCGAATACCGCTTTACAAAAAAAATGGTTGCCGACTTTTATCAAGTTGACACATCTACAATAGATCGTTATCTGCAATCAAATTCTGATGAATTGAAGCATAACGGATATATTTTATGTAAGGGTAAACAACTGAAAGAGTTTAAGTTAGAATTTGCTCACCTTATTAATGAGGCGAGCAAAACAACACAACTTGGACTGTTTAATTTCCGCTCTTTCTTGAATATGGGTATGCTACTTACAGAGAGTGAAAAAGCCAAGAAAGTCCGTAGCCTCATCTTGGATTTTGTGATTACCACTATCAATGAAAAGACAGGTGGAGGAACAAAATATATCAACCGCAGGGATGTGCATTACCTTCCTGCCGCAATTACAGAGGAAAACTATCGTAAAAATCTCACTTCTGCCATCAAACAATACGTGGAGGGACATCCCACATACAAATATTCTCAAATTACAGATTTCATTTACAAGGCTGTATTCAAGGAGAATGCTAAGGAATACCGGGAAGTGTTGAAGTTGGATTCCAAAGACAATGTTCGACACACGCTGTATTCAGAGGTTTTATTGGTTATTTCTTCTTTTGAAAACGGTGTGGGTGCAGTTATCAATGAACGATTCAAGGAAAACGGTGGCAGAAAACTTACTATTGACGAAGTGAAGCGTATTGTAAACGAACTTGCCGAACATCCCATGCAGAAACCTTATCTGAATGATGCCAGAACAAAAATGGCTTCAAGGGATTTTAGTTTCCGGGATGCGTATCATGGTAACATTGCAGACTATCTACAAGCTGTTACTCCTGAAGAGTTTGAACGATTCATCGGTGACCAGTCTATTGATTTTGACCAAATTTTAGCGGACAATAAAGATGTACTGAAACGCTTAAAACAGGCAGAGGATGAGTAAGGAAATTATTTACATAGATTACGATGAAACTCTAAGCATCTATGGCAAAATGATTGATGCCAGTGATGGTGGCTTTGAAGGAGTGCGTGATGAAGGCGGTATTCGTGCTACATTGGATTTTGTGCAAAACGATTTATACTATCCTACCTTTGCCGACAAACTGACCTATTTGATGTATAGATTTTGTTCCGGGCACTTCTTCAATGATGGGAACAAGCGTATTGCACTGAGTTTGGGTGCGTACTTCTTACATAAAAATAATTACTATTGGCACGCTTGTATCTGTATGCGTACATTGGAATCTATCATTTATCACGTGGCAGCATCGAACATCGACCAAGATTTGCTGCTACGCATCGTCAATAGCTTTCTAACCAGTAAAGATTATGACGAAGAGCTGAAAATAGATATTGCCAATGCCATGAGCAAAGGTGAGTTAGGAATACAAGGCGAAGATTACGAATAACTGAATATAATTATGGCGAATGTACTTGAAATCATAAAACGTAGATTTAAATTACTAGTGTAATTTACTTATTATTTTCCAACCAGACAGCCATTGGGGTCTTGTGGGCTTTTTTTGTCAGAGTCAATATTTTTTGTATCTTTGCCATTGCTTAAGGCAAATGGTTCGTTGGCCGAGTGGTTAGGCAACGGTCTGCAAAACCGTGTACGGCGGTTCAAATCCGCCACGAACCTCTATAGTTTTTTCATAATAATTTAAGGTTTAAGTAGGTACCTTAAGTCGCGAGACTTGAGGTATTTTTTTGTATCTTTGGTGAATATGAGAGGTGGCACTTTTCTTTGCCACTAGTAATTAAGATAGAAAGACATGATAGAATACTTGAGAGGGAAGGTGGTAGAGCGTACCCCCACGGCTGCGATAATAGAGGTGGGCGGAGGAATAGGCTATTTACTCGCTATCTCCCTCAATACCTACAATAAGATACGCGAGGGAGAGGAGGCGAAGCTCTTGGTGCATGAGGTGCTGAGGGAGGATACCCACGACCTTTATGGCTTTTGTGAGGAGGCGGAGCGGAAGCTCTTTCGTCTGCTGATTACGGTGAATGGCGTTGGCCCTGCCACGGCTCGTCTGGCACTCTCTAGCTTTACCCCAAGTGAGCTCACCCGACTGATAAAAGAGGGCAATGAGGTGGGACTGAAGTCGATCAAGGGGGTAGGGGTTCGTACCGCACAGCGAATTATTGTGGAACTGAAGGATAAGATCGAAGCGGAGATGGGTACCTTCAATATCGGTATTGATAGCAGTAAGGACCCACTTGCCACGGAGCATCTGGCAATGTACGAGGAGGCGGAGAAGGCGTTTATTGCCCTTGGCTATCCTGCTGCAGCTGCCCGTAAGGTGGTGGCAAAGTTGGCAAAGGCCGATCCAAATATGAGTATCAATGATATGATCCGCAAGGGTCTGCAGATGCTGTAGCGTGTGTGGAGAGCGATGCGACGGTGCTACGTGGCATTGACCCTTGTACTACTCTTCTGGGGTAGTGGAAGGGCGCAATCTCTCCAGACCGATTCGGTGGGGTATCTCCCGGCGACGGGCTACTACCTCCTCTATAGCCGAGATAGCTTGGGGGCGTGGCAATTGCGGGAGCTACTCACCTCCGAGGAGTATTTCCGAGCGAAGGCACTACAGCAGACGGGTGAAGTCTTTTATGAAAAAGGGAAGCCTCCACTTCCCAAGCCCCTTCCCCAGCGTCCTAAGCTGGGATTAAAAGCCAATGGTTATCTCTCCCTCAATCTAAGTCATACCACTACTGAGGAGGATAATCCTCTGCTACCAGTGGGGCTACGCAAGCGAAGCCATTTCACCATTTTGCCAGAGATGAATATTCACCTCAAGGCCAACTACTCCGAGCGATTGCAGCTCGACCTTAGCTACACTACCGAGCCGGTGATGGCGGATCGCCGAAGTAGAGTGCGGCTGAGGTATGAGGGTGAAAACTACGACTTTGTGCAACGACTACAGGCGGGCAATGTGCGAATGGAGAGTCGCAATCCGTTGATTGATACCGGTGGGGAGCTCTTTGGCGTACGGGCGGACTTGCTGATGGGTCCTTTCTCGCTTCAGGTGGTGGCCAGTCGGCAGTATGCCGAGGAGCGTAAGATTGTAGTGCAAGGCGGACGACAATTGATCCAGACGGAGCTCAAGGGTAGTGACTACGACTTTGCTCAGCACTTCTTTCTCTCGGAGTTCTTTGCCGCCCAATATAGCGACGCACTCAAGCACTTGCCCCTTGTGGAGAGTGACCTCTACATAGACCGAGTGGAGGTGTGGGTCACCACCCCACGTCAGATGGATAATAGGAGCCGTTTGGAACCGATTACTGCCTTCAAAGGGGCTTCGACTGCTCAGCAACTCCCTAGTAGCAACCTTTTTGAGGCAAGTGGTATCGAGATCACTTCTGCCCGAAAGCTTCCGCCTTCGGCCTATACCCTCCACCCGACACTCGGATTTATCTCACTTCAAAGTCGACTGGGGGACGGGCAGATACTAGCAGTGGCCTACAGCTATCATTACAAAGGAAAGCGGTATCAGGTGGGGGACTTGGTGACTGCCGAGGGGGGTAGTCGGCGTGTGGCACTGCTGTCGGAGCAAGATCGCTCTCCTCACTCTCCGCTTTGGGGGCTGATGATGAAGAATGGCTACTCTCTCTCGGGGGCAAGGCCAGATATCCAGAATGACGAACTACAGGTGTCGCTAGTTTTTAAGGACGAGGAGGCGGGGGTAGATAAACCGATTGTGGAGAGAGGAGCGGATAGTGGTCGCTCGTGGCTCGACCTATTTGGCTGGGACCGAGCCGATAGCTCTGGTCGGGGTGGGGCACCCGATGGGCTCTTCGACCTAATTGATGGGGTCACTTATCTCAAGGCGACTGGCACCCTCTTTCTACCTCAAAGGTATCCTTTTGTAGAGATACCTCGGGATGGCTACCCTACCTTTCAAGCACTTTATACGAAGAGCCAACGTGAGGCAAAGGAGGCTCAGGAGCTAGATCTCTTTAGAATTCAAGCGGAAGTGACGGGGAGCCAGACGCAGTCAGTTTCGCTTGGAAACCAGAAGATTGAGCCAGGGAGTGTGCGGGTAGAGGCGAGTGGTCGACAGCTCTCCGAGGGGGTGGAGTATGTGATTGACTACCTTTCGGGGAGGCTTACGCTGACCACCAATACCACGGAGACGATTGAGATTACGGTGAAGGAGCGAGAGCAGCAACGACGTAAGGAGAAGTCTCTGGTGGGTGCGGAACTGAATTGGACGCCCTCCCCTCGCCTCAATGTCGGCGGTACGCTGCTCGCCTATTGGGAGGATAGCCGACGTAATAGGATACGGTGGGGAGAGGAGGTGCTACGCAACCGTATGTGGGGGGTACATGCTAGCTACCATTGGGAGAGCCCATCGGTAATTGAGTGGTTCAATGAGTGGAGTGGACTGGAGGTGCGGGAGCCACTGAAGCTCTCTCTTCAGGCCTCTTATGCGGAGCTGCTTTCCGATTATAATCGTTCGCGCAGTGGCAGTGATAAGATCGTAGTGGAGGACTTTGAGGAGGGCAATAGATATATTGAGCTCACCTATCCGCAGGGGTGGTCTCTAGGGGAGGTGGAGCGACCTGAGAGCCGTGCCCAACTGGCGTGGTTCAAGGTGGATGCTCTTCTGGTACGGGATGGTGCACCGCACCAACCAACACACTTAATGAAAGACCAAAGTCAGCGTCGCCACCCTTTGGTTCGGGAGGTGCCCCTAGAGGAGTTCTTTCCGCAGCGAGACCGTTCGCCCATCGGGTTGCAGACGCTCTCCACGCTTAATCTCTCCTTCTATCCCTCCGAGCGTGGTCCCTACAACCCTCAATTGCCCACTGCACCGCAGGAGATGTGGGGCAGTATCAGCTATCCCCTTTCGACCAATGACCTAGAGAATCGTCGCTACAGTTACATTGAGCTCTGGATGCTCGACCCTTTTACCCTTGACCCCGATGCCCCCGAGGGGATGCTCTACCTGGATCTTGGGCGAATGAAGGAGGAGATTCTCCCCGACCAAGGTATCTACTACGAGGGAAGTGAGGCGAAGCAAGAGACGGAGTGGGGGCGTAAGGCACTCACCCCGCCACAGCTCTATGGCTTTGATACTACGGGAAAGGTACCGATCAATCAACAAGATGTGGGGCTGGATGGACTGACCTCGGAGGAGGAGCGGAGCCACCCTCGCTATCAATTGTTTCGTGATGAAAAGGACCCCGCAAAGGACGACTATCGCTTCTTCTTGGGCGATGAATGGGACGAGGTAGAGGCCTCTATCTTGGAGCGTTATCGCTATATCAATGGTATGGAGGGCAATTCCACTCCTCGGGTCATTCAAGGGGTGGAGAGTGCCCGGACGTGGGACCCCGATACCGAGGACCTCAATAGGGATATGATTCAGGAGCAGGAGGAGGGCTACCTGAGGTATGAGCTACCGATCACTCGTCAGGGACTGAGTGGTGAGCAGATTGTGGGGGAGAAGCGACTAAGCGAGCGAGAGCGGTGGGTGAAGCTACGGGTGCCTTTGCACTCCCCTTCAGAACAGATTGGGCAGCGAGTGTCGCTACAAGATGTGCGGACCCTTCGGTTGTCGCTCACCCGTTTTAGCAAAGAGGTACAGCTCCGACTAGCACAGTTTAGGATCGTCTCTACCTCCTGGAGTAAGTTTCAGAGCAGCATCGAGCCGAGTGATATGCGTAGTGCCGAGATGCAGGTCACTACCCTTTCGCTAGAGGAGGATAGCCAAAGGGCACCAATCCCTTACCTCTCTCCGCCCGAAGTGGAGCGAGATGAGGTGGCAAGTGATTGGGCAGTGCGTGCCGAGGATGAGCAGGCTTTGGCGATGAAGATAGCGTATCTGGCACCTGGCCAGCCGGTGGCTATCTACAAGGAGCAATCGCTCGACCTTCGCCACTATCAGCAGTTGGAGCTCTGGAGTCACTTGGAGTCGGAGCAGATGATTGCAAGGGGTGAGTTGGAGCTTTTTATTAGGGTGGGGCACGACTTTACTCGCAATTATTATGAGTACCGCCTGCCACTTGAGGCAACTCCCATCGGCGATTATTCGGCACTCGGTGAGGAATTGATAAGGTCCGAGGTGTGGCGACCCAATAACCTCGTCCAAATCTCCTTGGCAGAGCTGACAGAGCTCAAGCACCAGCGACTGTTGGCAGGAGCCGAGGACCACATCCCCTTTGTTCAGCCCGACCCTGCCCATCGTGGGGCTACCATGGTGGTGAAGGGGCAGCCCACACTGGGTGAGGTGACGGCCGTACTGATTGGGGTGCGGAATAAAAGTGACCGCCGACTCTCTGCGGAGGTGTGGGTCAATGAGATGGCGGTGAAAGGAGCAAGGGCTGTGGGCGGAAAGGCAGCCCAAGGGGCGATGCAATTGCAGGTGGGAGAGCTAGCATCGCTTCATTTGGATGGCCAATATCGGACCGCTGGCTTTGGCTCAATCACTTCGGATAGTCGCAAGTACGAGCTACAGGATATGCAGTCCTTCCTCCTTCGCACCGAGCTAGAGCTGGGTATGCTACTGCCCAAGCGGTGGCAACTGAGGTTCCCTATTCGTTACTCCCTAGAGCGGCAGAAGTCTACTCCCTTCTACGATCCCTTTGATAGCGACCTCCGTAATGAAGGGGGCATCGGTGCCACCTTTAGGCAACAGGAGAACCTAGAGCTCACAGATATGCGCTGGCTCAATTCAACCGATAGGAGGCGTCCGTGGAGCCTCTCCAATTGGCTATTCAGCTACCGCCTACATCGCCAAAAAGGGTATGCCCCCGACCTACTTGAGGAGCGAGAGCGCAGCTCCGAGAGCGAAGTGACCTACCAATTCGATACCTCGCAAGGCAGTTATATCCGCCTCAATAGTCTCTGGAATCGCTACTTCAAGTACCAGCAATTCCCCTCCGACTACTCGGCCCTCACCACCCTTCGTAGCCGTTGGGATTGGGTCAGGGGGTTGCAAATCAAGCAGAGCTACAAGGGACTCACCCTCTCCCTACAAAGCACCACGATGGCACTCATCCACGAACCATTTGAGGCACGCCACCGCGAGAGTCAAGCGAGCCAATTTGAGTGGATGACACGGGAGATACTACGAGACATTACCGCACTCGGCAGCACGGAGCATTACTTCGGACAGTTGGAGCTTGCCTACCGCCTACCGCCGATGTCGGCTCATTGGCTCCAGCCACTCACGGGACAGGCGACATGGCGAAGCAATTATCAGTGGCAACTAGGGGCAAGGAGTGCTCAGTACCAGCAGGGCAACAGAGCGGAGAATGGCACCTACCTCGACCTCTTGCTCCAGTATCACTTCAGCACGCTACCGATCAAAGTGCTACAAGACTTCTCTCTGCACCTTCGCCGAACCACAGGTACCAGTTTGCCTGGGTTGCTCGCCACTGGGGGTAAGGTGATGGGGCTTGGCTTTGTCGACCGACAGTTGATGCCAGGATTAGCCTTTCGACTTGGTATGGACCACCCTCTCTCCACCTTTGAAAAGATGCAGGAGCAGAGCCTCATTACCCAGAAGGGAGGCAGCCGCCAGCCACTAACCACCTTTTGGCGAAATGAAATGGAAGCACGGCTGAGGTTCGAGCCTCTGAAGGGACTCGAACTCACCTTTACCTACGAAAACAACCGGCACCACCACACCTCGGTGACCCCTTACCAAACCGAAGGGGCAAAGATAGAGCGGGGCAACCTACGGTATAGCACCATCGCACGACTGCAGAAGCACCCCGAGGTAGAGCACTTTGCCCAGCAGTCGAGCCTCCTTTACCTTGAGCGTGAGGGGCTACCAAGCCTTTTGGCAACTCTGCCCAATTGGCAAGTGTCGCTCAATATCTCTCAGTGGCACTCGTGGCTAAAGGAGCATATCCCCACCCTCAAGCTGACCCATCAGTATCGGGCTTATGTGGAGGTGCCTACCTACTACATCACCGCCGAGCAGAATGACCTCCAAAGCCTAGTGGTGAGTGAGGAGCTGAGCCCGCTCATCGGGCTAGAAGTGAAGAGTCAGCTCGGCATCTCGCTAGAGGAAAGGTACAATCAGCGCCACTCCCAAACCCTCCAAACCACCGCCAAGCGGATACTCGATCAGACCGACCATGAACTCTATAGTCGTCTAGGCTACTATATCACCTTCGCACCCCTCTTCACCAGTAAGATAAGCCTACTTAGGAGCGAGCGACAGAGCCTTCGCCTACAGCTCCACCACACCTATACCTATAGCCTTCTCCGGAATATCCAACAGCTGGAGAGCGACCTTGCCCTACAAGGAATGAAAGCCCATACTCTGCAATTTTCAGCAGAGTATGGGCTTTCTGATGCCATTAGCGTTCGGGCGTTTGTGGAGCGTCAGCAGCGCCAACCACTCGTCTCCAATTACAGTTTTCCCTTCAAGCGAACCACCTACGGGCTGCTCTTCCGGCTGCAACTAAAGCCTTAGCCCACGGGCAATCACTCCCGAGCCGTAGCAGAGTTGCTGTGAACGGTCGTAGATAGTACAAAACTGCCCTGGGGCAATCCCTTGAATCAATTCAGTAGAGTGCAGAGTGTAGATTCCCTCAGCGTCCCGCTTCAGTTGTCCCACGGTAAAGTCGGGCGTGTGGCGTACCTTGAAGGTCACCTCTAGCTCCTCCCCCTCCATCGGGTTGAGCGTAATCCAGTGCATCTCCGGCATCTCCACCACATTGCCATACTGCGTCTCGGGGTCGTAGCCACGGCTTACATAGAGCCTATTTTGCTCAATATCCTTGCGGATTACAAACCACGGGCCACCCGATAATCCGAGCCCCTTCCGCTGACCGATGGTGTGGAACCAATAGCCCCGATGCTCACCGACCACTTTGCCCGTTTCCAGCTCAATGATTTCGCCCTTCTGAGTACCGAGATAGCGCTCCAAGAATTGATTATAATCCACCTTACCGAGGAAGCAAATCCCTTGGCTATCCTTTCGCTGTGCCGTGACTAAGTGCTCCATCGAAGCGATCCTCCGCACCTCACTCTTTGGCAACTCCCCAAGGGGGAAGTAGGCCTTCAGTAGCTGAGGATAGGTGATCTGAGCGAGGAAATCGGTCTGGTCTTTCACTGGGTCCACCGCCGTGGCGAGGAACTCCTTATCGCCCACCACCTTTTTACTCGCGTAGTGACCCGTTGCGATCTGATCGTAATCCCGCCCCGCATACTCATTGAAGTAGCCAAACTTGATGATCCGATTGCAGAGCATATCGGGGTGAGGGGTACGTCCCTCCCGCACTGTGTCGATGATGTATTGCACCACATAGTCCCAGTACTCACGATGCAGATTGATCACCTCCAGAGGGCGACCATAGTGCTTGGCGAGCCACTTCACCATCTCCATATCCTCCTCGCTAGGGCAGTCCTCATAGCCTGCCTCATTGGCTCCGATATAGATATAAAAGAGGTCGGGCGCCTCGCCACGCTCCATCATCAGATGGAGTGCCACGGAGCTATCCACACCGCCCGAGAGCAATAGTGCACGTCGCATAATCAGGATACCTTACTGCCTGGCTTCACCTCCTTGCTCGTGGTGAGTACCGAGAGAGAGCCATCGGCCTCTATTACGGAGAGAATCATCCCTTGGCTCTCAATCCCTCTCATCTTACGAGGGGCAAGGTTGGCCACAAAGATCACCTGCTTCCCTACCAGCGTCTCAGGCTCGTAGTGCTTCGCCAGACCCGAGATGATGGTCCGCTCTCCAAAGCCATCATCGAGGGTAAATTGCAGGAGCTTATCGGTCTTAGGCACCTTGGTACAAGCCTTGACCGTAGCCACACGGAGGTCGATCTTCTCAAACTCCTCAAACTTAATCTCAGGGGCAATCGCCAGTGGTTTCGCCGCCTTAAGAGCTGCCTCTGCATTGCTCTTCTTGATCGCTGCTAGGCGGTCGAGCTGAGCTTGGATCGTTGCATCCTCTAGCTTCTCAAAGAGGAGCTCAGGCTGCTCTAGCTGGTGGCCCGCCTCCAATAGGTCGCTTCTCCCGATCTCCGACCAGGTGAGGGCACCCTCCATATTCAGCAGATGGCGTAGCTTCTCCATAGAGAAGGGGAGGAAGCTCTCCATTAAAATAGCCAGATTGGCACTGATCTGTAGTGCCACATTGAGGATGGTAGCTACCCGATCCATATCTGTCTTGGCCAACTTCCAAGGCTCCATATCGGCGAGATACTTATTGCCTAGGCGTGCCAAGTCCATGGCCCTACGCTGAGCATCACGGATATGGAAGTTATCGAGAAGGTTGGCCACATCGTCGCGGATGGTACCGATCTCGGCAAGGACCGCCTTATCCTCTTCCTGAAGGGTGGTGATGGCAGGCACTTTCCCCTCAAAGTACTTGTGGGTTAGCACCAAAGCACGATTCACGAAGTTGCCAAGCACTGCCACCAGCTCATTATTGTTGCGAGCTTGGAAATCGCTCCACGTAAAGTCATTATCCTTGGTCTCAGGAGCATTGGCGGTCAAGACATAGCGGAGGATATCCTGCTTGCCAGGGAAGTCGCGTAGGTACTCGTGGAGCCAAACCGCCCAATTTCTACTGGTAGAGATCTTATCGCCCTCGAGATTGAGGAACTCGTTGCTAGGCACATTATCGGGGAGGATAAAGGAGCCCTCAGCCTTGAGCATCGCAGGGAAGACAATGCAGTGAAAGACGATATTGTCCTTACCGATGAAGTGGATCATGCGGGTCTCGGGATCTTTCCACCAGGTCTCCCAACTATCGGGGAAGAGCTCTTTGGTATTGGAGATATAGCCGATAGGGGCGTCAAACCATACGTAGAGCACCTTGCCCTCAGCGCCCTCTAGCGGTACCGGAATACCCCAGTCGAGGTCGCGGGTCACTGCTCTAGGCTGTAGCCCAAGGTCGAGCCAACTCTTCACCTGTCCGTAGACATTAGGGCGCCACTCCTTGTGCCCCTCGAGGATCCACTCGCGAAGCCACTGCTCGTACTTCCCTAGGGGGAGGTACCAGTGCTTGGTCTCTTTCATCACTAGCTCCGAACCGCTGATGGCCGACTTTGGATTGATCAGGTCGGTGGCATTCAGACTGCTACCGCACTTCTCGCACTGGTCGCCATAAGCCCCTTCGTTGCCACAGATAGGACAAGTACCGGTGATGTAGCGGTCGGCAAGGAATTGCTTTGCCTCCTCATCGTAGTACTGCTGAGTGGTCTGCTCTATAAACTCGCCCTTTTCGTAAAGTGTGGTGAAGAAGTCCGACGCCATCTGGTGGTGCGTCTCGCTTGTAGTGCGTGAGTAGACATCAAAGGAGATGCCAAACTCTTCAAACGACTCTTTAATTAGCTTGTGGTAGCGATCCACAATGTCTTGTGGCGTTACCCCCTCCTTCATCGCTTTGATCGTGATGGGCACACCGTGTTCATCCGAACCACCGATAAAGGCCACCTCCTCGCCCTTCAGACGAAGGTACCTCACATATATATCTGCTGGGACGTAGACCCCTGCCAGGTGTCCAATATGCACCGGACCATTGGCATAAGGAAGGGCCGTCGTCACCAAAGTACGCTTAAATTTTCCGTTACTCATATCCTTCTTATTTCTATCCATTGTATATTTGGCACAAAGTTACAAAAATCAAATGACAGCGAGATAAATAGTGCCATTGGAGGCAGGGGTTACGCATTAGAAAGACCTTGCATCTCATCCTCGACTTATACTCATCAAAGAGACTGATAGATCGGAAGAACCTCTCCTGGATCCTTACTGATTGATGCTCTGATGGGGTGAAAAATCGGCTAAAATGGGGGTGCTGAGGTCTGATTTGTAAACATTTGAAAATCAGTGTCGTATAAAGGCGTTTGCCGAGATGCAACTAAGCATTTGCTTTGTTGCATCTCGGCAATTGCTTAGTTGCATCTCGGCAATTGCTTAGTTGCATCTCGGCAATTGCTTAGTTGCATCTCGGCAATTGCTTAGTTGCATCTCGGCAATTGGTTAGTTGCATCTCAACTTTTGCTCTACTAGCATGGAGGTATTTTGGGGGTCTGTTTACGTGGATCGCGATCTGTCTTTCTAGTAATATATCTGGGGATTAGACTTGGGTTGAAACAAAAAATCACCTAGAGGGGAGCCCCTAGGTGATTTCAAGTTGTATTGGTGAGGTTTTGGTTACTCTGTAAGCAGAGTGAGTAGCTTGCGGTCGGCCTCCCAGCCTAGTGCACTAGCACCGAGGACTGCGGCATCGCTCTCTTTGAGTTCGCTCACGAGGATCTTCACCTTGTCTTTGTAGATATTGAGGAGGTTTTGCTCCATGTGTCGCTTCACTGGCTCTAGTAGGATATTGCCAGCTTTGGTTAGCCCTCCAAAGAGGATTATTGCCTCTGGACTGGTGTAAGCTACGGAGTCGGCGAGTGCTTCGCCTAGGATGGCTCCAGTCGTTTCAAAGACATCAAGTGCTAGCTTATCGCCTTGCACAGCAGCATCGTAGACATCCTTTGATGTGATCTCATCGATATTGAATGTGCGAAGGAGACTATCATCTTCACGAGCGGTGAGGAACTCCTTGGCGGTGCGTGCTACACCTGTAGCGGAGCAGTAGGTCTCAAGGCAACCAAAGCGACCGCAACCACAAGAGCGCCCGTTGCGACGGATAATGGTGTGCCCGATCTCGCCGGCAAAACCATCGTGACCGTAGACGAGCTTTCCACCCACTACGATACCACTCCCTAGCCCTGTGCCGAGGGTGATCTCGATGAAGTCTTTCATACCACGAGCAGCTCCATAGGTCATCTCTCCGATAGCGGCAGCATTAGCATCATTGGTGAGTGCCACAGGGATGCCCTTGAGTGCTTCGCTAAGGAGGAAGGCCATAGGGATGCGACCCTTCCAAAGGAGGTTGGGTGCAAAGTCAATGGAGCCGGTAAAGAAGTTGCCATTTGGGGCACCTACGCCCACACCGTGGATCTGGTCGATTCCCCCTGCGTCATTTGCAAGGTCGGTGATGGCATCTGCCAATTCCTTGATATAATCTTCTACTTTGATATGATTGGTACTCTTGATCTTATCGCTTCTGATAATGGTACCTCTCGCATCTACAATGCCGAAAACGGTATTGGTACCCCCCACGTCTACCCCTACTACATAGGGCTTGTTGTCGCTTGTTACGATTGCCATGAATTATCTATTTATCAATTGTTTTGTACATACACTGACTTTACCATACGGGAATTGACCTGATTGGCAAGGTCTAGAAATACCCTCCACTCATCGCCTTCGCGTTTTAGCTTGAGACTTCTGTCGTAGCTACGAGTGGGCACGCCATCTTTCTTCACAGACTCCTTGATCTTATTCTGGATCTCCTCGGGTAGATCTTTGAGTCGGTGGCTCTTCATTGAGAGGATGGTCTTGGCATCTTCTAGTGAGAGGTTGCCAATCTTCTCTAGGTCGGGCAGGTAGATGAAGTAGGTGACAGTGGCGGTTTCGCCATTAACGCTACTGGTAAACTTATCTACCTTGATGGACTCCTTCACCTCGGGAATCAATTCGATGGCATCTGCTAGCTCATCTGGGATGGTGTAAAAATGCTTGAAGTTTTCGAGCGTCATCGCATCTTTATCCTCCTGTGTGAGTAGGTCGTAAAACCGCTCGAGGTCGCCATTGAGCTCTGCTTTCACGGCCTCTTCGGCCACTTCCTTAGGGTCTTTTCCACCACACGAAGTGAGGGTAGCAAGCAATAGACCTATGAGCATTGCCACGCTAATGGATGAATAAAATCTTTTTGCCATAATCATCAATTTAATGTATTCGATTGTCGTACAGAGGGACCCCGTGGGGGCTGCCTCGCTATTTTACCGCAAGTTACAATTATTTTACGAATTGGGCAAAGGATTAGCCCATTCTTTGATTATTTGTACCTGTCCAAAAATAGTTTTGGGTGTTAGGATTGATAAATGTCAGTCATAACCCTAAATGGACTGCCAAAATAAATATAACGCACGAAATATCGCCTGTTTGCTTTCATTTTGTTACTATGGAAATCTTTTAACATAAAAAGAGATGAGAATAGTTGCAAGTATCAAAAATAATGCCTACCTTTGCACTGTGGTTTTTTCATAATAGTATTAGATTATAGGTTTGAGATTGAGGGTGTCGTGAGACACTCTTTTTCTATTTCGGGGGAAGGAGTTCAAAGGAAAAGGGGCTATATCCAGCTGGATATAGCCCCTTTTCGACTTTGCACGAAGGCGATCTGCGGCGTTGCTTTCGGAATTCGGGCTCGGTCACGTACGTATGTACGCTCCCTTTGCCCTAGTTGGGCCTTGGTGCCTTACTGCACCTTGCCCTCACCCTCAGGCCTTGCATCTCATCCTTCGTGCAAAGCCTCTTTTTTATTGGGAAGCTACTCTAAATTATTAATAGAGTGACTTGATAAGCTCTGTGAATAGACGGCCCATCTTCTCAGAGGCGGCGTTGGCGGCACATATCACATCGTCGCCATCGTTGACGAAGTCATCTGTGAAGTGGTACCCTTCGTTGGTGATCACCGACATACCAAAGACGCGGATATCACAGTGGCGAGCCACAATCACCTCAGGCACGGTGCTCATACCGATTGCGGTGCCTCCGATGATGCCTAGGTACTTGTACTCCGCTGGAGTCTCGTAGCTGGGACCTGTCCAACCGACATAGACGCCCTTATGAAGCGGGATATTGAGCTGGCGACCAATCTCTTCTGCCTTAGCAATCAGTGGGCGGTCGTAAGCTCGTGTCATATCGGGGAAGCGAGGGCCAAACTCCTCCATATTCTTACCAATGAGTGGGTTGGGGAGCATATTGATATGGTCTCTAATGATCATCAGATCGCCTACTTTGTACTGGTCGCAGATACCTCCGGCGGCATTGGAGACAAATAGGTACTCTATGCCGAGAAGCTTAAAGACGCGTACGTGGAAGGTCACCTTCTCCATTGGGTAGCCCTCATAGTAGTGGAAGCGTCCCTGCATGGCAATCACTGGGCTACCATCGAGTTTGCCCACGATGAGGTTGCCTTTGTGCCCTAGTGCCGTAGACTTAGGGAAGTTGGGGATATCGGTATAAGGGATCACGCGAGCCTCTTCTATCTTATCGGCCAATTGACCTAAGCCAGAGCCGAGGGTAATCGCTACCTTGGTCTCTTGTGGAATCAGCGGTCTTAGGTAGTCCGCTGCTTCTTGATATTGCTTGTACTCTACCATAATTGTATCAATTTCTATCACTTTTGTTTCTTACTTCTCTCAAATAGGTCGCGGGCTACGGTGCGAGCTTCGGACATAATCGCCTCTTCGCCCGGTACGTGGCGACCACGCATCAGCACCCGACCATCAACGATAAGGGTATCCACCGCACTACCGTTGGCCGAATAGACCACATTGCTCACCAGGTTGTGGCAAGGGGTCATCTCGGGAATATCTAGTTGCAAAAGGGCAAGGTCGGCAAGTCGTCCCACCTCAATTCGCCCTGCGGGGATACGGAGAATCTCCGCACCTGCAAAAGTGGCTGCCTTGAAAACCTCTCCCGCCTTGGCACTGGTTGGATCTCCCGACCACGCTTTAGCGAGGAATGAGGTGAGCTTCATGGCGGTAAACATATCTAGGTTGTTGGAACTAGAAGTGCCGTCGGTACCAATACCCACACGGATACCCTTTTGCCACATCTCCTCAATCTTGAAGCGGTAACCACTCGCCAACTTCATATTAGAAGCGGGGTTGTGGACACACGCCACACCATGGTCGGCGAGGATCTGAAGCTCCTCGCTATCCATCCAAAGCGAGTGGGCGAGGACCAGATTAGGAGAGAGCACTCCTAGCTGCTGCAGGTACCTCACAGGGGTGGTGCCGTGCTCCTTTACGCACTCCTTTACCTCACCCTCCGTCTCGGAGAGGTGTAGGTGCACGAGTAGATCATTGGCCTTGGCGAAGTCATGGGTGTACTGTAGCATCGGACCAGTCACTGTGTAGATGGCGTGCGGACCAATTGAGAGCTGCACACGGTCGGAGTAGCGATCAAATTCCTTTAGATACCGCTCCATATTCCGCTTATCCAGCTCTGCCCGTTCCTTATCCCCTCTATCGAATACCGTGTAGGAGACATTGGCCCTCAGCCCCATTTCCTCTACCGCTCTTGCGGTGCCGTGAGGGAAGGAGTACATATCTAGGAAAGCGGTGGTACCGCTCTTGATCATCTCGAGGCAAGCGAGCTTGGTGCCGACATAGACATCCTCCTCGGTCATATGTGCCTCCACTGGCCAAATCATATTATTGAGCCAATCCATCAGGCGTAGGTCATCGCCATATCCGCGGAAAAAGGTCATCGCCGCATGCGTGTGGCAATTGATCAAGCCAGGGATCACCGCCATACGAGAGGCATCAATCACCTCAGCCCCAGCCTCCATTCCTTGGAGGTTGCCGATGGCTACTATCTTATTGCCCTCAATAAGAATATCCCTCCGCACCCCATCAGGGTGCAGAGGGTTTTTGATAAATAGCTTACTCATTGTGTCCGTATCTTGCGTAGAATTCAGCCACGGTACGGATACCGATATGGAAGTTGTAGAGAGGGAAGTTCTCATTTGGTGAGTGGATAGCATCGCTGCCAAGTCCAAAGCCCATCAAGATACTCTTCACTCCTAGTACGCGCTCGAAGGTAGCGATGATTGGAATACTTCCACCCGAGCGAACGGCTAGAGGCTTCTTGCCGAAAGTAGCCTCATACGCCTCCTCAGCCACCTTGTAGATAGGTAGGTCACTTGGGCATAGGTATGGGGTACCACCGTGTAGATACTCCACTTTCACCTTTACATGATCGGGAGTTAGCTTATGAACATAGTCGATAAAGGCTTGTGCAATCTTCTTCTCATCTTGATTTGCTACTAGACGGGTAGAGACCTTAGCAAAAGCCTTGCTAGGAAGGATGGTCTTGGCACCTTCGCCTTGGTATCCACCCCAGATGCCACAAAGGTCAAAGCTAGGACGGCTGCCAGTACGCTCTAGGGTATGGTATCCCTCCTCGCCATATAGCTCCTTCACCTTTATCCCAGCCTTGTAAGCTGCTTCGTCAAATGGGATTCTCTTAGTCATCTCCCTATCGGCCTCGGTCAGCTCTACCACATCATCGTAGAAGCCAGGGATAGTGATACGTCCCTTTTCATCCTGCATCTTAGCGATCAGCTTGCACAGCTCATTGAGAGGATTACCCACGGCACCGCCATAGATACCCGAGTGGAGGTCGTGGCTAGGCCCCGTCATCTCTATCTGCCAGTAGCAAAGACCACGCAGACCGGTAGTCATTGATGGGTTCTCAACACTCAGCATACCAGTATCGCTCACGAGGATATGGTCGCTCTTCAATAGCTCCTTATGCTCTTGGCAGAAGGCCTCAAGGCTAGGCGAACCGATCTCCTCCTCGCCCTCTAGCATCACCTTCACATTGCAGCGAAGTAGATCCAGCTTAATAGCTGTCTCTAAACCCTTTACCTGGCACATTGTCTGCCCCTTATCATCATCAGCCCCACGAGCATAGATGATGCCATCGCGTACCTCAGGCTCAAAAGCCTCCGACTTCCAGAGCTCTAGTGGCTCGGGTGGCATCACATCGTAATGGCCATATACTAGCACGGTAGGGAAGGAGGGGTCGAGTAGCTTCTCGGCATACACTACAGGGTTGCCCTTAGTAGGCATCACCTCCGCCTTGTCCATACCACTCTTCAGCAGTAGGTCGCACCAATGCTCGGCACAGCGAATCATATCAGGCTTGTGCTTGCTCTGCGAACTTACCGATGGGATACGAATGAGCTCAAATAGCTCCTCTAGGAATCTCCCTTTATTCTCCTCTACAAATTGATCAATCTTCGGATTGGATTTACTCATAGTAAATGGTCTCTCTTTAGTTTGGTTATTAAAATACTATCTACCTCAAAGATACCTATTTTCTGCCAAACTTTAGCCACCTCGCCGAAACAAGAAAGGGGGGCTTACTTGAAGTAGCCCCAAAGTGGATCATCGGTGGGGTAGGGAGCCACCACAGAGATTGCTTTGCCCGAGACGGGGTGTGTGAAGCTCACCTCTCTAGCGTGAAGCGAGATCGAGCCGTCGGGATTACTCCGCTTGGCACCATACTTCAGGTCGCCCCGAATGGTGCATCCGATGCCACTGAGCTGAGCACGTATCTGATGATGCCGCCCCGTCTCCAGTCGTACCTCGAGGAGCGTATATCGATCGCTCTCGCCTATCACTCGGTAGTGCAGGCGTGCCTCCTTGGCACCCTTGGTACCAGTGGCAACGATATAAGACTTATTTTGCTTAGGATTCTTCTTGAGCCAATGCACCAGCGTCCCCTCTGGTGCTTTTGGTGGTTGCTCCACAATGGCGTGGTACACCTTCTCCACCTTGTCGTCGTGAAAGAGCCGATTCATCCTGGAGAGCGCCTTGGAGGTTTTGGCAAAGACCACTACTCCGCTCACTGGTCGATCGAGACGGTGAACCACTCCGAGGAAGACATTCCCCGGCTTTTGGTATTTCTCCTTGAGGTATAGCTTCACCTTTTCGGGCAAAGGAACGTCGCCAGTACTATCGCCCTGAGTGATCTCCCCTGCTCGCTTGCTAATAATGATCAGGTGGTTATCCTCGTAAAGCACCTCAAATGCTGCCATTATGCTTTTCGCTTCCAGGTGGTAAAGGAGTAGGGGAAAGCGTTGCGCTCATCCGCCTCATGGGGCTCATTTTGTGTGCACTCCCAAAGGTCGATATCAATGTCGGGAAAGAAAGTATCTGCCTCAGGCCATTGGTGGTGAACCAGCGTCACATGTAGCTGATCGGCTAAAGCCATCCCCTGTCGGTATAGCTCCCCTCCACCGATAAGGAAGAGCTTCTCCCCCTCCGCTACCTCCATCGCCTCCTCTAGGCTATGAACCACCTCCGCTCCCTCTGCGTGGTAAGTAGTATTGCGGGTGACCACAATATTCTGTCGCCCTGGAAGTGCCCCCTTAGGGAGACTCTCAAAAGTCTTGCGTCCCATCACAATCGGGTAGCCCATAGTGGTCTCCTTGAAGTGACGCAGATCGGCAGGGAGTTGCCGTCCCCATGGCATATCGCCCTTCAGTCCTATCGCCCCGTTATCCGCAATAGCGACAATAATGTGTAGCTCTGATTTCATACCGATACCTCCGCTTTGATGTGTGGATGAGGGTCGTAGCCCACGAGTTCGAAATCCTCAAACCTAAAGTCGTCAATCGACGTCACCTCTCGCACAATATTCATCTTCGGCAAAGCTCGAGGCTCCCGACCCAATTGTATCCGTGCCTGCTCTAGGTGATTGAGATAAAGGTGGGCATCACCAAGGGTGTGGACAAAGGTGCCCGGCTTTAGCCCCGTAACCTTCGCCACCATCATTAGTAGCAAGGCGTAGCTGGCAATGTTGAAAGGAACGCCGAGGAAAACATCGGCACTACGCTGATAGAGTTGCAGGCTGAGGCGCCCCTCCGCTACGTAAAACTGAAAGAGTAGGTGGCAAGGAGGCAAGTGCATCTCCTGTAGCTGTCCAACATTCCACGCACTCACGATGATCCGTCGGCTATCGGGATGACTCTTGATCGTCTTAATAGCCTCTGCCAGCTGGTCGTGCTCCTGCCCTTTGGCATCACGCCAATGCCGCCACTGTGCCCCATAAATCGGACCGAGATCACCCGCTTCATCGGCCCACTCATTCCATATCCGCACCCCATGCTCTTGTAGGTAGTGGACATTGGTATCGCCCTTGATGAACCACAAGAGTTCGTAGATGATGCTCTTCAGGTGTAGCTTCTTCGTGGTAAGTAGTGGGAAGCCCTCCGAGAGGTCAAACCGCATCTGATACCCAAATAGGCTCTTAGTACCAGTGCCAGTACGGTCGCTCTTCTCCACCCCTTCATCGAGGATCTTCCTCAGTAGCTCTTGGTATTGTTTCATTCGTCCTCCTCCTCTCTATGATATCCTTGTGCCACAATTGTCGTTTCGCTACCTCCCGAGGAGACTAGTCGCACGCCATCCTCTGCTTCGGTGATAAAACCGATCTGCCGAACATCCTCCATTGCATCCACCAGATCCTTTAGTCCGAGTGGAATGGTAAAGAGTAGCTCAAAGTCGTCTCCGCCATTCATTCCTACTAAGGTGGGCGAAAGCCCCAGCTCATCTGCCATACCCACTGTCTCGTGGTCTATCGGAATCACCTTTTCATAGATGCGAGCTCCTACGCCCGAGGCGTGGCAGAGCTGAAGTAGGTCGCTCGCCAGACCGTCACGAACGCTGATCATTGCCGTCGGTTTGACGCCAGCCGCTTGTAACTGTCTTAAGATATCTAGGCGAGCAATCGGCTTCATCTGTCTCTGAAGAATGTATTCACGACCGTCAAACTGGGGCGCGAAGTCGGCTGTTCCATCGAAAGCCACCTTTTCTCTAATCAGTAGCTGCAACCCCATGTAGGCGGCTCCTACATTGCCGGTAAGGCAAAGGAGGTCATTTTTCTTTGCACCACTTCGGCGTAGCTCCTCTCCACTAGCCACACTGCCGAGTGCCGTCACCGCAATGGTGAGGCCTGTGTACGAACTGCTCACTTCCAGCCCTACCAAGTCGATATTATATAGAGCCAAAGCATCCTTCACCCCGAGCATCAAGACATCTACATCCTCCACCTTGAACCTCTGTGAAAGGCCAAGGGAGAGCGTTAGTTGTCGTGGCGTTCCACCCATGCCAATGATTTCTGCCACGGCCGAGGTGACTGCCTTAAAGCCTAAGTATTGAAGGGGAAAGTAGACGAGGTCAAAGTGGATGCCCTCTAGTAGCAATTGGCTCGCCACCAATTGTTGCTCTCCCGAAGCGGGGGCTATAAGTGCTGCATCGTCTGTTAGCCCCAATAGCGTGGAGGCGTGGTGGGTCTCCTCCAGCCCCTGAATGATATGGTCGCGGAGTCCAAAGGCTCCCAACTTGCTGATCTCCATAGGTCAATTATTGCTTATGGATCCAAGCGGTGCTAAATGCCTCCTCCTTCGTTAGTTCACGGAGATAGGTTTGTGCCTCCTCGCTTGTCTCAAAGCTAGCGGCATAGAAGCGGTGTAGCCCTCGGCTAGAAACCAAAACACCCCCCTCATCGGCAAAGCGAAGGTAGTTGCTATTTTCATTGATAAACTTATGAGCCATGGTCTCATTTGGAAGCGTTGCCACCACCACATAGTAGCGACCTGGCTGCTCGCTCCCCTCCGTGATGCGGAAGCCTTCAAAGGTAGGTACTTGTACCTCATCCATCACTGGTGTGGGCTCCTCCTTCTGCTCCGCCACCTGCTCGGTGAGGAAGCCAGCTTGGTATTGCGTTACGTTGTTAGGTGATTGTAGCTTTTGATTGGGAATGAAGATCGCTGCCGCCACCATAGCAGCAGCAACTGAGCCATAACCTAGGCTTCTGAGATTGATAGGTAGGTAGTAGATGTGCCCCTTGAGCCCAGCCCGCCGCTCTGCCACTTTGGAGGTCGCTTTGGGGCGAGGTAGCATCGCTACTGGGCGTAGACCGTAGTAGTCAATGGAGAAGGGGTGGTGTGGATTGGGGATAAAGGTGAGATTCATCTCCCCTTTTGACTGTACCAACTTGCCCACTTCGCCGATCTCCACTACTCCGCTAGAGAGTAGTTGGGCTCGGAGCTCCTCAATGTCCTTCTCCATAATAGAGAGGGAGCGGCGATAGCCAAAGGAAAAGGCATCGCTGTAGCTCTTCACCAGCACCCCATCATTATCCTTCAGTGCTGCATTGAAGGAGATGCGACAGCGCCCTGGATAGATTAGTCCCTTCTGCTCATCTGCCACTGCTGGCTCGTGATGCACCAAAAAACCACCGATCCCTGGTACCACTACGCACTCCTCAGTGTAGAGAAGTTGCTCTATTTGCCTCGTTAGTCGTCTCATAATTCTACCTTATAATTCATTCTCCTATCACACAAAGATACCTATTTTTCCATAAACCGATAGTGGCGGTTGAAGGAAAACAAGGGAAAGATCTACCAATTTTCAAGAAAAAGAGTACCTTTGTGGTAGATAATAGTATCAGATAAACTAATAAATTAAACGTTATGAAGAGAAAATTAGCCCTCGCAGTAATGGCTGTCGTAGCTCTATTTGGTCTACAAGCCAATGCTCAGAATGTAATGCAAAAAGGCACTAGCATCGTATCTGGTAGCCTTGGTATCACTAGCAGTTCGCTCCCTATCTACGCCTCTTACGACTATGGTGTGGTAGATAATCTATTCCAAAGCCCTGATGCTGCCCTCTCTGTAGGTGCCCTCGGTGGTGTGGTCCTTGGCAAGCATACTCTAGGGTATGTAGTTGGTCCTCGTGTAGCGATGCACTACCACTTTATCCCTGAGCTAGATACCTATTTCTCCTTGATGCTCGGTGCTTATGGCTACCACTACAAAGACAAGAAAGAAGGGGTGGATATTAATAAGTGGACACATGACTTTGACTGGGGTACTCACATTGGTGCTCGCTACTTCTTTACCCCAACGGTGGGTATGTTCCTCGAGCTAGGATATGGATATTCTTATGCTAATGTAGGTCTCTCCTTTAAGCTCTAATCTTTAGATAGCAATCTATAAACAAAAATAGGCCGAAGGGGCAATCGCCCTTTCGGCCTATATATTTATATATGTTGGGTATAAAAAAGCACCCTCTCGGGGGTGCTTAGATGACTATGGTATAAGGGAGCAAAAGTGGAGTTGCAACTAAGCGATCGGCGAGTTGCAACTAAGCAAATGACGAGATGCAACTAACCAATTGCTTAGTTGCATCTCAATTGACGACTTGGTAGTATATTGGTTATCAGTTGGTTATAAGGGGGCTGAAATTCACCTATATTGGAGGTGTATTTGGGTGTTAGTACTTCATGGATCGGCTGACTAGTTCCACTACGTTGTATACCCCTATGATGTCTTTTAGGTGTAGCACGATGTCGGGATATTCGGGGTTGAGGCTGTGACAGGTGATGGTGTCATTTTCGAGGTCTTGGTCGATTACTTTTTTGATGATGATGCCCTCGGAGTAGGTGGCAAAGACAAAGTAATACCAGTTCTTACGGTGTAGACCTAGTGACCAATACTCTCGTGCCACTTCGCGACAAAGTACCTTATCCCCATCGCAAAGGGCATTGGTGGTGCCGTCGTCCATAGAGGCACCTCGGACGGTGAAAATATAGTAGCGACCTTTGTATCTGCGATCGACGGGGACGGAGAGGGTCTGCAACCCTTCAGGATCGGGGTCTCCGTATCCCGTAAGTCGCCCTGCCACTGCGGCATCAGGTATGATGGGGAAGCTCATCATCTCCGCCACTTTGTAGGGCGTTGCACTCTCTACCCCAGGCTCTTGTAGCGGCTTGATATAGACCTCCCCTCGCCCCCACAGGAGCCATTCTCTGCCATATTGCGGGAAGCGCTCATAGATGAGCTGCATGGTATTGTTGCTGGGCCGTGTCTTATTTTGCAAAGCTCTATAGATAGTGCTAGGGTGGGTGAGACCAATCTCCTTGGCAAAGTCTTGCACGCTGTATCCCTCCTGCTCTACCACGTAAGCGACACGTTTCCAGCGGGCACCACTTGCCTCATCGGGATCCACCTCTAGCTTGGTCCTCATATTGCCGGTACCATCGTAGAGCCAGTCGCTTGAGTACTCCTTTCCATAGACCTCCAGAAATCGGTCTAGGAAGCGATGCGACAGATACTCCGAAGCAAGGCTAAAGGCTCCTCGCACGGTGGAGATATTCATCTCCAACTTCTCCGAAAGATCGGCATAGTTTTCAATCAGATCCCTGCTGACTAGGCTCTCGTATATTTTGAGGAGCCGACGCTTGATCTGTAGCTTGTGCTTGGGGTCGATAGGTGGTTTCTGTGCCATAGAGTTGAGTGGTTACTTGAGTGGAAGCACCTCAATCCAATACCCATCTGGGTCTTGGATAAAGTAAAGACCCATTTCGTGATTTTCGAAGCAGATACAGCCCATCTCGCGGTGATACTCTCGCCATTGGTCGTAGTCGCCCTCTACGCGAAGGCAGAGGTGATACTCGAGGTCACCAAGATTGTAGGGCTCCTTGCGGTCGCGTAGCCAAGTGAGCTCTAGCGTAAAGCTGGTGGTACCGTCACCGAGGTATACTAGGATAAAGGAACCATCGGAGGCCTCCTTTCTCCTCACCTCCTTTAGGCCAAGTGCTTGCTCATAAAAGCGGAGGCTCTTCTCGAGGTCAAAGACATTGAAGTTGAAGTGATCGAATCGGCTCTTTAGCTCTATCATATTATCTCTGTTTATTTATTCATCAAATGTGGGATCGCTCTCGTAAAGGCGGTAGCGGATACGCCACCTGGCGCGCTCAGGGTCGTAGGCATTGGAGTAGATCTCTACCCGCCCTATCTGCTGGGTATGTGCCACATGGCTACCGATGCAGAGGCAGGTATCGTAATCGCCCACCTGCACGATGCGTACCGCCTCTGAGGAGTCGTGGGGGATGCGACTAAGGTCTACATCGTACTGCTCCGCCTCTTGGCGTGTGGTGGTGAGGTAGGTGACGGGTAGGTCTTGTAGGATGATCCTATTTACCTCCTCCTCGAGTAGCTGCGCCTCCTTATCGCCCATCGGTTGGGTGGTATGGAAGTCTAGCCGTGACTTCTTTCGCTCCACGTGGGCATTGATGCTCCGCCCGGTATCAAAGAGACGGCACATCGCCTGATTGATGATGTGCTCGGCGGTGTGCATCGGTGGGTATTCCTCCTTATTGTGGCTATTGTATTGTGGGTCTGGCATAGCTGGTAGAGTCCTTAGAGTGCAAAGGTAAATCGACCGATGATGTAGCCATCGGCAAAGATCTCTACACGATAGTTGCCCTCTACTAGATATTCCTCTATATCCCAGTACATAGTGAGGGTCGTTGCCTCGCCACCATACTCCACCTGTCGCTTGATAGAGTAGGGTACTTTGCCCCCTTCAAAATTGAAGTGACCGCTCTCGGCGGGCTTCTGTAGAAGTACCTCGTCGGGGGTGATGATACGCATATAGATGTCGCGGAAGCCTGGTTCGGCGGTGACATTCTTATCAATCGTAAAGCGGAATTCTAGCTGACGCATCTGCTGGATACGCTTGGTCTCCCGCCCTCTTGAATTGAGGCGCCGTACATTGAAGCTAGAGACAGAGAGCTTGCTGGCAAGGGTCACCTGCTCGGTTAGCTTTGCCTTTTCCTCCCGTAGCTGTGTCCGCTCGGAGGTCACTTGGCTTATCTGTCGCTTCACCTCTTGATTCTCTGTGCGTAGCTCGGCATTGGCTCTATTGAGGGAGTCAATCTGCACCACATAGTGCCTGAGTACTTTGCGGAGTGTCTCTAGCTCACGGCGTAGCTCGGAGATACGTGCTGCGTTGGTACTCTTCACTGTCCGAAGCTCCTCCATCAGGCGTTGTACCTTGGCCTGCTCCGACTCTAGCTGGTGGAGGATGGAGTCGTTGCTCACCTCTATCTTGAAGCCCTCGTACTGAAGTGCCACCTCGTTGTATTGCTCTTGTAGCTCTTGCTTCTCGATCTCAGCGATATTCTGAATGTCGGTGAGTTGGCGACGTTGGCGAAGGATGGTGTAGATGCCACCCGCTATCAGGAGTGCCAGTAGGATAGCCCCTACGATAATGAGTGCTTTCTTCTTGCGTTTTGCTTCTTCTGTAGACATACTATATCAGTTTTATTTTTGGCTCCTTAGTTGTCCCCTCTTCCATTGATAGGTCACCCCATCTGGCTTTATCCATTGTCCCGCTTCGGGATATAGTTTTTGGTAAAGCGGTAGGTCGAAAGTGGTGACTTTGGTTGATAAAAGTAGCTCCGTTGGTGACCATTGATAGCTGTAAGCGAGGGTACCGACTTCCGAGAGCACCCGCTTTGTATCGTTGCGATTCAGAAGCTCAGGGTCGGTCACCAACTGAGCTAGTGGCGGGAAGCGGAAGTAGCTCGAGGTATCAAGTCGCCGCCATTGCTTATCGTAAAAGATGAGCACCGACTGCCATGGCACTACCTCACTCGTCAGTACAATACTGATCATATAGCCTCGCCACCCCTTTGGCAGCACCTTTAGCTGCATACTACTCATCTCATCCAGCTGTAGCTCCAGGTAGTCTTGGGTGAGTGTGCGGATGTTTGACGCTGTGCTGGTGAGGGAGTTAGGGATCTCCTTTAGGGTATAGATACGTCCCTCCTTATGGGCATCGTACTGAGCTAGTAGATCTTTCTTTCGCTCCTCGCTGAGGGTGGGCATCACGGTCTGTGGCATTGAGAGAAATAGCTGACGGATATCGACTCTCGGTGCCGTGGCAGAGAGAGCTATCAGGAGGGTCAGTAGGCTGAGGGAGAGTCGTCGCATCACTTGAGTTGATTGAGTAGGTCGGGTTTGCCCTCATCTACTAGTCGGAGGATCAGCTCTCCGAAGAGAGAGTTTTGCCATGCAAACCACTCGCGGGTGAAGTTGGTCGCATCATCCTTGTGGAAGGATTCGTGCATAAATCCAGTGCCAGCATCGGTATCGAGTAGCATCTGTAGGCAATAGGCAATCTCTGCATCGTCCTTTGAGGTAAATGCCCTCATCATAATGCTCATCGGCCATACCATATCATACCCAATGTGTGGCCCGCCGATCCCTTCGCCGGCACTCCCTTTGAAGAAAAAGGGATTCTGCTCACTCAGCACAAACCTGCGGGTATTCTGATAGATAGGATCGTCCAATGCGACATCCCCTAGGTAGGGCATTGCTAGTAGACTAGGTACATTGGCATCGTCCATCAAGTAGTGGTTGCCAAAGCCATCCACCTCGTAGGCATAGATCTTGCCAAAGGTAGGGTGGTCGTAAACGGCATACTTCTGGAGTGCCTGCTCCACCTCATTGGAGAGGGCGGAACACTCCGCTGCAAGCTCAGGTAAATGGTTGACCGCGGTTAGGATCTCAGCCATCTTGCGAAGTGAGGTGACCGCCATAAAATTGCTAGGCACTAAGAACTGGAAGTGGGTGGAGTCGTCGCTTGGTCGGAAGGCACTTGCGATAAGCCCTACAGGGCAAACTGGCTCGCCCCATCCGATGTTGCTCTTACCGTCAGTACTACGGTCTGTAACCCTTAAAAAGCGGTAGCTTCCTCTCCCCTCCTTGCGTTGCTGGTCACGGAAAGTAGCGAGGATATTCTCCACTGCCTTCAGCCAGGTCGCATCGAAGATAGAGCTATCGCCCGTCGCCTTCCAATAGGCGTAGGCGAGGCGTATTGGGTAGCAGAGAGAGTCAATCTCCCACTTCCGCTCATACACACCAGGGAGCATCTGCGTCTCATCGCTCTCCGCCCACTTCGACATGATCGGTCCATCGAGAAAGGCATTGGCAAAGGGGTCAAGGTTGATTTGCTTCAGCTGCATACGGATCACCCCCTCTATCATTTGGCGGAGGTGGTCGTCTTCACCCACATACCTCAGGTAAGGCCAAACCTGCGCTCCACTATCACGGAGCCACATAGCGGCGATATCACCTGTGTAGACAAAGGTCTCGGGCAATCCCGCGTCATCTAGCCGGAAGTGCACGGTGGTATCTAGGGTGTTGGGCAGACAGTTGCCAAACATCCAGCGGAGTTTGTCGTGCGTTATTAGCTCCTGAACCCTCACGATATCACGCTCTATCACGGGCGAGGCAAAGAGACGCTCCTGCTCCTTTGGACGCTGGCTTTTATAGTCCGTTGCTGATGCCACTGAAAAAGTAACGAGTAGCAGGCAACATATCAGTATATTCTTCTTCATCATATTACATCAATTCGATATAGTCCTCCTTCTTCAGTACTGGCTTCATCGCAATTGGGATCACCTCATCACCCCGCTTAATCTCTACTACAATATCCTCAATGATAGGGTCGTGGACGTATGGGCGGTGGCTAAAGAGGTAGGTGAAGGCACCCTTGTACTTAGGGTTCTGCATCTTCTCAGCTATCTCCTTGTACTTATCTAGTCGCCAAAACTTATTGCCGTCAAAGCCATCGCTACTTGGGAAGCGAGTCTCCTCGTCGCGGAGCAGTAGGCTCTTCTTCAGAAAGGCGTGGTACCCATCGGTCATCGCCTTTACAGAGGCCTCCAGTGGCAAGCCATTGATGGTGAGGATACGGTCGCCCGGCAATAGCCCTGCTCGCTCTGCTGGACTTCCCTTCTCCACCCAGAGGAGTCGCTGTAAATCGTCGGCATCAAGGTAGATACCGATAGAGCGATAGGTGTTTTTGTGCATGACAAAGGTAGGGTTGGAGATATAGCGTAGAAAGGGGAAGTTGGAGAGCAATAGCGGTGCAAAGTTATCGGCATAGGTCTCCACACTATAGGCACTATTGAGCCGCTCCCTTGCCTGCACACTCCAGATCAACTTCTGTTGCTTTGCATCGGAGATCTGTACCACCATCGTCAGTAGGTGCGACCCTGTGAAGCTAGGCGCGTTGATGCTATGGAAAGGGTACTGCTGGATATCCCCAGTGTGTGCGTTGAAGCGATAATTCTTAAGACCCTTCTCCACGTCACTCTCAGCCCCTTCACGGTAGTTGGGGTTAACGGCGAGGTCAGCTTGCACTGCCACCACCAAGTCTCCTCCCTTCTCCTGATACTTCAGACCTTTACGTACCAGCTCTTCGTAGATACTACGCTCCAGCACCGTCGGCCTACGACCTGTAGCGAAGCTAAAGCTACGATACTGTGCAAAGTCAATACGCTCGGGAGCACGGTAGTTAAAAGGCATAGTAAACCGGCGAGTAGTCACATCCTCCACACTATACATATTGAAAGCCCGAGCCAACATCGCTTCCGAGATCGCCTGTGCAGGGACACAATGCTTGCGGATAGTGATCGGCTTCTTGCGGTACCCGAAATTGGTCACTTGTAGCTGCACACTTCCCGCATTGGGATCTAGGAGCACACGATTGATCTCCTCTTCGCTCATCTCCTGTGTATTGACCCCATTGATGGTCTCAATAATATCCCCAGGTTTTAGCCCCGCTTTGGCAGCAGGTTGATCGGGTACCACCTCCACTACTACCGCATAGGAGTCGCCCCAATTCGCCTGATAACTGATCTGATATAGTAGCCCTACTTCACACCGACTACTCTGTACACCCACCTTCTGAGCCATCACTGAGAGGGCACTCAGTAGGCAAAGGGCAGTCATTATAGTTATTCTCTTCATTGCTCTAGTCATTTTCAATAAGTTACTGATACCTCAAAGATACTAATTTTCAGCCACATTACGGAGTAAAAATGGGCCTTAGTTAGATGTAGATAAAGTATCCAGCGATACCGCCGAGGATAATCACGAGGATAGGGTGAATCCACCTCATCACCACTGCCACAAAGGCTAGGAGGAAGAGGATCACACTAGTAAGGTCCACGAAGTTTTCTTTATTCAGAAGAAGCAAAAAGGCAGCTCCGATCAGCCCAACAGCGGCAGGGCGGATCCCCACAAAGAGAGCGTTGAAGTGCCGATTATTCTGAATGCGTGCAAAGGAGACGGAGATGAGCAGCACCAGCACAAAAGAGGGGATCATCACCGAGACGGTGGCAGCAACAGAGCCCCACACAGAGCCGGTAACGGTATAGCCTATATAGGTGGCGCTATTGATACCTATAGGGCCAGGGGTCATCTGCGAGACCGCCACAATGTCGGTAAACTCTTGCATTGTGAGCCAACCATAGTTGGTCACCACCTCCTCCTGAATTAGGGAGAGCATCGCATACCCTCCACCAAAGCCTACCAAACCAATCTTGAGGTAGACCAAAATAAGCTGTAGGTAGATCATTTCTCCTCACCTCCTTTCGACCGAACTATATATATGGTGTAGAACCAGCCCAAAAAGGCCGAAATAAAAATCACCGCTACAGGGCTCACCCCCAGTAACCAGATGCTCAGCGCCACTACAATAGGGATCCACACCCACTTCCATCCAAGTCCCAAAGCCTGCCATACCGTGATGGTAGGGGCGGCAATGAGGGCAACCACTACTGGGCGTATCCCTTTGAAGATCGCCTCCACCGTCGGGTTGTCCTTTACATCACTAGCAAACATCGCCAGCAACAAAATGATCACAAAGCTCGGCATGGTGCCGAAAAAAGCACACACGAGAGCCCCCAAGAAGCCCTGAATGCGGTACCCCACAAAGATAGCAATATTCACCGCCAAGATTCCTGGAAGTGACTGTGCCATTGCAAAGAGGTCGATAAATTCTTTATCCTCTAGCCAACCATACTTATCCACCACTTCGGTGCGGATCAATTGGATCATAGCCTGACCGCCCCCAAAGGTAAAGCCACCAATGAGGAAAAAGGTCTTCGCCATTTGCAATAACTGGCGCCAATTGCGTCGTTTCTGTAGCCCTTTCTCTTTCATATCTACAAAGATACCATTTTATCTCCCTATCCTCCCCAATAAATGCCACAGCTAGGTGAGGGAGATGTGGGTGACTTGATCGGGGGAAACCGTCTCCTGCATAAAGTAGTCGGCCATGGTGGCAAAGCGGTGGTCGGCCTCGGTAGTGGCGTAGCGAGCCTCGCCGTTGGTGGTGAGTCGCTCCTCCATCTCTGGGTGTCGCCGTAGGTAGTCAAGGAGAGAGTGTGCCACTATCTCGCCCTGGGCGATTACTTGGATCTCCTTGGGAAGAGCTTGCTCTATTCTGGGAAGCAGAAGCGGATAGTGAGTGCAGGCGAGGATCAGTGCCTCCATTTTTGGTGCTGCACTCTGGAGAAGCGAGAGGTCACGCTGAATAAAGTAATTGACCCCCACATTGTCATCAATCTCACCCCGCTCCACAAGGGCCGCCCAAAGGGGCGTTGCCTTTTGTACTAGGTGGGCGTTGGGAGCATACTTCTCCATCTCAATCTGATAGGAGTGGCTCGCAACGGTTGCTTCTGTTGCTACCAGTCCCACCTGCATCGGTTGTTGCTCAGTACATCGGCCGAGGTACTCCACCGTCGGACGTATCACCCCAAGGATTCGCCGTGTAGGGTCGGAACTATTGGGAAGGTCACACATCTGCAACTGCCGGAGGGCTCGTGCCGAAGCGGTGTTGCAGGCGAGGATCACCAGCGGACAGCCTTGACTAAATAGATAAGCCACCCCCTGGCGAGTGTAGCGGTAGATTAACTCAAAGGAGTGCGATCCATAGGGGGCACGAGCATTATCCCCGAGGTAGAGGTAGTCGTATTGGGGCAACCACTTACGTAGCTCCCCAAGCACGGTCAGCCCTCCATATCCCGAGTCAAAGACCCCTATGGCACCTTTGCCCCGCAACATCAGGGGTTAATAATGATTTCGCGTCCGAAAGGAGCCAAAGCCACCTTAGCCATCTTGAAGTGCTTTGTTCCCCAAGGAATACCTACGATGGTGATACAAAGGAGTAGCCCTATTGCTACGTGGGTAATAGCGATCCAGATGCCCGCAAATATTGCCCAAAGGATATTACCAAGTAGCCCAATAGGATTGCGGCTAGAGGGCGTTACCTCGCTCCCAAAGGGGAAGAGCATTACCATTCCTAGTTTGAAGGATTGCAGACCGAGTGGAATACCAATGATGGTGACGCAAAAGATCAATCCTGCGGTGAAGTACTCCAAGGCCGAAGCCAATCCGCCACAGATCCACCAAACAATATTAAGAAGTAGATTAACCATAACCTATATATAATGTGTAACTAACTAATTAAATCGCTCACCCTCGGGAAAGCTATTGCCGAGGAGGTAATCATGGATAGTGGTGCGTCGCTTATTGGGAAATTGCACCTCCCACAGCTCCACAGCCCCTTCAGTGCAATGCACCACCACCGACTCCTTCGTCACCCGATACTCCCCGGGCTGTAGCCCTTGTAGCGAAGGGCAAGGGGTTGCCTTGAAGACCTTGATCTCCTCCTCCCCCTGTGTGGCAATCGCCGAGGGGTAGGGGCTCATAGCCCTAATCCGTAAAGCTATAGCGTGTGCCGACTCTTGCTGAAAGCTGAGGAGCCGGTCCTCCTTAAATATCTTAGTGGCATAGCGAAGCCCCTCCACCTTTGGTTGAGGCTTAGGGGAGAGGGTTCCTTGCTCCAATCCCTGTATGGTTTTGAAGGTCACCTCCGCACCCAGTTGCATCAACTTATCGTGGAGCGAGCCCCCTGTCTCCTCGGGAGTGATGGCCACCTTTTCTTGTAGTAAAATATTGCCCTCATCAATGCCCTCATTCAGGAGAAAGGTAGTCACCCCCGTCTCCTTCTCGTCATTAAGGATCGCATGCTGAATAGGTGCCGCCCCTCGATACTGCGGGAGTAGAGAGGCGTGGAGGTTAAACGTGCCCAAGCGGGGCATCGCCCACACCTCACGGGGGAGCATCCTAAAAGCAATCACAATAAATAGGTCGGCTCCGAGTGCCTTGAGCTCGGCATGAAACCCTTCGTCACGTAAGTTCTCAGGCTGTAGGATAGGCACGTTAGGGCAATACTTCATCGCCACCTCCTTCACTGCCGAAGGACGTAGCTTATGCCCTCGCCCAGCCGGCTTATCGGGGTTGGTCACCACTCCTACCACCTCTGCCCCTTGCTCAAGGATATACTGTAGGATATAGCTGGCAAAGTCGGGAGTTCCGAAATATACTATCTTCATCTTATTCTTAATCTCCTCCAAAGTTATCATTCAGTACCTCGCGGTATTGGTTGAATATCTGCGACTTAGAGACAAAGCCGAGATACTTCCCCTCCTCGTCTTCTACAGGGAGGTTCCAAGCCCTCGTATCATCAAAGAGCTTCATCACCTCATCCATACTCATCCCCACCACTACACGCGCTTCGGGAGATACCATAAAGGTCGCCACCTTGAAGCGATCGTAGAGCTCGGGTCGGAACATGATATTGCGGATATTATCCAGTAGCACCATCCCCACCATACGTCCCTTGTCATTCACCACCGGGAAAATATTGCGCTTACTCTCGCCAAAGATACGCACCGTATCGCCCAGCGTCATGTCGGGCGAAAGGATGCTAAAGTCGTTTTCAATCACGTGATCCACCTGCATCAGCGTCATCACCGCCTTATCCTTATTGTGCGTCAGCAGTTTCCCCTCCTCCGCCAACCGTAGCGAGTAGATACTGTGGGGTAGGAAGAGCTTAATCGTACCATAGGCAGTGGTGGAGACCACCAGAAGGGGGAGAAATAGATTGTACCCACCTGTCAGCTCAGCGATGAGGAAGGTACCCGTCAGCGGGGCATGCATCACCCCTGCCATTACCCCCGCCATGCCCATGAGGGCAAAGTTGTCGGTAGGGAGGTAGATATTGAGACCCGAGATATTTATTACATAGCTAAAGGCAAAGCCCACCAGTGCACCCACAAAGAGACTAGGCGCAAAGACACCGCCGGCTCCACCACCCGCATTGGTCGCCACCGTGGCAAAAACCTTTGCCAGTACCGCTAATGTCAAGAAGAGGGGAAGTGCCCACGTGGTACCGGTTAGTTTCTCGAAGAAAGAGCCTTGCATCACCCGCTGTGGCTCGGCGCTAATCAGTGTGCTGATAGAGTTATACCCCTCACCGTAGAGTGGGGGAAGCAAAAATATCAGCGTGCTGAGGATCGCCGCGCAGACCAGAAACCTCTCCCAATAGTGTGTCATCCCTTTCAGCTTGCGCTCCAGCCCAAAGGAGATCTTGGTGAAGTAGAGCGAGGCGAGTCCGCAAAGAGCTCCTAGTACGATCACCCACGGCATCCTACCCAGTGTAAAGGCCTCTGTCGCTTCGTAGGCAAACTGTGCCTCGGTACCAAAGATCAGGTAAGAGAAAGAGGCAGCGGTTACCGAGGAGATAAGTAGCGGTAGTACAGAGGTGAGGGTGAGGTCCATCAGCAGCACCTCCACCACAAAGATAAGTCCCGTGATCGGTGCCTTGAATATCCCCGCTACCGCCCCCGCTGCACCACACCCGAGGAGGAGCATTAGGTTTTTATGCTCTAGGTGAAAGAAGCGACCGATGTTGCTCCCGATCGCCGAACCAGTCATCACGATAGGCGACTCCGCACCTACCGAACCACCCATGCCAATGGTGATAGAGGAGGCAACAATAGAGCTCCACATATTGTGTGGCTTCAGCCGACTCTTACGCTGGCTAAGGGCATAGAGAATCTTGGTGACGCCGTGGCTGATATCATCACGCACAATGTACTTCACAAAGAGGTAGGTAACGAAGACACCCACCACCGGCGTGATCAGGTAACCGATATAGAGGTCGTCGACCTCGGAGAAGGACGCTGCGTGGTCCGCAATCCAATGGATCGACCCCTTTAGGATCGCAGCTGCAAAGGAGCAGAGCACCCCAATCACGAAGGCAAGTATCAGGATAAAGATCTGCTCTGGAATGTGCTTTTCGCGCCACTCCAAAATCTTTAGCACCGATTTATGCTCCTTGCTCATCCTATCTTAGTACCTTGAATTGTCCATCCACCTCCAGCTTGATAATGCTCGAGGCAGTGGCAGGCCTCCTATCGCCTTGTCGATATTTCACTACATAGTCCACCCCTTCGAGTATCTCTTGAGAGAGCTCTCCGAAGTGTGCCGGACTAGGTGCTCCCGATACATTGGCAGAGGTGCTCACAATTGGCTTCTTAAATCTTAGGCAAAGATCCCTACAGAAGGGCTCACTCTCCACCACTCGGATCCCCGCACTCCCATCCTCTGCCAAAAGGTTGGGTGCCAATCCATGCACCCCAGGGTAGATCACCGTGAGTGGGGTGGGGCTTGCCTCAATCAGGTCGTAAGCGATCTCAGGCACCTCCTTCATAAGCCCTTGCAACTTGGCCGAGCTATCTACAATAGAGATCAGAGCCTTGGCACTCGCTCGGTGCTTTAGTTCAAAGACCTTCCGCACCGCCTCCTCGTTCGTCGCATCACAACCAATGCCCCAAATCGTATCGGTAGGGTAAAGGATCACCCCACCCGCCTCCAGCACCCTCAGTGCCTCGGCTAAGTCCTCCCGCTCGTATCGTTCGTCTACCTCCATACTGTTCCTCTGATTTTGATAGCGAAGTTACCACTTTTCTAGGTAAACTCCTAATCAAGCGAGGCTGTGATGAAAGGGCAACGTATTCAAGAGGGCTCCCGTATAGTTTTTAGCGGGGTCCTTACGCTAAGTGGTGTCGTTCGTTTATTCAATAATCTCTTCTGGTATCAACCCTATATTCCGTATGCGTGCGGAATGGATTCCGCAGGGCTACGGAATACGTTCCGCACGCATACGGAATGCATTCCGCACCCTATGCGGAATATGTGGACGGTATATCATCGCATTCCTGAATGTGTATACACTCCGTCCCCTCTATTCCTGAAAATGTAGACACATTGTGAGGAAATGAATAGCCTTAGTCCGACCTCCCACGGGGGAAGGTCGTAGGGTTGGTGTTGGTTTCGGTCTTTCTCCCGATCCTTCGACACTTGGGAGCGGGTAGCCTTCAAATGGGGCTACAACCTTTTTTTGGGGACAGGGGTTGCGCATTAGAAAGGTTTGTGCGGTATTCATTTGAGTGTCTATGGGTAAAGAACCTCTCCGAGGTCCTTCCGATCTATCAGTTCCTTTGCTGGGTATAAGTCAAGGATGAGGTGCAGGGTCTTTTCTAATGCGTAACTCCTGGGAGGACCTCGGCAGAGGTCCGTGCTAAATAGGCACAGGTCAAGGCACGCAGTGCCGAAGACCTGTGTATAATGAGGCGTATAGGTCAAAATGGTGGGTAAAACAGCCTAATAGCCATTTTCGTACTGAAGTATAGGTCAAAATGGTGGGCGAAGTAGAAGAAAAAAAACAGATACCTTTGTTCGTTGACCTATAAGTCTATAATAATAAGGGAGCGAAAGAGAATCTCTTTCGCTCCCTTATTTAAGGAAGATCTACGGGTCAAAACATATAACCGATGGACAGAAAGACGGTATGAGACTGACCATAAGGGGTCACATTCTTGTAGTTGTCAGCTGCCATCTCATCTGCATCCTTGATGGGGAAGCCATACTTGTATCCGGCACCGAAGAAGAGCATATTCCCATACTTCAAGGGGATGCCAAAGTCGCACCTTACGAGCGGTCCAGCACTGATCAGGCTGTAGTCGGAGTGAAGGTCACCGGTAACACATCCACTCAGGGAAGGAATGACATATACAGACTTTAGGTCAAGCGGCACCTGCAGACCCGCAAAAGCATTGAAGCTAAAAAGGGTCACTCGCTTGATGAACTCCTGAGGTACCTCCACTTCCTTGCGATCTTTCAACAAGAAGCTCGGATCCTCCGTTATCAGTGCCGTATCATCCACGAGGCAGGGCTGATTGAATCCTACAGACCCGCCATAAGTGAAGTACGTCCCGAGGGATGAGCGGAGCCCGAGGTAGGAGGCCATCCCAAAGTGTGGCGTTAGGTTTTTAGCCAGATCCGCAGTGTAGATAAGCTCGCCTGAAAGCGCACCCGTGACCATCTTATGTGGTGGCAGAGCGAGGACTTGACCCCGGTCATCCTTAATGACCAGCTCACCCTTGCGGTGAGGATCGTAGTACTTCACCACCTTATCTATGTCCTCAAACTCCCACTTCAGTCCTCTCACATAGCTACAGAGCTCCGGATCATCGGCAAGGAATCTGACCACTCCGCCTCTAAACTGAGATCCTTCATAGTTGATCCCGTGTACCAGAGCAACCTTTCTTAGGATACCTCCGCGTTTCTCCAAGAATAGTGGGAAGCTGGGCTTTACAACAGCCATACTTCCTCCACTACGTATGATCCGCTGCTCGTTGCCGATGAAGAAGATGTCCCCATTCTCATCAATCTTGTACGAAGAGGCCAGGAGGTAGGCCGTAAGCTCAGGTCCCCTATCTACGAGAGTCATCCATGCGGCATTGCTTTGCAGGAAGGTGGAGAACTTTTTGTACTCAAAGCGATAGCTCGAGTCCGGTTTCTTGGGGTTGCTTAGCTCGATGCCTTTCAGATCCTCGGACTTGAAGGTGCCGGCTGAATGGGCGAGGGCGAGGTCATCGAAGAGCTTGAGCTCCTTGTCCCCCGACATAGGCATCCTAAGATACCCTGTGTAGGTAGCTCCTTCCTTGGTCTCCAATTGCGCCTTGCAGACATCCCTTGGCTCCGAGGTGAAGAGCTTCATCAAGCCACAGCCTGAGAGAAGCATCATAAGCCCGATCAGGATCGATAAGTTATATGCCAGTTTCATAATAATAACGAAATGAATAGGATAGGTAATCGGCTATCTATGCAACCTGTATTGCAACTCAATAACCACGTTACAAAGGTAATAAAAAAAAGGCGTATAGGTCAAAATGGTGGGTAAAACAGCCTAATAGCCATTTTCGTACTGAAGTATAGGTCAAAATGGTGGGCGAAGTAGAAGAAAAAAACAGATACCTTTGTTCGTTGACCTGAAACGTAGCCGGCTCTGCAGGGGTGCAACCGGTGAGGGATACGGTCAATGGAGTCAGAACAGTTTACACTGACAGGGGAGGGGTACTATTGCCCCTCCTCTTTTTTGGATGTAAACTGGGCGATATCCCTATGCCTAAAAAACCCATCCACGAATCGTTTCTTGTGAGCTTGGGACATTCCATTATGCGCTCTAAGACGGCTTTTGAGTGCAGTAAATAGCCCTTCAATGGCGTTATTGGTTTTAGGGATCTGTATATCCGGATGTTCCTCGTAAGTAAAGAGTGTAGGGAGGTATTGACGAAAGGAAAAGTGGGCTGATCTAAGTGATTTGTGCGTGTATTGCCATTTGCCGTTTTCATCATTTATTGTCTTCTCCTTGAGAAAAGTATCCCACTTGGTCTCCCACTTTTTGAGCTGCGAGCAGAATGTGATACGGGATATCTTTCCTACACTCATAGCAAGTGCCAGAAGCTCTTGAGACGCAGGTAGTTTGGGTCGAAGAGTAAGTTTTCGTCGGACGATTGCGATAAAGTGATACTGGCACATTTGTGTGGGAAAATGCTTCAGTGCCACATCAAGACCGACTCCTCCATCAGTTACCACTGCCAATATATTATAGCCCCCTTCCTCTATCTTTTTAAGGGCTGTTGCGTAGTCCACTTTGCTTTCGTGAGAGATCCACTCCCGATAGAGTACGCAACCACTTTTATCGTCCAACGCAACGATTAGTCCTTGGTTTCTACCCCAATACGTCGCATCTATGTGAATAACTCCCTCGCTTAATATGGGCGTCTTAAAGTCAACTGAGACCTCCTGAAGTCTCCGTTTTATCGTGCTCGGACTTACTCCAAGTGCTTCCGCGATTTTAGCCTGCGATAAGCCACTCTGGTACAAGTCCCATATCTGCTCCTTACTTATGTGCCTTTTTCCTGTGAACGATGAGCCACAGTTCTTGCACAAATATCTCTTGTGTGTACCCCTGCGTCCATGACTAATCACACTGAGGCTCCCACACTTCGGACATTTTTTGGTTCATTTTTTCGCCTTTTCAAATGCTCAAAGATACGATAAACACTGGCTTATCCCCCTGTATCACCCACCGTTTTGACCTATACATTTGCGTTGGCTCACTTTTAACACTTCAAAGCTTTTCAAACCCTTATATGTCTCTCTATACCTAGAAAAGACCTTTAACTCACCCACCATTTTGACCTATAAGTCTATAATGATTTACAAAACACCCTTACGACCCCGGCCGAGGGGTCGGACAACCCTATCTCTAGGTCTGACCCCTCAGCTGGGGTCAAGGAGGTGGTGAATAGGCTCTTACACACAGGTCGTTCGGGGCTAATGCCCCTCCGACCTGTGCCTATTTAAGAGGGACCTCTGCCGAGGTCCTTACTGCATTATCCTCAACAGTTTGTATATGATCATTCGTACAACTGTCTCTTCTAATGCGTAGCGTTGCCTCTTTTTTGCGGAGGTGGTGTGGGTGTGTGGGGTTATTGTGCTAGGATTTGGGTAAGTTTGCAGAGTATAATATTATTGTATTGAGTTGATGAGCAAGAAGAGGATCGTTAGGGAGAAACCGGTGGAGAACCGCCGTAGTCGGTCGGGTGAAGAGATTGAACTAGGGGGTAGTCTGAGGGAGCGAGCAGGTCGTTTCTTCAGGGGCATGATGGGTAAGGAGCGTATGCTCCCCGTCTCCATTGGTTTGCTACTCTTTGGTCTGGGTCTTTTTATGCTCTATGCCTTTGTCACCTATCTCTTTGAGGGGTCTGCGGACCAGAGTGTGTTGCTCGATCCCGACCTTGCCGATGTGGCGGCTCAGGCCGAGGCGATGCAGGGAAGTAGTGGGGTGGTAGGGATGCATCTGATGCATCTTATGGTGAATGAGTGGGTAGGACTAGGAGTGATTTTTGTGATCATCCTTCTCCTCGCTATGGGTCTTGGTTTGTTAGGGCCTGCCAAGGTCAATTACCCGAAGCTGATTATCTTTTCCACTATTGCTACCTTTTGGACGTCGCTTTTCTCTGCTACTATATTCCGTCCTATCGCAGCTAGTTTTTTCTTTTACCCAGGTGGCATTTTGGGGGAGACGGTACGGGTTTGGCTAGAGATGAGGGTAGGAGGTTTTGGCCTTTGGCTGGTGATTATCCTGACCCTCTTGCTGGTGCAATTTCTATTTTTCCAGGGGATTCGTGCCAAGTACAACCGTTGGGCAGAGGCGAAGCGCACTGGTGTGAAGAGTGACGAAGCGCCTAAGCGAAAGGGGCTGCTATCGTGGTTCCGACGCAATAAGTCGGTGGACGATGGCGATGACGAGGGAGAGCTCCTTGAGGATATCCCTGAGGATCCCTATGTAGCCCCTTCTGAAACGAGTGAATTGGCGGAGGAGGAAGAAGAAGAGACGCCTCAAGCCCCTATCACGATTACCTTGGAGCAAGAGGAGGCACCAGCACCTCCGATGCCTCGGCCTGCCCCTATCATCCATAGGAGTGAAGCGGGAGATGGGGTGGATATGGTGGTGATGGACAACCGCAGTATGCAGGACGAGGTGACCAGTGCCGAGCTACGTGCCAAGCAACTGGTGGAGGAACAGGGGGAGTATGACCCTACCCTAGAGCTGGCTGGCTTTGAGATGCCTTCGGCCGACCTCCTCAAGAAGTACGAGCAGCAAAATGAGGAGATAGATACGGAGGAGATAGAGCAGAATAAGCGGCTGATCACCACTACTCTGGAGAGTTTCAGGATAGGGATTAAGTCGATTAGTGCCACGGTGGGCCCTGCCATTACGCTCTATGAGGTGGTGCCAGAGGAGGGTATTCATATCTCTCGTATCCGTGGACTGGAGGATAATATCTCTATGAGCCTTTCGGCGATGGGGATTCGTATCATTGCACCGATGCCGGGCAAGGGGACGATCGGTATGGAGGTGCCAAATAAAAAGCCTCAGGTGGTGAGTATGCGTTCGGTGATTCTCTCCAAGAAGTTTGCCGAGAGTACCGCGGCCTTGCCAGTGGCGCTCGGGCGTACGATCACCAATGATGTCTTTGTCTTTGACCTTGCCAAGACACCGCACCTCCTGGTGGCGGGAGCAACGGGTCAAGGTAAGTCGGTGGGTCTGAATGCTATTATCACCTCTTTGCTCTACAAGCTTCACCCTTCGGAACTGAAGTTTGTGATGGTGGACCCTAAGATGGTGGAGTTTAGCCCTTATCGGCAGATTGAGAAGCACTATATGGCGAAGCTACCCAATGAGGATCAGGTGATTATCACCGACCCTAAGCGAGTGCAAGGGACGCTGGAATCGCTCTGTGTGGAGATGGACGACCGCTATGAGCTACTCTCGTCGGCGCATGTGAGGAATATCAAGGAGTACAATCAGAAGTTTAAGCAACGGCTGCTCAATCCGGAGAAGGGGCATAAGTTCCTTCCCTACATTGTGCTGATCATTGATGAGTATGGCGACTTGATGCTCACGGGAGGTAAGGAGATTGAGGCACCGATCACCCGCTTGGCACAGAAGGCGAGAGCGGTGGGTATCCATGCGATTATCGCTACGCAGCGACCCATGGCGTCGATTATCACGGGGGCTATTAAGGCCAACTTCCCAGGGCGACTTGCCTTTAAGGTCTCTTCGGGTATTGATTCTAAGATTATCCTGGATGCTCAAGGGGCTAATCGTCTGATTGGACGTGGGGATAGCCTTTTCACTACGGGCAACGACCTCACCCGTGTGCAGTGTGCCTTTGTAGATACCCCTGAGGTGAATAGTTTGGTGAAGTTTATCTCTGACCAGAGAGGGTTTAGGGAGGCGTACGAACTACCAGAGGTGAAGCCTGAGGGTAGTGACCTCGCTGGTTCTCTGGCTACTGGCGAACTAGATCCTAGTAATTGGGACGAATTCTTTGAGGCGGCCGCCCGTAGGATTGTGCTGGATAACCGCCCTTCGGCCAGCTACATTCAGCAGATATTTGGAGTGGGTTACAACCGTGCTTCTCGTATTATGGTGCAGCTGGAGCATGCGGGCATTATCTCGGGTGCTGATGGCAATAAACCACGTGAGCTTCTCATCACTACGGAGGAGCAGTTGGAGCAGTTTTTTGAAGACAATAGAAAGTAAGGATGATGGGTATAAGGAGATGGCTACTGGCGTTGCTCCCACTGTTATTTGCCTTTTCGGCCGAAGCACAGGAGCAGACGCTACAAAAAGCAAAGCGATATTTAGATGCCTCTAAAGGTCTACAGATAGAGTATCAGCTGACGATTGGGGAGGATAGTGAGCAGGGAAGTTACTATGCACTAGGCGAGGACTTTTGCCTGGAGAGCCCTTCGATACGTGCGTGGCACCAAGGGGGCAACCTGTGGGTCTACATTCCGCAGAATGGGGAGGTCAATCTTACCCAGCCTTATAAGGAGGACCTACTAGAGCTCAATCCTCTGCTCAACCTTAACCGCATCTCTGCCAAGACTTTTAACCTCAAGGAGTCGACTACAGGGGCGGTGACGACCATCAAGGCGACCCCTAAGCAGAAGGAGGAGATAGAGTGGCTAGAGGTGCACCTCAATAGCCAGTGCGAACCGCTCTCTATGCGGGTGAAACAGAGAAGTATATCGGTGCCGATTGTGCTGAAGGTGACTAAGCTACGGCAGAGTGCCACGGCTCAGATGAAGCAGAAGGGCTTCTTTCGCTTTGATGCGAACAAACTCCCAGGGGTGGCGGTTATAGATTTAAGGTAACTGTTTAATGACTAATAAGATATAGAGATATGGAAACAATCAAGACGAAGCTACTCATCATAGGGGGCGGACCAGCAGGATATACTGCGGCGATCTATGCCTCAAGGGCCAATCTTTCTCCCGTGCTAGTGGAGGGAATGCAGCCAGGCGGGCAATTGACTACTACCACTGATGTGGAGAACTTCCCCGGCTATCCCGAGGCGGTGAATGGCACGCAGATGATGATGGATATCAAGAAGCAGGCGGAGCGCTTCGGCACCGATATGCGTGATGGTGAGGTGACAAAACTCGACCTCTCGCAGCGTCCGTTTAAGGTGGAGATCAATGGTGGCGACTCTGAGATTATTACCGAGAGCATCATCATCGCCACTGGTGCAAGTGCCAAGTACCTAGGTCTGCCCGATGAGCAGAAGTATATGGGTATGGGCGTTAGCGGTTGTGCCACTTGCGATGGCTTCTTCTACCGTGGTCAGGAGGTGGCTGTGGTAGGTGGTGGAGATACCGCTTGCGAGGAGGCTCTTTACCTCTCTCAGATCTGTAAGAAGGTCTACCTCATGGTGCGTCGTGATGAGCTACGTGCCTCAAAGGTGATGCAGGACCGTGTGCTGAAGAAGGAGAATATTGAGGTGCTCTGGAAGCAACAGGCCGAAGGACTTTATGGGGAGAATGGCGTCGCTGGTGTCCATGTGGTGAAGAATAAGGGCGAGGCGAATGAGGAGCGTTATGACCTACCAGTACAAGGCTTCTTCCTCGCCATCGGGCACAAGCCTAATGTCGACTTCCTCGGCGGGCAGATTGAGCTCGACAAGCAGGGGTATATCCTCACGAAGGACGGTATGCCTAATACCAATGTAGAGGGCGTCTTTGCTGCAGGTGATGTGGCTGACCCTCACTTCCGCCAAGCGATTACCGCTGCGGGTAGTGGCTGTAAAGCTGCGATGACGGCGGAGCGTTTCCTTGGCGAAAACCCACTGAAGTAACGACTTTGCACGCTGGGTTCCACTGCAAAGGACCTCGCAGAGGTCCTTATCCTTTGAATTTAGACGGTTCGGAGCTCTATCTCATCGTCGGTAGCGACGGTGAGGTAGAGCTTTTCTATTGCTAGGTATTGGGAATGGACGGTTTGTGCCACCTGGTTCCCGCTGTCGGTGGTAGCGATGCAGAGGGTAGGGGAGACCATCTCTATCTGGTTGATGCCTTTGGAAAGCTGCTCCGAATGGGCTTTGTAGACCGCTTCTTTGGCGGTCCAGAGTTGTATTGGTGGAAGTCCGTACTTATTTAGAAGGGTTTGCTCTTCAGCGGTACTATAGCGAGGCAAGGTCCGCTCAGCCTGCTGGACCTTCTCCTCTACATCAATGCCTAGTGGCGTTCCTAGCGGTCCGATAGCCACTGCCAGCCAGTGCTGAGAGTGCGAGATTGAGAGGGCACAATCGGGGTGCTCCTCTAGCCTTGGTCGCCCCTTAGTAGTATATGAAATAGGAGAGGAAAGTACCCGTTGCTTCGCCCTTTGTACCGCCTCTCCTCGCTCCAGTTCCTGCTCTATCGGCGTGAGAAAGATCAGCACCTTCGGGCTCATTCCTCTGCTTCTGCTTCGCCCTCAGTGTCGGGATAAAACTGCACCTTGCTAATACGCCGGCGCCCCATTTCACGCACCACAAAGCGGTGTTTGCGGATATAGATCTCCTCACCCACTGTAGGGAAGTCGCCCTTTGCCTCCAGTAGCATTCCACCGAGGGTGTCCACCTCCTCCATCTCCTCCTCGATCTCCTTGTAGTCGGGCACTCCGGTGATACGCAGGAAGTCCACAATCCCTATCTTGGCGTCGAATAGAATACTCCCATCGGGTTGCTCCGTGTAGAGCACCTCCTCATCGGTATCGTATTCATCTTCAATCTCCCCCACGATCTCCTCGAGTAGGTCCTCCATGCTCACTAGTCCGCTAGTGCCACCAAATTCATCCACCACTATGGCGAGATGAATCTTTTCCGTCCTAAACTCTTCTAGTAGACTATTGATCCGCTTGCTCTCTGGCACAAAGAAAGGCTCCCTAATCAGCGGTTGCCACGCAAAGTCATCGCCCTCCGAGAGGTGCGAGAGTAGGTCTTTGGCATAGAGGACTCCCTTGATATTATCGATCCGTTCATCGTAGACAGGCATACGCGAGTACCCTTTTTCCACAATCAGCTCCTTGACACTCTGAAAGCTATCCTCAAGGTCTACCGCCACAATATCCATACGGGGAGTCATCACATCATTGACTGTTTTGCGATGAAAACGGACAATCCCATGGAGGAGTTGCTGCTCCTCTTGGTCATCGGTGGTCAGGGCAATAGCCCGTTCGAGATCGCTCTCCGTCACCTTGCTCTCCTTACTGATAAAGGGTTTAGTGGCTCCGGCTCCTATCTTCACTAGGAGGTGGACGATTGGCTGAGTCACCTTCATCAGGTATCGGAATGGACCAATCATAAACTTCGTAGCCGCAAGGGCGTGGTTTTGGAAGTAGACCTTCGGGATAATCTCACCAAAAAGGAGGACCAAAAAGGTGATACCGATCACCTGTACTATAAAGCCCAAAGTCTGTGCCTCGCCGAAGTCAAAGAGTCGGCTCACGGCATAGCTCGTGAGCATGGTGATGGCAATATTCACGAAGTTATTCATCACCAAGATAGTGCCGAGTAGGTAGTCCGAATTGGCAAGTGCCTCTAGCACCTGCTTCTCTCGCTTCTCTGAGCTCTCCTCGAGCTGCTCAATATCCTTGGGGCGGAGTGAGAAAAAGGCCACCTCCGAGCCTGAAAAGAAACCACTCAATACCAAGCAAATAAGTGCCAGGATGAGTGCAATGATCACTGGTGTGGTGATGGGATAGGTCACTACACCTTCGAATAAACTGGATAAATAACTCGGGTCGTCCAAAATATCTATTGGTCTATATTATTAGCGGTTGTGTGCTCAATCAAAAGGGCAATCCATCGGGATTTTTCTCTAGCTCCTCAAAGAGGTGCCCGTATCGCTCTTGTACCTTCTTCTCCGTTGGGGTAGTAGTGGCCACCTCCTTTCTCTTAAGAAAGGTGATCTCCTTGGCGATGATAAAGGTATGCGTGGTAAACTGCCCTTGCTTATTGTAGCTACGTGTATAGGTCAGCCGCCCCGATACCTCCACCAAATCCCCAGGGAGTAGCTTGGTACCTACCTCCTCTGCGAGTGCCCGATAACAGATAATCCTATGCCAGTCGGTCACCTCTCCACTGCACTCCAGTGCCTCCTCGGTGAGATGGGTAGGGGCATGTGTAGCGAGTGAGAAGCGTACAGCACAGGTGGTAGGGTCGTACCACCGTATGTTGGGCTCCTTCCCCACATAGCCTACCAGACGGATAGCATTTACTGTTTGGTCGTCCATTCAATTGGTATCCTTTGTTTTACGCCTCAAAGATACCTATTTTTTGATAATTGGAGTGTTTCCCCCCTGATGATTACATTGGTGCCTCATCGCGAAGGGGAGCCTAGTAGCCAAAGGCCTCGAGTAGAACCTCCTCCATCGCCTTGCGGACGGTAGAGGCTTTGCCGTAGAAGTTATTGACCATCAGGGCGACGGTGTAGGTTTTGCCACCTACTTCTACATAACCAGCGTAGCAGACCACATTACGGAGAGTGCCACTCTTGAGGCGGGCTTTGCCCTGAAGGGGAGTGCCCTTGAGAAACTGCACGAGGGTGCCCTCCATCCCTGCTCGTGGGAGGAGGCTTTGGAAGCTACCAGTGGGGTCGGCTCTGTGTACCTTTCCGAGCATAGTGGCAAGGAAGTAGGCAGAGACCCTATTTTCGGGTGAAAGCCCCGAGCCATCCATCATCTCTAGTTCGCGGGTATTGATGCCTCGGCTAGTCCAGTAGCGGTGTACCTCATTGACGGCCGTTTGGGTGGCATTTTGCCCTGGGAGTGGAGTTTTGCCCCAAGTGAGCTGCCGGAGCAACCCTTCGGCAAAGAGGTTGTGGCTATAGTGCAGGGTAGTCTGCACAAGCGTGCGGAGGGGTGCCGATTGGTAGGTGTAGAGAAGCTGGCTCTCTGCAGGCGTGGTGGGGACTACCCGAGCTTCGCCTTGGGTGGCAATGCCTTGTGCCTTGAGCACCTCCTGTAGGTGGTGGGCAACGAAAAGAGGGGGATTGGGGAGGGCACCACGGATCCGCAGTTTCTCTACTCGCTGAGGGTAGGAGCCTGTGATATCGTAGCTGCCATCGGGGTGAGGAAAGGCCGAGATATAGTGTCTTGTCCTAGAAAAAGTTGACTCATAGATAGATTTTTATGAGTAAGTTTGTAAAAAGGAGTCAACTCCAGAAGATTTATTTTGACCGAGTTATTCACCTCTATTTTGAGGAAAACTTAGGTTATACCCAGATTTCACACCTTGTCCCTATTGGAAGGACTACGATCCTGGAGTGGGTTCATAGGTACCTAGATTCTGGGTTAGACGAAGTTATAGAGATGAAGGCGAAGAAAAAGAAGAAACAAGAAGAGCACCGCGGATATCGCAGGTATTATTATTCGGATGTGGCGTCAGGCGGGGCGTCAGGCGGGGCGCCTGAGAAAAGCTCAGTTGATTTAGAAAGAAGGGTTCAAGAGCTTGAAAAACAGCTTTTTAGGCAGACTGTTTTGACAGATGCATTGAATGAATTAATCAATGTGGCAGAAGAGAATTTCCGCATCCAAATAAGAAAAAAAGCTGGCACCAAACGGTAGATCGCTTGCACGCACAGGATCTGAAGAAATATACAATACAGCTCCTTTGCGACCTGTTTGGTGTAAGTAAGCAAGCCTATTACAAGCGAAAAAAGTCAAAACTTCATGCCAATATGGCACTTGAAGAGATGGCTGTTGAGTACGTTCTTGAGACCCGAGAGAAAGCCCCTGGCATGGGCGGTAAGAAGCTGTGGCATATGTATAAGCGAGAGTTTAAGGAGGGGACTCCACTAGGGAGAGACCGTTTTCTTGACACTCTAGACAAGCACGGCTTGAAGCTAAGGCAACGTAAAAGAAAGCCGAGAACCACCAACTCCAATCACGGTTTTAAGCTCTATGGTAACCTCGTAAAAGATATGATACCAGAAAGAGCTAATCAGGTATGGGTGAGCGACATAACGTATATCCCCATCCATTATGACGGAGTACATCATAAGTTTAGCTACCTATCCGTGATCTTAGACTCATACTCAAAAGAAATTGTCGGGTGGAGCCTAGGCGATAGCCTAGACACTAAGTACCCTATTGAAGCTCTAAATCAGGCACTTAAGAAACTTAAATCGAATGGTAAAGCTAACGATAAGCTCATTCATCACTCAGACAGAGGCTGCCAGTATGCCAGCCACCAGTATGTGGATATTCTTAAAAAGAATGACATAGATATAAGTATGACAGAAACCCCAGATCCCAAAGATAATGCACAAGCAGAGAGGATCAATAACACTATAAAGAATGAGCTCTTAAAAGGCAAACGTTTTAAAACCATCAAAGAGGCAAAGGCTGAATTAACCTCAGTCATAGAGTTTTACAACACAAAAAGGCCTCACATGAGTCTCGACTATATGACACCTGTTGAAGCCTCAAAGTGCAAAGGGAAAATCCCCAAGAGGTGGAAAAGCTATAGAGAGGAGTACCTTGAAAATCAAAAAATAGGATAGGTGCCCAAGTTTTGGTACCTTTAGTCCTGTGAGGGGTTTCCTTACGGGCTACGCCCTCCAGTCAACCCCTCACAGGACTAAAGGCTAGAAAGTCAACATAAAGCAGGATTAATAACAACGTAACATTAACCGAGTCAACCTTTTTCAGGAAACCACATAGAGAGAGTCGCGGTGGCTACTAGAGGTGACTTCGTAGGCTTTCCGTAGCTCGAGCTGAGGCACGGTGGGGGTAGTGTGGTAGCTCTCGCCATGCTTGGTAAAGTGGAGAGAGTAGCTATTATCGTAGGCATTAAGGCTCCAGAAGCCGGGTGCGTAGGCATTACCCATATCGTAGGCAATCCAGCGGGGGTTATTGGCTTGGAAGTCACTTGAGGGCGAGAGGGCAATGATATTGCCAGTGATCTGGGTGATCCCTTTTGACTTGAGGGCTTTGGCTACCTCTTTAAAGAAAAGGTCTTGGTCGCTATTCCAAAAGTACCTTGAGCCGATGGAGGGGTCGCCGTGCCCCACAATGTAGAGGTCGCCCTCCAGCTTCCCTTGAGCAATAGTGCCAGTGGTGCGTATCTCAGTGGGGATGCGTAGCCCGCCACCTCTCTGACTCCAAAGGGTAGCCGTGGAGACCAGCTTCATGGTACTCGCGGGGGTGGCGAGGTGGTGGCTTCGGATGCCTACCAGCTCTTTGCCACTCTCTGCCTCTTGTATTGAGAGGGTCCAGAAGGAGCGAGCTAGAGCAGCTGGTTCGCTTGGAGTCTTGACCCCTTGTGCCTTGGTCACTAAGGGGAGTAGCAGTAGCATGAGGGTGATGCTACTTAGTCTGTGGAATGTTGGTCGGTATTTCGTCATAATTATCTATCTTTGTGCAAAGATAACCAAAATAGGGGTGACCCCTTCGATTTTTATGAAACCAAGACAGATAGAGGAGTTCTTTCGGACACCATTTACTCGCGACCGTATTGCTCGTATCGGCTTCGGCCTATTGATATTTGCAGCTTTGGTATGGTTGATTGCCCGCATAAGCTATTTCCTAATTCCACTCATCATCGCGTGGCTAATGGCCTACCTAATGCTACCACTCCTTCACTTTTTGGAGGATAAGTGTAAGATACGCAAACGGTGGCTCTCCACCACGATTGTGCTGCTCGTGACGATTGGGTTGGTGGTAGGTCTGCTCGCCGTCCTTATACCAAGTATCACCAATGAGGTGAGTAAAGGGTGGGAGATGCTGAAGCGGTATGATATCGGTGCCTATCTGCTGAGCTTGCTACCAGAGGAGCTCTCTTCCCGTAGTCAGCTGATCCAGAAGCTAGAGGAGCTGATGGGTAGCATCAATATGCAGGAGCTCTTTGGCTCTATCGAGCAGATATTCACAAAGGGGTGGGGACTGATTGAGAGTACCTTTAACCTCATTGCTGGTGGAGCAGTGATCTATATCTTCCTCTTTTACTTGGTCTTCTTGATGCTCGATTACGAAAAGATACAGAAGGGCTTTATGGAGATGATGCCAGTGAGTATTCGCCCCTTTATGGAGGAGCTGGGTGAGGTAACTGGTCACTATGCCAATGCTTACTTCCGTAGCCAAGCACTGATTGCCATGATCTGTGGGGTGGTGATGGCGGTGGGCTTTTACATCATTGGACTACCTATGGGGATTACCCTCGGGCTCTTGATAGGGCTACTCAATATGATCCCCTATATGCAGACTTTGGGCTACCTTCCACTCGTGATACTGGTGGGGCTACAGTCGGTGATGACGGGCGATAACTTCTTTATCCTCCTCCTAGCTGGCGTTGGCGTGATTGTGCTGAGCGATGCACTTCAGCAAGTACTCCTCACCCCTCTGATCCAGGGGCAATCACTAGGAATCCACCCTGTAGCTATCATGCTTTCCCTCACCGTGTGGGGCTCGCTATTTGGGTTCTTCGGAATGCTCTTTGCCCTGCCTCTCACCATGATCTGCTACCACTTTTATATGAAGTATGTGGTGGGCACTCCAGTGCCCCTCTCAGGTGGCAAGGGCAAGATGCCTGACTTCCATTTCGGCCATAAAACGAAGGAGGCGGAGTAAAGATAAAAGGCTAAAAAAAATGGCCTTTGTAACTAATTGATATACAGGAGTCTATTTTTGTTTTAGACGAGTTGCAACTAAGCAATTGACGAGTTGCAACTAACCTTTTGCTTTGTTGCATCTCAGTTTTTGTCTAGTTAACCCACCAGTTAGTCGGAGGGTATATGATTGAATTTTCTAACTATAAAAGAGAGCCCCAACCCAAATAGGCCAACGGCGAATCAATCTCGCCGACGTGACCTATCTGGAATCAGGACTCTTCACAAAGCTAGTGATAATATCTGTATTGCACAAAAGCGTAAATAGCCCTCGCAAGGGTTACGCATTAGAAGGTCCTTACCGTATGGTTTTTGGTGGGGTGTCTTTGAGAAAGGACCTCGTCAGAGGTCCGACGGATTCTAGCCCCCACGTCGGAGGGGCGTTAGCCCCGAACGACTGGGGGATTAACGATCATTCCCCCTATCCCACGACCCCTTGCGGGTCGGACAACCGCATCAGTTTAATCCTGGAATGAGTTGTCCGACCCACAAGGGGTCGAATGGTGAAGGTGGGTCCTTTTTTTGTCCCCTAGTCATCGGCTCTACGAGCCTTGACTTGGGGCTATGATCCGTCTACCTCCCACAAGGGGAGGTCAGTCACAGTTAGACCTTTCTAATGCGTAACCCCTGGCGGGACAGTTACTGGAAGTTGCCGAGCACCACAAAGCCTCCAGGGGCGATAAGGGTGTCGGATACGATGCGGCTATTCTGATCCATCATGTCTTTCCACTCAGCTTCTGTAGAAGCTTGGTAGCGGAGTGGGGCAAGGGCATTGAAGTTGCCTATTACTCGCAGTTCCTTGCCATCTTTTGAGAGTGTCATCCGTCTGCCATTGGTCCAGTGCCCTCCTATTTTCCAGTCAAAGCTAGCATCCTTCTCCCATAGCTCTGGGTGAGTGGCACGCAGATGAAGTAGCTTGGTATAGGTTTGGCGTAGCTTGCTCCGCTCGGCTGTCTCTTGGATAAGAGGCTTCCTACCAGTTCGTCCATTTTGCTCAATAGAGATATCGTAGCCGATCTCTCCAAACTGCCATACCATCTTGGGGCCAGGCACCAGGAGTAGGAAGGTGGCATTGGTCTCTAGTCGCAGTCGTTTGGTGGCGGGGTTATTCTTTATCGGCTCTAGCCCCCACGTCTTCTGCTTATAGGCAACCCGCTCCTCGTCGTGGCTCTCCATATAGCCTATCCACGCATTGGCTCGTACTTTTCTCGGTACGGCGTAGATATGGCCGAAATCGCTTTCATCTTCATAACCCATTGCACACTGAGCATAGGCGTGGGTGGCACCTTGCCAGAGCATCGCCCCCATATTGGCCAGCTCCCGCTTTTCATCATCTGCCGAGAAGTGCTCAAAGATCACGTAGGCGGTAGGGTCTAGCTGCTTGATATGCTGGTAGTACTTACGGAGAATGGCGATGCGACTGCCATCGCGGGGGGTGGCATCGTTGCTCACCTTTTGGGTAAACCCTTTGGTGAAGTCGAAGCGGAAGCCATCGAAATGATACTTCTTGAGTAGGTACTCGAGGTTGCGTAGAACATAAGCGACCAGCTGTGGGCTCTCGTGATTGAAGTCGCAGAAGAAGCTCTCCCCACGGTGGGGTGCTTGAGGGTTCATCCACGGATTATTAGAGGCAGGTTGACCTTTTTCGCTATCCCAATAGAGTTTGGCAAAGGGGTTATTTGCGGTCGCATGGTTGTAGACCACATCAAGGATCACCGCAATCCCACGGCGATGGCATTCGTCGATGAACTGCTTATACTCGGTAGGGGTACCGTAGGCGGTCTCCATAGCAAAGAAGTACTCGGGATTGTATCCCCACGAGTCTTCGCCACCAAACTCTTGTACCGGCATCAGCTCAATGGCATTGAAGCCCATCGCCTTAATATAATCTAGCTGCTCCATCGCTCCCTTTAGCTTGCCATTGGTGGAGAAGTCTCTCAGGTGTAGTTCGTAGATCATCAGCTGGGACTCCTTGGGGCGTCGGGGCAATGGGTGCTGCCACTGGTAGGAGGGCACGCCATTTTGTAGCTCGGTATAGGGGAGGTTGTCGTGCCACTTCACTACCTCGGAGTAAGGGTCGGCAATGATCACCGAACCTTGGTCACCATAAAGCTGGTAGTAAAAACGGTCTTGCTTCGTTAGCTTGCTCTTGGGGAGAAGGTACCAGAAGTAGCCAGTGGCGGGGTCTAGCTTCATCTGAGTGGTCTCATCTCTTTGCCGCCCCATAGCATCGGTGATGACGTAGGCGGTATGGTAGCCTTGTGCCCCTTGCTTATCCTTGGCATCGAGAACGAGTACGATCCCCTCTGGTGTCTCATTGATGCCCAGCTTAACGCCAGTGGGCATAGCTTCCTTTTGGGTAGGAGCATGGGTTCGTTGGGCGTCGCTGAGCTTAATGAATAGGTCGGCACTCTGCTTACTGCCATCGGCCGAACGAAAGACAATGCCGATCTCGGGGAGCGGTGCTTGGCTAGGGGCACCAAGCCAGCTACGGACCTCGGGGGTGAGCTTCAGGCTCCAGGTGTTTTCGCCAATGTTGGTCAATTGGCACTTCGGTTTATTCTCGTGCCACTCGGCTTGGACATATTGCCACTGCCCATCGACGATGCCGATATGGGCATAGAGGGCTCCTTTGTAGCCATAAAGTGCGTCTGACGGCTTCGCCTTATAGATAATCTCTAGGGGTTGGTCGCTTCTCGCCTCCTTCGGTGTCCACGAGAGCCCCTCGGGATAATTCACCTCTGGTACCTCTGGCGTTGGCTTCGGATTGGGTGCTTCTTTCTTGCATCCACTTGCTACTCCCACCAATAGGAGTAGCCACCACAGCTGGACTATATAAAGATTTCTTTTCATGGTGTTGTATAGTTATTATGAGTGTTGGTTAAGAGTAGCACTCCATGGGGTGGAAGGGTGATGGGTGCTGTGAGATTGACCCACTCCTCGGTGATGAGGTCGCGTAGGGAGGTGGAGGTGGTGAGGTCGCTAAGCCACTCGGGGGTTGCAGTCTGCTGTTGTTGCGTGGTATTGAATAGCACCACGACCTCCTCACCGTGGTATTGGCGAGTGTAGCCGTAGATATGATTGGTGGAGGGGTCTTTGTGGTGAAGGCTACCGTAGGCAACTGCTTTGCTGTGTCGGCGCCATTGTAGGAGTTTTGTGGCAAAGTCTAGTGCCTCATTCTCCTGGTCGCTCCGTCCTTCTCTTGTAAAGGCGGAGCGAGGGTCCTCTGCCCACCCGCCGGGGAAGTCTTGACGGAGGGTGCCGTCTCCATTTGCCTTGTCGGCCGTCATCAATATCTCGGTGCCGTAGTAGATCTGAGGAATGCCCCGCATGGTGAGTAGTAGGGTAAGGGCTTGCTTGTACCTATCAAGTGATACCAAACTATCGTGCTTGAAGAGTCGGGAGGTGTCGTGATTATCGAGGAAGATAAGTAGATGGTGTGGGTTTTCGTAGATGAAGTCTTGCCCTAGGTACTCATAGAGTTGGCTGAAGCCTTTGGAACTCTCCTTCTCGCCTCCGAACGTATCCTGCATTATGAGGTAAAGCGGGAAGTCCATCACGGTGCGTAACTGGCTATTGCGGGGTGCGGCGAGCTTACTATCTTTTTGCCAATAAGCGATCTGCGGGCTGTGGTAGAACCAGGTCTCTCCTACGATATTGAAGCGTGGGTACTCTCGTTCGACTGCTTGTACCCACGCTGCCATTGCGTCCCAATCGGCAAAGGGGTGGGTATCCTGCCGTATCCCATTGATACCAGCATACTCAATCCACCAGATGCTACTCTGTATCAGGTACTTTAGTACGTGGGGGTTGCGCTGATTGAAGTCGGGCATTGCTGCCACGAACCAACCATCAATTGCCTTCTTGAAATCCCCTTGGGTAACGTAGGGATCCATCTGTGTGGCAGTGTGGTAGCTGGTGGAGACGAACTCCCCTTTGTAATTGAACCAATCTTTGGAGGGGATATCTTGGTAGAGGTAGTTGTGGGTGCCACAATGGTTGAAGATCATATCCATTACTACTTTAATGCCACGCTCTCTAGCGGCACTGACGAGTGACTTGAACTCTTCGTTGTTGCCAAAGCGGGGATCAATCTTGTAGTAGTCGGTGATGGCATAGCCGTGGTACGATCCGAAGGGCATCTCATTTTCCTGTACTGGATTGAGCCACAAGGCGGTGATGCCAAGGTCGGAGAGGTAATCGAGGTGATCGCTGATGCCTTTGAGGTCGCCACCGTGGCGAGCAAAGGGGTGTGAGCGGTCTATGGTAGACTCTTGGAAGTGAGGAAAGGCATCGTTGGTGGGGTCGCCATTGGCGAAGCGGTCGGGCATCACTAGGTAGAGGACATCGGAGCTATCAAAGCCTTCGACCTCTCTTGAGCCCTCCTCCCTTGCCTTTAGCTGGTAGGGGATATTGAAGCACTCTTTGCTTTTGGTGAGCTGGATATTAAAGGTCTGTGGCTGGGCTCCTTGGAGGTCGAGGTAAAGGAGTAGGTAATTGGGGTTGGGGAGGGTGACTACCTCTTGGAGCTCTACCTCTGTAGTGGAGAGGGTCACTTGATACTCTGCTAGCTTATCTCCATGGAGGAGGAGCTGTAGCTGTGGCTCCTCCATACCTGCCCACCAAAAGTGAGGTGCAATATTCCGGATAACGGGTGCTGTGGCTTGTGCTGTCACTGCCACAAGGAGGAGCAGTAGGGTGTATATCTTTTTGGTCATTGTACTTTCTTGATGTGAAAAGTCCCAGCCAAGCGGTGTTGGCTTAGCTGGGACTTTAAGTGAATAGTCGCTATGGGTTATTTGATCAACCCTACGCCTGTATTGAAGTCGAGGGTTACCTTCTGACCAGCAGTTACTGGTACGCGCTCTTGGTCACCTCCTGTACCACGGTAGGCGATCTTGCCCTGGAGGATGACGAACTCCATCTGCCACCAATCAACGCTGGCTGCAGAGGTGGCTGCGTAGATACGTAGCTCACCTGCACCAGTGGTGGTAGCTACCATCTTGCCACCCTCGGCCTCGAATGGGTACTTACCTGTATCCCAGCTACCGAAGGCATCGCCAATACCAAAGACCTTAGCTGGTTCAATGGTGATGGTCTTGGTAGTGTAATCCACGAAGAACATATAGACGCCAGGCTTATCAACAAAGGCGTTATTATCGTGTGTGGTAAAGCCGACACTCTTTTCAAGAGCAAAGAAGTCGCCTCCCCAAGCACGAGTGGTATTCCACTTGAAGCCACTAGCAGGATCTGAGATGTGACGAACTGCCCAGAACATACCAGGGTGGCTATGTACAGGGGTCATCTCTACCACTCCCTCGGAAGCCCAATCCCAGCTGCCAAACTCCTGCCCAATCATATAGAGCTTCTCAGGGAACTTTGGCTTAGTAGGGGTGAGAGTAATCTCGAGTGGAGCTGAGGAAACTGTGGCATCCTTGAGGGCGGGGGCACCAGAGTCGAGTAGTGGGCTAGCGGTGACCACGAAGGTAATCGTTGCCTTCTTGTCTACCTCTAGGCCTAGCTCGCCAAGTGCCTTTTCATTGAGTGTCTTGTGGTCGATCTCCACCTTGTTACTTCCTGAAGTGGTTGGAAATTCTACGCTCTTATCGCCTGCTGTAGCGGTAATGGTGTAGTTAACGGGGATCTGCTCGCCAAGGTTGGCAGCGTCCCAAGTGAGCTCAAGTACCCCTAGGTTGTCTAGGTCAATGGCGATCTCTTTCGTCATCTCCTTGCCGAGATGAAGGACTGGGGCTTTGGCATTGCTAATATTGGGTAGCACTGGATTATCGGCATTGCTTCGCTCGCAGGCTGATAGCCCTACGAGTAGCAAAGGAAGCAGTAGCCACCCTATCTTAAAGTATTTTCTATTCATCATAAAAGGTCATTATTGAGGGTTCTGCACTAGGTTCTCGACATTGGCTAGCATATCTTTGCTAGGTAGTGGGTAGAGGTTGAGGTTGGAAGATACGGCACGGCCATTCTTCGCTCCACCTTTCCACTCCCATAGATACTTATCGGTGGTGAAGAGACCGAAGCGGATTAGGTCAGTACGTCTGTGACCCTCCCAATATAGCTCGCGACCTCGCTCATCGATAATATCCTGTAGGGTAAGGCTGCTTTTGGTATCAACCCCTGCACGCTGGCGAACACGGTTGAAGTACTCTACCCCTTTCGCCTTATCGGCTCCACCACGAACGGAGGCCTCGGCATAGATGAGTAGCATCTCAGGAAGGCGGAAGAGTGGGAAGTCGCTATCACCGAAGTCATTGTGGCTTCCAGGTTGGCCGTCTTGTGTGGTATTGACATACTTATAGACGTGTACCCCTTGCTCAAAGTCGGTAAGGTTGTCCATGTGGTCGGTAGTATGAATCAGAAGGTGTCGCTTATCCTTGGCATCAAATAGCTTGCCAAAAGTAGGTGTGGCTCTATTGCCACCCCACGTGCTATTGAGGCCTATTCCACCTGGCAACAGCTCCTTGACCATTTCAGCAATCTTGCCATTGTACGATGCTGCCACAAAGAAAGTCGCTCCCGACCAGCTCTGAGCCTTTTGTCCATCAAATGGAATGGCGAGGATGATCTCTTGGGTCATCTTGTGATTGTCCGCATTGAAGAGGAAGCGGTAGTTATCGGCTAGTGAATAGCCTCCGTTGATCACCTTCTCGGCATACTCGGCTGCCTCTTTGTAGCGAGGGGTGCCAGTGTAGACCTCTGCATTGAGGTAAAGGCGTGCCAAGAGAGCCTGCACGGTATGCTTATTGGCACGTGCATAGCCGACCTTCTCAGGTAACTTCCCCTCAATATCTAGCAGCTCGCTCTCAATGTACTTGAAGAGCTCGGGGCGCTTGATCTGCTTGGGGGCATCCTTACTGGTCTTATCCTCCTCGGTAATGAATGGAGGATTACCAAAGATGTCCATCAGCACCCAATACTGGAAGGCACGGACGAATCGTGCCTCGGCACTGGTCTGCTCCTTGAGCTCTGCACTTAGCGGTGAACTGCCGACGTTATTGAGATACTCATTGGCAAACTTGATCTGGATAAGGGAGCGGTAGTAGAGCCCTGTGATAAAGCCGGTATTGGGGTCCCACGACATATCACTGAGCCCCTTTACGGCCTCGTCGTTCCATGCACACTTAGCCTCATCAGTAGGGAGCTCTTGGAGGTTGTAAAAGCCTCTAGTAAATCCGGTAAATCCATCATCTACACCTGCTACATCACCCTCGGTGAGTGCCCATGCACCATATACCTTGGCGAGGGCTTGCATGGTGCCCTCCTCAGTTTCGTAGACCTTCACGCTCGTCACGTCGTTGGTGGGGAAGCGATCTAAGTCCTTGATACAAGAGGTGGAGAGCAGTGCGATAGCCAGTAGTGGCCATAATGCTTTTATATATCTTTTCATATCAATTGTTGCGAATTAAAAGGTGAGACCAAGACTAAGTGAATAGGTGCGAGGTACAGGGTAGAACTGGTAGTCGATACCATTGCCAATCTCTGGATCTAGCCCCTTGTACTTGGTGATGGTAAAGACGTTTTGTACCGTACCGCTGAGGTGGATACCCACTTGCTCATTGAAGACCTTTCCGAAGTCGTAGCTTAGGGTAATGTTATCCATCTTAAGGAAAGAGGCATCCTTGATGTAGTAATCTGATAGATACCTTGGCCTCTTAAAGCCGGTGTTGTAATAATCTACGGCACCACTCTCTACCCATCCGAGGGTGTTTAAGATGGCAGCTTCATTACCTCTATGAGCAGAGACATTGTCGTAGACATAATTGCCGATGCTGCTACGTAGTGCGGCGGAGAGGGTCAGCTGCTTATAGCTTACCGAGGTGCTGAGACCCATGTAAACCTTTGGCTCAGGGTCGCCCAGTCGGTACTTATCAGCATCGGTGATGACGCCATCTCCATTAAGGTCGGCATAAAGCCCCTCAATAGGTTTGCCCGCTTCGTCGTATACCTGCTTGTGTACAAAGAATGAGCTTGGGGCATATCCCTCGGAGTGTATCTGGATGTTATTGCCAGTACCGCCTGTGATGCCACCTGTAGGTACGCCTAGATAGTTGGGGTCGTGGGTGAGGGTGAGCTTTTTGATCTTTGTGCTATTGAGGGTCATGTTGAAGCTCAAATTCCAGTACCAATCCTCGGTCTCTACAGGCACTACGTTGAGCGTTGCCTCTACTCCCTTATTCTCAATCTCTCCGATATTGGTGAGGAGTCGATTGGAGAAGTTCGCTCCACCAGGGATATCAATCTCATTGAGAAGATCCTTGGTGTGCTTCTTGTAAAAGTCTAAGCTACCCGAGATGCGATTGTCTTTAAAGGCATAGTCAAGACCGATATTGGAAGTAGCTGTCTGCTCCCACTTGATATTGGCATCATAGGCGAGTGGCTTGTACATATGGTACCACTTATCGCCAAGGAGCATCTGGCTCTGGTTGCCACTAAGGGCATAGGAGGCGAGGTAGCTATAATTGGCAATACCATCTTGCTGACCAGTCACACCGTAACCTAGGCGTAGCTTCAGGTCGTTGAGAGTCTCTAGGTCCTTAAAGAGCGGCTCATCTTTGATCCTCCACGCAAAGGCGAAAGATGGGAAGATACCCCAGCGGTTCTCCTTAGCAAAACGGCTTGATCCATCGGCACGCACCGTAGCGGTGAATAGGTAGCGCCCCATCAAGGCATAGTTAAGACGTCCGTAGAAAGAGACTAGCGTATTGCGAGGAAGGTCGGTATCAAAGACAGGCTTATTGTACTCAATACCACCTGCCGTCTTTTCAGGGTAGTTGTATACCTTGGTGAGCCAGTCTTGGTAAGAGTAACCAGCCATCAGGTCGAAAGTACTCTTGATGCTTGTCACTTCGGTACGATAGTTGAGGTAGAAGTCGAGTAGCTTATTGATCTTCTCCTGCTTAGAGATTTTATCCAATCCGCCCTTGCCTACCTCCTGATTGGTATAGGAGAGCATAGAGTGGGTAGGGATGAAAATAGTGCCATTGGAAGAGGCGTAGTCGTAAGCGAGATTGAGGTTGGCTCTCAATCCGGTAAGGAAAGGAAGCTTGTAATCAAACTTCACATTACCGATCACTCTATTTACCGTGGCCTTATCCTCCTTATCATTGAGCATCGCCAATGGGTTCAAAGGAGCTAGATTGCGGGGAATCAGCTCACCATCTTTTGATAGGCCAGTGAGGAACCAGTAACCACCAAAAGGTGCAAACTGGGGGTCGTCACTCATTACTGGGTGAGAAGGGTCCATGCTCACAGCAGCACCAATTGCACCACGATCGGCGTAGCGATTGCGGGTTTGAGTTCCCTTAAGGTTGAGGTCAATCGCAAGGTCGCCATTAAGCAGACGAGGATTGAGCGAAAGGTCTCCCGAAAGACGTTGCATATTATCTGTGCGGAGGATACCATTCTCATTGTAGTATCCTACCGATACGCGGTAAGGTAGCCACGAGGTAGATCCTGCGATGCTGACATTATTATCAGTGCCAATAGCATTTTGGTAGATCTCTCTTTGCCAATCGGTGTTCTCCTTGCCTACAGCGTTGATAAATTGATCCTTTCCACTCGCTTTAGCTACTTCGCGAACTTGGTCGCCAGTGAGTACATCTACAAAATTAGTTGGCGTTGCAACTGAGAAGCGGGTAGAGGCATTAACGCTCAGCTTCTGCCCCAGCTTGCCCTTCTTAGTGGTGATGATGATGACACCATTGGAAGCACGCGAACCATAGATAGCAGTTGCGGAGGCATCCTTCAGCACGTTCATACTCTCAATATCATTTGGATTGATAGAGCTGAGGGCACTAGGTGCACCAGGCATGGTACCACCCTCTAGTGGCACTCCGTCAATCACCACCAATGGGTCGTTACTAGCATTAAGCGAAGCGCCTCCACGGATACGTATCTTGGAGCCGGCACCTGGGGCACCACCTCCCGAGACGATCTGCACACCAGCTACCTTACCAGAGATCAATTGGTCGGGGGTGCTGATAAGTCCCTTCTTAAAGTTAGCATCGGTCACAGTGGTAATAGAACCGGTAAGGTCTTTCTTCTGTGCCGTACCATAACCAATCACCACTACCTGCTCAAGCATCTCCACATCTTCGTGGAGGATGACCTCTAGGGGGAAGGTAGCAGTAGCGAGGTTAAGCTCGATGGTTTTGTAGCCGACATACGAGAATTGTAGTCGGTCGCTCTTATCGGCCTTGATGGTAAATTCGCCATCAAGGTTGGTGAGGGCTCCAACGCCCTGCTTGTCTAGATTTTGGACGGTGACACCTATGAGTGTTTCACCAGTGGTATCCTTTACGATACCACTCACTGTCTGTGCCAATGCTGAGGCCGATGGGGCTACTAAGAGTAGTAGCGCCCAGAGCCAGCCTAGCCATCGTTTATTGGTTATTTGCTTCATAAGTATATGTGCTTATTAATTACTTAATCGGTTTGATGCTCACAGCGAAGCCACCACCCTCTACAGCATTGAGCTTAAGGGTGCTCTTGCTGGTCACTCGCTTTGTGGTCACGGTATAATCGTATGGATTGGTCTCTACAGCGGCCTTCTTGCCATCCTGCCAGATCTTAGCCTCATACTTTACACCAGGCTCTAGGAAGTCGAGCTTGATAGAAGAGACTCTTGCCACACCACTTACGTTACCGAGGTACCAATTGCGGCTATTCTTCTCGCGACGAGCCACAGTGATATAGCGGCCAGGCTCCGCCTCCAGGTACTTGCTCTCGCTCCACTCTACTGGCACCTCCTTGATAAATTCAAAGGCAGGCATCTGTGCCTCGTAGTGCTCAGGTAGGTCGGCCACCATTTGTAGTGGCGTATACATAGTGAGGTAGCTACCTAGCTGATTGCCAATAGTGGTCTGTACCCAGTTAGGATTATCTGGATTGAGCTTCTTCATCTCAAACATCACGATACCAGGGGTGTAGTCCATTGGGCCACCAATCAATCGGCTAAATGGAAGGATGGTAAGGTGATTGCGTGGGTTGCCTCCCGTCTGGAACTCCTGACCCTTGGCACTCTCCTGAGAAACAAGATTGGGATAGGTACGGCTTAGCCCCGTCATGTGTACCGACTCGTGAGCGTTCACCATAATCTTCTGCTCAGCTGCCTTCTTCACTACATATAGGTAGTGGTTCACTAGCCACTGACCATAGTGGTGCTCACCAAATGGCACGATATCACCTACATAGCCGGTCTTCACAGCGTGGTAGTTATTATCCTTCATAAATTGGAACGCCTTATCTAGGTGACGCTCATAATTGCGGATAGAGCTAGAGGTCTCGTGGTGCATCACCATATCCACTCCCTTCTCCTTGGCATACTCACGGATGCGAACGAGGTCGAAGTCTGGGTAAGGAGTGACAAAGTCAAAGACATAATCCTTTTGGTGTCCAAACCAATCCTCCCAACCAACATTCCAGCCCTCTACCAAAAGACCCTTGATGCCATGCTTGGCAGCAAAGTCGATGTGACGCATCACATTCTCGGTAGTAGCACCATGTTGGCCGTGAGGCTTCACCTTGGAGTAGTCGGTCTTGCCGAGCTGTACACTAAAGAGGTCGTCGGTGTAGCTCCACTTCTTGGCACCAGTAATCATCTCCCACCACACTCCCATGTACTTCATAGGCTTGATCCACGAGGTATCTTCTAAAGCACAAGGATCATTGAGGTTGTAGACCAGTTTGCTAGCGAGAATATCACGAGCATCGTTGCTCACGATCACCGTACGCCATGGGGTGTTGAAGTCGGTCTGCACATGCCCCTTTGCCCCAGTAGCATCTGGAGTGAGGTGGGTGTGGAAAACCAGATTCTTATCGTCTAGCTCCAGGTTGATCGCTGGGAAGTCAATCAGTGCGGCCTCGTGGATATTAATATATAGACCATCTTGGCTTTTGAGCTGAAGTGGAGTTTGCACGCCAGTCTTTGAGAAGTCTTGCTGCGAAGCGTTGTATTGGAATACCTTGTCGTAAAGACCGCGGATCTCGCTCAGACGGCTCTCGGTATAATTAAACTCCTGAGTATCGTAGTCGCCAGCAATCCACCACGCGGTGTGGTCGCCAGCCATCGCAAACTCAGTCGCCTCCTCCTTTACGGTGAAGTAAATCAAGTTTTTCTGCGAAGGAAATTCATAGCGGAAGCCCAAACCATCATCAAAGAGACGGAAGCGGATGCTCATACGTCTGTCAGTAGCCTTCTGCAGAAGATCCACCCTTAGCTCGTTATAATGATTGCGGTAGCTATCCGCCTCGCCCCATACTGGGGTCCAAGTCTCGTCTAGGCTACTTGTGGCGCTGCCTACAATCTCAAAGCCATTCACGAGGTCGCCCTCCTTATTATTGAGCAGATAAAAGCCCATCTTACTAGTCTTGATCACCTCCTTGCCATCGTAGGTAAGGGTGTAAGTTGGCTGCCCATCGGCGGTGAGTGCAAATTCACTCTTCAGTCGCCCATTTGGGGACGTTAGTTGCTGAGCCATTGCCGACACAAAAGCGGTCGAAGCGATAAGGCTCACCAAAATCAGCTTAATAAAATTAATCTTTCTCATACATCTAAATATTACCTTTAATCAATTCCTATCTCTGTATTTCTAGACTCCCCTTTGGGGTAAAGGGAAAATCATCTTACCTTTATTAATTATTTGTTTTGGTTGAAGCTTGTTGGATAATTATTTTAAGCCACACTGATAAAGATACTCAATTTAAGTTATATGACCACATAAATATTGCTATTTAACCATTGATATCTATAAAGTAATTTCACGGAGGAGCATAGGCGAAAAAGCAGGCGGTTATTATCGGACGAGTCGGACATGTCAGACAAGTCGGACGGGTCGGAAAAGCAAAACTACCACCATCGTGTCGTTCGGCAGGCTAGTCCAGTTACTCATTTGTCAGTTCCTCCGACCTGTCTGACTTGTCCGACTCGTCTGATTAGGCACCCAACTTTGAACCAATTGATAGCGATGGTTGTTTTATCTATAGGTACAAAATAATTCAATAACCAATTAATTAATAGTCAATATGGCACAAGTAACATTAGGCGGTAACGCCGTCCATACTGTAGGTGAGCTACCAAAGGTAGGCAGTGTAGCTCCCGACTTTACCGTGGTTTATGGTGACCTCTCTGAGGGAAAGCTCTCTGATTTCAGAGGTAAGCGTGTAGTGATCAACATCTTCCCAAGTATTGATACAGGGGTATGTGCTCAGAGTGTTCGCACCTTTAATAAGCGTGCTTCTGAGGCCGATAATACTGTAGTACTTGGCGTGTCTCAAGACCTTCCTTTCGCTCTAGCTCGCTTCTGCGGTGCTGAGGGAATTGACAAGGTAAAGACTGGCTCACTCTTCCGTAGCGACTTCGGCAAGGAGTATGGCGTAAAGATGTCCGATGGTCCTCTTGCTGGTCTTACCGCTCGCTCTATCGTAGTGGTAGATGCTGAGGGCAAGGTGATCTACACCGAGCTGGTACCAGAGATTACCACGGAGCCAAATTACGATGCAGCTCTAGCTGCCCTCAAGTAATTTGAGTCTCTAGTCTGAAGGATAAAGGGCTCTACAGCATGCTGTAGAGCCCTTTTGCTATGTGATAAGGTGTCTTATCTATAGAAGAGGTAGCGACTTAGCCACAGGGTGAACACTGGGTCGGTGATATAGGTGTGGCCGTTATCGGTATCGATGAGTTCTTTATTGGTGAGTGCGTTTTTCACTGCGTTTGCATTTGCGGACGAATTGAGGTTGTAGTCGTCAATAATCCTTTGGCTTGTGAAGGAGTTATTATTTCCATCGACAATGGCTCGGAGGAGACTTAGCTGGTGGCTTGTTAGCTCTTCAGTTTGTTTTTCAAATAGCGGTCTATTTTGATTAATCAAGTCTTCAATAGCTCGCTCTAAATCATCTTCTGTAGCCCTCTTTTCGGTCCGCCCCCATACTAGCCACGCGAGTTGTTGGACGTATGATGAGTGGTTATCTACTGCCTTTGCGATCTTTTCAGCTAGCTCTGTAGGGATCTCCTTGCCAGTGGTTAAAAATCGCTCAGATATGTAGGTAACCCAATCCTCAGTGCTAATCTTTCCGAGGTAGATCATATCTCCAAACTTATAGAAGGGGTAGTCTTTTCGGCCAAATAGCTCATCCATTAGATGTTTTTTGCTACCAAATAGACAGTAAGAGACTTGCTTTTGGTGCTGCCAAATGGTTCGTAGTTTTTTCTGAAAGGTAAGTGAATTGGCGAACTCTCCTATTTGTTGAAATTCATCAATGCAGATGACTATTCGGCAATTATGCTTCATTGCATACTTTTCAGGAAACTCCAAAACTTCTTCCAGCCCTCTCTCAACGCCCCTTAGGTCTATAGAGAGCGACATTTCTGCCGTAGGGTCTACCCCTAAGGTTACCCTCGGGCTAACTCTTGATAGAAAGTCCTGAATATTTCTCAACCACTCCTCGGCACGAGTGGAAGTCTGTTTTAGAACTGCTGTAGCAAAGGCATTGCAAAACTCCTCCTCAGTACGGCAAGCGAAAATATCAAGGTAGACGATACGTAGCTCTTTAGTCGTCGCCAAAGTAGAGGCCTTTTTGACTAGAGAGGTTTTGCCCCACCTTCTTGGAGAGATGAGAATAGTATTGATACCGTGCTGGAAGTTGGCGATTAGTCGCTCTGTCTCTTTTTTCCTATCTGTGAAGTGCTCGCCAGAAGTGGCTATGCCGAATTTAAATGGTTCTATACTCATATTGATTGTCTGTTTGTATGCCTTTAGTTGCTACAAATATACCTATAATCTAAAAACTAAGAGGTCTCTTAGTAAGAAGGTTCTTAGTAAGAGACCTCTTGGTAATTTACAAGGTGGGGGTAGGGGCCATTTGGTGGGTTATTTATTACACTATAAGTATAAAATATATTAAATATCATCTTGGGAGAGGAGGTTTTGAAGCGATTTGAATTGTTGTGTGTATGGTGTTGTGAACCAATAGGTTAGGAAGGCGGTTTTTGAGTTGCATCTCAATGATCGGCGAGTTGAAACTAAGCATTTGCTGAGTTGCAACTAAGCGATCGGTTAGTTGCATCTCGGCAAATGCTTTGATACGGTCTCAGATGATGCCGAGATAGGATCTTCGCTTTTTCTGACATATGATGTTGGTTATCAGTTAGATACGCTGGTGAGTGCCCTTTTCCCCTATTTTCCTTGTTTTTTTTGTTTATTTAACAGGTTTCTCGTGTATATTGGGGATTTTGTCGGCGTTAGCGAGTCTAAAGGAGAAGCTTGGGTAGGAGATTGGGGCTATGTCTCTGCCCAACCTTCTCCTCGGCAGGTACGCCTCGCCCATCTGCCGAGGGGGAAGGCTGGCTTATTAGGCCGTGTAAGCCCTTCGGGCTATCAGCCGAGGTGTTTGAGGCTCTTTTCCTATCTATTACTTACCGAGGGGACGATGTTGAGGATGACCTCCGCGAGGAGGTCAGATTTGTTGTAGCCCCCATGTCGGAGGGGCGTCAGCCCCGAACGACTGGGGGTAGAGAATGGCACCTTATCCCCCTCGACCCCTTGTGGGTCGGACAACCCACAAGGGGTCGAGGTTTTTAGTCGCCTTATTTACCCCCATTCATCGGGCTTCGCCCTCGAATGGGGGCAATCTATGATCACCACCAAATTTATATGGTTAAAAAGTGTTATTTCGACCTATGCTCGTTTTGCGTCATAATCAGAATAGAATTTGGTCCTTCTCGTGGCGATTGTAAAGGCAACCGTAAGTAGCTTGTTTTTGATGTTGTTCATAATGAGCAAATGTGGCTTGCCTTTGCTCTTCAGCTTTTTCTTGTAGTCTATGAACTTCGAGTTGAATCTGCTCGCAGAGAGTGCCGCCATATGTAAAAGACTTGCAAAATAAGGGTCGGCAAACCAACTCCTATGATTGCCATTTTGGACGGATGTACCTGACTGATTCGGGTGTGGAGAGACCCCTAAAAAGCAGGCAAGTTGCTTGGGGTTATCGAACCTTGTAAACCCTCGAGTAACAACGATCAAAAGAAGGCTTGTGATCTTCCCGATACCTGGTATGCTCAGTAGGCATTTATGGATCTCATTAAGCTCCTCATTGGCTTTGATGATTTCCACCATTTTAGCCTCAATAGCTTTGATTTCTTTCTTCAGAAACCTCTCCTGCTTCTCTAAGCGTTGGATCATGAACTTTAGCGTCTCATCATTGGGTTCTGACTTAAGAATATGCTTATACTCTTTTATCTGACACTTCAATCGCGCTCTTTCTCTCACCTGTCCATATCGGTATGAATAAAGTCTCTCTAAGCTCTCCATATCCTTAGATAGGGGCTTATAGAGCCTAATCTGATCGCGAAAGCGATAGAAGTAGTAAGCGATCTTTTCTGCGTCTATCTTATCGGTCTTGTCGCGAACAATCTTGCCACTACCACATTTGATCGAATAAGCATTTTGTAAGGAGCAATCAATCCCCAGCACATAAAGCTGTTTAGGCAGCGTGATGCTATAGTTACCTGTATCTTCTCCACCTACGAGAACAGAGGAATAGTCGCCAGACAATGCACAAGTCTTATTCAGCCATTTTACAAATCGCTTACAACCTGGCACATCGTTTTTGAACTGCTCATTACCAATGATCTTTGGATCAATAGAGCTCTCTTCAGATACCTTGAGGATAGCTGCGTCAAATGTTTCTTTTGAGAAATCAATTCCCACAAATAATTTTTTATTCATAACTTTGTACATGTAGTGATTAGATAGCCATTAGTCGAACGATAGCTGTTTGTACTCAAGCTGTAAATAGGAGTGAAATCCTAACAATCTATATAGTATCCAACAGCGTGATTAGGTGTCCTTACTGCCCCCAATAGGTTCTATGACCTCGCTACGGTATTAAGGTTTCTCACCTAATCGACTAATGGCTATCTTTCTACAACAAAGATACGACATTAGTCTCGCTATTAGACTATTTTTACTGGCTATTTCATCTTTGATATACCCTTTATCTACGTATTTGAATTTAACTTTTTTTGTTTGATTTTGGCGGGCTCGATAAACTCGCCCGGGCTACCTGCAAACTTACAGCTACGACAAATCGGACCTCTCCGAGGTCCTTTACCATATCTACTTTGATGAATGTCACTTGCTAAGACCTTTTCTAATGCGCAACCCTTGGTGGTGGGGGGGACTATTGATTGCCAACGGAGAATTGGGTATCTTTGGGCAGTTTTATCTGCTAAAAGCTCAAATAGATGATTATAAAGCGTATATTGTACACACTGTACACGATTCTTGTGGTGCTGCCACTCTTTTTGGTTCTGACGATTCTCACCGCTATAATTGCGGCTTTGGGAAGTATCCTTGGTGGCGAGCGTGTCTTTGGCTACTGGCCTGGTAAGATATGGAGTATCGTGACGCTGGCACTGCTTTTGATCCCTGTAAAGGTGAGGGGGCGTGAGTACTTGCCCAAGAGTCGCCCCTCAGTGGTGACGCCCAATCACACCAGTGCAATGGATATCTTTCTACTCTACGGATATGCTGGTGTGCGTTTTAAGTGGGTATTGAAGGGGTCGCTTCGCAAGCTCCCTTTTGTGGGTTGGGCGTGTGAGAAGCTTGGCTTTATCTTTGTGGAGAATACCCCATCTGGTGCTATTCGTGTGGTGAAGGATTGCGAGAAGGCGATTGCCAATGGGTATCATATCTTTATGTTCCCAGAGGGGAGCCGTACCCTTACTGGGCATTTGGATAAGCTGCGTAAGGGGGCTTTTAGGGTGGCTACTGAGATGGGTGCCCCTATCGTGCCTGCCAAAATCTCGGGTGGGTATGAGATCCTTAAGCGTGGTACCTATCTCCCCAAGTGGGGTCGGCTGGAGCTGCAGTTTTTCCCTGCCCTTGAGACAACCGAAGGGGCTACGATTGAGGAGCTGATGCAGAAGGTAAAGGAGTGCATCGAGTAAGAGACGTCCAAAAGGGTTTATACATAAGAAATAGACCGGTAGGACCTCGGCAGAGGTCCCTCTTAAATAGGCACAGGTCGGAGGGGCGTTAGCCCCGAACGACCTGTGTACAAGGAGCATATTCACCCACCTACATGACCCCGGCCGAGGGGTCAGACCTAGATGAGGTTGTCCGACCCCTCAACCGGGGTCGAAAATGTGTTTTGTCCCTCTTTATACACAGGTCTTCGGCACTACGTGCCTTGACCTGTGCCTATTTAACACGGACCTCTGCCGAGGTCCTTTTCCCATAGACGCTCTAATGAATTCCACATGGTAAGACCTTCCTAATGATACCCCCTATGAGAGCTCTTAACTTATCTATTAATTTTTCTTGCTTGTTTTCTTTTCTATACCAATCTAAATGGGTATCTTTAGAGGTGTAAACCTTTAAATATTTACTATATGGTACAAGAAAAGAAATCTGTAGGTGCTTTCCCTTGGGTCTTGATGATCTTGATGTCGTCGGTTACCTTTGTGGGAATTCTGTCGGAGCTACTCCCTTCTGGAGTGTTGCAGCAGATTATGGGCGATTTGGGAATTAATGAGGTGGAGGGTGGCCGAATGGTGGGCTGGTATGCCTTGGCGTCGGCTATCTTCGGTATTCCGCTTATATCTGCCACGGTGGGCTTTAATCGCAAGAATTTACTATTACTTTTGCTGGTGGGCTTCGCAGTATGCAATATACTCTCTGGGGTTATTCATAACTACTACGTTATATTAGGCCTTCGTTTCCTCGGCGGAATCTGTGCCGGTGTGATGTGGCCGATGATTGCAGCCTTTGGGATGCGACTGGTGGAGCCAGGGCACCAAGGTAAGGCTGTGGCGGTCATTATGGCGGGTAATACGCTAGGAATTAGCCTAGGGATGCCATTGATGACTTCTATTGGCGACCGCTTTGGTTGGCGTATTGAGTTTATCGTCTTGGGGGCATTGGTAGCTTTGATTGCTCTGCTATCGCTTGTGATACTACCTTCGACGCCTGGTGAGAAGCTCACCTCGAGCACTTCGCCTTTTGCGATGCTGAAGAATAAGTCTATCTTGCTCATTATACTCCTCACGCTACTTGGAGTTTGTGGGCATTATGGGGTCTACACCTATATTACCCAGTTGGTAGCCGAGATCGGTATTAGTGGCGGGGTAGAGGTGGCCTTGCTGGTCTTTGGAATTGGGTCGCTCATCTCTATTGTGATTGCGACGAAGTATATTGATCATTACCTGAGGGAGCTGACGGTGCTGATGTTTGCGTTCCTGGCCGTGGCGATGTTGCTCTTTTACTTCTTTAAGGGGACGGTTGGTATTTCGCACCTTGCCTTCTTCATGTGGGGGCTTTCCTTTGGTCCACTTGTGACGCTTTTCCAGGCGGCTGTGGGCAATCAGGTGGAGCATGGTAAGGATGTGGCGATGTCGGTGCAGTCTTGTATGTTTAATCTCTCGATTATGATCACTACAGCTATTGCTGGCACGCTATTGCTCAGCTATGGGGCGTTGAGCTTGCTCTGGTACGCTGTGATAATGGCGGTACCTGGGATACTCATCTCTTTCTTCGCAAAGCACACTCTGCGACCTATCGGATAAGCCTGTGGTTTTAACTAACAAAAATGCTACCTTCAACAGCTGAGGGTAGCTTTTTTCATTGCTCTTTATTGAACTCTTCCCAGTCCAAATTGTCTGACCTCCCACAAAGGGAGGTCGTAGAGGTGGGTGGAAGATTGCCGTATTCCCCTGAGTCGGAGGGGGCGTATGCCCCGAACGACTCGGAGGTTACGAAGCCATCCCCTCCTTACCCTACGACCCCTTGTGGTTCGGACAAATCCATACCATAGATGAGGCTGTAGTTTGCCGTCGTGTGACATTCTTATCAAACTAAAAAAGCTACCCTCAACACTTGAGGGTAGCTTTTTAATTGATCTATTGTGGAGGGCCTTACATCTTGAAGGGTACCTCGTACTCAGTAGGCTTTTTCTTGAATAGGAATTCGCCCTTTCGTACAGAAGCGAGTACGCCTACACGGCGGCGGATGCAATCCCAAGCGCTATCGCCATCCAGCACGATGAAGTTGGCATCGCGGCCTACCTCTATACCGTATTGGTCGTGGATATTCAAGCACTTAGCACCATTGTAGGTGATCATATCAAAGGCAGTCTCTACCTCCTTAGGGCTAGCGTACTGTGATAGGTGGATAGCATTGTCAAGGATGTTCATCATATTACCACTACCAAGTGGATACCAAGGGTCATTGATAGAGTCTTGGGCCAATGCAATGTTGATGCCCATCTCCATAAACTCCTTGATACGAGTAAGGCCACGGCGTTTTGGATAGGTGTCTTGCCTACCCTGTAGATACGCATTCTCGGTAGGGCAGGAGATGAAGTTCATCTTGCTACGCTTAAACATATCAAACATCCTATAAGCGTAGGAGTTATCGGCCGAACCAAAGGAGCAGGTGTGGCTAGCGGTGGTCTTCTCACCATAATCCTCAAGGTAGACAAGGGCGTTGAGAATCTCCACAAAGCGTGCCATGACGTCGTCGGTCTCATCGCAGTGTACGTCGATGAGTACATTATACTTCATGGCTAGCTCTACAATGTCGTGGATAGACTTCTCGCCAAACTCGCGTGCTGGCTCGTAGTGAGGAATGCCACCGATCACATCGGCACCCATCTTTAGAGCCTCCTCTACTAGCTCCTTGCCACCTTTGTAGGTGTACATGCCATTTTGAGGGAAGGCTACTACTTGGATGTCAACAATGTCTTTCATCTCCTCCTTGAGCTCCATGATGGCTTTGAACCCGGTGAACTTAGGGTCTGTAACGTCGGTCTGTGCTCTGATAAATTGCACTCCTTGTGATACCTCGTCTTCAATACCCTTACGAGCTAGTCGCTTTACGCCATCAATGGTCATGGTGGCTTTGTACTTTGGCCAGTTTTCTATCGCCTCGAAGAGTGTGCCCGAAGCTGCTCCCAGCCCCTCCATCTCGGAGACAGTGTAGACGTAGTCTAGGTGAAGGTGTGGATCTACATAGGGTGGCAATACAAACTTGCCATTGAGGTCTATCTCCTCATCGCACTTGGGAAGGTTGGTACCGATCTGAGTGATCTTACCGTTCTCCACGATGATCTCACTTGCAGAACTATTCCGATAGATTTTCGCGTTAAAGAATTTCTTTTTCATAAGCATACGTCTTAATGGGTTACTAATTACCTATTCTCAAATATACCCATTTTATTTGGAAGTATATTACATTTTAGCATAGTTTGTGAATGTTGCACGAAGTGCTATTCTCGCACATTTACTAAAATGTGCTGAGACTTTGCACGAAGGATGAGATGCAAGGCGCTGAGGATGAGGGCGAAGGGAGCGTACTCGCGTACGTGACCTAGCCCGAATTCCGAAAGCAACGAAGCAGATCGCTTTCGTGCAACTGTCTCGTTTGTGATTAGATGTGGTTGCAAAAAAAAGGCGGTACCACACGAGGTGATACCGCCTTTGTCATATAATTAGCTTATTAATTAGTAAAGGATTGGGCGAATCTCTACGCGACGTCCCTTTGGATACTTACTCTTGGTATCCTTCATGGAGTCGATGCCAGAGGGGATTACCTCTAGTCGATCGCGTGCAATTCCTTTGCTAGTGATATAGTCTGCCACTGCATTTACTCTACGGCCAGAGAGCTTATTATTGTAGCTCATCTTGCCCTCTGGAGAGGCGTATCCACGAAGGGATACCCTGAGGTCGTTTTCCTTCATCCACTCCACTACGTTGTCAAGTGTCTTGATGGCCTCGCTATCTAGCTTGCTACTATCAAAACCGAAGTATGCAACGCTCATGTAGAGGTCTATCTCCTTATTATTGAGACCACCCTTGAGGGCAATGGCCTCATCTGGAGTGACTGGCTCACGACGCCCTGCTAGCTGATTAGCTGGCACAGTATCGGTCTTTTGGATAGCACCTTGTGGTAGCATATTACCGCCAAGCAGGTGATTGATCACCTCTGGGCTAAGGTCGCCACGGGTAAGGAGAAGCGCATAGAGTAGGCGCTCCATTTGGTCGAGACGACGCTCCAGTGGCTCATTGAAGGTGCGTGCTAGTGCTTGGTCCAAGGCACGACGCTTGAGCGTCTCTACCTTGAAAGCACGTACCACGGAGTCGCGGTAGGCAGCCTCTACATAGGGCTTGCGAGCCTCTAGTATCAGCTTGGTGATGAGCTCCTCTGCCTGATCTTGAGTGATTGGCAAGAGAGCATCATCGGGTATCGAATCGTATCCCTCAGTGGACCTGATCATGTCCCACACCTGCTGATCTACCGAGTGTGTGTCGGTAGTGCGAGGTGCATTCTCAATGATGGTCACAGTGTCGCCACTCTGTGTCACCTGCTGGGTGAGTACTACGTCCTGGGCATTGGCGTGTAGACCAATGCCTAGGAGTAGAGTAGCTACTGCTGAGGAGATTAAATTACTCTTTCTCATCATTCGTTTTCCTAATGGTGATTGATTAGAATACGAAACGATAACCTACAGCAATCTGATTATTCTTGAATAGACCTCTTGCAGTGTAGTCGGCAAATAGCTCGCCAGACTTATTCAGCTTGAAGTTGGCACCAGCGATGAAGTTTGGACCAAACTTAAGGCCAACACCGTGGCTGTAAAGACCAAGACCAAGACCTGCGTAAGGATCTACTACAGAGTCGGCGATCTTAAAGTTGTAGATTACATTGGCGCTGAGGTCGAAACCACCCTTCTTGCCAAAGCCAGCCATCAGCTCAGGTACGAAGTCAAGGTCGGTATCAGAGATCTGCATGTAACCACGCATACCTACCATCCATTGAGTTCCCTCACCAAAGTTGGCACCAGTGAGCACTGCAAGGCGGTTAAGCTTAAGGAAGTTGTTCTTAGCGTGAGTAGTAGTAGCTGTAGTAGTGGTGGTAGCACCGTTAACTACAGTAGTTGGAGTCGTTACAAGTGGGTCAACTCTCTGTACAGGTACTACGTTGGTCTGTGCAGTAGTCTTGCCCTCTAGGCGATCCATACGATCTACTAGGCGACGCATCTCATTAACCAATTGCTGGTTAGCTACAGGGTCGTTAGTAGCTACTACCTGTGCACCCTGTGGGTTTTGGCTGTTAAGTGCTGCTACGATGATATCCATCTCAGAGTCAGAGAACTTAGCTGCACGAGCACTCTCCTCGCTGCGGATCTTGTAGAGGATACGATCTACCATCTCCTCAAACTGCTGCTTAGTCATCATCTCGCCACCACGTACTCTCTCTCTTTGGAAGATGGTGTGACGGCCGCTTTGCTTTTGAGCCTCGCTGCGGGTATCATTTACACGGTCGTTAAGGCTCTCTTCGTTGCCATTGATGTTGATCATTGGCTCATAAGCTGAGCGACCAAGGTTGATGCGCACACCTGCATTGTACATAAGGCTAGTGTAGATGTCACCTACCTCTACGTTCTTGAGTTTAGATGCCTCGTTGTTAGAAAGAAGGGCATTAACATTACCAAAGAGGGCTACGTACTTAGAGAATGGAATCTCTACGCCTGCACCACCCATTAGGAATAGGTTGTGAACATCAAAGCGCTCTTCTGGATCAGTGTTTGAGGTTGGTCTATCTGGATCAGTTGGGATCAAGCCCTTATCATCTAGGTAACCAGCACCAAGGGTAAGGTAAGGTACGATACCACGTGGTTGATTGAGGCGGAATAGCAAGTTAGCACCATACATCTTCAGATCCTTATTGAACTTGAAGCTAGGCTTATCTGGCTGCTCTGTAGCTTGGTAGTAGAAAGCTCTCAAGCCAATCAGTGAAGAGAAGTCAAGACCTGCAGAACCTCCGATAAAGAATTGGTCTGCACGGTTGAGCTTATCGTGGAAGTCAGCATACATAATACCTGGCTCAAGGACAAACTTCACGCCGCGGAAGCCATCCTCAAAGAGGTTGCTGTATTGGCGGCTAGCATCGCTGTAACCACTCATACCACCAAGGGTGATATCAAGAGAAGCGATAGCTGACCAGTTGCCCCAACGCTTTGCCTTATCATCAACGTTTGGATTGAGTAGATAGTCTACCTTATCAAGGTTGAACTGAGTGTTGCGACCCTCTAGTGAAAGTGCGATACGCTCAGAAAGATTGAAGCGTACACCAGCACCAGCACTTAGATAGATCTGCTTTTCAGTCTCCTTAGCATCCTCTACAACCCCATTCTTTGTGTCAAATGGGTTGTAGTTAAGCATTTGCACACCACCACCTACAGTAAGGTATGGAGCGATGCTATAGTTGCTACTTAGGATATTGAACTTCAGCTCACCACCTAGGCGAGTGATGTCAAACTGCATTCCATCAAGCTTATTGAGAGCATCCTCGTTAAGGATGTTCCAATTCTTGTCTTTAAGCGTATTCTTGAGGTTAACAGACTTCTCAAAGGTTCCTCTCAACTCTACATAAGGGCCAAAGCCAACGCCGAGGCGAAGTCCATAGAAAGGAGAGTTCTTAAGTGCAATGTTTTGATTCCACCAGTTGTATGATACGTTTGGTGAAAGTGTGAAGTTTACGCCATCTACCTGTGCATTGGCACTTGGTAGAAAGCCTAGACCCATTAGCCCTGCGGCTACTAGTCCAAATAATCTTTTCATTCTCATATTTCTATTTGTTGTGGAAAAAATATTATATAATCCTATTACCGAGCAAAGATACACAAAACTTACTTAATATCTATATAATATGGCACATTGCCCTACTGTTGTGCCTAATGATACACTAAAGAGGATCAACATCGTAGTAGCAATTCATCTTAGGCCCTCTATATTCTTGGAGAAGCGGGTCAATGAGCTGATGAATCGCTTCACGAAGCTGTAGGGAGGAGAGCTGTAGAGGTGCCAGCAGGGTCACCTTGTAGCCGATGGCGGTTGCCTTTTTATGTACTGGCATAGGTGCTGGACCTAGGGTAGTAGCATCGGGCAGTCTATTCTGAAGAATGGTCGCTGCAGTAGTGGCGAGTTGGTAGGCTTGGCTTTGTGCCGCACTCTCAAAGTAGATATCAATATGGCGGGAGAATGGGGGAAGCTGTATGCTGTGTCGCTCCTCCAGCTCAAAGTCGAGCATCTGCTGATAGTCGTTTTGCTCAAAGGCGGTGAGGGCATTGGGTGCTGTGGCAAAGTGCTGTACCACCATTCGCTTGAGCATAGGAGCTTCATTGCGGCTCTGCATCAGGTAGCGAAAGGTGAGCTCATTGGCACGGTAGTCAGAGAGCGCATAGAGGAGGTCCAGCTGCACCCACCCGATGGTAGTTGCTTTGCTCAGGTATTCCTGAGGGGGCTGGTAACTCGATGAAAGAATCACCGAAGGTAGCTTCGACCTCCGATCCACCTCCTCCGCCATCTTGATCGCCACTCCAGGGAATAGCTCTTCCATGGCACGGCGAAGTCGCTCTATCCCAGTGCCGACTAACTGCATTCCTCCAGCCCCGCACTCCGGACAGTGACTTGGCAATGGTTGGAAAAAGCCACAGAGACCACACACCAGCATACGCGATTGCTCCATATACCGTAGCGTCGTATGGCAATGCGGGCACTTGGGCGAGGCTTGGCACTTCGGGCAAGTAGCACTTCGGGCAAAACCCTTACGCTGATAGAGGAGAAGAGCAAGCCCCCCCTCATCTATCGCCTCTCGGATAGCCCCGATCATCTGAAAGGAGAGCATCCGCCCTTGCACACTATTATCCTCAAACGCCTTTGGCATCCAGACTGTCTGTAGTCGCACCTCGGGCGGAGTGTGCGAGGAGGTCACAAAGCTATACTTCTGCTGTAGTGCCAGTGTGTAGCTCTCTACCGAGGGGGTGGCACTCACTAGGAGAGTCTCTACCTTGGCAAAGTGAGCCAGCATCAATGCCACGTGCGTAGCGGTAAAGCGGGGTGCCGGCTCATACTGTCGGTAGCCCCTATCCTCCTCATCAACCACAGCCACCAACCCGAGCGAAGCAAAAGGAAGCCAAACGGCCGCCCTCAATCCTATGTAAAGGCCACCCTCCCCAGAGAGGGCAGAGAACCACGTGGTGCGTCGCTCCTTCTCCGTCGCGGTAGAGAAATAGCGGTAGAGCTGCACTCCAAATTGCTTTTGTAGCTCAGGGAGCAACTGCTTTAGTATCTCTATATTAGGTAGCAGGAGGAGCACCTGCTTCCCCTTTGCCACCTCTTGGAGAAGGTAGTCGTAGGGAATACGCTCCTCAATTCGGCTATTAGGGCAATGGACAAGTGCGATGCGTGAGCTGCCGATAGAGATCAACTTAGAGAGCGGGTCGCCCACTTTGTGGATAGGGAGAGTCACCCCCTTATTGAGGGTACTAGCCAAGACCTCGCACTCCTCTACCGCCCCCACTTTACGTAGCTTATTGATGGTGTAGCTAGAGGTCTCCAACCACTCAGCAAGGTCTTGCAGACTCATCGGAGGCTTATCGCCCTTTTGGTAGCTGGTGAGTATCTTTTGGAGTGCCTTCTCAGCGGCCGTGCCACTCTTCAATTGTCCCTCTAGGTAGCCCCTGAAGTGGGCATCGCTCATCAGTCGCTCCGAGGGGAGCCACCCCCTCAGCATAAGCGTTGCCTTCCTAGGCTCCTCTCCCTGCGTGCCATCGGGTCGGAAACTTTGGTGAATAGCAGCCGTCAGCACCTCTCCCAAGCTACACATATAATAATTGGCCACCCACTGCCAAAGCTCTATGATATAGGGCGGAATGGGCGGATAGGGGAGTAGTTGCAATACCGGCTTCAGCCGATGCTGCCCCTCAGGTGCGGTATGTTGCTGTGCCATTACTAAGCCAGTGTAGCACTTCTTGGTGCCAAAAGGTACAGTCACCAACCGCCCCACCAGTTGTGGCTCCTCTAGGCTGTCCGCTTCGTATACGTAAGTGAAAATAGGTTGCTTGAGAGGGAGGGGAACTAGTATGCTAAGGTAGAGAGGGTACTGCATAGACCTACATTAGCGAGGTGCCTTGAGGTAGAGACCGAGGGCAATAGGAGTGTAAATAAGATTGGGAAGCCACGCTGCCATCAGTGGTGTGAGCTCTCCACTCACCGCATAGGCAGAGGAAATGGTAAAGAGTAGAATATAGACAAAAGTGAGTGCCAAGCCGATAGCCATGTTGACCCCCAGCCCTCCCTTTACCTTACGTGCCGAAAGGGAAACCCCAATAAGAGTAAGAATAAAGGCGGCAAGAATCGAGGCATATCGCCGGTGATACTCCACTTGAAAACTCTGGATATTGCCCACCCCACGCTTCTTTTGTTGCTCTATGTAGTGGCTCAGTTCGGCATTAGTGAGCTGCTCGCCATCCTCTCTAGAGATCAGAAGGTCTGCTGGGGTGAGGATCAAGAGGGTATCCAGTTGGTCGCCGTACTCATTGTGCTCCTTGAGCCCATCAAAAGTGCGGATATGGTAGTCGTAGACCGTCCAATGGTAGAGGCTATCACTGTGATAGGCAATCCGCTGGGCGGTGAGCTGACTAGTGAGCGTATTCTCCTCAAACTTCTGTAGTGAGAAGTTGTAGCCCATATTTTCTCTCGCATCAAAGGTGCTGAAGTAGACCACCTCACCCGGTGCCACTGCCGCTTGGATGTTTTGGTCCATCTCCACCTTTTTGTTTTTGACCCACGTGTTGGTAAAGTCGATGCGAATCACATTGAGGTTGGGGATAATCCATGCACTAAATATAAAGGAGACCACCGCAATAATCGCTGCCGATATGAAGTAAGGGCGGAGGATACGATTGAAGCTCATCCCCGCCGCCTGCATCGCAATGATTTCGGAGCGTGCTGCCAGCTTACTCGTAAAGAATACCACCGTGATAAAGATGAATAGCGGTGAGAGGAGCAACGCATAGTAGGGGATAAAGGCGATGTAGTACCACACAATATCCATAAAGGGTAGGGCAGGATTGAGGAACTCCTCCATCTTCTCCTGAATATCGATCACCACAATGATGATGAGTATTAGCATCAGTGCAAAGAGGAAGGTACCAAGGAAGCGACTAATGATGTATCGGTCGATTCGTTTCACCCCCAAACGCTCCAATAGATGTCTACCCTTTTGCTTCATCGTCAATGGATTGGATTATCGTCTTTGCTGTAGTTCGGGGAGTACACTCGCCTTCCACTGAGGGTAGTCGCCCTCAATGATATGCTTGCGTGCTTGCCTCACTAGGTCGAGGTAAAAAGCAAGGTTATGGATACTTGCAATCTGAAGCCCCAGTAGCTCATCCGACTTAATCAGATGGCGTACATACGCCTTGCTATAGGTATGGTCTACATAGCTCGTCCCCTCAGGGTCGAGTGGTGAGTAGTCGTCTTTCCACTTCTCATTACGCATATTCATAGTGCCACGCCAAGTAAATAGCTGACCATTACGCCCATTACGGGTAGGCATGATGCAGTCAAACATATCCACCCCACGCTCTATCCCCTCAAGGATATTGGCGGGCGTTCCCACCCCCATCAGGTATCTAGGGCGGTCCTTAGGGAGTACCTCATTCACCACCTCTATCATCTCGTACATCACCTCCGTAGGCTCCCCCACGCTGAGACCACCAATGGCGTTGCCATCAGCCCCTAGTTCCGCCACACGCTCTGCCGACTCCCTTCGGAGGTCGCTAAAGCCAGCCCCTTGTACAATGGGGAAAAGGCTCTGAGGGTAGCCGTAAAGCGGTTCGGTCTCAGATAATCGTTTATGGCATCGCTCTAGCCAACGCAATGTGAGGTCGAGCGACTGCCGAGCATACCGCCAATCGCAGTCACCAGGAGGGCACTCATCAAAAGCCATGATGATATCAGCACCAATCTCCCTCTGGATATCCATCACCCGCTCAGGGGTGAAGAGATGACGTGAACCATCAATATGGCTCTGAAATTGCACCCCCTCCTCAGTGATCTTTCGGCTATCGGCAAGTGAAAAGACCTGAAACCCGCCACTATCGGTGAGCATCGGTCCCTCCCAACTATTAAACTTCTGAATACCCCCCGCACCGCGGATAATCTCTGTGCCAGGGCGAAGGTACAGATGGTAGGTATTCCCGAGGATAATCTCCGCTTGGATATCCTTCTGTAGCTCCCACGCATGTACCGCCTTCACACTCCCCACCGTGCCAACCGGCATAAATATAGGCGTATGCACCTCGCCATGTGGCGTGTGCAACACTCCCGCTCGTGCCGACGAGCCTTTATCGCTATGTACTATCTCAAATTTCATACAGCTACAAAGATACTATAAATTGAGAGACTGTTGCACTCTAGGGGACCATATACCCAGGGGGTACGCATTAGAAAGAGTCTTACCATGAATGACCTCCTCGCGGAAGTCTTTACACATAGATGCCTAATAACCATACGGCAAGAACTTTCTAATGTGTAACCCCTGCTATTCCATATAAATTATGGTGTCCGATGCTCCGAAAGTGAGGGTGTCAAGTGGTGTTTTTATGGCCTTCGTAACCCATTGATAATCAGTGGTGCCAACATGGCGAAAATTGAGTTGCAACTAAGCAATCGCTTAGTTGCAACTCGTCATTTGCTTAGTTGCATCTCGCCGATCGCTTAGTTGCAACTAAACTTTTGTCCTACTAGCCCAACGATTTATATGTGGTAAATGAAGCCTCAGAAATTGCTCTGTTACCACAGTAATTGGAGTTTTTTTCGGACAAGTCGGACGAGTCAGACAAGTCGGACAGATCAGACAGGATTGGGAAGCACCCGCGAGGGTGCTTTTTAGGAGGCTGTTGCACGGAGTGGCATTCTCTTTATCTATTGGTTGTCCGACCTGTCTGACTCGTCTGACCTGTCCGACTTGTCCGATAAAGGTACCACACCCCCCCACACACCAGTCACAAAAAAAGCGGGCGCCTAGGGTTATCCCCTAAGCGTCCGCAATACTATTTCCTCAGTCGGATTAGTCTTGGTTGAGATTGAAGCGCTTAAAGTCAGTTACAGTAAGTGACTTAGAAGCCTCATGAAGCGTCTCCTCTACCGACTTCTTGCTCTCAGAGAATACAAACTCCTGCTTTAGGAGGGTGTTCTCCTTGTAGAACTTTGATAGAGAGCCCTGAGCGATACGCTCCAGAAGGTTCTCAGGCTTACCAGCCTGGCGTGCCTTGTCCATAGCGATCTCCAGCTCCTGTTGCTTGATGCTCTCAGGTACCCCAGCCTCGTCTACTGCGATTGGGTTCATAGATGCTGCCTGCATAGCAATCTCCTTTGCTAGCTCGCCATCAAGGTTCTCATTGAAGCCCACGATCACACCTAGCTTATTACCAGCGTGTACATAAGCTGCTACTGCAGGGGCAGAGATTTGCTCGTAAGCACCTAGCTCCATCTTCTCACCAGTTACGCCAGAGCGCTCGGTGATCAGAGCCTCGATGGTACGACCATCTATCTCAAGAGCTAGAAGAGCCTCAAGGTTAGCAGGCTTCTCAGCCACAGCCTTATTGAGGATGCTTTGAGTCAAAGCTACGAAGTCCTCATTCTTAGCCACAAAGTCGGTCTCACACTTTAGAGCCACAAGGGTAGCCACGCCACCCTCAGTGTGGGTAAGTACACAGCCCTCAGCTGCCTCGCGGTCCGAGCGCTTTGCTGCAATCGCCTGACCCTTCTTACGTAGGATCTCGATCGCCTTATCGTGGTCGCCACCAGCCTCTTCAAGAGCCTTCTTTACGTCCATCATACCAGCACCAGTGAGGTCACGAAGGTGCTTGATGTCTTGCATCGTTACTGCCATAATATTCTTTCTTTATCGTAATAAATTAATTCTTAGTCTCAAAAAAAGCACCTCCTAGCCCTAGGAGTATTGATTGCTCTACGGGGCATGGAGGTGCTGCTCTATTGTCCAAAGTCCTTGGGCTGTCGTCTAATGCTTGGTCTTAGTCTCCAATCACCTTACTCAGCATCCTCATCGGACTCCTTATTGGCAAACTTCTCAGCTAGGCGTGCGTTCATAGCGTCGTTATCCTCACGCTTGATACGCTCACGGCGTACACCTCTGCCACCACGGCGGCGTCCAGTGCTCTCCTCGCCTTCTGCCTCAGCCTGCTGTGCTGCAGCCTTCTCATCGGCCTTAGCAATCTTGCGCTCCATAGCACCCTCCTTGATCGCCTCTGCCATAGCACCTACGATCACCTCGATAGAAGTGGTAGCATCGTCATTAGCAGGGATCACATAGTCGATGTTTTTAGGATTGGCATTGGTATCGCAGATAGCAAAGATTGGAATCCCTAGGCGAAGTGCCTCGCGGATCGCGATGTGCTCCTTGCATACATCCACTACAAATAGTGCCCCAGGGATACTCTTCATATCCTTGATAGAGCCAAAGTTTCTCTCCAACTTCTCACGCTGACGAGTGATCTGTAGCTTCTCACGCTTTGAGAGGTTCTCAAAAGTGCCATTGCTGATCATGGTATCGATGTTGTCCATCTTACTTACCGTCTTGCGGATGGTAGGGAAGTTGGTGAGCATACCACCTGGCCAGCGCTCAGTTACATAAGGCATACCGCACTCCTGAGCCTTCTCTGCTAGCACCTCTTGTGCCTGCTTCTTGGTTCCTACAAAGAGGATGGTCTTACCTTGCTGTGCCATCTTCTTAAGAGCCTCAGCGGCCTCATCTACTTTCACTACAGTCTTGTGAAGGTCTACAATGTGGATGCCATTACGCTCCATAAAGATATAAGGAGCCATCGCTGGGTTCCACCTACGGGTGAGGTGACCGAAGTGCGAGCCAGCTTCTAGCAGCTGGTCAAAATTTACTCTTGTTGACATAGTGTCTATTCTCTAAATCGTTTACATTCTTCAATCGTCTTGACCTCGAGCAGGGTGAGTAGGGTAGACCGTGCGGCCCGCCATCTCCCGAGCTTAGATACTAAACGAAATACTCTCTTCTCTAATAATGTGCCGAAAGGTAGCCCTCTGAAAGCATTAACGCTTAGAGAACTGGAACTTACGACGAGCACCTGGCTGACCTGGCTTCTTACGCTCTACTGCACGTGGGTCACGGGTCATGAAGCCCTCTGCCTTGAGTGCAGCCTTGTCCTCAGGATTGATCTTTACAAGTGCACGAGCAATACCCAGACGAGCTGCCTCGCTCTGACCAGTGTAGCCACCGCCCTTGAGGTTGATCTTGATATCGTACTGACCCTCTACCCCTAGCTTAGCTAGTGGCTGACGCACTACAAATTGTAGTAGTGGGTTGGGGAAGTAAGACTCTATCTCCTTGTCATTGATCGTGATCTTGCCACTACCAGCACGTAGATAGACACGTGCTACAGCCGCTTTTCTTCTGCCTAAAGCATTGATAATTTCCATGTCTTAATCTTTCTACTTATCTGGTTTTGATTTCAATAGTACGAGGTTGTTGTGCCTCATGCTTGTGGTCTGGTCCCTCATATACATAGAGGTTGTTGAGGAGCTTCGCACCAAGGCGATTCTTAGGGAGCATACCCTTTACCACCTTGCGGTAAAGTGCCTCCCAGCCACGTACCTTCACCATACGCTCAGGCGACATCTCCTTCTGCCCACCTGGGTAGAGAGAGTAGCTAAGGTAGGTGCGCTCGGTCCACTTTGCACCAGTAAGTACTGCCTTCTCGGCATTGATAATGATCACATTGTCGCCACAGTCTACGTGAGGAGTGAAGCTAGCCTTGTGCTTGCCTCTCAAAATCTTAGCTACCTCACTAGCTAGGCGACCCATTGAATGCCCCGTGGCATCCACTACCACCCATTCCTTCTGCGCAGTTGCTTTGTTGGCAGAGATGGTCTTATAACTCAAAGTATCCACGTTATTTACTTTGTTTTCTTGTTTTACAATCAATCTAGAAGCTTGCAATGTGCATTGATAGTGGGCGTCTTGAGTGCTAATCATACCCTTATTACAAGGGTGGGTACCCGCTACCTTCTCACTGCAAATCATCTTCTCATTGATAATAATCGGCACGCAAAGATACCAATAAATTCCTTAGCCACAAATACTTTCCCTGGATAACTATTCCCCCTCTCTATGGTACCTCTATCGGACAGGTCGGACGAGTCAGACAGATCGGATAAGGTTGGGAAGCACCCGCGAGGGTGCCACTCAGCTAGCCCCGAGTCAAGGCTCACAGAGCCGAAGACTCGCGGGAAAGGTGGTGCGGTTTATCCTTCGACCCTTGTGGTCGCACTTGGATGGGTTGGTGCGACCACATGGGTCGTATATTATACTGTGTGCCATTTCCCCCGCTGGTCGTTCGGGGGCGTTTGCCCCTCCGACGCAGGGGCTATCTGAATGGCACCCTGTCGGGTGCTTCTTGGGGACCTCGGCAGAGGTCCGTGCTAAATTGGCACAGGTCAAGGCACGTAGTGCCGAAGGCCTGTGTATAGATAGGTGTAAAATACCCTTGCGACCCCGGCGGAGGGGTCGGACAACCTAATCAGGAACCCACATAGTTAAAAGGTGGCAAAGTAGCTGGAAACCTCTTCAGGAGTTTTCAGCACCGTAATCTTGTTTGTAGTGTTTTTCCTATCTTTTTTGGTTTGCCTACTACCATTAACTATTTTATAAATGCTATGAACTTCTTCTGACATTGATGCCTCATCGACCGATATGTTATTATACGAATCAATAATGCTACAGAGCTCATCCGAAAATGAGCGAGATATAAACTCTACTCCCGTTAAGTCAAGTAGATAGTCTTTGTCGCAATCAATGATTTCAGTTATTCGCTTGGCATTGTTTCGCGAGCGAATATCTGTACTTATCAATTCTGCTAATTTGATTATTTGTTTCATAAGTTGATGGATAAATGAACTCCCAATCCGTTCATCCCTATCGACATTTGGTATAAATACCTAATTTATTTTATCCATAGTCCGCCATACCATTGTATGCAAATGTAAATTTAATATCTCAGACGCGCAAATTTCTAATGTGTTTTATACCAAATAGCATCGAATTTTCGAGTGAGTGGTCCTTACGTTGGTCAGGCAAACCACACACGAATGAGCAGTTCTGATCAACTTCAGCGCCTTGCATCTCATCCATTCTGCTACCTCCACCAGAGGCTGATGATTATGACTCCGTGCAACAGCCTTTCTTTGAGGGACCTCTGCCGAGATCCTAAGATTTGGTGCACGAAGCATTTCTGTTTCTCGTACCAAACCAAATCACTTCTCGTGCCAAACAAAAACACTTCCTACACCAATCTTTTACCCATTATTAGCCTCCATACTGGTGACCGACGAAGTTAGTAGCCTTTTCATCGAAACAATCCGTTGACCCTAGTATTCCCTAACAAATTAATCTAAAATAGCTCCGGCTGAAGATGTCTTCATCTTTAGTCGGAGCTTGCTTTAACTAGGGCTATATCTCTAGAACCTACTGGACTTGGACAAGATAGGCATTGGAGATCAGTATAATTCTATTAGACGAGGTCAAGAGGTGGTCTTGGTGGAGTTAGCTGAACACTTTTTTGCTCCTTGATTATTAATGATTGCTTTTGAAATTAAATCCCTTATTTTATCGGATGTATTCACCCCAATAATCTTTGTCGCAAAATCTTGTAGGGCATCCTTTCCTAATTCTTTCAAATTTTCTGATACGGTTTTTGGTAGTTTTGCTTTCCCTTCAGGAATAGTGTTTTTAATAGTATTCATGATAGACTCTTTATCACTTTCTGTTATTATGAGCTCATCCAGAACGAAGATCAAGTCAGCAACAGGCATTGTCACGATGTTCGCATTAAAGGAGCTATCATAAAACCTTCCATCTTTATTCAATAGGTCTTGTAGATAAAGACGAAGATTTTTGTTAGATATAGACATTGAGATCTTATATTCAGCTGAGCCTTCTCTATACTTGGCACTTTTTAAAGCTTGAAGCAGAAGTTCTCTATAATCGTTTGGTTCAAGTTTTTCATACTTCAATGAGGCTTCATATCTCATCCTTTTTATTTTTGATTCCGGTATTCGAAGTTCTCTGCTTATTTCAAAGTCAGACTTGTTTTGGTATTTGTTATTCACTAACCAATTAAATATATATACCTCAAAGTCATTCTTATTGAAAGAACCAAACCCTCGCTTAAGGTAGTCATCTACAATCACACTAAACTTGACATTCTTATCCTTCTGACACATACTATACTCAAACTTTATATTTATTTATATCTACCCCAAATTTACTTACTTTAAACAATACATTCAAGCATGTGGAGTGGATTTACTGGGCGAAAATGCTAATTTGCTGTATTGTTACAAAAAGACAGCTTTGGGAAAGTCTCGCATAATTCGTAGCCATCTAATACGTGTACAACTTCCAACCGCAAAGATGACTACAATAATAAACCACCACAATACGCCCGTTTTGGGAGAGTTACTACTTTGCTGTAACATAATTTGGAAAGGAGGGTACATTAAAGATGTCTTTAATGTACCCTCCAGATCAATTAATAACTACTTACTAGTTGTAAGCCAATTATTGTGCAAGTTGATTTTGCTTGATAAGAGCTGGGTCTGCCTTGATCTCATCATATGGAATTGCAAACTCCCATGCTGGATCGTCCACTGTCTTAGGAATCGTTACAGCATTTGGACCACTATTTCTCTTAAAGAAGTTTTCTTTATCAGCGTCCGTAAGATACTTGTAGTTGCTAGCTTTTGACCTATCAAATACTATTCCTAGTCTCTTGATATCGAAGAATCTTAGTCCTTCACCCCAATGGTCAATTCGCTTATTTCTCATCACTTCGTCAATCAGTTCTTGACCAGTAAATTGAGAAGCATTGTATTCAGGGTCGCGAGTGGTCATGATGGTCTGAAGCGTCTTCTGTGCATTTGCATCTTTGCCTTGGCGTGCTTCTGCCTCAGCTTTGATGTAGTAAAGCTCAGAAAGTCGCATGATATTCATATCACCATCTGAATTGGTAGCACCTGCTGCCCTGAATTTAATCTGTTGCCCAGTATACTCCCATTTGTTTGAGAATAGCTCTTTGTTTCCATCTTCAGGGATTTGATTTCCCTGATCAATGCAAATAAACCAGCCTCTACGAGCATCCTCTGGCCCCATCTTGTCATATATATCTCTATTAATCGCAAACTTGGTACCTCCAATTTGCCATGCATTGAAATTATATGAGACGTGAGCCATATATGCCCAGAACCCATAACCTTGATCAGAAGCTTGAGCATATCCCCAAATCCACTCTGACGCACCTACATTGTTAAATCCATCAAGAAGTGCTTTGCCTACTTGAAGCTTGGCAGAGGTCTTATTAATTCCCTCAGTAGCATACTTCTCGGCAGTAGCATAATCGTATTTTGTAAGTGCAATTTTTGCAGCAATTCCACATGCAGCCGAATAAGAAATAGCGTTATTGCCCTTAGGTGCTGGTGCTTTTTTAAGGTGTTCAAGCCCCTTCGCAATGTCACTATCAATCTGCTTATAAACGTCACTAACAGTTGCTCTTGCCATTGGCTCAATGTTTTCACTATCTAGTCTTAATGGCACTGCCAGTCCATCGTTGGCACCCCCTTTAACATACCTCTTGCCAAATAACTGAACGAGCATATGATACGCCATAGCTCTAAAAGTGTATCCTTGTCCCAGAAGTACATCTTTATCCTCAACGGCAAGTTCCTTGTTGGCCTCTGCTAAATTAATTAGGAGGTTTGCATGCGAGATGATCTCGTAGTTAAATAGCCATGCCCTTTCGTTGAGTTCTCCACGAGGATTTGTATGATCTTTATATCTGTGGATATTCATATAAATGGCAGGCTGTGAATTGATAAAGTCATCTCCTAAGTAGTCCAATTTATACATAAGAGACCCATATCCAATTCCAAAGCCTTGAGGATTGCCCATTACGGTATAGTAATCGAATAGGTACATTGTATTATGGATACCATTGAGTAGACCATATAGCCCATCTGTAGAGTTTTCGATGGTTGACTTACTAATAGCATCTGTAGGTGCCGTGTCTAGAAAGTCCTTTGAGCAAGAACTAGAAACAAGTCCTAGAAATGCTGCAATTATATATACATATTTTTTCATGTCTTCAAATATCTTAGAAAGTTATTGAAAAACTTGCTGTGATGGTACGAGCAAATGCATAACCTGCTGCACCTACAACACCGTCAAATTGTCCCATAGGATTAAGCCCTTTTCTCTTAGAGAGTAGGAATAGATTCTCGCCAGCGACAGAAACTCTAGCATTGGAAAAACCATAGTCTTCAAACCACTCATTAGGAAGAGTATATCCCAGACTTATATTCTTGAGCATGAGTGAGCTACTTGAGATGAGATGCCTTTGAGAAAGCATATTGTCATACTCACCAGCTACTCCTGCATCAATACGTGGAACATTTGTTACTTGTCCAGGCTTCTTCCAAGAGTTTAGCATATCCTTGTGCATAGCACGACCGCCACCAATGTTTCGACCCATAAGGCTACGATATCCTGTGTCTAAGGTTTTTCCTCCAATTTGGTATGAGAACATTAGGTTAAAATCAATGCTTTTCCAAGAGAGGTTAGTACCAAATCCTCCATAGAGGTCAGGTATTGAATTCCCAGCAAAGGTTTTACCAGCAAACTTGCCATTCTTGGTCCAATTCTCTCCCTCTTCTCCCTTCTTTCCAAGGCCGGCAATATCTGGATATAATTCTCTATCTATTGAATAGATGGCCATACCGTCGTTTGGATCAACTTTCACGAAGTCATAAACGTAGTAATCGTATATGCTACCTCCCTCTACCCACTTGTGGTAGTCAAGCTCAATACCTTTCTCCTTGTTAGCCTCAGGTAATGCTACGATCTTATTCTTAAATGAGGTACCATTGACAAAGATGCTCCACCTGAAATCTCTTGAGTTAAAGATATCAAAGTTTAGATCAAATTCTACTCCTGCATTCCTAACTTTACCTAAGTTGGTATCAATTTCACTTCTAGTGGTAGAAAGAGGAAGTGGTTTGCCAAAGATAAGGTCACTAGACTCTTTATTAAAGAATTCAACAGTTCCTCTTAGTCTATTAAATAGGCTAAACTCTAAAGCAACGTCAAAGTTGGCTTGAGCCTCCCAGCGAAGGTGTTGGTCTGCTAGGTTGCCAAGCTTCAGTCCAGTTGATGAATAATTGTTAAAACCTAGGTCATAGGTCGTCTGATATGCGTAGTATGAACCAACAGCGTCATTACCTGTATGTCCATACGATACCCTAAGCTTGAGGTCATTTAGCCAGCTACTTGCAGGTTGCATAAACTCTTCACGAGCAATGTGCCATCCTGCTCCAACAGCCCAGAAGTTACCCCACCGATTGTCTGGATGGAATCTCGAAGACCCATCACGGCGATATGATGCAGAGAAGTTATATTTGTCTGAGTAATCCCAATTTACACGTGCAAAATATCCTTCTTTTCTGTAGTTGTGACTATATGAACTTAAATCACTTTGCTCACTAAAGTTTCCGAACTCGTCCAAACCTAAAATGAACATATTCTTCTTCTCTCCAGAGAGGTACTGGTAATTATACTTGTAGCTTTCATGTCCGATAAGTGCAGAAATGTTATGCTCACCAAACTCCTTAGTGTACTCTAGAAGTTGATTGAAGGTCAAAGTATAACTCCTCGCTGTGGTGATACTGAGCCTACCATCTGGCTGATCACCCATGATATTGTTGTACCTAAGTTTGTTCTTCTCATTTACAAGGTCATAAGCGATATTGGTAGTGAACTTTAGCTCAGGCATTATTGTGATAACAGCATTCCCACGAGAGGTTAGCATATCTCTTGTGGTAGTGCTAAAGTCAAGCTCTCCCTCATATACAGGGTTAAACTTGTCGTTGTACTTTCTTCCACGCAAATAGTCATACACTGGCTTGCCATTGCTGTCTACAATTAGCTCGCCTGTTTTGGGATCATGTGCATGGATAGGGTAGTGTGGTGCTATTCCAGATGCGAAATAGAAAGAGTTAGAAGAATAGCTTCCAGAACTTCTTTTTGGTGCTGTATTGACGGCACTCACAAATGATACATTCCCTCCTAAATCTAACCACTTATTTGGCTTATAGTCTAGGTTAAGTCTACCAGATGTACGTTGGTAACTAGTATAGTAGCGATAACCTTGCTCCATAATATGACCAATAGACATGAAGCTACGCATATTATCTGTGCTATAAGAGCCATTTAGATTGTACTCTCCTCTGTAGCCAGTACGGAAAAGTGCATCGTTCCAATTGAGATCATCGCCCCACTTAAGCCCTGTGATTTCAGGGTTAAGCTGTCCGTCCTTGCCTACGTATATTGGAGCCTCCCATTTTGACTGATCAGTAGAAGAGCCCAATACAAAAGGATCTGTTTTAGCTACAACCACTCCATTTTTGATCCCTGTAAATGGATTGTATACAGCTAGATTTTCATTATAGTGGAGTTGAGCGTTTGCCCAGTATGCTGCCTGCTCTTCAGATCTGCCATTAGTGTAATGCTCATCATTATACCATTGTAGCCATCTATTTTGAATCCACTCATTTACTCCTAATGTTTCATAGTAGCTCTGCCCACGCATGCTAGCTCCCTGATTGGTGGTAAAGGTAAATGATGGGCTACTATTACCGCGCTTACCAGATTTGGTGGTGATGAGAATCACACCATTACCAGCTGATGACCCATATAGAGCCGTTGCTGCTGCGTCCTTTAAAATAGACATGCTTGCAATATCTTGCGGATTAATATCAGCGAGACTTCCATTGTAAATAGATCCATCTACAACATATAGAGGAGCAGATGATGCATTTACAGACCCAAATCCACGAATCATTATCTTTGCAGAAGAACCTGGCTGTCCAAGAGCTGAAACCGATTGAACACCAGGAGCGGCACCTGCAAGTGCGTTAGTAACGTTGGTGATTGGACGGTTTTCAAGCTGCTTTGCTGATACATTGGCCTGTGCTCCAACCAATGATTGCTTCTTTGCAGTACCATAAGCAACCACGACCACGTCTTCTAGCATCTCTGTGTCGGGCACTAGCTTGATTCTTAGGGTTGGTGCTGCAGCTACCTCTTGTGTTTTGTAGCCTACATAGCTGACGATAATTAGCTCGCCTTGCTTAGCTTTTAGGGTAAAATCGCCATCCATTCCGGTCATGGTTCCTACTGTTGCGTCGGACTTAAGTCTTACGGTTGCGCCGATGACTCCGTCTCCACGCTCGTCAGTGACGATACCTTTGACGGTGATGGTCTGTCCTAATGCCGAACCTATTGTTAGGAGGCAAAGGGAGATAAGCATTAAAATCTTACTTTTCATACCATTTACTTGTTTGTTAATTGTTTTGTATTGCTCTCGTTAATATTATTTCTTTGCTCACACTTGAGCTATTTCTCATTTTCTCTAGGGTTGTGTGTGTTTATCTCAATTAATGTGTCTGATTTTTATTATCTCTCTCTATTTAGGGTGGGTTTCAGTGCGAAAACATCTCAAATAGAGCTCTTACAAGCCAAAGGTATATTAATTTTTCGAGATTGCCAAAAAATAGGTTAAGAAAATGATGGGGAGGGGGGCAAGGTGCCTAATCGGTGGGGGGTACCTAATCGGACAAGTCGGACAGGTCAGACGAGGCGGACAGGTCGGACAGATCGGACGCCCCTCCGACGCGGGGGCTACGACAAATAGGACCTCCTCTGCGGAGGTCCTATTGGGTGATGGGGTGCTGGGGGAGGGGTTACTGAAGGGTGGAGGCGAGGAGCTTGATGTGGCGGACCATGCTGAGGAGACCATTGGAGCGTGTAGGGGAGAGGTGCTCTTTGAGGCCTATCTTGTCGATGAAGTAGAGGTCGGCATGGAGAATGTCGGCCGGGGTTTGTCCGCTAAGTACTTTTAGGAGCATGGCGATGATGCCTTTGACGATGACGGCATCGCTATCGGCCTGTAACTGTAATCGGTTATCGGCATCTAGCTCTCCTGAGATCCATACTCTGCTTTGGCACCCTTCGATAAGGTGCTGTGGTGTTTTCTCACTTTCGGGCATAGGGTCTAGTTCATTACCCATCTCTATAATCATCTCGTAGCGATCCATCCAATCGTCGAGGAGTGAAAAGTCGGCAATGATTTCGTCTTGAATTTGATTGATAGTCATATTATATATAATGTGTATTTAATGTCCGTTGTCGGTTATAAGTGGGGTAGAAGTCCTTGTTTTGGCTCCTCAGGGGTAGGCTCATCGTGGTGGTTGAGTTTGCGAAGCCGTTGCTTAATCCGCTGTAGCACACGCCCAGAGAGGGTGCGAGGGGCATCACGGAGAAAGCTATTGATGTGTCGCTTCTTTTTCTCGGGTGTGATCTCCTCCATCGGTATCATGATGGCGGTCTCGAGGACGTCGCCGAAGAAGGGGTTGTAGCTGGAGCCAAATACCATCAGTGCCTCGGAGAGGCCTATATAAGTATTGACGAGAGGGGGGATCGTGGTGCCCATCTCTCGGATCGCTTGGCTCATGTTCTTGTAGTCCTTCTTGTGGTCTTGACCCGTGATGATCTGCTGTAGCTGGTCGATGGGTGTCTCGTACTGGATGGGGTATTTACTTGTGACGAGTGGAACCTTTGGGGTGAAGTAGGTATCGAGATAGTAGTAGATGAGGTCGCGTGCCTTGGTATTGTAGCTCTGATACATGGTGACTTTGCCAAAAAAGTATTGGCAATCGTCGTGGATCAGCATAAGGGCTCCGAGGCCGTCCCAAAGGTTGTCAAGGGTAAAGATGGAGCGAGGAAGTCGACTCTTTTTATTGCCATCCAGGGAGGTGTTTTGGTTCTCCACCGTGACGAAACTACGCCCTAGCTCTATGGTCTTGGGGAGGTACTCCTTAATAAATAGAGGGTCGAATTGGAAGATCTCTCCACTCGATAGATGTGTCTCGTAGGTGCCATCGGGCTGCTTCTCTATGGCGTTTTTGCAGAGGATGTATCGGTACCCGCCGAGGATCTTTTGTGCCTCGGGGTCCCAGACAACGAGTTGCTGGTAGCCATTGGGTCGGAGGTCTAGCTCATCGATATCGGCTGCTTTGCCAGTGCCACCTCCGCCTGCCCTAAAGGCCTCTTCTCTCAGTCGGCCTATCTCGAGCATGGTATTGGGGGCTTCGTTGGCGTGGAAAGTATAGAGTTCGTTTTTAGCTCTATTTGTTTTGCGTAGCATCAACTGCTCGTGTAGCTCGCTACGAATGATTCGAGGGTCTATTGGTGATATGATTTTAGCCTGTCCCATGCGGATGTCTATGTGTTATTCGGTGTATTTTTGTGGAAAGTTGTAGAGGCTGTCCCTTAGTTGGCGGGCAAATTCTGTTGCCTCTTTGGGTGAGGGTAGTTCTTGGTAGGGGATAGGGTCGCCTACGTAGATGCGGAAGTGCTTCCCCTTGGCACGGATCAATTCACTGGGGAGTAGAATCAGTTCGGCATTGAACTTCCAACCACTCTTGGCTCTTCGCTTCGCCCATTTGTAGAAACGTGGGCTATTTTCGCCCTCAAAGTAGAGGGGTACGACCTGTCGCTGGTGCTGTGCTGCCATGCGAACGAAACTGGGGAGCCACTCGGTATCGTGTACCTTGCCTTCGCTATTCATACGGCTGCAGAGACCAGCAGGAAAGGTAAGTATCTGTTGGTCGCTCTCCAGGGCTTCATTGATCAGTTTGATCGATTGGCGTGCCTGCTGACCATATTTATTAATGGGGAGGAAGGTGTCTCGGAATTGGTAGACGTACATGAGGACGTCGTTGACCATAATCTTGAGTTCCCCACTATAGTGCCCACCGAGTAGGGCGGCGTAGATAATCCCGTCGGCACCTCCAAGGGGGTGATTGCTAACGAAGAGGGTGCGCTCCTCGGGCTTAGGAAGTCGCTCCGCACCGATGATGTCGCAGGTGATGCCAAGGTAGTCCATAATCTTGTACCCCATTGAGACGCCCCCCACCTCGTGCTGTAGCTCCATCATCTGATTGAGCTCCTCCTCGTGGATCAATCGCTGTAGCCAGCGGTAGAGAAACCCTGGGAGATAGCCTTTGTATTTGCTCTGTATCGCCTTCTTGATATCTATCTTCTTTTCGCTCATAGCATTATTTCATTAAAGGGTGAGGGGGTGGTGGGTGAAGAAGGTGCGGGTGGTGGTGAGGTCCTTCTGGAGTTGGGCCTGTAACTCCTGGAGGGAGGCAAACTTTTGGTCAGCTCGGATGAAGGCTCTGAAGGCGACTTCGATCTCTTTGTCGTAGAGGTCGCCTTGGAAGTCGAGGAGGTAGGCCTCTATTCTATTAAGCGGGATGCCTTCGGGGGTGATAGTGGGGGTGGAGCCGTAGTACGACATGGCGGGGTAGATACGATCTCCATGCCGCACCTCGGAGATGTAGACACCCTCTTCGGGAAGGGTGAGGGAGGGGTCGTAGGGGATCAGGTTGGCGGTGGGGAATCCTATGGTACGGCCTATCTGTCGGCCTGCTTTTACCCTGCCGGTGATGCTGAACGGCCGTCCGAGGAGTGCCTCTGCTGTGGAGAGATCGTTGTGGGCAATCGCTTCTCTGATGCGAGAGGAGCTGACCACGGCGTCGCCCATCTGGAAGGGGGTGACGCGCTCTATCTGTAGCCCTAGCTGGCTAAGCCTTTCATCGAATTGGGGAGTGGTGAGGGCTGGTGTCTCCTTTCGGCCGAAGCGATTGTCGTAGCCGAGCTTCATGCCGATCACTCCTCGCTCTATGAGGGGTTGGGCGAACTGTGTGGCGGAGAGGGCTGCCAGCTCTTTGGTGAAAGGGAGGATCAGTAGATGGTCCACCCCTAGCTGGGCAATCAATCGCTCCTTCTGATCCATTGAGCAGAGGGTGTGTGGGCGAGGAAGATCAGGCCTAAGGAGAGCTAGTGGGTGCTTATCCATCGTGACCACTAGGCTCTCTGCGGAGAGACGGTGTGCCATCTCCTGAGTGGCTTTGATGAGGTGCTGATGCCCTTTGTGTAGCCCATCGAATAGTCCTATGGTGGCAACAATGGGCTTCCCCGATGCCTTCATCTCCTCTATATGGTGGTATATCTTCATCGTCTTATCCACTGCTCTGGATTGAGTTTGGTTCGTTCTTTCCACACTTGGAAGTGCAGTTTGGTAGCACCGCCTAGCTCTGGGTCGGAGTAGATCTTACCGATCTCCTGCCCCGTCTTGACCTTGGACCCTTTAGAGACATAGACCTCAGTGAGGTTGCTGTAGACGGTGAGGTAATTACCGTGACGCACGATCACGTTGGTATTGAAGCCCTCTACCACAAAGATAGAGGTCACCTCGCCATCAAAGACCGCTCTTGCCTTGGCACCAGGAGCTCCTTGGATGTCGATGCCATTATTATCGATCTGCACATGCTTCAATCGGGCATACTGCTGTACACCATAGTGACCTACGATGCGCCCGCCACCAGTGATAGGCATTGGGAGACGACCACGATTGTCTTCAAACTTCGCAGAGAGCTTCGTCTCCGCCTCCGTCATAGCGTATCCCCCTTTGGTCTTAGCTCGCCTTTGCGTTGTGGTGGTCGACTTACCTTTTTGCTTCGCTGCTTCAGCTTTTCGCCTTGCCTCCTCCGCCTCTCGTATCTCCTTAGCGATCTGTGCTTCGATTTGCCTATTGAGGGCTTGGGCCTGTCGGCGTTGCTTGGCTAGCTCTTGCCGTAGCTTCTTCTCCTCGCCTTTGAGAGCTTTCACCTTGGTTTGCACCTTTTGCTTATCTTGCTCCAACTTGCGCTGCTCCTCTTCTCGACTTTGTAGGAGGAGTGCCTTCTGCTGTCGGCTCTGCTCTAGCTCTGCTCTCTGAGCGTCGATCTCTTGTCGTAGCTCCTTGAGCTTCTCCCCCTCTTTCCTCTGCCAGGTGGCATACTCTCGCAGATACATCGCCCTCCGCATTCCTTGTGCAAAGTCTTTGGCGGAGAGGATAAATAGGAGCTGGTCCTTCACGTTGCTGCCTCGCTGGAGTGCTCGGAGCGACTTCACGTAGGCTTCTTGACGCTTATCGAACTGCGACTGTAGGCGGTTGAGCTCCTGCTCTAATGTAAAAAGTTGCTGGTCGGTCTCCTGTACCTCTGCCTCAAGAGTGGTGATCAGCTCTTGGCGGTCCTTGATCTGCCCATCAAGGAGAGCGAGCTGCTGTAACTGCTCCTTGGCAGAAGAGGCGGTTTGCTGTAGTGCTTTATCCACACGTGCTATCTCAGCCTGTATTTGCTTGCGTCGGGCCTCTAGCTTTTGTACCTCCTTGGACTTTTGCTGCGCAGTGGCGTAGCCTGGGAGCAGCCCTACTAGGAGTAAAGCTACCATACAGCGAAACAATAGTTGGCCAGCTCTATTCAAACTCATCATAGTGATTGGATGATCTTATAAATATCCTGTAGGGAGATCCTCTGATACTGAGCGGGTGGAGTGGTCTCCCATGTGCGTGCCTTGCTCTCCTCCATATCTTGTAGGTCGAAACGTATGAGCCCATACCGCTCTGGACCTCCTCTAAACTCTAACTGAATAAGGGTGGGAAGCGGCCGCATCTCTCCTCCCATACGGAGGTGGGTAAAGCGGTCGTAGGTGGCTTGTAGCTCCCCTTCCCTTGGCACGGTTATGGTGGCTGAGGAGAGGTTGAGTGCGGTGTCAAAGAGTAGTTTGATCTGATTGCCACCAGGGCGAAGCTGGCTAGAGAAGAGGTAACCCTCCTCGGTTTGTTTCATCTCCATCCGACGGAGTGCGGTAGCGCCGATCTCTACGAAGTTGAAAGGCTTATTCTCAATCACTGCCTGTAAAATCATGGGGTCAATGCCTGGGATGGGCAGATAGCTAGAGAGTTTTCGATGGGCTTCCTCCTGAAGGAGGTAGTACTTATTGAGGCGGTCGAGTGCCAGTACGGTATCGTCGGCAACGGTCAATCGCCCTGCCTCCATAAAACCTATCGGGCGGATGGATAGCTCGAAGCCTTTGCCTGGAGCTTGGTACCACCGTATGCCGATGCCGTTCAGCTGGATCTGTTTCTCGGGAAGATCAATATTCAGCGAAACCCTACCACGGGCGGCAATGGAGGGGTACTCTTGCTTTTGGCTATAGAGCTCTATGAACTGCGACTTAGTAAGGTGGGGGTAATGGCCTGCTATCTGCTGAATCATTTTGCGAGAACTACCACAACTGGAGAGGAGTAGTAGGAGCGACCAGCAGAGGAGTAGGGTGGTGGTGGAGAGATGGTTATTCCTTTGTTTCATCTTTCTCTATGCTCTTTTGGTCCCGTTCGTGGACGATGTTTTCAATTTTCTTTTCGATTGTTGGTACGTCGCCTCCCGCTTCGAGTGCCTTGCGGAGTGCCTGTAGAGCCTCTTCGTACTCCCCTAGCGCGAATAGGATGTCGGAGTAGTGCTCGTAGTAGAGAGGGTCGGGCTCTTCTTCCTTGCTGATGGCACGCTCCATATATATCTTGGCAAGTGGATAGGCCTTTTTGAGGTAGAGGATCCATGCGTAGGTGTCGAGGAAGGATCCGTTGTCGCTGTCATACTGCACTGCTTTTCGTGCCATTTCCTCAGCCCTATTGAGGTCCTCGGGAGTGCCGTGCTTAGTCATCCCGTAGGCGTAATTGTTGTATGCGGTTGGAATGCCTGCTGCCACAGCCTTTTCATAGAATTGGGTGGCTGTTGTCCAATCATCATCTTGTATCAAATCTGCCTTGATGAGTGCTATCTGTCCATACATTGGGTCGCCCTCCTCAACCACCTCAATAGCGTGGTCTACTCTTTTATTAAAGGTGATGCTATCCTCTTTATTCAGCGCCACTAGTGCTGAGTATAGGTTGAGCAATCCATCGTGGGGGATGGACTTTAGTCCTTGAGTAGTGACTTGGTCGAGTTGCTCCACATCCTCTGCATTGGCATACTTCTCCACAAAGTAGTAGTAGGGCGAAGGTAGCTCGGTGCCCTTTTGCACCAGCTGTGAGAATATCTTCTCTGCTTGGAGCGTATCAGAGAGGAGTAGGTGGTCGTTGGCCGCGGCTAGTGCAAAGCGATCCTCTTCACTGTAGATCTGCTGTAGCTCTAGCTCGGTCTCGATGAGTGTGGGGAGAAGCTTGGTGAGGTCGTTGCTATTGCTACGTGCCGTATTGAGGAGCGATTGAACCCTAATTGGGTCGCTGCCCTCTAGCTGAGCCACTCGTAAGATCTCCGCCTTCACCGCTTCATTATTGCCTTTCATAGCATTGAATGAGGTGGTGATGTTGGAGAGGGCTTCGTTCTCAGGGTCTAGCTTTTGTGCCTTTTGAAGTTGCGTGATGATCTTATCGTCTTCTCCTCGCTTCTCATAGATCGTGACTAGGAGGAGCGTGGTCATAGGCTCATTGGGCTTTTCCTCTAAGCGCTTTAGTAATATTTGCTCCGCCTCTTCAAGCCGTCCGAGGGCTATTAGTAGCCTGCTTTCGTTGATAATAGATACGATATCCTGTTCGGCTCCGTCTGAACCTCTGATGACGCTGAGGGCTTTCTCTAGCTGGTTGGAGTTGGCATAGGTATTGGCGAGTTGGAGGCGGACCTCTCGGTCATTGGGTCGTAGCTCAAGTAGCTTTTTCGAGACCCTTTCGGTGCACTCCCAATCCCCAAACTTCTCTGAGAAATCTAGGAGCTTCCTGCCCGTCTGGTAGTCGAAGCCAGAGTATTGGTAGCTCTTCTCTAGCAGATCTAGCCCTCGCTCGTCATTGGCGTGCTGCAATAAAAGCTCTGCCAACCCATCTAGTATTTCTGGCTGGGTGCTATCAACTTGATACGCCATCCAAAGGTGATTGAATAGTGGGGAGGGTTGAAGGTCTGGCCCATTCACCTGTAGAGCACGATCAAATAATCGATTGGCGACACTCGTTTTCCTCGATGGCATATCCTGTGCCGCTAGTGGCCAGTTGGCAACGAGCAGTAGTAGGAAAAGGAGCCCCCGTATAGTCTTTATATTCATGCTTTAATAGTCTCTGCAATGTCTGTAAATTATCCCCTTGGATAATATACAAGTGTAAATATACCAATTTTCGGGTATTTGTAAGGGAAAAGAGTGTTTTTGGAGCATGACGGATCTGGAGATTAGATGAGGTAAAAATAATTAAGCCCTAAAACCTAGGGCTTAATGTAAAAACAAGAGAGGTCACCTACAGTGTGACTTTTATAGCGTGACTTTAGATAGCGTGTCACCAATGCTTCTGATACCGTTGATAATCTTGGCTTGTGTCTCTTTTCGGGGCGATTTTATTCCGTTTTTATAAGCCGATAGTTGACGTTGATTGATCCCACTCGCATCTGCCAATGCCTTGAGTGTTATTGGTACTTGCTGTAAAAGAGCCGAGGTGTCTAATGTGTATGTAGTCGTGTAATTTCCTTGTAGTTCTTTTGGAACTTCTGCGTTGTCTTCAATACACTCCTCTTTGTATTCTTCTAGAAAGTTTTGAAATGCCTCTTTAGCTTCTGCGATGGTACGTCCCATGGTTGAAATACCTATCTCTGAGTCTGTATAGACAAAGTATTTTCCTTCGGACCAGGTGATAGTAGCTTGTACTGTATTCATAACATTCCACGTATATAAGGCCTCTCTTGTTACGGTCGATATTAACCGTATGGCAAAGGTAGTAATAATACCACCAATAAACAAGCTTTGGTGGCGTTTTGTTCGCATTAAGTTAGAGTTTGGTATCTTCGAAGGAGCCCTATGGAGAGATAACTAAGGCATTAAGAATTAAGGAGGAGTATTATGCAGACAAAAGAGAACGCGAGACTGGAAAATAACAACCACAAGATTGTGGATTATGATGCTGTACTTGATGCTGAATTTGGTGCTGTGGGTACAGCGGAAAGAGCTAAGCATGAGGCTGAGACCAAAGCCTTCTATGCAGGTCAGTGATGTCTTTCTTGCATCAACCTCATATTCCGTATGCGTGCGGAATGGATTCCGCAGGGCTACGGAATGCGTTCCGCACGCATACGGAATGTATTCCGCACCCTATGCGAAATATGCGGAAGGTATATCATCGCATTCCTGAAAGTGTAGACACCCCGTCTCCTCTATTCCTGAAAAAGTAGACACTGTGGGGGCAATTGTCTGATTTTAATAGGTAAGGACCTCGGCAGAGGTCCCTCTTAAATAGGCACAGGTCGGAGGGGCATTAGCCCCGAACGACCTGTGTGCAAGAGCATATTCACCACCTGCTTGACCCCAGCTGAGAGGTCAGACCTAGATAAGGATGTCCGACCCCTCAGCCGGGGTCGTAAGGGTGTTTTGCACATCGTTATACACAGGTCTTCGGCACTGCGTGCCTTGACCTGTGCCTATTTAGCACGGACCTCTGCCGAGGTCCTTTCTCAAAGACACCCCGCTAAAAACCATACGGCTAGACTATTCTGATGCGTAAACCCTGTTTGGAAAAGGCGATTGGTTTAATGAGAATGTTGCACGAAGGATGAGATGCAAGGCGCTGAGGGTGAGGGCGAAGGGAGCGTACTCACGTACGTGACCGAACCTGAATCCCGAAAGCAACGTAGCAGATCGCCTTCGTGCAACAGTCTCTTAATATCACTATATTTGCGTGGAAATTAACATGAAGAATTTATATGAAGGTAAAGATACTATTCGTTTGTTTGGGAAATATCTGTCGTAGCCCTTCGGCTGAGGGGGTGGCGAAGCATATTATTGAGGAGAAGGGGTGGCAGGATTTGTTTGAGATCGACTCGGCAGGGCTCCACAGCTACCATGCAGGGGAGCTACCCGATCCTCGGATGCGTGAGACGGCACAAGCAAGAGGGTATGACCTCACTAGCCGAAGCCGTGAGGTGGAGCTAGAGGACTTCTTTACCTATGATTATATCGTGGCGATGGACGATTCCAATGCCACGGAGCTTTATCATCGTGCCCCAACGCTCGAGACCTCCCGAAAGATCGTGAAGATGCGTGACTACTTCCCTGAGGGGGAGACGCTCGACTATGTCCCTGATCCTTACTACGGCGGTAAGGATGGCTTTGAATTGGTCTTGGATCTTTTGGAGGCTTCTGTAGAGCGGTTTTTAAGGGCGGTAAGCTCTGTTTAGTGGGGACTATGAATGGGCTCATTTAGAGTTGGGCGTGTGGCGAGTTTGTAACTCAGCATTTGTTTAGTTTGTAAGTCAGCGTTGGCTCTGTTTGTAACTCAGTGTTGGCTTAGTTTGTAACTCGACAATTCCTTTGACTGCCACTAAGTTTTAGCCCGTGTGGCACTACTTACCTCTACTGCTGAAGCAGGGGTTACGCATTAGGAATATCAAAGCACCCGCCAGGGTGCCACTCAGATAGCCCCCAGTCGGAGGGCGTAGCCCGAAGACTGGCGGGGATAAGGTACGGTAAGATATTCGACCCTTGTGGTCGCACTCGCATTGGTTTGTGCGACCACAAGGGTCGTGGGGAAGGGATATCTCATGTTTCCCGCCGGTCTTCGACCGGAGGCTAGCTGAGTGGCACCCTTCGGGTGCTTTGATGAATTTAAGTTGTTTATGTTATACACAGTATGAGGTACAAGACTTTTTCTAATGCGTAACCCCTTGCTGCTGAAAAAGGGTGCTTCGTAGGTTTTGAGAAAAGTGGTATATTTGTGGTGTTGACGCATAAGGCTTAATAACGTTTTTCCTTGAGAGGTCATCAGTCTCGAGGGTATCATCTTGTGTATCATTTATTGTGCGTCATCTGTAGATATGGTAGAAGAAGAGCAAAGTCCAGCCCTACACGAAGTTGGGGTATTTCTATCGGAGTATGCCACCCACCTTATGAGCTGTGGTGTGCACTCCTCACGTGTGATTCGCAATACGAAGCGGATTGGTATATCTCTTGGGTGCGAGGTTAAGATCAGTATTTTTCAGAAGAGCCTTATCATCTCTGTCCTTGATCTCAGGAGTCGGGAGCACTACAATGAGGTGTGTGAGATCTATCCTTATCCTATTAGTTTTGAGCACAATGCTCGTCTGAGTGCTCTTAGCTGGGAGACTTATGACCACCATCTCTCTTTCGCTGAGATCAAGGAGCGGTATGAGTCGATCATCAAGGCTCCGATGATTCATCCTCTCTTTGTGCTACTGCTTGTGGGCTTTGCCAATGCCTCCTTCTGCCGGCTCTTTGGTGGGGATTGGGCCTCTATGGGGATTGTCTTTTCTTCGACTCTTTGTGGGATGTTGGTCAAGCAACAGATGAGCCAAAGGGGGGTGAATCATTATCTTACCTTTATCGTTTCGGCTTTTGTGGCTTCTCTATGTGCTTCTACGTCGGTGATATTTGATATCACTTCGGAGATTGCGATTGCTACAAGTGTTTTGTACTTGGTGCCTGGGGTCCCTTTGATCAATGGGGTAATTGATATTGTGGAGGGGCATGTGGCGATAGGGCTGAGCCGACTGGTGAGTGCGTGGTTATTGATTGGTAGCATAGCTATTGGTCTTTCTTTTACCATTTTGATAATGAAGGATAACTTGCTATGATAGCTCTGGATATTCTCTCGGATGGCTTTTTTGCAGCGATAGCGGCGATAGGGTTTGGGGCTATCTCAGATCCTCCGCTGAAGGCTTTTCGCCCGATTGCTATTTTAGCTGCCATAGGGCACGCCTGTCGCTTCTGCCTGATGACGTATGGTGGGGTGGAGATTGCAGCTGCTACGTTGATTGCCTCTTTGCTCTGTGGATTTGGTAGCCTTTTACTGGGCAAACGGCGGCGGTTGCCTATGACTGTCTTGTATGTGCCGGCATTGCTGCCGATGGTGCCAGGTAAGTATGCGTATAATATGATCTTTGCCCAAATTATGTACTTGCATTCGATTGATGATCCTAGTGCTCGTGCTCTTTATATGGATACCTTTTTCTCTCAGTCGATGACGGCGATCACTGTGGTCTTTATGCTTGCGCTTGGTGCGATGATACCGATGCTCCTTTTCCCCAACTATGCCTATGCCCTGACTAGGTCTAATAAGCTCTCAAGATGAATACATTTTGGCACTCTATTGCGCGCTACAATGAAGCGACCTGGCTGTGGCAAGCCATTATTGTCTTTGTCGGTGTGGTGGTGACTCTATGGTTTGCTATTAGGCCGAGCAAGCGGACTGCGTTGGTGGTGAAGCTCTATACAACGGTGCTTTACCTCTGGCTAGCGGTGGTATACTTCTATATCTACTGCTCGGAGAGGGCCTACAATGAGATTATGGCTTTATTCTGGCTGATCCTAGCTGTGGTATGGTGCTGGGATCTCTGTGTGAAGCATCGTAGTGAGGAGCGGGTGGAGCCACACAAGCCGTTGGGGTACCTCCTGCTCTTTACCCCTTTGCTCTATCCTCTGATCTCTATGGCCAGGGGGTTGCAATTCCCTACGATCACATCGCCGGTGATGCCCTGTACGGTGATGCTTTATACAATGGGGCTATTGCTCTTGCAGAGGGAGAGGGTCAATCTCTTTATTGTGCTACTCCTTTGCCATTGGTCGGTGATAGGACTTGCTAAGACGGCCTTCTTTAATATCCCTGAGGACCACTTGATGACTTGTGCTACTCTTCCTGCGGTTTATCTATTCTTTAAGGATTCATTTCAACTTGATTCGAGCCATAAGGGTAAGCCTGGGATGGTCTACATCAATGCTCTTCTGATCTCTATCTTTTGCGGTATCGCCATTATCCTACTCTGGAGTATGTATAGGCAGTTCTCCAGTGGTAGCTTTTTATAGGGTGAGGTGGGGCATAGTGATGAAGTGGGTGCGGGGGTAGTGGCGTGAGAGGTAGGTGCGGAGGTACTCTCGGCTATCGTCGGTGACGATCGGGTCGTAGGTAAGTCCTTCGTTGTAGACCACGAGTGGCACTTCTATCCCTCTGCTGGCAAGGGCTTCTAGGCTGAGGAGCGTGTGATTGATACTCCCTAGCTGTGCCGTGGTGATGAGGATGGTGGGGAGTTGCTCCGCCTCAATATACTCTATGGTGAGTAGCTCACGGGTGATCGGCACCATCAGTCCGCCAGCCCCTTCGAGCAAAATAGTTTGGTATTTCTCTAGTAGCTTCTTTGTAGAAGCGGTGGCGATAGAGATATCGATGCTTTTCCCCTCTAGCTCGGCAGCGATGTGTGGGGAGGCGGGTTTGGTGAATAGGATAGGGTGGGTGGTGTGGTCCTGATCCTCAGGTAGTAGTGGACGCCCTTCAATCTTTCGGTGAACCAAGATGTCGTCGCTCATCTCCACACAACCAGTCTGCACCAGTTTCTGAGTGATCACTTGCACTCCTTCCTCTAGAAGTTGACGGCTAATCCAGCCTGTGGCAACGGTTTTGCCGGCGTCAGTATCAATGCCGGTCACGAAGTAGACCGGTGCGTTAAGTATTTCTGATAGTTTCATCATGATATTATTGTAGTTTTATTTTTGTGCTATGATAATAAGGGGGTGGTAGGTGAGCGAAAGGGGCTCTTCAGAGGTGAGCTGATGGGCTTGCCGTAGCTCCTCCTCCAATCGAAGAAGATGCCCACGGCTCCATAGTCCTTGGTGGGTGTGGGTAAAGGCGTTGGTGCCAGTTGCTTTGAGGTGGCGAAGGAGCTCGAGGAGCGAAGGAAACTGTAGCTCAATGGTGAGTGCCCTCTGCTCTACATCGCTGAAAGGGGTGAGTACTGCTGCGTATTCGGCTTGTACTGGATAGTGGAGCGCGTTGGGCAAAATGGGTCGTAGCTCCGATAGATTTTCGGGTAAAAAGGTGGAGAGTGCCAGCGTGCCGCCAGGCATGAGTGCGTTGTAGGCTTTTCGGATAAAGTCGAGGGGCTCCTGCCACCATTGTATGCAGCTACTGGAGGCGATGAGCTGATAGCCCTTGCCCCAATCCCATTGCTCGGCATCGCCTGTGACAAAGGCAAAGGGGCGGTGGGGGAGCTTTTCACGGACCCAATGCTCTGCTTCGGGTACGAGATCATTGAGCGTTAGCTCTGCTTGTGGATAGCGGGTTGCGAGTTGCTCTGTGAAGAGCCCTGTTCCGCAACCGATCTCCAATATCCGTTGGGGTGGAGTGACCGCTTTCTCAGTAAGAAGTGCCATCATCTCTGCTACCACTCTCTGCTGAGGGGTAGCTGCTTCGTCGTAACTAGCAAAGGCACTACCGAAGCGGTCGGCGATTAATTGTCTGTCGATGGTCATAATTGGATTAGCTCCTCCCAGCTTTGGTATTCTAAGAGTGGGTAGTGCCCAACCCCTTTGAGCTGTCGGCAAGGGACGCCATGCCATTGCCAGTAGGCGAGTTGGTTGGCGGTGGGTACAATCAGGTCCCGCTCACTCACGATCGCTTCGCTCCATGCCAATTGTGGGAGCGTATCATCGGGTAGGTCCTTCACCTGCAGATAGGTGCCGTAGAGCTCCTCTCGCAGATCCTCCGTGGAGCGTGCTGCAAAGGAATTGAATACCGCCAATAGTTTCTTTCCCCCGCACATCCGTCGGTTGAAGCGGGCACGATTATCATCATCTAGCCCCTCAAGTGTTCCCCTGAATATCTCATCGGGAATGCCGTATTGGTTGTGCATCGGCAGGGGGGTGCCGTTGATAGCAATCGCCTTGGTGGGGGTGGGGAGGTGGGGTGCCAACCTATCGAGAGCCCAGACTCCCATACTCCACCCTACCATATAGACCTCTTGGTAATCGGGCAGTGAGGGAATCGTCTCGGGTGAAAGGGTGCGGAAGTCGTAGGCGGTGAGGTAGTCGCACTCGGGGAGGGGCGTCAGGTGAGCCGCCACCTCGGGTGTGGTACCCCAGCCGGTAAAGAAGATGAGCAGACGGCGATTGCCTTGTTTTTTTGTTAGATCGAATTGCATAGGTTGGCCAATTGGATAATTTCGTCGGTGGTCATTGCTGCGGTGAGGGAGAGGCGAAGGCGTTCGCTCCCTTGTGGCACGGTGGGTCGGCGGATGGGACGGATATAAAAACCGTGGTGACAGAGTTGCTCTGCCGCTTTGGTCACCTGCTCCTCGCCAGGCACGATGAGGGGAATGATCTGTGAGGTAAACTCACGTCCCATCTCTTTGCCAAAAAGGGTTACCAAATCCTTGAGATGCTGGCGACGGTCGTCCATCTCTTGAATGGCATGAAAAAGGAACCGGCTCCACGCCACATTGACCTCGGGGAGAGCGGTGGAGAAGATGAGCGAGCGGGCTTTGCTGACCAGCAGCTGGCGGAGGGTGTCGCTCTGAAGTGAGTAGGCACCGACAGAACCAAGGGCTTTGCCGAGTGTGCCAATGAGCAAGTCAATCTGCCCCGTCACCCCCATCTCGGCTGCAAGCCCTAGCCCTTTCGGACCAAAAAGCCCTACCGCGTGTGCTTCGTCTACATATATATATAGGTGTGGGTACTCCTCCTTGAGTGCCACCAGTTCTTTGAGTGGGGCGATATCACCGTCCATGCTGAAGAGGCTCTCAGTGATGAGCCAAAGGGTGTCGTATTGATCGGCATAGCGACTCAGTATCTTGCGGAGGTGGGAGAGGTCGTTGTGCCGATAACGCTGAAAGGGGGCTCCCGATAGCCGAAGCCCATCGATGATGCTGGCGTGTACCAGTTTGTCGGCAATGAAGAGGGTGTTGGGGAGGGAGAGGACAGGAGGGATACCAGTATTGGCGTGGTAACCGCTATCCCATAGCAAGGCACTCTCCAGACCATAAGCGTTGGCGAGTTCGCCCTCAAACTGCTGTGCAACAGGACTATTGCCAGTCAACAACCTCGAGGAGCCACTGGAGGGGTGCCGCTTTTTCCCTTCCTCCTCTATAAACCTCTGCCACAGCTGAGGCTCTGCCAAGAGACCGAGGTAGTCGTTGCTATTGAGATTGAGCAATTGACGTCCCTCCACATCAATGTACTTCCCTTGTACTTCTATGTCGGGAAGGGTGCGGTAGGTGCCTTCGCTCTGGCACTGCTCTAAGGCTTGGCGGTATCTATCCATGGAGTACGTTGCAAAGTCCTTGGATAAGGTGTTGAAGCTCCTCATCAGTGATGGCGAGGAAGGGGGGCATCAGGTAAACCAATCGGCCAAAGGGGCGTACCCAGATGCCTTCGTGGACAAATTTGGGGATTAGGGTGCCCATATCTACCGGCTCCTGCATCTCTACCACTCCGATGGCACCTAAGACTCTTACCTCCTTTACAGTAGGTAGCGAGGCAAGCGGTGCTAGCCCCTCCTTCAATTGCGCTTCTATCTCTTTTACCCGCTTCTGCCACTCCTTGGAGAGAAGGAGTTCTACCGACCGTTTGGCTACCGCACAGGCGAGGGGATTGCCCATAAAGGTGGGGCCGTGCATAAAGCAACCAGCTTCGCCTCCGCAGATAGTATCGGCGATCTGCTTGGTGGTGCAGGTGGCGGAGAGGGTTACGTAACCGCCGGTGAGGCTTTTGCCGATGGTGATGATATCGGGCTGGATATTGGTGTGGTAGGTGGCTAGGAGTTCGCCCGTCCTTCCAAAGCCGGTGGCGATTTCGTCGAAGATCAGTAGGCAGTGGTATTGGTCGGCCAAGGCACGTAGCTGATTGAGATACTCAGGGTGGTAGAAGTACATACCACCGGCTCCCTGTACGATCGGTTCAACGATGATAGCTGCCATCTCTTCGCCATGCTCCTCTAGGAGTTCTTTCATTGGGGCGAGATCACTTTCGTCCCACGTACCACCGAAACGGCTCTTGGGCTGAGGGACGAAGTACTGCACTGGCAAGGTGCCTGCGAAGTAGCTGTGCATACTCGTAATGGGGTCGCAGACCGACATGGCGTGCCAAGTATCGCCGTGGTAGGCACTTCGGATGCCTACAAAGTGCCGACGCTTATGCTCTCCTAGCGATTGCTGGTATTGGATCGCCATCTTGAGGGCGACCTCAACTGCTACCGAACCACTATCGGCATAGAATATCTGATCCATCCCTTTGGGTAGTACCTTTTCTATCAGTAGTTGGCTCAATTCTACTGCGGGGCGATGGGTGAAGCCACCAAACATCACGTGCGACATCTGCTGTAGCTGGTCGGTGATCGCTTGATTGAGTTCGGGAACATTGTAGCCGTGTAGCGCAGCCCACCAAGAACTCATGCCGTCGATCAGTTGGGTGCCATCCTCTAGAGTGATGGTACACCCCTTGGCACTCTTTACGGGATAAACCTTGAGGGGGTCAATGGTGGAGGTATAGGGATGCCAAAGGTGGTCTCTATCCCATTGGAGTAGTTGCTCTGTAGTCATCTTCATGCTTCTGTCTCCCAATTGGTGGGGGCTTTGGTGTCGTAGCCTTCGTTGGCGAATAGCTCCATATCACGCTCGGCAATAGAGGCGGTGGTGGTGAGCAGTCCACCAGTGATGGCGGCGTTGATACCTATATATAGTGCTTTCTTTTGTACTTCGGTGCTAAGGAGTGCCCGTCCGCCACTGAAGCGGAGGTAAGCGGTTGGGTTCGCCAAACGGAAGATGCAGATGGCGAGTAGAATCTCGTCGGCAGAGAGGTGGGGCTGGTCCTGAAGTGGGGTGCCGGGCATCGGGTGGAGCACATTGATAGGGATGCTCTCGATGCCAAGGGAGGCGAGGAAGAGGGCAAACTCTGCTCGCTGAGCTCGGCTCTCGCCCATGCCGATGATGCCACCGCTACAACGTCGCATGCCAACTGCTTGGGCATTCTGTAGGGTCTCTATTTTCCCCGCTTGAGTATGTGTGGAGCAAAGGGTGGGAAAGTAGCTTGGGGCACTCTCCATATTGCAGTGATAGGTGGTGCAGCCGGCCTCTCGGAGCGACTGCAGTGCCTCTTTCGTTGCCAGCCCTAGGGAGGCACAAAGATGTAAGTGGCACTTTCGGTCTATCTCACGGTACATTTCGCAGTAGGTGGCTACCTCGTCACGAGTCGGCCGTTTGCCACTCGCCACAAGGCTGTACCGTTTGATGCCTACCTCTGCATTGTGCTTTGCGAGTGCCTGCACTTCCTCTGAGGGGAGCACAGGATAGCTCTCGCAATTGGTTTTGAAGTGGCCACTCTGAGTGCACCAGTGGCAATCTTCGCTGCAGCGCCCGCTCTTTACATTGATAATGGAGCAGGTGTCAAACGCATCGCCACAAAGGGCACGTGTGATCTGGTGGCACGCTTCATAAAGTTCCTCACGGGGGGTCTCTTCGACTATCCGAAGTAGCTCCTCCTGTGAGGTGATTCGTTCTCCCCCGATAATTCTTTCCGCAATATTCATCTATTTATTCTATAAAAAGAGATGGGTGCCAAGGCATATAAATAGCCTTGGCACCCATCTTTGTATTGAGTGTCTAACTAGGTAGTGCAGCAATGGTGTCGGTAGTCGCCACCACCGTAATCAACGATAGAAGCGACTCCTCCCACGGGTCGGCACCCGACTCTTCGGCTTCTTTCTGCTCCCATAGCTCCAGCCATGAGGCATTGAGTAGGCGAAGGGTGGCGGAGGATTTTGGTGCGATCCGCTCCAGCACATTGGTGCGGAGCTGACCGATATTCACCACATTCCCGACCGAGTGGAAGGCGGCAGCAGCACTCCTACTCCATCGATTGAAGTGGAGTACCCGCCTTACATTTAGTCCTTTCTGCTTATGCATTACCTACAGATTGGTTTTTACTTAGTAACTCTCTCCAGCCACTTCACCATAGAGAGCATGATGCCCATAGAGATGAGGCAGACGGCAGCGAATACTGTCCAACCTACCCAGATTGGCCACTTATTGTACATCACTGGGCCGAGCCAGATCAGTAGGTTACCAAGGGCGGTAGCGGTGAGCCACAAGCCCTGGCAGAGGCCTTGAAGGTGCTTAGGTGCCACTTTGGATACAAAGGATAGCCCTAGTGGAGAGATAAATAGCTCTGCCACGGTGAGGAAGAAATAAGTAACAATCAGTACCCAAGGACCTGCCTTCATCGCCGCCTGAGTCCCAGCATCCATAGCACGGAAGTCAGTACCAGATGGGTAGCCATAGTGTACAGATACTGCGATCAAGAAGATATAGGCCAATGCCGCAATCAGCATACCATACACAATCTTCCGTGGTGTGGAGATACTCTTACCTTTTCGTGCCAATGCTCCAAAGATCGCCATAATAATTGGTGTGAGCACAATCACAAAGAAGGGGTTCACAGCCTGCCAAATCTCAGGTGGTATAGCGTCGGTCTTGATAAAGTCACGAGCAAAGATGGAGAGTGACTGACCATTTTGGTGGAATGAGAACCAGAAGAATACCGCTACTCCAAGCACTGCAAAGAGAGCGTACATACGCTGCTTGATCTCGCTTGCCATCGCTGCTTTCTCCTCGGCAGTGTAACCTTGAGTCTCAACATGTACCTTTTTAGGTGGCTCTGGGAATAGACCACGAGTGGAGATAAAGATGATGAGAGAGATGAGCATAGCCACTACTGAAGCGATAAAGGAGTAGTGTACTCCAGTATTGAATACCTCAAGGTAGGTGTGGCAGAACTCTGGTGTAGGTACAGAACCACCTACCTCTACTGTCCACTTAGCTAGGTTGGCAGTCTCCTCTACTGTCATCGCAGCATTATTGAGGACCTTATGGCAAAGCTCAGGAAGACCTGCATTGTAAAGCAGACCATTACGACCTAGCCACCAGCTACGCAGTAGTGGTGCTACGAATGGAGCGATCAAACCACCGATGTTGATAAATACGTAGAATATCTGGAAGCCAGAGTCACGCTTTGTCTTGGCAATGCGAAGTGCCTCAGGGCCCTTCTTGGCAGCCTCTGCCTCAAGGTCGTCGTACATCTGACCTACAATTGCTTGGAGGTTACCCTTAAAGAGACCATTACCAAATGCGATCAGCAGAAGTGATACACAGGTAAATGGTAGGAGCCAGCTGATGTTGTCGGAGGTAGAGGTAATTGGAATGGAGAGGAGGATATATCCTAATGCCATCACAATAAGTCCTGCCATAATGACTCCCTTGTAGTTATTCTTGCGGTCGGCTAATACACCACCTACAAGGCTGAGTACGTAAATCAGGGCATAAAATACCGAGTAAATAACCCCACTCCACTGGTCGCTAATTCCAAACTTGGAGACCAGGAAGAGCAGGAGCACTGCATTCATAATGTAATACCCGAAGCGCTCACCCATATTGGAGAGGGCCGCTGGTATTAATCCTTTAGGATGATCTTTAAACATGTTGTGAAGTTTTTGTTTATCAGTGAATACTTAAGTTAATAATTATCTCGTTGTAAGGTTGTTATAGGTTGACTTCTTTGACCTCCTTCAGTCCGCCATTCATCGGGTAAAGCTCTACGGAGGTGGTGTGGCCTTTGGTATTGAAGAGCACCATATCGAGCGCCTCGAGGTTGCCCAGCTGTGCCACTGGCACCTCCTTACTCTCAAGCACCTGCCCTCGATAGGTGATGGTGGCACGCACCGTGCCAGGCACACAATAGACGATCCCCTTGGAGAGACGACGCTCTAGTCGCTTCTGCTCCTTCTCATCAAGAGGGGTTGCCTGCTCCACCACTTTTATCTCAAGGTAAATTGGTTCCCCACGAAGGTCCTCTGCCGGGAGTAGTCCCTCGCGAGTTGAGAAGCGAGCCACCACGTGACGCCCCTCTTCCGTTGCCGAAAGGTGGTCTGCTAGTTGCACGATTTCCTGCGACTGTCTCACCCCATTGAACTGTCGAGTGAAGGCTGCCTCCTCAGTATCGAGGCGCTTCACCGCTATCTCAAGGGCTTTGCCATCGGCAAAAGGTTGCTCCGACTCGCCACTCACTACTAGGTCACGACTCTCCCGAATGCGGTAGATGTTATCGGCCAATACCTTCGCCTTTGCGGCTGCTGTAGTGGCTTGGATATACTCTAGTGGAAACCTCACCTCAGGCAGCTCCGCCCATCTCAGTTCGTTGCTACGTATGTCGAGAGGGGTAGGGAGGGTTACCTCCTCTTGCAGGTTGATTCCCACCAACACCCCATCCTCCGTCAGCGATACATTGGTGGCGGTGCTATTCTTTCGGAAGTCAATGGAGAAGCGTTGCTCCTCATCGGCCACTCCTCTTGTCCCCACCTCAATACTCTTGAGCTGGTATTTAAGTGCCGGCTCTAATACCGCATTGGTAGTGCCCAGATACCGCTCCGCATAGAGTGAAAGCTCCCCAGGGATCTCCTTCGTTACCTCCGACGTTACTTGTAGATAGAGAATCGTTTGCGGAAGAGCATAGACTACTCGGTTATCATTGAGCGCTCCCACACTGTACCGCTCCACCTTCTGTGCCGTAGCACAGCCGTAAGAGGTGAGGAGTGCTACCAGCAGGTAGAGTAGCTTGTAAGTCTTATATTGTTTCATCTAGCTTTGCTTTGACCCTAATTTTAAGTTTACCGACAAATCTACTAAAAACTTTTGAGACCGCGTCGGTACTGCCCAGATTTAGGGGCTTTATCAGAGGGGGGACTTTCTCGGACGAGGGGGTACCTTTCTCGGACAGGGGGATGCCTTTCTCGGACGAGTCGGACAGGTCGGACAAGTCGGACGAGTCGGACGCCCAGCTAGCCACCGCAACTAACCCCGCAGCTAGCCCACAGCAGGTGGCGGTGTCCGACCTGTCTGACCTGTCCGACTCGTCCGACTTGTCCGAGAAAGGCACCCCCGCAAGGCACCTCCGCAAGCCACCAAAAAATAGGCTACAGGGTCTTGTGACCCTGTAGCCTATAGCTCTCTTATTTAGTATCTATTACTTACGCTCCTTGTGCTTCTCCAGTTGCCTTTCGAGTGCTTCACACGCCTCTACCACTGCCTCCTCAAAGCTATCGGCCTGCTTCTCACTAAAGAGGTCTGGCCCCTTGATTGCGAGGGTGATTCGAGCCTTCTTATTATTTGCCTGCTCAGGCTTCTCCAGTGTGAGGACGATCTCTGCATCGATGATCTCGGCATAGAATCGCTCTAGCTTGGCGACACGCTTCTCTACAAACTCCTGCAACTTCTCTGTCATGTCAAAGTTGACTGCCTGTACCTTCGTCTTCATGGTTTGTTCTCCTTTCTTTACTAGACTCCCTACTTCTAGGGTGTGCGTTATACATTTTACGAAGCTCCTCAAAAGTGGTGTGTGTGTAGACTGCTGTGCTAGAGATAGAGTCGTGTCCTAGTAGCTCCTTGACGCTCATCAGGTCCGCCCCATTATTGAGCATCGCTGTGGCAAAACTGTGCCGTAGGATATGCGGGCTTTTCCGTGAGTATTGTGGCAGTGGGGCCAGTGCCTCCTTCACCACTTTGTATACATAATCCGCCTTGGCTGGCTTGCCCTCGTCATTGAGTAAAAAGACCTCTGTCTCCACCTTTGGACTTCTGTACCCCAAATATAAATCTATTTTCTGACAAATCAAAGGACCAAGCGGTATAATTCGCTCTTTATTCCGTTTTCCGAGTACCTTTAGCTCCCCTTTAGTGGTATCTATATCCTCCAAATGCAGTCCCAATAGCTCCGCCCGACGCATTCCTGTTTGGAAAAGTAGGTCCACTACAAAGGCCCGCTGCCACGCTACCCGTTTCCCTTCACTAGTCGGCTCCTCCTCCGCCTCCTTGTAGAGCCGTTCGATATGGCGAGTGAGCAGATCGGCATTGACAAAAGTGGGGAGATACTGCCCATCCTTAGGCACCTGTACCGCCTTGAATGGGTTGTGCTCCACCTTTTCGATCTTCATCAGATAGCCGTAGAGACTTCTGAGTGCCGATAGCCGTCGCTTCACACTACGAGTGGCGTCGGGCGTCTCCATCAGTTTTATGAGCGATTTCCTTGCCCGTCGGGTATCCACCGAACACAAAAACTGCTCCAGTGCCTCCCCCTCCAATTCATTGCACCCCTCCAGCGTGAGCCAGTGCTCTATATCGGTGAGGTAGGCGACAATCGAGAGCTCCGACATCCCTCGCTCATACTGCAGATATCTCCTGTATCGTTCGAGTATTCCATCCATCATAGCCCAAAGTTACACTTTTTTGGTAAATTTGTGTGCCTATAGTGATTAATACTGATCAAATATAAATAACATACGAACAACTAAAACTAAAGCATTATGCAACTACTTGAGAAGATTGTGGCCAATGCCAAAGCGGCAAAGCGTCGCATCGTATTGCCAGAAGGGTTAGAGGAGCGCACACTACGTGCTGCCGATAGGATTTTAGCCGAAGGGGTAGCCGACCTTATCCTGATCGGTAATCCAGATGAGATTAAAGCGAAAGCCAAGGAGCTAGGGCTCACACACATCGCTACAGGGGCTACCCTCGTTTGCCCCAAGGGCAATCCCGATAAGGAGAAGTATGCCAATATCCTTTATGAGCTTCGTAAGAAGAAGGGGATGACCCTAGAGGAGGCAACTGCTCTAGCCGAGAATCCACTATACCTCGCTTGCCTTATGATCAAGGCGGGTGATGCCGATGGTGAGGTGGCAGGTGCCCAAAACACTACTGGCAACGTACTTCGTCCAGCCCTTCAGATCATCAAGACCGCCCCTGGTATCAAGGTGGTGAGCGGTGCCTTTATCCTACTCACCAAGGCGTCTCAATATGGTGCAGATGGTACTCTCGTCTTTGGCGACTGCGCCGTGATGCCTGCCCCAACTGCTGAGGAACTAGCTCAGATTGCCGTCTCTAGTGCCGAAACGGCTAAGACTTTAGTGGGCATTGAGCCAAAGGTGGCGATGCTCAGCTTCAGCACTAAGGGAAGTGCTAAGCATGAGAATGTAGATAAGGTGACAGAGGCTACTCGACTAGCTCAGGAGCTCGCTCCCGAGCTCGCTATTGATGGTGAGCTGCAGGCCGATGCTGCCCTTGACCTCAAGACCGGTAGCAGCAAGGCACCAGGTAGCAAGGTGGCAGGTCATGCCAACGTGCTTATCTTCCCCGACCTTCAGTCGGGCAATATCGGCTACAAGCTGGTACAGCGTCTAGGTGGTGCCGAAGCGATTGGCCCTATCCTCCAAGGTATCGCCATGCCTGTCAACGACCTTAGCCGTGGCTGCTCCGTAGAGGACGTATATCACATGGTAGCCATCACCAGCAATCAGGCAACTGCCGCATTGAATAATAAGTAAACGAGAAAGAAATAGATAGATTATGAAGATATTAGTGCTAAACTGCGGGAGCTCATCGGTAAAGTATAAGCTCTACAATATGCAGAATGAGTCGGAGATTACCAGTGGTGGTGTAGAGAAGATCGGATTGCCCGACTCTTTCCTAAAGTTCAAGACCTCCGATGGTGAGAAGGTAGTCATTGAGCACAATATGCCTACCCAAAAGGAGGCGGTGGAGCTGATCCTTGATACCCTGATCAATCCTAAGTATAGCTTCATCAAGAGCTACGAGGAGATCGGCGCGGTAGGACACCGCGTGGTACATGGTGGTGAGAGATTCAGCGAGAGCGTATTGATCAATGACGAAGTGCTTAAGGCAGTTGATGAGATCAGCGTATTGGCACCTCTCCATAACCCTGCCAACCTCAAGGGAGTGGATGCTATCACCAAGCTCCTTCCAAACGTAAAGCAGGTAGCTGTATTTGATACCGCCTTCCACCAGAGTATGGAGCCAGAGGCCTATATGTATGCCCTTCCTTACCGTATGTATAGCGATCTCAAGGTACGTCGCTACGGCTTCCACGGTACTAGCCACCGCTATGTGAGCCAGCGCGCTTGTGAGATTTTAGGCCTCGACTACCACAAAGCAAAGCTCATCACCTGCCACATTGGTAATGGTGGTTCCGTTACTGCTATCAAGGGCGGTAAGGTACTCGATACCTCTATGGGATTGACCCCTACCGAAGGCTTGATGATGGGTACTCGTACTGGTGATGTGGATCCAGGAGCACTCGTATTCATTATGGAGCAAGAGGGGCTAGATGCCAAGGGATTGAGCCAATTGATCAATAAGGAGTCGGGCGTTGCCGGCTTCTCAGGCATCTCTAGCGATATGCGCGACTTGGAGAAGGCCATCTCCGAGGGCAATGAGCGTGCAAAGCTTACCCTAGCTATGTACGACCACCGTATCAAGAAGTACGTGGGAGCTTATCTCGCACTACTCGACGGAGCAGATGCCATCATATTCACTGGTGGTGTAGGTGAGAACCAAGCTAGCACCCGCGAGTATGTATGTGACCACATGGAGTATGCTGGCATTGAGATCGATAAGGAGCTCAATAACAGTGTAAGAGCTAAGGAGGTAGTCCTCTCTACCGACCGTAGCAAGGTGAAGGTACTCATCGTGCCTACCGACGAGGAGCTACTGATCGCTCGCGATACTCTCGCCCTTGTGAAGTAAGATACTCCTTATATAATATATATGAGTAGCCCCCTCGGAAAACCGAGGGGGCTATTTTTAAAGGATATCCCATGAGCTCCATAGTGTCCGAGCCGTCTGATAAAGTACCTTATCGGACAAGTCGGACAAGTTGGCAAGTCGGACGATTCGGACAAGTTGGCAAGTGCTTCACTTGATTTCTCCCTATACTCTCGACCCATTTGCCGACCTGTCCGACTTGTCTGCCCTGTCCGATAAGGTTCTGGCAGAGAGGCACCATGCTTATTTGGCGAGGGCTTGGCGCTGTAGTTTGAGGGCTTTTTGGATCATCTCTCGCTGGAGCTGCGGAGAGTGGTTGGCTTGTAGACGAGGGATGTACTCTGCCTCGAGGGCTTCTAATTGCTGTGCGAGGCCAGTGCCATCGGGTCGGTAGATGAGCGGCATATAGAGGTAACGACTCTCCTCTACCGTACGAAGTGGGTAGAGCTTCTCCCGCTTCAGCTGTTTGGCAAGAGAGGCGATGGTCTCCCTGCCAGAAGTAGCCCTCTGAAGCTCAGTGGGGATTTCGTTGGTGGTCCAAATGGGAATGAGTGGCGAGAGGTAGGGCTGGCCGATCTCCACCCATGAGGTGGTTAGCTCAGGGTTTTCCCCTTGGGCTACCCCCTCTACCAGAATCATCGAACTGGTATCATAGCGGGCAATGAGGTCGTCGGAATCAACAAATCCACTGCGGCTAGGGAGCTGCCCCTCTTCTGCCAGTGCTCGATAGTCTATCTCCATCAGACCGTGGTACATAGAGCGGCTCAAGCGACTGCCAAGGAGCTCTACAGTCACCTCTCCCGGCTTTAGGTGGGTGAATAGATTGGCCGCACAGCGGAGGCGGACATATCCATACCCCTCGTCTTCGGTGCCGGTGTAGGAAAAGTTGGTGCGAAGAACGTACCCCTCAGGAGCCTCATTGGCATCAAACTTGGTCCAAGTCTCATTATTCACTTCGTAAAACGCTGCACCCCCTTCGGCGTCAATGACTCCAAAATGGGCCGCCAATCCCATAGGTCGGGGGAGGGCATTGAGGAGTGCTTCAAACTCTGTGAGGTTGCGACACTCGGCGAGGGCACGCTTCATCAGCACGCCTTCCTGATCAATGTAATCGCCAGTATAGCCGTGGTTGACATTGAAGGAGGCACTATTCATAATGGCAAAGCCGTGGCTATTGTGTCCACCCCACACCTGTAGGCCAAGGGTGTCGGAGTCGTTGACCAAACCGACATAGTAGCCGAGGGGGCTTTCGAAGCGTTGCATATGATTGTCGTACGCTTCTGTGTCACGGAGTTTCCAGATCATTGGTCGCCCATTCTTGGTGAAGCGACCTGATAGCACAGCAGTGGTGCAGGCGATGGCTTGTGTGGTAGCCAAAAGCAATAGCAGTGTGGTGAGTAGTTTTTTCATAGTGTTATGCATTAATGGGTGAGTAATTCTCCAATGACGTAGTTGCTTCCACCCACAAAGAGGGTCTCTGCACCTAGCTCCTTAGCTCTCTGGATCGCCACTTTGTACGCCTCGTGTATGTCGGGAATCACCTCGCTATGGGTGACACCGACTGCCTTGGCAAGAGCTTGTAGCTCTGTGGCAGGAAGGGCTCGTGGCGTGTGGGCTTGGCAGAAGATATAGTGAGCTTCCAAAGGAAATTGGGTTACCACGTGGGGCACATCTTTATCGCCCGCCATACCGATGAGCATCACGAGACCGCCCTCCTTTTGCCACTGTTGTAGGGTGGGGGCAAGGTGTTGCCAGGCATCGGGATTGTGCCCTGTATCAATGACGATGGTGGGGTTGATCTGCTGAATCACTTCCAATCGCCCCCTCAGTCCGTAGTGACTTAATCTCTGCAACCCCTGGTGCAAGGCGGTATCCTCAATCTCATATCCTTTGGTGCGGAGTAGTAGCAGCACCTGTAGCACACCCCCAAGGTTTTCGATCTGATATTCCCCTTCTAGCGGGAGTGTGAAGGTACCGAAGTGGGCGGTGGTCACCTTGTACCCAATCTTAAGTGATTGGTACATCAATATCTCCTCCTCTCGGTCGGCGAGGGTGAGGGGTGCCTGTAGCTCTTTGGCCTTAGCCACCACCACGTCGGTCACCTCTTTCTCAGAGCTTCGGCTCAGCACTACAGGGGTGTGTGGCTTGATGATGCCCGCCTTTTCGCCAGCAATAAGGGGTAGGGTATTGCCGAGGTATTGGGCGTGGTCCATGCTCACATTGGTGATGAGACTGACCAAGGGCTGTATCACGTTGGTGCTATCCAATCGACCGCCCATACCCACCTCTATCACGGCGATATCTACCTGCTCTTTCGCAAAGTAGGCGAAGGCAAGAGCGGTGGTGAGCTCAAAGAAAGTGGGGGATAGCTCTGGTGGCATCTTCTGCCGTATCATCTCTACAAATTGGACGACAAACTCCTCCGATACCATCTCCCCATTGATGCGAATTCGCTCACGGAAGTCGACGAGGTGGGGGGAGGTGAATAGCCCCACCCGAAGGCCACTCTCCGCAAGGGTAGCTGCCAACATAGTGCTGCTGGAGCCTTTGCCATTGGAGCCGGCAATGTGGAGGGTGGTGAGTTGCTTATGGGGAGAGCCACAGAGCTGTAGTAGGGTCTCAACTCGCTCTAGTCCCGGTTTATAGCCCGAAGCTCCTTCCTTTTCAAACTGTGGTAATTGCGAAAATAGATATTCTGTTGTCTCTTGATAGGTCATCTCTCTATTCCTCTATAGGGTAATACTTTATTCCTCACAAAGATAACTATTTTCCAGATTTGTAGAGGTGCCCTACCAGTGGTGTTTTTTTATCGGACAAGTCGGACAGGGCGGACAGGTCGGACGAGTCAGAGAATGGAGTCTAGGGTAATCTTCGTCCGAGAAAGGTGTTCGTGCAAAGGGATACGAAAGAAGCACCCGCTGGGGTGCTTCTTTTGTATTGCTCTAGGGGGGGTTAGTAAAGGTCGAGCATCATTTTCACTTCGTTCTCATAATTGGGCACCCTTACCTTATGGTATCTAGAGAAAGAGGGGCTCAGGATTACTAGGTACATATCGCTCACCTCAATGCCGTAGTTGCGTTTTAGTATCTCAGCGTAGAGGTTTTGCTGGAGTGCAGCGTGGATAAATGGGGTGTCATCGAGGTGGCTTATCACGCCATGCCCTTTTTGCCGGAAGTTACTCCGATTGGGCTGAAAGTGTCCGTCTACTTCACGCCCCATGCGTCGGCTCCGTTTCCAATCGTACATTGTATAGGATCCATCCATCTCCTGTACCAATAGGTCGAGCGTCCCTGCTAGCCAATGCTTATCGTCGTAGATCATCCATTCGGTGCGGAAAGGGTCTAAGCGGTGGTCACGGACAAATTGATTGAAGTACTCCATCTCCTTTTCAATGCTATAGGCCCGCCCTATACCGCCCTCTTCAGGTGCTAAGTCCATACTACTCTCGGGAATCTCGCCCAAGAAGCTTTGCTCTATCTGAGTATGCAGAAAGGTGCCCAAGTTGCGTGCGACATAACCTTTACTATCCTGCTCCTGCTTTTTTTGCTCCTTCTGCAGTTCGGTAAGCTTATCATCGCGATTAATCCAGAAGTAAGGGTCATAGGGGTCGAAAAAGGAGGCAATGAACGAGGTGACCGATGTGAGAGGCTCAATCCTCCCGATATGTGTGTAGGTGTGACTATCTGCATCAAACCGGAGATCTCCATCTCTCTCAAATGCATTTCTTTGATTGTAATTCATATCCTTATTTCTCCTTTATACCTGTTCTCTATACTCTGCCTAGAGTGGGTTATTCGTCCTCTTCGTTGCTTTCTTTCACTACAAATGGGCGCTGTAGACTTTGCTTGAGTGAGATAAGTGTCTCGGTAGAGACCACCCCTTCGATCTGCTGTAATTGATCATTAAGGATGTGCATCAGGTGGTCATTATCTCTTGCGTATAGCTTAATGAGCATAGTGTACGGCCCTGTGGTGTAGTGTATCTCCACCACCTCCGAGATCTGCTCCACTTGCTTCACTACCGTGTTGTAGAGTGATCCTCTTTCTAGCACGATTCCTACGTACGTGAGGGTCTTGTATCCGAGCGCGTTGTAATTGATGCAGCTTCGTGACCCCTGTAGGATACCGCTACCAATAAGTCTCTGGATACGCTGGTGTATGGCTGCTCTGGATAGATCACACGCCTCTGCAATATCCATGTAGGGTCTGCGTGCATCTTCAGAGAGCATGTTGATAATCTTGATATCAATCTCATCTATCTTCTTCATACCGGTATTATTAAAATGTACGTGCTTGCTAGTGAATTGGACAAAGTGTTTCAGTTCTTCCGACAAAGATAACAAAAAACAAGTCAATTCACAGCACCCAACCGATCTTGTTTGTTAAGGAAGCTGTCGATAGTGATAGATAGTGCTGATGTTGTAGGTACGATGTAGATGATAGAGAGCTAGTGACTTTACTGGTAGCGTCTCCTCTTTGCCCAACATCGGTAGCTGATACATCTTGGTCCGATTCTCTACTGCCGGTCCGGTCCTCCCTTGATCCAACCACGAAAGATAGAGCTTCCGCGTATAGGGGTCTGCACCGATCGTGAGGAAGTAGCCTTGGCGACTATCATACTCGGTACGGCTACCAATCCTAAAATAGAGCTCCGCCTCGGGGGATTGCTCAGAGGAGTTATCTAGCTTCAGTGGGATGCGGTATAAGCTACGCATCTTTGCATCGGAGCCTGTGACAGTAGTGAAGTAGAGGTACCCTTCCTTTGTATCATAATAGCTCCCTCGACCAATCGATGGGGAGGTCCAAAAGGTAGCAACCACCTTCGACTCCTTGAGGGAGAAAAGGAAGTTCCGCCCATCATTATCGGTAAGCACACGGTAGTCTCCAGCAGCGTTATCGGCTCTGATACCTCCTTTCGAAGCGATTGGTATCGACTTTGCCTTTTCGGATCCATTGCTAAATAGGTAGATATTAGGGTCGTCTCTCAAGACGAAGTACGCCTTATCTTCGTATGAAAAAGCAGACCGCAAATAGTTAGAGGAAAGCCCCTGAAGGGGAATCATCTCCTCACTATCAACTCTATTGAGGTAACGGTGTCGACGGGAGTTTATGGCAAAGTAGGTGTTGCCAGCATTGGTGGTACAAGAGCCAGTGACCCATTCGTTGAACTCCTTTGAAGGGAGGATGATAGGGATACTCTTCACCAGGCTAAGGTCGCTCCGTCGGAGGATGGTGAGCCGTGAGGTATGTGGTCCATACTTCCCCTCGGTAAAGTCGTACTTTGTCATCAGTGCAAAGTATTTAGACGAGGCGGAGAGGTCCATCTCGCAACAAACGGCCAATGCGGGTACCTCCTTGATCAGCTCCTGATAAATGTCGCGATCAAGGAGCTTCCCATCGCGGTCCATCAATCGCAAACTAGGCAGCTCCGATACGCCATCAGGGATATTATAGATGATCGAGGAGAGCCCTGCCTCGCAGAGGAGCATGTAGCCCTCATACCCTATCAGTGGGCGGGTGGGCTGATCCTCCTTGGGCTTTGGCGTAGGCTTCTCTGGCTCCTCCTGAGGGTTGGGCTTAGGGGGCAAAGGGCTTGGAGCTTCCCCACTGCCACATGCGACAGCGAGAAAGCTCCAAGCTATGAAACTTAGAAATGTATACCGAGACATATTATTTCTTTGCTTCTACCACAAAGATATCCTTATGCCACTTGTTTCCTACACCTCCGTAGGCCTCCACTGCATCTGCAGGCACTACTAGTCGTGGGCTTTTGCTCTTCAGGTCATCGCTAAAGCCTTGTGGTGTAACCGTTGGAGGGGTCTTACCCAATTCGAGCAGCTTAATATTCACTTGGTAGCCGAATCCATTGTCATCGATCTTCGTGACACTTGGTAGAATGACGGTGGACAACTGTCCATTCCACCTTGCATTGAAGCCATCCACAGGCACCTCTTTGAGTAGTGGGAAGTTGATCTCCTTGAGCTTAGATGCCGACTTAAAGGCACCTGCACCAATCTCCTCTAGGAGTGGAGCTTCAAACTTCACTAGAGCACTACAGCCATCGAGCCCACTTCGCCCAATCTTCTTGAGCTTAGGGAAGATCGCAGTAGTAGTCTGTCTCGCACCAGCCATTCCCTTCTCTTGAATCTCCACAACACCCGTACCGATGATCTCCTTGATACGAGGTCTATTATTAAAGGCGTTGATCTTTATCACGGTCACGTAAGGTGGAAGCTCTAGCTTCTCTACAGAGACAAAACTAGAGATCTTTGTCAGTACATTCCCCTCAATTGTAATTCCCTCAGGTAGTGGATAAACATCCTTGCCGTTGATAGTAGAGAATTGGTGGGTCTTGGCAAACTCAATGTATTCATCGGCTTTCTCCTCTGGAACAATGAGCGCCTTGCTCATAGGCGTGTCGGCAAAGGCATCCTCTGCCACCTCTGGGATCGTTGCCCCTAGCTCTACCTCTACAAGCTCCGTAGCCCCCTTGAAGGCACTGGCCTCTATCTTAGTGATAGATGGTGCGTGCACTTTCTTTAGCACCTCTTGCGAAGCAAATACCTCCTTGCCAATCGTGGTAGCTGTCTCTGGAAGGGTGATCTCCTCCTGAAGCAGATAGGCAGGGTAAAGGGTCAAGACGCCCTCAGTCACTGTGATTTGTGGAATCTTTACCCCATTGATTGAGATAAAGTGGTGGGTATGAGCTAGGAGATAGTATTGCTCCTCCTTACCTTCGGGTACAAATAGCTCCTTCTCCTCGCTTGTCTCGGCAAAAGCATCTTCAGCAATCACGGGGATAGCCTCTCCAATGGTGAGCTTTAGAAGTCCCGAGCCAGCAAATGCCTTTGGCCCAATCTTCTGCAGGCGCTTACCAGTGATTTGCTTAAGTCCCTTATACCCAGCAAAGACTTCCGCATCCACTTCAGTGATGCGCTTCAGATCCACGATGCCATCCTTTGGTAGCTCGTTTTCTGGATATACTTTTAAGATACTGTAGGTGTTTTCTACCTCTATTTTACTCTCCTTGTACTTAGGAGTTTGGTCTTCGCCAAAGCAAGAGGTGAGGCCCAACATCAGTCCCAGTGAAAGGGATGTTGTAAGGATGATCTTTTTCATTTTGTCTATTGTAATGATGATTATTGAATGATGGCTGTTGCACGAGGTTGATTGCCTTCGTGCAACAGCCATTATTTTACTTTAGATTGTCAAAGCCGTAGCCTTCCTGCTGAGGGAGTAGGTGCTTTAGTGTCTTTGGAAAGGCAAGGTATGCCTCTGCCACAGAGCCAGTGAGGCGGTTGCCCGAAACTACATAGATAGTGTAGTCGCCACCCTTCTTTTGCACCCTCTCTGGGAGCTGACCCGAAAGGTTGTTGTTGCTAAGGTCTACCCAGAAAAGCTCTGGTTGCTCTGCACCTGCTAGCCCGCTAGGGATAGTTCCCGATAGTCGGTTGCTGCCAAGGTATAGAGTGTGTAGATTGCGAAGCTTGGTGAGGCTTGTTGGAATTTCTCCAGTGAGCTCATTACGCTCTAGGCTTAGCTGTAGCAGATGCTCGAGCTGACCAAGTGAGCTTGGAATCTCTCCTGATAGGCGGTTGTTGCTCATCCAAAGCTCCTTAAGGCTGGTGAGTTGGCCGATGCTAGCAGGGATATTGCCAGTAAAGTGGTTGTCGCCAAGTGATAGATACTCGAGCTGACCAAGCGAACCAAGACTCTCAGGAAGTACCCCACTAAAGTTACAGCCATAGAGAGCTAGGTACTTAAGGTTGGCAAGGTCGCCGACACTGCTAGGTAGCTCGCCACTCAGGTTTTGGTGAGAGAGATCCAGCACTGTAAGTGACTTAAGGGCACCAATGGTCTTAGGTAGCTCACCAGTAAGTCGATAGTTATTAGGCTTGTGATCCTTGGCACTCTCCATATTGCCGTCCCATGTGCAAGTAAGCTCGTATGGGCTAGTGCGTAGGTCGAGGGTATCTAGCTGTGAGAGTTGTCCAATCTTATCAGAAAGGAGACCTGTCAGCGAGGTGTACCCAAGACGCAATGAGCGGAGCGACTGTAGGTCGTAGATGCCATCAGTGATCTCTCCTTTAATTCCACTATTATATTGTAGGTGGAGGGCTTTGAGGGCGGTGAGCTTGCCGATGCTTTGTGGAAGCTCGCCTTGAAGGTTGTTAGCTCCTAAGTAGAGAGCTACCACACGTGGTTGCCCCGCTACCTCTGCTACAGAGACACCTTCCCACTCAGCTACTGGAATCTCAGATAGCCAGCCACTGCTCTTAAACCACTCCTCACCACCAAGGGCTTGGTATAGGTCAATAAGTGCTAGTCGGTCACTCTCAAGAGAACCGACAATAGTAGCGTCGTTGGCCACAAGAGTGGTATTGCTGCTGTTAAGTGCCACAGGAGCATCAAGTGCACTGTTCTTGCAAGAAGAAAGACCTCCGATTAAGAGGATGGCTAATGATGCAAGAATCATTGGTGCAAGTTTTTTAGTATTCATACGTTTATAGTTATTAAATGGATAATTACCGTTTGGGATGAGAGTTTGCTTCATTTGGGGAAGCCCCCTCATCACTGCGTGCAAAGATACTATTTTCCTCCTACTTATCCAAGTAATTATACGGCTTCAATCCTGGGTTACGCATTAGAAAGATCTTATCATGAATGACCTCCCCCTCGTGGAAGGTCAGACGGATCATAACCCCTAGTCGAAGCTCGTAGAGCCGATGACTAGGGGACCAAAAACCCGAACCACCCCTACCATTCGACCCCTTGTGGGTCGGACAACACAGATTAATCTGATGCGGTTGTCCGACCCGCAAGGGGTCGTGGAATAGGGGGGATGACCGTTGATCCCCCCGGTCGTTAGGGGGCCTAGCCCCCTCCGACTCGGGGGCTAGGATCCGTCGGACCTCTGCCGAGGTCCTTATTCATAGACACTCCGCTAAAAACCATACGGTAAGAACTTTCTAATGCGTAACCCCTGACCTCCATAATTGTGGAGGTAGCTTTCTTATCGAGTGTGCTTTTAGATGAGGCAGTTATTGGTGTCGAGGGAGGCCATTGCTGTGATATTGACGATGTCCTTGACCCCGGCGTCGTGGTCGGCAAAGTAGATCGGCTTGGCGAGCCCGATCTGGATTGGCCCAATCACGTCCTCTGCGATATCTAGGTGCTTGAGTAGCTGATAGCAGGCGTTGGCAGCGGAGAGGCGAGGGAATATCAGCACGTTGGCAGGATCGCCTTTGATGCTGTTATTGGGGTATAGCTGGTCACGCCGCTGGAAGTTGAGTGCGGTCTGTAGCTGCATCTCTCCATCCACCTTGATATGTGGGTGCTCCTTATGAAGGAGCTCTACCGCCTTGCGCGCCTCCACGGACGATTCGGCATCGGTGCTACCGAAGTCGGAGAAGCTCACCATGGCGATCACTGGCTTGATGCCGAAGCAACGCACCTTTTCAGCCGCTAGAAGAGCAATGTCCACGAGGGTCTCTGCCTTGAGATTTTGATTGATCAGCGTATCGGCGAGGAAAAGCGGTCCACTCTTCATCATCACTAGGTGCATCGTGGCAAAGTGCTGATGCCCAGGTGCGATCCCCACGGTGTCGCGGGCGACATTGGCAAGGTACCCGTAGTTGGAGTAGAGCCCTGTGATGAGGCTATCGGCATCACCACACTGCACCATCATCATACCAAAGTAGTTGGGGCCAAACATCTTGTCTTTCGCCTCACTGAGGTTGCCGCCTTTACGCCAGTTTTGCTCGGTATACTTACGAGCATACACCTCCCGCTTCTCCTTCCATTCGTCGCTATGCTGATTGATGATCTGAATGGTAGAGAGGTCGAGGTCATGCTCTTTGGCAATCTGCTGAATCACCACAGGGTCGCCCAGCACAATGGGTTGGGCAATCTTGAGCTGTGCTGCCTCTGCTGCTGCACGGAGTACCAATGGATTCTCCCCAGCAGCGTAGATCATCCGCTTTGGTGCCTTTTGTGCCGATTCGTGGATACGCCTCAATAGGTGACTCATGCCACCTGTGCGTGTGGCAAGCTCCTGCTCATACGCCTCCCAATCGGTGATTTCTTTGCGTGCTACTCCTGTGCGGATCGCCGCTTTGGCCACCGCCATAGAGACGCGAGTAATCAGGCGAGGGTCCACTGGCTTAGGGATAAAGTAATCGGGACCGAAGTGCAGGGGCATGTGCCCATAAGCGCTGGAGACCTCATCGGGTACCGGCTCCTGGGCAAGGTCGGCAATAGCAATGGTGGCGGCCATCTTCATCTCCTCATTGATCGCCGTAGCTCTCACGTCGAGGGCACCACGGAAGATGTAGGGGAAGCCGATGACATTATTGATCTGATTAGGATAATCGGAGCGACCGGTAGCCATCAGCACATCAGGGCGTGCCTCCTTAGCCTCCTCGTAGGTGATCTCGGGCTCGGGATTGGCAAGTGCAAAGACCACAGGGTTGGGTGCCATAGAGCGTACCATCTCCTGAGTGAGCAGACGTGGTTGGGAAAGACCGAGGAATAGGTCGGCTCCCTTGATTGCATCAGCTAGGGTGTAGATCCCCTCTCGGTCGGTGGCGAAGAAAGCTTTACGCTCATCGAGGTTGGGGCGATCTTTGCGGATCACTCCCTTGGAGTCGATCATCACGATATTCTCTAGCTTGGCACCCAGTGCGAGATACATCTTGGTACAAGACTGTGCCGATGCACCTGCACCGCTCACCACGATGCGGGCCTCCTCTATCTTTTTCCCAGCTATTTTGAGGGCATTGAGCATACCAGCAGCTGAGATGATAGCGGTGCCGTGCTGGTCGTCGTGCATCACAGGGATATCCAGTGACTTCTTTAGCTCCTCCTCAATCTCGAAGCACTCGGGTGCCTTGATATCCTCTAGGTTGATGCCTCCAAAGGTTGGGGCGAGGGAGCTAACCACCTCTATGAACTTCTTGGGGTCCTTTTCATCCACCTCTAGGTCAAAGACATCAATGCCGGCATAGATCTTGAAGAGCAGTCCCTTGCCCTCCATCACCGGCTTTCCGGCCATTGCCCCGATATCTCCTAGCCCGAGCACGGCGGTGCCATTGGAGATGACCGCCACCAGATTTCCCTTGGCAGTGTAATCGTAGGCACGCTCTGGGTCGGCCTCAATATCTTTACAAGGAACCGCTACCCCTGGGCTGTAGGCGAGGGTGAGGTCCTGCTGCGTATTGTGCGACTTCGTTGGCCGCACCTCAATCTTGCCAGGCTGTGGGAGTGCGTGATACTCCCTTGCTGCGGCTTCTAGTTTCTTATCCATATTCGTCTTTATTTGGTGGGTTGTACTTACTTCTTATCCTTATTATTGTCGTCAGAGGGCTCAGTCGGCTTATCTTCCTGCTCCTTCTGTAGTCCCTCTTTCTCCAGTTTCTTTTGTTCCTCTGCTTGGAGCTCCTTCTCTCGTTGCTTCTCGGCCTTTTTCACCGCTTGCTTCTCGTGCCACTCCGCTGCCTCCTCTTGCCGCTTCGCCTTCTCCGCATCTTTCGGGTGCTGAGACTTGTACTCTGGCGGAATGGTTCGCTCCGTGCCATCACGAGTTGCCATATAGTGTGGTGAGAGTAGCTCAAGGTCGCGCTCTCTGCAAACATCCATTATATGCCCCCGAATCTCCGAGTAAATGGTGGCTTGTGCATTGGCCTCTGTGGTATAACCATTGACAAGGTAGACCACATAATTATCATTAAAGCCGGCTTGTAGTACAAAGGGCTTGGGAGCTTTGAGGATGCGGTCGCACCGACCGATTGCCTCTAGCATCGCCTCCTCTACCTCTTGCCAAGCAATTTCAAAGCCAAAGGTTACCTCGGTAGAGAGAATAAGCCCCTTGCTCTCTGCTAGCGAACTGTAATTGATGGTGGCAGCGGTGAGGATCTTAGAATTGGGTATGGTGATCTCCTCATTCGTTACCGTCCGCAGTCGTGTCACCAACATATTTTTCTCCAATACATCGCCAGTCACATCCTCTATCTTGATCCTATCGCCCACCCTGAAAGGTCGCATATAGGTGATCACAATCCCCGCAATCATATTGGCAATCGCACTAGAGGAGCCGAAGGAGACCAGCACGCCGACAAAGACCGAGATGCCATTGAAGGCGGGTGAGCCAGACCCTGGCAGGTAGGGGAATATCAATATGAGGAAAAAGGCAATCAGTAGGATGCGGATAATGGTGTAGGTGGGCTTGGCAAACTCTGGGTGGAAGCCTGGAATCCGCAACTTGGCGAGCTCTATCTCGGTAAAGAAATACTTCGCTAGTTTGCTCAGCAGTCGCATCACAAGGTAGATGACGATGATAAAGAAGAGGTTGGGCAGGTAATTCCACACCGCCATACCGAGGTCGCGAACTGGTGTGAGGAGGGTATGCGAAAGCTTACTCGACCAATCCCTAGAGAAGGGGAAGAGGTTGAAGATAATTGGTACCGCTACAATGATTGCCGCTACAATTAATACTATTCTTAGGAAGTTGATTACATACTCTAGGAGTCGCACCTCCTGGACTTTAGAGATGATGGTGTAGTCTTTGTACCGCCAGTCCTTAAGCCACTTATCTCGATTGACCTCTACCATTAACTTGAGCCAACGTATCACCCTATTGATGATGCGGATCAGCGCCACCGTACCAAAGATGTAGAGCACTAAGAGCCCGAGGCGCTTCAGTAGGCGGGAGGTGCTAAACTCATCATTAGCCCTATGGAGAGCTTCTGTAAGTGCCGTGCTGTACTCCTCTGCAAGTGCTTGGATAGTGGTGTCGTGCCAAAAGGCTTCATTTTGCGTGACCGTCATCAAGATGCGATCTTCGTAGCTAATATCGGCATAGTCATGGTCGTAGGTGATGGTGAGGGTATCCTCGGACCCAAAACCATACTCATAGAGGGAGTGTAGCCGCTCTTGGATATTCTTGGCTCTGTAGGCGGGGCCGTACGACCCTACCCGTATGTAGAGGGTAAAGAGGGTATCCTTTACCAGTCCCACTACAGGGTAGCCCACGGCATGTTGTCTCAATGAATCGAGCCGAGCACTCTTATCCTTTTCGTATTTTGATTGGTTCTCCTCTAGCAATCCCAGCTGACGCTCTATTGCTAGTCTTTTGATCTCATCAGAAGTCTTGAGGTTGGCCAACTGCTGTTCGAGGTTGATCTTCTGTAGGGAGTCCACCTTTCGGAGCGAATCAAGCGTGGTTACCTGTTGCTTTAGGCTGAGGAGTAACTGGTCATTGACTGTTTCTTTGGCCGCAATGCTATCCATCGCCACATCTAGTGTGGTCGGCTCTTGTGCCGAAAGGGAGAGGAGCCCTCCGCATAGGAGCCCCCACCATAGCATGATTATCAGTCTTCTATTCATATCTTATCGTCTCTTTGGTAGTGGGCGAAAAGGTTGTAGTGCCAATGTAGTCTTGCCAAAAAGCACCTCCTCACCGCTGGCCGTCACTTGCAACTTACCCCCATCGGCATAATCTATCTTCATGAGCCCTAGCATAATCATCTGATAGATATACTCCCGCCACGCTAGTGCCGAGAGGTCTCGTCCTACGCCATAAGTAGGGAGCGTGTGGTAGCCCATCGTGAGGAGCAACCGCTTTTGGGAACCCCTCAAAATATCTATCAGCATCTCCACCCCCACCTGAGCACCCGTACGCACCACTGCACTCATCGCCTTCTGAGCGATCACTGTGCCATCCATGGTCTGTCGCTTCGGCATCAGACAGACATCGCACTTGCCACAATGATCCTCTGCCTCGGCACCGAAATAGCTGAGCAATACCTTTCTCCGGCAGATATTGCCCTCACAATACCGCTTCATGTACTCCATCTTGGAGCGGTTGAGGTCTTGCATCGGCGTATCTTGTATCATCCTTTGTAGCACAAAGATATCGGCATAGGAGTAGAAAAGGAGGGCATCGGCCCTTTTGCCATCACGCCCCGCCCTACCGATCTCCTGGTAGTAGCTCTCGATATTCTTGGGCATATTGTAGTGGATCACCCACCGCACATCGGGCTTATCGATGCCCATGCCAAAGGCGACAGTGGCGCAGACAATATCCACTTGCCCCATCAGGAAAAGGCGATGCACCATATCCCGCTCCCCCGCACCCATCTGAGCGTGGTAGTAGAGGGCTTTGAACCCCTTATCATTGAGGTACCTCGAGAGCATCTCTGTATCATCTCGCTTGGTGCAGTAGATGATGCCCGAAGCGTGTGCCTCTCGCCCCTCAATAAACATCAAGATCTCCCGTAGCTTCTCCTGCTTCTTCAGTCCTCGACGGATTTCTAGGTAGATATTGGGGCGGTCGAAGTCGCCAATCGTCACGATCGGCTCTCTGAGATGTAGCTGTAGGAGGATATCCTTTTGCGTCGCTGGGTCGGCTGTGGCGGTGAGGGCGATGATAGGGGTCTTAGGGAATAGCTCTTTCAATACCCCCAGCTGGGCATACTCCGGACGGAAGTCGTGCCCCCACTGACTGATGCAGTGTGCCTCGTCCACTGCTACCAGAGAAATCTTGGCCTGCTTCACTAGTGACATACCACTGGCACTCATCAAGGTCTCGGGACTCATATAGAGTAGCTTCAGCTGCCCTCGGGCAAGTGCCATGGAGACGCTGTTGCGGTACTCCTGCGTCACGCTACTATTGATGGTGGCGGCTGCAATGCCTCGCTCTTGGAGTGCCAATACTTGGTCCTTCATCAAGGCAATCAATGGGGAGATGACTAGTGCACACCCCTCCATCATCATCGCTGGCAATTGATAGCAGAGCGACTTGCCACCCCCCGTAGGGAGCACCACCAATTGGTCGAAGCCCTGAATCACATTCCCCACCACCTCCTCTTGGTGTGCTCGGAAATGGTCGTAACCAAAATATCGCTTGAGTGCCGCCTCCATTTAGCCTCCCTATAGCTTTGTACGTAATACCTCCTTCAGAAGTTGCAGTGCCTCTTCTGCTACCGCATTGATATTTTGCTCTCGACCACGGTTCATAGCTTGAAAAAAGAAAGCTGCCCTCCGTTCGCCCGAGACACAAGCGATCCAGGCACCACAAGGGAGCACCCCTTCGCTACTCGAGGGACCACACACCCCCGTGGTGGAAAGCGCAAAGTCGGCGCCAAAGCGGTCCGCTGCCGCTTGAGCCATAGCTATCGCACACCGCTCGCTAACCAGTCCGTCCGAGAGCTCCTCCTCTGGTACCCCCAAAACATGCACCTTCGCCTCATGGGTGTAGGCGACCACTCCTCCGCGGTACCACTCCGACGCTCCTGCCACCTGGGTGAGGAGCGAAGCGACCCTCCCCCCAGTGCAGCTCTCGGCCGTGGCTAGCGTGGCACCTCGTTCCTTCAGAAGCTCTGCCACCTCCTTGTAAAGTCGCTCTACCTGCCCCATCACTCAGATGACTACTTTGGAGAAGGGGGCATCCCCCATACTGCTCCTTGCCCCACTGGCAAATCGATAGGCACCTGCCATCGCTACCATCGCCGCATTGTCTGTGGTGTAGGCGAAAGGGGGAATAAAAGCATGGCTACCACTTCGCTCGCCATAAGCCACCATCGCATCACGCAGAGCGGAATTGGCAGAAACACCTCCTGCCACCGCCACCTCCTTGATCCCTAGATCCTTGGCGGCACGAGAGAGCTTTTTCATCAATATCTCCACAATCGTCCGCTGAAGCGAGGCACAGAGGTCGGCCTTATTGTTTTCCACAAAGTGCGGATCCTTTGCTAGCTCGTCACGGAGCTTGTAGAGGAAGGAGGTCTTGAGCCCGCTGAAGCTATAGTCGTAGCCCGCTATCTGTGGCTCGGCAAAGGTAAAGGCAAAGGGGTCGCCTTCGTTACCCAATTTATTGATCACAGGGCCGCCAGGGTAGCCGAGTCCCATCACCTTGGCACACTTGTCAAAGGCCTCGCCCGCAGCATCGTCGATCGTCTTGCCGATGATCTCCATATCAAGGGGCGAGCGAACCAGCACAATCTGCGAATTGCCCCCCGATACCAGTAGGCAAAGGAAAGGAAAGTGGGGCACCTCACGCTCCACCTCTCCCTCTTGGATAAAGTGGGCCAGGACATGCGCCTGCAGATGGTTCACATCTACCATGGGTATCTTGAGCCCTTCCGACAATCCCTTGGCAAAGGAGGTGCCCACCAACAGGCTCCCCAGCAAACCAGGGCCACGGGTGTAGGCGATCAGATCGAGATCCTCCGCCCTCAGCTCCGCTCGCCGAAGCGCCTCACTCACCACTGGCACCACATTCCGAAGGTGGGCACGGCTCGCCAGCTCTGGCACCACACCCCCATACGCCTCATGTACCTTTTGGCTCGCAATCACATTGCTCAGCAGCCGATTACCCCTCAGTACCGCCGCACTCGTATCGTCGCACGAGCTCTCGATACCCAATACCACCAACTCCCCATCTATCTCGTAATTTCCTTCCATACTCATTATATATGTAGATACCTCCACAAAGATAACAATTTCACTACCCAATCACAACCCTCCGCCTCCAGAGGTGACGCATTGGAAGTTTAGTCAATAGATGTTAGATTTGATTGAATATACTCTCTATAAGGACATAAGAGCACCCGCTAGGGTGCCACTCAGCTAGCCCCCGGTCAAGGCTCGCAGAGCCGAAGACCGGCGGGAAGGAGGTATACACAAACATACGACCCTTGTGGTCGCACTCCTAATGGGTTGTGCGACCACAAGGGTCGATTGATATTTTCGCTCATTTTCCCCGCCAGTCGTTCGGGGACTCCCGTCCCCTCCGACTGGGGGCTATCTGAGTGGCACCCTGGCGGGTGCTTTTTTGGGAACCATCCCGGAGAGGTCCTGAACCATAGACACTCCACTGAAAACCATTCGATAAGACCTTTTTAATGCGTAACCCCTAGGGTGCCTAAGGTGAGGAGATTGTTACACGGTGTTCATTATTAACATCCACGGACAAATCCATACCACAAATAAGGGGGCAGATGCTCTTCATACAACAGCCTAAAAAAAGCAACAGCTAAGTGGTCAAAAGTTTAGTTGCAACTAAGCATTTGCTTTGTTGCAACTCGGCATTTGCTTTGTTGCAACTCGCCGATCGCTTAGTTGCAACTCAGTTTTCGCTTTTATATGGTGCTGAATATCAGTTTGTTATAAATGGGCTTTTTAGCCACTACTTTCTCCTATTTTATAGGGGCCATTAACTTATGAATATACTCCGAATGCGTCACCACTGAAAAGTGGTCTTACACTATTGCACAATTCAAAAATAGTTGGTAGCCTTGCACATTGATTCAAAGGGGCTGTTTTTACCCCTGTTTTGAAGAGCGCTGATACGCAAGTCGTTCATACACATAGTCTTATAGTAGGTGCTGTCGCAGACCATATTCCATTAAAACAAGGATTAAGACCTACCCATTTCAATCCGCATACGATATACTCCGTGGTCGTAGGCCATATTCCATTAAAACAAGGGTGGGGGAGTTGGCTAGTGCGTAGTGTGTGGGGTGAGGGTAAGGGATAGTTGTTATATAGCATAAGGGGAATTGGGGTGAGGTGGTGGTATTATCTGTATCTTTACGGTGCGATTATAGTATTAACCACTGGAGGCATAGGAAATGCAAAATTATAAGGACTTCTGTAGGAGGGCGATATCGGTCTTTAATCAGGCGATTGAGGAGTATCATGTGAGGGATAATGTGGATGCAAAGGTCAATAACCCTTACCCCTTTAAGTCGATTGAATACTATCTATACCTTAAGTGCTGGGTAGATACGATCCAGTGGCACTTGGAGGATATCATACGTAATCCAAATATCGACCCTGAGGAGGCGCTTAAGATCAAGCGTCGGATGGATCGATGCAATCAAGACCGTACCGACTTGGTGGAGCTGATTGATAGCTATTTCCTTGACCTTTTCTCGGGGGTGAAGGTACTGCCGGAGGCGACGATCAATACGGAGAGTCCGGGTTGGGCTATTGACCGCCTGAGTATCTTGCAGCTTAAGATCTACCACATGAGGGTGGAGACGGAGCGTGCTGGCATCTCGGAGGAGCAGCGTATCACGGTGCGTGCTAAGCTCTCGGTATTGCTACAGCAGAATGACGACCTTTCCCAGGCTATTACTACCCTCTTGGAGGATATGGCGGAAGGGCGGAAGTATATGAAGGTCTACAAGCAGATGAAAATGTACAATGACCCAACGCTCAATCCGATCCTCTATTCTCAAAACTAATTCATCAATAAATACATACAAAGGGGCACCATCGCATAAGCGACGGTGCCCCTTAAAGTTCTATAGATTGGTTACTCTATTACGATGATGAGGGAGCGGTCGGTAGGTGCCCAGTCGTAGATAAACTTGGAGTGACTGGTGGCGTTGCGGACACACATGTGGGAGCGTGGGGTGGTGCCGAGTGACCAGCTGTACTCAGAGGGCTTGGCATTGCGTCCGTTGGCGGGTACACCGTGGATATAAGCACCGTTGGTAAACCTATTCGCCCAAGGAGCATAACCGGCTATCTCCGAGCTACCATCGTGAGTGTAAAACATCTTGGCCTTCTTTTGCTGGAGTAGGAATATCCCGAGTGGGGTCTCCATTTGGTAAGGAGGTTGCTTCTTGCCGGTGGTGGCGGGGTTGGTGCTTCTAATTAGCCACTTGCCTCGCTCTTGACGCTCCACCGTCGCAATGTTTTGGTCGCCTCGATCCACAAAGATAACGTGCTCAAATTGTACCTCTCCCTCCAACTTCCTCAGATATCGCTTAGGGATCCAATAACTGCCCATGGAGCCTTTGAGCGGAGTGATTTGGTAGTAGCTTCCAATTGAATCAATCAGGTGAGTGAGCCAGCCATCTCGGCCATATATAATCGGTTGGGTAGTGTCATTGGGTAGGTAGAGTGGGGCAGATTGGTATCGCTCTACCCCAAGTGTATCGGCCACTCTACGGTACTCATTGCGTCGGTAATTCTGCACTGTTGGTGCCTCTCCGTGACCATTGCGGTAATTCTCTATCACTGCCCACTGCCCGATCTCCTCAGCTAGATTCTCCACGTAAGCCAGTTTGGCTCTAAACTGATCAAGCTTAATGCTCCTCACAGTATCTTTATAATCGTAGGTGGGGGCGAGGTAATACTCCTCAAAAAGTAGCTCTTCCCGCAGCTCTATATCCTCGCTAGAAAGGGTATCGGGCTCTTGGGCTACCGCCTCTTCAATTGCTATCGCAGCCTCTATATGTAAGGGGTTCGCTTGCTCCTCGCCTTTACTCTTAGTTTGGCAGGCTATGAGTAGTAGGGCTGCTAGCAGGGTACCTACTAGGTATCTCCATTTATTCATATCATTATTATTCTATCAAGTTGCTTATCTCTCTAATTCTAGGCAAATATAATCAATTAACCCATTTCGCCTAGCCCGCAACCCACTTTTGAAGTGAATCGAAGATGGATAATTGATAGATATTGATTACATTTGCGTCGTTTTCTGATTAAAACTAATAGGCTGAACAATGAAAATGAGCAAACAAATTAATGGGATTGTCCTGAGCCTTTTCCTTGCCATAGGGCTCTCGCTCTCAGGCTGCATCAAGCCAGAGGCACCTAATGCCGAAGCAGATATCGTGAAGTGCATCGTGGGGCAAGACCTCCTCTTTAGAGATATTCATATCACCAATAACACGGTGGAGATCACGGTCAATAGCTGGGTGGACGTGTCAAAGTTGGCACCAGTATTTGTTATTACCGATAAGGCAACCCTTGCACCTGAGAATGGCTCTATTAGAGACTTTACCAAGCCACAAATCTATCGGGTAACCTCTGAAGATGGTAAGTGGAGCAAAGATTACACAGTTACTGTCAAGAAGCCGTCACTTCTTGAGCAGCCTATTTGGACCTATAGCTTTGAGGGGTACAAGACTGATCCATATCCTATTCTACAGGAGCTAGATGAGAAAGGAAATGTTACTCTTGAATGGGCAAGTGGCAATTATGCTGTATTCTTAATGAGTGGGAAAGACTTCTACGTTACTCAAGACCCTGAGGGATACAAGGGAAATGCCGCCAAGCTACAGACCAAAAGCACCGGTTTCTTTGGCAGAATTGCCAAAAAACCTATTGCGGCTGGAAGCGTCTTTATGGGGGCTATGGATACTAAGATAATGGCCTCTAAACCTCTTGAGGCAACTCACTTTGGAGTGCCATTCATGCAGGAGCCTCATCTCTTTGAAGGTTATTATAAATACACCCCAGGCGAGAAAGTAATTAATTCTGCAAGTAAGGTGGTGGAGGGTAAGGTGGATAACTTCAGTCTTTACGCTGTATTCTTCGAGACCACCAATGAGATTCAGTGGCTTGATGGCACCAATGTACAGGATAGCCCTCAGCTGATATCTGTGGCAAAAGTGACCGAGCGAAAGGTGAGTGATAAGTGGGTGAAGTTTGAAGTGCCCTTTGAGATGCAGGAGGGAAAATTGATTGATCCCGTGAAGCTAAAGGCTGGTAAATATAGCTTGGCAATCGTAGCTTCATCGAGTGAAAATGGTGCTCACTTTGAGGGTGCTGTGGGTAGTACCTTGTGGATTGATGAACTGCAAATATTCTGTAAGTAACTTATGAGACGTATTATATATGCTGCGATAGTAATCGCACTTGGAGCTACTATGCTCTCTGCTCAAAGCAATAAAGATGGCTTCATCCGGACTAAAGATGGCTTTGAATTTGAGCTAAAAGCGGCCATCAACTTTATCGGAGGGGCTGCCCCAATGGATATCCCTCAGGAGGTCCGTTCGATTGACTCCTACAATCCTACTTTCGGAGGTTCCTTTGAGGGAGTGGCAACGAAGTGGTTCGGCGATTCTTATGGAGTGCCTGAGTGGGGTATCTCTGCAGGGTTAAAGCTGGAGAATCGCGGAATGAAGACACAAGTGACCACTAAGAACTTCCACACCTCCGTGACGATGGACAATGCTGGAGTAGAGGGCTACTGGACCGGTGAAGTGGTGATGGAGTATAGCTCCAACCTACTCAGCTTGCCTCTGCAAGCTCACTATCGCTTTAACCGCAATTGGAAAGTGCGTGGGGGGCTCTACCTCGGTTATCAGATCGATGGAAAGTTTAGCGGAATGGTTCAGAACGGCTATCTCCGTGATGGCACACCAGTAGGGGAGAAGCTGATTATGGAGCAACCATCGCTCTACGACTTCTCAAGCAATATGCAGAGGTGGCAGTGGGGCGGAGTGCTCGGCTTTTCGTGGCGTGCCTATCGGCACTTCCACATCAATGCCGACCTCAATTGGGGCTTCTCTCAAGTCTTTAAGCGAAACTTTACCGCTATCAACTACGCGATGTATCCTATTTACCTACAAGCCGGCTTTGGCTACCAATTCTAGCCACCCTCAATAGTATGCTAATAAAAAGGACCCCCGCAAGGAGGTCCTTTTTTTATTGCCACAATCCATAGTATCCGACCCGTCCGACTCGTCTGACTTGTCCGACCTGTCCGATAGAGCCACCTCAAAAATATAGAGGTGCCCTCTTTAGATTGTTGAAGTGGGATCAGAGCTGCAGGCCAAAGCCCACGCTCTCCACTATCTTCTTGATGCTGTTAGGCGTGATGGTTGCTTCATCGTACTGTACCTCTACAGTGCCAGTCTCGTGGTTGGCCTTTACCGATTTAATTCCTCGCGACACCCTTAGTGCCTCCTCAATCTGCTGAGCACAATGCCCGCACTTCATTCCTGTTACCTCAAAAGTCTTAGTCTCAATCATCTTTTATCTCCTCATATTCTACATACTCCCCGCCTTCAAGGTCCAGCGAGGCATTATCTATCATCTCTACACTCGAGGGGGCATCGTCCGTCTGTCTTCGGACCCGCTCCCGACGAGCTCTCTCCTCCTCGGCACTCTTCTGTGCCTCTTTATAGTGCTTCTTCAGCTTATAGACAGAGAGGAGTGCTCGCCGATATTTGATAGCAAATATCACTATCAATACCAGCGGTAAAAGTAATATGAACTGAAGCAAGTCGCTCATCGTATTACTCCTCTGGCTCCATTGAGTGATCCACCCAGATAAGGTTGTTCACCCTCACACCTACCTTCATCGCCTCCGTCACAAAGCGAGCACGCACCTCCTCAGGTAGCTCCTTCGTGCGTGAAAGGATCCAGCACTGTTTGGTGTTGCGACCCACCACTAGGGCATACTCATAATCCCCCTCAATGGCGAGCACATTGTAGCCCGAGAAGATGGGGCCAAAGTAGCTTATTTCCAAAGCTGCCGTATTAGGGTCACCGACAAACTGTGCTACCGCCTCAGAGCGTACCCACTGCTCCTTTTTGTAGTTGTAGCCAGAGTTAATCATCTGTACCCTGCCATCCTCCATCACGTTGTACTCAGCGGTGACATCGCTCAGGTTTCGCTCCCAGCGGTTATCCAGTCGAGCCACCTCGTACCACTTCCCTAGGTATTGCTCTAGGTCAAAGTGAGTGACAGGCTCAGCATTCTTGGGTATAGAGTGTTTCCGACGGTAAAAGGCCGTGAATACTGTAGTCGCAGCAGCACCTGCAAGTGCAATCAAGCCACCTTTGATCAGGTTCGCCACTAGCTGGTCATTTGATTTCTTCCTCTCAAACATATCTTTTTCTCTTTAATATGGTCCTTTATTATCTATACAACAAGCAGAGGTAACTCAAAGTTGCCTAGCTCGTCGGTTTTACCTTTTATTTAGAATACTATTGACCACCCTTATGCTACTGATCAGCTTCCCTCTTCCTGAAAGGATGTCAATATTCCATACATGAGAGCTGCGTCCTCGGTGGATGATCTTTCCCACCGCTGTGACCGTGTCTCCTACGTGTGCCGAACTGATGTGATTGCCACTCACCTGCATCCCCACCTGTATTTCATTTTCCTGAAGAAGCAACAGCGACCCATACCCTGCTGCCGTCTCTGCAAGTGCTAACGTCGCACCACCGTGCAGAATGCCCATCGGCTGCTGCGTACGCCCATCCACCGGCATGGTACACTCCACATACCCCTCCTCAAGTCGGGTGCAACGTATCCCAAGCGTCCCCATCAAGGTATTGCCCTCCATCATCTGATTGAGGAGCTCCACGCTGAGGTCCCCCACATTATCGGGCTTAGGCTGTAGGATAAATTTATTCAGTAAGTGGCTAATACCATCACTATTGTTACTCGTGGTTACATAGTCGGCAGAGCGCTTTACCGCCTCCGTCGCATTGGCCATCGCCACACCTAGTCCTGCCACCTGTATCATCCCAAGGTCGTTGTAGCTATCACCCACCGCGATCAATTCACTTCGGTCAATGCCTAACTCCTCAAGAAGAAACTCAATGGTCGACCCTTTGTCTACCCCGCGAGGCACCACATCAAGGAAGTGCTCATTGGTGAGGAAAAAGTTGAGTTGTTCGCCATAGTAAGCCTCCATCTCCTCCTTAATCTGATAGAGGGCATGGGTGTTGTCGCTCGTGATGGCCAGTTTCAGAGGGTCACTTGTGAGCCCTTCTAGTAGATGAGGTACCCCCTTGATCGGCATGCCACCATCCACTCGTTGCTCCTCTAGTACGTAGTGGTCGTCGGGTGTTTCACTCACAATCATCTGCTGTTCATAGCTAAAGATGGTGAGTTCCGGACGTTTCTTCACCTCCTCATAGAGGTGAGGCAGTAACTTCTTGGGGATAGCACGGCGAGCCAAGATCTTCCCATCACCCAAGGAGGTGAGCTTACCCCCATTGTACGAAAGGATATAGCCACCATACTGATCCAGCCGCAGCGTTTTGGCTATCGCACGGCACCCAAAGGTAGGGCGACCACTTGCCAGTACCACCTTCACGCCTAGCTCTTGGATCGCCATTACCGAACTGATCGTACTGGGCAGAAGTCGCTTTTGGTCATCTACCAAGGTGCCATCAAGATCCAGTGCCACCAACTTATAGGGGATCTCTCTTTGTGTCATAGTTACGTGGTCTTTAGAGTGAAAGCATCGCAAGGGCCTGAACCATTGCGGGGTCTACCGACTTGTCATCCTTGATGGCACGGCTAAATGGCACGTGGACTAGCTCGTCATTGACAATCCCGATCATCACATTACGCTGACCATCGAGGAGTGCCTCCACCGCTGCCACGCCCATACGGCTTGCCATAATGCGGTCTTCGGCGCAGGGACTACCACCTCGTTGCATATGCCCGAGGATAGAGACCCGCACATCGTACTCTGGGTGGCTCTCCTGAAGGCGTTTCGCCACTCCCATAGCACCGCCTGTCAACTCGCTCTCGGCAACCAGTACGATACTACTATTCTTACTCTTACGGAAGCCATTGGCAATCATCTGCGTGATCTGCTCCTCCGCCTCGTGCACTTCAGGGATAATCGCCACCTCTGCACCCGAGGCAATCGCTCCATTGAGAGCCAAGAAGCCAGCATCGCGCCCCATCACTTCCACCACAAAGAGGCGGTCGTGTGAGGAAGCGGTATCACGAATCTTATCCACTGCGTCCATAATGGTATTGAGGGCTGTGGCGTAGCCAATGGTGCGGTCGGTACCGCAAAGGTCATTATCAATTGTGCCGGGGAGCCCCACAATTGGGAAGTTGAACTCCGCTGCAAAGAGCCTTGCCGCCGTCAGTGTGCCATCTCCGCCAATCACCACTAACGCATCGATGCCCGCCCTACGCATATTATCATAGGCGAGAGCACGCCCCTCAGGCGTCTTAAATTCATCGCAGCGTGCGGTCTTCAGTATCGTGCCACCACGTTGAATGATATTGCTCACATTCTCCGTGTGAAAGTCGACAATCTCATTATTCATCAGCCCTTTATAACCACGATAGATGCCTTTCACCTCCAGTCCCTTGTAGATAGCAGTACGTGTGACTGCCCGAATGGCAGGATTCATCCCTGGTGCATCACCGCCCGAAGTCAATATGCCAATGCACTTCAATTCGTATCCTTCAAACATATCTTCCATAACAATCTTCAATCCCTAATCAAAATAATCAATCTCCCAAACCCCTCTCAACAAAGATACAAAAAAGCCATATAACCCGATAACCCCTATCCCGTATGTCTGTATGCAAACCACAGGTGGGGAGACTGTTGCACTTAGTCCGACTCGTCTGACTTGTCCGACTTGTCCGTAACGGCACCCAACCCAGCAAGCACTCCTCTCCATAAAACCTCCATGCTAGTAGGGCAAAAGTTGAGATGCAACTAAGCAATCGGCGAGTTGCAACAAAGCATTTGCTGAGTTGCATCTCGCCGATTGCTTAGTTGCATCTCGGCAAACGCATTTGTATAGTCTTGATTTACAGCTAGTTGTAAAGTGGGTTTTAGTGGCCCTATTTGAGCTATTTTTCCCACCTTGTTTAGCAGGTTGGGACGACGATAAGTGCCCTTGTCTTCTTGCCCTTTCGACTAATGCAAGCTAAGCATATTAGATCATTATACTTCTTATGCGACTCGTCCGCAACTTTCTGCAATAATTTAGGCGAGATCTGCAGAAAAAAGTGTAACTTTGCGTGCAAGTTGTACCTAATAAAAATAGAAGGAAGTATGGCAAAAGTACTCAATCAAGTTTCTCATACCTTTGGAGAATATCTACTTATACCAGGGTTAACCACTGAGCAGTGCACCCCTGAAAATATCAACTTGCGGACTCCACTCGTGAAGTTTCGTCGTGGTGAGGAGCCAAAAATCCAACTCAACATTCCTTTTGTGAGTGCCATCATGCAGTCGGTATCTAATGATACCCTTGCGATTGAGCTAGCGCGCAATGGTGGTCTCTCCTTTATCTTTGGTTCGCAGTCCATTGAGAGCCAGGCGGAGATGGTGCGTAAGGTGAAGAAGTTTAAGGCTGGTTTTGTTACTAGCGACTCTAATCTGACCCCCGACCAGACGCTCCAGGATGTGCTCAACCTGACACATCGCACAGGTCACTCTACCATTGCAATTACAGAGGATGGCACACCTAATGGCAAGCTTTTAGGGATGGTCACTAGCCGTGACTATAGACTGAGTACTACGCCAAGGGAGACGAAGATTGCTTCCTTCATGACCCCCTTCTCAAAGTTGACCATAGGGCGCCTAGGAATTACCCTTTCGGAGGCGAATGATATTATCTGGGAGCATAAGCTCAATACCCTTCCTATTATAGATGAGAAGCAAAACCTGCAGTTCTTTGTCTTCCGTAAGGATTATGATAGCCATAGGGAAAACCCTAGTGAGCTTTCCGATAAGGTCAATAAGCAGCTACTTGTAGGGGCGGGCATCAACACCCGTGACTATAAGGAGCGTGTGCCTGCACTCGTGGAGGCTGGGGTGGATGTGATCTGTATTGATAGCTCGGATGGCTACTCGGTTTGGCAGAAGCAGACTCTTCAGTGGGTGAAGGAGCACTATCCCGAGCTCCCTATCGGTGCGGGTAATGTGGTGGAGCGAGATGGTTTCCGCTATCTAGTGGAGGCGGGTGCCGACTTTGTGAAGGTGGGCATTGGTGGTGGCTCTATCTGTATTACTCGTGAGCAAAAGGGTATTGGACGTGGTCAGGCGTCGGCTGTGATGGATATCGCCGAAGCACGTGATCAGTACTTTGAGGAGACTGGGATCTATATCCCTATCTGCTCCGATGGTGGTATCGTGCACGATTATCATATGACCTTGGCAATTGCCATGGGTGCCGACTTCCTGATGATGGGACGCTACTTTGCTCGATTCGATGAGAGCCCTACAAAGAAGCTCAAGGTCAATAATAACTATGTGAAGGAGTATTGGGGCGAGGGCTCTAATAGAGCAAAAAACTGGCAACGCTACGATAGCGGTAGTGAGACTGAGGGCATGAAGTTTGAGGAGGGCGTGGATAGCTATGTGCCTTATGCCGGTAAGATGAAGGACAACTTGATGCTCACACTCGGTAAGATGAAGGCTACTATGTGTAGTTGTGGCGCAGTGGATATTAATACTTTGCAGCACAATAGTAAGGTGACCCTCGTCTCTTCTACTTCAATTGTGGAGGGTGGTGCTCACGATGTGATTCTGAAGGAGTAAGGATGAGCGACTTCGCACATATTATTAAGCATACAGCTACGATATCGCTTCTGGAATACCAGGAGCGATATCAGCATATGGATAAGTTCTTGGGCTATTGCAAGCAGTGTCGCAATTATGGTCAGCAGTGGGTATGCCCGCCTTTTGATTTCGATGTCAATGAATTCCTCAAGCCGTACCACACGGTGGATATCATCGGCTATCAAGTAGTGTTGACCCCTGAGATGGCAGCGGCTGTGTATCCCAACCCCGAAGCACGTAATGAAGCGGTGGAGGAGATCATGCAGTGGGCAAGAGCGCAGATCGATCCCGAACTATTGGCCTTGGAAGCTGCTCACCCTGAGAGTAGGGCGTGCTATCCGGGTAGTTGCAAACTGTGCCCTAAGGGTGCCTGCACTCGTCTAGTTGATAAGCCTTGTATTCATCCTGATAAAGCTAGAAACTCATTGGAGAACTTTGGGTTTGATCTCGGAGCTACCGCTTCGGACCTATTGGGGATCCCGATGCTATGGAGCCAAGGGAATAACCTCGCCCCCTACTATACTCTGGTTGCTGGCCTCCTCCACTAGCACTGGCTTTTTCTAGGGGTGCCTAATCGGACAGTTCGGACAGGTCGGACGTCCAAGTGGAGAGCGAGTGTCCGACTTGTCTGACCTGTCCGAACCGTCCGACTTGTCCGAGAAGAGACCCCGGGGATCCCTATATATATTATATAATGTGTATCTAGCCCCTGAGTAGGTAGAGCGTCACCCTCTCTTCACGACCCGTGATACTCTCTATGCCGTCCGTCATAAAGTCGTAATTGATGCGGATGTTGCCAAACTGTGAAAGTCGCTCAGTGCGGAAGTCGTAGTCAATCCGGTACTGCCCGATGCGCTCCACCTTATTATTGTGGAAGTGGTATTCGATTTGATAACTCCCCACTTTCTCCAATTGGCCAGTTCGCCAGTCATACTTAAATTCATAGGGCCCCAATTTTCGGATCCTCCTTTCATTCCCAATGTCGTACTGTATAGTCCAATTGTAGGGAACCCTCTCTATTCCGTTGCGAAGTGAGTAGGCGACAAAGCCATGCTCGTCATAAATATAAAAGTCCTCCAGTGCTCCGTCGTTGATGATAAAGTAGAGACGGCCATCGATCATTGCACCGAACCGCTTTCCAGTAGCACCTGCATCTATATTTACTTGGGTATCGCCGCGACCCCAGCTGTAGTCATCATTGCCATTGTTCCCATAATCATATCGCCAAGTGCCATCAGGGTAGAGCAATACTACCTGCCCACCTTGTGTGATTGCCCTCATCTGTGCCGCTCCACTTGAGGCTATTGCCCCTATCAATAAGAGAAAAAGCAGCGTCCGTCTCCATTCTTTACTCATACCTTATTACTCTTTTATGAATATATATATATAGGGCAAATGTACCGAAATAATCGCTAGCTTCCTTATTGGCTCGATGACTTCCTCAGGGGTCACGCATTAGAAGGTCTTGCCATGAATGACCTCCCCTCGTGGGAGGTCAGACGGATCATAGTCCCTAGTCGAGGCTCGTAGAGCCGATGACTAGGGGGCAAAAACCGACCCACCCCCACCATTCGACCCCTTGTGGGTCGGACAACCCATTCTAGGATTTGTCTTGTCCTAGAAAAAGTTGACTCATAGATAGATTTTTATGAGTAAGTTTGTAAAAAGGAGTCAACTCCAGAAGATTTATTTTGACCGAGTTATTCACCTCTATTTTGAGGAAAACTTAGGTTATACCCAGATTTCACACCTTGTCCCTATTGGAAGGACTACGATCCTGGAGTGGGTTCATAGGTACCTAGATTCTGGGTTAGACGAAGTTATAGAGATGAAGGCGAAGAAAAAGAAGAAACAAGAAGAGCACCGCGGATATCGCAGGTATTATTATTCGGATGTGGCGTCAGGCGGGGCGTCAGGCGGGGCGCCTGAGAAAAGCTCAGTTGATTTAGAAAGAAGGGTTCAAGAGCTTGAAAAACAGCTTTTTAGGCAGACTGTTTTGACAGATGCATTGAATGAATTAATCAATGTGGCAGAAGAGAATTTCCGCATCCAAATAAGAAAAAAAGCTGGCACCAAACGGTAGATCGCTTGCACGCACAGGATCTGAAGAAATATACAATACAGCTCCTTTGCGACCTGTTTGGTGTAAGTAAGCAAGCCTATTACAAGCGAAAAAAGTCAAAACTTCATGCCAATATGGCACTTGAAGAGATGGCTGTTGAGTACGTTCTTGAGACCCGAGAGAAAGCCCCTGGCATGGGCGGTAAGAAGCTGTGGCATATGTATAAGCGAGAGTTTAAGGAGGGGACTCCACTAGGGAGAGACCGTTTTCTTGACACTCTAGACAAGCACGGCTTGAAGCTAAGGCAACGTAAAAGAAAGCCGAGAACCACCAACTCCAATCACGGTTTTAAGCTCTATGGTAACCTCGTAAAAGATATGATACCAGAAAGAGCTAATCAGGTATGGGTGAGCGACATAACGTATATCCCCATCCATTATGACGGAGTACATCATAAGTTTAGCTACCTATCCGTGATCTTAGACTCATACTCAAAAGAAATTGTCGGGTGGAGCCTAGGCGATAGCCTAGACACTAAGTACCCTATTGAAGCTCTAAATCAGGCACTTAAGAAACTTAAATCGAATGGTAAAGCTAACGATAAGCTCATTCATCACTCAGACAGAGGCTGCCAGTATGCCAGCCACCAGTATGTGGATATTCTTAAAAAGAATGACATAGATATAAGTATGACAGAAACCCCAGATCCCAAAGATAATGCACAAGCAGAGAGGATCAATAACACTATAAAGAATGAGCTCTTAAAAGGCAAACGTTTTAAAACCATCAAAGAGGCAAAGGCTGAATTAACCTCAGTCATAGAGTTTTACAACACAAAAAGGCCTCACATGAGTCTCGACTATATGACACCTGTTGAAGCCTCAAAGTGCAAAGGGAAAATCCCCAAGAGGTGGAAAAGCTATAGAGAGGAGTACCTTGAAAATCAAAAAATAGGATAGGTGCCCAAGTTTTGGTACCTTTAGTCCTGTGAGGGGTTTCCTTACGGGCTACGCCCTCCAGTCAACCCCTCACAGGACTAAAGGCTAGAAAGTCAACATAAAGCAGGATTAATAACAACGTAACATTAACCGAGTCAACCTTTTTCAGGAAACCACAATTAATCTGATGCGGTTGTCCGACCCGCAAGGGGTCGTGGGATAGGGGGGTGACCGTTGATCCCCCGGTCGTTCGGGGGCCTAGCCCCCCTCCGACTCGGGGGCTAGGATCCGTCGGACCTCGGCAGAGGTCCTTTCTCATTGTCACTCTGATGAATTCCACTCGGTAAGGCCTTCCTAATGCGTAACCCCCTGATGACTTCCTAAAATAATTGTAAAATATTTCCTGCTCATAATCAGCGTATTACTCTCTTTTGTGCGATTTTCTTGATGGATATATTTGGTGGAATGGAAAATTGTTTCTATCTTTGCAACCGCAAACGAGAAATGAGACCTCTTAGTAGCCCAGTGGGGTGGTAGCGGAGGTTTATTTTTAGCCCCAAGGTTTTGGGTGTTGGAGATTAAGTTTCTTGGAGATTAGGTGCTGAGATTTGGTGGATTGAAAAATTCTTTCTATCTTTGCATTCGCAATTCAGAAACGGGGTGCTCAGGTGTGAGTGTCGAAAAAAGTTTCTTGAATATTTGGTCGAATGAAAAATCGTTTGTACCTTTGCAAAACCAACCGCTGAAAAGGCGGTTAATGGAAAAGAGTTCATAGACATATATTAAGACAAGGACATCACAATTTTGTGATGAAACAAACAAGTAGTACAAGGGACATTGTAAAACAAGTCCACGTCAAAAATAACTTGATTGTGATCTTTATAGTATACGACTAAACGTGATAGTGAATAACGAGCTAGAGGATTTTAATTAGCTTCTTTGTTACGAAGACATAAAACTTTTTGACAATGGAGAGTTTGATCCTGGCTCAGGATGAACGCTAGCGATAGGCTTAACACATGCAAGTCGAGGGGTAACATGGAGAGAAGCTTGCTTCACTCTGATGACGACCGGCGGATGGGTGAGTAACGCGTATGCAACTTGCCTCTTAGTGGGGGATAACCCGGAGAAATCCGGACTAATACCGCATATTCTTAATTTCTCGCATGAGTTATTAAGGAAAGATTTATTGCTAAGAGATAGGCATGCGTTCCATTAGTTAGTTGGTGAGGTAACGGCTCACCAAGGCATCGATGGATAGGGGAGCTGAGAGGCTGATCCCCCACATTGGGACTGAGACACGGCCCAAACTCCTACGGGAGGCAGCAGTGAGGAATATTGGTCAATGGAGGAAACTCTGAACCAGCCAAGTCGCGTGAAGGATGACGGTCCTATGGATTGTAAACTTCTTTAGTAGGTGAGTAAGGATAGGTACGTGTACCTATTAGAAAGTAGCCTAAGAATAAGTATCGGCTAACTCCGTGCCAGCAGCCGCGGTAATACGGAGGATACGAGCGTTATCCGGATTTATTGGGTTTAAAGGGTGCGTAGGTGGCTGATTAAGTCAGTGGTGAAAAGCTATGGCTCAACCATAGTCTTGCCGTTGATACTGGTTAGCTTGAGTGTAGATGATGTAGGCGGAATGCGTAGTGTAGCGGTGAAATGCATAGATATTACGCAGAACTCCGATTGCGAAGGCAGCTTACAAAACTACTACTGACACTGAGGCACGAAAGCGTGGGTATCAAACAGGATTAGATACCCTGGTAGTCCACGCCGTAAACTATGATTACTCAGAGTATGCGATATACAGTATGCTCTCAAGCGAAAGCATTAAGTAATCCACCTGGGGAGTACGTCGGCAACGATGAAACTCAAAGGAATTGACGGGGGCCCGCACAAGCGGAGGAACATGTGGTTTAATTCGATGATACGCGAGGAACCTTACCTGGGATTGAAATGTATAGGCTGGCAGCTGGAAACAGCTGCTGTTCACTTCGGTGACTTATATGTAGGTGCTGCATGGTTGTCGTCAGCTCGTGCCGTGAGGTGTCGGCTTAAGTGCCATAACGAGCGCAACCCTTATCGTTAGTTGCTAACAGGTTAAGCTGAGGACTCTGGCGAGACTGCCGTCGTAAGGCGAGAGGAAGGTGGGGATGACGTCAAATCAGCACGGCCCTTATATCCAGGGCGACACACGTGTTACAATGGTGAGGACAAAGGGTAGCTACCTGGTGACAGGATGCCAATCTCCAAACCTCATCTCAGTTCGGATCGAAGTCTGCAACTCGACTTCGTGAAGCTGGATTCGCTAGTAATCGCGCATCAGCCATGGCGCGGTGAATACGTTCCCGGGCCTTGTACACACCGCCCGTCAAGCCATGGAAGCTGGGGGTACCTGAAGTGCGTGACCGCGAGGAGCGTCCGAGGGTAAGACCGGTGACTGGGGCTAAGTCGTAACAAGGTAGCCGTACCGGAAGGTGCGGCTGGAACACCTCCTTTCTGGAGTAGCAGAGTAGCTATTCCTCTAGTTTCGACTGTCCGTAGTTTGTATGTATGGATTGATAATCAAGAGTGAGTACGTGGTCTAGACGATGTTTAGATTGTGTCTATCTTGTTTGTTCCTTCGTCTTAGTATATTTTATCATACGGCAACCCTATTTTTATACTGCCTGCTTATGATGAGTATAAGTTAGTAAGGTTGAGGTGTAGAGATTGGGGGCTAGAGAGGAGCTCATTATTGATGATGAGTGATATAGACCCATAGCTCAGTTGGTTAGAGCGCTACACTGATAATGTAGAGGTCGGCAGTTCAAATCTGCCTGGGTCTACGAGTCTTACGAGAGGGATGATAAGCTAGCAAGAGTGCTACTTATGAGATAGGAAAGTATAGAGATATGGGGAATTAGCTCAGTTGGCTAGAGCACCTGCTTTGCAAGCAGGGGGTCATCGGTTCGAATCCGTTATTCTCCACATTTGGCGTCACATTTATGGTGACAAGCCGAGCGATCATAGACATATTGGCAAATATATAGATATTGAAACAATAGTAAAGAGACAAAGAGGATTCTGGAGATGGTACGCGAGTACTATCGAAGGTCTTTTCGAGATAGAGATGAGATCTCATTGTGTAAAGCAAATTCTTTCGATTTTTACTTGAGCGACAATGTTTAGTATACTTAATTAAATGCGAGAGCAAATAATATTTGTATTGTTATTATACAACATTATGCGTGGTGCTTTACGCAAGTAAGGCACTAGTATAAAAGGTTATAAAGTAAGTAAGGGCAGACGGCGGATGCCTTGGCTCTAAGAGGCGATGAAGGACGTGACAAGCTGCGATAAGCTGTGGGGATTGGCACATACGACGTGATCCACAGATTTCCGAATGGGGCAACCCAGTAGGTTTAACAGCCTACTACATGCTATGCATGAGCAAACGTGGGGAACTGAAACATCTAAGTACCCATAGGAGAAGAGAACAATTTAGTGATTCCCTTAGTAGTGGCGATCGAACGGGGACGAGCCCAAACCATTCTTGTTTCGGCAAGAGTGGGGTTGTAGGACTACAACATGTTACAGGCGGTAACGAGCAGAAGTGAGCTGGAAAGCTCCACCATAGAGGGTGATAGTCCCTTATGCGAAGTGAAGGCTTGGCTAGTAGTATCCTGAGTAGTGCGGGACACGTGCAATCCTGTATGAATCTGGGGGGTCCATCCCCCAAGGCTAAATACTCCTTAGAGACCGATAGTGAACGAGTACTGTGAAGGAAAGGTGAAAAGCACCTCTAGTAGAGGATTGAAATAGACCCTGAAACCGTCTGCTTACAAGCGGTTGGAGCTCCATTTGGAGTGACAGCGTGCCTTTTGCATAATGAACCTACGAGTTACTATATATAGCTAGGGTAAGAGCTTCAGGCTTGGATCCGTAGCGAAAGCGAGTTTTAAATGGCGATATAGTTATATATAGTAGACGCGAAACCAAGTGATCTACCCTTGACCAGGTTGAAGTTCAGGTAACACTGAATGGAGGACCGCACGGCAGAATGTTGAAAAATTCCCCGATGAGTTGAGGGTAGGGGTGAAAGGCTAATCAAACTTGGAAATAGCTCGTACTCCCCGAAATGCATTTAGGTGCAGCCTTAGAGTTTAAATATAAGAGGTAGAGCGACTGATTGGATGCGAGGGCTTCGCCGCCTATCAAGTCCAGACAAACTCCGAATGCTTATATGTACACTCTAGGAGTGAGGGCATGGGTGCTAAGGTCCATGTCCGAGAGGAGAAGAATCCGGACCATCTGCTAAGGTCCCGAAATGACAGCTCAGTTGACTTAAACGAGGTCACGATGCATAGACAGCTAGGATGTTGGCTTGGAAGCAGCCATTCATTTAAAGAGTGCGTAACAGCTCACTAGTCGAGGATTGTGGCATGGATAATAATCGGGCATAAGTTGTCTACCGAAGCAGTGGAATCATTTATGATTGGTAGGGGAGCATTCCAGCGTGGTTGAAGATAGATCGACGAGGTCTGTTGGACATTCTGGAAGTGCAAATGTAGGTATAAGTAACGATAAAGGGAGTGAGAATCTCCCTCGCCGAAAGACTAAGGTTTCCTCCTCACCGTTCGTCGGAGGAGGGTTAGTCGGGACCTAAGGGTAATCCGTTTGGTGATCTCGATGGAAGAAAGGGTTAATATTCCCTTACTCGGTATGTTAAGTGATGTGGAGACGGAGAAGTGAAAGTCCTGCCTACTGTTGGAATAGTAGGTTAAAGGGTGTAGATATTGATCTTGGTAGGCAAATCCGCCGAGAGAGTCGAACCTGATAGTATGTGAATCCTTCGGGTGCAGCAATATGGACGTAAGCAGGCTCCCAAGAAAATCCGCTAAACGTTAATAGCATATCGACCCGTACCACAAACCGACACAGGTAGTTGGGTTGAGTATACTAAGGCGCTCGAGTTAGCCGCGGTTAAGGAACTAGGCAAATTGGTCCTGTAACTTCGGGATAAAGGACGCCGTTGTGGCGACACAACGGCCGCAGAGAATAGGCCCACGCGACTGTTTATCAAAAACATATGGCTATGCGAATTAGAAATAAGAAGTATATAGCCTGACACCTGCCCGGTGCTGGAAGGTTAAGAGGAGAGGTCAAACGTAAGTTGAAGCCTTGAATTGAAGCCCCAGTAAACGGCGGCCGTAACTATAACGGTCCTAAGGTAGCGAAATTCCTTGTCGGGTAAGTTCCGACCTGCACGAATGGTGTAACGATTTGGGCACTGTCTCGACCGCGCGCTCGGTGAAATTGTAGTATCGGTGAAGATGCCGATTACCCGCAATGGGACGAAAAGACCCCGTGAACCTTTACTATAGCTTTACATTGCCTCTGGGTATTAGATGTGTAGGATAGGCCGGAGACTTTGAAGGGTGCACGCTAGTGTGCCTGGAGTCGCTGTTGAAATACGGCCCTTTTGATATTTGGATGCTAACTTGCAGGAGCAAGGACAATGTATGGTGGGTAGTTTGACTGGGGTGGTCGCCTCCAAAAGAGTAACGGAGGCTTCTAAAGGTGCCCTCAGACCGATTGGTAACCGGTCGTAGAGTGTAATGGCATAAGGGCGCTTGACTGGGAGACTTACAAGTCGCACAGGAAGGAAACTTGAGCATAGTGATCCGGTGGTTCCGCATGGTAGGGCCATCGCTCAAAGGATAAAAGGTACTCCGGGGATAACAGGCTGATCGCTCCCAAGAGCTCATATCGACGGAGCGGTTTGGCACCTCGATGTCGGCTCGTCACATCCTGGGGCTGGAGAAGGTCCCAAGGGTTGGGCTGTTCGCCCATTAAAGTGGCACGCGAGCTGGGTTCAGAACGTCGTGAGACAGTTCGGTCTCTATCTATTGTGGGCGTTAGATATTTGCGAGGGTCTGGTACTAGTACGAGAGGACCGTACTGGACACACCTCTGGTTTATCAGTTGTTTCGCCAGGAGCATAGCTGAGTATCCATGTGTGGTTTAGGATAAGTGCTGAAAGCATCTAAGCACGAAGCCCTCCTCTAGATTAGATATCTTTTAAGGGTGGTTGGAGACTACGACCTTGATAGGCTGCAAGTGTAAGTGCCGTAATGCATTTAGCTGAGCAGTACTAATTACCCGTAAACTTTAGGCCGAAGTGTAGTGTTGTGTAATTACAGTACGCATGAATAGGTTACTAAATGTTGTACGCTTCATATATTGAGTAAGATAGAGAGAATTGAGATATACATTCGAGATGTCATCTCAGAGTTTCTAAGAGCTATTGATAGTAAATAGCTATGATATTTGCCAGTATGTCACGATATAATTAGGTGACTATAGCACTAGGGATCCACCTCTTACCATTCCGAACAGAGAAGTTAAGCCTAGTCACGCCGATGGTACTTTTAACAAGGGAGAGTAGGTAGTCGCCATTTTACAGAGAGAGACACTTTAGGAAGTTTTTCCTAGAGTGTCTCTCCTCTTTTTTGTGCGCTTCACTGCCACTTGCCTCTCCACCGCCGCTTCTGTAGCCAATCTCGGACGAGTCGGGCAGATCGGACGAGTCGGACGAGTCGGACATATCGGACGAGTCGGACAGGTCGGGGAAGTCGGACAGGTGGGCAACTGTGACCAATGCGATGAAGAGCACCTAAGTATTAAGTTAGCTTTATCTAGGGCTCTCTAGGGAGCAAGGTAGGTGGGGCTCTTTGGTATCTTTGTGCTGTTGTAAGGGCCAGTTGTCATGATGCCCACTATGCCCTCTTTTGATTTGCTCTTTGGAGAATGTTCATGGAAAGGTTGGTAGAGTGTCTGTCAAGCCCTTGCTAGTGGTTTTGCTTGTTTCCATAAGCGCTTTACTATATGTGTAGCCATACAGAGCGGTAGAAAAGGTTGCTGGGTTCCTTTTCAGGGTGCTGGAATTGTAGGACAAGTACCATTAACATACTTGGGAAGGGTAGATTGCCTATCCGTATACTTTGAAGGGTATTGGTGATTTCCTCCCCTTGAGAGGTCATCAGCAGATCGCCGTTGATTGAGTAGAGTGTTAATGTTGCAAGTGGTGCATATACTTGTAGTAATGGCTCTACTTGTTCGTAGGTGAGTATGGGGTCTTCTGGCCACTCTATATAATAGTTACCTCTATCCGGTAGTGGTATCCCTTTCGCACTATTGGGTCGTCCTGGTGTACCGCCCGTATTTTTATTATTGCCATTTGCTTGAGCTCTTTGCCAGCTCTCCTTTTTAGTGCCATCGGCGCTTGGCGAGAGGCGTTCGAGTGAAAACCCAGTTCGATCGTTACTGGTATCTCCTAGCCACTGACGTCGATAGACAACTTGGTCTATCACCTCGCCATTGGAGTGAGCACGGAGTGCCACTTCTGAATAGGTGGTGGAGATACTTGGAAAGTCTATTCTCTCTACAAATGTATGGCTATCGTGTTCGGGGTATAAGCGGGGAAGGGCATCTGGGTAAGGTGTGAGTACCACATAGCTATTGGGTTGCAATAGGTAATCGTTGGGAACAATTAGCCAGGAGGTAGAGGTAATACTCTCTTCCTTATTTCGATACGTCAGATAGAGATCTGCAAGGTTGACTGCCTTCGTTGAGGTGTTGAATAGCTCAATATACTTCTCTCCTGTAGTGGGTGGAGAGAGGAGCAGTTCATTAATTACGATGCTCTTAGATGCTACATTTCTATATGGCTGAAGTGTTGTGGGCATACCTGGAGTGCCACCATTGGGATTTGTGGAGCGTCGCCATAGGTCGGGCTTATAGCCTACCCGCTCTATTGAGGCTTTGCCTTTGGGAACTCCTTCACCATAAATTTGTGAATTGAAGTTTACCTCATCGTGGGTTTTATTGTCACTCCCTACAAGTCGCAACTTAAAGCTTCCGCTCAAAGCTGGAAACTCTGGCATTGGTACCAGAGTCGCTACTCTGGTGGGGTAGGGGTTGCTCTCAAGATAGAGTATGGCAAATGCCCCATGTGCAAGCACTATATTAGGGAGTGGGTATTTTGATTTTCCATAGTAAAGAGTGTAAAGAGCTAGATTTTGCTGTGCACCTGTATTATTGTAGAGCTCTATGTACTTAGTCCCTTGAAGTGGACCATCAACAGGTGGTGAGGCCATTACCTCTGTAATGAATATACCTTCAGGGGTGATGGTGGTGCCAGGTTGGATAGATTCGATATCGATTTGGAAGGAGAGGTCTGCATACTTCCCATTCCTATCTATTAGGTTTTTAATCTCAAAGCGGTAGCTATTTCCAGGCATGAAAGTAGCTCCTAGGTTGATGACGATATCTTCGGCCTTGTCTCCTGAGTAGATGGTGGGTTGAAATCCAGCGCAGGTGACCGTAGCATCTCGGATCGAGATTGGTTCTGAAAGCTTGAGGTGTACCCGTCCTGATTGCTCAGCCCATTGCTCTTGGATATGGAGTTTTTCCTCTTCTCCCCCAGTATTATCCTGGATAATCTTGGGAAGGATATAAGCGTTATTGAGCTTTTTCTTTGAGGTGAATTTTGTGCGAAGGCTCATTCGCCAATAGGGGCGACCTTCGGGTAGTTCAATCCACTCGCCTTGACGGAGCCCGGAAACTGGAGTGAACCATCGGAAACGTATCCCTTTTGTAGCGTGGTAGTCTACCTCTACTTGGACTTTCTGCCACAGTTGGTAGCCACTATTATTTTGCCATGAGGTGAGTACCGTGCTTGAAAGTTTACGGCTCTCTGTGGAGCTTATTTTCTGGTAGGTCTCTTTGATTAGTCCAATGCTAGTATTGTTTTTAGTAGGAACCACCTTGTAATAGTATCGAAAGTTGCCTACTTCTTGGTTGAATAGGGTTACTTCAAAGGTATTGCTACTGGTCGGAAGGTCTTGGAATACAAAGCCGAAGCTCCAGGTGAAACTCCCTGAAGCCTCGGAGGTAAAGTTCTTGTAGATAACGGCACCGCCCGACTTGCCATTGTTTTGGTGCTTTGCAATGCCTTCCTCAATGATAAACTCGTCCAGATCACCCGTCCACTCCCCTTGGGCGTGAGCGAGCTGCGGTGACAGTAGAAGTAGCAGTAGAAGGAGTAGAAAGTGCTGCTTCATCTAGTTACTTTTGAAGGAGATCTCTGAGATTGATATGCTCTTTAGCTACTTCAAACTGTTGGTCTGCTCTATAGGAGGAGCGCACAAGCGGTCCGCTCTCTACGTGTGAAAGCCCCATTGCCTCACCCTCCTCTTTGTAGGCTTTGAATTGATCGGGGTGCACATACTCCTCCACTGGTATATTCTGATGACTAGGGCGTAGGTATTGTCCAATGGTCAGTGTCGAAACTCCCGCCTCAAGGCAATCGGCAAATAGTTCCTTAACCTCATCTGGTGTTTCGCCCAGACCTACCATAATGCCACTCTTGGTAACAAAGCCACGCTCGGAGATATGCTTCAATACTTTGAGACTATTCTCGTAAGTGGCACGGTGGCGAACGGTGGGGGTCAGGCGTCGTACCGTCTCAAGGTTATGGGCTACCACATCGGGCTGGCTCTCCAATACCAAGTCGAGAGAGCTCAACTGACCATCAAAGTCGGGGAGTAGTACCTCTATCGTGGCATGCGGATTCAACCGACGCACCTCCTCAATCGTTTGTCGCCAATGCTCCGCTCCTCCATCGGGCAGATCATCTCTATCCACCGAAGTGATCACCACATACTTAAGCCCCATCCTGCGGACACTCTCCGCCACACGCCTAGGTTCATCAGGATCGAGGGGAGCGGGTGTCTTTCTCGAAGGAGTGCCACAGAAGCGACATGCACGGGTACACTCATTGCCTCCAATCATAAAGGTAGCGGTACCACGGCTCCAGCACTCAGCCTGATTAGGGCAACGGCCACTACTACAGATGGTATGTAAAGCCGCCTCCTTAATGGTTTCAGAAGTGCCAGAATAGCTATCGGTGCTAGAGATACTAATTTTTAGCCAATCGGGCTTACGAAGTGGCCTCTCTTTCTTGCCCTCTATCATCTCATTAAGCTATTTTTGAAGTGATTCGTTATCTGCCTATACAGGTGGTTGCGTGTGTTTCCTCCGTAGATGCTGTGATTTTTATCGGTATAGACGAGCATCCTATAATCCTTATCCGCCTCTACTAGTGCAGGGACTAGGTGCATCACGTTCTGCATATGTACATTATCGTCGGCCGTACCTTGGATAATAAGTAGATCCCCCTTCAGACCCCTTACATAGGGCATTACTGAAGTCGCTTGATATCCCTTGGCATTCTCTTGGGGTGTGCGCATATATCTCTCTGTATAGATCGTGTCGTATAGCCCCCAATCGGTTGGCGGAGCGACTGCTACGCCTGCTGCGAAGGTGCCTTGTCCACGGGTCATGGTCATCAGGGTCATGTACCCTCCAAAGCTCCAGCCAAAGATACCGATCCGCTTGGCATCAATGTAGGGAAGTTGTCCTAGAGATTGAGCTGCTTCGACCTGGTCTTGAGTCTCAAGAATGCCCATTTGTAGATAGGTGCATTTCTTGAAATCGCTTCCACGACCACCAGTGCCACGTCCATCTACAGCAACTACCACAAATCCCTCTTGTGCTAGATACTCTTCCCAGCCAAAGCTAAAGCGATTTTCCACCGTCTGTGATCCGGGACCGCTATACTGAGTCATCACGAGAGGGTACTGCTTATTGGGGTCAAAGCCCTCTGGCTTGATCATCCAAGCATTCAGTTGCTGACCACTTTGGATATTTACTTTGATAAACTCGCGCTGATTATATCTGATCTGTGCCAATCTATTTTTCAACGCCTGGTTATCCTCCAGTAGCGTCAGCGCCTTGGCATCTTTCGTTCGGCAAATCTGGTATCTAGGCACTTCTGTTGCCGATGAGTGGTTAAGTAGATAGTAGCTCAGGTCACTGCTAAAGGTGGCATTGCTCCAGCCACTCTCTGGGGAGAGATAACGGATCTTTCCTTTGCGGTCTTGAGCCACCACCACCCGATCCATTGGGGTGGGGTAGGCGATAGAATAAATGAGTTCGCCCTGAGGAGAAACCCCATAAAAGGTATCGATATCATACTCACCTTTGGTTACCTGCTCCTGACGTGTACCCGCCTTATCGTAGCGGTAGAGCTGTGGGCGACCCGAGGTTTCAGAGACATAGTAAGCCCCTTGAGGAGTGAAAGCCAATTGTAACACCCAGCTATTGCTATCGATATAGCGGTCATCTTTATCTTCAATCCAGAGGCGTGCCACCTGACTTTGAGGGTTGACCTGATAGGAGCGAAGGTGATTTTGATGCCTATTGAGGGTAAAGACGTAAAGGCTCTCCTCGTGAAACTCTAGCCGAGGGATATAGAATTCCTCTTTTATCCCAAGATCAACGGTAGAGGTTTTGCGATTGTCAAGGTGGTAAAGGTGGATGGAAATCTTGCTATTCTCCTCACCAGCCTTTGGGTACTTAAATTGGTAGGTAAAGGGGTATAGACCGGTGCCATACACCGCCATATCATACTGCTTTACCTGGCTTTCGTCGGACCGTACATAGGCCAGATACTGGCTATCCTTGCTCCAGCTCATCAGACTTGTAACGTAGAGCTCCTCCTCATACACCCAGTCGGTCACGCCATTGAGCACTTCATTCCACTTGCCATCGGTAGTCACTTGCACCTCCGTATCAAAGTCAAACTTCTTGATGTAGATATTATTATCCACCACAAAGGCACAGCTACGACCGTCCGGCGAGAGGAGGGGAACACGTACCCGACGCCCCTCCGCAGTCAGTGGCTCCACCCTATTGCGACGCACGTCGTAATGATAAGCATCATACGTAGCACTTCGGCGGTAGATAGGTTTCCAATCTCGCAGAATGATGATATGGTGCCCACTATCACTGATGAGGTAGTCGCTAAAAGTATCAAAGTCGCAGTCACGAGCTTTTTGGGTGTCAAAGAGTACGGCTACTTCTTTGCCCGTTTCATAGCTATACTGTACTAGTCGAGTGCCATCATCCGAGATGACCGTGTAGCTCTTTCCATCTACCATGGGACGGAAGCCATAGCCTGCACTCTGTGGCCAATATCTGCCACCTGTGATCGCCTCTAGTGAAATTCCCTCTGCCCTGCTTTGGGTAAAGCAAACGAGTATGAGTACTCCAAGTGTAACTAGCCTCTTAAGTCTTATATCCATTATTTATCTGTTGCTATTGGTTTTTACATTAGTAGTTTTGTGCTTTTATTTGGTGAGCCGTTGCATCGCTTCGAGGGTGGCTTCATGGGTGCTAAAGGCGGAGAGACGGAAGTAGCCTTCGCCTTCTAGCCCAAAGCCAACACCTGGGGTGCCGACGATCTGCTTCTCGGTGAGTAGGTAATTGAAGTAATCCCACGATGCAGGGTACTCTTCGGGTGTCTTGAGCCAAATATAGGGCGAGGAGACGCCTCCATAGTGTGCTACCCCGATCTCAGTGAGTGCCTTCCTAATGGTCTGGGCATTCTGTAGGTAGTAATCGATATTAGCACGTACCTCGGCCTTTCCCTCTGGAGTGTATATAGCTGCGGCGCCCCTTTGGCTAATGTAACTAGCCCCATTGAACTTAGTGGTCTGCCTACGGCTCCACATGGCATTGAGCCCGCCTGGAAGCGACTTGGGCACCACTGTATAACCGCACCGCACGCCAGTAAAGCCAGCCGTCTTGGAGTAGCTTCGGAATTCAATTGCACACTCCTTCGCACCCTCTATCTCGTAAATACTGTGGGGTACATTCTCCTCACGGATAAAGGCTTCATAGGCGGCATCAAAGAGGATGAGAGCATCGTGCTCACGGGCGTACTCCACAAACTTCTTTAGCTCATCGTAGGTGAGGGTAGTGCCCGTAGGGTTGTTAGGATAGCAGAGGTAGATGATATCTACTGGCTGCTGAGGAAGTGGCGGAATGAAATCATTGCTTTGGCTACAAGGGAGATAGGTGAGTTGGCTCCACTGCCCACTCTCGGCAAGATAATCACCTGCCCGCCCTGCAAGGGCGTTGCTATCGACATAGACCGGGTAAACGGGGTCGGTGACTGCTATCCGCACATCATTGCTAAAGAGGTCCACAATGTTAGCGGTATCGCTTTTGGCTCCATCGCTTACAAAGATCTCATCTGGTGCTAGTTCTACTCCCCTCGAGGCATAGTCGTGCTGCACAATCAGCTCACGCAAAAAGGCATAGCCCTGCTCTGGCCCATACCCTTTGAGCGTCTTGCCACTCGACATCTCATCCACCGCCTCGTGCATCGCCTTGATAACGGTTGGAGGAAGGGGGCGAGTGACGTCACCAATCCCCATGCGTAGAATCTTCGCTTCGGGATGAGCCTCTTGATACTTAGTAATTCGCCGATTGATCTCGGCAAATAGATAGCTCCCAGGGAGCTTATTAAATTGGTTGTTTATCTTCTTCATATCGTTACGATTCCTTGGTAAACATACGTAGCTGGCCCCGTCATATAGACAGGGTCGCTCTCCTTGCCACTCCACTCAATCACGAGAGAGCCGCCAGGCATCTCTATCTTCACTTTATGGGCGACCAAACCGAGGTTGATTGCAGCAACAGCCGTGGCGGTAGCCCCTGTGCCACACGCCTGAGTGAGCCCCGAACCACGTTCCCATACCCTCATCTTAATCGTGCTGGGGTCTTGGATCATAGCGACTTCATAATTAACGCCATCGGGAAAGGCTGCGTCGTGCTCCACCTTTGGCCCTATCTCTGCAAGAGGGTAATCATCAGGGTCGCTCTCAATGAAGTGGATAAAGTGGGGGTTGCCGACCGAGATGTAGCTCCCCTCTACCCCTTGTACTCGTTTCCCTACCTCCAGCACTCGGGGCAATCCCATATCCACTCTAGCCGCCATTACCTCTTCCCCTTCTAGCGTAAGGGCAAGTATTTTATCGCCCGACTGCGTCTCAATCGTCATCGGATTCGAGCGGTCCAGCCCCCTCTCGTAGAGGAGCTTAGCCACACAGCGGATAGCATTGCCACACATCAGCCCTTCCGACCCATCGAGATTGAAGATCCGCATCATATAATGGCCTGATGCTTGCTTGTGGTAAGTGATCACCCCGTCACCGCCAATCCCTTTTCGTCGGTCGCTATATTGGCGAGCAAATTGGGCAATGTCTGCCAGTGGATACTTGTCTAGGTCTATGTAAATGTAGTCGTTGCCCAGACCGTGTAACTTATCAAATATTATTTGGCTCATGCGTTGCTATCCAAACTATAATTATTAACCCCCAGCTCCTCATAGGCTTGTACCAGTGCCTCCTGATCGTCCGAGATGAAGAGCACATGGTCATCTACCCGAAGCTGAGTATGCCCACGGGGAATGAAAAACTGCCCCTCCCTCTGTACCATAATGGCTAGGGTATGGTCGGGAAGCTCCAGGTCACGCATCATATCACTCTTGCTGAGCATCTGCTCATTCACGATGATTTCCGAAATAGCACTCTTGATCTGCTGAGGTAGATTGATGTCGGTAAAGACATTTTCCCTCACCGAGTAGTCGATAAGGTCCAGCCTATCCGCCATCGTATGCACCGTAGTTCCCTGAATCAGTAGGGAGAGAATAGTGATAAAGAAAACGATCGCAAAGGTGAGCTGTGCATGCTCCAGACCAGCCACCCACGGAGATATCGCAAAGATAATCGGCACCGCTCCACGCAAGCCCACCCAACTGGTGTAGAGCTGTGCTTTGGCACTAAACTTACCCCAAAAGGGAAGCAGCGTGAGGAATACCGATAGCGGACGCCCAAAGAAGAGCATAAATAGCGATATGCAGAGTGCCGGGAGGGCTAGCTTCATCATATATGGGACATCCACCAATAACCCCAGCGTCAGGAACATCACCAATTGGCTGAGCCACTGCATACCATCAAAAAACTTAGCAATCGTGTGGCTGTATTGCATGCGTGAATTACCAATCACCAATCCCCCCACATAGACCGCCAAGTAGCCATTGCCCTGTACCGTATTGGTGAGGGAGTAGATGAAAAAGGCGATAAAGAGCATCAGTATGGGATAGAGCGATGTCGCATAGAGGTTGGCTCTATTGACCAGCCAAATGGCACCTTTCCCGAGCACGAAGCCGAGGAGTAGTCCGAGTGAAAATTGAACTACAAACATCAAAACCCCGTCCCATATCGTTACGCTATCTCCTTGGCTAATCATCTGTATCAGCACCATGGTGAGCATGTACGCCATTGGGTCGTTACTACCACTCTCAAACTCTAGGAGTGGCTTGAGGTTTTGCTTCAGATTGGTTTTCTTGCTTCTAAGAATCGAGAAGACCGACGCCGAGTCAGTTGAACTCATTACACTGGCAAAGAGGAGCGACTGTAGAAACGTGAGCTTGATCCCCATATCTAGCCATTGGAAAAGGAAGTAGATAAAGGTGCCCGTGAATAGTGCAGTCAATAGCACCCCCACTGTAGCTAGGAGCCCTCCAGGTGCCATAATAGGCTTGATCTCCTTAAAGGAGGTATCCATACCACCCGAGAAGAGGATCACCACCAAAGCTACCGAGCCGATCGCCTGTGCGATCACAGGACTATCAAAATTGATGAAGCCAGTGGCACCCGCTGCCATTCCCACACCTAGGAACAGGAGCAGGGTGGGTAGCCCAAATCTAAAACCAGTTTTGCTTAGAAATAATCCTAGTACAGCCAGTATAGAGCCGTACAGAAGTAGATGGTCGGTGGATAGTACCGTTAGTATCATATATTTGCTTCTAATATGTCATGTTCGTTTCAACTTGCAATATACCAAAAACGAATGAAAATACAGCCCCAACACCACTTGAAATCAGGGGTTACGCATTAGAAAGTTCTAACTGTATGGTTTTTGGCGGGGTATCTATGAGTAAGGACCTCGGCAGAGGTCCGTGCTAAATAGGCACAGGTCAAGGCACGCAGTGCCGATGACCTGTGTATAGATAGGTGTAAAATACCCTTGCGACCCCGGCCGAGGGGTCGGACAACCCTATCTCTAGGTCTGACCCCTCAGCCGGGGTCAAGGAGGTGCCTCATCAAGCAAGTGCTCTCCCATAGATGCTCCGATCATTATGACTTGGAAGACCTTTCTAATACGTAACCCCTGACCCCCTCGAATGACCCCCTCGAAGCTGCAAAACCGCCACTACAATTAAAATCGGAACGCAAAAGGTAAGGTCCCCCATCCTATGGAGGACCTTACCTAAGCCTTTCCCCGATAGGGGATAAAGGGAGTGCCTATGGATATCCACTTAATCGGCTATCCCTGCTGTGTCCCACTACGTCACTGATGGTTATTGGGGCGGCGCTTTAGTGCACGTTTCAGGGCTCGCCATCCAAGGACCAAGCCAGTGACACTAACAACCGCTCCACCTGTGAGTAAGAAGAGCATGATACAGAGCCAAAGCGTAGGGTGTTCGTAGCTCCAGACAAATTTTAGCGAGTGGAGTTTTTGGTAGGCCCAACTATTGAGTCTCGTCGCCCGATTCTGTACGGATAAGTAGGGCTCCTCCAATGCGATGTAAAGGGTAGTCCCCTCAGCCGTCAAGAGGTCAAGTACTGGGAGAGGTAGCTTCCGCTTTCCCCGCGGATGGGGGAGATAATCGCCTTTATAGTGATGGAGCACCGATGCCTCCTTCACCTCTATCGCTAGGTCAAGACCTTTGAGATAACTCACCACCTCCTCTTGGCTCAATGCCAGTGGGACAAGAGAACCATCATCATTGTATACTAGGTAGATAGCTGGTTTATCGCTCTCCTCAAGTTGATAGTACGGCCGCCCCATGTAGTGTGAGTAGGTCACCTGCTTCACATTGGGGTGCTGGGCAAGGATGGGCTCAAAGTGCATCACCTCATTGCCAGTAATAGCTCCTCCATCCTTAATGCTATAGAGCTCGGTACGAGGAGATGGACCAGTAAGCCAGCGGGGTAAGGAATCCAAGGACATCCAGCCGCTAAACATCCACGTGAGCACAATTATACCAAAGAGAAGCCCCGATATATGGTGCCAATACTGCCACTTGCCCGACCTTTTGGAGAAGGGCGACCAACGGCGTCGGGAGGATCTTCGGCTCTTCACGGCCCATACAACGCCCACAATGATGCCTGAAATAATCATCACACAGCCCATAATCCCCAAGACCACAAATATCCCCTTCCAAAGCTCCACATCTTGCCGAATTGGCCAGAAGTAAATCCAGTGAGGGATGGCACCAAAGTAGGCCATCCAGCGGTTGCTTTGGTTGGTCTCCTGCAATAGTCGGCCGCTCTTGCCAGAGAAGTAAAGGGTTGTAGACTTCGGGTTCTCTACTGATACTTTAATAAAGGGCAAGTCCTCTCTACGTGAGGCAAAAGGTAACCACTGATTAAGCTGGTGCAATGTATCTACCCGAGCAGGCGAGAGCCCCGTAAGTCGAAGTGTTTTCTCCGTTAGCTCCTCCAGCGTTGGAGGGATATCGTCTATAGGCTTCTCGGAGCGAAGGTCCATCAAGACCTCACCTTGGGCCCCACTGAGCGAGAGCACAGCCCTCCCCTCCTCACGCTTCAGTGAGAGAGTTGTAGGGCTGTCTCCTGTGGCAGTGTGCGTCTGGTACCAATCAATCAATTCACCCGTACTGGGTAGGGAGTCGATGCTTCCAATCGGATCCAATAGAGCAAACGCTTGCTCCTTCTCCACTCGGGGAAACCCTGAAAAGATCATAAAGAAACCAGTGACGAACCACATCACTAGCAAAGGTGCCATTAATATGCCTAGCCATTTGTGCAAAAAACGCAAAAGCTTCATAGCATTCTGTAGTGCTTAGAATATTTTGTAGCGAATCATTAGCTTGAAATTACGAGGTGCAGCAGGTATCATCTGATTACCTAAAGACTGTGCAAAGTAGCTCTTGTCAAAAAGGTTGTTCAGCTGCAGTCCTACAGAGACACCACTGTCTTTGATGGCGTAGTTAGCTCCCACATTTACCAAGGTATAAGGGTCGTAGTACAGGTTGCGACCAAAGTTCCTATAGATTTTATCGGTAAATGTAATGCTGTAGTTGAGATCAAGTCCAGCAAGTATCCCCTTATCAATGGTGTAATTACCAAATGAGTAGAAAGTGTGCATCGGGATCCTATTGAGCCTATCACCCTTGTCCACTCCACTTAGATCCAATTCATTCTTCGCAATTTCTCCATACTTCACATCTGTGAGGCCATATCCTAGGCTGATAAAGAGGCGGTCAATAGGTCTGTAGTTAAGTTCCGTCTCCAGTCCATTGGAGAGCACAGTCCCCACCTGTGCTACCACACTCTTATCTATGTTTTTGCCATCCACTATTCCAGGCACTACTCCAATATTGCGGACTAGGTTATTCTGCTTAATATGGTATATTGATAAGGTACCACTCAGCTTATCCGAGAAGCTAAAGCTACCACCCACCTCTGCTTGGTAACCAGTGGTTGGCTCAAATACTGCCTTCTTAAAGTCCAGCTTAGATTGGTCAATTATCTTACCATGGCGGTCCACTAAGATTTGCTTCTCACTAAAAGACCTCGCCCTACGGTCTGGTACAAAGAAGTTGGAAAAACTTCCATATATAGAGAGATCCTCAATAGGCTCATACACCATCCCCAATCGATAAGTAAGGGAGTTGTAAGTCAGATTGGAGGTCAATTCACCACGATCGTATTGAGCCTTGCGGTCTATGGCAGAGGACCTGCTGTAGTTTTTGATGCTATAATTATTATATCGTAGTGCAACAAATCCCTTCAATTGACTAGAGAAGTCCAGGACATCTTGGAAGAAGAGACCAATCACTTGAGTCTTTGATGGCGACGCCTTGCCAAAGCGAGAATGCATCAAGAGACTATTATCTGGCTGATAGGCAGAGACAATAGCATTTACCCCAGGGCCCCACACATCATCCTTATCATTCGGATGATGAATAGCATAAGGCTTTTTAGCAACGCCATATCCAGAAAATGATACTCTATCCATAAAGGTATATGAACCACCGACTAAGATATTGTTACCCACCGAGCCAATGTTGAATTTACCAGAGAAGTCCAGTTGATCCTGAATCGTCTGAGCCTTATGCTGGAAACGCAGTGGAAAGGTACGCTGTACATGGTCAAGGTCGATATAACTCTTTTTCCCATTCCTTGTGTAAGAATAAGGGAAGATAGGCTTGTCGCTAGTAGGATAGCTTAGTGTTTCTGTAGAGAAGTAGTCAATAACATCATAGTTGTACATCGCCTTATTGGAGAGCTTCCACCCATTATCCATATAGAAAACATAGCGAAGCATACCATTGGCATTAGTATTGTACATAAAGTCACTCTCCGTATTGTATCTCTGTGCTAGGTTAAGACCCCTAAGGAGGTCACCCTCATGATAGATCACCTTACCAGCAACTTCATCTGTAATATCGGCAGGCATCGTAGCGGGCAAGCCAGCTTCGGTACCATAATAATCGTGCACATAGCTCAGTCTCAAGTCTAGCACATGATTTGGTGCCAATCGGAAGTTGGTGTTATTATACAGCGAAAACCGCTTATCACCTCTATCTCGCCAGCCATCACCACCAGCCACATTTAGGTTGAAAAGCGTATTAATACCATTGACTACCTTCCCCCCAATGGTTCCAGATACTTGGTAAGTATTCCACGAACCACCCATCAAGAGTAGCTCCAGAGTAGGCACATTCGTAGCCGACTTACGCACTATGTTAATAGCACCGCCAACAGATGAGTGGCCTGTTAGAATAGAGGCAGGCCCCTTGGTCACTTCAAGGGTCTCAACCATCGTAAGGTCGGGAACAGGATAAGAGTTGAAGGTGGTACGCTCGTCACGCATCCCATCAATCTCAATGGGGGTGTAGTCGAAACCTCTCACACTAAGTTGCTGAAACGCACCATAAGAAGTGCTCACATGTGCCGCAGGGGTAAATCTAACAGCCTCTTGGAAGTCAAAAACACCTCTAAGCTTCAGCGGCGACAAAGAGATCTTAGAGATCCTAAAGGGGAGATGCTTCATCTCCACATTGATCTTAGAGACCTTGTCGCGTCTAAACCCAACTACCTCTAAGCTCTTAAGGTGGTATACCGAGTCAGGCTCAGCTTTTGTAGGGTCGGTAACAGAATTCCCATTTGCATTGATTGCTAAAGCATTCGTTGAAGAGCTAGCAAGAAGCAAGAGAATGATGAATGTTGTAAAATAATGCTTCATGATGATATAAATGATTGTAAATTAGCTCCACGACCAATTTGTGTCGCATAATGCAAGCATACGCACACTACAATGGTCGCAGAATTTATTTCCCGCAAAGGTACACAATTTGCCAGTCATTTCACCCCAATGCACCGGAAGTCTCAGGGGGTTACGCATTAAAAAGGTCTTACCGTATGGTCTTTATCGGGGTGTCTGTGAGTAAGGATCTTGGGCGGGGAAAGGTCGAATAGGCAACCCGGCAAAAGAGGAGAAAAAGGCATTTGCAATCTATTGATATACAACTATATACAAAGGCCAAAATTGAGTTGCAACTAAGCGATCGGCGAGTTGCAACTAAGCAAATGCCGAGATGCAACTAAGCAAATGACGAGTTGCATCTCAGTTTTTGGCGAGATGGAGACCCTCTTCAGATCAATGGTTATTAGGGAGCAGATGGAGCAGGCAGAGGCGGGTGAAGTAGACGTTTCTCCAAGAGATAGGACGAAGGCTATAAAAGCGTTGGGGTGGAATGCCGGCAAGTTCTTCTGTGAGGTGGACTAGGCTGGGGTATCTACTGTCGGGCGAGTTGCAGAGATAGGTCATGGTACAGAAGGTGGGGAGCTGTTCTAGTTCAGCTGTACGCGTAGGTGCAACTCGCCTCACGGTGCCTAGCAATATAGCACGGTCGAAGGCGATATTATGACCTACGAGTATTGCCCCCGGTGTGAGGTCAGAAAACCACCGCTCCACTAGCTCTTGCTCAGAAATGCTGTAAGGGGTTAGAAGTGTGTCAGAGATGCCATGCACTCTGAAAGCTTCGGGCGAACTACTCACCTCTTGTCGGACCCGATAGGTGTGCCGAGTGATCAACTTATACTGTTCATCCAGTAGCGCCCAGCTCGCCTCTAAGATTCTAGCCTCATCTCCAACCTCTACACTGAGACTTGTTGTCTGTAGGTCTAGGATCATCCACTTTGCCACCGCCCTCTCTCCCTCCCCCTCTGACCTTGGAATTGGGTCTAGTAAAGGGGCACGTACAGCAATTGGCTGAACGTCCCTCTCTTCTTGAAAGTCCGATAAGTTGGCCTTTATCTGAATACTTGGCTTCTTCTTCTTATTAGGGTATAAAATAAGGGCGAGTAGCACAAGTGCTATCGCCCCTAATATCCAAAGTAAAGTAGTCATCCAGTGCCCCCTATTTTAGTAGGCTCTTGCAAATAACACTCTACGTGCCGATGGCTTTCCACTGTAGATGCAAGTGCCTGGAGTAGTATCTCCGTCACTAGGGATACAGCGAATAGTCGCCTTAGTCTCCTCCTTGATAGCTGCCTCAGTCTCGGGGGTACCATCCCAGTGAGCGAGGATAAATCCGCCCTTTTCGTCGAGCACTCGCTTGAACTCGTCGTAGCTATCCACCACAGTAGTATGCTCCTGACGGTAGTTAAGTGCCTTCTGATAGATATTCTTCTGAATATCCTCGAGCAGTTCGGAGATATACTCTACAATCCCCTCAAGTGCGTGGGTGCTCTTCTCTAGCTTATCGCGACGCATCACTTCAATCGTGCCATTCTCTAGGTCGCGACCACCCATGGCGAGGCGAACCGGTACGCCCTTCAGCTCATACTCGGCAAACTTCCAGCCGGGCTTCCGATTATCAGAATCATCAAGCTTCACCGAAATGCCCTTAGCCCTTAGCTCCTTTTGGATAGGCTCTAGAGTTGCCTTAATCTCTGCTAGTTGCTCTTCCGACTTGTAGATAGGCACCATCACCACCTGAATAGGGGCGAGGTGTGGAGGGAGTACGAGCCCATTATCATCGGAGTGGCTCATAATGAGGGCGCCCATCAATCGGGTGGAGACGCCCCAGGAGGTAGCCCAAACGAGTTGCTGATTACCCTCCTTATCGGTAAAGGTGACATCAAAAGCTTTGGCAAAGTTTTGACCGAGGAAGTGGGAGGTACCGCTCTGCAGAGCCTTGCCATCTTGCATCAGTGCCTCAATGGTATAGGTATCTACGGCACCCGCGAAGCGCTCCGTCTCACTCTTATGCCCTACGATTACAGGCATCCCCATGTACTCTTCGGCAAAAGTCTTGTAGACGCCAATCATACGCTCTGCCTCTTCCCTAGCCTCTTCCGAAGTGGCGTGGGCGGTATGCCCTTCTTGCCAAAGGAATTCGGCTGTCCGGAGGAATAGCCTGGTACGCATCTCCCAGCGAACTACGTTGGCCCATTGATTGCAGAGAATAGGGAGGTCGCGCCACGATTGGATCCAACCTTTGTAGGTATTCCAAATAATCGTCTCAGAGGTGGGGCGAACGATCAGCTCCTCCTCCAGCTTTGCGGCAGGGTCTACTACCACGCCAGAGCCATCGGGGTTATTCTTAAGTCGATAGTGGGTCACCACAGCACACTCCTTAGCAAATCCCTCCACGTGGTCGGCTTCTTTGCTGAGGAACGACTTAGGAATGAAGAGCGGGAAGTAGGCATTGGAGTGCCCCGTCTCCTTAAACATTCGGTCGAGCGTCTGCTGCATCTTCTCCCAAATAGCGTAGCCATAGGGCTTGATCACCATACAGCCACGTACATCACTATTCTCAGCTAGGTCGGCTTTCATCACTAGCTCATTGTACCACCTAGAGTAGTCTTCGCTCCGAGGGGTGAGTGCGTCTATCTTCTTTGCCATCTTATCTTATTATCGTAAATATCATTCTTTATTCTGCGTCACAAAGATACCAAATAATCCTCTCACGGATTACCTTGGTAGTAGCTGGAAGGGGTCGAGGTCTTCGAGGACGGGGAAAGCACTCCTTCGTGCCATAAGGTCGGGGCGAGAGAGGGTGGCGGTGAGGAGGGTCTCCACTGGCTCTTTGCTCTCGCTTAGGCTCTCCCCTTCACTATCAAGGATAAAGGAGTAGCCAGGGTAGACGAGCTTGGGGTGGGGGGTGCCGCCACGATTGGAGGCGACCAGATAGCTCTGGTTTTCAATCGCACGAGCTCTGAGAAGGCGTTCCCATGCCAGGTGGCGTGGACGAGGCCAATTGGCAGAGCAGAGGAGTAGGTCATAAAGACCCAGCTCTGGGTCTTGCCGCAGCCAAGTGGGGAAGCGGAGGTCGTAGCAGGTGCTGAGACGAATTTGCCAACCTTGGTAGCTCACCTGCACCCGCTCCTCTCCTGCCTCGAAGTGTTCCGACTCACCGCCAAGGTGAAATAGGTGCTTCTTGCGGTAGTAGGTCACCTCGCCTGTAGGGGTAACGAAAAGGCCGGTGTTACTTGGCTTGCCACTCGGACGAAGCTCTAGCAGGGTGCCATAAAGCGCTGCATCGTGTGCTGTCGCAAGTGCTTTCATCGTCTCTAGCCCTCGCTCGAATGCCTCGGTGAGGAACTCCCGAGAGAGGTCTGCCACCTTTACGAGGAAGCCAGTGGTCCACATCTCGGGCAGCACTAGTAGGTCAAACGCTTGCCCCTCCACCAGTTGCTTCACCTTGGTGATATTGGCATCAATATCCTTCTGCTGCTGCTCCATCTGCAGTGATGCGACTACTAGCTGCTCTTTCATAGGTCTGCAAACTGCTGAGGGTACTTCGCCATACTGCTATCGAAGTAGCTTCGAATCTTGCGGATCGCTTCTTCTATATCGGTTTGGTCGGGCATAATAGAGGCGATGATGCCCACCTCCTTCTTTTTATAATCGATCTTAGCGAGGTCAATTGGTACGCCTGCTCCTTTCGCAATACGGTAGAATCCGCTCTTCCAGCGGTCACGGCGCTTGCGTGTCCCTTCGGGTGTGATGCCGATGTGTAGGCGGTCGGCTTTCTGAATCATCTCTACCGCCTGGTCTACCGAGGAGCCTCCGCTCTTGCGGTCTACTGGTAGTCCCCCTAGCGGCTTAAATATAAGGTTGAAGGGAAAGGTAAACCATTCCTTCTTGATTAGGAAGCGAGGTGTGACGCCGACGCCCCACGCTTTGTAGTATAGATACCCGATAATAAAGTCCCAATTAGAGGTGTGGGGTGCCACGCAGATGACACTCTTCGGGTGGAAAGTCTCGGGAAATATAGGGGTCCAACCGAAGCGGGCGAGTAGTCGCCCGGCCCAGTTGAGCGGTTTGTTATGGTTGTTAGGTTGGCTCATAGTGCCTCTGTTATTAATGAATGAGTCTCCTCTTCGCACCGCCCAGGTAGCCTTTTGAATTGATAGCCCTCCTCGAGGAGGTATTCAATAGACTTTGGTAGGGCGTAACGGAGATTGGGTTCACTCTTGAGTGAGTCATGAAATACGATGATGGAGCCGTCGCGAGTATATCGCTTTACCGCCTCCAATACCTGCTGTGGAGTCACCCGCTTGGAGTAGTCTCGGGTTACCACGTCCCACATAATCAGTTGGTAGCGACTACTTAGCACCTTCAATTGACTTCGCCCAAGATGCCCATGTGGGGGGCGGAAGAGTGGCGAATGGATCAATTGATCGGCTCTCATGGTGTCTTTTATGTAGGCCCTTGTAGGGGTTGGCAATCCCTGTAGGTGGTGGTAGGTGTGATTGCCTACCGCATGCCCCTCTTGTAGAATGCGCTCAAAGAGGGGGTGGAACCGCCATACATTCTCCCCCACGCAGAAGAAGGTGGCTTTTACCCCGTACTCTGCCAAAGTTTCCAATACCCAAGGGGTCACCTCGGGGATAGGACCATCGTCAAAGGTGAGGTAGACCGATGGCTGCTCCTCGTGTGGCAGACTAGGAATCCGCCATACTGCACCCGGAAATAGTCTGCGATAGAGTTTCGGTGGTTGCTCTATAATCATGGCTCCCGTAGCAATTTAATGATGCCGAGGAGGGTATTCTGATAGCTTGCTAGCTGTGCATCGTACTTTCCTTTGAGAGCATCGCTATTGCTATTACTTAGCTTCAGGGCCTCCGTTACAATAAGGAGGGCATTTTGAATGTCGGGGAGGGAGTTCATCATCAGTTCTGGCTTTAGGCGGAAGAACCAATCCAACTGCTGCAGATAATCCTCTATTACCTTACTGGAGATCTCATCACCCTTCTTCGTCAGTCCTGCTGCATAGTATGCTTCTACTAGTGGAAGCGACGAAACGGAGTGCGGTACATTCTCCTCCAGCACTGCACGCTCAGCTAGGGCCAATACCTCTTTGGCACGCTCTAGGTCGCCACTCTCCGCCAATCCTTTGGCGAGTGGGGCGAAGATCATACTGCGGTAGGTCTCTACTAGTCGCCGCCCATTCTCATCGAAGTAAGTACCAGGCTTATCGGCACCACCCCAGCGGAAGCGTTGGGTGACATTGCGGTACATCCGTTCAATATCCACCTCACGCCCAGTGCCCCGCACCTCTACTGGTAGCACTTGATAGGCCATACCGGTCTGTCGGAAGTTGGAGGTCATGCCAACTCTTTGGTCCTCACCCACGGTGAGGGCGTAGTAGATGGGTCGCTCAAACTGATTGGTGGCCAGCATATCTAGGATGATCAGCTCGTGCCTTCCGAGGTATTGCTTCTTGGAAAAGTCAAAGTGCATCTCTGGTCGCTCTAGATCCACTGTGTCGGCGGGCATCAGCGTGCCATTTGCTACCAGTTTAGCTGGGTCAAAGGCGAGTGATAGCTGGTCAGCTGGCATATAGTCAATCTGCTGAGCCACCCCTGGTATCTGCTTCAGCTTAGGGTCGTTACTTGCCACAAAGTCTAGCCCCAAGCGAAGCGGGATTGTATCGGTGGTATTAGGGATAATGTAGGCGGTCAATCGCTTATCTCCACCATACTCATTGGGTGTCCAACTGATCGGCATCGGTGCCGCCTCGTAGCTCCATCGCTTCATCTGGTCAATGTACCAATCAGCCTGTAGGTAAGAGGTGTTGCAGACCTTGATATCTCGCCTTATCCCTTCGGTATCTTGTGCATACCAGAGTGGGAAGGTATCATTATCGCCGTTGCAGAAGATGATCGCATTCTCCTCACAACTCTCTAGATAGTTATTGCCAAAGTCCGAAGCAAGCGACCGCCCATTGCGGTTATGGTCATCATAATTCTGCTGAAATACCAATCCTACCACGGCTAGCCCTACTGCCGTAAAGAGCCCTGCGAGAGCGGGGCTCTCTTTTTTGCCCTTTGTGATAAGTGTGTGAAGGGCAGGCACCGACATACCAATCCAAATGGCAAAGGCGTAGAAGGAACCAGCGTAGGCATAGTCACGCTCACGCACTTGATAAGGTGGCTGATTGAGATAAAGAACAATCGCAATACCCGTCATAAAGAAGAGCGAGAAGATCACCCAGAAGTTTTCGCGATCCCTCCGACGGCCATACAATTGAGCTACTAGCCCCACCAGACCAAGGATCAAGGGAAGCATATAGTAGCGGTTGTGTGCCTTGTTATCGGTCACAAAGCTAGGTTGCCCCTCTTGTGGCCCCAAGAAGATCTCATCGAGCCACGAGATACCGGTGATCCAATTCCCCTTGTACACCTCTCCCTGCCCCTGTAGGTCATTTTGCCGACCGCTAAAGTTCCAGAGGAAGTAGCGCCAATACATATAGTTGAGTTGGTAGCTAAAGAAATACTTCAGGTTTTCGGCAAAAGTAGGCACTACCACGGTACGAGTCTTACCACGATCCGATACCGTCATTGTCTTTCCCTCTACATCGCCCCATATCTCATACCCCTGCTTGTAGTGAGGCATCATATTGCTATACATACGGGGGAAGAGCATCTTCATATCACTACGATACACAATAGATTCCGACACCTGCTTTTCGTACCGATTACCATTGCGGCGGTAGGTGGTGCTCTTCACCGTCTTTACCCTTCCCGCATCATCGTACTCAGGGAGTGCGGCATAGCTTTCTCCATAGATCAGCGGTGCTTTGCCATACTGCTCACGAGAGAGGTAATAGCGGAGCGAGAAGACATCCGATGGGGTATTTTGATTCATCGGGATATCTGAGTTGGCACGAATTAAGATCACTCCGTAGGTGCTCATCCCGAAGAGGAAGAGAAGCATCCCCATGGCAGTGGTGCTCATTATGTGCACTGGTAGCCGAGTCGCCTTGAAAAGATAGACCGCCAATCCACCGATGATTAATACCGGAATCACCCAACTGCTACCCATAAAAGGAATACCGATCAATATCACCGATACGAGGTAAAGCCCCTTTAGTAGCTGAGGCTTCACTGGGCGAGTGATGGTGAGGGAATAGGTGTAGACCAATAGCCCGATCATCACAATCAGATAGGCCACCAACCCACTGTTAAAGGGCAGACCAAGGGTATTGACAAAGAAGAGGTCGAAGTAGCCTGCTATCTGTGGTACCCCCTGCATGATACCAAACATCAGCACCGCAATCAAGGCAAAGGAGACGAGTACCGCCACCAATGCTCCCTTCCAATTGGGCTTTTCGCTCTTGCGGAAGTAGTAGATAAGTCCCATGGCAGGGATGGTGAGGAGGTTCAGTAGGTGTACCCCCACACTCAGACCCATTAGATAGGCAATCACTAATAGCCAGCGGTCACTCCCCTCTTCATCGGCCTCCGCCTCCCACTTTAGCATCAGATAAAAGACCAAAGCGGTGAAGAAGCTACTCATCGAGTAGACCTCCGCCTCTACAGCACTGTACCAAAAGGTATCGCTAAAGGCATAAAGGAGCGCTGCTACCGCACCACCACCGAGGTAAAGCACCACTTGGGTCTTGCTCACTGAGCTAGGGGCTACCCAGCTCTCTCCTAGCCAGTCGCTTCGGCGGATAAGATGCGCTGTTGTGAGGAAAAGCAACATAATGGTGAGCCCAGAGAAGAGTCCGCTGATCGCGTTCCCCGCTGTGGCTATCCACTGACCTCCATTTGGAAAGAGATTAGCGAGCGTGTTGTAGACCAACATGTAAAAAGGTGCCCCAGGTGGGTGACCCACCTCCATCTTCGCAAAGGTGGTGATAAATTCAGGGCAGTCCCATACACTCGCACTCTTCTCCATCGTCACGAAGTAGACCGCACTACTCAGCACAAAGAGCAGCCACCCAAGGCTGCGCTCCAATACCTTATATCTCTTAATATCCATAGATGCCTTACTAGATGTATACAATATTGCACAAAGGTACTAAAATATCTCTTTGCTCAATATGTCGTTACGCCCGCCACCAGGGATTACGCACAGGGGTTACGCATTAGAAAAGTGTTGTGAGTGGTATTTATCGGGGTATCTATGGATAAGGAGACTGTTACACGGAGTGCATGATTAACATCTACGGTCAAATCCATACCATAAGTAAGGGGGCAGATGGTCTTCGCATAACAGCCTAAAAAGCGAGGCGTATAGGTCAAAATGGTGGGTAAAACAGCCTAATAGCCATTTTCGTACTGAAGTATAGGTCAAAATGGTGGGCGAAGTAGAAGAAAAAAACAGATACCTTTGTTCGTTGACCTGAAACGTAGCCGGCTCTGCAGGGGTGCAACCGGTGAGGGATACGGTCAATGGAGTCAGAACAGTTTACACTGACAGGGGAGGGGTACTATTGCCCCTCCTCTTTTTTGGATGTAAACTGGGCGATATCCCTATGCCTAAAAAACCCATCCACGAATCGTTTCTTGTGAGCTTGGGACATTCCATTATGCGCTCTAAGACGGCTTTTGAGTGCAGTAAATAGCCCTTCAATGGCGTTATTGGTTTTAGGGATCTGTATATCCGGATGTTCCTCGTAAGTAAAGAGTGTAGGGAGGTATTGACGAAAGGAAAAGTGGGCTGATCTAAGTGATTTGTGCGTGTATTGCCATTTGCCGTTTTCATCATTTATTGTCTTCTCCTTGAGAAAAGTATCCCACTTGGTCTCCCACTTTTTGAGCTGCGAGCAGAATGTGATACGGGATATCTTTCCTACACTCATAGCAAGTGCCAGAAGCTCTTGAGACGCAGGTAGTTTGGGTCGAAGAGTAAGTTTTCGTCGGACGATTGCGATAAAGTGATACTGGCACATTTGTGTGGGAAAATGCTTCAGTGCCACATCAAGACCGACTCCTCCATCAGTTACCACTGCCAATATCTTATAGCCCCCTTCCTCTATCTTTTTAAGGGCTGTTGCGTAGTCCACTTTGCTTTCGTGAGAGATCCACTCCCGATAGAGTACGCAACCACTTTTATCGTCCAACGCAACGATTAGTCCTTGGTTTCTACCCCAATACGTCGCATCTATGTGAATAACTCCCTCGCTTAATATGGGCGTCTTAAAGTCAACTGAGACCTCCTGAAGTCTCCGTTTTATCGTGCTCGGACTTACTCCAAGTGCTTCCGCGATTTTAGCCTGCGATAAGCCACTCTGGTACAAGTCCCATATCTGCTCCTTACTTATGTGCCTTTTTCCTGTGAACGATGAGCCACAGTTCTTGCACAAATATCTCTTGTGTGTACCCCTGCGTCCATGACTAATCACACTGAGGCTCCCACACTTCGGACATTTTTTGGTTCATTTTTTCGCCTTTTCAAATGCTCAAAGATACGATAAACACTGGCTTATCCCCCTGTATCACCCACCGTTTTGACCTATACATTCGCGTTGGCTCACTTTTAACACTTCAAAGCTTTTCAAACCCTTATATGTCTCTCTATACCTAGAAAAGACCTTTAACTCACCCACCATTTTGACCTATAAGTCAAAAGCAACAGGCTCTAAGTGGTCAAAAGTTTAGTTGCAACTAAGCAATTGCTTTGTTGCAACTCGGCATTTGCTTAGTTGCATCTCGCCGATCGCTTAGTTGCAACTCAGTTTTTACTTTTATATGGTGTTGAATATCTGTTTGTTATAAATGGGCTTTTTGAGCCACTACTTTCTGCTTATGAATATATTCCTAATGCGTAACCCTTGCGCTATCCACCTTTTAAGGCTTGGAATGGGAGATGGTGTTAACCAAATTGGTTGAGGTTACCGATGGTGGCAGTGGTGGAAGTAGGCGATGGCAAGGGGGCAACGGAGGCAGTGTAGTGGCTGGCAGTAGTGGTGGTAGAGCTGGAGGAGGGCTTGGGTGTCGGCAGCGTGGCGGGGGTGTAGCCCATTTTGCTCAAAGAGCTTCACATACTGATTCTGCTCTGGCTGGAGTAGGTAGAGCCAGTCGAGTGCCCGTTGCTCAAGGTGGGCATCACCCACTTTTTGGGCATAGTAGTAGGCAGAGGGGACGATGGCATTGATGATCAATGACGTAAGGGTTTGCCGACCAACGCCAGCACGACGCCCGTCCAACCGTCGTCCAAAGTCAAAGTGCTCCTGCCAATAGGGACTAGGTGCCAATCGAAGTGTCTGCTCAATCATCGGTTTATCCAACCGAGAGAGGGCAGAGAGCAACAGCTCCTCATGGTGGAGGATCATTGCCACTATGCCCAGCATACGTGCGGGGAAGGAGGGTGGACGCAAGCGGAGATGCCGAAAGCTACCGGCAGGTAAAGGGGTGAGCCCAAACTTCTGCTGATAAAAGCGATACTCCTCTAGTAGCTTTGCTTCATACTCATCACGAGGGGTCTCACTCAGCAGACCAGCCTGCCCGATGAGCATCGCTTCGAGTGCCACGAGGTCGGAGGCGTGCTTCTTGAGGTAGGTATAGGGTAGACTCGCTGCCACCTGCTGCATCACCTCATTATTCTGATGTGCACCCACATATCTCATCAAGGTGTGATAGAGAATGGTATTGAAGTGGTCACTCTCCGAATGGTTACGCAGACGTGCCAGCTTCTCCTCCAAGCGCTCGGGGAGCAACTCCAAGGCCTCATCCAAGAAGGGCTCTTCACCAAGTGCCATCATCTCGGGCATACAGCGGAGGCTTTTATTGCCTTGCACCAAACGCTCTAGGTAGGCTAGCATATCGGGTGCCATCTCCAACACCGCTGTAGGCACCCGACGCCCCTCCTGATCGCAGACCTCCCGATCTGCCTCCAATACTACATGTAGCACCACTGAGCAGTAGCGGGGATCGTGTTGGTGCTTGTGTGCTTCCCACTCCGAGGCACGGCGGTGAATCTCCACCGACCCAACCCACTCTATATGGCCTACCCGAACTCGCGAGAGGGCGAAGTCGGGGCCGTCGTGACTATTGAGCTCGCCCACATCTAGTACCTCAATAGGCTCTCCCTCGAGGGTCACTTGCCTAAAGAGGCGATTCATCCAGATGAAATGTAGTTCGCTCTCGGGCCTCATTTCTTGGCGTGGTCTTGCTCGTACTTCTGTTTCAAATAGCGACCTGTGTAGCTCTCCTCCACCTCCATCAGTCCTTCTGGCGAGCCTTGGTAAACCAGTTGCCCACCCTTATCACCTCCTTCGGGTCCGAGGTCTACAATATAATCGGCACACTTGATCACCTCCATGTTGTGCTCCACGATCACCACGGTATGCCCGTGCTCAATGAGAGATTGGAACGACTTCATCAGCACATGGATATCGTGCACATGCAGCCCTGTGGTTGGCTCGTCAAAGATAAAGAGGGTGGGTCGCTTTCCTTTGTCCTTGAGGTGCGAGGCAAGCTTCACTCTCTGACTTTCACCTCCCGAAAGGGTGCTGGAGCTTTGCCCTAGTTTAATGTACCCGAGGCCTACATCGGAGAGCACCTGTAGCCCCTCCACAATCTTGGGGATAAAGAGGCTCTCATCTTGGTAGTGGGTGAAGAACTCAATCGCCTCATCAATTGATAGCTCAAGGATATCGGAGATGTTTTTATCGTGGAAGGTCACCTCCAGTACCTCCTCATTGAAGCGCTTGCCGTGACACTCATCGCAAGGGATGGTGATATCGGCCATAAACTGCATCTCAATGGTGATGACGCCCTCACCTTTACAGGTTTCGCAACGACCCCCTTCGGTATTGAAGGAGAAGTATTGCTGCGTGAAGCCCATCTGACGAGAGAGTTGCTGCGCAGCCATTAAGCGACGAATATCATCGTACACACCGATATAGGTGACGGGATTGGAGCGGGTGGAGATGCCTAGGGAGTCCTGATCTACATACTCCACTGCCTTGAGGCTAGAGATACTCCCTTTGATATTGCGACAAGGAATCTTGGTGAGCGGCGCTTTGTCTATCAGCCGCTCTACCCCTTCGTAAAATATCTCCCGCACCAGGGTACTCTTGCCCGAGCCACTCACCCCCGTTACCACCGTAATCACCCCAAGTGGGATGGTCACATCAATGTCTTTTAGATTGTGGAGGTAGGCACCCTCCACTGTGATGGTGCTCTTGGAGGTTCGGCGTCGTTTGGGCCACGGAATTTGTTCCTTGCCCTGTAGGTACTTCACGGTGTAGCTCTTGGAGCGGGCGGGTAGCTTATCAGGGCGTCCCATAAAGACCACTTCTCCGCCGCCAATTCCCGCCTCGGGACCCATATCGATGATCAGGTCGGCTGCTCTCATCACCTCTTCGTCGTGCTCTACCACCACCACAGTATTGCCCATATCCCTCAGTTGGTGCATGATATCTATGAGGAGGTGAGTGTCTCTAGCGTGCAGACCGATACTTGGTTCGTCCAAAATGTAGAGAGTGCCGATCAGCCCTCCGCCTAGCGACGTGGCGAGCTGTATACGCTGCCCTTCGCCTCCCGACAAGGTGCCCGCCACACGGTCGAGTGTGAGGTAACCCAAACCGATATCATCCATAAAGCCCACTCGGTAGCGAAGTTCCTCCAGTAGTCGACGACCGATTTTGAGGTCTTGCTCGGAGAGCTGTAGTGCCTTGAGCCATTTCCTGAGCTCAGTAATAGGGAGAGTGACTAGTTCGGAGATATTCTTGCCACCCACCTGCACATAGAGGGCTTCCTTGCGTAGTCGCTTGCCCTTACAGGTGGGGCAGACAGAGCGGCCACGATAGCGTGCCAGCATAATTCGGTAGTGCATCTTGTACTGTCGCTCCTTGATATGGTCAAAGAAGTCGTTGATACCATAGATCTTTTCTCGGCTGTAGCCATGAATTTCGGGCAGTCCATTGCCATTCCACAGGAGGTCTTTCTCCTCTTCCGTCAGCTCCCGATAGGGGCGATGGATAGGGAAGTTGAGCTTTTCTGTCTTGCGGATAAAGTCTTTCTGCCACTCGCTCATCTTGGCTCCACGCCACGGCATGACGCACTCCTCGTAGAGGGAGAGATTTTTATTCTGAATCACTAAATCCTCATCAATCCCCAGTACTTGGCTGTACCCCTCGCAGGTGGGGCAGGCGCCAACGGAGCTATTGAAGCTAAAGAGTTTATCGGAAGGCTCCTCAAAGGTGATGCCATCCAGCTCGAAGCGGTCGCTGAAGGTAGCCACCCCTTCGTCGTGCACAATTAGTGCTGTTCCTCTCCCCTCAAAGAAGGCTGTCTCCACTGAATTTCCTAGTCGATTATTGGTGGCATCGTTATCTGGTTGCACCACCAATCGATCAATGACGAGTGATAGGTCTTTGGCGGTACGAGGCAACTTTGCTCCCTCCTGTAAGAGGTCTTGGATTCGCTCCACCTTGTCTTTCACCAAGACACGGCTAAAGCCATTGGCAAGCTGTAGCTCCAGGTGCTCCGCCACCGTACGCCCTTGTGGCAGTGTGATGGGGGCACAAACCATATACTTACTCCCCTCGGGAAGACTATTGACATACTCCAGCACATCTCTCGTGGTGTGCCGCTTCACCTCCTGACCACTGATGGGGCTAAAGGTATGTCCTACCCTCGCATAGAGCATTCGGAGGTAGTCGTAGATTTCAGTGACGGTGCCGACGGTAGAGCGAGGGCTACGATTAAACTTCCTCTGCTCAATCGCAATGGCCGGTGGAATGCCACTGATCAGATCGGCTTCGGGCTTTGCCATTTTGCTGACAAACTGACGTGCGTAGACGCTTAGGCTCTCTACATACCTTCGCTGTCCCTCGGCATAGAGCGTATCAAAGGCGAGCGACGACTTACCGCTACCGCTCAGCCCTGTAATCACAATCAATTGGTCGCGCGGGATATCTAGCGACACCCCCTTGAGGTTATGCACCCTTACCCCCTTAAGTATGATATCATTCATTATATATATACACTTGAAATATCTACAAAACTACTAAAATTATCAGAGCCACTACCCAGTGCCCCATTTTATTGTGCAAAATAGTCGGTTACTTGCAAAATAATAGGTACCTTTGCGGTTGCGTTTCACCCCGTAGGGTCGTGTACCCGTGTCGGGAGACCGTGGGGCGCAGAGTTTAATCACTAATTATTTACAAATCAAAGATGGCAACAGTTATCAGATTGCAAAGACACGGTCGCAAGGGTTACCCTGTATACAAGATTGTAGTGACCGACAAGCGTGCCCCTCGTGATGGCCGCTTCGTAGAGATTTTGGGGACTTATAACCCTAATACCCACCCAGCAACTATCGACCTGAAGTTCGATAGAGCACTCTATTGGGTGAACGTGGGTGCCACCCCATCCGATACCGCACGCAGCATCCTCTCACGCGAAGGTGTGATGATGATGAAGCACCTACAAGGCGGTGTGAAGAAGGGTGTATTTTCAGAGGAAGAGGCTCAGAAGCGCTTTGAGGCGTGGAAGCAAGGCAAGAACTCTGAGGTAGCTCAGATCAAGAGCAAGGACGAGGCAGCTAAGCGTGAAGCAGCTAAGAAAGCACTAGAGGCTGAGCGTGAGGTGAATAAGGCTCGTGAGGCTGCTCTAGCTGAGAAGAAGGCTGAGGAGGAGAAGGCAAAGGCAGAAGCTGAAGCAGCTGCAAAGGCTGAGGCAGAGGCTGCTACCGAAGCTGAGGCTCCAGCAGAGGAGGCTCCCGCTACTGAAGAGTAAGCGACGTCGCCTAGCATACAAAAAGGGGTGGTGCAACCAACAGTTGCACCACCCCTTTATATTTAAGCAGCTCGCCTACGTGAGATGCACTCTACAGAACATAAATTTCAAATAGATCATTTGAATCTACGGCCTAACTATTCTCTTTGATATTTAGGACAATTTGAAATCTTTTGGTTACATTTGCAAAGAATATAAGATGTTAACGGTGCCATAACCCTATCCTTAGGGCGATTGGTGAAAAGGAAACTAGGTGCAAATCCTAGACAGTACCCGCTGCTGTAAGCTCCAAATAGCTTAGCTAATCTATCAAAATACCACTTAGAGCATAGTGTCTCTTGGGAAGGTGTGCGAAAGCTGGAGTAAGTCAGAAGACCTGCCGATAACTGCTTTAATGGCTTCCGAGGCACTGAAGCATTAGAGATAGAGGGATACTTATTAAGCTTACAATGTTGCATTGGCAACGGCTAATTCTAGAGAAACAAAAACATAATTAACTCCTAAACTCTAGTCAACCTGCTACTCTATTACATCTCCGCACGAAAGCCATTTGACACTGAATAAATGTATTCAGCGATCGCCATACCAATGGAGGCTGCTGATTATAAGAAACTTAGAATAGATGTAATGAGTATGAGAACAAAGAAAGTCTGGCTATTTCTAGCACTGGTGGGCCTCTTATTCTCGGGTTGCTATCGATACGATGATTGTGACCTATGGGGAGAGATTGCAAATATCAAGAAGGAGATTGCCCAAACAAAAGCTGACATCTCTACCCTGCAAAAGGTGGTGAAAGCACAGCAAGAGAAAAAGACCATTGATGAGATCAATGAGATTGATGGCGGCTACGAAATCAAATTCAATGACGGAACAAAAGTCACCATCAAAAATGGCTTAGATGCCCCTGAACTTGGGATCCAGGAGGAAGAGGGCATATATTACTGGACACTTGGTGGCAAAGACCAATGGCTCAAAGATAAGAATGGCAATAAAATTCCTGTTGCTGGAAAAGACGGCAAGGATGGAGTAGATGGTCAAGATGGTCACTCACCTGTTATAGGGGTGGATAAAGATGGTTACTGGACCCTAGATGGCGAAAGGATCAAGAACGATCAGGGTAAGGAGATACAAGCTGTGGGAAAAGATGGCGACTCCTTTTTCCAATCTGTCCGAAATGAAAGCAATGCAGTGGTATTTGTCCTTGCCAATGGGGAGGAGATTACTATCCCAAAAACAGGATTTGAGATATTTGCCTTTGAGAAGCCTGAAGGAGAGTACCACTATCACGTATTCAAATTCAATGAAGCAAGGAATATTAAGCTGACCGCTGAGGATATAGCTACTATTGAGGAGATTAAGGTGCCAGAAGGGTGGAGCCTTCAAATCAATGCCCAAAAGAAAATGGTTCGCATCAAAGCACCAAAGCAAACACCAGGGCAATCATACAATGGTGGAATCATCACCCTGATGGGGCTAGGAAGAAATGGTGCTACCTACCTTGCTTCAATTGAGGTGATTGCATCGATTGACTATACAGATCCTGCAGGCACCTTTGTAGTATGCGAAGGGAATATGACCACAGTCAATGGTACCATAGTCTATTACGACAAGAATAATAATGAGTATCTCAATATCTTTGAGAATGCCAATAACCATTTGGAGATAGGCAATGTGGTCCAAGACATGTATATGGCAAATGGCAAGATCTATCTCATCACACAAAATGGTGACCGCATGAATGGTGCTGGACGCTTTGTGGTGTGTGATGCCCGTACTATGAAGATGGAGTATGCCGATTCGTTTGTATTCAAATCTCCTAAGGGAGAGGGCACATGGCCACAGCACATAGTGATCTGCAATGATTCTCTTGGATATGTACAATGGTCCGATAGCAATATGGAGCAGACCTCTGGTATCATCAAGATTGTCTATAAAAATAGGAAACTAAAGATAGATAAGACCGTAGAGGGAACCTTTGGAAAGTTTACCACAGAGGGGGCTATCAAAACCCGTCTCGTCTTCTCTCGCGGAAAAGTTTACGCTGCCTGTGGACACGGGATGGTTATCATTGATCCTAAAACTAACTCTATCAGCAAGCGTCTAGAGTACAAGGGGCGTCAGGCGAAAGGTATCGTAAAGGGAGCTAATGGACATATATTTGTGCCCTTCGCGGGTGAGTTTAAGGGAAATCAGCAGTGGAATACAGAGTTTACCTCCGATCCAATCATTGTGGAGATGGATCATGAAGGGACAGTAATCCAAGAGCATAAGATGCCAAATACTGTAGTCTTCCCTGTGGCTACCTGGAGTCCAGCAATTGGCATTTGTGCTAGCTTTACTGAGCCACATCTCTACTTTGTAGATGTTGCGGAATTCAACGCTTCTACAGCATCACGATACAATTATGAGACAAAGAAGCTCGACCTCCATTATGTGCCAGCGTTCAAGGAAGGCTACTCTTTCTATAATATTTATGGAATTATGGGAGTGCATCCTACCACTGGGCATCTCTGGGTAGGTAGAACGGCAGCGTATGTTGACTCTGATATCTTTGAGTATGATGTGACGGTTGATCCTATTAAACAACTGAATAAATATCACTACCCTACCCAAAGGGGTGCAAGTACGGCAGGTATTGACTTCGCTTACAGATTTAGTGATGAGTTTATCAATAAATAACTTGATTTTATATTGAAATATTGTGTGCAGACTAAAGTAGGAATAATTACTCTAGTCTGCACACCTATCTTTTTCTATACATTGTATGTTAAAGTTGATAGAAGCAACTAAAGCTTTAAGGGGAGTGGTATTAACGATCACTTTGCTATGCTTCACAACCCTCTCGGCGTGGGCACAGCTCGATAGCGTGTATCTACTACCCGACCTTACCGTAACGGCACAGCAACACCGAGAGGTGATTCCAGGGTTGAAGCTTGAAGGCAAACAGCTACAGAAATTGAGTAGCATATCAATTGCTGATGCCGTAAGGTATTTTTCAGGAATACAGATTAAGGATTATGGCGGACTAGGCGGCTTGAAAACGGTAGATGTGCGAGGCATGGGTACCAATCATCTCGGCGTGTTTTACAATGGGATCAAGCTTGGAAATGCACAAAATGGGCAAATTGATCTTGGTAAGTTTTCACTAGACAATGTGGAAGCGGTAAGCCTTTATAATGGGCAGAAGAGCGATCTCTTTCAGCCAGCTCAGCACTTCGCTTCGGCCTCCTCCATTTATATTGAAACTAGGCAGCCGACTTTCAGTAAAGGTAAGCGTACCAACCTTCGGGCACATCTTCGTGCTGGCTCCTTTGCCACGGTGATTCCATCCGTCTTGGTAGAGCAAAAGCTCCCCAATGACTTTGCCCTGAGTGCCAATGTGGAGTTTGTCTCCTCTAGTGGTAAATACCCATTTAGGTACAAGCGAGTATTTGAGGATGGCACCATTGCCTATGATACCGTGGCAGTTCGGCAGAATGGCGATATCACTGCAATTAGGGCCGAGTTGGCTCTTTTTAAGAAAATGGAGGAGGGTAAATGGGACCTACAAGGGTACTACTACCACTCTAAAAGAGGATTGCCTGGCCCCATTATTCGTAACGTATTTCAGCACGGACAACGGCTAGAAGACCAAAACTTCTTCTTCCAAGGGAAGCTGACTAAAAAGGTGAATGAGTGGTATAGCATACAGGCTCAAGCAAAGTATGCCAATGACTATACCCGCTATCTTGATGAAGAGTGGACCAGCCCTCTATATGTGGATAATAAATATGAGCAGCACGAAGTTTATGCCACCATAGCTCAAGAGTTTATTGCTACCAAGTGGCTAAGATTTGGCCTCTCGACTGATGCTAGATACAACACATTGAATGCCAACCTTGTCAACTTTTCATACCCCAAGCGTCTGACACTTATGGGAGTAGTTTCTGGTGAGGTAAGCTTTCGGTGGATTACCTTTCAGGCAGCTTTGTTGGGCACCATGGTACGAGAGAGTGTGGAGCGCAATGTTGGGGCACCACCCAAAAATGTGCTGACCCCCTCTTTCTTCTTATCTCTCAAGCCATTCAAAGAGGTGGATCTAAAGATTCATACCTTTTACAAAAATATATTTAGGATGCCCACTTTTAACGACCTCTACTATACCTTTATTGGGAATGCTGTGCTCCGACCAGAGTATGCTGAGCAGTACGACTTCGGCATAAGCTACCGATGGCGACCCAAGGGCTCATCGGTCGTGAAGTACGCTGATGCTCGTGTGGAGAGCTACTTCAATAAGATTAAGGATAAGATTGTAGCCGTACCCGCCGGTAATATGTTCCGATGGACCATGCTCAATCTAGGTAAAGTAGATATATTCGGGACCGAAGCCAACCTAGACCTCGCTGTGGAGCCTATTGAGCAGCTAGTCACTACACTTCGGCTAAGCTATACGTATGAGAAGGCTCTTGATGTGACGAGTCCCAAAGCCAAGAACTACCGACATCAGATAGTCTATATCCCTGAGCATAGTGGGTCGGTTATCGCTGGAGCAGAGTACAAATCGTGGGGGCTCAACTACAGCTTTATCTACACAGGTAAGCGGTATAATGCTAAATACAATGATGAAAATAGCCGTATGCTCCCATGGTATACGCACGATATCTCGCTTCGAAAAGACTTCCTTTTCGGGAAGAAGCACCTGCTCAGGATCAATCTAGATGTGAACAACCTCCTTAACCAGCACTACGACGTTGTGATCAACTACCCTATGCCAGGACGTAATTATAAGCTAACTCTAACTTACCAATTATGAGAATGAATTATAAACCCCTCAGTGTCGTTGTAGGGATACTACTCCTATTAGTGGTAGGATGTAGAGGAGAGTATGAGATTATCCACTCTCTATCCCATGAGACCAATGTTGGGGAAGAAAACTTAGGCCAGCTAAAGGGCTTCTACCTGCTCAATGAAGGTAATATGGGTAGCAATAAATCTACCCTAGATTACTTTGACTTCTCAACAGGGACCTATCACAGAAATATCTATGCCGAGACCAATCCGACGATGGTTAAAGAGCTCGGAGATGTCGGTAACGATATTGGTATTTACGGCTCAAAACTCTATGCGGTGATTAATGTCTCCAACTTCATCGAGGTGATGGATGCCTACACGGCAAAGCACTTAGGAGTTGTCAAGATACCCAACGTCCGCTATATAAAGTTTCACGATGGCAAGGCATACGCTTCGGCCTATGTGGCACCCGTTGAGTTCAATCAAAATGCCAGAGTGGGAATGGTCTGTGAAATTGATACCGCCACCCTTGAAGTGACACGGCAGTGCAATGTGGGGTACCAGCCTGAGGAACTGGTAATCACAAATGGCAAGATCTATGTCGCCAACTCTGGAGGCTATATGTTTCCTAATTACGACAATACCATTTCGGTTATCGACCTAGAGACTTTTGAAGTGGTCAATACCATTGAGGTGGCGATCAATCTACACCGTCTCCGTCTTACGCCCTACAACGAGCTGATCTGTACCAGCAGAGGAGATTACTACTATGTGCCCTCTCGGACCTTCTTTGTTGACCTAGATACAGAGGAAGTGACAGATACCCTCGACCTAGCTGTGACCAATTTGGACATCAGTGGCGACCTCGCCTATATCTACTCGGTAGAATGGAGCTACCTCACCAATACCAATACCATCACCTATGGTATTTTTGATGTGAAAACCCACGAGGTGGTGAGCCGCAACTTTATCAAAGATGGCACCGACGAAGACATTACCATTCCTTATGGCGTAAAGGTAAACCCCGTGAATGGAGATATCTACGTTACCGATGCTATTGACTATGTAACGCCAGGCACCTTGCGCTGTTATAGCAAGTTTGGCCGGCTCAAATGGAAGGTCGACACAGGCGACATCCCAGGCCATTTCGCCTTCCTCTACGAACAACGTAAAAAAGATAAGACAACTAATGAATAATAACAACTCAAGAAATGAAGAGAATTAAGTACATTCTGAGCTTTCTCTTGCTAGCATCGCTCATATTACCGAGCTGCCGCAAGATTGAAAAAGTGCTTCCACCAATAGTAAGGTTGGAGCAAGCTAACTACCAAACCAAGCCAGACCGACTCATCAAGATTACTCCTACCTTTGAGAATATTGAGGAGGATGCGGTATATGCTTGGCGTGAAGAGGGAAAGATATTGGGCACAGAGCCCACCCTTGTCTTTAGCTCCAATGAGCTAGGCACGCACCATCTCACCCTTACCGTCACCACACCTAGCGGTACGGCGAAAGCCAATGCCAAGGTGGAGGTGGTTGAGTTTCAGCTCCCCATTATCTCTATAGAAGGGGGTGGTGAGCCGATCGTAGAGGTGGGTGAGAAGTACGAGCTTACCCCTATCATCGATAATAAGGAGGGGCTTAAGCTCACCTGGATCAGAGACAATCAAGTGGTGTCGGAGGATATGACCTATACCTTTACGGGGGCCAAGGCAGGCGTCTCCTTTGTTACCCTCAAAGCAGTCAATGAAGATGGAGAGGATGAGTATCTGATTCGCCTTACTGTAGTCAATGAGATTCCTGTTGAGGTCAGCTTCGACAGTGATATTCGTGCCGCCACAGTGGGCCGAACCATTCGTATCCCAGCGAATGTGCCTTCCTCTAAAAATATGACTTTTGAGTGGTACGTAGATGGCAAGAAGGTAGAGGGCGAGCAGGGCTCTATCCTCACCTATGAGGCGACGAAGACGGGCAATCATCAAGTCAAGGTTATTGGCAAAAAGGGAGATAAGAAGGGAGAGTCCACGCTCACGCTTCAAGTCGTAGAACCCAACCAATACTACCGCCCATTCGTGGAGGGCACCAGCAAGCGTGATGTAGTAAAGGTATTTGAATTCTTACCAGCACCAGGGCAGTTCGTTAATGAAGGATACATTGCCCATACGATGGAAGAGGCTTGCCAATATGCCCAAAGTCGCATTGAGAGTAATGCCTATGTATCGCTTGGCGGATTTGGCGGCTACATTATTGTAGGGTTTGACCACAGCATTAAAAATACAGGGGATTACGACTTCGCCATTATGGGCAACTCCTTTAAGGGTAGCTCGGAGCCAGGAATCGTCTGGGTGATGCAGGATGAAAATGGTGATGGTCTCCCTAATGACACTTGGTACGAACTGAAGGGTAGCGAAACGGGCAAGCCTGAAACCATACAGGACTATGAGATCACCTACTACCGCCCAACTCAGAAAAAAGCCAATACTATGTGGACGGATAATAGAGGCAACCGTGGATCAGTTGATTGGCTTGGATTCCATCAGCAAGACTTCTACTACCCTCTTTGGGTAAAGAACGACACCTACATGTTGAGGGGTACCTGCTTGGCAAGTCGGACGTTTGATCAAAGTGGGCAAGGAACCTACTGGGTAAATCAAGAGTTCGACTGGGGTTATGCCGATAACTTCAGCCCTATTGATAGGCTAACAGATGATGATAACTACTTCGCTGCACCAAATGCCAATCACTTCAAGATCAGCCATGCCATTGACCACAAGTTGCAGCCAGTAAATCTAAAGTATATCGACTTTGTTAAGGTCCAGACTGGGCTCAACATTTCGGCAGGCTGGTTGGGCGAAAACTCTACCGAGGTATTTAAGTTCATTGATGTTTACAAGGAGAAATAATAAAGTATGAAATTAATTAAAACACAGTCTTTACTCCTCGTGCTACTTTTGCTTTCAGCAACAGGATGCAAAGAGAAGATTGAGACTCCCTTCTCAGGGAAAGATAATAGACTACTAGAGCTATCTCTCACCGATAGCAAGGGCCATAAGTATACCGCCTCTCTTATTGATGAGAATGTTTTCCAGATAGAGGTGCCCTCTGATGCCGACCTCTCAAGTGCCAAAGTTGCTTATCGCATAAGCGATCAGGCACAAATCTTACCAAAGCCAACGGAGATCGACAATTGGAATAACGACCAAGCTTTCCAGGTTCGCTCTTACTCTGGGGAGCACCGTACTTATCTTGTCAAGATAGCCAGATCCTTTACAGAGGCTCCAAACAGCGTCAAACTAGTGACAGATGATGATGTTAAAGCTTTTGTGGCAAAGGGGGTAAGACACGTAGAGGGGCATCTGATCATTGGAGCCACCACTGGTACGGACTCCATTAGCAATATTGATGCACTGACCACGCTCGAAAAGGTGGATTATAATATCATCATCAATCCTACCTACAAGGGGAAAGACCTCTCAGGACTACGAAATGTGAAGGAGGTTGGAAGCATCTTCCTGCAAAGCGATAAACTACAGAATGGTACCTTCCGACACCTGAAAAAGGTATATGGCGATATTGTCATTTCAGGAGCATCTCTGAATGAAGTCGCCTTCCCCGAATTAATCGCTCTTGATGGTCAATTGAAAGCCACCAAGGCAATGGTAAGGGAGCTCTCCCTCCCCAGTGTAGAAGAGATCGGGTCAATCCAACTTGAAGAGTGTAGTCAGCTAAGCACGCTTACTGCACGCCAGCTTAAAAAGATCAATGGTGATTGGAGGCTTAAAAACCTCGCCAAATTATCCACAGTCACCACGCCAAAGCTTGAGGTGATCAGTGGCAATTTGAAGTTCGAGACACTCAAAGTGCTCGGAGTATTGAGTCTCAATAAGCTACAGTCCGTGGCTGATATTGAGATGAGTGGTGTGGCTATCAGTCAATTCTATTTGAGTGAGCTCAAAGAGTGTGGCAAGCTATCTATTAATGCTACCTCTCTTTCTGCCCTCATTGCACCGCACCTAGAGAGCATCCATGGTGACTTCATACTCAATGGGTGTGGACTCTCCGATCTCAATCAGTTTGGAGTAAAGACGATTGATGGCAAGCTAGAGTTTACAAATCTCTCAAAGCTACAAGATATAACCGCCTTTGCCAATCAATTGAAGAAAGTAGCGAGTGTATCACTAGTCGATATCAATGCTGGTGGCGTTTGGGACTTTAGCAATACAGGCATTGAGGGAATCATGCTAGAGCGGTGCCGAAATGTAGAGGATCTTATCCTTCCAAAGGTGATGAAGAAAGTGGAGATAAAAGGTGACGCCATGATGCAAGTGAAGCAACTACTCAAGATGAGTGGGGTGGAAGAGGTATCAGGAATCTTTAAGGTGTCCAACTATCACCTAGCAGAGCCACAAGAGGTTCAGATAATGCTCACGAAAGCAGGAGATATTATAATGGACTGCTCGAATATGCTTTCCCTTAACTTCCCACTATTGGAAGAGGCTAAGAAAATAGATTATAACTACAGTTCATCAGCATTCGATGGAAGGAATAAGGAGATTCAAGCTCAATGTGCTATGAAAAAACTAGTGGCACCAAAACTACAATCGGTAGAGAAGATGAGCTTTAACCTACACGACTTGGAGATGCTAGATATGCCACAGCTCAAGACCATTAGTGACGAGCTAGTGATCCAATGCTATTGGCCTAAAAATGCCAATAATGTACTGACTAACCTCAACGGTTTATCGGCACTCGAAAAGGTGAAATCAGTAGCTTTTACCCATCTTAAGGCTTTCAATGACTATTCATTCCTAAAAAATGCAGTAGCCAATGGCAGCCTCTCTAAATTGAATATTAGAGGCTCTCTATACCAGCCAAGTTTAGATGATTTGAAAAACGGAAATTTCATTCAAGATTAGTACAAGGTTATGATACATAAAAAATCAATCATATTACTGATGGGATTGCTACTCCTTTTAAGCACTCTTACAGGGTGTAAAAAAGTAGATCCCTTTAGCGGAGAAGATAATTTCTTCCTCTCCTTTCAGCTGACAGCACCAGATGGTGAAGCCTATAAAGGTAGCGTACAAGGTGATGAGATAACGGTCAGAATCCCCTCCAATGTCGCCCGTACATCGCTCACAGCGAAATACAACCTCAGCGATTTGGCATCTGTTTCGCCCAAGCCCGAAGAGGTAAAAGGGTGGATGGAGTCTCAGACCTTTACCGTCACTTCTTATAGTGGTGCCACACGTACCTACACCGTAAAGGTGCAGTCTACCGACGTAGCACTTAATAGCGCCATTCACCTGACGACCGATGAGGAGGTGGCACAGTTCTTAACCCAAGGGGTGGATATCATCAATGGAAATTTGATCCTCGGATCAGAAAACGCCGAAGATAGCATCCACTCACTAGAGGGGCTTGCTAAGCTCAAAGAAGTTAGATACAAACTCATCCTGCACAGCAATGTAGTAGCCGACCTATCACCCCTCAAAGGACTAGAGCGCATCGGTTCTCTACAATTCATGGGTAATAATGATAGCATCAAGGTTATTGACCTTCCGAATGTTAAGTCAATCCCCAATGGATTTCAGATCAATTGTGATTCGCTAAAAAGCATCTCTATGCCAATGCTCGAGGAGATGGGGACGGTATCCATTGAGGCTGAAAATCTAACCGATTTCCAGATCCCTAGCGTCAAAGGTCTATTTGGCAACGTATCAATCAAGGCAAGTCAATTAAAAGCTTTGGACTTACCTGAGCTCATGGTAGCACAGAATATTCACCTCAATAAATCAAGTTACTCAAAACCTCTAGAGCTGACTTCCTTTTCAATGCCTAAGCTAGAAATGGTTGAATCCATAAAGCTCGAAGAAGCTGAGGCGCTAGAAGCATTCAGCCTCCCAGCTTTGAAGAAGGCTGATAAGATAGATATATCTATGCTTAAGTCTTTGACCACATTCGATCTATCTAGTCTTAAAGAGGTTGAGGAGATAAAGTTTGAAAGCGATTGGCGAGGTGATATGAGCAATAAGCTCATCAAAGAGCTAGCTTTCCCAAAGCTCGAAAGGGTAAAGACCATACAATTTGAGCGTGACCCATTCAAGGCACTAGAGAGCTTGATATTCCCAGAGCTTACGGAAGTAGACAAACTTTACATCCCTGATAACCTAACCAAGTACGAAGCTCCAAAGCTAGAGAAAGTAAATACCCTTTTGTACGTAAGTGGCTATCTACCAAGTGTTTTTGATCATATCAAGAGCATTCCTAGACTAGAGATTGATCTTACCGATGATGAGAATAGGGTAGTGGATCTGATAGACCTCAGCCATGTTCAATCTATTGAAAACGTAACCATCAGCCCATATACCATTGGGAAAATAATCTTTCCTGAAACTATTAGCGGGGATGTAGTGATTAGCTACAATGGCCGACCTGTGACCAAGGCACCCATCATGGAAGGGCTAAAGGAGTGCCAAAGCTTTATGCTTGAATTGGCTCACGATATGGAGGAGGTGGAGTTGCCTGCGACCCTTGAAAAAATATCAAAGGGTCTCAAACTAACTAGCAACTTCAAGAAAGTCACAGCCAAGGGATTAAAAGAAATAGGTGAAAACCTAGACTTAGGAGGTGCCGCTACTGAGTACCTAGATATGCCTGCTCTGGAAAAAGTGGGAGGAGATCTAGACCTTCAGACTAAATACTTCAAGGATGCTAACCTCCCTAAACTAACAGAGGTAGGAGCCATAAAGTTTGGTGGCCGTGGCTACTGGGAGCAAAATGAGAGCCTGACACATCTAAACTTCCTATCACACCTTCAGAAAGTCAAGAGGGTGGAGATAGCGTACTGCACTGTGCTAATGGATTATTCGGGTCTCAAGCAGTTGGTGGAGAATGGTCAGATTAATGAATCCAATTGGACCAGCAGCAAAGTCAATAATAACCTCTATAACCCAACATACCAAGACCTTAAAGCAGGTCGATACAAGCTTCAATAATTAAGGAAACACTTACTGACCTATTAATGACGACTCTCCTCCATTTACCCTTCTGGATAAATGGAGGAGAGTTCTTTTATTTGGTCAGTTGGCTGATTAGGAGTTGATAGAGGACATCCCCGAAGCTGTAGAGCTTTTGCAATCCTTGGTTGGGAGGGTGATCTTGCTGGCACCAGAGGCCTCTAGCCATGCAGTGTCGGCAGTGGCACGCTTACCCTTAAAGCTAGATGCACCAGAGACCTCAATCTTGGCCTCCTTTACACGCCCCTTGTACTCCATAGAGCTAGCTCCAGAGAGATCTACAGATAGCTTACCTGTGATATCGCCATCTACCTCAATATCCGAAGCCCCAGAGGCATCAACAATGAGCTGCTGGATAGAGCCATCAAAGTCGAACTCGCTAGCACCCGATAGGATCACACTCATCGACTTTAGTGAGCCCTGAGCCTCAAAGCTACTTGCCCCCGAAAGGTCTACCTTGCGGATATTCAGAGCGTGGCTCTGCTTGATATCTACCTCACTAGCACCCGAAGCACTTACCTCCTCTAGCTTGGTCACATCGGTTACATAGAGCTTCACCTCGATATCATCTTCCCCAAAGTTGAACCATCTACGGCGAGACTTCTTCTCACGGGATAGAGTGAGCTTGCCATTTTCAAAGGTGTACTTAAAAGTACCGCCCTTGCCCTCCTCCACCACTACCATCTCATTTTTGGTAGAAGGGATAATCTTCACCTCAATAGAGTGGCTCACCTGTAGCCTCGTAGGGCTATCATTGAGCGAGATAGTCATAGGGGTTTGTGCCTGAGCACTTAGTGCCATGGCACCAATTAGCATCAGTGCTATTACAGATAATCTTCTAACTATTGTCTTCATACTTATAATTCTTCTTTTTAATGATTAGTGAATTACTTTCCGACAGCAAGATACAAAGAATTCGGTAGTTTGCAAAACAAACAACCACTTTTTATCTCCGCATTTCCTAAGTAACGACTGCCCCGAGAGACCTCCATGAGTTGGCGAGTGCTCAAAGCCCTTTGTCGGGGTGCCTAATCAAGGGTACCTTATCGGACAAGTCGGACAGGTCGGACGGCCGAGGGAATGGTGGTGGATTTGGCCTCCCCTCATAGGAGGTCAGATGGATCCTAGTCCCTAATCGAACCTCGAGAGCCGGAGACTAGGGGTTTATGAAACCACCCACCCCCACCATTCAACCCCTTGAGGGTTGGACCTGGATCAGTTAGATTTTTCTTTGAGTGTAATGATTACCTCATCACCATCTACATGGAAATATTCAAACATCTCATTTATGCCTTCAATCATCTTTTCTGCTGACCTATTATGGTAAAAAACCAGCCTTTTATCTCCAGAATAGTTATTTGGTATTTTTTTCAAGACCGTACCATCAACTAAGGCATAACGAGTATTAAAGCTTGGAATTTCTGGATATAGTTCTTCATCTTTCCAATTGATTACGCTAGGGTTTTTCCCTTGCTTTAGATGAGTAGTTAGATCATTGACAAGCACTTCGTATTGGTTGGGGTAGTTCCGTTTAAGGTGTTGAAGTATTGCAAAATATAAGTGGTTCCACCTATTTTCCTTATAGACTTTACCTTCAATTGTTACACTTTCTGGCTGTCTAAACTTTACAAAGGATTTTGCATCTGAATCAGTTATAGAAAACTTTCGTATCTCGTTATCTTCAATCCGCTCATTCCAGTTGTTAACAATTTGATATTCATCTGGGAGTTCATACGCATTTAAGAATAACTGAATCATCTGCTCTTGGTGTTTGAGTATTGCTTGCTCATCCCACCGCTCTACTGAAATAATATCAAGTCTGTAACTTAAAGCAGATTCTCCAAGCTTCTGCTTCTTTGTCTCAAACGATCGATTGCTAATCTCCATATTATATTCAGTTAGGATAAGATTCCCTATGTTGTGGAGGTATTTACTATGTACTTCTTGATGGTCTTCTCCCAATTCTTGCTCCCAAATAGTGGTTAATTTTTGGGGCATAATATGTTCAATCGTTATTAATGGATCTCTATAATCCACTGATACCTTAGATCTCTTTTTCTCCATATCACCAAGGATAAGCTTTGAATAGTTTCTTAGCTCATTATAAAAAGGCAAGGTCTCGAGAGTACTGCGTATCTCCTTATCATTTGGCATTCTTAGGAAATAAGGCAATTGCTTTATTATTTGTAGGAAGTCGGTTTCTCCGTTAGCCATTTCAGGAATATATTTAGTCAACAAAGGCATATTCTTATTTTCTCCGCTGGTCAAATCACATACTCTTCTTCGTATTAAGTATGTCTTAATCATTCGGAGAGTATTTAGCAAGGCATCATCGGACAGTTTCTTCTTTCCATTAATTCCTTGATGACTAATCAGCAACCCCATCACGAAAGATTTAAATGGGTCTGACTTAATACCCTGAAAGATATCAATTAGTAAGTCTTTTACTTCCTTGTTAAATCTTTTGTCTTCAGTGAGACGTGGGGTATAGTCGGGGTCAACGATTGCCAAATAGTAGTGTGCCACTTCTGATATCTCAAGAATAAGCAGTTGTTTATCTTCATATTCTGATGCAACTCTTTCTTTGAAAATGGAGTATAATTGTTTAGCATTACTATCGCTAGCTGTCACTAAATACTCCGAGAGCTTGTATTGTGTAAAGTCCCGTAAGTAATTTGAAGTCTCTTTTCTGGTTAGTTTCTCCTCAATCATGGGGAACCAGCACTGCTCGTAGGCTTCTGTCTGTTCTTCACTATTCAAACCTAGAAGAATATAGTTGCGAATAAGGTCAGATAGGGTAAGTGGCCTACCAAGAGAATTGAGTGTTTCAAATATAATCTGTGGATCCTCTCCCTTATAAGGATCATTTTCAAGATTGATTACAGCAAGATTTATTCGCTCTAAGATACTGACGAAATGCACAGTTTCCAACCTAGGAACTCTTTGCATAAGTGCCTTCAACTCTCTACAAAAATAAGTGTAGGCATTAGTAATCAAACCTGAAGGAGCTTTCTTGCCAGTCACTATAGCTTTATAGCAATCCCAGTCTGCAGTAACTTGCTTTAGTTTGATTTTCTCTTCATATTTTGAGTCCGAACTATAAAAGAAAGCTTGGTCAGTACCTTCTCTTTCATCATCGGACATGGGAAATGTATCACGAAGAGCAAGAAGGAAAAGCAGAGTAGTGGTTATTCTCTGCTGCCCATCAACAACAATAATAATATCTTTATCAAGGCTTTGGTATTCTCTCTTGACTACAAGCGTACCAAAGAAATGCTGTAGCTTTGGCTCTTTTCCAGAAAGTTCCGACTCAAGCAATCTTGTAATATCATGGAAAAAGCGACTTAATTCGGGCTTACCCCAAGCGTATGATCGTTGGAAAGGGGGAATAAAGAAGGGCGAAGTATTGCCCATAAGTAACTCTCTGACATTCTTAGACTCTACTCTCATAAACTATATATAATCTGTAATACAATCATTTTCAAACAAATATATAGATAAATAATGAGTAAACCTAGAATGATTTATGGCATTTGTTTGGCATTTGTGGTCGCACCAGTATCGGCTAGTGCGACCGCAAGGGTCGATGGATAAACCGCAATCCCTTTCCCCCCGGTCGAGGCTCGTAGAGCCGAAGACCGGAGGCTATCTGAATGGCACCCTGTCGGGTGCTTTTTGGCGACAATTTATTGCCCGAGTGGGACGAGTCGGAGCCCCAATAAGTTGCTGACGGGGTACGGGTGTCTGACTCGTCTGACTTGTCTGACCTGTCCGACTTGTCCGATGAGGCACCCATTGTCCAATGAGCCACCCCTTGGGTGTGCTCTCATCTAAGCAAAAACCGAGATGCAACTAAGCATTTGCTTTGTTGCATCTCGCCGATCGCTTAGTTGCAACTCGCCAATTGCTTAGTAAGATAATTATAAAAATATATCTATCTGAAAATAAAGAAGTTACCTTGTTGGTATAACTAAACAGGTAACGATTTGGAAACGAGCGAGCTACTTGGCTTTGCTGTTTTCTGCCTAACAAAGAACGCTTGTTATTCTGTTTGCAAAGATAATACTTTGTTACCGAATAACAAGCATTTTTAATGAGATATTCTTCTTTCTGCATTTTGTTCAGGCGTGAGTTATAATCCCCTTCCACGTTTCTTCTTTCTGTTAGCTTGGTATCTGAGTTTGCGCTGCCATGCAGCTTCGGCATAGTCATTGCCTTGCGTAGTAGGTGTAATCAAATCGCCTAACTCTTCCACAACTTCATCGGCTGCGCTAACGATGGTGTCTGCCACCGCACCAATGGGATTCTGCACTTGTGGTGTGTCATTGTCTCGTGAAATTGAGGAGCGGCTTGGAGGTATGAGTTGATAACCTGTATCGGGATATTTGTTCTTGTCTGTTGGCTCTTGTACTGTTTGATGTGGTTTCCTTGACTCTTCCTTGTTAGTTGGTTCAAAATTCTTTTGCAAAGAACGGTAGCCGAACTCTCTGCCGATTTCGGATGCCTTGAATGTATATCCTCCGTATGAGAACTTCAAACCATAGACCTTGCCCTGCTTGTTCTTCATACGCTCTATGGTAATGCCGTTCTTGTTCAACTCGTAAAGGAACATGGAATGCCCGGTGATACCTATACCTTTGTACTTGTCAAGCAGGGCATAGCAGATTTGTTGTACTTGCTGTTTTGTCTGCTCTCTTATTGGACTGGCTTTTGGCTCCTGATGCTGCTTTTTCGCCTTGACCTCCTTTGCGATGGTCAAGCCTTTCTCCCGACTGATTTCCTCCGCCATCCTTGCTGCCCTGTTGCTCACAAAAGTGGTATCATAGACTTCTCCGTACAGACTGATGCGGTTGGCAATGATGTGAATGTGTGTGTTGTCGGTGTCCTTGTGCGTTACCGCCACCCATTGATGGTTGTCAAGTCCCATTCGCTTGGCAAACAAATGGGCGATCCGCATCAGTTCGGACACGGGCAGTTTTTTCTCGTCCTGCGGTGCGATGCCGATTTCGATACGGAGAAACTTGTTCCTGCAACGGCTGTTGTAATCGCTGACTACTTTCATTTCCTCATAGATTGTCTTTGGATCTCTGCTGCAAAGATTGTGGAATGCAAGCCGACTACCGAGTTTGCCTTCCCTGAAAATATAGTCCAAAGCTGTGCTTCCGTGCGCTATCGCCTTGCATTTACCTATCATTTCTTGTTAGATTTAAGACCTTATATATTTCATCATCCACCCGAAAATGCGGGTCGTAAAACCGCTTAAATGCCTCTTTGGCACATAGCGAAAGGTTCTTGGTGATATGTAGCCAATCCTCGTCCTTGAGCTTGATGAGATTGGAAATCTGCCCATAGAACCTTCCTGTATGTTGGAGAATGGCAATGGCTTCCCTCTCATTGTCTGTCATCTTGGGAACAGCTATTACTTCTCTGTTAAGGAGTATCTCACGGCAGTACTCTGAGAACTTCCGCCCTGTACTTTCCGCTTTTGACTTGATACGATGCTTCTCCTCTAAGGTGCATCTTACTTTGATGAACTCTGTCTTGTTCATCCGCTGTTCTTCCTTATCCCGTTGCTGCCATCGGGCAGCTTTTCCCTTGTATCTGCTCATATAAGTTTTTTTGAAAGTTAATCATTGTAGATGATTCGTTGTTGCTTAATTCCTGAACACTGACCGATGAGAACGGAGTGATTACGGTTTTATCTCCCCGATAGTCTGACGAGGGGAGCAAGGGCAGTTTGTGGGTACAAACTGACGTCTTGCAATGTCAGTGAAAAAGCCGATAACGCCCGAAGCGTTTCTTTACTTGAAATCGAATGCACTGCATTCATTGTCTAACTACGTTCGTGGCATTCCCACCGTTCAATTATTGGGTCAAGAATATGGTATTCATTTTTCCGAGAAAGGGTTGAGGGTTTTGCACAAAAAGGTCATCACTTTTTTTGAAATCCTCACCTTTTTTTCGTGCTTACAGTTTCCTCCATTTCTCTATATCTTCTCCGTACTCATCTAAATGGCTGCGCACGAGGTTCTCCACAAAGCTCGAAAGATTGCTGCCCCTGTCGCCCAATCTTCGCACGGTGAGGTCTGCACGTTCCTGTGTTTCCTTGCTCAGATAGACAGCCTTTCTATTGCTGAGTTTGGTAGGCAAAAGATAGGCTTGCTTGTAGGCTTCAAGCGTTTCCTTCCTCATTTTGGTACTGATGCGTTTCTGAACGGGTGCATTCTCTGGCAGCCTTGCTTGTTCAGTTTTGTGTGAAAGCTCGGTACACCGTGATACCTCTGTGTTCTGTAATGGCTCGACATCCTCTGATGGCTTACCGCTCCGTGTCATCTTTGTGTGCTGCTGGCTACTTCTTCCGAGCTGTTCTTCTTCGTTACCACCTAAATAATATGAAAGGTCATACTCTACCTCTGTTGTTTTCTTCTTTTCCATTTTTCTATCTTATTTTATGTTTAACTTGTTTTACCTTTATGGAGTTGCTTTGCATTTGCTGCATCACCTGTGATTGTTTCTTCTGTTGCTCACGTACCCTATGTACGTGATATTCGTTGAGGTCTTTGAAGTTCCTGTAATGCACGGACATATTCTCCACCTTAAAACCTGCCTTTACGAAATCTGCCGTAGCTCTGCGTCCTGCTTCATCATTGTCAAAGAATGTACGAATAGAAAACACCTGTCTTTCATTGAGGTAGCGGATGCTCCTCGCTACATTGCTTACGGAGTTCATCACAAGACAGTGGTTGGTAAATTCTTCTTTCATTGAAAGAAAGGATAGAAAGTCCATAAATCCCTCGAATATACAGACAGGATCAGCCTTGTCTGTAAATATCGGAGTAATGTCCTTTGGTGCTATTGTTCCCTTGAACATACCGTTATCTCGAAGCTCATAACCTCCCGATTGATTGGCGAAACCAATGGCTTGGTAATGAAGACCTCTTACCTCATAGCTGATACAACGCAGAAAGGGCATAGCCTTTTCTATGTTGATACAGCGTTCTTCCGTGAGGTATTTCTGCAAGTGGGGTGGCAAGGTGTCTGATATACCTGTCAGTCTCCTTGCTCCGTTTGCAGATGCTGCTTGTCTGATGCTTTCCTGCTTGGAAGAGTCTTGTACACTCTCTCTTTGAGGATTACACACTGTATAATCGGGAGCGTTCCGCCCCAAAAGGCGGATGGCTTCCGACAGCGTGCAACCCTCTAACCGCATACAAAGGTCGATAATACTTCCGCCTTTGCCTTCGGCATAATCTATCCAAAGGTTCTTTTCTGTGTCCACCTTGAAACTTGGATGCGTGTCTTCACGAAGCGGTGAATGGTAAAGGGCATAGGCTAGTGTCCTACGCACAGATTTGATACCTTTCCTTTCAAGGTACTCCACAATAGAGTATCGCTTGATGCGTGATAAATCTTCTTCTTTCATTGTCATTATAATTATTGGTTGAACATTTATTCATTCTGATTTTATATCGGATTATATTTTGATTATGCTGATAGCGCAAACTTCATTGATGCTTTTTTGCTTCCTAAAGCTTTTCCCCTAAAAACTTTTTTCACTTTCTTCTTACTACATACTTCTTTAATGTAAGTTATTAATAATCAACAATACTTTGCAGTAAACGATGATACTACACACTCTACTACATCAAACTACTACAGCTATTTACCAGTGGGCAGGGGTGGATTTTCCTAATCTTATAAACATAGACAGGACTACAACCCTCACGCCTCTTGCTTACCTTTTCAAAGCCAGCTCTTTTGAGTGCTTCGCCCATACGTTTGAGTGTCAAGGGTGGATGCGTATAAACACCTAAATAAGCGAGTATTTCGGTAGTGGTCATGTAAGCACAATGAGAATTGTCCTCCATTGGCTTCTCAAAACAGCACGACAAGAGTTCCATTTCTGCGGTCTGCACTTGGAAGTCCTCACTCTCCTTGTAGAGTTCAGCTATCTCGTCATCGTCAAACCAATATCGAAAGCCTGCGTTTAACAAGGATTTAGCTTCGGTATAGACGGCATCCATAGAAATAGCTTTAGCTCGTTCTATGTCAATAGATAGCACCTCAAAGGGAAGAAATCGTCTGCTGCCTGTCGGGTCGGTCAAGAAATCATTGCCGTTTACCGATGCCACGAAGCTCGCCAAGTGCGGATGTTCCTCCACATACTTGTCATAGGGCATACGGTATTTGACCATCGGACAGGTAATAAGGTTCTTGAGTTCATTCTCATCACGCTTGTTGAGGGCTTTCAGTTGGTCGTCAATGTTCACGATAAGGTTCTGCCCGATATAAGTAAGTGTGTCCTTCTCCTGCGGATATATTTTTCCTGTGTAGCTGTAACCTTTAAGCGCAGGCGGACAAAGCAAATCAAGAAAGGAGGTCTTGAACTTTCCCTGCTCCCCTGTTAGTACAAGACAGGTATGGTTACGGCATTCACGGTCGTCCATAGCGTTGGCAACCACTGCAACAAGCCATTTGGTAAGGTACGGCAGCCACTTTTCGGAGTTACGGACGGTAACGCACGATGCAAGATTGGCGATGGCGCATTGGTTTATCTCTATCTTGTACAGCACTTCTGAAGCATCAACCTCTGGCAAAGCCTTGAAGTATTCCTGTATGGGATTGATACGGGGAGAAAAGCTGCTTTCGATGATGGAATAGAGATTATCAGCGGAAGTGATGATGCCTTCCTCGCTATCAAGTTCCCTGCGAAAGGTATTGATGTCATAACGGCTGACCTTGCTATACACATTGGCACACTTGGGAGAAAACTCTGTTCTGCCAAGTACAGTGTTGAATCTGAAGTCATAATGGGTGGAGAGGTAGCTTTCTATCTCCTTGTTTTTGGAAGTTTGCCTACTATGCTTCGGCTTATCTTCTGTGCGTATATTGCTATTGTCTGCGTACTTCTTCATAATCATCCTAAAATGGTTTCTGAAAGTGAAGTTAAGGAGGATAATTCTGATAGCCAAGCATTCTCGGTGTGCTTGCATAATGTTGCATAGACTTGCTATAAAATTCCTTGTAGGAAATCATCAAACATCTTAGTTTTTAGTGGATTAAATGGAGAAATCAAAGGATAAAAGGAAATGATACAAATACCAATAATTGATTGGCTTTGTAACAAACCACATTCAAATGCGGTATTCTGCACATTTGGGTAGTGAACTATAAGTAAAGGAATAACAAAGAACGGATAAGGCGAAAATAACTACCTATTTAAACAAAAAGCAATCCACAAAAAGATGTAAGCAAAAATTAAGAGCTTATCTCTATGTTCTCAGAAATCTTAGAACAAGGCAGAATACTTATGCCAAATGGTAGGTTGTATCTCTATATCTATTGACAGTGAAAGAAGAATAGTGGGCGTATTAGCGTTGATAACGACAAGGAATAAGGAAGGGAATTTCATCGTATTTCCTTTGTTTTCCCTGCTGTTCCTTAGTGCTTTGAGCATAAGGAAACTATCCCTACTTTTGCATCGTGCTGGGGCGCAGAACGCTGCAACACAAGAAAACAGTAACAACGAGCAAAACAATAGAAGTATGGGATATTTGATAATTACAGACCAGAACTGGCAGAAACTAAGGGACGAGATATTAAGTCTTGCAGACTGCTGCCACAAGGCATTTGGAGAGAAGTGTAAGCATACCGACTGGCTACACAATGGTGATGTGTGCAAGTTGCTTAACATCAGCAAGCGCACCTTGCAGCATTATCGTGATACAGGCGTGCTGCCATTCGCACAAATCGGACACAAGTGTTATTATAAACGTGAGGATGTGGAAAGGCTGCTCCTTACAAAAACTGACAAACCTAAAAAATAAACAAGTTATGGAAACGGCAAAAGATTTGAATTTTGGCTCGGACGATATGCAGGTGGTGCTTACCGCACTGCATGACGTGGTCAGAAGAATAAGGGAAGTGGCAGAGACGCACAAGCCATTGTTTGGCGGTGAGCATTTCCTCACGGGTAAAGAAGTGTGTGAGCGGCTGTATATCAGCCCTCGCACCTTGCAGGATTATAGGGATAGAAAAATTATACCCTATACGCAGTTTGCTGGGAAGATGCTCTATAAGGCTTCGGATTTGGAAAAGTTACTGGAAGAATATTACAAGTTATAATCGAGTAGGAGGTAAACACCCATGATTAGTGTTTACCTCCTACTCCTAAGATTAGCACAAAATTAATACTGGAATATTACAAAACACACAAAAGGTTTGTGGATAAATAATCTCTCAAACCTTTTATGTGTTCTATTTTACTTATGAAATACAAATGATTATTCAATTGCAACCCAATTACATGATCCACCATTAGAATCTGTTGTGGCATAATACAATTTTGCTGTTACATTTGAACCAGATGCTGCTAACTTTACAACAACATCTGTATTTGTAAAAAGTGTTCCTACTTTAGTTTTTGCATTCCAACCTCCGAAAACAAAAGTTTTACATGTATAAACAGGGGCTATTGCAGCATTAGTTCGACAAGTAAACTTTACGGAACTCTTATCGAAAGTTGGAAGAAATGCATCTGTACCTTCTTCTGTTCCATTAGTAGAAATATAGCCGTATTGGTTCTTTCCTTTATTTCCAGACCGTGTTAGTGCTTGTGGAACTTCTTTGGACATCCTATACTTTTTAGATTCTTCTTTTACATTTGGTAAGGAAACTTTTTCACCATGCAATCTAGCCTCAGTTATAGCTTTGTTTGTATTCTTCAAATCTTGTAATACGGAATTATACAAATCAGCATCTACTCCAATAGTCTGTGCATCTTTTTCAGAAATATCTAAAGAGTATAAGCTATCTTTTATTGAGATGTAATTAGAAAGGATAACAGCAGCAGCTCGTTTATCCTTGATTTCTTTAGGAATACTGTTTACCTCATTGATAGGAAGTGCCAGTGCTTTCGCTTCTTCTATTTGTGAAGAATATGCCCTTGTTTTTATGTTATTTGGGTTCTTTTGAATACAAGAATCATCATTAGAGCATGATGTTAACACTCCTACAAATAATGCTAATATGAAAGTAAGAGTGTAAAGGGTTGTTTGTTTTGCTTTCATAACTGTAAGTTTTTAGAGTTTTATAAATAAATACGTTGCGAATATATGTACTTTTCATGAAAAAAGCAAGTAAGTAGGCAACTTTTTTCTTCATCTGCCTGAAAAATACCTAAAAATAATGATAGTGGTTATTGAACTTTTTATAGATATACCTAAGCAGTGAAAGAAGAAGGGTAAGCGTAGTTACTATGTAGTACCATTTCGATGATAACCTAACTACTCGTTAATCCTTTATCTTTCACCGCTTTACCTTTAATGTAGTTATGTAGTAAGATATAACAGTGAAAGAAAAAGGATATAATCAGTAGTCTGTATAACTGCCACTCAGCACCCCTGTGTGACACCTGTATCAACAATAATAGGAATGAATGTTGGCGCAGGAGATTGCAGCCTTTGGCAGAGATATTTCCTAAACATACCTGCCTCTACGCTGTTCAGATGAAAGGAAAGGGCGATGATAATGGGCAAGGGGCAGAGTGGCGCATAACTCTCCACGCTATCCCCCTGCTTACTTATGCTGCTGGTAGCATTACCTGCTTCTATCTCATAATACTTTAAGCACATAGTCTGTTTTATAAGCTTGACCTTATGATTAACTTTCTGCCAACTAACTCCGAAAAACTTTGCCAGTTCGCCCTCCGTCATAGCAACCTCTCCCTTGCCTTGACGAATAACACGCATACCATCGCTCCACTCAAAAAAGCTACGCTTGATAGCTTTTCTTGTGTTATCGTTGGACTGATTACACTCTGACTTTCTTTGGTCGTCCTTTTGATGATGCTTTGCTTTCATATTTACACCTCTTTCATTGATTATCTGTTATCATTTTGTGATGCCCAAAAGTTCATTTTCCTCTCTGACCGCATTCCACGGCTAAAAAACATATCCTTTCCGTTCATGGATTGGTAGTATGTAGTCATACCGTAGTTGCACATATAGTCATCTACCAACTACAACGTAATCCTTTCTCTTTCACTGTGTTACCTTGTATTTTAGTAATGTAGTAAGATAACAGTGAAAGAAAAAGGATTGGTACATATTCAGCTATTGATACCCCTGTCATATATGATGATAGGAATGACAGAGTTCCTTGGACGCATCAACTCACTGTACACATGCTTTCTGAACAGGTGGGCTTCTACGCTGTCAAGTTGAAAGGAAAGGGCGATGATTGTCGGTAGTGGGTAAAGCGGTGCGTAGCCCCTTACCTCCTTATCTGTGACAATCTTCCTTTCACCTGCATTCCTTTCATCTGGAGACAGGATGGAATCTTCGGTTATCGCCCGAAGTCTGCCACAGACTTTCCTCCATGTCACACCAAAGAACCTCGCAAGCTCGCCCTCGGTCATGGCTACATCGCCTTTTCCCCTGCGGATAACCTGCATACCATTTCCCCACTCGAAGTAGCTACGCCCCGTGTCCAGACGGATTGCAGCCTTGGTCTTTATTCCATCTTCCGTATTCATGCCGTTTCCTCCATGCTTTTGTTTCTGCCTGTGTTGGCAATAGCCATTGTACCTATGGTAATAGTTTCCTTTACCGTTACCTTATCATCCTCTTTGTTCTTTTCCTGATGTTTGGCGATGAGTCTGTCCATATCCTCCGAAATCTTGCAGTCCGTTACCTGCGCATAAATCTGCGTACTTGCAATTGATGCGTGTCCCATCATCTTGGCGATACTCTCAATGGGGATACCTGCACTTAGACACATCGTTCCGAAGGTATGTCTTGCCATGTGATAGGACAGACGTTGCTTGATGCCACAAGCCTTGCCTACTATGCTTAACTTCGCTGCTAACACACTTCTGCTGCAACAGGGTTGAAAGATAAGACGATTATCCATATTCGTGTTATTGCTTTCTTCTTTCACCGCTTGTAATTGCCTTTGCTGCTCGATAATCGTCTTGGCTATGGGATGTAACGGCACAATGAACTCCTCCTTGGTCTTCTGACGCTCCTTTCTTATATACATCTGTCCGTCCGCTGCGCTCTTGATATGCCCAAACGTCAAGTGTTCCATATCCGTAATGGCTAAACCTGTGAAGCAGGAGAAGATGAACATCCGCCTTGCAAGTTCGGCATCGCTATCACATATCTTCATTGCCATCAGGTTTGCTACATCACTCTTGCTAAGAAAACGAATTGCCTTTTCCACCTTTTCATATTCCGCATGTTCAAATGGGTTATAACGAATGATACGCTGACTTACTGCACGGAACATCAAACGGCTCAGCCAACAAAGATAATTGTTGATAGAAGATCCTTTCAACCCTTTCTTTTTAAGAAAGAATCGGTATTCCTCAAACAGTTCCTCCGTTATACTTCGGATTTCTATATCCTTACTCTCTAAGTCCTTTATAAACTCGCACAGCATTCTATTCGCATAGCAAAGGTTAGTGTATGTACCTTCTGCTTTTGACTTGCCCACACTTTCCTTTACCGATTGTAGTTCTGCATTGCTAAGCTCCAACAAAGTGGTGGGAGAAGTTGCTATGCCTTGCAATCTGTTTTTAAGCAGTTCAGCACTTATCACCCCGTCTTTTAGGAGCAGTTCCTGATAGGTCCTTTCTACTTGTTCTCTGAATGATTGCAGGCGAAGGTTTGTTTTCTTATCTGTAGTTATTCCTTGCTTGGCATTCCACTCCGCAGGCTTACATTCTTCGTTTGTAGTAATGACAGAGTTCTTGCCATCTATCGTGATACGGCAGAGTATGGAGGTAAGACCATTTGCTTTGGTCTTTTGTCTGTTGATATAAAACAGTGTCTTGAATGTACTTCTCATAATGATTTTAGTTTTAATACTACTATTGCTAAATACTCATCTGCATATCCTCCGTGAAAGAAAGGAAACGCTCAAACTCCAAAAACAGCTTCTGTGGCGTAACCTTTGCATACCGCTCGGTCATACTCACGTTACTATGCCCCAACATCTTGCTCACCGTTTCTATCGATACTCCTTGTTCAAGGGTAATGAGCGTGGCAAAGGTATGCCTTGCCGTATGCGTGGTAAAGGGAAAGGCTATGCCTGCTCTTAGACGCAATGCTTTAAGATACGATTGATAGGTGGCATATTTCATCTGTGGCAATAGGCTTTCCCTTTCATCGCTCTTGTACTTCTCTATTATCCTGATGGCTTCAGGCAACAACTTGATACGGCAAAGTACGCCTGTCTTCTGCCTGTTGAACTTCAGCCAAAGGTTTCCTTCGTCATCACGGACAAGATACGACCTGTTTAACTCCATCAAATCGCAATAAGCTGCACCTGTATGGCAGGCAAAGACAAACAAGTCCCTTGCAGTTTCCATTTCCTCCTCCAACTCTCCAAACTGTATGTTCATTAGTTTGTCAAGCGAACACCTATCAAGAGCTTTGGGTAGTTTCTTGTCGCCTTTGCTTACCTTGACTTTGTCAAACAATAAAATATCGGCTAATCCTTCACGATAAGCCAATCTGCATACCGTTTTCAGATGGGTAGCAGCATTATAGAACGTACTTTCCTGAAACCCGCAAATCCCCATAAAGTATTGTTGGAAGTCGTAGATAAATTGTTCGGTAAGCTGTGAGAAAGCCAAATCAGCAACCTTATACCTCTTTTGTATAAAGTTCTGCAAATGGGTACGAGTGGAATGATAGCCAAATATACTTCCCTCCTTGATGTCAATGCCGATATGGTTTTCTTTCTCTTTGATGAGCCTATCTAGTCTTTCAATAAGCATACATTTAGATTGAACGCTTCCTTGAAATTCCTCTTTTATATCAGTTGCATCAAATGGGCAACCTTTGGATAGCAGAGACTGATAGGCTGTTTGGACGGATAGCAGCAGACTTTCCAATCTGGCATTCACTTCCACTGCCTCACGACTCTTTCCGTCCATTCTGCTTTCACGGGGATTCCACAAATCGGGATTGCAGGATAGCTTGCAACTGAACTGCGCAATACTCCTTCCAAGCGTGATACGTCCCATAATGGGAGCCTTACCCTGCTTATCCTTTCCGCTCTTTTTGAGGTAGAGCAACACCTTCATTTTCTCTGTTTTCATACGCCTTAATTTTTATGGGCAAAGTTACCCGAATTAAAGCGTTCTTCACTTATGCAGAAAACTGCCAACCGTAGCAACAGCCACACGAGCGAAAATAATTCAGTTACCGAACATTACTCCATCGTTACCTATGACGAAATCGGGTAACGCTCTGGTAACTGAACTTCTGCCTAAATCTGCACATTATGACCCTTTTTGAAAAGAGTACTTCTATGCAAATTATTCCGTTTCCTGCTCATTATCAGTTAGTTTTCCACAACTTCGACTTTTCTTCATTTTCAAGGATTAGTTGCGTTCTTGCAACTCAACTTTTGCTCTCATAGATGGTCACTTTTTCTGACCACACAGCAGGTTTTTTTAATCTATAGAAAAAAGGGTCGGGCATCACGAGGAGCCCGACCCTTTTGGATTTGTTTTTCTCTATCTATAAGGAGATTACTTAGCGAAGTGCTTATTGATGGTGCCCCAATCCTCTACTGCTGGGATCACGCCCATCTCAATCACTTGATTGCGTAGGTCTACCAGGTGCTTGTAGCTAGCCTCTAGCTCGGCCATCTCCTCTGGTGTGCCCTCAGGCATATTGTAGGTAACAATACCATCCTTGCCGATCTTGGTATCCATTGCCATCATGATGTTTTGGAACTTATCATTGTTCACGAAAGTACCTGCTGGCCATGGGAATTCAGCACCACCCATAGCAGCAGCAATCATCTCGATAGAGCAGTATGCTGGGCTCTGGAATGATGAGCGACCACGTAGCTTGATGATATTAGCACCACCCTTAGTGGTCTTGGTACGGATCTCCTCCCACTGCTCCTTGGTCAGTTTGTCGGTACCCATGTAGTCCTTCAATGGCTTGCCAGCGATCTTGGCATTTGATGCAAAGACTGCCATCTGCTCACCGTGGCCACCGAAGGTGCGTGCACCAGTAACCTCGGACTGAGCTACACCGAAGTGCTTAGCTAGCTCGCTCTGCAGACGAGTACTATCGAGTGCTGCAAGAGTAGTCACACGGCGTGGGTCAATGCCTGCGTGTAGCATGGTTACGAGACCGGTGATATCGGCAGGGTTGAAGATGATTACCACGTGCTTTACATCGGGGCAAAGGCGCTTGATGTGCTCACCGAGGTCGGCAGCGATCTCGCTATTACCCTTGAGTAGGTCCTCACGAGTCATGCCATCCTTACGAGGGGCGCCACCTGAGGATACGATGTACTTAGCTCCCTTTAGAGCCTCCTCGAAATTGTCGGTAAAGGTCATGTTGAGACCCTGGAATCCACAGTGCCGGATCTCCTCTGCCACGCCCTCAAGACCAGGGAGATAGGGGTCGTATAGGCAAATATTTGGGGTGAGGCGCATCATAGCTGCTGTCTGTGCCATATTGCTACCAATCATACCTCCTGCTCCGATGATCACGAGCTTGTCGTCAGTCAAAAAACTCATAAGATATAAACTTTATATTGTGAAAATAATACCGTCATCTAATACTTCCACAAATGTAATAAAGAATTTTGTAAATAAATAATATTCGCCATAGAAAATGCGGTGGCGGGCAATATAAGGGGGTAATCAGACAAGTCGGACGAGTCGGACAGGTCAGACGAGTCGGTGGGGGAGTGGGTGAAGCCCGAGGGCTTCCATGGCCTAATAACCCGTATGTCTGGGGTGCCTTGGGTGGAGAACCTCCGCGAGGTCCTGACCATAGACATTCCAATTAATACCAAACGGCAAGACCCTTCTAATGCGTAACCTCTGGACTATCCCCTTAGTGAAAGGTAGATTTGCTCTTGGATGCGGGTGCGGATCTTGAGCTGTGAGAGCTGGTTATTCCACCGTTTTGGGGCGCCTCTATTGGAGAGAAAGATGTAGACAATCTCATTTTGGGGGTCTATCCAGCAGCAGGTGCCGGTGAAGCCGGTATGCCCATAGGTGGAGAGGGGTGCAATATCGGCCACGTTGCCTACCTTGCCTTTGCCACGGTGTCGATCGAAACCGAGTGCATAGGGGGAGCCGGGGCGGCGGGCTGTGGTAAACTTCTGTACCGTATTGGGTTTAATATACCTGTGACCGTCGTAAGTGCCGCCATTGAGGAGCATCTGTAGGAGTGGAAATAGCTCCTCTGCTGTGCCAAAGAGCCCGGCATTGCCCGATACTCCTCCTAGCATCGCTGCTGCCTCGTCATCCACATCGCCACGGAGGGTTTGGTGGCGAAGGAATTGATCCTTTTGCCCTTCGGCTATCTCGGAAGGGGCAAATCGTGCCAAAGGGCAGTAAGTGAGTCGCTTTAGCCCAAGTGGTGTGGCTAGCTTTTCCATAAAAAGTTGATCGAGTGGCATCTGGTAGCACTGCTCGAGCACTTCTTGCAATAGCAGAAAGTCAATGTCACTGTAGCGGTAACCCCGCCGACGGAGCTGTGCATCGCGGATCTCCTCACGCATCATCTCCCTTACCGAACGGTGGAGGTAATATCCCTCGGCGAAGCGGATAGGGTAGTCCTCACTCTGCTCTCTACTAACCAATGATGGGAGGTAGGAGAAGTCGCGCCTTGCCCACGCCTTTCGGGCGATCTGAATGGGAAAGCCGGCTTGGTGCCGATAGGTGATTAGTGGCGAAGGATAGCTTTCTTGGTCGATGAGTGAGAGGTAAAAATTGATCACCGCGGGCATCCCCCCTGTATGAAAAAGAAGGTCGGCAAGTGTTACCGACTCCTTATTGCTTCCTTTGAGGAAATCGAGGTGCTTACCTAGTGGATCCTTTGTAGACAACCGCCCCTCGTCCTCTGCCATCATCAGCAGCGGTACAGTGGCGACTGCCTTGGTGACACTGGCGAGGTCGTATAGGGTGGCGGTGTTATTGGGCTCCTTTTTTCCGCTATCTTTGTAGCCAAAGGCCTTGCTATAAACCACCTTTCCCTCCTTCGCCACTAGTACCTGGCAACCAGGGTAGGCGCCTTTCTTCACCCCCTCGAGGGCGATATCATCTATCTTAGAGAGGAGGCGGCTATTGAGACCCACGGCCTCGGGCTTGGCGAAGGTGAGCCCTTTTCGCTCTAGAGGAATGCCTGCTCCCGCCTTGAAAAGTGGGGGTAGGTCAACTGGTAGCACCCCACTCATGGGAAGCTGACCGAGTAAGGCACGTCCGACGGCTGTCTGGGCATTGACACTACTATCGTAGCCCATCACCACCGCCTTTGCCTCGGTGATCACATCCTTGAAGTGCAGTGCGGTGTAGGGATTGGTGAGGAAAAGCAAGACTACCGACCTATCGCGTGCCAATTGAAGGAGCCCAGCATCGGGCCGTGCCCTTTCGGAGGTGATAGCGACTAGTACCACAGGGCTTTTGTGAAGCTTTTGGTAGGTCGCCTGTCGCTCCTTACTACCTGCCTTCACGCCAATGCCGTAGCTGCTAACTGTGCCACCATTGCGGAGTACTTGTAGGAGCTGAGGGGTCCTAGAATCTCCATAACGCAGGAGGGCTATCTCACTTTTTCCAGCGAATGGAAGGAGTGACTCATTATTCTTCAGTAGGGTGACACTCTCCTCGTAGATTCTAGTGTGAAGTGCCTTGCTCTGCTCATTATTAAGGTCGGCAGAGAGGGCGGTGGTTGGCAGTAGCGCCCGATTAGTTGCCCCAAGGAGATGTTTCCACGCAAGTACTTTTCGGCAACGACGTAGCACCTCACTGCGGTCTATCTCTCCCGCTTTTAGTGCGGTGAGCAGCTCTGCTAATGCCTTTTGGGGTGAGGGTGGTGCCAATAGAATATCATTGCCAGCCTTGAAAGTGGCGACAGCGACAGAGCCTTTGCCTACATTGTCTATCACCCCTTGCATCGCTAGCCCATCGGTGAAGATGAGCCCCTCGAAGCCGAGTTGCTCCTGCAGTAGTTCGGTGGTGATGGCGTGGCTTACACTGGCCGCTTTTCGGCTGCTATCTAGTGCGGGAACAGTGAGGTGTCCTGTCATAATACCCCCTAAGCCCTTCTGGATAAATTGGGTGAAGGGGTAGAGCTCTACCTCCTCTAGCCGTGCTCGGTCGTGCGATATCACGGGTAAAGCTTTGTGGGAATCGACCTTGGTATCACCGTGACCGGGGAAGTGCTTCGCTACCGCCAGCACTCCTAGGCTCTCTAGCCCTTGACCATAAGCTAGTACCAGCTTCGCTACCTGCTGAGGGTCGGAGCCAAAGCTACGGGTACCGATGACTGGATTGAGGGGGTTGTTATTGACGTCGGCGACAGGGGCGAAATTGACCTGAATACCCATCCGCTTCGCCTCCTCTGCTGTGGCTCTACCATACTCAAAGGCAGTGGAGAGGTTGTTGGTGGCCCCCAGCACAATGTTTCGAGGCCATCGGATAGTGCCAGAAAGACGCATCGAGAGTCCCCACTCGCCATCCATCGCCACCAGCATCGGGATCGTGGCTCTCTGTCGCATGCAATTGGTGAGGAAGAGCTGTCGCTCGGGCGTCCCTTTTTGCCAAAGGACGCCCCCGAAGCCACGTGCCACTAGGTGGTCCCACTCCTCTAGGGCTTTTTGTCCCTCTTTGGGGTAGACCATTGGCATAATCAGCTGAGCTAGAAGCTGCTCATCCGTCATCCCCTGCATCACGCTATCGGCATAAGCATAGGCCGCAACAGAACGAGCAGGATCCTTGATCATCGTTGGTGGGGTGCCCGCTTTTACAACGGGGCAACAAAGAAGTACCGCAAGGATACTCCCAAACATCTTATATATATTGTTTCTCTTCATAATCTTTGATAATCAATTGCCATTATGGTGAAAAGTGGCAATGTAAAAGCTAAATGGATTATTTCCATAATGGTTCATTCTCCCATCCCTTTGGAAAGCCAAGTGCAACCTTGTCTATCTCTGGAAATGTAGCAAAAAGATGATTCATTTTGTGGAGCATGTCGTTATTTGGCGATATGACATCAAGGAAATACTTGATAATGCACAGGTCAAAGTATACCTTTAATGGATCAGTTGGCAATGTAATCCAAGGACGGTTTATTCTGATTGGCATAGTAGCACGAATGGAGAATACGCGATTCCAAATACGAGCATGATGACAGCAAGAGTTTCGTGTTACTGCAACAATAGTAAGCCAAGATTCGAATGGAGAAATTTGCAGTCCAAATGACTGAGCAATGGATTTCTTAATCCTTTTATTCTTAATGTTGGAATAAATGTTGGTGACTACTCCAAATGGTAGTATCTCAGCCAGTATCCAAGATGGTGGGTACTGATTGATATAGCTTTTCTTGAAATGATGGATGAAATCCTCTTTAGTATGGTTTAACTCATCTTCAATTAGGTGTTTAGTGCGTCTGAATCTACTAGGATCTGAGAAATAACGTCCGTTCGTCATCCAGAATGGATCGTCTAATATTTTTGTTCCAAAATTTACGATTGCACAACGCACCGCAATCTCTATTTTTTCAATTTCATTGAAGAGGAGCAGTCGTAACTTCTTGTCAAACTTATACAGCATCATTACCTTGTCAAAGGTAACACCTTGCTTAAATAGTTTTTGTTCCTTAGGGGTGGATATTAAAGGGTGCATATATGCAGATAGGCGGTAGTAACCGATGTGAGCAAGGTAGTGTTCAGCCTTTCCTTCATCAGTTATTTTCATGCCTCTTGCTTTGAGCAACTGTACTAACTCCTTAGGGGTAGCGTATGTTTTTACAAACGGAATTCTTTTTGTCATAGTATAAAAAAAGACCCGCACATTTGAGCATCGTTGAGAGGCTTGGCGGGTTCTCGTGCTACAAAGTTACGAATAATCTATTGACATTCCAAACTCCTATACAAGAAAGTTACAAGATCCAATTCACTAGAAGTTTAATTACACATTAGCTCGTATTGGCAGGTTTATTTCCGCTTTAGTTGGTAGTTTACGGTAGAATCTGTATGTTTGTAATGAATATTAACATTAGACCACGAGGATTATGATTAAGGAGAACTTTGTAAAGCTATATGAGGGGGTACTGAAGGAGAATTGGGCGCTTCCTGCCTTTACCAATTATGAGGAGGGGCGAACCTATACTGTGGCAGATGTCGCACGGTGGGCAGCACGTGTACACCTTATCTTGGAGCAGAATGGCATCAAGAAGGGCGATAAGGTGACCCTTATTGGTAAGGATTGTGCCGAGTGGTGTATGGTATGGATGGGCATCGTTACCTATGGGGCGGTGGTGGTACCTATACTGCCCGACTTCCCTAAGGCCGACTTGCTACACCTCATTGAGCATAGTGACTCTAAGTTTGTATTCGTGGGGCCAGAGCACGAGAAACACCTAGAGGGAGCACTGCTCCCCAATGTATTGGGGCTTTATAGGATTAAAAGTATGGAGCCACTCCTAGGACTACTCTCCAACGACCCAACTAAGGCACTCAATATAGATGCTCTATTCAAGGAGCGATACCCCAATGACTTTACTCGGGAGAATGTGAAATTCCCCGAGGTGAGCAATGAGGAGGTGGTACTCATTAGTTATACCTCTGGTACATCGGGCTTTAGTAAAGGGGTGATGACCACTGCCAACAACCTAGCAGCCAATATGACCTATGCAGTGACGGAAAAGATGCAGAGTCGCGGTGATCGCCTTCTCTGCTTCCTCCCCAACGCCCACGCCTATAGCTGTGCATTCAACTTCCTACTCCCCTTGCTTTCGGGTGCACACGTCTATATTCTTGGTCAAAAGCCTACCCCTACCATTCTCCTCAAAGCACTTAAGGAGGTGCAACCTCGACTGATCCTCTCCGTGCCACTCGTATTGGAGAAGATCTACAAGAGCGTGGTGACGCCTAAGCTCAAGGAGACTTCGGTGCGGCTGGTACTTAAGACACCTATCCTCCGCAACTCGGTATACAAGAAGTTTAGAGAGGGATTGATCCAGGCACTAGGGGGCAATCTAGGTGAGATCATCATTGGTGGCGCAGCCCTCAATGCCGAGGTGGCTCAGTTCCTCGACCGTATTAAGTTTCCCTACACCGTCGGCTACGGCATGACGGAGTGTGCGCCACTGGTCTCCTATGCTCAGTATAAAAACTATGTCTCTGGCTCTTGTGGTAAGGAGCTGAAGATGATAGAGAAGCTACGGGTAGCCGATGCCCAAGAGATTGAGGGGCAGATGGTGGGTGAGATCCAAGTGAAGGGGGAGAATGTCTGCCTCGGATACTACAAAAACCCACAAGCAACTGCCGAGCTCTTTACGGAGGATGGCTGGATGAAGACGGGGGACCTAGGCTATATTGCCAAGGATGGCAGTGTCTTTTTGAGAGGGCGTTCCAAGGCAATGCTCCTAGGACCTAATGGGCAGAACATTTACCCTGAGGAGATAGAGGCGAAGATAGCGATGCTCCCCTTTATGAATGAAGCAGTGGTGGTACAGCGAGAGGGCAAACGGAATGTGGCGATTGTGACCATCGACCGAAAGGCACTCGAAAAGGCGGGCTATAAGAACGATAAGAAGGTGGAAGAGCTACTCGAAAGTAATCGCAAGCAACTCAATGAGAGCCTTGCCTCCTTTGCCCAAATCTCCAACTTCGAAGTGCTGGAGGGTGACTTTGAGAAGACGCCTAAGCAGAGTATCAAGCGCTATCTCTATAAATAAGGATTCGGAAGCCCTTATCTGATAAGAGACTTTTTAGCAGTGCCCCTCCTCCTATTGAGACCGATAGGAGGAGGGGCACTAGTGTATAATTATTTGAGTATCTTTGCATAGGTAATTAAGAGAATATATTAGGTTTGAATAATTATGATTCGTAATAAGAACTGTAATGAGGCGGTATGGAATGAAGTGTACACTCACTCCAAGCTGCCAAAGAACTTAGCGAAGCTAGAGGAGCTATCCCGCAATATCTGGTGGGTTTGGAGGAGAGAGGTAAGGAAGCTATTTGCCGAGATAGATGAGGAGAAATGGGAGGCTGTTCAGGCCAATCCTATTGAGATCCTCAATGGGCTGAGCAGTGCAAAGCAAGAGGAATTGCTACAGAATGAGGAGTTTATGGCTCGTCTCGACAAGGCCTATGAGCACTTCCAGGAATACCTTGCGGCACCTATGCGTAGCGATATCCCTAGTGTGGCCTACTTCAGTATGGAATATGGGCTCAGCAATGTGCTGAAGATCTACTCTGGCGGTCTTGGTGTACTGGCAGGCGACTACCTGAAGGAGGCCAGCGACTCTCGCGTAGACATGGTAGGCGTAGGCTTCCTATACAAGTATGGCTACTTTGACCAAGTCATCTCGGCCGATGGTGATCAGATTGCCCAATATAAGCAGAATGACTTCAATAATATCCCAGTAAGCCAAGTGACTGATGAGCAGGGTTTACCGATGACTTTAGAGGTCCCCTTTAGAGATCATACCGTTTACTGCAATGTGTGGCGAGTAGATGTAGGGCGTATCCCGCTCTACTTGATGGATACCTTCCACCCTAAGAATAGTGATTGGGATAAGGGAATTACTAGCCAGCTCTACGGTGGCGATTGGGAAAACCGTATGAAGCAGGAGTATCTGCTTGGTATCGGAGGCATTATGCTACTAGAGAAGCTAGGCATCAAGAAGCAAGTATACCACTGCAATGAGGGGCATGCTGCCTTCATCAATATTGAGCGTATGGCACAGCTCACCCAGAGTGGAATGGACTTTGATCACGCTCTGGAGATCGTTCGCTCTTCGGGGCTATATACAGTGCACACGCCTGTGCCTGCTGGTCACGACTACTTTGATAAGGGCCTTTTCGATAAGTATATGGGTCACTATGCCGCGAAGCTAGGGATTTCGTTTGATGAGTTGATTGACCTTGGTCGTGAAAACCCTGGCTCCGACGAGAAGTTCTCCATGAGTGTCTTGGCGCTCAATACGGCTCAGGAGGCCAATGGTGTTAGCTGGCTTCACGGCAAGGTGTCGCAGCGGATGTTTGCCCCTGTGTGGAAGGGCTACTTCCCTAGCGAGCTACATGTGGGATATGTGACCAATGGGGTGCACTTCCCTTCGTGGACCGCTGTGGAGTGGATCCCTTTCTACAAGAAATATATCTCGGAGAATATACTTGATGATCAGGATAATCCTGACATTCTCAAGAAGATCAAAGAGGTACCAGACAGCGAAATATGGGAGATGCGTAAAGAGATGAAATGCCGACTTATTCGCCATCTCAGGGCGAGCTACAAGGCAAGTCTCTCCAAGAGTAATAACGACCCCTCCTTTACTTACGAGGTGCTCGATGCCCTGAATCCCGATGCCCTTCTCATCGGTTTCGGACGCCGATTTGCCACCTACAAGCGTGCCCATCTGCTCTTTACCGACCTCGATCGCTTGGCACAGATTGTCAATAACAGCGAGCGCCCCATCCAGTTTATCTATACCGGTAAGGCGCACCCTGCCGATGGTGGTGGCCAGGGGCTTATCAAGAGCATCATAGAGATCTCTAAGATGCCACAATTCCACGGCAAGATCCTATTCCTAGAGAATTATGATATCCGCGTAGCTCGCCGATTGATCGCTGGTGTGGATGTATGGCTCAACACCCCTACACGTCCATTAGAAGCGTCGGGAACGTCGGGCATGAAGGCGCTGATGAATGGAGTGCTCAACTTCTCAGTACTCGATGGTTGGTGGTATGAGGGGTTTGTGCCTGGAGGCGGTTGGGCACTGACCGACAAACGCACCTATACCGATCAGGGGCAGCAGGATAAACTAGATGCTGTGACGATTTACAAGACCCTAGAGGATGAGATCATCCCGCTTTACTACGATCGTAGTGATGGCAAGGAGTACTCTACCGGTTGGGTGAAGATGATCAAGACTTCTATGGCGGAGATCCTCCCTCGCTTCACGATGCGACGGATGATTAATGACTATATCACCCGATTCTACCAGCCACTTGCTACACGCTCAGCAATGCTTGCGGAAAACAACTATGCAGCAGTCGATACTCTGGTGGAGTGGAAACAAAGTGTAGCCAATACATGGGATCAATTGGAGGTAATAGAGGTGAAGAGCACCAAGGACCTCAGTAGTCGTAGCTTTGAAGTGGGTGAAGAGATGGAGTTGCAAGTGGTGCTCGACCTACACCAACTCTCTACTGACCTCAAGGTAGAGCTAGTCATCTCTGAATTCAATGCCGATAATATGATGACAGAACTTGTAGATAACTATGCCTTTACCCTAGAGAGCAGTGAAGGAAGTCGACGCACTTACAAGCTAAGAAAGATGATCAATAACCCTGGTACCCGGAAGATCGCCATCCGCATCTCTCCTACGCACCAGCTAATGGCTCACCCTATGGACTTTGCTTATGTTCGTTGGGTATCGGCATTCTGATTCTTGAGCCAGTCTATTTTTAATATGAGAGCCATAGGGCAATAGCCTTATGGCTCTCATTGTATTGGGGCGAAGGTAGGGGCTACGCAGTCTTGGGATCTCCATAAAACCTCTATACAGAGAATGTTGCACGAAGTGCCATTCCCGCACATTTACTAAAATGTGCTGAGACTTTGCACGAAGGATGAGATGCAAGGCGCTGAGGATGAGGGCGAAGGGAGCGTACTCGCGTACGTGACCTAGACCGAATTCCGAAAGCAACGAAGCAGATCGCCTTCGTGCAATAGTCTCATACAAGTAGAGCAAAAGTTGAGTTGCAACTAAGCAATCGGCGAGTTGCAACTAAGCATTTGCCGAGATGCAACTAACCGATTGCTTAGTTGCAACTCGGTAAACGCTTTTGTATAGTATTGAATTCCAGTCGGTTGAGAAGAGGGTCTTTGCGCCCCCTTTTTCGTCTGTTTTTGCCTTATTTCGCGGGTGGAAATTCTGTAAGATGACCCCCCAGGGTAGGCTTCTACAATGCATAACCCCCGAAGTTTATCGCTAATTCATTTGCCTTTAGAAAAATATTAAGTATCTTGTCGTCATATAATAATAACTATCAAGCTTGCACAATAAATAGAGATGATTATGAGATTTGGATTGAGCAATCAGATTGCACTCACTCAGGTAGAAGAAAGACTGTACCGACCCTCCAATGCGTATGAAGAGGGGATTCTGACTAGCTTCGAGCGTATGCCGGTAACTATATCGCCCACCCCAGAGGAGGCGGCGGAGAGCATCGCCCGAACCATCTGCAAAGATATAAAGGCCAAAGGCAACCAGCCCTACACCATTATGCTTTCGGCTGGGACTAGCCCCGAGCCTATCTATAAGGCTCTTATCCGGATGCATGCTGAGGAGGGGGTCTCTTTTGAGAATGTACACCTATTTCCTATGTACGAATTTGTACCCCTTCCCAATAAAGACACAGGCGTACTAGCACAGATCAAAGAGCACTTCGCCACACATGTGGGCATCCCTGATGAGCATCTTCACGGATTGGATAGCCAGCTCTCCAAGGAGGATGTGGGCCGTGCCATTGAGGAGTTTGACGACTGTATTCACCAGCTAGGGGGCATTGACCTGCTCATCACTGGGTTGGGCCGTAGAGGATCGGTTGGGGTCAACTCTCCTGGCTCTATCTGGTCGCAGGGTACGCACTTGTCGGTACTGGATAGCACCTCGGTTCAGGAGGCCATTAGCACCTTTAATACTAAAGAGAATGTACCTCCTACAGCGGTGACTATCGGTCTAAAGAACTTGAGTGAAGCACGTAAGATAATCCTTCTCGCATGGGGCGAGGCCAAGGCCGAGGTGATCGCCAAGGCGGTGGAGGAGCCCATGACGGAGAGCTTGCCTGCTTCTTACTTCCAATCTCACAGCCACGTAAGAGTCTACACCGACCTACAGGCGGCCAGTCTGCTCACTCGTATCAATCACCCTTGGAGGGTCACCTCTATTGAGTGGACGCCTAAGCTGGTTCGTCGTGCCATTGTATGGCTTTGCCAGAAGGTCAATAAGCCTATCCTGAAGCTGACCAATCAAGATTATTCCGACCATCAACTGGGAGAGCTGCTTACGGTCTATGGCTCTGCCTATGATGCCAATATCAAGGTGTTTAATGATATCCAGCACACCATCACCGGTTGGCCAGGGGGCAAGCCCAATGCCGATGACTCTAATAGGCCTGAGCGTGCCTTGCCTGCTAAGAAGCGGGTGCTTATCTTTAGCCCTCACCCCGATGACGATGTGATCTCTATGGGAGGCACCTTCCGCCGCTTGGTGGTGCAGGGGCACGATGTGCATGTCGCCTACCAAACCTCGGGCAATATCGCCGTGGGTGATGAGGAGGTGATTCGCTATCTCTCTTTCCTTCGCAATACCGCAGAGCACTTGGGAATGGCTGATAGCAAGCTCCACCAGCATGCCGAGGAACTCCGACACTTCTTGCTACACGAAAAGGAGGAGGGCTCTATTGAGACACCTGAGGTACGCTTTATGAAAGGAACGATCCGTGTAGAGGAGGCTCGTACGGCCGACCGCTTTATTGGAGTTAAGGAGGACCATGTACACTTCCTCAACCTGCCATTTTATGAGACCGGAGGCATCAAAAAGAACCCACCGACTCAGACCGACGTGGATATCGTGATCCAATTGCTTCGCGAGGTGAAGCCTCACCAAATCTTTGTGGCGGGTGACCTTGCCGACCCACACGGTACTCACAAGGTGTGCCTAGATGTCGCCCTAGCAGCTATTGACCAGGTAAAGAGCGAAGAGTGGTTTAAGGATACGTGGATCTGGATGTACCGTGGAGCATGGGCCGAGTGGGAGATTGACCATATCGAGATGGCAGTGCCTATGAGTCCCGAGGAGCTTCGCTTCAAGCGGAATAGCATCCTCAAGCATCAGTCGCAGATGGAGAGTGCTCCTTTCCTAGGTGATGATGAGCGCCTATTCTGGCAGCGCTCCGAGGATCGCAACCGCGCTACAGCACAGCTCTACCAAGACCTTGGCCTAGCTAGCTACGAAGCGATTGAGGCTTTTGTCCGCTACCATCCCATCGACTAAAGAATAGAATAGCCACCTAATGTGGCATACCAAAACAAAGCTAGCCAGCTCCCCATATATGGGGAGCTGGCTAGCTTTGTTATTTGATAAAGAGAAGTGCTTACTTCAGTGCACTTTGGAAGTAGCTCTGGCTAGCATAGCGGGCAAACTCTCTATCGTTGAGGAACTTAGTAGCCATACCTGGCTGCAGGCGTACTGCCTGACGTATACCCTCCGTCATCACATCGGTCTGAGAGGTACGAGCCCCCATCAATGCTTGTAGGTAGTATGTGGTAGCATCCTTAGCTACGATCTGATTGAGTAGCTGATTGGCACGATTGTAGTCCTTATTAAGGATCTGAGCCAATACACCATTATTGGTTGCTACATCATAAAGTGCCTTGGCAGCCTCAGCATATTTACCCTTCTGTATATAGATCAGTCCAAGAGCCTCACCTAGCTCAGGCACATTAGTAGCCTGCCCGATCAGGGTCTCACCCTCCTCGAGGTTACCATCTAGTAGCTGCAATAGCCCTTGATTCATCTTCACCTCAGGGAGCTGAGCCTTGGTTGCAGCCTTTTGGAAGTAGCTACTTGCTGTAGCGTAATCGCCATTCTCATAGGCTAGCACGCCAAGGTTATTGTAGGCACGTGCATCGGCTGGGAATTGAGCCACTGCCTGATTGTAGATCCTACGTTGCTCTGCCTTGTCATTCGTTAGCGTCGCAGAGTAAAGGAGCTCCTCTACATTCAGCTTGCTTGGCTCATTCTTTGAAAGTGCTGCGATCTCCTCGTTGCTCTTACCGATGATCTCGATATTAGCAATCAGACGAGAGCGACGGAGCTGTGGCAAAATCTCATCGGCCAACTGACTAAAGACGGAAGAGATATTCTTAATCTCGCGCTCACGGGTCTCAGGATCCTTGTACATTGAGAGGACAGATAGGATCAGCTCCTTATCTTGAATATTGGACTGCTCCACTAGCTTCTGGAAACCTTCCCAGTCCTGAGCTGTATAGTGTGCTGACATAGGCACTTCTACCTTGGCACGCTTGAGGTCTCGCCCAATGGTAGCAGTGGTGTTACGCTCACGCTGTGCCGAGAGCTTCTCATTGAGCTCGCGACCACCATCTGGTGAAGCATAGGCCTGAATCTCTACATCTACATTTTGGTTAGGTGTGATATTGGCACTCTCCACAATCCCTTTCCACTCACGCACATCGGCAGAGTTGAGCTCAGTGCTACGCACATTCGCTTGCTGGATAAGGAAGTGGATATCAGCATCGTACTTCTCCTTGATAATTCTCTGGAAAGCGTCGGGCGCAATCGCAGGAGTGGTAAAGGCAGCACTAGCAAGAGCCTCAGTAGCCACAACACCCTCGCCGATCTTAACATCAGGAAGCTGTACCTCCTTGCCACGGATGCGTGCAGAGAAGATCAGGATGAGATCACTCTTTGCCATCTCTGGCTTGTACTTAAAGTTGGAGTGGATGGTCACACTCTTTGGCATGCCATAAGGGATAGTGGTGGCATTTCCACGTACCTTCTCGCCTTGGAAGTTATAAGTGGTTCCCCACACTTCACCACCAGCATACTTAAGCACTGGCGTTACCCTCACCTCGGCATTCTTATTGAACCACTTAGCTGGGAAGTTGATGTTAATGGTTGCTGGCACCTCACCGCCAATTAGCACAAGTGGCTGAGGATCAACTGATACTTGCCTAGCATCGAGTGGCTTTAACTTGCCTGCACACGACGACATCAGCACTACAAGTGCTGCAAAGAGTGTGCTCAGCAGAAGATTCTTGATTTTCATAAAGTCAAATACTTATATAATTAAAACGTAAATAATTTCCGCAGTTACAAATATACCCATTTTACGCCACATTATTAAACCATTGTCCTTCTAATATTGTGACTGTCGTGGCATTCTAAATAGCGAACAGCCACATAGATAAACCATGTAGCTGTTCAGCAATTAATTTCTACCCTACCAGGGGGTTAGTCTTATTCGTTGTAAGGAGCGAAGTCGCTCTTCTCTGCACCACAAACGGGGCAAACCCAATCCTCAGGAATGTCCTCAAATGGAGTACCTGGTGCAATTCCACCATCTTCGTCACCCAGCTCTGGGTCATAGATATAGCCACATGGCTCGCAAATATACTTCTGCATATTCCTATTATTTTATGTTTTGTGAAATATTTCAATATCACTGGATAAGCCACAACTGCCTATCCACGCCAAAGATACCTAAAAATAGTGACATCGGGCAACCCTCTCCCAACATAATTACAGCCAAAAGCTTGGCTCACCCTATTGCCTCTAGTAAGTCTTCAATACGCTTACTTCACCTCTTCAAAACAAATCTATATTGATTTACAGTGCATTGCAATTACATGGTACAAATATGATTTCTTAAATCGATTACAAACAATCGGTTATATTGTCTTTATTGCTCTGCTTTTTCAAGTTCTATTCGAGCTGTGAGTTCTTCTTGGTATGTGGTCATAAACTTGTTTAAGTCCATAAAAGCATACCCAACCAAACGATAGAATAGATTCTTGTATTCTATCTTTTCTGTTGCAGTGAACAGAGTTTTACCACCTTCTACTGGTTCGAATGTTGCCTGCCACTCTCCTGTGAACATTCTACTATCCATCTCAAAACTGTAGAAAGAATGTGGTCTCTTCTCAAGTGTCCTGAATCGGATAGTTACGCCATTGGTCGTCTCTTCCCATTCTTCAATATTCCCTTGAGTACGGATGATCTCCAAATCATCCAAAGAACTTCTGTAATGCCATTCTTGATTGTTGGTCACAATAGCAAAAACGGCATCAACAGGAGCATTCAAAATGCACTGTTTTGTTTCTGTTCTGATTCTTGGTAGAAGTGTTCCCATGAGCACGACAACCAATACAAGTAATAAAAGACCGCTCAATATTATGTACAACACATTCTTCACGTTCTATTTGATTATTATCCACTTACCAGCCTTTGTAGAGCCTTCGTGCTTGATAAGTCCTTGCTTAGTCATATTCTTAATATGATATTTAATGCCATCAAGAGTAATGCCGATAGATTGAGCCAACTCCTTTTGAGTAATTTTAGGCTTTGCCTGAATAGCTGCTAAAATTCTTTCTTGGGCTTTTCTTGGGTAGTTTCTCCTCCAAAGCCTTCTTCAAAATACTTTTGAGAAACGTTCTCAACTACTCGAAAAGCTGTAATCAATGAAAAATCAAAAGAGGCTTGCCCATTACCGTTTTCTTCCAACTCATTCTGAACTCGGTAGACTCCACGGCTGAATCGGTTTACATAGCCCAAGACTTTCATTGCTTCGGCAATAAAGGGATTCCGATAATCACTCACATTGGGAAAATTATCATAGGTTCCTTGACTAAAAAGTCATTTAAGCTACACTTTAATTTTTTTTATCATCTATGATCTCTACCGAATTCTGGAATCGTATAACCACATTATGTTTCTTCTTCATTCCTAATAAGTAATTTTGAGTTAGACTAATATTAGCAAAAGGAGGGCGTTGCATAGGCAACGAGGCTAATAAGTAGCAAGTATTATTCTTATTAAAAATACCTCGAGACCTATAGTAATATTGTGTTTTAAATAGTTGCTTTCGAGCTTTGTTTAAATTATTCTCATTGTTCTCCGGCTTGCTGCTATACTTTAATTCAAGAAAGAGGATCCAAGAATTACCATTACTACTATGAGGATAAATAACGCATTCACATTGAGATAAAGTACTTCTATTGGGCCGAGTAAAGCTACCATTATCAAAAGGAATGCCGTCTATATTTAAATTCTGGGGATTATTAACTGTAAAGTAATCTATATCGTTCGGATGTGAATTATCAAACAACTCTGTTGCTCGTCTAATTGGACTATTCTTTGTTTGTTCTGTATAGTCTGCTACATATAGTGAATTACTTGTAGTGATACAATTATTCAACTGATGAGAAAAAGAGATTTGTATATTTGTGCGTATCATTATTCGTAGTAATTAAGCATTAAATAAAAGTCATCCATCAAGTCTTTCATTTTCTGGTCGAAATAGTTGTCAGAAATTAGTCCATCTTCTCCTTGAATAGTTCCTCTCACGACTCCTTCTCTGATTTCATAAATAGATACGTCTGAAGGATTAATTTTAGATTTATTACACTTGAGTTTTCTCAATTCATTTGACTCCATCTTATCACTGACCAAACCTGCCATCATACAGTTATTTAATGCATAAAGCACATACGGGCTATGTGTTGTAAGCGTTAACCTGTTCCCTTTTTTATTCAAGCATTGTTGTAATAAGTAATACATCAAATCTCGTTGAGTTTCAGGAAACAAGTTTTGTTCCGGCTCTTCAATAATAAACTGAGAGTTCGTTGTTTTAAATAAGCCATTCGATATGGTTTTGTAGTCATCAAAATATTCAACTGCTTTTTCTTCCTTTTCGTGAAGTCTTTCGTTGAAAGACTTCACGAGTTTTTGTAAATCTTCTATAGGTAAATCATCCTTATCATAATAAGGTTTTAATACTTTTTCTACCACAAGAATTCTGTTGACCCGTTGTTTTCTTTCATCCTGTTCAAAAGAAATATTATCTTCATCATATATCCATTTTGTCAAATATTCAATCATTACAATTAAGGGAGTAATAGATTGTAAACCGCTTGATGCATTTGACAAGAGAATATCATACTCGGCATCATTATTATTACCTCTAATATGGTCTTCTTCACTTCCTTCAATATAATAATAATTAACACCAAGATTCAGAACAGATAAATTATTTTCATCAGAATATTTCTTGCGAGCTTCAAACCAATCAAATAAGAAACTTCTAATATTAGTATTCCCAAATTCAGATTTTCTTGCTTCAGGAAGAATAACCATATTACGCTCAGAAGGAATGTAAGCTATTTTACTACGTTGGTATGCATATTTATCAACCCATGAGATTGAACATTCCTCATTTTCCCATACAATTTCTACGACCTCACTTTTGTAGTGAATATAACTATCAGAATTAAAGTAACCCTTTATCTTATGAAAAGACTCAAGACGTTCTCTGAAATATGTTATATTTTCTTGATATTCGGAAAGGGATTGACTTGTCGCCACATCTTTTTCCACCCACGTACAAAAACTAATAATTTTTGCGATGGTACTTTTACCACTACTTTGTGGTCCCATAAAGACATTAATCCTATTGAGAGAAATCTCTACAACCTCTTTTATAGGGCCTATATTTTTTATTGTTATTGTTGACATAGTTATTGATTAGTATTATTGTTCGAATTTTCTATCAGTTGTTTTGCCTCGATTCCCAATATCTCCGCAATCTGGAAGAGGGTTTCGAGGCTTGGTTGACGGCGGTTGCAGACATAGGCATTGACAATGCTAAAGCTTTTGCCGAGTTTTTCGGCAAGCCATGTTTGCTTGATTCCTTTCTCCTCAAGCACTTCTTTTATTCGATTCATGGGTTTATCCATCGCGTTCAATATTCTGTTTGATAGTGCAAAGATATGAAATAAAATAGCATATAAAAAGGGAATGAGGATTTATTTTTCTCATTCCCTTAAATCTTTTAGTAGGTACAGAAAAGGAGGATTACCTTTTCCCCTAGCATGTTGGTGGCTTCTGTCGTAACTGCTTTTTGGGTGGACATTATTCGGACGATCTCTTTCCAATAATGTCTGATTCCTTTTTCTTTCATTTGTACACGTATATTATTGACCACCCAATAGGCGAGGAGTCCGAAGAAAAGGTGTGCTTCGGAGCGGTCATCGGTTTGGTGGTATATGGGGCGTAGGTTGAGGTCTGTTTTGAGTTGACGGTTGGTACACTCTATCTCTCGTATAAGGTTGTAGTAGTCCCAGATGCTTTTCTCATCTAGAGTGCTGACATTCGTCCGAAGATAGTAGGCTCCATACTCTGCTATTGCCTATTCCTCTCCATGTGGACTCCAAGAGAGGTCTGACATCAGCTTTGGATTGGCTGTGCTTCTTGTGTATTTAATGTCGCAGAATTTGGCAATGGAGGGGTGTTTCTGCATGGCTCGCCCGATGCGTTCAATCACCTTTTCATAGGTCTTTGTACCGCCTTTTCGTGAGAGACTTTGCTTAGCTTTCGTCAGCTCCAGCTCAAATCGCTCTTTCTCTCCTTACTTCGTCCAAACTTAGCTTTTTGACTACTCCGTTTACTTCCCTCAAAATAGAAGTTGGTGAGGTCAAAAAGGAGGACCCTATTCTCTTGATTGAATAGGTTGTCTGTCACTCGGCAAAGGTGCTACTCCAGCTTGCTCTTGATAGCATATAGCTCAGGGGCAACATTGTACAACGCTCTATGCCCAAGCGACTCTTCCCCCTCTCCGTAGACCAATTCACAGGTGGCGGAGTTCTCCCTAAGGATCGCACGGCTCTTAAACTCCGAGGAGCAATATACAGTGCGGACCATCAACATAGAAATGGCAGCGTTTATTCGTCGGTCGGACCAGCCTTGTTCCTTTAGAAACTCCTCAATCCGAAGTTGTCGGATAGATTGTAGGGCCATCCATTCTGCTCCAAGCTCCCTGGCATCAGTGTGCTTAACGCTCTCTGAGTCAAGCATCTTACGCGCTTTCGCCTCCGATTCCTTGATCACCTGACGGGAAATATCAATGGCTCCGCTCTCTACCATTTCATTCCAAAACTTACCGATGTGAAGACGAGTCTGCTCACTATACTCAGTAAATAGATCATCAAACAGAGCCACCTCATTCCTATGCTCCTGAAGGAAAGTAAGACCTCTCCCAACGTCACGAACTTCTTCAGGCGTTAGGCCAGACCAAAATCCCACGTTGAGTAGAATACGCGAACGCACTCTCCCCAACTTGTCTCGAAAAGACTCTTTGATTCGGTAGTACTTATCGTCCTTGCCAGAATCCGGATTATACCTTGTCTGCGAAATAAAATGCATAGTGCCACAAAGGTATGAATAAAAAAATCCACCGCTGTGTACTACATTTCGATTTCAAAAACAACTACCACGATGAAATCAGCATTTTACTCCTCAAAACTCCCAAAAACCACCCCAAAATATACTCTAGGGGTCAAACTTGGGTTTAGAGTGACTATTATCATTGATTGTAGATGCGCTTCACTGTCGAGTATGTCATAAAAATAGGGTGAGCCAAAAACTTGGCTCACCCTATTACTTCTAGTAAGTCTTCAATACGCTTACTTCACTTCTTCAAAGTCGGCATCAGTGACATGGTCATCGCCCTTAGTGCCTTGGTCAGAGGCACCACCTTGAGCTCCCATATCAGGGCCTGGCTGTGCTCCCGCATCGGCACCAGAATTGGCGTACATCTCCTGGCTCATCTGCTGCATGATACCATTGAGGGCGGTGAGTGACGCATCGATAGCTGCCACATCCTGAGCCTTGTGAGCCTCCTTTAGCTTTTCTAGCTCTGCCTCTATCTGGCTCTTCTTATCAGCTGGCATCTTATCGCCAATCTCCTTCAGCTGCTTCTCAGTCTGGAAGATCACGCTATCAGCCTCATTGATCTTATCCACACGCTCACGCTCCTTCTTATCGGCCTCAGCATTGGCCTCTGCCTCTGCCTTCATACGCTCGATATCAGCATCGCTCAGACCGCTCGAAGCCTCGATACGGATCTTCTGCTCCTTACCCGTTCCCTTGTCCTTAGCAGAGACATTCACGATGCCATTGGCATCGATATCAAAGGTCACCTCAATCTGTGGTACCCCTCTCATCGCTGCTGGGATGCCATCGAGGTTGAACTTACCCAGGCTCTTATTATCCTTTGCCATTGGACGCTCACCCTGTAGCACGTGGATCTCCACGCTAGGCTGGTTATCGGCAGCAGTGGTAAAGATCTGCGACTTCTTGGTAGGGATAGTGGTATTAGCATCAATCAGCTTGGTCATCACACCACCCATCGTCTCGATACCAAGAGATAGAGGAGTCACATCAAGTAGCAATACATCCTTTACATCACCACTCAATACACCACCCTGAATAGCAGCACCTAGAGCTACCACCTCATCAGGATTCACACCCTTCGAAGGCTCGCGACCAAAGATTTTAGCCACCATCTCCTGTACCGCAGGGATACGGGTAGAACCACCTACTAGGATCACCTCATCGACATCGCTAGGTGCCAAGCCAGCATCCTTCAAGGCCTGTGCTACCGGACCACGACAAGCCTGGATGTATCGGTCACTAAGTTGCTCAAACTTAGCCCTTGAGAGGGTGCGAACCAAGTGCTTTGGTACACCATCTACTGGCATAATATATGGCAGATTGATCTCGGTAGAAGTACTGCTTGAGAGCTCAATCTTAGCCTTCTCAGCCGCCTCCTTCAGACGCTGTAGTGCCATAGGATCCTTACGTAGGTCTACCCCTTCGTCGTTCTTAAACTCCTCAGCCAACCAATCAATGATTACGTGGTCAAAGTCGTCACCTCCGAGGTGAGTATCACCATTGGTGGAAAGCACCTCAAAGACACCATCACCAAGCTCTAGGATAGAGATATCAAAGGTACCGCCACCGAGGTCGAATACCGCAATCTTCATATCCTTATGGCTCTTATCTAGTCCGTAGGCAAGAGCCGCAGCAGTAGGCTCATTCACGATACGCTGTACCTTGAGCCCTGCGATCTCACCCGCCTCCTTAGTAGCTTGGCGCTGAGCATCGCTAAAGTATGCTGGCACGGTGATCACCGCATCCGTCACCTCTGCACCGAGATAATCCTCGGCCGTCTTCTTCATCTTCTGCAGAATGATAGCCGAAATCTCCTGTGGAGTGTAGTGACGACCATCAATATCTACACGTGGGGTGTCATTCTCCCCCTCTACCAACTTATAAGGCAGGCGGTGTGCCTCATCCTTCACGGCAGAGTAACGCTCACCCATAAATCTCTTGATAGAGTAAACAGTATGCTGTGGATTGGTAATGGCCTGACGCTTTGCAGGGTCACCTACCTTTCGCTCGCCATTCTCCACAAAAGCCACCACACTAGGGGTGGTACGCTTACCCTCGCTATTAGCAATCACCACTGGCTCATTGCCTTCGAGGACAGCCACTACTGAATTAGTAGTTCCTAAGTCTATTCCTATTATCTTTCCCATAATCTTAATCAGTATTTTATTTAATTATTTCTGACAAGATAAGAGCAACCTATGTGCCAATCCTCCCAACGTGCCAAATCTGTCACCCTAGACTGACACAAAAAGAGAATGTCGCACGGCAATTTATCAGACGAATCGGACAATTCAGAAAGGCCAAACCAAAAATCCGCTTATTGGTTCGATCCGTCCGATCTGTCCGATTCGTCTGACTTGTCCGATAAGGACCCCTCAAATCGATGGCTCCTCTTTGTACAAAGGTCTTGTTAGTGGTAGAGGTATCGCTTGATACTCTGCTTAGGGGTCTTTTCAAACTCCCCATCAATCATCTCCATAGCAGCGATCTGTGCGTAGCTTGCGATCTGAGTATTGACCTGCTTTCGCTGATCATCCAAAATCGCTTTTATCGCCTCTTCGGTAGCATGCCCATCCTTTTCCAGCGCCACTCTATCTACCGACAGTAGTGCCACTAGTCGCTTGTCACGCTGCACCAATATAGCATCATTCACATAGGGGAGCATAGCCAGCTTCGCTTCAATCTCCTCAGGGTAGATGTTCTGACCGTTGGAGCCCAGTAGCATCGCCTTAGAGCGACCGCGGAGGAATATTGTGTCCTGCTCTATATATCCAAGATCGCCAGTCCGCATCCAGCCATCTTCTGTAAAGAGGTCGGCCGTCGCCTGCGGATTTTTGTAGTAACCGAGGCAGACATTCTCGCCCCTTACCTGCACCTCGCCTACCATTTTGCCCTCAATAGATTGGGCACCATCAATACGCACCTCCTCTATCTTATGGAGAATACGCCCTGCGGAGTGATGTAAAAACTGTCGGTGCCCCGTATACGAAATGATGGGGGAGCACTCCGTCATGCCATAGCCGACCGTAATGGGGAAGCCGATCTTCATCAAAAACGCCACTACCTCCGGATTGAGTGCCGCCCCACCGATGATCACCTCATTTACATTGCCCCCAAAGGTATCAATCAGGGTTTTGCGTATCTTTTTATGCACCACCCCCTTCACGATAGGCAGCTTCAGTGCCAGTGAGAGCCATTTATCTTTCAGCTTCTTAGCGAGGACATTCTTATAGATCTTCTCTAGGATCAACGGTACCGAAATCACCAGCTTTGGGCGAATATCCTGAAGAGCTTTCAAGAGAATACGTGGCGTGGGCTTCGAGCCAAGGATATAGACATGCGTCCCCTGCACCTGTGGCAAAAGGAAGTTGAAGGCACAGCTATAGGCATGGGCATTAGGGAGAAAGCAGAGCAAGTCGTCACCACGGAATTGAAGCTTGGCGTCTTGACCAAATTGCACATTGGCAATCAAGTTATTCGCTGTTGCCATCACCCCTTTACTAAAGCCCGAAGTGCCCGACGTATAGCTGATCAAGACCATTTCGTCATTGCCAATCTCAGGATACTTCACATCCTCCCGGGTGAAGCCATCGGGGTACTTGGCACTGAAAAGCGATGCCACATCCGTACACTTAGCTAGCTCTGTACGCGAAAGCTCAGCTATCGCCATTAGATTCTTAATCCCAAAGGCCCCCCTTACCTCCGGAAGTGCCTCAAGGCTCAGTACCCGCTCATGCTCCTTACCCACAAAGAGCAGCTGGCTATCACTGTGCGCTATGATATGAAAGATGTCATCCTGATGAAACTCTGGCAAAATAGGAACCACCACCGCCCCATAGGTGACAACGCCCATCCACGTCATACACCACTCGGCACAGTCCTTACCTATAAGAGCCACTTTGTCGCCCTGTTTTATCTCGTTATGCTCCAAAATCAGATGCACACGTGCCACCCACTGAGCCACCTGTGCAAAGCTGTAGGTAACCCCCTCCTCATAATTCGAGAAGGCGGGGAGCACCCAATACTCTTTATACTTTTCTTCGTAGAGCTTAATAAAGTTCTGCTGTATCATAATCCTATAATCTATGGCACATATATTCTAAATCTGTGCAAAGATAGATATATCTTCAGATATAAACAAGAGGAATCAGAGCCTATCTCACCAATTACAGAGCTAGCTATTAGCAACGGATCGTAGCACTTCCCGTAATTAGTGCCTCACATCGCCCATAAAGTATCGCCACAAATACCTGATATACAATAGGAGACGGTTGCACGAAGGCACCTCACTTTGTGCAACTGTCACTTTCGCATCTTATTTATAGGTACCTTTGTTGGAGACAGCTATTCATTTAATAGACTAAGTATTATGGAAAAGAAATTGTACAGAAGCAATAACGACAGAATGATTGGAGGCGTATGTGGAGGCATTGCAGAGTATTTTAATATCGACTCTTCGCTAGTACGTCTCTTATGGGTGCTCTTCTCCCTAATGGGAGGATCAGGCCTACTCGCCTACATCATTTGCCTTATTGTTATTCCAAGTAAGTAAGGAGCTCTATTAAGGGGTAGAGAAGCCCCTTGGTAAAGTATTCCTGGGGATTACCTTACAATCCCCTGGCCATTGGCTTTAAGAGCCGTGACTAGGGGTAGGGATTAGTCTGTCCTCTCCGGTTTTTTCAATCTCTTGTGAGTCGGATCATCTTATTCAGGACAAAAAAAAGGTATCTCTAAGCACCTCCTTAAACCTTCCACCTATGAGGAGACTGTTGCACGAAGGCGATCTGCTTCGTTGCTTTCGGAATTCGGTCTAGGTCACGTACGCGAGTACGCTCCCTTCGCCCTCATCCTCAGCGCCTTGCATCTCATCCTTCGTGCAAAGTCTCAGCACATTTGAAGCAAATGTGCGAGAATGGCACTTTGTGCAACATTCTCATGAGAGCAAAAGTTGAGTTGCAACTAAGCATTTGCTTTGTTGCATCTCGCCATTTGCTTAGTTGCATCTCGCCATTTGCTTAGTTGCAACTCAGTTTTCACCCTACTATATAGCAGGTGTTTCGGGGTTGGCTAATGCTGGGTGCCTTGTCGGACAGGTCGGACGCTGTGATAGATGGATGGGTGGTGACTGTGGCTGGTCACCTATCTTTTTAATTGGGAGAGGGTGGGGGTGGTTAGATATTGGCGTAGATGCTGAGGGTCTCGAGTGGGACGTTGCCGAGCTCTGAAGCGACTTGGGAGTAGTTGCTCTCTGGGGTGGTGAGGATACGGTCGCAGTGCGAAAGGGCGAGTAGCTCGCCGAGGGATTGTATCACTCCTTTCAGTGTGTCGGGGTCGGCAACGCTGTGGGGTACATAGACGCGCTCTCTAAAGATGGTGGCGAGCCGCTCACGCTCATCTTTGGAAGTGGTGGCGATGTAGAAGTTGGTCTCTCTATCGGCCTCTATCATCTCTTGCATCCGCTTGATGAATAGTTCGATGGGGCATTCGTTGAACGTGGAGCGGGAGTTGGCTCTTCGATTGATATGCACTCCTACCACGCTATTTTTCCAGCTTGCCATAATGGAGAGTACCACGTTATTGACCTCCACGGTCGATTCTAGCACATCGTACATTCCGTAATAATTGCCGAAGCTTTGGTCTGTGGCAATCAGCAGGGACTTCTCTCCATCTTTGAGAAGAGCCTCTAGCTCGTCTCGGTCGCGTGAAATCATCCGTGCGAGATGACTGCCAAAGAGTACTCTATCGTACCTCAGTGATACGATGGGGTAGGAGAAGTATAGGTTATTGATCATGGGTGGCATATTTAGTAGCGTATCCCATGTTTCAAAGGCTCTCAAAGTGATCTCCTTCGTGGCTAGTCTGGGGACAAGGGTGAAAAGTCGGTCTGTGGAGACCGGCATCTCTTCGTCGGTATGCCAAATGATCTCGAGAGGGCGGTGATACTTCTCTGCCAAGTAAATCATCGAAGCCACCGTCCGTACTCTACTTGCTACTCCTCCCATGGGCACTAGTGTGATGCCCTTTGCCTGTAGCTTGCTCTCCTCTTGCTTCTCTACTACCTCACTCATCGCTTACTCTCCTTTTTTCTTAGTCCAAAATTCCATGATTAGCTCCTTTACCTGTGCCTCGAGACCTCTAAATGTCTCTAGCCTACGCATGAGCCACCAGCCAAATATACCAATTACCAACGACCTCCACACACTATCCAGCAACGGATGCCCTGCGTGGGGGAGTAGATAATTGACCAACATCAATAGCCCAAAGAGAGCTACAATCCGCACCAGCTCTCTACTAAGCGGGGTGATTTGTAGCTTTCGCCAAAGCACCAATTGCTGAAAGGTATAGCTCACCCCAAAGGTAATCATTGTGGCCACGGCGGCTCCGACCATTCCCCAGAGCTCGATTAGGTAGAGATTGAGCAGGATGGTGACCACTACCACTATTATGGTGTAGGCGAGGGTCCAGAAGTAGTACTTGGAGTACCTCAGTATGCCATTGCCGAAGCTAAAGGCGAGGTCGATTAATTTCCCTAACCCCAAAAATAGCACTACTCCTTTGCCGAGTGCATAGGTTTCGCCATTGGGAATCAGCCAAAAGAGCAGGTCGATATTGACCCAAATCGCCAGTAGTAGCAATGCCCCTACCAATAGCTGATAGCACGATACTCGGCGATAGAGCTGATTGAGCCGAGCGGTATCGCCACTGTGAATCGCCTCTGAGGCAAAGGGCGACGACATGGCACTGAGCGAGCGTGAGGGCATCTCAATTACCGCCACCACATAAAAGGCGATGGTGTAGATACCAGCTGATGCCATCCCGAGTTCGGCAGAGACCATAAAGAGGTCGAGGCGCTGCACGATGCTGCTGCCCATAGCACTCAGGAGGGTGAAGAGGGTGTAGCGTCGGAAGTCTCTCCGCACGTCGGGAGTGATGGGTTCGATAGGTGCGCTAAGTGCCTGAGGCGATATCCGTAGGCTGTAGAAGAGGGTGACACACATCATTACTCCATAGGAGAGTACAAAGGCGATCACAAAGAGGTCGAAGTCGATCCAGCCGATCCCATAAGCGATGTATGCCACGAGTAGGAGGAGCCGGAGCAGTACTTCGCGGCTCACTTTGGGCAATACTATACGCTGCCTTAGGCTACAGTAAACCTCGAGTAGGGTTTGGTAAAGGATGAAGAGCACCAATGGCAGGACCATATAATAGTACCGCCGGAAGAGGTCTTCTTCCCCTCCTTTAGGGGAGAAGTAGGCGACCAGGGGCTCTTTGAATAGGAGGTAGGCACCGCCAAATATCAATAATCCTAGGAGTGGAATGGTGAGTAGCAGACGAAAGAAACCCCTATCTCGTCCATCATCTGTACGAAAATAGGGGTAATAGCGAATGCTGGAGCTATTGGTTGCCAAAAGGGCATAGCCCGATACCAAAGTGGCGGCTTCGACCAACACCCTTGTGAGACCAATCTCCTCGGGGGTTAGTAAGCGGGTGATGACAAAGAAGGTGCTTAGGAAGCCGATCCCCGCACCGATTAAATTGGTGAGGGTGCCTTTGAAGCTCTGCCTAAATACCACGTTCATACCGCTTGCCTATGCCTTAAGTCGCTCGTGAATTACTCTCGAGGGGTCATTGTGAGCCCTACCTCTACCACTCCTTTGACGATGGAGTCGGTGGAGAGTTGCCGGACGCTGTAGGTGTAAACCCCCTGCTCGGGGTACCGCATGCCTTCCTCTATCCGAAGGCTCTGCTCGTAGATCGCAAAACCTCCACTCCTTAGCCGAAGGTGAGATAAGGGTACATTGACCACTCGTGTGGTGAAGTGCCGAGAGGGGGTCTCGAAAGCAACCCCTATCGGTAGCTGCTGGTATCGGATGTCGCGCTTCAGGCGTAGGACGAGGTCTACATCATACAATTGTGTACTATCGAGGTCGCTTGTGCTGAAGAATATTTCCTGATCTTGTGACCACGCCTCATCGGGAAGCTGCTCAAAATAGTGGTACCGAGGTTCGTTGGGCTTACAGCCAACGCTGACCACTATCCAAAGCACTATCCATGCCACTTGGACTACAAGTTTGGCACTCGCCATACCACCACCTTTCATATCCCCTTTGGCAGCTCTGCTTACCTACTTAGTCCGATGGATTCCCGTCACGATTGTTGCGACTTCTTCGGTCCCGCCTATTTCGTGCGGTGCCCTCAGAGGCTTGAGCTTGAGGCTGGCGGTTGTTATTCCGCCTACGGCGCCGTCTGTTGCCACCCTCCTTAGCGGGGCTGGTGCTCTGTGCGTTGGGAGCTGCTTGCTTCTCTCTATTTTTCTGCCTTCGGTTATTGGCCTTGCTCCGTCTCTGTCTGCGCTCTTTTCGCTCGTTGTCAAAGCGGTTCATGCTACTCTGCAGTAGGAGGTCGTTTTGCGTTTCCTCTACGGTCGCCTTAGGTGCTAGCTCCTCATCGCCTTGGAGGTTGTAGGGGAGCTTGCCCGCTTTATTCTGTGCGATGATCTCATGGGCTCGCTCCTTGGAGATGGTGATGGGCTCAGAAACCTCGCGGCGGTCACGTGCCTTTGGCACGTAGGTGAGCTGACCTGCTAGGATGTCGGCTTTCATAAATCGATAGTCGCCAACGGAGGTTCGTAGCTCTATGGAACGGTGGGGGAGCTGCTGCTGTGCCTCGAGGTAGGTGTCGGCCTCGAAATTAAGGCAGCACTTGAGCTTGGCACACTGACCTGCTAGCTTTTGGGGATTGAGGGATAGATCTTGCAGACGAGCGGCATTGGTGCCTACAGATACAAAACTAGTCATCCAGCCAGAGCAACATAGCTGTCGACCACAAGGGCCCAATCCTCCGATCCTTCCCGCCTCTTGTCGAGCTCCGATCTGCTTCATCTCCACACGGATATGAAAGGCCTCTGCCAGCTTTCGGATCAATTGACGGAAGTCTACTCGCCCCTCGGCAATGTAGTAGAAGATGGCCTTTTGCCCATCTCCCTGATACTCTACATCGCCTATCTTCATCTCTAGACCAAGGGCGTCGGCGATCTGGCGACTGCGGATCATTGTCTCTTGTTCTAGGGCTTTGACCTCGTAATACCGCTCCATATCGGAGGGCTTGGCAATACGATAGATGCGGCGTGGCTCGCCATTGGGGTGGCGGTAGTTGACCTTCGCCATCTGCTTTTGTACCAACTTTCCGGTCAGCGTTACCTCTCCAATGTCGTGACCGGGAAACGCCTCTACCGCAACCATATCCCCCTTGTGGAGGTCTAGTGCCAGGCTATTGAGGAAGTATCCCTTGCGTGTATTCTTGAATTGCACCTCTACAAACTCCTCGCTATTGCACCCCTCTGGGAGATCGCGGAGGTAGTCGGAGACGCTAAGTTTCTTTTTGCGGTTGGCAGCAAACCCTTCGGCTCTAGGCGAGGAGTAGTGTGTACCAATATTATTGATATCTTCTTGGATCATTACTTATTCGATATTATATCTGCAAAGTTACCTTTTTCCAGAGATTTCTACAAGTTGAAGAAAAAGGCAATCATCACTTAGACCTTTCTAGAAGTCTATTTGGATGGTACTCCGAAGTTGACTCGATAAGTGATCATTGGGAAGAAGGTGAAATGGTATTGTGTAACGTACCTCTGCCTATCGACATCATACATCTTGGAAGCAACGTTTTTGCGATTGGTGATATTGACAAGATCGATTCCCCACTCTTGCGTAGCCTTTGGCCCGTAGAGACGGAGCCCAAATCGAGTATCTATGCGTAGATATGCGGGGAGCTGGTGTGCCATCCACTGGTCTCTTTGGTAGATAATTTTATGCTGTGCAATAGACTTGGCTTCGTCCACTGGCGTATACCGAAGGCCCCCTGCTAGAGCCACCTGTGGAGCAGCGAATAGCGTCCATTTCTTATTGAAGGGATGTTCAATGCCACCAGTGATATTAAGGATGTACTTCCCATCAAATGCCGTGCTGAACTCCTGTTGAAGAATGGGGTCGGTGTAGAGCGAACGGTATAGCGTCCCAGAGATGAGTAAGAAGTAATTGTGGCTAAAATACTTCTCAAGAGTCAGCTCCACACCATAGTTTCGTCCTTTGCCAATATTCTTAAGTCCAGGGATCCGCTCCATATTATTCTCCCCAGCTCCATAATTAAGTAAAGAGGTGCCATAGGCATGGTCCTCTGTAGGTATCTCAAAGTGGCTTTGATAGTAGAGCTCAGACTTCAATCTCCAATCACTATTCCACTGATAGTTATAGGATAGGTTGATGTGCCAACTTTTAGAGAAGCCTAGGTTGTGGCTAGAGGGATCAAGCTCTCCCATACTATCTTTCACGAAAAAGAATGTATGGGGTGGTAGCTGAGCATACAGCCCCCCTGATAGCCCGAGTGTGTGCTGAGAGCCTATCCGGTATTCAAGTCCTGCACGGGGCTCTACTGAGTAGCTGCCATTAAGTGGTAGGTACATATTATGTAACCCTATAGTACTTGATACTCTCTCTGAAAAAAGGTGCTGATACTGTGCATACGCTCTTATGAGGCCAAAGCCTGTCCGCAGGTCATTGAGGGGAAAGGGATACTCAGAGGAGAGGTTGTAAGCATTGAGGAGATAATAGTCGAGTACTAGCCCGGCGTAGATTTGGTCACGCTGTGATCTGAAACGGTGGTGTATATCGGCTGTCACTGAAAGCTTATGCTCTCGGCTTCTATCTAGGTAAATCATTTTCCAATCACTCGTTTTAGGGAGCATTACCGTATCTACCTTCATATCAACCTTATTGTAGTTCCATGAGAGTGTTGCTTTGAGGTCGGTCTGCGGGCTAAGTTGCCCTTGGTAGGTTAGCCCGACCATTGCCAGTTGGCTCCTTAGCTTTATTAATTGGTCAAAGCTAGTCTCCTCCACCTCTACCGTCGATCCAGAGTTAAGATTACTCAATTGGATATCTATTCCGCTTGTCCCCATCAATGCGATGAGCGATAATTGATGCTCGTCATTTAGTTGCAAATGGAGTTTTGTGGTGAGGTCTTGATACTTGGGTACCGTGGGCATCTCTTTGTTAAATAGCTTCATAGCGTAGCTCATGAGTTCTGGTATCGAATACCTATATGAGGCAATGTAAGTAAGCTTCTTCTTGTCAATAGGACCTTCGCTCATCAATTCCAGACCATTGTAACCCATTTGAAAGCGCATCTGATGCTGGTGTGGGTTCCCTTTTCGAAGATTGAGATCAAAGATGGCTGCTAGGGCATTTCCCTGTAATGCTTGCCACCCACCCATAATAAAATCGGAATTGGTCACTAAGTTCATATTGAGTGCTGTTACCTGCCCTGCCGTCATACCAATACCTGCATTGAAGTGGTTGGGATTAGGGATCTCAATACCATCCATACGATATTGTACTCCCAAAGGCGAATTACCGCGAACGACTATTTCATTTCGTGAGTCATTGATAGGCATCACACCTGCAAAGCTTCGTACCATACGTGCCGGATCTCCCAACGTCCCCGCATAGCGGTCAGCCTCCTCTACGCTAAAGCTACGAGCACCAGCATAGAGCAGTGGCTGAATGGGGCGGCTTTTATCGTGGATTCGGACAATTTCTACTCCGTCTAGTGTGTAGGAGGCAGGCTCCAGAGAGAGCTCTAGGTACTCCGATCGCCCCACGGTGAGGACGATCTCTATCTCTTTTGTTTCATATCCAATGCAGCTGACTCGGAGGTTATGTCGTCCTACAGGGGCAGTGATTGAAAACTTTCCATGGGCATCTGTTGTTATTCCGATAGGAGGGTTCGTCCCCACCACGAATAGAGTGGCATCTGGAATGGCCTCTTTATTTGCCGTGCTGATAATCCTCCCAGTTATGGGAACCATTTGTGCAGATGCGTAAGTGAATAGTGCTATAAGTAGCAGACCAAGTAGAGCAATTCTTCTAAACATACACCTATTATTATTCGCTATTAACTTCTTGCAAATGTACTATGCTAGTGTCTCAATACGGTTAATATTGACGATACAATTCTGTTAATCTAGTACTGTTATTGTGTCTGTTCAATATCACGAAGTATGAGAATGCAAATGGATTGCGGGGAATTATCAGTAACTTGCAAGCGTAATCAAAAAAATAAAGAGAGATGAATATAGAGAGACAGTTTACAGTCACCGGCATGATGTGTGCGGGGTGTGTGGCTACGGTGGAAGAGGCACTCCGCAAGGCAAGTGGGGTGCAGGAGGTATCGGTCAATCTGATGGAGGGGCGGACACTTGTTACTTATGACGACCAAGTGACTTCGCCCGAGGAGCTACAACGGATTGTCCGAAGCATCGGGTATGATATGCTGATAGAGGCTGAGGCGAGCGAGCGGGAAGCGATCCGAGAGAAGGGAGAGAGCCGTGCATTGAAGGCTTTGAGACGGCGGTTGATCGTTACGGTGCTGCTTGCTATCATCGCCATGGTAGTGGGTATGTATGGGGAGCATTGGGGTATTTCCTCGGCGTGGGTGCTAAGGGTCAATGCGGTGATTGCCACGGTGATTCTCCTCTGGTCGGCAGGCGACTACCATCTGCGGGCATGGAAGCAACTACGGCACGCCTCCTTCACGATGGATACGCTTATCAGTATGAGTACGCTCACCGCCTATCTATTTAGCCTAGTACGCTACTTGGCACTCGGCGAGGTGGAGAGTGGCGACCTCTTTGGCAATAGTTACTTCGACGTGGTGGGGATGATCGTCTCCTTTGTGCTAATCGGTCGCTATATAGAAGAGCGGGCGAAACAACGCACCAATACCGCCCTCCGGCAGTTGATGGCACTGGCACCCGACTCGGCGATGGTGGAGCGAGAAGGGGTTTGGTTGGAACTTCCCCTAAGCGAACTGGTGGTGGGTGATAGGATCCGCTTGCGTCACGGAGATAGTGTGCCAGTGGATGGCAAGCTAGAAGCGGAGGGTTCCTTTGATGAAAGTAGTATCACTGGCGAACCCTTGCCTCGTACTAAAGTGGCGGGCGAAGAGGTCTACTCTGGGAGTATTTCCGTGGGTAAAGCAACTACTTTTATCGCCACAAAGGTAGGTGAAGAGACGCTCTTGAGCCGTGTGGTAGAAGCGGTTCGCCATGCCCAAGCAACCAAAGCTCCTATCCAAAGGATTGCCGATAAGGTGGCGGGCTACTTTGTCCCTACCATCCTTTTCCTCGCCTTGGTAACGCTATTGGCGTGGGGATTGGGTGGAGGTGAAACCCCGTGGTTACACGGCATCTACTTCGCCATCAGTGTGCTGGTGATCGCCTGCCCTTGTGCCTTGGGATTGGCCACCCCGACAGCCATTACCGTGGCGATGGGCAAAGCTTCTTCCCTCGGTTTGCTGGTGAAGGATGCTACCGCCCTAGAGCAATTGGGCAAGGTAACCGACGTAGTTTACGATAAAACAGGGACGCTGACCAAAGGAACCCCCACCATCGTGGCAGCTCAATGGCTGGCGAAAACGCCCGAGAATGAAGCGCTCCTCGTACGTGCCGAGCAGATGAGTAGCCACCCCCTAGGCGCCGCCATCATTGCCGCCTACAGTGCAATGGGCAGCGATGCCACCCCCGAATCACTCACCGAGGTACCTGGCAACGGGCTCTTCTTTTGCCATAATGGAGAGAATTACCGCATCGGCAGTCGTGCCTTTGTCTGGTCCGATAGCCCGATGGATTCGGTAGATATTGAGGCGTTGGAGCGAGACTATCCCTTCGCTACGATGGTCTATTATGCCACAGATGATCAGCTACTGGCGGTGCTGGTGATTGAGGATGAAATACGGGAAGAGGTGCCTGAAGCGATGGCTCAGCTTGCCACCCGCCATGGGGTGACGGTGCATCTGCTCTCGGGCGACCAAACAGGTCGGGTAGAGGCTTTTGCCAAGATAGCAGGCATTGAGAAGGCTAAAGGGGAGCTCTCGCCACTCGATAAGAAGAGCTATATTGAGCAATTGCAGTCGGAAGGAAAGGTAGTGGCCATGGTGGGAGATGGCATCAACGACTCCCCCGCTTTGGCAGCCGCCGACCTCAGCATCGCCATTGCTAGTGGCAGCGACATCGCTACCGAGGTGGCACAGCTCACCGTTGTCTCGGGCTCGCCCTTTGCCCTTGAGCAGGCGATCGCTCTCTCCAAAAGGAGCAGTCGGATCATCCACCAAAACTTCTTCTGGGCCTTCTTCTACAACATGCTGGCGGTGCCAATAGCTGCCGGCTTGTTTTACCCCGCCCTCTTTGTTAGCCCGATGATTGCCGCTGCCGCGATGGCGTTCAGCTCCGTCACCGTGGTGCTCAATAGCCTCCGCCTCAGGCGTTAATCGGTGAGGTAGCCTTTTGGGAGGCGGTAGTTCCAGACGTGGTGTGGGTCTTGTGGAATATTGATCTGCTCCGCTTCGGGTGGTACCTCCGACCCAAATCCCGTGAGGACAAACCAATCCTGTAGCGGGAGAACGAGTAGGATAGAGCGGGGCGACTGAAGTAATGCATTCACTAAGCCACGAGGCGAGATATCCTCCTCAAAGTGGTAGCTCTCCGCCAACGCCTTCCGCTCCTTCTTGGAGAGCGTCTGCCACCAACCTCGTAGCGAAGGCATATCGTGCGTTGAGGTGGTGACCAGTGAAAGCTGGGGGATATCCTCAGGTTCCACAAACGTGCGACCGAGTAGCTTCGGCATCCGCAATACCTCTAGCGAAATGATTTCAAGCCCCCTCAGTACCTCATGGATACATTGAGGTAATACCCCAAGATCCTCGGCACAAAGCAATAGGTCGCTCGCCGAAAGAATGCTCGTGAGCCGCTCCAAGGCGGTAGCGGTCCACAGGGCGTCATTCTCCTTATAATAATAGTTGTAAGAGAGCCCGAGTAGCCGTTGCTGCTCCTCCTCCGAAAGGGCATCAAAGCTCTGGCAGCTTGCCGGCTCTAGTGGCGGATGATACGCTCCCCTTTCGTCCTTATTGAAGAAAGACTCCAAGCCACGCACCTGCTCCTCGGTATACCCCTTTGCTGGCACATACCAACCAGTAGCGGCATCGCCACTCCCTACTGGGATGCTCCAAATGCGGAAGAAGCCGAGGATATGATCAATACGAAGGGCATCAAAGTGCCGTGACATGGTCTGTAACCTTTGCCGCCACCACTGATAGCCATTACGTGCCATCGCCTCCCAATGATAGGTCGGAAAGCCCCAATCCTGCCCTGTAGCCGAAAAGGCATCTGGCGGTGAGCCCGCCTCTTTATCGAGGCAAAAGAGTTGCGGTGCCACCCAAACGTCCACACTATCGCGCGACACCCCGATCGGAAGATCCCCCTTGATGATAATCCCCCGCTTATGTGCTTCATCTCGTAGAGCGCTCAATTGTCGATAAAGATGGTATTGGATAAATTGATACTTCTCCACCGACCGCTCCAGCTGATACCCACGATAGCTCTTGTCCTTCTGCCACGCCGCCAACACCTCGCCATAGGGCGGATACTGCGATACACCTCGTTCCGGATAAAGGTCGCGTATCGCACAAAAGAGTGCGTAGGGTAGGAGTTGCGACTGCTCCTCCTCAATAAACTTCAGATACTCCCGACTTCGCTTCTGCAGAGCCCATCGGTCAAAGAGTAGCTCGATTACCTCCTCCTTAAATCGTGACACCGCTACATAGTCCACCGCATCAAGAGCATCCAAAAGCCTTGCCCTATGCTCCCATAGAGGGCGCTCAGGTGCGGTTAAATAACCTGGTAGCTCTTGCAAGTCCATATAGATCGGGTGCAATCCATATGTAGTTATCGCACTATAGGGATATGAGTCCCGATCTGTATGGCTAAAAGTGGTATCGTAGATCGGTAGAAGCTGCAGCACCGATTGCCCTCTCTTCTGCATCCAATCCAGCAACTCAATCGCTGCCGAAAAGTCACCAATCCCCTGAGTTGCCTTTCCTCGTAGTGAAAAGAGGGGCACCGCTGTACCAGTTAGGGTGCGGGGCAATGGCTCCTCTTTTGCAAAGCCATCAAAGGTAGGCTCCGGAAGCGGGCTCAGAGTAAAATGCCCCGTTTCCGAGGGGCGGTAATATCGATTGTCCCCTTTCTCCCAAAGAACCTCCCCATCGGGTCGCCTCCAGACCAACTTGTACTCCGTCTCAATAGCCTTAGGGAACTGGAGTAGATAGCCGTGCCGACAAAGGGTAAGAGGCATCCCTCCCTCCACATTCCACCCCCCGACAGAAGGGTCGGCACCCACCAAAAGGAGGTCGCCATCATAAGCTCGATGGATGGGAACCAAATAGGCCTCTCGCGACGTAGTGGAGAACGAAGGCATCCGATACTTCCTCAGATTGCACTCCCTTAAGAGATGTGCCAAAGGAGCTTCTGTATAGCGATGCCATGGAGTCGCCTCCATCCAATAATCGTGCACCGCCGCCTTGCCCTCGCCATTGATAGATAGGCGAAGAGTATGGGGCGAACTTGGAGGTTCTACTCGTTGCAAAAGTCCCTCCCGCTCAATTCGGTAGTGGTAAATCAATTCTACCGACGTCGTCTCATCAAGGTCCAGCAGTAGTCGCCACGTAGCACGACCATTGTCGGGCGTGAGTGGCTTCTCGGTGGGCACCCCATTGATCGTCCCCACCCAGTAAATCTGCACCATCGGGTCAGCCGCATAGTAAGGCAGCACAAAGCTGATCTGTGGCATATATAATATGGTATGTAAAAAAGAGAACTTACTTCTCCTCTGTGGTCAATCGTAGTTTAGAGAAGTCGACGCCAAAGGAGATGTCCATCCGACGCCCCTCCACCACTAGAGGGTCATTGGCCTGAACCAACTTCAGCCTATCCCTAACAATAGAAAGAGGTACATGCGTCACCTTTCCTGCCCGCATGCTCACCATCACACCAAAGACGCCATCGGCAATCAATTGCGAAGCGTGTCCGCCCAACTTGGTACAAAGGTTGCGGTCAAACGAAGAGGGGGCTCCTCCTCTCTGCACATATCCCAGAACCGTCTCACGGCTATCAATATCAGCCTCCTCGCGTAGCTTACGAGAGAGGTAATGGCCAGCCGACTCACGCTCCGCCTCAGGCTGCTCCTTTTGCTCATCAAAGACAACCCCCTCTGCCACCACAATGATGGCATAGTTCTTTCCCTCCTCATAGCGCTTGCGGATGGCCGCCTTCACCAACTCTAGGTCGCACCCTAGCTCAGGGAGCAAGATCACATCCGCCCCACTCGCCATACCAGAGTGGAGAGCGATCCAACCTGCTTCGTGTCCCATCACCTCCACCACAATCACCCGATTGTGGCTCTGTGCGGTGCTATGAATGCGGTCAATTAGCTCCGTAGCGATGCCCACTGCGGTGTCAAAGCCAAAGGTGATATCTGTGCCATAGATATCGTTATCAATCGTCTTGGGCACTCCAATCACATTAAAACCGAGTTCCGAGACCACGGCAGCTGTCTTTTGTGTGCCATTGCCACCGATGCAGACAATCGCATCGAGCCCCAGCTCCTTCCATGCCTTCTTTAGCTCCTCTACCGCTTCATCTTGCTTTAGCAGCGCCTTACGAAAAGCCTTGTCTCTACTGGAGCCCAGAATCGTCCCTCCCATACTGAGCAGACTAGAGAGGTTCATCATGTTCAGCTCAACATAATTCTTCGTGGTGATGCCGGTAAACCCGCCCATAAATCCCAGTACCTCCATGCCGTGTGCATGAATGGCTGTTTTCGCCACCGCACGTATGGTGGCATTGATTCCAGGGGCGTCGCCACCCGAGGAGAGGATCCCGATTCTCTTTGGTTTCATGGTAGTTGTTATATCTATAGTTATTTCACTTCCTTCTCCTTACAAAGATAGGAAAAATAAAACGATTCTACTCAAGCCAACAAAATAGGGTAACCCCTCCAACGCAACGGAAGCGTTGATCACTATCAAAGGAATAGATCTATAAGATAGAAACGAGAGACAGTATATCAACAATTGCCGAGGCAGGGTCTCAACGATTGGTTAGACCGGGTCTCGTCGATCGGGAATATACCTCCCTGTATAACAGTTAGTTGCAAACTCCTCCAGTTCAATGCCATTTACCTTTCCGTTTCCTCTCCAGGGGGTACGTAGTAGAAGAGACTTAGAAGAGACCTTTGTACGAATGATGATATACAAGCTGTTGAGGATAAGGGAGTAAGGACCTCGGAGAGGTCCCTCATAAATAGGCACAGGTCGGAGGGGCTTTGCCCCTCCGACCTGTGTGTAAGAACATATTCCATACCTCCTTGACCCCGGCTGAGGGGTCAGACCTAGAGATAGGGTTGTCCGACCCCTTGACCGGGGTCGTAAGGGTATTTTGTGTCTCTTTTTACACAGGTCTTCGGCACTGCGTGCCTTGACCTGTGCCTATTTAGCAAGGACCTCTGCCGAGGTCCTTTTCTTGTACCTCCCTCTTCCGACCCGTCCGACTTGTCCGATAAGGCACCTTGCCCCCCTCCTCAACCCCTCCCGTAGGAGACCAAAAACTGAGATGCAACTAAGCAATCGGCGAGTTGCAACTAAGCAAATGCCGAGTTGCAACAAAGCAATTGCTTAGTTGCAACTCAGTTTTCGCCTTCATATAGTGTTGTTGATCAGTAGATTACAAGGGCCTCTTTTTGAAGCAAGCACTCCTCTCTTCTGAGCTACCTAGGAAGCAAAAAATATAGGACTATCTCTTGCGCGTCTTAGAGCGTCGCTTCAGTGTGCGCTTTAGGGCATGACAAGCATTGACCAATCCAGTGACACTAACGATAAGGCCCCCTGTGAGTAGAAAGTACATCACGCAGAGCCTAAGCGTAGGATGGTGATATGCCCACACGTACTTATAGGAGTGCAACTTGTGGTAGACAATATCATTGAGTCGTGTCGCCCGATTTTGCACCGTTACAGTAGGCTCCATCATAGCCACATATAGTGTGCTTCCCTCGGCCGTGGTCACCTCTACCACAGGCAGAGGAAGCGAATTCCCTTCACCTGGCTGCGGGAGATAGTACCCGTCGTAGTGCTCCATGATTCGTGCGGTCTTTATCTCAATACCTAGACTAAGACCTTGTAGATAACTCAGTACTTCGTCTTTATTCAATGCCAATGGAGCGACCTTCTCTCCATTAACTACTTGGTATGTTGCCATCTTCTCCCCCATCTCTACTCGGTAGTATGGGCGCCCCATATAGTGGGCGAAAGTGATCTCCTTTGCTGTGGGGTATTGGGCAAGAATCTGCCCAAACTGATGTGTCTCATCAGCACCAATCGTGCCGCTTTCAGAGAGAGCAAAGAGTTCGCTCCTAGGGTTAGAACCAGCGACCCATTTTGGCAATCGTCGTACCGTCATCCACCCACTAAACATCCAGGAGAGCACCACTAGCCCAAAGAGTAACCCTGCAATATGGTGCCAATAGAGCCAAGCCCCCGACTTGAGAGTAAAGGGCGACCAGCGGCGTTTGGAGGAGCGACGACTCTTGACCGTCCAGACTACCCCCACGATCAGTCCTGAAATAATCATCACACAACCGATGATGCTGAGTACCACAAAAAGGTTGCGCCAAAGCTCTTCATGCTGCCGAAGTTGCCAGAAGTAAATCCAATGGGGAATAGTACTGATGTAGGAGGTCCAGCGGTTGCTACTATTGGTAGTCTGTAGAAGCCGACCGCTTTTTCCTGAGAAGTAAAGGGTGGTGGACTTGGGGTCGTCTACCGACACTTTGATAAAAGGAAGGTCCTCCCTACGTGACGCAAAAGGCAACCACTGCGTTAGCTGATGCAGAGTATCAACTTGTGCTGGCGAATAGCCGGTGACTCTAGCTGTTTTCGTTGCTATTTCTTCGAGTGTTGGTGGCGTGTCGGACAGGGGTTGCTCGGTGAGAAGATCCATCGCCACTTCTCCTTCACTTCCCACTAGAGTGAGCTGTGCTTTCCCCGCCTCTCGCTTTAGTGAGACTCTTCTTAACTGTGCACCCGAAGTGGTATGTGTCTGGTACCAATCAAGTAGCTGAGTGCTGTTTGGCAGAGAATCAATCGCCCCAATCGGGTCCAAGAGAGCATAGGCTTGCTTTTTTTCTACATGGGGATACTCCTTAAAGAAGATCATAAAGAAGCCGGTGAGAAACCACATCACCAGCAAAGGTGCCATAAATATGCCGAGCCATTTGTGCAAAAACCTCAGTAGCTTCATATATACACATTAAATGGGTATGATGAATATCTTTCTCCAAAGGTACACAATTTTCATGTGACCACTACCACTCCGACCCTGCGTTGGAGGGGGTTACACATTAGAAGAGACTTACCATGAATGATCTCCCACGAGGTCTTACTCATAGACACCCCGCTAAAAAACATACGGTTAGAACTTTCTGATGCGTAGCCCCTGTAAAATAACCGCCATTGAAGTGGAATGTGGTAGGAATTTAGTAGATTTGTGGTGTAAATGTTTAGATGTTTAATATCAATCACATTCATAAGTTATGAAAAAGTGGATACTTGCCCTTGCCGTTGTGGCGCTTGCCTCATTTGGTGCTACTGCACAGACCGTTAGCCTTAGCTACGATGACGGCAACAATGGCTTTAAGCTACTTACTGAGAAGCCTCACGAGGTGAAGCTCAATCTTATCACCTCTACTGTGATGCTTCACCCAGAGGTGGCTTACGACTACACTATCAATACCGACTTATCGGTGGGCGGTAGGGTCTCTTTCAATATTAAAAACGACAACGATCAGGCAGATGAAACCTTGGGCAACTTCCAGATCTCTCCTTACGTGCGTTGGCATTTCTATAAGAATACCAGTGGTAATGCCCTCAGAGGCTTTTATGTAGAGGGTAATATGGCATACACCAATTACACCTACGTCTCTAATCGTATCCTTAATGTGAATGATCCTGAGCATATAATGACCACTGAGAAGTCGAAAGCCAATCAGTTTGGTCTCGGTGTGGGTCTTGGTTACCGCTGGATCACCAAGGGGGCGTGGAGCTTTGAGCTAGGTGCTGTTGCTGGCAGAAATCTTCTCAATAATGACGCCCCAAATGTCTATTGGAATACGATTTTCTCCATCGGTAAGCGATTCTAACGAGCGATGCTTGGCGTAGTTACTTGGACGGTTGATCCGATCATCTTCCAATCGGGGGGCTTGCGACTTGGCTGGTATGGCGTGCTCTTTGCTGTAGGACTGATCGTCTTTGGTGGGACCATTCTCTCCAAGATGTGGAAGCACGAAAACCTCACCGAGAAGTCTTTCAATCAGTTGGTCTTTTACGTGCTGATTGCGACCATTGTAGGGGCGAGGCTAGGGCATTGCCTCTTTTACGAACCTAGCTATTACCTGGCCAATCCCGTTGAGATCCTCAAGACGTGGGAGGGGGGACTGGCGAGCCATGGCGGTGTGATTGGCATCATGATCGCCATCTGGATCTACTCCAAGAAGGTGAGCCACCAGAGTATGCTTTGGACCTTTGACCGCCTCTGCGTGCCAGTGGGCTTAGTGGCGGCGATGATTCGCCTCGGCAACCTGATGAATCACGAGATCTATGGCCATGCTACCGACCTGCCATGGGGTTTCCGCTTTATTGAGAATATCCATCAGTGGCAAGCAGGAGCAGAGCCTATCTTCTCCGCCCCTTCGCACCCTACCCAGCTCTACGAAGCAGCGATCTACCTACTGGTCTTTGCGGTCTGCATGTGGCTCTACTGGAAGCGTGATGCCCAGAAGCGGGAGGGGCTGATCTTTGGCGTAGCGATGGTGATGATCTTTGTGGGGCGCTTCCTTGTGGAGTTTGTGAAGAACGATCAAGTAGGCTTTGAGGAGAGTATGACCCTCAATATGGGCCAGTGGCTCAGCATTCCCTTTGTGATTATTGGGATAGCTTCGATTGTCTATAGCTTCAAGCAGCCGATTAAGGAGTACCGCCGAGGTGGCAACAGCATATACCAAAAGTAGTTATTTACCTGCCTAGTGTAGGCAAAGTTATTTTATCTATATGAAGTATCAACTCAAAATCAATGATTCGACCTATTACTTTGGTCAAAACGATAGAACACAGACACTCTTTGAGCATCTCTACCCCCTTCCTCATGGTATGGCGTACAATAACTATCTCATCAAGGATGAGAAGAATGTACTGCTAGATACCGTAGATGTAAAGTTTTCGGAGCGTTTCTTTTCGCAGCTAGATAGTGCCTTGGATGGGGAGCCACTGCACTACCTGATTGTACAGCATATGGAGCCCGACCACTCTGGTTCGATCGGTCTTCTGCTTCGTCGGCACCCCGAGGTGACTCTAGTGGGCAATAAGAAGACCAAGACCATGCTCGAGGGGTATGGCGTATGCACCGATAAGTTTATGGAGGTAGATGAAAAGACTCCGCTCAATATCGGTAGCCGTGAGCTACAGTTTGTCTTCGCTCCTATGGTGCACTGGCCCGAGGTAATGTTTACCTACGATGCCAAGGAAAAGACCCTCTTCTCGGCCGATGCCTTTGGTGCCTTTGGGGCGATTGATGGAGGCTTTTGGGATGAGCAGCATGACCTCGCTACCTATATGCCCGAGGCACATAGATACTATACCAATATTGTAGGTAAGTACGGTAGCTTTGTGCAGCGGACGCTGGATAAGGCACTGAAGCTGGATATCGAGGTGATTGCCCCTATCCACGGGGTGGTATGGCGGAAGCATATCCCTGAGATCCTGGAGCTCTACCGCCAGATGGCTACCTACGAGGCAGAGCCTGGGGTAGTGGTGATCTACGGCTCAATGTATGGCAATACGGAGGAGCTGGCCGAGGAGATCGGTCGTTCGCTAGGGGCACACGGGGTCAATCGTGTGGTGCTGCATCACATGGGCTACTCTAGTGCTTCGCAGGTGATCTCCGATGTATTCCGCTACAAGGGTGTCATCATCGGTTCACCTACCTATAATAATGGAGTGTGGCCCAATGTGCAAGATGTGCTTTACCAATTGGCAGAGCGCAATATCCCCGACCGCCTCTATTCAGTCTTTGGTTCGGGCACATGGAACCCCAATACCATCAAGCCACTAGAGGAGTGGGCTGAGGCTCGCAAGTGGACTAAGGTGGCAGACCCTATCAAGCTCTCCCAAGCTCCCTCAGCCGAGGATAAAGCAACCGCATGGGAGCTAGGTCGGGTGATGGCCGAAGCGGTGCTGAAATAATATTTTGATACAGAAGCGATGGAGAAGGGAGCGTGCCCTAGAAGGGGGTACCGCTGCACTCCATCGCTATTTTTTACTATACAATAAAGAAAGGTTATGAGAGTAATTATCCAAGAGAACAAAGAATTGCTGGCTAAGTGGGCTGCACGCCACGTGGCTGAGCGTATCAATAATGCCCATCCTACTGCCGATAAGCCCTTTGTGCTAGGACTCCCTACCGGCTCTACTCCACTCGGTATGTATCACGAGCTGATTGAGATGAACAAGGCTGGCAAGGTGAGCTTCGAGCATGTGGTGACCTTCAATATGGATGAGTATATCGGTATTCCTAAGGAGCACGAGCAGAGCTACTACACCTTTATGTGGAGCAACTTCTTTAGCCATATCAATATCAAGAAGGAGAACACCAATATCCTCAACGGCAATGCCTCTGATTTGCAGGCTGAGTGCGAGCGGTATGAGGAGAAGATCAAGTCTTACGGTGGCATCGACCTCTTTATCGGAGGCATCGGCGAGGATGGGCATATTGCTTTCAATGAGCCTGGCTCTTCACTTTCGTCACGCACCCGCATCAAGACCCTCACTTCGGATACCATCGAGGTCAACTCTCGTTTCTTCGATAATGATATCAACCTAGTGCCTAAGACCGCTCTTACCGTGGGCGTAGTCACCATTATGGATGCTAATGAGGTGATGATCCTTGCCAACGGACAGAAGAAGGCAACGGCACTAAAACAAGGAATAGAGGGCGGCATCAGCCAGATGTGGACCATCTCGGCTCTACAGCTACACCCTCACGGTATCATTGTTTGCGACGAAGCAGCTTGTGGCGAACTACGTGTGGCTACCTACCGCTACTTTAAGGATATTGAGAAGGACAATCTAGCACTATAAGTATATGATGACGAAAAAGGGACTCCTATTCGCCACCTTACTACTCTTTTCTACCTGCCTACTCTCTGCTCAAGAGGGGGGCATCAAGGTTTATCCCTCTCGCCACGGAGTGGAGGCGGGAGCGCAGCACAAGACGCTCCTAGCCATTGAGCTAGAGGAGCCGCTGAAGCGTAGCGATCAGCTACAGCTCCGTTTCGCCATTCCTACTGAGAGCCAACGACTGATAGAGAGTCTGGAGATTCTGAGCTCCGATTCTCTTGCGGTGCGTGACTTGGATGATTACAAGGGGCGAGTGAAGTATGCCACTCACCCACTCAATAGTTGGTGCGAAGCAACGCTAACAGGAAAGGCGTACGAAGGGGCCAAGGTACTCTACCTCTCCGCCAACCTCGCTACACCCGAGCACTATTCGCCACACCACATCTTACGCTGTAGGATGAAGGAGCTGTCGCTCAATGGACAGACTGTGGAGGCAAAGCAGGTGGGCGATGAGACGTTCCGCCGTTTCTTCAGATCGTACAAGCCACTATTTGTGCCTGGTGATGGAGGTAGTCGCAACTACCGTATCCCTGTGATTCACAAGGCTCAGAGTGGGGTGCTTCTTGCTTTTGCCGACCGACGGAAGTTCAATCAGACCGATATCCCCGAGGACATAGACATTATACAGCGTCGCAGCTTTGATAATGGCAAGACTTGGAGCGAGCCTGAGATCCTAATTCGTGGCACTGGTCACGGCAAAGGGTATGGCGATGTGGCGGTTGTGCAGGCGAAGAGTGGTAAGCTGGTGATGCTCTTTATTGGTGGGCAAGGGCTTTGGCACGGTCGTCCCGATACCCCGATGCCTACCTATATGATGACCAGTGACGACGATGGTGCCACCTGGAGCCCCGCACGCGACATCACCCACTTTATCTACGGCTCGGAATGTACCGACCCACAGAGGAGCCAATTCTGGAGTGCCTTCTGTGCTTCGGGTCAAGGGGCCGTGACGGAGAGTGGTCGTATCATGTTTGTCACTGCTATTCGCCCCGATGCCAATTACCGATTGGATAACTACCTGGTCTACTCCGACGATGAGGGGGAGACGTGGCAGGTTTCGGAAAGAGCCTATGCTGGTGGCGATGAATCAAAGGTGATCGTGATGCCCGATGGAGCGGTGCTGATGAGCATCCGTAACCCCCACAAGGGAGATCGTATCTTTAGAGTCAGTTACGATGAGGGAAAGACGTGGCAACCTACTCAGGACTATGCCGGTCTGCACGACCCCGCCTGTAACGGTGCCCCACTTCTGATGGAGCAAAATGGACTGAAGATGCTACTCCACTCGCTTCCGTATGGACCTAATAAGCGGTGGGACGGCGCCCTCTACGGCTATGACCCCTATCGCCAGCAGTGGAGCGATGCAGTGGTGATCAATCCTGGTATGAGTGCCTATAGCGATATGGTGGACCTTGGCGATGGTCTGATCGGCTACTTTGTAGAGGAAGACGACGAGATGTCAATGGTCTTCATCACCTTTACCCTCGAGGATCTCCAAGCGATGCAAAGAGAGCACTGAATGAGGTAATTCGCTTCTTTGTATTTCTTGTGTGCTTTGTCTCTTAATACGAATGATGTAAGATTTATGTTGGGAAGAGTTTTTAGAAGAGCTTGGTTAGTTGGGCTCTGCCTAATTTCATTGACTGTGAAGGGAAATGCTCAGGAGAGTGGGCGCCACTTCAATCTGGAGGTACACACCCGAGGTGGGTATCGAGTAGAGGGTGTGGAGCCATTTAAGGAGACGACGGGCGGTCGCTTCGCTTTTGACCACTTGATGGTGGGTGTAGAGGGGCGGTTCACCCCGAAACTCTCCTATCGGTATGTGCAGCGTTTTAATAAGGATGCTACGATCTATCGGCTCGAAAACCTAAGCAATGCGATCGATTACGCCTTCTTGAAGTATCAGGCGAGTGACCGAGTGGCGGTGACAGTGGGTCGGCATGCTAAGCTGGTGGGGGGATTTGAGTTTCAGGAGTACCCCATCGATGTCTACGACTTTAGCTGGTATGGCAATCAAATCACCTGCTACCTCACGGGAGTGAGTAGTTCTTTTCAGCTCTCACCAACTCAGGAGCTGGCTCTGCAGGTTACCAATAGCCGTACTCGGGAGCAGAGGGAGGCCTTTGGACACGATGATATTGTGGCACTGCGCTTTCCCCTTATGGGAGCGATGGCGTGGAATAGTAGCTACTTCGACCGCCAACTTCAGCTAAGGTATGCGGTCGCTTTTGCCCCCTTGGCAAAGGGAAAGAAGATGTTTACCATCGGGACGGGACAAAAACTGGACTTTGGTCGCTTTAATATCTATCTCGACCTCCTCTACTACCACTCTGACCTCGATTACCTAGGTGTGCTGAGAGGGCATGGCATTCCAGCCAAGGCGATAGAGCGGTGCGACAACCTCAGCACCGTACTAGAGGCTCGCTACAGCTTCTCTCCTCAGTGGCAGCTGCAACTCAAAGGAATCTACGACACTGCTCGCGCCAAGATCTACGACCAATCGGAGCGAAGTCAGCTCAATAGACAGCTCTACCAGGCGGCTCTGCAGTACTATCCGATGGAGGGACAGCACTGCTACTTCTTTCTAAGTGGTACCTACCAAACCTTTGGTCACAGCGGGGCATTGACCGTAGGTACTCCCGACCAATTCAGGTGTGCTCTGGGGCTAGTGGCCCGTCTTTCGCTCTTTAGCAAAGCGTGGTAAGCCACTTCGCAATAGTTGGGGCAAAGTAACGATGCTCCAGCACCTGCACCTTCTGCTGAATCTCCTCTGCCGTATCGGCGGGGGAGATTTCTGTTGAGGCTTGGAAGAGGGTAGTGCCACGGTCGTACTCCTCATCGATCACATGGATAGTAATCCCCGAGGTGGTCTCGCCTGCTGCTTTTACCGCCCTATGTACATTCATCCCATGCATCCCTTTGCCCCCATATTTGGGGAGTAGGGCGGGATGGATATTGACGATCCTATCGGGGTAGGCTCTGAGGAGAAAGGGCGGAATCAGTCGCAAGTAGCCAGCTAGCACAATAGCATCCACATGATACCCCTCTAGCAAGGGCAAAAGGGTGCTACTAGAGCCCAGCTCCTCACGGGTCAGATAATGAGAGGGGATGCCAAAGGTCTTGGCTCTCTCCTGTACATACGCCTCTTTTTGGTCGGTGATCACGCAGGCAATCTGTAGCTCTAGCTCGGGGTGAGCTTGGAAATATTCGGCTATCTTCTGCATGTTGCTACCACTCCCTGAGGCAAATATTGCAATAGTTTTCATATGAAATAACGTTAAAAATGCACATCAATATACCCGTTGTGCAGAATATGTGTATATTTGCGACGTAATTGATGAGTTATCATTGTCAAAGATAACTACATTTGCGGAGAATATATACAACTAGAGATATTGACAACAACTAAATTACAAAAGATTTGCCATGACAAGACAAGAAATTGCAGACAAGGTAATAGAGATCATCGTAGATAAGCTTAACGTAGACGCGAGCGAGGTAACTGAGGCAGCTAGCTTCACCAATGATCTTGGTGCCGACTCTCTCGATACTGTAGAGCTTATTATGGAGTTTGAAAAGGTTTTTGACATCAACATCGAGGATGAGGTGTCTCAAAACATCCAGACCGTTGGCGACGCTATTAGCCACATCCAAGCTGCTATCGAACAAAAGTAATAGGAAGTTGCAGAATGGCGACCTGCGGTGTTGCTTTCGGGATTCGGGCTTGGTCACGTACGCTAGTACGCTCCCTTCGCCCTCACCCTCAGCGCCTTGCATATCATCCATTCTGCTGCCTTCCATAAAGGCTGGTGTTTCAGTCTTTATGAGAGGAAAGAAAAGGGGCTGAAGTGTTCTGCATGGGGTAGCACCCTTTGGGGGCACTTCGGCTCTTTTTTGATATTGGAGTTGTCAGTAAGTTGTTCAACATATAAATATTCACACACTATATATTATGGAGCTAAAGAGAGTAGTAGTCACTGGACTTGGTGCCATCTCCCCACTTGGGAGCGACCTCACCTCTACTTGGGAGGGAATGAAAGCGGGACGCAGTGGAGCGGCCCCCATCACACTTTGGGATGCAAGTAAGCACAAGACACAATTTGCATGTGAAGTCAAGGGCTTTGACCCGGCCGAGCATTTCGACCGAAAAGAGGCGAGAAAGTTCGACCGCTACACCATGTTTGCCCTCGTCAGTGCCGAGGAGGCGCTGAAAGATAGTGGACTCGACCTAGAGAGTGCCGATAAAAACCGCATCGGCGTGATCTTTACCAGTGGTGTTGGTGGCATCAAGACCTTTGAGGATGAGATGCTCGATTACAATCCTGAGAGAGGTCCCCGCTTCAACCCCTTCTTTATCCCCAAGATGATTGCCGATATGGCGGCAGGGCATATCAGCATGGCGTACGGTTTTCACGGCCCCAACTACGCCACCGTATCCGCCTGTGCATCGGGCACCAATGCCCTCATTGATGCCTTCGACCTCATTCGCCTCGGCAAGGCCGATATGATCGTGACCGGAGGTGCCGAAGCTGCCATCACCGTAGCAGGGGTAGGGGGCTTCAATGCCATGAACGCTCTCTCTACACGCAATGATAGCCCCGAGACCGCCTCACGCCCCTTCAGTGGCAGTAGAGACGGCTTTGTGATGGGCGAAGGAAGTGCCACACTTATCCTAGAGGAGTATGAGCATGCCAAGGCACGAGGAGCCCGCATCTATGCCGAGGTAGTGGGCGGTGGACTCTCTGCCGATGCTTACCACCTCACCGCCTCACACCCAGAGGGGCTAGGGGCCAAGCTGGTGATGCAAAATGCCCTTGATGATGCCGGACTAAAACCCGAAGATGTAGACTATATCAACGTCCACGGCACCTCCACTCCAGTGGGAGATATCAGCGAGGCAAAGGCCATCAAAGAGGTATTCAAGGAGCACGCCTACAAGCTCAATATCAGCAGTACCAAGTCGATGACCGGCCACCTACTAGGGGCTGCAGGAGCTATTGAGGCACTTGCCTGCGTGATGGCGATTTACGAAGGTGTCATTCCTCCTACCATCAACCATGCTGAGGAGGATCAAGACCCCGAAATTGATTATAACCTCAATTTTACCTTCAATCATAAGCAAGAGCGACCCATCAGAGTAGCCCTCTCTAATACCTTTGGTTTTGGCGGGCACAATGCTTCGGTGATCTTCAAGAAATACGAGGAGTAATCCCTCCCCCTAGAGCGTGGGTTCTCACCTGATAAATATGAAGAAGTACCGTAGCCTTGTAGCAGAAATCCTGCGATTTCTACACCTCAATAAGCTGAGGAAGCAACCAGTGGCTCACAAATCGGAGCGACAATTGATTCTCGAACAATTGGTAGAAGCCGAACTGGGCGACCCCCAGCTCTACGAGCAGGCCCTTACCCACAGATCTTATGAAAATGTGGGCAATCTCGGGAGCAATGAGCGACTAGAGTTTCTTGGCGATAGTGTGGTCAACCTTGCGGTAGGGGATACCCTCTTCGCACTCTATCCAGAAGAGTCGGAGGGGGTGCTCACCAATATCCGCTCCTTTTTGGTGAGCCGAACCAATATGAATGCCACTGCCGAGAAGCTAGGCCTAGAGCCCCTTATCTATGCTGATAGCGGGCTACAGATCAAGGGGTCCGACCTCCTCGGCAATACCCTTGAGGCACTCGTGGGGGCGATCTACCTCGATAAAGGGTACCCTTTCGCAGCACAATTTGTACGCAGTCATCTCATTGTCTCTAAGAAAAATGTGAAGGTGGTGGCGAAAAAAGAGGAGGACTACAAGACGGAGCTGATCATCATGATGCAGCGAGAAAAGGTGCCCTACCAATTTCTCCACCTCGATACCAAGTACGATAAAGCTCAGGGCTTTATCCACCGCTGTCAGCTACAAATCGACTTCCCCGACCACCCAATGGAGACCATCGGCGTAGGAAGTACCAAAAAGAAAGCACACCAAAACGCGGCCAAAGAGGCTCTCCGACGGATCGAAAAGAGTCGGAAGTAGCCACCATTCAGATGGCCCCGAACCAACGAGGGGATAAAGAAACGGGTAAGGACCTCTGCGGAGCTCCTTATTAATAGTTGCTACGAAGAATCCACATGGTAAGCCCCCTGTTTTCCAATCCATCTCCCATCGTAAAATCACCCCTATGAGCAAGGCAAAAACTTAGTTGCAACTAAGCGATCGGCGAGTTGCAACTAAGCGATCGGCGAGTTGCAACTAAGCAATCGCCGAGATGCAACAAAGCAAATGCTTAGTTGCAACTAAACTTTTGCTTTTATAGGGGTTTGTATATCAGTGACTTATAAACCGGCTTCAAGAGACCTTCGGGAACGCTCCCATGAGCTTCCTGAAGGTCTTTTATTTGTCACCTAAACTTCTGATGCAGTTAACGTCAGTGTAACATACAAGTGCCACCTTTGCACTGTGAAAAAAGAAGTAGAAGTTTTTATCCAACTCACAAGCACTGTATGCCGAAGAAACTAATTAGAATTTTCATAGCTCTCCTACTGCTCACCCCCATTTTTGCCAATGCATCTGAGCCCGACGGGGATAAAGGGGGTGCCATAAAAGGTACCGTAGTCGACCGTAGCAATAAAGAGCCCCTTATCGGAGCCAAGGTAGTGGTTCAGGGGCAAACCAAAGGTGGCGTCACCGACCTCGACGGTCACTTTCAGATCGAAGGGGTTGAAGCGGGCGCAGTCACTCTAGTGATCAGTTATATTTCCTATAATACCCTCAAAGTAGAGGAGCTCGTAATCCGACCCAATGAAATCACTACTATTGAGGTTGCTCTTGACGCCAGCACAGAGCAGCTGCAAGAGTTTATCGTCACCGCCAAGGCCAATCGGGAGTCCGAAAACCTCCTTCTCCTTGAGCAAAAGCAATCGCTCCTCGCCGTGAAAGCCCTCGGTGCTATGGAGCTTTCGCGTAAAGGTATCAGCAATGCCGAGGCCGCCGTCGCTCAGATCTCAGGAGTCAGCAAGCAAGAAGGTGTGAAGAATGTATTTGTGCGTGGTTTGGGCGACCGCTACAATGCCACCTACCTCAATGGCTTCCCCATCCCCTCCGACGACCCAGAGTACAAGAATATTGCACTCGATATGTTTGAAACCGATATGATACAAAATATATCGGTGCAGAAAGCCTTTAGTGCCACCCACGGAGGTGATGTTGGAGGTGCCGTCATCGACATCTCCTCCAAAGAGTTATTCGGAGAAAAACTACTAGATATCAGCCTCTCCGGCGGAGTCAATACCTCCGTGATGGGAAATACCTTCTACCGCCAAGATGGCACTAATTACTTCGGCATTTCCCGTACACAAGAGCCCGCCGACGGCACCTATAGTGCCTTCACTAAGCTCCCTGCCGGTACCCCTTATCAGTTTCAAAATAAGCTACAGCCCAAGCCCTACAACCGCCCTATCGACCACGGATTTGGGCTCTCCGCCGGCAAGCTCTTCAACTTTAGTGAAAATGCCCTCTCACTCCTCCTAGTCGCCAATCACAGCATTGACCACTCACATACCGAGCAACTCAATCGCACCCTAGCCCCTATTGGAGGTTTTTCAGTCGATCTAAAAGGACCCAATTCCGAGATCACCACTCGACAGATGGCACTCCTCAATGCCACTCTCGACCTGCGTAAAAAGCATCAGCTAGAGTACAATCTACTTACCATCCACTCCAATAACCAGTACGTAGCTCAGCTAAAAGGTAATGATTACGTTGCCAATGAAAATGATGGCCTCGTACGTATGTACCGCCAGCAGGCCAATGACAACCTCCTCATCGTCAACCAGCTAGATACCGATTGGAGCCTCAGCGATAAGCTGCACCTCAATATCGGCACCTCGCTCAATCTGATGCGAGCCAAAGAGCCCGACCGTCGCCTCTTTTACCTCTCTGGCGAGGGCCAAGGCGACGATACTAAGTGGGTCACCATGGCGAGCAACACCAACCGCCGATTCTACTCCTCCCTCACCGAAAATGACTACAATGCCAAGGCGGCACTTGAGTGGAGCTTTAATAAGGAGAGCTACCTGCGGTTAGGCTACATTGGCCGGTACGTCGACCACCACTTCACCTCTCGAGAGTATAATCACGACCCCGTCTCCGGCAAGTCGATTATGGAGAGCAATATCGACCAATTCGATTGGGATAGAGACTTCTACAATAGTCAGAACCTCCGCACCGAGGCCAATCCTAGCGGTTTTACCTTAGTGCAGGGCGAGGAATTCTGGTACCATTCACAGAAGCAAATACACGGTGCCTACCTCGAGGGGACCTTTCCACTACTAGAGAAGCTAATGCTACAAGCTAGTCTCCGTGCCGATTGGGTAGACCTCACCGTGAAATACGGACAAGCAGATAAGGAGAAGCAAGATAGCCAAATCAATAAGTTCTACCTCCTTCCCTCCCTCAACCTTAAGTACGACCTCACCGATAAGCAGGCACTCCGACTCAGTCTCTCCAAGAGCTACACACTCCCTCAGGTAAAGGAGATTTCCCTCTACCAGTACGTCAATATAGGTTACGTAAGCATCGGTAACCCCGATATCAAGCCCTCCGACCTCTGGAATATCGACCTCAAGTGGGATTACTACCTCTCCCCCACCGAGATACTCACCGTCACCGGTTTTTATAAGCACCTCAAGAACCCCATGGCACGCGTCGACCGCTACATTAGCTCAGGGGCTCAAGAGTATGCCAATCCGGCGCCAAAGGTAGACCTCGCCGGTATCGAGCTCGAGTTCAAAAAGAACCTTTGGCAAAAGACTGCCCTTCTCTCTGCTTCCAAGCACTCTCTCGACTTAGGTCTCAGTGGCTCTTACATCTGGTCCCATATTCCACTCGAGAATGTAGAGGAGACTAGCCGCAATGCCACCCTCGAAGGCTCCTCCCCTTGGCTCCTCAATACCGACCTCACCTATGCCTATACCAAGGGGTGGCGCCACTACACCCTCGCCATGGTGCTCAGCTACTTTAGCGACCGCATCCACACTTATGGCTCTAGAGGTATCACTCGTGGTGGACTGCAATACGATATTATGGAGCAAGGAAGAGCCAACCTTAACCTCGTCGGGTCGGCCAAACTGAGCCACCAACTCTCCCTGAAGCTCAAAGCCAATAACCTACTCAATAGCCACTACACCCGAAAGCAACAACCCAATGATGGCTCCGAAGCCCAAGTGGTGAGCGAGTATCGAAAGGGCGTTAGCTTTAGTGTGGGACTATCCTACAACTTTTGAATGAATCAAGATTACATAACTATCAAGTAAAAAGAAAAAAGTAATTATGAAGATCAATTTGAAGACCTCTCTCTTGGCAGCCATCATGCTGTCAGTAGCACTAGTTGCATGCGATGGCGACGAGCCAACGCCAACGCCAACCCCAACTCCAAAGCCCGACCCCACTCCCGAGGTGCAAGTGAAGCCACTCAAAGGGGATATTACCAACGCAATGGTACTCGATGCTCAAAGCTATATCCTTTCTGGTACCGTAAGAGTAAAGGCTGGGGCTAGCCTCACCATTCCTGCCGGTACCATGATCAAGGCAGAGAAAGGTTTCGACCAGTTTATCCTCGTAGAGCAAGGCGGTAAAATCTTTATCAATGGTACTGCCGAGAAGCCAGTTGTGATGACCGCCAATAGCGATAAGGCCGACTCAGGTTACTGGGGTGGTCTCATCATCAATGGCTACGCCCCCATCACCAATGGTGGCACCAATAAGACCGAGATCGACCCTTCTAAGCCTTACGGTGGCGATAAGGCCGATGACAATTCTGGAGTCATCACCTACCTTATCCTTGACTATACCGGAGCCAAAAACGATGCCAATACCGAGCACAATGGGCTTACCCTCAATGCTGTAGGTAATGGCACCAAGATCGACAATGTACTTGTGCGTGAGAGTGCCGATGATGCCATCGAGTTCTTTGGTGGTACGGTCAACGTTACCAATTTCGTCTCGGTTAATGCCGATGACGATATGTTCGACTTCACCGAGGGTTACAGCGGTACCCTCCAAAATGCCTACGGACTATGGAGCGAAAACCACTCCAGTACCGAGAAGGATCCACGTGGTATAGAGGCCGATGGCAATCACGATGGCAATTCCCCTGAGGGCAAGCCACAGTCCAACTTCACCGTGAAGGATGTCACCTTTGTGTTCAATGCCAAGCCCTCTACAGATGCTACCCTTATGTGCGACGATGTGATCAAGATACGCCGTGGTGCCATCGCTACTATCCAAAATGCCCTTATTAAGGGACAAGGGCAGGTAAAAAATGTCCTCGACTTCACGGATAAAAAGGGTGCTGCCGACCCCCGTACCAAGGTAGAGTACACCTCCCTACTTACCACTGCCCCTGCTGATGCAGAGGTGAAGGGAACGCTCAACGACGGAAATATCCAGAAGAAGGAAGGCCTCACAGGAGCTGATACCAGCAAGCTGGCGTGGACAAAGATCAAGTTCTAATCCTCCTTCTTCCCTGGTAACTATAAAGCTTATACTGATCATACCAGAGCTTTAACAATTCCATTAGTTTTCTAGGAACGGGTGTACGCTCACCGCTGAGAGGCAGTGGGCGTACTATTTTGAGACTGTTGCACGAAGGCGATCTGCTGCGTTGCTTTCGGAATTCGGCCTAGGTCACGTACGTGAGTACGCTCCCTTCGGCCTCATCCTCAGCGCCTTGCATCTCATCCTTCGTGCAAAGTCTCAACACATTTGAAGCAAATGTGCGAGAATGGCACTTCGTGCAACATTCTCATTTTATCTCCACCTTCTCTGCAAGAGAGTAATAATTTGGCGTAAAGAAAAAGGGAGCTGTGCAGGTATCTCTCCTGCACAGCTCTTCTGTAGTTAAAGTGATGGGAAGGGTTACTTCACGGTTACTTTGATTTGTCCGGTGTAGTCGGTATTCTTCTTGAAGGTTACCTTGACGGTTCCTGTTCCCTTGAATCCATTAGGTCCCCATCCGGAGAAGTCGATTTTGATGAGGGGGTGCTCACCGCCCTTATCGTCCTTCACCTTTGGGATCTCGTGCTCAAAGTCGTCTTGTGATAGTCCTTCGATATCAAGTTTTTGGTTATTGGCATCAACGAAGACAATGGTAACCCACTTTGCGGAGTCCCATTCGCTGAAATTGAGCTCTGTAATCAGCTCATCATCGTACTCAAATGCGATCTTTGCTCCGGCTGGGATCTCGAACTTTGCTTCGATCACCTCCACTTCGCACTCCACTGCTTCAGCCCCTTCGAGCTCCGCTTTTACCTTGCACTTACCTAGTTCGTTGCCTTCTACCTTACCATTGATGGAAACAAGCGCACGTAGTTCTTCTCCCTTGCCCTCTACCATTACTTTGCCTCCTGAGTAGGTAACCTTGGACTGTATCTCCTTGGGTAGCTCGTTATTGCCGATAGCAGTAACAACGGCCTTTACCTGAATGGACTTGCCCTTCTCAACGGTGTAGGAGGGTTGCTCAAATTGGAGTTTGTAGAGGATCTTTTTATCCCCAGGCTTATCGCCACCTCCCTGATTTGGGTCGGGTGTAGGGGTTGGAGCCACCTTTGATGCGGTGACTGTCACCTTACAAGTAGCGGCATTGCCATTGGCTAGCTTGGCGGTGATGGTAGCTTCTCCTGCCTTTACCGCCTTTACAATGCCGTTATTGGCAACGGTGGCTATCTCCTTATTGGAGCTCTCCCACGTGATGGCCTCTTGCGTGCTTTGTGGGGTAAGGATGGCATTTAGCTTGATAGACTTACCCTCTTCGAGCTCTATTGCCGTTTGGCTGAGTTTGATGGTGGTCTTTACGGTAGGCGTGTCGTCCGCCTTTTGCTTACAGCTACTGATTGTGATGATTGCCAATAGGGTTAGTAGTGGCAATAATAAGTTCTTTAGTTTCATAAGTGTTCTTTACTTGTTTTGAATGTTAATAAATAGTTGTTACTTTTTCTCTACTACGGTGATGACGCACTTGTCGGTAGCTCCATTGGAGAGAGAGCCGTGGATCTCGGTCTTTCCCACTGCTACTGGTGTGACGCGTCCCTTATCATCCACCGTGGCAATTGCTTCGTTTTCCGAAGTCCAGCTCGTCTTGCGGTTTTTGGAGCGGCGTGGCCGCACCTCCCACTTGAGCTGATAGGGCTCATCACCTAGTGTGAGGGTGACGTTCTTAGTCTTTATGGTGATATTGGGGAATAGGAGTGGCGCAGGCTTTACGGTGAGGAGGGTGGCAGGTTGCTTTTCGAAGTCGATGGTAGAATTGTCGTTGTCCACAAACTCCTCTCCGTCGTGACGGCGATGCAGAGCATAGCCGTAGTAGGAAGACTTGTCATCGTTGCCACTCTGCCGCACACTGGTGTAGCCACCATCGACGGTATCGGCTAGTCGCTGTCTTTTGAAATCCTTTTGGTCGCAGATGGTCACCGCATCTATGATCCAATCATTGGGCACTCTGATGGCGTGGGCATCGCCCTTTTGGTGTGCCTTGTGGTAGGGGAGCTCCTGTGAATGCATGGGGCTTGGGTGCCCGGTCTCATAATCCCACCAGTACTTTTGCTGGTCTAGCTCCTCGGGTGCTGCCCCTAGCTTCAGGAGCAGGATGGAGCGATTGGTAGGAATGCCAAAGGGGGCACTGCTGAGGAACTCTTGATCCAGGTAGCCAAAGGAACCGAAGAGGGGGATCATATTGGGGACACTATTTTCATCCACCAACTGGTACTTGTAGAGGATTTGCTGTGGGGAGAGCCACTCAAAGTCGGCCCCTTCGAGGTTGCATGCTTTGCGCGAGCTCTGCTTGGCGTACTTCACGCCGTTGCCAAGGTCAATATTAGTGCCAAAGGTGCCGTCGCCATTGTCGTAGCTGAGTGAGCATTGAAACTTGTATCGCTCGTATAGCTCCTCTACATTTAGGGTGTGATTGATCGCTACCGAGGTGAGGGTCTTGTACTCTCCTGGCTTGATAGGATAATCTTGGCCACTACCTGGGAACATGCAGAGGTTATCTACCGCCACGTGGGTAGAGGCAAAGTTTTCATCGCCCTTGAGGTCGATGGCTACGTCGTTTTGGAAGGCGGAGCGTGCCAGGCAAAGACCATCGAGGTAGAGGGTCTTATTGGTGGGATTGTAGATACGTATATAGGTATCGTGGCTGTAGGAGGTCCAGCCCTTTAATCCGCTTGGCCACACGACTTCGTCCTCGGTGCCGATGTAGAAGACCTCCTGAATGATCAGGTTTTTCTCTTTCATGGCGATCTCCTCCTTCTTGAGCCCTAAGCAACTGGTGAGTAGGACTGCTATGAGGAAGGGGAGGGTGAAATGAGTTATTCGCTTATTCATAGATGCTAACTTTATATCTTTTCAGTAAATAATGCTATTCAAAGGGGAGGGTTATAGGAACCATGCTCCATACCCATTGCCACCAGTGCCGGCAGCGCCGTGTGTCTTGAGGTTGGCAACCGCTTGGAAGGCCTCTGCTGGGGTAAGGCCTATCTCTCTCCCTAGGTGTAGGTAGTAGGGCTCTTGCTCATTGGTATTGGCAGGGTCGCTATCGAAGCCCGAGGTGTAGACCTTGATCGGGATATTGAAGCGGACCACCTCTTGCCAGCCCGATGCCTCCATCTTGGGGTTGTCGAACTCTTGGCAGATGTACCCTGTGCGTGGGGGTTTATTATTGATTGAGTAGCTTTCGTCGCGGCTAGGGAGTACCAATTTGCGTCCCTTCTCGCACTTCATCACCCTCACTGCTAGGAAAAACTGTGGTAGCAGATTGGTAGAGCCACCGATACGGGTATACTCTTCGGCAGGGAGGAGCTGGGGCTTGCCATTTTCGTCGAGGATCTCTTTGCCCTCGTTATCGGTCTTGTGTCGTGGTGCGAGGAGGAGTGGCCACTTCCTTTGGTCTACCGCCTCATCGTGCTTGTAGGCATTGTGTAGCAATCCATCGAAGTCTTCGATCATCGGCTCTCTATCATCGAGTACCTTTTCGATGCCTCCGCGGTAGTCGAATTCGAGGTGTCCCTTTAGCCCTACATTGTCTTGGTCCTGTGGGCAAGAGGCTAGGAAGTACTCGCTGCGGAGCGTAGGGGGGAGTAGGCGGATATTGTAGAGGGTGCGAACGCCATCGGCCATATCATCCTGAGTCCAGGTATCTCGATAGGTGTAGCGGAATACTGTACGCGATACCTCTCTCCGCTCCTCAAAGGTCTTGCGGTTTTGGAAATACTCCGAGGGGATGGGCTTCTCATTCTTATAGGCCTCCATATTGAGTGGCATCGGCTTGTAATTTTGGTTTCTATAATTTTCATCGCTCACCCCATTGCGGAAGCGTACGTCCATTACGTCGTAGGGCTGTCCCTTATCGTCTAGGTCGCTGATGGAGAAGAATATCTGATATTGGTCGGAGTGCTCGTAGATATTGTCGTTGATGAGCTTGCCATCCTTATTATAGAAGTAGAAGCAAAGGCCCCAGAGGCGCTTTTGCCCACCCACTACACGGAGGTAATCGGGACCAACACCTTGCTTCTCTTGGAGCTCTTTATTGGCTGTAGCCTCGAGAAAGGTGGCGGTGGAGCGTCTATCGACCTCTACAGTGATTCCGGAGGTGGTGTTGCGAATCACTGCAAATTGCTCTTGCTTCCAAGGGGCATTGGGGTAGACGTAGTTGCCGTGTAGCTTGCCCTGTCCGTGGTCGTGCCCCTCCTTGATCATCACTAGGCAGGTGGCCCAATTATCGAGGGCACCACCTTCATCGAGGTTAGGGCCTGGCTGCCGATTTTTATCAATCAGTAGGCGGGTGGTCTCATTGAAGTAGACATCGGCCTCGGTGGTAGGTACCTTGGAGATGAGCAAGGGATTGCGATCCTCAGGTACTGAGACATCAAAGAATACAAACTTCTGGCACCCAGATAGAAGGAGTGCTGCTAGAAGTGTAGTGAGTAGGATTGCTTTATATTTCATAGAGTTATTGATCTGCTCAAAAGGTGATTAGAATATCAAACTGGCTTTGCGATTGAAGAAGCGAGCGGTGTCGTCGAAAAACATTCGGCGAAGCTGGCTCTCATCGGCATTAGGGTAGACCGCCTTGATGTCGTGCACAAAGGTGCTTTGGTCACCCGTAGCATCGGCAATGACGCGGAAGGGGATAGGGAAGCTGATATCGTAGCTGCTCCACTCGCGATCGATCTCATTGTACTTATTGGGGGCCATGGCTTGTAGCCCAGAGCCCTCGGCATTGAGGTCTTGATGATACTTACCAAAGGGGAAGCGGTAATTCTTTTTATTCGCCTCATTATCATTGATAATGTGTGCGATACGGATGCCCATTTGGAATTGCATGTGTGCCTCGTGGAAGTTGAGGATGCCCTTAAATCCAAGTGCTTCTTTTTGGAAGAGGTCGCCCGCTTCATTGATTTTTCGGCGGAACCTAAGTAGTCCCACGATATGGCCAGTTCGGATACGTCCGAGGTCGTCTTGGTCCTCTAGCTCGGTGCCGAGATACTCCTCTACAGGGTCGGTGTCACGGTATTCGTAGCTAAAGATTTGTGGTACTATCTTCCACGACATATCATAGCTATCGAGCGTCTGATAGAGTCGGTAGCTTTGTGAGGAGCCTTGTGGGGTGTAGGGCTCCGATACCTTGTTGGTGGCATAGAGCTTGGCCGCCTCTTGCGACATAGCGTAGCTGTAACGGAGTGGCTCCTCCTCTTTCCCTACCGGCACAAAGATATTATTGGTAGAGGTACGTGAGGCGGGTACCAGTTCTTTTCCCGACCGCTTGAAGGTAAACTTGCCGATGAAAAGGCTATCCTGCGAGCTATCTGTGGCGTTGAAGGTCATGGGGAAAAGGTTGGGCATGCCATAGAGTGAGTAGTTATCTACCGTGAAGAAGTGCTGGTGCACGAGTAGGGTAGAATTGGGGTCGTCGATTCCTCCGGCATCATTCTGCTGAGTCCCCTTGAGGGGGTACCAGCGTGAGAATTGGTGATTGATCAGCTTGTTATTGATGTCGTAGTATTTTAGCTCGAGTGCGTAGCAAAACTTGTCGCTCTTCACCACATCGAAGTGCTCTCGCTCACTGGTGATGGTGAGGCTCCCCTCGTCGTTTTTGCGAATCTCTATCTCCTGATAGACGGGGTAGGGGTACTCCTCGGAATCATCTAGGTCGTAAGCCCGATAGTAGTAGGGCTCGAAGCTGATGTCGTTGTCGGGGTCTTCCTGTCGCTGTGCTAGTCGGAGGATGGCTTGGATAGAGTAGATCTGCTCGTGCCCCTCCACGATATTCTCGATATAAGGCTCGGGCGACTTGACTAGCTCCTCCATCAATCTTTGGCAGCTACTGAGTACCAGCACTGTTGCGGTGAATAGGAAGAGGGGTAGTAGGTTTATCTTTTGATTCATATAGTTTGGTCTTTAAAATTCAATGATGGTACGAACGGTGTACTTAGCTCCCATTGCGTGAGCGAAGAAGCGGAAGCGATCGGTATACTCTTTGTAGAGGGCGTTGAAGATGTTGTCGCCCATAAGCATTAGTTTAACGGACCTTCCCTTGGGGAGGGCATAGGAGATTTCGGCATTGGCATTGGCGATAAAGTAGGCTGGTGGGGAGTCGGGGGCGAGGTCTTTATCGGGGTCGAATCGCTTTTGCTTGGTCACGTAGCTACTATCAAAGGCGATACTTGCGTGCCACTTTTGGTCTTTCCCAAAGTCGCGCTCGTAGCTGAGCCCTAGCCCATATCGGTCGGAGGGCATAAAGGGTAGCCAGCTATCGTGGGTGATGTTTCGGGCATTGATCCACTCCCCTTTGAGCATAATATTAAAGCCCTCAAAGGGTCGGATGGTGGTGAGGATATCCCCTCCGAAGAGGCGGGCATCATCTTGCTCGTAGATAAATCGTGGGTACTTACCACTGGGGTGGTTTTGGTAGCGGTCGAGCCCTTGCCCGATATTATCGTATATATAATTGTGTACGTGCTGGAAGAAGGCACTGGGCTCTACGATGATCCAATCATTGCGGTAGGTGGCTCCGATCACCGGCTTAATGCCGATCTCGGGGAGTAGATCCCTATTTCCTACCACCCAGTAGGTGCCGTGGTGAAGCCCGGTGGCGTAGAGCTCATTGATATCTGGTGGTCTCCATGCAAGCCCCACATTGGCACGTGCGGTCCAGTGGTCGTTGAACTGATAGTGTGCGGCGAGACTACCGGTGACGCTGGCGTAGAGCTTAAACTCGTGGTACTTCTTGAAGCTATTGACACTAGTGTAGCCGTAGACGTCGAGGGCACGGTAGTCGTACCGCAGTCCGGCTGAAGTTTGGAGCTTGCCAAAGGTGGCTTTATGGATACCAAAGATGCCCATGGTGAGGCTGGCGTAGTTGGGGATAAAGGCTGGTTGCTTGGTGCCAGGCTTATTGTAATTGGTTTGGTACATCACCGACACGCCTGCCTGGGAGCTGTGGTTTTCGTTCCACGTGCCACTCCATGCAGCATCGGAGGCGTAGGTGGTGAGTACGAGGTCTTGCATTGGTAGCCAGGAGAGGTCGTCGCGCTTGCGGTTTTCAAACTCCTGTCGGAGGTTGTTTTGGTAGGATACCTTTACCTCGAGGTTGTGCTTCTCGGCGATATCCCAGTCCACCTCAGCTTTGGCAGTGAAGTGCTGTGACTGCTGGAAGGGTGGCTCTATGGTATAGGAGAAGGGTTTGAGGGTGCTCTCCTCGGGACGCCCCATCTCGAAGCGATTGAGCAGCTGCTGGATATCGGAGATGGCGCTGAGGTAGTAGATACCACTTCGGGAAGTGTAGAGGGAGGCAAAGAGGGTGGCGGTGAGGCGATCTCTTTTATATCCTGCATAGCCAGAGAAGCTGATGTTGTTGAAGCCGGTATTATTGAGCAGATACTCGGCAGTGGAGTAGTCGCCCGACTTCTGATACATCCCATGCAGGCGGAGACCCCAATTCTTATACCCCATCTCTAAAGAGCCGGCTCCATCGTAGGCGCGACCATTTGTAGCATAACCTAAGTTGGTCTTGCACTTGATATAAAAGCGATCGTGGCCAAAGGGAAGGGGCGCTTGATTGAAAAGGGCTACCCCGCCAATGGCTCCATGCCCATACCGCACGCTCTCTGCCCCTTTGATCACCTCTACGATGCTGGCACCGGTGTGATCAATCTCGGGAGCGTGATCTGTACCCCAGCTTTGGCTCTCTAGGCGTACACCATTATTAATAAGTACTATTCGGCTACTGTGCATCCCTTGGATCACTGGCTTGGAGATGCTACTCCCGGCACTGATGGTGCTCACTCCTGGTATCTGCTCTAGCATCTTGCCGAGCGAGATGGAGGTGCTTTTGTCAAGTGACTTGGTGTCAATGGCGACGGCCTGCTGTAGTACGGAAGTGTATCGCTTTTGTCCGGTGACGATCACATCGTCGAGCACCTCATTATCGGGGGTGAGAACAATGGTGATGGTCTCTGAATGGAAGGGGACTACCTCCTCAAAGGTCTTATAGCCCATGAAGCTTACCTTGAACTTAGCTCGGCTTACAGCCGTGGTGAAGGTGAGGGTACACTCGCCGTCAATACCGGTAACTCGTGGGGTGGTGGCTCCCTCGGCACGGACCACAGCCCCTATAACTGGCTCTTTGGTGCCCTGCTCTACCACCACGACGGTGACCGACTTGCGTGGACTACTCTGCTCGGAGGCAGCCTCGAGGGTAAGGGGCGCAAGAAGGAGAAATAACCCTAGCATCACACGGAGGTGGTGCTTGAATTTTTGATTGATCATGTAGTTGAACTCTTTTATAAATGATTTGTCTATTGTTTTCTTTAAATTGCAAAGTTACGGGCAATCCAAATCTACTTCTATAGCCTTTAATGGGTATATTTTGCACTCCTTTTTCGTCCACTATGTTGTTGTGTTTTGGACATTGAGGGATGTGTTGTGTGATTTTGTCTGCCGTATTTTCTTTGTTAACTAAATATTGCTTGCCTTTGTGGGTGAAACCTTTCGTGGGTGGTCGCCACTAGTAGCTACCTACTTATAGGTATTGCCTTTCGTGCTTTAACCATTTAATCTGAAATATTGTAGGGTATACGCATTAGACACAGGGGTTACGCATTAGAAAGTTAAATCGTGTATCAATTAGATAGCTAAGGACCTCGGAGAGGTCCGACGGATCCTAGCCCCCTGTCGGAGGGCGAAGCCCGAACGACTGGGGGATTAACGACCATCCACCGCCCATCCCACGACCCCTTGCGGGTCGGACAACCTATTCTAGGACTAATTTTGATGTCCTAGCTCCTATTGTCCGACCCGCAAGGGGTCGTAATTTGTGGGGGGCTTCATAACCCCCGAGTCGTTCGGGGCATTCGCCCCTCCGATTCGGGGCTAGAATCCGTCTGACCTCCCGCGAGGGGAGGTCATTACTACATTATCCTCAACAGCTGGGATATGATTATTCGTACTGTTACACGTACACGGATTGCATAGTTAACACCACGGACAAATCCGTACCACAAATAAGAGGGCAGATGGTCTTCGTACAACAGCCTAAAAAAGCAACAGCTATGTGGTCAAAAGTTTAGTTGCAACAAAGCATTTGCTTAGTTGCAACTCGGCATTTGCTTAGTTGCAACTCGCCGATCGCTTAGTTGCAACTCAGTTTTTGCGTTTATATAATGTTGAATATCAGTTTGTTATAAATGGTTTTTTTGAACCACTACTTTCTCCTATTTTATAGGGTCATTAAGTTATGAATACACTCCTAATGGGTAACCCCTGGGAAAAATAATGAGCCGGGGTTTGGCACATTGGATATTTTATGTATCTTTGCCATTGCAAATTTGGAATGGCGAGATAGCTCAGTTGGTTAGAGCGCAGGATTCATAATCCTGAGGTCCCGGGATCGTACCCCGGTCTCGCTACGAATTTTTCAAAACTTTGTCGAGGCGAGCCGTACCGTGATGGTATGGTTCGCTTATTTTTTACCCATATTGTCAGTTGCTCCCCTTATGGCCCCCTATTGGCACTAAGTTTGCATATTATGGGGTAGTGTAACATCAATTCAATACAATATATAATATGAGCGAACAGGTAAAAAATGGAAAGATAGGGGTGCAGAGTGATAATATGTTCCCTATCATCAAGAAGTTTCTTTATAGCGACAATGAGATATTTCTCCGTGAGATTGTCTCCAATGCAGTGGATGCCACGCAGAAGCTGAAGACCCTCGCCAATAAAGGGGAATACGAGGGTAGCCTTGAGGACCTGAAGGTGGAGGTGAAGATCGATGGCGACAAGCTGATCATCAGTGACCACGGTGTGGGGATGAGTGCGGAGGAGATTGAGAAGTATATCAATCAGATCGCCATCAGTGGAGCGGAGGAGTTTGTGGAGAAGTACAAGGACGATGCTGCCAATATCATTGGGCACTTCGGACTGGGCTTCTACTCGAGCTTTATGGTCTCGGATAAGGTGGAGATCTACACTCAGAGCTACAAAGAGGAAGAGGAGAGTATCCGCTGGAGCTGTGAGGGCAACCCTGAGTTTCAGATGGAGGTAGCGGAGAAGCGCCCACGGGGTACCGACATTATCCTTCACATCGATGAGGAGAGTAAGGAGTTTTTGGAGCCTACGCGTATCCGCCAGCTACTGGAGAAGTACGCTAAGTTCTTGCCTGTGCCCATTGTCTTTGGTAAGAAAAAGGAGTGGAAAGATGGCAAGGAGGTGGAGACCGATGAGGATCTGGTGATCAATGAGACGGCTCCGCTCTGGACGAAGGCGCCTTCGGAGCTGGAAGATAAGGATTATGAGGCGTTTTATGAGACGCTTTTCCCAATGAGTGAGAAGCCACTCTTTTGGATACACCTCAATATCGACTACCCATTCAATCTGACTGGTATCCTCTACTTCCCTAGGGTGAAGAGCAATATGGATCTGCAGAAGAATAAGATCCAACTCTACAGCAATCAGGTCTTTGTCACCGATTCGGTAGAGGGGATTGTGCCAGACTTCTTGATGCTACTGCATGGGGTGATTGATTCGCCAGATATTCCACTAAATGTATCGAGGAGTTATTTGCAGGCGGATCACAATGTGAAGAAGATATCGGCCTACATCACTCGTAAGGTGGCGGATAAGCTGACGGAGCTCTTTAAGGAGGACCGCAAGAACTTTGAGGAGAAGTGGGAGGTGCTGGACCTCTTCGTGAAGTATGGTATGCTCACGCAAGAGAAGTTTTATGAAAAGGCAGAGAAGTTTGCCCTACTCAAGAATACGGAGAAGAAGTACTTTACGCTCGAGGAGTATCGGGAGCTGATCTCTGCCAACCAGACCGATAAGGAGGGGCATGTGGTCTATCTATATGCGGTGGATACGGAGCAGCAATATAGCTACATCAAAGAGGCCAATGCCCGTGGGTATGATGTACTTCTGATGGATGGGCAGCTGGATATTCACCTGATTAGTATGCTGGAGCAGAAGCTGGCACAGTCGCACTTCGTGAGGGTGGATAGCGATACGCTGGACAACTTGATCCGGAAGGCGGATGATGAGAAGAAGGAGAGTGACGTCTCTGAGGAGGATCAGGAGCTTCTACGTCAGCTCTTTGAGTCACAGCTCCCTAAGGAAGATAAGGTGATGATCTCGGTGCAGACGGGTCATCAGGGCAGTGATGCGAAGCCTATCCTACTAGTGCAAGGGGAGTATATGCGTAGGATGAAGGAGATGGCGGCAATGCAGCAAGGGATGAACTTCTATGGCGAGATGCCGGATAGCTATGTGCTGAACCTGAATCTCGACCACCCTCTAGTGCAGGGAATCGCTTTGGTATTCAATGAGACGGATCACCCCGACTACTCGGCTCTGCTGGCCGATAAGCGTGGACAAGAGGCACGTGTCTCGGCCATTCAACAGCAGTTGGGCGATGAGAAGCTGAGTGATGAGGAGAAGAAAACCCTTCGGGACGACCTCTCATCTACCCACTCAAAGATTGAGGAGATAGAGGGAAAGCTCAAGGAGATCTACAGTTCCTTTGGCGAGGAGCACAAGATCATCTCGCAGCTGATTGACCTCGGTTTGCTTTCTAGTGGCCTACTCAAGGGCAAGGCACTGGATAGCTTCGTGACCCGCTCAATGGAGTTACTGAGCCGTAAGTAACAATTTTGAGGCCCTTGCACGAATGCGATCTGCGGCGTTGCTTTCGGGATTCGGGCTCGGTCACGTACGCTAGTACGCTCCCGTCGCCCTCACCCTCAGCGCCTTGCATCTCATCATTCGTGCAAAGTCTCATTTTGTAATGATAAACCCGAATGGGGTGGCTTTTCTAGGCCACCCCATTTTATTTAATCATTACTGTCGTAGCTCCAAAGCCATTACAAGGTGGTCAGTATGGTAAAAGCTAAGAAGCCAGTCAGAGCAATCAGTGCGACGGCCTTTTCTTGTCTCTTAAACTTTTTGGATAGTACGAAATAGGTGGCAAGTGCCACGGTGAATAGTGCTTGTAGGGCGATGAGAATGATGGCGGTGGTGGTTTCTCCGCCCCGCATAGAATAACGTGCCACTATCCCGAGCACAAACCAAATGCTCATAGGGATAACGACCCATCGGCGATCCTTTAGTACCTGTTTTGAATCAAGGTATTGCTTTTGTTTTTCAATACTGCTCATAACTCATAAGATTTTAGTCGGTTCTTTTAATTGGTTTGCTGTAAAGGTACGCATAATTCCAATACTTTGCCCCCTCAATGACTGCCTTTTCTCTGGGTGTTGCGACTTTGTCGCTTAATTATTCTTTGAAATCTAAATCTAGGCTTGAATAGCTAAGAGATTTCACCTAAAATTGGTATCTTTGTAAGGTATAATAAATTAAGACAAGATGAGAGCGTGAAGCGGTACAGCTTTGACAATATATGAAGAGAGGGATCTGGTATTATATTCGTTGTTTTGCGATTTATTTTGGGGCGATGGTTATCGGCGTCGCATCGCTTTTTCTGCTGATTGCTAGCGGTGCGATTGGCTATATGCCACCGATTGAGGACCTACAAAACCCTATAGATAAGTATGCCACTCAGCTCATCTCGGAGGATGGTGTGGTGATGGGCTCTTATGCATTGAAGGGCAATAACCGTATCTATACCACCTATGATGAGCTCTCCCCCGAATTGGTGGAGGCACTGATTGCAACTGAGGATAAGCGCTTTGAAGACCACTCGGGAATTGATGCATGGGGCCTCTTTCGTGTCTTTTTCAAGACGGTGATCTTGCGACAGAAGAGTTCAGGCGGAGGTAGTACCCTGAGCCAGCAATTGGCAAAGCAGCTCTATTCGCCTAATGCCAAGAACTTCATGGAGCGGGCGATGCAGAAGCCTATTGAGTGGGTGATCGCTGCTAAGCTAGAGCGTTACTACTCTAAGGAAGAGATCATCACGCTTTACCTCAATAAGTTTGACTTCCTCTATCAAGCAGTGGGCATCGACTCTGCTGCTAAGACCTACTTCAATAAGTTGCCGAGCGAGCTGACAACAGAGGAGTCTGCCACTCTAGTGGGTATGTGTAAGAACCCATCCTACTACAACCCCGTGAGGTACCCGGAGCGTGCTAAAGGACGCCGTGATGTGGTGCTGGGACAGATGAAAAAGGCCAATTATATCACGAAGGCGGAGATGACCGAGCTACAGGCTTTGCCACTCACCCTTGTCTTTAAGCGACAAAACCACAGAGCTGGTATCGCTCCCTATTTCCGGGAGTATCTGCGTAGGATTATGATGGCTGAGAAGCCTGATAAAAAGGACTACCGCGGTTGGCAAGAGGAAGATTACAAGCGCGATGTAGCTCAGTGGGAGAGTAACCCTCTCTACGGTTGGTGCCATAAGAATAAGAAGTCGGACGGCTCTTCGTACAATATCTACACTGATGGACTAAAGGTCTACACCACCATCAACTCCCGTATGCAGGAGTATGCCGAGGATGTGATGCTGCAGCACCTAGCTGGCGATATTCAGATCGCCTTTGACCGTGAAAAGAAGGGGCGTAGCCATGCACCCTTCTCTAGCAGTATCTCAGCAGAGGATCGGGAGAAGATCATCCATCGCTCTATTAAGAATAGCGACCGTTATCGCTTCCTCAAAGCCGATGGGCTGAGCGAGCAGGAGATCCTCAAGACCTTTGATGAGCCGACGGAGATGACGGTATTCGACTATGCCAAGGAGGGCGGAAAGTATGTCACCATCTACCGTGATACGGTGATGACCCCACGCGACTCTATCCTCTACCTCAAGAAGTTCCTACAGTCGGGCTTTATGGCCATGGATAGTAGCACGGGCCATGTCCGTGCCTACGTGGGCGGAGTGGACTTCGGTACCTTCCAGTACGATATGGCGACCAAGGGGCGTCGGCAGGTGGGCTCGGTGATGAAGCCTTACCTCTTTGCCATGGCAATGAGCGAGGGCTTTACCCCTTGTACCACGATGGTGCACGAGCCACAGCACATCCGTCTCGCTACAGGGCAGATCTGGTCGCCTAAAAATGCCGGTGCTAGCAGAGTGGGGGAGGTGGTGACCATCAATTGGGGATTGCAAAACTCCTCCAACTGGGTGACCGCCTGGCTGATGAGCCAGATGTCGCCCGTCACCTTTGTTGACCTGCTCTACTCCTTTGGAGTGACTGGAGACCTCGATCCTACGCCAGCGATTTGCCTCGGTAGCCCAGATATCTCGGTGGAAGAGATGGTGTCGGGCTTTAGCACCTTTGCCAATGCCGGTATGAGGGCAGTGCCTATCTATGTCACCCGGATTGAGGACCAGTACGGCAATGTAGTCGGCGAGTTTGCTCCCGATATTCGCGAGGTATTGCCCCCCGATGCCGCCTACAAGACCCTCCACATGCTTCGCAATGTGATGAACGGAGGTACCGGTAGCCGTACCCGATTTAAGTATGGCGTGCAAGCCGATATGGGCGGAAAGACAGGTACGAGCCAAAACCACTCCGATGCGTGGTTTATGGGCTTCACTCCTAGGATCAGTGCTGGTTGCTGGGTAGGTGGCGAGGATCGGTCCATCCACTTCGATGGTATCCGACTAGGTCAGGGTGCCAATATGTCGTTGCCGATTGTGGCGATGTTTTTTAAGCGAGTGTTTAATGATAAAGAGCTTCAGAAGCGCAAAGCTGAGCTGGGCATCGACCCCGAGGCCAAGTTTGTGATACCAGAGGAGTATGCTGACCCTTGTAAGTCGAAGGATGGAAGGGTGATTGCTACCTTTGAGCCTATTGAGGAGGGAATCGACCCGCTCTTCGAGTAAGCGACTTTTGGAGGCTATATAGATGTATTTATTTTAATCAACCAATTAATATTTAATTCAAAGATGTCAAAGAAGAGAATTTACTCCTTCGGCAATGGAGCCGCAGAGGGAAAGGCAGACATGAGGATGCTACTTGGCGGAAAGGGAGCCAACCTAGCAGAGATGAATCTAATCGGAGTGCCAGTGCCTCCAGGATTCACCATCACTACTGACGTTTGTCACGAGTATTACGACCTCGGTGAGGAGGCACTTCGCAAGGAGATGACCGACGAGCTGGAGAAGAATATCAAGCAGGTAGAGGAGATCATGGGTGCTAAGTTTGGTAGCAATGAAAACCCACTACTTGTCTCTGTACGCTCCGGTGCTCCTGCATCTATGCCAGGTATGATGGATACCATCCTCAATCTTGGTCTGAATGACGAGGCTGTAGAGGGACTTGCTAAGAAGAGTGGCAACGAGCGCTTCGCTTGGGACTCTTACCGTCGTTTCATCCAGATGTATGGCGACGTAGTGCTTGGCATGAAGCCAGCCGATAAGAAGGAGATTGACCCCTTTGAGAGAATCATCGAGGAGGTAAAGCAGGAGAAGGGTGTAAAACTTGATAATGAGCTAGAGGTAGCAGACCTTAAGGAGCTTGTAACTCGCTTCCGTGAGGCAGTGAAGGAACAGACTGGTAAGGACTTCCCAACCGATGCTCGTGAGCAGCTTTGGGGTGCTATCGGTGCCGTGTTTGGCTCTTGGATGAATGAGCGTGCTATCATCTACCGTCGTATGGAGAGCATCCCAGAGGAGTGGGGTACCGCTGTCAACGTACAGGCGATGGTATTCGGTAACATGGGCGATAATTCAGCAACTGGTGTTTGCTTCACACGTAACTCTGCAACGGGCGAAAACCTATTCAATGGTGAGTACCTAATCAATGCACAGGGTGAGGACGTAGTGGCAGGTATCCGTACCCCACAAGAGATCACCAAGGAGGGCTCTCTCCGCTGGGCAAAGCTAGCCAACGTTACTGAGGAGTATCGTGCTAATGAGATGCCATCTCTCGAGGAGTCTATGCCAAAGATGTACAAGGAGCTAGTGGATATTGAGCGTAAGCTCGAGGACCACTACCACGATATGCAGGATATGGAGTTCACCATCCAGGATGGTAAGCTTTGGATCCTCCAGACTCGTAACGGAAAGCGTACCGGTAAGGCAATGGTGAAGATCGCTATGGACCTACTTCGCGAGGGCTCACTCACCGAAGAGCAAGCTCTGATGCGTATCGATCCTAATAAGCTTGATGAGCTACTTCATCCAGTTTTCGACAAGGCTGCAGAGGCAAAGGCAGTAGAGATTTCTCGTGGTCTACCAGCTTCTCCAGGTGCTGCTTCAGGTAAGATCTGCTTCTTCGCTGAGGATGCTGCACGTATGCACAATGAGCACGGCGATAGCGTGATCCTAGTGCGCAACGAGACCTCTCCTGAGGACCTCGCAGGTATGCAGGTAGCAGAGGGTATCCTTACCGCTAAGGGTGGTATGACTAGCCACGCTGCAGTGGTAGCTCGTGGTATGGGTAAGTGCTGTGTATCAGGTGCAGGTAGCCTAGAGATCGATTACAAGGCCGGTACCGTGAGCGTAGATGGTAGAGTATACAAGGAGGGCGACTACATTTCTCTCAATGGTTCTACCGGTGTGATCTACGAGGGGCAAGTACCTACCAAGGCTGCTGAGCTCGATCCAGACTTCCAATACCTAATGGAGCTATCTGATAAGCATGCACGCCTCAAGGTACGTACCAATGCCGATACTCCACACGATGCAGAGGTAGCTCTCAACTTCGGTGCTACTGGTATCGGTCTTTGCCGTACAGAGCACATGTTCTTCGAGGGCACTAAGATCAAGGCGATGCGTAAGATGATCCTCTCTTCTGATACCGAGGGTCGTGTAGCAGCGTTGAAGGATCTATTGCCATTACAGAAGCAAGACTTCCTAGGCATCTTCCGCGTGATGGACGGTCACCCAGTGACTGTACGTCTGCTCGATCCACCTCTACACGAGTTCCTACCACAGGATGAGAAGGGTGTGAAGGAGATGGCCGATGAGCTTGGTCTTTCACTTGCTCAGGTACAGGCACGTATCAACAACCTCCACGAGGTGAACCCAATGCTCGGTCACCGTGGTTGCCGTCTAGGTAATACTTACCCAGAGATCACCGTGATGCAAACCCGTGCTATCCTTGGTGCAGCTATCGAGCTTCAGAAGGAGGGCATCAGCGTAATGCCAGAGATCATGGTGCCACTAGTAGGTACCGTGAAGGAGCTGGAGCTACAGCGCCAAACCATCGACGAGACGGCCGAGAAGCTCTTCGCCGAGGAAGGAGCTAAGGTAGAGTACAAGGTAGGTACCATGATTGAGATCCCACGTGCTACCTTGATTGCCGATAAGATTGCTGAGCACGCTCAGTTCTTCAGCTTCGGTACCAACGACCTTACCCAGATGACCTTCGGTTACTCACGTGACGATATCAATGGCTTCCTACCAGATTATCTTGCAAAGAAGATTCTCCCAGTCGACCCATTCCAGGTACTTGATCAGGAGGGTGTAGGACAGCTAGTTCAGCACGGTACCAAGCTTGGTCGTAGCACCAATGCCAACCTTAAGGTAGGTATCTGCGGTGAGCATGGTGGTGAGCCAAGTAGTGTGAAGTTCTGCCATAGAGTAGGTCTCAACTACGTATCTTGCTCTCCATTCCGTGTGCCAATCGCACGTGTAGCAGCAGCTCAAGCAGCTATCGAGGAGAAGAAGTAATTCACTCCTCCCTATACAATACCAGAGGGTGTGCTAGCCTAGTCGCTAGCACACCCTCTCTTCTTTGTGGCTTATCGGACGGGTACCTTATCGGATCGAGTACCTTATCGGACAAGTCGGACAAGTCGGACAGGTCAGACAGGTCAGACAAGTTGGACGGTGGCGTTGTTTGTCCGACCAGTCCGATAATGATTTCTTCTATAAAGTCACCCGATGGGAGAGCTCCCTGTCGGGTGCTCTAGGGGCTTATCCCTAGATATGGTTGCCTGATTCAAGATTGGCACTTCTTGCAGCATTCTCAATATGATAAAGGGCGTACAAGTATTGACTTGTACGCCCTTTATCATATTGTATGCAATTAATTTGTCTAGTAACTAAAATTCATAAGTTACACTTGCATTGAAAGTTGTGCCAGGACCATAGTAAAGTCCATAGTTGTCTAAGCTAGCTACATAGCGCTTGTTGAGCACGTTGTACACATTTGCACGGATAAGGATACCTTGCTTTCCTGTAAGTGCAAAACGGTATGAAGCACCCATGTCAAGTAGTCCATAGTTATCTAGTTTCTGAGATTTGTACTCTTTTCCCTTGACTGTTGCTTCAGCCAACTTCTTAATGTCTACATCACCATATAGGTTGAGATAATGATTGTAGTCTGCAAAAATTACAAATCCCTTAGCTTTGTACTCAGCACCGAATCCTAAAGTGCTCTGTGGTGCACTTCCGACCTTAGTACCAGCCAACTCAATTTCAAACTTATCAGCTACAGAGTTTCCAGAATCATTGTCAATCACCTCAACAGGAGTCTTCCCTGAATACTTCCAATCGCCATAGGTAAAGTGACCACGAAGCATCAGCCCTGTCAATGGGTGAGTGCGTATATCAAGCTCTACACCCTTGTGAATTTGCGTTACATTGGAAAGCCTAAACCCAGCACTCTGTAGCAGTTTATGAGTATTGGGTGTGGTATAATCGTCCATGCCAAAGGCGAGGAATCTATTTGCCCAAGAGGTATAGTATACATTGAGATTGATTGTAGTGTACCCTGGAAGCTTTGCTGAATAGCCTGCTTCAAGGCCTAGGATATTTTCATTCTCTACCTTTTGCTCTCTAGGGCGAATGGTGGAGTACTCAAAAATGTTGTCCTTAAATGGCTGGCGAGAATAATACCCTGCATTTGCGAAGAACTTGTGATTTTCACCAGCTAGAATAGACGCACCACCCTTGATGTTAAATCCAAAGCGATTGATTACGTCGGACTTCTCATTGAGCAATAAGAAGTTTTCAGATGCTCTATAGCTTTGATTGGAGAAAGCAGCTTGTAAGAAAGAAGAGAATAAATCGTTATGGTACTCTACTTGACCGAACAGCCCTTGGTAATTAATCCACTCGCTACTATTGTATCCAATGCGGTCTTCGGTAGGTGCATAGTTGAAGAGTGAAGCCCATGGGTCGGATTTATAAGTGTTGGTAATTAAATATGCACCATTTGCATCTAGTAATGATTTATTGCGTCCCTTAGCGTCGTTCCAACCCTTGAGACCAAATAGCTCTGTAAGCTGACGGAAGTGGTCTCCCTTATAAAAACGGAGATCCGCTCCGACATTTACAGATAGGTTCTCGTGGTTGTCATAGGAGTAGTTGGATACTAGTCCAAACCAGTGGTGGTTATTAACTGAGGAGCGAATGGCAGTACCATTATACCCTTTACCATATCCACCAGCAATTGATTTATTGTATTCGTTTTCAATAAAGTCCCATCGGATTTGGCCATCAGCATCACGTCCAACTTTTTCTTTGTTGGCATTTTTAATGTAATCAGGTCCATTTCCGTAGGCTCCAGTTCCACCACCACGACCAAATGATGCATACAGCACGGTGGATAGAGATTGTTTCTTACTGATGTTCCAATCCCAGTTGAGGTTCATTACTGGCTTGTGATAGTAGTTTTTGCGCTCGCTCAGGACTTTTCCATTGTAGTAACCCCAATTCTTATTGTACTTGTATCCGTACTGGTCATATAGCTCTTGCTTAAGAGAGTAATGCTGGTTGTGCCACTGAGGAGCCCCAAAAATAAGGAAGTTAAACATGTGGTCTCCAGCTTTCTTACCTATAGAGAGGAAATAGTTTTGACCACTTCCTTGTGTGCCATCATTCCATTTGCGCTCACCTTGCCAATGGTCAATAAGTACTGAGACACCCCAGCCATTGCTTAGCAAACCTGTATTGTATGCTGCTGTACCTTTGAAATACTTACCATAACCACCGATGAAACGAACAAATCCGCCTCTTTCAAGGTCGGTAGCCTTAGTAACGATATTGATCGTACCACCGACTGAGGAAATAGCTAGTTTTGAAGACCCTAAGCCACGTTGTACATCAATGGCATTGGCAATATCCGAGATGCCAGCCCAATTGGACCAGTACATTTTACCATCCTCCATGCCGTTGATGGGCTGTCCATTCAAAAGGAATGCGGTGTTGGACTGATCAAATCCACGCATAAACATCTTGCTGTCTCCAAAGCCACCAGCTTGGTTGGCTACATAGACGTTTGGCGTGTTTTTTAGAGCTTCAGGGAACTCTACATTACCTACCGCTTTCATCTGAATTTCAGAAGCCTTGACGATAGTTGATGCGATAGGTGTTACACGATTAGCCACATCAATCACTCCTTTACCCACAACTAGTACTTCCCCTAGCTGAGTATTGTCTTGGAAGATTGAAATAGTGCCTAACGAGCTCTTCCCAGAGGCACTGTACTTAACAGTTGTACTCAAGTAGCCTAGGTAGCTTACTTCCAGTGTACCATTTCCTGTAAGGGAGATAGTGAATTTACCATCCATGTTGGTGGTGGTACCTTTAGACGAATCTTTGCTGTCTACCACCACAGCACCAATAAGAGGCTCATGTGTATCACCATCCACTACTACACCTGTATAGGTCTTCTGTGCCCAAGAGGTTGCACAAGTAAAGCCTAGTAAAAGCGAAAGCATTATAAGCCTATAAAACTGTTTCATAAGTTTGCTTTTTAGTTTATAAATTGTTGTCTCAAATAATAATCTACAATGGTCAATCTAATTCAATTGCAAAGTTACCTAAAACAATGTAGATTGGTGATATTGTAAATTAAGATTTCGTTACATATCTCAGAAAAGGCTGTTATTGCCCACACGTTGAAGGAGTAGACAGATGACACTTGCTATTCGGTAGCTTGGTGGAGTAGTTAGTTTTATTTACTTTTGTAGGTAGATATTAATTAGTGGAAAGGAGTGAAGCTATGCCAGATGTAGTGATGACCTTTAAGGGTCGGCCATATAACCTTACGGAGGAGCCTATGATCATAGGTATCCTCAATCACACACCCGATTCATTTTATGCCGGAAGTCGCATTGAGGGTGAACGAAATATACACCAACGGATTGAGGAGATCATTGCCCAAGGGGGTAAGATGATTGATGTGGGGGGGTACAGCTCTAGGCCTGATGCTGCGGAGGTCTCTGAGGAGGAGGAGTGGCGACGGGTGAAGGAGGTATTGGATATACTGAAGAAGGAGTACCCTGAGTTGCCGGTGAGTGTCGATACCTTTACCGCTTCGGTGGCACGTAAGTCGATAGAAGAGGGTGGGGCAGATGTGATCAATGATGTCTCGGGTGGGCGTATTGACCCACTGATGCTACAGACGGTGGCGGAGCTACAGGTACCTTATGTGCTGATGCATATGCGGGGTACGCCCAAGACGATGCAGAGCCTCTGTGAGTACAAGGGGCGTGTGGCCGATGGGGTGATTGAGGAGCTACTGGTGACGATCGAGAAGCTGAGGGAGCTGGGGCTTCGGAAGGAGCATATCATCCTCGACCCTGGCTTTGGCTTTAGCAAAACGACGGAGCAGAATTATGAGCTGATGAGTGACCTTGATAAGTTTAGGGTGCTCGACTATCCTCTCTATGTGGGGATTAGCCGTAAGAGTATGATCTATAGATACTTTGGCACTACCCCAGCTGAGGCACTCAATGGTACCACGGTGCTAAATACCTATGCCCTTCTTCATGGGGCGCACTTTATCCGTGTGCACGATGTACGAGAGGCGTGGGAAGCGATGAAGATGGTACAGGAGATTAAGCGACTAAGCTAAGCAATAGGGGTATGGAGTGGTTGGCGTTTTCCTTTAAGGATTTTATGGATATCCTACTAGTAGGGCTATTGCTCTACTATGTCTATGATGTGCTCCGAAAGAGTGGTAGTGCCACGATCTTTGGAGGGATTATCTCGCTGATCCTCATTTGGATTGTCACCTCTCAGATTCTCCGCATGAGGGTGCTTGGGGGGATATTGGATGCTCTCTTTAGTGTGGGGATTGTGGTGATCGTCATTATATTTCAGGATGAGATAAAGGGCTTCCTTACCCTGCTAGGTAGCACGCAGAGGTGGCGATTTATCCGCCGAATCTTTAAGCCTGAGAAAAATGTGGAGGTGAGTCGGGAGCAGAGCTTTATCGGAATGATCTCTTTTGCCTGTGCCAATATGGCAAAGAAAAAGACCGGTGCCCTCATTGTGATTGAGCAGGGCACCAGTCTGGAGCAGTATATCCATACGGGGGAGATTATCAATGCGCAGGTCAATTCGCGGTTGATAGAGAATATATTCTTTAAGAATGCTCCGCTACATGATGGGGCGATGATTATCCGTGACTATACCATCGTGGCGGCGGCCTGTATTCTGCCTGTAGCACAGGGGCAAGAGCTACCGAAGGAGATGGGGCTAAGGCACCGTTCGGGACTAGGGATGTCGCAAGCAACGGATGCGAAGGTAATCATCATCAGTGAGGAGCGTGGGGAGATATCGATTGCACACAATGGGGAGATGATCGCTGATGTGACGACAGATCAGTTGCAACAATTTATCAGCAATGACTTTACCGACCTCGGGAAGATAGGTACGCTTGTCACAGCTCACGCCGTATAGAGAGGAGGTGGACTATGCGTGGAGGGCTTCGCTACTTACTTCTACTCTTTTCGCTACTTTCCGCACTGGTAGTAGAAGCGCAGGAGTTGGCTCCTGTAGTGATGCCTGAGTTGCTCGTATTGGGTAGCCACACTAAGTATGAGGAGGATAATGATGCGGTAGCCCTGATTGAGCGGACTGCTACGCGGGAGCGTGCCGATAGGGCGGCACGGCAGTTGGATTATAGCTTTCAGCAGTCGGAGCAATTGCTCCTGGCACTTGGTCGGGTGGATAAGTGGCGGGGCGCACTGCGTAAGGTGGTGCCTTTCTTTGATCGCTACTTGATTCATTCGCATATTGATGGCACGCCGGTCTTACCGCTTTCGGAGTACCAAAAGGTCTATCTCAAGGGGTACAATCATACGACGCAGCAGCTCAATGAAGCTATCCTATATAGTCAGCATAATGGTTTGGACCAAAATATCAGTGATGGTTCTCAGAGTGTGCGACTGGAGGAGCTATTCTCCAAGGTGGACCTCTTTGAGAAGCATGTGAAGATACTAGATACCAAGCTCCCCGCACCTCTTTCGGAGCAGGCCAGACACCACTACAAATATTATCTCACAGATACCATTATATCGGCTGGGTACGTGGCTCAGGTGGTGGACTTTATCCCACGTCAGCCCCATGCCCCTTCTTTTTCGGGACGGTTGCTGATTGTGGAGGATCATGGCCCGCGATTGCTCAATGCTTACCTTATCTTTCCGAAGCAAATCGATATTAACTTCGTGGAGGATCTTCGTCTGCAGCAACAATTTGTGAAGACCTCAGTTGGTTGGCATCTGAAGGAGGAGCGTCTTGTGGGTAATTTGAAGCTATTTATCAATCTACTCTCTCTCTATGTGGAGCAATCAAGGCACTACGATGAGTATGGCGAGCAATCGCCTGACGCCGAGATTATCGCTCTGAAGCAACCTTTTAATGACTGGCAGGATAGGGAGCTAGCAAAGCCGGTAATCTCTACTGCCATTGCCCGAAACCTACTGACCACCAGCGATGGCCTGCGGAGGTTTATGGGCCAATTCAAACAGCTAGGGTGGCAGCGTGTGGTACTGGAGTTGGTGGATATGGTGAGCCTTAATTACATTCGTACGAAGTGGGACTACAGTAAGATTTACGGAGGAAGCCTCTTTGATCTCGGACCGGTGAATGAGCTGGTCAATGCCAATCATACGGAGGGGCTACGTATCAAGGTGGGAGGAAGGACTACCGGTTATCTCTCGCACCATCACTTCTTTAATGGGTATCTTGCCTATGGATTTAAGGACCGACGCCCTAAGTATGGCGTTGGCTACGCCTATTCTTTTAGACCAAAGCGCTACTTTAGGGAGGAGTTTCCTCAGCACGAGCTATCGCTGAGCTACCAGCACGATATCTATATCCCAGGTCTTGAGGTACAGAATAACGACCGAGATAATATCCTCTATGATGTAGGGGTATCGTATCTGGCGACTACCTCTTATCGAAATCTCTTAACTCTGGAGTATCTAAAGGACTTCAATGCAAGTCTTTCTCTCCGGCTTTATGCCAGCTATAGGGAGGATAGGGCGAGTGGGCCGCTTGATTTTGTGCGGGTTAATCACGACCACTCTCTGCAGAAGTTGCCTAAGATCACCGATGTTTATTCGGGTGTAGAGCTACGGTGGGCTATTGGGGAGCGTATCTTTGATGGCTCTATGCAAAGACACCGGCACTACGCGAATGTATATCGCGAGGTACCGGTGCTAAAGCTTCGCCACGAGTGGGCGGATAAATGGTTGGGGGGTGACTTCCGTAGGCAGCGTACTGAGCTATCTGCTGAGCAGAGACTCTGGATGGGGGTCTTTGGTCGTCTGGACTATCAAGTGACGGTGGGGAAGCTATGGAGCTCGGTGCCCTTCCCTGTCTTGTATACGCCACCTACTAATATCGGAATTATGCATAAGCACAATACGTTCCAATTGCTCAACCCTTTGGAGTTCGTTGCAGATGAGTGGTTGACGGCCTTTATGGAATACCATATGCGTGGCGTGGTCTTTGACCGTATCCCGTTGATCAATAAGTTGCGACTTCGGGGTGTGCTGACGGCCAACTTCCTCTATGGTAACCTCACTGCTAAGAACCGACAAGCTACGGGTAATGAACTATTCGTACTCCCTGTGCATACTACTGAGATGCAGGACCAAGTCTATGCTGAGGTGGGCTTTGGGCTGGAGAATATACTCAAGGTGGTGCGCATTGACGTCTATCGTCGCCTCTCTCCGCTTAAGGCTCACTCCAAAGGTCCATGGGGAGTGAAGCTAGACCTATCGCTTAGCTTTTAGGTGGATAATTCGTTGATTGCTACTGCCTCTGAAGGAAAGGGTGGGGTCGTACAATCGCTTCTCAAAGGGACCATCGACCAATACATCAATCCACTCTAGTAGCGGTGCTCGCTCTGGATCCTCCAGCAGTTCTTCGTAAAGGTAGCCTGTGTAGCACCAGATGCTTAGTCCCGTCTCCTCTCGCACTCTTCTGAGTAGAGGACCGAAGTCGGTGGGGTTGTAGAAGGGGTCTCCGCCACTGAAGGTGACGCCATCGAGTAGGAAGTTGCCCTTAATCTCCTCTATTATGTTGCCTATCCGCTCCTCCGTCAGTGGCTCTCCTGCCTGTGGCGACCAGCTGATCGGGTTGTGGCAACCAGGGCAGGCGTGCCGGCACCCTGCCAAGTAGATGCTATACCTTATCCCATCGCCATCGAGGATGGTCTCGGGAATTACCTTGAGCAGATGGAGCATACCACCTAGGTTAGTAGTAAGATCATCCACTGTGCCGCCATCACTCGTAGGAAGAGGGTGACTGGATAGACGGTAGCATAGACCACCGAGGGGATATTGTTTTTAGTGGCATCTGGGGTAAGCGATAGGGCTGGGGCAAAGGTCATATTTCCAGCCACATACCCTAAGAGGGTGAAGTAATCTAGTTTGAGCCAAAGGCGTCCAATCACGAGGGTGATCCAAAGCGGAATCAACATCATCAGTGCTGCGTAGCCCATCCAGACAAAGCCACCACTCATGAGCTTTTCCACAAAGCTACCCCCGACACTCAGTCCTACGCAGGCTAGGAAGAGGGTAATCCCTATCTCCCGTATCATCATATTGGCACTCTCGGTATTGTGAGTGTTGAGCCTAAACTTTGTTCCGAAGTTGCTCAGTAATATGGCTACAATCAGTGTGCCGCCTGAAAAGCCGAGCTTCACCGGCATACTCATTCCGGAGAGCTGTATCTCCAAGCTCCCAACGAGGACACCTAGCAGTAGTGCCAAGAAGAGTACCAGCAGATTGGGTCGCCTTAGGTTGGTAGCTGAGTTGCCAAGTATCTTCTCCACATGTTTTACGTCCTCCTCTTGTCCTACAATCACCACCGTATCACCTACTTGTAGACGAAGGTCGGGCTTAGCGATTAAGTGGACGCCAGCACGATAAAGGCGTGAGACATTGACATTGTAGAGTGTCCTAAACTTGAGTTGCTCAATGCTCTTGCCAGTGATATTGGGGTGCGTCACTAGCACACGGTGCGATACCAAGGTATTATCGAGTTTAAACCAAGTGGCATCGCTCATCTCGAGCCGACGACCTACGAAGGCAGCGATGGTCTCCACCTCGTCTTGCTCCGAGATAACCAAGAGCTTATCGCCCTCATAGATTTTTGAATTGGAGCTAGCCATCTCCACCTCGCCAGTGCCTTCGTGCAAGATACGCGAGATGACTACCTCGTACTTCTCTAGTAGCATCTTTACGTGGTAGATATCCATCCCGAAGAGGGCAGGATTGGTCACCTCTAGAGAGTAGACTAGGGCTTCTCGTTTCTTCGCCTGCTCCCTCTCCTCCAATTCCTTCTCCTCACGTGCCACATCTATCTTAAAGATCCACTTGATGATTGAAAGGGTGACCACCATCCCAACAATGGCAACTGGATAACCAAGGGCATAACCTATGCCGATATCTTGTGGGGTACTTCCCGAGAGCATTCGTGCTGTCTCCTGTGCCGATGCAAGCGAAGGGGTGTTGGTCACCGCACCCCCTAGGATACCCATCAATGTGGCTATCTGTTCGCTTGAAAAACGGTAGATGAGGTAGGTGACGACTAGTGAGAAAAAGACTGATGCGATAGAGAGTAGATTCAGAGATACGCCTCCTTGCTTGAAGGTGGCAAAGAATCCTGGCCCTACGATCATACCAATACCAAAGATAAAAAGGATCATCCCACTCTCTTTCACAAAGGAGAGCACGTGAGGATCCATTGATAGGCCTAAGTGGCCCATCAATATCCCCACAAAGAGTACCCAGGTGACCCCGAGTGAAAACCCTCGTACCTTTACCTTGCTTAGTGCAGTGCCCACTGTCACCACTAAAGCGAGTACAAACATCGAAGAAGCGATATCCCCACCTAGGAGTAGTTGCTTCAGTACATCCATCATCTTTAATTAGCTTAGTTAATGATGCTTTACACGGTCCCGCTCCTCGGCACGCTTGGCAGAGTTCCACGAGGCGAGGTCACCAGTGAGATAGCCCGTGATCCGCCTCATGCGTTGGATATCCTCGCTTCCGCAGATTGGGCAACGGTCGTAGATCACTCCCTTATAGTGGCAACTCCTACAGGTGTCAATTGGGTGGTTGATAGAGCCGTAGCCAATCTGATTGTCCTTCATCAGCTTCACGATCTTTACGATCGCACGAATGTTTTTCTTCGCTTCACCATCCAGCTCTATATAGGTAATATGCCCACCAAGCGTGAGTGCGTGGAATGGAGCCTCTAGCCTGATCTTATCCGCGATGCGTACCTCCTCCTTTACATCGATATGAAATGAATTGATATAGTACTCTCGATCATTGACCCCAGGTATCTTGCCGTACCGCTTCACGTCGAGCTTAGTAAAGCGACCCGAAAGCCCCTCGGCAGGAGTGGCGAGTACCGAGTAATTGAGGTGATACTTCGCCTTCATCTCGCCTGCCACCTCATTCAGTACCACTAGGCACTCCCGCAAAGTCTCCCACGCAGCAGAGCTCTCGCCGTGTCCCATACCATAAAGTGCATACATCGCATTGTGACCGCCGATAAATCCAATTCCCAGCGTACCGCTATCCAATACCGAGCCTACCTTGTCATTGGGTTTCAAAGCACCGCCTCCCTTCCATACATCGTTGCCCATCATGAATGGGAACTGACGTGCCAGTGCACTCCGTTGGTAGAGATATCGCTCATGCAACTGTTCGCCAACTAGTAGTGCCATCTCTCGTAGCGACTCCTTTAGCTTTTGGATAGATACGCTCAAGATCCGGCCAGAGTCGGCAACCGAACCGCACTCGCGCTCCGCAGCACGACGAGCCTCAATCGCCAGCCTTGGTAGGTTGATAGTGGTAAAGGAGAGATTGCCCCTGCCCACTGAACTTTGTATCCCATTGATATTCTCAAAGACACGGGTGCGACAACCCATCGTTGCAATCTCATACAGATAACGATTAGGATCATCGGCACGCCAAAGTTTATTTTGATTGAAGGGGGTGTCGAGGAATAGGAAGTTGGGGAAGAGTGCCCTTGCTGTGGTCTTGCACGCTTTTAGGAATAGATAGAAGTTGGGTGCTTCAAACTCTAGCTCGCCCCTCATCGCAGCATCAAAGTCGGTAATTGCCAATTCATAGTCACGCTCCGAATAAGAGACCCCCTCCTTCACCTTAAATATCTGAATGGGGAAAACTGGCACCTCACCTCCAGCTCCTAGTCCCTCCATCGTCGCTTCCATCAACTCCTCGATCACCATCTGCCCCTCGGCACTGGTATCGGTGCCGTAGTTAATCGAGCTAAAGACCACCTGGTTGCCGCCTCTGGAGTGCATCGTATTGAGATTGTGGATAAATCCCTCCATCGCCTGGTGCGTATCTCGCCTGGTTAGTTCGCGAGCCTCCGCCACCATCATCTCCAGATCTTCGTAGGCGATAGCATCGTTAGTCACCTTGGAGAGCTCATCATATAGCCCGCGAATCTCCCCCGCACTCGGCATGATGTTGCCTACAGCGTCGGTAATCATCGTTCGCAGTGCCTTCCTCTCAAGGTTCCCCTCACCACTTCTAGCCTTTACCATAAAGGGAATCAGCTCTGCCAAGTGCTTCACAAACGACTTGTATACCCCAGGTGCCATAAAGTAGTCAAAGGCGGGGATTGCCTGCCCTCCGTGCTGCTCATTTTGATTGGTTTGGAAAATGATCGTTGCAAGAGTGGCGTAGCTCTGGATGCTCTGAGGAGTACGGATACTCCCATTCTTTGTGTGGAAACCCCGTTCGTAGAGATCCTTCAGATCGTACTGTACACAAGTGGTGGTCTTGGTGGGGTAGTAGTCGAGGTCGTGTATGTGGATATCCCCACGCCTGTGTGCTTCGGCAAATTCGGGGGAGAGTAGATAGCGGTAGGCATAGTCCTTGGAGACCTCACTCGCGAAGGTCATCATCTGACCAGCTGGAGTGTGGCTACTCATATTGGCATTGCTCAGATTGATATCATTTTCATCGATCCGTACAATCCCATCAAAAGACTTCTTGAGGTCGGTGCGTTTGTGCCGCTGCGTATTGCGCCACTCCCTATAGATAATGTAGCGCTTCGCCACATCGGGGCGCACCTTCATCAGCTCGCCCTCCACAATGTCTTGTACCTCCTCTACCGAAATGGTAGTCTGCTCTATGTGCGACAATACCTGGCAAGTTACCTGCTGTACCTCACCATAATTATCTCCGTTGCCACTCGCTACGTAGGCCTTGAGAATAGCGTTTTCAATCTTAGAGGGGGTAAATGGCTCCTGCACGCCATCCCTCTTAATGATGTAAAGAACTGGATTATTCATATTACTTTAACTCCCGAAAGTTGATTAAATAGGTTTTATAATACGGTAAAATGCATCTGTCGGTCTTCTGACTTATCTCATACACCTCCGTACCTTCCCGCCCACATGGGCAGTGGCAAACGATCGGGGTGCTGTCAAGGCTTCTCAGCCCATCAAGACTTACAGCAGCGGGTACTGTACTGGACTCACACCAGTTTCCCAAGAGGTGAACTCTATCACCTCCACAAATGCACTACAAAGATACCTATTTTTATAGACCTGATAGCATTATATTCAGAAACAAAAATCCTCGGCAGTAACGCCGAGGATATAAAGAAAGTGGAGAATACCGGACTCGAACCGGTCACCTCTACAATGCCATTGTAGCGCTCTAGCCAGATGAGCTAATTCCCCATACTCCCTACAAAGATAACAATAATTAATGATGATAACAATTTATGTCCTGAAAAAGCAGATAAGCCGAAGAATGAGCTCATCCTTCGGCTTATCTATTACTGTTCAGTTAAGTATTTATGGAATAGGGAAGATAAAAGGTTCGCTACCGTTATTTACGAACTTTGCACCACTAGGCATGCTTAGGTGCTTTTGGCTCTTACTCCAATCCCATAGCATAGACTCGTCCTCTGTGATTTCACCTGTTTCTACATTTCTCTTTTTACCATTGAGAGGGTAGTATAGAAGTAGGTTATCATCATTGGCATCTACTAGCTTCCAGGTGTTGTCGAGGATCTCCTTGTCGGTACGTGCCGACTTCCAGAAGCGTACCTCACGAATCAGCTCATTGCTACCGCCAATCCAGAAACCAGTGAGTCCATAAGCTCCAGTACGGATCTCGCGCTCTATGACTTTCACACCATTGACATATACTGAATTAGCCTTACCATCGTACTTAAAGCCGAGCATATACCAGGTATTTGGCTCTGCTGCCAAAGCTTCCTCAGGAATATCAATCTGTGAATTTCCAGTCTTTATCTGTAGCTGATTAGGCTTAATAGTTACGTCACCAAAGCGAATGTAGATCTCGTCGTTCATACTAGAGCCTGTTACCAGCTTGGTACCACAGATTGAGCGGTTATTTTCATTATATGAAGCTCTATTCACCATCACTTCAAGTGTCCAAGTGTCTACCTTAAAGTCGTTGGGGAACATAGATCCATCCTCCGAGCCAGAGCCAACTATTCTAAGAGCCTTTGTGCTGATTCTCTGCTCTAGGACAAGAAGAACCTCGCTCTCGGCATCAATAATGCACTTATTTGAGTTTGTCAACTTTATAGGAAGAGCATAAGTGTACGCAGGATTAAAGACGAGGTCTTTAATTTTCAAGCCCAAAGATTTGATGGATTCGCCACTTTCGAAAGCTATCTCTTTATCTATGCTATACATCTCTGCAGGCAACATTACATAGGTAGTCCCATGAGCTTTGTTATAGGCCTCCAATTGGGTAGCATTTCCAGCTTCCACTCCTACCTTTACCTCTTCGGAAGGTAAGTGAGTCAAAGCGACCTTAATGTCATTAACTACTACATCCTCTTTCTCTACAAAGAATGATTGGATAGTAGAACCACCCTTGATATATACACTTTGACGAGTTAGCTCACCAGGAGCTTGCTTTGGTTTATTGTATAATTCATCTTGGCAGGACGTCAAGGCAAATGACGCAAGCGTTAATGCCGATACAATTATTGATTTTGCAATATTATTCATCTTACAATGTCTATAGAGTCCATTATTACTGATAGTTTCCTGGGTATTTCACATTACCCATGTAGAGGGCTGTACGCAACCACTTATATGGAGGATCATTTGGATAATCATACTCCATGTGATAGGTACCAATACCGCCGATGCGTAGGCCACTAGGAAGGTCTAGTGTTGCATAGTCAAAGATCTGAGCTCCTGGCTTGCCGTTGAACTCAGGGTGAGCACTTGATATGTAGCCAGTGACACCTCCATTTCGCCAAGTTTGCTCAAACTCTACTGTAATGATTGTTTTGCGTTCCCAATCAGTTAGATGAGGCTTGCTTATCTTACGCTGAACATAGCTGGTATGTCTTTCCCAATATGCCTGGTAGATATAATGGTCGATCATCTTTGAGGTCTCAGTGCTCAGCTTATCTGGCTGACCATCCATCACAATCATCTTGCCAAGGGGGTTGAGCTTATCGTACATAGTCTTGATGAAGACATACATATTATTGTTTTGACCCTCATCAGGTCCAATCTCTAGCCAATTAGCGAGTGATCCAGAGTGTCCATAACCTGGCTCGTAATCGATGTCAAAACCATCGAGATCATACTTAATAATAGTATCGCAGATCGCAAGGGCATAGGCCTCTACACCCTTCTTAAAGTCTCCACCACCTTTTTGGTCTACCCAGTAATCGTATGGGTCTAATCCTGGAGGGGTCATCTGGTCTCCAAGGTTCTGTACGATCCAGCATAGCAGTGCCTTAGAGCCCATCACGTTTTGGAAAAACTTAAGGTCGGTCTGCTGCTCAGGTGTTAGATTACCCCTACATCCCCATAGAGATACGAAGTCTACACTATCAGGGATAAACTTTAGGTAGTTCTGTGGGTTGTCTCCTTTACCTGTCCAGTTGCCAAACCATCCAAAGCCCTTGACGTGAGGGGTTTTCTTGTACTCACGGATGGCAGCATAGTATGCTTTCTCTGTCGGAGTCAATTGATCCTCACTGGTCACTTCTATCTTTGGTAGGTGACGCTTAAGCCCTTCTTGGTTTTCGAAAGGAATTCTCTCGGGAGTCAATCCGTTTTGACAGCCTACAAAGGAGAGAATGAGACCTAGCAAAGTGACTAGGAATATTTGATTCTTTCTATTCATCATTTTATCTGCTTTATTCGGTTAATTCTGTGTAGGTCTGTCCTTACGTACCCACCACAATCTCGTAGAGCCAATATCTGGGCCACCTAGTAGCTCAGGTACAATCGCCATATTCTTATTCGTTGAATACTCGGTTGAAGCAAACTTAAATCGCTCAGGAGCAAGAAGCCCTGGACCTTCAATGCGTGCTGGAGCACTTCTATCTACTGGTCTATGGATATAAGGATACCCAGTGCGCCTATACTCGGTCCATGCCTCAATGGCATTTGGGTACATGGCTAGATACTTTTGAGTAATGATCTTTTGAAGTTGCTCCTCTTGCTCGTCCTTTTCTGTAGACATGTAGTCCCAAGATGGGCATACATTATTATTTGATATTCTACTATTATAGATATAGTTCACATACCAATTATTGGTCATAGCAGAGATGTCTGTTGGCTTTACTGTGCGAGTGAGATACTCATCAGCTCCAGACAAGCCATTCTCCTCAAAAGAGAGCTTCACCCCTTTCTCGTAATACTCTTTAGGAGAGCCCTCGTAAAAACCATAGAGTGCTGCTTCAGCCTTCAAGAAAGCTACCTCGGAGGCTCTTAGCCAGTAAATGCCAGTGCTGGCCTCCACATTGGGTTGAGAAGCAAAGAAAGGACTAGTGTCACCAGATTCACTATCTCTCTTTGGCATATCATTGGTGTTGAGTATTGAGTAGTAACCTTCCATTCCCCTAAATGTACCCTTCTTGAAATATTTGCCGATACGAGGGTCGTTGTAGCCATCGAGGTAAGACCAAATAGTACCACCCATTCTAGTCTCACCATAATCTATGGAGGCGAGCATAGGGTTAAGTAGGGTAATCTTACTTGATGACTTTAGAACAGCCTCATCAGCAACAGCCTCAATAACGCCACCATTTGCAGGGTCAAGGGCTTTCGCTATGTATTCTCTAGCAAGCTCTGGAGCTACGAAATGAGTGCGAACAGCCAATCTTAGCATGAGTGAGTTAGCCAGCTTCGTCCACTTTGTAGCATCGCCATTGTATACGAGGTCAAACTTCTCCATTACCTTGTTGGGTGTTGCATTTAGAATTTTTGCGGCATTTTCAAGGTCGCCCAACATACTCTTATATACTACTTCCTGGCTATCTGGCTTTGGCTCAATATCAGCGTCTCCTGCTTGAGTATATACGATAGGTCCGAAGGCATCCGTTGCACGAGTCCAGGCAATTACTTTGAGTACTTGAGCCACGGCAAACATCTGCTGATCAGTTGGCTTTTCACTCTTTCCAATGGTCTGATACACATCATTCCATGCTTGATATGCTTTGGTATACAGGCAGGAAAGGATATACTCCATTCGGTTGTCTGGGTAAGCCCAATTGGACTCTATAGAGAAGTTCCAGTTGTTGTTATTCCCAAAATACCCTATGTAGTTGCCTGATGAGATCAAGTCTGTAGCTTGCAGGTCATTACCTGGTCCAGTAGTTTGATCTGGAGTGCCGATAGGTATTATCTTCTGCATAATGGTCATCACAGGGCTACCCACTGAGCGACCACCTGCATTATTCTCCTCTTCTGTAACGCCATAGATATTGGTGTTCAAATCTGAAGGCATACAGCTGGAAACACCTCCTATAAGTAGTAAGGAAGTCACCAGAATTGCTATTGCATTGTATCTTTTATTCATATCTGATTTCTGCTATTCTCTTTTGTCAAAAACCGAGGTTGATGCTTAACCCAAATCCTCTTTGACTTGGCATAAGGAAGTTGTCATAGCCTTGACCAAATGTACCAGTGCCAGCAGTAAGTTCTGGATCAAATGGAGCCTTGTTGTATATCATCAGCAGGTTGGTCCCATAGACTGCAAATGATGCGCTACGTAGCGTATTGCCCAACCACTTGCTTGGGAGGCTATACGAAAGCCTAAGCTCTTGGAGCCTTACATTTGTCGCTGAGTAGACATAGTATGAGTCTAGCTCAGACACTGCTGTATAGTAGTCCTTGGGATCCATCGTAAAGTCGGCCATCTTGATGCCTCCATTGTCTCGTGCGAGAGCAGACTCCTCGGATACACCATACTTATCTAGCATAGCTTGTGTCTTTGAAATCACTACGCCTCCAATGCGTGCATTGAATAGGAAGTTAAGACCAATCCCCTTGTAGTTGAACCCTTGGGCATACCCCAAATTCCAATCAGGGTTGACGCTACCTAGTTGGTAAGGCTCCACATCTTCTGCGACAGGAGCTTGCCCCTTGGTGTAGTTCATATAGCCATCCTTATCTCGCTTGAGTTGCTTGGTGGCATACATCATACCGATTTCGCCATCTTTGACTAGTCTAAAGCGTCCTTGGTCAATAAATGAGAAGTCTAGTGGAGATCCTGTGATAGGATTCTTAACTACGTTGGCGAGCTCAACGATTCTATTCTTATTGTGTGTAGCAGTAATTACAGAGTTGAAGCCGAAGCCATTCTTGAACTCCTTTTGTAGAGAAAGCGTTAGCTCAATACCTCTATTCTGTACATTACCTGCCTGCACAAACATATAGTTGTAGCCAGCACCTCCAGGCAACTTCTTCTTCAAGAGCTGATTGTAGGTATTGGAGTGGTAAAGAGTAACGCCTAAGTTAATCAGACCACCTGCCCAGCGAGTATCCAGACCGAGCTCGTATGAGCGTGTGCGCTCAGCACGAAGGTCGGGCAGTGGATAATACTCGTATGGTGCTGCTGCACCTCCCTTGATGTCGCGGGTAACAGAGCCTGGGGTAAGTCCAGCAAATGGAATAGGTGAACCTACCTCAGTGTATGATCCACGAATCTTACCAAAGCTCAAGATAGGATTCATCTTAGCTTTTGTATTCTCAGAGAATAGCTCTGTGAACACCAATGAAAGACCCACTGATGGATAGAATATCCATGAGTCATTGGTGCCAATAAGTCTTGAGTTTTGATCCCCACGACCGGTAAGTGTAAGGTAAGCAATAGACTTCCAACCTAATTCGGCCGAGCCGAATACGGCTACGTTTCTAGTCCTATCATTACCACCATCCTCCGATGGTACAGCAGTGGTAGGATTGACATTTGTATAGGTGAACTTATTAGGGAAGGAGAGTAGGTCGCCACCGTAGCCTCTTGACTTGGTGTCGTACTCCTCAAAAGATGATCCTGCATTCACCATAATGTTGAAGTCATCTAGGAAGCTCTTATTGATATTAAGCATCAAGTCCATATACTTTTGCCTGAAGGTAGATTGCTTGTAGCTATATCTACCATTTGGCTTAGCATGGGTACTAATAGTGCTTGCATACCTTTTATCTTCGCTCTCAGTGTAGGTGTTATCTAGACGTACACGACCTGATAGATTAAGCCAATCCGTAAAGTCGTACCCCACCTGACCGTAGAATGTGTATCTGTCGCTAGCTACAGGACGGAGTGTCCTATATGCCTCCCAGTATGGGTTTTGGGTGTTCATACCGAAGTCACCTACTGACCATGACTGCTCGTAGATACCTGTCTCAGGGTTAAAACGCTCAAATTCCTTTTCGCGGTTGAAGTCCTCACCTCTAGGATATAGGTAAGCACCCACAATAGGATTGAAGTAGGTACCATAAGCGATCATATTATTATAATACTCGCGGCTATAGCTAGCAGAGAAGTCTAGGTGAAGTTTGTCTTCAAATAGGCTGGACGTATTACGCACCATCGCATTGTATCGGTGATACTTATTATTGGGGATGATGCCTTTAGAGTTGATAGCAGCTACCGATACATAAGTTTGATTGACCTTGGAACCTACAGAAAGACTTAATGCGTTATTAAACATAAGCCCTGTCTCAAAAAAGTCTCTAGGCTCATAGTTGCTTGGTGTGTCTAGCTTTGCACCCCATGAAAGATAGGATCCTTCGTTGTTTCCATATCTATTCTGGAAGCGTGGAAGAATATAGGCTTGTGAGCCTTCGAAGGAGGTTGAGAAGTTGACCTTTAGTGACCCTTCTTCCCCTTTCTTGGTGTTGATCAAAATAACGCCATTCGCTGCTGCGGCTCCATATAGGGCCGCTGCTGAAGGACCAGTCAGGACGGAGATAGACTCAATATCCTCGGGGTTGAGACTGCCAATACCCTCACTTGACGCAGTACTAGCAAATCCTGATCCATCACCGCCACGATCTGCCTTATTGCCTACTGGAATACCATCGATCACGTAGAGTACATTATTATCTCCAGCGATAGACTTATTACCACGCATCACAACACGTACACCACCACCTACACCAGAAGCACTCTTCTGTATATTGACGCCGGCTACTTTTCCGCTGAGGGAGTTGATAAAGTTGGCGTCTTTGACGGTGGTGAGCTGCTCATTATCGAGCTTTTGGACGTTGTAGGAGAGGGCTTTCTCGGAGCGCTTGATACCGAGTGCCGTTACGACTACTTCGTCGAGGAGCTCTGTATCCTCTTCAATCACGATTTGGATGGAGCTCTGTCCATTGATGGGCACCTCTATGGTCTTATATCCAATGTAGGAGACCCTGATGTGTCCGTTAGCGGGGACAGCCGTGAGTGTAAATTGGCCATCTAGGTTGGTGAGCATACCTTTGGAGGCATCCTCTACCAGCATTACAGTTGCCCCTATGACGGGCTCATTGTGTGTCGCATCTGTGACCACTCCCTTCACGGTAATGGTCTGCGCAAGAGCCATAGGTGCCAGAAGACTCAGAAAGAGTGTACAGAGTAGACTTCTGAGCCATTTTGCTTGACTTAAATTCATACCTTGCTTTTTCAAAAAAATGGAACTATTGTATTATTCTTAATCCTTTACTATTCCTCTACCGTATTGCTCAATGTAGCTCTAGAGTGTGGTTTTCTCATTATGCGGTATTGAGCGTCGCTTTTCCCCTTGCTTCTACTGTAACTATCCGTGGGGAATCTTTCTTCTAAGTGATAATCAACTGCCTACAAACATACCAATCTATTTTGAATTGGCAAAATATTTTATAATGATGAAAGCCTAATGATTATATTTGCTTAATGGAGGTGCTAATTCAGTGCGTTTTGGGGAATGGTTCCGATTATTAGGGGTGCCTCATCGGACTAGTCGGAAGGCTCAGGTAAGTCGGATGGGGAAGGCCAATGTTTGTAAAATAATGTGAATTATTAGCCCGGTTGAGAGGAAAACAAAGGGGGTTTGTAATACATTGGTTTTCAGGGCTCTATCTAAGGGCAAAATGAGATGCAACTCGCCGTTTGCTTAGTTGCATCTCGGCATTTGCTTAGTTGCAACTCATCGATCGCTTAGTTGCAACTCGGTGATGGCTTAGTTGCAATGGATTTCTTGATTTTCTATAACTCGTTGGTTTGTAGTGGGGTTATGGTATTATAGTCACCGAGCTCTATGAAACTGCTAGTTGGATCTTATTTTTAACCTATTTTGAGTGTTTTGCGTAAAGGATGGGGACTGTCGTAAGGATTTGTCGGACCCCTCGGCGAGGGTCGCAAGGCGGGGGTGCCTAATCGGACAGGTCAGACGGGTCAGACAAGTCGGACGAGTCAGACAAGTCGGACGAGTCAGACAAGTCGGACGTGGTGGTCGGGCGAAAAGTTTAGTTGCAACTCTAATGCGTAACCCTGATGATACAGATTTATACCACGCAATAGTCTCTAATAATTGTGTACCTTTGTCGTTTAGGATTATAGATTAGCAAGTGATGGATATAAAGCATTGGGAGGGATTGAGCGATAGTGAGGTGGCAGAGAGTAGGGTAAAGTATGGTGCCAATCTGCTGACTCCGGTAGCTCGGGTATCGGTATGGCGGAAGTTTCTAGATAAGTTTCAAGATCCTACCATCATTATATTATTGGTGGCGGCATTGCTCTCAATTGGGGTGTCGGTGTACGAGGTCTACTATCACGGGCGTGGTAGTGAGGCTTTTTTGGAGCCGATGGGCATTTTATTTGCGGTATTGCTGGCGACTGGCTTGGCCTTTTACTTTGAGCAAAAGGCTGATAAGGAGTTTACAATCCTTAATAAGGTCAATGACGATGAGCCGGTGCGGGTGATACGTAATGGACATACTATGGAGGTGCCCAAACAGAATGTGGTAGTGGGGGATATTGTGGTGGTGGAGAGTGGCGATGAGGTGCCGGCCGATGGGGAGCTACTGGAGTCGGTGAGCCTGTCGGTGGATGAATCGATGCTGACGGGGGAACCAATTGCCTCTAAGTCGGCCGCTCCTACGGCCTCGGATAGTGAGGCGACTTTTCCAACGAATCATCTATTGCGTGGTACGCGTGTGGTGGAGGGACATGGCGTCTGTAGGGTCTTTGCTGTGGGTGATGCGACTGAAAATGGCAAAGTATTTCACGCTGCCCAGATTGATGACTCTGTGCGGACTCCGCTCAATGAGCAGCTGGATCGGCTTGGGAGTATGATTAGTAAGCTGGGCTATGGCATTGCTCTCTTGGTGTTGGTGGGGCGGATGTCGGTCTATCTTTGGGGTAGTGGTATGGAGCCTTTTGAGTGGTCGGAATTTGTTACCTACCTTTTGCAGACCATTATGATTGCTGTGACGGTGGTGGTGGTTTCGGTACCTGAGGGGCTACCAATGGCGGTGACGCTGAGCCTTGCCTATAGTATGCAGAAGATGCTGCAGACCAATAATCTGGTACGTAAGATGCACGCTTGTGAGACGATGGGGGCGACGACTGTGATCTGTACCGATAAGACTGGGACGCTTACAGAGAACCTGATGACGGTGGCGGAAGCACAGTTTTATGGTGCGGAAGGAGCTGGGAGTCGATTGGTACAAGAGGGGTTGGTGCTCAATAGTACGGCTACGCTGGACAAGGCTTCGGATGGTAGCACTAGGGTATTTGGCAATCCTACGGAGGGGGCTTTGCTCTTGTGGCTGGATCGTGAAGGGGTGGCTATCGACGAGATGGTCTCGGAGGCTAAAGTGGTGGCACAAATCCCCTTTTCTACGGAGAGGAAGTATATGGCTACGATTGTGCAGTCGCCTGAGGGTTCTTTTATCCTCTATGTGAAGGGGGCACCGGAGATGGTTTTGGGACTCTCTAGCCAGGTGGAGGGGGCTATTGACCGCCAATCAATTGAGGCGGGGCTGGTGAAGTACCAGTCGCAAGCGATGCGTACACTGGGTTTTGCTTATCAGAAGCTAGAGCGTATTGAGGAGGGGATATCTGAAGGAAAGTTGGTGGCTAAGGAGCTCTCCTTCCTAGGAATTGTGGCTATTTCGGATCCTGTGCGGGTGGATGTGCCACCGGCCATTAGGGAGTGTCTGGCGGCAGGAATTGATGTGAAGATAGTGACGGGGGACACGGTGGCAACCGCTCGGGAGGTGGCACGACAGATAGGTCTTTGGCAAAATGGAGATGGGGAGCAGCAGGTTGTGACGGGTCCTGAGGTGGCTGAGATGAGTGATGAGGAGCTGGAGGAGCGTATCGGGAAGATTAAGGTGATCTCTCGGGCGAGACCTCTGGATAAGCAGCGATTGGTGGAGGCTCTGCAGCGGCGGAATCAGGTGGTGGCGGTGACGGGTGATGGCACGAATGATGCCCCAGCACTTAAGTCGGCACACGTGGGACTCTCTATGGGTGATGGGACTTCTATCGCTAAGGAGGCGAGTGATATTACCATTGTGGATAATTCCTTTGCTAGCATCGGTAGGGCGGTGATGTGGGGACGCTCGCTCTATCAGAATATTCAGCGCTTTATCCTTTTCCAAATGACGGTCAATGTGGCGGCCTGTTTGATTGTGTTGGCTGGAGCTTTTCTAGGCACTGATACTCCCTTGACGGTGACGCAGATGCTGTGGGTCAATCTGATTATGGATACCTTTGCGGCGATGGCACTTGCTTCGTTGCCACCCTCTGCTCGGGTGATGCATGAGAAGCCGAGGGATCGCAGCTCTTTTATTATTGATAAGGCGATGGGGCGTGGAATATTAATGGTCGGAGGACTCTTCTTTGTGATACTACTAGTGCTCTATTACCTCTTTCATACGTATAATATTAGGAGTATGACGGACCTTTTCTCACTTTCGATGGTGGATGGTTTGCCGACTATTACGAGGTATGAGCAGAGTCTTTTCTTTACGCTATTTGTGTGGCTACAGTTTTGGAATATGTTCAATGCCCGTGCCTTTAAGAGTGGTCGCTCGGCATTTCACTTTAAGGGGGCAAGGGGCTTTGTGTTGATTGCTCTTGTGATATTGGTAGGGCAGCTGTTTATAGTGAACTTTGGAGGAGAGATGTTTAGTGTCACTCCTCTCACGTGGAAGGATTGGTTGCTCACCTTTGTGCTCACCTCGCCGGTGCTACTCATAGGGGAATTAGTTAGGGTCGTTAGAAAACAAGGATGATGAAAGTAGGTATTCTTACTCAGCCGTTGGGCTTGAATTATGGTGGTATTGTACAGAATTATGCTCTCCAAGAGGTGCTACGGCAGGAGGGGCATCGGCCGGTGACGCTACGACGAATTGATTGGGTGGATGATCGTAGTACTTTGCGAAAGTATCTTTCTTACTTTTACCTACGCTATGTTCTTCGTGATCCTCAGTCACCTAGTAAGCCTGTCACAAAACGTAGAGAGGCGACAATGACTCGCTATACAGATGCCTTTGTTGAGAACTATATTGAGACTACTCCACTTATTCTTTCTCAGCAGGAATTGAGGGAGGAGGTAGTGTCAAGAGAACTGGGTGCCATTATTGTGGGGAGTGACCAGACGTGGCGCCCAAAGTATTCCCCTTATTTGCCTGATTACTTCTTGGAGTTTTTGCCGAAAGAATCGTCTATCAAGAGGGTGGCCTATGCATCGTCTTTTGGGACGGATGAGTGGGAGTTCAGTGAGGAAGAGACCCAAATGGCACGAGAGCTACTTCGATACTTTGATGCAGTCTCGGTGCGTGAGGAGTGTGGGGTCCATTTCTGCCAAGAGCATCTAGAGCATGAGGCAACGCTGGTGCTGGATCCTACATTGCTACTCTCTCGGGAGGAGTATGTGAAGAGGCTGAGCCTCAGGGAGCAAGCTCACGGGAAGGTCTTTGCCTATCTCCTCGATGCCACTCCTGAGAAGCGGAGGTTTGCCGAGGAGGTGGCTCGCGAGGTAGGCACTACTGCTTTTGAGATGATGCCTAAGATGACGGTCTATGACAGGTGGAAGGAGGTATCGGACTACCAACTGAAGCCGGTGGAGACTTGGTTGGAGAATATCCTCAATGCGGAGTTCGTGGTGACCGACTCTTTTCATGGAGCGGTCTTCTCGACCATCTTTGGCAAGCCGTTTGTGGTGGTGGAGAATAGGGAGCGTGGCCTTGCTCGCTTTGCCACACTCAAGCAGTTTGTCTCTGCCGATGCCTTTGTGGAGGAAGAAGAGCTCAATAGTTATCAGTTGGCTACCCCGTCCGTAGACCAGCAAAAGCTAGGAGCCTTCAAAGAGCACTCATTGAAGTTTTTGCGAGACTCTTTAGCTTAATCGGCTAATAGCTTTTGATAGATCTGGGCATCTTCCTCTAGAAAGCAGCAGAGGGTTACTGTACCGGAGTAGTGGTTGGTGGCGAGGTATTCTTTAATCACTTCGAGGGCAATCTTAGCGGCTCGCTCCCTAGGAAATCTATAGACGCCGGTGCTGATGCAAGGAAAGGCGATGGTTTTGAGTTGGTACTCTTCTGCTAGCTCTAGTGCGGTGCGATAGCAGGAGGCGAGGAGCTGGTCTTCATTCTGCGTCCCGCCTCTCCAGATGGGGCCGACTGTATGGATCACCTTCTTGCAAGGAAGGAGGTAGGCATCGGTGATCTTGCTGGCACCAGTAGAACAACCGCCAAGCGTGCGACACTCCTCTAGTAGCCCATTGCCTGCCGCTCTGTGAATGGCGCCATCTACCCCTCCACCACCGAGCAGAGTTTCATTGGCGGCATTGACGATGGCATCTACCTGAAGCGAGGTGAGGTCGCCCACGACTACTTTTATTCTCTCGTTCATATCTCTATAAAATGAATGGGCTAGTGAAGTCGGATAACTTCGCTAGCCCATATTGTTTACCTCATAAAATACTATAGATGATAGCCATATACAAAGTCAGCAGCATCCTGCATCTGCTTGTACATTACTACATCATCTTGAACCATTGGCACCACCTTACGGAACTCCTTGTACAGCTCCTGCAGTGGCTTGGAGGTCTTCTCCTCGCCCTTACGAAGTGCTAAGGCTTGTGCTCCGTTCATCAGCTCTACGCCAAGGATGGCATAAAGATTATCGAGAAGAGGAAGTAGCTTGATGGCTGCATTGGCTCCCATAGATACGTGATCCTCCTGCCCGTTGCTACTTACGATGCTATCGGAGGAGGCATTGAAGCAGTACATCTTATTTTGGCTTACCATCGCTGCTGCAGCATACTGTGGAATCATAAAGCCGGAGTTGAGACCTGGCTTAGCCACAAGGAACTCTGGCAGTTGACGTAGCCCGAGGATTAGCTGAGCGGTACGACGCTCTGAGATATTGCCCACTTCAGCAATAGAAAGAGCCAAGTAGTCGAATACCAGTGCGATAGGCTGTCCGTGGAAGTTACCACCAGAGACGATAAGGTCGTCGTCGGGGAAGATCGTAGGATTGTCGGTCACTGAATTGATCTCGGTCTCTATCACCTTGCAAGCATACTGCCAAGCATCATAGCTAGCACCGTGTACCTGAGGGATACAACGGAAAGAGTAAGGGTCTTGTACCTGTGGCTTGCTTACCTTCTGTAGCTTGCTACCCTTGAGGAGGTCTCTGATGGTCTTGGCTACTACCGCCTGACCAGCATGTGGGCGAACCTTTTGGATCTGTGGGGTAAAGGGCGCCTCTAGTCCGTCAAATGCCTCAAGGGAAAGGGCTGCTACCTTTAGTGCCATCCGCTCAGCACGACGAGCCAATATCAGAGCGTACACTCCGTGAGAGCTCATAAACTGAGTGCCGTTGAGCAGAGCCAAGCCCTCTTTACTCTGTAGGGTAATGGTCTCTAGCTTAGCCTTCTTAAAGGCCTCCTTAGAGGTCATCTTCTTACCTTTGTAGTACACCTCTCCCTCGCCAATCAGTGGCAGGAATAGCTTGGCCAAAGGTGCTAGGTCACCAGAAGCTCCTAGCGAGCCCTTGTCGTAGACAATAGGATAGATCTCTTCATTGAGCATATCCACAAGTCGCTGTACGGTGGCTACCTGTACACCACTATGCCCGAGTGAAAGGGCGTGTGCCTTGAGGAGTAGCATCAGCTTGACTACAGGCTCAGGTACTTCGTCGCCGTAGCTACAAGAGTGGCTCTTTACAAGGTTCTCTTGCAGTGTGGTCAGCTCCTCTTGAGAGACGCTGATATTGCAGAGCGACCCAAACCCAGTGGTGATGCCATAGAGAGGCTTCTCCGACTTCGCTACCTTATTATCTAGGTAGTCACGACACTTCTGTATGCGTGCAATCGCTTCGGGTGCTAGGGTATAGGTGACCTTTTTGCTAAAAATGATCTTCTCTAGCTCGTCAATGGTGAGCTTGCCACTACCTACAACGTAGGAGATGGGCTCATCAAGTGTATATGGTTGATGTGTGACAACTCTCATAATGCTTACTTAATGGCTTGATAAGTGTGTTGGAGGATACGATGCTCAATATCCGTGATATCTTTCTCTAGACGCTCACAATCATCGGCAAGCTCCTTTACAAAGGCTTGGTCCTTAAGACTCCCTAGATTGATACGTACGTTCAGCAGTGCTCCTAGCACGCCAAGACGGCAGTTCATCATAGCAATACAGCCATCGGTGATGGCGTTTTGATTGCCCTTCATCACCACCTTCTCAATGAGAGGAATCAGCTCATAAGTAGTCTTGGCTACCTCCATAGGCACCAACGCCGCTACCTTAGTAGCCTCTTGAATCTTGGCACTTCGTGCTGCCTTCTCCTCGTCCGTCTCCTTAGGCATCTTGAAAGCTTGAGAGACTAGGTCATAAGCGTCGCTATCCCTATCAATCGCCTCGATAAGTTCCTTATGCACCTCTCTAGCTTTCTCCACAACTGCCTTCATCTCCTCCTCTACCTCGACGTATTTCTTGCGACCGATGGTAAGGTTCGCCACCATTTCGGTGAGCGAAGCGGCGATAGTACCAGCGAGTGCTGATACGCTACCACCACCTGGTACTGGATCACTTCCAGCTGTAACGTTGCAAAACTCTGCAAGTGTATGATTTTGTAGTAGTTTCTTCTCCATATCGTGATTAGTTTTAGTATTTGTATAGCTTTCCACTCTTAATCGTGGTGTCTACTAGGTTCATTCCAAAGTGATAGCTTAGGAACTTGTATGATGGGTACTTGAGGATTACCGCATCGCCAGCTTTGCCTACCTCTAGGCTACCCACCTTGTCGTGCTGATTGATTGCCTTGGCTGCGTTAATGGTGAGCGCGGCGATCGTCTCCTCCACCGTCATCTTCATGTAGATCGTTGAAAGAGCAATCAGTAGAGGAATAGAAGCTGAGAAGCAACTGCCAGGATTAAGATCCGAAGCGACTGCCACGCAGCACCCCTCATCGATCATCTTGCGAGCTGGTGCATAGTCGTCCATCAGTGAGAAAGCGGTGAGAGGCAAGCAAGTGGCTACCGTTTCGCTCGCAGCCAGTGCCTTGATACCTTCGTCCGAAATCTTGAGTAGGTGGTCGGCAGAAAGACAGCCCAGTTCAGCAGCGAGCTCAGCTCCACCAATCGGCACAATCTCATCGGCGTGCATCTTTACCTTGAAGCCCAATTCCTTGGCGGCATTGAGCAGACGGCGTGTATCCTCGTGCTCAAAGACATTTTTCTCTGTAAAGATATCAACACACTCAGCAAGGTTCTTCTCCTTCACTAGAGGCAGCATCTCACGGATGATAAAGTCAATGTAGTCGTGCGGACGTCCCTTGTACTCTATTGGTGTATCGTGAGCCCCCATATAGGTGGGGTAGAGCGAGATGGGATGAGTCTCGTCAAGGTGGCGAATCACCTCTAGCTGACGGATCTCCGTGTCTCGGTCCATACCATAGCCACTCTTCGCCTCGGCAGTGGTCACGCCCATACGTAGCATAGCATCGAGGTGCTTCTTGGCATGCTCCGAAAGCTCCTCAAAGCTAGCCGCACGAGTTGCCTTGGTCGTTGAGGCGATGCCACCGCCGCGCTCCATGATGCTCATGTAGCTCTCGCCAGCTAGTCGCCATTGGAATTCATCTTCCCGATAGCCGCCAAAGATTAGGTGCGTGTGGGAGTCAATAAACCCAGGGAGGACACATTGTCCTTGGGCATCCACAAACTCCATCCCTTGCTCCTTAGGGCAAGGGGCGTCGCTTTGCTTGCCAACGTAGGTGACAATTCCATCCTCAATCACCAGCACTGCTGGCCCCTCGATCATGGCAAGGTCACCCATAGCGGAAGCCCCTTTGCGGGGGCCTCCAGCCATGGTAACCAATTGCCCTATATTATATAGGTAGAGACTACCTTTCTCCTTATTATGCATTGGCTTTCTTGAGCTTGTACTCGAGGATCTGCTCTACTGAGAATCCCTCTAGCTGTAGATACTTAGTCATCTCTTCTGCTAGCTGCTCAAGCGTGTACTCACCCTCGGCGATCTCCTCCTTCTTCAGGTAGTAAGCCAGTGACTGCTCTAGAGCCTCCTTAGGAACGAGTCCGATGATCTCTGCCCCTACAATCTTAGCACCATACCTCTGAGCCTCCATGCGTACCATCTCGTGAGCACGATAGATGGCGGTCTTGGTGTAGTCAGTGAGGTTCATAGATACCTGAGATTGATGGCGCTCAGTGAGGTCTACTCCCATACCCTTCACGAAGCGAAGACCACCGCCGATAAAGCGAACACGCTTAGCGATGGCAGTAGCCACCTCTACATCTGGGTGGTCAAGATTGACATTGTAGGCTACAAGAGGCATACGTGCACCCACTGCTACAGTACCTGCAGTTGCGTGGCGCTCAGCCTTGCCATAGTCGGGCTTCCACTCAGGTAGCTTGATCTTCTCGGCCATTCCCTCAAACTCACCCTTGCGGATCTTAGCAAGGTTCTTGCGGTCTGGCGAAGTGGCAGAGTCCTCATAAAGGAATACGGGCACACCGATCTCCTCACCGATGATGCGACCCACCTCATTCGAAAGCTCAATAGCCTCCTCCTTAGTGACATCCTTGATAGGAATAAAAGGAATCACATCTACCGCTCCCATACGTGGGTGCTGGCCTTGATGCTTGGTCAAATCTATCTTAGAAACTGCTACACGTACCGCCTCGAGTACCGCCTCCTTAAGAGGTTGTGGTTCACCCACTAGGGTGACTACCATACGGTTATGGTCCTCGTCATTGCTGTAGTCTAGTAGTACTACATTCTCCTTGTTGCGAAGTGGAGCCAAGATGGCTTCCATTACCTCTTTGTTGCGTCCCTCGCTAAAGTTAGGAACGCATTCCATGATCTTTTTCATTGCATTTATTTGATTAAGTTGTTAATAATTTCGTCGTCTACCAAGAATGGCTCCGTGATGTGATATCCATCGGCGTGTGTCTCATTGAAGCTCTTCACGGTGCTCATTGCATTTTCATTGCGTGCCCATGACCTACGAGCTACACCGCCCATTACGTCCCAAAGCATAGCGGAGCGAATGATCTCATCGGCCCGCTTAGAGCCGTCGCAGACCATACCGAATCCACCATTGATGGACTTGCCGATGCCCACACCACCACCATTGTGCAGTGCTACTAGGCTAAATCCTCTCGCACAGTTACCAGCGAAGCAGTGTACCGCCATATCGGCCATCACGTTGCTACCATCGCGGATATTAGAAGTCTCACGGAATGGAGAGTCGGTGCCGCTCACATCGTGGTGGTCACGACCTAGCATGATAGGACCTACCTCGCCATTGCGTACCATCTCATTGAACTTCAGGGCAATATTCATACGGCCAAGGGCATCTTGGTAAAGGATACGAGCTTGTGTCCCTACCACCAATTGATTCTTCTCGGCATCGCGGATCCAAATCCAGTTGTCCCTATCCTGCGCACGACGGTCAGGATCGATGCAATCCATTGCCGCCTTATCGGTCTTCAGTAGATCCTCATGCTTTCCGCTGAGGCAAACCCATCTGAATGGGCCATAACCATAGTCGAATAGCTCAGGACCCATAATATCCTCTACATAGCTAGGCCAGATAAAGCCATCCTTATCGTCATAGCCATTGCGAGAAATCTCCTTCACGCCAGCATCAAAGCAGGCCTTCATAAAGGCATTGCCGTAGTCAAAGAAATAGGTGCCCTTAGCCACCAGCTTCTTGATGATCTCAAAGTGGCGACGTAGCCCCTTATCTACCTCCTTCTTAAAGCCTTCGCGATCCTTGAAGAGCATCTCGGTACGCTGCTCGTAGGTAAGACTTACAGGGCAATAACCACCCTCGTAAGCGGCGTGGCAACTGGTCTGGTCGGAGAGTAGGTCAATATGAATATCATGCGCATAAGCATACTCCAGAAGGTCTACCACGTTGCCTAGGTAGGCGATAGAGGTAGGTTTTTTGCTTTCAATACCCTTGCGTGCCATCTCAAAGGCCTCCTCCAGAGAGTGAGCAATGTGATTCACCCATCCCTGCTCATAGCGGATATGGATACGACTCTCATCCACCTCGGCCACAATCGATGTAGCACCAGCGATATCGGCTGCCTTAGGCTGAGCTCCACTCATACCTCCTAGACCGGAGGAGACAAATAGCTTGCCAGCGAGGTTGTCGTCCTGTCCCAAGCCTAGCTTCAAGCGTCCTGCATTCAGAATCGTATTGTAGGTGCCGTGTACGATGCCTTGTGGCCCAATGTACATCCAACCTCCTGCGGTCATCTGACCATAGTTGGCAACACCCATCTGGGCAGCTACCTCCCAATCCTCAATATTATCGTACTCCCCGATCATCATAGAGTTGGTGATGATCACACGTGGGGCACTTGGATTACTCTTGAATAGACCTAGTGGGTGACCACTTGCCACCACCAGCGTCTGCTCCTCAGTAAGCTCCTCGAGATACTTCTTGGTGAGACGATATTGTAGCCAGTTTTGGAAGACCTGACCAGTCTCGCCATAGGTCACTAGCTCATAGGGGTAGAGGGCGATATCGAAGCAAAGGTTATTGTCGATCATCACCTGGAAAGCCTTCCCCTCAAGGCACTTGCCCTTGTACTCGTCAATAGACTTCGCCTTCATATTGCCCTCAGGGCGATAGCGGTAAGCGTAGATCTTACCACGAGTCTTTAGCTCCTCTAGGAATTCAGGTGCTAGCTCCTTATGTAGCTCCTTAGGCACATATCTCAGTGCGTTACGCAGTGCCACCTTGGTCTGCTCTTTCGTTAGTCTGTACCCACGGTCGGGTGCTCTTCTTACTCCCTTGATAAATTCGGGATAAACTGGTAGAGTGCTGTCCAGCACAAATTTCTTAGATGTTTCCACCATAGTAGGTTATTGTAAGTTTGATAAAAATTTGTCTCTAATTCAGTGACACAAATATACTGAATATATTTGAGGTGGAGGGACAATATGTTTGAAATTGTGGCGAGAATAAAGGAGGATGGATTTTTGCCCCCTATTTTGCCTCATCTAAACCTATGGGTTAGTAGAGCAAAAGTTTAGTTGCAACTAACCGTTTGCTTTGTTGCAACTAAGCAATTGCCGAGTTGCAACTAACCGATCGCTTAGTTGCAACTAAGATTTTGCTTTTGTAGGACACTGGTTATCAGCTCATTATAAAAGCGTTTTTTTGCTCTCTCTCCTAACCTATTTTTTGTGGTCTAAGAATTGGTCACGCTAGATTAGTTTGTTCAACTTTCCACAAGTGGGAGGATTGGATTAATGACTGCGGAGTAAACGTCTCAAATTGCTATACCAATCGGCTAGCACTTTGCATCAACTTGTTTTTTTTGATGGAGTTTGGGGAATAATGTGTATCTTGTGGAGGAAACAGAATATCTAATCACTAATACAATATATATAGTATGAAAAAATATGACTTGGCTGTGCTAGGGGGTGGCCCAGGGGGCTACAATGCAGCAGCTATCGCAGCAAAAGCTGGACTTAAGACGGTACTCTTTGAGAAAAACAAGGTGGGGGGCGTTTGCCTCAACGAAGGGTGTATCCCTACCAAAGCACTGCTCTATAGTGCCAATATGCTGGATAGCATCAAGGAAGCAAAGAAGTATGGCATCAATATAGAAGGAGAGATCACTGCCGATTACAAGAAGGTGGTGTCGAGGAAGTCTAAGATTGTCCGTAAGCTGGTGGCTGGTGTGGCTCAGAAGCTCAAGAATGCTGGCGTGGAGACGGTCGAGGCGACTGCTACTCTCGTTGGTGAGAATGGCGATGGGGTGCTGATCCGTGCCAATGACGAAAGCTATGTGGCTGACAAGGTGATCTTGGCTACTGGCTCTGAAGCGTTTGTACCTCCTATCTCTGGTCTGAGTGAGGTGGAGTATTGGACCAGTCGTGAAGCACTTGATACCAAGGAGCTACCTGAGAGCATCCTGATTGTGGGCGGAGGTGTGATTGGGATGGAATTTGTCAGCGTATTCAATAGCTTTGGAGTACCAGTCACAGTGGTGGAGATGATGCCAAAGATACTAGGCCCTATGGATGGCGAGATATCTAGCCATCTTCAGGCTGAGTACGAAAAGCGTGGCGTGAAGTTTTACCTCAATACCAAGGTGGTGGCAGCTTCTGCTAAGGGGTTGACCGTAGAGCTACCCGATGGCACACAGCAAGAGCTAGAGGGCGAACGTATCTTGGTGAGTGCTGGCCGTAGAGCGGTGCTGAAGGACCTAGGACTAGATGCCCTGAATGTTAAGGTGGAGCGCAATATCATTGTGGATGAGTATCTCCGTACCTCCAACCCTCGCATCTATGCGATTGGTGATGTGAATGGACACTCTATGCTGGCACACACCGCTATCCGTGAAGGGGAAGTGGCTGTGAAGCATATTCTTAGTGGCGAGGGCGACCCAATGCGGTATGATGTGATCCCTGGTGTAGTCTATACGCACCCTGAGATTGCAGGGGTAGGAGCCACTGAGGAGGAGCTACAGAAGAAGGGCGTTGAGTACAAGGTGCTGGGCCTACCTGCTAGCTTTGCTGGCCGATTTGTAGTGGAGAATGAGGGGGGCAATGGTCTCTTTAAGCTGCTCGTTGATGCCAACGATGGGCGTATCCTTGGCGGGCACATGATCGGTAACCCAGCCTCTGAGTTCATCGTGACCATCGGTATGGCGATGACTGAAAATCTAACGGTCGAAGGACTGAAACGGCATGTATTCCCACACCCAACTGTGTCGGAAATCGTGCATGAAGTACTCTTCGAATAAAAGACAAAGGGGCGTATCAGCTAGATACGCCCCTTTTTTCAATAGTAAGAAAGTAAATTTAAAATAGGATTGAAGTATGAAAGAAGAAATGAAGAAGTATCCTTCGGAGTGCACTACGATTATCGTGGGTAGTCAATTGATGGAGGATGGCTCTATGATTGCTGCCCGCTCTGAGGATTGGGATGCAATGGTGGCTAAGAATTTGGAAATCTTTGAGACGACCGATAACGGACCTGAGGAGTTTGTGGCAAAGGAGACGCCATTTAGGTGCCCGCTCCCTAAGCATCGCATTGGTTACTCTGCCCTTTCGCCTTACCACCTTCATGGAGAGTGGGGTAGCGCAGGATTTAATCGTGCCGGTGTGGGGATGAGTGCCACGGAGAGTATCTTTAGCTCTGAAAAGGCACTCGCTTGTGACCCTCTTGTGGAGAGCGGACTGGGAGAGAATTGTGTCTTCAATATCGTCCTGCCCTATATCACCACTGCACGTGAGGGAGTGGAGCGACTAGGCGCTTTGATTGAGGAGTACGGAATTGCTGAGGGCTTCGGAATTAGCTTTATCGATGAGCATGAGATGTGGTACCTCGAGACCGCCTCTGGGCACCGTTGGCTAGCAACTCGTATCCCCGAGGATAAGTACTTTGTCTCTGGCAACCAGAGCCGGTTTAGGGACTACGACCCAAAGGATAAGAAGAATTATCTCGCCTCTAGTGATTTGATTGACTTCGCTCGTGAGCATCAGCTCTTTGAGGGTGAGTTCGACTTCCATACCGCTTATGCTAGGGATGAGAAGCTGGATACCACCTACAGCTATCCACGTGTATGGTATCTCCAGAAGCTCTTTACACCTAGCAAGGAGCAGGATGTGACTAAAAATGACTTCCCTGTCTTCTTGGGTTCGGATAAGAAGTTGACCCTCGAGGATATCAAGGCGGCATTCCGCACGCACTACAATGATACGGAGCACGACCCTTATCTCCACAGTAATCCTAAGGAGAAGTGGAGACCTATCTCAATATTCCGCACCACTCAAACGCATATTTTGCAGCGGAAGCCTAACCTCCCAAAGGAGATTGCACAGGTGGACTATATGTGTGAGGGAATGGCAGCACTCGGTATCTTTGTACCTCTCTATGAGGGCATCTCTTCCTATCCAGAAGCGTGGAGAATAGGGGGTGGTGTTTCGGATAATCAGTCGGCTTACTGGCGACTTCGCCATGTACAGACACTCGGTATGGTGGATTATAATCGTTATGCACCAATCATCAAGGAGACCTATCGGAAGCTAGAGGAGGAGATCGCACAGCGTGAGCAGGAGATGATTAAGGAGTATCTTGCTATTTATGAGGAGCGTCCGCTAGCCGCTAAGGACTTGCTACAAGAGTTTTCGGACCGTATGCTGAATAAGGTGTTGGAGGTGACCGATGAGCTGACAGAGCACCTATTTACCTTGATCGCAAAGCACACTATGGAGACGTACGAATTCCACGGTGCTTGATCATAGGTTAGCTGTAATACAGAAGAGAATGTTGCACGAAGAATGAGATGCAAGGCGCTGAGGATGAGGCCGAAGGGAGCGTACTCACGTACGTGACCTAGGCCGAATGCCGAAAGTAACGCAGCAGATCGCCTTCGTGCAACATTCTCCAAAAAGAGGGTGCGTGTGAATGGTTATCACACGCACCCTCTCATATTATATTATCGGGAGCCTACTACACTTCGAAGTAGGGCTCAATAGATAGCGTCACAAAGCTGTACTTTGCTTGTCCTGTAAAGCGATCTTTATGCCGCTGTTGGAAGCCACGTACGATCACGTTATCTCCAACTGATAGCTCTACTGGAGCCACTGATAGATTGACGAAGCTGGGGGTGCCTTGCTCTGTATGGAGTAGGTATTGATCCCCTCGGATATCCTCTACCACTGCCTTAAGAGGATTGAATGTAAGGATGGCTTCGGTAGGATTTACCCTTTCAATATGGTAGATAAATTCGCGTGCTTGTGGGGTATTATTGCCCTTGCGTATTTGTTTCTCGATAAGAAGAACAAAGCGAATAAACTCTCCCTGTGTATATTCATTGGGTTGGCCAGGAAGGTAGTGGTGACGGCTATTGCTATCCATCACGTGGTAGGCGTGTAGTGCTTCGCTATAGCCATTGATCATCCCTACCTGAGTGGGGAATAACTCTTTGGGATCACTCTCTTCGGAGAGGGTGAGCTGTACTACCTTGGTATGCTTGCGGTGGCGCTCTAGTAGCTTGACCATATAGATGTTGCCCCTATTGTCTCCAGGGAGTATGCCTGACTCCTTGGGGGTGACAAGTGCTGTCTTGCCCTCTGGGGTGATTAATTTGAGCATAGGCACTACTTGGTTGGACTGATCTTTAAGCCTCATCGCCATCGCATCGTAGACCATCATTGGCACCTCTGGTAACTCTCTAAAGATGTGTGCTAATGCCGGGCGAGATAAGGTATAGTAGAGGTCTTTATTGTCTTTGCTTTGCACGGTATCGCTAGGGATCTTTGCCATGAGGGCAGGGTGCTCTTCGGGCAGTGTGCGTGCTTTCTCCAAGCAGATCTGTGCCACAAAGGAGATCTCTCTGAGTGCCTCTGCGTACATTTCCTTCTGTATCAATAGCTTTGCTAGCTCGATCCTAGCCTTGGTAATGTACTCGCGGTAGTCGTCCTTTTCCTCCCTAAGTGCCATGCAAAGTGCCCCGAGGCGTATCTCGGGATCTTCGGTGAGGTAGGCATATTCTGCCCATGCCATAGGCTCTTCATTGTCCTGTAACAAGAGTTCGTAACGAAGTAGAGCCTCCTGCTCTGCACCTTGTAGTGCCATGATGCGTGCCTTGGAAAGCTGTGCTAAGCTATCCTCAGGGAAGTAGCTGATTGCATCGCTGAGTAGCTGTAGGAGTGGTTCCGGTACCTTTTTGGACTCTTCGACAGTTAGCTCAGTGGTGGCTGTGAAGAGCACCTCCTCGCCTAGTGCACGCTCAACATCGCCATAGCCTGCTTTGCCTCTCTGCCAGTCCTCATGGCGAAGGTTGGCATATCCCCATTTGCTCAAAAGCTCTACAAAGTTTAGGTGATGCCCAAATGCTCTTTTCGCCTCCACGGCTATTTTTAGCATCCTAGAGTGTAGCTCTGAGGGGCGCTCATTATGTAGTGCTAGGTAGTGGTTGTAGGCCCCCGCAAACTCTTCGAATGGTATATGCTGGTAGTACCTTGAAAGGAAGCAGTAGATTATCTCAGCATAGGCGGGATGAAGTGCTTCATCGGGGGTCGCATTACTTTCCTCGAGCCATTCGAGAGTGGTATTGAATATCTCTTTTACTCGGACTCTATTCTTTGTCTTTTTGGCTTCCTCTGCTAGGCTAGCAAGTTCGCTATAATGAGGAATGAACTCCATGCGGAGAGCTGAGAGGGACTCTTGTGCCACATTAGCGGTGGCTCCCATATTTCCCACGATCTGCTCCATCTGCTCTAGCAGTCTTTGGGCTTCCTCTCTCTTTTCCTCATTAATCTGTTGTGTAGCTAGGTCTTTCAATACCCAAAATAGTGCCGAAGCAGACCATTGGTCTTGATTCTCTTGGTAGTCTTTTTGGGCTAGTGTTAGTGCTTCTGTTAGGTTTCCTTCTTGGCGTAGTGCCATCACCTCTTTAAATCCCATAACAATCTCTTCCTTTCTTTCTCTCTCTCTTTGTGATTTCTTTTGTCTGCTCTCTTAGTAGGATATCACAGGCTCCAGTGGTTTTGAGTCGACTATTTTTTGTGTTGTACTATTAGTATTGGTTGGTGTCGCTCGGCTATGAATGCCCTGGAGGTATCTCCTTTTATCTCTCTTTGTATATAACTTTAGCTTTTCCCAAAGCTTGTTCTCCCCCGTAGCTTGGTGGTAAATAGGTCAGTAGCAACTAGCTTTCTCGTGGGAGAAAGACTAGTAGCTACTGTCACTTTTCTGACTTTTATTTAGAATGGCAGGTCGTCGCCACCCCCTTGTTGTGGCCCAAATGGGGCATTGGTGCCTGGCATTTGTGTAGCACCTTGCTGTGGTTGCTGTGGCTGTTGAGGTTGCTGTGGCATGCCATATCCTGGCTGAGGCATCCCGTAACCAGGTTGCTGAGGCATTCCGTAGCCCTGCTGCTGTGGCATCCCCTTCATGATGTTGCGGGCATCGGCACTAGTATACCAACGCTCTTGGTACTCACGGCTCGATAGCTCGTAGGTGACGGTCACGTCCTCACCCATTTGGAGATTGGCAGCGTCTATCCTATCCTTGCCCCATATTTGGAAACACACTTGCCTAGGATACTGAGCATAGGTCTCGATTACGAATTCCTGTCTGTACCACTTCTCTCCAGGCTTGTGCTTGCTATCTCCTGACACAAGAGGAAGTATCTTGATTACCTTACCGCTAAGGGTATTCAGATTGTCTGTCATTCCGTTCATTTTCTCGTTCTCTCTTTATCTATTTTTGTGTTATCTCATCTTAGGAAATCCTATGATCTCTCTTGCCATCTCTACTGTTTGGCGGGCATTCTCCCTAGCCTTCTCAGCTCCCTCTTTGGCCACTCTCTCAAGGAGGTCGGTATCTTTTCGATACTCGATGATCTTCTCGCGGATGGGTGCACAGCAGGCATTGATATCCTCTGCCAATTGCTTCTTGAGGTCGCCGTAGCGTATCTCGCACTTATTGTAAGCCTCATCAAAGTGCTGGTAAGTATCGGGTGTAGAAACGATGCTCAGGAAGGTAAATAGATTGGCAATTGGCTCTGGCTTAGGTGAATTGGGCTCTGTAGGGCCAGAGTCGGTCACCGCTTTCATCACCTTCTGCTTGATGGTCTTTTCGTCGTCCATCAGATAAATAGCATTGCCTTCGCTCTTACCCATTTTACCAGAGCCATCTAGGCCAGGTATCTTGAGTGCCTCCTTGCCAAAGCTAAAGGACTCCGGCTCGGGGAATAGGTCTACCTCGTAGATATGGTTAAAGCGACGGGCAAACTTCCGTGCCATCTCCATGTTTTGCTCCTGATCCTTACCTACGGGCACCTTGTGTGCTCTGTGCATCAGAATATCCGACGCCATGAGGGTAGGGTAGGTTAGTAGCCCTGCATTGACATTGTTGGGCTGCTTACGGGCCTTGTCCTTGAAGGTGGTGGTACGCTCTAGCTCACCGAGGTAAGCATTCATATTGAGGTACATATACAGCTCCAGCACCTCCTTTACGTCGCTTTGCACGTATATCGTAGCTTTATTGGGGTCTAGCCCACAAGCGAGGTACTCGGCTAGGATGGTATGCGTATTATTGAGGATATTATCGGGGTGTGGGTGCGTAGTCAGTGAGTGCCAATCTGCGATAAAGAAATAGCAGTTGTACTCATCTTGCATCTTAAGGAAGCTCTTCATAGCCCCGAAATAATTACCTAGGTGTAAATTGCCAGTGGGGCGAATTCCACTTAATACCGTCTCCATATATTAATCTTGTCTCTGAATATTATTGCTACCTGCCGGCCACGCTCTTAAATCTTATTTTAAATCCTTTGTGATGGCCTTTGCCTTTAGTAGCAGAGCAAAGGTACCCAAATAATATTTATTTAGCCGATTTGGTCTGCGCTTTTTTTGCCCGAATAACGATGCGAGCCAAAGTGAAGCTCTCTTTTTATGGTTTGAGAGGGCCATCTCAGAATTTATGTATAAGTTTGTCAAGTGATTAACCATCCAACTTGTGATTTATGCCTACCCTATCTATTATTATACCGATTTATAATGTTGAGCGCTACCTTAGGCGATGTCTTGACGCCCTTGTGGAGCAGAGTCTATTGCCTTATGAGGTGATTTTGGTCAATGATGGGACCCCTGATAATTCTGGTACCATTGCTAAAGAGTATGCCGATAAGTACCCCTTTATGCGGTATATAGAGCAAGAGAATCAAGGTGTTTCAGCTGCCCGGAATAAAGGCTTGTCACTAGCCACAGGCGACTTCGTCACCTTCTGTGATCCAGACGATTATTTTGTTCCCTATTTCTGCGAAGAAATAGTAAAAATTATAGATCAACAATCTGCCGATCTCTATCACTATACTTATCAAAAGACATTTAGTGGCTCTGGTCGTGAGTTTGCTGGTGATCTTGGAGTAGCTAAGCTCACACCAATCTATTGTGATGCACTTCTCAAAGGGAAGGTGAAGCTAGGTGAAATGATGGTCTGGATGAATGTGTATAAAAGGTCGATTGTTACTAAATATTGCATTCAATTTCCGGAGGGAATTGTGATTCATGAGGATGAGGTGTTTAATTTGAGGTATTATAGGCATTCAAACTTACTACTGAATATTGACAAAGCCTTTTATGTCTATTATATAAGAGAGGAAGGGGCTACCTCTCAAAGTTATGGGGGATTTAACTTCCAAGCGGTACATTCATTTTACAGAAATGCAATAATACTCCTTGAGGAATGGAAAGGTGATACCCCACAAGCGGTAACTGACTGCATTAGTAATTATATCCTTCAGTACTTTCGTGCTTTTGCATTAAAAGAGCCTCTTTCAAAAGTTGAGCAATTTGAAGTTGAAGAAGGACTTAAGGAGATAATGGACACTGTAAATAGGTACGATGTAAAGCTTCGAAATGGCTTGAAATATAAGTTGATTAGTAGCTTTTTTCCGCTTTCACGCAAGTTGTATAGGGCTAAGAGATTTATTAAAAGTAAACTTTTGTCGAAGTGAAACACGCCTACTTGATATTGGCTCATGGGGATTTTGAGCTGCTACAGTGTCTCGTCTCTGCCCTTGATGATGAGCGGAACGACCTTTATGTCCATGTGGATAAAAAGGTGAAGGAGCTTCCTTCGCTAACGGTTCATAAATGTCGGCTCTACCTAATTGATGAGCGGATAGATGTGCGATGGGGCTCTGTGCGAATGCTTGAGGCAGAGTTTGCCCTTTTAAGGGCTGCTACCAGTAGAGATAGTTATCAGTACTATCACTTAATATCGGGAGCCGATCTTCCCCTCAAGTCTCAAGATGAGATCCATGCTTTCTTCTCTGCACACCAAGGCCAGGAGTTTATCGGCTACAGCCAGTATGATTACTCAAAGGAGGTGATGAGAAAGGTGCATCGCTACCACCTTTTTGATGATCACTTCAAGGGGAAGGGGCTCTCATCCTTCCTGATGAAAGCCACTAGGTCATAATTGAGAATGTTGCACGAAGTGCCATTTCCGCACATTTGACGCAAATGTGCTGAGACTTTGAACGAAGGATGAGATGCAAGACGCTGAGGATAAGGCTGAAGGGAGCGTACTCACGTACGTGACCGAAGCCGAATTCCGAAAGCAACGCAGCAGATCGCCTTCGTGCAACAGTCTCTAATTACAAGATACATCATCTACTCTAGAGAGGTAAATCGACCGCTTGCGGTCGGAAGGATCCTAGCCCCTGGTCGGAGGGCTAGCCCGAACGACCAGGGGAATGCGGTAATCTCCTACCCACCCCTACGACCTCCCCTTGTGAGAGGTCGGACACCTTGGGCTAGGAATAGACACCGTGCAATATTCTCAATAAGTGAATGCCAATAATAAATGGAGCTACAGCCGAAAGGGCTATAGCTCCATTTATTATTCTCCAAGGAGAGAGGGTTTTATGCCTCTACCTCAATAGCGATCTGACCTCTATAGTAGCCGCACTCTGGACATACAGTATGGTATACGTGATAAGCACCACAGTTTGGGCACTTAGCTAGAGTAGGTGCAGTAGCTACATCATGGGTTCTACGCTTACGGGTCTTGGACTTTGATTGACGTCGTTTAGGATGTGCCATATTGATATAATCTCTATTTAATTATTATTTTTATTCTTATTTATTTTCTCCTTCAGCTCTGCCCACATTGGGTCGTGTGGGTTGTTTTCTGTGGGTGGTTCCATCTCTAGGTGGCTCACCACTTCAGGGTCGCACTCACTGATATCCTCATGTACTCTTATGGATGGCAAGCTTAGTGCCAGGAGCTCGTATGCTATCCACGAAAAGTCATAGACTGGATCCTGAGCATCGAGAGTGATTTCCTCGTCGTTTTCGTCATCAAGAGCAGAGCCAAGTATCACCTCCACATACTCTTCGGCCTCTACATCTAGCTCCATTGGGGCTAGGCAACGATCGCACTCCACAGAAACTATCCCACTGTAGCCAAAGGTCAGTTTGAAGCGGTTGGCGGTGAGTGGAGCTACTGTGAGCACGAGGTCTACGTCACCCCCTAAAAGCTCTGTCGCCTCGACCTCATCAAAGAAGTCGTCCCCTAGGTGGAAGCTGTAGCTCTCAGTCTGCTTTGGAGGGTGCGTGAAGTCAAGTGTCAAGTGATTATACTTATCCATCTTATCTCTTCTCCATGCAATATAGGATATACCTATATAAAACGTGGCAAAGTTACAAAAATATGTGGCAAGTACCAACTATTACCTCGTTGGGTTACTAATTTTAAGGATGCCATCGAATGCAAATGCCTTTATCTACGCAATAAAATGAAAAATATAGCTGAATATAGGACGGTCTAATGTGCCTTTGTAACCCATTGATATTTAGCATGCTATGAAAGCAAAAACTTAGTTGCATCTCAGCGATTGCTTAGTTGCAACTCGCCGATTGCTTAGTTGCATCTCGTCAATTGCTTACTTGCATCTCGGTTTTTGCTTAGCTGTACCTGTTCAATCTGCCCGATTTATGAACGTGCTTCCAAGCTACTATAATTATAATATGGTGCTGATCTCTTTGAAGGCAAAGTGCTCTTTGCCTCTCGTGGCTGACTCTATCTCTAGCAGCCCATTGGGGAGTACCTGTTGGATCGTGCCGAGGAACCGCTCGCCAGATGGGAGCTGGTATTCTTGTTCCTGCTGGTAGCTATATAGGTGTTGGTGGTACTGTTTTCGGAGTGCCTCTACATCGTCCGCAAGTCTCTCCATCTCTTGCTGGAGCAGTTGAGCTATCTCTCGGACCATTGAGTGGTGCCACGCTTCGTAGTTTTCAGGAAAGGTAACGCCTTCAAGTGCCAAAGAGGTGGCCACTGGGTGGTAATCACCAAATTGAGCCTGCTTCACATTGAGCCCAATCCCCACAATAGTGTAGTTGAGTCGGTCGCCCAACCATTCGTTTTCCGTAAGAATACCTGCGATCTTACGCCGGCCTATTAGGAGGTCATTGGGCCACTTAATGGCTATCTCGGCGGGCTGAATATAGCGCGAGAGGAGCGTGAAAAGCGCTAACGAGGTGACTCTATTGAGGTCAAAGGTGGTGACCCCATGTGGTAGCTCCGGACGTAGTAAGATAGAGCAAGAGATGTTTTGTCCTGGCTCACTCTCCCAGCTATTGCCTCGCTGCCCTCGCCCTGAAGTTTGGGTGTGGGTATCTACTATGGTGTAGGCTGGTAGCTCGGGATCCTTTATGAGCAGCTCGCGGAGGTAGTTATTCGTTGATCCTATCTGCGTTAGGTGTATCAGACTTTCCATGCTTTCTCTGTCGGATGTAGTAGATAACGGTGCCGATGCCTGCCAATAGTAGAAGCAGGTTGCCAATATTAGCGACCAACTCGGTGGTGTGCAGCGTTTTGGGATCAAAGACAAACTCAATCTGATGCTGACCCGCAGGAACCACTAAGGCACGGAGTAGGTAGTCGGCCCTTAAGATCTCTGCTGGTGCTCCATCGATAGTGGCGTGCCAACCGTGTGGATAGTAGATTTCGCTGAAAACGGCGAGCCCCTCTTGTGCGTTGCTACTTTGGTAGGTAACTTTATTGGGGCTATAGCTTGTAAGCTTTATCTGTGCGGTGCTATCTGGGGTAATGGTGGTGGGCAGATGCTTTGCAAAGTCGCTTCCTACCACAGCTACCTCCTGCAGTGATACCTTGCCGATGGTGGTAAATTCATCATCGGGGGTATCCACCTTTTGAGCCTTGGAGACAAACCAAGCATCTCCGTAGGTGTCGGGGTCAGCAATGGCCACTTCTCGGCCAAGGCTATCAGGGATAATGTAGTACTTCGTATTGAGTGCCCGAAGGATATTGAGGTCTTGGTGCACTAGGTACCCCTCAATCAGGTCTTGATACCTCTGTAGTTTCGCCGCATGGTAGCCACCTACTGAGCGGTGATTGTAGGAGGTGGTGGCGTCGTTAAAGGTATTCACCGCAAGATTGAGTACTCTGAATTGAGTGGTATCGGCAAGGATTATCTTATCGGCCTCCGTGGTATGGGATACCTTTGCCTGTACGCTCCGCTGTGGTAGATACTTCTCATCATTGAGGTACCGCTTGTCTACACTCCAAAGGTCTACTAAGATGAGTAGGAATAGAAGCGAGAGCATCCACTCCTTATTGAGTTTCTCCTTTTGATAAAAGTAAAGGATAACAATGCCGAATAGTAGCACTATGATGGTACGCAGTGCATCGGCCTTGAAGATGCCTTCGCGCACCTGCTCAAGGGCACTCCGCACAAGTGCCACCTCTTGGTTTTCTGCCGTAAGGGTGCTAAAGGTCTCTGCTTCAGCACGGCTAAGAAAGCCTCCTGATAGACTTGGAGCTACCCACATCAGGAGGGCGATTCCAAGGGTGAGGGCTACCGAAATGATAGCGGCCTTTTTGTGCTCTTTGAGTAGCTGTGGCTGGGTTGTGAGCAGATATAAAGCCCAAATGGCGAAGAGGGGTAGGGTAAATTCTGCCACCACTAGTATGGAGGAGGGGGTGCGGAACTTATCGTAGAGGGGGAAGTGATTGATGAATAATTCGCTCAGCCACATCAGATTGTGCCCCCACGAGAGCATAATGGTAAGTATGGTGACCACTACCAAGCCCCATTTCATCGGACCCTTGGTTACGATCATCCCGAAGATGGCGAGTAGTAGCACAATGGCTCCGACGTAGACTGGCCCAGCGGTAAAGGGCTGGTCGCCCCAATATCTATTCTGCTGCGCCACGATTCCGACGAGTTGTGGGTCGCTAACACCCCTATTTTGTGCCTCCTCAATACCGATATATCCCGAGGCACCTCCCTTGGCATCGGGGATTAAGAAGGTAAGCATCTCATCAATGCCGTAGCTCCACTGTGTGATATAGGCGTGGTCAAGACCCGTAGTGGTGGCCTGCTTATCAGTCGCCTGGTCTAGCACCGTAATCTCTCGTCCACCTCGCATCGTCTCTTGGCTATACTGATAGGTGTGGTAGAGGCTGGTGCCATTGATTGCAATGCCCACTAATCCCGCAGCGAGTACGGTACCAGTTGCCTTTGCGAAGTGCAACCACTCTTTTTTGTGTGCCGCCTCGATGCCCCACGCCACCACCATTGCTACCATTACGAAGGCGAAGTAGTAGCTCATCTGGATATGATTGGAGTAGATCTGCAGGGCAGTGAAGAGCCCAGTGACGAAGAAGCCGAGGAGATACTTTCGCCGATGAAATACCAGTACCAGTCCGGCGATTGTGGGTGGTATATAGGTGAGGGCTAGGAGTTTCCAGATGTGTCCAGCATCAATCAGAATCAGGAAGTAGCTTGAGAAAGCCCACATAATGGCCCCGCCAATAGAGAGTAGCCGCTTCAATCCCCAGCTTCGCATGAAGATATAGAAGCCTATGAGTAGCATGAATATCAGGTAGCTATCCCCAGGTAGGAAGTTGAGGAATGGAAGGCGAAGGCGGTAGAGGTTTTGTGCTACCTTGATCCCCTCTGCCGAGGGGTAGGAGGGGGAGATTTGGTAGGTAGGCATGCCCCCGAAGAGGCTACCGGTCCAGTAAGAGCGTTCGCCAGTCTCCGCTTTGTACTCCACCACATCACGTCCAGTACCTGAGGCGGCGGCACCATCGGCCTGAAAGAGTACTCTGCCCTCAAAGGCGGCGGGGGTGAAGTAGGCAAGTGAGATGACTAAAAATAGCAGTACCACACCTATTATATAGCCCCACGGTTTGAACTTTAACTGGGATATTCCACTCTTCTTCATATCTTATGCCTCTAATCTATTGACTACTTTGAACTCTGGGAACTGCTCCTCCACGAGCTTGTACATATATTCTAGTGCCGCCTCTCTCTCATTGGGGATGATCCCGTCAAGGATGGCGTCTTTGATCTGTTCTTTGATTAAGCCCAGCTCTCTCCGTGGGGTGAGCTGGTAGATATGCATGATATCATTGCCACTGACGGGTGGTTGGAAGTTGCGAATCCGATCCTTCTCCTCTATCTCTACCAACTTCTCTCGCACCAGGGCGAAGTTCTGTAGATACTTCTGCACCTTCGCAGGGTTTTTACTGGTCAGGTCGCATTCACAGAGGGTCATCAAGTCGTCGATATCATCTCCCGCTTCAAAGAGAAGGCGACGAATAGCCGAGTCGGTCACCCCTTCATCGGCAAGCTGAGCAGGCCGCATATGCAGGCGAACGAGCTTTCGGATGTACTCTAAGCGCTCTCCTAGTGGAAGCTTGATGCGACGAAAGAGTCTAGGCAACATCTTCTGACCAACATAGTCGTGGTTGTGAAAGCTCCACCCGATGCCCGACTCAAATCGCTTGGTGACAGGCTTCCCAATATCGTGAAAGAGGGCGGCAAGGCGTAGGTAACTATTGTCACTCACCTTTGCTACGTTATCCACCACTATGATGGTGTGGACGAAGTTGTTTTTATGCCCGATGCCCTCCTTGGTCTCGGCTCCTTTGAGTGCCGAAACTTCGGGGAGATATTGATCCATCAACCCTGTCCGCTGCATCAGTCCTAGCCCTATTGAGGGCTTGGGAGAGTCAATGATCTTCATAAATTCCGTCGTTACACGCTCTATGGAGACCACTGGCGGCTTGAGCCGCTTCGCATTTCGGCGGATGGAGCTAAAGGCTTCGTCACACACCTGAAAGTTGAGCTGACTTGCAAAACGTACTGCTCGCATCATACGGAGTGGGTCGTCCGAAAAGGTTTGGTCGGGGTCTAGCGGTGTGCGGATCACGCTATTCTGTAGGTCGGCAATTCCGCCAAAAGGATCATGCAGAGTGCCACGCTTCTCACCATTGAGTGTGATGGAGAGGGCGTTGATAGTGAAGTCGCGTCTTGCTTCGTCCTCCTCAAAAGTTGCCTCCTCCACAATCGGCTTGCGACTATCTTGGCGGTAACTCTCTTTTCGGGCACCTACAAACTCTAAGTCCAGGCCATGCCAGTGGATTTGTGCGGTGCCGAACGACTTGAATACCGATAGTTTGGCACCCTTGCCAAGACGCTGAGAAAGCTCTTTGGCGAGGCGGATGCCACTGCCGAGGGTTACGAAGTCGAGGTCTTGCTTGAGCTCTCCTTTGAGGATAAGGTCGCGTACGGCTCCTCCCACTAGTCGCACCTCTTGCCCCACCTCATCCGCCGCCGCTGCGATGGTAGAGAGGAGTTGCTCACCAAGTTTCTCGGTAAGTTGTTGATATATGATGGATGGTTCTTTACTCATCTTGATAACTCTTCACTTTTCAATTCAAAGGGCACTCGCCTACTTCATCCGCTTGATGATGGAGTAAGCCTTGAAGTAGCCCAAAGCTCCAGCCTGGCTAAGGTCATTATCCCCCAGTTGCTTCTCCCCGATAGCATAGTGGCAGAGCCCTCTATTAAAGTAGGCGGAGCCTAGTGTTGGCTCTAGCTTAAGCACCTGGTTGTAGTACTCAATCGCCTCGCTATAATTGCCCATGGAGGCCTTGATATAGGCAATGTTGAATAGGGCTGGCACATAATTAGGGATTAGCTCAAGCACCACTTTTAGGTCGGTAAGTGCCTCCTCCGAAATGGCTTTCTTCTTGAGGTACTCCTTTGAGAGAGTACTATTCATACTGATACCGAGCCTATTTTGGCTATTCCTTTCTCCGTCCTTAGCACTCTCTGCCTCGTAAGCAAGGATTCGCGAGGTGGCTCTTTGGAAATAGGGCGCTGGGTCTTCTGGAATCGCCTCAATAATCTGCCCCATCGTCTGTACCACAGCATCGTGATCCTTAATGGTAAGTTGGTCGAGAGCCAGATGCATCATTGCTTCGGCAGAGTGGGGGATGCTGAGGTCAAAACTATCCACTGCATTGATGTGCTTCTGCAACTCCGCTTGCGATAACTGCGGTAGATGCTCCACCACCAGCACACCATACTCCTCTGTAGGTAGCCCAATGGCCGAGGAGTAGGCCGTATTGGTATTGGTCTTCAGTTGCTTATCCACCGCCACATAGTAGGAGAGCGTAAAGAGTGGTTCTGGCTCTATCAGCACCTCTCTATCCTGTATACGACCACGGATACCCTGCTCCTCCGTGTAAAGCTCGTCGTATGCCTTTTGCTGGCTAGCATAGACGAGCGACCTAAACTTTTGGATATTATCATCCTTCTCGCTACGTACCCGCTCCGTTTCCTCTGCCAGTGCAGCTTGCTTTGCTTGTTGTGACGTGGCCTTTTGGAGGGTACCTTTGTCGTAGGTCATCTTCGAGGCAAGGTAAAGGTCCTCCCGAGCCGCCTGCGACTTTCCTTGTCCCGTTCGGGCATCTGCACGCTCTACAAGAGCTGGTAAGAAGGTAGGGTAGCGCTCAATGATTCTATCCAAATCGGCCTCTGCTACTTGGTAGTCGCCGATTTGGTTTGAGATAATAGCACGGTTGAAGAGAGCAAAGTAGTTATTCGGCTCCCGCTGCACCACCTTGTTAAAGTCCTCCTGTGCCGCATTGATTTCTCCCACTTGGCTCCGCAGAAGTGCCCTATTGTAGAGTGCCAGCGTATTAGTCGGATCCAGTTCAATGGCAACAGAATAGTCCGCCATTGCCCCTTTGATATTGTACTGCTGATACCTCACAATCCCTCGATTGAGATAGAGCTCTGCCCTATCTGGCATATACTCCATCGCCCGATTAATGTACCCCTCCGCTTCGCTATAGTTCCCTCTGTCGTACGAGATACCTGCCATCGAGAGGTAAGCCCCCGAGAGGGTGGGTGAGATAGCAAGAGCCTTCTCAAATAGATCGATTGCAGCCACTGTATCCCCTCTCTCAAGCTGAAAGCCACCATCTATCATATACCCTTCTGCATAATCAGGATAATAGCGATGGAGGTGATCCAAAGTCGCCCTTGTGCCGATGCTATCCTTCAGCGCCATCCGAAGCAAAGCAGAGTTGTGGAGAGCCCCTTTGTGGTCGGGATTATCCTGTAGCACCACCTTGTAATCTTCCAACGCAAGGGAATCCTTGCCGAGCGTGTGCCGACTGATGGCCCTAAGGTAGTACGAGCCAACTAGAAAGGGATTTCGCTCAATGGCGGCACTGCTATCCGCTTCCGCTCCTAGGTAATCATCTAGTGAATACTTAGAAAGCCCGCGATAATAGTAAGGTTCGGCGAGATATGGTGCACTCTGTATGGCCGAATTGAAGTATTGTATCGCCAGTACATAGTCCTTGAAATAGATCGCGTTCTGCCCCACAGAGATCACCCGTTGGGTATCTATCTGTGCCTGCAGAGCTAGGGTACTCCCACCTAGGAGCCCCATCACGATCAGCACCACTCTCCCAAAACCTTTCAACATATCTACTTCGTAATCACCTTGTAGTGAGCCCTTACTTGCCCACGACTCATCTTCTGTAGCTTCCGCTTAATCATCGCCTTCCGCATTGGATTGACCCTGTCGGTAAAGAGCGTCTGCTCCAGATGGTCGTACTCATGCTGTATCACCCGAGCATTAAATCCCGAGTAACTCTCCTCGTGAGGCACCATCTGCTCATCTAGGTACTTAATTGTAATCTGCTTGGGGCGATCTACATTTTCGTTCAGCCCTGGTAGACTGAGGCACCCCTCCTGCATCGTACAGCTCTCCTCACTATACGCCGTGATTGTAGGATTGATAAATACCTTTTTAAAGCCCTTGCTATCGGGGAAGTCGTCCCCCAGAGGATCCGCATCGACCACAAAGAGACGGATCGCCTTCCCCACCTGAGGGGCTGCCAATCCCACCCCATCCGAGGCGTACATTGTCTCAAACATATTCTCGATTAGCTTCCCTAGCGACGGAAACTCCTCCTCCGTCACCTCCCTCGTCTTCTCTCGTAGCACCTCTGTGCCATAGACATATATAGGTAGTTCCATTACTTCTTCTTGTACTTCTCTTGATATATTCTACTCTCCATAAATCCTTGTAAGATGATTACCGCACTCACCTCATCGGCAATTCCCTTTTCACGGCGCTTCATCTTGCCCAGCCCCGCATCTATCATCGCCCTTTGAGCCAATACCGTAGTAAATCGCTCGTCAAACCGTATGACTTCCACTGTTGGCAAAAGTTTACGCAGACGGTTCACCACCGGCTCAATATACTTCACGCTCTCCGAGTCAGTGCCGTCGGCCTGCTTTGGCTCCCCCACTACAATCAGGTCGATAGGCTCCTTTTCAGCATACTCCTTGAGCCATTGAGCCACCTCGTGAGTGGGCTGAAAACCAAGCCCATTCGGCACTATCTGAAGCAAGTCGGTAGCGGCTACTCCCGTTCGCTTTCGCCCAATATCGAGTGCTACAAGGCGTCCCATAGCAGCTGCTGTATTGTCTTTCCCGTCACCGGGTCCACCACGTTGGGTGCTATCTCCGCCAGTGGCTTGAGTACAAACAGACGCTCCCTAAACCTAGGGTGCGGGATTGTGAGCCCCTCCTGCTCCACTACTTCATCACCATAGAGGATAAGGTCGAGGTCAATACTCCGATCCTTGTAGATGCCCGAGTGGCTCTTCTCGCTCCGTCCTAGCTCCCGCTCTATCTCTTGCGTCACCTCTAGCAGTTGGCTTGGTGAAAAAGCGGTCACCCCCTCCACCACTTGATTGAGGAATAGATGCTCCGACTCAAAGCCCTCCGGCTCCGTCTCCAGCACCTGCGACTCCGCCACCACCTCCACACCCCTCATAGAGAGCTGCTGGATAGCTTGCTTTAGCGAGGCACCTCGATCTCCGATATTCGAGCCAAGGGCAATAAAAACCGTCTGCTTCACACCCATTCTCTTATCCTTACAGAATCAGCATGGCATCGCCATATTGCCCGAAGCGATACCCCTCCTTCACCGCTGTCTTGTAGGCCTTCATCACCTTGTCATAACCTCCAAAGGCAGCCACCAACATCAGCAACCACGAGTAAGGCATATGGAAGTTTGTCACCATCGCATTCTGTAGCCCATAGTGGTATTCAGGGAAAATAAACTTGCTCGACCAGCCATCGTACGGCTTCACAAATCCATCCATACTCACCGCCGTCTCAAGTGCCTTTGCCACCGAAGTCCCCACAGCCACGATACGCTTCTTTTGCTCTACCGCCTTGTTGATCGTGTCGCAAGTCTCCTGATTAATAATCATCCGCTCCGACCCCATCTTGTACTTCGAGAGGTCATCCACATCAATCTCATCATACATCACCCGGCTAGTGTGCAGTGTTAGCGACGTAAATCGTATATCCTTTAGCTCAAAACGCTTTATCAGCTCCCTACTGAAGTGAAGACCAGCTGCTGGTACCACTACCGCCCCCTCCTCCGTAGCATAGATTGTCTGATAACGATCCTCATCCTCAGGCTCTACAGGTCGGTGGATGTAGTCGGGTAGGGGCGTCTCTCCTAGCGAGAAAAGAGCCTCCTTAAACTCATCGTAGGTGCCGTCGTAGGCAAACTTCAATATTCGCCCCCTCGACGTGGTATTATCCACCACCTCAGCTACCAGCTCGTCATTCTCACCGAAAAAGAGCTTATTACCGATACGTATCTTACGAGCCGGGTCCACCAACACATCCCACAGCATCGGTTCATTCAGCTCACGGAGGAGAAACACATCGATCATCGCATTCGTCTTCTCCTTATTTCCCACCAATTTAGCAGGGAATACCCGAGTATTATTCAGCACAAATAGGTCATCCTTTCCAAAGTACTCTAGGATCTCCTTAAATTGCTTATGCTCTATTTCCCCCGTATCCTTATGGAGTACCAAGAGACGGCTCTCATCCCTGTGTTTTTCAGGGTATTGTGCTATCTGCTCCTTAGGAAGCTTAAAATTAAAGTTCGATAGTTTATACTCCGCCATATTCATATATTCCTCCTTTTCCTTCTTAGTCAATAGTCATACGTTCCTCAATATACTCCTCAAACTGCTCCACCCCAATTCCCTCCGATGCTCTAAACTCCCCCACCGATTCACGGCGAAGGGCGGTCAGATAAGCACCACACTCTAGCGACCTCCCGATATCCCTTGCCAAAGCCCTGATATAGGTTCCCTTGCCACACACCACCCTGATGCGAATGTAGGGTAAGCTGTACACCAGTAGCTCAATACGGTCAATCCGCACCTCCTTCGCCTGTAGCTCCACCCCCTCTCCCTTTCGGGCCAATTCATAGGCACGGCTACCCGCCACCTTTACTGCCGAGAATATTGGTGGCACCTGCGGTATCACCCCCTCGTATTGCTTCAGCACCTCCTCCACCTTTTCCCTCGTGATATGCTCCGTGGAGAATGTGGCATCCTCTTCACTCTCAAGGTCAAAGGAAGGCGTCGTTGCCCCCAGCTTCAGCGTCGCCGTATACTCTTTCGGCAACTTCTGTACCTCCTCTATCCGTTTCGTGTATCGGCCAGTGCAGAGCACTACCACCCCCGTAGCAAGTGGGTCGAGCGTCCCCGCATGCCCCACCTTGAGCCGCTTCACTCCGAGCTTTTTACAAAGTAGCCACCTAAATTTATTCACCACATCAAAGCTGGTCCACTTGAGTGGCTTATCCACCACCACAAAGGTACCATCCGAAAAAATATTCTGAGGCACTTCGTGCGACTTATGATCTCTTTGGCTCTTTTGCATCATTCACTAAACTAGGGCTAGCTCCACCCCCATACCCATTAATACAAGTATCACTCCGCCTACCAAGATACGATAAACTCCAAAGGCAGCAAAACCGTGTCGCTTGAGGTACTTGATAAAAGTCTGTATCGCCACCATCGCCACTATAAAGGAGACTACATTCCCGATGAGTAGCGTGACCCAATGCTCCTGAAGGATATAGAGCGTATCGCTTTTCCAAAACTTGATCACCTCCAGTACAAAGGCTCCGAGCATCGTAGGTACAGCGAGGAAAAAGCTAAACTCTGCCGCCACCTCGCGCTTCAGCCCTACCGACATACCGCCCACGATCGTAGACATACTCCGCGACATACCGGGGCAAAACATCGCAATGGTCTGGAAAAGCCCAATGGCAAAAGCCTTGCCATACGTCACCTCCTCCTTGTGATTGTTGCGAATTAGGCGGTCAATAAAGAGCATCACCACACCTCCAATCAGTAGATTAAGAGCGATGATCCACACCTTGCCCAGCGCCTCATCCACCCAGTCATTAAAGAGCAGACCCAGTATCGCAGCAGGCACCACTCCCACTACCAGTAGGAAGTAAAAACGAAAACGGCTCAGCCCCCGCCGCCACTTTCGCTCCTCATGCCACATATCCTGGGGAAGGTCAAAACGAAAGAAACGTTTGAAGTAGAGCACCACCACCGAGAGGATTGCCCCAAATTGGATCATCACCGTAAACGCCTTCACATAGGGGGTCGGCTCCATCCCCATCAGGGCTTGAGCTATCACCAGATGTCCCGTGCTGGAGACCGGCAGGAACTCCGTGAGCCCCTCTACTATTGCCAGTATAATCGCTTCTATTATCGTCATAGCTTACTTCTCTTCCTCTCCTGAAGATTTCTTCGCTCCCTTGCCACGCCACAGCAGAGCCACCAGTAGCCCTACATACCCTAGCGTCAGCACCACAGGAGCCACCCCAATGCGGGTGCTATTGAATACCTCCGCGTTAAAGCTCACTCCGTCCTCCGACTTACCTCCGGCCAAAAGTAGATACCCCACCACCAGCACCGCCACTGATGCCAGAGCTATGTAGAGGTTCACCTTCCCAAAGCCGTATCCTTTGATCCTTTTATCTTCCCTGCCTTCCATATCTATTCACTATGCTCTGTAGAGCTTGTTTACATCCATTCTTAGGTACCTACTTACCGCTGCAGTAGCTGAAAGCCAACTGATTACTACGCCTAGCACCAGCACCACTGCCAACACTATGAGCCCACTCTCCACGGTCAGTACTGACCTTAGGAGAGGATAATGATTTCGGACATAATACCAGCCCCAAGTGAGGAAGCCACCAGCTACGATGGCCGCCATCACACCACTCCAGATATTGTACCAGACAAAGGGGCGGCGGATAAAGCGTGAGGTGGCACCCACCAGCTTCATCGTGTAGATCAAAAACCTCCGTGAGTAGATCAAGAGCCGAATGGTGTTATTGATCAGCACCATAGAGATGAGTAGCAGTAACCCCGAAAGTAGCGCCATCACCAGCGTCAGCCCACGGATATTATCATTCAGCTTATCCACCAAGTCCTGCCGATACCCCAGTGATTGCGTCAGTCGATACTGCTCCAGTCGGCGCTCTACCAATTGTAGACTATCCGCCGAAGCTACATAAGCCTCACCAAGCGTGATCTCAAAGGTGGGTGAAAGGGGGTTCCAACCGAGGAACTGCTCTGGGTTCTCTCCCAGCTCCTTCGTGAGTTCCTCCAACGCCTCCTCCTTTGAGTGCAGTACCACCTCTCGCACAAAGGGCTCTTTCCTCAGGTCCCGCTGCATCTGTGCCACCTCGTCGGGGTCGGCATCGGGCGTTAGAACTACGTTAAACGTTACCTGCTCCCGCACATAGCTACTCAAGCCACTGCCTACCAAACCAAGGAGTACCACCAGACCAAGCAAAAAGAGCACCATTGAGATACTGATGATGCTGATCACTCGCGAATGCCAAAAGCTACCAACCCTGCCAAGACCACCCCTTTTATCTCTACTCATAAAATATCTATCTACCTTACATTTATAGCCTCCACACCATAATATGCAAATCTACTAAATAATCACGACTGCACAATAAAATCACGACCGTGATGTTCAAGACAGAAGGTCCGACTCGTCTGACCTGTCCGACTTGTCTGATAAAGGTGCTCCTCTCGAGGTACCTTCCTCCTAAATAAATAGCCCATAATTTCCTCTAGGTAGTAGAGCAAAAGTGGAGTTGCAACTAAGCAATCGGTTAGTTGCAACTCGTCATTTGCTTAGTTGCAACTAACCGATTGCTTAGTTGCAACTCGGCTGAGGCGTTTTTACTGTTCTGTATTTCAATGGGTTACAAAAGGGCGGATTTATTACCTCCTGACAGCCCGCTTGAGCCTATGTTTCCCCGCTCCTTGCTGCCCAAAGAAAAGCCCTTGAAAGGCGGGTCAGTCAGCACTCCTATCGTACTGGACCTGACCTATCTTTCAAAGGCTATCTTTCTCCAGCAAAGTTACTAAAAGAATTGGCACCTGCAAAGTCAATTGTGGGCTACTCCAGGTGTTACGCATTAGAAGGTCTTACCATGAATGACCTCCCCCTCGTGGGAGGTCTGACGGATCATAGCCCCTAATCGAGGCTCGTAGAGCCGATGACTAGGGGACCAAAACCCGAACCACCCCTACCATTCGACCCCTTGTGGGTCGGACAACACATTCTAGGATTAATCTGATGCGGTTGTCCGACCCGCAAGGGGTCGTGGGATAGGGGGGATGACCGTTGATCCCCCGAGTCGGAGGGGGCCTAGCCCCCTCCGACTCGGGGGCTAGGATCCGTCGGACCTCCTGGCGGAGGTCCTTATCTATAGACTTTCCGATAGATGTAACTCGGTAAGACCCTTCTAATTGTGACCCATACACACAAGAGACTCTACGAAGATGAATACCCCTATATATATAGTGTGTGCCTGATAATAGCACGTTCAGATCACCAAAAAAAGGCGATTTCTAACAGGTTGATATTCAACACCATATATTTGCGTCAATTTAGTTGCAACTAAACTTTTGCCCCACCGTAGGGTAAAAATCCGCCCTTCGGATAACAGCCTTTAAGGGGTGCTGAGACACCCTGATCTCGGACCGATATAGATATCGGAGAGGGCAGCTATATCGGACAAGTCGGGCAGATCAATCAGAGCACCCTAGCGGGTGCTGCGAGCGAAGCGCATTTGTACTGGAGTATATGCAACCCCTTCGGGGTAGCGGGGTGGCGGTGACCTCCCTACCCATGCTTCTCCTTCAGACTCACTGAAGCTCGTCTTCAGGGGGAAGCTTCGGTTAATAGGCCATGAAACCCCTTCGGGGTTTTCTTGGATCTCTATCGGACACCTTATTATCGGGCGAGTCTACCTCTACAATCGCATTGGGATAACGGGAAATGATGCTGTAATTGAGAGAGGACTGTTCCATACCAATATCAAGAAACTTTCCGAAGCTGATGGAATAGATAAATACCCTGTGGGAATTACACAACACAGATAATAGCTAGTAGAGATGAAGATAAACAAAAAAAACAGAATATATAGAACAATGTCACCATTAGTTAAAAAAAACAAAAATCATCACATTCTCTACCTTATATGTAAGAAATTATATAGTTTTAGCTACTTGTATGAAACAAGATTATTTTTAACTAAAAAAATTACCTATGAAAAAGATTCTTTTATTGATCGCAGCCTTAATGCTGCTGGCCTCTTGTAACTCTCAAATGGAGCAGAACGAGGTTCAACCAAACTCTGAGATGAGTAATCTAGCTGAGTTGTCTGAAAGCCTTCAGAATTACAACTCACTCTTTATCACTTCTCCATCTACAATTGCATATGATTCGTCACTAAGAGGCTTTTGGGGGTGGATTAGGAAGATTGGCCGAGTCATTGCGAGTGACGCTGTGGGTGCTATAGTGGGATCTCCAGGTGGTGCTGCTGGTTCTATTGTCGTTGGTGTATCCGCTTCAGTAGGTGCAGTTATTGGCTTGCAAAATGTTTCTCATGACGAATCACCTTATATGTATACTTTCTCGATTGACAGCTCTGGTTTTTCTGCTAAAGAAATAGAAAAATTAGATGAAGCAAACGATATTGGATACCTTCACAATGCAATTATTTACAACCTATTCAACACAAACCCTAACATCTTAAATTATTCCGACTCTGAGGTAAAGCAGGCTCTTTTCAACATCTTTACCGATATCGAAAAAACTCCTGAGCTCAAAAAAATCAATTACGATCCTAGCCATCAGGATAAAGAGAACATTTTATCTCAATTTCAACTTGGTCAAGATGTAGCAAAAAAAATAGTAGACGATGAATTAATAAGCAAGTCTGATTTTATCAATACTATCTCGCAATCAGCCTCTATCAGCAGAGAGGAAGCCCAGATTTTAGCTGACTATTGCATTGTAGTATCTCAGATGGACAATATTGATGAAATCAGCAATTATGCACAGGGCTACAATGAAATAGTCCTTAGATCTAACACATCTGATAGAGTCAAATGTATGATAATGAATTTCACGTCTGTTGCAACAAATAGTAGATTATTATGGTCAAATATGCTATGATTAATAGATTCTTTTTAGCTCTACTCTCTTTTTCTTTTGTATTTCTACCGATATTTGGCCAAACAGAGAGTAAGAACAACTTATCCATTGAGACAGAGGTAAGTATTCAGAGAGGATATCCATTGGGTAATCTTTCCCCCTTTGGCTTAGGTTTGGTTGATAAATATCAAACGCCTATGTATGTTGTCGGTGCTGATCTTATGTATAAGATTAACGACAATCATTCACTAGGTATTGATTATTGGGGAGGCAGTAGTCTGACTTCTCTTGGTAAAGTACTGGATGGTGCTGATTGGCAAAATCTACATTTTGTAGGGTTAGGGTACGCTTATTCTATACCTAAGGAGGTATGGCTTGCTCGCTTATCGGCCTCTATTGGTTATGTTCGCAATAATCATAAGATTAAAGAAAAGGAGTCTACACTCAATATCGGAGCTAATGGACTTGGCTTATCTTTGGGCGTTTCAGCCTCGGTGAATGTAAGCAAGAGTTTGTCTCTTGGTCTGAAGTGCTCTATAAATACCCTATTGCTAGGAAAGTGGAGTGGTGATAGCCAGCTGATTGATTCCAATTCATATTACTCTACCATTGGTGTGAAGGAAGGTAATACCGTATTTATGCCTACGATTGGGATCGTATTAATGACGCGTTAGGTGCTAATTAGAAGCGAGCTAATTTTTATTGAATTTGTATTGCTGAAGAGCTCTGAGGCTAGATGCTGAGAGAGAGCTTCAGCAACTTTTTTATGACTCTTGCAGCTACCCCCTCTCTCTTTAAAAAGGGTAGGCGATGCATCATTTCGGTGGCTGTTAAGATATTTTTTGGTAGCTTTACAGCGTGGAATGGGCTTTGCCTTTTTCGGACTAGGGGAGGGGGTGACACATTAATATATAAGGAATACATATATATAGGTCTCTATACAGATGAGTGAGATAAAACCAACATTGATGGTATTGGCGGCGGGTATGGGTAGCCGCTATGGGGGATTGAAGCAATTGGATGGCGTGGGTCCGTGTGGTGAGACCATTATGGACTTCTCTATCTACGATGCAGTGAGAGCCGGCTTTGGTCGGGTGGTCTTCGTGATTCGCCGGGACTTTGCCGATGAGTTTGAGGCAAAGGTAGCTAGCCGCTACCGCGATCAGTTTGAGGGTCGCCTTGGCGTGGAGGTGGTCTTCCAAAGTGTGGAGGATTTGCCTGAGGGCTTTACCTGTCCTGAGGATCGAACCAAACCTTGGGGTACCAATCATGCGGTGCTGATGGGCAAGGGGGTGATCAATGAGCCTTTTGGGGTGATCAATGCTGATGACTTCTATGGGGCGGAGAGCTTCCAGGTACTTGGCGATGAGCTGCGGGCAATGTCTGGCGGTCGCAACCGCTACTGTATGGTGGGCTATCGTGTGGGGAATACACTGAGCGAGAGCGGTACCGTAGCAAGAGGTGTTTGCGAAGTGGATCACGAAGGTTTGCTCACAGAAGTAGTGGAGCGGACAGCTATTGCACGTGATGAACAAGGGGAGATCGCCTTTCAGGATGAGGCGGGGCGCCGAGTGGTGCTAGAGGAGCAGACTCCAGTCTCAATGAATATGTGGGGCTTTACCCCTGAGTACTTTGATTACTCCGAGGAGGCCTTTATCCACTTCTTGGAGGCCAACTTGCATAGCGAGAAGGGAGAGTATTATATCCCTACCGTGGTGAATGACCTCGTGAAACGAGGAATAGCTAGCTGCAAGGTATTGGATACCTCGGCCACGTGGTTTGGAGTTACCTATGCGGCCGATCGGCCTGATGTGGTAGCCAAACTAGAGCAATTGACCAAGAAGGGGGTCTACCCTTCACCTTTGCTTAAGAAGTGATGAAAGCTCTGCCTGAGGGGGTAGATATTGTGACAATTTATGGTCCTACTGCTTGTGGCAAAACAGCGGTAGCGTGTCAGTTGGCAGAGATGCTGGGTGGGGTGGTACTGAGTGCCGACTCGCGCCAGGTGTATCGTGGCATGGATATTGGCACGGGAAAGGATCTTGCGGAGTATCGCCTGGCAGATGGCTATGAGGTGCCGTATCGGCTGATTGATGTGGCAGAGGCGGGGGAGCGGTATGATCTGCACCGTTATCTACAGGACTTTGATAAGGCGTATGATGAGCTACCTAAGGAACAACCTAAGATCTTGTGCGGTGGCACGGGGCTCTATATCTCTGCCCTTTATGGTGGGTATCGACTCTCGGAGGTGCCACCCAATAAAGCACTTCGCGCGGAGCTGGAGCAGCTATCTGTGGAGGAGCTAAGGGAGCGATTAAAGACTTTGGGTGGTGCTGAGATGCTGGAGAGCGAGGAGCTAGATGGAGGGGAGGGGGTGAATCCTCGGAGACTGGTGCGTGCTATAGAGCTAAGGGAGGCAGGTGCTACTCTGCCGGCTTCGGATAGTAGCACCCGTAAGCCTCTGCGGGGTCCTATCTTTTGCCTTGACCCTAGTAGAGAGTTGCGGAGGGCGAGAATTTCAGCTCGGCTCGAGGCACGCCTTAAGTCGGGTCTAGTGGAGGAGGTGGAGGGGCTTTTGGCTCGGGTGCCTAAGGAGGTGCTCTTGGGCTATGGCTTGGAATACCGCTATGTGACGGAGTATCTGCTTGGTGAGCGAAATTGGGAGGAGATGCATAGGGGGCTGGAGGTGGCGATCCATCAATTTGCCAAACGACAGATGACCTGGGCTAGAGGGTTGGAGCGGAGGGGCTTTGAATTGATTTATCTCACCCCATCAGAGGAGCCTAGGGAGACAGCTGAGGCGATGTTTGCCTCTATTTTTGAAAAGGGGGAGAATGAGATATAGGGAGTAGGGAGCTTTTTTGTTTGAACTGTATTGATAAGTAGTCTTACGAGACAATTGTAGAAAAGTATGGAGGTACGCGTTAGTCGTATTATAAGCGAATACCACGAGTATACGCGAAAAGAGGCGGAGGACTTGATCCGTGAGGGACGTGTGAAGGTCAATGGTGCTTTGTCGGGAATAGGGGATAAAGCAGGAGCGGACGATGAGGTGTCGCTCGATGATGTGATGATCCCGCTAAAGGGGCTCTTCCGGAAGTTTGCAAGGGAGGCTGCTGAGCAGAGGACTGGGGAGCGGTATGGAAAGGGAATGCAGGATGATCCATCTTATCTCGACAACCCTAAGAGTAAGGAGCTACGTAAGGGGCGGAAAGACCATCGTAAGAAACGACGCGGAAAGAATTACGAGGGGGAGGAGTACTAGTGCTAAGGGTAGACTGGACGCGCCACACCTCGCTCAAGATATCGGGGGATATCTGCTATGGAGCGAGTGATATAGAGGTGGCGGAGACCTTTGAAGCAGAAGCGGCAGAGGTGCGTAAACGGCTCTCCGTGGAGCGCTATGATGCGGTGTTTACAAGTCCTTTATCAAGGGCTAGTAAGCTTTGTGAAGCGTGTGGCTTTGGAGCAGATGCGGTGGTGGAGCCCCGTGTGGCGGAGCGCAACTTTGGCGACTTTGAGCATCTGCGATGGGAGGAGATCGATGAGCTGGCGAGAAAGTCTCCAGCTCTTCTCGACGAGGCAGGGCACTTGCTCCCTCCTAATGGCGAGAGTGTAGATGAACTTTTGGCACGGGTGGCAGACTTTATTACTGGGCTGAGGTGCAGTGGATACCGCCGTGTGCTGGTCTTTTGCCATGGTGGAGTGATTAATTCGGCTCGCTCCTTACAGGGTTTGCTTAGTCGTGAGCAATTGTTTATTGATGTGCCTCTCTACGGCTCGACTACTTCGCTAGAGTATGCAGCCCTAGATGAACGGGCGGTGAAAAATAGATGATAGGTTATGTGGATTGAGATAGTTTTAGTGATCGTGGGGGTGGCTCTAATCGTGGCAGGGGCTAACTTTATGACGGATGGTGCCTCGGCAATAGCTAAGCGGCTACATATTCCCCAGATAATCATAGGGCTAACGATTGTGGCCTTCGGAACCTCGGCACCAGAGTTGGTGGTGAGTGTGATCGGAAGTATTGATGGGAGCGGTGGAATCGCTGTGGGGAATGTGATTGGGAGTAACATTTTTAATGTGCTCTGTGTACTGGGGGCTTGTGCTTTGGTACACCCTGTGCCAGTGAAGTTAAATACGCTTCGCTTTGACCTTCCGATTGCACTTGTGGCCTCTATTTTGCTGATGTTGGTGCTCTCGGATATGCCACTAGATGGGATGCCCTCGCTGGTCTCTCGTTCGGAGGCTTTGACATTGCTCCTCTTTGGCCTACTCTTCCTGCTTTATACCATTGTGGTGGGAAAACAGGGAGATGATGACTCGGAGACGGAGGAGGAGGAACGCAACATGCACTGGCTCTTGGCAGTGGTCTATCTCGTTGGCGGCTTGGCTGGACTGGTCTATGGGGGACAGCTCTTTGTGGGGAATGCTACTAAGATCGCTTCGTCGCTAGGGGTGAGTGAGACGTTGATAGGGCTTACACTGGTGGCGTGGGGAACGTCGTTCCCTGAGCTGGCGACTTCTGTGGTGGCTGCTATGAAGGGAAATACCGATATTGCTGTGGGTAATGTGATCGGAAGTAACCTATTTAATATCTTCTTTGTACTAGGAATTGCAGGGACGGTGCGGCCGTTGAGCCATCTGCAGTTTACTTCGCTGGATATTTGGATGCAGCTACTTGCCATGGTGATTGCTTTGGGGGTGGCTCTCTTTTGGGGAAAACGTGAGATTAAGCGTGCCGAGGGGGGGGTGATGCTTTTGGTTTTTATCCTTTATAATGTGTGGATTATCTTTAATGCGGTGGGCTAAGTATTGCTTTGGCTGGGGGCTTTGCGTGGTGCTGCTCTCGCTTATTACAGCTTGTAGTTCTGGCTCTCGGGTGGAGAAGCCTATTATATCTGTGAGTCTGCTTCCCGAGAAGTACTTTGTGGAGCGAATTGTTGGGGAGCTGGCGGAGGTGCATGTGGTGGTACCGCGAGGAAGTAACCCCGAGACGTACGACCCCTCTCCCCGGGATATCGCTATGCTTCAAAGCTCGCTTGCCTACTTGGCTATTGGTACGTTGCCTTTTGAAGCTCAGTGGGTGGCGGTTTTGCCGAAGGAGGTGGCCTATTTTGACCTCGCAAAGCAGTTGCCGAGAGAGCTCGTAGAGGGCGGCCACGAAGGGCATCAGCACGCCTTGGGCGACCCGCACTATTGGACGTCGCTCTCTGGTGGGGAAGCAATGGCGGAGACGATTTTGGCGGCGATGCTGGAGCTATTCCCAGAGCATCGGGAGGAGATCGAAGCCAATTATCAGGCGAATGTGGTGCCTGAATTGGAGGCTATTCGGCAATTGGGGAGAGGAATATCTAAAGGTGACAAGGACCTTGCTTTTGTGATCTACCATCCCTCTCTATCACTCTTTGCTCGGGAGTGGGGGCTGACGCAATTGCCTATTGAGGAAGATGGGGAGGAGCCAACACCTAGGCATCTGGTGGAGCTGATTGAGCGTGCAAGGAGCATGGATACAAGGGCGGTGCTAGTGCAGGCGGAGTTTGATACTAAAAATGCAACAGCCGTGGCGAAAGAACTAGGACTGAAGGTAGTCTCTATTGACCCTTTGGCTGAGGATTGGGGGGCTGAGATGAGGCGGTTGATTGAGATCTTTAGATAATGGAAGCAAAACCAATCATCATAGCTGAAGATCTGGAGCTAGGGTATGGCAAGGAGCCTAGTCTGCTCTCGGGAGTCAATTTTAAGCTTTATCCGAATGAGTTTGTAGGGATTACCGGTCCGAATGGGGCGGGGAAGACTACTTTTATCCGTGCGTTGCTCGGACTGATAGCACCTAGGAATGGCTCTATTCGCTACTTCTCAAGAGAGGGGATGCCTCTGAAGGAGATAACTATTGGCTATATGCCACAGCAGAATCAGCTGGATAGGGAGTTCCCGATTAGTGTGGAGGAGGTGGTGCTGAGTGGCCTATTCGGAAGGAAAACGCTGAGGGCGACAAGTGAGATGCGAGCCCTTGCCAAGGAGGCACTGGAGTCGGTAGGAATGACAAAGTATGCTACTAGGGCAATAGGTCATCTCTCGGGCGGACAGCTACAGCGGGTGCTATTGGCACGAGCTTTTGTAAGTCGGCCGATGCTTTTGGTGCTGGATGAGCCTTCGACCTATGTAGATAGAGATTTTGAAACCTCTATGCTTTCACTCTTGCCACAGCTACAAAAGGAATCAGCCATAGTCATGGTATCGCACAATGAGGTGCATCTCCGAGCTTTAGCCTCTCGTATCTATCATATCGACCACTCTTTTATTGTCGAGTAAATAATAGAAAACTCTCCCAAAGTAGCAGGTGCTACCGTGGGAGAGTTTCGTTTTTACAAAAAGAGTTCGTTATTTTACTTGTCTTACGTAGGCCTCAACTACATTGACTGCATAGTCGCCTAGGCGCTCATACTCATCGATGATATCGAGGTAGTATACTGAGTCTTGGTAAGGGTATACGTTATTATTGAGGTCCTTGAGGTTTTCTGCCACTAGGAACTTGTACTTGATATTGAGTGCCTTCTCAAGGTCGTGAGAGTGGAGTATCATATTTTGTGTACGCTCATCGCTCTCTAGTACTTCTACTGTAAACTGCATGATGTTCTCAAGCATATCGTGCATCTCGGTGAGGTGTGCTGAGAGTGTAGGATTAGTGGCACGACCATCTTCAAACTTGCGGCGTAGGATGCGTGCTATATTGAAGCAAGCATCGCCCATACTCTCAACCTCGCTAGAGATTCTGAGGTAGCTCTGTACATTTCTACGTGATTCTGCACTCAGGTCGCCACTGGATAGCTCTGTGAGGTATTGTACAATCTCTATCTCTACTCTATCGCAGATACGCTCGTACTTCTCAATACGTGTGAAGCTCTCTTCAAAAGCTACTTCATCCTCCATATTGCTCAATTCGCGTACCATGCCGAGCATCTTCTGAGTCTTTTTGCTGTAGTTGACAATCTCCTTATTGACCTGTAGCAATGATAGCTCACTGGTGGAGAGCATACGAGTGGAGAGGTACTGTAGGTGTGGGTACTCCTTCTTATCGGAGATGGTCTTGGCTGGCTTGATAATGGTCTTGCACGCTTTTACAATTAAGGGAACAAACCAAATCATTACAAAGGTATTGATGAGGTTGAACATGGTGTGAAACAACGCAAGTCCCATACTTATCGCTCCTGCCATACCTATGACGGTGCCTTGTATTCGACTCATCTCAACGTCGTAGATAGGTGCACCACTAGTGATGAGTGCAACATCGCCTGGCTCGTAGCGGGCATTGAGGTCGGCAATTATTGGAAAAAGCTCCCGAGGATCGTAGCCACTCGAACGTGCTACCATCCCTGAAACGAGGTCGACCGCTGGGAAAAAGAGGAAGAGGACCCAAACCACACCCAGCACGTTGAATAGGGTGTGTGAAACAGCAGCTCGCTTGGCATTGACACTGGCATTAAGTGCTGCAAGATTGGCGGTGATAGTGGTACCAATGTTTTCACCTAGAATCATCGCTGCTCCCATGGAGAAGGGTATCCATCCTTGGCTACACATCACCAGGGTGATGGCTACTGTAGCACTTGAGCTTTGTACCAAGAAGGTGAGGATGGTACCAATCAGTAAGAAGAGCAGTACCGAGCCAAAGCCCATATTGGTATATTTCTGCAAGAAGGCTAGTGCCTCGGGGTTATTCTGTAGGTCGGGCATTGAATCCTTTAGAAACTGTAGCCCTAAGAATAGGAGAGCAAAGCCGAGGATAAAGTCGCCCCACGAATTGTAATTTTGCTTCTTCGAAAAGATAAATGGAATAGATAGTGCAATCAATGGGACTGCAAAGGCACTGATATCTACCTTAAAGCCAAGAAGGGAGATGACCCATGCAGTGACGGTAGTACCGATATTGGCACCCATAATCACGCTAACAGCCTGTGCCAAATCAAGTAATGAGGCATTGACAAAACTGACTACCATCAAGGTGGTAGCAGAGGAGGACTGTACAAGTGCTGTGATTAATATACCTGTAAATACACCGAAGATGCGGTTGGAGGTCATCGCTGAGAGGATACTCTTCATGCGGTCTCCTGCTACCTTTTGTAGCCCCTCGCTCATGATCTTCATACCGTAGAGGAAGAGACCGAGAGAACCTATTAGGTAGATAAAATCTAGTATTCCGTAATCCATTTCTTAATTATGTCGGATAGCTTAATAAAATATTTGCTTTGCAAACTTACTCAATTCGGTCTATAGCTCCAAAAATAACCTAATGATATTTGCTTCACTCCCTGTCTTAAAATAGCTGACTCAGTATTTCTGGCGATTTTAAGTTGCCAAGGTCGGGGAAGTGATAGCCAAGAAAATCGAGAAGTAACTTAAGGAGAAGGTTGCGCTCCTGCCCTGAGAGGGGAAGCTCTTCTGGTGCTGGTGAACTAATGAATTGGTAGAGTAGGGAGGAGGCATAGGCTTTGCCTTGTTCTTCTGGGCTCCAGGAGGGGCGGAAGGTGCCTTCGGAGAAGTCGAGTACGCTACTAGGCCTATAGGTCTCACTTTGTGGCAAGATGCCGAGATGGTGGAGTAGCCCTGTCATCAATCGAAGATGAAAGGAACTAATCCCTTTATCGCTAAGGTGCTCTATCCCTTTTATCTCCTCCCTCAAGTAGCGGTACAAAGCTCTATCGGCACCACTCGAGCGAAGTAGTCGGGTGAGTAGCTCTACTGTAAAGAGGGCTACTGCATTGGCCACAGGCTCAATGGATGGTCGGATAGGTCGGTGAAGTAGCACTTGTTCTCTCGGTAGCTGAATCCCACGATTGGGCAGATAGTCGAGAGTTACCTTTAGAATTGAGAGAGGAATAAAAAAAGCATTCGCTTGACCTCTTCTACGAGAGGCCGAGCGAATGCACTTAAAGGAGAGTGCACCGAAGCACTCACTATAGGTGGACACGATACTGGCATTGTCGGAGTAACGTACTGCACCGAGTACGATTAGCTCTGTCTCTGTCAGCATCGCCCTCTATCTGAATTATAGCTCTTTGAGCGTGCGGATAAGTAGCTCCCAGGTCTTCTCCACAGTGGCGATGTTTACACGCTCATCGGGAGAGTGGGGCGACTTGATAGTAGGCCCAAAGCTGATCATCTGAGTCTTAGGCATCACCCCTTGGATGATTCCGCACTCTAGCCCAGCATGCATCACCTTTACAGGTGGCTCAGTGCCATTGATATCCTTGAATACCTTCTTCATCACCTCAAGTACGTGAGAGTGGGCATCGGGTTGCCACCCATTGTAAGGGGCCGCAAACTCTACCTCCGCACCGATGAGTGAGAAGGCACTCTCAATGCTCGAAGCTACCATCTCCTTACGGCTCTCGCTTGAACTACGGGTAAGGAAAGTAACAGCTAACTTACCGCCTCCCAATTTGATAGCTGCAAGGTTGCTAGAGGCCTCTACGGTATCTGGGAACTCGGAAAGATAGGTGATCGCACCATTCTGCACTGCCTCTACCGCTTGAATCACATTGTCAGCAATCTCTTGGGGTACAATGTGTGCAGGGGTTTCGTTAAGGCGCTCTACACTCATCTTGATGCCTTCCTCAATGCCCTTATACTCCTTGATGTAAAGTGCTTCAAACTCCTTAACCATCTCCTCTAGCTCACTAAGCTCCTCCTCGGGAAGCGTTACGACTACCCACGCCTCACGAGGGATGGCATTACGCAGTGAGCCACCTTGGAGCTCAGCTATAGAGAGGTCTAGTCTTTCAATGGCCTTCTTTAGGAAGCGGGCGATCATCTTATTGGCATTTCCTCTGCCGAGGGCGATGTCCATACCTGAGTGCCCACCCTTCAATCCATTAAGGGTTACCTTGGCTGCAATATCCCCTTCTGGGATAGGTTGGTCATCTTTGTACTCTAGTGAAACGTTGATATCCACACCCCCAGCACAACCTACATAGAGCTCATCAACTACTTCGGAGTCGAGGTTGAGCATAATATCAGCTTTTGAGAAGCCCTCTTTCAGACCGAAAGCTCCTACCATCCCTACCTCTTCATCAATGGTAAATAGAGCCTCTATCGGTCCGTGCTCTAGTGTATCGTCGGCCATTACAGCAAGACCCATAGCCACGCCAATGCCATTATCGGCACCTAGTGTGGTCTCATTGGCACGTACCCACTCGCCATCAATACGAGGCTGTATAGGGTCTTTCTCAAAGTCATGCTGTATATGATTATTCTTTTGTGGCACCATGTCTAGGTGTCCCTGCATTGCTACTATGGGCCGATCCTCATACCCCTTAGTTGCAGGCTTGCGGATCAGTACATTGCCCACCTCATCGGTGTGTGTCTCTAGTCCTAGTTCACGTCCGATCCCAGCTACATACTTAGCCACTTCGGCGGTATGGCCTGTGGGGCGTGGTATTTGTGTGAGTCCATAAAAGTACTTCCACACGAGCTGTGGTTTTAAGTTTAAGATTTCATTTGCCATGGTCTTGGTCTTATTATTGGTTTAGTTTATAGTTAGCTTTTGGCAAGATACCAAAAGCTCACTAAATAATCAAGACTTTTCCCCATGGATTTTAGGGGTTACGTATGAGAAAGGTCTGTGTGCATAATGACGTAATAACACCCTTGCGACCCAGCTGAAGTGTGGCAACTTCTAAGGCGTAATCTCAAGACATTAGTTTCGGTGCAGTGACACTGGAGTTTCATCGCATCGAAACTCCAGTGTCATTGCATTGAAACTCCAGAGATGAGAATATTGCACGAGGAAGAAGAGGCAAGGTTTACGTAGGGCATTAAGACCCTCGCCAGGGCGAAGGAAGCTTACTTGAGTAAGTGACCAGACCCGAATTCTGAAAGCAACTTTGCCTTACTTCCCTTAGATACTAACGAAAGCCTAGGTTTCACAGATCGTCTTCGTGCAACAGCCTATTTTGATGAAATATTTGTTGAAGTAGTATCTTGTTGCAGTCTTACCATTTGTGCAAAAGTTCCATTGTGTGCCATCAGCTCGTTGGATGTGCCTTGCTCTACAACTGTTCCGCCAGAGAGGACTACTATGTGGTCGGCACCCAAGACCGTGCGCATGCGGTGTGCAATGATGATGACGGTCTTGTTGCGTACCAGTTCGGAAATACCAGCCTGAACCTTCGTCTCGTTCTCGGCATCAAGACTGGCGGTTGCTTCATCCAAGAGTATCACAGGAGCATCTTTTAAGAGAGCACGGGCTATGGAGATACGCTGCCGCTCCCCACCCGAAAGGGTTTCCCCATTTTCGCCTATCACCGTATCGTAGCCTTTTGGCATACGGCTGATGAAGTCTTCGCACTGTGCCAATCGTGCCACATGCCTTACCTCCTCATCAGTGGCGTGGTGCTTTCCTATGCGTATGTTGTCGGCAATGGTGGCGTTGAAGAGCACCACATCCTGAAAGACTACGGCATAGTTTTTGAGCAACGTCTCTGGATCTATGCTGGCGATGTCGTGTCCGCCTAGTGTTATCTTACCACTATGGATATCCCAAAAGCGTGCAGCGAGCTTGGTAGCGGTGCTCTTGCCACCACCTGAGGGACCGACAAGTGCGGTTATCTCGCCCTGTCGGGCAGTAAATGAAACATTGTGAAGCACCTGCTTATCTCTTTCGTAGGAAAAGCTGACGTCGTGGAACTCAATATCATAGTTCGAAACTTCCACCTCTGTGTCGCCCGTCTGTATGGGCATTGCCTCCATCTCTTTCATTCGCTTGATACGCACATCGAGAAAAGTAAGAATGGCGAGGTTGCTGCATACTTCAAGGATAGGATTATAAACCATTGCCGAAACAAGGAGGAACGCCAAATAGGCGAACACCGATACATCACCACGCTGAAGCATCCATGCCCCTACCACGATCACGGTAGGCATACCCAGTTTAAGCAATACAGCGGAGATGTTGAGAAATAAGCCTGGCACGAGTTCACCGGCAACAAGTCCTTTTTCCAATGCTTTTAATCGCTGGTCCAGCCGCTGGCAGTATTCATCCTCGCCATTGTACGACTTGATTTCCTGCACGCACTCCAGACCTTCCTGTATCTGTTCGCTCACGCCACGCTTGATGTGGTAGACACGTGTAAAAGCCCTGTCCATTCGACTCCGTGAAACCAATAGCACCACCAAGGCAAATGGTACTACCCAAAAAAGAGCGATAGCTAATCGCCAGTCGTAACAGAACATTCCTACTGCGATAATGACGGTGCTCACCATAGAAGCAAACAGCTGGGGAATGGCGTGTGAGAACGTCGTTTCCAATTGTGTGCAGTCTTCCATAATGGTGGCAGTGAGGTCGGAGAGATTGCGCTCACCAAAGAAAGCAAGAGGCAGTCGGCGTAACTTCTCGGCTAAGGAGATACGGCGGTGCGCACTCTCATTATATACCGTGGTATAGGTGCTGTCGTACTGCCAACGCATCACAACGAACATCACGGCCATAAGCCCTGCTGCTACGAGAAGATAAAACCACAACGTATGCGGGGCGTTAACTCGCATATTATCGAGATACTCCATCAGAAAGAAAAATAAATAGGTGGGTGGCAGCATCAGCACAAGGTTGAGCAGTGTCGAGCAGACGATGCCTTGCCGCAAGTCTTTTGCCCCTTTTTCCGTAAGAGCGAAACGGTTTTGAAAATATTTAATCATGGCTTTGTGACGTTTGATAGATTATAGTTTCCACGAAACGGATTGTTGATATTCATTCCACATACGGTGGTAATACTTTTCCTTATTCAAGAGTTCCTTGTGCGTTCCCTGTTCGACAATCTCACCATCGTTCACAACGACGATGCTGTCGGCATCCTGCACAGTGGTAAGTCTATGGGCTATCATCAGCACAGTTTTTCCTTGGGTGAGATGTGCCAGTGCCTTACGGATAAGCTGTTCGTTTTCGGGGTCGGCAAAGGCGGTCGCCTCGTCGAGCACTATGATAGGAGCATCTTTCAGAATGGCACGAGCAAGAACAATACGCTGCTGCTCACCTCCCGAAAGATAAGTACCTTCGGCACCGATAACGGTATCCACCCCCTGTGGCAAACGGTCAATAATCTCTCGGCTTTGTGAGAGATCGATGGCACGGTTTATCTGATCGGTCGTTGCATCAGGATTGCCGTAACGTAGGTTTTCGATGAGCGAAGTCTTGAACAGACGGGTGTTTTGGAAGACGAACGACACGTTGCGCATCAGCTCGTTCTGGCTCATATCTCTCACGTCTACACCTCCTATCCTTACGCTGCCATGGCGTACGTCCCAAAAACGGGGTATCAATCTTGCTATGGTGGTCTTTCCGCTGCCCGACGCTCCTACAAGCGCCACCGTCTTGCCTTCAGGAATGGTCAGGTTGATATGACTCACAGCATCTTTTTCCGCACCCTCATATCGGAACGAAACATCGTCAAAACGAATGTCGTACCCCTCTGCCCGTTTCGGCTCGTCATGCTGTGAGAGTGGGTCAATATGAGTGAGCTGCTCCAGTCGCTCCACAGCCTCGTTTGCCAAGAAAAGGTCCTGACTGAGATACATGGCTTTCATCACGTTGGCAGCAATGAGCGGTGCAATCACCATATAAAGTATCACGTTGGCGATAATGGTGGTGGTATCTCCACCGTATCCTATCAGGATAATAGCAGTAGGAACGAGGACGAAAGCAAAGGCATTGATGGCAAGTGTGTACAGAGGCATTGGCGTGCGCCACACAAGCGTACACTTGATCACAAGGTCGCGGTAGCTGATAATGCTGTCGTAGAAACGTTTGAACGAGAAGACCGTCTGCTGAAACACCTTAACCACGGGAATGCCTCTGACATATTCCACGGCCTCTGCCCCCATCTTCTCCTGTGCATCAAGGTAGAGCCTTTGAAATTGGTTGTTCTTTGGGTTCATCATATACCCCATAATGCCTATAGCACCAACGAGAGGTATCATTGCAGCCACTCCCAACTGCCAATCCACAGTGAATAGCAGTACGATAACCCCTATCGGAGCAACGACACAACTCGCCACATCAGGTAGCAGGTGTGCCACGAAAGTATGGGTCTGTCCTGAATCCTCATCAATAATTTTGCGCATACGCCCCGTATTTTGTCCATCGAAATAGCCCAATGGTGCACGCATCAGCCGTTGCATCGCTTTGCGCCTCATGTTGGTTTCGATACGGAATGCCGCAAGATGAGAAAGCATCAGTGCCAAAAAGTAGAGCAACACGTTCGCCACCGATATGATAAAAGCCCATAGGGCATAGTCTATAAGGGGTGTGTCTGAGAGGTTGCCTTTGGCTGTTAGTAGTGTGCGTACCACGAGCCACAAAAGTACGAATGGGACAAGCGACAGCAGTCCGTTGACTGCCGACAGTGCTACGGAGCAAGGCAGCAAGTATTTGCGCCCTCCCATGTAAGCTCCTAAACGTTTGAGAGTCTTAATCATATATTATTGTCTTTTAGAAATTAGTCTTTATGGTTTCAGCAATGCTTTCCATCCTGCCATACTAAAGTCCATGTACTGCTCCAGGGCAACTCTGATATCCTCGCCGCTGTAATCTTCATGTTCTACAAGCTCGCAGAAAACGGTTATCCATGTAGAGCAAGTGATGCGAATCCAGAATGGCGAAATGTCGGCGTTGAGATGTGGATAGCGTTCTTTCATCAGTCGTATGTATTCCAAACCCACTTTCATCTGCCTGTCCACCATCTTCTCTTTGTATCCTTGTAGCGACGTACCCTCAGCATCGAATAGTAGCAGTCGAAGCTCTGGTCGGAAGTCTTTGATGATGCCGAGCAGGGCAAAGATGTAGTCTATTTGGTATTGTCGCATGCTGAATACGTCTATCGATAGGAACTTCTCGTCATTGTGCGACAGAATGTGTTTGTTTAACGCCTTGGTGAGGGGCCGCAACACCTCACAAAATAGTTCGTCCTTGCTACTGAAGTAATTGTAAAGGCTTCCAACGGAAATACCTGACTTGCGAGCGACCGTGCGAATGGACGTGCAACGTACGCCATGTGCGATAAACTCTGCACGAGCGGTCACGATGATACGTTGCCGAATGTCATCTTTCAGAGTTTGCATAATTAGGGTAAAGCGTCAATAACGAACGTTGTTCTACTTTGTTCATAAAAAAACGCACCGTTCTTTTCTTGAACAGTGCGCTTCGATAGTCAAGGAATGTCTATCCCGATATGTAATATGGTACATTCGTTTTATCATACTCTTGTATTTATTTGTTGCAAAGGTACGAGGTATGGCCAAGTCTCGCAATACCTAAAAGTAAGTATTTAGCGGTGTTCGGCTGGCATGAGTTGGGAAGGTCTGTCTGAGTGGCGTTCATCGGAATGTCTATGGTAAGGACCTCCTGCGGAGGTCCGATTTGTTGTAGCCCCCATTCGAGGCTCGCAGAGCCGATGAATGGGGGTAAATAAGGCACCCACAACCCACGACCCCTTGTGGGTCGGACAGCCTATTCTAGGATTAATTTTGATGTCCTAGACCCTATTGTCCGACCCGCAAGTTCATTTAGCAGTAGGCGGCTACTGCAAGCGTTCATAGACATTTCGGAATATGCTCTACTCTCCTTCTCAGGTAAGGGGGAGTAAGAGGAATGTGGGGGGTAATTGGGGTAGTTTTTCGGTGAGGGGATAGCTCATCCAGCCCAATACCGGTGGTACTAGAGGTTGCCATTCTCTCTGCTTTTGTGCTTCAAACTTTGCTTGGCTTATGGTCTGTCGCTCCATTTTCCTCACCGCTTCAAGGTACTCCTTGGCTGCCTCTCCAGGATAGATGAGTGGGGTGGTATCGCGTGGTATCTTGGCATAAACGTCGGTCGCTTCCCACTTAAAGCCCAACCGCTTGTAGTAGTCAATGAGCCAAATCTCGGCAGGAACTAGAAAAGCCATGGCATACCCCTCCGCTGCTAGCTCCTTGAGTATCTCTTTGATAAAATGCTTCATTACCCCCTTGCCTTGCTCCGCTTTGGCGGTGCAGACACTATAGAGGTAGGCTACGCGAAGAGGAGCCTTTCCATCTCCAGTGCGGTAGAGATACTCTACCACCTGCGTGAAAGCGATGATATCCCCTCGGTCATTGCCAAGTATTTTAGTCGTTTTTGGCGAAGGGAGATGCTCTAGCTGCAGAAGGTAATAGTGGTGATATTGAGGGCCAAAGCACTCGGCGAGTAACTGTAGTATTTGTTGATTGAGCCGATTGTCTGAGCTGCTATACTCAATCCTCTTCATACGAAATAGCCACCTTGTGCTTCTCCAATATCTTCATGGGCTGATAGGATAGCTTTGCTTTCCGCAGTCCCTCCAACCCTAGATCCTCCTCTCGATTGATGCGAACATACTGCTCTGGGAGGTGGCTCACAAACTCTTGATTGATAATGGTAAAGGAGCCATCATAGTCGGTATCCGCCTTTTCGATATGCACTCCAAAGCAGGCGTGGCTAATCGGCATCCCTAGGGTAAACGCCACTACCTTGCCCTCCACTCTGATACAGCCACCACGGAGCCCTATCTCCTTCCACTCCTTGAGCGCCTTCATTACCATTTTCCGCTCGTCCGCCATCCCTGGCGTGGTCTCGGTATCAGCATACCAACGGTTCTCCAGAGCGATGCACTCATTGGCATTCTCATCGGAGATTGGCTCGTAGGTATAGTCGGGATACTTACGCTTGAACCGATTGATATGATTGCGCTTACTCTGTAGCTTTTTCCCAGAGAGGGTCTCTAGCTTCTCACGGTCGTAGAGATAATCGGCATTGTCTCTATTGCTAAAGATTTTGAGAGAGGTTGGCTGGGTCTGCTCTAGTAGCTCAATAGCGGAGTCCTGCACCGACATTAGAATGAGCGGGTGCCCCTCCATCTTGCTCGTATGCTCCATATCCTTCAGCACCTCCACCAGGTTCCCCTTGCCAATAGGCATCAGATAAGCTTGGTTGCCAGTATCGAAGCTTCTAAAGCGTATCAGCATCATCTCTTTGTGAAAAGCCACAGAGGTGAGGTAGAGAAAGCCCCAATTGTATAGGTTTCCAAAAGAGTAGTCGCAGTTACAGTAGGGATTATCCTCTAGGTAAGCCAGTATCTGATCCCTATCCTCTAATCCTACTCTATGAAACTCTATTAAGTCTGCCATGGTTGCTTTGTATCCTTTTATATATAATGTTCTTACTCTTAGTTTACAAAGATACCAAATATAAAGTTAGTCGGTACGTCGTTGGTCGAGCCGAAGGAGTATAAAGAGGAGAATGGTGAAGCTCAGTAGGGAGGAACCTCCGTAGCTAAAGAAGGGTAAAGGAATACCAATTACTGGTATCAGTCCGATCACCATACCAATATTGATGGTGAGGTGAAAGAAGATAATACTTGCCACACTATACCCATAGGTGCGAACGTAGGGGTCTACCTGACGCTCCGAAATGTAGATGAGGCGCAGTAGAAGTGCGGTGAAAAGCCCCAATAGCACTAAGCTCCCAATAAAACCAAACTCCTCCCCTATCGTGCAAAAGATAAAGTCGGTATCCTGCTCTGGCACAAAGGAGAGCTTGGTCTGAGTCCCCTGTAGATACCCTTTGCCAGTGGCACCACCCGAACCAATCGCTATAAGACTTTGTCGGACGTTGTACCCCGCACCCGAAGGATCGTCCTTCATGCCAAGGGAGACCAGGATACGCGTCTGCTGGTGTGGCTGAAGTATTTTGTCAAAGAAATAATCAACGCCCGAGGTAAGCCCTAAGCTCAGAACTGCCACAAGGGTGGCGAGCCAAAGGTGCTTCCCCTTGTGCTGAAAGCTCTGCACTAGTGTGAAGACTAGCAATACTCCTAGAGCAACCAATGCAAAAAGGGCATAGTCTACAGGTCTGAAAAAACTGATAACAAAGGCCAATGGCATAGCCGCTGGAAGTGGAGCCAAGGTGGGAAGCCACAGCCGATAGGGGAGCTTGCAATAGCCTATTGTGGTGATAAGCACTGCAATGTAGATGACTATCGAAAGGAGTAGAAGACTTGCATTGGTCGCCCCCCACACCACACCATTGTACCTCAGGGTCAGGACAAAGAGGGTGACTAGTAGAATGCCATAAAACGGCACCGCACTAGTGAGCCCCTCCCTATAGAGCACAATTACAAAGGCGAGGAAGACGAGTGCTGAACCAGTTTCACTCTGTAGGATAATGATCAGTATCGGTAGAAGGAATATCAGTATCGCCACCACCAATTCTCGGGGTTTGGAGATATTAAATTCATACCGCGAGGTCCACCACGCCAGCATCATCGCCGTTGTCACCTTGGCAAACTCGGCCGGCTGTATCCGTATTGAATCTGTGATCACTAGCCAGGAGTGAGAGCCTTTGATATTGGGGGCTAAGAAAATGGTCGCCACCAATATCAGCAGGGTAATTGCGTAGAGAAGTGGGGCCGACATCCTCAGGAGTCGACGATCCATTAAGAGGATAGCCAAGCCCGCGGCAAAGCTCACGCCCATCCAGATGAGTTGTGACTGCGTGCGGCCCGAGATGGTGATTTCCCTAATCGTCTGTTCGGGATCAAAGCCAGCTGCATAGATCGTAAACCACCCCACTGCCACCATCACTAGGTAGAGAGCGACGGTGATGAGGTCAACTCCTTGTAGTGGTTTCGGACTGGTATGTCGATGATTATTGATTCCCATACAATTAGTAAATAATGCTATTCATCATCATTGTTTCGTACACCTTCGACTCCGCACCTATCTCGTGGTCATGGAGGTAAAAATCCATCATCAGCCGCCCTATTGGCACACCAAATGTGGCACCAAATCCACCATTCTCCACAATCACAGCCACTGCCACTTGAGGGTCTTCTTGCGGTGCATAGCCAATAAAGAGGGAGTGGTCCTTGCCGTGCACATTCTCCGCCGTTCCTGTCTTGCCACACACCTTGAAATCAGGGAGATTGGCCTTTCGGCAGGTACCTCCCGTCACCGCCCCCCGCATGCCTTGGTCTATGTAATCAAAGTAGATGGGGTCTATTCCCGTGTCGTGACGCTCCACATAGAGACTATCGGAGGGGAGCCCTGATATATCCTTCACCACATGAGGGGTATAGAAGTACCCTTTGTTGGCCACCGTAGCACAGAAATTGGCCAATTGCAGAGGAGTTGCTAGAATCTCACCCTGACCTATCGAGATAGAGATGATGGTGGAGGAGCGCCAATTGCCCTCTCCATAGATCTTATCATACATCAGGCTATTTGGGATAAACCCACGTTTCTCCCCAGGTAAGTCGAGCCCCAAGGGGTAACCAAAACCAAGTTTGACGATAGATTCCGTCCACTTCTTAAAGGCGGCTGCTGTGGAGGGGAATAGCTTCCGATCGTCCAGCATATTGCGGAGCCCATAGCAGAAGTAGGCATTGCACGAAGTGGCAATTGCCGGAATCAGCGAGATGGGGGAGGGGTGTCCGTGGCAGGCAGGTCGATTTCTAAGAGGTGGGTAGCCGTGGTAGCAAGGGTAGCTATCACTTACAGAGAGGGCTCCAGCCTGCAAAAAGACCGCTGCCTGTGCTGGCTTAAAGGTGGAACCGGGAGGGTAGGTTCCCATAATTGCTCTATTAAAGAGCGGCATCTGAGGGTTCGCCTCCAGAGCTTTATAGTTATTACCCCGATCCCTCCCCACCAGTAGCTTGGGGTCGTAAGAGGGTGAGGAGACCAAAGCACGGACCTCTCCACTCTTAGGCTCTATCATCACGATGGCTCCCCGCTTGCCTGCCAGTAACCGCTCCCCATATGCTTGTAGCTCCATATCTATAGATAGAGTGAGGTCGTGCCCCGAGGTAAGCGCTTCATTTAGTTCGCTATCATCACGCTTCCCTTTCACCCTTCCGTGGGCGTCGCGGATATAGATTTCTTTGCCCTTCTCGCCCCTCAGAAATCGCTCATAGCTTAGCTCAATACCACTTTTCCCTATGTATTCTCCAGGGCGGTAGTAGGGGTCACGCTCAATATCTTTCGGGCTCACTTCGCCCATATAGCCTAGCATCAAGCCAGCGGCAGCATACTTGTAGTCCCTTACCGTGCGGTGCACTACGTAAAAGCCGGGAAACTTATAGAGCTTCTCCTCTAATAGCCCCGCCTCCTCTTCACTGATCTGTGGGAGCAGCAGCTGAGGAGTATAGGGGGAGTAGCCTCTATTCTTCTTGCGGTTGCGGAGGTCCGCAAAGCGTTGCCTCAGTTCGGCTGGCTCAAGGTTGAGGATGCTACAAAATTCGAGGGTATCAAATGGCTCCACCTCTCTGGAGATGATATGGATGTCGGCAGCCGAGTTGTTGAAGACCACTAGGTTGCCCCGACAGTCGTAGATCATTCCACGCGAAGGGTATAATGTCTTCTTGAGAAAGGCAATATCTTCCGCCGCAATTCGATACTCCGGGGAAAGCACTTGTAGGTCAAAAAGACGACCTAGGTAGAGTAGCACTACCACTAATATGGCAGCACCGACAGCATACTTTCGGTGTGCAAATTTATTCTTTTGGCGATCCTTCATGCAGGGTGGTTACGCTTAGAGAATGCCTCAAAGATGGCAAAAACCACGCAGGTGATCAGTGTGGAGCCAAGGATATGTGGCACCATCTGTAGGAATAGAGTGCTGGAGAAGGCCTCCAATAAGAGGAGTGTGCCAACGTGCGTTAGGACCATCAGTAGGATAAATAGCAAATACTTGCCCCGCTTCATCGTGTAGATAGAGGGGCGAATAGGAGCCGAAAGATCCTCTATCGCTTGCTCCTCAGTGAAGGCAAATAGAAAGGGATTGCGGAGGTAACCTACCAAGGTGGCCGACGCCATATTCAGCCCAGGGGTATTCATCGCCATATCCATCAAAAGCCCCACAATCGTACCGAGTAGGGTGGTGAGCCATCGGGGCGTTTGGTAGGGAAGAAATATCAATGGATAGAGATAAATAATAGGGATCAGGTACCCAAAGAGACGGATATTATTCATCACCACTACCTGCAAAAGTAGTAGTAGTAGGCTCTGTAACGTATAACTAAAGTAGTGCTTATTCATCGCTCACCTTTCTCCACTGCTTCGATCTCCAATCGCTCCTCACGCTCATAGTTCTGAACCACATAGACATACTTCAGAGTGCCGAAGGCAACCCCTAGCTTCACCCTCAGTGCGCGGAAGTTGTCGTTAGGCGACTCTCCCTCTCCCTCCACGGTGCCAATAAATAGCCCTTCAGGGAAAATGGCAGAGTAGCCACTCGTCACCACACTATCCCCCACATTGTAGGGAGCGTGCTTTGGGAGATTAGTCAGCAAAGTATGCTCTAAGTCCTTCCCATCCCAAGAGAGGGTGCCCACATATTCACTTCTCGGCGAGGGCTTGCAATTGAGCTTAAAGTCGCTATTCACCAGAGGAATCACCTTGGCATAGTTACGCCCTGTCGTCTCCACCACTCCCACGATGCCCTCATTGGAGAGTACCCCCATGTCATTTTGGATCGCTTCGGAGCTCCCCATATCTATGGTGAGATAGTTTTTACCACCAAAGAGTGTAGTGCCTACCACCTGGGCCACCTTGTACTGGTAGGGGAAAGGACGTATCACGCTATCTGTGGAGAGCCTTTGCCATGTGAGCGAATCCACCTCCAAGCGACGGAGCTGATACTTGAGGCGTTGGTTTTCCTCCTCTAGTACCGCATTCCGGCTCATCAGGGCTACATTGGCATCCCTAAGTCCGAGGTACTCATTGCTCTTATTGGCATACTCTGTCACGGTGCCAGTAATGGCATTGGTGCTACTAAGGAGTACACTATTGCGATAAACACTCCCATTGAATAACAATAGGAGTGCTATCACCTCCAGTACCACAAATAGCAGGGTGTGGGCATTGGAGCGTAAAAACTCTAAGAGCTTATCCATACTTACCTACAAGTCGGCCATCGGTATGCCAAGCCTCAACTACTTAAATAGCTGGCTGTAAGTATTGCTATTTTCGAGTACAATATGGGTTCCCTTTGCTACCGCATAAAGGGGATCTTCTGCTACGTGGAAAGGGATTTGGAACTTATCTTGTAGCCTCTTGTCCAATCCCTTGAGCATCGCACCACCTCCTGAGAGGTATACTCCATCCTTAAAGATGTCGGCATAGAGCTCAGGGGCTGTGGCATCAAGTGCATTGGAGATAGCAGTCTCGATCTTCTGTACAGACTTCTCCAAGCAACCAGCGATCTCCCGATAGCTCACCGTAATGGTCTTAGGTAGCACACTCGCTAGGTCTTGCCCTATCACTGTATAGTCATCGGGTCCCGCCTCTAGCTCGGGCAGGGCAGAGCCCACATTCTTCTTGATCTCCTCTGCCGTTGGTTCGCCTATCCGTATTTGGTGCTTTGCCTTCATGTAGTCCACAATGTCGTTGGTAAATTCATCACCCGCCACCTTGATCGACTTATTGGAGACAATACCTCCCAGTGAAATCACTGCAATCTCCGTGGTACCTCCACCAATGTCCACAATCATATTGCCCTTAGGCTCCAGTACATCTAGTCCAATGCCGATGGCAGCCGCCATTGGCTCCATAATGAGGTATACCTCGCTGGCGCCCGCCTTTTCAGCAGCATCGCGCACTGCCCTTAGCTCCACGTCGGTACTGCCCGATGGCACACTCACCACCACCTTCAGAGCCGATGGAAATAGGCTTTTTTTGGTCCTCGCCATCTGGATAAATCCTCGGATCATATGCTCCGTGGCATTGAGGTCGGCCACCACACCGTCGCGTAGTGGACGTACGGTCAGAAGGTCGTTATTTTCCTTTCCTACCCTCCTATATGCTTCGCTACCTACCCATTCGATTTTCTCGCTCTTGCGATTCATCGTGATATAGCTAGGTTGGTCTATGACAATCTTTCCCTCCTTAATGATCACGGTATTGGCGGTACCTAAGTCAATCGCCATCCGCTGTGTAAATGAGAATAATCCCATACTATTATCTATCTCGTCTTAAATACTTGTTTCTCTTTCTCTATAAAAGCCCTCTCCCTGCCTTTTTAATGCTTAAAGTGGCGTACCCCTGTCATGTACATTGGTATCTTGTGGTCACGTGCAAAGACAATGCTCTCCTCGTCTCTCACCGAGCCACCTGGCTGAATGATCGCCTTGATGCCAGCTTCATTGGCAAGCTGCACACAGTCGGAGAATGGGAAGAAGGCGTCACTGCTGAGCACTGCTCCCTCAGTGCTAAATCCCATAGCCCTTGCCTTCGCCACCGCTTGGTTTAGGGCGTCCACTCTCGAGGTCTGCCCATATCCAGCACCGATCAGCTGACCATCCTTCACCAGTACAATCGCATTGCTCTTGCAGTGCTTTACGATCTTCATCGCAAAGAGTAGGTCTGCTACCACCTCGTCACTTGCCAGGTATTCACTTGTAGGGGTGAGCTCCTCTGCACTCTCTATCTTCTTATCCTTAGCTTGTGCTAGCAAGCCGCCCACCGCCGAGCGGTAAGTGTACTTGCTCGAGTCAAAGCCTATACGGTCAATGAGTAGGCGACGGTTCTTTTTCTTTTCAAGGATTTCAAGTGCCTCGCTAGAGTAGTCGGGTGCAATCAGTATCTCAATGAAGAGCTTATCCAGCTCCTCTGCCAACGCTGTGTCTACACCTCTATTGAGTACCACGATGCCGCCAAAGGCCGAGACAGGGTCAGAGGCGAGTGCCTTGGTGTAGGCCGTGTGGATATCTTTGTCGCTAGCCATGCCACAAGGGGTGTTGTGCTTGATGATCGCAGCGGTAGGTTCATCGAAGTCCTCTATCAACGCACACGCCGCCTCTAGGTCGAGGATATTATTGTAGCTCAGTTGCTTGCCGTGGAGGATTTCAAAACGTTCGGTAAGGGCTGTGCCATAAAACTTTGCCTCCTGATGAGGGTTCTCCCCATAGCGAAGAGGATAAGCCACAGGAATGGATAGCTCAATGCCCTCCTCAGGTAGCTCCTCAGTCACTTTGGAGCCCGCAAAATAGTGGTGAATGTGGTTGTCGTACTCCGACGTGAGCCCAAAGGCAGCTTTGGCCATTTCCTTCCTCTGCTCCTCAGTGGTCACCCCCTTGCCACTCTGTAGCATCTCCAGAAGGGCGCCATAATACTTGCGAGAGGCAATGATGAGGACATCCTTGTAATTCTTCGCTGCTGCACGGATCAAGCTCACTCCACCGATATCAATCTTCTCGATGATCTCCTCGTGCGTACCACCCGATGCGATAGTCTCATCGAAAGGGTAAAGGTCCACCACCACGAGGTCTATCTCCAAGATGTCGTACATATCGCACTGCTTGGCGTCGTCTGCATTATCTCTTCTGGAGAGGATGCCACCAAAAATACTAGGGTGTAGCGTCTTCACCCTCCCGCCTAGGATAGAGGGGTAAGAGGTCAATTCCTCCACTGCCGTACACTCTAGACCCAATCCAGTAATATACGTTTGTGTACCTCCCGTAGAGATCAGCTCCACACCAAGTGCAGCCAGCTCCCTCACTATGGGCTCCAGTCCTTCCTTATTAAATACCGAGATGAGCGCTCTCTTAATTTGCCTTTCCGACATAGTTTTACCCTCTATAAAATCGATTTACTTTGCACCCTGCAATAGTGCCTGTACAGTTTTCCGCAAAGTTAAATAAAAATAGCGACACTCCGACCCTTTTGTCCCCACAGATCAGGGCTTACGCATTAGAAAAGACTATTGCGCGAATGATGATATACAATCTGTTGAGGAAAATGGCGTAAGGACCTCGGCAGAGGTCCCTCTTAAATAGGCACAGGTCGGAGGGGCGTTACCCCCGAACGACCTGTGTGCAAGAGCATATTCACCACCTGCTTGACCCCGGCTGAGGGGTCAGACCTAGAGATAGGGTTGTCCGACCCCTCGGCCGGGGCCGCAAGGGTGTGTGGTACCTCTTTATACACAGGTCTTCGGCACTGCGTGCCTTGACCTGTGCCTATTTAGCACGGACCTCTGCCGAGGTCCTTACTCATACACACCCCGCTAAAGACCATACGGCGTGAACTTTCTAATGCGTTAGCCCTACAGGTGCAGGGCTAACGCATTCCGATGGTCCTACCGCGTGGTATATTTCGGAGTATCAATAGATAACGATCCCCTTGAGAAGGTCCGATTATGAAGTAACCCCATTCCAGGTTCGCAGAGCTGATGAGTAGGGAAAATAAGACGATCAAAACCCAAGCCCCTTGCGGTTCGGACAGCCTATTCCAAGATTGTTTTGATATCTAACTATATGTGGAAAAGAAAGGGGAAAAATAGGCTACTAATCTCGGTTTAGTAACGGCTTGAAAACCAGTGTCATATATGAGTGCTAGTTTAGTTGCAACTAACCGATTGCTTAGTTGCAACTCGCCGATTGCTTAGTTGCAACTCGTCAAATGCTTAGTTGCAACTAAACTTTTGCCCTCTTACGCCACCCACTTTTTATAGGTCTATAATAAGTATATGAGTAGTTCCACACTCCTTTTGGATGAACGGTTCTAGTCTTAGAATAGCCTTTGGTAGGCTCTCTATAAACACTAATATACTAATGTGTGAATGGTTGTTCGGGTATTGGTAAAAGGGTATAAAGAGAGCGGTTCATTCGCTTATTACTTAATTCCCGATACGACGGTTCTGTAAAAAGAGGGTTGCAAGGGGTGAGAGTATGGAAATCTTTTGCTACCTTTGTACCTAGCGATGGGGTGGTTGCCTCCACGCGGTGTGTTTTTGGCCCAGTAGCTCAGCTGAATAGAGCGTCAGATTCCGGTTCTGAAGGTCGGGGGTTTGAATCCCTTCTGGGTCACGATGGGGCTACTGATGTAGCTCAGACAAAACGAACAGAACTTACAAACTTACAATATTCGAAGTATATGAAGGGGATTACCTATCTTGGGATTTTGGTAGAGGTGATTGGCGCCGCTATATTGATTTATCTAGGCTTTGCTGGCACAGGGCAGACCAATACTGGTTTGGTGATAGGTCTTGTACTGGTGCTTGTGGGCTTTTTGCTTCACATCTTCCTCGATAAAAAGTACAATTCTCTCCCCGAAGAGAATCAGTAATCATCACTTCTCAGAGCTGGAGGAGTGTAGGATGACAACCTAGAGGTGATGCAATCCCTGGGTGGTCGTCCTATCTGTGCACTATTCTAAGCTAGTAGGGAGGTAACTTAAGAGAGCGACGAGATGAAGGGTGGCTACTTTACCGAGCGTCCGCTGGTGGTGGTTGGTGCCACGGGGCGGCTATCTAGTGAATTGGTCTTCTATGCTCTGCTACAGCGTTTCAGTCGTCGACTGGTGCTTTGTGGCGGGAGCGAGGAGCGGCTTCAGGGGCTTAAGGACGAGATAGAGGAGTCGGGCTTCGGAGAAATTGAGATTCATACCACCCTCTCGATGGAGGAGGCGGTATCGGAGGGGGGATATCTGCTCTTTGCCAAGAGTGTGCAGAGTAGTCCTACCACTCGCGAGGCGATGCTATTGAGCAATGCTCCCTTTGCAGTGGAGTGTGGGCGTGCACTCTCCGCTGTGAGGGACAAAGTGGAGCGGGTGGTCTGCGTGAGCAATCCCTCCGACCTGATGGGGCTCACTCTGCTGGTGCATAGTGGATTGTCGCCCGAACGGATAATGAGCCTTTCGTCGCTAGATACCGAGCGCTTCCGAAGGACGTTGGTGCGTCGGTTGGGGGTACCGCCTAGGGTACTTAGCGATGTCTACACCTTGGGAAGCCACGATGGGGCAATGGCACCGATGCTTGACAGAGTTCGGGTGAATGGTACTTCGCTGAGCGAGATGGGCATCAGCAGTGAGGAGGAGGTGGAGCTGGTGCGTGCGGTGCGGTATGGTGGCATCTCTATCTACAAGCAGAGAGGTCAGACTGCCTATCAAAGCCCAGCGGTGCATGTATTGCGGATGCTGATGGCCACGGACCGTGAGCCTTTTGAGCTCCCTACGGCTAGGTATCATCACTCCCGTCGGTATCCTCATACCTTTGGTTCGCTTCTCACCAAGATAGATAGCCAAGGGTGCCACCATCTGCCCACGAAGCTCACAGCTCGCGATGGGGCGGCACTGGATGGGGCATTTGCTTCGATTGAAAGGATGAGGCAACAATTGATAAAGGGTGGGTATCTGCCCGACCCTAGTGAGTGGGGGTGTCTCCTCCAGAGGGAAGAGGAGTTGGTGGAAATGATATAATATGATACAATATATAAAGGGAGAAGATGCAAAAGATATATAGCTCGAGAGAGATCGCGGAGATGGAGGCAGAGCTGGTGGCAGAGCGTACTGATTGGGAGGATGCCTCGGAGCTGATGGCGCACAAGGGAATTGCGGTATGCAATCGCCTGAAGCAGGACTTCTATGCTGCTCGCCGTGCGGTGATCTTTGCTGGGCCCAACGAAAAGGGGGCTTTGGCGATCAGGGTAGGCACCTCGCTAGTGGGCATGCAGTATGATGTAGAGGTATTGCTCCTGAATCCTAAAGGTACTTTGCCCGACGACGTGGTCCATGAGCGTGATGCCTTTATGGAAGTTTCATCGCACCTCACCGAGGTGACGACCAATGCTTTTGCCCTCCCAGAGCTGGCTCCCCAAGACCTTTTGATTGATGGAATACAGGGGCGGGAGCTGATGCCTTCGCTCAATAATGTGACGAAGTACCTCAATCAGATAAAGGCGATCAAGGTGGCACTGGAGATCCCCTCTGGTATGAGTGAAGAAGTGGAGGAGCCTATTGACTATACCAAGATATTAAAGGCCGACGTCACCTACACCTTTTATAGTCCTAAGCTGTTACTCCTTTTGCCCGAAAATGAGCCTTATGTGGGTCAGTGGCGGGTGCTTTATCCTAGTTTTTATAGTGCCAAAAGTACGTCCAATGCCCCCTATATGTACTTCGGAACGCAGGAGATGGAGCAGGTGCTACCCTTGCGTAAGCGCTTCTCCAATAAGTATGACTATGGCAAGGACCTACTCATTGCAGGCTCTAAGGGGATGATGGGGGCTGCGGTGCTGGCTGGTAGAGCAGCGATGGCTTCGGGAGCGGGACATCTGACGGTGCATGTGCCTTCGGGTCAGGCTGCTATTTTGCATACCTCTCTGCCTGAGGCATTGGTGCGTGAAGACGGATCGGAGGAGAGCTTCTCCTCCACCAGCTATTCGCTCACCGACTATACCACGATTGCCGTGGGGCCAGGCCTTGGACGAAGTACAGAGAGCTTGCTAGGGCTAGAGCAACTCTTGGGTGGTTACACGCAGCCGATGGTGCTGGATGCCGATGCCCTATATCTCTTGGCTCAGGAGGAGGAGCGCCTCTTGGAGATGGTGCCTAAGGGCTCTATCCTCACTCCTCATGTAGGGGAGTTTGATCGTCTCTTTGGCCCTTCCCGAAATAGCTACGAACGGTTGGAGCTGGCACGGCGTGAGGCGGCTCGCTTGGGCATCTATATTTTGCTCAAAGGTGCCTATACGGCTACTGCCACGCCGATGGGTCAGGTGGTCTTTACGATGTCGGGCAATCCAGGGTTGGCAACTGCTGGCACTGGCGATGTGCTAACGGGTATTATCCTTGCACTATTGGGACAAAAGGTGCATCAGCTGGAGGCTTGTGTGGCAGGAGCCTTTATCCATGGGTTTGCTGCAGAGAGCTATAGCAGCGACTACTGCGAGCTTTCGCTTACAGCGGGTCGACTGATAGAGTACTTGCCGATGGCCTTTAAGCGCTTTACGAGCAATAGCTCCAATGCGCTTTTTAGGTGACTAGTGGTGAGGTAGGGTCGATTATTCAAGTCATTTTATTATCTTTGTGAGAGTTTAGGACTTGTATGGACGCTATTTTGTGGTAACGCTGTGGTGAGACGTAAGGGCACTCCCTATATACTCATTATCTTTGTGGGGTATCTCCTCTTCTCTCTGCTCCTCTCTCAAGGTGCAAAAGCAGGGAGGAGTAGGGCGGATGTTGATGCCCTAGCACGTTATTTACAATCAAGGGATACGCTGAATATTCGTGATAGCCTTGCAGTAGATAGCTTGGTGGTGGATAGCCTTGCTGTAGATTCGCTTCCAGCCGACTCTCTCTCTACCGATTCCACACTCCTCAGTCAGCTCAAGGCACCTCTCGACTTTGAGAGCCAAGACTCTATTGTGATCTTACCGAAGCGCAACCTACTGAGGATGTACGGCAATGGTCAGGTGAAGTACGAAAGTCAGCAGTTGCAGGGTGACTTCATGCAGATGCAGATCGATAGCGGTAATATCTACTCTACCTATATCGACTATCCCGACTCGCTCAATAGAGAGCGTATCTATGCCAAGATTACTAATGAGCAAGAGACCTATGAAGCAAAAAGCATCAACTATAATATCAATACGCAACAAGGCTATATCACCGATGTGGTGACGCAGCAGGGCGATGGCTTTGTGACGGCGGATAGGACGAAGCGGATTGGCAATGGTACGCTCAATCTGATGGATGGAAAGTACACCACCTGTGACAATCATGAGCATCCACACTTCTATATTAGTCTGACTAAGGCAAAGGTGCGCCCTGGAAAGGATTTGGTTTCGGGTCCTCTTTATCTGGTGATCGCTGATGTGCCACTGCCTATTGGCTTGCCCTTTGCTTTCTTCCCTTTTACCACCTCCCGCTCTTCGGGCCTAATAATGCCTACTTATGGCGATGAGATGGATCGTGGCTTTTACCTACGCAATGGTGGGTATTACTTTGCGATCAATGATTATGTAGACCTTCAGCTGACGGGAGATATCTACACCAAGGGGTCGTGGGGGGTGCAGGCACAATCGACCTACCGCAAGCGGTATCGGTATAGCGGAAGTATCAATGCGAGCTACATTGTGACCAAGCGAGGGGATAAGATCGCAGGCGACTACAGTAAGTCGAGTGACTTCCGCATTCAGTGGAGCCACCAGCAGGATGCTAAGGCCAATCCATATCGAAGCTTCTCGGCCAATGTCAATTTCTCTACCAGTTCGTACAATCACAATAACCTTGATGGGCTCTACAATCAAGCGGTGTTGGGAGAGAATACCAAGAGCTCTAGCATCAGTTTCAACCAACGCTTCCCCAATAGCCCGTGGAGTATATCGGGCTCTATGGATATCAACCAAAGGTCGCGCGATAAGATGCTCTCAGTGACGCTCCCCAACCTCTCCATCACGATGAGCCGTATCTACCCATTTAAGCGTAAGCAGCAGGTGGGTAAGGAGCGGTGGTATGAAAAGATTTCGCTCTCTTACTCGGGGCAGTTGCGTAACTCGGTGCAGTCGAAGGAGGATGAGTTCTTTAAGAAAAACCTGATTCGGGACTGGCAAAATGGTATGAGCCACTCTATCCCTGTGAGTGCCTCTTTTGATCTATTCAATTATATCAAGGTGACCCCCTCCCTAAATTATACGGAGCGGTGGTACTCCTCGAGGGTTGCTCACGCCTACGACCCAGCTCTCAATAAGGTGGTGCCCACAGATACCACTTATGGCTTTAATAGGGTATTTGACTTTAGTGCTTCACTAGCTCTTTCCACCACGGTATATGGCTTTTGGAAGCCACTGCCATTTCTAGGTGACAAGGTGGATATGATTCGGCACCGTATGGAGCCCTCGATTTCTATTAACTACCGCCCCGACTTTGGCGATCCTAGATGGGGCTATTGGGAGCATCTCCGATACATCACGCCCGACGGACGGAAGGAGGAGCGGTTTGTATCCCCCTATGAGGGGCAGCTCTTTGGCGTGCCGGGGCGAGGTAAGAGTGGAAGCATAGGGCTGTCACTTGCCAATAACTTGGAGGCGAAAATCAAAAAGGACTCTACGGAGTTCAAAAAGATCAGTCTGATCGAGTCGCTAAACCTCTCCACAAGCTACAATCTAGCGGCCGACTCCTTTCAATGGAGCGACCTATCGGCTTCTATCTCTCTGAGGCTATCACAGAGTTTTACCCTTCGGTTGGGGGGCGCTTTTGACCTTTACCTTTGGGATTATCACGAGCATGATGGTCGAATTATCCCCTACCGAGTGGATAAGCTGAGGGTGCTCAATGGTAAGGGAATAGGGCACTTTAAGGGAACGAGTACCTCTTTCTCCTACACCTTTAATCGGGAGACGATAAAAAAGATTACCAATCTCTTCTCAAAGAAAAAGGCAGAGAATGATGGTGATGATGATGGTTCGTCCAACGACCCTCCCGACCAGCCCCCTACTTCGCCTAGAGGTGAGGAGGGTGGCGGCTCTCTTATGGGCGGCAAAAGTGGCTCGCAAGAGGAGTTTGACTACAATGGCTACCTCAAGAATCGGATGGATTGGAGCCTGAGCTTCAATTACAACCTTTCGCTCGGGACGGGAGAGTTTATCCCTGCCAAGAAAGAGTTTGGTTATCAATGGAGGCACGACTTGAGCTTCAGCGGTCAGTTTTCACCGACCCGCAATTGGCGATTCAACTTCTCCGCTAACTACAACTTCGATGAGAAGCGGATCACCAATATGACCTGCAATGTCACTCGAGACCTACACTGCTGGAGTATGTCGGCAAGCTTCATTCCTATTGGACCATTTAAGTCGTACAACTTTACGATAGGTGTCAATAGCCAGTTACTGCATGACCTTCGCTACCGCAAGAGTAGCCAACCCAATTATAGAGCCACATCACAGTGGTATTAACCTTATATAATTAAAGATACATTATGGCACAAAACAAAGAAAAACTATTGTTCCTATTTCACCCTAGCGTGGCGAGAGGATTTGAAGCACTGGAGGAGCAGGTGGAGGTGGTAACTTTACCCAAGGGAGAGAAGTTTGACCCTAAGAAGCTCGAAGGGCTTCCCAAGGATGCTACGATCCTAGGGAGTGAATTTACCATTCCCGTGACTAAGGAGGTGATTGACTATTTCCCCAACTTGAAGTTGATCGCCAATTACGCTGTGGGCTTTAATAATATCGATGTGGCGTATGCCAATAGCAAAGGAATCACTGTGTGCAATACCCCGCAGGCAGTGATACAGCCAACGGCAGAGTTGGCGGTGGCCTTGCTCTTGGGACTCACCCGAAGGATTGCGATTTGGGACCACACCATGCGTCGCCAGCGCTCTAGTGCTAAGGGTTCGCTTAGTGATGGTATGGGCACAGATATCTATCGTAAAAAGGTGGGCATCGTGGGCTACGGCAATATCGGCCGTGCCGTTGGACGCATCCTCAAGGCAATGGGTGCGGAGATTTTCTACTACAAACGCCACAAGCTCTCTGATGAAGAGGCTCAAAAGGAAGGCGTGACCTACGCACCACTTGACCAACTATTGCGGGAGTGCGATATCATCTCTCTGCATACCCCTTACAATGAAGATTCGCACCATCTGATTAATGAGAAGAGCCTTGGGACAATGAAGCCTTCTGCCATCCTCGTCAATACCGCCCGTGGAAAGGTGGTAGACGAAGCAGCACTTGTGTCGGCACTCAAGAATGGTACCATCGCAGGTGCGGTGCTCGATGTCTTTGAGCACGACGATAATCCGCTCGATGAGCTATACGATATGGAGAATGTGGTGATGACCCCACACGTGGGCACCCAGACCGTTGAGGCACGTGTGGCAATGGCCGAGGAGTTTACCAATAATGTTCTTGGCTTCTTGCTCCAAGACCGACCCATTGCTATTGTAAAACTCTAATTAATTAGCACTTATTATGCAGTAAAAGATAGCCCTAAGTGTGTAGTCCTCGACTACTCATCAGGGACTATCTCGCTTTTAAGTTACTAGTCATGATTTGGGATAGGGTTGCAGGTATATACGATTTGACCTCTGGCAGACGAAATAGGGAGGTCAATGACAAGATGGTACGCTTTATTGCTTCCAAAGTGAAAGCGGAGGATGTGGTGTTGGAGTGTGCTTGTGGTACAGGGCTGATTACCCAAGTTATTCAGCCCCTTTGTCGGCAGTTAATCGCCACTGACCTCTCACTGAATATGCTTGCTCAGACACGCAAGAAGTGTTGCAAAGCGCCCAATCTCACCGTGGAACTAGCCAATATTACCCATCTCCAATATGCTAACAACTCTTTTGACCTAGTGGTCGCTGGCAATATCATTCATTTGCTTAATAATCCGAAAAAAGCACTTGATGAACTGGCTAGGGTTTGTAGAGATGGTGGTAGGATTGTCGTACCCACTTATGTTCAAAAGGATGGGGAAAAGCCCTCTCTTTGGATAAAGCTATTGAGGTTTCTCGGGATACCGATAATGAATAATTTCACCTTAAAGACGTATCAGCAGCTATTCAAAGACTTAGGATATTCCGATGTCACTTACACTTTAGTGGAGGGAAAAATATCTTGTGCTATAGCTGAAATCACCAATAGTAAAAGATCAGACTTATGAATGGATGGCTGACAATCGGACTCCTTGTAGTCTCTAATATCTTTATGACCTTCGCGTGGTACGGACACCTCAAGCTACAACAGATGAAGGTATTCACTGATGCTACACCGCTCTACGTGGTGATACTCCTCAGTTGGGGCTTGGCGCTATTTGAGTATATGTTTCAGGTGCCAGCCAATCGTATGGGCTATGTGGGGAATGGCGGAGCCTTCTCTTTGATGCAGCTCAAAGTGATTCAAGAGGTCATATCCATCACTGTCTTTACCCTCTTCTCGGTCCTCTTCTTCAGAGGAGAGAGCCTGCAGTGGAATCATCTTGCAGCCTTTATTTGCCTTATCCTAGCGGTCTATTTTGTATTTAAGTAACCGCAATTGTGTACATTTGCAGAACAGAATAACTATATTTCTAATAACAACAATAGAGAAATGAAAAAGGAAACTATTATGACTTTTGCACTCGCCTCCATGGTACTTGGCTTAGGCTCTTGCAGCGATAAGCAGAGCAAGGAAGAGAGCACCGAGAGCGTCCCAGCAATTGATCTCACTGCCCTAGACACTACGATCAAACCTTCAGAAGACTTCTACAAGTATGTCAATGGCAATTGGATCAAAAACCATCCTCTACCAGCCGGTTATGCCCGCTTTGGTAGCTTCGACCAACTCCGTATCAATGCCCTTGCTGATACCAAGGAGATCCTTGAGGAGATGAATGAGGGGGCTACCGCAGGAAGTGATGAGGAGAAGGCGTATAAGCTCTATGAGATGAGCTTAGATACTCTGAAACTTGATAAAGATGGTGCCAATCCAGTGCTCCCATATCTTGGTGAGGTGGATGCCATAACGACTAAGGATGAGTTGGTAGATTACCTCTCTAAGAGTGGCAACTATGGCGACTCTCACTTCTTTGTCACCTATATAATGGCCGATGAGAAGGATAGCAAGAACAACCTGCTTCAGCTCTTCCAGCCTAGTCTAATCATGGGGGTACCTGATTACTATGGCGAGCAGGCTGACTTCGCTAAGCAGCAGGCCGACTACCGCACTTATATCGCTAAGCTATTCACGCTTACTGGTACCGATGATGCGGAGGCGACTGCTTTGGCTGAGGAGGTTTATAATACTGAGAAGAGCCTCTCTAAGATTGTCTACACCATGCTGGAGAGGAGAGATTCGCAGAGAAACTATAATAAGATGAGTATGGAGGAGTTCTACAAGAGCTTCAAATTCCCATACCAACGTTATTTCGAAGGTCGTACTGGTTTGGCTGAGGCCAAGGAGCTCAATGTGGCTCAGAAGGATTACTTCCACCGCTTTGATAAGTGGTTTGAAACCACTTCGCTCGACGCAATGAAGCACCTCATTAAGGCTCGCATCCTAGATGATGCTGCCAATTACCTGAGCAAAGACTTCCGCGATGCTTCCTTCGCTTTCCATAGCACTTCCATGACTGGTGTCACCGAGCAAAAGCCTCTTTGGCAGACCGCTGTGGCACGTGTCAATAGCTGCATGGGCGATGTGATTGGTCAGAAATATGTGGCTAAGCACTTCCCAGCTGAGGCAAAGGAGCGGATGACTCAATTGGTGGACAACCTTATCTTGGCTCTAGGTAAGCGTATTGATAACCTTGCTTGGATGAGCGAGGATACTAAGGCGAAGGCGCACGAGAAGCTCAATACCTTTATCGTAAAGGTGGGCTATCCTGATAAGTGGTGGACTTATGAAAACCTTGAGCTGGTAGAGAACTCCCTTTATGACTATATGAGGGCGATCTCACTCTTTGAAGTCAATCGTAACCTTGAGGATCTTGGTAAGCCAGTAGATGTGAATCGCTGGTTGATGAATGCTCACGAGGTGAATGCCTACTACAATCCTACCACTAATGAGATCTGCTTCCCAGCAGGTATCCTGCAGCCTCCATTCTTCAATCTCAATGCCGATGACGCGGTTAACTATGGTGGTATCGGTGTGGTGATTGGTCACGAAATGACTCACGGATTCGACGACCAAGGTAGTCAGTACGATGCCAATGGTAATATGATCAATTGGTGGACTGAGGAGGATGCTAAGACCTTTAAGGAGGCTACTGAGAAGCTCGCAGCACAGTTCGATAAGGTACAGATCCGTGAGGGTCTTATGGCCGATGGTCACCTTACTCTAGGCGAGAATATTGCCGACCAAGGTGGTGTGCTAGTGGCCTTTGATGCTCTGCAAGAGGCAACAAAGGGCAAGGAGTATCCTGTTATTGACAACTTCACCATGGCTCAGAGATTCTTTATCGGTTATGCACGTCTTTGGGGACAAAATATCACTCCTGAGGAGGAGGTGCGCCTCACCAAGGTAGATGTTCATAGCTTGGGTATGCTAAGAGTTAATCAAACACTCAAGAATATCCCTGCTTTCTACGAGGCCTTTGATATCAAGGAGGGTGATGCCATGTGGATGGCACCTGAGGAGCGTGTGATTGTTTGGTAAACGACTTTTGTAAGTCATCATAATTAATTGATGGGGTGTGTCGGAGCTTTGGTTCCAACACACTCCATCTCTTTTTAAGCTACTGTTGCACCAAAGCAGATAGTCCACTTTGTCAATGGTAAAGATTAGTCCGACCCACAAGGGGTCGTAGGGTGGGGGTGGCTTCATAATCCCCCAGTCGTTCGGGGCTTTCGCCCCTCCGACAGGGGGCTAGGATCCGTCTGACCTCCCACGAGGGGAGGTCATTAGTAATTACACGACATATTATGATACTGTCCCTAAAAAGTGTGTAAGCCCCAATAATGCTATCTTTGTAAAGTTGTGAATTAATAACAAAATTGATAGACATTAGTATGAGACTTACACGAGTGCAAGTTAAGGAAATTCTTTCAAACTTTATAATTGAAGGGCAAGGGGTCAAGGGATTGATGGAGCTAGTTGTGGAGATCGTGATGGAAGGGGAGCGCGAACTTTACAAGGAAGATACCGGAGATGTCAGTAATGGCTACCGAGGTCGTCGTATTTTTGCGAGTGGCAATATGCTTGAGTTGCGAGTTCCCCGGACACGTCAGCGTGGTTTTATGCCCGTTATTTTAGGGGTATTAAAAGAGCAAGAGAAAGAGATGGGAGAGGTTGCGAGCTACCTCTATAGCTGTGGTAATACGATGAAGGACATCTCAGGTGTTTTTGAGCGTTTGTATGGCAAAAGTTATAGCACGAGCCAAGTAAATCGTCTTGCTCTCTCCACGCAGAAGGCTGTCCTAGAATGGCGTAAAAGAGCACTTCCAAGTGAGCTGGAAGCACTTATGATTGACGCAACATACCTCCCAGTAAGGCGAGGAGATAGCGTTAGCAAGGAGGCGTTCTTTGTTGTAATGAGCTTGGATGCAGACGGTCGTAGAGATATCGTTGGAGTGTACAACAACCCCACGGAAGGAAGTGGTATTTGGAATGCTTTCTTTGATGACCTAAAGTCACGTGGACTAGAGAAGGTTGGTCTTATTGTCTCCGACGGGTTAAACAATATTGAAGAGGTGGCTGAGCGTCATTTCTCTGGAGTGGAGGTGCAGCTCTGTAGTGTTCACCTTCAGAGGGAGATCTGTAATAGAGTTCGCCCTAAAGACAAGAGAGCCATCAGTTCCAAGCTGAGCGAAGTGTTTCGTAAAAACGACCCCAAACGTACTGTTGAAGACGGAGTTGAGGATTTTTCGAAGTTTGCCAAAGAGTGGCAAGAGCACTATCCATTCCTCTCAAAAATAGCTGATGGAGAAAGGATACATTATTACTTTACCTACCTGAAATATGACGTAGTCGTGAGACGGTATATCCATAGCACCAACTGGATCGAACGTTTTAATCGGCAAATAAAGAAGGGAGCAACCTATAAATGTGCCTTTCCAAGTGTTGATTCTGCACTTCATTTGGTAGGAAGTATCGCCCTTAACTCCTCATATTTAGGGAGACGAATAGGCGATCTGATAGGTGGTCTGAAAAAGCGATAACATTCAGAAAGATAACGAGATGCGCTTTACTTCCCAACACAAAGCTATCAACCAAAAAGAATACGGCAAGGCGGTGTCTCCGCTGCGCTACGACAGCCTTGCCTTAATTCTTTCTTGGTCTATCTTTGTTGTTTATGGGAAGCAAAGCGAAAAAAATAAGTACATTTGCAGTTCAAAGAGGCATTTTGCCTTACACACTTTTTGGGATACTACCCATATTATCATCAGTTTTGGAAGATGAAAACGATCGCTTGCGGTCGGACGGATCCTAGCCCCTCGGTCGGAGGGCATAGCCCGAACGACCAGGGGAATACGGTCATCTCCTCCCAATCCCTACGACCTCCCCTCGTGGGAGGTCGGACAACTTGATCTAGGACTTTGCGAATCAAAAACATTATTAAGAGTGTCATATGATATAGATTGACACCCAGCAGCAGCCCTTTTTTATGCTCTTCTCTTTTGCAAGGTTGGGTCAGTCATAAGGAGAGCAAAAACTGAGTTGCAACTAAGCATTTGCCGAGTTGCAACAAAGCAAATGCTTAGTTGCAACTAACCGATTGCTTAGTTGCAACTCGGAAAACGACAAAATATATCCTTGGTTTTCAATGGTTTACAAGGGCGCTTTCAACAGCCTACATTTCACCCAAATTTAATGTGCAAAATGCTTCCTGAAACCTCTTTATGAAATGCACCCTCCATACGTTCGCTGGTGGATCGGGCACTAATCATCGTAGTGCAACAGTCTTGAAAAATGGGTAAGTTTGCGATAGATTATAGGGGAGGAGTAGTTGGAGTGATATTTTGAAAGGATATATAGAGAATCAACTAGAGAATGGCTTGAGGGTCGCCTTGCTACCGACTCGAAGCAACGTGGTCTACTGTGGTTTTGCGATCCACTCGGGTAGTCGGCACGATCCTGAGGATCTCCCGGGGTTGGCTCACTTTGTGGAGCATACGATCTTTAAGGGCACTGAGCGTCGGCATGCGTGGCACATCATCAATCGTATGGAGTTGGTGGGTGGTGAGCTCAATGCCTATACCACTAAGGAGACCACCTTTGTCTATACTGCGGCACCTAAAAAGGAGCTTCGCCGGAGTATGGAGCTTCTGAATGACTTGATTCGCCACGCCTCATTCCCCGAGGTGGAGCTAGAGAAGGAGCGGGAAGTGGTGAAGGAGGAGATCAGCCTCTACCGAGACACCCCTTCGGATCTTATCTTTGATCATTTTGAGGAGAAGTTCTTTGAGGATTACGAGCTATCGCATCCCATTCTTGGTAATGAAGAGAGCCTAGATAGGATGAGCCGTGAAGACTGCTTGGAGTATGTGCGCAAGGCGTTTACCCCTAGTCGGATGCTCTTTTTCTGTATGGGGCAGGTGACGGAGCAGCGGTTTACGGAGCTAACCACTCAATTGCTTGGAGAGCCTTTTGAAGAGGCTCCCACGGCATCGTTGATGGCGTCTCCTCGAGCTACCCAATTCGATCTCCTGCAAGAAAGCGATACCCACCAAGCCCACGTGCTGATAGGGGGTGTGGCACCCACTTTAGCCGATTTGGATCGGACCGAAGCAACACTACTTCTCAACCTATTGGCGGGGCCGGGAATGAATAGTCGGCTAGTGGTACAGCTGCGTGAGCACCGTGGCTGGGTCTATAGCGTGGAGTCGTCATTGACCACCATCCCTGATATCGGTTGGTGGCAGATTTACTTCGGTTGCGACCCTCTGAATGCCGAGAGAGCCCTTGAGCAGGTGCTTAAGGAGTTGGAAAAGCTTCAGGACGTGCCTCTAACCCCCACCGCTCTACGTGCCTGGGTGAAGCAGATCAAAGGGCAGGCAACGATGTCCACGGAGCAGAGTGAGTCGCAGTTCCTAGCCTTTGGTCGTCAGCTCTTGCTGAAAGGGTGCTACCACCCACTCGAGGAGTTTTTCCATCGCTTAGATGGGGTGACGATTGAGTCGCTGATGCGTGTGGCACAATCCTTATTTGCAAAAGATAATATTTCACGTCTCATCTACCAAGGTAAGTAGGTGGGCAACCTCCAATAAATTGAATGATGATGAATAGATTCTTGATACTTACGATGGCAGTGGTAGGGCTGGTACTCTCCGCTTCCTCTTGTGATAAAAGTGGTAAAAAAAGTGGGCAATCTGAGCAGACTAAGGTGGCGAGAGAGTTGCCCCCTTCTCCTTTTGTTGCTGAAAAGGCGTATGCTCATATTGCGCAGCAGCTGGCTTTTGGCCCTCGTGTGCCGAACACCGAAGCCCATAGGGCTACCGCCAATTACATTGTCGGAGAACTTGAGCAACTGGGGCTGGAGGTGACGCGACAGGAGATGTCGCTTACTGCCTACGATGGCACCAAGTTGGAGTGCGCCAATATCATCGGCTCGTACCACCCCGAGCGCGAGCGGAGAATTATGCTTTTTGCTCACTGGGATACCCGTCCTTTTGCCGATAACGACCCCAATCCTATGATGCGTGAGGTGCCTATCTTGGGCGCTGATGATGGGGCCAGTGGTCCTGGCGTGATGCTGGAGTTGGCACGTCTACTTGCCACTGAGGGACTGGAGAATTACGGGATTGACTTGATGTTTTTCGATGCTGAGGACTACGGTTTGCCTGCGTGGGAAACGCAGTATCAGGTCAATTCGGAAGATACGTGGGCTCTAGGCACTCAGTATTGGACCAAAAACCTACATAAAGAGGGGTATAAAGCGGAGTTCGGAATTCTCCTTGATATGGTTGGGGCTAAGAATGCGATCTTCAAGCGGGAGTACTTCTCACAGGAGTCGGCCGGTCAATTCGTTACTAAGATATGGGAGGTGGCCGAGGAGCTCGGTCACGGTGCCTATTTTCAGAATAAGATGGGTGGTGCGATTACCGACGACCACTACTTTGTGATTCGCAACCTCCGCATTCCTTGTGTTGATATCATCAATTACGATGAGGAGTTTGGCGATTATTGGCATACTCACAACGACAATCTGGATATCATCAGTAAGGAGACGCTGCAAGCGGTTGGGGAGACTGTTTGGCAGGTATTAATGGATTACGACCACAACGCACAATAGGAGATGAGAATATCTATCTACCAAGTATTGCCACGACTTTATGGCAATCTCAATGCTACGAATCAAAAAGCGGGTACCCTTGAGACCAATGGTTCGGGAAAGTTTGAGGACTTTACCCCTGAGCGTCTTCAAGAGATAAAAGAGCTCGGTTGCACACATATATGGTACACCGGTGTGCTAGAGCACGCTACCAAGAGTGCTTTCGGTGCCAAGATACCAGCCAACCACCCAGCGATTGTGAAGGGGGAGGCAGGCTCACCCTATGCTATCTGCGACTACTACGATGTGGCACCAGCTCTAGCAGTAGATGTGGAGCATCGTATGGAGGAGTTTGAAGCTCTGATTGAGCGAACTCACGCTGCGGGGCTAAAGGTGATCATTGACTTTGTCCCCAACCATCTATCTCGGGAATATGCCTCCGATGCCAAGCCTAGTTACGTAAAGGATTTTGGCGAGGAGGATGATACCTCAGTGCCCTTTGCCCCAAATAATAATTTCTACTATCTGCCTCAGGAGACGCTGACCCTAATAAGTGGGGATGAGGTTTATACCGAAACACCAGCCAAAGCGACAGGTAACGACCAGTTTACTAGCCACCCTACGCCCAATGATTGGTACGAGACGATCAAACTCAATTATGGTATTGACCTGGCAGGAGATTGGAGTACCCATTACGATCCTGTGCCCGATACTTGGAATAAGATGCTCGATATCCTTAATTATTGGGCAGCGAAAGGGGTGGATGGCTTTAGGTGCGATATGGCGGAGCTAGTGCCGGTGCCCTTTTGGCAATGGTGTATTCAAAAGCTCAAAACAGCCTATCCCGAGCTACTGATGATTGCCGAGGTATATCAGCCAGAGCGGTATGAGGAGTTTGTACTGGCGGGCTTTGATTACCTCTATGATAAGGTGGGGCTGTATGATCTCTTGATAGCACTTCTCAAGGGACAGGCATCAACAAATGATATCGGAGGGCTATTGCAGTCTCAGGAGCGTGTGAAGCATCGACTTCTAAGGTTTATGGAAAATCACGACGAAGTGCGACTTGCTTCGGACTTTGTGGTGGGTGACGGCGAGAAAGCTTTCCCAGCTATGGCGGTGACCGCTCTAGTCGATGGTAACCCCTTGATGACCTACTTCGGTCAGGAGCTAGGGGAGCGGGGAATGGATGAGGAGGGCTTCTCGGGCAGAGATGGTCGTACGACTATCTTTGATTACTGGAGCCTTTCCACTATCCGTGAGTGGCTACTCAGCGAGGGCAAGATGAAGTCTCCATTGAGAGCACGCTACCAATCGCTTCTAGAGCTGGCTCAAAGACCACTCTTTGCCGAGGGCACCTTTTATGACCTCAATTACTACCAACCCCATTTTGCCAATCGTGGGCTTCATGCCTTTATGCGTGCCTACGGAGAGGAGTCTGCATTGGTGGTGGTCAACTTTCACGGCGAACCACAGACGGTAGAAGTGGCTATCTCGCCTCATGCTTTTGAGGTGCTGAGCCTATCTTCGGAGGTTGCTAGGGTAACTCAGTGGCCCGTTGATGGCGAGACTTTTGTGCGTCTTTTGCCCGGTCAGCCTTACCAAATGGAGGTGCCAGCATACGGGGTGACGGTACACCTTTTCTCAAGCAATCGGAAATAATAAAGAAATAATTCCTAATTCTTTGCGGATAGTCACTTTATTTATTACCTTTGCTGTAGTGAGTGAGACGTAGAACGTTATTTCCAATTAACCAATATATAAAAGATTTAGAAGCATGGCAAAAAAGATTGACTTAACCAAGTATGGTATCGCCGGAGCTACTGAGATTATTTATAATCCCACGTATGATCAACTGTTTGAAGAAGAGACGCGCCCTGACCTAGAAGGTTATGAAAAAGGACAAGTATCCGAGCTGGGTGCTGTGAATGTGATGACTGGTGTCTACACTGGTCGTAGTCCTAAGGATAAGTTTTTCGTCCTCGACGACACCTCTCGTGATACCGTTTGGTGGACTTCCGAGGAGTACAAAAACGATAATAAGCCAGTTAAGGAGGAACACTGGCCAATCATCAAGAAGATTGCTACCGATCAGCTCTCTAATAAGCGCCTTTTTGTAGTGGATGCTTTTGTGGGTGCCAATGAGAATACTCGCCTCAAGCTACGCTTTGTAATGGAGGTGGCTTGGCAAGCTCACTTCGTGACCAATATGTTTATCCGTCCTACTAAGGAGGAACTGGAGAACTTTGGTGAGCCCGATTTCCTTATCCTCAACGCTTCTAAGGCGAAGGTGGAGAACTACAAGGAGCTGGGACTGAATAGCGAGACCGCTGTGGTATTCAACCTTACCGAAAAGGTACAGGTGATCATCAATACCTGGTACGGTGGTGAGATGAAGAAGGGTATGTTCTCTTACATGAACTATCGCCTTCCTCTCAAGGGTATGGCCTCTATGCACTGCTCTGCTAATACCAGTATGGATGGTAAGGAGACTGCTATCTTCTTCGGACTTTCTGGAACAGGTAAGACCACTCTCTCTACCGATCCTAAGCGTAAGCTAATCGGTGATGATGAGCACGGATGGGACGATGATGGTATCTTCAACTTTGAGGGCGGTTGCTATGCTAAGGTGATCAACCTAAGCAAGGAGAGCGAGCCAGATATCTACAATGCTATCCGTAGAGATGCTCTTTTGGAGAATGTAACGCTCGATAAGAATGGTAAGATTGACTTCGCTGATAAGTCGGTGACTGAGAATACTCGTGTCTCTTATCCTATCTATCACATCGAGAATATCGTGAAGCCTGTCTCTAAGGCAGGTCACGCCAATAAGGTGATCTTCCTATCGGCTGATGCCTTCGGAGTACTGCCTCCAGTATCTATCCTAACCCCAGAGCAGACTAAGTACTACTTCCTCAGCGGATTTACCGCTAAGTTAGCTGGTACAGAGCGTGGTATTACCGAGCCAACACCTACCTTCTCAGCTTGCTTCGGTGCTGCATTCTTGTCACTGCATCCTACTAAGTATGCCGAGGAGCTAGTGAAGAAGATGGAGGCGCATGGTGCTAAGGCTTATCTAGTGAATACTGGGTGGAATGGTACTGGCAAGCGTATCTCTATCAAAGATACTCGTGGTATCATTGATGCAATCCTCGATGGTTCTATCGATAAGGCAGAGACTAAGGAGATCCCATACTTCGGGTTCCGTGTACCTCTAGCACTTCCTGGCGTAGACCCAGCGATCCTCGATCCTCGTGATACCTATGCTAATCCTGCTGAGTGGGATGAGAAGGCTCAGGATCTATCTAAGCGCTTCATCAAGAACTTTGAGAAGTTCACTGGTAAGGCCGAGGGTAAGGCACTCATAGCTGCTGGTCCAAAGCTTTAATAGCTAAATACATTACATACTAAAAGAGTGGGTAGGTCAATCTTTGGCCTACCCACTCTTTTTATATCACCGTCTCAACTTGCTTCTTAAAAAATGAGACATAGGCAGGAGGGACTCGAACCCGTCGATATAGGGGGGGACTAAGTCCCCATACCTATCGCTACCAACTGCGATCATCTGCCTAGGTCTCTCAGCAAAGATAGCAATAATTGAGTGAATTATATAATAAGAGACTGTTGCACGAAGGTGATCTGTGGCATTGCTTTCGGGATTCGGGCTCGGTTACGTACTCGTGCAGGGGTTACGCATTAGAAATATAAACTTAAGTTACAGCCTTAATATGGATAGCTTGTACTAGACAAGCGAGAAAGGACCTCCAACGGAGGTCCTTAACCATAGATACTCAGATGAATACTACTCGACAAGTCCTTTCTAATGCGTAACCCCTGACCTTTTATCGATGAGTATGCCAAGAGACTTTTCCTTTTTGTGAGACAAAGATAGTATGCAACTATATAAATAAGTGTGCTTGCTTCTTAATAAAAAGAGACCTAGGCAGGTGGGGCTCGAACCCACGATATAGGTGGTGCCACTAGGGCACCCTCTATCGCTACCAACTGCGATCATCTGCCTAGGCCTCTCAGCAAAGATAGCAATAATTGAGTGGATTATATAATAAAAGAAAAATCTCCAAGCATTAACGCACCTTTTGTCGGTGAGTATGCCTAGAGGCCCTTCCTTTTTTGTTTGGCAAAGATAGCATGCAACTGTATAAACAAGTGTGCATGCTTCTTAATAAAAAGAGACATAGGCAGGAGGGACTCGAACCCGTCGATATAGGGGGGGACTAAGTCCCCATACCTATCGCTACCAACTGCGATCATCTGCCTAGGTCTCTCCGCAAAGATAGCAATAATATGATAAGTCGTTAGATGTTTCAGAGGTTGCCATTAGAAAGAATCGTCAACAGGTATTTGATTGAATATACCATCTATAAGGGTATGAGAGCACCCGATAGGGTGCCATTCAGCTAGCCCCCAGTCGAGGCTCGTAGAGCCGAAGACTGGGGGTTGCGAATTGTCCCAAATTCCTCGACCCTTGTGGTCGCACCTACCCGTCCAAGTGCGACCACAAGGGTCGATTACGTATACCGCATCCTTTTTCCCGCCGGTCGTTCGGGGCTTTCGCCCCTCCGACGCGGGGGCTATCTGAGTGGCACCCTTGCGTGTGCTTTTTTACGGACCTCCTCACGGAGGTCCTTACAATCTATCATTAGTTTTGATGAATAGGAGTGTGCTACAGTGAAGTGTCTACTTTTTCAGGAATAACTGATGACTAGTGTCTACATTTTTAGGAATGACGAATAATTGGTGTGTACAATATCCGGAATGCTTAACCCAGTGAGGGCTTTTTCATGAGACCGTATCAACGTCTCGTTCCGTATGCGTGCGGAATGCATTCCGCACGCATACGGAATAGGTTCCGCACGGTAGCGGGAAAAATGGTGATTATCTCTTCCTTCCCGATCCCTGTGGTATTCCTGAAAATAGTACACACGGGTTCATGTATTCCTGTTATTGTATACACTGGTTATTTGTTATTCCTGAAAGTATACACACTCCGTGTCCTCTATTCCTGAAAGTGTACACAAATATATAAATAATTGCACAGATGACGGGCGATAAACACGAGCGGCGCCCCCCTTCATAGGGGGCAGCCAGCTCGTGCGTCATATAATCAAGCAAAGCCCTCGTTTTTGACGAGTGGATTCTGATGGCTAGGATCCAACGTCTGCATGGGCGTTCTCATGCCTAAGGAGCGATGAGGACGAACATTATTGTAGAGCTGGATCACCTTATCTATCGCCTCTTTTGTCTCTTCAAAAGTCATAGCTTCATAGTCGTATAGCCAATCATTTTTAATGGTTCCATTTAGTCTCTCTGCCATAGCATTGTGAAGGGGGTCTCCTGTTTGTGTGACACTCGTTATTATTCCAAGTTTTGCTTCGTAGCTTGTCATCTCTTTGGATACGTACTGGCACCCTCTATCGCTATGAAAGATGAGCCCATTAACGTCATAATTGTACTTCTTGTAAAACTCAACACTCTGTGTAAGTGCATCAAGTGGCCCTTCTCGTGACAAAGTCCGCTGAAGACTATATCCCGTAATTATCCGACTATAACCGTCCATCGTGAGAGAAAGGTACACAAACCCCTCTTTACATTTAATGTAGGTAATATCTGAGACCGCTAGTCTACAGTGGTCAGTCGGAATGTATTTGGGAATAGTATTAAGGTGATCGTCAAATTCGTGATCAACAATGGTAGTATCCCAAAAAGTGTGTAAGGCAGAATGCCTCTTTGAACTGCAAAAGTACTTATTTTTTTCGCTTTGCTTCCCATAAACAACAAAGATTGACCAAGAAAGAATTAAGGCAAGGCTGTCGTAGCGTAGCGGAGACACCGCCTTGCCGTATTCTTTTTGGTTGGTAGCTTTGTGTTGGGAAGTAAAGCGCATCTCGTTCTCGTTCTGAATGTTATAGCTTTTTCAAACCACCTATCAGATCGCCTATTCGCTTCCCTAAATAGGAAGAATTAATAGCGATGCTCCCTACTAGATGGAGTGCAGAATCAACACTTGGAAAGGCGCATTTATAGGTCGCTCCCTTCTTTATTTGCCGATTAAAGCGTTCTATCCAGTTGGTACTATGAATATACCGCCGCACTACTACGTCATATTTCAGGTAGGTAAAGTAATAGTGTATCCTTTCTCCATCAGCCATTTTTGAGAGGAATGGATAGTGCTCGTACCACTCTTTCGCAAACTTTGCAAAGTCCTTAACGCCGTCTTCGACAGTACGTTTGGGGTCGTTTTTACGAAACACTTCGCTCAGTTTGGAACTGATGGCTCTCTTGTCTTTTGGACGAACTCTATTGCAAATCTCCCTCTGAAGATGAACGTTACAGAGCTGCACCTCCACTCCAGAGAAATGACGCTCAGCCACTTCTTCAATATTGTTTAACCCATCGGAGACAATAAGGCCAACTTTCTCTAGTCCGCGAGACTTTAAGTCTTCAAAGAAAGCATTCCAAATACCACTTCCTTCTGTGGGATTGTTGTACACTCCAACGATGTCTCTACGACCGTCCGCATCCAAGCTCATCACGACGAAGAACGCCTCCTTGCTAACACTATCTCCTCGCCTTACTGGAAGGTATGTTGCGTCAATCATAAGTGCTTCCAGCTCACTCGGAAGTGCTCTTTTACGCCATTCCAGAACAGCCTTCTGCGTGGAGAGAGCTAGACGATTAACCTGGCTCGTGCTATAACTTTTACCATACAAGCGCTCAAAAACACCTGAGATGTCCTTCATCGTATTGCCACAGCTATAGAGATAGCTCGCAACCTCTCCCATCTCTTTCTCTTGCTCTTTTAATACCCCTAAAATAACGGGCATAAAACCACGCTGACGTGTCCGAGGGACTCGCAACTCAAGCATATTACCACTCGCAAAAATACGACGACCTCGGTAGCCATTACTAATATCTCCGGTATCTTCCTTGTAAAGTTCGCGCTCCCCTTCCATCACGATCTCTACAACTAGCTCCATCAATCCCTTGACCCCTTGCCCTTCAATTATAAAGTTTGAAAGAATTTCCTTAACTTGCACTCGTGTAAGTCTCATACTAATGTCTATCAATTTTGTTATTAATTCACAACTTTACAAAGATAGCATTATTGGGGCTTACACACTTTTTAGGGACAGTATCTCAACAATACCATTCGTGGTACGTGGTGGTCGATGATGACGTTTCCTAGTTAGTAGCATATCATTCGCCCTAAGCAAATCATAAAGCCAGTCTCTGCTTATCGTGAACTCTTCAGCGAAATATTCGTTGCAGAGACTCAGAAGAGTTTCAGTGCCAGCTTTAGGTAAACTCTCTCTAATATAACGGCATCTGTACAGGACTGCACTGGCTTTGAGACCAAGATCAATCTCAGAGGGAATATACTTGTAAAAGCCACCTCTGCTTACCCCAAAAAAGCCACAAAGTCGGCTAATACCAATGCACCTTTCCCCTAATGTTTGGTCTTTTAGCTCGGCAATCACTGAGAATTTGTCTTTTTTTTTACGCTAATTTGGTACTTATTCTCCATGTGCTCAAGCAGCTTCTTATGGGCTAAAGCATCCACTTGCGCCTCCCAAGTCTCTAGCTTCGACTTTTCCAGTGCTCGCTTCAGTTCAGCGATCTCTTTGATTAAATCGGCATTACTCTTGCTCATGCTACTAAGAATATTAGTTGGTGATGTTTCTATGCCAAAGTTACTCAACCAAGAGTACAATGCCGAAACTGAAATGTTAAATCTTGTAGCAAGGCTACTAATGTTCTCTCCTGTGTCTAGGTATTCACGTATTACCTTGACCTTAAAAGCATCATCATATGCTTCTCTCTTTCTACTCTTGCGATTCTTTTCTGCCATATTTTCGCATGGTTTGTGTGTCTACTATTTCAGGAGAGGACACCCATTATGGTTGAGGAGAGAGTGGAAGTGGCTGAGGGTTACTTGGTCTTTATTCCTCTTTTTTGTAGCTCCTTGTACTTAGGATTGTTTTGTACCACCCTAATGTTTTCATCAAGACAAGGGTAGGGATAGGGCCACTCCTCTGAGAGTTGCTTGAAGTAGAGTGCCAGGTCTGCATCGCCTTGCTCCACGAGGGCGCGAAGGAGGCTATAGAACTTGCTTTCGTCGGTTCTCTGCTCCTTTTGATAATCGCTGACTTTATTCGCTAAGATTTTCATCGCCTCCTCCTTTTGCCCCAAGCCGATGTAGGCAAAGGGGCGGGTACTACAGTCGTCGCTACTGGTATTGCCCAATACCGCCTTGAAATCGGCATTGGCTTCTTCCTTCTTTCCTTGAGCAGCATAGATATTGCCACGAATTAGGTATGCAAAAGGGGTGGGTTGGGTCTCCATCTCCATTCCTTGCCCTACATCAATGAGTGCTCCAAAGAAATCTTTGACTTCATACTTGTAGGAAGCTCGTTTGTAGTAAGCTCGAGCGTCACTCTTGTCGCTATTGCTATGAGAGAGGTACTTATTGAGCTCCTTGATAGCAGTTTTGGTATCTCCAGAGGCATGGAGCATCATCGCCTTATTGTAGTGATAGCCTGCAAAGGTGGGGTCTTGCTTGATAGCAATATCTTGGTACTTCAGAGCAGAGGAAAAGTTGCCCACCTCTACATAGCACCTTGCCAACTGCTCAATAGTGGATAGGTACAATGAACTGCTTCGATTGATCCCTTTTAGAGCTGCCTGGTAGTAGTGGATCGCTTGTTGGCAATTGGAGTGGCACTCGCCATCGTATTGATAGGGAGGAGAAGTGCCCACTCGGGGCGTTTCGGGTGCTTATTAATCTGCCTTTTGAGCTGGGATATCAAAGAGCCTTCTTCACCATCAGCGTTCCGATCAATCAAATACTTCAGTTGGTTAAAGAGGTTATGTTCATCATCATCGCCATAGAGGGTCATCCCCTTCATAGCTAGTTGGAGGGCTTCATCTTGCGAACCGCTCATACGGAGATATTCAGAGGCGCGGTAATAAGCATTAGGCGACTTGGGGGCTAAGGTTAGGATGCTATTCCAGAGGGATGATGCTTGGTCGTGCCCCATCTTTTCCTGCAACGCTTGGTAGCCTCTATCGTTATTTGGTGCTATGTAGACCATCTGTAGGAGGTCAACTTCAGCGAGTTCTGACTGATTCATTGAAAGGTAGAGATCAGCACGCTGCTCATAGAGATCCAACTTCTTGGGACTCTTTCGGATCGCTTCGTTTAGTGCGGTCAATTCTTGCGACTTCTTCTCCTCTGGGAGATAGGCATTTGCCCACATAGAGTAAGCCTCGGCACCACGCTTGGGCTGTTGGTGCATAAATATGATGCTCTTCATAAGGGATTCATAGCGTTTGCTGGTGTCATCCAGCTTAAACTGGGGGTTATTGTAGAGAAGGTTGAGCTTAACCCAAGCTCTAGGGTCCTCGGGATTGGCCTTGATCTCCTTATTGATATAGGCAAGAGAGTCGTTCAACTGACTCATAATCATCGAGTCTAGCTTCGCTTGTGCCCGCTCTTGAGCCGCGATAGAATCTTTGACGTGGTTCGTATCTACCACCTCAGCCACCGCTTGTGGGCTCTCTTGAGGCGTGTCAGCTTTTTTGCCCTGACCCCTAACAATCAATACGATGGCTACCACGCTCACAATGGCCAGCAGAAGGATTCCTAATCGTTTCATAGATACAGCTTAAATAATTACTATCTCCCGCAAAGATAGTTCTTTTATTATTAACTCATATGTATAATCAGGGGTTACGCATTAGAGATATAAACTTAAGTTACAGCCCTAATATGGATAACTTGTACTAGACAAGCGAGAAAGGACCTCCTACGGAGGTCCTTAACCATAGATACTCAGATGAATACTACTTGACAAGTCCTTTCTAATGCGTAACCCCTGGGTTGAGACTATATTGTTTTATGGGGGCCTTTGATTAGAAGGCGAATTGGAATTGGAGTCGGAGGGTGTGGCCTTTAGCTACTGGGAGCATCACCTGCTCAGTAGGGTGGGTGTAGCGGTACTGCATCTGTACGCGGCAATTGCCGTAGAACCATTTGTCTAGGCCTAATGTGGCGGTATATAGTTTGCCCGACTGGTCCATATCAGGCTGTAGATAGTCCCCGCTGACTACTAGGTCGTAACGCTTGGGTAGGTGAATGGCAGCGGTGAGGTAGGCACCCATGCTCTTAACATCTTTATCGCGGCCATACATATACTCTGTAGAGAGGCTAATCGGCTGGTAATTGGCAATAACGCCTGCGCTGACACGGTGACGCATATAGCTTTCGCCCGCTTGGATTCCTTTGGCAGCACCCATAGCTACCTGCTTGCCCCCGAGGTAGGAGGTATGTATGCTAAGCCCCTCTATTGGACGAATGTAGAGAGAGCCACCGAGTAGCTTCCCGAGGTTGAGGTCTGTGGCATTCATCCCTTGACCATTCATCGCTACCACCTTGTAGGAAACGATGTTTTTGAATAGGTCGCCCGATAGCTCAATACCCATATCACGGCCTGCAGTACCGTAGTAGAGCGGGTCCATACCTACACCAGCAAAGTAAACGGTAGGCATACTTCCACCGATGGCGAGCGAATTAAGGAAAGGAGCGATTTGGTTTTCATGCCCAAAAGGGGTCTTAAACTGCCCAACCTTCACCTTTAGCTCTGGCATAAAAGCGTACTGCATGTAGAGGTCCTTGAGCATCACAGGTTTATTAAATTGCACCGTGACACCCATGCTCCATTGGTCGGTAATCCGGCCAAGTCCTAGGATCTCTATCTTATTGATGCCAAAGGTGCCGAGCTTCTGGTCGTTGTCGTAGTAGCCTCCTTCTGCATAGACTTGACCGTATCCTTTGATTGTAATACGATTAGCAAAGCTCTCTTTCTGAGCCGATGCGGGACCTGCTACAAGGAGTAGTGCGGTAATAAGTAATGTAATTCTTTTCATGTTTCTTGTGATATAATAATGATGTTACTTGTCACTAGGCGAGAGCTCTTGCCAAGGGCAAAGGAGAAGCTCTAGTAGGTCGGTGAGTAGGAAGAGCAGAAATCCCGCAATACTCAGTATAGCTATCCCTCCATACATAGAGATGTAGTCAAAGCGCATCCAGGAGTCGATGATAAAGTAGCCCATCCCTTTGTCCGTACCGTAGGTCTCGGTGACAAAAAGCACCGAAATGGCCGTCCCGATCGCCACTCTTAGGGTAGAAAGGGTGTCGGGAAGCGTCGCCGGTAGCAGCACGTGTCGGTAGACTTGCCAATTTGTAGCCCCTAGGGAGGTGGTGATAAGAAAACTCTCACGAGGGATATTGTAGAGACTGTCACGGATATTGACGATGATCTGAAAGAGGATGATCAGCACGATCATGGCGATCTTTCCGGTGTCGCCCAATCCCGCAATCAGCATCACGATGGGGAGTAGTGCCAGCTTGGGAATAGGGTAGGCGAGGTAGGTAAAGGCACTCATCACTCTACCAAATCGGTGAAGGCGGTACATGGCGTACGCCATGCTCATTCCCAGTACAAAGGCGATCGGTAGCCCCAGAAGCACTCTATAAAGACTTGCCCACAGATGTCGCCCCATCTCTTGCGAAAGGAGGGTGGGAAGGGCTTGATAGACCTTCAGAGGTGAAATGATAGCGGTACTGCTGAGGGTTATTGATGCTACCCACCAAAGTAGATTGATGAGCAACAGACCTACCATCGTACGGTAGAGTAGGGCCTTCAGTCGTTGACTACTTTTCATTCCTCAAGATCTCTTGTAAGATTTGCTCCGCATTCGGCAGATGGGTATCAGCTATCACCTCTCCTGGGGAGCCCCCTAGGATAATCACCCGATCCGTGAGTCCCTCTATCTCTTGCGGATTGTGGCTCACCATCACTGTGGTAACTCCCAGCTCCTTTTGGAAAGCTTTGAATAGCTCCTTACTGCGAGTGGCAGTGGAGATATCAAGTGCTGAGAAAGGTTCATCCATTAGAAGGAGGTCGGGCGACTGTACAAAGGCACGGGCAAGAGCTACCCTCTGCTTCTGTCCGCCCGATAGCTCGGAAGGGTAGCGATCAAGGAATGCTCTAATCTCTAGCCGATCCACGATACTCTGTAGCTCACCAATCCTCTGGCACTTTTTCCCTAAGGTGTGAGGGAGTAGAATATTCTCTCGTACCCGCTTCCACGGCAGTAGCCCATAGCTCTGAGGCACTAGTGCAATGGAGTGCTTCTTGGGATTGGGGGGCTCTCCATTGATCAGTACCTCGCCACTGTAGCCTTTGAGGATGCCGGAGAGGATGTTGAGTAGAGTCGACTTACCACTGCCCGAGACCCCCGTGAGCCCTATCACCTCGCCCTCGGCAAGGGATAGGCTCACGCGGTTAAGGGCTTGGGTCACCCCTCCTCGGCCGTGATAGCTATAGGAGAGTTCTTTGATGGTGATCCTACTCACGGTGCCTGCTTACTCAGGTAGGTATTCGCTCGAAACGAGTCCCTTGATATCGTACTCTGCGGGAACCAGTTGCTTCGCTTGTAGCCACTGTAGGGTCTCGCTGAGGTCCTTCTCCGAAGGGAGCGTGGCGTGAGTATAGTTAGGAAGTACCACCTTATCCGCTAGTTCTGCTGGTACTCCAGCATCATTGATCAGTACCTCTACCCACTCTTGGCGGTCGTGGCTATTGAGGTAATCCACGCCGAGGTTGTAGGCTTTGAGAAGGGCACGGATTGACTCCCCCTTTTCGGTCAATGCCTTCTCTGTAAACATGGTGCCAGTAACCGAGATGCCGAGGTCACGGGTAGAGGAGAGGGCTACGAAACCCTGTGCCTTAGAGATGGTGATAAAAGGGTCAGGAAAGACTGAGGCATCTATCTGCTTGGAGACCATCATCTCCATACGGAGAGGAATCTTATTAATCTCAGGCTTCTCTACATCAGCTTCGGCAAGTCCACCAGCCTCTAGCATCTTATCGGTGGCATACTCTATCACGGTATTGCGAGAGACAGAAACTTGTTTCCCTTTGAGGTCGGCAACGCTCTCCATTGTGGGCTGAGCCATCAACTCAAAATAACCATCGTGCTTTACCACAATCGCCAAGGGAAGTCCTGCTGCCTGCTGTATTGCTGCGCCAGTATAGTCAATAACGGTGCCATCGAGCTGACCACTCCTAAAGGCGGCATCGCGGTCGTTGGCAGAGAAAAACTTCACGATCTCTAGGTCCAAGCCAAGGCTATCGGTATAGCCCATCTTCTCTGCAATCACGTAGGGAAGGTAGTCGAGCGACGACATCGCTCCCACCTTAAGCGGAGCGAGTGTGGTCTGCTCCTCCTTATTCTCCTTTTTACAACTGGGAAGTAGCAGTGCCATAACTGCCAGTACCAATAATGCTCTTTTCATAATGGTCTTCATTTATAATAATGTTTCAACTTCTCTAAAGGCGTCGGCTTCCCGATCCTCTTCGGCATAAAAGGTAATCGGAAAGAGAGGTAGCTCCTCTAGTGCTTCATTGAGCGTCTCTTGAAACGCCCCAATGTTGCGGGTGTAGAAGCACCATAGTCGTCGCCCCTCGCCTGTCACTTGGTAGGCGAGTAGCGCGAGGTTATTCTTCTCTAGTGCAGGGATAAGAGCCTCCTCTAGGCTATTCATCTGCTCCGCCACCTCCTCTGTAGGCATCCCAGAGTGGTCGCCCTCGTACTCCCACGTGATATCTACTCGGATGGGGTATTTGCCCGACTCTAGTGCTGTGGGCATCTCATGCCGGATCTGTAGGAACTGAGCCTTCTCTTGGTCCCTCTCTCCATTAATGATGATGGAGATCATCTCTTTACTAATTCGTGCCATTCTTTTTGCGTAATGATTTTTGATAAGCGGCCAATTCAAGCGAATTGATCACATTCTGCACCACTATATATAGGGTGGGGATAAAGGCTACCTTGGCATCAAGGAAAAGGATCGCGAGCCAGATAGCGAAGACGGTATTTTTCTGCCCAAGGGTTTGCCGACCATTGACTCGTCGCTCGCCAGTCAGTCGTGAGGCCTGACCTCCAACGTAGTAGAGTGCCAAGGTGGTGACGAGAGTGATGAGCGAAAGGAGTAGGGTGTACCTCGGGGTGAGGTGGTCATTAGTGAGGTAGGTGTGTATGGCGGTGGCAATCAGTATCATGATATTCACAGCCCATATCCAGAAGGTGAGGAAGCTGAAGTGCGCCAAGCGGTCGTGCCATTTGGGGGCAAAGTAACGTAGTGCCCATGCAACAATCAGTGGCAATACGAGCAAAGCCGAAACCTGTCCGAGGATGGTGAGCACGGTGCTCCAATAATTGGCTGCCATCTCGGGGTGAAGGAGACCGATCAGCACTGGTCCTATTAAGGCAATCGCCACATTGCTAAGGATCATATAACTGGTGACAAAGGCGATGCTTCCACCCAGCATTCCTGTAATCACCGAGGCAGCCGTGGCGGTAGGGGTGAGGATAATGAGTGCCACCCCTGTGGCTATGGTTACATCAAAAGGCTCAATTACTAGGAAGGCGATGATGCCTAAAAACCACTGGAGGGCGAAGAGCAAGGCGTGGGTGCGATTGAGCTTCATCTCCTTCGGACTCACCTTAGTGTAGGAGAGAAGTAGCATTAAAAATAGGGTATAGGTAGTCAGTGGGGCGAGGTGGTGTAGCCAGGGGTAGAATAGTGCTCCCAGCAACATGGCCCAAAGGAGGGCGTAGTCTTTGATAATGCGAAGGGCGTTCATAGTAGTTGCCTTGCGGTGAGTGGTTGAGGAAGTAATAGGTTGAAATGGTGTTGCCTAGCCAGAGCTTCCAATTCGCAAGGATTGAGTTGACCATTGAGATGCATTGGAGCAAGGTGGCGAATCGAGATAAGGCCAAGTAGCTCTCGAAGTCCCTTTAGATAATCTTTGCCCAGCCTCAGGTCGGTAGGGAACATCAAGAGATCTAACTGGGTTACCTCTGCCGTTAGCCTTGTGAGCTCCACCTGCCACGCAGCTTCGTACTGGCGGATATAGCGGTCATCGGCCTCTTCGTTCCAGTGCCAGTTATTCAGATCGCCAGCGTGGAAGAGGGACAGCCCCTCCACTTTGCAGTAGAAACTACCACCCACATCAGTGCTGCCAAATGCTTTCACCCAAAGGTGGTTATCCTCGTAGCACTCGCCAGTCTCTAGGAAATGCACCTTGCAGAGTTGATCAGAGGGTACCTTGTCCCTTAGCTCGCTGTGAAAGATATAGTGCAGTTCTCGCCCGCCAAACTCCTTGAAAACCGCAGACGAATAGTGGTCGTGGTGAGAGTGTGTAGTGAGGATATAGAGCGGCTTCTCCGGTGCTTTTGAGAGAATCGTATGAGGATCGCCCTCGCCGAAGTAGTCGAAGAGGTAAAAGGCATTGCTCCCCTCCACGAGGTAGCAACTATGCTGTATAAAGTAAAGTGTCATGGTTTCGTCCATTCTATTGCCTCTGTGGTATGGTGATTGACTTGGTCGATGATACAATTTGCCATCGTCAGAGAGTCGTTGGGGCACTCTATCAGAGTGAGCTGAAGCTTTACGAACCGCTCTTTCAGATCGATACCGACTTCCCAAGAGGTCTCTAGGCAGTCGCAGACGAAGGAGGGGCAGATGACGGAGACCTTCTTTTGCCCTTCCTTTGCCAACGCCTCAAGTCGGCTCTCTAGGGTAGGGGTTAGCCATCTATTGTGCCCAAATCGTGACTGGTAGCATATCTCATAGGAGAGGTTCATCGCCTTGAATCGTGGGTGAGTGGTGACCAGTCGTGTAGTCTCGCCGCACTGGTAGGGATAGTCTTTCTGTGGAATACCTGCATAGGCTTTATTTTGATAAAGCGGTATGCCGTGGTAGGAGAAGAGGAGGTGACCGTCGGGGGTGGCGAACCGCTCAACCTGCTCCAATAGTGCTTCAATATAGAGTGGGTGGTTGAAGTAAGGTGCAACGCAGTGGAGGGCAAAGGGGTAGCTTCCCTGCTGATGAACTTCCACGGCATGTGCTACGGCACTCTCGTAGCTACTCATAGCGTAGTGAGGGAAAAGGGGAACGAGCACCACTTCGGTAAAGCCCTGAGTGGTGATTCGCTGGTATGCCTCTTCGAGGGAGCCACGGTTGTACCGCATCGCTACAAAAGTGGCGATGCCACTTTCGCTCTCTATACGAGTGGCCAATGCCTCGGTGAGTATCTGGAGAGGCGATCCCTCTGGCCGCCATATTTGGGCATATTTGTCTCGGGACTTGGGAGCTCGTGAAGGGGCAATGATGCCGTGCACTAGTATATTTCTAAAGGGTTGGGGCAACCCAATTATTCGCCGATCGGTGAGAAAGTCGGTGAGATAGTTGCGTACCTCTTTGGTCTCTAAGCTCTTTGGTGAACCGGTATTGATGAGTAGGATGGCACGCATATTGGCAGATTTACTTTTTACGCCCATAGTCGGCCGGTATCTCTCCCCATAGCTCAGTCTCCCACTTGAGGAGGGTAAACATAGAGAGGTCATTATTATGGAGCCAATTAACTGCCCGCTGTAGTACATGGTAGAGCTCTTGTGTCTCGGGAGTAAGCGGAAGCTTTGAATTGGGTTGCTTCTTACGAATCCACGCCTGTGCGGTGAGACTATCGGTGTAGATCGGCACGAAGTAATTATTTTGCTTCATCCACGCCATAGCGTGTACAATGGCTAGAAACTCGCCTATATTATTGGTGCCAACGGGGTAGACCTTACTGCTGAAGAGTGGATCCTTGGTCTCAACCCAGACACCTCTGTACTCCATCGGTCCGGGATTGCCACTGGTGGCAGCATCTACCGATAGTGCAGTGAGGTCGATCTTGTGGCTACGGTCCAATATCCTTGGCTCCCCTTCGCCTTGGAGGGCATAGGGGTTTTGGAAAAGGGCTTCCGCCTGCTCACGAGTGATCTCTTTGAAGCTCTTGAACTTTGGTCGAGAAAAGTGACGCACTTGTGCTTGGCACTCCTCCCACGACTCGTAGACGCCAGGTTGGTGCCCTTCCCAAACTATGTAGTACTTATTGCCCATAAATTACCGCTTCTCTTGTGAAATGAATACGATAGCGATACCCTCAGAGTAGAGCTTTACTATAGGGCTGGTGACCTGATTGAGGGTCGCTTGCCAAAGGGCTGTAAAGACTCTTTGCTCGAAATGATAGGCAACGCCACTGGCACTCATCGGTAGCTCCTTTGTGGCGAAGAGGGAAAGCTCCCGCCCCACTTCTGTCTCTAATAGGCAATCGCCTTGAAAAGGGATGAGCCAGCCGTGAGGGCTATAAGCCCGTACTTCCGCTCCCATCTTGTAATACTCGGGGAGTAGAAAAATATTGCCCACCGAGTGATCCTCTCGCCGACCTGTAGCTCCGATAATGGCGATCTTTTTCCACCCCTTATCTATGGCAAAAGTGACGCCTTTGGTGAGGTCGTTCGTCTCTTGATCTGCGATCTTGGTAAAGGGAACGCCCGCCCGCTTTAGCTCCTCCTCATTCACAGAGTCTCCATCACCTACCACGGCATCGGGCTTGCGAGTAGTGAGCTCTAAATAGCGTCGGAGAGCACCGTCGCAGACCACTACGTGAGGGGCTACCTGCAAGAGTCTTAGCGTCTCCTCATCATGGTGAAGGTCGCCATTTGCCACCACTACGACTTCGGGTGTGTATGGACTATTGAGGTTGATTTGCATCGTGCTGAAGCTTTAGTAGTTTACGCCAATTAAAATACCCCACCACCGAAATCACGGTGTAGAGGGTAAAGAATAAGCCGGTGATCGTGTAAGATTGTAGAAAGTAGAGGGTACAATAGATCGCATTCGACGAGATCCAGCAATACCAGCTCTCAATATACTTCTTTCCCAAAAGCCACATGCCATAGAAGCTGATGGCGGTAGCGGCGGCATCAAAAGCGGGAAAAGGGCTCCCCATATAGTACTCAAATAGAGGCCATAACCCCAGAAAAAGCAAGGCTACTAGGCCTAAAGTCCAGAGATACCGCTCGGGTAGATGGGAGATGGGGAGTTCCTTCGTCTCTCCATCTTTGCGGTGCTTGAGCCACTCACGCCAGCCCCAAACACAGGCGATGATGTAGTAGATATTGACCAGCACATTGCCGTACACCTCACTTTGCCATGAGATATAGATGTAGAAGAGGGGTAGCACGATGCCGACAGGCCAGAGCCAGACACTCGCCTTCATCTCTAGCCATACATAGAGGATACCAATGGTGGCTGCTACCAATTCTATTATTTGCATCAATTCCATAGAACTCTCCTAAGGTTACAAAGGTACCAAATATATAGTGGGCTAGAGAATTTGCTCAATATACTCCAGCAGTTGCTCCCGCCCCTCACCACTCTCCGAAGAGGTGACAAATAGTGGGGGAAGCTCCTCCCAACTCTTGAGTAGCTCCTCCTGATAGGCCATGAGACTCATCTTTGCAGCCGACTTAGAGAGTTTATCGGCCTTCGTGAAGACAATAGAGAAAGGAACGCCCGTCTCGCCCATCTCATTAATGAAGTCGACATCTATCTTCATCGGTTTATGGCGGATATCCACCAGTACAAAGAGATTGACCATCTCCTCTCGCTGATGGATATAATCCTCAATCATCTTTTTGAAGCCACTCCTCTGCCCCTTGCCCACCCGAGCATAACCATAGCCAGGAAGGTCGACAATATAAAAGGAATCATTAATGAGAAAGTGGTTGATGAGCTGCGTCTTACCAGGTGTTTGGGAGGTTTTGGCTAGGCCTTTCACCCCCGTGAGTAGGTTGATGAGCGAAGACTTCCCCACGTTAGAGCGCCCGATAAAAGCTATCTCGGGTATTCCTTCCTTGGGGCATTCTCTTAGCTTGCTACTACTGGTGATAAATTGTGCTTTATTGATTTCCATACTTACTTAAATCGCTCTTTGATATCTGCTGTCCATCCATAAAAACCGCTCGCCGCTTGGTGTAGCAGGTCGAGCATAGACTTATTGTAGCTTTTCTCCTTCCTACTAACCACCTGAAGAGAAGTGGGGCAGACCTCGATCTCTAGTCGGTCGGTCTTGTGCTTGGGCTCACCATCAATGTGGTAATTGACCCTATTGGGTGTCTCAATGAGGATATGCTTTCCTTTGTAGAGGGCGGCGTACTCATTCCTATCAATCCCCTTGGTAAATAACTGCATAGCTATTTTAGTCGCCTCAATATGAGGGAAGGGCTTGAGAATCGTGAGGTCCAGTACTCCATCCGTTAGGCTAGCATTGGGTGCAATGTAGGCATTATTGCCATACTGAGAGGCGTTGCCAATAGCAATGAGAAAGGCGGTTGCTGTCACCTCCTTACCATCGATGAGCAGGTGGTAGTCATTGGGGTGGTAGTTGAAGTATTCGCTTACCGCTTCCTTAGCGTAAGTGGTAAGCCCTCTAGCGTCGCTTTTGGCAAACTCCTTAGATATCTTCCCGTCGAAGCCGATACCACAAGTAACGAAAAAAGGGTCTCCATTGGCGGTGCAGGTATCCATCGTCATCACATTATTCTCAAGCAACACCTTCGTTGCTTCACTGGTGTCCAAAGGGATTTGTAGCTCACGTGCCAATCCGTTGCCACTCCCATTAGGGATGATACCTAGCACCTTATCCGAATGAGTCAAGGCACGTGCTACCTCATTCACAGTGCCGTCTCCGCCTATTGCCACAATTACATCGTAGTCGCTATCCAGAGCCTCAAGTGCCAGTTCGTAACCATGTCCTTCATACTCCGTAGTGAGTAAACTGGCGGAATGTCCTGCATTCTCTATCCGCTCCAATGCTTTTTGGTGGATAGAGGTTTGGCCCTTCTTAGGACCAGAAATAGGATTAGCTATGAGTAGATATTTCATTTCTTATTCGCTTGCAAAAGTAGGGTGGTTGGGATCTTGTGGATAATCTCAGGGTCCTCAGTGCGTAGCTCTTGCCATAGGTGGTAAGGCATCAGTAGAAGGTCGCAGGAGGACTTGATCTCCTCCAACTCTGCCTGCCCAGCTTGGTACTGCTTAATAGTTGCCTCGGTCGTTTGAGTAATGGTCTCTACCAAACTCCTAAAGCCCTCCTCTTTTTGATCCGAAAGAATGGCAATCTGCTTTGCCTGTTGCTCCAGACCACGATCTATTACCACACCGATGGCACAGTGAGGGATCCTCACGAAGTCCTCTGTATGGTCCTCAAATAGATTGTGGAGATTAAAGAAGTTGATGGTCTGAGAGAAGATTTTTGAAAAGCTACGACCAAACTTGAGGTGCCGCTCCCGCATCGCCTTATCCTCGGGGTTGGCAGAAAGCTCTAGTCCAGCACCCACCAGTAGTAGGTCGGCTCCCTTTACCCTCGTCGCCTTGGCAATAGAGTGAAGCGGGTCATCCGTCACCTCATAATACTCTTCCACCCCGTATCCCGATGCATCGGCATGCGACTGAATAGGGGCGAAGTTTTGGCTCCGATATAGCTCGGCATCGCTCTTACTGGTATCACTTCCCACCGTGAGGTGTAGCCCCACCAATTCTACAGACTCCTCTGGCTTGGCAAATAGGCTCTCCACGATATGGAGCATCGTCAGCCCCATCTTACTTCTCGCAAAAGAGAAGAGGATATGGAAGTGCTGGCGATCGGCTCTTGTGGCACGCTTGGCCCATATCTTGTTGGTTAAGTTGATCACAGGGGTAGTCATAAAGGTGGTGACCAAGGTCATAATCACCAGCATCGCATAGATAACTGGCGAAAGGATACCCAGCTCTAGTCCCATAGAGAGAATCACCAGCTCCATCAGCCCACGTGTATTCATCAAAATACCCATATAAAGGCTATCGTGTGGTGTCTCGCCCACCACCCTACAGGCGGAGTAGGTACCGCCAATCTTGCCAGTAATCGCCACGAGGGTAATCAGACCCGTGATCCACCAGTGGGTGGCGGTATTGAGCAAACCAATCTCCGTAGAGAGCCCACTTGATACAAAGAATAGAGGCAGGAATATCGCCAAGGCAACATCCTCAATCTTCTCCGTGAGCATATGCCGGAAATTGAGGTTGTCGGGCATCACCACTCCCGCAATAAAAGCACCGAAAAGGGCGTGTAGCCCTAGTACCTCCGTCACGTAGGCCGAGATAAGTAGAAGGGTAAAGGAGAGTGCTACCACTCCCTTTCCCGCCACCTCCTTCGTCTGATAGGTAGCTCCAATCATAGCGAAAAGCGGGCGAACCACCCCAAACATAATCGCCATATAGACCCCTGCAAAGAGGATGGTAAAGAGGGCACTAAGTGCCGACCCAGCCTGTGCAATCGCCATGATTACCGCTAGTAGGCACCACGCCGTAATATCGCCATTCGCCGCACTCGCCATAGAGAGAATCCCGAGGCGAGATTGCATCTTGCCCTGCTCTTGGATAATCCTTGCCAGCACAGGGAATGCGGTCACACTCAGGGTGATACCCACGAAGAGGGCAAAGGTAAGCACCGTGGCATCGGCACCGCTATACTCCTCATAGAGAAATACCGCCAAGATAGCACCCAGTATAAAAGGGGCCACAATCCCCGAGTGGGCAATCACAAAGCTCTGTCGGAGTTGCTTCTTGATCTCCTCCAGATTGAGCTCCATCCCTATCACAAACATAAAGAGGATCAGACCAAACTGACTCAGCAATGAGATGTTGTGCAGACTCTCTTGTGGAAACAGGAAGTTGAAACCCTCCGGCCATAGCCACCCCACTACCGAGGGACCCAAGATGATACCCGCCAATATCTCGCCAATCACCGAGGGCTGCCCCATCTTGGTAAAGAGCCACGCCACAAAGCGGGCGAATATCAAGATCACAATCACCTGCAAGAGCAGTAGCCCAAAGGTTGAGGTCACATGCCCATGTAGGATATCGGTAAATATCCCAAAGGCCTCACCAAGTGAGACCTTGCCAGTAGGCTCAGCGTGAGGATCGGGTAGTTGTGACAGTATGCCTACTACGATTACCCCTGCGATAAGGATGGCGATGTAGTAGAGCAGATCCTTCTGTTTATACCACTTTCGGCTCATAATGGTTCAATGGTTCTGTAAATAATCGAGACGCCCTTTGTACGATGGTAGAATACCCAGGCACTGCCTCATCAGGTAGTCTCTACTTTTACTCAAATCTTTATGGCGCGATAGCTCATCGGGCATAATAGGGGCACCGATGTAGACCTCTATTTCCTGCCCTTTCTTATTGAAAAGCTCCCTCGGGATCAGTATCGAAGCAGTATCATACCCCCATCGCTCACCAAAGCGGTAGTATCGGCGAGAGTTGTTCCCCTCAAACATAATGGGGAGAACCGGAATACCCGCCCGCTTCATGATTCGGACATTATTGAGCTTCCACGGTATCTCCATAGGCTGTCCATACCGCTTTTGGTAGTGAGGCAATCCTCCCGCCGGAAACATTCCCACAGGGTGTCCTCCCAGCACCCTATCCGCCACTAGTCGTAGTCCGGAGATATTCTTTTGTGGGTCGTGCTCACGGTCTTTCATGATCGGTTTTACCGGTATCCAATACTCACTGAGAGCCGAAATCTTATTCAGCATCCCATTCACCAGCACCATAAAGTCCTCCCGCTCTCGTAGCATAATATCCAGCAATATCAGCCCGTCCAATCCCCCAAAAGGGTGGTTGGAGACGGTGAAGAAAGCCCCCATCTCTTTAAGTGCCTTAAGGTGCTCCCCGCCGTAAATCGTGTAAGAGACATTCACCCTCGGGTCTTGGAGTACAGCGGTTGTTAGCTCCGTTCCCCTCAGGTGCGTATAGTCGGAGTGCACCTCATTGAGTTCGGATACCCGAAGTGCCTTCATCAGCCCTACACCAGTAAGTCGCCCTATCTTACTTCCGAAGAAAGGGTGTACCTCATCTCTTAGATCCTCCACACTGAGGATCGGTGAAGCCGCTTTAGAATGCCCACTCCTTGATGCCCTAATTCTCGTCACGCCCCTAAGCCTTTATTTATAGTTCATCATCACTCTTAGAGAGGTCTAGGCGCACATTGTCCTTACCCCTCTCTACATACTTCTTCTGTAGAGGGTTGGCTGTAGCCTCTTGATACCGCATTCTATTCCTATAAATATCAATCGCTCTATAAATGGCATTGCGGAAAGAAGCCTCATTCGCCACCCCCTTACCACAAATATCAAAGGCGGTACCGTGGTCGGGCGAAGTGCGGATAATTGGCAGACCCGTAGTGATATTCACTCCTTCATCCATCGCTAGAAGCTTAAAAGGCAGAAGCCCCTGATCGTGATACATCGAGAGTACCGCATCAAACTTACGGTAGTGCCCACTGCCCCAGAAGCCATCTGCAGCAAAAGGGCCAAACGCCTGTATCCCCTCTTGCCACGCCTCCTCCACAGCTGGAGTAATCACCTCTACCTCCTCCAGCCCGAGGAGCCCATTTTCCCCAGCATGAGGGTTGAGTCCCATCACAGCGATCCTAGGCTTTTCAATGCCAAAGTCTTGCTGTAGTGTCCTCTCAAGCTGTTTCAGTCCGCTCTTGATGCCCTCCTTGGTGATGAAGGTAGCGACCTTGCTGAGTGGCTCATGGATCGTGAGTAGGGCCACACGGATCTCCTCTGCCACAAAGAGCATCATCGGCTGGTGACTCTCCTTAAAAGGCTCAGCAAAAAAGCCAGTATGCCCTACAAACGGAAAGGCCTCAGAGGTCATCACCTCCTTGCAGATAGGTGCCGTCACCACTGCAGCAATCTCCTCCTTGAGTAGCTCCTCACGTGCCATCATCAGTGCCTTCGCTGCCAGCTGACCCGCCGTGGCACTCGGTCTGCCATGTTGCACCAGAGCTTCTCTGCCCCCTTCATTCACCTCAATCAGGTTGATCTCCCCCTCCACCGCCTCACTCGCCGACTGGATCAAGCGAGTGCGCGCTGTGAGTTGGATCCCCAGCCCCTTTTTATAATAATTCCACGCCGGCAGGGTGCCATAGACAATTGGGGTAAATAGCTCCAAGCACCGCTCGTCGGCAAGCGTCTTAAGGATCACCTCATACCCGATACCATTAAAGTCGCCGTGGGTGATCCCAATTCTTATAGGTTCATTCATTCGTCGTTACTCATTTATATAGTGATTCAAAAGGGGAAGGGTGGAGGGGGCGGGTAGAGGAAGTCGAGCAGATCGTCATTCTTTGGTGGAGGCAGCAGAATGAATGAGATGCCAGGCGCTGAGGGCAAGGTGCACGTAGGGCACCAGGCACACACAAAAAAGGATGAGGGCGAAGGGAGCGTACTCGCGTACGTGATCGAGCCCGAATTCCGAAAGCAACGCAGCAGATCGTCATTCTGCTGCCTCCAGAGTATAAAGCTGTGACTCTGCTAGTAACATCAAGTTTTTCTTCGGTCCACCTGGATAGTAAACCACCATCTCCACCACCAAAACCCGCTTATTGGCTTCGTCGTTAATAGCGTGTAGCACAAAAGGGCCACCCATCATATCCCCCACCATCGCCCAAAGACCACGCACCTCCGTCCGAGGAATGCCATTCGCCTCCACGTGGCGAACCACCTGAGGTACCCGATGCTCTGTACTCATGTATGAGCCCTCGTGAGCACCTGCTACATTTTGTTGCAGTACACTATCTCTAACGGCAATAATCCTATCCAGCTCTAGGCTCTGAGGTCCTTCATAGGGATAGGTGAAGGCAAAGAAGTCGGTCCGACCTTTCACCCCCTGATCCGATGCCCAAAGGAAGTGATCTCCCGTATGAGTGTATTCCAAATCGGTATTGACGCGAATGGTCCAACCCCCGATCTGCTCCTTCATCAGCTTTGCCACCTCGCTAGAGTAGGTTTGGTCAAAGGCGTGGCTCAGCCGTACCAACTCCTCCTTGTAGATCATGTCGGCAATCGACCTTCCCTTCAGATCCAAAAGTCGGTAGATCGACTCAAGGCTCTCCGCCCTCGCATGGATCAGTAACTGACCACCAGCAAATTGATCGCGACTAATCCCTATCGAGGGGCTAGTATACCGCTCCTTATCAATCGTGATGTAGAGGATGTTCCTGAGCGACTTAAACATCTGCGAGAAGTCGCGTTCCCCAGTCATCATCACCGTGAGCAATGGCTCATTTTGTGGTAGCACCATCATCGGCATACCGAGTGCTTGCTTCACACTATCCCGAAGAGCTTCGCTATCGTAGCCCTCCGGAAGCACCACCACCATCTCCAGTGGCTTACCAGTAGCTCCAAATAGACCACCCCCCTTACTGCTCCCCTTCCCACTGCAGGAGAAGAGCAGAGGCAGAGCCATCAATATCCATAGCAAACCCTTCAAGGTCCCCCCTCTATCTACCAAACTTTTCATCGCATTTATACAGCTGATACACATTATATAATATATAGGCAAAGCAAGAGATGCTTATTACGCCTACACCACTATTAGACACAAATATACCAAAAAGCAAATATAAAGCCACCCCACCATCGCAATTTCGGCAGGGGCGACGCTTTCTCAGATAAAGATAAACGCCTCCATAAATGGGCTAGCGTAGTAGAGCAAAAGTGGAGATGCAACTAAGCAATCGGCGAGATGCAACTAAGCGATCGACGAGATGCAACTAACCGATTGCTTAGTTGCATCTCGACTAGTGCCCTTGTATGGTGTTGGATTTCAGTTGATTGTAAAGAGACTGTTGCACGAAGGCGATCTGCTGCGTTGCTTTCGGAATTCGGGCCTCGGTCACGTACGTAAGTACGCTCCCTTCGTCCTCATCCTCAGCGCCTTGCATCTCATCCTTAGTGCAAAGTCTCAGCACATTTGAAGCAAATGTGCGAGAATGGCACTTTGTGCAACATTCTCTGTAAAGGGGCATTTTTGCTGTTTTACTCAGCGAGCTTTTCACCTAGTATGGGGAGGTGGAGATTGTGGTCGGCTGGTGTGTTGGCTCCTTGTGAGATTGGTGTAAAATAGGTATCTTTGGGGATATAAGATAAGTTGTGTAGAGAAGGATGAAAAGAAACCTATTGATATTGGTGCTCTTGGTATGGAGTGTGGGCTTGGTGGCAGAGGAGCCACCTACGAGGCCACTCTCTCCGTACGACCAAGCGGTGGTCGCCTATCGTGAGGGCCGTTATGCCGATGTGGAACATTGGTACCATTCTCTTTCACGTAGAGATCAACGACGTGCGGAGACTCTGAGGCTGGCAACGCTCTCGGCGATCAATGATTACCGGTTGGAGACGGCTCGGGAGCGACTGGAGCAGTATGAAGGGCTTCGGCTGAGAGGGGAGGAGGAGCGTGCCAAGCGTGGCGAGGTAGTGGCGCATCTGGAGCTGGTGGAGCGATTGCTCTCCAATAGCCGTGTGGTGGCGACACTAGATACCCTTGTGGCACCTCGTGCAGAGATTTGGAAGCGTTTGCAACGTGAGACAAGCTATCTCGGTGAGGTGCAAGAGGGTGCCTATCTTTCGCCCGATGGGAAGAGCCGTTGGCAGGTGGGGAGTGATGCGGATAGTGTGCCCCTCTTTTATATCTATCATCAATTGGGTGATGGGCGTTGGGACGAGGCAAACCCCGAAGTGGTCAGGGTGAATGGACTTCCTGAGGGGTGCCAAATCAGCTATCCCTTTGTGGGGAGTGACGGTACTACGATTTACTTCTCCTTGGAGGAGGAAAAAGGGGAGGTCCCTCAACATACTATAGGCGGTAAGGACCTCTATGTGAGTCGGTACGACCGAGCACAAGGGATGCTTTTGGTGCCTACGCAACTGATGCTGCCTTTCAATAGTCCGATGGACGACTTCTGCTACATTGTGGATGAGGAGCAGGACGTAGGCTGGATGGTGAGTGCCCGAGAGGCATGGGGGGATAGCCTCCGTCTGTGGTGCTTTGCCCCTAGCACGTTGGCTCGCTACGAGGGGGAGAATCTCCGTGAAGTGGCGAGGTGGCTGACCCCTGAATTGAAGCCCCGTAAGCGGGGAAATATAGTTGCTAGTCCAGCTCTAAGGAACCGTGAGGAGCCGCTCTTTTGGGTGGGAGACGATGCGATCTATAAGCAGAGGTTGCAAGGGTCTCAGGTACCGGAGGGATTGGTAGCAGAGTACCTGAAGGTGCAGGAGCTTTTGAAGGAGTGTGAGGCCTCTTTGGAGGCGTTGAGATTACAGCTGGGTGGGGGTGGAACTGCGACTCAGTTGAAGGAAGAAGTGCTTTCGCTGGAGAAGGAGAGTGAGGGGTATCGGACTCGGCTTTTTACGCTTCGTAATGAGATTATTCGGCTTTGGAGCGGGGAAGGTAGGAGTGAGTGATGGTTGTTAATCTACTTAAGAGCTATATATTATGATGTTGACGTTCTTGGTCATTTTGGTAGCTGTGGTGACGGCAGCACTGGTGCTAGCGGAGATTTTCTTTATCCCAGGGTTGGGACTTATGGGCATCATAGGTGCAGGAGGATTTATCGCTATGGAGTACTTCTTATTTGCAGAGGGTATGGTGAGTATGGCCATTTTCTATGCACTGCTCTCGGTGGTACTCTTTGTGGTTGGGTTTTACCTGCTGAGCCGCAACAAATTTATCCAAAAGGTGGCTCTTAAGGATTCGGTTGATGAGGTGGCGGTAAAGCTTCCTGAGGGGGTGGAGCGTGGTGCCTATGGGGTGGCGGAGAGCCGGCTAGCCCTTGTGGGTACTATCCGCCTTGGGGGTGAGACCCTAGTAGAGGCGGAGTCGGAGGAGGGTTTTATCGATGAGGGGGAGCCGATAGTTATATCTGATATTCGGAATAATAAGGTCTTTGTAAAACGAAATAATAAAGAGCAAAAGTTATGAATCCAATTTCTCCAAGTCTGATAGGGATAGTGATAGCTATAGTAATAGCCCTGATCCTTATCGCTCTATTCCTGAGATACTTCCCGATCCTATTGTGGGTATCGACACGTGCCTCGGGAGTGCGTATCTCGCTATTACAACTCTTCTTGATGCGTATCCGTAATGTGCCACCTCATGTGATCGCTAAGGCGATGGTGGAGGCACACAAGGCGGGACTCGACCTGACGCGTGATGAGCTGGAAGCGCACTACCTCGCTGGTGGCCATGTGGAGCAGGTGGTGCATGCCCTTGTTTCTGCCAATAAGGCCAATATCGACCTATCCTTTAAGATGGCGGCGGCGATTGACCTTGCAGGTAGAGATGTATTTAATGCAGTGCAGATGTCGGTGAATCCTAAGGTGATCGATACTCCTCCTGTAACCGCTGTGGCAAAGGATGGTATCCAATTGATCGCCAAAGCACGTGTGACGGTACGTGCCAATATACAGCGACTGGTGGGAGGAGCTGGTGAAGAGACGATTCTCGCCCGTGTAGGTGAAGGTATTGTGAGCTCTATCGGTTCGAGCGAACGGCATACGGTAGTGCTAGAGAACCCCGATTCTATCAGTAAGCTGGTGCTTCGGAAAGGACTAGATGCTGGTACCGCCTTTGAGATCCTCTCTATTGATATTGCCGATATTGACATTGGTAGAAACATCGGTGCGGTACTGCAGATGGATCAGGCTCAGGCCGATAAGAATATCGCCCAAGCTAAGGCTGAGGAGCGCCGTGCAATGGCGGTGGCTCAGGAGCAGGAGATGCGGGCTTTGGCTCAGCAGGCTCGTGCTAAGGTGATTGAGGCTGAGGCGGAGGTACCTCTCGCCATGGCGGAGGCGTTCCGTAGTGGTAACCTAGGGATTATGGATTACTACAAGATGAAGAATATCGAGGCGGATACCTCGATGCGTGAAGCAATTGCTGGTCCTACGGGCAATGAAAAGGAGCATAAGCCTATGGGAGCTATTGACGAAGATAAGAAGAAGAAATGATGAACTTGGTGCTGGAAGTTACCCTTGCCAAGCACCTATTAAATAAAGTATTATGAGTAAATTTATTATACCAGAGTCGGAATTGATCATCAATAATGATGGCACTATTTTTCACCTCCATTTGCGTCCTGAGGATATCTCGGATAAGCTAGTGATTTGTGGTGACCCCTCGAGAGTGGATATGATTGCTTCGCACTTTGATAGTGTGGAGGTCAATGTCTCTAGCCGTGAGTTTCACACCATCACTGGTACCTATAAGGGGAAGCGGATCACTGCCCTTTCGCACGGTATCGGAAGTGATAACATCGAGATTGTGCTGAATGAGCTAGATGCACTTGCCAATATTGATTTCAAAACGCGTACTGCCAAGGATGAGCATAAGGAGCTTACGATTGTGCGAGTTGGTACTTCGGGAGGTTTGCAAGACTTTGCCCCTATCGGCTCTTTTGTAGCTGCCAATTATGCGATTGGCTTTGATGGGGTATTGCACTTCTATGCCGATCGGGATAAGGTGTGTGATAAGCCTTTTGAAGCGGAACTGATGAAGCAACTGGAGTGGCAGATTGATGGGCTGAAGCCTTATGCTGTCCCAGCGCCAAAGGATATGATTGAGCAGTTTGTGACCCCAGGTGGTGTAGTGCCAGGAGCGACGATTGCTTGTAATGGTTTCTATGCACCACAAGGTCGACGCCTTCGTGGTCAACTAGCGGATCCTAAGCTCAATGAGAAGATCATCAACTTTGAGCACAATGGGGTGAAGCTGACCAACTTCGAGATGGAGAGCTCGGCATTGGCGGGTCTAGGTGCTGTTCTAGGGCATCGTGTGCTGACCATCTGTACGATTATTGCTGGTCGTAAGAGCGAGACGATGAATACCGAGTACAAGGGCACCATTGAGGGCCTAGTACAGCTAGTGCTTGACCGTATCTAAAGCGACGAAAGGTACTTATAATAAAATCCCCGACCATCTTGAAAGATAGGTCGGGGATTCTCCTAAACATCGTCGTAAATGAAGGAAGTGCAGAAATATATTGAAAGTGTACTGAAGGGAGTGGGGCAGGTGATGCTTCAGGAGAATAGTTGGTCGGGTCTGCTATTCCTGGTGGGGCTGGCTTTTAGCTCTATCTATCTGGCCTCTTTGGCCTTGGTGGCTACGATATTAGCTACCCTCTTCGCTTATTTGGTGAAATATCCCGAGGAGCGTATTGAGCAGGGGTTGTATGGCTACAATGCCACTTTGGTGGGGATTGGCTGTGGGCTCTTCATGGAGCCTTGTCTGCTGGCTGCTATCCTATTTGTAGTGCTCTCCATCCTTTCTGCGGTAGTAACTCATTGGGGAATGCGGCAGAAGTATCTGCCAGTGCTAACGGCTCCTTTTGTCTTGCTATTGTGGGGATTGATATTGTTTGTCCTCTACGTAGACCCTCCACTGCATCTGCACACTTTCACCTATCCTACTACCCTTGGTAACACCCCCTTGGTGATTTTTGGTGTAGGGCTAGGGCAGGTGATGTTGCAAGCAAATGCTCTGACTGGTTACCTCTTTCTCTTAGGAATACTTGTCAACTCACCTCGTGCGGTGGCTTACCTCGCTGTGGGGAGTCTCCTTACATTCTTGCTTTGCCTTTTCCCATTCGTTGATACGATAGATGCCCACTCGGGGCTCTATCTCTACAATACCATACTAGTGGCGATCGTGGTCTCGGGGAAACCACGTCGCTTTGCACCGTGGGCTCTACTTGGAGGCACTATCCTCTCCTTCTTCATCCAGTACCTAGGGCTCTCTATGGGCATATCTACTCTCACCGCCCCCTTTGTACTGGTGGTGTGGATTCTGAATGGAGTGGAGCGCTGGGTTAGAACTCGCTCGTGAAGTGGAAGGTGATATCGGGGAACTCCTCTTTCGCCATATTTAGTAGATAGGCACTATCGGCAAGGTAGACATCGCGTCCCTGCGTGTCCACGGCCATATACTGCATCTTGCGTTTCTTGAATTCCTCTAGTACTTCGGGTTTGTCGCAAGAGAGCCAGCAAGCTTTGTAGAGGTTGATTGGCTCCCAACGACAGCTCGCTTGGTACTCGTGGAGAAGGCGGTACTGTATTACTTCGAACTGCAATTGCCCTACGGTACCTACAATACGACGACCATTGAAGGCGTTGGTAAACATCTGTGCTACCCCTTCGTCCATCAGCTGAGTCAGTCCCTTTTGGAGTTGCTTCTGCTTTTGTGGGTCGGCATTCTCAATGTACTTAAACATCTCTGGTGAGAAGCTAGGCAGTCCCTTGAAGTGGAGCACCTCCCCCGAAGTGAGGGTGTCGCCAATCTTGAAGTTGCCAGTATCGGGAAGACCTACAATATCCCCCGCAAAGGCATCATCAACGATCTCCTTTTTCTGTGCCATAAATGCTGTGGGCGAACTAAAGCGCATCTGCTTTTTGTGCCTTACGTGGGTGTAGTACTTATTCCGTTCAAATTTACCTGAGCAGACCTTTACAAAGGCGATACAGCTGCGGTGGTTGGGATCCATATTGGCATGTATCTTAAAGATAAAGCCGGTGAAGGGCTCCTCGTAAGGGTCTACTATCCGCTCTTCAGCCTTGGTAGCTCGTGGAGAAGGGGCGATACGCACAAAGGTATCCAGCAACTCTTTCACGCCAAAGTTATTGAGTGCTGAGCCAAAGAAGACTGGTGCAAGGGAGGCCTCTAGATACTCCTCCTCATTGAGTTCTGGGTAGACTCCCTCGATGATCTCCAGGTCGTTCTTCAGTCGCTTTGCCTGTGCTTCGCTCAGGTAGTTGAGCAGTTCGGGTGAATCGAGATCCACCTCCATACGCTCCGAGACATGCGACTTATCGGCTCCCGAGAAGAGTTCTAGCTCCTTGTCATAGATGTTGTAGACTCCTTTGAAGCGGTCACCCGAATCGATAGGCCAGGTGAGTGGGGTGGTGGCGATTTGCAGCTCTTGCTCCACCTCGTCGAGAAGGTCAAAGGGGTCTTGCGACTCTCGGTCCATCTTATTCACAAAGACAATCACGGGCGTCTTGCGCATACGGCAGACTTCCATCAGTCGCTTAGTTTGTAGCTCCACACCTCTCGCACCATCAATCACGATAATTACCGAGTCCACGGCCGTCAGTGTGCGATAGGTATCCTCGGCAAAGTCTTGGTGACCAGGAGTATCTAGGATATTTACCTTGTACCCTTCGTACTCAAAGCCCATCACAGAGGTGGCGACAGAGATGCCTCTCTGCTTCTCAATCTCCATCCAGTCGGAGGTGGCCGACTTGCGTATCTTATTGCTCTTCACCGCCCCTGCTACGTGTATCGCTCCTCCGAAGAGCAGTAGCTTCTCGGTGAGTGTCGTCTTACCAGCATCGGGGTGTGCAATGACGGCAAAGGTTCTTCTCCTTGATATCTCTTCCTTATTGTATTTCATCAGTTGTTCCTTGAATGTCGTAATTGTAAATCTCCTGTAGTCGCTCCTGCCATGGGCGGATGAGTGTGGGGTAGAAATGTGCTATCTTCTCAGTCGAGAGGGCACTAAAGTGTGGGCGAAATGCGGGGAGTGCCCAATCTGCTTGGGTACACTTCCCTACGGTTACTAAGGTATCGGGTGGTAGCAACTCCACAATCTTGCTCGCAAAAGTATGCCTTGAGGCAGGTCCAACGTCTGCAACGTGGTAGATGCCGAAAGGCAATGGCCCTTGCTTTTCACTCGCGATCTCCAAGACAACCTCTGCCAAGGTAAAGACAGAGGTAGGACTGCTCACTTCATCCGTTACCACCCTAAGCGGTTTACCCGCTTGGGCATTGCTCAATATGCTCTTGTAGAAACTCTTGTGTGGCCACTTGGCAGGACCATAAAGCCATGAGGTACGAAGAATATAGGCATTCTGCTTGTGGTAGTGTACCGCATACTCGCCGATCAACTTGGTGAGTGCGTACCTATTGGCTGGCATCGGGATATCCTCCTCATTGTAGGGCTCCTTTCGTGGCGTTCGGTCACTCCCAAAGATATGGTCGGTACTGATATGTATCAGCGGTATCGTGCCGAGGGCATTGGCCAGTGCCAAAGGTATGGAGGTATTGGCAAGAAGTGCCTCAGTGTACTGGCTTTCAGCAGCATCGACATTGGTAAAGGCGATGCAATTGACCACGATATCCGGTTGGTTCTTTGCCACAAAGTCAGCAATCTCCTCCTCGCTAGAATAGTTGAGCGTCTCCCTTGTGGTGGGGAGTATCTCCAGCTCTGGGCAGTGCTTTCTAGCCACCTCCTGAATGGCCGTGCCCAGAAGCCCATTAGCTCCTGTGAGCCAAACTCTCTTACTCCTCATCTTCCTCCTCCCAACTAAGATGTAGGTTGCCCTCCTCTACCTCGCGAAAACGATCGGCGAGCATAGCTAGGAAAGTGCTGAATTGTTTGATAGCCTCCGTTGTCGCTTCGGTCACCTCCTCGCCTCTTGCTTTGAGCGTTAGATAACCGTAGATGCCTACAAAGCAGGTCTCCACCTCGCCCATCTGGTCGGTGCCAGTCAGGTCGCGTAGCTGTATGATGCTGGGAAGTGTCTGGAAATAAACCGATGAGTAGAGCGTCTGAGTTGGCTCCCTTAGTAGTTTGCCCGAGAGCTCCTGAAGCGAGTCCATCAAGTCGTTGAGCTGCTGCAAGTGGCCCACCTCGGTAATCCCTTCAGCCTTCATGGCATCGGCAAGCTCTAGGTACCAGAGTAGCACCTTCTCCATCATCGGCTTCTCTAGTCGGTACCCCTCGTGTACATACTCAGTGATGCGGGTGAGATCAAAGTCAAGTGCTCTGATGGTATCCTCTATCTGCCACATATAGAGGATGTATTCCGCTACATTTTCCTTCCTTTTCTGTTCTGCTACTATCATAATCTATTAACTTCTTTGTGCCTATAAAATGGAGCTTAGTTATCCCTAAGTGTGATGACGGTAATCCCGGCACCGCCTAAGTCTACTAGCTCATCCTCAAAGTGTGCGATTCTAGAATCCTGTCGAAGATACTCCCTAATCGCCTGCTTTAGTGCTCCCGTTCCGGTGCCGTGCAAGATGCGGATAGGGTTGTACCCAAAGTGATTGGCATCATCAACAAACTGAACCACTGCCGAAAGGGCTTCATCCACACGCATCCCCCTACAATCGAGTTGAGGCTTGAAATTGAGCCGTCGTTGGCTCGCTTGCTGTTCGATTACTTGAGGCTTCCGTGCGACGAGGTCAGAGGTAGCTCGCTCCGTAGGCTGTAGCTTGCTGGCATCTACCGTCATGGTGAGGTTGCCTAGCCGCACACGTGCTTTCTTACCCTCAATAGCCACCACCTCGCCTACTTCATTGCCATTGCCAAAGGTCACGCGACTTCCCTCCTTGATTGGCTCCCTTTTGGTGGGGGCTGGTGCCCTCTTTTTCTCTGCCTGTCGATTGAGATGAGACTTCTTCCGCTCCAGCTTTGCCCTCGCCTTTTGGGTTGGCTCCTTTTCTGCCTTAGCTTCTTTGATCTCCCGAATCGTTCGCTCCACAGTTGCATTGGCACTATTCACTATTTCCAGTGCCTCCTGCTCCGCTTTCGCTAGCAGGCTCCGCCGCTTTTCCGAGAAGTTGTCTAATCGCTCATCCAGCTTGCTCTGCTTCTCTTGTAGCTTTCGCTCTTGCCGCTTTACCTCCTCTCGTTTGCGCTTCCAATAAGCCTTATCCCGAATAATATCCTGTAGGTACTTATCTTGATGCAGATAGTCGCTACCCACTAATTCACTGGCATAATCAATGATCTCGCCAGGCAAACCGATCTTCCTCGCCACCTCTAGTGCAAAGGAGCTTCCCGGCTGACCGATAAATAGCTGATAGAGTGGCTCAATCCGCCCTCTATCAAAAAGCATCGCCCCATTCACCACCCCTTCGTGGAGCTCCGAGTAATCCTTGAGGTTGCCGTAGTGCGTGGTAATCACCCCATAACAACCCATCTGCCGAAAGCGATCCAAGAGTGCCTCGGCAATCGCACCTCCAATTGTGGGCTCTGTGCCCGAACCAAATTCATCAATCAGTATCAAACTCTCCGAGGTGGCCTCCCGCAATACCCGTTTCATACCCTGTAGATGGCTAGAGTAGGTGCTGAGGTCGTTTTCGAGCGACTGAGCATCGCCGATATCTAGGAATATCTGGTCAAAAAGGGTGCAAGTGCTATGATCCATCATAGGCACTGCCAATCCGCACTGGAGCATATATTGAAGCAGACCAACCGTCTTGAGTGCAATCGACTTACCGCCAGCATTGGGACCAGAGATGATGAGCAGTCGCTGCTCCTTATTCAGTTTCAAAGTAAGCGGTACCAACTCCCTATTGAGTGACTTCAAGTGTCGCTCTAGGAGCGGGTGCCTAGCCACTTGCCACTCCATATCGCCCTCGGTGGAGAGTTGAGGAATTACCGCCTCCATCCCATTGGCGAGTCGTGCCTTAGCCCTATTGAAGTCCAAAATGCCTATCCCTTGGCAATTGCGTTGGAGCATCGGCATATCCCTCCTCACGAAGTTGCTAAACTCCCTAAGTAGTCGCACTATCTCTCTCTGCTCCTCACTTTGCTTCTCGCGGATCCGATTATTCATCGCCACCATCCGCTCCGGCTCCATATAGAGCGTGCGGCCTGTGGACGACTCCTCATGCACGATGCCTCCGATCTCTCGCTTTGCCGAAGGGATAATGGGGAGGAGCAAACGACCATCTCGCATAGCTGGCGTGGCATCTTTCTCCACCCAACCAGCTGCTTTGGCCTCTCTGAGGATGCTCTGCATCGTTTGCCCAATAGAGCCTTGTAACTGCCGTAGTTCGCTCCTAATCGCCCTTAGCTCCTTGCTCGCTGTATCCTTGATCTCCCCCGCATCATCAATCAGGTTGTGCAGTCTCCGTCGCAGGTCCACCAGATCGTCCAAACCCATGGCTAGCTCAGAGAGATTAGGGTACTCTTCATTCTCCGCCAACGCCCTCTTCGTCTCCACTACCGCAATGAGTAGCTCCCGAAGCGGACGCAACGACTCCACCTCGAGGTAACTCCCCTCTGGACGAAGAGAGCGGAGGGCATCTCTAAGCGGACCAAACCTAAAGCTAGGGATATCCACACCCGATGCCGTGAATTGGAGCATCTCACTGAGCTGTTCCAATCGGCTATGAAGTGCTTTGCCTGACTGCATAAAACCCATCTGCTCCGTGAGGAATTGACTCACCTCGTTATCGCAAAGGGCATAGAGGTCGTGCCGAAGTGTAGTGAACTCCAGCTTCTGCTCTACTATTTCAAATGCTTTATTGACCGCCACTTGACCTCCCTATAGTAAAAATCTAATCACATCGTTGATATTGGCATAGAGTATCAAAAGGATCAATAAAATCATGCCAAATATCTGAAGTCTCGTCTGCCACTTGAGTGAGGGGGCTCGGCCGGTGATCGCCTCGTAGATTAAAAACATAATGTGGCCGCCATCCAATCCAGGGATAGGGAGGATATTCATCACCGCCAATATCACCGAGAGAAAAGCGGTCATCGCCCAAAAGGCGTGCCAATCTATCGTGGAAGGGAATAGGCTTCCTAAGGTGCCAAAGCCACCAAGGCTCTGTGCCCCTTCGGGGGTGGCTACATACTTCAGCTGGTCGGTGTAGTTATTCAACTGCTTACCCGCTTCACGCACTCCTACTGGGATCGACTCCAATAGTCCGTACTCTAGTTTTTCGGTCTTGAATAGTTTCGTTGGGGGCGTAAAAGCGATGCCTATCCCTTGCTCCTTATCTACATAACTGCGAATCTCTTCTTGAGCACCGCCTCGTATGATAGAGAGGGAGATGGTATCCCCTCTCAGCTCCTTGATCTTGGGGAGTACCAGGGAGAGCCGATCCATCGCTTCGCCATTGATCGCTACAATCTCATCACCACGCTGAAGCCCTGCTGCAGCCCCTGCACTACTCGGCACAATGGAATCGATGCGAGCCGGTAGATCCATGGCGAAAAAGGGCTCTTTGCTCGCCAATACTGCCCTCATAAAGTCCACTGGAATGGCCACCTCTACCCGCTTGCCTTCACGCTCCACGGTGAGGGTCTCCCCATTGGCAATCTCTTGCAGAATGGAGCCCTCAAAGTAGGCGAGCTCTTTGCCATCTACTGCTACCGGGAGGTCGCCATCTTGCAATCCCATTTGATGCCCTACGCTGGAGTACTTCAAGCAGCTATCCACCTCCTTCATCGGTAGCTTCTCCACGCCCCAATGGTAGGCAATGCCACCATAGATGAGCATAGCTAGGAGTACATTGAAGAGCACACCTCCCACCATCACGAGGAACCGTTGCCACACTGGTTTGCTCCTAAATTCCCATGGTTTTGGTTCACTCTCTAGACCCTCTAGAGCCAGAGACTCATCCACCATGCCATTGATTTTGCAGTAACCGCCGAGAGGCAACCAGCCCACACCGTATTCTGTCTCGCTTCGCTTCGGACGGAACCGAAAGAGTGCTTTGCCCCCTACGTCAAAGAATAAGAAAAACTTATCCACTCTGATCTTGAAAAGGCGAGCAAAGAGGAAGTGCCCCAACTCATGTACCGTCACCAGTATAGATAGAGCTAGTAGTAGCTGTATTACTTTTAGTAGTATCCCCATATTTTTTCGTCTAAATCCCTTCGTACCACGCTTGTGCAATGGCTCTTGCTTGGCCATCTGCCTCCGCAAGGATTGCTAGGCTAGAGGCATTTCGCTCAGGGGCCACCTCCATGGTATGCTTGATGATGCGTGGAATGTCTGTAAATCGTATTTTCCCTTGCAAAAAGCGCTCCACCGCCACCTCATTGGCTGCATTCATGGTACAAGGACTAGTGCCTCCCCTTTCAAGAGCCTCGTAAGCAAGTGAGAGGCAAGGGAAGTCGTCTCGGCGAGGTGCTTCCAGAGTGAGGTGGCTCATCTGCTCCACTGTGAGTAGTGGGCGAGCTCCCTCTAGCCTTTGCGGATAAAGCAAGGCGTAGGCAATAGGGTGCCGCATATCGGGATAGGAGAGCTGTGCTTTGATGCTGCCATCTCGGTAGCCCACCATAGAGTGGATGATACTTTGGCGGTGCACCACTACCTCAATAGCACTAGCAGGTACATTGAATAGGTGGTGTGCCTCAATCATCTCCAGCCCCTTATTCATCATAGTGGCGGAGTCAATGGTCACCTTAGGTCCCATATTCCAGTTGGGATGCTTTAGAGCCATCTCGGGGGTCACCTCGCTAAGTGCTTCCTTGGGTAGGTCTACAAAGGGACCACCCGAAGCGGTGAGATAGATCTTCTCCACCGCACTCATCTGCTCTCCTTGTAGGCATTGGTAGATGGCGGAGTGCTCCGAATCTACAGGAAGGATTAGTGACCCATGCTGCCGACAAAGTTGCTTGATCAATTCACCTGCTACCACCAGAGTCTCCTTATTGGCAAGGCCAATGGTACGACCACTCTCTATGGCACTGATGGTGGGCTCTAACCCAGCAAAACCTACCATAGCGGTCAGTACCATATCGGCATCAATAGAGCCTGCCAGCTCCACGATGGCTTCCCTTCCTGCTAGTACCTCAATATCTAGCCCCTTGAGGGCTTTCTTCAGCTCCTTTTCGTGTGCTTTATTGCCAATAGCGACTACCGCGGGGCCGAACTTCTTCGCCTGCTCTACCAAGGCATCCACACTATTATTGGCCACTAGGGCGTGTACCCTTAGTTGGTCAGAATGTTGCTCCACCACTTCAAGGGCCTGCGTGCCAATGGAACCAGTAGAGCCAAGTATCGTTACACTTCTCATATCTTTCTATACTATTTGCCCCAATCTACGAGACAAGTACAAAGTTACCAAATTCTCCCGACCTATCTAGCTCATCGTTTGCTCTAAAAGGAAGGATAAAATTTTATGTTGAAGCAAGTGCTATTTGACTGCGAATTATGATGCAATAAACCGATAGGTAAAGTAAGCAAAAGTTGAGTTGCAACTAAGCAATTGCCGAGATGCAACAAAGCAAATGCTTAGTTGCAACTAACCGATTGCTTAGTTGCATCTCAATAATCGATAATATATGGTGTTGTATACCAGTGAGTTATAAATTGGCTTTTGATGCCTTCCAACAGAGCTGAAATCAATAAGAGACTGTTGCACGAAGGCGATCTGCTGCGTTGCTTTCGGAATTCGGGCCTCTGTCACGTACATAAGTACGCTCCCTTCAGCCCTGTGAGGCCTTGGTGCCCTGCGTGCACCTTGCCCTCATCCTCAGGCCTTGCATCTCATCCTTCGTGCAAAGTCTCAGCACATTTGAAGCAAATGTGCGAGAATGGCACTTTGTGCAACATTCTCAATGAAGAATACATACAACCCTTGTTGGGTATGGATATAAAAGAGCTACCCCCGAGAGAAGAGGTCTTCTCACGGGGGTAGTTATTTATATTATATGTATGAGTGATGGGGGATTACCAAGCGAATAGAGGTCTGTGGCTCATCATCTCATTTACCTCGGCGCGTACCGTGGCAATCACCTTTTCATCGGTAGGTGCGGTGAGGACACGGTGGATCTTGCGAACCACTTCGCGTGCTTCCTCTTCCTTCAGCCCTCGGGTGGTGAGGGCTGGTGCTCCTACGCGGATACCACTAGTTTGGAAAGCCGAGCGGGTGTCAAATGGTACCATGTTCTTATTGATGGTGATATCGGCTGTGCCGAGTGCAGTCTCTGCCACACGTCCGGTAAGGTCGGGGAAGTTTTGGCGGAGGTCTACCAGCATCAAGTGGTTATCGGTACCATTGGAGATCACTTTATAGCCTAGCTCTACAAAGGTCTCGGCCATAGCGGCGGCGTTCTTGAGTACTTGCTTTTGGTAATCCTTGAACTCTGGCTGTAGTGCTTCGCCAAAGGCTACTGCCTTTGCTGCGATGATGTGCTCTAGTGGTCCACCTTGTAGCCCTGGGAATACGGCAGAGTCGAGAAGTGAAGTGAAGGTGCGGGTCTCACCCTTCTTGGTCTTCTTGCCCCAAGGATTCTCAAAGTCTTTGCCAACGAGGATGATACCACCACGTGGGCCACGGAGGGTCTTGTGTGTAGTAGAGGTGACTACGTGAGCATACTTCACTGGGTTTTTGAGTAGACCAGCAGCGATAAGTCCTGCGGGATGTGCCATATCTACCCAAAGGATAGCACCTACCTCATCGGCAATGGCACGCATACGCTCATAATCCCACTCGCGGGAGTAGGCTGAGCCACCACCTACGATGAGTTTTGGCTTGTGTTGCTTTGCGAGCTTCTCCATCTCGTCGTAATCAATACGACCATCGCTCTCCTTTACGTTGTAGGCTACTGGATGATAAATGATGCCCGAGCTATTGACTAGAGACCCGTGGGTGAGGTGACCACCGTGGTCAAGGTTGAGTCCCATGAAGGTATCTCCTGGCTGTAGGCAGGTGAGGTAAATAGGGTTATTGGCCTGTGCACCAGAGTGGGGCTGAACGTTGGCCCAGACAGCTCCGTAGATCTCTTTGAGCCGATCAATGGCCAGCTGCTCGGATTGGTCTACGATCTCGCATCCACCATAGTACCTCTTGCCAGGGTAGCCCTCGGCATACTTATTGGTCATCACGCTTCCCATCGCTTCCATCACTTGGTCGCTCACGAAGTTTTCGGATGCGATAAGCTCTAGACCCTTTGTCTGTCTCGCTCTCTCTTGTGCAATCAGGTCAAATACCTTCTCGTCTCTTTTCATGTTTCTTGTAAATTGCAAGTAGTATAAATATTGTGTATTTCTCTTAAGTCATTGATTGTTCCCACAAACGGTGTTGTGCTCTATGACGTTGATTTCAGAGTGCTATTAGCGGAGAGAGAGGGTTGTAAACCAAGCCTTCTAACTCCTTATATCGTAGTCGTTTATATTCCTCTAAGATTTAATTGTAGCCAAATTGTAGCCATAGGAGAGTATTTTGAGAATACTCATAGCTATTGCTGTGAGATTTGCTCGCTTGCATTTCTCGGGTTCAAAGGTACGAATAAGTAGAACAACCTCCAAATATCTGAGAATAAAATTACTCTAAGTTTCTTGGCTACAATTCCAGTGCACGGTGCAAGCCCTTATATATAGATAAGGCTTGCACCGTGCACTGGCGGTCATTATATGAGATGCTACTCACTTCAGCTTATCACATTGTGACGTCTTCTAAAACAATGGAGGGGATATGCCCAAAAGATCTATGAAGGGCTATCGCTATGCAGAGAAGAGTGTTGATGCACACACTGGTATAATATTACCAATGAATGGTGTTTAGATATTCGTCTATAAAGGGCTTTGAATAGGATCTTTGCAGGTGATAATTCAACAGTAGAAGAAACATGAACAAAAATCGCCCCGTTAAGTCCGCAAGAGATAGACGATTGTATGTCATTTGTCCAACACTAGATATGATGTTGGCTTCGTGTGACAATGTCAAGAAAATAGCATATGACAGCGGATTAGACTACTCGAACTTTGTAAAGACTTGCAAGTTCCAAAGAGACATTCGCCTCAGTACTTATCAAAGATGTGCTGAAGCTTTTGGTATGGATACGCTCATTCTGCATTTGCCGTTAGGCGCGGTTGAATCTTTCGCCTCTGTGCAAACTCATCATGGTAATCAATGTCTTATAGTGCAGAAAGAGGACCTACTACGTATTCTTCGCCATTTTCACCCGCTTGAAATAGATGACACATTATCCAATATTGAACGTCTCATTGAGATCTTCCTGAAAGAAACCGAACATGAGCTACTGAAGAAGCTACTTCCACTTCTAGCTGAAACCTTTCAAACATTGGCAGAATCCTATGGAAACGTACAACCCTAGCACACTTCTTGATGAAATTCAAGGACTTCGAGAGGAAGTACGCCAAGTTGCAGACTTCATCAAAGAACTCAAAAGAGAGTATAGCGTCCTTGAGGAAAAGATCGAGCTAAATTCATCAGACGTTATGCGTCTATTAGGAATATCAAAAGCTTCTCTTGCTCGATGGCGAGATGCCAATGCTGTCCCATACCGCTATGTATCCTGCAATCACGTCCTTTATCCTTTTAAGGGTCTATATATAGCTGTAAAATCAGGCCGTGCGACGTTCAAAGGGTTTAGACGCATAGAAGCATTGCAACGGTTGAATGCTTACAAGGATGGTATACTGAAAGGCTATTTGGGGGAAGATGCACAAAATCTTTTTGAAGAGCTATGACACTAAAAGAAGAGGTCTTGCAGTTGACCAATCGAGGATTAGAGGTTTTCTACTTCTATATGCCAATTGACTTTGTTCCCAAGCGGAACTTTCGCAATCCTCTCTATGATGACAAACGAGCATCTTGTAATATCTATTTTGATCCTAAGTCAGACTCATATCGAATGAAAGACTTTGGAAATGAAGCATACTCAGGTGATTGCTTCTGGTTTGCTGCAACAATTTTGGGGCTTGACGTCCGATCTGAATTCAAGAAGGTTCTAGTGACTATTATCCAGGATCTAAATCTAAAGATTTCTATTGAATACAGAGGAGACACAAACATGAAAGCAGCCCGTTCCACCTATCCTAGGCAAGCCGTTGAACAGAGTCAAAAGAGGTGTACAGGGTCGATGGATAAAGTAGAATACATAGCAAACAAAAAATCGTTCCGAGTTTATGAGCGCCCCTTTACGCAAAAGGAACTTGCTTTTTGGGAGCAATATGGGATCTCCTTGGAAACATTGGAGCAATACCACGTCAAATCGTTGTCTTGCTACGAATCGGTGAGTAGAGAGGGAAAACCTTTTAAGCTCACCTCATCTTCCGAAGAACCCATTTTCTGTTACGCTCACAACGATTTCGTCAAAATATATCGCCCGAATAGTAAACTGAGGTTTCTATATGGTGGAGAAAAATCGGAAGAGTATGTATTTGGGCTAGCACGACTGCCTAATAAAGGAGATATCCTATTTATTACGGGAGGAGAAAAAGATGTCCTCTCCCTTTCTGCACACCATTTCAATGCTATTTGCTTCAATAGCGAGACTGCACAAATACCAAGAGGTATTATCGAAAGTCTTTCACTTCGCTTCTTACACCTCATCATTTTATACGACTCTGATGAAACAGGGGTCAGAGAGGCACAGAAACAGGTGGAAGCGCTTTCTGAATTTGGAGTACTTAGACTACAACTACCTTTGAGCGGTATCAAAACGGAGAAAGACATCTCTGACTACTTTGCCCTAGGCCATAGTCAGCAGGATTTAAGAGATCTTCTCGCGCGAATGTTTTCCAGCCTATACAGCGAAACAATGATGATATTGCAATCTTGTGAGATTGATTACGACAATCCTCCAGATGTTTCTAAGTCGGTTGTCTCAGTCAATGGAGTCCCTCTTGGCTCTCAGGACAATCTTTTCTGCATTACAGGTGGAGAGGGTACGGGCAAGAGTAATTACATTGGTTCTATCCTTGCAGGCACATTATGTGCTGAAAGGTTAGATTCAGAGCGAACACTAGGATTAGAAATAACTCCCAATCCAAAAGCCTTGGCTGTTTTGCACTATGACACAGAGCAGTCTGAGGCTCAACTATACAAGAATTTGGGAAAGACATTACGGAGAGCCGATGTAGAGACTGTTCCTGACTTTTACCATTCTCTATATCTAGCCTCACTTTCTCGTAAGGATCGTTTGAAACTCATTCGTGAAAGCATGGACTTGTTTCGTCATAAACATGGAGGGATACACTTAGTAGTTATTGATGGGATTGCAGACTTAGTGCGCTCTGCAAATGATGAGACCGAGAGTATCGCCGTCGTAGATGAGCTTTACAGGCTAGCGGGGATTTATAACACCTGCATCATTTGTGTATTACACTTTGTGCCAAACGGGATCAAGCTTCGTGGCCACATAGGCTCAGAATTACAACGTAAGTCAGCAGGAATTCTTTCGATTGAAAAGGATGACAATCCTGAATACTCTGTAGTCAAGGCTTTGAAAGTGAGAGATGGGAGCCCTTTAGATGTTCCTATGATGCTCTTTGGATGGGATAAAGAGCTGGGGATGCATGTCTATCGTGGTGAAAAGTCTAAGGAGGATAAGGAGAAGCGAAAAACAGACGAATTGATCTCAATTGTTACGGAGATCTTTCAAAGCAACCGCCGTCTCTCTTACCAAGAGTTGTGCGATGTTTTAATGCGAGAGCTGGGAGTCAAAGAGCGCACAGCAAAGAAGTATATATCCTATATGAGAGAGCAACGTATCTTGTCTCAAGATACTGCAGGGAATTATCAAAAAGGGGAACTATGTCATACTTAGACTATCTTACAGAAGATCCTTGGCAAAAACGACTGTTTGATAAGCTAGCGAATGTGGAAGAAAAACTAGACCAGTTGCTGGTATTACGAGAGCAAGCCATAGACGCTGCTGTACAGCCACCGCTCAAGCCTGAGTATCTTGACATCATTGATGTGTCTAGATTGCTAAAGGTTGAGCAAAAGACCATCTACAATTGGGTATGGGCGGGTAAGATTCCCTACCTCAAAGCTAATGGTCGCCTATTGTTCCTTCGTGAGGAAATTGATGAGATGCTAAAAAGAAGAGAGGAGTGGTAGATGTTAGGTTTACGCATTAACAGAAATCAGGGCGAAAGAATGAGTCAGTGAATCGTCAAGCTGACTTGAATGAGGAATTGATAAAGTTGTTTGACAAGAGCAAGAAATACAATGAGGTACACAGCATCATTCTTGAGAAATTGCATTAGTGGGTGGAATGTACGTTCTCTTCCTCCGAGATGAAATAGTTGAAATGCTTCGCAGAAAAGAAGAAGAGTGATCAGCTTTCAGAATGAACGGCATCGTTTTCTTCGGAAAATCTGCACGTGAGTTTGAATTAAAACCAAAATGTCTACTATCGGTTTACATTTCTAAGTGATAATTCAACTACTCCTTTGAGATAACAAGAACTTACTCTATCTTTGCAGTTGGATATTTACTCTAAATGTAAACTGATAGTAGACTTATGGAGAATAAAATAAACTTGCTTCTACAAGGAGCTACTAAAAACGGGCTATTCTTTTCTAGGTGGTTATCTGAGCAAGGATATTCTAGGCAATTACTAAATAAATATCGTTCTTCAGGATGGCTAACATCGCTTTGCAATGGAGTAATGTATCGAACTGGAGAAGAATTATCCGCTTTTGGTGCATTACAGTCCTATAATGAACAACTGCATAAGGAAATGCGAATAGCAGCTCACTCTGCGCTAGAAATATATGGGTTTAATCATTACGTTCCTATGGGGAAACCTCGTTTGATGGTGACCGATAAAGAGAAGTTACCTCAATGGCTCAAGTTTGATCTGTTTGACAAAGAGTTTGAGACTTTCTCAACAACAGCATTTAGCTCACCCGAGGTTGCCACTATAAAGCATTTAGATTGGGAGCTACTCATTTCTGCCCCTGAACAAGCTTTTATGGAATGTCTTTTACTTGCTCCAAAACGATATGATTATATGGACCTATTTTATATCATGGAACAATTGACCACCCTGCGCCCCAAAGTTGTGCAAAATCTTATTGAAACGACTCAGAATTACAGAGTAAAAAGAGTATTCCTATATATGGCAGAAAAGGCAGGACACTATTGGTTTGAAGACTTAGATCTTTCTAAAGTCGACATAGGGACACATAAGTTGCAGTTAGTAAAATCGGGAGTTTACATCAGTAAATATTTAATTACTGTGCCAAAAGAATTGAATTCGTATGAATAATGAAACCTATAAGAGTCAAGTAGCACTACTTGTCCGAATAATGCCGTTGGTTTATCGCATTGAACAATTTGCGGTACATGGCGGCACGGCAATCAATCTCTTTCACAAGAATATGCCACGCTATTCTGTGGATATTGACTTGACCTATATCCCGATTGAGTCTCGAGAAGAGAGTCTCAAACACATCAATGAGCACTTGAAAACGCTAAAAGTCAATATAGAGCGAGCAATACCAGGCATTAGGGTAACACACAAACCTGATGTATGGAAACTACAATGTAGCCTCAATGGTGCTATGGTAAAGATTGAGGTTAACGGCACTAAGCGAGGAGTATTGGGAGAGGTGGAAATCGTCGAGCTTTGCACCAAAGCACAAGAAGAATTTCAAGCTTATTGTAAAGCACGCATAGTACCTTATTCTCAGCTATATGGAGGTAAGATAACGGCAGCATTGAGTAGACAGCATCCAAGAGATCTATTCGATTGTAAATACATGGAGATGCAAAGCATCGAACAAATAAAGGATGGATTCTTCTTGTGTTTATTGGGAAGTGATAAGCCTTTTGTAGAGTCCCTTGCTCCTAATCCTATTGATCAAGAAGATGCATTAGATAATCAGTTCAATGGGATGACCGATATAGAATTTACCTATACAGATTACCAAAAAGCTCGTACAGAGATAATTGGTAAGGTCAATAACTGTTTGACTGAAATAGACAAGGAGTTTCTGCTGTCATTTGAGCAAGGATCACCCAATTGGTCTCTTTGCTGTGCAGGTAATCTAAGCACTTATCCATCGGTTCAGTGGAAACTATTAAACATTAGAAAACTCAAACAACTAAACCCCAAGAAGTTTCAAGCGGGCATTGATAAACTTAGAAATCACTTTGAACCATCCAGGAAACACCTATCTAAGTGAGTAGAGCGAATAAGAACTGAGCATCCTCAAAAAATCTTAATGATCAAGACAGGTATATCAATAATGTCAAGTATAGACCAGATCTTACTTGACATTATTAATATGAACATCACAAAAATGCAGAAATCGCCTTGATGCGACCTTGGAAATATTTGCAAAATGTCCAAGGTGAAGTAGTGATAGCCAATTCATTTTATCTCCACTTAGGGCGATAGCCGTTCTTGGGAGAGTCGTTGTCGGGATTTTGAGATTGACTCTCTTGTGGCTTTATGGTTGCTTGCTCAGAAACTCGGAGCGACTGCGAAGGTTCTTCACTGGCTTGGTTAGACTGTCGCTGTTCATATGCTTCTTCGGACTCAGAAGGTGGAGCAATAGTAAGGGCAATCTTTCTATCTAGTTCGGCTGCTTGAGCTTTGAGAGAACGCAAATCCTCCTCCTTCTTCCATGAGCTATTGGCAATGGCGGTGTAGACCTCCCTATTTGCTGAAACCTTTGCTATCTCCTTCTCGTGAGATTCGATCACCTTGGGAATGCGCTCTAACGCATTGAAGAAGTTCAGACAAGCCAGCTTAGGATCATTTGCTAGCTTGCCGTTGTTGTAGGTGTAGTAAATACTACCCTCCCCTTTTACGAAGAAGCGGTTCACCGATAGGTCAAATAAGTTCTGCGAGGAACTTTCCGTCTTGACCATAACAGAGAAACCATAAAGTTCTCCTATCTTGTTGTACTCACCATTGGTACGAGCCTTTTCCTCTATCTCTAGAAGACGATGAGCAATCACTTTGATGTCAGAACAACCCTCTACACCTTTAATTGAAAGTCGATTGACTGGGTTGCCTTCTGCATCTCGTTCCACTCGTCGCTCAAAGCAAGCTAAGTCTTTCTTCGCCTCTTGTATCTTGCCTGTGTGATAAGAGAGCGAATGATCAATCTCAGCCAACTTACCTACAGCTCCATTTCGCTCACGAAGGAAGTTCTTGCGTTCTGACTCTAATGCGGTAATCTTCTTGTCTAGCTTAGCCTTTTCCAAAAGGTTTGTATTGCCCGATAGCACAGCTACATACTCTGAGAAGTTCATGCCACTGTCTTCATCCATTGAGCCTTCATCGATGGTACGCATACCGAGCTGATTGCTCTTCAACTGATTGATGAAAAGCTGCTTGTTGTGTAGTAGGTTGAACTTATAGCTGTCCAACGAACGCTCCACTGCATATATAATCACATCGACCTTGTTGTCGGCAAACTCCTTGGCGACTAAATTGCCCTTTCGGATAGCTCGTCCGTTGCGTTGCTCTAAGTCTGACGGTCTCCACGGGGTATCAAGATGATGTATAGCCACAGCTCGTTGCTGGGCATTGACACCCGTGCCCAACATAGATGTAGAGCCGAAGATGATACGTATATCGCCCCGATTCATCGCTTCCACCATCGCTTTCTTCGCTTTCTCATTCTTACACTCTTGAATGAAGCGAATCTCGTGAGATGGGATGTGATACTCCTCTACCAACTTACGCTTAATCTCAGAGTAAACATTCCACTCGCCTGGCTTGTAAGTACCCAAGTCGCTGAAGACAAACTGTGTTCCCTTCTGCTCGTTATACTTCTGATAGTAGTTATTGAGGAGCTTGGCACAGTGGCTGGCTTTGTTGTCTATATGGTCCGAATACTTTTCTAGGTCTATCATTCGCATATCCAAGCTCATCTTGCGGGCATAATCAGTTGTTAAGAATCAAGGGAAACAGAGGGAAAAGCAAGGAATGTAACTATTTGAAATAGTATCATTTAGCATTTTCTTGCTATTTTGAAGGTAAGCGAAAACGAGCATCAAACGGCAGGTGTTCCGTTACCAAATCGTAACCCACCCGTGAAAAAGCAAAAAGGGGTTACGAATTGAAGGTAAACAACTGTGTCATAGGTTTTTATTCTTCATCTTTCATTTTTCTGCATCGCTCAGGAAGACTTGTTCATCTGTACCTTTGCAAGCAAAGGAAATTTAGGAAAAACGACAGAAAAATGAAGGAAAACAAACTGAAAGTATCGTTCTTCGTTCAGGCGAAACGAACCGACAAGAAAGGACTTGTGCCTGTCATCGGGCGAATCTCCGTTGGCAGAACCCATTCGGGCTTCTCCACCAAATGCAAAACTCCGCTTACTCTTTGGGACAGTCGTAAGCAAAGGCTTATCGGCAAGAGTGCAATGGCGGTGTCCGTCAATCAGAAACTCGGTGAATGCACCGCACTCATCCACGCACGCTTTCACGAACTCAGTGAAAGAGAAGAATCCTTTACCGCCACCGATGTGAGGGATGCTTATCAGGGGCAAATCCACCGTCAAGCCCTGCTCTTGCAGAGTTTTGAGGAATATCTCAGACAGACAAAGGAACGCATAGGCATTGATAGAGCCTTGAAGACATTCAAACTCCGTACCTATCAGCTATCCCTGCTTCGTGAGTATCTTCAGAAGAAACACAAAGTAAGCGACATTCCCCTTTCACAATTAGACAAAGCCTTTATCGAGGGTTTCGAGTACTATCTCACCATTGACCGAAAACTGAAACGTAGCAGCGTGTCGAGTGCCCTATCCACCTTGAAGGCCATCGTCCGCATGGCGGTGAAAAAAGGCGTGTTGGACTTCTATCCGTTCTTGGGCTACAGCTATGAACGTCCCAAAGGTGAGCCGAGAAGCATCTCACAAGACCAGCTGCAACGCATCATTGACTTGGAGATAGAATGGGAGAACTACCGTATTGTCCGTGATTTGTTCGTATTCTCCTGCTTTTCAGGGCTTGCTATCTCCGATGTCCGTAATCTGAGAGAGGAAAACATTGTCTTGGAAGAAGGTGAACTCTGCATCAAGGGCAAGCGAATGAAAACCAAGACCCCGTATCGTGTACAGGTGCTTCCACCTGCTTGGGCGATAATGGAGCGGTACAGAGGTAAGCGTGCTGGTTTTGTCTTTGAAGTGCCGACTAACGACATCATCCACAACGGCATGCACTACATACAGAGAAATATCGGTATGGAAAGCCCGCTAACCTTTCACATGGCTCGCCACACCTTTGCATCGCTCATCACGCTCTCAGCAGGAGTGCCTATTGAAACGGTGAGCCAGATGCTCGGACACACCAACCTGAGAACAACACAAGTATATGCAGCTGTTTCCTCCGAGAGAATCCATCGAGAGATGCAAAATGTGCAGCAACGCATACAAGATACATTCACCTTGAAGCTTTGATATTATGGCACGAAGTACATTCAAAACACTATTCTATATCAATCGGTCCAAAGAAAAGAAGAACGGCAAATGTCCGATTATGGGACGCATCACTATAGACGGAAAGCAGGTGCAATACAGCACGGGCAAGGAGATTGCTCCCGAACTTTGGGATAGTCGTAAGGGAAGATGCAAGGGAACGGGCGAAGAGATAAAGGAAATCAACCGCTATCTCCAAGCCAAAGAGGAACAAGCCAAAGCGAAGTATCAAGAATTAGTATGGCAGCGTGGCTATATCACAGCCGAGCTACTGAAATGTGAACTCATGGAAGAGGACAAGCCCAAAGGATTTCTTTTGGAGGAAGCCCGACTATTTATTGAGGAAAAGCGTCCATGCGTAGGACTGACGATTGCCAAGCCTACCTTTGCTAATTACATCTATGCAGCGCAGCTCATTAAGTCCTATCTGCGTGAACGCTTAGCGCTGGAGGATATCCGCTACTCTCTGTTGGACTACGGCTTTATCGAGGGGATGGACTTCTATCTCAAATCAGAGCGCAACCTTTCCCTTGCCACCATTCAGATTGTGGTCATCTTCCTAAGAAAGCTTATCGGCATCGGTCAGCAGAAGAAGTATATCCGTATCGATCCGTTTGCGGACTACAAGGCAGAACTGCCACACCGCACAAGGCGTTATCTCACTACGGAGGAGCTCCAACGAGTATTACAAACACCCATCATTGACAGGCAGTTCGAACGGGCAAGGCAACTCTTTCTATTCTGTGCCTTTACTGGTTTGGCTCGTGTGGATATGCAACGGCTCAGGCTAAAGCATATCATCCGTAATGCAGATGGTACGGAGGAAATCCGTATCAAAAGGCAGAAAACGGACGTAGAAGCTATCATTCCACTTTTGCCTATTGCCAAGCAAATCCTTTCACTCTATATCAAAGACAAGAAAGTAGACGACTTGATATTCCCTAACCTAACCACCCGCAAGGCGTCTTTAGCTTGTGTGAACATTGGTCAGATATGCCGAATAGAGAAAGGTTTGACCTTTCATATGGCTCGCCATACATTTTCAACCACAATTTGCCTATCCAACGGGATCTCAATGGAAACGCTCAGCAAGATGCTCGGACACAGCAATATTGGCACGACACAAATCTACGGAAAGATAACCGATCACAAGATACAAGAGGATATGACTGCACTCACTGACAGAGAGCATTCTGCCTTTAAGGGTTATTGCGAGTCAATAGCACAGCAAGACAAAACGCAATCTAAACCTTTATAGGTGAACTTTCCTCAAAGACCTGAAGCCATATTCGGTCGGGCAAAGGTATGGCGGTTGCCTTGATTGCTTGCAAGGTCAAGTCCTGCGGATGGAGTGAAAAATCTCCACCGCAGGGCTTTCTCTGTACTTTGCTACTATCATACTTGCAAAAATTTGATTGTTAGTGCGGTCGTATTTTTCGCTCCAACCTTGCAGCAATAGGCTAACCGCCAAAAGAATAAGCCCGAACGAATACGGCATACTCAGGCTCTTTGGACGCAAGAAGCGACAAAACAAATCCTCCACCAATCAATTGAGCCAAAGTATGTACTCTTGCTCTGTTAATTGATAGAGAGATGTCGAAGCAATCAAACACTCGAGAGTGATCTGATTTTATTTTCGCTAGTACGGAACGAACCAGCGCCTCATCTCATTACCGCAATAGCCTAGGCTTTTGTATTCACCATTTCCCTTGTGTCCTAACTATTTCCTTATTCTTCCTCACTCTTTCTTTTTCCGCTTTAGAGGGGTTACTTTTGCATCCGACAAGAAGGGCAATCGACAGAAAAACTGCTCGTTTGCTGAGTATTAACAACGTAATCAACAACAATGCAATGAAACTTATCATCATCGACCGCAAGGCATGGGAGCAGCACTGCTCCTCCTTTGCAGATTTCATCCACCGTATCGAACGGCTTATCGGGTGTCCTCCCGAAACGGAAGAATGGCTTGACAATGAAGCCGTATGCCGTAGGCTCGGAATCAGCAAGCGCACCCTGCAACACTATCGGGATACGGGTAAAATCCCGTTCTCTATGATTGGACATAAATGCTATTACAAAGAGAGCGACATCACTGAGATACTGAATGCAAAGAAAGACTGAACTCAAACACTGAATGAACTATGTCAGAGAACGAAATCATTACACAACAAGACCCGCAAATGCAGATGTTTGCACAACTGATGGAGGGCATCTTGAAGAAGCTGGAGCGTTATTGCGCTACTGCACGTCCTATGTTGGGCGGAGAGGTTTACCTTACAAGTGAGGAAGTCTGCAAGCTGTTACGACTGAGCAGTCGCACGCTCCAAGAGTACCGAGACAGTAGAACAATCGCTTATCACAAAATTGGGGGCAAGATTCTCTACAAACAGAGCGACATACAAGCTATGCTTGAAAGGCACTATAATCCTATATATAAGAGAAATAAGTAATTGAACAAAGGGGTAAACGACGTGAGTTGAGATATGGTTTAGCGGATACTCATTTGAACTCGGGAACGCTGACGTCAAGGGCATACAATCTCTCGGTGAGTGTCAATTCTTCCATCGGTGTGCGTTCTTTTGTCCCTCTTTGGGGATTGTTGACTTCATCGGTGCGTTTTCAGCGTTTAATCTGAACTTACAATTACCTACGGTCAAATGAGTAAGCCATAGGGGATTTCGGTTAAGAGTTGGGTAAGTCAAGATTTGGTCTGGTCAAGAAGTGGGTTTTAACTCAAGTCAAAATTGAGTCAAGTCAAAATTGAGTTGAGTCAAAACCTAACTCTTGAGCTAAGTCAATTTTGAGTTGAGTCAAAACTGAGCCAAGTCAAAACTGAGTCAAGTCTTAACCAGACTCAAAACTTAGCTCAGAAAGTCAAAAGCTAATTTCCAATCGCCCCTAAGTGGGTGGCATCAATTCTTGATATTGGCAAGGTGTGTCTTTGTAACACAAAACTCAGTTTATACCACAAAGACCCTTGCCCCGAAGGGGAGAGAATTACTCCAAAGTCGTAATTAGAAAACAAATAGATATGGATAAGAAAGAGGAGCATCGTTCTGAACGAAAAGCGGCAGAAAAGCCTCGCTGGGACAACTGGCATGTACGCTTGCCTGACCCGAAAGACCAGCAACGGGCGATTGACTTGTTCCATAAGTCAGGTGCGGAAACGAATTCCGACTTCGTGCGAGCAAGGATATTGGGAGAGCATTTCAAGGTGATAACGGTCGATAAGTCTGCCGTGGAGTACTATCGTAAGCTATCCGAGTTAACTGCCCAGATACATAAAATAGGCGTGCTGTATAACCAAGCTGTACGAGCCATCAACAGCTATCATAGCGTGAAGACTGCTCAGATACTGCTTGAGAAACTGGAGCAACTATCAGCTCGGATTATTGCTTTGCAGGAGCAGGCTGTCTCTCTGACCATTGATTACCGCAAGTAATGATTGCCAAGATTTCAGCAACGGAGAACCTCGGGGGTGCGCTCGGCTACAACTTCAAGAAGGTGACTAAGAAGGAAGCGACACTCTTATTGGCACATGGCTTGTACCAAAACAGAGCGGGCGAATATACGATGTCGGAGGTAGTTGCAGATATGCAGGCATTGATACCCGAAAAGTGTAGAACAAAGAAAATGGTCTTCCATTGCTCGCTCAATCCCCATCCAGACGAGAAGCTGTCCGATGAAACGCTCTCGCAGATAGCTAAGGAGTACATGGAGGCTCTGGGCTATGGCAAGCAACCCTACATTGTGTTCAAGCACAATGATATCGCCCGTGAGCATATACACATCGTATCGCTTCGGGTAGATGGTGATGGTCGAAAGATCAATGACAAGTTTGAAGGCAGAAGAAGTAAGAAAATTACGGATGCGCTGGAAAAGAAGTACCATCTAATTCCCAGCACAGAGATTACAGATAAGCCACTACAAGAGCTCTCAAAGGTGGATATGGCAAAAGGAAATATCAAAGAGCAGGTAGCATCTATAGCTCGTTCTGTTCTGAAGCATTATCGCTTCTGTTCGTTGGGAGAACTCAATGCCATTCTTTCCCACTACAATCTTGCCGTGGAAGAAGTCAAAACAGAGTTTCGAGGGAAGAAGTACGATGGACTAGTCTATGTACCGACTGATGATAAAGGCGACAAGGTAAGTACACCCATCCATGCCTCGGAGATCGGTCGTGGTGTGGGCTATACAGCCGTGCAGAATAGGATGCAACAATCTAAGCAGGCTATCAAGCCTCTGATACCAGCCGTAAGGGGGCGGTATTCCGTAAGAACGTGTACCCGTTACGGTCGGTCTTCGCTACCATACGGTGATCCTCGTAGTGGATTCCTGTCGTCTGCCCTAATGCATCGGTAATGCCTACCATGTCGCCCTGTCCGTCATAGGAATAGCGAACAAGCTGCTCGGAACTTCCGTCTGGCATCCTCAGGTGGAGGCTCTCAATGAATCCCGCATCCGTATGTCGGACTGTGACCCGGCGACCGCAGGCATCGGTGAGTGTCGCAAGCACGCCATTCTCATAGGAAAGGCGGATGCTCCTGCCATCCAAGTCGGTAACAGAAGTCAGCAGATAGGAGTTGGCAGCACGATTGAAATACTCAAAATTATAGAATAATCTCTTCTCTAAATCATACACCTCATATCCCTTTGGATGTTTACGAAGTTCTAATCTGTTGACCCGACAGAAATCAACTTCACCTTCTTCTACATAGTCAAAGCCACATACTCTTCCATCCGCAAGTAGCAACCCAATACATTGTGCTATTGGATATAGGAAGAGTCTCATATCTGCAAGACTATGGACACCAATACCCAAAGCCCCCTTAAAGTTGCTGTCGGAGTGGTACACACGTTTCCACTCCAAAGGCAAAGCCCCCGGAAAGAAAAAGTCTATTCCTTCATACAGCACTGAACCTGTAACAAGATTTACAGGCTCAAAACCGTAAAAAGATAACTCTTTCTTTAGACTACGTGTGAAGTGGAGCATAACAGTTCTTTAGAACAAAATTATCTTATTCTTCTAAATCTATGATTTTTCCTACAGCCTGTCCGATAATGTCGATATAGGTCTTGGCATCTACAACTTGTAAGTTCTTATTAGAAACTTTCCCTCCTAAGACCAATGCTGGAACATAACCGTAGCATTGACCATATTGTAATTTTGGAAGTTTTCCTTTAATATCTAAGTAGGGTTTAGAAGCAAAATAGTCCTTATGAGCAATGAAAAAGTCATCAAAAAAAATATCAATGGCTCCTCTAAAAGAGTCTAATGCACGGCTTATGCATTTTCTAACGTTTATAATTTTCACTCTATTTCCTTCGTTAGGTGCAATCGTCCAGTTTTTATTTCCTTCCCAAATTAATAAATCACCCATTGCTGTTATTGCAAATACTATAGAAGGCTCTAATAGTTTGTCGATATACTTAAAAACAAAATCATAATCGTCTGGGTTTACTAATTGTATAAAGCCATTCTCATAAATGCCATACCCCATAATATTCCAAATGTTCAACAACTCATCTGGAAGTTTTCCTTTATATTTATTGATGGTTTCTATAGAAACATCACTATGTTTAACATAGTTATTTTGGTTCCTCTCTTCAAATGTTAGTCGTTCCATATATTATGATATTACAGAAATAAACTTACTCCATACAATGTACCATATCATAAGGATAATAAGGCAACCCTTGTAAGGAGGAATCGTCTAAGCCTAGTATTTTCACCAAAGCACCACTTTCAAAACTCCAATAGCCAAAATGAACACCCCATTTGCTTTTATGATCATTATACCAGCCACAATCAGAATGCCCCTTATACCATTCCTTTTTAATGTATTTTTGGAGCCGTTCTACAGCCTTTTCCTTATTAGTTTTCGCAAGCTCTATCACTTCGATAAGTCCTGCATAGGGAGTAGTCCAAAGAAGTTTTTCTGATGCGTAATCCTGTGTATTGTTAACTAAGAAGCTGAAAAGTTTGTCTTTAACCGAATGTTCTCTTAGGAGTATTGATAATTGTTGTAATTCTTTATGACATTCAAGCATAACTCCTATAGATAGATACCATAACATTGTTACATAACCAGCATCGGCATTCCATCCTTTCTTTATGAATTGTACTCCTTGAAGGTAGTCCGGAATTAGTTCCAATACAGGATAACCTGCTGAATATTTAGAAATGAAAACTTGATAGTTTTTTCTTACTAAATCATTCATCTGAGCATAAACTCGTTCATCATCCCAAGAAGTAGTATTGACTTCATATTCTTTTAAGTCACGACTTATGCAATTTTGATCAAAGTCAATATTGCTTTGATAGTTCTCTGATGAATTAAAATTATCTCTTAACATCATAATGTGTTATAGTATTTAAAGCCACGCACATTCCAGTGTCAAGTGCAACGTAGTTACAAATGTAGGAAAAAACTTCATAGGGAGTTTTATAGCCTAGTTTTTTTTGCGAAGCGCACATTCTCAATATAAGGGCTAAAGGGTACGGTAAACTATAGTCTGGATAAATAGGTAGGTATATGGAAAGCTATAAAGATAATGTCCAAGCAATTTTATTTATGCTCTTATTTAGTTCAGTTATTTCATTCAAGAGACTATCAAAGCTTGGTGTCTCTTCGTAAATCATATCTTGAGACATGGCGACGTAATCTGATCTCCACTCATCAAGAACTTCTTTCGGTGGTACAATAGATAACTTCTGTGGAGCAAGCGTTCGGTAGTCAAAACCTTTCAGTCCTATAAACATACTACGATGCTGCACTATTGAGGCGTATAACGTTGGATCACTTAAGGCTCTTGTGGCGATTTCTGTCTTAGAAATCTTGTAGACATCGTATAGGTGCCTGCTCATTCTTTCGGATCTGATTGAGGAAAACTCCTTTTTTGCGAACTCTTCGTGTAGCAGACAAAGTTTCTCTATAAATGTTCGTTCAGGACTGACAGCTAAGACCTTAAACTCCTTTTGCACAAATGGTGTATTAGGCATATACTGATCAATCCAAGAATTAGTCATTACACTTTCTAAAGGCTCCGACATAGAGCGTCCGCTTACTTCTATTTTAACGACAGGTTTGAGATAATCAGTCTCCTCGGAAAAAAGCGACTCATATGCAACCTCTATCACCTCTGGATCTGTAGTGGAAATAGAAGTAACATTGACACTTACTTCAAAAAGCGAAGGGTCAATTGATAGACTTGCTAACGCTTTCTCCAAATCAGTCTTTAGCATTTCTCTTGTAAAAGAGCATGAGGCTCTTCTTAGCTTGTCACTTATCTGTGTTTTAGAGAGCTGACCAGCAAACCCTAAATACTCACGATTAATTGCAATATCAATATCTTCGGAAAAGCGTTTAATCAGATTCCAACACTTACTGAGTGAAGTACCACCCTTGAAAGAGAGCTGATCCGCATAGTGTAAGGAAAATAGGGCTCGAAGTACCATAGTTACCCACCAGTCTTTCTCTATTACACTAAGAGGGATATCACCAATTCGTGGCCTGACAATTTCCAGTACTTCTCTTTGCTCCTCTTTTGATAAGTCTGTAAATATCATTGTTCTCTCAGTCTGTTTAGTTCATCTTGTATCCATTGTGGAGCCAAGTGAATATCCCTCTTATATTCTTCCTCTGAAATTGAGCGGAGATGTTTTTTTAGAATGCTCTTATGCACCTCCGTTAGATTACCTTGCCCAATCTCTCTTAAGGCAAAAACAAGCATACGTACCAACTCTGAGGTGTATGCAAAATTGTTCATATCATTAGACCTTTTCAGCTGAATGCCTCGACCCTTTCCCAGCTTTATTGTTCGTGGCGATCCATTAGTGATGTACACTACATTCATTGGGATTTGAGTTGAAAGACCTAATTTATTTAGGACATAAGTGCCAGAGGGTATAAGTGTGATTTTGTCCCTTTCTTCAATTATCCTAGCCACCTCTTCAATGGAAGGATAAATAATACCAGTCCCCCACTTGGTGTCCACCTTAGGATAATAATAGAGCCCATGAGCCAACCTCACAAGATAACCCTCTTTGGTCATGCGACTAAGCACCTGTCTTATAGCGGTGCTATCGCCACAAGGAGCAAACTGGTTAGGGTAAAGTATCGACCCTTCTCCAGAATCAATAACAGCCTCTTTGATAAGCTGATGTGTACTTTTTAATTGCTTTCCCATGTCACAAATATAGCCCATATTTGTGACATAACAAAATGTTAAGCTACCCGCTCTGGCCTCCACACATTCCTGTGTCAAGTGCAAGACGGTTACAAATGTAGGAAAAAAAACTTCGTAGGGAGTTAGCTCACGCACATTCCATTTAAATCTTTTGACCCACCTCTGGAACTACCTACAAGGGAAGGTACTTTTGTACGCTTCGTTTTGCGCTTACTATTGGAAATCGCTCTTGACGTTCATTGTTTTACCCTTTTTATGCAGTAAAATTTGATCCTATAAGCTTGAAATCTAGCATACCATCTTGAGTAGATTTTATATCTTTGCGGATATTGAATAGAGAGTTCTTTGAAGCACTGCAGAATGAAGATGGGAAAAGAAACTTGCTCGTTTCCAACTCGTAACCCTTTTGCTCCACAATCTTTCCTACTCTGTTGATTATCTGAAAGATACAAGATTCTTGAATCTTTTGCGGGCATAGTCCGTTGCGATTAGCATCTTAGCCTTCTCCTCCTTTTCCGATAGCTCATCTCGTCCTAAAAGGGTTGCATCTCCCGTCTTGGCGAACTCCATCAACTTGCCGATAAACTCTTCCTGCTCGGGCGTGGGCGGTATGTTATGCAATATCTCGTTTTTCTCTGGGCGGTCAATACCGATATCCTTAGCGGTACGATAGTCACAAATCTCCGCATAGAAGGCTGCCAGCTCTGGCACTTTAATGAAGGTTCTGAAGCGTTCCTTCTGTATGATGTCATTGGTGATGGAGAACTCGTAGTCGGTAGACTTCTTCGCAAAGACAGCAGCCCAAGCATCAAAGCTATTGATGCCTTGCTTTTCGAGTGCTTGAGGACGTAGGTACTTGAAGAGCAGATAGAGCTCTGTGAGTGAGTTGCTGATGGTCGTACCACTGAGAAAAGTAGCTCCTAAGTCTTTCCCCGACCGCTCCTGAATGGTACGTATGGCAAAGAGCATATTGAGTGCACGCTGTGACCCTTCTGGATTACCTAAGCCAGAGACTCGGTCGTGACGGGTGTTGAACATCAAGTTCTTAAATTGATGACTCTCGTCCACAAAGAGGTGATCGATGCCCATCATTTTGAAGTCCACAGCATCATCCTTACGCTCGGCAATACTATCTTGAATGCCTTGTAGTTTGGCTTCGAGGGTCTGCTTTCGCTTCTCCAATCCCTTGAGCATCGCTCGGGAAATGTCTGCACCTTGCTGACGAAGGACTTCTAGGTTTTCCTCTATAGAGTCTTTCTCCTTTTGCAAGATTGCCTCCTGTATCTCTAGAGCTTGAGGTATCATCCCAAACTGCTCATGGGTCAATATGATGCAATCCCAATCGTTGTTCTTGATGTCGTTAAAGATGCGTTGGCGGTTTTGCTTATTGAAGTCGTTCTTACCCAGATAAAGAACTCTAGCATTGGGATAAGCCTTTCTAAAAGTGTCAGCAATGTCGAAAACATTTGCCTTTAGTCCGATAATCATCGGCTTGTTTGCTAAGCCCAAGCGCTTCATCTCATAGGCTGCCGTACACATTATGAGGGTCTTACCAGCCCCTACTTCATGGTCACAAATACCCCCGCCATTGGTTTTGAGCATCCACACGGCATCCTTCTGACTTTTGTAGAGGTCAGAGATACCGAGCCCTTTCAGATTTAGATCGGGAAAGGATTGATGCGCACCGTCAAAGTTGGGACGCACGAAGCAGTTGAATAGCTTATTATATCTGTCGGATAGTTGTTGCTTAAAGCTCTCTGGGGTTCTGCCTAGCCAATCTACAAAGCCCTGACGTATCTCCTCTATCTTAGCATTAGCCATCTGTATCGCATGTCCATCACGCACTTTGATAGTTTTCGTCTCGCCTGTCTCTAGATCTCGGACCTCTTTGTTCTTATTGATATCGGGGATGGTATTGTGCAAAGCATGCTTTAAGAGATTAAGTCCATCATAGCGTCTGAACTCTCCCTGCACAGCATACTTATGCCAAATGTTCCCATTGCGTCTATCGCATTGCAAAACATATTCATCCATCGTACTCTGATAGGAGACGGTGATCTCTGTCTCAAAGAATTCTGAGGCAAAGGCACTATAGACTTTAGCTGGTATCCACCGCTCCCCAAGGTTGAAGTCAAGCTCAGCAAAGGGTATCGGTGTAGGTGTGGCAGCCCGTAGGGCAGCTAAGCTTTGCTGTGCTTCTTCATGATCGGGATGCTCTAGTAGCCACGACTCAATCTGCTCACTCTTATCTATCACATTGCCTGAGATAAACTTGTCTGCCACCTCGTAGCCATCTACTTCTGGATTGTAGTAGATACGCCCCTCTAGAGCTGAGATGACGTCACTCTCCTCCATCTTTGGGAGGAGCGAACTCACATAGTCTAGCTCCACAGAGCCATACTTATTCAGAGAAGAGACGAGAGCTTCCGTGGGGTCGGCAGCTACTGTCACCTCTGTAGTGGCAAAGGCGGTAGGATGATCAAAGATATCTGCCTTGATGTATTTCCCCTGATTGGATCGCTCTAAGAAGAGTATTTCGACCCCAGTTGCGTCCATCTTGATGAGGTCTGTATTGCTCTTCTGATTAAGGTACCCCCAGCGACTGATAAAGTCGTCATAGAGCCGATTGAGCTTTATACGCTCCTCGCTATCCTCACATCTATTGTTCGCTTCGTAGTCGTATAGCCGATGATAACTCTCTCGGATCTCGATGTACGCTTTGAGCTTGGTTAGGCGCTCATAGGGTAAGTCCATCGGATGAAAGGTGGGCTGTCGCTTCAGATTGGAGAGATACCCCACTTGTCCATTTTGTAGCACGATCGACCCATCTCGTAGATGCGAGTCGGGCAAAGAGAGGAATGGTCGAGGTGAAGCATCAAATGACTTCTTAACCTCTGTAACTGGCTGTACTTCTCTCTCCACTTCTGCAAAGTCAAATAGAGATGGCTGCTCGATTGAGGAGAGCTTAGTACTTCTTCTTGCTCTTGGACGCTTTACTGAGCTTTGCTTGGGTTTAGAGGCTGTCTGTTGCTTATTGACCTCTTTGATTTCCCTATTAACACGAGCAACCTCCTGCTTCCAGAGTTCATACTCTTCGGGAGCAAACAAATAACCCTCTTGTTCCAGACCGACATCAGTAGTATCCATCACGGGATGATGGTCATCATCAAAGTAGACCATCTGTCCGCCCATCTCTCGTGGGGCTTCTAGGTCTGTACGTATATCCGCTTCATACTGATGCTGTAACGTTAGAGCTGGCACACCTTCGGGCGCTGGCTCTAAAATTGAGGAGGCTTGCTCCTGCTGGGAGGGTTCTACCAATTCACTCTTTTCGATGGAGTTGATGGGAGTCCCCTCTGAAAAGGGCCCCTCCACGACTTCTTCCGCCTGGTCTTCTGTTTGTGCTACCTCTGTAACTACAACACTAGGAGCTTCTGCGACCACCTCTTTGCTATACCGTCCTTGGACAAGCTCTTCTAGCTCGGCTATCTCATGCAGTGCTGTAGGAGAAAAGTGAAGGTCACGCTCAATCCCCAAACCATGTATCTTAACCTCCTTCATTTCGTCCAAGGAGATGTAGCCGAGCTCCCAACCGTAACCCATTGTAACTGCTCCGAACCCAAGACGTTCTTCTGGGTTATACTCTAAGAGGTAGGCTGTATAGGCTCCCAGCGGGAAGAAATATCGGACATAAGCTGTACGATCGCCAATGAGTTGCTTCTCTGTCTCATATAGCTTGGGGAGTTGACTCTTAATGCTATCAGGCATTAGATCATAAGCGTTGTCTTCCTCCTTATCCACTTCATTCTCTGCTGTATGATTGGGACTTTCTATGAGAGGTTCAGTCGTTATGCCTAGGCTGTGGAGCTTCTGTTCTGCTTGTCGCTCTTCTTCGCTCATCGCTATTCCCGTCTCATAGAGCTTGCGATCAAAACGTGCTGTTACATCTTGCGTGAGCTGTATTCGGATACTCTCAGCCATATCCTCCATAGTTCCCTCAAAGCGATATTTCCAAGTTGGCTTGCCGTAAGGGTCTCTACCCAGTTCACGACTGGTGGCTATGGTGCGAGGTGCCACATCATCCCACGAGCCCTCGAAAAGTGAGTTGTGGTTGAATGCCATAGTAAAACCATCCCCCTTGGGTACAGAGACTGTATGAATAAACTGCTTCTCCAGCTCCTCGCCAATCTCCTTGCCCGACTGCTTCTGCAGGACAATCAAATCGCTTCCGACCTCAGTCCCTGCCTGCTCGCTAAACATCCCTGATGGCAGACGGATAGCAGAGATGAGTCGGCTGTTTTGCATCAAATAGCGTCTGATTGGCTCATTTAGTGCTGCATCGAGTACACCTTGTGAAGTGATAAATGCAACGAGACCTCCCTCTCTAGTGCAGTCCAAGCCCTTTACGAAGAAGTAATTATGAATGGCTCGTGTTGACTCCTTTTTGAAGAGATCATTTCCCCTACTATACTCACGGTCATAGACCATAAAGTCTCCAAAGGGGATATTGCTGGTTACAAGGTCATATTTCTCCGTCTCTTCTAGGGGTGCTATCGCTTCAAAGGGTTCATTTCGCACGAAGATGTTGCCTTCGCCATAGGGGTGCAACGCCTGACTGATGCGAGCCGTGAGCAGATCTTTCTCCAAGGCATCAACAGTGCCCACCTGATTGGCAAATGTTTCGGCAAATGCCCCCATCCCCGAGGAGGGATCGAGGCACCGTTTGAGCGTCACACCACTTGTTGCTAGAGCATCTGAAATAGCAGAGACGATACGTCTATCTGTATAGAATGAGGTGAGCACGCTTGCCTTGATGCTCTCCCAGTACCGCTTGGCGGTGTGAGCATCGACCGCTTCCCGATAGATCATCTGCTTGAGCTGCTGTGTCGGAGCAAAGAGTTCTTCCTCCGACTTACTCCAATAGCGGATGTCCGCTGGCGTGTCTGTGCGGTTCAATACGCACTTCAGACCTCCGAAACCTTGGTAGCCACGCAAGATATGTTTCTCTGCTTCGGTAGCCATACGATGCTCTTTTTCTAATCGCAGCACCACACGGATTGCTTCTGAATTCGCTGCCAAAACTGCTTTCTTGTTGTATGCCATAGAGGTACTCTGTTTGTTGATAATAAGTTGTCAGCCATTGTGGGAGGAAATCAGTCCTACGAAGTGAATTGAAATACCTTCCTGGAGAATGGAAATACGATTACTTGATCTGTTTGTTCCTCACGTGAATTAGTGGAATCTAGTCTGTATGGAAATGTTGTTTTCCCCCGTCACTCCACAGTTTCATCCGTATGGGAAAAGTTTCCCATAGGCTTGGCACTGGAGTTTCTTCCCCATGAAACTGCAGTTTCTCCCCTATGAAACTAGAGTTTCCTCCGTATGAAACCACAAAGGCTCTCCAAGTGGCTTCCTATTAAGTACGATAGAACATGTGGAAAATGTCCTGAGAGATAGTTGTGGCACTGAGCTATGTCGCTTGTGCGGACTATTACTTCTTCCTCTTTTGCTCGAATTCAAATTTGGTCGAACCATCCTCTTGTAGAACCAATCGGGCATTGAACTTCTTACCAGCCTTGCTCGTCAAACCTTTCAAGATTGGGGTACGCCCCTTGGTTATGAGGTCGCGAATGTTCTCATCGGAGAGATACGTACCACATACTTCACGGAATATGTGGAAATCACAATCATCATTCTTGCATCTCGCTACCTTGGCATAGATCCCCACACTCTCACGACCACACTTAGGGCAGTGATATGTGGGATACCTTTGTTGCCTAGATGCAGGTGCGAGTGAGAGCAATTCTTCACAAATGGTGGAAACGTAGGAGTTGATGCCTTGTGCAAACTTACCCGCGTCCATACCTCCTGCCTCGATTGCTGCTAGCGCCACCTCCCATGCTCCGGTCATCTCCGCATTGGCAATGCGTTTATCTTTAACGATTTCATAGACGGCTAATCCTTTCTCCGTCGGGACTATGCTCTTCTTCTCCCTACGGATATAGTCACGTAGGATGAGTGTCTCAATGATGTTGGCTCGTGTGGCAGGAGTGCCTATGCCACACTCTGCCAAAGCCTTTTTACTTGCGATATCCTCTACCTCCTTGCCTGCATGCTCCATAGCAGAGAGCAGGGTCGCTTCTGTATAGAGTGGCTTAGGCTTGCTCTTTTGCTCGATTATGTCTGCTTGTTGCAGGGGTAAAGTTTGCCCCTCGGTCAAGTTGGGCAAAGAGGACAAAATCGGCTCGTCCTCCTCGCTCTCTTTATGCTCTTGAGGAGTAGCACTCTGCACAGATTTCCAACCCAAAGAGACTTGACGGCACGCTTTCCAGACATAGCTGTTGGTCTCGTCCTTGAGTACTACCTGCATACGCTCCTCTTCTGAGTGTGCTGAGAATGCTTCTGCAAAGCGGGTAACGACCATTTGATAAAGCGTGGTCTCATCTACCGACAATGCCGATGCGGTTTCTCCCGTGGGGATAATGGCATGGTGGTCGGTAACTTTGCTGTCATCTACGGAGTGGCGGTTCAGCTCTTGGGGTAATGGTGTGCCAATCTTGCGAAGGAGGTCGGGAACTTCCTCAAAAACATCTTCACTGATATATCGGCTACCCGTACGGGGATAGGTAGTGAACTTCTTCTCATAAAGCGACTGTGCGAGGGTGAGGGTCTTATCTGCAGAGAAGCCGTGACGTACATTAGCCTCCTTTTGCAGAGCGGTCAGGTCATACAAGAGGGGTGGAGCTGTATGCGTTACCTTTCTTGTGACCTCTGTGACCGTAAGCGAGCCGAGACTGCGTAATGAAGTGAGCGCAGTTTGGGCAGCAGCTTCATTATCAAAGTTCTGTAGGCTCACAGCTTTGATGGATAAGCCCTCGTCCTCTATCGTCGCAGTGAGTTTCCAATAAGGAACAGAGGTAAAGTCTCTATGCTCCATATAGCGATGACACACCATGGCCAAAGTTGGGGTCTGCACTCGTCCTAGAGAGTAGCCTCCACGATAAGCAATGGAGAGAGCTCGGCTGGCATTGATTCCCATCAACCAGTCAGCTTCTGCTCGTGCTTGGGCTGCGTAATAGAGATGGTCATAATGACTCCCTGGTTTGATATTCGCTAGACCCTCTCGAATAGCTTTGTCAGTAAGAGAGGAGATCCATAGGCGATCAAATGGCTTGTGACTGTTTAAGTGTCGGTAAATCCAGCGAAAGATGAGCTCACCTTCTCTTCCGGCATCTGTTGCCACAATAATACGATCTGCCTGATTAAAGCAGGAGCTTATTGCCTTGAGCTGCTTGAGTGCTGCAGGGTCTTCGTGGTACTCCTTGTCCTTACGCACTTGTCGGACAATGAGCTGGAAGGGATTGGGGCAAATGGGCAACTCTTCTGCTTTGTAATTAGAATGGCCGTAGGCATCGGGCATGGCAAGTGTAATGAGGTGTCCCATAGCCCACGTGACGAGGTAACCGTTTCCCGCTAAATAACCGTCTTGCTTTGTTGTAGCTCCAACGATTCGGGCTATATCTCGTGCTACCGAGGGCTTCTCAGCAATAATACATGTTGTCATAGTCTTTGAAAGGATTATGGGTTACATCTTACGTCCTCGAGACTTCTTCTGCTTATTCTCGTCCTGCTTCTGCTTTTGTTCAGCAGTGGGTGCTGTTTGCCCTTTTTTCAGAGGCTCTTTCACCTGCTTGGTAGCTTCGTTGGTCTTGCCGTGATTATTCACGGCTACCTGCGTCTTGTGTTCTTCCGCTACGGCTTCGACCTTTTCCGTTCCTTGCTTCTTGTCAGGGTTCCATTTGTAGAAGCGTGGGCGGTTCTGCTCTTTGTCCATACGGACATAGGCATTGAAGGGTTGCCCCTCTTTATCGATCATGTTTTTGAGGTAAAGTGTGCGACCGTTGTCTAAGGCTTCTCGTTGCTTCTCTGACAGCTCTAGACCACAAAGTTTGCGAGGTGCCTTGCCTTGTTGACGATCTTGTCGCTGTTCCTGACGCTCTTTGAGACTCTTGTTCTCTCCGAAGATGAACTCAATGCCTTTCTTCTCTGCATTGACCTGAAGCGTAGCATCGAAGGATTTGCCACTCTTAGCGGTCATTCCTTCTACTTTTACCGCTTTGCCTTCCACTAGATCTTTGTATTGCTGATCAGAGAGCGTGACGCCTTTGATCTCTTGAGGAATGCTTACACGGTCGGCACGCAAGGCGATAATCTCATTGGTCTGTGGGTCAATGGAGACGTAGGCTGCAAAAGGTTCACCGCTCTTGGGTGTTACTTCGATGGTTTTACCGAGATTACCGGTTGCGAGTAGTTGTTCCTTCTCTTCGGGGGAGAACTTGTAGCCCATATAGGGATAGTCGAGCTGTGGTTCTTTACGCATAGCGTGGATGGCTAACCCGATATTGCCCTCATTGTCTGTGCGGAAGGCAAGGCGAGCCTCTGTGTAGATAGTCGTATCTCCTATGGGGATAGCTATGGTCACGAGGTTACTCTTCTGCCAATTGAGCATCTTCTCTAGCTCACCACTCTGCTCTAACCGCTCACGGGAGAGTCCGAGACTGTCGAGCTTCTTCCAGTCTACCTTGTCTGCATTAATGGCTGTGCTCTTCTTCTGCTGTGGTAGATAGTCTTCAAAGGGTACACCGACCTCTGCCAACTGCTGTCTGCTTTCAGGAGCCTCTCGGTTTTGGAGCAGAGTACGCAGGTTGTCTACGCCTTGCTCCACATTGCTCGCCAACACCTTGTATAGCCCGAAATGGGAGGGGGTGTTGAACTGCTTGAGAAAGTTGGTCATGAAGTTCTTCAGTAGTCCATCCTTGCTGTTGAACTTTAGAAATGCCGCCTGATTAGCTTCAAGAGGCTCAGTTGTTTTGAGCTTGCCCTTATCATCAATGCCCGAAACCACGGAGAGTTTCCCCGCTTCTTGCTGATTCTTTACCTCGGTGCGATCCTCTAAGACCAGCACGTAATTGTCATTGCTATTTGCTTCCATAAATCACTCTGTTTGATTTGAATAATACCTTTCAGACAGCAAATATATAAGCTAAAATGACCTCTCCTAAGTCTCAGGGAATTATAAGGAAAGGAAGTGATGAAAAAGAAAATTCGCCCAAGATTTGGTAGTTTGATCTTTTATGTCAAACTTGGCACTCAGAAGGAACATTATTACAGTAGTACTAAGCGATGATAAGGGTAAGCTCGAAAAGACAAAGAGTCAAAGGAGCTAGTAACCAACCAAATAGAACTTATTTCAGCAAAGAGAGAAGAGACTGGATTTTTCATTTTCAATCGGAACACAAAGAGCGGCAATACCCCTGACACACCAAACGTCCTCCGCTCCGCTACAGGCGTTTGGCTTAGTCTGTTGCATTGCCGACGGGGAGTTTATCCGATTTGAAAAAGAAAAAAAACAAGCCCGGGGTACGGTATACCACGACAAACTACCTCACATTGCTAGAGTCAACTAAAATCAGTATCTTTGAAAAGTCAAGACAACTCATTCTAGTATGACGACGAAAACGATGTCAACCGAAATCAGTTTCAGCAAAAAAAATAAGTCAACCATTTTCAGGGAACGACAGAGAATAAATATTAATCATATAATTTTTTCTGTCTTTGAATCATCCATGGAAGAGATTGAATTCTTTTTAGATGATATTTCAAAGGATATGCTTGAAAATAAAACGACAAAAAAAAGTGATGCATTGCAGAATTTGATTTGTTTCGATAAAAATGAGCAAACCATTTTGTTAAACAACTACAAAAAAGAAGCATACAATGCCATTTTTTTTCTATCAAGTCAATCCCCTAAATATGTCTGTATGATTTCATCAGTTTCAGATGGATGGATTACATTATTTAATGTACTATCTTCAAAAATTAAAAAGAGTTGTTTTCATTTTGAAATAGATGGGACGGCATCCCCTATGAATATGATGATTTTTTCTCATGGGGAAATTGAAAGAATTATTTATTCTTTAAAAGACACTCGCTGGATCTTTTATGAAAAAGGAGATGTTTTGCCGTTTGAGAATAAAAACTATTATCAAAAAAGAAAAATATCCGCAAGATTAAATAAATCTATTCTAATAGAATATTGCAAGCATCTTGGCTTTGATATTACAGAAGTCTCCTTCTGGCAATCACCAGTTTCTGCTCTTTTTTATTGTTATAGTTTTTAATTTATAGATACGGATAAACAACGAGAGATATTATATTATCATATATCGAAAAACTCATACTCGACCTAAGGTTAGGGTTAAGAAACTCTCCAAATAATCAGGAGTTGGTTGCAAAACGACGAGAATTGGAAAGAATTAAGCAAGAAATTCTATTTATGAGTAGGCATTCAGAAATACTAACTGCCAAGTTTTATCATATTGATGAAACAATTACTAGTAGTTCTGAAATCAGGCTTATGGATGTTTGCGATACCGAAGATATGTCACTTTGGATAGAAACTACAGTGGAAGGGGGCCGTATAAGACTTCAAGAGGGAGATCTAATTTTAAAGGTAATCAGGTTTGGAGCAGTGACATCACCTACATCCCCTTGGAGCGAGGGGACAACAGCGTTGAGTTCTGCTTCTTATCCCTGATTTTGGATAACTATACGAAGGAGATCGTGGGCTATAGTCTAGGGGGCAGTCTGATCTCAGAATACCCCTGTAAGGCACTAAAGCAAGCCCTCAAGCGGCTCCCCAAAAAGGACGCTTCCGATCTCATTCACTACTCCGACAGAGGCACCCAATATACGAGTCGGCAGTACACTAACATGCTCAATAAAAGAGGAATACAAATCAGCATGATAGAGTCAGGAGACCCCAAAGAGAAATCCCAGTCAGAGCGGATCAACAGTACCACTAAGAACGAATTCTTAAAGGGCAAAGTGTTCCGTAGCATTGATGAGGCAAATCGCGCAATCAGCAAAGCTATAGAGACTTATAACACCATTCGACCTCATATGAGCATCGACTATATGACCCCACAAGAAGCTAGGGAATGCACGGGTCCCCTGAAGAAGCGATGGCGCAGCTATCGTGAAGACACAATTCAGAAAGCTCGAAAAGACAAAGAGTCAAAGGAGCTAGTAACCAGCTAAATAGAACTTATTTCAGCAAAGAGAGAAGAGACTGGATTTTTCATTTTCAATCGGAACACAAAGAGCGGCAATACCCCTGACACACCAAACGCCCTCCGCTCCGCTACAGGCGTTTGGCTTAGTCTGTTACATTGCCGACGGGGAGTTTATCCGATTTGAAAAAGAAAAAAAACAAGCCCGGGGTATACCACGACAAACTACCTCAAACTACCAGAGTCAACTAAAATCAGTATCTTTGAAAAGTCAAGACAGCTCATTCTAGTATGACGACGAAAACGATGTCAACCGAAATCAGTTTCAGCAAAAAATAAGTCAACCATTTTCAGGGAACGTCAATGTACCAGCAACAAATGAAAACCCCTCCACAAATCCCGTCAGATTATGGAACAATTGAATGATTTTTTCGGCAAGTTGTTTGCCTACCTCCGGGAACATCCGCAATATGGGCTTCTCGTGGCAATCCTCCTTGTAATCCTGTATCTCATAGGGTTGATTTTTGACTGGAAATGGACGCTGCTGCCCAGCGGGAACAGCGACTTTACGCAAATGTGGATTGACCTGTTTGGCAGGAATGCCGTCCGGTTCGTGAAGGGTGTCCTCGCCGTCCTCCTGCTTCTTACCTTAGTTTACCTGTACTACCATTATAAATAATCCGCCTATGTCTTCGCCTTCCACCTCCCACGGTTACTTTGAAAGCGTCAGCACCCAGTTGTCCCTGAGTGTGGGCTCCTCGTTTGAGGGTGTTACGATCCTGACACAAATTCAATGGAAATGCAACTTGTTCGAAGCGAAAGCCATCAGAAATTATCACATAGAGGGGGTGTTAAAGATCGTGAAGAGCAAACTGGAAAAAATACAAACGAAATAGTTATGCTAAATAATTCATTTATAGATAAAACTACCAATAAGAAGGTAATCGGGAGAAAGATATCGTATGAGAACATTGTTCTGTTTTTTTGCGAATGGGAATTCCCGGGAAAAGATGAATACATGGAGTTTTTATTACAATTTAATGGATTATTTTTCCCAGATGGGTTAATCCTTAAAAGTGATTTAGATGTCGAGTTGGAAGTTGAAACCTTATACGACGTCAATGGTAGGCTTGAACGTTATTGGGATATTGCAAAGAAAAACCCTGACCTACCAGATGACTTTACAACAAGACATATACCGATAGGAAATGATGCAGCAGGAAATCAATATTGGGTTGATTTATTTTCGGGCAAAATTTTATTCTTTGAAACAGAGTATGATTTCTCAGAAGGTTTACATGTTGTCTCTGACTGCTTTTGCACATTTTACTCGAATTTACGCCCTATGTAATGAAGGTTGTGTTTTTGGGGGAATCGTTTTGATCAAAGAGGCCATTGATTCCTACTATGTAAGGATGGTACTGACCTACGACGGCATCGACAATCTCCTCACCTACAAGGACGACCATCAGGAGGTGGAATACGGCTATGAGGGGATGTGGAAGCTCACGCGCCGGAAGGATGCCCGTGGCGTCATCTGTTTCCTGCATGACCGTGAGGAGAGGCTGCTCGAAATTATCAACGAGAAGGGCGAGCACTATGCCTTTGCCATGGACGCCGCGGGAAACGTACTGCAGGAGGAGGGGTTCGACGGTGGCGTGAGGAAATATGTCCGTGACCGTGCGGGTCGTGTCATCAAGGAAACGCTTCCCAGCGGCAAGTTCAAGGAGTACGAGTACGACAGGTGCGGACGGGTTACGCGCGTTACCCACGATTACGACAAGGCGGAAGAGCAGACTTACGACTACTATGCCTCCGGACGGCTGGCGGAAGCCAGGAATGAACACGCTATAGTCAGTTTCCGCTACGACAACATGGGGTTGCCCGTGGAGGAGCGGAGCAATGAACACGTTATCAAACGTACCTATGACAAGTCTGGACAGATAGCCACGCTTACGAGCTCTCTTGGCGCCGACCTTGCCTACGAACGCAATGAGTTCGGGGAACTGACCTGCTTTTCTGCAGGACAGGCGGAAGCCCCTAGTCGCTTTGAGAGCAGGCACGAGTATGACAGCCTTGGCTTTGAGCTGGAGCGCATACTCCCCGGTGGCGTAACGCAGAGCTTTGCCTATGACGACATCGGCAGGCTCATCGACAGTAAGACCCGCCAGTCATCCAAGGTGTGCAGAGAACGCAAATACCGTTGGGGTAAAGCCGACAGGCTGCTCAAGACGGAGGACAACCGCTTTGGCACCACCTATGAGTACAGCCCCTCCGGGCATCTGCAAAAGGCGGTCTATGCCGATGGCAGGGAGGAGTACCGTCTTTCGGACAAGGCGGGCAACCTCTTTGACGACCCTAACAGAAAGCTGCGCAAGTACCTCCGAGGAGGAAAGCTGGAGCAGTCGGGGGAATGGCGCTTTGTCTATGACAGGGACGGACAGCTCGTAGAGAAATACAAGGGTTCCGGCAAATGGTGGGACAGCAAGTCCGAACGCTGGCGATATATCTGGAATCAGAACGGAACGCTGAAGGAGGTCAGACCTCCCGGAGGGGGAGATTTTGCCTTTGATGCCCTGTTCACCTATGACGCACTCGGAAGACGCCTGAGCAAGGATGCCATTGGCATCACCTGCTGGCTGTGGAACGGCAACGTGCCCCTGCACGAGTGGACACCAAGTCAGAGTCGCAATGAGAATGGGGAGATAGAAGAAAACCAAAAAGACCTCAGGATATGGCTCTTTGAGGAGGAGAGTTTCGTGCCCTTGGCTCTGTTCCAGGACGACAAGGCATACTCCATCGTGACCGACCATCTGGGCACGCCCGTGGAGGCGTACAACGAGCAGGGCGAGGAAGTGTGGTACCGCAGGCTTGACATGAACGGGAAGGTCATCGAGGAGCGGTCCATGCTCTATACTTCCTACAAGGATTACGTCAGGATACCATTCCTTTTCCAAGGACAGTACTATGACGAGGAAGTCAAACTGGCGTACAACAGGTTCAGATACTATGACCCGAATACAGGAAATTACATATGCCAAGACCCCATAGATTTACAAGGAGGTATGCAACTTTACGCATACATTCACGATTCCAATAGTTGGATAGACCCGTTTGGGTTAAGCGGTCGTGGTGGTACTCTACACAGGAGTATTCAAGACCAATTACGAGATGATTTAAAAGGTTTAGGCAAAAGTGTAGAAGCAGAAGGGCAGATAAAATTAAAAAATGGACAATCAAGATTTGGTGATTTAGTAGTAAGGAATGATGTAGGAGATATAATTGAAGTACATCAAATCGGAGATATGCGTACTCGTGGAGGATTTAGACCGTCTTCAAGAGAGCGAGGAGCGATTATGAATATTAGGGAGGCTTTGGGCGATGATGTAAGGATAGTTTTCCACGATAAAAAGGGACGGGTAACACTTATAGACCCCGATAAAGCCGATGACTGGAAAGTGCCAAGTAAAAAACATAGAAAAAAATAGTTATGGTTAATTATGAGTTCAATACAATTTAATTATTTTGCAGATGAAAAAGGGGAGCAAATTATAAGGCAAGAGCTTTTAGATAGGTTTGGCTCTCTTTATGCAAGGGATTATTTCGGAGAGAATAAAAGTATAATAAAAGAAACAGAAGACTTTCCTAAAACGCCTTTTGAAATTTATTTAACTCGTGAAAAATTGGCTACTCAAATAAATACTTTGTCAGGTAAATTGTCCATTTCTGTTTATGATAGCCCTGTTGTTGAATACACACCTTCAAAAATCAGAGACGAAAATGTATACGTTCAAGGTCGTTTAGCTTATTTTGCTGGTAATGAGTTCCCAGAGTTAAAAAAAGAAGTGCAATCCCTATTCAGAAAACTCAAAAAACAGTGTTGGAAAGATAAACAATGGAATGAGTGGGTATTTGAAACCATCGGAGATGAAGCAATGGTCTTTATACCCAATAGGGTTGTTCATCTAAATAGAGAGTGATGTATCCCGCTTTGGTGAGGATGGAAGGTATTATATCTGGGACATCGGCGAGAACCTGTTCTACTATTTTACCGACACCTCCTATAAGGAAGTACGCCGACCCTGCCTACGAACGCAATGAGTTCGGGGAACTGACCTGCTTCTCGGCAGGACAGGCGGAAGCCCGTGGTCGCTTTGAGAGCAGGCACGAGTATGACAGCCTTGGCTTTGAGCTGGAGCGCATACTCCCCGGTGGCGTAACGCAGAGCTTTGCCTATGACGACATTGGCAGGCTCATCGACAGCAAGATCCGCCAGTCATCCAAGGTGCGCAGAGAACGCAAATACCATTGGGGTAAAGCCGATCGACTACTCAAGACGGAGGACAACCGCTTTGGCACCACCACCTATGAGTACAGCCCCACCGGGCATCTGCAAAAGGCGGTCTATGCCGATGGCAGGGAGGAGTACCGTATCTCGGACAAGGCGGGCAACCTCTTTGACGACCCTGACAGAAAGCTGCGCAAGTACCTCCGAGGAGGAAAGCTGGAGCAGTCGGGGGAATGGCGCTTTGTCTATGACAGGGACGGACAGCTCGTGGAAAGGTACAAGGGCACAGGCAAGTGGTGGGACAGCGAGCAAAAACGATGGAAATACATCTGGAACCAGAACGGAACGCTGAAGGAGGTCAGACCTCCCGGAGGGGGAGATTTTGCCTTTGATGCCCTGTTCGCCTATGACGCACTCGGAAGAAGACTGAGCAAGGATGCCATTGGCGTCACCTGCTGGCTGTGGAACGGCAACGTGCCCCTGCACGAGTGAACACCAAGTCAGAGGCGCAATGAGCAGGGAGAGATAGAAGAAATCTATAAATCTTATCAAGATAACAAGCCTGTAAATATTAAGAAATGCCTAAATCATCAATATTCTTTTTAATCGCATTCATTTTTTTGCTTTTTGGATGTACAAGAAATAATATGCCGTCAGATCATCAAATGTTAGAGCATTTCAATCTCTACGAGTCTGAATTTGAGAGATTGAGAAAAATTTCTGTTAAGTACGATGGATTTCATTATCCCCCTTATGACGAAACAGATAGTACAGCCTATGTTATTTCATCTAAAGATAAAAAGGAATTGGACTCTTTAATCAAGAGACTGGATATTATTAGTATACAGTATGATGGGATATCAGAAGTATGCTTGCTCTTTCATACATGGGGTATTTCTATCAGCGGAGGGTACAAGGAGTATGTCTATACTCCAAATCTTGAGGATAATATAAAGAACTACGATAAAGAGGTTGCCTTAGATCCCAGCACTGAAATGTATATCGTAGAAAGAATTACGGAAGAAGATTTGGATCAAGTTGCCCAAAGATATTCTGCAAATATAGAGTTATATCGTCCTATAAAAAATGGTTGGTATATACATCTCAGTCGAGAGAATTGATTCTTGAGATGTATGCTATTCTTTTATGAGGTAACGTAAAGATGGATTTGTTTTGATGCGCTCTATTTCTAATTCTATCAATGACATAACCTCCCGTTTTACACGCTTGTAGTTGGCTTCAATAGTCTCTTTGAGATTATCGGAGCCATTTTCGTTTGTGAAGTCCGCTATCATAGGAATAGGCTGGTAAGCTTTCGTTTCAGCAGAGACCTTGGCAACATCCACAACGATTTCTGCGTGGAATATTTTCTGATCGATGCGTTCATCGAAGTTATCGGACACTGCTCCTACAAACATTCCTTGCGTGAGGTTTGAAATTTTACTTGCAGGAATCAGACTATCCATCTGCGTAGATATAGATGTGGACTTGTCATTACGGTTGATGGTCATAGACTGCCGTTGTTGTAGAACCTTACCGAAACGCTCGGAAAGCGTCTTAGCCGTTTCACCTACAACTTGCCCGCTAAAAACATTACCCACGGTGTTCTGTATCACTTTACTCTCCTTATCCCCATAATCACGGGTCAGCTGAGAGAAGTCCTGAAAGCCTAGACACACAGCGACCTTGTTACTTCGGGCTGTGGCTATTAAGTTATCAAGACCACGAAAGTAGATGGTTGGTAGCTCATCTATAATCACCGAGCTTTTAAGTTGATGCTTCTTATTGATAAGCTTCACAATGCGGCTATTGTAGAGTCCGAGCGCAGCCGAATAGATGTTCTGTCGGTCGGGGTTGTTTCCTACCACAAGCACTTTCGGCTCATTAGGATTGTTAATGTCTAGAGAGAAGTCATCGCCCGTCATCACCCAGTATAAGGCAGGAGAAATCATTCGTGAAAGTGGTATCTTAGCACTAGCAATCTGTCCTTGAAGCTGATCTTGAGCCCCACCCTCCCACGCATCCAGAAAGGGAGAAAGGTAGTTGGCGAGTTCATCGTAAGAGGTGAGTATCGGGAATATCTGGGCATACGGTCTATTCAAGAATTCTATGGCATGTGGAAAGGTGCAGTATTTTCCACCCTCATAGATTTTGAGAAACCAAATGATAGCTGCAAGCAAGATAATTGGAGACTCCACAAAGAAATCACCCTGCTTCTGAATCCAGGAGCGGTTCAAATTGAGCATGATGGTGTACGCACTCTCGTAAGCATCTGATATATCCGTCATAAAAGCTGGATTGATGGGATTACAGCGGTGCGACTTACGAGGGTCATCAAAGTTAATCACAAAGAACTGTGGTTGTACTTTATAAGCATCCAAATGGGTACGTAAATGGTTATAGGCAATCTCCGATAGGTCTGGGAACTTGTAGTCATAGATGTACATTGCAAAGCCTTTCTCAATCTGCTGCTTGATGTAATTGTTCACGATGGCGTAGGACTTACCCGATCCCGGTGTACCGAGCACCATCGAGGCACGGAAGGGATTGACCACGTTAATCCAACCGTTATTCCACTTCTTCTTGTAGTAAAAGCGTGTCGGCAGATTGACCGAGTACTCGTTCTCCATCAGTCTTGTCTCCTGCATGAAGCTCTCGTTCTCCGTATTGAACACATCGTCCATAAGGTTGTTTTTCAGCAGGCGACTCATCCATACGCCAGCCATCAGCAGGCAGATATAGCCCATAGAGAGCGTGAAGATGTAGAGCGAAGCTGCACCAACGACTCCAATCGGAAGTGCCAGCAGCCACCAATTGAGGAAGAAGAGTACAAACCCAATGGCTAAAACAGTCCAAATCTTAGCCCAAGTAATCTTCTCTTCCTTAACCCCACGAGTTCCTAAGCAAGAAAGAGCAAGGAACAGCACACAAAAGAGCTTCGTCCAGAGAATCGAGGAGAAGAGCCCTGCTGTACGTTGAAAGTTCATCAGAATTTTATCTAGTACCGAGAGCGTCAAGCCCCAAGTGTGGAATGCTTCATAGCAAAACCAGTAGCAGTTGATGAGCAGGATTAGTACAGAGATCCCTCTCATAAAGTCCATAATCTTGCCCAATGCTCTCAAATCATCTTCTTGTGCCATAATTATCTGTTGTTTAATCGTTGTCTAATCACTATTTATTCAAAGTCAAATGCGTAGGCTTCGCTGCTTCCCCTTTTCACCGAACTGTATCGTCACGGAGAAAATGCTAGATACCTACGTGACCATTTTCTATTTGCCACGGAGGGGCGATCTATTTCTTCGGAAGTTTCATTTCATTCTTCCGAAGTTTGATCTCATTCTTCCGAACTATTACTTTGTCCTTCCGTGGAGATTTCTTCTTTTCTCCGTCTCTATTTTCGATTTCCTCCGTGAAGAGTGCGATGCCGTCTTATTTATCATACCCTGCCTTGACTTACCTCTTCCTTCGTCTGAGATGAACCTTGCTCTGCCTGCGAAGTTTCCGTTGCCAAGCCGCCTCTTTCCAATCATCATTGCTACTACCGAGTGGAAGGTCACCGACAATATCATCTACCAGCTCATCGACAAGGTTGTCTCCCTCGTCCGCATCTGACTGTAACGGTTGAACAGTTGGAACTTCTTCTTTCAATTGAGAGGAATAAGTGCCATACAGCATTTCATCCATAAATGGATTGTAGGTCGGGTTGGAGAGGTAGGCATTAAATGTATTGGCCGAGTACCCCTTGCCTAGTCGGGAGCCATTGAGTGCAATGCCATCCGCATCGTCTATGAACGTAATACCATAGATACGCCTGCTCTCATTCTTTCGGATAACCATTCGCAAACCTTGCTCCTCCAATCGATGTCGCAGTGCTTCCTCCGTCTGGGGAGAAGTACGCATTACTTGTAAGACTTTCTCCCTTACGGCTGGTATCAGGGGCTTGATAGCTTGCTTAGATTGTTGCATCCTATTCTGCACGGCTGTATAGCCCACACCACGACCGATCTCCGAGGCATGGATGGGTGTACTGACCTTATCGCCTTTATCATCAGTCGGTACATAGACCAGTCCATCGTACTTCTTCCCTCGAAACTCTGTCTTGACTTCTTCCACGGCAAGATTGTAGTGGGAAAGAATGGCATTGAGTTCTCCCAACGAACAGAAGCGGTAATGCTTCAGAACAGAACGAGCTATAGATGCTACCTGCTCTTTGATATTTCCTTTTGCCACATCCACCTTTGAGAGTTCTTGTAGTGGCTTACCTGTAATCTCTGTGCTGGGAATTAGATGGTACTTCTTCTCCAGCGCATCCGTAATTTTCTTGCTTCTTCTGCCTTCAAACTTGTCATTGATCTTTCGACCATCACCATCTACCCTTAGCGATACGATGTGTATATGTTCACGGGCGATATCATTGTGCTTGAACACAATATAGGGTTGCTTGCCATAGCCCAGAGCCTCCATATACTCCTTAGCTATCTGCGAGAGCGTTTCATCGGACAGCTTCTCGTCTGGATGGGGATTGAGCGAGCAATGGAAGACAGTTTTCTTTGTTCTACACTTTTCGGGTATCAATGCCTGCATATCTGCAAGTACCTCCGACATGGTATATTCGCCCGCTCTGTTTTGGTACAAGCCATGTGCCAGCAGAAGTGTTGCTTCCTTCTTATTCACCTTCTTGAAGTTGTAGCCGAGTGCACCCCCGAGGTTCTCCGTTGCTGAAATCTTGGCAATCATTACTTGCGGTAATCAATGGTCAGAGAGATCGCCTGCTCCTGCAAAGCAATAATCTGAGCTGATAGTTGCTCCAGTTTCTCAAGCAGTATCTGAGCTGTCTTCACGCTATGATAGCTGTTGATGACTCGTACAGCTTGGTTATACAGCACGCCTATCTTATGTATCTGGGCAGTCAATTCGGATAGCTTACGATAGTACTCCACGGCAGACTTATCTACCGTTATCACCTTGAAATGCTCTCCCAATATCCTTGCCCGCACGAAGTCGGACTTCGTTTCCGCCCCTGATTTATGGAACAACTCAATCGCTCGTTGCTGGTCTTTCGGGTTGGGAAGACGGGTATCCCATCTGTCCCATCGCTCTATCTTTCCATTCATTGTTTTTATCCTTATCTAATTACGACTTTGGAGTAATTCTCTCCCCTTCGGGGCAAGGGTCTTTGTCGGAAGAAACGGAGTTTGTCGGACAAAGACACACCTTGCCAATATCAAGAAGTGATACGATGAAGTATCCACCCCTCGGGGGTGTCTACTTCGGGGAGAAAAGCTCCACGATTTCTATCTGCCTGCAAAGTTACAGCGACCTTGTAACTAATTCACTATAAACGACATTCCTGTGATTTCACTTCTTTTCCTCATACTTCACTAGAGGTTGAGACTTAGGTTAAGAGCTAGTTATTTTGCGACCAAACTCAGTCATGAGCTAAGTCAATTTTGAGTTAAGTCAAAACCTAACTCTTGAGCTAAGTCAATTTTGAGCTGAGTCAAGAACTAACTCTTGAGCTAAGTCAATTTTGAGTTAAGTCAAAACCTAACTCTTGAGCTGAGTCAATTTTGAGTTAAGTCAAAACCTAACTCTTGAGTTCAGTCAATTTTGAGTTGAGTCAAAACCTAACTCTTGAGCTAAGTCAATTTTGAGTTGAGTCAAGACCTAACTCTTGAGCTAAGTCAATTTTGAGCTGAGTCAAGAACTAACTCTTGAGCTAAGTCAATTCTGAGTTGAGTCAAGAACTAACTCTTGAGCTAAGTCAATTTTGAGTTGAGTCAAGACCTAACTCTTGAGTCAGATTTAGAGTGAAACAATCGCCCCATAGGCTTATAACACAAGTAGTAACCAAAGAACAATATGGACACAAACAACCGCCCGCTTTACTTAGGCTTCGCTTCACAAAAGGGAGGAGTCGGTAAGAGCACGCTAGCCGAAGTGCTAGCATCTATTTTATACTACGAGAAGGATATCCCTCTTGTCGTAGTGGACTGCGATGGCACACAGGAGTCATTTTTCAAGCTCCGAGAGCGTGACAGAGATCTTATTGGAACCTCTCCAGATATAGGAAAGGCACTCCACGAGCGACTTGCCCAATATGGGAAGAAGTCTTACCAGATTATCCGAAGCAATCTAGAGCAGGCGATAAGCAATACAGAGCAATACTTGAGTAAAGCACCGATAGCTCCCCAGCTCGTCATATTCGACTTCCCTGGTCATGTAGCTACCAGTGCTATGATGGAGCTATCCATTATGATGGACTATATCATCTCCCCCATAGAGGCAGACCCGCAATCGTTGGCATCAAGCTTTGCTTATGCCAAGACGATCCAAGAGCTAGGTGTAGGCTTTGCAGAGTCTCAAATCCAAGATCTCTTTTTGCTTTGGAACAAGGTAAATCGCAGTGCCAGCACTATGGTCATCGAACTGTTCAGTCAGCACGCTCAAGAGCAGGGCTTGAAGATCCTAGACACTCGTATCTACCATTCTGTTCGCTTCAGTCGTGAGCTAGCTCAAGGGGGTGTCAAGGGAGTCTTTCGTTGCTCTTACCTACCTCCAGCTACCACGCTACGCCCTCAGACAGGTGTGGATGAATGGGTCGAAGAGGTGATACAGAAGCTAGGTCTACAAAAAGGTACAAGCTTATGAGCTCACTTAAAGAACAGCGAGAGCGACTGCTCCAAGCTAAGATGAGAGAGATGGCAAATATAGGGGTCACCAAGCGTACCGCAGAGAATATCCCAGACTTTGATGAGCCGATAGATTTGGATGAAGAGCCAACGCTTGAAGCGGAGTGTAATGCCGTCTCAGAGATCGAGGAGACAACAGCCTCTACTCCGATCTCCTCTCCTCAAGCATCCCAACGTCACAGCTCCAAAAGAAAGCTCTCGAACAAGGATGAGAAGAAGTCTAGCTCATCAACACTAGAGTTTGCAGCGTACGAAGAACGTTTTCTGACATCTGTACGAGACGGACGCAACAAGTCTGGCTTCAGCATTCATACCGAAGTGCTACAGCTACTTCGGAATGTGGTGAGTGACCTCCGTGTAGAGACCTCCATCACAAGCTATATTGAGAACATCATACTGGATCACTTGAAAACGCACCAGGAGCTATTGAACCAAATCGCCTCTCAGCGGAGACGAGATAAGACTATTGACCTATGATTGAAGAGATATTGAGAAGCTTACTGCTCTTATTAGGGATTGTGTGGGTGATCTTTGGCATCACATATTGGCGGAGACTCTTGAACAGCTCCAAGCAAAACCCTAAAAGAAAGGCTACAGCCAAGAAAGAGAAGACGGAAAAGGCAGACTCCAATCAAGAGCGTAAGGTGCTTGTGAGAGACGAACTAGTCGGCAAGAGCAAGCCTTTTATTTCCTCATCTTTCCCTATGGTTCCTAAGAATTCCTCATCTGAAAAAGCGGTCGATAATCCCGCTACATTTGCAGAGTTAGATCGTGATAAGTCAACGCAAAGAGATGACGCTACAGATCCTTTAGAAGCGGAAAGCGAAACTATTCCTGAGGCAGAAAACGAGATACAAGTTGCCTACACGATGGAGGATCCAGATGAGGAGAGTATCCTGCGGGAGGAGTTACAGATTGCCAGCGAGGCGATGCCCGAACTCTCCCCGACAGCCATCCTAGCAAGAGATTTATCTCGGATTAGCCAATGGAGTAAGCAAGAGGATTCACTGACTAATGAAAATGAAGAGGAGGTGTGCCAGACGCTCCGCACCTTGCGAGGAACGGAGCTTATGGATCGGCTCAAAGAGTATACGCTAGAAGTGGAGGAAGCTCACCGCAATCTCTTTGCAGCCCTGCGGAAAGCTGAAGAGCTAGAAGAGGAACCCTCATCTTCCCAAGCAGAGACAGAGGCGGGAGAAGAAGACAAACCGCTCTCTTACTACTTGTAACCCAACAATAGAACAGCAAGATTATTCTTTAACAACTTGATATAACGACAGACAATGAACAGACGAATGATTAGCAAGGAACGCCTAGCGATGCTTGCCCTGACCCTGATGATGACAGGTGCGACAGCCTTTGCCCAAGGCAATGGTATGGCGGGCATCAACGAAGCGACCAAGATGGTCACTTCCTATTTTGACCCAGCCACCAAGCTCATCTATGCCATTGGGGCAGTGGTGGGCTTGATAGGCGGGGTCAAGGTGTACAATAAGTTTAGCTCAGGAGACCCCGATACGAGCAAGACCGCTGCAAGCTGGTTCGGAGCTTGTATTTTCCTCATCGTAGCTGCTACCATCCTGCGTAGCTTCTTCCTCTAATGGCTAGTTGGGAAGTAAATAAAGGAGTCGGTCGGACGGTGGAGTTCAAGGGATTGAAGGCTCACTACCTCTTCTTATTTGCAGGAGGGTTACTGGGTATCTTCATCCTTGTAGTGATTCTCTATCTCTGTGGCATCAGTCAGATCATCTGCTTGGGCATAGGCGTAGTGGGTGCCACCGTTGTGGTGTGGCAAACGTTCGCTATGAATCGCAAGTATGGTCAATATGGATTGATGAAGCGAGGAGCTATAAGAAAACATCCGAGGTATCTCTTGAACCGCCGTTCGGTCTATCAGCTTTTTCACCAACTCAATAGCTCTAGATGATGAGAAACAGAAGCAAGATAACCACCTTAGAGTCAAAGTTCCCCTTGCTGAGTGTAGAGCATGGGTGCATTGTCAGTAAGGATGCTGATGTGACGGTTGCTTTTCGAGTGGAACTACCCGAGCTTTTTACAGTCACATCCGCAGAGTATGAGACGATGCACTCTACTTGGCATAAAGCCATCAAGGTGCTACCCAACTTCACGATCGTTCACAAGCAAGATTGGTTCATCAAGGAGTGCTACCATACGACTTGCAAGCGTGGTCAAGAAAAGCCTTTGAGCTTTCTCGCTCGTGCCTCTGAGAGACATTTCAATGAGCGACCCTATCTAAACCATACCGTCTACCTCTTTATCACGAAGAGCAATCGACAGCGTATGGCACAGCAGAGTAGCTTCTCAACGCTTTGTAGAGGTCATCTACTCCCTAAAGAGATTACCAACGAAGAGGAGATGGTGAAGTTTATGGAGTCGGTGGATCAGTTCGAACGCATCATCAATGAATCCGAATTGATAAAGCTGGCTCGAATGAGCGAGGCTGAGCTGGTTGGCTCTAGGGAGCAAGCTGCTCTATTAGATCGCTACTTCTCTCTATCAGATAGCAGACACGGCACATTGGAGGATATACGTTTAGGGGCAGACCTTGTACGTGTGGGAGACAATATGCTCTGCCTGCATACGCTCTCGGATACGGATGATCTACCCACTACGGTCAGTACCGATGGTCGCTATGAGAGATTATCAACAGACCGCTCAGACTGCCGACTCTCCTTTGCCTCTCCAGTGGGGCTGATGCTTCCCTGCAACCATATCTACAATCAATACCTCTTCATTGAAGATAGCGAGGCTAACTTGCAGCGTTTTGAGAAGCAAGCAAGGAATATGCACTCTCTAGCACGCTACAGCCGTAGCAATCAAATCAACGAAGAGTGGATACAGGAGTATCTCAACACCGCACACTCTCAGGGACTCACCTCCATTAGAGCTCACTTTAATGTCTTGGCATGGAGTGACGACGAAGAGGAACTTCGACAAGTCAAGAATGATGTGGGCTCTGCCCTGGCCTTGATGGAGTGCCGTCCTAGACATAACACCATCGATACAGCGACCCTCTATTGGGCGGCTATCCCGGGTAATGCTGGTGACTTTCCCGCAGAAGAGTCTTTCTACACCTTCATTGAGCCGGCTCTCTGTTTCTTCACGGCAGAGACCAACTACAAGGACTCGCTCTCACCCTTTGGGATTAAGATGGCAGACAGATTATCTGGTAAGCCGATACATCTCGACATATCTGATCTGCCGATGAAGCAAGGAATCATTACCAACCGCAACAAGTTCATCCTCGGTCCCTCGGGCAGTGGTAAGAGTTTCTTTACGAACCATATGGTACGACAATATTACGAGCAGGGGGCGCATGTCCTCTTGGTCGATACGGGTAACTCGTATCAAGGGTTGTGCGAACTAATCCATCGTAAGACAAAGGGGGAGGATGGAGTCTACTTCACCTACACCCATGACCATCCTATCTCCTTCAATCCTTTTTATACGGATGACAGGTTCTTTGATGTAGAGAAGCGAGAGAGTATCTGCACCCTACTGATGACGCTCTGGAAGAGTGCCGATGAGCGGGTTACCAAGACTGAGGCTGGAGAGCTGGGCTCTGCTGTCAATGCCTATATCGAGCTCATCTGCTCAGATGCTAGTATCGTCCCGAACTTCAACAGCTTCTACGAATACCTTAGAGATGTCTATCGTAAGGATATGGAGCAGCGAGATATCAAGGTGACGCTCTCTGACTTCAATATCAATAATCTTCTGACTACGCTCAAGCAGTATTACAAAGGTGGTCGTTACGACTTCCTACTGAACTCGGATAAGAACATAGACCTGCTCTCTAAACGGTTTATCGTCTTCGAGATTGACCAAGTAAAGGACAATAAAGACCTCTTCCCCGTGGTGACCATTATCATCATGGAAGCCTTTATCAATAAGATGCGCCGACTGAAGGGTATCCGCAAGATGATCCTCATCGAGGAGGCCTGGAAGGCGATTGCTTCGGAGAATATGGCGGACTACATTAAGTATCTCTACAAGACGGTCAGAAAGTATTTCGGAGAGGCTATTGTGGTGACGCAGGAGGTAGACGACATCATCTCTTCACCCGTAGTGAAGGAGAGTATCATCAACAACTCTGACTGTAAGATCCTACTAGACCAGCGTAAGTACATGACCAAGTTTGATGGTATCCAGTCGATGCTGGGTCTCTCCGAAAAGGAGAAGAGCCAAATCCTCTCAATCAATCAGAACAACGATCCTCACCGACTCTACAAAGAGGTGTGGGTCGGGCTGGGAGGTATGCAGAGTGCCGTCTATGCTACAGAGGTGAGTATGGAGGAGTATCTCACCTATACGACAGAGGAGCGAGAAAAGCTGGAGGTAATGCAACGTGCGGAGCAGCTGGGAGGTGACATTGAGTCGGCCATCCGACAACTCGCCATAGAGAAAAGAGATAAGCAATAATAGTAACAATCAAATACCTAGTGACAATGAAAAAGTATCTGCTGATGGCTCTCTTTGCAATGAGCCTATTTATCCCTCAAGCTCACGCTCAGTGGGTGGTTACCGACCCTGGGAACTTTGCTGGCAACATAGCTAACTCCATTAAGGAGATTGCCACCGCCTCGAAGACGGTCAAAAACACGCTAAGTGGTTTTAAGGAGGTGGAGAAACTGTACAACGACACCAAGAAGTACTACGATGCGCTCAAGCAGGTGAACAACCTTATAGGCGATGCCTACAAGGTGAAGGAGTGCATCCTAATGGTGGGAGACATATCAGAGATCTATGTAACCTCCTACAAGAAGATGCTAGCGGACCCAAACTTCCGCCCCACAGAGCTAGCCGCTATGGCTGCTGGCTATGCCAAACTCTTGGAACTGAGTGGAGAGAGTCTCAAGGAGCTGAAGTCTGTAGCTAAGAGCAAGGTGTTCTCGATGAATGATAGCGAGCGTATGCAGATGATAGACCGCATCTATACGACACTACGTGAGTATCGATCGATTGTTTCTTACTACACCCGAAAGAATATCTCCGTGAGTTATGTACGTGCTCACGAGAAGAATGATCTAGCATCGGTCAAAGCGCTTTATGGAAATCCAGAGAGCCGATATTGGTAAGAACATCTACGTAAAGATAGCCGTTAGGATCTATGGACTTTGCATCACTACATGAATTACTCCGCTCCACCTATCAGGAGATGATGCCTCTCTGTGGAGAGATGACGGGCATTGCCAAGGGGATTGCGGGATTAGGAGCGCTCTTCTATGTAGCCGTAAGGGTGTGGTCTTCGTTGTCTCGTGCCGAGCCGATTGACCTCTTCCCCTTACTGCGACCTTTTGTGCTGGGCTTCTGTATTATGTTCTTCCCAACGATTGTGCTGGGTACGATGAATACGATTCTCTCTCCTGTGGTACAAGGTACAGAGCGAATGGTCAATAAGCAGACGGTACAACTAGACAAGTTGACCGCTAAGCGAGACAAACTACAAGAGGCTGCCTATCTCCGTAACCCCGAGACGGCTTACTTGGTTTCTAATGAAGCTTTTGACCAAAAGATAGAAGAGATGGGGATCATCGGGCCGAGCGATGCGGTGACCATCGCTGGGATGTATGCCGAGCGTGCTGCTTACAAAACGAAGCAATGGCTTATGAAGCAACTCCATGACCTCATAGAGTTGCTATACCATGCAGCTGCTCTGATTATTGATACGCTCCGTACCTTCTTTCTTATTGTGCTGAGCATACTGGGACCAATCGTCTTTGGTATTGCAGTTTGGGATGGCTTGTCGGGGTCGCTTACGGCTTGGTTCTCACGCTACATATCGGTCTATCTGTGGTTACCCGTGAGCTCTGTCCTCTCGGCTCTCCTCACAAAGATACAGGTGTTGATGGTGCAGAAGGATATTGCAGCATTGAGTGATCCTAACTATCTGCCTGATTCGGGTAGCTGGTACTACATTGTCTTCTTCCTGATTGGTATCGTAGGGTACTTCTGTGTTCCTACGGTAGCGGGCTGGATTATAGAGGCTGGCGGTGGCATCGGGGCGTACGGACGCAATGTCAATCAGACGGCACAACGAGGTGCTCAGGGTGCCTATACGGGAGGTAAGGCGGTAGCTGGTGCCATTGGGTCTATAGCTGGTAACGTAGGCGGACGTATCAAAGGGGCTCTTATCAAGGGCAAATAGCGTCCCTTCAGCCGAAGGGTGGCTATGACACGCTTGATGAGGATGCGATGACCACGTGACGGTCGTATGACGGTCAGGTGGGTAGGATAAGCTCCTCCTATGTGTGTCAATGTAGTAGCTGGTGAGGTAAGCGTAGTGCCTGCCGTGTGGCACTACAGTTTCCTACCCATGGCACTGGAGTTTCCTACCCATGAAACTAGAGTTTCTTACCTATGAAACTAGAGTTTCCTCCGTATGAAACTGCAGTGCCAAGTGGAGTTGGCACTAGAGTTTCACCCGTATGGCACTGCAGTGCCAAGGCACATTGGCACTAGACTACCCCTCAGAAGTTTTTAGATATAAGACAATTAGAATAATGGAATATGGAATTCAAATCACTCACAAACATAGAGACCTCTTTCAAGCAGATTAGGCTCTACGCCATCATCTTTGCGATAGTCTGTATAGCGGTCAGTAGCTATGCGGTCTATGCTTCGTACAGCTTTGCTAAGAAGCAGCGTGAGAAGGTGTACGTACTGGACCAAGGGAAGTCTCTGATGCTGGCTCTGAGCCAAGACGCTTCGATGAACCGCCCAGTAGAGGCTCGAGAGCATGTAAGACGCTTTCACGAGCTTTTCTTCACGATTGCGCCCGACAAGGATGCTATCGAAAAGAATATGGAGCGTGCTTTCCAACTATGCGACAAGTCCGCTTTTAACTACTACAAGGATCTAGCGGAGAAGGGGTACTACAATCGAGCTATCTCGGGCAATGTCAACCAACGTATAGAGATTGACTCCATACGGTGTGACTTTGATTCATACCCCTATGAAGTAACCACCTTCGCTCGGCAGTTTATTATCCGACAGAGCAATGTCACGGAGCGGAGCTTGGTGACTAGTTGCTCGCTACAAAACTCGGTTCGCTCGGACAACAATCCACAAGGGTTTCTGATGGAGCACTTCCTCGTACGAGAGAATCGTGACATCCAAACTTACAAGCGATAAGTCTATGAAGCGGAGAAGTAGACCTACCCTCAGAAGAAGCTATTTGAGAGGGCAGGTGCGGCTAAGAGAGCGATGCAATATGCTAACGAACAGACAGCGACAGATTATTGTCTACGGACTGAGTTTCGTCTACCTAGTCTGCTCAATCTGGATGGTGGCACAGTTCTTCCTCCCGCACCGAGAGGAGATGCCACCTATCCCTATGGGAGAGCTGGTGGACAGCCCGATACAGAGGGATACAACCTACATCAAGAGAATGGAACATTTAGCGATTAGTAACTATGGAGCATAAACAGAAAGAACAATTGAAGAAGGTGTTAGTCTTCGCAGGGCTAGGGATTATATTTGCCCTTGCTATGTGGTTTATATTTGCACCCGCCACTAAGGAGCAAACGGACGCTGGTGAGGGGTTGAATGACAACATACCACAAGCTACGACCGAAAAGCTAACGGAGAATAAACTCAAAGCCTATGAACTAGTTGACCATACAACTCAAGAGGAGCAAGCTCGTGAGGAGGTGGGGAGACTGGCGGAGTACTTTCAGCAGGAGGGAACCTCGTCTGAGAGTGACCCGCAGGAGGCGGTCGTTGGAAATAAGATTGAGTCTTCGATGCAACGCTACGAGGAGAACAACCGTTTGCTAGCAGACTTCTACGGCTCTGACCCTTATGAGGAGGAGCGAGAAGCTATGCAACAGGAGATTGATGACCTCAGACGTGAACTGCACGAGCTTAGCCAACAAGACGATGACGAGGAAGCTAAGCAACTAGCTCTTATGGAGAAGAGCTACCAAATGGCGGCTAAGTACTTGCCCGCAGCTGGTGCCTCTCCTGCCCATGGTGCTATGCCTATGGGTGAGCAGTCTCAGATGGTCTCTCCGTCCAGCGGTGGAGCTGCCAAGGACGAGGCTCCAATGGAGATAATAGCTGACCACAAGCCGTTGGTCTCAGCACTGGACCAGCCAATGAGTGACGAGGAGTTTATAGAGATGTACGGAACCAAGGAGCGGAATATGAGCTTTCACTCGCTCTCTAATAGCTCTGCACACTCTGGCGAGCGCAATACCCTTTGCGTAGTGGTGGACAAAACAACGACTCTTAAAGAGGGTGACTACGTTGCTCTTCGCCTGCTGGAGACCGCTCGTGTACAGCAAACATCAATCCCGAAGCATAGTCTCTTGATGGCACAAGCTAAGATAGATGGCAACCGAATGCAGCTGCTGATTAAGAGCATAGAGGTGAATGGTCGCATTCTGCCGGTCAAACTATCTGCCTATGATACAGACGGACAGATGGGAGTCTATATCCCTGGCTCTGAAGAGGTGTCGGCGCTCAAGGAGATGGGGGCAAATGTCGGGGGATCGATGGGTACCTCTTTCACCTTTTCCTCATCGGCTAAAGACCAAATCATCTCCGAGGTGACTAGAGGGGTGATGCAGGGAGCTGGACAACTACTACAGAAGAAGCTCCGCACGATTAAGGTGACGCTCAAAGGAGGATATAGACTATTCCTTGTACAGACGAAGTAAGCTTTTAGAACTCTAACAATAACAACTGATATACTTATGAAGAAATGGATTTTATCTATCGTAGTTTGTGCTACGATAACGCTCCCCACTATGGCACAACAAGTGGAGGGAAACAATCAACTACTGAGCAACGGAGACCTTTACCAAGGGATGAGCCGATCGATACCGAATGGACGGGTCGTGTTGCCCTACGGGCTGGAGGTCACGTTTGAAAAGACGGTGCATCTCATCTTTCCTGCAGCTATACGCTATGTAGACCTCGGGTCGCAAAACATTATTGCTGGGAAAGCTGACGATGCGGAGAATGTGCTGCGTGTAAAGGCTGCCGTCCGAGAGTTTGAGACGGAGACCAATATGAGTGTCATCTGCGAGGATGGCTCATTCTACGCATTCAGTGCGCCCATAATAGGGGCTTGATAATAATCACTTTGGCAAGTGATTAGGTTAGTATTCCAATTTATAAACCTATCCCATACCGACTTATCCGAATGGGAAACCAAACGGGGAGTGAAGCATGTCGGTAATGCGATAAGTCAGTTAATTGCTAAACTGCGACTGAATTGCTATGGGAAAAGACAGACACAAGGATGAAGCCTGATTGGTTGAACAATAGTCCTATGACTAATGTAGAGGTGGCAACGGAAAGCAGTTACATACGTTGCCTCGCAGTACCCACGCTTATTGAATGGAGTGATGGGCAAGGAATTTACTGCGACATATCCGTCAGAGAACGGAAAAGGATGTACGTTGCATCCGACAGTCTGTCAAGCCAAGTTATCAAGGCCACTAAATGGGGATTGCCTACACGGAGATGCCGAAAGGCTATGAGCATAGGCTCTGAAAACTCCGCATGGCAACGGAGTTCCCGTAGTAGTCTGAGCGTGGGAAAGCCACGTACATGGCAAAGGGGAACAGCTCGGTAATTTTAATATTGTCAAACGATAACGTGTGAGACGTATGAGAAATCCAGAGACCATATTAAACAGTTTATCTGCACATAGCAAAGATGTGCATTACAAGTACGAAAGGTTGTACCGCATCCTATTCAATGAACAGATGTTTTATGTAGCCTACCAGCGCATTTATGCGAAACCGGGCAACATGACACCTGGTTCAGACGGCAAGACCATTGACGGAATGAGTGTTGATAGAATAGGACATCTGATAGCTGCGCTAAAGGATGAAAGTTACATGCCAACGCCTGCCCGAAGAGTCTATATACCTAAAAAGAATGGGAAGAAAAGACCATTGGGCATCCCATCAATTGAAGACAAGATGGTGCAAGAGGTCGTTAGACTTATTCTTGAAGCTGTCTATGAGGGGCATTTTGAGAATACCTCGCATGGATTCAGACCAAGAAGAAGCTGTCATACGGCTTTGCGTTCCATCCAAACTCTTTTCACTGGTGCGAATTGGTTTATCGAAGGTGACATCAAAGGATTCTTCGACAATATTGACCACCATATTCTGATTGAAACTCTTCGTGAGCGCATATCAGATGAAAGATTTCTTCGACTGATATGGAAATTCTTAAAGGCAGGCTATATCGAAGATTTTACATTTCACAAGACGTATTCGGGAACTCCTCAAGGAGGGATAATAAGTCCTATCTTGGCTAATATATACCTTGATAAGTTCGACAAATACATGCGTGAATATGCGGAATCTTTTGACAAGGGTAAGAAAAGGCGGGAAAACCCACTCCACGCAAGTTATAGTCGAAAGGCTGTAAGATTACGCAAGGCTATCCGAAACGCCACTGATGAAGACACGAAACGTGAATTGCTGACACAACTGAAAGAGATGGAAGCAAAGACACGGAGAGTGCCGGCATCTATGGCAATGGATAGTAACTACAAGAGACTTAAATATATCAGATATGCCGATGACTTTCTAATCGGTGTAATTGGTAGTAAAGCAGATTGCGCAAGAATGAAAGAGGACTTTACAAACTTCATGAGAGACAAGCTAAAACTTGAATTATCCGAAGAAAAGACCTTAATCACTAATGCACAGGATTCTGCAAAGTTTCTTGGGTATGAAATCTCTATCAGAAAATCCGAGGCCATGAAGCGAAATAAGCTGGGATGGTTGAAGAGACCGTTCAGCGGACGCATAATGCTGACTCTGCCTATTGCCACAGTCCAAAAGAAATTATTGGAACTGAAAGCAATGGAACTTAGGGTAATCAATGGAAAGGAAATTTGGTATGCCATGCCACGCAATTACCTGACCAAAGAAGACCCTGCTACAATCTGCGCACGCTATACAACTGAAATCAGAGGTTTGTACCAATATTATAGGATTGCGGACAACATCTCTTATGCAGGAAGTAAATTCGGTTACATAATGCGATATAGTTTCTGCAAAACTTTGGCAAAGAAACTAAATTCATCAACTGCCAAGGTTATACGAAAGTACAGAAGAGACCATGACTTGGCGATACCCTATCAAGCAAAGAAAGGAGAAACCAAGTTCCGAATATTCTATAATGATGGCTTTGCGAGGCAAGAGCCGGACAAAGACGCAACCTGCGATAATCTACCTAACACATTTGTACTTCCTTTCCCTACTCTTGCGGAGAGACTTATGGAGCGCAAATGTGAATTGTGTGGAGCAACTAATGTCAAGACCATAATGTATCAAGTCCGTAAGCTCAGAGGTATAAATACCGATACTGAATGGCACCGACTGATGATTAAGAAATGGCGTAAGACATTGGCTGTATGCAAACATTGTAATGCAAAAATTCATGTCCATGACAAATAAACTGATATTACCAGTGGAGAGCCGTATGCAGGGAGACTTGCACGTACGGTTCGGGGGCAGGCCATGGGAAACCTACCACCGAAAGGTGGCAAGGCGCCCATTGCCGAGCCTACGTGTGAAGTATGCGGATGAACCAGAGAATCTCAGTATGGAGATGAAGGACTTTCTATCTCCTACGGAGGGAAGACTGCCGAGCAATCGTGCGGACATCTACTTCAAAGAGCTGGGAAGTGAGTCGCCCATATTGGTTAAGCTGATTATGAAGAGCATCTACCAAAATGATAAGCGAATTATCAAGCATGTTGGGGCGAAGCTATTCGGGATGCGCTTCCTACTTCGTGGCTTATATGCCCACAATGGGTTGCTTTACTTCCACGTCCGCATAGATAATGAGTCTAATATGCCGTATGCGGTGGACTTCATCACGTTCAAGGTGGTGGACAAGAAGGTGGCGAAGCATACAGCTATACAGGAGCGAATGCTACAGCCACTACGTGCCTTTCATCAGGTGATGTGGATTGGGGCGGGACGCTCTGAGAGAATAGTATTTGCCTTGGAGCAGTTCACACTATCGGAGGATAAGCAACTTGAAGTGACGCTCTACGAGCGAAACGGTAGTCGCACGCTCACTTTCTATGTGGAGCCTGAAGACCTTTTGCTCACTAAGAAGATTGATAACCTTAAACTGAAGTGGTGATGAAGAGATGGTTATCTATGATGGTGTGCGTGATGGTGGCTATGGTTGCTGTTACACCATCGTACGCACAGCGACTAATCCCTAGGCAAAATAGCGTTGAGCTGGTCGGCTCTATGCCGATTATCAAGGGGGAGAGACTATTCGCAAAGGAGAGCTTTGGGGTAGGTCTTGCATTCGCACACTACTTCAAGCGGGCAAACTACGCTTTTCTCTTGGCGGAATATGAGCAGCAAGGGTTGACTTATCGCTCTTACAATGTTCCACTGCGTGATGTGCTACTGCATTTCGGCTATATGCACCCGATACTCTCGGATCGGGGGAAGAATGTCTTTGGCTACCTGGGGCTATCCGCTCTCTGCGGTTATGAAGAGCTGAACGAGGATAAGAAGTTGCTGCCCGATGGGGCTACACTTCTCGACCGCTCACGCTTCGTCTATGGCGGTTCCTTGCATACCTCGGTGGAACTATTCCTTACGGACAATATCCTCTTCGTCCTCAAAGCTCAAGGGCGACTGCTCTTCGGCTCTGACCTGCATCGTTTTCGTCCTGCTATCTCAGCAGGACTCAAGTTCAATATCTAACTACCAACAACAATGAAAAAGTTCCTAGTGAATACGATATGGGCTGTGGGAGGGATTGCCCTCGTCCTCTTTTGTCTATCTGCTTGTACTCGTGAGCTGGATGTGCAGCAGGCTTACGACTTCTCGCTTGAAGTGATGCCAGTGCAGAACTCCATAGCTAAGGGGGAAACGGCTGAAATACGCTGTAGCCTCAAAAGAAGTGGTCGCTTTGCCAATACGCAATACACGATCCGTTACTTCCAGTCGGATGGCAAGGGGCGGTTAAGGATGGACGACGGCACGCTCTTTCTGCCCAACGATCGCTATCCGCTAACCAAGCAGGAATTCAGATTGTATTACACCTCGCTCTCCACCGACCGCCAGACCATCGACATCTACGTGGAGGACAACTTCGGACAGCTTCAGCAACGGACTTTCAACTTCAACAATGAAAGAGAGGATAAACCAAAATCATCAATAGAAATTCAGCCAACTTAGGAAGAAGTGTAATCTTCTTTGATTGCGACTTTCTTTTGCTTCTTTGCTTTGGTCGCCTGCTCGTACTCAAAGACAAAGAAAAGAAGCCCCCGAAAGTGTTGCCGTCTGTCGGTTACCTTTTGGGGGGCTTTTGTTATTGAATCTACGAACAAGGTTCCGAATCTTTATCCTTTTACTTACCTTTGAGACAAACAAAGAATAAAGAGATATGGCAAGAGCTACAACAAAGGCGGATTTGATGACATCTGCGAATCAACAATTTGTGAAGATGTGGGAGCTCATAGATAGGATGAGTGAGGAGCAACAAGCGACACCTTTTGCTGTGGAAATGACTACAAGCGGTAAGGAAACACATTGGAGAAGAGACAAGAACTTGAGGGATGTACTTGCGCATCTGTACGAGTGGCATAATCTGCTATTGAATTGGGTCCAAGCCAATAGCAATGGGGTGCCTAAGCCTTTTCTTCCCGAACCTTACAATTGGAGAACCTACCCTGCACTGAATGTTGAGTTTTGGAAGAAGCACCAAAGCACATCGTTGGAGGAAGCAAAGGAAAACTTGAAAGCGTCTCATAATGCTGTAATGGTTTTGATAGAAAATTATTCCAATGATGAACTTTTTGCCAACGGCTCATTGCCTTGGACTGGGACATCTATACTGGGAGCATATTGTGTCTCGGTAACGGCAAGTCACTACGATTGGGCGATGAAGAAAATAAAGAAGCATATCAAACTCTTGAAATAAACTTAGTGGAAAAGAGCCGACAGCTCCTTTACCGAACTTCATCGTACAACTTCCCGTATCAGTTGGCTATGGGCATTGACAAGGCTCACAATTTGGTCGTGGTATGGGGTGTTTTGGTTGCATACGCCACGGCTCTGTATCACTTGGAGTGTGTCCAGAGAGACCTCTATCGTCTCTATTCGTTTGCCCTCAATGGTAGCCGACAGAATGAGCGAGTTCTCTTTGAGATAGTACTCATTTGAAAATAGGCAGTGATGCAATTCAGCTCCTTCGTCTATATACTCCTGCACGCTCTCCAGGACGTGTACTTGGATTGTGCCGTCCGTGAAACGGATGCCGAAGAACTTTGACTTGAGTTCACGAAAACGCTCCTCGTCCGCCATTGCCTTTTCCCGCTTTCGCTCCATCGCCTCCCGCTCACGCTGTCTGCGCAGCTCCGCTTCTCGTTTGTTATGCTCTCCTCTGAGGTCGGAGGGGCAGATGTATTTCGGATTGTGGATGTCCTTACCCAATCGCTTGAGCATATCTACATAGTCACACCATAAGGCAATGTCGCTTATTATGTAGTGGTGACGAAGTGTCAACTTGTATGAGTTCCAATAGTTGTCAAGCCCTTTGCTCTTTGATAGGAGATGTCTTAAATCTTTATGTCGTCCTGCTTTCATCATTGTTTCTGCACGACTATCAGTAAGCAGAGCTGGGATGAGTTGAGTAGGTGCTATGCCGTGAAACTCTCCGTTGAAGCCATTTCTATAAAGCGTGTTCGTGACCTTTAGCTTCGGATATATCTGCGAATAGGCTACATATCGGTAAGCTTCACTATCGTTACGGATAGCCATCGGAGAGTAAAAAGAGAAGCTATCAATGTAATGTCCAAAAGTCCGCTGTATGGCTACTAGTGCTTGTCTCCCCGCATCGTTCCACCAATAATGCCCAATCTCAATGACCGAAGTCTTTGCTCTGCAACCTTTCTCCATACCTACAACAAAGAGAAACATTCGCAACACTTGATACGCACCACAAGTGGTTAGTAGCGTGAAGTACTGCTTCTGTTGTAACTTACGCGCTCTTGTTGTCTTGACTTGCAACCTTGCCCTACATTGAGGGCAAGTGCAAGTATCTATAGGCTGCTCTAAAGTCCAACTATAACCACAATCCATACAAGTCGTACGACCTTTAGGTAAGCGGAAGGCAAAGTGGTCTATGCACTCTCGGAATGCCCACTGACGCTGTGCTTTTGTTATTGGGCATAGTTTCGTACTCAGTGCCATTACGGTTTTCTCAAACTTGTTCCTAGGTTTCATAAGGCAAGGGTGTCAAATAGTGTGGGTTGCGGTTGTATAGAAGATGTTGTCTCGGTTCTTTCAGTTCTCTTGGGTCGCTCGTTTCGCTTCTGCAATTTGACAAATTCCTCTTGTTGGTATTGCTTGATAGCTTCCTGCCGTGCTTGCTTTTTCTCTTCTTCGGTGAGCTCTACAACGTGATTGACTACAACATTGCAACTAGAGACTTTATCCACCTCTATATCATCTTCATCATAGTAGTGAACTGCCATTGAGTATATCTCCTCATCGGCAAAACCATTACAACCACTTCTTTGCACCTCACTCAAGATGTAGAGAATGCACTCCTCTATGTTCTTATAAGGCTTCTGTAGATTGGGCGCAAACAAAGGGTCTGTCATCGCACGTCCATTAAGGTATTCGGCTATCGTTCGGGTAAATTGTTCTGTTCCTTTCATTGTCTTATCGGTATTAGTGCTGTTACTGCTTGGGTATCTCTACGATTTGGTTGATAGGTCCATAGAGGTAGTTGCGTAGGCTGGTGCGGTCGGGAGCATAGTACTCTGCCCACTGTCCATATTGATTGACGAGGTACTTCTTCAATACATCGATGAAGTCAAATCGCCATCCTTGTAGCGGTACGGCAGAGCGGAAGTAGGTATTGTTATTCACCGCTTCACAGAGCCAATCCTTATCCTCACGGCTCATTCGCTCTCCACGATTAAGCTTTGCTCTCAGGAGATATATAGAGCTGTCACTTAGGCTTTCCAATGGGGGTGCGTCCCAATGGACGAACTTGGTTGCCAACGCCTGCTCACTTTGTTCAAACTCAGAACTTATGCGGTAATGAGAGGAGGAGCTATATCCTTTTTCTTTCATTGATGATGTCATGTTTACTTTCTGCTTATTCATAAGAGACCTTTTTTTTATGCGTTCAAAGATCGGAGTATGCTGATTCCTTTTTTCAAGCAAATACAAGGTAGCGGGGCGAGACTTACACAAGGTTTTGGCGGAAAATACTACCCGAAGCAAACAGCATAGGGGTGGAGATTTTCCAGACAAACCGAATGGCTTGACCTTGGGAAAGTCTTTAAGCCCCGTACTACCTTTGCGATGAAAAAGAATCAGCTTCCGATTTGACCACTGCATAACTGGGGAGCTATGACTGAGAAGCAGAAGTGCAATGCCTAAACACAAGAAGCAAAAAGGGTGACCAGCTTCGCAAGAGAGCTAGTCACCCAAAGAGTTGTTTCTCAGAAGTGATAGAGGTGCTATGTCATAGCACGCAAAGCAGTATTACGGCTAGTACAACAATCCAAAAGAGGTAGCGTAGGAGCGTAAATGTGATTTGCAGAACGGTACGAACGATGAATCGTAGTACCACAAAACCAATCAGTATCAATAGAGCTGTTACGACCTGTGCTGTGACTAACTTAGAGAGTAAGTACACTCCACCCGATAGGATACCTATAAGTAAGGTAAGTCGGATGATGCGAGACCATTTGATCTCGTTGCTTGGAGTTGTTTTGGACGCAGCTTGTAGTGGTTCCTCTTTATCTGCAGGAACACTTGCCCGTATGAAGGCTGGACTGTGCAGGTCTTTGTTCATGAGAAATCTATTCATATTCTGAGTCTTTTAGAGTTTTCAAGAGCAGAGCCAAGAGACTATGCGACATAAAGACAAGAGATAGAATATACTCTTGACGTATGGAGCAGAGAGACTATCTTGGCTCTTGAAGCTCAAAAGGCGCACGAGATAGGGATAATCTACATTGTCTACTCTAATGCACTCACATTGCCTACCGTGGGAAGTTGATTAGCTTCGATAAGAAGTACAACTGTTCCTGTCAGTTCTGTGTAGAGCGTATCATACTCAGGTGTTGCAACAAATTCATCCGTAAGATTGTATTTGTCAAAGGTCTCTTGGATCGCTCGATTCTTTAGCAATATCGGAGCAAGTCGTTCGGGGAGTGGGGAGGGGAGTTCCTTTTCAAACTCATTCTCCAAGACGGACACAAGCGTGTCGTATTTGGAGAAATGCAGGTCACGATACAGCACTTCACTCGCCATACTCTCTGCTTCGGGATACGAGAATCCTTCTTCCACAGCATCACAGTAGGTAGTAAGAGCTTCATCAGCTCGTGCCTTGATAAATGGTTTGTCTTCCACCTTTTCAGGGAAATGCTCACTAAGGTAGCTCTCTAGCTTTAAGCGGAAGTAGGATAGTTCTTTCTTATTCGTTGTCTTCATCTTCTTATTTGGTTTTAATGGTTGCACTTATTGCCAGCTATTCTCTCCGATACCCATTGCCGTATTGAACTTGCCTAGCTTGTCAGCAAACTGCTCCATGTCATGTTCAATCTTCTTATTGGTGATACGGGCATAGATTTGCGTTGTTCGGATATTGGTATGCCCAAGCATTTTAGAGACACTTTCCATAGGAACACCCTTACTGAGACAGAGAGTAGCAAAGGTATGCCGAGCTAAGTGAAAGGTCAAGTTCTTGCTGATACCACAAATGTCTGCAATCTCCTTCAAATACGAATTCATCTTCTGATTGCTAAGGATAGGGAAGAGCTTGCCATCACGATAAGTTTGGTGGCTATATTTACTGATAATGCGCTTAGGGATGTCGAGGAGCAGCACATTGGTCTCCACGCTTGTCTTTTGTCGCTTAGTCATAATCCACTCTTTGCCACCAAGCATCACGATATTGTCGGGTGTAAGATTAGCCACATCAATGTAGGCTAAACCTGTAAAGCAGGAAAAGATGAAGATGTCTCGTACCAGCTCCAATCTCGGGATATTCAACTCCTTGTTGACAATCTGTAAGACCTCTTCATCAGTCAAGAACCCTCTATTCACTGGCTCTAAGTGAAATCGGAAGTTGACAAAAGGGTCGTGATGTAGTACGCCTAACTTTTGCCCCAAAATGACGATAGTCTTGAAGGTCTTCATCGTCTTAGTGGCTGTATTAGGATTTTGCCCCACCACTGTGCGTAGGTATAGGTCAAAATCATGTATAATCATATAGGTTAGCTCCGTGAGCTTGAGGTCTCTACGTCTGAGTTTGTCTTTAAGGAACTCAGAAAAGCGTCTTTTGCAGACCTTATACTTTTGAAGAGTGGGCGCAGAGACTGAGATGCCAACTCGAGCTGCAACATCTTCATTGTGTTTGTCGAAGAGTTGCATGATGGTATCTATATCTTGTTTTTTGCCAAGATGTTCTGACTTGATACGCTCTAACGAAAGCTCATCTGTCATTTCTAACTTGCGAAAGATGGCTTGTAAACCACTTTGGATGTTATCCAGTTGCAAGTTCGTATTCAGAGCTTCGGTGTGACGCCCTTTTACTCGCTCTTTTTCGCGATCCCATTGGGACTGCACGATGGTGATGCCAGTGGAGCCTAGTGACATCCGCTCATTGTTGAGATAGATGCGTAGCATTACTGGCGTTTTTCCTTCCTTGTTCACATAGTTGCTACGAAGGTAGAATGCTGTTCTGAAAATTGATTGCATACATTGTCTGTTTTTATTGTAGCCAAGCATAGAAAGTTTGCGACCGGAAAAGCTACACATTTATGGTGCTATAACTCTCTACAACTCGCCTACAAAGTTGCACATAATTGTTTGAACTACAGCAATGTACAAGTACTCTAAACAGACTCTCTACGTACTCTTGGCTACAATTATTTTTTGCGAGAAAAAAGTGTAGCCAGATTGTAGCCATTGGAGAGTATTTTGGGCGTTTCGGCTATCTCTGTAACTACTCTGAAGAGGTAGAGGACTATAAAACAAAAGTATCGTAACTCGTTGGAATTACGATACTTATACTTTTTCAGCAGTGCTCTCTGGCGGTGCTGCCAGAGTACTTAAAGCGGAGAGGGAGGGATTCGAACCCCCGGTAGCACTAGTGCTACAACGGATTTCGAATCCGCCGCATTCGTCCACTCTGCCACCTCTCCAATAAATGGATTTGCAATGTTACCAAAAATATCTGTAATAGGAAGCATTCTATGGCCCTTTTTTGGGAACGTTACTGTCTGTGTTGTCTCGTTGAATGAATTATTTCGTACATTTGTGCCAATTTTGAGAGAAGACTATTGGAATGTTTTTTATAGAAGTACTATCATGAGGTGGTATCTCTATTGGGAGAGCATTCTCAATTAATAAGGATTTGTATTGAATGTGGACGACAAATAAACGCTGGGTAGTCCTCCTTTGGCACACGATTCTTGCATTATTGATGATGCAGCTGTGTCGCTCGGTCTACTTTTATTATAATTATAGCCTCTTTTCAGAGATAGGGGTGGGGCAATTGCTAAGATTGATGCAGGGGGGCTTGCTCTTGGATATGATGGCGGTGGCTTATGGGTTTCTGCTCTATTATATTATGGTGGGAGTGGGCCAGTTCTTACCTAGTAGGGTAGAGGAATATGGTTGGTATAGAGGGGTGCGGCATGCAGCCTACTTCGTGCCTTACGTACTCTTTACTTTTGCCAATATCTCTGATGCGGGCTATTATCCGTTTGTCTATAGGCGGATTAATCGCGATGTATTCAGTGAGTTTGAAGGGGCTAACTTCGGTTCACTGTATGGTGAGTTTATTGTGGATTACTGGCCTCTGACGGTAGCCTTTGCTTTGATTATACTGCTAGGGGTCTTTGGGTATCGGATGGTTCGCTTTGAGCGTAAGCCTATAGGGGATACTCTTTCGTGGCGAGATGGATTGTTGCCTCTTATTCTGGTGATAGTGTTGCTGCCTTTTTGGTATTTGGGTGGTAAGAGCTTTAGTGATCTGATGGCATTGAGCGCTCGCTATATGAGTGATTTTAAGCAGTTCCCAATTGTGCTTAATTCTCCTGTGACAATTTTGAAGGATGGCTCGGAGCGACAGGAGTATTCCTTTTACTCTGAGTCTGAACTGCCTCGCTACTTTACTCCTTATTATAAGGCAGCACCTCTCTCGGACAGTGATACCCTTTTTGGCTCTATGCGTGGGCGAAATGTGGTGATTATCCAGATGGAGAGCATGGCTAAGGAGTTTGTAGGGTTCTTCAATAAAGAGACTTCAAGTGACCATAGTCTCACTCCATTCCTTGATCGACTTTTGCCAGAGACCTTGTACGCCCAGTATGGGTTTGCCTCGGGGAAGCGGTCGATTGATTCTTTCCCTGCTATTTATATCTCTATGCCCACTTTTGGTGCTACTTTTAATAACCGAAGTCGGCTGGAGAGAGACTTTGAGCACTATACCAGCTACGATACTGGGCTGCCCCGTTCGCTAAAGAAGAGTGGTTATGACCTGAAGTTTTATCACGGTGATCGTGAGGGGATGATGGGCTTCTTTGAGATGCTGGAGAGAGTGGGGGTGGAAAAGCAGTATACGGCTGAGAGCTATGATAAGGAGTATACCGATGTTGCGAACGACCGAATAGGAATGGCGGGGTCGGCGGTGCATGACCTGCCATTTAGTTTGGCTATGGCGAAGGATATTGAAACTCTGAAACAACCATTTGGGGCGTTTTACTTCTCGCTTTCTAATCACAATCCTTTTGTGCTGCCTGATGAGTTTGAGGAAAAGTTTGAGGGAAGAAGTCTGCCAATACATCGCACAGTGCAGTATGCCGATTTTGCTCTTGAGAAGTTCTTTGAAAGGGTAAAGGAGGAACCGTGGTACCAGAATACCCTATTCGTCTTGACCGCCGACCATACCAGCGTGAGCGATGAACCTCTATACCAGTGCTTGCCAGGTAAGTCGGCAGTACCGATTGCGTTCTTTGATCCTCAAGGGAAACTAAAAGGCTGTGTTGATGAGTATGTGGTGCAGCATACCGATATCCTGCCCACGCTCTTGTATCTGCTTGGGATCACTGACCCTGTGCTAAGCTATGGAGCGAATATTTTTGATAAAAAGGCGGAGCATATAGGGCTCAACTTTTACTATAATCAATATCTGCTATTTGCAAAGGAGGTGACTGTGGCCATGACGCCCTATGGCGAAGTGAGGGTGGAGGCACCAGTAGCTCGCCTGCAAACGGGGCCTGGAGCTGACGTGATGCCGAATGACTCTATTGTGGCACATTATACGCATCTGCTTCAGGCTATTGTACAGGACTATAATCACCGAGTGCACCGAACCTCTTTCTCCATCACAGATGTGGTGCCGAAGGAGTCAGACCAGTAAGTAAAGCCTATACATAAGGAATACCGCTATCAATGAGCTTTGAGCCATTGATAGCGGTAGTTTCTTGAGCTTTTGGGGGGGTGGTTAGATGGAGTCTCTTAGTTTCTTTATGTCTAGTACTTCGCCAAATCCTCTGGTGTAGTAGATTGCTCCATCACTAGCCAATTCTGAAATAACTCTTGAGAGAGCCGAGCGGGTCACCCCAAAGTACTTTGCAAGTGAAGTGACGCTCATGTCGAGCGAGAAGTAGCCACTTGGCTCCATCTTTTGTAGGATAAAGTAAGCTAGCTTTCCCTTGATCTTGCGAATGGAGAATATCTGTAGCTGCTGACTAAGCCCGTAGATAAGGTTGCTACTGAAGGTGAGAAAACCTCTGCGGAAGGTGGGGCACTCTTCCAAAAGCTTCTCAATAATTTCTCGGTCATAGTATTCTATCTCGCAGTCTTTGACGGCGATGATATCGTTGGCAAATCGCTGCTCTGATGAGTAGAGAAGTGAGGCAATGAGCGGAAAAGGAGCTTCGTGCTCATTGGTGTAGAGCCGATCTCCAGTGGGAGAAACAACCTCAATACGTACTACTCCCTTGGTGAGTAGCACGAGGGAGTCAATGGAATCGCCTTGATGCGCGACAAATTGGCCCGACCGAAATCTCTCTACCTTAGTAGGGGCACATTGAAGTCTTTCTGTCAATTCGGCGAGCTCCTCTTGGTTATGCTTGCTACCGCAAAAGTACTCAAGGAGAGCTGAGTGTTTGCTAGTTATTGTATTCATCTTGTAGGGTTACTTTGTATTTTTGTCAAAGTTAGTCATTTTTTATTTGACTGAATAATATAATGGCGACTATTTTTTTGTCCCATCCTAGTTCAAGGGCATAATTAATGGAACTTGGTTGTCTTTCGTGATTAAATACCTTTTTCTGTAATCTGTAGTTGTCAAATTCAGTATTTAGAGGTATCTTTGCAGTGGGAAATAAATACTATGTCGGATGAATAGCATTCTGAGTGGAGATATGTGCCTTGAGTTGAAGGGCGTGGAGCGGTCGGAAGCAGGTCTACAGGGCTGTGCTTCGAGCCGTGATTGCACTTTACACTGCCTTGCCTCTGCCGAAAAGTTGCCACTTATTTGTATCCGTGGTACACGCGGTATCGGTAAGACGCACCAATTGATGCAGATGGGTCAACTGCTCACTAGCCAAAAAGGTGAGCGGGCTATTTATGTTAACCTCAACCACTTCTACTTCTCAAGCCATACAATCTATCACTTTGCGAAGGGATTTTACCACGAAGGTGGGCGGATACTTCTGCTAGATCAAGTATTTAAGTATCCAGGCTGGGCAGGGGAGTTGATGCAATGCCGTAAAGAATTACCTGAGCTGATTATTGTCTTCACCGCATCTAGTGTGATGACGCTGGAGGAGGAGTATCCAGAGCTCAAGGGGGAAATGAAGATTTGTGACCTTCACGGGTTCTCTTATCGTGAGTATCTCAATAATCACTACAACCTTTCGCTCCCTACCGTGACTATTGACCAGATTTTTTCGGATTATCAGTCAGTTGAGAAGATGGTAAGGCGACAGGTAGATCCGTGGCTAGCTTTGGATGGATACATCAGCAAAGGGTACTATCCTCATCGGGAGGAGGCAGTTCTTTTCGCGGAGGACCTTGCGAAGAATATGAATATGCTGTTGGAGGTAGACTTGGTTTATATCCGTCAGATTGCCCCTACCTATCTACCAAAGTTGCGTAAGTTGCTTTACCTAGTGAGCGGGCAGCGTGATGGAGTAACGAATGTTTCTTCTCTCAGTGAAGCAATAGATACCAGTAGAGCTACGGTGATGAACTATCTGAAGTATCTCTCCGATGCTCGGCTGATACGCCTGATATATAAGGAGGGTGGGGAGTATCCCAAGAAGCCGGATAGGGTCTTTCTCAATGATACCAATATCCTTAGGGTGATCAGAGAGGAGGAGCCACAGCCACTTTTGGAGGCAAAGACACTCTTTCTAGCAAGTGTGCTAGATGCGGGGCTGGAGGTGAATCTAGCCGATGAATCGGGTGTGGACTTCGTGATCAATGGAAAGCTCCCAGTGCGTTTTATCTGTAAAGGGGTGCGTCGTAGAAGCACTCCCTCCGACACGCTTAATATCCTTTGTAGCGACGAAGTGAATGGCGACATAGTGGGAGTGCCTATCTGGATGTTTGGACTGCTATATTAATAAGATAAAAACAATATTATTTACAACCATATTAAAGGACAGTAACATGGCTAAAGAAAAGAAATTTATTACCTGTGATGGTAACCAAGCCGCTGCACATATTGCCTATATGTTTAGCGAAGTGGCTGCCATCTATCCTATCACTCCGTCTACAACCATGGCGGAGCACGTGGATGCTTGGAGTGCTGAGGGTCGCCTCAATATCTTCGGTGAGCGTGTACGAGTAGAGGAGATGCAGAGTGAGGCTGGTGCCGCTGGTGCAGTACACGGCTCGCTTCAGGCTGGTGCTCTTACCTCTACCTTTACCGCTTCTCAGGGTCTACTCCTGATGCTCCCCAATATGTACAAGATCGCTGGTGAGCTACTCCCAGGCGTATTCCATGTGGCTGCTCGTACCGTAGCTTCACACGCACTTTCTATCCTTGGTGACCACCAGGACGTGATGAGTGCACGTGGACTTGGCTTCGCACAGCTCTCTACCGCTTCGGTACAAGAGGTAATGGACCTTGCAGCTGTGGCTCACCTTGCAGCTATCAAGACAAGAGTGCCATTCATTCACTTCTTCGATGGTTTCCGTACTTCTCACGAGATCCAAAAGATCGAGGAGATGCAGATGGAAGACCTTAAGCCACTAGTAGATCAAGAGGCACTTTATGCATTCCGCAAGCGTGCTTTGGCTCCTGATAGCCCTGCTACTAGAGGTACCGCACAGAATGACGACGTATTCTTCCAAGCTCGTGAGGCTAGCAATATCTTCTACCAGTCTGTGCCAGATGTAGTGCAGGAGTATATGGATGAGATTGCCAAGATTACTGGCCGTCAGTATCATCTATTCGATTACTATGGTGCTGATGATGCTGAGCATATGATCATCGCCATGGGCTCCATGACCAAGATGTGTAAGGATGTGGTAGACCTCCTCAATAGCCAAGGCAAGAAGGTAGGTATGCTCACCGTACACCTCTATCGCCCATTCTCAGTAAAGCACTTCCTAGGTGCTATTCCAAAGAGCGTGAAGCGTATTGCTGTATTGGATAGAACTAAGGAGAGCGGTTCTGTAGGCGAGCCACTTTATAGCGATGTTATGAGCGCCCTTTATGGTACAGAGAATGCTCCTATCGTAGTGGGTGGTCGCTATGGTCTTTCAAGTAAGGACACCACTCCTGGCCAGATTGTAGCTGTATTCAAGAATCTTGAGCTACCAGAGCCAAAGAATCACTTCACCGTAGGTATCGTAGATGATGTAACCTTTACCTCTCTTCCTGTAGAGCAGGATCCTGAGCTCGATAACGGTGCTTATGAGTGTATGTTCTACGGTCTTGGTAGTGATGGTACCGTAGGTGCTAATAAAAACTCTATCAAGATCATCGGTGATAACACCAATAAGTATGTACAGGCTTACTTCCAGTACGACTCTAAGAAGTCGGGAGGTTTCACCTGTAGCCACCTCCGCTTCGGAGATAAGAAGATCCGTAGTACTTACTACGTAAATCAGCCTCACTTCCTAGCTTGTCACGTACCTGCCTATCTGCGTATGTACGACCTTACTAAGGGGCTGAGAAGAGGCGGTACCTTCCTACTCAATAGCATCTGGGATGTTAACGAGGTTGAGAAGCACCTGCCAAATAAGATGAAGAGGTACTTCGCTCAGAATGAGATCAACTTCTACATGATCAATGCTACTCAGATAGCTCAGGAGATTGGTCTTGGCAACCGTACCAATACCATCTTGCAATCGGCTTTCTTCAAGATTACCGGTGTAATCCCTTACGAGCTAGCTGTAGAGCAGATGAAGAAGTTCATCATGAAGTCTTACGGACACAAGGGTGATGCAGTGGTAAGCAAAAACTACCAAGCTGTAGATAAGGGTGGTGAGTTACTCGTAAAGGTTCCAGTTAAGCCTGAGTGGGCTAACCTTCCAGATGACGAGATCGAGGTACACCCAGACGACACCCCATTCGTAAGAGATGTAGTAAGGGTGATCAATGCTCGCGAGGGTTACGGTCTGCCAGTATCTGCATTTAAGGGTCGCGAAGACGGTACTTGGGAGAATGGTACTTCCAACTCCGAGAAGCGTGGTGTAGCAGCTCTTGTACCAGAGTGGAAGATCGAGAATTGTATCCAGTGTAACCAGTGTGCGTACGTATGTCCTCACGCCACTATTCGTCCATTCCTACTCGATGAGGAGGAGGTGAAGAATGCACCAGAAGGATACGAGACACTCAAGGCAATTGGTAAGCCTTTCGCTGGTCTTCAGTTCCGTATGCAGGTAGACGTGCTCGACTGTATGGGTTGCGGTAACTGTGCTGATATCTGCCCAGGTAATAAGAATGGCAAGGCTCTAGAGATGAAGCCTATCGAAAGCCAACTACCTCTACAGCCACTTTGGGATTACTCTTACAAGAATGTAACCAACAAGGCACACCTAGTAGACGTTAAGGCCAACGTGAAGAACTCTCAATTTGCTAAGCCTCTATTCGAGTTTAGCGGTTCTTGCGCAGGTTGTGGTGAGACTCCTTATGTAAGGCTACTTACTCAGCTATTTGGTACTCGTCAGATGGTAGCCAACGCTACTGGTTGTTCTTCTATCTACTCTGCTTCTTCTCCAAGTACTCCTTACACCACCAACCTATGTGGTCAGGGACCAGCTTGGGCCAACTCTCTATTCGAGGATAATGCAGAGTTTGGTTACGGTATGCACACTGCTGCTCTTAAGCTCCGTGAGCGTCTGGAGCACTACGTGAAGGATATCCTTGACGGTGCTAAGGAGGCTCCAATCAATGTGGAGCTACTACGTGAGTGGTACGACAACCGCGAGGATGCCGATAAGAGCCGTGAGGTCGCTGATAAGATTATCCCAGAGATCCGCAAGAGCAATCACGCAGAGATCCGTACACTAGATGCACTCTCCAATTACTTTGTGAAGCGTAGCCAGTGGATCATCGGTGGTGACGGTTGGGCATACGATATCGGCTTCGGTGGTCTTGACCACGTACTCGCTAGTGGCGAGAATGTCAATGTTCTCATCCTTGATACCGAGGTTTACTCCAATACTGGTGGACAGAGCTCTAAGAGTACTCCTACCGGTGCTATTGCCAAGTTCGCTGCTTCAGGTAAGCGTATCCGCAAGAAGGACCTTGGCCTGATGATGACCACCTATGGTTACATCTATGTAGCACAAGTAGCAATGGGTGCAAACCACGCTCAGACCCTCAAGGCGATCCGCGAGGCTGAGGCATTCGATGGCCCATCTGTAGTGATCGCTTACTCACCATGTATCGAGCACGGACTTAAGGCCGGTATGGGTAAGAGCCAGCGTGAAGAGGAGATGGCAGTAGAGTGCGGTTACTGGCACCTATGGAGATACAATCCTGAACTCATCAACGAGGGTAAGAATCCATTTAGCCTCGACTCTAAGGAGCCAGATTGGTCTAAGTTCCACGACTTCCTAATGGGTGAGGTGCGTTACAACTCACTTGCTAAGAAGTATCCACAAGAGGCAGAGGAGCTATTCGCAGTAGCTCAGCAAGATGCTCAGCGCAGGTATTACAAGTACAAGCTACGCTCAGAGTTCAATCTTGATGCACCTTATCAAGCTGAGGAGAAGTAATCTCGTTAAGCAACAGACACAATAAGTAAAGGGCTGGTAGAGGACTCTACCAGCCCTTTTTATATTTGGTACGTGAAGCATTTCTGTTTGGTACGTGAAACATTTACAGCTCGTACAATAGCAGAGGGTAGGAAGTATTAATATAAGCCTGCCGTGCCGTGATGATTGTGGTACCGATGGGGTAAGGACCTCCGAGAGGAGGACCGATTTGTTGTAGCCCCCTCTCAGAGGGGCGCTAGACCCGAACGACTGGGGGTAATCGGTGCCTCATGCCACACGACCCTTTGTGGGTCGGACCACCTATCTTTAATCCTAGAATAGGTTGTCCGACCCACAAGGGGTCGTTGGTTTTGATTGACTTATTTTCCCCCATTCATCGGGCTTCCCCCTCGAATGGGGGCTAAGACAAATCGGACCTCTCCGAGGTCCTTTTTCCTCAGACAATTGCCTCTTTTGGCGAGTTAAAGCTTATCCTACGATTGTCTCAAAGCTCGTCATGCGGTGCATTGTCACTTACCTCTATTGAGCTCCACCACCTCTCCAAGATGAATTGCCATGAGCCAGTAGGTATCTGGTCCATCCGATTTATATAGAAGGTCCTGCACCGCCTCCATTCCTTTTTTAGCAGCGGCGTCGTACTTCTCCTCCGTGACACTCTCATCCAGATAGTCAAACCTGAAGATATCCCCCTTGTAGGTTCTTTGAGGCATAAAGCAGATGCCCTTGATCCGCACCACCGCCGTATCTCTATTCTTGTTGTAGCCCACGCCCAGTCTCAGGTACTCAAAGTAGCGAGGCACAAAGAGGAATATCCCATTATTGTAGGAATCCAACGAGAAGTCAAACTCCTCTCCCAGATTAGGGTCCAGCACTATCTGCTCCTGTGGTGACTCCCTAAGGTCGAGGTATTTGCCCATCACCGTCTCCTTTATCTCACGGTACTCCACCACCTTCTCTCCCGAAGCGATCTTATCAAACCATTGCTGATCAATCGTCAGGTAGAGGCTATTATCCTTCGTACACTCCTCGCCACTTGGGATCATCTCATAGTAGTTAGGGCTCTCCAAAAGCTCCTTCGTCGCCTTCAGTTCATCAGTCTGGGGATGCTCAAAAGGCTTGCCATCCCACTCCTTTAGCTTGAAATGCGAATCAAACTCATCCCATAGCTCCTCAATCGATTGCTTCACCCTCTTAAAAGGGGACTTCTCTACTTTTTCACTCATACTCGCTTCTCCTTCTGCTACTTGTTTTACCTTACTTTTCCAAACGTACACAATTATCAGCAATCAATATACCTTTATGTAGGTATTGTGATAATGCGACTATTTGGGGAGCTTTGCTAATCGGATTTATGAAAAGATAAGATGATGATGGCAGATAAAAGGAAAATAAACTTTGATGCGGTGGAGGAGACGCTTTTAATTCCACTATTGATGAGGTGGAAAGATGCTGAGAGCCCTCACCCAATACTTGGCGATAGAGTAGCTATTGATGTCGCTAATCAAATTGACTTCAACTGGGATAAATATGGTGGCTGGAATAAGATGAGCTACTATGGCTGTCTTGTTCGGGCAGGGTATTGCGATAGCGAAGCTGTGAGAATAGCCTTAGAGCACTCACCTGAGTCTATCTTGTTGGTGAATGCTGGTTGTGGGCTTGACACTCGATGGCATCGGACGCTCTCATCCATCTCAAACTACCCGAGGGTGGATCTAGATCTTAAAGAGGTAATGAATATAAGAAAAGAGGTGGTGCCACCTCTCAATGGGGTTACGAGTGTCACTTCCGACCTTACCTCACCCGATTTTATCGAACAATTAAAAGGCATGACGGCACCTACCACTCATATTGTTTTGGTCATTGAAGGGGTACTTATGTATTTCACCGATGCAGAGATCAGAGAGCTACTGGAGCGACTTTATGCCGCTTTTGGTGAAAGAGTGACTTTGGTGGGTGATTTATTGAATAATACCATTGTGAAGCATCAACATAAGCACGATACTCTTCGCCACTCACAGGCCGTATTCAGGTCCGGCTATGATAGTATCGCCGAGGTTGAAGCTTTGCACCCCCAGCTGAAGGTGCTTTGCCGTCGCTCAGTGTTGGATATGATGAAACCTCATATATTCATTGCTCGTCTGCTTGCTTTGATACCATCAATGCGTTGGAATACAACGGTATATACTCTTGGTTTTAGGTCGTTATAAGATCAAACAACTTGATAAAAAAGTATAAATGGGTGTGGATATATAATATATTTGCTATCTTTGCCAAGATTTTTGATGGTACTTAGTGAAGTGCCACCATGCTCCGAAACTCGGAGGCCCATCCTCTGTGATGCCTGTGAAGGGTGTCTTTGGTGGGTTAAGTGGAATTTAGATAGACTTTTATGAGACTAAAAACTATGCTACTTGGTATGCTGGTAGCTCTCGTTGCCCTTGGGCTTTTATCAGGGAGAGTGATTTCAGGACGTGCCGATAAGGGGCTGAACCCTGGCGAACAGATACCAAGTATGGTGGTGGATGGCTGTGATCTAGCCGAGACTTTGGCCAATGAGCCTAAGGCGGTGCTAGTCATCTGGTCGGTAGATGATGCTACCTCGAGGGTAGCCAATGCGTGGGCCTGCAATAGTGCCAGCTTGAGAGCTACCGATACACCTATCTACTCTATCTGTCTGGATGGAGATGAGACGACAGCCACCCTCTACGCAAAGATGGACGGTGCCAAGGAAAATGTAGCCCCTATTGGGTTGCAAGGTGAGAAGCTACGAGGAGGAACCTCACTATTGGCGAGCCGTGGATCTGGCAAGGTGTACTATACCTCCTATGGTATAGTAGAGAGAGTGATGTCTGCGGAGACACTATTTGACAAAATTCAATAAGAAGAGTGAGGGGCAGGTAGCTACTAGTAGTTACCTGCCCCTCTTCTATTTTACGGCTTTCCGAACGGTATTCATCGGAGTGTTTATGGGTAAGGACCTCTGCAGGAGGTCCGATTTGTTGTAGCCCCCATTCGAGGCTCGCAGAGCCGATGAATGGGGGTAAATGTGGTTTCCTGAAAAAGGTTGACTCGGTTAATGTTACGTTGTTATTAATCCTGCTTTATGTTGACTTTCTAGCCTTTAGTCCTGTGAGGGGTTGACTGGAGGGCGTAGCCCGTAAGGAAACCCCTCACAGGACTAAAGGTACCAAAACTTGGGCACCTATCCTATTTTTTGATTTTCAAGGTACTCCTCTCTATAGCTTTTCCACCTCTTGGGGATTTTCCCTTTGCACTTTGAGGCTTCAACAGGTGTCATATAGTCGAGACTCATGTGAGGCCTTTTTGTGTTGTAAAACTCTATGACTGAGGTTAATTCAGCCTTTGCCTCTTTGATGGTTTTAAAACGTTTGCCTTTTAAGAGCTCATTCTTTATAGTGTTATTGATCCTCTCTGCTTGTGCATTATCTTTGGGATCTGGGGTTTCTGTCATACTTATATCTATGTCATTCTTTTTAAGAATATCCACATACTGGTGGCTGGCATACTGGCAGCCTCTGTCTGAGTGATGAATGAGCTTATCGTTAGCTTTACCATTCGATTTAAGTTTCTTAAGTGCCTGATTTAGAGCTTCAATAGGGTACTTAGTGTCTAGGCTATCGCCTAGGCTCCACCCGACAATTTCTTTTGAGTATGAGTCTAAGATCACGGATAGGTAGCTAAACTTATGATGTACTCCGTCATAATGGATGGGGATATACGTTATGTCGCTCACCCATACCTGATTAGCTCTTTCTGGTATCATATCTTTTACGAGGTTACCATAGAGCTTAAAACCGTGATTGGAGTTGGTGGTTCTCGGCTTTCTTTTACGTTGCCTTAGCTTCAAGCCGTGCTTGTCTAGAGTGTCAAGAAAACGGTCTCTCCCTAGTGGAGTCCCCTCCTTAAACTCTCGCTTATACATATGCCACAGCTTCTTACCGCCCATGCCAGGGGCTTTCTCTCGGGTCTCAAGAACGTACTCAACAGCCATCTCTTCAAGTGCCATATTGGCATGAAGTTTTGACTTTTTTCGCTTGTAATAGGCTTGCTTACTTACACCAAACAGGTCGCAAAGGAGCTGTATTGTATATTTCTTCAGATCCTGTGCGTGCAAGCGATCTACCGTTTGGTGCCAGCTTTTTTTCTTATTTGGATGCGGAAATTCTCTTCTGCCACATTGATTAATTCATTCAATGCATCTGTCAAAACAGTCTGCCTAAAAAGCTGTTTTTCAAGCTCTTGAACCCTTCTTTCTAAATCAACTGAGCTTTTCTCAGGCGCCCCGCCTGACGCCCCGCCTGACGCCACATCCGAATAATAATACCTGCGATATCCGCGGTGCTCTTCTTGTTTCTTCTTTTTCTTCGCCTTCATCTCTATAACTTCGTCTAACCCAGAATCTAGGTACCTATGAACCCACTCCAGGATCGTAGTCCTTCCAATAGGGACAAGGTGTGAAATCTGGGTATAACCTAAGTTTTCCTCAAAATAGAGGTGAATAACTCGGTCAAAATAAATCTTCTGGAGTTGACTCCTTTTTACAAACTTACTCATAAAAATCTATCTATGAGTCAACTTTTTCTAGGACAAGACAAAATAAGGCGACCAAAATCTACGACCCCTTGTGGGTCGGACAACCTATTCTTGGATTGATTTTAACGTTCTAGCTTATATTGTCCGACCCACAAGGGGTCGAATATATATGTGAGCTCTTGCTTACCCCCGGTCGTTCGGGCTACGCCCTCCGACGCGGGGGCTACAACAAATCGGACCTCTGCCGAGGTCCTGAATCCTATTATTCGTCGTCTTCCTCTAGGGAGGCGAGATTTCCTTTTCGTTGTCGCTCCTCTTCAAACTTTGCTTTCATCGTCGGGTTTTGGTAGGTTAGCTTGCGGATGGTAAGTCCCTCCGCCTTGTCGTTGGCGAGCCTCAGATTGTTTTCCGAACCGACTAGCGCCTCACGCACTTTCGTGAGGTGCTGTATGGTCTTATCTATCTCATCAATCGCTTTAGTAAACTTCTCGCTGGCTAGCCGGTAGTTGTATCCAAACTTCTGCTTAAAGTCGCTTAGCTTGTCCTCAAAGTTGGTGATATCTACCGACTGTTGCCTTGCTTGCTCCAATTCCTTCTTGTACTCAATGCTTTTTTGAGAGGTCTGCTGAAGGATGGTGATCATCGGGATAAAAAACTGTGGGCGTATCACGTACATACGCTCATACTTCGGCGACATATTCACGATGCCCGTATTGTAGAGCTCGCTATCAAGCTCCAGCATAGAGACCAGTACGGCGTACTCGCACCCCTTAGTCTTGCGGTCTTTATCTAGTTTCTCCAGAAAGTCCTCATTCTTGTGCTTGGTAGCTGTGGTCTCATTTTGGTTTTTCATCTCAAACATAATTGAGATATACTCCTGCCCGTCATCGGTATAGTCGCGGAATATAAAGTCCCCTTTGGAGCCCGAGGAGGCATCATTATCTTTCTCAAAAGTGGCATTGGGAAAAAGCATACTTATCCGCCCATACTCCGTATAGCAGTGCTGCTCCAGCGTCTCTCCTACCATCTTTGTGGAGAGACGTGCCTTCATATCACGATAGAGCTCCACCTGCTCCTTGAGTAGCCGTACCTCCGTAGCATTCTCCTCACGAAGTCGATTCTCATTATTCATAGCTTCGCTTTTGGCAAGAGCCATCTGATTCTTGAGGTCAGCGATTTCTCGCTCCTTTTCCTGTACCTGATTCTTACTCAGATTCTCGACCTTCAGTAGAGCTACTTGGTGAAGACCATTGGCTTCTGCTAATTCCTTCTCCAATTTCGCGATCTGCTCATGCTCCTTGGCCACTGCTTTGTTCACCGCATTCTCTTGAGCCACCTCACTACTCTTGAGTTGCTCCTTGAGAGATGAGAGCTCCTGATCCTTTTGCGAAATCATCTGCTCGTAATGGCGAGAGCTTTCCGATTGGGCCGCCTTTTGCTCCGCTTGCCACTGCTTTCGCTGCTCTTCGACCCTCTGCTGTAGGTCCAACTGATATTCAGCAGTCCGCACCTGCTCCACAATAGAGGCGTAGTCCGCCTCATCTACGGTAAATGTACTGCCACACTTAGGGCACTTCAACTCTTTCATAGTTATCCTGATTCATTTATACCTAGGTAAAGATACCAAATTTCATCACCATCACATAAAAATAGGTGTGTCGAGATATAGCATCTCAACACACCTATTTTATAATAAGTGCTCCCCTATGCGAAGAAGTCCTGCTGCTTCCTAGATTTTACTCAGAAACAGTCAGTCTAGCACGTCCCTTAGCACGACGAGCTGCTAGTACACGTCTACCATTTGCGGTAGCCATACGAGCACGGAAGCCGTGCTTATTCTTCTTTTTCCTTACCGAAGGTTGATATGTCCTCTTCATTGCTTTATGTATTTACTTAGTTCTACTGTCAATAAACGTTCGGCAAAGATACTAAAATTATTGCTAACTGCAAATGGTTTTTCCAACCTCTATTAGGAATTACGCGATAGAAAGTTACGACAATAGGAATTAGATTTGATTGAATGTCAGCCAATATGGGCATAAGAGCACCCTGACGGGTGCTTTGTTGGGACCTCTGCCGAGGTCCTTTTTCTATCGGTTTTGGGCTAAGAAGTTGGGTGAAAGAGGGTGAATTGAAATGACGGAGAAAGTGCTTTTGTAACTACCTGATACACAGAGCTCTATTTGGGGGTCAGTTTAGTTGCAACTAAGCAAACGCTTAGTTGCAACTCGCCAATTGCTTAGTTGCAACTCGTCGATCGGTTAGTTGCAACTAAACTTTTGCTTTGATAGGGCACTGATTTTAGAAACTGTTTGAGCCTCCTCTAGTTTGTTGCTTTTCGCCCGTTTTTACCTATCTTGCTACTGGCTGTAGAATAAGGTATCGGTTTTGATATTTATTCAAGTGGTAAAAGCTCTTCTCCCCTCCAAAATGTAATTTTTGAGCGAATCCGCTCAATTTCTTAGGCAATTACTAATTTTTTCTGTATTTTTGAGGGACGGTTGTAAAAGGACTTTTGTAAAGGGTGTACCACAGAAAAAACCACCCCTTTTATTGAAGGTTTCAGGAGGTAGTACGAGCTGGTCTGTCTCTTGGGTTGCAACTTGGAATTTGGACAAATAATACACCTATAATAAATATATCAAGCTATGAGTAAAGGTATTAGTTTATCTCAACTTAAAGAGAAGTTTCACGATGGTATGAGCATCATGGTGGGCGGGTTCCTTGGTAATGGTACCCCCGAGAAGATCATTGACGCACTGGTAGAGAGTGGGGTGAAGGATCTCACAATGATTGTCAATGACACCTCTTATCCCGAGCTAGGGTGCGGACGCCTTATCGCCAATCATCAGGTTAAAGAGCTCTATGTATCGCATATCGGCACCAATCCTCACACTGCTGAGCAGATGAATAGTGGCGAGCTGACGATCCACTTCTGTCCACAAGGCTCCCTTGCCGAGCAGATTAGGGCCGGAGGTTGTGCCCTTGGTGGCGTATTGACCACTACTGGCCTTGGTACAATCGTAGCCGATGGTAAGGAAAAGGTGACAGTAGATGGTGTTGAATACCTCCTTGAGAAGCCACTAAGAGCCGAATTTGCTTTTATCAAAGGGAGTATCGGTGACGAGATGGGCAATCTAGTTTACAAGGGAACTACTCAAAACTTCCAACCCCTTATGGCAATGGCTGCTGATACTGTAGTAGCTGAGATTGAGCATAAGGTACCTACGGGTGAGATCGCTCCTGAGGCTATTCATACTTCAGGCATTTTGGTTGATTATATTATTGAATAAAGTAGAACATTTAGATATATGGAGAATAATAATCTAAAGTCAATGATCCGCCTCCGCATGAGTAGCGGTGATGCACACTATGGTGGTAACTTAGTGGATGGAGCACGTATGCTACAGCTCTTTGGCGATGTGGCTACCGAGTTGCTCATTATGAATGATGGTGATGAGGGCCTATTTGTGGCTTATGACAATGTAGAGTTCAAGGCACCTGTCCATGCTGGTGACTACATTGAGGCTGTTGGGGAGATTGTGAGTGCAGGTAACTCCTCTCGCAAGATGGTCTTTGAGGCACGTAAGGTGATCAGCCCTCGTACAGATATCAGTGCATCGGCAGCCGATGTGCTGGAGGAGCCTATTGTGGTTTGTAGAGCTAGTGGTACTTGTGTAGTGCCCAAGAACTGTCAACGCAAAGGAAAGTAAGCTATTATGGATAAACTGATCATTACTGCTGCAATCTGTGGTGCTGAAGTGACTAAGGAGCACAATCCGGCGGTCCCTTATAACGTTGAGGAGATGGTGCGCGAAGCCAAGAGTGCTTATGATGCTGGTGCTGCTGTGCTTCACGTGCATGTACGGGAGGATGATGGTACCCCTACTCAGAGCAAGGCTCGCTACAAGGAGGTGATGGATGCTATCTTGCGTGAATTGCCCGATGTTATCATTATCCCCTCTACGGGAGGTGCTGTGGGTATGTCGGCTGAGGAACGCCTGCAACCTACCGAGCTGATGCCTGAGATGGCTACTTTGGATTGTGGTACCGTGAACTTCGGTGATGAGGTATTTGAGAATACCCTACCAATGATGAGGGCTTTTGGTAAGCGGATGCTCGAGAATAATATCAAGCCAGAGTATGAGTGCTTTGATATGGGACACCTTGAGGCAGCCCTTCAGATGGCTCGCCGTGGTGAGGCTCCCGGGCACCCCATGCAGTTTAACTTTGTGCTAGGAGTCCCAGGTGCTTCATCGGCCTCTGTTTCCAACCTTTTGTGGCTCGTCAATGCTCTTCCTGAAGGGTCTACTTGGACCGCTACAGGGATTGGACGCCATGAGTTTACACTCGCGGCACATGCGATCGCTATGGGCGGCCATGTGCGTGTGGGCTTTGAGGATAACCTCTACCTCTCTAAGGGGGTATTGGCGAAGTCCAATGGCGAGTTGGTAGCAAAGGTGGTACGGATTGCCAAGGAGCTGGGTCGTGAGATTGCTACCTCTGATGAGGCACGTGAGATCCTTTCACTCCCACCTCGTAAGTGATTCTCTAGACACACTCATATTAAGAATAATAGAATAGACATTAATATATATATATGGCTCAGAAACCAGGAAATAGATATGGCACCCATAGGGTGATTTCACCTAAAGGGGTATTGCCACAGCCTGCCGACAAGGTGGACAATAATATGGATGAGATCTTCGATAATGAGATCCTCATCGATGTGAAGACACTTAATATAGACTCTGCAAGCTTTACCCAGATCTCCAAGCAAGCTGGAGGAGATAAGGATAAGATTGCCGAGATCATGATGGATATTGTGGAGAAGCAAGGGAAGCATCGCAATCCTGTCACTGGCTCTGGTGGTATGCTACTCGGAGTGGTGGAGAAGATCGGTGATGCCCTCAAGGGTAAGATTGACCTGAAGGAAGGGGACAAGGTGGCAACACTTGTTTCGCTTTCGCTCACTCCACTAAGGATAGATAAGATCAAGGAGATCCGCCCTGAGATTGACCAGGTGGATATCGATGGTAAGGCGATTCTCTTTGAGAGTGGTATCTATGCCAAGATTCCAGATGATCTACCAGAGAATCTGGTGCTTTCGGCTCTTGACGTAGCTGGGGCACCTGCTCAGGTGGCTAAGCTAGTGAAGCCAGGGGATACGGTTACGATCATCGGAGCAGGTGGTAAGAGTGGTATGCTCTGCTGCTATGAGGCGAAGAAGCGTGCTGGTGTCACTGGTAAGGTGATCGGCATTGATTACTCTCAAGAGAGTGTGGATAGACTAAAGCGTCTCGGCTTCTGTGACGAGGTCTTCTCGGCCGATGCTACACAACCTATCCCTGTAATGGAGAAGGTGGAGAAGCTGACTAATGGTAAGATGAGTGATATCACCATCAACAATGTCAATATCCCTGATACCGAGATGACGAGTATCCTCTGTACCAAGGGGGATGGCATTGTCTACTTCTTCTCTATGGCAACGAGCTTCACCAAGGCAGCCCTTGGTGCTGAAGGGGTAGGAAGTCAGGTGACCATGATGGTGGGCAATGGCTATACCGCTGGTCATGCCGAGATCACTCTGCAGGAGTTTAGAGAGTGCGAACCACTGAGAAAGCTATTTACTGAGCTTTACGCATAAGGATGAATGAATAGTGGAGAGAGATAGGGCAGACTGCTATTGACCTATCTCTCTGCCCACAAATAAAGAATAACGCCCGAAAATACTATTTATGAATAAAAGTAGAAGAGACTACTACTTCCCTAATGTCACCGATGAGGAGTGGAATGACTGGCACTGGCAGCTCAAAAACCGAATTGAAACGGTAGAGGATCTGCAGAAGTATGTAGCACTAACGGAGGAGGAGCTAGAGGGAGTACGCAGTACGCTAAAGCAGCTCCGTATGGCTATTACCCCTTATTATATAAGCCTAATCAATCCCGACGACCCTAATGACCCAGTTCGCAAACAGGCAGTGCCTACTGCTAAGGAGCTGGTGGTAAGTCCTGAGGATCAGCTCGACCCTCTGAGCGAGGACGAGGACTCTCCAGTACCAGGGCTCACCCACAGATATCCTGATAGGGTGCTATTCCTGATTACTGATATGTGTGCAATGTATTGCCGTCACTGCACTCGCCGTCGTTTTGCTGGGCATAAGGATGCCTCTGCTCCTAGAGAGCGCATTGATAGAGCCCTTGAGTATATTGAGCAGGCTACAGAGGTACGTGATGTGCTTCTCTCGGGTGGCGACGCTCTGATGGTAGGGGATAAGATGCTAGAGTATATCCTACAGAGGCTAAGGGCTATTCCACACGTGGAGATTATCCGCTTTGGTTCGCGTGCTCCTGTAGTATTGCCACAGCGTATCACTCCTGAGCTGGTACAGATGCTTTCTAAGTATCACCCTGTATGGCTCAATACCCACTTCAATCACCCTAATGAGATTACCGAGGAGTCGAAGCTAGCTTGTGAGCGTCTTGCCAATGCTGGTATCCCTCTGGGTAATCAATCGGTGCTTTTGCGTGGTATCAATGACTGCCCTAGCATTATGAAGCACTTGGTACATGAGTTGGTAAAGATTAGAGTACGTCCTTATTATATATATGTGTGCGACCTTTCTCAAGGTATTAGCCACTTCCGTACTCCAGTATCCAAGGGTATTGAGATCATTGAGGCTTTGAGAGGACATACTTCGGGCTACTGTGTACCTACCTTTGTGGTGGATGCTCCTGGTGGCGGTGGTAAGATTCCAGTGATGCCTAATTACATTATCTCTCAGTCGCCTCGCCGTGTGGTGCTCCGCAATTATGAGGGAGTGATTACCACTTATACGGAGCCCGAGGGGTATCAAGAGGGTACTTGCAACTGTGAGGAGTGTAATGATACTTGCGACGGAGTAGCTTCACTCCTTGCTGGTAATCATCTATCGCTATCTCCTACTCACTTGGCACGTAAGGAGCGTACCAAGAGGATTAGAGAGCAGAATAAGGATAAGTAACTCACGTGGGTGAGGCGGTCTCTTGTCAATATTCCTGGTATGCCATTTATCAAAAAACTACTAGCACTCAGTAGCCTTTCGATCGTAGGGACGGCCAAGAATACTGGCAAGACTGCCACACTCAATTATGTACTGCAGCGAATAGCCTCTCAAGCGCCTGATAAGGTGGTAGGACTCACCTCTATAGGGCTGGAGGGGGAGCGACGCGACCAGGTGACGCAGACGGAGAAGCCTGAGATTACACTCTCTAAGGGGACTCTATTTGTCACGGCGGAGCACTACTATCGGCAGAAACAGCTCTCGGCGGAGGTGCTGGGAGTGGAGCGGGTTTATACCACTTCTACTGGGCGTCTGATATATGCTCGTGCGAGAGGAGAGGGCAAGGTGCTGATTGCTGGCCCACCCACCACTCAAGGACTACGAAAGGTGGTGGAGGTGATGCGGCGAGATGGTGCCGACTTATCGATTATCGATGGGGCACTCTCTCGGAAGTCACTCGCTTCTCCAGCAGTAGCTGAAGGGCTGATACTTGCTACGGGTGCGGCCTTTTCGGCACAGCCAGAGCGACTGATACAGCTCACCAAGGAGCTGGTGCAGCAGATAGAGTTGCCGGAGCTTTCGGATCGTCTACTAGCGAGTAGGCTTGAGGAGGTAACTCATGGGATACGCTTGGTGGTAGGTGATGAGGTTCTCGACCCTGGCTATGCGTCGGCACTCCTTCCCCAATTTTGGGAGGATGGTCGGTGGCAATTGCTGGAGGGACTGATATTTGTCTCTGGGGCGGTGCACGACAATCTCTTGGAGCGTATTCGGCAGTCTAAGGGGTGTCGGGGGCTGATTGTCCGCGACTTTACGAGGCTGTTTGTCTCGGGTCAGGCGGTGAGGAGCCTTCTGGCGAGTGGCAAAAAGCTCTATACCCTTCGGCGGGCAGAGCTGGTGGCGGTGACCTTTAACCCTGTTGCTCCGACAGGATTTAGGATGCCTTCGGAGGAGATGTGTGAGCGAATGAGTGAGGCACTTGAGGTGCCAGTGTATGATATAATGAGATGTAGTGATGAGATTTCGTGAGGCACTAGACCATATCAAGGGGCTGAGGTATGTGCTGGAGGAGATGACCTTTTCCTCTAGCATAGGTCGCTTGGCTCTATTGGATAGCTATTGGCTCACGAGTCGCGAGGAGATTGAAGAGGCACTCGATGAAGTGGCTAAGTTCGTCGGCTACATACAGTCTTCTGAGGGGATTCCGCTCTTGCAGCTACAGCTTGAGGAGGTGGTGAATATCTCTGGATCTATTGAGGTGCTAAGAGCTACAGGTGCTATCTGTAGCGATGTGGATCTCTTTGAGATTAAGAAGCTAGCTCTGATTGATGAAAAGATTGCTCAGTTGCAGGACCATTATCACTACCAATTGACCGAACGACCTTCGCTGAAGGGGGTGCTATCGGTGCTCGACCCACGCGAGGAACGATTGCCTAGCTTTTATCTAGATAATTATTTTGATACACGGCTCAAGGAGATAAGAGAAGCTATTGAGCGGACGAAGGAGGAGACCCCTTTGGCGGAGCTCAATGCCCAACTCTCGCAGTGTGAGGAGGAGGTGCGGGCTAGGTTAACTGATCAGTTGGCACCTTTTGCCGACTCGCTAGAGATGGTATTAAAGGCTCTGGCACATGATACGGCTATTTTGGCAAAGGCTGATTGGGCAGTGAGGTATCGGGCGTGTCGGCCAAAGCCTATCTCCTCTGGTACCACTCATTTGGAGGAGTTGGTGAATCCCGAGGTGGCAGATCAGGTAAGGAGGAGTGGAGGACGCTTTCAGCCAGTTTCCATAGAGTTTGAAGAGGAGCCGACCTTGATCTCGGGTGCCAATATGGGTGGTAAGAGTGTGCTTCTGCACTCGGTAGCACTGGCGCAGGGGATGATGCAGTTTGGCATGTATGTCTTGGCGAAGTCTGCTACCATGGTGGTGGTAGAGCATCTTCTCTATTCAGCCGGTGATGGCGAGGATATGCGGTTGGGACTCTCTTCATTTGGAGCAGAGATGATTCGGCTCAATGGTATCATCCAGGCGGTGAAGAGTGGGCAAAAGGTACTTGCGATTATTGATGAACCCGCTCGTACCACCAATCCTGAAGAGGGGTATGCCCTTGTCTCTGGACTTGTGAAGCTACTAGAGCAATATGGGGCTATGGCACTGATCACTACTCACTATAGTGGAGTGCCCTCGCAAGGAAGGCGATGGAGGGTACGGGGATTTGTGGAGGGACGTGATATGCACGGCGTAGAGGTGGCACATCTCGCTGAGCTGATGGATTATAGTTTGGTGCCAGATAGTCAGGAGTCTGTGCCGAGAGAGGCCTTTCGGATTGCTCGACTACTTGGGGTGGATGAGGAGTTTTTGGACTTAAGCAACAACTGTTTTAGGACGATCGAATGAATATGAAAAGTAAGGTGGGAATTGACTTCTCAAAGGTGGAGCAAGCACGTGGGGCAGCACGAGCAATTGCTGAGGATGTACAGACCTTTGTAGATGAATATACGACGGTAGCCGTAGAACGCACCCTTTGTCGCTTTGTAGGGATAGATGGTGTAGATGGAAATCAAGTGCCGCTTCCCAATGTGGTGGTGGAGCATCTAGTGGAGGAGAATGCACTCTCCAACGGAGCTCTATTCTATCTAGCATCCGCGATGGTTGCTACGGGAAAGGAGCCACAGGAGATAGCTGAGGAGGTGTCGGATGGTAAGATAAAGCTGACACAGTTTCCAGCAGCCTCTGAGCAGGAGGTGGCTGATATACTCGCCCCATATATTAAGGCAGGTATGGAGCGAATTGCAGCAAGGAGAGCCAGAAGGGAAAAGTTTATCAAGGAGGTGGGCGAAGGACCACAACCTTATCTCTATGTGATTGTTGCGACTGGTAATATCTATGAGGACGTGGTGCAGGCACAGGCGGCAGCTCGCCAAGGTGCCGATATCATTGCGGTGATTCGTACCACGGGGCAAAGCCTTCTTGACTATGTCCCATACGGAGCTACTACTGAGGGATTTGGCGGTACCTATGCGACGCAAGAAAACTTCCGCATTATGCGAAAAGCCCTTGATGAAGTGGGTGAGGAGGTAGGACGCTATATCCGACTCTGTAACTACTGCTCGGGTCTTTGTATGCCTGAGATTGCTATTATGGGTGCTTTTGAAGGGCTCGATGTGATGCTCAATGATGCCCTTTATGGCATTCTATTTAGGGATATCAATATGAAGCGAACCATCGTGGACCAGTACACTAGTCGTGTGATCAATGGTTTCGCTGGGGTGATTATCAATACCGGTGAGGATAACTACCTCACCACTGCCGATGCTCTTGAGGAGGCACATACGGTATTGGCCTCGGACTTTATCAACGAGCAATTTGCCCTCAAGGCGGGTATCCCAGAAGAGCAGATGGGACTCGGCCACGCCTTTGAGATGGATCCCGCCGTGGAGAATGGCTTCCTCTATGAATTGGCACAGGCTCAAATGACAAGGGAGATCTTCCCTAAGGCACCATTGAAGTATATGCCACCTACAAAGTTTATGACCGGTAATATCTTTAGAGGTCATATCCAAGATGCTCTATTCAATATGATCGGTATCTGGACACACCAAGGGTTGCAACTTCTCGGTATGCCTACCGAGGCGATACACACTCCATTTATGAGCGACCGATATCTCTCAATTGAGAACGCTCGCTATATCTTCAACAACATGAAGTCTATCGGTGACGATGTGGAGTTTAAGGAGAATGGTATCATGCAGACCCGTGCCAAGAATGTGCTTGAGAAGGCATTGACACTATTGCAGGATATCCAGGAGGAGGGTCTCTTTATTGCCCTTTCAAAGGGCATCTTTGCGGATATCAAGCGACCACAAGATGGTGGTAAAGGTCTGGATGGCGTTAAGCGCAAAGGGGAGCGCTACTACAACCCTATTTTGGAACTAATGAAAGACAATAAGATTGCGGGCAAGTTATGAGTGGAGGACTATATTCAACCGAAGATAAAAGTTTTGATAGGACATTAGACCTATCCAAGGTGAAGCCTTATGGCGACACCATGAACGATGGCAAGGTACAGCTGAGCTTTACCCTTCCTGTACCTAAGGGTGCCGAAGCCGAGGAGGCAGCTAAGTTGCTCCTCAAGGAGATGGGCTTCCAAAATCCTATGGTGGTCTTTTCGAAAGAACTGACCGAGGGCTATACCTTTTTCAATTGCTATGGTAGCTGTACCCATACGGTAGATTATAGCAATATCTATGTGCCCAAAGTGGAGTCGACCACTATGTCGATGGAGGAGACCGACGACTATATCCGCACCCACTTGGGCAAACCTATCAAGGTGCTAGGAGCTAGTACCGGTACCGACGCACATACCGTAGGTATTGATGCGATCATGAATATGAAAGGCTTCGCTGGGCATTATGGTCTAGAGCGTTATGATATGATCGAGGCACGCAATCTGGGTAGCCAGGTGCCTAATGATGAGTTTTTGGCAAAGGCGATCGAGTTTGGTGCCGATGCTCTGCTCATCTCCCAGACAGTGACGCAAAAGGATGTCCATATCCAAAACCTCACCGAGCTGATAGAGATGATCGAGGCCGAGGGGCTTCGCGACAGAATGATCGTCTGTTGCGGTGGGCCTCGTATCACCCACGAGCTTGCCAAGGAGCTAGGCTATGATGCCGGATTTGGTGCCAACACTTATGCCGATGACGTCGCTTCGTTTATCGCACAAGAGATGGTACGGCGTCAGGAGCTACAAAACTGAAAACAAGATAAATACAAATACTATAAAGACTAAGATTATGGCATTAGACAAACAACAAGTCAGAGAAGTCATCGCAAAGAGAGTTGCTCTCGAATTAAAGGATGGTGACGTGGTCAATCTCGGTATCGGGCTGCCCACAATGGTTCCTTCCTTCTTGCCACAAGGCGTACATGTGATGCTACAGAGTGAAAATGGAATGATCGGGCTCGGAGCTACTCCCGAAGCAGGTCAGGAAGATCCCGATTGGATCAATGCAGGTGGTGGTGCCATCACTACCGTGCCAGGTGCGGCTACATTTGATAGTGCCACCTCCTTCGGTATTATTCGCGGAGGTCACGTGGACGTTAGCGTACTAGGCGCCTTGGAAGTAGATGAAGAGGGCGACCTCGCCAATTGGATTATCCCAGGTAAGCGTGCCCCTGGTATGGGTGGTGCTATGGACCTCCTCGTAGGTACCAAAAAGGTGATCCTCGCTATGGAGCACACCGCCAAGGGCAATCCCAAGATCCTCAAGAAGTGCCGCCTACCACTTACTGCCAAGGGACAGGTAGATATGATCGTTACCGAGATGTGCGTGATCGAGGTGCGTAAGGGCAAAGGCCTTTGGGTGACCGAGATATACGATGGCGTGAGTCGTGAAGAGATACAAGCTGCAACAGAGGCTGAGCTTCATTTCGACGAAAACGTACAGCCAATGAAGCAATAAAGATAGAGTCCATAAATAATAATATAGACAATACTGATTATGAATTTCAATTACACACCTCAGGAAGAACTCTTCTTGCAGATGATTAGAGAGTTTGCAGAGAAAGAGGTAAAGCCTCTAGCTGCAGAGATAGATGAAGAGGAGCGCTTCCCCATAGAGACCGTGGAGAAGATGAGCAAGCTCGGCCTTATGGGTATCACCATCCCAAAGGAGTATGGTGGAGCCGGAGCTACCAACCAGATCTACACCATGGCGGTAGAAGAGCTCAGTCGCGTTTGTGCTACCACTGGCGTAGTGGTATCAGCTCATAGCTCACTCTGCTGCGACCCAATTATGTTCTTTGGTACCCCCGAGCAGAAGGAGCGTTACCTACCACGCCTCGCATCGGGTGAGTGGATTGGTGCCTTCGGACTTACCGAGCCCAATGCCGGTACCGACGCAGCTGGTCAGCAGACCTTCGCTGTAGAGGAGGAAGACCACTACGTACTCAATGGCAATAAGATCTTCATCACCAATGCCGAGTATGCCCACGTCTACATCATCTTTGCCATGACCGATAAGAGCCTTGGCAATAAAGGTATCTCTGCCTTTATCGTGGAGAAAGACTTCCCTGGCTTCTCAGTAGGAAAGAAGGAGCTCAAGATGGGTATCCGTGGCTCAGCTACTTGCGAGCTGATTATGGAGAATTGCATCGTGCCAAAGGAGAATCTTCTCGGCAAGGTAGGTCAAGGCTTCAAAGTAGCTATGAAGACCCTCGATGGTGGGCGTATCGGCATTGCTTCACAAGCCCTTGGTATTGCCCGCGGTGCTATGGAGGAGACCGTGAAGTACACCAAAGAGCGTAAGCAGTTTGGTCGCAGTATCGCGAAGTTCCAGAATACCCAATTCCAGTTGGCCGACCTCGAGGCACGCATCGAGTGTGCGTCACTACTTGTGCGTAAAGCAGCGTGGTGCAAAGACAACGGCCAGCCCTACACCGTTCCTGCCGCTCGTGCCAAGCTCTATTGTGCCGAGACAGCAATGGAGATGACCAATAAGGCCGTCCAATTCCACGGCGGATACGGCTACACCCGTGAGTATCCAGTGGAGCGAATGATGCGCGATGCCAAGATTACCGAGATCTACGAGGGTACCAGTGAGGTACAGCGTATGGTGATTGCAGCCAATCTACTGAAGTAAAAACGAGTAAATACATTCCTGAAATATGAAGATTTTAGTTTGCATAAAGCAAGTTCCAGATACCACTGAGATCAAGCTCGATCCAGTCAAGGGTACCCTCATCCGTACTGGTGTACCAAGTATTATGAATCCCGATGATAAGGGTGCTCTCGAGCAGGCACTACAGTTCAAAGATCGCTTCGGTGCCGAGGTTGATGTCATCACCATGGGACCTCCTCAGGCCAAGGCTGTTCTTTACGAGGCTTTTGGTATGGGTTGCGACAAAGGCTTCCTCATCACCGACCGCAAGTTTGGTGGTGCCGATACCCTTGCTACCAGCTACACCATCTCCCAAGCCATCAAGTCGCTAGAGCCTTATGATGTGATCCTTGCAGGTCGTCAGGCCATTGATGGTGACACCGCACAGGTAGGTCCACAGATTGCCGAGCAGCTCGACCTCCCACAGATCACCTACGTAGAGCATGTTGATTATGATGGTAAGAAGACCCTCACTGTCAAGAAAAACCTTGAGGACGGTCACGAATACCTAGAGGTAGACCTCCCCTGCATGCTCACCTTTTTGGCATCGGCCTATCAGCCACGCTACATGAATGTCTCCGACATCATGACCGCCTTTGACAAAGAGATTGTAGAGCTCAACTTTGGCTCCTTCCCAGTTGATGAGACCCGCCTAGGGCTCAAGGGATCGCCTACCAATGTGAGCAAGTCCTTTACCAAGGGCGCCAAGGCCATGGGTACACTCCACGAAGAGCTCACCCCAGAGGAGGCTGCCGATATCATCTTAGAAAAACTGCAAGAGAAATTTATTATTTAAGAAGCGACTATGGAACAATATAAAGGTATACTAGTATTTGCAGAGCAACGCAATGGCATCGTTCAGAATGTTGCCTTTGAGTTGCTTGGAAAAGCCCGCGACCTTGCCGATTCAATCAACGAGCAGGTAACAGCAGTACTCCTCGGTAAGGGAGTAGAGCCACTCTCAGAGCAGCTCATCCATGCTGGTGCCGATAGAGTGCTGGTGGTAGATCACGATCTCCTCAAGGATTATATCACAGAGCCCTATGCCGAGGCCATCTGCCATATCGTCCACACCTACAAGCCCGAGATCGTACTTCTAGGTGCTACCACTATTGGTCGCGACCTTGGTCCAAGACTTTCGTCAAGGCTTCACACCGGTCTTACTGCCGATTGTACTTCACTCGATATCAATGAGGAACGCAATCTGCTCATGACCCGTCCAGCCTTCGGAGGTAACCTTATGGCTACCATCATCTGTAAGAACAGCCGACCACAGATGTCTACCGTTCGTCCAGGCGTGATGCGCCGTAAGCCAAGCGATGCCAGTCGTAAGGGTGTGGTAGAAAAGGTAGAGGTGCCCTTTGATATTGAGAAGTGCCAGAGAGTCCGCCTGATCCGTAAAGAGACAGAGACCAAGACACTCATCGATATCACCGAGGCCAATGTATTGGTTTCTGGTGGCCGTGGCGTAGGTACCGGCAATGGCTTCAGCAAGCTTCAAGAGCTGGCCGAGACCCTCAATGCCGAAGTCTCCTCTTCACGTGCTATGGTCGATGCCGGAATCATTGGTCACGAGCGTCAGGTTGGCCAGACCGGTAAGACCGTTCGCCCTGACCTCTACCTAGCCCTTGGTATCTCAGGAGCTATCCAGCACTTGGCCGGTATGGAGGAGAGCGAGTACATCATCGCCGTTAATAAAGATAAGTTCGCACCTATCTTCCAAGTAGCCGACCTCGGTGTGGTAGGCGACCTCCACAAGATCGTCCCTATCCTTACTCAGAAACTCCAAGCTCTCCAAGATAAGGAGCGTTGAGATGATGGAGTATCAGACCATTAAAGTGGATGGTAATGGGGCTATCACCACCATTACCATCCACCGTCCCGAAGCCCTCAATGCACTCTCTACCCGAGTGCTCGAGGAGCTCGGCGACGCCCTCAATCATCTAGCCCCCTCCACCCGCGTGCTTATCATCACCGGGGCGGGTCGCAGCTTTGTCGCTGGTGCCGATATCAGCGAGATGTCGCAATTCACCCCCGAGGAGGCACTCACCTTCGGTCAGCGTGGTGCCAAAGTCTTTCGCCAGCTAGAGCTTCTTCCCATCCCTGTGATTGCCGCTGTCAACGGCTTTGCACTAGGCGGAGGGTGCGAACTCGCTATGGCGTGCGACTTCCGTATCGCCTCCGAAAAGGCCAAGTTCGGTCAGCCCGAAGTGGGACTCGGCATTCCTCCCGGCTTCAGTGGTACCCAAAGGCTACCCCGCCTAGTAGGTGCCGGAGTGGCGAGTGAATTGATCTTCACCGCACGCATCATTCCAGCCGATGAGGCCTTGCGCATAGGGCTCGTCAATAGAGTGGTAGCACCCGAAGAGCTTCTACCCACCGTGCAAGCGATTGCCGAGGAGATCGCCGCTAAGTCACCCCACGCCGTTGCCCTCTCCAAGATGGCGATCCAGCGTGGTCTGCAAGCCGACATCGATACCGCCATCGCCATTGAAAACCACCTCTTTAGCAACGCCTTTGCCTCTCCCGAGCAAAAGGAGGGGATGAGTGCCTTCCTAGAGAAGCGGACCCCAAAGTTTTAGATTCCAAAACCAATAATAAACAACAAGATATTATGAAAATCGTAGTACTCGGAAATGGCACCATGGGTGCTGGCATAGCACAGACTATGGCACAGAAGTCTCTAGAGGTGACTATGAAAGGTCGCTCTACAGAGTCCCTAGGCAGAGCTATGGCTCGTATGGAGAAAGGACTTAATCGTCAGGTAGATAAAGGACGTATGACCGCAGAGGATCGCGATGCCATCCTCGCTCGCATCACCACCACTACCGACTTTGAGCAGGTGAAAGATGCCGACCTCGTGATTGAGGCAGTGAGCGAAGAGATGGAGGTGAAGAAAGAGATCCTCACCCACCTCTGCTCTATCCTACAGCCCGAGGCGATCATCGCCACCAATACCTCCTCCCTCTCTATCACCGAGCTAGCAGCGGCTACCAAGCGACCAGAGAAGGTGATCGGTATGCACTTCTTCAACCCTGTGCCAGTGATGAAACTGGTAGAGGTGATCACTGGCCAGCTCACTAGCCAAGCCACCCTCACCACCGTGCTACAGCTCTGTGAGCAGCTCGGCAAGGTGGCAGTGAAGGTCAATGAAGCCCCTGGATTTGTAGTCAATCGTATCCTGATCCCTATGATCAATGAAGCGATTGGTGAATATGCCGATGGTGTTGCTACCGTGGAGGAGATCGATACCGCTATGAAACTGGGTGCCAACCACCCAATGGGACCACTCGAGCTGGGCGACTTCATCGGGCTCGATGTATGCCTTGCTATTATGGAGGTGCTCTTCAATGAGTATGGCGACCCTAAGTACCGCCCTCATACATTACTTCGCAAGATGGTTCGTGCCAACCTCCTCGGCCGTAAGACCGGTAGAGGCTTCTACGACTACAGCAAGTAACCCTTATCTTACGATACCCACATCGGATGGTGAAGTGGCTCATGAGCTACTTCACCATCTTTTTTTGCCGATTGTTACTTTAGGAGCCCATGAACCGTACAAAATTTTCTGTTCTGAGAAGCCAAAAGTTTAGTTGCAACTAAGCAATTGCCGAGATGCAACTAAGCTTTTGCTGAGTTGCAACTAACCGATTGCTTAGTTGCATCTCAGTTGACGGTTTTATATGTTGTTGGATATCAAGGGGTTCTGAAAGGCGATTTTGGTGCTTTGAAACCTACTCTTTTTTATAGTACAGATGACCTTTCAGATGGGGCAAATTGGTGGAAACAAGAATTGGAATACTTAGGTTTTACCGATGCCTGAGTAGGGTGGGGGTTAGAGGGTGTAGAGGTGGAGCAGCTGGGTGGCGATGGCATCGATGCCGAAGGAGCGGACGGTGTCGGCAATCTGCTTTCTATCTTTTGGAGTGGGTGTGTGTACCACGGCACGAGCCATGGCGGTGGTGTCGTATGGCTGAATGAGCTGACCATTGCCACTCTCTGGGCGAATGATATCGGGGATCCCACCTACGCCAAAGGCGATGGCAGGGGTGCCACAAGCGATGCCTTCCACAAGTGTTTGCCCAAGCGTCTCGTATCTTGAGGTGGAGAGGATGGTGGAGGCCGTTAGGTAGAGCTTTACCAGCTCCTCTCCCTCGGCTCGGGGGATATGTCGGTAGGGGATTGGTATCTGCTCTAGTAGAGACTTATCTTTGATTTGCCCCACCAAGGTGATGCTTGCACTGCTTGCCCACTCTTCGGAGAGTACCTTTGCTTCTCGGAGCATTTGCACTAATAAATCGGGTCCTTTCACGGGATCATCAATGCGTGAGGCAACGAGTAAGAGACTATTCTCCTCCTTCTCCTCGACAGTGTTTGGGCAAAACCGCTTCAGGTCTATCGGATTGTGTAGCACCGTGATGGCACTCTTACTAAATAGGGGCGAGGCATCGGCTGCTTTTGCCACCGCATTACTCACCGCCACGAGGTGTATTTGCTCAAGCGGAAGATCCTTTTTCGCCTGAAAAAGCCTACTCGAATGGTCCTGCTTGCTTTTGCTACCTAGAAGCGGACAACTTCCACACCCCACGGTGAATCTTTGGCAAAAAGAGGTCTCGCCATCTACTCCTATGGAGTAGGGGATATGGCAACCGCCCGTGAGTGGCCAGAAGTCGTGGAGGGTCCAGAAGAACCGTTTTCCTTTTATGGAGAGCAATTCTGCTAGACCTTTGACGGATAGAAACCCTTGCTGTACCCAATGAATATGAACCACCTCCGCCCACGCCACCCATGGGTGGTGAGCAATGTCCAGGCCATAGCGGGCGGTGGAGAAGCGAAAGAGGTTTTTCGGTTGGTAGCCGACAGTACGGAGCGTATCTAGGCGGTCGGCAAGGAAACTGACCCGATGTTGCCAACCAAACTCTGTGATGGTGAGCATACGTACCTCCATCCCCGCCTGTGAGAGGAGTGCCATTGTTCGCTGGCACGCCACTGCAGCACCACCCCCACTCGGGTAGGTATTGAGGAGGAGTATTTTCATCACTCTATAATCTGAAAGCCAATTCCTTGTGCTGCCTCTGCCCATTCCCCCATCTCACATCTCCGGAGCTGGTACTCCGAGGGCTCGTATGGGTAGTGGTATTCTCGCCGAAGGGTTTCAAACTCTTGGGATCGCTCCCTAAGGGTACGGTCCACTCCTCTGATGCCAAAGGTTTGTAAGAGTGCCTCCCATAGAGGTTGGTCACTAGAGAGATGTAGTAGGGGAGCGCTCAAGGGGGTTGGGTAGAGTGGCTCTGAGCTACTGAGCTTTAGTCCGAAGTGCTCCAAACCATGCTCTATGCAGGTCCGCGCGCCATTGGCCTTCCCCTGAGCAGAGAAGCCAGCGATGTGCGGTGTGCCTAGCCAAGTCTGCTTCAGTAGCTCTTGCGAGATATTTGGCTCCCCCTCCCAGCAGTCCATCACTAGGTCTGTGATTTTGCCTTCACGCAAACCCCTCAGTAGGGCCGAGGTATCGGTCACTGCACCACGACAAGCATTCATGATGATCGGTTTCCTTTGGAGTAGATCTACCAACCTATCATCTAGTAGGTGCACGGTCTTATCCTCCCCCTCCTTAATAAGTGGTACGTGAAAAGCAATGATATCGGCCCTCGTGGCTATCTCTTGGAGCGAGACAAAGCCTGCCGATCCCTCTGCCCTTGCCCGTGGAGGGTCATTGAGAAGCACCTTCATCCCCAGCGCCCCCGCATTTCGTGCCACCCTACGCCCTACGTTGCCCACTCCTACAATTCCTATCACCTTGCCACGAGGGTCCCACCCACACTCCACCGCCCTAAGGGCTATGGCAGTGGCAAAGTACTGCGCTACCGCCTCGGCATTACAGCCGGGGGCATTGTACCAAGTGATGCCCGCCTGGTGGCAGAAGTGGGTATCGATGTGGTCAAAACCGATCGTCGCCGAGGTGATCAGCTGCACCCGAGAGTGCTCCAGAAGCGCTCGACCGCACTTCGTGGTACTCCGAATAATCAGCCAATCCGCCTCCTTCACTGCCTCCGGGGCAAACTCCTCCGAGGGGAGGTAGGTCACCTCCCCAAGCTCCTCCGCCACTCCCTGGATGTAGGGCACCGAGCTCTCTGCTACTATCTTAAGCCGTTTCATACGCTTTCTCCGCGCCTCCCCCTTCCTCTCCCCAAAGGTACCATTTTATTCCGATCCCCACGCCCTCCTTTACCAATCAATATACCTAGTATAGGGGAGAATAGAGTTGCTGGAATTTATTACCTTTGCAATAAACAATAACAATTCGTTAAATTAGTAAAATATGATTAGAAGTGTGTCGTGGCGTTATATGCCAATCCTCCTTATTCTGATGCTTCTATTGCCGGCTAATGTGTGGGCACAATCTAAGCATCATCTAAGCGGGGCGGTTTACGAAATCTCAAATGGTGTCAAGGAGCCTCTCCCTGGAGCTACGGTTTCGATTCCCGCTTATGGAATGGGTGCGATAACCTCTGTAGATGGTGCATATCATATCAAGGAAGTGCCTTCGGGTAAGGTGCGACTAACGGTTTCCTTTATTGGCAAAGTGACCATTGATACCCTTCTTGTGGTGAGTGGTGATCAGCGGCTCGACTTTGTGATGCGAGATGAGGATTTTAGGCTAAAGGAAGTGGTGGTGACTGCACAGTCCAGTAAGGCGGGGCAATCCACATCATCCAAAATCTCCACAATGGCAATGGAGCACCTACAAGCGGTGAGCCTTTCTGACTTAATGTCGCTCTTGCCTGGTGGTATTTCTACTAATCCTTCCCTTTCTACTGCAAGCCAGGTGACTATTCGCTCGGCAGGTGGAGATGATAATATCAATGCTTTGGGAACGGCTATTGTGCAGGATGGAGCTCCTATCTCCAATAATGCCAATCTACAGGTGATGAATCCTTCTGTAAGAGGAGGCACCTCGACTTTATCGGGTGGCGCTTCTCCAGCGGGTGGCTTTGATACTCGTCTGCTCTCTCTGGAGAGTGTGGAGTCGGTAGAGGTGGTACGAGGTGTCCCCTCTGTATCTCATGGCGACCTTACCTCAGGCGCTGTCTTGATTACCTCCAAGGCGGGCCGGGCCCCTTTAGTGATCAAGGCACGTACTAATCCCAATCTTTACCACTTCTCTGCTCACAAGGGCTTTTCTTTTGATAAGAATGGAGGATCCCTCAATGTGAGTGGCGAATATGCGAGGAATACTAGCTCGCCAATCTCTTCGTACAATTACTTTACTAGGGCGGTTGGTAAGCTTCTCTATTCGAATACATTCTTTGACGGCAAATGGCGTACCAATACCTCTTTGGATTTATGGTACGGACGCGATAAGCGAGATCGCAACCCTGATGATGCCGCAAATGAGCTGGAGTCGGATGGCCGTAACTTGAGATTTGCGATGAATAGCAATGGTACTATTAACATTGACAAAGGGTGGCTGAAGAATATTAAGTATGTGGTGTCGGGCAGTTATTATGATAAGTATAGCTTCCTTACCCAGCTCTATACTTCTGCGACGGCTCCATATTCTATGACCGATGTTGATGGTGCCGTTATTGCCAATCAGCCAGGTAGGGTGCTCTACGATGTTTCGGGAAAGCCACTGACCAAGTATGATGGGGTAGATCCGACTCACTATGCTCACTACCTCCCCTCTAATTACAAAGGTCGCTATGATCTATATGGGCGTGAGTTGAGTTTTTTCTCTAGCGCAACGGCTACCTTTTTCGGTAAGCTAGGAGCTACTAATCACCGGATATTATTGGGCTTCAATTATTCAGTCGATGGCAATATTGGACGTGGAAAGGAGTTCTCACCTGAGTTTCCTCCATTTCGTAATATTGCAGCCCATAATGCTACATTTCGCCCTCGTCCCTATCGTGAGATCCCTTTTGTGCACGAGCTGGGTCTCTTTGGTGAGGAAAACTTTAGTTGGAAGATAGCCGATCGTCACCTCGTGAATTGGCAGGCGGGTCTTCGCTGGGATCAAATATCTCTCGTGGGTGGAAAGCTCTCCCCACGTACCAATCTCTCTATTGAGATAGTCCCCAATTGGCTCTATATAAGAGGCGCCTATGGAGTAACAGCCAAAATGCCTACACTCCTCTATCTCTATCCGGAGCGTGCTTACTTTGAGTACATTAATATAAATGAGATGGCTAGCGACCTTGAGGATAAAGCTTTTATGACTACTACCCGAGTATTTGATACCCAAAATAAGTCGCTAGAGATTGCTACAAATCGTAAAGTCGAGGTGGGCATTGACCTTAAGACACCTATTGGAAAATTGATGGTAACTGCCTATGATGAGCGTATGGATAATGGGTATACGCTTACTCCAAAGCACCAGCCAGTTATCTACAATGAGTACAAGCGTGTGACGGGACCTGATGGGCCACGATTTGAGCTCTCTGCCTCTAATCCAGTGCTTGCAACCTACTACAGCCCATCTAACCACTTGACTTCTTACCGTAGGGGGCTGGAGTGGGACTTGGCACTTAAGCGCATTGATGCTATCCGCACTACTATTTCGCTATCTGGTGCATGGGCTTGGTCCAAAAACTTTAATAATGGTTATGAGTACTATGATGGTAGAAGTAGTGAAGCGGGAGCACACCGTACCCATACCGCACTCTATGAAAAAGGGATGGAAAAGCATATCTATGAACAGGTGACTAGCTCTATCAGAGCTACACATAACATCCCAGAGCTTGGCCTTGTACTGACCCTCACGGCAGAGGCTATATGGCGTGAATTGGATCGCTACCAGATGGGTAACGATACTATCCCGGTTGCCTATATCTCTAAGGTAGATGGTAAGATATATCCTTTTGATGTGTCACGTGCAAAGGAGCCTGAGTTTTCATCTCTTTTGAGAAATAGAGATGATAGTATGTATATTGATGAGCTATTTCCACCTCTCTATAATTTCAACTTCAACCTTACCAAGGAGATTGGCGACTTTATGCGACTCTCATTCTTTGCGAATAATATGTTTAGAAGCTATCCAAGGGTGGAATCAAAGCGAAGACCAGGTACATTTTATAGCCGAAATAAAGCCTTTTTCTACGGTATTGAGTTGACAATTATTATCAAGTAAAAGTATAGTATGATGAATGCCAAATATACACATCACCCCTTTGGGTGGCTGCCATTGATAGCCCTCTTAATGCTCTCTTCTATGGGGTGTAACTCCTTTGAACAAGCTAGAAACACTGAGTTAGTGCAGCCTATTTCGGTGACTATTGTGGCGAATACTGCTATCCCCGACTTTGATTCGGCATCAGGAGCAAAGGTGGAGCTGATCAATGAATATGAGCAGGTGGCTTATTCTTATCCATTGACGGGTCATGAGACCAAAGTATCGGGAGTGCTACCTGGAATTTACTCTATCAATATCTCTGGTGAGACGGTAGGGGCTGATGGTGAAGTCTCTTACCCCAATGGTAGCCTACTCAACTATCCCCTTCTGCAAGATGGGTCACGTGTAGAGCTAGAGGTGTTGAACGGACGTTTGAGTCCCCTTGTGTTCAAGGAAATATACTACTGTGGTTCACCCAAGCGGTATTTCAGAGACCAGTTCTATGAGATATATAATAATTCAGATGAGGTCTGCTTCCTTGACGGTCTCTACTTCTGTGTCCTTTATCCAGGTACTGCGACTACAAAGTTGCCTATATGGCCTAAGGAGGATGCAGGAAAGTATCTATATACTGATCGTGTTTGGCGTTTTCCAGGCACGGGCGAGGAGTATCCACTGAAGCCAGGTGAGAGCTGTGTTATTTCCCAGTTCGCTGCCAATCACCAGCTAAGTATTTACAATCCTAATTCTCCCATTGATGGTAGCAGCTCGGAGTTTGAATTCAATATGTTTAATAAGAAATTCCCAGACCAGCCGGCGTATGATATGATCCACATCTTTAATGATGGCAAGGAGGCAATGGGGCGTGTTCCGCAGTACTTGACTACTGTTTTCGGAGGTGCGTATGTGCTCTTCAAGGTGCCAAAAGGGGAGAGTTACGACCCAGTCAATGACTTGTCACTACAAGCCAAAGACCTGAGCAATAAGCGCAACACAATCTATGCCAAGATACCTGTAGAGTATGTGTTAGATGGCGTTGAGGCAGTGGATAATGAAACAAAGATCAATGCTAAGCGTATGCCGAGCTTTATAGATGCGGGGATTACCTATGTCGGTAATACCTACATCGGGCAGGGTGTGGCTCGAAAGAAAGTAGGGCAGCGGCCCGATGGTACCCCTCTCTTGCAAGATACCAATAATAGCACCAATGACTTTGATAGAGGTGTTACACCGATGCTTCGGAGATATGGAGCAAAAATGCCAGCATGGAACCATTCATTAAAAAATAACAACTAGTAAAATGAGCTACAATCATAAGCGATATCAAATATTGTGCCTACTTCTATTCCTATCGTGTGCCAATGCCCTTATAGCTCAAGAGGTAAATAGCCTCTCTTCATTGGATAAGTTGAAGGGCGAGCAGCTATCTGCCATGCGCAATAATGCAGCAGGGATGGCACTAGAGAATGCTCAAAGGTACACCGTAGTCGGCTTGTCCGGAGCATTGCAAAAGGGCGACTACCACAGAGCAATGGAGGGCAAAAAGCTGTACGACCTTTCGGCAATGGCAGAAGGGGCCGTGCAATTGAATGGTTACCACCTTTGGGGAAGGTTTCAGTACGATAGAGAGATCGCCAAAGAGGTGGGATACAATGCTTCACTGATTCGGCCCTATCGTGACCTCCCATACTTTGTGGCCGATGAAAATCATAGTGATTGGAGAAATCAACTCTATCAGCTAGAGTTCAAGGCAGGTACTCCTGTATATCATCGCCTCCTATCTTTTGGGCTAGCAGCTGGCTATTCGGCGGAGCAGGGTGCCAAGCAACGGGATGTGAGATCACATAATAATGCGATGTCCCTCTATTTACAGCCATCACTCCTACTCTTTTTCAATAAGGAAACACAGCTTTCACTCCTCCTAAAGTATGCGTCGTACAAAGAGGAGAGCCGGATGCAAAACATCAATATATATGTGGAGCAACCCTATTATGAGATGTTCGGAATGGGAGGTGCTACGGCACGTATCGGTTCTGGGCGGGTTACTAATTACATCCGAAATAGTGTGGGAGGTGAGTTACAGTACAATATTGATACTGATTGGCGTACCTTGTTTTATCTTGGTTTTGAGAGCTCTGTAGAAGATGCAGAGATTAGCTTTACCGTCCCTCAGCGTACCGGTTCTCTCCTTGCAGATGCCTCTTTTGTGGGTTTCACTCTTCAGAGTAAGGAGAGCCCGTCACAGCATACTCTCTCTCTGCGTTACGATGTGAGTAAGCACAAAGGAATACAGTACATCGTAAAGTATGATAATACAGAAGCCTTTAAAGGCTATATTGAGCTGTCTCGTAGCGGTAGGTATTTGAAGCACCGCAATCACTTAGAGGCTTCCTATCAATGGTCGTGGAATAGTCAGCACCCCTACGAGTGGTTGTTGGGCTTGAAAGGAGCTGTTACTCAAACTTCGGCGGAGTACCTTCTTCCCCACTCGGAGTATGGGTATTCAATGGCATCGATTATGGGGGAGGTGCGTAAGGTAATTGTATTTGATAGCCCTTCTACCCCCACTCTCGACCTTTCCCTTACTGGAGGGCGTCTTTGGGCATTTGACTCTAATATAGAGCTCAATCAGCAGTATGTAAATTCATTTGTGGCTGAGCATATCACTCTGCCCGACTATCACTATATGGTGGCGGACCTGTGGAAGGGGGCTCTTTCTATCTCCTATGCTCAAAAGCCAGTATCCTCTAGCCGTGCAATGCTATACCTCAAGGCAAGATTGGGGTATACTCACCCATTGAATTCAAGTCTAGGTGGCCGTACCTCTGCACTTTGTTCTTTGGGCTGTTTTTTCTAACACTTATAACACCTACAACATGAAGTACAATAGAATATTATTGGGCATAATCGCCCTATTGATTAGTGCACTATCACTTATGGCACAGGTGGTGGAGACCCCAAGGGTGGTCACTCCCACTTCATTTGCCATTGTGATAGATAGTAAGAGCTATGCTAACGCCAAGGCAGCAGTTGATGCCTATCGAGATGTGGTGGAGCAAGATGGGCTTGGCACCTATCTCCTTATTCATGACTGGAGTAGCCCTGATGAGATCAGAGCACTTCTCCAACAGCTTCATCAAGACCCCTCCACTCCACTTGAGGGGTGTGTCTTGATCGGGGATATACCTGTAGCGATGATCCGAGATGCCCATCATCTCACATCGGCATTCAAGATGGATCCCAATAGGTACCCATGGGAGCGCTCAAGTGTGCCCAGTGATCGTTTCTATGATTGCTTTGGGCTAAAGTTTGTACCACTGCCGTATGATGGGGCAAAACCGGGTCTCTTTTTCTACTCCCTTTCGAGCGAAGGGGCACAAAGGATAGAGTCCGATATCTATTCGGCACGTATCCGACCCTATAATAGAGAGGGTGAGACGAAGTACCAGGCATTGACGAAGTATCTACAAAAGGTGGTGAGGGAGCGAACTAACCACTCTCAGAATAAGCTTGACCACCTTACTATGGCTCGTGGCCATGGCTACAACTCGGAGTCTAAGCAAGCGTGGGCAGGAGAGCAAATCGCACTAAGGGAGCAACTGGAGGGTGTGTTTCTGCCCACTGGGCGCTTTAAGGCCATCGACTATGATGATAAGTTCCCCGCAAAGTACTACTACCTAACCGAGGTGCAGCAGCCTGATCTCGATGTGATGCTCTTTCATCATCACGGAGCCCCCCAAAATCAATACATCAATGGATATCGAGAGGGGAGCAGTGTGGATATCTCTAAGGAGAATATAATGCTATTTGCACGTGCTAGAGCTAGGCGACTAAGGAAAGGGGAGACTCCTAATGAAGCGATCCAGAGGGTTGCTAAGGAGCTAGATATCCCCATCTCTTGGATCAGTGATACCTTTACTCCCGAGAAGGAAGCAGCCGACTCTCTATTTAATAGAGGCCTAGATATCTATATCAACGACCTCCGTGCTATTGCCCCTGCGGCGAGATTTGTGATGCTAGATGCATGCTATAACGGCTCATTTCATCTTGATGAAAATATTTCGGCAGAGTATATCTTTAATGAAGGAACTACTCTTGCAGTCCAAGCCAATTCTGTCAATGTTATCCAAGATAAGTGGCCAGATGAGCTGCTTGGGCTCCTCGCAAATGGGATGCGGTTGGGCTCGTGGCATCAGCAGGTAATGTACCTTGAGACGCACCTTATCGGTGACCCAACCTTTAGGTTCGTATCGGATAGCCAGCTAGTGCCAAGTAACCTTAGCCAGCAAGTGGTGCTAAGGGCTAGGGATGCCAATTACTGGTTGCAACAGCTACGTGTGCCTTCGGGAGATTTGCAGGCTTTGGCACTCAAGATGCTATACCGAATGGATTACCCACAAGTGTCGGATCTGCTCCTCAATGCCTATCGTACCTCAAATAGTCTGATTGTACGGACAGAAGCACTGAAGTTATTGAGTCAGATAAATGATGCCAACTTCGTGGAGGTGCTCAAGGAGGGGGTGCATGATAGCTACGAACTTATTCGGAGGATGAGCGTTGAGCTTTTAGGAAAGAATGGTTCGGACGCATTGGCACCAGCACTAGTAGAAAGTTTGTTGCAGGATAGCCACTGTAAGCGAATCGTATTCAAGCAGAGCGGTGCTCTCAAAATGATGGATGGTAACAGGCTCTCTCAAGAGCTTCGTAGCATCGTGGCACGCACACCTATATATCCTACAAGTCAGGTGGAGAAGCTACTCTCTGATATGCAGGTAGCTGACAGTGCACGGGAGCGTCTTCTACAGGAGCTATTGCCTCAGAGCAAGGATGCGAAGTCTGTGAAAGAACAGCTCTTTGCGATACGTAGCTGTCGTAACTCTCCAGATGCGAGGGTAGCTGAAGCCTTGATCAAGATTGCTCTTGACGCCTCCAATAGCGAGACGGTGAGAGTAGCTAGTATTGAGGCGCTAGGCTGGTATAATTATTCGTGCAAAGCTACAGAAATCAAAGAGCAGCTTTCTATCTTGCTTGGTGATTCTTCACAGCTCGTTTCTCACGAGGCGACAAAGAGTATCAAGCGACTCTCTCCTCATTAAGTACTTTGCTGTATCCTAATAGTTATGATCCCTTGTGGCGACACATTTGTCCTGCCACAAGGGACCATACTTATTTCGGCTACCACCACTTTCCACAAGATAGTATCCTAACAGTGGGGTGTAGACCTCTGGCGTTTTTGGAAAGGCTGGATGGGGTTGCGAAGGGTAGGGTAATCTTTGGTAGATTTGCAAGGGGGAACTATTGATATTGGAGAGTGAGGAGATGTGGAAGCTATTTTGTTGTATTTTACTGGGTGTGGTATGTGGTTGGCTCTTGAGGAGGCGACGGATTAGGGGGCTTAGCACTGCTTTGATGGTGGTGATCTGTCTGCTACTCTTTGTGCTGGGGCTGGAGGTGGCACACTCGCAGAGTGAGATGGCCAATATACTGGTGGTGGTAGGGATTGCTCTGGTGGTAGCTTTGTGCTCTACTGCAGGTAGTGTACTTATGGCGTGGCTCTTTGGACGTGGTAAAAAGGATCGGGAGGTATGAAGTCCAATCTTATATTGCTCGGTTCCTTTCTCCTAGGGCTCGCCTTGGGGGGCATTGATTTAGTTCCTACTGCTATTGTGGAGTCGGACTTGGGAAATTATCTGCTCTATCTGCTCCTGTTTTTAGTTGGCTTGAGTGTGGGGAATGATCGTGATACGATCAGAGGATTTAGGCAGTTATCTCCTCGCTTGCTGGCGTTGCCTTTCCTGACAATCATTGGAAGTATGTGTGGTGGGGTGGTGGCTGCTTTGCTCCTTGGGCAATCGCTCTATGAGATGTTGGCGGTATCGCAAGGGTTGGCTTACTACTCTCTTTCGAGTATCCTTATTACGGAGAAGCTGGGGATTACGCTAGGTGCTGTTGCGCTCTTTTCCAATGTGTTTCGTGAGCTCTTGACACTCCTTTTGGCTCCGCTCTTGGTAAAATACCTCGGTCCTCTTGCCCCTATTGCTGCTGGCGGGGCTACGACGATGGATGTGACACTTCCAGCCATTCTCAACGCCTCGGGTAAGGAGTACTTGGTGCCTGCTATTTACCATGGCTTTGTCTGCGACTTTAGTGTGCCGATCATAGTGACACTCTTCATTGAGTTGTCTATAGGATAATAATAAGGCGTACCTGGAGACCCAGATACGCCTTATATATATGTGTCAAGTGTGCTTCCGCTTAGGGAATGATGCAGTAGTTGGTGGCAAGTCCGCCTTCGGAGGTCTCTTTGTAAAGACTTGGGAGGTCGTGCCCTGTCTGCTTCATCACTTCTACCACTTGGTCGAAGGTAACTCGGTGGAACCCATCGGAGAAGGCGGAGAAGGTATTGCTATCCAATGCACGGGCGGCAGCAAAAGCATTGCGCTCGATGCAAGGGATTTGCACCAAACCACATATCGGGTCGCAGGTGAGACCTAAGTGATGCTCAAGCGCCATCTCGGCTGCATACTCTATCTGATTGAGGCTTCCTCCAAAAAGTTGGTTGGCGGCAGCTGCTGCCATAGCACACGCTACACCCACCTCACCTTGGCAACCCACTTCGGCACCAGAGATGGAGGCATTGGTACGGGCGAGGTTGCCAATCAGTCCGGCTGTGGCAAGAGCTCGGTGGATCATACGATCGGGAAACTCACGGGAGGTCTGTAGGTGGTAGAGTACCGCTGGTACCACACCCGACGAACCGCAGGTGGGGGCGGTGGCGACCACGTGACCGGAGGCGTTTTCCTCCGAAACGGCGAGTGCGTAGGAGTAAACTAGCCCACGGCTACTGACATTGCTCTTATAGCCTTTGGCGCGAATCAGGTACTCGCCAGCTTTGCGACGCAGGTTGAGCCCTCCTGGAAGTACTCCATCGGATTCTAGCCCTCTTTGGACAGCCTCTCTCATCACTTGCCATACTTCGGCAATGTGATCCCATACGGAGGGATCGTCGTACCGCTCCACATACTCCCAAAAGTTAATCCGATGCTGCTGGCAGTAGACCATAATATCTGTGAGGGTGTGGTGAGGGTAGATCTCATCATGGCGGCTCTCATCAAAGCTCTCATTGGCCAATGAGCCACCACCGATACTGTAGACTTTCCACTCGTCGAGTACCTTATCACTCTCATCGAGTGCCTCAAAGAGCATTCCATTGGTGTGGAACTCTGGCACAATCGTGGGCTCCCAAAGAATCTTAGTCGGTGCTAGTGGCTCTAGCACATCGAGGATCGCTACATCGGTCATGTGCCCCTTTCCAGTGGCGGCAAGAGAGCCGTAGAGGGTGACTCTAAAACGGTTGGGAAGGCTACCCTCAAATCGCTTGGAAAACATCTCTGCTGCCCGCCTTGGCGCCATAGTATGGCTACTCGATGGCCCGTGTCCTATCTTATATATTGTTTTTATTGTCTCCATATTGTCTTTATAAACCGCTTCTTGGTATGCGAAAACTTCCTGCAAAGGTACCACTTTTTGTTGTGACTTCCTATTCGCTTTTTCTGTCAGGTTGGGAGGAGGAGAACTTCAAGATATTAGCAAGTGCTGATTTGGTAGATTTAGCAATTGTTATTATCTTTGCCATATGAAGGTGCTTTGGTGGTTATTCGACCATTAAGGTTAAAAGGGAAACAGGTGAAAGTCCTGTACAGTCCCGCTGCTGTAAGTCTTACCAAACGCTCTAGCGTAAACCACTGTGAGAGTAGTCTCTTATGGGAAGGAGCTGGAGACGGAGACAAGTCAGAAAACCTGCCTTCAATGTGCATTTTGTATCTCTCTCGAGGGTTGGAGAGGTGCCACAGAACGACTTAGTCTAGTCAATTCCCTTTCTTTGACCGCAACACGAAGAGGGCTAAGATTGCTGATGTGGTGATTTGATCAGGAAGATGAGCGTGAATCTGTGAAGCTTCACGACATTGATATGCACAGCAATGGAGCAGCAGAGAGTGTACACTTCTGCCTTTAGTGTCCACTCAAGCCACTCTTGGAAGTGGATGTCGTGGTTTTGCAATCATCGCCTCGCATCCACTTCCTTTTTATTTGTCACTTTTGGGTAGGTTTACTTAACCCACACGATTTTCTGATGTGTGGGAGACGTTTTACAAGAAAGAAATGGAGAAGTTTGAGTGTCAGGGGTTACGCTTTAAGAAAGATGGACCTCGGCAGAGGTCCGACGGATCCTAGCCCCCGAGTCGGAGGGGGCAAACGCCCCCGAACGACCGGGGGATTAACGGCCACCCACCGCCTATTTCACGACCCCTTGCGGGTCGGACAACAGAGCCTAGGAGATCGCAATGTGGTTTCCTGAAAAAGGTTGACTCGGTTAATGTTACGTTGTTATTAATCCTGCTTTATGTTGACTTTCTAGCCTTTAGTCCTGTGAGGGGTTGACTGGAGGGCGTAGCCCGTAAGGAAACCCCTCACAGGACTAAAGGTACCAAAACTTGGGCACCTATCCTATTTTTTGATTTTCAAGGTACTCCTCTCTATAGCTTTTCCACCTCTTGGGGATTTTCCCTTTGCACTTTGAGGCTTCAACAGGTGTCATATAGTCGAGACTCATGTGAGGCCTTTTTGTGTTGTAAAACTCTATGACTGAGGTTAATTCAGCCTTTGCCTCTTTGATGGTTTTAAAACGTTTGCCTTTTAAGAGCTCATTCTTTATAGTGTTATTGATCCTCTCTGCTTGTGCATTATCTTTGGGATCTGGGGTTTCTGTCATACTTATATCTATGTCATTCTTTTTAAGAATATCCACATACTGGTGGCTGGCATACTGGCAGCCTCTGTCTGAGTGATGAATGAGCTTATCGTTAGCTTTACCATTCGATTTAAGTTTCTTAAGTGCCTGATTTAGAGCTTCAATAGGGTACTTAGTGTCTAGGCTATCGCCTAGGCTCCACCCGACAATTTCTTTTGAGTATGAGTCTAAGATCACGGATAGGTAGCTAAACTTATGATGTACTCCGTCATAATGGATGGGGATATACGTTATGTCGCTCACCCATACCTGATTAGCTCTTTCTGGTATCATATCTTTTACGAGGTTACCATAGAGCTTAAAACCGTGATTGGAGTTGGTGGTTCTCGGCTTTCTTTTACGTTGCCTTAGCTTCAAGCCGTGCTTGTCTAGAGTGTCAAGAAAACGGTCTCTCCCTAGTGGAGTCCCCTCCTTAAACTCTCGCTTATACATATGCCACAGCTTCTTACCGCCCATGCCAGGGGCTTTCTCTCGGGTCTCAAGAACGTACTCAACAGCCATCTCTTCAAGTGCCATATTGGCATGAAGTTTTGACTTTTTTCGCTTGTAATAGGCTTGCTTACTTACACCAAACAGGTCGCAAAGGAGCTGTATTGTATATTTCTTCAGATCCTGTGCGTGCAAGCGATCTACCGTTTGGTGCCAGCTTTTTTTCTTATTTGGATGCGGAAATTCTCTTCTGCCACATTGATTAATTCATTCAATGCATCTGTCAAAACAGTCTGCCTAAAAAGCTGTTTTTCAAGCTCTTGAACCCTTCTTTCTAAATCAACTGAGCTTTTCTCAGGCGCCCCGCCTGACGCCCCGCCTGACGCCACATCCGAATAATAATACCTGCGATATCCGCGGTGCTCTTCTTGTTTCTTCTTTTTCTTCGCCTTCATCTCTATAACTTCGTCTAACCCAGAATCTAGGTACCTATGAACCCACTCCAGGATCGTAGTCCTTCCAATAGGGACAAGGTGTGAAATCTGGGTATAACCTAAGTTTTCCTCAAAATAGAGGTGAATAACTCGGTCAAAATAAATCTTCTGGAGTTGACTCCTTTTTACAAACTTACTCATAAAAATCTATCTATGAGTCAACTTTTTCTAGGACAAGACACAATAATCTTGGAATAGGTTGTCCGACCCGCAAGGGGTCGTGGATTATGGTCGCCTTATTTACCCCCATTCATCGGCTCTACGAGCCTCGAATGGGGGCTAGGATCCATCAGACCTCCCACGAGGGGAGGTCATTCATAGTAAGACTCTTTCTAATGCGCAACCCCTGCTTAATCTTCCGAGTTCCCTTGCTTAATGGCGATGCGGAGCTTTGCACTACGTGCACGAGGATTGAGGGCGATCTCCTCTTGGGAGGGGAGGATGGGCTTGGCTTGTAGTGGTTTGAGGGGGGTGATGGGAGCACCAAAGGTGTCTGTTTGGCGGATACCCTCAATATTTCCAGTGCGGAAGAAGTGCTTAACGGGTCGGTCCTCGAGTGAGTGATAGGTGATGACCACAAATCGCCTCTCTGGTGCTAGAAGTTGGCAGCCATCGCTGAGTAACTGGTGAAGTGCCCCTATCTCATCATTGACAGCGATCCGGAGAGCTTGGAATAGCTTGGCTAGCGACTGCTTATCTCTCTCTGGCACTACTGGTGCCACTGCGGTGAGTAATTCTCCAATAGTAGAGAGCTGCCCACGCTCCGAGGCCTCTTTGAGAAGTGTAGCGATACGGTAGCTCCCCTTGAGCTCGCCATAGGTGGCGAGGAGAGCCCCAAGCTGGTCGCGATCAAGGGCGGTGATCAGCTCTGCAGCGGTTTGCCCCCCTTTGCTATTCATTCGCATATCAAGGGGACCATCGAAGCGAAAGGAGAATCCCCTTTGCTCATCATCTAGGTGGTGGCTAGAGAGCCCAAGGTCTGCTAAGATGCCATCTACTTGCTCAATACCGTAGAAGTCCATAAAGTGGCGGAGGTGGCGGAAGTTGGTGCGGACGAACGTAAAGCGTGGATCCTCAATGTGGCACTCGCGGGCTGCATCGGGGTCGCGGTCTAGTCCGAAGAGATGCCCCTTTGGGGAGAGTGCCTCTAGGATGCGACGTGAGTGTCCACCGCCACCAAAGGTGCAGTCAATGTAGATACCATTGGGGTCGGTGACTAATGCCTGGACGCTCTCCTCGCACAGCACTGGCACATGGTACCCTTCCGCACGTATCACCTCTTCGCTCTTCATCTACCTATAATCTCCATAAGGGTGGGGAAAAATCCAACCCTCTCACCATATAACTCTAGTACACGGGTCACGAGTGGGTCTTCAACTAGCTCAAACCCCTCAAGTAATGCGGGGGAAGTGAGTTCAAATTGGAGGGCAACAGAGACACCATCCTCCACCGGAGTAGGGATCCTGAGTAGCTTGGCTGCACTCCAGCCCTCTCGCTCCGACCAAGCGGGGAAAAGGCGGTGCTCCACGTAGTAGAGTAGGTCGCCACTACAACTACGATCACCGCTAATAGTCACATTATATAGATATCCTTTCATAGCCCAAAGGTACCAAAAAAAGCACAATCCCAACTCGCTAGTAACCTCCAAATAGGAATCACAAGCAATATACTGCTCGATACAATAGAGGGTGAAAGTGGAGGGCTATTCTCCCTGTACCTTACCACCAAAAAAACAAGGCCCGAGAGGAGCAAAAGTTGAGATGCAACTAAGCGATCGATGAGATGCAACAAAGCAATTACTTAGTTGCAACTAAACAATCGCTTAGTTGCATCTCAATTTTGCCTTTTATAGTTCGCTGTATTTCAGCAAGTTGCAAAGGTGCTTTTTTGACTTTTTAATGCGCCACATTATTGGTTATTCGTCCGATTTAGGGTTGGGGCGCGTGAGCTGTCTTTCTATTTTTTTGTGTGTCTCTTGGACTGGTATAGAGAGACTGTCGGCTAGAAAAGGGTCGAAGGAGCGTTGTGTGGGTTCTTTCTCCTTAATTTTGGTTATATTTGTATTCTAAAAGTATCATTATGGGAATAGATAAAGCACTTAAGGTGGGGGATAGGGTCCGATTTATGGATGCCACTGGTGGTGGTGTGGTGCGTAGAGTACTCCGCAGTAGTGGGGTAGTCTATGTAGAGGATGAGAGTGGCTTTGAGGTGCCGGTGCTTCAGTCTGAAGTGCTGAAGGTGGAGGGACCAGAGACTAGTTTGTCGTCGAAAGAGAGTCCACTTCCTTCGCCTAATAAAGCGACCTCACAGCCAGAGATTCGCCCTACAGTGAAACGCAGTAGTGACTCAGAGGGGGAGCGACTGAATGTATCGCTATGCTACCTTCCTGAGGAGGGAGGCCAGATAGGGCATTGTCGCTATGAGGTTTATCTGGTGAATGACTCCAACTACGACCTCTTTGTCGCCTATAGCTCGGGTCGCGGGGCAGAGCAGGAGCTGAGGTATAGCGGGGTGGTACCCTTTGATAGCAGTGAAGAGCTGGAGAGCTTCGACCCTTTGGAGCTACCAGAGCGTAGTCGGACAACGGTGCAGCTACTTGCCTTTAAGGAGGGTGGTATCGCCTACCAACCTAAGCAGGCGATGAGCTTTGAGCTGAAGATAGATGGTGCTCGATTTTTGAAGGAGGGTGCCTTCGTGGAGAGCCCTTACTTTGATGATGGGGCGATCACCTTTGAGCTAGTAAAGCAGGATCAGCCACTGGTGACTAAAAAGGTGGAGGCAGAGCAATTGGCTAGCGAGATGATGCGGGCTAAAGTGCAATTGGATAGCCCTAAGAGAAGAGCTAGAAAAGGTGTCGCTAGCCACAAGGGGGAGCCACTAGTGGTAGACCTCCACATTAATGAATTGGTGGATAGTACCCTTGGCATGGAGCCTAAGGATATGCTTGAGATACAGCTTGAGAAGGTGGAGGAGGTACTCCGTAGCCGACGCAAGCCTAATCACGTGGGGGAGAAGGTAATCTTTATCCACGGTAAGGGTGAGGGGGTGCTGAGGAAAGCGGTGTGGGACTTAATCCATCGGAAGTTTCCTCGCCACGATTTGCAGGATGCCTCTTTCCAAGAGTATGGCTTTGGTGCCACTCAGGTAACTATTAGATAAGAAATTGATTCAATATATATTATGGGTGTAGAGATAGAGCGTAAGTTTTTACTCAAGACGGGAGCGTCACTTCCGGAGAGTGACGAGGTGCTAAATATTCAGCAGTCTTATGTGGCAAAAGGGGAGGGTGGAGAAGGCGCCTCGGTGCGGGTCCGTTTGGTCAATATGGAAGAGGCTTTTCTAACCATCAAGCAAGCTTCTAGGGAAAACCTAGCGGTGCGGAGTGAATTTGAGTACCCTATCCCTGTGGAGGACGCTTTGGAGATTATGGAGCTGAGCCCTTTTACAAAGGTGGTGAAGCAACGTCATATCATCGTGATCGGTGAAAACAAGTGGGAGGTGGACTTTTTCCTCGAGGAAAATGAAGGCTTGATCGTAGCGGAGTTGGAGCTCCCATCAGTGGATACTGAGGTGGAGTTGCCGGAGTGGGTCGGTGAAGAAGTGACGAACGACAAGAGATACCTCAATAACTACCTAGCAGTACACCCCTATAGTACATGGAATAACTAATCTAAAATATAAAGTGACTATTATGAAGAGAAGATACTTACTTACTTTGCTCGCTATGGTGCTAGTGGCACCATGGGCAGTGGCAGATGGAGGAATGTGGATGCTGCAATTTTTGAAGCAGCAAAACCTAAAGCGGATGCAGGAGATGGGCTTGAAGCTATCGGCTGAGGAGATCTATAATCCTGGTCGGGGGGCTTTGGGCGATGCCGTGGTGCAATTTGGCGGTGGCTGTACGGGGGAGATTGTCTCGAGCCAAGGTCTGGTCTTTACCAACCATCACTGTGGTTATGGTGAGATTCAGAGCCATAGTTCGGTAGAGTCCAACTATCTCCGCGATGGCTTTTATGCGCCTACCCTCAGGGATGAGCTCCCCAATCCGGGGCTGAATGTGACGATTGTGGAGGAGATTGTTGATGCTACGGACTATCTCAGTCAGTATTTGGAGAAGGTAGGGGAGCAGGACCCTCTCGTGTATATGCGTCGTGGTTATCTGCGTAAGGTGGCCGAGCAGTGGTATGTGGAGAATAGAGGAGCACTCACAGCAGGGGTGACCTTGGATATGGCTCCTTTTTATGAGGGCAATAGGTATTATCTCTTTGTGAAGAAGCAGTACTCGGATATCCGCTTAGTGGCAGCACCACCTAGCTGTATCGGTAAGTTTGGTGCCGATACAGACAACTGGGAGTGGCCTAGGCACTCGGGTGACTTTTCGGTCTTCCGAATCTACACGGCACCCGATGGTTCGCCAGCAGAGTACTCAGCCGAGAATGTGCCTTTGAAGCCTAAGTATTACCTCAAGGTGAGTGGCAAGGGGGTAGAGGAGGGTGACTTCGTGATGATGATGGGCTTCCCAGGCACTACCAATCACTTCTACACTCCTAGCGAGGTGCGGGAGCGTCTGGAGGTGGATAACCAGATCCGAATTGACCTTCGTAAGGTGCGCCAAGAGGCAATGTGGGAGGAGATGATGAAGGATGAAGCGGTCAATATCCAATATGCTGCAAAGTATCAAGGTTCGACCAACGCTTATAAGAATGCGATTGGCACCAGTTGGGCAGCACGTAAGAAGAACTTTGAGGCGGTGAAGCAGGAGATGGTGGATCGCCTCCTTGCCTACAGTAAGCAGCAGAATAAGCCTGAGTATGCCGAGGCGGTTGCTAAGATAGAGGCGATGGTGAAGGAGCGGGCTACGCTCCGGGCACTCGCCAAGATCTATGAGGAGGGGCTCTGGAGAGCGGTGGAGACGGCTAAGGCTCCGCTGATCAAAAGTGATGAGGAGTTGAGGCAACTTCGTGACCCACAGGCGGCCGCTAAATGGTACGATGAGGTGATCCTCGGCTACTTTGACAAGGACTACAATAAGGAGGTAGATCGCAAGGTGACCGCTGCGATGTTTGAGGCGGTGCTGAAGTACATTGACCGTGTGACGGAGGGGCAGGAGCTATCGATTCAATTGCAAACCCCTTTTACTATCCGAAGCTTGATGGAAAGTAAGGACTTGGGTGCTATCTTTGATGAATCGATCTATTTCGATAAGGCGAAGATGGTGGAGGTACTGAGCTCTGAAGGGGGTGAGGTGGCCTATGCGTTAGACCCTGTCACTTTACTCGCTTTCTCAGTGCGTGAGGATATGAAGACTATCTCCAAAGCACTCTCGGAGTATGACCGTGACTTTGCTCTAGCTCGCCGTACCTTGCTACAAGGAATGCTGGAGATGGATGGGGAGATGAACCTTTGGCCTGATGCCAATCTTACACTTCGCTACACCTTTGGTCAGATCAAGGGTTATGTGCCTAGGGACAATGTCTATTATGGCGCTCAGACCACTATGGATGGAATTATGGAGAAGTGGGATGACGAAAGCCCTGAATTTTATCTCCTCCCTAAGGTGGTGGATATCTACCGTAATAAGGACTTCGGGCGCTGGGCTCTGCCAAATGGTAAGATGCCTGTGAATATTGTGGCAACTACTCATACTACCGGTGGAAACTCGGGTTCGCCTTTGGTGAATGGTAAGGGTGAGCTTGTGGGCATCAACTTCGACCGCAACTGGGAGGGCGTTGGTGGTGATATCGAGTATCTGCCCGATTATCAGCGGAGTATTATCCTAGATGTGAGATATCTACTGATGATATTGGATAAATATCTAGGGGCTGATAGACTGATGAATGAGTTGGATATCGTTGAGTAAAAAGTGGATTTATGAATAGAAGTCTACTAAAAGCACTGCTGCTCTTTTGCTGCATCCTGACTTTGTCGGGGTGTCGCAAGGAGGAGCAGTGCCAATCTATTCGCATCGTACATACCACTGATGTGCATGGTCGCCTATTCCCCTATGACTTGGTCAATGACCAGCCTAGCGAAGGAAGCTATGCACGGGTTGCTGCCTATGTGCAGGAACTAAAGGAGAGCAATCAGGAAGTGTTGCTCCTCGATGCAGGAGATATCCTACAGGGCCAGCCTACAGCCTACTACTATAATTATATTGATACGGTGGGAGTGCCTCCGTTGGCTACCTTTTTCAATCAGTATGGGTATGATGCCATTACGATGGGTAACCACGACATAGAGACGGGGCATAGCGTTTACGATAAGTTTGTGACTCAGCTTAATATCCCTGCACTTGGTGCCAATGTGCTGAGGGAGGAGAGTGAGGAGCCCTACTTCCAGCCTTTTGTGATCGTCAATAAGGGTGGACGAAGGATTGCGGTGATCGGAACCACTACACCTAGTCTTACTGACAACCTGCCGGCTCACCTTTGGAGCGGTATGAAGCTGACCGATCAGGTGGAGACGGTTCGTAAGTATGTAGACGAGATAAAGGCCTCGAAGCCCGATATGATTGTGGCTTTGATCCACAGTGGTAGTGGAAATAGAGACGGTGCTTACTACCCCAAGGCAGAGCATGTGGGCTATCAGATGGCACGTGAGGTGCCAGAGCTAGACTTAATCCTTTTGGGGCATGATCATAAAGAGTTGCTGGACTCAGTAGTACATCAGAATGGAAAGGTGACTTACCTCCTTAATCCTGGTAGTGATGCCATGAGTGTAAGTGATACTGAGGTATTCTTCTGTAAGCAATCTAATGGCGCTAGTTCTATTAAGATCACACCTAAGATTGTCTCTCTTAAGGAGGTAGAGCCCGACCCTTCCTTTATGGCGAGCTTCGCAAAAGAGCGTGAGGCGGTTGATGCATTTATTTCGTCACCAGTAGGGCATCTGACGGAGAATATCGATGCGAGGAGCTCATTCTTCCGCCCTGCGACCTTTACCGACCTTATCCATCAGGTGGAGCAGTTTACCTTCCCAAAAGCTGAGATAACCCTCACGGCACCATTGGACTTTAATGTCCTATTAAAGAAAGGAACCATCTCTATTCGTGACCTATTTAAGCTCTATCGCTACGAAAATAGCCTTTACCTAATGCGTCTGTCGGGTGAGGAGGTGCGTGGAGCTCTAGAGGAGAGCTACGACCGCTGGATACAAACCATGTCGGGCCCCGCTGATGGCTTGATTCAGATCAATGAAGAGTACTTTGGTGGTCAGTATTTGGCTACAGCTCATCCCACATACAACTTTGATACCGCTTCGGGCATCACCTATACGGTGGACGTGCGGAGACCTCGTGGAGAGCGGGTAAGGATTACCTCTGTAGGGGTGGCTCCATTTGACCCTCAACGCACCTATTTAGTGGCGGTCAATTCGTATCGTGGTTCGGGCGGAGGTGGCTTGCTTACCAAAGGTGCTGGCATTCCAGTTCAGGAGTTGCAGGATAGAATTGTGGAGACAACGGAGCGAGACTTAAGGCATTACTTTATGCTCTTTCTGCAGAAATACGACCCCTATACGCCTACCATTAAGGCAAAGTGGTCGTTCGAACCAAGAGAGTGGACGGAGCCTGCTATACAGCGAGATAGCACCACTCTATTTAGTCATCTAAAGCAGTGATACTATGAATAGCTTATCAAAGGATAATTATTGTGTGATCATGGCTGGCGGAGTGGGGTCCCGCTTTTGGCCTTGGAGTAGAAACGACCGACCGAAGCAATTCCTAGATATAATTGAATCTGGGCGGACGATGATACAGGAGACTTTTGACCGCTTTGACCCCTTTATCCCGGAGGAGAATATCTATGTGATGACGGGGAAGCAGTTTGAAGCTCAGATGCTAAGGGAGCTGCCTGCCCTGCACCCTAGTCAGATCCTTACTGAGCCTGAGCGACGAAATACCGCTCCTGCCATTGCCTATGCTGCTTACAAGATCGCCAGCATTAATCCCGATGCGGTGATGATTGCCTCTCCTGCCGACCAGCATATCCAAAATGTGGGTCTATTTAAGGAGACGGTGCTCAAGGCAGCCGACTATGCAAGAGATCACCACTGCCTGATGACGATTGGGATTGAGCCGACTTATCCAGCTACAGGGTATGGGTATATTGAGATGACGGAGCAAGCCAAAGCTGATGGCATCGGTCCGATTATCCGTTTTCAGGAAAAACCCTCTGAAGAGGAAGCAATCAAGCTTTTGGCAACGGGTAACTATCTTTGGAATTCAGGGATATTCATCTGGCGAGTGAGGGATATTATTGAGGCACTGGAGCGGTATCTTCCCGAGGTGGCGGTCCTTTTTGCCGAGATTGATGCTTATGGAAGTGCCAATGAGACGGAGGCGGTGGCAAGAGCCTTTTTGGCTTCGCCATCCATCTCTATTGATTATGGGGTGATGGAAAAGGCCGAAGGGGTTGCTACCATTCATGGGGCGTTCGATTGGGATGACCTTGGTACGTGGCAGAACCTTTACCGATACCAAACCCAAAACCCTCCTCAGGTCAGTGATAAGGCACCTGCAAAGGGCCGATTGATACTCGATAATAGTCCACATACCATGGTGCATCAAGGGGTGTCAGGAAAGGATGTGGTGGTGATAGGGCTGGAGGACTACCTAGTGGTGGACTTGGAGGATACGCTCCTCATAGCCCCTAAGAGTGATGAGAAGAAGCTCCACGCTTGGATGGATACCTACGCAAAGAAGCTGAAGAAGTAGTTTTCACCTTTTTTCGGCTCGAAATCAAAAAAGAATGAGCCGGAAGGTTGGTGATATCAAATATTTTAGTATCTTTGCAACACTTTTGAGGCTCTAACGAGTTCTTCAAGGGTAAGGAGAGGTGGCAGAGTGGTCGATTGCGGCGGTCTTGAAAACCGTTGAGGTGCGAGCCTCCGGGGGTTCGAATCCCTCCCTCTCCGCTTTAAGTACTCTGGTAGCACCGCCAGAGAGCACTGCTGAAAAAGTATAAGTATCGTAATTCCAACGAGTTACGATACTTTTGTTTTATAGACCTCTACCTCTTCAGAGTAGTTACAGAGATAGCCGAAACGCCCAAAATACTCTCCAATGGCTACAATCTGGCTACACTTTTTTCTCGCAAAAAATAATTGTAGCCAAGAGTACGTAGAGAGTCTGTTTAGAGTACTTGTACATTGCTGTAGTTCAAACAATTATGTGCAACTTTGTAGGCGAGTTGTAGAGAGTTATCAGCACCGTAAATGTGTAGCTTTTCCGGTCGCAAACTTTCTATGCTTGGCTACAATAAAAACAGACAATGTATGCAATCAATTTTCAGAACAGCATTCTACCTTCGCAGCAACTATGTGAACAAGGAAGGAAAAACGCCAGTAATGCTACGCATCTATCTCAACAATGAGCGGATGTCACTAGGCTCCACTGGCATCACCATCGTGCAGTCCCAATGGGATCGCGAAAAAGAGCGAGTAAAAGGGCGTCACACAGAAGCTCTAAATACCAACTTGCAACTGGATAACATCCAAAGTGGTTTACAAGCCATCTTTCGCAAGTTAGAAATGACTGATGAGCTTTCGTTAGAGCGTATCAAGTCAGAACATCTTGGCAAAAAACAAGATATAGATACCATTATGCAACTCTTCGACAAACACAATGAAGATGTTGCAGCTCGAGTTGGCATCTCAGTCTCTGCGCCCACTCTTCAAAAGTATAAGGTCTGCAAAAGACGCTTTTCTGAGTTCCTAAAAGATAAACTCAGACGTAGAGACCTCAAGCTCACGGAGCTAACCTATATGATTATACATGATTTTGACCTATACCTACGCACGGTGGTGGGGCAAAATCCTAATACAGCCACTAAGACGATGAAGACCTTCAAGACTATCGTCATTTTGGGGCAAAAGTTGGGCGTACTACATCACGACCCTTTTGTCAACTTCCGATTTCACTTAGAGCCAGTGAATCGAGGGTTCTTGACTGATGAAGAGGTCTTACAGATTGTCAACAAGGAGTTGAATATCCCGAGATTGGAGCTGGTACGAGACATCTTCATCTTTTCCTGCTTTACAGGTTTAGCTTACATTGATGTGGCTAATCTTACACCCGACAATATCGTGATGCTTGGTGGCAAAGAGTGGATTATGACTAAGCGACAGAAGACAAGCGTGGAGACCAATGTGCTGCTCCTCGACATCCCTAAGCGCATCATCAGTAAATATAGCCACCAAACTTATCGTGATGGCAAGCTCTTCCCTATCCTTAGCAATCAGAAGACCAATTCATACCTCAAAGAGATTGCAGATATATGTGGTATCAAGAAGAACTTGACTTTCCACCTAGCTCGACATACCTTCGCGACAATGTCACTGAGCAAGGGAGTTCCGATAGAGAGCGTATCTAAAATGCTGGGGCATACCAATATCCGAACAACGCAAATCTATGCCCGTATCACCAATAAGAAGATTGAACATGATATGGAGCAGTTTGCTGACAAACTAGGCAAGTTCAATACGGCTATGGGTATCGGGGAGAATAACTGGCAATAAGTGCAACCATTAAAACCAAATAAGAAGATGAAGACAACGAATAAGAAAGAACTATCCTACTTCCGCTTAAAGCTGGAGAGCTACCTTAGTGAGCATTTTCCTGAAAAGGTGGAAGACAAGCCATTTATCACGGCACGAGCTGATGAAGCTCTTACTACCTACTGTGATGCTGTAGAAGAAGGATTCTCCTATCCCGAAGCAGAGAGTATGGCGAGTGAAGTGCTGTATCGTGACCTGCATTTCTCCAAATACGACACGCTGGTGTCCGTCTTGGAGAATGAGTTTGAAAAGGAGCTACCCTCCCCACTCTCCGAACGACTCTCTCAGATACTTCTCGGGAACAAGGCGATACAAAACCTATTTGACAAGTATAACCTTACGGATGACTTTGTTGCAACACCTGAGTATGATACGCTCTACACAGAACTGACAGGAACAGTTGTACTTCTTATTGAAGCTAATCAACTTCCCACGATAGGCGATGTGAGTGCATTAGAGTAGACAATGTAGATTATCCCTATCTCGTAAGCCTTTTGAGCTTCAAGAGCCAAGATAGTCTCTCTGCTCCATACGTCAAGAGTATATTCTATCTCTTGTCTTTATGTCGCATAGTCTCTTAGCTCTGCTCTTGAAAACTCTAAAAGACTCCGAATATGAATAGATCTCTCATGAACAAAGACCTGCACAGTCCAGCCTTCATACGGGCAAGTGTTCCTGCAGATAAAGAAGAGCCACTACAAGTTGCGTCCCAAACAACTTCGAGCAACGGCATCAAATGGTCTCGCATCATCCGACTTACCTTACTTATGGGTATCCTATCGGGTGGAGTGTACTTACTCTCTAAGTTAGTCACAGCACAGGTCGTAACGGCTCTATTGATACTGATTGGTTTTGTGGTACTACGATTCATCGTCCGTACCGTTCTGCAAATCACATTTACGCTTCTACGCTACCTCTTTTGGATTGTTGTACTAGCCGTAATACTGCTTTGCGTGCTATGACATAGCACCTCTATCACTTCTGAGAAACAACTCTTTGGGTGACTAGCTCTCTTGCGAAGCTGGTCTCCCTTTTTGCTTCTTGTGTTTAGGCATTGCACTTCTGCTTCTCAGTCATAGTTCCCCAGTTATGCAGTGGTCAAATCGGAAGCTGATTCTTTTTCATCGCAAAGGTAGTACGGGGCTTAAAGACTTTCCCAAGGTCAGGCCATTCGGTTTGTCTGGAAAATCTCCACACCTATGCTGTTCGCTTCGGGTAGTATTTTCCGCCAAAACCTTGTGTAAGTCTCGCCCCGCTACCTTGTTTTTGCTTGAAAAAAGGAATCAGCATACTCCGATCTTTGAACGCATAAAAAAAAGGTCTCTTATGAATAAGCAGAAAGTAAACATGACATCATCAATGAAAGAAAAAGGATATAGCTCCTCCTCTCATTACCGCATAAGTTCTGAGTTTGAACAAAGTGAGCAGGCGTTGGCTACCAAGTTCGTCCATTGGGACGTCCCCCCATTGGAAAGCCTTTGTGACAGCTCTGTATATCTCCTGAGAGCAAAGCTTAATCGTGGCGAGCGAATGAGCCGTGAGGATAAGAATTGGCTCTGTGAAGCAGTGAATAACAATACCTGCTTCCGCTCTGCCGTACCGCTACAAGGATGGCGATTTGACTTCATCGATGTATTGAAGAAGTACCTCGTCAATCAATATGGACAGTGGACAGAGTACTATGCTCCCGACCGCACCAGCCTACGCAACTACCTCTATGGACCTATCAACCAAATCGTAGAGATACCCAAGTACTAACAGCACTAATACCGATAAGACAATGAAAGGAACAGAACAATTTACCCGAACGATAGCCGAATACCTTAATGGACGTGCGATGACAGACCCTTTGTTTGCACCCAATCTACAGAAGCCCCATAAGAACATAGAGGAGTGCATTCTCTATATCTTGAGTGAGGTGCAAAGAAGTGGTTGTAATGGCTTTGCCGATGAGGAGATATACTCAATGGCAGTTCACTACTATGATGAAGATGATATAGAGGTGGATAAAGTCTCTGGTTGCAATGTTGTGGTCAATCACGTTGTAGAGCTCTCCGAAGAAGAGAAAAAGCAAGCACGGCAGGAAGCTATCAAGCAATACCAACAAGAGGAACTTGTTAAATTGCAGAAGCGAAACGAGCGACCCAAGAGAACTGAAAGGCCCGAGACAACATCTTCTACACAACCGCAACCCACACTATTTGACACCCTTGCCTTATGAAACCTAGGAACAAGTTTGAGAAAGCCGTATTGGCACGGAGTACGAGACTATGCCCGATAACAAAAGCGCAGCATCAGTGGGCATTCCGAGAGTGCATAGACCACTTTGCCTTCCGCCTACCCAAAGGTCGTACGACTTGTATGGATTGTGGTCATAGTTGGACTTTAGAGCAGCCTATAGATACTTGCACTTGCCCTCAATGTAGGGCAAGGTTGCAAGTCAAGACAACAAGAATGCGGAAGCTACAACAGAAGCAGTACTTCACGCTACTAACCACTTGTGGTGAGTATCAAGTGTTGCGGATGTTCCTCCTCGTGGCTGAAATGGAGAAAGGTTGCAGAGCACAGAGCTCTGTCATTGAGATTGGGCATTATTGGTGGAACGATGCAGGGAGACAAGCACTAGTAGCCATACAGCGGACTTTTGGACATTACATTGATAGCTTCTCTTTTTGCTCTCCGATGGCTATCCGTAATGATAGCGAAGCTTACCGATATGTAGCCTATTCGCAGATATATCCGAAGCTAAAGGTTACGAATAGGCTTTATAGAAATGGCTTCAACGGAGAGTTTCACGGCATAGCTCCTACTCAACTCATCCCAGCTCTACTTACTGATAGTCGTGCAGAAACAATGATTAAAGCAGAACGACACAAGGATTTAAGACATCTCCTATCAAAGAGCAAAGGGCTTGACAACTATTGGAACTCATACAAGTTGACACTTCGTCACCACTACATAATAAGCGACATTGCCTTATGGTGTGACTATGTAGATATGCTCAAACGATTGGGTAAGGACATCCACAACCCGAAATACATCTGCCCCTCCGACCTCAGAGGAGAGCATAACAAACGAGAAGCGGAGCTGCGCAGACAGCGTGAGCGGGAGGCGATGGAGCGAAAGCGGAAAAAGGCAATTGCGGACGAGGAGCGTTTTCGTGAACTCAAATCAAAGTTCTTCGGCATCTGTTTCACGGACGGCACAATACAAGTACACGTCCTGGAGAGCGTGCAGGAATATATAGACGAAGGAACTGAATTGCATCACTGCCTATTTTCAAATGAGTACTACCTCAAAGAGAACTCGCTCATTCTGTCTGCTACCATTAAGGGCAAGCGAATAGAAACGATAGAGGTCTCTCTTGACACCCTACAAGTAATACAGAGCCGTGGCGTATGCAACCAAAACAGCACATACCACGACCAAATTGTGAACCTTGTCAATGCCAATCACCAGCTGATAAGGGAAGTTGTACGATGAAGGTCGGTAAAGGAGTATTTCCCACTAAGTTTATTTCAAGAGTTTGATATGCTTCTTTATTTTCTTCATCGCCCAATTGTAGTGACTTGCCGTTACCGAGACACAATATGCTCCAAGTGTAGATGTCCCAGTCCAAGGCAATGAGCCTTTGGCAAAAAGCTCATCATTGGAATAATTTCCTATCAAAGCCATTACAGCATTATGAGACGCTTTCAAGTTTTCCTTTGCTTCCTCCAACGATGTGCTTTGGTGCTTCTTCCAAAACTCAATATTCAGTGCAGGGTAAGTTCTCCAATTGTAAGGTTCGGGAAGAAAAGGCTTAGGCACCCCATTGCTATTGGCTTGAACCCAATTCAATAGCAGATTATGCCACTCGTACAAGTGTACAAGTACATCCCTTAGGTTCTTGTCTCTTCTCCAATGTGTCTCCTTACCGCTTGTAGTCATTTCCACTGCAAAAGGTGTCGCTTGTTGCTCCCCACTCATACTGTCGATGAGCTTCCACATCCTCACAAATTGTTGATTAGCAGATGTCATCAAATCCGCCTTTGTTATAGCTCTTGCCATATCTCTATATTCTTTGTTTGTCTCAAAGGTAAGTAAAAGGACGAAAATTCGGAACCTTGTTCGTAGATTCAATAATCGAGTAGGAGGTAAACACTAATCATAGGTGTTTATCTCCTACTTTCGTGTTTACCGACCTCTCACACCACCGTACGTGCCGTTCGGCATACGGCGGTTCCTATTTTTGGATTCCATTCGAGATATAAATCCATTAGACATACGTAGCCTTGCTTCTTGAGTGCCTTATTGGATATTGCCCTCGCAAGAATCGGACTATCTCCCACACGCCAATAAGCCAAACGTGTATTCCCCCATTGATAGGCTTGCCATTCTGCAATACCACACTTGATGAGGTTCGCCACTTTTGTCTTTGGGTTCTTCCAGGCTTTCCATATACACATTCGTATGCGTCGCCTTAACCATTCATCGGTTTCCAAGCAAAGACGTTTCATATTGGCAAGATGATAGTATCCCATCCATCCTTGGATGTACTCTTTCAGCTTCTGCTTTCTCTTGGCATATCCCCATCCATTGCTCCGGCTTGTCAGTTCTTTTAGTCGTAACTTCATCTTTGCCTTGGATTTGGGATGTACTGCGAGTTGGCATTTGCCTTTGTGTACATAGAAGGAGTAGCCGAGATACTTCACTCCTTTGACATATGAAACAACTGTCTTTTCCTTGTTTACCTTGAGAAAGAGTTTTCCTTCAATGAACTTGGTTATTGACTCTCGTACACGTTCTGCTGCTCGTTTGCTTCTGCAGAATATCATCGAATCGTCTGCATAACGTACATAGGGGAGTCCTCTGCGTTCGAGTTCTTTATCCAGTTCGTTGAGCACTATGTTGCTGAGGAGTGGACTCAGTGGCCCTCCTTGAGGAGTGCCTTCCTCACTCGCTTCGAACAAGCCTTTGTTCATTACACCACTTCGGAGATATTTGTGTATAAGACTGACCTCTCTGCCGTCTTTTATCGTACGACTGAGGATTTCTATAAGTTTGCTATGGCTCACGGTATCGAAGAAGCGTTCAAGGTCAAGGTCTACTACATATATGTAGCCTTCGTTGATTATCCTTTGCGCTCCTCGTAGTGCGTCATGGCAGCCTCTTCTCGGACGGAAGCCGTAGCTTGTCTTGGAGAATTGGTTCTCATAGATGGGAGTCAATACTTGGTTGATGGCTTGTTGCACCAACCGGTCTACCACTGTAGGTATTCCCAAAAGGCGCATCTTGCCGTTGTCTTTGGGTATCTCTACCCTCTTGACCGGGTTCGGACGGTAAGAGCCGTCCAGCAAGGAACTCATGAGTTCATCCTTATTGGTCAAGAGCCATGGGAGCAGCTGCTCGCACGACATCTTGTCGATACCACCACATCCCTTATTCCTCACTACTGCCTTGTAGGCTTTGTTGAGGTTGTCGGGGATAAGGATTATTTCCAATAAGTGCTCCTTGTCGAATGGAACTTCCACGATGTTGTCTTCGGTCATCCACATGAAAGTCTGCACTCCCCCATACCTTTCGGATTCCGTCCTATTCCTTTTGGGGCAGTCATTAGCAAGGGCTAATGTTTTCTGCATTCGTTCGTTCATTTGGTAACGTTCAATTACTATCGCTTAATTGTTAGGTTCGGTCCTTCATGGAGTGCTACCGATTACTCCACTACTATGACCTCTGCTGACTTCTCACGGCAAGCTTTACTCCGCTTCTTTCGTAAAAACAACTATTGGAAACGTCCGTGAGACCTCCTCGGATAAGAACATTATCTTTCCACCTTATACCTACTTCATTTACACCAACCATTCCGAATAGCTATCGGGCTTTGGTTTGTTGTGCAACCTTGCCCACGGTCATATGCCTTATATGAAGTTTCTGTTCGTTAGGTCAGATGTTTGCCGCCAGCTTCCTTCAGATTTCACCTCACGATGAACACCCTTGCTCTTGGCTATGTAATTCCCGCTATTAGGGCTTACTCGGGACTTCCACCCGTTAGATAATGCTCATGCCGAGCGTACACAAAAGCCCCCAAAAGGGTGCCGACAGACGGCAACACTTTCGGGGGCTTCTTTTCTTTGTCTTTGAGTACGAGCAGGCGACCAAAGCAAAGAAGCAAAAGAAAGTCGCAAAAAGTTCGTATTATTCAGTTATCAATTATCGGCTTTACAAATTCAATCAATGAAACGGCTCCTTGGATGGCTTTAACTGTTATTTGCATAATCATGCCATCGCAGTCTTCTAAATCCATAGGGACATTGGTTTCAAAAGTAGTCGGTTGAAGCTTTCCACCATCAATAGCAATATTATCAGCATATAGATAAGTTCTATTTGATGTATCTAGGATAGGATTTAGCCGTCCTTTTAATCCAGGTATATACCCCGTACTTTTACAGATTATTGAGCCTATGTTTTCAGATGTGTGGAGACTTACTTGAATATTGTAATTAGGATCAACTTCATCTAATATGTATGCGGGATGATTTGCATCAGCAATAAACAACCGATATCTTCGTCTTACATTTATCTTGATACATGCAAAGCCTTCATCATTGGTTTTGGCGTTTAAGAAGGTGTTATTATCGGCAATTAAATATATGTCTGCTCCAACAATCGGGTTTGATTTTTCATCAATAATATTGACCTCAAGATTCGATGGGGTTACCTTTGGTATCTTAATAAGGGGTGATAAGCTGTTTCGTATTTGCTCACTAGGAACGGATCTGCCACTTAGAATAAGTTTTCTAAAAATAATCTCACAAAATTCTTGGGGATTTTTATCAGCTAAAGAAATGTAACCTATAGTCAATGGGATCCCAGGGATTTCAGTCTCATCAAATCTTGCTGGAAGGATATATTCACGGAATTCTTGGAAAGCACGGCTCTGCATAGATATTCTCTCATGATTTGTCCATAATTTATCGTTGTAACTCGAAGAGATAAACATTATTGTGTAGAGAGCCTTGTTAGCATAAATATCATTCAGATAGTCGTAAAGGTTTTTTCCCCACAAATTTGCTTCTTCAAATCTGTCATAAAAAACACTTACACCTTTCGATTTCAATATGCTTGCAACTTCATTTACATATTCTCTATCTTCACCAGCAAAAGATAAAGCCACATCATAGTCAAATTTTTGTTTCATTTTTTCATTGTTGGTATATTTGTCATAGGAGTCAGAAGATTCTCAATATATCCAGTCTTTTAAATTCGTTTGCACATCAGCATCTTTCACGAAAAAGGCACCATCTTCTTCTCTAACAGCTGGATATATCTCTAAATAAGGAGCTATTTCTACATTGTAAGGATTATATACGCAAATCTTACCCCTTAACGCATGAAAGAAACCAAGCTCCCATGGCATCCATTTGGAGTTTTGACTAGCTTCCGTATGAACATAGAGTAAAGCCTTCGAAGATTTTAGTCTCTCTTTAATTGCTTTGGGCACATTCTCATTGGTAAGTTCCCTTTTTAATGCATTTCTATCGCTAACCCAATCAATATAAACATTGACATTGCTATGATTCAAGATAGATTTTAGCTTCAAAAGTAATTCACTATCGAGAGAACTATGAGACAGAAACAAATCGTATTCTTTCACTTGCTCTAGCTGAGAATTATAAATTAAACGAATCAACTCATCTGGAGTTTCTATTTTATGCCACCAAAAAGGATGACAACTATTGATACTATAAGATAAAATGGAGTTGTTGAAATGGATTTCATCGCTTTAATTGTGCTATAAAATTGGTTACACCCTCCTTTGAGTTCTTTTATTTTGTATAAGCATTCTGTGTAATCTTGTTCATTGTAAATCTTGTCAAGAAAATTATTTCGTGATGCGATACATAGTCTCTCTAAGCCCAAATAGTAACAGTCAAGCAAGTAAAACAATCCAATTGGAATAAGACAAATCCATGCATTAGGGAGCTCCATATTTTTATCTACCAGTAACACCAACATACCTGCTACAAGGGTAATAGTCCAGTTTTTACAATTGGCACTGTTCCCTGCCATTCTATTAATAATCCCTTGAAGCATAGCAATATAATCTTGTACTACGGGGCTTTCTAAAACCTCCAACCTTTTATTACTGTTCATTTTGTTGTTTTGTTAAATAGTATAATATGTCTAAAGCGTGAGTCCTTAAGTCCTTAGAATACTTTGGGTATTGAATGTTATGTATTTCTTTACTCCAACATTCTTCCCATTTTACTAAATCATGAGCATTAATACTTGTAAGATGAGCTGTTGGTAATTCATATTGAAATCTGGGCATTTTTCCGCCCTTGGAGAATGTTCTTTGTCCCTCATTAAGAGCTATTGTTCTATATGTGGTCAGTCCCTTTTTTCTTATGAGTTGAGATGTCATAATCTCCGAATAAATCCATGGAGACTCTGTTGTGTTGATGATTGAATCAGGTGTAATTGAGTTAGGAGTGTTTAGAAAAAACAGGCATTCAGCGTTATCAATCATTTGGCTAAGTGCAACAGAAAGCATCATATGAACATGACTCGTAGAGTAGTTTCGTTTTTCATAACTATATGTACCTTTTGCGTTCTGAAAGCAGTAATTGTCGTCAATTATTCTTAATAGATCATTTGAGTACCCCCAAAGATATGAGTCAATAAAAGATGTTATCCTATAAGTATCCCACAGCCACCCAGCAAGTGCAATTGCAAGATCCTCATCCCTATGTGAATGGGAAATAAAAATATCAACCTCTACTTGTGGAAACCAATTTTCTTTTAATTTGCTTCCGTCAATTGTCTTTCCATCAGATAAAACGAAAGATTTCAAAGTCTCTTGAACCTCATGTTTTTTTGATGACATTATATCTTCTCCTTGTTGCTTATAAAGATCAAGATATTCTTGTGAAGAAAAATCTTCAACTGAAAATGCTAATTGATATCCTCGATACATAACATTGTTTTTGGCAAATGTACTCAATTATGAGGAGAGTGCATATTACATCTTCTATTATAATTACTTGGCGGAGATTCCATGGCTAATTCCTATTTTGAGGTGCTGGGGGAGAAGCCACCCACAAAAAAGGAATTAGCCGATTCCATATTAAATAATATGCGCGAATTATTAGGTTAAGAAAATTAAGGTGACTAGCTATCAGAGCCAATCGCCTTGCAAAGTATCAAAATCAAGCCTTATGATCACTAATCTTCTCTCTTACTATTGAAGTCAAACGATAACTGTTCCATTTGCCCGAAGTTGTCCTCCACGTAGATGTCAATCGTTTGGCGGTCGGTAGAGAGTGAAGTGTAATAGAGACGGAAGGCATCTCTCGTTAGTGGATAGCGGTCATTCGGTTTGAATACAGTGCCATCATCCATCTTCAAGCAACCCTTACCATCCGGCTGGAAGTAACGGATCGTGTATTGCGTATTGGCAAAGCGACCACTTCTTTTGAGGCTACAGCGTATTTCAGCCGTTTCCCCCTTAGCTATGGAGTTCTGCACCGGCATCACTTCGAGTGAGAAGTCGTAAGCCTGCTGTACATCCAGCTCACGAGTACAAGCAGATAGACAAAAGAGGGCGAGGGCAATCCCTCCCACAGCCCATATCGTATTCACTAGGAACTTTTTCATTGTTGTTGGTAGTTAGATATTGAACTTGAGTCCTGCTGAGATAGCAGGACGAAAACGATGCAGGTCAGAGCCGAAGAGCAGTCGCCCTTGAGCTTTGAGGACGAAGAGCAGATTGTCTGTTAGGAACAGTTCCACCGAGCTATGTATCGCCCCTCCATAAGTAAAGCGAGATCGATCAAGGAGTGTAGCCCCATCAGGTAGCATCCGTTTATCCTCGTTCAGCTCTTCGTAACCGCAGAGAGCGGATAGCCCCAGGTAGCCAAAGACATTCTTCCCCCTATCTGAGAGTATCGGGTGCATATAGCCGAAATGCAGTAGCGCATCACGCAGTGGAACATTGTAAGAGCGATAAGTCAACCCTTGCTGCTCATACTCCGCCAAGAGAAAAGCGTAGTTCGCCCGCTTGAAGTAGTGTGCGAACTCAAGACCTACCCCAAAACTCTCCTTTGCGAATAGTCTCTCCCCCTTGATAATCGGCATAGAGCCGACCAGCTCAACGCTATTTTGCCTAGGGATTAGTCGCTGTGCGTACGATGGCATAGCAGCAGTCATAGCCACCATCACGCAGACCATCATGGATAACCATCTCTTCATCACCACTTCAGTTTAAGATTGTCAATCTTCTTAGTGAGCAAAAGGTCTTCAGGCTCCACATAGAAAGTGAGCGTGCGACTCCCGTTTCGCTCGTAAAGCGTCACTTCAAGCTGCTTATCCTCCGATAGTGTGAACTGCTCCAAAGCAAAGACTATTCTCTCAGAGCGTCCCGCCCCAATCCACATCACCTGATGAAAGGCACGTAGAGGCTGTAGCATTCGCTCCTGTATAGCTGTATGCTTCGCCACCTTCTTGTCCACCACTTTGAACGTGATAAAGTCCACCGCATACGGCATATTAGACTCATTATCCATACGGACATGGAAGTAAAGCAACCCATTGTGGGCATATAAGCCACGAAGTAAGAAACGCATCCCGAATTGCTTTGCTCCAATATGCTTGATAATTCGCTTATCATTTTGGTAGATGCTCTTCATAATCAGCTTAACCAATATGGGCGACTCACTTCCCAGCTCTTTGAAGTAGATGTCCGCACGATTGCTCGGCAGTCTTCTCTCCGTAGGAGATAGAAAGTCCTTCATCTCCATGCTGAGCTTCTCTGGTTCATCCGCATACTTCACATGTAGGCTCGGCAATGGGCGCCTTGCCACCTTTCGGTGGTAGGTTTCCCATGGCCTGCCCCCGAACCGTACGTGCAAGTCTCCCTGCATACGGCTCTCCACTGGTAATATCAGTTTATTTGTCATGGACATGAATTTTTGCATTACAATGTTTGCATACAGCCAATGTCTTACGCCATTTCTTAATCATCAGTCGGTGCCATTCAGTATCGGTATTTATACCTCTGAGCTTACGGACTTGATACATTATGGTCTTGACATTAGTTGCTCCACACAATTCACATTTGCGCTCCATAAGTCTCTCCGCAAGAGTAGGGAAAGGAAGTACAAATGTGTTAGGTAGATTATCGCAGGTTGCGTCTTTGTCCGGCTCTTGCCTCGCAAAGCCATCATTATAGAATATTCGGAACTTGGTTTCTCCTTTCTTTGCTTGATAGGGTATCGCCAAGTCATGGTCTCTTCTGTACTTTCGTATAACCTTGGCAGTTGATGAATTTAGTTTCTTTGCCAAAGTTTTGCAGAAACTATATCGCATTATGTAACCGAATTTACTTCCTGCATAAGAGATGTTGTCCGCAATCCTATAATATTGGTACAAACCTCTGATTTCAGTTGTATAGCGTGCGCAGATTGTAGCAGGGTCTTCTTTGGTCAGGTAATTGCGTGGCATGGCATACCAAATTTCCTTTCCATTGATTACCCTAAGTTCCATTGCTTTCAGTTCCAATAATTTCTTTTGGACTGTGGCAATAGGCAGAGTCAGCATTATGCGTCCGCTGAACGGTCTCTTCAACCATCCCAGCTTATTTCGCTTCATGGCCTCGGATTTTCTGATAGAGATTTCATACCCAAGAAACTTTGCAGAATCCTGTGCATTAGTGATTAAGGTCTTTTCTTCGGATAATTCAAGTTTTAGCTTGTCTCTCATGAAGTTTGTAAAGTCCTCTTTCATTCTTGCGCAATCTGCTTTACTACCAATTACACCGATTAGAAAGTCATCGGCATATCTGATATATTTAAGTCTCTTGTAGTTACTATCCATTGCCATAGATGCCGGCACTCTCCGTGTCTTTGCTTCCATCTCTTTCAGTTGTGTCAGCAATTCACGTTTCGTGTCTTCATCAGTGGCGTTTCGGATAGCCTTGCGTAATCTTACAGCCTTTCGACTATAACTTGCGTGGAGTGGGTTTTCCCGCCTTTTCTTACCCTTGTCAAAAGATTCCGCATATTCACGCATGTATTTGTCGAACTTATCAAGGTATATATTAGCCAAGATAGGACTTATTATCCCTCCTTGAGGAGTTCCCGAATACGTCTTGTGAAATGTAAAATCTTCGATATAGCCTGCCTTTAAGAATTTCCATATCAGTCGAAGAAATCTTTCATCTGATATGCGCTCACGAAGAGTTTCAATCAGAATATGGTGGTCAATATTGTCGAAGAATCCTTTGATGTCACCTTCGATAAACCAATTCGCACCAGTGAAAAGAGTTTGGATGGAACGCAAAGCCGTATGACAGCTTCTTCTTGGTCTGAATCCATGCGAGGTATTCTCAAAATGCCCCTCATAGACAGCTTCAAGAATAAGTCTAACGACCTCTTGCACCATCTTGTCTTCAATTGATGGGATGCCCAATGGTCTTTTCTTCCCATTCTTTTTAGGTATATAGACTCTTCGGGCAGGCGTTGGCATGTAACTTTCATCCTTTAGCGCAGCTATCAGATGTCCTATTCTATCAACACTCATTCCGTCAATGGTCTTGCCGTCTGAACCAGGTGTCATGTTGCCCGGTTTCGCATAAATGCGCTGGTAGGCTACATAAAACATCTGTTCATTGAATAGGATGCGGTACAACCTTTCGTACTTGTAATGCACATCTTTGCTATGTGCAGATAAACTGTTTAATATGGTCTCTGGATTTCTCATACGTCTCACACGTTATCGTTTGACAATATTAAAATTACCGAGCTGTTCCCCTTTGCCATGTACGTGGCTTTCCCACGCTCAGACTACTACGGGAACTCCGTTGCCATGCGGAGTTTTCAGAGCCTATGCTCATAGCCTTTCGGCATCTCCGTGTAGGCAATCCCCATTTAGTGGCCTTGATAACTTGGCTTGACAGACTGTCGGATGCAACGTACATCCTTTTCCGTTCTCTGACGGATATGTCGCAGTAAATTCCTTGCCCATCACTCCATTCAATAAGCGTGGGTACTGCGAGGCAACGTATGTAACTGCTTTCCGTTGCCACCTCTACATTAGTCATAGGACTATTGTTCAACCAATCAGGCTTCATCCTTGTGTCTGTCTTTTCCCATAGCAATTCAGTCGCAGTTTAGCAATTAACTGACTTATCGCATTACCGACATGCTTCACTCCCCGTTTGGTTTCCCATTCGGATAAGTCGGTATGGGATAGGTTTATAAATTGGAATACTAACCTAATCACTTGCCAAAGTGATTATTATCAAGCCCCTATTATGGGCGCACTGAATGCGTAGAATGAGCCATCCTCGCAGATGACACTCATATTGGTCTCCGTCTCAAACTCTCGGACGGCAGCCTTTACACGCAGCACATTCTCCGCATCGTCAGCTTTCCCAGCAATAATGTTTTGCGACCCGAGGTCTACATAGCGTATAGCTGCAGGAAAGATGAGATGCACCGTCTTTTCAAACGTGACCTCCAGCCCGTAGGGCAACACGACCCGTCCATTCGGTATCGATCGGCTCATCCCTTGGTAAAGGTCTCCGCTACTCAGTAGTTGATTGTTTTCCTCCACTTGTTGTGCCATAGCGGGGAGCGTTATCGTAGCACAAACTACGATAGATAAAATCCATTTCTTCATAAGTATATCAGTTGTTATTGTTAGAGTTCTAAAAGCTTACTTCGTCTGTACAAGGAATAGTCTATATCCCCCTTTGAGCGTCACCTTAATCGTGCGGAGCTTCTTCTGTAGTAGTTGTCCAGCTCCCTGCATCACCCCTCTAGTCACCTCGGAGATGATTTGGTCCTTAGCCGATGAGGAAAAGGTGAAAGAGGTTCCCATCGATCCCCCGACATTTGCCCCCATCTCCTTGAGCGCTGACACCTCTTCAGAGCCGGGAATATAGACTCCCATCTGTCCGTCTGTATCATAGGCAGATAGTTTGACCGGCAGAATGCGACCATTCACCTCTATGCTCTTAATCAGTAGCTGCATTCGGTTGCCATCTATCTTTGCTTGTGCCATCAAGAGACTATGCTTCGGGATTGAAATTTGCTGTACACGAGCGGTCTCCAGCAGGCGAAGAGCAACGTAGTCACCCTCTTTGAGGGTCGTTGTTTTGTCCACCACTACACAAAGGGTATTGCGCTCGCCCGAGTGTGCGGAGCTATTAGAGAGCGAATGAAAGCTCATATTCCGCTCCTTGGCTCCGTACATCTCCATAAACTCCTCGTCACTCATTGGCTGGTCCAGTGCTGAGACCAACGGCTTGTGGTCAGCTATTATCTCCATGGGAGCCTCTTCCTTGGTAGCTCCACCGCTAGGCGGAGATACGACCTGAGACTGCTCACCCATAGGCAGAGCTCCATGGGCAGGAGATGCACCAGCTGCAGGTAAGTACTTAGCCGCCATTTGGTAGCTCTTCTCCATAAGAGCTAGTTGCTTAGCTTCCTCATCATCGTCTTGTTGGCTAAGCTCGTGCAGTTCACGTCTGAGGTCATCAATCTCCTGTTGCATAGCTTCTCGCTCCTCCTCATAAGGGTCAGAGCCGTAGAAGTCCGCTAGCAGACGATTGTTCTCCTCGTAGCGTTGCATCGAAGACTCAATCTTATTCCCAACGACCGCTTCCTGCGGGTCGCTCTCAGACGAGTTTCCCTCCTGCTGAAAGTACTCCGCCAGTCTCCCCACCTCCTCACGAGCTTGCTCCTCTTGAGTTGTATGGTCAACTAGTTCATAGGCTTTGAGTTTATTCTCCGTAAGCTTTTCGGTCGTAGCTTGTGGTATGTTGTCATTCAACCCCTCACCAGCGTCCGGTTGTTCCTTTGTGGCGGGTGCAAATATAAACCACATAGCAAGGGCAAAGATAATCCCTAGCCCTGCGAAGACTAACACCTTCTTCAATTGTTCTTTCTGTTTATGCTCCATAGTTACTAATCGCTAAATGTTCCATTCTCTTGATGTAGGTTGTATCCCTCCGTATCGGGCTGTCCACCGGCTCCCCCATAGGGATAGGTGGTATCTCCTCACGGTGTGGGAGGAAGAACTGTGCCACCATCCAGATTGAGCAGGCTAGGTAGACGAGACTCAGTCCGTAGACAATAATCTGTCGCTGTCTGTTCGTTAGCATATTGCACCGCTCTCTTAGCCGTACTTGCCCCCTCAAATAGCTTCTTCTGAGGGTAGGTCTACTTCTCCGCTTCATAGTCTTATCGCTTGTAAGTTTGGATGTCACGATTCTCTCGTACGAGGAAGTGCTCCATCAGAAACCCTTGCGGATTGTTATCCGAGCGAACTGAGTTTTGTAGCGAGCAACTAGTCACCAAGCTCCGCTCCGTGACATTGCTCTGTCGGATAATAAACTGCCGAGCGAAGGTGGTTACTTCATAGGGGTATGAGTCAAAGTCACACCGTATGGAGTCAATCTCTATACGTTGGTTGACATTGCCCGAGATAGCTCGATTGTAGTAGCCCTTCTCCGCTAGATCCTTGTAGTAATTAAAGGCGGACTTGTCGCACAGTTGGAAAGCACGCTCCATATTCTTCTCAATAGCATCCTTGTCGGGTGCAATCGTGAAGAAAAGCTCGTGAAAGCGTCTTACATGCTCTCGAGCCTCCACCGGACGGTTCATCGAAGCGTCTTGGCTCAGAGCCAGCATCAGAGACTTCCCTTGGTCTAGTACGTACACCTTCTCACGCTGCTTCTTAGCAAAGCTGTATGAAGCATAGACCGCATAGCTACTGACCGCTATGCAGACTATCGCAAAGATGATGGCATAGAGCCTAATCTGCTTGAAAGAGGTCTCTATGTTTGTGAGTGATTTGAATTCCATATTCCATTATTCTAATTGTCTTATATCTAAAAACTTCTGAGGAGTAGTCTAGTGCCAATGTGCCTTGACACTCCAGTGCCATACGGGTGAAACTCTAGTGCCAACCCCACTTGGCACTGCAGTTTCATACGGAAGAAACTGTAGTTTCATAGGTAAGAAACTCTAGTTTCATAGGTAGGAAACTCCAGTGCCATGGGTAGGAAACTGTAGTGCCACACAGCAGGCACTACGCTTACCTTCCCAAGCTGCTATATTGACGCACATAGGAGGAGCTAATCCTACCCACGTGACCGTCATACGACCGTCACGTGGTCATCGCATCCTCATCAAGCGTGTCATAGCCACCCTTCGGCTGAAGGGACGCTATTTGCCCTTGATAAGTGCCCCTTTGATACGTCCGCCTACGTTGCCAGCTATAGATCCAGTGGCACCAGCTACCGCCTTACCTCCCGTATAGGCGCCCTGAGCACCTCGTTGCGCCGTCTGATTGACATTGCGTCCGTATGCTCCGATACCACCACCAGCCTCTATAATCCAGCCCGCTACCGTAGGAACACAGAAGTACCCCACGATACCAATCAGAAAGAAGACAATGTAGTACCAGCTACCCGAATCGGGCAGATAGTTGGGGTCACTCAATGCTGCAATATCCTTCTGCACCATCAGTACCTGTATCTTGGTGAGGAGAGCCGATAGGACAGAGCTCACGGGTAGCCATAGATAGACCGATATGTAGCGTGAGAACCAAGCCGTAAGCGACCCCGACAAGCCATCCCAAACCGCAATACCAAAGACGATTGGTCCCAGTATGCTCAGCACGATAAGAAAGAAGGTCCGGAGCGTATCAATAATCAGAGCAGCTGCATGGTATAGCAACTCTATGAGGTCATGGAGTTGCTTCATCAGCCACTGCTTTGTTTGGTAAGCAGCACGCTCGGCATACATCCCAGCGATGGTCACCGCATCGCTCGGCCCGATGATCCCCATCTCTTCTATCTTTTGGTCAAAAGCTTCATTAGAAACCAAGTAAGCCGTCTCGGGGTTACGGAGATAGGCAGCCTCTTGTAGTTTGTCTCGCTTAGCGGTCAACTTGTCTAGTTGTACCGTCTGCTTATTGACCATTCGCTCTGTACCTTGTACCACAGGAGAGAGAATCGTATTCATCGTACCCAGCACAATCGTTGGGAAGAACATAATACAGAAGCCCAGCACAAAAGGTCGCAGTAAGGGGAAGAGATCAATCGGCTCGGCACGAGACAACGAAGACCACACCCTTACGGCTACATAGAAGAGCGCTCCTAATCCCGCAATCCCCTTGGCAATGCCCGTCATCTCTCCACAGAGAGGCATCATCTCCTGATAGGTGGAGCGGAGTAATTCATGTAGTGATGCAAAGTCCATAGATCCTAACGGCTATCTTTACGTAGATGTTCTTACCAATATCGGCTCTCTGGATTTCCATAAAGCGCTTTGACCGATGCTAGATCATTCTTCTCGTGAGCACGTACATAACTCACGGAGATATTCTTTCGGGTGTAGTAAGAAACAATCGATCGATACTCACGTAGTGTCGTATAGATGCGGTCTATCATCTGCATACGCTCGCTATCATTCATCGAGAACACCTTGCTCTTAGCTACAGACTTCAGCTCCTTGAGACTCTCTCCACTCAGTTCCAAGAGTTTGGCATAGCCAGCAGCCATAGCGGCTAGCTCTGTGGGGCGGAAGTTTGGGTCCGCTAGCATCTTCTTGTAGGAGGTTACATAGATCTCTGATATGTCTCCCACCATTAGGATGCACTCCTTCACCTTGTAGGCATCGCCTATAAGGTTGTTCACCTGCTTGAGCGCATCGTAGTACTTCTTGGTGTCGTTGTACAGTTTCTCCACCTCCTTAAAACCACTTAGCGTGTTTTTGACCGTCTTCGAGGCGGTGGCAATCTCCTTAATGGAGTTAGCTATGTTGCCAGCAAAGTTCCCAGGGTCGGTAACCACCCACTGAGCGTGAGCTTGAGGGATAAATAGGCTCATTGCAAAGAGAGCCATCAGCAGATACTTTTTCATTGTCACTAGGTATTTGATTGTTACTATTATTGCTTATCTCTTTTCTCTATGGCGAGTTGTCGGATGGCCGACTCAATGTCACCTCCCAGCTGCTCCGCACGTTGCATTACCTCCAGCTTTTCTCGCTCCTCTGTCGTATAGGTGAGATACTCCTCCATACTCACCTCTGTAGCATAGACGGCACTCTGCATACCTCCCAGCCCGACCCACACCTCTTTGTAGAGTCGGTGAGGATCGTTGTTCTGATTGATTGAGAGGATTTGGCTCTTCTCCTTTTCGGAGAGACCCAGCATCGACTGGATACCATCAAACTTGGTCATGTACTTACGCTGGTCTAGTAGGATCTTACAGTCAGAGTTGTTGATGATACTCTCCTTCACTACGGGTGAAGAGATGATGTCGTCTACCTCCTGCGTCACCACAATAGCCTCTCCGAAATACTTTCTGACCGTCTTGTAGAGATACTTAATGTAGTCCGCCATATTCTCCGAAGCAATCGCCTTCCAGGCCTCCTCGATGAGGATCATCTTGCGGATACCCTTCAGTCGGCGCATCTTATTGATAAAGGCTTCCATGATGATAATGGTCACCACGGGGAAGAGGTCTTTATTGTCCTTCACTTGGTCAATTTCGAAGACGATAAACCGTTTAGAGAGCAGGTCTATGTTCTTATCCGAGTTCAGTAGGAAGTCGTAACGACCACCTTTGTAGTACTGCTTGAGCGTAGTCAGAAGGTTGTTGATATTGAAGTCAGAGAGCGTCACCTTGATATCTCGCTGCTCCATATCCTTACGATAGACATCTCTAAGGTATTCGTAGAAGCTGTTGAAGTTCGGGACGATACTAGCATCTGAGCAGATGAGCTCGATATAGGCATTGACAGCAGAGCCCAGCTCTCCAGCTTCAGTCTTTGTGACCCGCTCATCAGCACTCTTCCAAAGCGTCATCAGTAGGGTGCAGATACTCTCTCGCTTCTCAACATCAAAGAACTTGTCATCCGTATAAAAAGGATTGAAGGAGATAGGATGGTCATGGGTGTAGGTGAAGTAGACTCCATCCTCTCCCTTTGTCTTACGATGGATTAGTTCGCACAACCCTTGATACGAGTTACCCGTATCGACCAAGAGGACATGCGCCCCCTGCTCGTAATATTGTCGTACCATATGGTTCGTAAAGAAACTCTTGCCACTGCCGGAAGGTCCCAAGATAAACTTGTTGCGGTTGGTAATGATTCCTTGCTTCATCGGCAGATCAGATATGTCGAGATGTATCGGCTTACCAGATAATCTGTCTGCCATCTTAATCCCAAAGGGTGAGAGCGAGTCCTTGTAGTTGGTCTCTGCCGTGAAGAAACAGAGAGCCGGCTCAATAAAGGTGTAGAAAGACTCTTCTGCGGGAAAGTCACCTGCATTACCCGGGATAGCCGCCCAATAGAGGGTCGCTGTATCGATGGTGTTATGTCTAGGACGGCACTCCATCAAGGCCAGGGCAGAGCCCACATCATTCTTGACTTGTCGAAGTTCCTCTTCGTCGTCACTCCATGCCAAGACATTAAAGTGAGCTCTAATGGAGGTGAGTCCCTGAGAGTGTGCGGTGTTGAGATACTCCTGTATCCACTCTTCGTTGATTTGATTGCTACGGCTGTAGCGTGCTAGAGAGTGCATATTCCTTGCTTGCTTCTCAAAACGCTGCAAGTTAGCCTCGCTATCTTCAATGAAGAGGTATTGATTATAGATATGGTTGCAGGGGAGCATCAGCCCCACTGGAGAGGCAAAGGAGAGGCGGCAGTCTGAGCGGTCTGTTGATAATCGCTCATAGCGACCATCGGTACTGACCGTAGTGGGTAAATCATCCGTATCCGAGAGCGTATGTAGGCACAGCATATTGTCTCCCACACGTACAAGGTCTGCCCCCAAACGTATATCCTCCAATGTGCCGTGTCTGCTATCTGATAGAGAGAAGTAGCGATCTAATAGAGCAGCTTGCTCCCTAGAGCCAACCAGCTCAGCCTCGCTCATTCGAGCCAGCTTTATCAATTCGGAGTCATTGATAATGCGTTCGAACTGATCCACAGCCTCCATAAACTTCACCATCTCCTCTTCATTGGTAATCTCTTTAGGGAGTAGATGACCTCTACAAAGCGTTGAGAAGCTACTCTGCTGTGCCATACGCTGTCGATTGCTCTTCGTGATAAAGAGGTAGACGGTATGGTTTAGATAGGGTCGCTCATTGAAATGTCTCTCAGAGGCACGAGCGAGAAAGCTCAAAGGCTTTTCCTGACCACGCTTGCAAGTCGTATGGTAGCACTCCTTGATGAACCAATCTTGCTTGTGAACGATCGTGAAGTTGGGTAGCACCTTGATGGCTTTATGCCAAGTAGAGTGCATCGTCTCATACTCTGCGGATGTGACTGTAAAAAGCTCGGGTAGCTCCACTCGAAAAGCAACCGTCACATCAGCATCCTTACTGACAATGCACCCATGCTCGACACTCAGCAAGGGGAACTTTGACTCTAAGGTGGTTATCTTGCTTCTGTTTCTCATCATCTAGAGCTATTGAGTTGGTGAAAAAGCTGATAGACCGAACGGCGGTTCAAGAGATACCTCGGGTGTCTTCTTATAGCTCCTCGCTTCATCAATCCATATTGACCATACTTGCGATTCATGGCGAACGTTTGCCACACCACAACGGTGGCACCCACTACGCCTATGCCCAAGCAGATGATCTGACTGATGCCACAGAGATAGAGAACCACTACAAGGATGAAGATGCCCAGTAATCCTCCTGAAAACAGGAAGAGGTAGTGAGCCTTCAATCCCTTGAACTCCACCGTCCGACCGACTCCTTTATTTACTTCCCAACTAGCCATTAGAGGAAGAAGCTACGCAGGATGGTAGCAGCTACGATGAGGAAGATACAAGCTCCAAACCAGCTTGCAGCTGTCTTGCTCGTATCGGGGTCGCCTGAGCTAAACTTATTGTACACCTTGACACCGCCTATCAAGCCCACCACTGCCCCAATGGCATAGATGAGCTTGGTGGCTGGGTCAAAATAGGAAGTGACCATCTTGGTCGCTTCGTTGATGCCCGCCATACCATTGCCTTGGGCAAAGGCTGTCGCACCTGTCATCATCAGGGTCAGGGCAAGCATCGCTAGGCGTTCCTTGCTAATCATTCGTCTGTTCATTGTCTGTCGTTATATCAAGTTGTTAAAGAATAATCTTGCTGTTCTATTGTAGGTTACAAGTAGTAAGAGAGCGGTTTTTCTTCTACTCCCGCTTCTGCCTCTACTTGGGAAAGTGTGGTTTCCTCTTCTAGCTCTTCAGCTTTCCGTAGGGCTGCAAAGAGATTGCGGTGAGCTTCCTCCACTTGTAGCGTGTACTCTTTGAGTCGATCCATAAGCTCCGTTCCTCGCAAGGTGCGGAGCGTCTGGCACACCTCCTCTTCATTTTCATTAGTCAGTGAATCCTCTTGCTTACTCCATTGGCTAATACGAGATAAATCTCTTGCTAGGATGGCTGTCGGTGAGAGTTCGGGCATCGCCTCGCTGGCAATCTGTAACTCCTCCCGCAGGATGCTCTCCTCATCTAGATCCTCCATCGTGTAGGCGACTTGTATCTCGTTTTCTGCTTCAGGGATAGTTTCGCTTTCCGCTTCTAAAGGATCTGTAGCGTCATCTCTTTGCGTTGACTTATCACGATCTAACTCTGCAAATGTAGCGGGATTATCGTCCGCTTTTTCAGATGAGGAACTCTTAGGAACCGTAGGGAAAGATGAGGAAACAAAAGGCTTGCTCTTGCCGACTAATTCGTCTCTCACGAGCTCCTTACGCTCTTGATTGGAGTCAACCCGTTTCGTCTTCTCTTTCTTGGCTGTAGCCTTTCTTGTAGGGTCTTGCTTAGAGCTGTTCAAGAGTCTCCGCCAATATGTGATGCCAAAGATCACCCACACAATCCCTAATAAGAGCAGTAAGCATCTCAATGTCTCTTCAATCATAGGTCAATAGTCTTATCTCGTCTCCGCTGAGAGGCGATTTGGTTCAATAGCTCCTGGTGCGTTTTCAAGTGATCCAGTATGATGTTCTCAATATAGCTTGTGATGGAGGTCTCTACACGGAGGTCACTCACCACATTCCGAAGTAGCTGTAGCACTTCGGTATGAATGCTGAAGCCAGACTTGTTGCGTCCGTCTCGTACAGATGTCAGAAAACGCTCTTTGTACGCTGCAAACTCTAATGTCAATGAGCAACTCCTAGGAGTAGACTTCTTTTTGGAGTTGTGACGCTGGGATGCTTGAGGAGAGGAGGTCGGAATAGAGGCTGCTGTTTCCTCGGTCTCTGAGACGGCATTACACGCCTCTTCAAGAGTTGGATTCTCTTCAAGCGTTGGCTCCTCATCTAAATCTATCGGCTCATCAAAGTCTGGGATATTCTCTGCGGTACGCTTGGTAACTCCTATATTCGCCATCTCTCTCATCTTAGCTTGGAGCAGTCGCTCTCGCTGTTCTTTAAGTGAGCTCATACGCTTGTACCTTTTTGTAGACCTAGCTTCTGTATCACCTCTTCGACCCATTCATCCACACCTGTCTGAGGACGTAGCGTTGTAGCTGGAGGTAGATAAGAGCAACGAAAGACTCCCTTGACACCCCCTTGAGCTAGCTCACGACTGAAGCGAACGGAGTGGTAGATACGAGCGTCTAGGATCTTCAAGCCCTGCTCTTGGGCATGCTGACTGAACAGTTCGATGACCATAGTGCTGGCACTGCGATTTACTTTGTTCCAAAGCAAAAAGAGATCTTGGATTTGAGACTCTGCAAAGCCTACACCTAGCTCTTGGATTGTCTTGGCATAAGCAAAGCTTGATGCCAAAGATTGCGGATCAGCCTCTATGGGGGAGATGATATAGTCCATCATAATGGATAGCTCCATCATAGCACTGGTAGCTACATGACCTGGGAAGTCGAATATAACGATTTGGGGAGCTATCGGTGCTTTACTCAAGTACTGCTCTGTATTGCTTATCGCCTGCTCTAGATTGCTTCGGATAATCTGGTAAGACTTCTTCCCATATTGGGCAAGTCGCTCGTGGAGTGCCTTCCCTATGTCTGGAGAGGTTCCAATAAGATCTCTGTCACGCTCTCGGAGCTTGAAAAATGACTCCTGCGTGCCATCGCAGTCCACTACGACAAGAGGGATATCCTTCTCGTAGTATAAAATAAACACATAGCGAAAAAGTAAATTTGGGCAAAGCGTAGCGAATTAGCTGATAGAGCGTTCGTTACGCTTTGTTTTTCTATGGGACAGAGCCAACGAAATACCACCTCGAAGCCAAACGGCGCAGAAGTTCAGTTACCACCTCGTTACTCCCGTAACGGGTGCAAATTTCTTGCTAAAAGGTTCTTTTTCTGCGTTTTGCGTTGATTTACATAGCTGTCGGTAACTCACTAAGAACTAATTTTGTAACCAAAAAAAGGAGTGAGTTATGCGAAGTACATTCAAGGTATTATTTTACGTGAAGAAAGGCAGCGAGAAGCCGAACGGCAACCTGCCTCTGATGTGCCGTATCACGGTGGACGGCGAGATTAAACAGTTCAGTTGCAAGATGGACGTTCCCCCACGCTTGTGGGATGTGAAGAACAGCCGTGCTTCGGGCAAGAGCGTCGAAGCGCAGAGAATCAACCTTGCAGTAGATAAAATCCGTGTGGAGGTAAACCGCCGCTATCAAGAGTTAATGCAGACGGACGGTTATGTTACCGCCGCCAAACTCAAAGACGCCTATCTCGGTATCGGCGTCAAGCAGGAAACTTTGCTGAAACTGTTCGAGCAGCACAACGCCGAGTTTGAGAAGAAAGTCGGGCACAGCAGGGCGCAGGGTACATTTACCCGTTATCGGACGGTCTGCAACCATATTCGGGAGTTTTTGCCCCATACCTACAGGCGTGAGGATATTCCGTTAAAGGAACTCAACCTCACGTTCATCAACGATTTCGAGTATTTTCTGCGCACGGAGAAGAAATGCCGCACCAATACCGTGTGGGGCTACATGATTGTGTTGAAACACATCGTTTCCATTGCAAGGAACGACGGGCGTTTGCCGTTCAATCCCTTTGCCGGATATATCAACTCTCCCGAAAGCGTGGATAGGGGCTACCTCACCCAAACGGAGATACAGACGCTCATGGACGCACCGATGAAGAACGCCACCCACGAGCTTGTACGGGACTTGTTCGTCTTTTCTGTTTTCACGGGTTTGGCGTATTCGGACGTGAAGAACCTCACCGTCGACCGCCTGCAAACATTCTTCGACGGCAACCTGTGGATAATCACCCGAAGAAAGAAGACCAACACCGAATCAAACATCCGCCTTTTGGACGTTCCCAAGCGTATCATCGAAAAGTACAAGGGGCTGGCAAGGGACGGTCATGTTTTCCCCGTTCCGAGTAACGGAAGCTGCAACAAGATACTCAAAGATATAGGCAGACAATGCGGCTTCAAGGTACGTTTGACCTACCATGTGGCACGCCACACGAACGCCACGACCGTACTTCTGTCGCACGGCGTACCCATCGAAACGGTGAGCCGCCTTTTGGGACACACGAACATAAAGACCACCCAAATTTACGCCAAAATCACCGCCCAGAAGATAAGCCAAGACATGGAAACCTTGTCGCACAAGTTGGAGGATATGGAGAAGAATATCTGCCGAGCCATTTAATTAAGAACAGAATACCGATGAAAGAAGAAAGGAACATTATCACGATGGACGGGCAGGGCAATATCTCCCTGCCGAGCGATATAGGCGCAACCGCCATGACCGAGCGAGAAATCTGCGAACTGTTCGGGGTTATCGCCCCGACGGTTCGGGCAGGGATAAAGGCACTCTGCAAAAGCGGAGTTTTGAGTATATATGACATAAAGCGCATTATCCGCATATCGGACAGATACAGCGCGGAGGTTTACAACCTCGAAACGATAGCCGCCCTCGCTTTCCGTATCGAATCGTTCGGGGCGGCGAAAGTCCGCAGGGCATTATTAGAGAGGATTATACACGGGCGAAAAGAGAAAACGACGGTATTCGTGTCGGTTGTTTCGGACGGCAAGCCCAACAGCCGTTGGAAAGCATGATGACATATCAACATATCAACATGCAAACATACCAATATATCAGCATACCAACATGCAAACCTATCACTATGGTGATATATATTGCAGGTTCTATTTCTCTTTTCAGAGGAAAGCGGAGCAATCATTTCCGTTTACAAAGGCAAAGCAAGCACGGGGCTTTATGTCGGCTTAAAGGTCAGGCGGCTGCGCCGTTTCCCGATAAATCTTCCTCTCGCTTCGCTGCGAGCGTATTTATTGGGAAAACCTTGTATCCGACCGCCCCGTGCAAAAGAGCCTTTAAAAACGGAAACGACCGCCCCGCCGCCCACCACCGACCGAAAGGGAAAAATAATAAGGTGGGGTTATACGGGTAAGCAGGCGGCAGGGACAGCCACCGCCGAAAGGCAGACGGACGGCACGCCGCAGGGTATTTACGGAGAAAATACCGTAGCTTATTAGGGAATTTTCCGAGCCGCAATACTACGTATCGCTGAAAATTCCCCAATAAGGCAAGGGGCAAGCCCCTCTGCACACCCCATCGGGAACGGCATTTGCCGCCCCCGAAGATACCAAAAATCATTGTTTCACAAGCCAAAAAAGAAAGGAAGAATATATGGGTTTCGTAGTTTTACACATGGAAAAGGCACACGGCAGCGACAGCGGAACGACCGCACATATCGAGCGTTTCATCATACCGAAGAACGCCGACCCCACACGCACGCACCTAAACCGCAGACTCATCGAATACCCCGACGGGGTGAAAGACCGTTCGGCGGCAGTTCAGAGAAGACTGGAAGAAGCGGGGCTGACACGTAAAATCGGAAGCAACCAAGTACGGGCAATCCGAATCAACGTGTCGGGAACGCACGAGGACATGAAGCGGATAGAGGAAGAGGGGCGTTTGGACGAGTGGTGCGCCGACAATCTGAAATACTTCGCCGACACGTTCGGAAAGGAGAACATCGTGGCGGCTCACCTGCACAGGGACGAGGAAACGCCGCACATGCACGTCACGCTCGTCCCCATCGTCAAGGGAGAGCGAAAGCGCAGGAAAAGGGAGGAACAGACGAAGAAGCGATACCGCAAGAAGCCGACCGACACCGTGAGGCTGTGCGCAGACGATATTATGACACGGCTGAAATTGAAGTCCTACCAAGATACCTATGCCGAAGCTATGGCGAAATACGGGCTGCAAAGGGGCATAGACGGCTCGAAGGCTCGCCACAAGTCCACGCAGCAGTATTATCGGGATATACAGAAACTCTCCGACGACCTCAAAGCGGAAGTGGTGGATTTGCAGCAGCAGAAAGAAACGACACGGGAAGAACTAAGACGGGCGAAAAAAGAAATACAGACCGAGAAGCTGAAAGGGGCGGCAACCACCGCAGCCGCCAACATCGCCGAGAGTGTCGGTTCTCTTTTCGGCAGCAACAAGGTCAAGACGCTGGAAAGGGAAAACACCGCCCTGCATAGGGAGGTAGCCGACCACGAGGAAACCATCGAAGCCCTGCAAGATAGGATACAGACCATGCAGGCAGACCACAGCCGACAGATGGCGGAAATAGAACGGAAGCACCGCAGGGAGATAGCGGACAAGGAAACGAAGCACAAGGAGGAAATATCTTTCTTGAAAACGGTAATCGCAAAGGCGGCGGCATGGTTTCCCTATTTCCGTGAAATGCTCCGTATCGAAAACCTCTGCCGCCTTATTGGGTTCGATGAAAGACAGACCGCAACGCTCGTCAAGGGAAAGCCGTTGGAGTATGCAGGGGAACTCTATTCGGAGGAACACGGACGGAAATTCACGACCGAAAGGGCAGGTTTCCAAGTGCTGAAAGACCCCACGGACGGGACTAAATTGGTTCTTTCCATCAACCGAAAGCCCATTGCCGAGTGGTTCAAGGAACAGTTCGAGAAGTTAAGGCAAAACATACGCCGACCTATACAACCGCAAAGGAAAGGCAGAGGGATTTAAGTTATAACATACGACAATATGCCCATCTTAAATTGTTCTGATAATTAAAGATGGGCGTACACTTCACTCCCGACAAATGCGTTCTCTAATTTTTCCCCATGCAGGTGTATGCGACAAGCAGCTATCCTGTATCGTATGATACATCTCCCGAAAGCGCGACATCGGTATAGTAAAACTTAATATATTCTCATGGATATAGCGACGCACGGAGGGGTCGAACAGTCCGATAAATGTACGTTTCCCGTTTTTGCTGTTTTCCAATGCTGCTTCTGAAAAAATAGAAGAACATCCCGAACCGAACTTTGCAGTAATCGCGTCATCAGAATTGTTATCGTAAAATGTCCATGAAGCAAGTCCTGAAAGCATATCGGGGGTAGCCAAAAAGAAAATACCCACCACATTATTGAAGTTTTCGAGTTCGGCTATGGGTGCAATGTTCAAATATCGCATTGTAGTCATCCGTAGATTTGCCTTTTCTACGAAATCAAGAACCAGTTCCGGAGATTTCTTATATTTTTCTTTGCTTGAAACAAACATAGGCATCTTTTCATTCATGGTCGAAAAACCGGTATAGAACTTACCACCCATACACCCGATTCTGTCGGCACTCAAAGAGATCGATTCACCAGCAATCAGTCTTTCAAACTCCTTAAAAAAACAACCGTTGATTTTTTTCAAATCATCATTAATCCGTTCATCTGAATACCAAAAGGCAAAGGGTAATTGCACCTTTTCTCCGAAAGCCTTTTGGATATTTTCTATAAAAACACTTATTTCCATTTGGTTACTAATTGCATTATTTATATATTTGTCATGACAAATATAGCTATTTATTTGCTATGACAAATATAGCTATTTATTTGCTATGACAAATATATTTTTCAGCTTTTAACAAAAAAATAATATGGATATAGATAAAATGCTAAATCACAAAATAGCCAAACTTTCGGGTATAATCAAACGTCAAATATATCAAATCATATCAGAAGAGGGGCTGGACATAACACCGGAACAGTGGGTTATCTTAGTCTATTTATGGGAAAACGATGGTCAGACCATTGGTGATTTAGTCACGCAGTCGCAAAAAGACTTTGCAAATGTTACGAGAATAGTTGAAAAATTATCCAAAAACGGATATATTATCAAGCGGAAAAATCATAAAGATAGACGGAGTGTTCTTTTATATTGCACCGATAAGGTAAGAACAATTATGCCGCATATAAATAAATGTCAAATGCTATCTCTAAATATCTCATTAAAAGACATATCACAAGAAGAACAAGATACATTTCTTCATATCTTAAACAAGATTGAAAAGAACTGTGTCAATTATTTGAACCAAACCAAGTAAAATTATCGTGCCAATTGACAGATTGCATATAACACCGCAATTTCCGTCCGTTGTGCAGTCGCAAACAACAGAAAACATGGAAAGCATAAAGCAACGGTTGTGTCCGGGATAAAAAGTGCCGTTGAAAGTCCGTTCTTTCGGAAAAAGAGATTATATTTGCAAATGAAAGGGTTATTTGACAGCATAGCACCGCAAACCGCTGAAAATCGAACGGTTGCCAATTCGTTACTATTATTTCTCAAATGCTCCGCTAAATGTTTATTTCTCAAATGGTTGTGTCAAACCGCTGAAAATCTAAAATAGATGCTAGCACTTCGGCTAGCGTACTCTTACCGACTCCTCCCTTTTGTGAAGCGAAGCCTAAGTAGAGCGGGCGGCTGTTTGTGTCCATATTGTTCTTTGGTTACTACTTATGTTATAAGCCTATGGGGCGATTGTTTCACTCTAAACCTGACTCAAGAGTTAGGTCTTGACTCAACTCAAAATTGACTCAGCTCAAGAGTAAGGTCTTGACTCAGCTCAAAATTGACTTAGCTCAAGAGTTAGGTCTTGACTTAACTCAAAATTGACTTAGTTCAAGAGCTAGGTCTTGACTTAACTCAAAATTGACTTAGCTCAAGAGTTAGGTTTTGACTCAACTCAAGACTGAGTTTGGTTGCAAAATAACTAGCTCTTAACCTAAGTCTCAACCTCCAGTGAAGTATGAGGAAAAGGAGTGAAATCATAGGAATGTCGTTTATAGTGAATTAGTTACAAGGTCGCTGTAACTTTGCAGACAGATAGAAGTCGTGGAGCTTTTCTCCCCGAAGTAGACACCCCCGTGGGGTGGATACTTCATCGTATCACTTCTTGATATTGGCAAGGTGTGTCTTTGTAACACAAACCGCAGTTTGTACCACAAAGACCCTTGCCCCAAAGGGGAGATGAATTACTCCAAAGTCGTAATTAGAAAACAAATAGATATGGATAAGAAAGAGGAGCATCGTTCTGAACGAAAAGCGGCAGAAAAACCTCGCTGGGATAACTGGCACGTACGCTTGCCTGACCCGAAAGACCAGCAACGGGCGATTGACTTGTTCCATAAATCAGGTGCGGAAACGAAGTCCGACTTCGTGCGGGCAAGGATATTGGGAGAGCATTTCAAGGTGATAACGGTAGATAAGTCTGCCGTGGAGTACTATCGTAAGCTATCCGAATTGACTGCCCAGATACATAAGATAGGCGTGCTGTATAACCAAGCTGTACGAGCCATCAACAGCTATCATAGCGTGAAGACTGCTCAGATACTGCTTGAGAAGCTGGAGCAACTATCAGCTCAGATTATTGCTTTGCAGGAGCAGGCTATCTCTCTGACCATTGATTACCGCAAGTAATGATTGCCAAGATTTCAGCAACGGAGAACCTCGGGGGTGCACTCGGCTACAACTTCAAGAAGGTGAATAAGAAGGAAGCAACACTTCTGCTGGCACATGGCTTGTACCAAAACAGAGCGGGCGAATATACGATGTCGGAGGTACTTGCAGATATGCAGGCATTGATACCCGAAAAGTGTCGAACAAAGAAAACGGTCTTCCATTGCTCGCTCAATCCCCATCCAGACGAGAAGCTGTCCGATGAAACGCTCTCGCAGATAGCTAAGGAGTATATGGAGGCTCTGGGCTATGGCAAGCAACCTTACATTGTGTTCAAGCACAATGATATCGCCCGTGAGCATATCCATATCGTATCGCTAAGGGTAGATGGTGATGGTCGAAAGATCAATGACAAGTTTGAAGGCAGACGAAGCAAGAAAATTACGGATGCGCTGGAGAAGAAGTACCATCTAATTCCCAGCACAGAGATTACAGATAAATCGCTACAAGAGCTCTCAAAGGTGGATATGGCAAAAGGAAATATCAAAGAGCAGGTAGCATCTATAGCTCGTTCTGTTCTGAAGCATTACCGCTTCTGCTCGCTGGGAGAACTCAATGCCATTCTTTCCCACTACAATCTTGCCGTGGAAGAAGTTAAAACAGAGTTTCGAGGGAAGAAGTACGATGGACTGGTCTATGTACCGACTGATGATAAAGGCGATAAGGTAAGTACACCCATCCATGCCTCGGAGATCGGTCGTGGTGTGGGCTATACAGCCGTGCAGAATAGGATGCAACAATCTAAGCAAGCTATCAAGCCACTGATACCAGCCGTAAGGGAGAAAGTCTTACAAGTAATGCGTACTTCTCCCCAGACAGAGGAAGCGCTGCGACAACGATTGGAGGAGCAAGGTTTGCGAATGGTTATCCGAAAGAGTGAGAGCGGGCGTATCTATGGTATTACGTTCATAGACGATGCGAATGGCATTGCACTCAATGGCTCCCGACTAGGCAAGGGGTACTCGGCCAATACATTTAATGCCTACCTCTCCAACCCGACCTACAATCCATTTATGGATGAAACATTGTATGGTATTTCTTCTTCTCAATTGAAAGAAGAAGTTCCAACTATTCAACCGTTACAGTCAGATGCGGACGAGGGAGACAGCCTTGTTGATGAACTGGTAGATGATCTTGTCGGTGACCTTCCACTCGGTAGTAGCAATGATGATTGGAAAGAGGCGGCTTGGCAACGGAAACTTCGCAGGCAGAATCGCCCATATATTAAAGGAGTAAAGAGATGAGTGATGTTGTCAAATTAAAATAAACAGATAGCTAAAAAGTAAATTTGAGAAAAGCGTAGCGATTCAACTGAAAGAGTGGTCGTTACGCTTTTGCTTTTGATGTGGAAAAGGTCGTTTGCAGACATCCAAAAGCCACACAACGCAAGAGTTCAGTTACCACATCATTACTGCCGTAATGTGTGAACTTCCAGAATAAGCATCTGTTTTTCTGCGATTTGCGTAATTTTGCGTAGCTGTTGGTAACTCACGGTAAACTAATTTTGTCACCAAAAAAGAAGTGAGTTATGCGAAGTACATTCAAGGTCTTATTCTACGTGAAGAAAGGCAGTGCAAAGCCCAACGGCAACCTGCCACTGATGTGCCGCCTTACGGTGGACGGAGAGATTAAGCAGTTCAGTTGCAAAATGGAAGTTCCACCCCATTTGTGGGATGTGAAGAACAACCGTGCTTCGGGCAAGAGTGCCGAAGCGCAGAGAATCAACCGTGCGGTTGACAAGATTCGGGTGGAGGTGAACCGCCGCTACCAAGAACTGATGCAGACAGACGGATATGTGACCGCTGCCAAACTGAAAGATGCCTATCTCGGTATCGGTATCAAGCAGGAAACCTTGCTGAAACTCTTTGAGCAGCACAATGCGGAGTTTGCAAAGAAAGTCGGACACAGCCGTGCCAAAGGAACATTCCAACGGTACATAACCGTCTGCAAGCATATTCGGGAGTTCCTGCCCCATACATACAAGCGTGAGGATATTCCCCTCAAAGAGTTAAACCTCACGTTCATCAACGACTTCGAGTATTTCCTGCGCACGGTGAAGAAATGCCGCACTAATACCATTTGGGGCTATATGATTGTGTTGAAGCACATCATTTCCATAGCGAGAAATGACGGTCGTCTGCCGTTCAATCCCTTTGCAGGGTATATCAACTCTCCCGAAAGCGTGGACAGGGGGTATATCACGAAAGAGGAGATACACACCATGATGAATACCGAGATGCCCGACAAGACCCACGAGCTTGTGAGGGACCTGTTTCTGTTTTCGGTGTTCACGGGGTTGGCATATTCCGATGTCAAGAACCTCACCACCGACAACCTGCAAACTTTCTTTGACGGTAACTTATGGATTATCACCCGAAGAAAGAAGACCAACACCGAATCGAATATCCGTCTGTTGGACGTTCCCCGAAAGATTATAGAGAAGTATAAGGGGATGGCAAAGGACAATAAGGTTTTCCCCATGCCAAGTAATACGACCTGCAACAAAAAGCTGAAAGCCATAGCCGATTTGTGCGGTATAAAGACACATTTAACATATCATGTCGCAAGACATTCGGCAGCAACTACCATACTGTTATCCAACGGAGTACCCATTGAAACCGTCAGCCGCCTGTTGGGGCATACCAACATAAAGACCACTCAAATCTACGCGAAGATAACCGCCCAAAAGATAAGTCAGGACTTGGAACTGTTGTCCGACAAGTTGGGGGATATGGAGAAAAGCATTTGCAGTGCCATTTGATAACCCATAAAGAAGAATACAGATGAAAGAGAAACGAAGCATCATCACGATGGACGGACAGGGCAACATCGCCCTGCCGACCGATACAGTCTCCATTGCCATGACCGAGTGGGAACTCTGCGAGTTGTTCGGGGTTATCGCCCCAACAATCCGAGCAGGGATAAAGGCTCTTTGTAAAAGCGGTGTTTTGAGGGAATATGAGACAAAGCATACCATCAAACTGTCGGACAAACGCAGCATGGAGGTTTACAGTCTTGAAGCCATCATCGCCCTTGCTTTCCGCATCAACACATTCGGAGCGGAACAGGTTCGCAGAGCCATACTTGAAAGACTGTACTTGCGAAAAGAAAAAACAGGCATCTTCTTTTCGCTGAACATCACTGATACGGCAAATCCGAAATACTTTGCATAGGCGTATTGCCATTCACACATACTCACGCACCCGAAGAAGCATCTGTTTTCAGCTCTGTTTCTTCGGATTTTTTGTTTTTACAGCCCCGAACAGCCCCGAAGTATTTTTTGCTGCGTTCTGCTGTGATTTGCGTATCAACTTATCCGACAGTTGATTATACTTTTGTAGCTGACATTTTTTCAAACTTAAATCATTGGAATATGGAAGCAAACAAAGTAAATGACAGCCACCGACCGCCCACAGATGGCGGCATGGCAAAGGAAGAGTTTATCCGTGTCGGCACAACGCTCTACAAGATTGTGGAGCAGCCAAGACTGAACGGAGGGTATGTAAGGAAGCGCATCGCATGGAACAACGAGACCCTGCGCCAAGACTATGGCAAGGACTACATCGGCAGCGTACCCAAGTATGACGGCTTCTGCACCGTACCCGAACACGTCAGCTATCAGCCTGTAATCGGCAAGTTCCTTAACCTCTACGAGCCGATACCCCACCAACCGCAAGAGGGTGATTTCCCCTCTGTCCGCTCATTGGTGGAACATATCTTCGGGGAGCAATACGAGTTGGGAATGGACTATCTTCAACTGCTCTACCTGCAACCCATTCAGAAGTTGCCCATCCTGCTGTTGGTGTCGGAGGAGCGCAACACAGGCAAAAGTACATTCCTCAATTTTCTGAAAGCCCTGTTTCAGAATAACGTGACATTCAACACCAACGAGGATTTCCGCAGCCAGTTCAATTCCGACTGGGCTGGGAAACTCCTTATCGTGGTGGACGAAGTATTGCTGAGCCGCCGGGAGGACAGCGAGCGGTTGAAGAACCTGAGCACGGCACTATCCTACAAGGTGGAAGCCAAAGGCAAAGACCGTGACGAAATTGCGTTCTTCGCCAAATTCGTGCTGTGTTCAAACAACGAGTACCTGCCTGTCATCATTGATGCAGGTGAAACCCGTTATTGGGTGCGCAAGATAGACCGCTTGCAGTCGGATGATACCGACTTCCTGCAAAAACTGAAAGCGGAGATACCTGCTTTTCTCCACCATTTACAGCATAGGCAGCTATCCACCGAAAAGAAAAGCCGTATGTGGTTCACGCCCTCACTACTGCATACCGAAGCCTTGCAGAAGATTATCCGCAGCAACCGCAACAGATTGGAGATAGAGATGCACGAGCTTATCCTTGACATTATGGAAAGTGTAGGCACGGACACTTTCTCTTTTGACTGCAACGATATTTTTCTTTTGTTGCGGTATTCACAGGCAAAAGTGGAGAAACATCAAGTACGCAGGGTATTGAAAGAGTGTTGGAAACTTAATCCTGCACCCAACACGCTTACCTATACCACCTATCAGTTGGACTATACCCGTGACTGTCACTATTCGCCCATGCGGAAGACAGGACGGTTCTACACCGTGACAAAATCGTTTTTGGAAACACTATGATTATTTTGATGAAATGATGAATAAGTATATAAATATATTGAAATATAGATATTTACATTCTCATCAAACATTCATCAAAAGTATCTCACTGATGAAAGGAGAAAACAGGACGGACAGACCATGCCCGACACCGTAAACGATGAATTTCTCTTTTCGTGAGTGGTTTGATGAATAAATGATGAGATGATATATAGATATAAATCAATGTGTTAAACCATATGTTCATCAAATCATCGCTTTATCAACCATCATCAAATCCGTAGGAATATACATTATGACAATACAGGAAGCAAAACAAATCAGAATAGCAGACTATCTGCAAAGTCTGGGGTACACACCCGTCAAGCGACAAGATAGCAGCCTTTGGTACAAGTCACCGCTGAGAGAGGAAGCCGAAGCCTCGTTCAAGGTAAACACCGAACTCAACCAATGGTATGACTTCGGCATCGGCAAGGGTGGCAATATCATCGCATTGGCTTCGGAACTCTACCGCTCCGACAACGTGCCGTATCTGTTGGAGTGCATCGCCAAACAGACACCGCATCTGCACACCGCCATCCATGTACCATTTTCTTTTGGTCGGCAATCCGTTTCAGAACCGATGTACCGACATCTGCAAGTTTCGGAGTTATCCTCTCCTGTACTATTATCCTATTTGCAGGAGCGAGGAATAAGCACCGAACTCGCCAAGAGGGAATGTAAGGAACTGCATTTTGAAAACAAGGGCAGACCATACTTCGCCATCGGTTTCCCGAATATGGCAGGTGGTTATGAGGTGCGCAACCGCTATTTCAAAGGTTGTGTCGCTCCAAAGGACATCACCCATATCCGACAAAGTGGAGAACAGCCGACAACCTGTTATCTTTTCGAGGGCTTCATGGATTACCTCTCGTTCCTTTCCATCCGTGTGAGGAACAATCCGCAATGCCCCCGACTGACCACGCAGGATTATATCATCTTGAACTCCGTTTCCAATCTCGCAAAGGCGGAGGGCATATTGGCTGACTATTCCCAAATCGGCTGTTTCCTTGACAACGATACGGCAGGACGGACAGCCTGTGAGCATCTGCAAGCAAGGTTCGGGGAACGCCTTTCCGACAAGTCCATACACTATAGTGAGTATAAGGACTTGAACGACTACCTGTGCGGTAAGCCCTTGTCCCAATCGGCAGAGCCGATGAAGCAGGAGAGGCAAGTCCAATCCGCAAGGCGGATGATGCAGCCACCGAAAAAGCGAGGGCTGAAGATGTAGGGAGTGAGAACGCTTGCAGCCGTGCGGATATTTACAAGCGGAAAATACCATAGCTTATTAGGGAATTTTCCGAGCCGCATTGCAAGCAACGCTGAAAATTCCCCAATAAGCCAAAGAGGTTGCACCTCTCTGGACTCTCCCAAGCCAACGGCAGAAGCCGTACAGGAGAATAATCAACCATTGTTTCACAAGCTAAAAAAGAAAGGAAAACCATATATGGGATTTGTCGTATTACATATGGAAAAGGCGCACGGTTCCGACAGCGGAACGACCGCCCACATCGAGCGTTTTATCATACCGAAGAACGCCGATCCAACTCGCACGCATCTTAACCGAAAACTCATCGACTATCCCGATGGAGTGAAAGACCGAACAGCAGCCATCCAACACCGTTTGGAAAACGCAGGGTTGACACGCAAAATCGGTAACAACCAAGTACAGGCAATCCGCATCATCGTGTCGGGAACGCATGAGGACATGGAGCGTATCGAAAAAGAAGGCAGATTGGACGAGTGGTGTGCCGACAACATGAGCTACTTTGCCTTCATGTTCGGTAAGGAGAATATTGTGGCTGCGCACCTTCATCGGGACGAGGAAACGCCACACATACACATCACCCTTGTTCCAATCGTAAAGGGGGAACGTAAGCGCAGGAAACGGGAGGAACAGACAAAGAAACGCTACCGCAAGAAGCCGACCGACACCGTAAGACTGTGTGCCGATGACATTATGACACGGCTGAAATTGAAGACCTACCAAGATACCTACGCCATTGCGATGGCAAAGTACGGATTGCAGCGTGGCATAGACGGTTCAACGGCACGGCACAAGTCCACGCAGCAGTATTATCGGGACACACAGAAACTTGTCGATAGCCTCAAAGCGGAAGTGGTAGATTTGCAGGAGCGGAAAGAAGCGGCACGGCAGGAACTCCGCCAAGCCAAGAAAGAGGTGCAGACTGAGAAACTGAAAGGCGCAGCCACGACCGCAGCGACCAACATAGCCGAGAGTGTCGGTTCTTTTTTCGGCAGCAACAAGGTCAAGACGCTGGAGAGGGAGAACAAGAATCTGCATGAGCGTGTATCAGAACTTCAAGAAGAAGCCCGACAAAGGGAACAGCAACAGGCGAAACACATACAGGAGATAACAGACGCTTACGAGCTGCGACACCGCAAATTGTCCGAGTTTACAGACTTTGTGAAACGCTACTTCCCATATGTGGAGAAGCTGATACCGACAATAAATTTCCTGCGTGAACGCTTGGGCTTCAATGACGATATTATCCGAAGATTATGCACATTCAAGGACGTTCCCATAAAAGGCAAGCTACATTCTTCCGAGTTCAACCAAGGCTTTGAAACCCAACGTGCCGTCTGCTCCATTAAAGAGGATGAAAATGGAAAGTTCGATTTCAAGATTGATGGAGTATCACATATAAGCTGGTTCAGAAAGAAGATGAACGAGTTTAGGGAAGCTATCGGAATACCGAAACCAAGACAAAACAGAGGTATGCAACTGTAAATCAAAATAAAGTCCGTGATTGTTGAATGACATATCACGGATTTTTTGTACTTTTGCACTCGGATTGAGGCAACTCTATCCAAGACATAAGAAAAAGAAGCGTTATGCTTTCTTGTAAGTCGAGAACGTAGGAAATTCAAGACACTGCACAAGGATGGCATAGTGGTTCTCACGCATATAGCGTGGGCTGCTATACTACATTCGTGCATTTAGGTTTCCTACGACCTTCGACTTAGAATGTTGCATTGGTAGTCCACGTTTCTGCATTTGAGCATCCGCTTCTTTGGGCTAAGAAGCAAAAAAGAAAACTATATGAAACAAAAAGTTCCACTATCAAAAATGAACATGACAAAAACGCTATTATCAGTTATGCTTTGTTGCTGTTGCAGCATTATGGCTTTCGGGCAGAACATGACCCAAGAAATTGAAAAGATTATCAAAGGGAAGCAAGCGTCTGTCGGGGTAGCAATTATCCATAATGACGATATAATTGCCATTGCCAACGAGGACAAATATCCCACTATGAGTGTATTCAAATTCCATATAGCAGTGACAGCTCTGAAAAAAATGGAAGCAGAGAATATTCCGCTGGACAAAATGGTGTATATCAAACAGAAAGAAATGCTGAAAAACACGTATAGCCCGTTAAGGGATAAATATCCCGACCAAGGGATTCGTATATCTTATAGGGATATAATCAAATACACAGTATCGATTAGCGACAACAACACATGCGATTGGTTAATAAGGTTTGTTGGTGGTATTGATAAAGTGGACTCCTACATAAAATCTCTTGGGATAAAGGATATGAATTTCACGGAGACAGAGGAAAGCATGCATACGGACATTATGTTATGCTACAACAATTGGAGCACACCATTAGCTATTGCGCAATTGCTCAAGAAACTTCATACAGAAAATATTTTGACAAAAGAGCATTTTGCGTTTTTAGAGACAGCCATGCTTGATTGTGTGTCTGGCAAGAACAAACTAATAGCGGGGTTGCCTACCGATATAAAATTTGGGCATAAAACGGGACGTTCTAACCGAACTGCTGATGGCATACAGATAAGCGAGGGAGATGCAGGAGTGATATATCTTCCCAACGGTGAGAAGTGCTACATTGTCGTTTTGATAAAGGATTCTCGTGAGTCTGATGATGATAACGCCAAAATAATGGCAGATATATCAAATATAGTTTATCGTCATTTGAATAAATAAAAATCCAATTGTAATGAATCAAAGTCTCTAACATATATTTGTTGGAGACTTTTTGTTAAATTTCATATCGGAAAAGTGTGCGTTTCAATAAAAAGTAATAACTTTGCAAATGAAAGAGTTATTTGACAGTATAGCACCGCAAAACGCTGAAAATAGCACAGTTGCTAACTCGTTACCACTGTTTCTCAAATACTCAGTTAAATGTTTATTCTTCAAACGGTTATATTAAACCGTTGAAAATCTAAAATAGTAATTTTGTGCAGAGCATACGTTGAACATTATGACATGATAGAATAATTATGAATGAACAAACCAATAAGGATAGACTTGATCTTGTTTCCTTTTCATCAATCAATCTAAACGACCCTTTTTTCGACAGTCTCAAAGAAGACTATAAAGGTTTTTCTGACTGGTTTAATCGGAAAGCTGAAAAATCGGAGACCGCTTTTGTTTTAATGGATGAGGAAGGCTATATTCAGGCATTTCTCTACACTAAGATTGAAGAAGGCATTATAGAAGACGTTTCTCCTATACTTCCTTCTGCTAAACGTCTCAAGGTGGGGACATTCAAAGTTGATGCACATAATACTAAGCTTGGGGAACGATTTATTAAAAGGATTGCCGATGTCGCTATTACAGAGCGGGTAAAGGAAATCTATCTTACAATATTCCCAAAGCATGAAGCTCTCATTAAGATGCTTAAGAAATACGGGTTTATTCAAAAAGGACAGAAAGGAGACGAATTAGTATTGGTGAAAAGCTTGGTTGACACTACTGGTGATCTATTGAAAGACTATCCATTGATTCCGATACGTGGTAACAAAAAATACTCTCTAGCGATATATCCAGAATTTCATACATGTATGTTCCCTGACTCAATCCTTCACAACGAAAGAAAAGAGAGATACGAGTTAATTAAGGATGTTTCTCATACAAATAGCATACATAAAATCTATGTATCCTATATGATAGGTCTTGACAATCTGAAGCCCGGGGATTTATTAGCTATATATCGGACATCAGACGGAAAGGGTAATGCAGAGTATCGAAGTGTAGTAACATCTATATGCCGTGTAGAAGAGGTAAAAACACGTAATGATTTTTCCTCTGTAGAGGAATATATTGGCTATGCAAATGCTTATAGCATCTTTGATGAAAAGGATCTTGCTAAACTGTTCAACAAGAGGAATCTTGTAGTAATAAAAATGACCTACAATGCGGCTTTGACAACAAGGGTCATTCGAAAAGATCTTATCGAGAAAGTCGGAATTAGTCGGGATGCTTATGCTGGCTTCATAGAGCTTACAGATAACCAATTTGAGAAAATACTTAAATTAGGCAATGTCGATGAATATATTGTTGTCAATAAAGCCTGAGTTTGTTAAGGACATTTTTGAGGGGGAGAAGCTCTTTGAATATAGGAGGTCTATTTTTAAAATGACTGATATTTCTAAAGTCGTAGTCTACGCTACAATGCCCGTTGGGAAAATTGTCGGCGAGTTTCGGATTGAACGGATTATTGAAGACTCTCCTCAAGAGATTTGGCGTAAAACCTCTAAAGTTTCTGGTCTTTCAAAAAAACGCTTTGATCAGTATTTTAAAGGTAAGAAAACTGGCTTTGCCCTGCAAATTACAGAACCACGCTTATACGAAAAACCAATTGATCCTAGGATTCATAATGAAACATTTGTCGCTCCTCAGTCTTTTCGATATATAGAGGAGTGCAGTTTTGAATTATTAAAACTCAAGTGAACTCGTCCTATATGCCAACATCCTTTTATCAAGAACAGTAGTTCAGAATAAGCTTATGAATTGAATAATTTTTGACGGAGGAATTCATGGAGTTGGAAAAAGTTCTGTCTGCAAATCCATTACAGATAAACAAGATGATTTGCATTACTATTCATCCGTGAGTTAATAAACTGGGAAAACAGTAAGGACAAAGAAGTGATTGATCTTCAGGGGAATCAAGACATTTTAGTTCAGGCATTAGAGTCATTATTAGATGAAATAGGAACCAACTCCATATTGCTTGATGGTCATTTTTGTCTTTTAACTTGTAGTGGATGTATTCAAGAAGTTCCATTATCCACTTTTATCAATATGAATCCATCTCTTATTATTGTCATCTCAGCCGATGAAGAAGTGGTAAAAAATAGGCTCAAGACAAGAGACAACAAGGATTATGACATCGATTTTTTACGTGAATTTCAAAGCTGCGAAAAAGAATACGCGAAACAAGTTGCATCTGTACTAAAACTCCCATGCTTTATTTTGACAGCAGATGAATCGGATTTACTTCTTGATATTATAAATCCATATATTTGAGCGAGCATTTTTTAGTTAAATCTTCCAATTCCACTTTTCTGCCTTTGAATTATTGTGCCTTATTCTTCCCCTAAATTCACTCTCATCTCCTAATTATAAGTGCCCGTCACTTTGAACTCTTATATTTGCAAAGATATTAAGATAAAGGACATTATGGCACAAGAAGATAATTTGAGAGCATTGGGCAAGATTATGGACTTTATGAGAGGGATCTCTGTACTGTTCCTTCTCATTAACTGTTACTGGTTTTGCTATGAAGCATTCCACACTTGGGGCTTGACGCTCTCGGTACTCGATAAGATTCTGATGAACTTTCAACGGACAGCAGGGCTCTTCTCCTCGATTCTCTGGACGAAGCTCTTTTGTGTGCTGTTCCTTGCTCTTTCTTGTTTAGGAACTCGTGGAGTTAAGGAAGAGAAGATTACTTGGGCTAAGATTTGGACGGTCTTAGCCATTGGGTTTGTACTTTTCTTCCTCAATTGGTGGCTGCTGGCACTTCCGATTGGAGTCGTTGGTGCAGCTTCGCTCTACATCTTCACACTCTCTGTGGGGTATATCTGCCTGCTGATGGCTGGCGTATGGATGAGTCGCCTGCTGAAAAACAACCTTATGGACGATGTGTTCAATACAGAGAATGAGAGTTTCATGCAGGAGACGAGACTGATGGAGAACGAGTACTCGGTCAATCTGCCGACACGCTTTTACTACAAGAAGAAATGGAACAATGGTTGGATCAATGTGGTCAATCCGTTTCGAGCTTCAATGGTCTTGGGTACGCCTGGCTCGGGCAAGTCTTTCGCTATCGTAAATAACTACATCAAACAGCAGATTGAAAAAGGCTTTGCGATGTACATCTACGACTACAAGTTCCCTGACCTATCGGAGATTGCCTATAACCATTTACGTACCCATTTGGGTGCTTATAAGGTACAACCACAGTTCTTTGTGATTAACTTTGATGACCCTCGTAAGTCGCACCGCTGTAATCCCATCAATCCAGCCTTTATGACTGATATATCAGATGCTTACGAAAGTGCCTACACCATCATGCTCAATCTGAACCGCTCCTGGATTCAGAAGCAAGGTGATTTCTTCGTAGAGTCTCCAATTATCTTGCTTGCAGCTATCATTTGGTTTTTGAAGATATACGAGGAGGGGAAGTATTGCACCTTTCCGCATGCCATAGAATTCTTGAATCGACCGTATGCCCAGATATTCCCGATACTCACCTCTTACGATGAGCTGGCGAACTACCTTTCGCCTTTTATGGACGCTTGGGAGGGTGGTGCACAAGATCAGTTGCAGGGGCAAATAGCTAGTGCCAAGATACCGCTTTCACGAATGATTTCTCCCGCTCTATACTGGGTGATGACGGGAGATGACTTCTCTCTAGACATCAACAATCCTAATGAGCCGAAAGTGCTTGTGGTAGGGAACAACCCCGACCGACAGAACATCTATTCGGCTGCGCTCGGACTCTACAATAGCCGCATTGTGAAGCTTATCAATAAGAAGCATCAACTTAAAAGCTCGGTGATTATAGATGAGCTACCAACCATTTACTTTCGTGGTCTTGATAACCTGATCGCCACAGCACGTAGTAACAAGGTCGCTGTGTGTCTAGGCTTTCAAGACTTCTCGCAGCTGACCCGAGACTATGGGGATAAGGAGAGTAAGGTGATACAGAACACGGTGGGTAATGTTTTTAGCGGACAGATCGTGGGAGAAACGGCTAAGACGCTTTCTGAGCGTTTCGGTAAGGTTCTACAACAACGGCAGTCTATGACCATCAACCGTAATGACAAATCCACATCTATATCTACGCAGATGGATAGCTTGATTCCTGCGAGCAAGATTAGTAACCTTACACAAGGTATGTTCGTAGGGGCTGTGTCTGATAACTTTGATGAACGTATCGAGCAAAAGATTTTTCATGCAGAGATTGTCGTGGACTCTGCCAAAGTCTCCACCGAGATGAAGCGATACCACCCCATCCCCACAATAGCAGACTTCACCAAAGAAGATGGCTCCGATGGTCTCCAAGAAGCCATCGAAGCCAATTACAAACGTGTCAAACAAGAGGTGCTCACCCTAGTAGATAGTGAAATCACTCGCATCAAGTCAGCCCCACATCTCTCACATTTAATTAAAGATGGCTGTAATTCATAAATGCTCTTCGAGGATAGTAAAATATTCTTTGTCGTAAGATGTTTAAGCAGTCATTTCTGCTGTATTGACTAGCATCTCACTCATATTATTTAGAAGAAGGGAAATTGTCTTTTAGATCATAATTATGAAATGAATAACCAACCTGCTGAGGGACTATTAAAGACAACAAATAACTATTCTGCAAATATTCTGAAGGTATATTTCCAGCCAACCTATTACCTTTCAGCACAAATTCAGTATACTGATGTCCAGGATAACTTTTCATATCCTTAGACCATCCTCTATTTACTATTTTGGGCAAATAGCCCACCAGCTTATTATTGCTGAGATCACAACGCATTAAATGAGGTTGTTTATCTTCACCAAATCCGTCTGGAATTCTACCCTGAATTTGATTGTTATGCAAGTATATACCTTCCAATGCCTCTAGATTGACTAGCGATTGGGGAAGTTGACCAGAAATTTCATTTTTACTCAAATCAAGATAGCGTAATTCCTTTAATGTGCCTATCGTAGCTGGGATCTCTCCTTCCAACTTATTTTGTTCAAATGCTAATTCATTTAATTTTTGCAAAGACATTAGATCATCTGGTATGCTTCCCGAAAATAAGTTTTGACCACCGTATAAGAATCGTAAGTTTTTAAGACCTGAAATAGTTTTAGGTATTTCGCCTGCAAACATACAACATTCAATATCCAAATACTCGAGCATCGTTAATTTGCCTATTGATGTAGGTATTTTTCCAGAGAATAGATTATGTCCAAGCGATAAATACCTTAATTTCTGAAGATCTCCAATCTCAGAAGGAAGAGGGCCACTAAAAGTCAACATTTTTGTCACCCAATTATCTCCCATTTTCACTGCAGAAGTATTTCTCAGGTCTAACGTATCTAACTGAGATAAATTGTTTATCTCAGCTGGAATAGTCCCTGTAAAGCAACAATATGACAAGCGAAGAGTAGTCAGGTTTACCAACCCATAAATCTCTTGCGGTAAATTGCCAGTTAAACCTTCATTGTATGACAAGTCAATATGCTTAATCTCCAATAACTTGCCAATAATAGGGCTCAAAGATCCTTGTAGGTTATTCCTAGATAAGTTTAACGAAACAATTCGTTTTCTACCATCTATGTTTTCTACCGATATCCCCTCCCACATATCTAATGGCTTGTCAGAATTCCAATTCTCTCTTCTATACCATTTGTCACCACCTAGTTCCTTGTACAGCTGAACTATCGCCAAGCTATCTTCTTTGATTCCAGCAGAACCAACTCCATTCGATCCATTACCTACTTCACCATCGATATAAACTTCTGGCAACTGCTTCGTGCAACCTACGCAAAGCATGGAAGTGAAAAACAGTATGTATGTAAAATTTTTCATTGATTTATACTTTAAAAGTTCCTTGAATAAGTCATTACAGATGTGGCGGAATAAATATCCAGTATGCTTGAATTGTCATTTAAGTCACGCTTTTGATATATGATGCTAAACTGAAGACTATGTCGTTTCCAGAAGCGATATCCTGCTGAAAACCGCGCGTTATAGATATCAGCCAAAGCCTTTTTCTCTTGATATGTCCTATTTCCTGAGAAAGACAAAGAGGTAGTCAACGTATTTTTGAGCGTTCTCCACGACACAGACACTATAGGACCGACCGTCAGCATATTCAGCATAGATGAATAGTTATTGGTTGCATTGAATCCCCAATTAATATTTACATTTTGTGGGATAAAACTCATTCCATAGGATGTACTTATATTCAAAAAACGTGTTAGGTTTCCCGGTAAGATATATTGCCTCTGCTTATCTCCAGCCTCTTGGAAACTGACATTGAATCCAAACTGATCCGAACGCACTTCGGTTTGACGAGTGATCCAGTTCAGATTAAAATCAATATTATTACTTATTTGAGTGTAGTTAAGGGTGTCCAGATTATCATAGGGAGTCTGTGCATTGATGTAATCAAAAGTCGACTTCAGATTTCTATGACCCTGGAATGTGGATGCCGATAATGATGCATTGAGACGTTCGGTGGGTGTATAGTTCAAATCTATTGAGCCTACTACTCTCCTGTTCTTTTCAGCTTTGGCATTGTTCAAGTCATCTCTCTGAAGTCCTCCAGCGACAGAGAGTTGTAACTTATCATTGAAAAATGGGCGAGCATAGTTCATAGTCACATTCTCATAATCATTATTAAAATAATAGGCACCCAGAGTCTGGTAGTCTGGGCTAATACGTTCGTATGCGACACCAATATTATTCTTAAGAAAAGTATAGTTTAACCCTGCTTTTACGGCTTGATATATATTTGGTGTCGCTTGTGTCCTTATATCATTCTTCATGATGCTTATCCCATATTCGGCTGAAAGAGTCAGATTCTGAATCAAACTGATGCCTGCTTCTACGCTGAATGCCATATTCTGCTTTGGCGTAATTCCGAGGCTATCCATTACAAATGATTGATTTTTCACCTGATCCCTCGCCACCAATGCTGTGCCACCCACAAAGAATTTATCACTATCATATCTCAACTTACCACCGTATCCCATTCTCTTATAAGTAGGCATGAGGTTAGGTATTTCCGGATTATAATCTACAGCTCTCAGTAATCTCCCCCCAAAAGCCATAATCTGCCATTTATCTGGAGTCAATTCTATGCCTGCACCTGTAAATTGATGCCCATTCATCGTATAAGGACTCATACTCATAGACACATCACCGATATGAGCTTTTGCCCACTTATAGGATGGATGAAGGCTCAACCTATTTGGTAGTGACGGATAGGTAAAATTGGCTCCATAGTTATTTAAATTGATTGATAATGGAATATTTATAAGTTCATAAAAAGACAAATTTACACTTCCTGCTAGTTGATAGGTAAATGGCTGTCTACCTGTCATCTGATTTGACTTAAAATAGGTTCCGCTTGCAGAAATATTACCATTGATTTTAAATGGCTTTTTCTTATTGATATTTATTACCTCCTCCACATTCACATTCTGGGCATAAACATTGCCTATTGTCATTATGAGAAGCAGGACACAATAGAGGTGTTTTGTAGTGAAGTATTTCATCGTGCTACTATTCTTCTGGACGTTTTTCGACTTTTATATCTGTGAGTATATATGATTCAGTTCCTGCCCGCACCCATTTTTTGACTCTGATGATTCCACGTCTGCCATCTGCAGTACGGAAGAGAACAAAATGGGGGTCATCTCCCATCTTAAAAAAATCTGTATACTTACCCTCATACATGGTGAATTGGTCGAAGTCACGTGATTTTTTCAATCCATCAAAGCTTGCTGAAGTAATATTGAGATTATAGAGAGACGGCATATTGAGGACTGTTGTGACAGGTGCATTAGGTATGGCTCCAAACGCATGCTCTTTAGACTTAGATGGCGAAAAGAACATACAGTAATCAAATGTAGAGCTAAGCCCAAAGAATCCGATGTCCAGGTTACTCCCCAGTTTATTATCATCGATTTCCTTAGATGTTAGCACTTGAGATAGATTAGCAGAGTAAAAGCATCCTATACTGTTCTTTGCTTGACTGATACCGAACTTAATATCACTGTGATATAGTATCCCCGAGTTTTGTTTGACCGTTACTGTTTTTTTGACTGAGATAGGCCTTTTCCCATCATTGGCGATAAGCTCAATGACATATGTGCCGGGATTAGCGAATAGTATGCTTGTTTGATCAGCAGACTTATTATCAGCTATTGATCCCCCCTCTGCCTTCCACATATAGCTTAGTGCATTGGTGGAATGATTGGTCACGAGGACAGTGACTGGTGCTTCCCAGTCCTTATCTTTCGCTAGGGGGACTAAGTCAAAATCTGCTTTCATCGGCTCTCTTAGAGTAAATTTCCTCACCTGTTCGAAAGATTTACTTCCATTTGAGGTAATTAGTTTTATAGCTTTCTCTCCTCCTTCATTGAAGTGAATTGTACCGGGATGTTGCATATCGGAATGCGTAATCGTTGCCCCTTCGAATGTCCAACTATATGTACTTCCTCCTTGCGTTCTATTGATTATTTTGACATCAGCAGGTGCAATGTCATTGACCAGTATTTCAATGTCAAAGGCAATATTTACGGCAGAGTCCACCCTGATGGTATGCTCCACGATACGTTCTTCGACCATATTAGATACCTTCAATCGAATGATATGTTCTCCTGCTTCTACGAAAGTCACATTTTCAGGGTTCTTTGATGTCGAGGTCGATGGTGCTCCTCCTTCAAAGCTCCACTCATACTTATCTGCGCCAAAGCTCTCATTTGTGAGCTTAATAGTAACAGGTGATGTCTGATTCCCGTCCGCCAGTTCGAAGGAAAACTCGGCTGCTATTGGGGGTGCCTGCTCCTTTAAGCAAGAAGAAATTCCCACGAAAAACAATGAAAATAATATTACCAAAGGTGTTTTATATCTCATCTTCATACTTAAAACATTAAAACAAGGATTTCTGAGTCAACATATTATTAATTGTCTTATTACATTCATTCTTATTTCGATTAGTCAAAACAAATAGAGAAAACAAAAGAGAACATTTTCCACTATACTATACAAGTTAGTTAAGCAAGATTTTATACTGTCTTATTCTAAGCCAAACCATTAAAGTCAAACACATTGGAGACAGGACTATTAATGGTATAACACCGTATAAAGGACAATTGACAATGCTATTATAAATAAAAACATAAAAATATAGCAACCAAAAGAAAGCATCAAAGGCAAAATATGGGTTCTTGAATTTGCACTTGTTGAGCCTTAAAATTATAGGCACTATAATATATCCTATGAGAGCAATAAAAATGAAACAATGATATAGCCAATGTTCACCAAAATCAAGCATGAGAATTCTTCTACAACTTGGTCTATTATCCAAATAGTCCGAGAAATCTATATAAAGCCCCCTCCTAATATAAGGTTTTAAATAATCTAATTTTCCGAAAGCTCTATCAACTTTATTTGTCCAATAGTCTTCATAAATTACTGTATTCAAGAATGATAAGTAAATTATAGCAACTAGAAGGGCAAAGTAATGGAAGTTTAACTTCAAAGTTTTATTCATACTCGACTCCATCTTTGTAAAACTTTATTATCTTTAGCCAGTTCAAAAGCATAAGCGGGATCATCCTTCAAATACTTCCATATCTCTACATTTTCTGCTGAAGCCAATAGAGATTTAAGCTCTGCACCAGTTGAGTTAGATGACAAGTCTTTGTTCAGCAGTAACTTGTAGTCATTATCCCAACCTCGAATGATATCTTTGACATTTTGAGGCACTTCATTTAGCCATTGCCTCATTTCTCTTTTAATTTCTATTCCATACATTATTTACGTTTGTATTATCTCATTTTGGGCATTAAGATTTAAGAAAGGGGTTAGGTTTATTTTCGAGATAGTTTATTAGATTAACAAAACCTTCCTTGTTCAATGGGGCTTCGACGGCTTCTTCTGGATCAGAAAAACCCTCTTCAATAAAAGCTTCCAGCCCTTTCTTGTACTCTTCATATCTTTCCTCATAGCCACCCCATTTTAAAATCGCCAGCTTCTTAAAAAAACTAACAGGATATCCTCCTCCTACATTAATTTCTAAGCTTCTTTCAAAAGGTACACTTCCTACATATTTCGCCATGTTTGTAATGTCACTCAAATAGGGGAAGATAACATTCTCATGATATCGAACGCACTTTACAAATTCTTGTAGATATATTTCTAGCTCCTCTTCTGACTCCAATTGCTTTGGAAACACATAGTAATCAGAGTATGAAAAGTCATAAAGAGCTGTTATAAAATGATCACCATAATGTTTTTTTAACAATAATACATCTACGTTGTCTTCAAGAACATTTAGGAAAATGCGTTCAAATTCTTTGAAAACCAAAGTAAATCCAGCAAATGACAGTAAAGTTCCATAAAATAGAGTGCGAATTCTAGTCTCTATAGAAACATTGCTATCATCTTTTGTAAAGATGATATAATCCATTGATGCAATTCTTGACTTGTAGTCTGGTAAGTGTACCTTAGCCCACTTTTGAATATATTCTCTTTCTACTTCTATTGCCATAATCGTTTCTTTTTATTCAATTCCTATAAATTTATTTCTGCCATCACCGTACATTTTATAAAACGCCCTTAATGGTATTTCATCATCCTGTTTGATTTCTTTTGGTAATCTAATATCCAAAGCATCATATGTCTTAATATCATTTGGCTTATACGTAAGCTTTCCTCCAACCCCATTCTTGCCTTTAGCCTGCCCATATGTGAATGCTGTCGTCTTGCTTAGTTTCGTATCAACTATTACCATATCAACAACTTTACCTGTATTATTATACTTGATCCATACTTGGTCAGCAATAAAGAACTGTCCCTTTTCGGAACAAGGAGAAGAAAATCCTGGTAAGCAGAATTGTATTTGAATCAATAGCTTGCGATCATCCAAGTCAGGTACTAATGCTTTGAGGGCATTGTATTCTTCCCCACTTCTGGTTATCATTTTATTCAAAATAGCAGATTCAAATTTTTTGCCTCTTTTTGTGATATCCTTAAAGAAGTTAATCTTCGACCATCTTTCCCAATCTTTATTGTCTTTAGCCAGTTCAAAAGCATAAGCGGGATCATCCTTCAAATACTTCCATATCTCTACATTTTCTGCTGAAGCCAATAGAGATTTAAGCTCTGCACCAGTTGAGCTAGATGACAAGTCTTTGTTCAGCAGTAACTTGTAGTCATTATCCCAACCTCGAATGATATCTTTGACATTTTGAGGCACTTCATTTAGCCATTTATCCAAGTTCTGGAACAAATTCTCTCTGTTGGCTAATCTCCAGAGTTCATCCCTACTAACATTGTCGAGATTATCTAATTCGCCTGGCTCAAAAGCGTTCTTTGACTTTCTGATGATAGATCTTAGTTCTTCATCAGAATTGTCTACAGCTATAACGACACCATTCTCACTCCGACGCAGATACTTAAGACCTCTTGGTATAGTTGTCTTACTAGCATAACCTGTTGGACCGATTATAAGTAAGCTGAGTCCGGAACCAATGGCATTATCATAATCTCTTCTTACAAGACTATATCCAAGATTCAGTGCATCCGGGATGACATCAAGACTGAAAACGCCAAGCACAACAGAAGCCAGATCAAGAGTATTATATACTGGTTTATCTACGTACGACGATAGCCACCAGTCGGTCTTGTCTGTAAATGTCGCCTCTTGGTCAAAATCAAAACCACCAACTTTAGAATAGTGCAATTGTGCTCTCAGATCCTCGTATGCATACAGCGACAGATAGGCTTCATAATTCTTGTGCCCATTCTTGTTTATTTGTTCTATAAACTCCTCTTTGTACTCAATAGGTGAGGAGGCAGCCCAAGGTTCAAAGTCAGATAAAGATACCTGATTCGATAGTTGTTCTAAGAGTTGTAACTGTTCTCTCTTAGCTGCCAGATGAATTAAATCTTGCATCTTGGCTATCTCAATCGGACTACGTCTATCTTGTTCGTACCGTTGAGAAATAGCATTTTTAATATCACGTTGTTCTTTTACATACAATTGTGCCAACTCCTCACAACCTTTCTGCTTATAAGCAAAAATAGCTTTATTGAACGGATAGTTGGACTCTTCATTATAGTAAGGAATGATGTCGATAACATTTGATGCATTATAGAAACCTCGATAAATGGCTACCTTTTTCTTCGTGCTCCTAAAGACATCAAAAATGAAACGATACACACCTTCTGGTTTAGCTCCTGCTTGGTATTTGCCTTTTTCCTGGGTATGAGAGTAATCAGAACCTAAAGTACTTGCATCGTGTTCCACAGCTGAGCCCTTGGCAATACCGGGCATATAATATATTCTGCCATCCGTAAGAAGACCGTCAAGTATGACATACGGAATGGTGATGAGAATATCATTGGGGCCCAAATTCGCTCTATCAAAAAGAGATTGTGCTAATTCCTGCCAATCTGATTGACTCTCGGATAAATGATTCGTCTCTGCAAACGCAACGATGAATTTTTTAGCATTAAACAGTTCGTATGTTTTGATCTTATCTGCAAGTACTGCACCAAGAATGTCAACAGACTTGTCATTTGTGGATTTCTGCTTGTTAATCTCTATTAGAAGATTATCCAAACAGTCTTTGTTTTTTGACAACCCATCTTCGACTTTTATGCTTTGCTTTTTAGCATACTTGACATATTCTAGGGAGGTTCTGTCTATCTTGAAATAGTGTGTAGTGGCAGGCTCCTTAGCACACTCCCAAACCTCCTTAGGATGTACATTCTTTGTATCGCTATAATCAATATTTGATTTGTGGGCAATAGCATACTTGTATGTGGTACTATAGGTTAATGCCTTGCAATCATGGGTTACTCCAAACAAGTATACCTCCTCTGTGGAGGTGTCCCTCAAATTAACTATCTCTATTGGTAATGCTGGTTCACCTCTGCAGATATATGCTTTCTTATCGTAGTCATATTTATACTGCTTCTTGTTGTAAACTATACCTGGCACAGTGCCTGCGTTCGTATTATTGCCGACAATAGTCTTGCTTTCATCAAACTTAAAAGCCTGCCAATCCGGAGTGAACCAGATCTTTCCATACAAAGCAACTTCATCTGCCTTATCAAGAGCCGTGAATACAGCAGGTTTGGACATGATATTCCACTGGAATGCGGCAAGTTCAGTACCTGTACCATAGTCCATCAAGTTGTCTGTAGTACTCTGGCTCTTGGTACCTCCATACTCGTCATCAAACGTATGCTGTAGGGTAAAGAGTCCGTGTCCCAACTCATGAGCTATGGTGTGTGCCAGCTGCTTTCCGTCTGGTGAACCACTCGTGAAGACATAGCCAAAGCGACTATTGCGAGGCATCTCGCCCAACAGTGAGCCAGACTTATGCACGCCCTGCTCTCCATCCATTGAGAAGATACAGATGCCTTCTCGCTTCGTAGTCGAAGCGTATAGACGCTGTAGGGCACGCATCTCCTTACTCTCCTTCACATCCACAGACTTCCCAAAGAGTGTCTTACCCTCTATGCTCAGTAGTCCATCACCATTCAGATCCCAGCTCTTATTGAACAGGGTATCAGTATGCACCGTGAACGCAATTCCTATCGGATTATAGATTGCATTCAGTTCGCTCTCCACTGCCTTCACATCCGGAGCGTAATCATTAGTCTGAACAAGTGTCACCTCATGTCTCTGCTTCTGATAGCTGATCACGCGGAGCTTGCCGGCAGTCTTACCTTCGACAAGTCCATATACAGCGTACTCTTCACATGATTCGACACTCGGTAGCTCCAGTCGCCACTCACGATTAGTCTTATCATACTTGGCTGGGACTATATCACCATTCTCCAAGACAAAACGAACTGTCGTAGCATCTACTGAAGTATCCGAACATATGACTTTCACCACATCCTTTTCGCCGACAGGTATCAGCTTCCATGGGGCGATATATCCGTTCTTATCTAATGGCTTGTAATAGCTGTCCAGCTTAACTGCACTCTTATACCAGACCTCCTTTCCATCGTCAAAAGCATACCTGCTACCATCTCCACTGAAGGTCAAACGGAGATTTGAATTCAAGCCTTCTCGGTTGAAGTCGGTTATCTGCTCTACCTTCTTTATCTGTACAGGACGAGGACCTTTTTTCTTACGATCATCTGTTCTTCCTGTAGAATCATCGGAAGTCTCTCCTTCAGATGTGAATTCATCTGGTTCATTCACTTCATAGGTCTGACCCGAGGCATCCTTAATCAACATCGGGAAGGTCGGCTCTCCGGATTCATTCTTTGGAACAGACACATTATGAACCTCTCCATTAGCATCATAGACGGTCAATGACCCAGTAGTCGCATCATAGGTACTACCCTCCGGTATATCCGGCATCACAAAGTCTACCGATGTCGTAGAAACTTCTATCTCCACTCTATGCGTACCGCTACCTCCATCATCGATACGATCCGAATTGGCTATCTGGCTCTCGGTAGCATCATAATCTGTAAAGACCTCTCCATCGATCTGTTCTCGCTGAACATTCACACGGAGGCGATCGAAGTGAACAGCAATACGGGACTCAAATATCCATGTCAGAAGAGTGGAGCCCTTGCCCGAATACCAGCCATCACCCAAAGCATGAAGCTCTGTAGTCATCATCTTAAAGTCCGGACCTATGGTAATCGTATCACCTACCTGAAGATTAGTGATTGGCTCCTGTATACGCTCGGGGAGATTTAAGCCCTTGCCACACTCAGCCAGACGGCTCTCATTGACACTCGGAATAGTGACCTCAATAGGCGAACAAAATACGTAACGTTGGTCTGAGCCATAAGCGCCAACTCTGATCTCATACTTCACACCCAGCTTCATCCCGTTGAGCGTACTGAAGGTGTCGTAGGAGCTAGCTTCGATCCATTCATCATCACCAGCAGTGATAGGATGATACTGAATGATGTATCCTTGATGATTAGGTGAACCACTCCACTTCAGATCAACCTTGCCGTAACCGGCGGTGCCTGTCAAGCCTGTGGGAGTAGGGACTGTCTCCCGAACTTCAAACCAACCGACTTCGGTAAAACCATTGTTGGCGAACATTCCTATTTCGTCGATGCCAGCTACAGCAACGGCACGAACCTGCCAGCCATACCGTTTGTTCTTCTCCAAAAGTGGTTGCATGACACTATAGGAGAGGCGTGTCTGTCGCTGTCTGGTACGGTAGATCTCTATACCATAGGCAAATGCAGACTGAGGAGCTATACCATTATCGGGCAGCTCTTTTAGCACAAACTCGTATTCGGTACCTGATACTCCCTGATGACGTGGCATCCATTGGAACTGTACCTGAGTAAAGGGCTCGTGATAAGGAATAACCTCATTGGGACGAGGGTAATTGAGAATTGGTGGATTTTTGATATCTAACCAAGCTCTTCCGGTATGCCATGCAGAGAGAGGGCGACTGGTATGGTACTCTACAACCTGTACGGAGAACTCTGTCATACCCACTGGTAGACGGCCGTTGTCTAATCGACCACTCAGACGGATGTGGTCAGGTTGTAGATATGGGGCTATCTCTATAGAAGTGAGGCGGAGAGGAACATTGGGGGAGAGCTCAAGGATAGGATAGACGATCTCATCACGAGACTCAAGGCTGAAGTTCATCCCGTTTTTCACCCGCACTCGCAGACGTGCCTGTAACAACGGCTGCTCCAAGTCTCGATTGAGAAGTGTCACGACAAGGCGATCCTGACTACCTCCATAATAGTCAGACAAATACAGCCCATAGGGAGGAAGCACCTGTACCGTCCCATGAACTGGATAACGTACCTGCGCAACAGCTACTTGACAGTTGAGACCAACGATGGCATTCAGAATAATACACGCAAAGAGTAGCTTATGCATCCAACGTAAGCCAAACTTTATAGCACCTATTTTCATTCTTAACCGTCTCATAATCAAAAATAGCGACAATAAACCATAGGCGTATAGGTCAAACTATATTACCCCTTGCTTTATTGCACTTTAACATATAAATACTTAGTTGTATCTTATATAATAAACGTAGTTTAAATTCTATTCTAACTGTTCTATACTTTCTAATTCATATGTCCCGTTGATAACTAATTTTCCTCCAATGGATCTTGCCATTCTTAGAAGAATGCTTGCAACCTCTTTTGTCATTTTTTTTTCTATCGATATGCTGACAATTCCATCTAAATGGTCATATTTGATTATTAAATCATGACAAGATTGAACTATTTTACTTGTTCCATAAACAATAGTTCTATTTAATGAGTCAAGAACAGTTTTAAGAGCCCATTGAGGAACTTCGTCAAGATTATTTTTTCGGTAAACTCCATCTTCTGTATCTTCATACCAAACAAAAAGATCTTTGTTGTCTTTGATAAACTCCAACCATTTATTATATTCGAGACATCCAATAGGACGTTCCTTAGGGAACACATACTTTGCCCCAACTATTTCGATAATATCACCCCTTTTAATTTCCTTTTTCTTCATAATATTTCATTTAATAAAGTCTTCCAAAGCGATTATTTCAAACTTAATCTTTGGATAAACTACATTTAATTTTGTTATCCATTCTTTTTTTAATACGCTTGTTATATTTGCTTTTGGCATATAAATATGTACTTCAGCATTATTGATAAACATTCTTTTCTTATTGCTCTCTATTCCAATATTCAGACCTGTCTCTAGAAACCTAATATTCTTCTTGATTGGTTCCGAGGCCAGCCAATTCTCAACATTCGTTATTATTGTGGTCTTCATTGAAACGGCGGTTTCTGCATAAATATCAGATCCCCTTTCTATTCCCTTATAAAAATCAACACCTTTGAAATTATCTGCAATATCAGCAGTATGTTTCCAACCATCAGTTTTTGTATAGCGATAATGCCCCATAATGTCTTCGAAAATAGTTCGTCCTTCAAACATTTCCGGCAATGGATATTTTGTCTTCCAGATATTGCTGATGTCTTCTAATTTATCTGGAAGAGATTTGATGATGAAATCGTCAAGAGTATTAGATATTCGCTTAACTTTCTTTACTGCATCATTTAGATTTTCTGCCATATCTGGCATGCTGCCGATAATAGCACTTCCAGTTGTCAAAGAGAGAATAGTATTACCCACGCCTCTTGTCACAAGGTGGCTCCTCTCACCATTATCTTTGCTATTCAGAGATTTATTCCATTCCTCAAGAGTATTTCCTGTACCCATTGTTAGAATAACTTCTCCCAGTATCGAGAATAACTCTTTAGGATCCTCTCCGACTTGTTCCTTTATGCCTTCAAATTGTTGTTTTAAATTTCGTCTGGTATCCTCATCTGTAGCTATGTCATAGACGAGCATTCCAAGACTGGTAAGATCGGTTACTTTCTGAGCAACTACTTCAGTACTGCCTGTCACTAAGCCTGGTGCTTTAATAGCCGCATCTGAACTCGATAAATATACGGTTGGCTGTATTTCACCAGTCTTGAGCAAAGTAGTTGTTATTCCAATACCTTCAGAAATAACCTTGGCAAAGGTAGCGTCTATCTCTATCTTACCTCCATCCGCAAATACTTCAGACGTACTAATATAAGAGGCTCCTAAATCTGTTACGTTATTCGATTTCAGTAAAGAATTAGTTTTGCTTCTAATATTCTCAGAAATAAGTTTATGGTTTATCTTCTTGCCATTCTTATTGGTAATAGTAGATTTTAATCCAAAAGCTTGTAACTGTAAAACACCTTTTTCATCAATTGTGAAACGTGCCTTATTTGATATGTCTTCAGACCATTCTCCACTGTTAATTTGCTCATCAGAAAGAGGAGTAGTAAGTTCTTCAATATCTCCATTGTCATCCTTACGATAGACTTTACCATTCAATGCAAACTCAACATTTGACCCAAGATATTTTGATGTAGAGTCTAAATATCTACCTATTGTTGTCTTAACGTTAGAATTATCGTCTACTTCTGGGAATGTAAAGCCTTCCTTCTCGTCCTCTTGAGCTTGTTTGATACAATCAGGAGAAGCATTGTATACAAGATCTGTTTTCCAACTTTTTCCATTGACGTTATTAATGATTCGCTTGATTTTAGCAAAATCCTTACTAGTATAATTCTTAACTTCAATTAGTTGATATAGTATATAGCAATCTGGATATGGAGTTTTACGCCATATTCCGACTTTTCCAGTTGTAGGGCTGTCTGGGACATTAAATGATTCTCCATCTTGGTTCTTATAGTTGTTATTCTCCCATTTATAAACGATTCCATCTTCACACAAAAGACTATATACATAACGACCCTTTACATCAAAAAGGCGAATAAAGTTTTTGGGATAACTCTTAATGACTCTACCATCAGGAGTAAATCCTAAATACTCGCCTTCATGTAAACCGATTTGTATTTCATCTGCCTTATCAAGAGCGGTGAAGATAGCAGGTTTGGACATGATGTTCCACTGGAACGCGACAAGGTCAGTACCTGTACCGTAGTCCATCAAGTTGTCGGTAGTACCCTGGCTCTTGGCACCCCCATACTCGTCATCAAATGTATGCTGAAGCGTGAAGAGTCCGTGTCCCAACTCATGAGCTATGGTGTGTGCCAGCTGCTTTACGTCTGGTGAACCACTCGTGAAGACATAGCCAAAGCGACTATTGCGAGGCATCTCTCCCAACAGTGTGCCGGACGTATGTACCCCCTGCTCTCCATCCAGTGAGAAGATACAGATGCCTTCTCGCTTCGTAGTCGAAGTGTACAGACGCTGTAGGGCACGCATCTCCTTACTCTCCTTCACATCCACAGACTTGCCAAAGAGTGTCTTCCCCTCTATGCTCAGTAGTCCATCACCATTCAGATCCCAGCTCTTATTGAACAGGGTATCTGTTTGCACAGTAAACTCAATCCCTATTGGGTGATAGATTGCATTCAGTTCGCTCTCTATTTCCTTCGCATCTGGCACGTAATTATTTGTCTGAACTATCGTAACCTGATGTCTCTGCTTAGAATAGCTGACTACACGGAGCTTACCAGCTGTCTTACCGTCTATAAGGCCATAGACCTCATACCTCTCTCCAGACTCGACACTTGGAAGCTCTAGTTGCCACTTGCGTTTTGTCTTATCATACTTAGAAGGCACTATATCACCATTCTCCAACACGAAACGAATTGTCGTAGCATCAACAGAAACATCCGAACAAGTGACTGTCACCACATCCTTTTCGCCAACAGGTATCAGCTTCCATGGGGCGATATATCCGCTCTCGTCTAGTGGCTCGTAGTAGGTGTCTAGCTTAACTGCACTCTGATACCAAGCCTCCTCTCCATTATCAAAAGCATACCTACTACCCTCTCCGCTGAATCTCAATCGGTATTCCGAATCCAGACCTTCTCGGTTGAAGTCGGTTATCTGCTCAACCTTCTTTATCTGTACAGGACGAGGACCTTTTTTCTTACGATCATCTGTTCTTCCTGTCGAATCATCGGAAGTCTCTTCCTCAGCTGTGGATTCATCTGGTTCATTCACTTCATAGGTCTGACCCGAGGAATCCTTAATCAACATCGGGAAGGTCGGCTCTCCTGATTCATTCTTGGGAATGGGCACATTATGAACCTCTCCATTAGTATCATAGATGGTCAATGACCCAGTAGTGGCATCATAGGTACTACCCTCCGGCATATCCGGTATCACAAAGTCTACCGATGTCGTAGGAACTTCTATCTCCACTCTATGCGTACCACTACCACCATCATCGATACGATCCGAATTGGCTATCTGGCTCTCGGTATCATCATAGTCTGTAAAGACCTCTCCATCGATCTGTTCTCGCTGAACATTCACACGGAGGCGATCGAAGTGAACAGCAATACGGGACTCAAAGATCCATGTGAGAAGAGTGGAGCCCTTGCCCGAATACCAGCCATCACCCAAAGCATGAAGCTCTGTAGTCACCATCTTAAAGTCCGGACCTATGGTAATCGTATCACCTACCTGAAGATTAGTGATTGGCTCTTGGATACGTTCAGCGACATTTAAGCCCTTGCCACACTCTGCTAGACGACTTTCATTGACACTTGGGATAGTCACCTCAATAGGAGAGCAATAGACTGGACGTTGGTCTGAGCCATAAGCACCGACTCTAATTTCGTACTTTGTACCGAGCTTCATACCATGAAGGGTACTGAATAAATCGTATGAGCGTGCCTCAATCCATTGGTCCTCTCCAGCAGTGATAGGGTGATACTGAATAATGTATCCCTGATGATTAGGTGAACCATTCCACTTCAGATCAACCTTGCCATAACCAGCAGTACCTGTCAATCCTGTAGGAGCTGAAACAGTCTCCCGAACTTCAAACCAACCGATTTCGGTAAAACCATTGTTGGCGAACATTCCTATTTCGTCGATGCCGGTTACAGCAACGGCACGAACCTGCCAGCCATATCGTTTGTTCTTCTCCAAAAGTGGTTGCATGACACTATAGGAGAGGCGTGTCTGTCGCTGGCGGGTACGGTAGATCTCTATACCGTAGGCAAATGCAGACTGGGGAGCCACACCATTATCGGGCAGTTCCTTTAGTACAAACTCGTATTCGGTACCCGATACTCCCTGATGGCGTGGCATCCATTGGAACTGTACCTGAGTAAATGGCTCACGATAAGGAATAACCTCATTGGGGCGAGGATAATCGAGAATTGGTGGATTTTTGATATCTAACCAGGCTCTCCCGGTATGCCATGCTGACAGAGGACGACCAGTATGGTATTCTACAACCTGTACGGAGAACTCTGTCATACCCACTGGTAGACGGCCGTTGTCTAATCGACCACTCAGACGGATGTGGTCAGGTTGTAGATATGGGGCTATATCTATAGAAGTGAGGCGGAGAGGAACATTGGGGGAGAGCTCAAGGATAGGATAGACGATCTCATCACGAGACTCAAGGCTGAAGTTCTTCCCGTTTTTCACCCGCACTCGCAGACGTGCCTGTAACAACGGCTGCTCCAAGTCTCGATTGAGAAGTGTCACGACAAGGCGATCCTGACTACCACCATAATAGTCAGACAAATACAGCCCATAGGGAGGAAGCACCTGTACCGTCCCATGAACTGGATAACGTACCTGCGCAACAGATATGCTACCACCAAGTAACATAGACGCAATAAAGAATAACAAGAATGAAATTATTCGACGTATTATGTTGTACTTCTGCTTCATAGTTACGCTTTCTGTTGCCTTTATCGTAATATTACTTCTCACTACTATATAGGAATATTAATCCTAAAACATGAACTACTTATTTACTGCAATTCAACCTTCAATGCCGATTGCTCTTCATCGGTAAATAATCTAAGAACATACGTACCGAGCTGATACCTACTGATGTCAAAATCATGAGTATTAAGCTTAACTCGTCTCTCTACAAACTCTTGTATCAGATGCCCCTCAGTATCATAAAGGGATAGTGTATAATTGACAGGTTCTCTTAATTCTACTCTTGCTTGAAAAAGTCCATTAGTTGGATTAGGACTAACCACAAATTTGGTAATCAAAGGGGTTTTATTGTCCTTAGGAACATCAATCTCACCAGGCTTTTTGACCTCGATACTTTGTATGATCTCAACCGTGCAATTATTGGTATGTGCCAATACAGAAATGGAATATCTTCCGACAGTAGGAATGATAAAGATAGCCTCTTCGTTGTTGCTACTGATTAGTTTAGCCTCATTTGGAATTCTCCATTCGATAGTACCTCCATCGGTCTTGCTAATATTGACAGCATGTATCTCTGCCCCTTGCTCAATAATAGAAGGAATCGCAACGTCTAGAACAAAATCATTTTCAGCTTCAGCGATATTCACTGCTGCGCGTTTGCTACAACCATTCTCAGTAGTGGCAATAACTTCATATAATCCACCTTTTGTCGCTATATGCTGAGCCTCAGTAGTAGGCAAAATCTTACCATCAAGAAGCCAGGAATACTTTACACCCTCATGTGGACATTCTGCTTTAATTAATCTAGATTGACCTTTGCAAAGTGTGAATGGCTCCGAAAGAGCCAATTGAATTTCTTTTGGCTCATTCAAAGATATTGATAAATGTTGTGGGCAATTTTGACTATCTGTTACAGTAACTTTGTATATACCTGCCAGTAGATTTTTTCGCTCAAGGCTTGTTTCAGTAGTATCATCCCATTTTACAGTATATGGTGGAATGGCTCCCTCAACTGCAAGTTTTATGGCACCATCCTTTTCTCCATTACAACCGGGATGTTTCACTTCAGAAGTCACTTTGAGACTTGTAGGACTACTGAGTTCGACAGACTGATCGAAAGTACAACCCCTAGCATCAGTAAGATGTAGAAAATAATTGTCCCCGGAAATATTCTCAAGTACATCTTTTGTCTCTCCTTCAACGTTCCACTGATAAGTATATGGTGCAGTACCACCCTTGACAATGGCTTTGATACGTCCTTTTCCATCGGCACAACCGGGTGCAGTAGTCTCAAAAGTAACCTCAAGAGGTGTCGGCTGCTCAAGTGAATAAATTTGAGAACGAGCGACAATACCATTGGCATCAGTAATCTGAACCAAATACTTCCCCGTCTTTAGCTGTCCAGCAATACTTGTCTGACCATTGGGTAATGGTTGCTCTCCTGTATCTGTAACCTGATACCACTGATACTTATATGTATCTCCAGTGGAAAATGGAACTCCTCCTTTAGGAAGAGCAGTTAGTTCTCCTTCATTGCTATCAAAGCAATTAATAAAATGGCTTTCTTCAATCTCAACAATTAAAGGATCTGGCCCTTTTAACTCAAACGTTTCTTCTGCAAAACATCCACAGGGAATCGTCTTTGCACCTATAGATAATGAAGCGTAACGTGCGTCAGCAACAGTAGCAGTATAGATTCCTGCAGGTATTCCACTCAATACATATGTATATGTCTCTCCATCTCTATCAGTACTGGTACTTGAGAATGTCTGACCTTTATCATTCTTCCATGTGACATTATACCCGGCTGCTCCACTCATCTGAGTTCCTCCGCTCACTCTAATGGACAACAATCCATCAGAAGAATTATGAGCTTTAGGGGGAGTCTTAGTAAGTAATGCTAATGACACTGAGGTCGGTGGTTGAGAAAGAGTGACTTCAGCAATAAGTGGATTTTGGTTCATCATACAACCATTTGAATCCAATAATTTGACCTGATATGTACCTGCTGAAAGATGAGTAAAGACAATCGGAGCACTAGAGGATCCATTGATCTCTGTAGATGCCTGTGTGGCAGTATTAATGAGATTTGCCTTAAATTGACCGGTGCCACCAGTACAAGATATAGAAATCTGTCCATCACTTCCACCATGACAATTGATATCAGACTGCGTGACAGTAACAGATATTTGTGGCCTATCCTTGATCTCTATTAACCTTTGGTGATCAGGCGCATCACTATAGGTGGAAAATCCCTTCAGTGAACCTTTAAGTTTAAACAAATATGCACCAGCGGCAAGATTACTGACTGTAAATTGATTGTCGGCATTAAGATCTACACCCGAATCATCACCAAAACGAAGAACTGCATTGTCTTGTAGCACTTCTAAGACTTCACCTAGATACAATGGTCGGCTCAAAGTAAATATCGCTTGACCATTCGTCTCTCCATGACAGAGTGGCAATTCCGTGCGAACATCTGTTATATATGGTGATGAGATAGCAAGATCCAATGTTTCAGACTCACTAGGTTGTACCGAATTATAGATTCTTACCGCAAATTTATCTCCATCCAGAATGTGTCTAATGAATTCATCCTCACTTACCAAGTCACTACCAGAGATCTTTAAAAGTTCAGGGTTTGAACTATCTATTAAGTTTTGAGGTACAAAATTCCACGTTACTCCACCATCCAAAGAATATTGCCACTGATATACCTTCGCAGGAAAACCCTTGATTGCAGGTATCACGACTTTATTATCATACGACAATTGTTTAGGCACATTAGGTTTATCAAACAAAAGCTCTGGATATACCCTGAAAACCCTGGTCTTCGTAGATGAAAATTCATCTGTATTGAATAGAGGAAATATAGGTTCAATGCCAATGGGTACAGAATAGTCATATTGACCATCTTTCGCTTCATACTGAGTGTGATAATGTTTTCCAGAAGAATCAGGAAACCATAACGCAAATTTTACTTCACGAAGACTTACCGTTCGAATTTTAGTAATAGAACCATCTTTTGCTGGGATTAATTCCTTTCCCATTATCCTTCTGCCTTTCTGAGTTTTATAAAAATTAAAAGCCATTACTTCAACTTCCCCCTTGCCGTTTTGAGTGGATATATATAAATTATGGTAATACCGTCTTTTTCGCTGATCAAACATAAAGTCCACATCATACTCAAAGACATAGTTTTGAGCTTCCGAGGAGATAAAAGGAATGCAGAAAAATAGAAATATAAAGATTGTACGAAGACGTGCGTAGAAAGACGGTTTAATTATGCTATTCATCGTAATGCCTGTTTGATTAATTTGATTGGGCTACCATTTTTCTTCTTAACCACTAACATATAAGATATCGGAAGTGATTGTATGTCATTATCTATAAACTCCCCATTAGTATTAAGCGAATCTCTTAAAAGCGAATAACTATCAGAATCAACTTTCTTATATATCGAAATAGATAAGATATCCTTGATTGCGGTTGACCATTTCAGTGTAACACCACGCAAATCCATAGTTAAAGAAAAATCTGTCTTATCTTTTGATTTTGTAGAAACTAGATTGTAAGATGTGACCTCGTATTGATTTGATGGTTTTGATCTTAATCCCCCACTCGTGATGCTTGTGATTGTATAGCTATACTGGATGCCCGGATTTATATTTTTATCTTCGTATTTAGTATTCTGAGGATCATCTATCTTTATAAGTATTGGAAGAGAAGACCCAGATTCGTAACGCATCAATAAGAACCCTGATAGTGTTGATTCATGCCCTGACTCCCACATAATTACATTTCGTCCCTCTAATGGTTCTATATTCTTTATGACTGGCTGAGAAGGTGGTATCACTTCTGGCTTTTTTGCTTCGATAACAGCACTTAACTCTGATTGATTATATCTTTTGTCAACTGCAGTTATAGCATAATAAGCATGAGTATTCATAGCTACCATATCCACGGAATCGACATAAAATGTTTGACTTATGGGAATATCATTGATAGGGACAAGCTCTTCACCTTTAGCATTCCCTTTGAAGAGTCTATATCCTAAAATGTCAACATCCTTATTAGGATCCCAAGATATTTGTACGACTCCAAGACTATCTATATTTGCAATCAATCCCGATGGAATAGCAGGGGGAATACTATCAGGTTTTTGAACCAATACCGAAAAGGATCGTTTTGACTCCTCCCTCTTACTTAAAGCCTCAATGATGTAATATGGCGCATCTGCACTCAGTTCTGTCAAATGAAATGAGCGCTGATAAGGAGCAATGCCCTCTTTCAAAGGCACAAAATGCTTATTATCTGGAGAATTTAACAAGCGAAATTCCTTCAGTAATTTTTCTTCATCTTCATTGAATGACCAGGTAAAATTACATCCATCGCCATTGTCCGGAATTGATGAAGAAATAATGGGAGAGCTATCCAAATGCTGATATGCCACTCCGACTATTGTATCACTGTAAGCACCGATAGTTCCAAAAGGAGTAATACCAGCCACCCTGTAGTAGAAAGTCTTATCATTGGGAATTGAATCCAAATACGTAATAGGAGTATGCGTATTATTTACTTCTCCCATACGAGTAATTGGTAAATCTGACAATGAAGAGAAGGAAATACCATCCTCTGATCTTTCTACAAGGTAACTTGGGTACAAAAATGAAAGAGTCTCATAATTCCAAGCTAACATTACAGATGAATCTCCGAACTTTCCACTTAACTCCAAAGGTGCCGAGAATTTAGTTAATTCTGTCGGTACTACATATTCCGCTCCCGGATTGAGTGCAATGTCACTTACAGGAAATAATGGAGTAACCTTGTAAAGATATGTTTCGTCGGGCTTAATATTTGAGTCTTGCCAACCCCATCCCATCTCCAAAGCTACAGGAAAACACTGATCTGCTGCATAAAGTGAAAACATATATCTTTGTTCTTCTTCCTGGCTGAGGGCAAGAACCTTACCTATACCATCATCCATCGTGGACACCTCAAAACTTTCGCCGAAAATAGCCTGAGCCATAACAGCTCCCATAGGATACTCTTGAATCATTGCTTTCAGTTGTTCACTCTCTCTAGGTCTCAGTGAATCTCCCAAAACTATTATTTCTGGATTTGATAAAATCTTTCCATCCCTAGCAATGGTAGTACGTGTTAGCCGTACTCCATGGACATTCAAAAGTCGCCATGTTTTAGCATTGGGTGCAATCCATCGAAGTAAAATCTTATCTTCATGAGTTTCAGAACGCATTAAAATTTGATTGACCACAGAATCTTGCGACACCTGTGCCTTGCTATAAATAATGGGAAGAATAACAAGGAGTCCAAGAAAAACGAATCGGTTGATAATTATCTTCATTTATTTAGCGCTGAATAATTGTTATACATGAACTCAATTGTTTCACATTCAGTTCCATCCGGCAAGACATAAGTCAAAAGGACTTTATATTTTCCATACTTAAGAATAGGCAAAGAAGCAGTAGCCAGTCGCTTGAAAACACCTTGACTGACTTTCGTTGAATTATTAACAACAATATTGCGTAATTCTCTGAAGTCTCTATCTATGACAATTGACGAATCATATGTATATGGAAAATCAAACTGACCCTTATTAATTCCTGATTCAAAATCGGTCAAATACTTCACACTTGGAAGTACTGAGAAAAATGGGGGTATACCCATGATATTTTCGTCTCTATTCTGGAGTCTAATACCCGCATACGGGTAACCATCATAAAGTAATGGCAGAACTGACATGTAATACGGTTCTTCAAGTGTTGCTTTAACTTTAATCAAAGGCATAAATTGTGTTTTGTCTACACCTACAATTTCAGCTTCATCAAATGCTTCTTTTGCATCCACACTTGATGTCAATTGCATACTTCCCGCCACATCAAAGATTTTGTCTTGAGTACTACGCTTAATGTCTTCCATCTTTTCTACAAAATTGGAATAAACACTTGTCGCAAAAGTATATTTCAAAATCTCAGCACTGGCATCTGATGTCCCTGCTTGCGCTTTTTTCTGAACAGCTGTTATAGAAGCATCCTCTGTTGATTCAAGAGTTACCGAGCTATCTTCAATTATCTCATTATTACCTTGGCTTGAGTATGCAATCCGCATAGTATAATCAGTTTGCTTGTTAAGATGAGGCAATTCAAATTCGATACTGTTTGTCTCTTCATTGTAAACAAAATCAGTACGAATGGTAGGTGATCCAACAGACTCGAAGCATATCTTATAATCGAATCCTTTCGCAAAAAGGTATTTTTGTCCAAATTGCAGTTGGATGGTTCCCTTTTGACTCTGATTTGTAAGGAAATACTTTTGGTCTACGACCGGGTATGAATATACAATGTTTGATATAGGAATCTCATTCGGAGCTTCACCCGTAATAAATGAGCATGAACGCTCCTCTACAGCTTCCTTACCGCTTGTCATAACTTTTACCCATTTTCCACCTTTCAATTCGTCAAAGCCAACTCTGACAATAGCTTCAAGCTCTGTACGACTAGGTAATATTTCTTTTGCCTGAAAACTGACAGCATCTTTATACTTGTTCCAAACCAATTTACCTTCAATCGTTTTTCCCTCTTTGTCTCTCAGTATAAAATCCTTTAGACCGACTCGGTAAGTTGTGGTTCCAGACTCAGTTGTACTTTCAATAGTCTTCCCCATTGGAATCACAAATCGTGCTTGAGGCATCGTAAATACATTTGCATCGGAGTCTCCGTTCGAGGCTGAGAAATCACTTATTATCGGCATTTCAAGTGGCGAACTTCCCGGATAGACAGGTTCGCATTCGTCCCCTATTGATAATTTGAAACGAGCCTTTCCTTTGATAATCCCTAAGATATTTAAGTTGACACCAAGATATCCTCTAAAATAAGAAGGATCAGGCAATCCTGCCTGAAGTAGTGTCGCAGCACCACCCTTAATTACTGGGACCTTAGTCTTCAGTAGCCACAAGTTAATTTTCACACCCAATTCGCCTTGCAAATATGCATAAGCCTGACCTTGAGCATACCAACCATCCCAGCCAAGTACACCAGATCTGCCTTTGCATTGAAGATTTCCATAATCTTTAAGCATTATGTCAAATCCCAAACCGGTATCAAAATTTGCATACATCATCAAGAATGTCAAATCCCCTGTGTTGACTCTCAAATCGCCACCAAAAGCCAATCCATTACCTCTACTTAAAGCATCAATATCACGACCACGAGCGAGGGCATTTAACTCATAACCTAAAATATTAGCAACTTGAGATGGTGGTGCTGGCATTTCGGGTATTCTACTACCTGCCATGAAATATGCTCCAGTTCGGACATCCAAAATTTTTCCAAGCCCCATCCTTAGTCCGACCCTATTGTCTGGACGTCCAATATGCAAATACCACTCTTTGCTATCTGCATACAGTTCCCCCCATCCAGCACGACCTCCTGGACCAACTCCGGTAACTATCTTTGCAGGATCACTCACGAATACTTCTGAAGTCGCCTTAAAAATTTTATTATTGAAGTCCATATTTGCTCCGATATAACCTCTTATTCCAGGCTTTACATTACTTGGAATCTCAATAAGAGACTTAGAAACGCCTAGAAAATTAGTAGCTTTCGACAATAAAGAGCCAGTATCATTTAAGATAACCTTTTCTTTTTCTTGCATATTATGAAGCAACGAAGCTAGTTTATCAGTATCAGGAATTATTTCATCTTTTTGCAAGAACTCTGTATATCCGTATATTCCTGCATATCGTAATCCACCAGTTTTATTAAATGCGATTTCAAATCCGCCACTTCCTTTAGCTATCTTCTTCGCAACTGCAAAGCTAATTGCTGACTTTAGTTCTAACCCTGCATTTCGATCTGGCTTGTAAGTCATGGGGTGTAAAGATTCTGTTATAATATTACTGCTTGATACCATATGCTGGCTAACTCCGCCTGAAAAACCATTAATACTTATACCTGCAAAAATTGGAATTCCAAGAGGAGTCTCCATACTACCTTGTGCATACCAATAACTCAAATCTTCAACTCGCCCAAAACCACCTGTCATTTTTATAGGTAGTTTGTCAGTGATCTTCAATAGCAAATCTCCACCAAAACCATCACCATATATCAAATCATTTCGGTGCCAATTGACTTGCCCATTTAGTTTGAGGACATCTGCTATATCAACATCAAGATTGATGGCATCAACTTTCATTCCATCATACACCCACTCTTTCCGACCATCGATGTCTAGCATCTTAGAGGCAAAACGCAATGTCGTCCCTCCATTAAAGAGTTTGTCTCCTAATGTTAATTTCACCCCTGCTCCTATCTCAACACGGTTACCCTGACCTGATAATGTAAACTTATCAATAGACAATGGAAAGCTACCAAGTTTTATCTCCCCATCATACCCCATGTTATCTACCTGAATATATGGTTCGATGGTCTGTATCTGTAAATTGCGAAAATGAACAGTGGATGAATTCTTAGCATCTTGTCCTAAATCAGAAAATACCATTTCTCCATGCAAAACAGCTCGAGGTAAAAATTGATCTTTTACCATCTTTAGTTCGATAAATGAATTAGGTAGTAGCTTTGCTTTAGCATTAAACAATGAAAAATCAAATTCTTGCTGATCAGTTGTATTTACAGCAAGCAAATACTCATTATTTGCACTAATATTACCTACGTATCCAAGAGCTGTTGTATTCCCTTTAAATGGCAAGCCAATCTTTCCTTCAAAACCTGCTTCAATGAGTCTATTTGCTTCAAGACCAAACTTAAATTTATCAACTGAAAATTTCCAACCTCCCGCACTCCCCTTATCAAATGGAAGTATATCATTTGCAGTAAATGCACAAGACACACCATAATCATCTATGATTAAATCTTCGGCCTGTAAAGTAACCCTTTGATTAGTATTGGTATGAAATGATTTCGGTAATGTTATAGAAACATTCTTTGCATATACACCTCTCCATAGGTTTACGTTTTCTTGACCTAACAAGTACTTAGAATCATACTCAGGTGGAAACACTGAATTTTGACTATTACGTTTATCGCTAAAATCAAAAGTTACTGTTTCTAGACTAAATTCAAAACCAGGTAACCCTTTTATTTGAAAAGGGTCAATATCTATATCAACAACGATATCATTCCAATCTTCTACAATAGTTTTGAATGAACCTCTAACTTTTTCTCCATTGACTATTGGAAGCAGAAAATCTTCAGGAAAGACAACTTCAGCATCTAAACCAAAACTTTTAAATCCACCACAATCGACTTCCATAAAAGTTTGCCCCTCTGCTCTTCCTGCTCTCTTATCCTGCCCCCCTTTCAATACAAGCGTCATATATCCATTATTAAAATCGATATTCACATCTTGTAATAGAGATAGTCTGAAAGAATCCATTAATCCCCCCTGTTGATTCCCTTTAATATTGTCTGCACCAAAAAATAGGACCTGACGTTTACCATCATGTCCTTGAGGAATAATTGCTCTTGCTACTACGGAATATAATGCTGAACCAGCTTTCCATTTCACTCCAGAGATTGCAACAGTTATTTCTACTCCAGAAATTGTTCTTTTAACACCTATAGGCAAAACATTGTTGTCAATATGATTAAGGTTTTCAACAAACGAATTTTTCTCACCTACAATCTGCAGAATGTTTTGGATATCAGCAATATGAGCGTTATTTATAGGCACCTGTGCAGATGAAGAATAAAACACAGAAAACAAAAGACATGAAATTATAATTTTTATTGCGTAATTCATATCGTCGATTCCTTTAATCTCAGGAAGGTTAATCATGAATAAATAAATGACTAATTGAAAACCAAATATATACTAACCGCAAAGGTACGGTTTTTTATTAATATTCACAATCAAGAGTCTAATTTAGTCAGATATAGTAGTGCCAACAATTCCAAGTGCAATCTTATCTAAAATTCTCAACTCCAACCAGATCAAAGAACACTTTTAATTTCAAACTCGTATCGCGTAAAAATTTCCATACAGAATCAAAAGAGTTTCATAATTGATAATTGTATTTCCCTGCGTATCACGCTTTGGAAATTGTATTGCTTTAGCTTATATATTTGCCACTCGAAGCGATTTATTAACGTCAAAAAGAGTGATTTATGGAAGCAAATAGCAATGACAATTACGTGCTGGTCTTAGAGGATCGCACCGAGGTAAAGAACCAGCAAGAAGCGGGGAAGCTCACCATCGTTTCGGGCATTGATGATAAGGGCAAGCTCAAAACAACTGAGCCACTTGAAGCTAATCAGGCAGCATTTCTAAAGTTCAACAGCAAAGATGGACTACTGAAGAACTTCATGACCAACTTTCTCAAGCAGTTCAACAACCCCTCCCATTTCGGGCTATACAAAGTGTTGGCGAGCAATGTAGAGCAAGGCGTAGATAACCTGCGTACTCTGCTCCAAAACCGAGAGACTCCTGAAAGCAGACAGCAGTTGGCAAAGGTCGGTGTACCCTTTGAAGACTATCTGCCACAGCAGAAGAAGAGCACAGCCATTGATGCAGACAAGGTAGACTGGAAGATGCTCGACAGTCTCGGACTCTCCCGTGAGCGGTTAGAGCAGAGTGGTGAGCTGGAGAAGATGCTCAATTGGCAAAAGAGCAACCTCGTGACCATAGCCATCCCCATTGGAGACACGACTATCTACACAGAGGCTCGCCTTGCTTTTCGCACAGATAATGAGGGCAATATCGGGTTAGCCATACACGCTATGCGTAAAGAGCCACAGCTCGACTACCCCTATATGGGCTACAAGTTCTCCCCCGAAGAGAAGGAGCAACTACTCGCAACCGGCAATCTCGGCAAAACCATCGAGGTAACACCCAAGAGCGGTGAACCTTTTGCAGCCTACGTCTCCATCGACCCACAGACCAATGAGATTATCGCCTTGCGTGCCGACCGTGTAAGCATTCCTCAAGAGATCAAAGGCGTCACGCTCTCTGACCAGCAATACAAAGATCTAGTGGAGGGCAAAGCGGTGAAAATAGAAGGAATGACCGCTAAGAGTGGCAAGTCTTTCGATGCTACACTTCAAGTCAATGCAGAGAAGAAAGGCATTGAGTTCATCTTCGGAGAGAACAAGAGTCTCAAAGAGCGTCAGAAACAGCAACAAGATCGTCAACAAGGCAAGGCACCTCGCAAGCTTTGTGGTCTAGAGCTGTCAGAGAAGCAACGAGAAGCCTTAGACAACGGTCGCACACTTTACCTCAAAAACATGATCGATAAAGAGGGACAACCCTTCAATGCCTATGTCCGTATGGACAAAGAGCAGAACCGCCCCCGTTTCTACAAATGGAACCCTGACAAGAAGCAAGGAACGGGTAAGGTCGAAACCGTGGCGGAAGAGCACAAAACGCAAGTAGCCGTCAATAACCACGGCAAAACCAACGAAGCTACCAAGCAGGTGAAAGAGCCACTGAAAAAGGGGCAAACAGCACCCACTGCTGAACAAAAGCAGAAGCAGGACGAGAACAAGTAGAAGAAGTCTCGAGGACGTAAGATGTAACCCATAATCCATTCAAAGACTATGACAACATGTATTATTGCTGAGAAACCCTCGGTAGCAAGAGATATAGCCCGAATCGTTGGAGCGACAACAAAGCAAGACGGTTATTTAGCAGGAAACGGTTACCTCGTCACGTGGGCTATGGGACACCTCATTACACTTGCCATGCCAGAAGCTTACGGCTATTCTAACTACAAAGCAGAAGAGTTGCCCATTTGCCCCAATCCCTTCCAGCTCATTGTCCGACAAGTGCGTAAGGACAAAGAGTACCACGAAGACCCTGCAGCACTCAAGCAACTCAAGGCAATAAGCTCCTGCTTTAATCAGGCAGATCGTATTATTGTGGCAACAGATGCCGGAAGAGAAGGTGAGCTCATCTTTCGTTGGATTTACCGACACTTAAACAGTCACAAGCCCTTTGATCGCCTATGGATCTCCTCTCTTACTGACAAAGCTATCCGAGAGGGGCTAGCGAATATCAAGCCAGGGAGTCATTATGACCATCTCTACTACGCAGCCCAAGCACGAGCAGAAGCTGACTGGTTGATGGGAATCAATGCCAGCCGAGCACTCTCCATTGCTTACCGTGGAGGCTACTCACTAGGGCGAGTGCAGACTCCAACTTTGGCCATGGTGTGTCATCGCTATATGGAGCATAGAGACTTTACCTCTGTTCCTTATTGGAAGCTCACTGCGATGATAGAGGACGAGGGCTTATCCATCAAAGCCGTGAGCCTACAGAACTTTGATAATGAAGCTGCTGCCCAAACTGCGCTCACTTCATTACGCAGTATCGGCTCGCTTACGGTCACAGAGGTCACAAGAAAGGTGACGCATACAGCTCCACCCCTCTTGTATGACCTGACCGCTCTGCAAAAGGAGGCTAATGTACGTCACGGCTTCTCCGCAGATAAGACCCTCACCCTCGCACAGTCGCTTTATGAGAAGAAGTTCACTACCTACCCCCGTACGGGTAGCCGATATATCAGTGAAGATGTTTTTGAGGAAGTTCCCGACCTCCTTCGCAAGATTGGCACACCATTACCCCAAGAGCTGAATCGCCACTCTGTAGATGACAGCAAAGTTACCGACCACCATGCCATTATCCCCACGGGAGAAACCGCATCGGTATTGTCGGTAGATGAGACCACGCTTTATCAAATGATTGTTACCCGCTTCGCAGAAGCCTTCTCGGCGCACTCTGAAGAGGAGCGTATGCAGGTAGTACTCAAGGACGAGACCAACAGCTATGTTTGGAAAGCGTGCCGTCAAGTCTCTTGGGGTTGGAAATCTGTACAGAGTGCCACTCCTCAAGAGCCTAAAGAGAGCGAGGAGGACGAGCCTATTTTGTCCTCATTGCCCAACTTGACCGAGGGGCAAACGCTAGCCATCCAACAAGCAGACATAATCGAGCAAAAGAGCAAGCCTAAGCCACTCTATACAGAAGCGACCCTGCTCTCTGCTATGGAGCATGCAGGCAAGGAGGTAGAGGATGTTGCAAGTAAAAAGGCTTTGGCAGAGTGTGGCATAGGCACACCTGCCACACGAGCCAACATCATTGAGACACTCATCCTGCGTGACTATATCCGTAGGGAGAAGAAAAGCATAGTCCCAACGGAGAAAGGATTAGCCGTCTATGAAATCGTTAAAGACAAACGCATTGCCAATGCGGAGATGACAGGAGCATGGGAGGTGGCACTAGCAGCAATCGAGGCAGGAAGTATGGATGCTGGTAAGTTTGCACAAGGCATCAACTCCTACGTCTCCACCATATGCGAGGAGTTGCTCTCACTCGCACCTGCATCTAGGCAACAAAGGTACCCTACATATCACTGCCCTAAGTGTGGTCGTGAGAGTGTGGGGATCTATGCCAAGGTGGCGAGATGCAAGAATGATGATTGTGATTTCCACATATTCCGAGAAGTATGCGGTACGTATCTCTCTGAAGAGAATATCCGAGACCTCATAAGCAAGGGGCGTACACCCATCTTGAAAGGTTTGACGAGCAAGGCTGGTAAGAAGTTCAATGCCCGATTGGTTCTACAAGAGGATAGTTCGACCAAATTTGAATTCGAGCAAAAGAGTAAGAAGTGATAGCCCGCACAAGAGATCTAGCTCAGTGCCACAACTATCTCTCACGACACTCCCCACATGTTCTATCGTAGTTAATAGGAAGCCGATTGGAGAGCCTTTGTGGTTTCTTAGCGGAGAGATGTAGTGCCAATAGGGGTTGGCACTACAGTTTCATACGGAGGAAACTCTAGTTTCATAGGGAAGAAACTCTAGTTTCATAGGGAAGAAACTCCAGTGCCAAGCCTATGGGAAACTTTTCCCATACGGATGAAACTGAGGAGTGACGGGGGGGGGGGGACAACATTTCCACTCAGACTAGACTCCACCAATTCACGTGAAGAGCAAATACATCAAGTAATCGTACTTCCATTCTTGTGGAAGGTATCTCAATCCATTTCGTGGGATTGACCTTCTCCCACCATGGCTAACAACTATCATCAACAAACAGAGTACCTCTATGGCATACAACAAGAAAGCCGTTTTGGCAGCAAATGCAGAAGCAATCCGTGTGGTGCTACGATTAGAAAAAGAGCATCGTATGGCTACCGAAGCGGAGAAACGCATCTTGCGTGGCTACCAAGGTTTCGGAGGTCTGAAGTGCGTATTGAACCGCACAGACACGCCAGCGGACATCCGCTATTGGAGCAAATCGGAGCAAGAACTCTTTGCTCCGACACAACGGCTCAAGCAGATGATCTATCGGGAAGCGGTCGATGCTCACACCGCCAAGCGGTATTGGGAGAGCATCAAGGCGAGTGTGCTCACCTCATTCTATACAGATAGACGTATCGTCTCTGCTATTTCAGATGCTCTCGCGACAAGTGGTGCGACGCTCAAACGGTGCCTTGACCCCTCCTCGGGGATGGGTGCTTTTGCCGAAACATTTGCCAAGCAGGTGGGCATTGTTGATGCCTTGGAGAAAGATCTGCTCACGGCTCGCATCAGTCAAGCGTTGCACCCTTATGGCGAGGGCAACATCTTCGTGCGAAATGAGCCCTTTGAAGCGATAGCTCCCCTAGAAGAGACGGAGAAGTATGACCTCGTAACCAGCAACATCCCTTTTGGAGACTTTATGGTCTATGACCGTGAGTACAGTAGGGGAAATGATCTCTTCAAAAAGGAGTCAACACGAGCCATTCACAATTACTTCTTCGTAAAGGGCTTGGACTGCACTAGAGAGGGAGGTCTCGTTGCATTTATCACTTCACAAGGCGTACTCGATGCAGCTCTAAATGAGCCAATCAGACGCTATTTGATGCAAAACAGCCGACTCATCTCTGCTATCCGTCTGCCATCAGGTATGTTTAGCGAGCAGGCAGGAACTGAAGTCGGAAGCGACTTGATTGTCTTGCAAAAGCAGTCGGGCAAGGAGATTGGCGAGGAGCTGGAGAAGCAGTTTGTTCAGACAGTCGCTGTACCCAAGGGGGATGGTTTTACTATGGCATTCAACCACAACTCACTTTTCGAGGGTTCGTGGGATGATGTGGCACCTCGCACCATAGCCACCAGTCGTGAACTGGGTAGAGACCCTTACGGCAAGCCAACTTGGGAATATCGCTTTGAGGGAACTATGGAGGAACTGGCTGAGAGTCTCCGAATACAGCTCACACAAGATGTGACAGCACGTTTTGACCGCAAGCTCTATGAGACGGGAATAGCGATGAGCGAGGAAGAGCGACAGAATGAAGCCGAGAAGCAATTGCGTAAGCTGGGCGTAACAGTCGGATTGCCTGAGGTGGATTCTAAAGTAGACGAGGAGCAAGAAACAGACAACGCTTATGATCTAATGCCTGATAGCATTAAGAGTCAACTCCCCAAGCTATATGATACCGAGAAGCAACTCATTGGCGACCGCACAGCTTATGTCCGATACTTCTTCCCGCTGGGAGCCTATACAGCCTACCTCTTAGAGTACAACCCAGAAGAACGTCTTGGGTTTGGAGCAGTTACAATGGGTTACGGTTGGGAGCTCGGTTATATCTCCTTGGACGAAATGAAAGAGGTCAAGATACATGGTTTGGGGATTGAGCGTGACCTTCACTTTTCTCCTACAGCACTGCATGAGATAGCCGAGTTAGAAGAGCTTGTCCAAGGACGGTATAGCAAAGAGGTGGTTGCAGAAGCTCACACTGTTGTAGTTAACGAGGCAGTACAAACAGAAACCCAAGCGGAAGAGGTCGTGGAGGAGTCCTTTTCAGAGGGAACTCCCGTCAACTCCATCGAAAAGAGTGAATTGGTAGAACCCACCCAGCAGGAGCAAGTCTCTTCAATGTTAGAGCCAGCCCCTGAAGGTGTGCCAGCTCTAACGCTACAGCATCAGTACGAAGCAGATATTCGTACAGACCTAGAAGCCCCACGAGAGATGGGCGGACAGATGGTCTACTTTGATGACGACCATCATCCCGTGATGGATACTACTGATGTCGGTCTGGAAAAGGCCGGTTATTTGTTTGCTCCCGAAGAGTACGAACTTTGGACGCAGGAGGTCGCCCGTGTTAATAGGGAAATCAAAGAGGTCAATAAGCAACAGGCAGCCTCTAAACCTAAGCAAAGCTCAGTAAAGCGTCCAAGAGCAAAAAGAAGTACTAAGCTCTCCTCAATCGAGCAGCCATCTCTATTTGACTTTGCAGAAGGGGAGAGAGAAGTACAGCCAGTTACAGAGGTTAAGAAGTCATTTGATGCTTCACCTCGTCCATTCCTCTCTTTGCCCGACTCGCATCTACGAGATGGGTCGATCGTGCTGCAAAATGGACAAGTGGGGTATCTTTCCAATCTGAAGCGACAGCCCACCTTTCATCCGATGGACTTACCCTATGAGCGCCTAACCAAGCTCAAAGCGTACATCGAGATACGAGAGAGTTATCATCGGCTATACGACTACGAAGCGAACAATAGATGTGAGGATAGCGAGGAGCGTATAAAGCTCAATCGGCTCTATGACGACTTCGTTAGTCGCTGGGGGTATCTTAATCAGAAGAGCAATACAGACCTCATCAAGATGGATGCAACTGGGGTCGAGATACTCTTCTTAGAGCGATCCGATAAGGGGGAATACATCAAGGCAGACATATTTGATCATCCTACCGCTTTTGCCACTACAGAGGTGACAGTAGCTGCCGACCCCACGGAAGCTCTCGTCTCTTCTCTGAATAAGTATGGCTCTGTGGAGCTAGACTATATGAGTTCGCTCCTCCCCGATATGGAGGAGAGTGACATCATCTCAGCCCTAGAGGGACGCATCTACTACAATCCAGAAGTAGATGGTTACGAGGTGGCAGACAAGTTTATCTCAGGCAATGTGATAGAGAAGAGCGAGCAGATTGAGTCGTGGCTATTAGATCATCCTGATCATGAAGAAGCACAGCAAAGCTTAGCTGCCCTACGAGTTGCCACACCTACACCGATACCCTTTGCTGAGCTTGACTTCAATCTTGGGGAGCGGTGGATACCAGCTAAAGTCTATAGTGCTTTTGCTTCAGAATTCTTTGAGACAGAGATCACCGTCACCTATCAGAGTACGATGGATGAATATGTTTTGCAATGTGATAGACGCAATGGCAACATTTGGCATAAGTATGCTGTGCAGGGAGAGTTCAGACGCTATGATGGGCTTAATCTCTTAAAGCATGCACTACACAATACCATCCCCGATATCAATAAGAACAAAGAGGTGCGAGATCTAGAGACAGGAGAGACGAAAACTATCAAAGTGCGTGATGGGCATGCGATACAGATGGCTAATGCTAAGATAGAGGAGATACGTCAGGGCTTTGTGGATTGGCTAGGCAGAACGCCAGAGAGCTTTAAGCAACAACTATCCGACAGATATAATAAGCTATTCAACTGCTTCGTGCGTCCCAACTTTGACGGCGCGCATCAATCCTTTCCCGATCTAAATCTGAAAGGACTCGGTATCTCTGACCTCTATAAGAGTCAGAAGGATGCCGTATGGATGCTCAAAACCAATGGCGGGGGTATTTGTGACCATGAAGTAGGGGCTGGTAAGACCCTCATCATGTGTACGGCAGCTTATGAGATGAAACGCTTGGGCTTAGCAAACAAGCCGATGATTATCGGACTAAAAGCAAATGTTTTCGACATTGCCGACACTTTTAGAAAGGCTTATCCCAATGCTAGAGTGCTTTATCCGGGCAAGAACGACTTCAATAAGCAAAACCGCCAACGCATCTTTAACGACATCAAGAACAACGATTGGGATTGCATCATATTGACCCATGAGCAGTTTGGGATGATACCTCAAGCTTTAGAGATACAGGAGGCAATCTTGCAAAAGGAGAAAGACTCTATAGAGGAAAACCTAGAAGTCCTTCGTCAGCAAGGTGCGGACATTTCCCGAGCGATGCTCAAGGGCTTGGAGAAGCGAAAGCAGACCCTCGAAGCCAAACTACAAGGCATTCAAGATAGTATTGCCGAGCGTAAGGATGATGCTGTGGACTTCAAAATGATGGGCATCGATCACCTCTTTGTGGACGAGAGTCATCAGTTTAAGAATCTGATGTTCAACACGCGCCACGACCGAGTCTCTGGCTTAGGTAATCCAGAAGGTTCACAGCGTGCACTCAATATGCTCTTTGCCATACGTACCATTCAGGAGCGGTCGGGTAAAGACTTAGGAGCTACTTTCCTCAGTGGTACGACCATCAGCAATTCACTCACAGAGCTCTATCTGCTCTTCAAGTACTTACGTCCTCAAGCACTCGAAAAGCAAGGCATCAATAGCTTTGATGCTTGGGCTGCGGTCTTTGCGAAGAAGTCTACCGACTACGAGTTTTCCATCACCAATGACATCATACAGAAGGAACGCTTCAGAACCTTTATCAAAGTGCCAGAGCTGGCAGCCTTCTATGCGGAGATTTGTGACTATCGTACCGCTAAGGATATCGGCATTGACCGCCCAGAGAAGAACGAGATATTGCATAACATACCGCCCACACCCGAGCAGGAAGAGTTTATCAGCAAGTTGATGGAGTTCGCCAAGACAGGGGATGCAACTCTTTTGGGACGAGATGAGCTATCGGAAAAGGAGGAGAAAGCTAAGATGCTGATCGCAACGGACTATGCCCGCAAAAGATTTAAGAAGCTTGTATCTTTCAGATAATCAATAGGGTAGAAAAGAGTGTAGTGTAAAAGGGTTACGAGTTGGAAACGAGCAAGTTTCTTTACCTCTCTTCATTCTGCAGTGCTTCAAAGATCACGCCGTTCTATGTTGCAAAGATAATGATTCTCTTATGAAAATCAGTAGGAATTAGCCATTCTATTGTTGTGCTATTCAGCTGGTGTCGTTTGCTTTGCTCATTACATTCGATTAAAAGCTATATTTTGCCTTCGCCCATACTTCTGAATTGTTTTTGTACGTGCTGAACATACCTTCATCGCCTCCAAACCAATCATACCCGAGAGAGAGCTGAATGAAGTCATTCAGAGAGTAGGCGGCAGTAAACCGACTAAACCAACCTTTATGATTGAGGTCGAAATAGGTGAAGTTGGAGAGTTGTAGAGTGTTATCCAACAGCTTTTTCGACACATTGAGCGTAAGGAGTGAATTGTGATGCGGCTGTGCAATCTGGTCTTCGTACTTTAGGATGCTTTCAGAGGAAAACTGTGCCATCACCACCCAATCTTTGGGGGCATACCAATCGATACCCACGAGATAATTCACAGTGTTGAATCCCTTTTGTTCTTGATCAGACGCATCAGGTCTATAGCTGAAATGCTTCCCCACATTGAAGGCTGCTTCTCCTCGTAATACCAGTTGCCCTAGAGGTTTGGATATGTCTCCTCCGAAAAATCCCATTCGGTAGTATTGCGGAGAAACGACAATGTGGGTATCTGTAGGGCGATACGTAAACACGGGCATCTTGTTCCACGTATGCAATGCGGAGAGCGAAAAGTCCACTCCAGGCAAGGTAAAAGATAGCTTTCCGCCATACTCGATATTGGCAAAATGAAGACTGGGATGGCTCCCATTTTCTTCCCAGGCAATAGGCAGTGGGCTATCTTTGGGTAAAATGCACCATGGATTTATTGCGTCGGTAGGTAGTTTATACCCTTCAAAGGTTGGCACGGCAAGCAGTTCCAGTTTCATTTTGTCGTTAAAAACGAAAAGGCGTAGGGCATTGACTGGCATCCGAATGTCATCATAGTCTTGTGCCAAGAACTCTGTCATATCCATAGGAGAGACCAAGTCGGTAATACGCACACCGTCTGCCGCCCCCCAAATGACCAATTGTCGCCCAAGGCGAAAGCCCCAATGGTCATCTCTATGGTCAAGATACGCTTCCCGCAGTTCAAAACCTGTATGCTCTTTTAATAATGCATTGTAAGTTGCGTTGAATGAGACAAAAAGCGAAGAGCCTTCAAAACTTTTACCTATCTCTCCCCTTATTCTCGTGCGCGAAGACATAAAGTTGTTCGGTTTTTCGGATCGGACGGCATGATAGGTATCCACAAATCCTTTGACTTGCCACGATGAAGCCACCTCTTCTTGACCCCATGCGATATGCAGGGGCAAGAAGAGAATAAACAGCAACAAGAATTTTGCTGAATGACTAGTTGTATCTGTCATTAGAATCGGCCTTTTTCCAAGGTGCTTACACTGAATTGAGCCTCGTTCATAGGGGTATTGAACTTGGGATCCTTAAACTCAAGAATCGTCTGATGGTTAGTCTGAACATTGGTCATATGCAGTTTTTTTGCAATCCAAAAACCAGAAACCTTCACAATGTCCGACAATTCAAGGCGACGGTGTAGCTTCCCCATCTTGTCGTAGTACTCCACCTTAACGGCGATAAGGCAGTCTTGACGAATCCACGCCACCTTTCTAGAGTAGATCTCACGTTTGTCTTTAGGCGTGTATTCCAGTTTCCAGCACTTGTGTCCGTCAATAGTCTCTTCGCCCAGCAACTTGTGGGAGTCTTCGTCTACATTGCGACTGCCCATATCATCATAGGTGAAGTCACTGCCCATAAAGTAATCCTGCTTGGCGGAGGAGCCACTGATGCGGCGGGTTTTCTTCATAGCGGGCAAGTAGAGCCATCTGTCATCGTCTTTATCTGGATTGTCGTAGTCCCAGGTGAGAAAGCCTGTTCCTTTTACATCTCCGGGATATAGAAAGAACATGATACTCTTACGGTCTTTTTTCCCCGCTCCCACATCTATGGAGTAAGAGATAAGCTTCCGCTCGCGTATCGCCCCACGCTTATTGATCAGTTTCATGACCAATTCCGATTGACGGGTATCGCCATCGGGACGGTCTTTTACTTTTTGGGCAATCTCTCTGCCCGTCTGGGCCATTGCCGTAGTGGCAAAAGCCAAGACCACCAAACTTGCTAAAATAATTCTTTTCATCATGATTGATATTTTGTTGTTGATTTATCCCATTGACTTTTCAAGCATCTTCCTGTAAGTAGCCGATTGCACCCGCAACTCTGCATCCGTACCCATTGCTTCAATCTTACCTTGATGGAGCAACACGATCTTATCGGCTCCACGAATGGTACGCATGCGGTGAGCGATAACAATGACTGTCTTCTCCTTGATCAGCTCCGACAAAGCCTCTTGTATTAGGCTTTCATTTTCCACATCTAGCGAGGCCGTGGCTTCATCCATCAAGATGATGGGTGCATCTTTTAGGAGGGCTCTGGCAATGGAGATCCGCTGGCGTTCTCCACCAGAAAGTCGCTCGCCGTTTTCCCCGATGACGGTATCAATACCATCAGGCATACGATCGATAAACTCATCACAGCGGGCAATTTTGGCGACACGAGTCACTTCCTCGTCCGTTGCTCCTTTCTTGCCGATACGAATGTTGTCTTTGATACTGGCATTGAATAGCACTACATCCTGAAAGACAATGGCGTAGTTCTTCAGCAGTGTTTCGGGGTCTATTTGACTAATGTCCTCGCCACCAAGTAGGATTTTGCCCTGCTGTATGTCCCAAAAGCGAGCGGCCAACTTGGTCAGCGTGGTCTTGCCACTTCCAGAAGCCCCAATCAACGCTGTCACCTCGCCTTGTTTCGCAGCGAAGCTCACGCCGTTGATGACGGTATAATCCTCGTAACCGAATACTACATCTTTGAAATCTATACTATAATCCCTAGGGTTCATCTCTTGTTTGCCCTCCTGAATAGGCATAGTCTTGATCTCCTTGATACGTGCCACCACACCATCGAGTGTCACGATCATAGCCATAAAGGACAGAATGCCCTCTATAGGCACGTAGATGCTTGCCGTGAGGATGAGGTAGGCGATATAGACCAGAATATTGATTTGTCCGGCAATCAGCATGTTGGCACCGACAATCGCCACCGAGACGATTCCGAGCTTCATCAGCATACCAGCCAGTGCGGTGGCAATACCAGCGGAGAGTTCCATCTTTACCTTATTCCTAGTATTACCATCCATCTTGTGGTAGAACTCGTTCAGTGTCCGCTCTTCTAGATTATAGGACTTAATCTCCTGTATCTGGTCAATCTGCTCTTGTAAGCCGTCAAGCACGTCACGACTGGTCTTCACATAGGCATTCACATCATTCCGTTGTTTCTTCTTGGAAAGTGAAAAGAGTAGTAGCGAGACGGGGATGACCCACAATGCCGCCAATCCGAGCTGCCAATTATAAGCGAGTATCATTACAGATATAATCACCGTGGAAATGGATGTGGCATAGATATGCGGCACGGAGTGTGAGAATATTTGCTCATAGAGATTCAGGTCGCTCATCATCGTCGCCGAGAGGTCGGATACATCACGCTTGCCGAAATATGAGAGAGGCAGTTTCTTCAGACGGTTGGCTATATCAATACGTGAGTTGGCACTTTCATTATAGACATTGTCGTAAAGGCGTACGTAATCCCACCTTGCCACAAAAAACATCACCAACAGCATCACTAAGATGATGACGATATAGTCTACTAGGGTCAGCTCTACTGGTGCAGGGATACCCTCCAAACTGCCCAAATACTGGAATAAAAAGACAAATCCGATAATGGGCGGAAACATCTTGGTCAGATTTAGGATGGTATGCGAGAAGATAGACTTCTGCAGGTTCTTCGCACCCTGCTCCGACATGGCGTATTTTTGCTTAAAGAACTTATTCATTTTCATAGTCTCCTCCTATTCTCCAATTGGCGGCTTTTTGATACTCGCTCCACAGCTTTTTGTAGACACCGCCTAGGGTTAATAATTCGTTATGCGTACCACTTTCCACGATTTTGCCATTCTCCATTACTAGGATTCTATCGGCATTGATCACCGTGGAGAGCCTATGTGCGATCATCAGTGTGGTTTTGTCCTTTGATAGTTCCTTGAACGAGGTTTGAATGATATGCTCGTTCTCAGGATCTGCAAAAGCGGTTGCCTCGTCAAGTATCACAAAGTCGGCATTCTTCAGGAAAGCCCTTGCGATAGAAAGGCGTTGGATCTCGCCACCTGAAAAATAGGTGCCCTTAGTGCCGTATACGGTATCCAAGCCCTTTTCTAGATTATCGACAATCTCTTTGGCTCCAGCTCTGACGAGAGCTTGCTCTATCTCCTCATCGCTGGCGTTGGGGTCACCTAGTAATAAGTTCTCCCTTAGGCTCATCTTAAAGAGCTTAGACATTTGGAATACAAAAGCTACTTTTTGGCTCAAGGCCTCTTTCTTATACTCCTTGATACTGGTACCTCCAATGAAGATGTCGCCCTCATCGGCATCGTAGAAGCGAGCTGCCAAACGTGCCACGGTGGTCTTACCTCCTCCTGAAGCTCCCACCAGGGCAACAGTCTCACCTTTGTTCACCTTAAACGATACATTGTCCAGCACTTTGTCTTTTCCGTATGAAAAGGAGACGTTTCTGAACTCCAAGCCCTCTCCAACAGCTGTTGCTTCGCCGTAAGTGAGGTCTTCATAATCCAAAGCTGTGTCAATCTTATCCAACGCCAACTCTGCGAAGTAGATGAAGTTTTGCATGGCGGCACTTCGCATCATAAAGACACCGAACACAGGCCCTATTAATAGATAGATAACGGAATTACCCAGCACCTCTCGCATATCACCTCCCGAGGTGATCATCATAATGGCAACAGGCACCAAGAAGAATGCCGTAGAGCTTGAAATGGCTTCGTACAGCGACATCTTATTCTTGAACCCCATGCTCCACCGCACCACGAAATCTTTCAGCTTTACGATGAGTGAGTAGAAACGATCGAAGCTCTCCACGCTCTGGGCAAAGGTCTTTACGACTGGAATGCCACGCACATATTCTACCGATTCGGCAGAAAGATTGGCAAGTCCCTCGTAATACTCTTCCCGCAACTTCTTGCTCTTTGGAGTCGCCATAGTCGCCATCAATAGAACGGTTATGACCATCGGGACAAGGCTCACTAGACCAAGCCGCCAGTCGAAAAGGAAGAAGAAGACCAATAGCACGATGGGCGAAACAATCGTCATGGCGAGGTCTGGCAACTGATGTGCCAGCATCGTGTGGGTCTCTGCAGCCCCATCGACAATCGTCTTGCGGAGATTGCCACTTTCACGATTGGCAAAGAAGCCCAAAGGTTTCGCCATCATCTTCTTCACGCTGAGTTTGATGATGTTGGCCTCTACCTCAAAAGCGAAGAGGTGGGAGACCATTAATGCACAGAAATAGAGTAGCATTCCTGCTGCAGCAAAACTCGCTGCCAGAATGGCGTAGTATCGTATGGCTCCCCCATCGACACTACCACTCAAGATAATCCCGCTGACAATCTTATGGATATAGACCATAGGCATCAGCACCAAAATACCCGAGAGGGCCGAGAAAACCATCGCCAGCGGAAGCATATACCTTTTCTTACCTGCGTAGTGGAGTGATCGCTTCAATACCGACGGCTTCTTCTGTTTGTTTGTATTACTCATTATGATTCAATTATGTGTGTTTGTTTGTTCTTTTGGTCTTTCAATAGTGTTCGTCTCCTTGCCAAACAGATGGAACTTCTGGATGAGTATAGGCGTCACAAAGAGGTCGGCAAGCAGTGCCGACAAGATCCCTGCCACAGATAGTATGCCCATATGTACAAAGGAGAGCCCCTCTGATGTGGTGTATACAGCGAAATTGGCACAGATTACTACGCTTGTCAAGACGATTGGAGTACCAATGGTGTGGAATGAACGAAGGATCGCATTCCTATAATTGCCCTTACGGTCAAACTCAAGATGACTATGATTGATGAGGTGTATGGTATCGTCCACAGCCAAGCCGAGGATCATCGGCATAATAGTGGCCGTCATCATATCCAATGGATAGCCCAGCCACCCCATTAGTCCGCCAACGACCAATGCCGGGGTGATATTTGGGATTAAACCGACAAGCCCTATGCGTACACTGCCGAAAACAATCATCATCAGTAGACCTATAATAAGGAGAGAAATGGCGAACGAAACCATTTGCCCGCGTGCGATATACTGCATCATTACGGTAAACTGCGGGATACTTCCAACGGTAGTGACTGCCGCATTGGGGAAGAGCATCTGTGCGTAAGCAATTATATCGTTCATCTCTCGCTCTGTTTCCCCTGAATCGTATGCATTCATCTCCACCATCAGACGAAGACGGCGGTAGTCGTAATCTATCCAATACTCTGCTTCACTACCTCCCGCATTTTCGTAAAGGAGCAACAGCTGTGCAACCTCATCAGGGTTATGGGGGATGGTATAATAGGAAGGATTACCGTCATGGAGCGTTTGATTTAGGTCTTTGAGTATATTCAATACCGAGGTCGTTCGTTTGGTCAACTTATACCCACCAGCATGCTGTGCAAGGGAGTCCAATCGCAGTAGCATTGCTGGAGACTTTGCCAATCCATCTTCTGGGAAGTCGATCATTACATCGTAGGTATAAATAGACCCAAGTTCGCTTTCCCCTACCTCCAATAGGTTGTTGACATAATCAATCTTTCGTCCCATCGTTCGCTCTACATCAAAAGCCGTCTCTATTTTGGTGAATTGGTAGATAAGAACCACAGAGATAATCCCAGTGAGACATAGTATCAAAGTGCCATGCCTGAGTACACTCTTACCTAAGCTTTCTAGCTTCTGATCCATCCACCGCCCACCGGTCTCCTGTACCTTGGGGTGAGGCTTTCCGTCCTTGCCAAAACTGAGGAGAATGGGCATCAAGGTGATGGAGAAAAGAAATGACAGCATCACACACGAAGAGGAGGCTATTCCGATAAAACGCATCGGCTGCATAGGAATGGCGAGGAATGAAAGCAAGGAAGCGAAAGTGGTGAGTGCACTGAAAAGCACTGGCCACCCCATTTCCCCTACCGTTTCCTCTACGGCTTGTTTCCTTATTCCATGAATGAGGAACCTACGCTTGAAATAGGAGTATACGTGAATATTGTATGCAATGGAAACGGCAAAGACCAGCAACATAGGGATCATTACCATAGCGCTGTCTATGGTCATACCAACATATCCCAGCACCCCATACACCACGATGATGGAGCTGATAGCGGTGAGAAGAGGGACGATGACCCCTCTAAATGAACGTGTCACCAGCAGGAGGATAAGAATGGAGACGAGGGCTGCGATACCCATTACACGTGGCATTTCCGTCCCAATCCATTTCATTTTCATCGCTGTCACATAGGGTAGCCCAGTTCCTTTGGGATGAAGTGCCTTGTACTTGTCCTTGGTAATAATATGATCTAGTTCATTGCCCGTAAGGACCTCGGGAGAAACAGGATTCTTCCCCTTATTCCAAACAGAGTCTTCGGGGAAAGTACGTAGCTTGAGTATAATCCACGAGAGCGTCCCATCTTTGGAAATTAATCGCTCTGCTACGTGAGGTTTCATATAAGCCTTGCTACGAATCTCTTCCAATTGCTTGGGATCCGTAGGGATCGTATCGGGGACTATCTGCTCAATGGCGATACCATCTTCGCCTCCCATCATAAACTCGATGTCAGTAAGAGAGGTGATTTTGTCGGCGTACGAAAGGCTGTCCACCATCTCGTTCGTTAGTTCACGGATCAGCTCCAGATTGTCTTTCGTAAACGAATTGTCACACCTAGTCAGCACGGCTGCGAAGTTGTCATTCCCGAATATCTCCTTGAATTCTTCGGTCTTGACAAGCATAGGGTCGTCTTCGAGGAAGTAGTCTTCCCATGAGGCACTTACCTTGAAGTACCTAAGTCCCGATACGCCAATGGCAAGGATCAGGATAAACCCTCCCAGCACTACCCAGCGATTACGCATCATTCTTTTGCCGCATAAGGCAAACCAATTGTTAATTCTTTCTATTTTCATATCGTTTCATGTTATATTGATCTTGAAGTGTCTTTACTCCTAAGTGGCAATAGTCCAAAAGAGAACAGGAAGACGTTTTGTTCAAAAACAAAGCGAGCCGCCTCTGTAGGCGACTCGCTCGATAGGATGATTTCCTAAAATGAAATCTCTTATACTGCAGGACTCTAGAATAAATTCCCCCGCTACTTTGTATTTGGATAGTCTGTATCATTCATTTCATTCTTTATTGTCATTGACCACTCGTACCAAGCTTTAGTGCAATAGACATTGCCACGGCTTTGCCCACACTTATCAGCATCAAAGAGAGAAAGCCCATCAACGCCCTCTCCAAAATCATATTTCTTTCATTGCTAGTACTATATGTAATGCTCATAATACGCTCTGATGATCTACCTTCATAAGGCGCTTCCACCCACCTATACTGAAGTGGATATATTCACCAATAAAGCATTCGATATCCTCGGAGGAAAGCTCCTCGTGCAATACAATCTCTCTCATCATACTGATCCACCAAGAGCTGATGAAGTGTATGAAAAAAGGGGAAACACTAGTATGTAGCTCTGGATATAATTCTTTCATCCTTTCTAGATAGTCGATTCCGGTTATCGTACTTTTATCAATCCATCGCTCCCAATAGTCTTCAAATCGTGTATCTCGAGTATCGAGAAATAGCAACCTAAGCTCCTTGCGATAACGAGTAATCACACCCATTACCTCTTGCATATATTGACGGTAATACTCTTCTGAGGTAAAGATCTCAAGTGAAAGTTTTTCATCACTATTATGGTTTTCCAGCATATTAGTCATCGCCTCCAAAAGTGGACGCAAGACGATTGCCAGCAAATCATCCTTGCAGGGATAATAATTGTATATGTTGCTTAGCCCAACACCAGACAGCCTGGAAATCTCACGCATAGACACCGCCTTGAAGCCTTTCCCTAGAAACGCTTCTCGAGCTGTATCTTGCAATAGTCTGCGTGTATGTTCCTTTGTCGTCTGCATAATAACAACTTTATCCTATCTTCTGCGAGCAAAGTTCGCAAAGTTTTCCAGGACACACAATACCTAAAAATAGGGATTTTCCGATCAGCCGTCTTGTTATTTATGACACGATAGAACTGCGAGATGAATGATTTAATCATTCAATTGAGCAAAGAGGGATCGGGTATTCGTAGAACGGCTCGAGTATGGGACAAGGGGCAAGGTAAGAACTGCGACTGGTGTGAGATTGTCCGATGTATGTCAACGCAGAAGTCGGTCACCACCGAGGACGTCAATCTGCTGGGCGAAAAGGTTAAAATGCGACAATGTCGCAAGCCATCGCAATAAGCCATCAAGATCTACCAAAAGCTATGTTTACGCGAAGCCCCTTTTAGGAAAATCAAAATCTGTAGGACACAAAGTCCATAACTCAAACAATCCCGCCCGAACCCAGCAAGCACTACACGTTCTCTCCCGTAAAACTAGGGTTATGATTTATATTCCTTCATTCTTGTTTACGTTCAAAGGTATTGGTCAGTTGCACTGCTTGCTGTTGCAGTCTGATGAGAACTTGGGAATAGGTCTCAAGTTTGCCGAGCATTCGTTGAGCAGTGGCAACAGAATGATAAGTATTGAGGGCTTTCACGGCTTCGTTGTACAGCACGCCTATCTTATTCATTATGGCGACGATTTCGGAGAGTTTATCCAAGTAAGGCTTCTTTGAAGGATCTTCCGTGATGACCTTAAAAGCTTCACCCAAAAGCCTTGCTCGAACATAGTCGCTCTTCGTCTTTGCTCCCGATTTTAGATAGAGCCTGATAAGTGTCTGCTGGTCTTTGGAATTAGGTATCCTGATGTGCCATCTGTCCCATCGTGGATAGGTGGCACATCTGCCATCGGGCTTCTTTTGTTTCGTCTTTTTCATTGCATCCTAATCACGACTTTGGAGTGATTTACCCCCCTGCGGGGCAAGGGTCTTTGTGGTACAAATGGCAATTTGTGGTACAAAGACACACCTTGCCAATATCAAGAATTGATGCCACCCACTTAGGGGCGATTGGAAATTAGCTTTTGACTTTCTGAGCTAAGTTTTGAGTCTGGTTAAGACTTGGCTCAGTTTTGACTCAACTCAAAATTGACTTAGCTCAAGAGTTAGGTTTTGACTCAACTCAATTTTGACTTGACTCAATTTTGACTTTGGTCAATTTTGACTTGAGTTAAAACCCTCTTCTTGACCAGACCAAATCTTGACTTACCCAACTCTTAACCGAAATCCCCTATGGCTTACTCATTTGACCGTAGGTAATTGTAAGTTCAGATTAAACGCTGAAAACGCACCGATGAAATGAACAATCCCCAAAGAGGGACAAAAGCAGTACACCGATGGATGAATTGACACTCACCGAGAGATTGTCTGCCCTTGACATCAGCGTTACCGAGTTCAAATGAGTATCCGCTAAACCATATCTTAACTCACTTCTTTTACCCCGCTGTTCAATTACTTATTTCTCTTATATATAGGATTATAGTACCTTTCAAGCATCGCTTGAATATCGCTCTGTTTGTAGAGTATCTTGCCTCCGATTTTGTGATAAGCTATTGTTCCACTGTCTCGGTACTCTTGGAGCGTGCGACTACTCAGACGTAACAGCTTGCAGACTTCCTCACTTGTAAGGTAAACCTCTCCGCCCAACATAGGACGTGCAGTAGCACAATAACGCTCCAGCTTCTTCAAGACGCTCTCCATAAGTTGTGCAAACATCTGCATTTGCGGGTCTTGTTGTGTAATGATTTCGTTCTCTGACATAGTTCATTCAGTGTTTGAGTTCAGTCTTTCTTTGCATTCAGTATCTCAGTGATGTCGCTCTCTTTATAGTAGCACTTATGTCCGACCATAGAGAACGGGATTTTACCCGTATCCCGATAGTGTTGCAGAGTGCGCTTGCTGATACCGAGCCTACGGCATACGGCTTCATTGTCAAGCCATTCTTCCGTTTCGGGAGGACACCCGATAAGCCGTTCGATACGGTGGATGAAATCTGCAAAGGAGGAGCAGTGCTGCTCCCATGCCTTGCGGTCGATGATGATAAGTTTCATTGCATTGTTGTTGATTACGTTGTTAATACTCGGCAAACGAGCAGCTTTTCTGTCGATTGCCCTTCTTGTCGGAGGCAAAAGTAACCCCTCTAAAGCGGAAAAAGAAAGAGTGAGGAAGAATACGGAAATAGTTAGGAAACAAGGGAAAAGGCGAACACAAAAGTCTAGGCTATTGCGGTAATGAGATGAGGTGCTGGTTCGTTCCGTACTAGCGAAAATAAAATCAGGTCACTCTCGAGTGTTCGATTGCTTCGAAATCTCGATCGTTCGAGAGATCAATCGTTCAAATGATAAACCTACCGAATGAGGGGTTTCGCTCTCAATTAACAGAGCGAGAGCACACTCTTTGGCTGTTTGATTGGTGGAGTATTTATTTTGTCGCTTCTTGCGTCCAAAGAGCCTGAGTATGCCGTATTCGTTCGGGCTTATTCTTTTGGCGGTTAGCCTATTGCTGCAAGGTTGGAGTGAAAAATACGACCGCACTAACAATCAAATTTTTGCAAGTATGATAGTAGCAAAGTACAGAGAAAAGCCCTGCGGTGGAGATTTTTCACTCCATCCGCAGGACTTGACCTTGCAAGCAATCAAGGCAACCGCCATACCTTTGCCCGACCGAATACGGCTTCAGGGCTTTGAGGAAAGTTCACCTATAAAGGTTCAGATTGCGTTTTGTCTTGCTGTGCTATTGACTCACAATAACCCTCAAATACAGTATGCTCCTTGTCTGTGAGTGCAGTCATATCCTCCTGTATCTTGTGGTCGGTTATCTTTCCGTAGATTTGTGTCGTACCTATATTGCTGTGTCCGAGCATCTTGCTGAGCGTTTCCATAGAGATACCATTGGAAAGACAAATCGTAGTTGAGAATGTGTGCCGAGCCATGTGAAAGGTCAAGCCCTTCTCTATCTGGCATATCTGCCCGATGTTCACACATGCAAAAGATGCTTTTCTTATTGTAAGATTGGGGAATATCAAGTCGTCCGCTTTCTTGTCCTTTATATAGAGCGAAAGGATTTGTTTGGCAATGGGTAGAAGTGGGATAATCGCTTCCACATTGGTTTTCTGCCTTTTGATTCGGATTTCCTCCGTGCCGTCAGCATTATGGGTGATATGCTTCGGTTTGAGCCGTTGCATATCCACACGAGCCAGACCAGTAAAGGCGCAGAAAAGAAAGAGTTGCCTTGCTCGTTCGAACTGCTTGTCAATGATGGGTGTTTGCAGGACCCTCTGCAATTCCTCCGTAGTGAGATACCTGCGTGTGCGATGTGGCAGTTCTGCCTTGTAGTCCGCAAACGGATCGATACGGATATACTTCTTCTGCTGACCTATGCCGATGAGTTTTCTAAGGAAGATGACCGCTACCTGAATAGTGGCAAGAGAAAGGTTGCGCTCTGATTTGAGGTAGAAGTCCAGCCCCTCGATAAAACCATAGTCAAGCGATGAGTAGCGAATATCCTCCAGCCCTAAGCGTTCACGCAAATAAGCCTCAATGAGTTGTGTGGCATAGATGTAGTTGGCAAAGGTCGGCTTGGCTACCGTTATTCCTACGCAAGGACGCTTTTCCTCTATGAAAAGTCGTGCTTCCTCCATAAGAAAACCTTTGGGCTTGTCCTCTTCCATGAGTTCACGCTTCAGCAACTCAGCGGTAATATAGCCACGTTGCCAGACTAATTCTTGATACTTCGCTTTGGCTTGTTCCTCTTTGGTTTGCAAGTAGCGGTTGATTTCCTTTGTTTCTTCACCTGTTCCCTTGCACCGTCCCTTATGGCTGTCCCAAAGTTCAGGAGCAATCTCCTTGCCCGTGCTGTATTGTACTTGTTCTCCGTCTATGGTGATGCGCCCCATAATTGGGCAGCTGCCGTTCTTTTTCTCTTTTGAGCGATTGATATAAAAGAGTGTCTTGAATGTGCTTCGTGCCATAATGTCAAAGTTTTAAGGTGAATGTATCTTGTATTCGCTGCTGTATCGCTTGCATATCCCGATGGATTCTTTCGGAGGAAACCGCTGCATATACCTGTGTTGTTCTCAGGTTGGTGTGTCCGAGCATACGGCTCACCGTTTCGATAGGAACGCCTGCCGAGAGCGTGATAAGCGAAGCAAAGGTATGGCGAGCCATATGAAAGGTTAGCGGAGTTTCCATGCCGATGTTTCGTTGTATGTAGTGCATACCATTGAGGATAATGTCGGTAGTTGGAACGTCAAAGACAAAGCCTGCCCTTATCCCTCTATAACGATTCATGATAGTCAGCGCAGGGGGAAGCACCTGTACACGATACGGAGTTTTGGTCTTCATTCGCCTGCCCTTGATGCAGAGTTCGCCCTCTTCAGTGACGATATTCTCCTCCCGAAGATTACGGACATCTGAGATTGCCAGACCTGTGAAGCAGGAAAAGACAAAGAGATCACGGACAATGCGGTAGTTCTCCCACTCAATCTCCAAGTCGATGATGTGCTCAAGTTCTTCCTTCGTAATGCTTCTCGGCTCGCCCTTTGGTCGCTCGTAACTGTAGCCCAAGAATGGATAGAAGTCCAGCACGCCTTTCTTCACCGCCATGCGGACAATGGTCTGCAAGGTGGACAAGGTACTCGATATGCTGCTGCGTTTCAGTTTTCGGTCGATGGTGAGATAGTACTCAAAGCCCTCGATAAATGCTTTGTCCAGCTGTGAGAGTGGAATGTCACTTACCTTGTGCTTCTTCCGCATATACTCACGGAGCAGGGAGAGCTGGTAGGTACGAAGTTTGAACGTCTTTAAGGCTCGGTCGATGCCTATGCGTTCCTTTGTCTGTGTGAGATACTCCCCGAAACTCTCCATGAGCAAGGCTTGACAGTGGATTTGCCCCTGATAGGCATCCCTCACGTCTGTGGCTGTGAAAGTTTCTTCCCTTTCACAGAGTTCGTGAAAGCGTGCGTGGATGAGTGCGGTGCATTCACCGAGTTTCTGATTGACGGACACCGCCATTGCACTCTTGCCGATAAGCCTTTGCTTACGACTGTCCCAAAGAGTAAGCGGAGTTTTGCATTTGGTGGAGAAGCCCGAATGGGTTCTGCCAACGGAGATTCGCCCGATGACAGGCACAAGTCCTTTCTTGTCGGTTCGTTTCGCCTGAACGAAGAACGATACTTTCAGTTTGTTTTCCTTCATTTTTCTGTCGTTTTTCCTAAATTTCCTTTGCTTGCAAAGGTACAGATGAACAAGTCTTCCTGAGCGATGCAGAAAAATGAAAGATGAAGAATAAAAACCTATGACACAGTTGTTTACCTTCAATTCGTAACCCCTTTTTGCTTTTTCACGGGTGGGTTACGATTTGGTAACGGAACACCTGCCGTTTGATGCTCGTTTTCGCTTACCTTCAAAATAGCAAGAAAATGCTAAATGATACTATTTCAAATAGTTACATTCCTTGCTTTTCCCTCTGTTTCCCTTGATTCTTAACAACTGATTATGCCCGCAAGATGAGCTTGGATATGCGAATGATAGACCTAGAAAAGTATTCGGACCATATAGACAACAAAGCCAGCCACTGTGCCAAGCTCCTCAATAACTACTATCAGAAGTATAACGAGCAGAAGGGAACACAGTTTGTCTTCAGCGACTTGGGTACTTACAAGCCAGGCGAGTGGAATGTTTACTCTGAGATTAAGCGTAAGTTGGTAGAGGAGTATCACATCCCATCTCACGAGATTCGCTTCATTCAAGAGTGTAAGAATGAGAAAGCGAAGAAAGCGATGGTGGAAGCGATGAATCGGGGCGATATACGTATCATCTTCGGCTCTACATCTATGTTGGGCACGGGTGTCAATGCCCAGCAACGAGCTGTGGCTATACATCATCTTGATACCCCGTGGAGACCGTCAGACTTAGAGCAACGCAACGGACGAGCTATCCGAAAGGGCAATTTAGTCGCCAAGGAGTTTGCCGACAACAAGGTCGATGTGATTATATATGCAGTGGAGCGTTCGTTGGACAGCTATAAGTTCAACCTACTACACAACAAGCAGCTTTTCATCAATCAGTTGAAGAGCAATCAGCTCGGTATGCGTACCATCGATGAAGGCTCAATGGATGAAGACAGTGGCATGAACTTCTCAGAGTATGTAGCTGTGCTATCGGGCAATACAAACCTTTTGGAAAAGGCTAAGCTAGACAAGAAGATTACCGCATTAGAGTCAGAACGCAAGAACTTCCTTCGTGAGCGAAATGGAGCTGTAGGTAAGTTGGCTGAGATTGATCATTCGCTCTCTTATCACACAGGCAAGATACAAGAGGCGAAGAAAGACTTAGCTTGCTTTGAGCGACGAGTGGAACGAGATGCAGAAGGCAACCCAGTCAATCGACTTTCAATTAAAGGTGTAGAGGGTTGTTCTGACATCAAAGTGATTGCTCATCGTCTTCTAGAGATAGAGGAAAAGGCTCGTACCAATGGTGAGTACAACAAGATAGGAGAACTTTATGGCTTCGCTGTTATGGTCAAGACGGAAAGTTCCTCTCAGAACTTATTTGACCTATCGGTAAACCGCTTCTTCGTAAAGGGCGAGGGGAGTATTTACTACACCTACAATAACGGCAAGCTAGCAAATGATCCTAAGCTGGCTTGTCTGAACTTCTTCAATGCTTTAGAGCGCATTCCCAAGGTGATCGAATCTCACGAGAAGGAGATAGCAAAGGTCTCAGCAAATAAGGAGGTCTACACCGCCATTGCCAATAGCTCGTGGAAGAAGGAGGAGGATTTGCGTTCTCTCAAAGCCCAAGCAGCCGAACTGGACAGAAAGATTGCCCTTACGCTTTCTCCTCCAGAGGGAGAGGAAGAGAATCTTGAAAACGAGGTACAAGAAAGCCGAGACCATCAAGAGACTATTCAAAGCACAAAAGACTCTCTTGATAATTTGAAGCCCTCACGAAGTAATTCCCCCAAATCAATGAAACATTTCTAGGTCTATCATTCGCATATCCAAGCTGAAACTGCGATAGAATCATATAGGAGATTTTCGGTAATAGATAACCTTACCCGCTACTTTTTGTGAGGTTAATCGTTCTCAGAGAGTCTAAGATTTTCAAGAATGATACCTTCACCCTTTCTGAAGATGGAATTTCCCTATAAGCTATTGCAGATAAATTCTCTTCGTACCTAGAAGTTAGAGCTACCCATAACTTTTCAAAATCCAATACCAATGGCGATTGGGTCAGGTCTTTTAGACCTTTCCATCCAAAAGGATCGTCAAAGGCTGCTTGGTCATGCTTGACCAAAGTTTCTACATCACGCACAAACTCTACACCACAAACATACTCCTCCAAATCCTTGATAGTCATAAGAGCATTCAAATCATAGAAATGGCGGATTTTTGACGAAAGAGATGCCAATGGATCCTGGCTCATAGAGAAGCGAATGAGAGAAACGGTTTTCTCGCATAAGGTTTGCTTCAGCGACAACACATTCAACTCAAAAGGTTCAAGGTGATATTGAGATGCGACATCCTCCAAGTGTTGCTTCTTCAGATAAGTAGTCACAAATGGTTCTATCGTCCTTTTTTCATAAGGAAAAGGATTGGCAAACGCACTGATCTCTACGATAATTCTCGAAGGAATAGGATTGACGGAAACATCCAACCCCACTAGAGCATCATAGGAGAATGCTTGCTTCCTATACTTTGACCCTTTGGATAATATCTGCGAAGGATTTGTCTTCTGTAAAACCCACCGTAACCTCTTTCATCAGCTTAGATAATAGCATCTTGACTTGATTGCCACTCATATCACCGCTGATGACAGCAAAGTCCACATCTTCAGAAAACCGGTCAATCAATTGAAAAGCTTTGGACAATGAAGTCCCTCCCTTAAATACAATCTGCCGACTGTAGGTGCTTTTAGATAAGGCTCGAAGTATTGCTGAGATATAATAGTCTTTCTCAATCAACTGGACTGGGATTTTCAAATCCTCAGAAGATGCTTGTAGCAAGTCTCTGAATGACTCGCTGTCTAAATGTAAAGGCTCTCTTATTGTATGTTCCATTGGCTTGACACTAAAGTGGGAGAAAGTCCGATTCTAAATCGTGTAAGAGGGTTTAATGTCTGATGTAAAGTCGCCACAAGTAATTCGTCTGTTAGCATAGAACCCAACAAAGCTCTTGTGAGTGGAGTGTAATTTAGGGCAAGTTCCACTAGTTGCTTATGATCTTCCTTTTCATATTCACGGACCTTCTTCTTTAGAAGAGAATACGACTTGTCGACAGTAGTATCTGGAATTTTCTTGATCCATTTCAAACAGTCCAAAAGACGCAGCATGTCGATGTTGTCTTGACAGATTTGGTTTTTCTGCAATACAAAACGGATGGCATAAATCCCCCGCTTTGTATTTCGTTTCGGGAAGTTAGTCCCTACTTCAAGAATGGATGAGTGTTGGGTGGTTAGTCCAAAGAGGTTGAAAGCATAGAGACCTGTCAAATAGCCAATAGGTGTGTCCCCGTTATAGAGTAAGTCTCGGAATCTTTCTTCCATAGATGGTCCTACAACCCCAAATCGTGTTTGCTTGGGCTTGTAATAAACTCCTGGGCTAAGTCGTTCGATCTCTCCCTCCTGAGCTAATCGTCCTAAAGCTACCACAGCTGCATTGTACTCCGAACGAGAAAGTTCTAAGTCCTCCAGTCGGAAAACTTTTCCCATCTCAAAATCCAAAATTCTCTTTTTAATACCCTTGCTTGTCATGCTACTTGTTCTTTTCGCAAAGGTAGTAGTTTTGTTGTGTAAATGCAAGTGTTTACACAACAAAATGGTCGGGCTGGAAGAAAAAAGATTACCAGTCATCTCGTTTTCGTAGCATCTCATCAATTTCCTCCCGAAGGAATAATAGGCGACCATTAGCTTTGAGGTAGGGGATCTTACCCGCCCATACCCAATTATAGATGGTCTTTTGCTCAACCTTTAGCAATCTAGACACATCGATGATGTCAAGATACTCTGGCTTGAGCGGTGGCTTAACAGTTGCTTCTATGGCTTGCTCTCGGTCAAATTACGACACCAGAAGCAACAACTCAGGAGGTGAAGCAGAAGCCTGAACTTACGACACCCCAACACACCCCTAAGCCTAAGTGGAGATGATTGCTATGCGTCACCTTCAAAAGACGCTTTATAATTCGAGTTTGTCGATAAGAAAGGAAACTAAGCCAGTTGTATAAAGCAAAAAGGGACTATACAGACGAAGTGTATAGCCCCATTTTTCTACCTTTTATAGTGCTAATAGAGCGTCTAAAAGTCTCTATCGGCACTTTTCTTACTGCAAAGGTAATTCTTTATTCTGACTTACGCAAGCATTTCCCGAATGTTTTTGATTCCAGTTGCTTCAGCAATGATGTTTTGTACCTCATTGTATTTCTCGTTCTTGTCGAACAACTTTATCAATTCTTCCTTCAAGTCAGCTTGACGATTCACTGACACAATTCCTGTCATGTAGTATATGACTTTAATTGCACCATAGAGCTTATGATAGTTTGCACTTTCCATCTGACCAGCTGGACCTCGTCTTATAGATGTTGGTAGCGCAATATCATATAACACATTGCCATGTGCACAATAATTCCTTATCGTGAGAATTGTTTTCAAGTAGCTTTCAAACACTGGCAGTTGTCTTACTTTGAAATGTTCGCTGATTGCTCTACAAATCATCTTGTCTTTAAGTGCCTTGAAAAGATGGATTATTCCTCCTAAAGTCATATATTCCAATGTCTTCCAAGCGGGAGCATACTTGTCGTTTATATGGGTTTTATGGTGTTGCTGTATAATAGAAATAGACTTAAATCGATTGGTATAGACTTCCTGATCAAACTTCCTTACGTATGCTGCGGTCACAACAGTGGAGTCTGCAAACCATGTAGGAGATGTCCTATAATAATTCGACACCTTGTATATGAGAAACGTTCTGAAATGAATCTCGATGCGGTTGAGATACTTCATAAGGATACTCCTTAAATTAAAATCGAAGTAATATAGCTTCACGATGTAGTCAAAATTAGTCCCCTCTCTAAACTGATGCGTCCTGTTAATTTTATTCGGATATGTTGTTTCGAAAGGGAACCAATAAAACCCTAAGCGATAGTACCCCACATCCAAAAGCACTTCTTGGGCTTTTTCTTTATCCTTAATAGCCATTCCACGACTTTCGAGCAGTTCGATCTGCTCCCATACATCAATTGCTGTCTTTCCCATATCTACTATATCTGATAACCAAACAAATTCAGAACCTAGTTTTCTGTAAAATGCTTAGTCGCATCGTTATGAATTCTTTTTGCTATTCAAAAGCCAATATGTTCACTCTGTTTAAGTGCAAATATAAGCATTCTTAGTGATTGAAAAACATACATTCCAATGTCAAGTGCAACACGATTATAGATATAGGGGAAAAAACTTCGTAGGGAGTTTTATATCCTAGTTTTTTACGAGGTCGTACATTCCACCCGCTAATGCAATTTCTCAAGAATGATGTTTTTGATGACTTCATTGGGTGTCTTATAGTTTAGGTTCTTATGGGGTCTATTGTTTAGCTGATTCTGAATATGTCTGATTTCATCGTCCGAGACCTCATCAAAGGATTTTCCTTTAGGGATGTATTGTCAAATCAATCCATTCATATTTTCGATGTGAGGTTTGCCAGAAGAGCAATAGGGTTTAGCAAAGAATACAAGGATCTTCAGCACCGGCTCTATAGACTTGAAGTGGGTGAACTCAGCTCCGTTGTCAATCGTAATGGAGAATATCTGTCCTCTGCGCTTTAAGAAGGCTAGTCTGCGATTGACCACCTTGGGCAACTATTTAGCGTCTTTGCCGTGCTTGGGGTTCTCCATGATTAGGTATCCAGTCTTTCTATCGGTAATTGTCAAGATAGCGCCCTTGTTGTTAGAACCATCAGTCGGACCCATTTCTAGGTCGTCCTCTCGGAGTTGCTGGTCAATACAAATAGGTCTCTGAGAAATGTTTTTTCTCTTTTCCCCTTAGTAGGTGCGACCAATCGTTGCTTCCTACGTCTTAAAGCATGACGACAACAAAGGTAAAGGGAGCCTTTATTCTTCTTGTTTAAGTGCAGGTAGGTGTATAGGGTTGTTTTCCTGGCCATCGGAATTTGTTCCATTTGGCATCAATTGGCGATTTGTTCGGGTGGCACTTTCTATCAATGAGAAGAATATGGGATCCACCATCTGCATAGACGAAAAGAACATCAACGGAGATTGCTACACCATCGTGTCGAACCCAGAGACGAACAAAACCGTCCTGATGGTCAACACGCTCCGAGCCTCTCAGATCGTCTATCTAATAAGATCGAACATCTCCCAAGAAGCACTTTTCGCAGTATCTTGTATAACCCGTGATATGGCTCCAAACTACGGCTGGGTGGCTCGCGAACTCTTTCCCAATGCCTACCAAGCTGCGGACAAATTCCACGTCGTCAAAAACATCATTGATCAAGTCCAGTCCGTAAGAATACACTACCGCCAAGAGCTTCTACGCAAGCAACGGGAGCTGGAGGAGGCGAGTCGCAAACAGCAAAAACTGCAGCCTGACCCCAAGATCCAGCGAGAGCTCAAAGATCTCAAAAGGAGCTATCCAATGGAGATACTCAGCTACAGCTCCTCCAGCGCAGCAAGGGGTTACTGCACAAGCTCCCCAACGAGCACACAGCCAGTCAAAAGCTACGCGCTCGGCTACTCTTTAGACTTTTCCCTAACATCAAAGTAGCATACAAATTCTCCGTAGCACTGCGGAAGTGGTACCAACGTCCTATGCGAGATGGCAGCTTCATAACACCCTCCAGACACCTATTGGAGCGCAAGAAGGCACTTCTAGAGATCATCACCCATCACCTCAGTAGTTCATGTGAAGAGGTCAAGAACATCGCTCACTTCATGGTCAAGCACATCGGAGAGATCTGCAACTGTTTCCTAGGCTAGAAGACCTACGCCTCAGCAGAAGCGCTCAACTAGAACCTCCAACGCTTTATTGCCATCAACTATGGAGCTCGCAATAGAGACTTCTTCCTCTATCGCATCGCCGTTCACTTCAGTTAGTTTTTTGTGGGAGGCTTTCTCCCTCAGCATCTCAAAATAGGAGTTAGCTATCAACTAAAATCAGTTCTTTCGAAAAGTCAAGACAGCTCATTCTAGTTTGACGGCAAAAACGATGTCAACCGACATCAGGTTCAGCAAAAAAGTCAACCATTTTCAGGTGACAAAAAACACTTTATGTTAATGTCCTGCGTTTCTTCGTTTTATTGAGGCAAACTTCATACCTTTGTAAGCGAAAGATTCGCTAATGGCAACGAAAGAAGTGCAAACAAATATATGGGGGTGCGAGTTGTTGAAGTCTGCTCACATTACATTAGAATATCAAAGCTCTTATATCTCAGGGATAGAAAGTAGCTATGTTATACATCTTTTCCTAACATAGAAGCAATATAGTATGTATATAAAGGAAATCAGGATACTAAACTTCCGAAACTTCAAGGATGTTTTGATACCTTTCCATGAGGGTGTGAATGTTATAATAGGTCATAATAATACAGGTAAAAGCAACCTACTTCGTGCAATCGGGTTAGTGCTTGGTTATAATTATGGTCATAGGTTGGGAGTGAGTGATTTATTTTATGAAACCGAACTAGCAGTGCTACAACAGCAGTCACCACGGATTCAAATAACTCTTCTCCTTCGTAGAAGTGCGGGGGAAGCCTTGGATTCTGCAGAAATGGGGCTCTTCTCAACTATGATGACAGATCCTGAATTAAGTGAGGAAGCTGAATTGAGATACGAGTTTAAATTGACTGATGCAGAAGAAGACAACTATAAGTCAGATGTAGCTAACGCAACTACACCTAAGGAAATATGGAAAATTATAGATCATGACTACATCAGACTCTATAGAACTAGTCGCTCAGGAGGTAATCAGGCAGCAGGTATCAGTATCAATGAGACTTTGATGCAGATTGATTTTCAGTTTCTTGATGCCATTCGCGATGTCAGTCATGACCTATACGCTGGTTATAATCCCCTCCTTAGGGATGTGCTGAATTTCTTCATTGATTACTCGGTTAAGAATGATTTTACAAAGACAGAGGACGAGATAAAGGAACAATTAAAAACTCTGAGAGATGGTTTTGTACAACAGTCTAATCCACTGATGCAGACTTTACAAGGGAGATTGCAGAATGGCAAAAACGTGTTTCTGAAGTACGCACTCGATACAGGCGCAACATTCAACGGAGCTGTACCTGATTTTGATGGGACGGTGACGGAAAATGAGATGTTTGCAGTATTGAGAATGATTATCAAATATGCTGATGGTATAGAAGTACCAGCAACGTATAATGGTTTAGGCTATAACAATCTAATCTATATGTCGCTTTTGCTTGCAAGAATGCAGGCGGACAGTAGCATCACTTACATGAAACGCAATGCTAAGATACTCTCATTCCTAGCTGTAGAAGAATGTGAAGCACATCTGCATCCAGCTATGCAGTATAAGTTCCTACAGTTTCTACAGGACAACAATGCAAATGGACATGTACGTCAGATATTCATAACCTCCCATTCTACCCAAATTGCCTCTGCTGTGAAGCTGGATGACTTGATTTGTCTAACTTCACCTGCATTAGGGCAGATTAATGTTGGATATCCACGTGACATTTATAAAGAAGATAATGATGATGAATCCAAGCAATATGTCCAAAGGTTTTTAGATGCTACCAAAGCTGATATGTTTTTTGCCAACAAATTGATATTCGTTGAGGGCATCGCGGAGGAGCTGCTACTCCCTGTCTTTGCTAGATATTTGGACAAGAACCTTACAGATGAGCATGTACTGGTGGTAAATATGGGTGGTCGCTATTTCAAACACTTCCTAAAGTTGTTTGATACAAACAATCCATTCACTATCAACAAGAAGATTGTTTGTTTGACAGACATTGATCCCTGTAGGAAAAAGCATGAATCTGACGCGACATATGAAGCTTGCTACCCATATGAGTACAATATAGACGCAGACAACTACGACTATAAGCATCATGCTGATACAGAATTAGATCAATATGTAGACCACCCCAACATTAGGTTCTACAGGCAAGATGTAACGTATGGAAAAACGCTGGAGTATGACCTAATGCGTGAGAATCCCAATTGTGAACTGTTATTGACTGACTCTGTGTCCAATCGGGACGAGATAAAAGCAATGATGGCAGAACTGGATGTGAACAAGATGATGGGTAAAATGCGAAACAGTGAGGCTAATACACGTATAAAGTCATCAATAGACCAATCGGGGTGGGAGGATGAAGAAAAGAGAAAAGCCTTACTTGCATCACGTTATTTGAACTCCGTTTCAAAAGGTAGCAATGCGCTGGAACTAAACGTAACACTTATGGCTAATCTGGAGAAACCAGAAACAGACAGAAAAGAGTTCCATGTGCCCCAATATATTGTTGACGCATTAACATGGCTATTATCATAACATCAGAGCAAACCATACCTGTAGACAAACCATTTAAGGTGACTGCTGGACCTGGTGCTGGAAAGACACATTGGTTGATAAGTCATATCAAGAATGTAGTATCTAACAGCAACAAACTTGATGTGGTGAGGAAGGTGGCTTGTATCACTTATACCAATGTGGGTATCGACACCATCACAGCACGTTTGAATATGAGGAATGACGTGGTTGAGGTATGTACCATCCATAGTTTCTTGTATGCCAATATAGTAAAGCCCTATATTCATCTGGTAGCTAAAGAATTTGGGCTGGAGTTGAGCAAACTTGTGGTTATAGATGACTCTAATTTTAAGACAGAAGGAATAGCTATATCAGTATTGAAGCTTATTAATAAGTCATGGGTGAATGCTAGAAGCTATCTGAAAGGTTTGAATAATGCTATGTGGCATTATTCAAAGCATGAATACAACAATTATAAACCAAGGTACCCAATAAAGGTCGGCAAGTGGTTCGTGGGCAATGACTGCTATATGGGGTTCAAAAGATGGCTATGGAGTGGAGGGTATATGTCCTTTGATGATGTTTTATACTTCTCTTACATTCTACTTTCGAGATACCCACATATATACAAATTGATAAAGGCGAGGTATCCATATATTTTCGTGGATGAGTTTCAAGATACAATTCCTTTTGTTGTTGACTTCCTTACCCAGTTAGGCAATGAGGGGGTAATTGTGGGAGTAGTTGGCGATAAAGCACAATCAATCTATGATTTTCTCGGTGCTACGGTGCAGCAATTTGATAGTTTTACTGTTCCAGAAATGCAGGAGTATGAGATACGAGGAAATAGGCGTAGCACGAAGCAGATAATAGATTTACTAAATATTGTCAGAACTGATTTTTCGCAAGACTGGTTGAATGGATCAGAAGGAATGATGCCGGAATTGCTAGTTGGCGATATGCTTAACTGCTACCAACAGAGTATAGAAAAGAGTGGAACTGCCGAAATACAATCACTGGCCTTTCAAAACGTACTTGCCAATTCAATGCGTAAGAAGAACGGAGTGAGAGAAGACGGAAAAATATTAGAGATTTATATTGACAGCAATGTAAGGCGTCAGATCATTATAAAGACGTTGATTAAGGCCGTGGAATATACAAGAATGAATGACTTGCGAAATGCTTGGCATCAACTAGACATCATCAATCGCGATAGAACAATAACAATTGTGGCTCTAAGACGTTTGCTAGATGGCTATAAGGACTATAAAGACGGAAGCCTGATGGATTTCTACAATTTTCTGGTGAATGATTTACAACTCAAGATAACTAAGATAAGAGGCAAGGCAATCAAGGATTTCTACTTAAACCATACATACGCTGATGCTGCCCTTGGGGTGAAGTATGGTGATTCAAATGACAAGCATAAGACTATCCACAAATCAAAAGGAGAGGAGTTCGATAACGTCTTTGTGATTCTTGAAAAGGAGGAAGACTTGGAGTTTCTGTTGTCTCCAAACCTAGATGAAAACAATGTCCATCGGGTGTATTATGTGGCTGCTAGTCGTGCAATAAAACGCTTGTTTATCTGTGTACCCACATTGAGTGCAGAAAACTATATCAAACTGAAGAACATGCCAATAAATATACCTTCTTAGGTGTAACTTTGTGCATGAGAAAAAGAAACTTGCAACTGGCTTTAGGACTGCCTTGTAACTTTATACTGAGACTGTTGAAAAGCCCTCAAACTCTAGCTTAAGAACTTCTCAACAGTCTCCAGTGGATAAACGAGCCGTTTTCACCGCCTCCAGACGAGATTGAAATAGCATAGGGGGGGGATACCCCCATTTTTACAGCAAATATCGAAGGGCGATTGACCCGCTTGACAGCTATTTTACGCCCATCGCTCACAAAAAAAGCGCTTAAAACACTATTAGGTGCGATTCATTTTTTGCAGATATGAGTTGCATTTCTTAATTGAATATACGTAGGACACGATACTGTCCCAAAAAAGTGTGTAAGCCCCAATAATGCTATCTTTGTAAAGTTGTAAATTAATAACAAAGGAATAGACATTAGTATGAGACTTACACGAGTGCAAGTTAAGGAAATTCTTTCAAACTTTATAATTGAAGGGCAAGGAATTAAGGGATTGATGGAGCTGGTTGTAGAGATCGTGATGGAAGGGGAACGCGAACTTTACAAGGAAGATACCGGAGATGTTAGTAATGGCTACCGAGGTCGTCGTATTTTTGCGAGTGGTAATATGCTTGAGTTGCGAGTTCCTCGGACACGTCAGCGTGGTTTTATACCCGTTATTTTAGGGGTATTAAAAGAGCAAGAGAAAGAGATGGGAGAAGTTGCGAGCTATCTCTATAGCTGTGGTAATACGATGAAGGACATCTCAGGTGTTTTTGAGCGTTTGTATGGCAAAAGTTATAGCACGAGCCAAGTTAATCGTCTTGCTCTCTCCACGCAGAAGGCTGTCCTAGAATGGCGTAAAAGGGCGCTTCCAAGTGAGCTGGAAGCACTTATGATTGACGCAACATACCTCCCAGTAAGGCGAGGAGATAGCGTTAGCAAGGAGGCGTTCTTTGTTGTAATGAGCTTGGATGCAGACGGTCGTAGAGATATCGTTGGAGTGTACAACAATCCCACAGAAGGAAGTGGCATTTGGAATGCTTTCTTTGAAGACTTAAAGTCTCGCGGACTAGAGAGGGTTGGTCTTATTGTCTCCGATGGGTTAAACAATATTGAAGAAGTGGCTGAGCGTCATTTCTCTGGAGTGGAGGTGCAGCTCTGTAACGTTCATCTTCAGAGGGAGATTTGCAATAGAGTTCGTCCAAAAGACAAGAGAGCCATTAGTTCCAAACTGAGCGAAGTGTTTCGTAAAAACGACCCCAAACGTACTGTCGAAGACGGCGTTAAGGACTTTGCAAAGTTTGCGAAAGAGTGGTACGAGCACTATCCATTCCTCTCAAAAATAGCTGATGGAGAAAGGATATACTATTACTTTACTTACCTGAAATATGACGTAGTAGTGAGACGATATATTCATAGTACCAACTGGATAGAGCGCTTTAATCGGCAAATAAAGAAAGGAGCGACATATAAATGCGCCTTTCCAAGTGTTGATTCTGCACTTCATCTGGTAGGGAGCATCGCCCTTAATTCCTCCTATTTAGGGAGGCGAATAGGTGATCTGATAGGTGGTCTGAAGAAGCTATAACATCCATAAAGAGAACGAGATGTGCTTTACTTCCCAACACAAAGCTATCAACCAAAAAGAATACGGCAAGGCGGTGTCTCCGCTGCGCTACGACAGCCTTGCCTTAATTCTTTCTTGGTCTATCTTTGTTGTTTATGGGAAGCAAAGCGAAAAAAATAAGTATATTTGCAGTTCAAAGAGGCATTCTGCCTTACACACTTTTTGGGTTACTACCCTCTGTAGGGAGAAATCCTTTATAATAGACATTTGATGGACTTTCTGCGATCATCAGAGATCTGACAAGCTGGGAACTCGGTTGTCCGATGAAATAGGAAGCTCTTCTTTCTCCGAAAAACTTTTATCGGACAGCAATGTTTAGCAATATATGAAATGACACAAGTAAGTATAGGAGTAATTAGTAGCTATAATAATTCCGACAAACTCATTATTGATAATGTATGTCCCTTCGTCCGGAGGTATATTTGTGGGGCGTTCGCTTGTACCATTCCAATCCCACACAAAGCAGAACAGTACAATGGAAAGAATAGCTGTTGTAGTCAGAAACAGTGGTACAAGCCAGCACGATTGCTTCAAATTTCCAAAATTGTTTATCGGTTAGTTTCATAAATATTGATTTTGTATTCAATGGTAATCGGAGGATTCAATTTGCTAAAATAAGGCTTGCCCCACCCACTATTTGTTACTAACTTTTAATTGTAGTTTCCAAGATTCTGTTTCTTCTACGTTGTTATTGACTTTAATGCTGTTTGCGTATGGCAATATAACAGATTTCCAGTCTTCGGTAATAAGTATTGTTCCGTTTCCTATTGTTTCTAAAATGCCCCATTCATCAACAATGCGTGCATTTTTATAGACGGTGCCGATATTTTCGAGAGGAACGACAGTGTTAGGATTAAAACTTATCTGTATATTCTTCAAAGGTAACGTCTTTATGTTTTGTGTAAATAATGCAGTTAATTCGTTTTTCTTTATTGCTCGTACAGAATCTCGCTGATTTTCAAAGGCAATAATATTATCATAGTCATAGCATGCCTTCCTTTGTCGTATATGATTCTCTTTGTCTGTAGGAAGAACTATGTTATAAGCATTCTGGACTAATATTCCTAAATCAGTATTTCCGTCCACATGCTTGTGCCATTCATTCGTGCTTTTATCAAGAAGATACCCCAAGATGGGACCAGAAAGGTAGGCGTAACATCTGACAAGCTCGTCTTTCTTCATGTAAGATTCAACTTCCTTATCGAGTTTGTCAAGATATATAGCATCCGATGAAATGGATAGTTTCATTCCTGTATATTGAGGCAGTCCCTCATGAACTTCAAAAGCCGTTTCATCCGAGTAATACTTACTAAATTCTTCCTGTCTTTGCCTTCTGAATGTAAGGCCATCACGAATTGCGATTTCTCGTGATAATGGATCTGTTTCTTTACAAGCGGATAGAAATGCTTTCCATTCCAGTTTGAGAAGTACTCTGGCTTCTTTGGTCTCCATATGGACATTATTGTAGGGTGTTGGAACATGGCCAAGAGAATCTTGCCAGTAATGGAACATTTCATGGCAGAACAATATGTTACGGTCTATGGTATCAGTAGGTATTGGAAGTTTTATCATCACCCATTTCTGCCCAAATACATTTATAGTGGAATTGGCGATGTTCTTATTGAGCGGATATTTTCCAATAAATACTTTTCCACATGTTTGAAGTTGTCCTTGTAAATCCTTTTGGTTACTCCACAAATCACGATTATTGTCTATGCATAAAATTGGTGCATATAAATTGACTCCCCATAGTTCTCCATTATCTTTATCGCATATAGTTTTGATATCGTTGAATGTGTTTGAGAACTCAACGCAAGAAGCGAGATTTCCACTATCGTTTTTATCTTGGGCTAACAGCGTATGGCAAACTATCAGTATGAGGAATGATGTTAGGAATGTTTTCTTCATGATTCTTTTGATATATAGCGGATCCGTAGATTCAAATTACTAGTGCAATTTACTTATTATTTTCCAACCAGACAACCATTGGGGTCTTGTACTGGTGTTTTTCCCTTGGTCTTGAGTTGATTTTCTGTACATAATTCAGTACTTGCTTATTGGTAATATCTTTGAAGTCCTCATTCTTTTTCAAGTATTGTCTCAGTAGTTTATTTGAGTATTCAATAGTTCCTTTTTGCCAAGAAGAGTAAGGGTCTGCGAAGTAAACTTTAACCCCGAGTTTTTCAGTGATATGCTTATGGTTGATGAACTCAGAACCGTTATCAGTTGTGATAGATCGTATTTTCCCTTTACAATGAGCGAGCAACTGCACGACGGTTTTAGAGATTTCCTTTGGGTCCTTTCCTCTCTTCATTTTGCAGGCAAACATTTGACCTGAGTATCTCTCTACGATTGTAAGTATTACGGCCCTACTTTTCGCACTAATAATCGTGTCCATTTCAAAGTCTCCGAATGTTGATCCGTCAGCTTCTGGTGGTCTTTCGTGTATACTCACTCTATCTGGAATAAGCGTCCTACTTCCACTCCCTACGTACCTCTTTCGGTGTTTTAACTGGTGTCGGCAGTGTGTGTAAAGTTTGCCCCCTTCTGCCTTATCTTTTCGGATATAGGCGTAGATTGTCTCGTGCGATATATTAATCTCCTCCTCCTTTTTTAGCCAACCAGAAATTTGCTGTGGAGACCAATCCTCTCTTAGCTTTTCGATCACTTTCTTCCACACACCTTTCCCTATCTTCTTGTTTCGCTTAACCCTTTCCTTATCCTCATTGGCCAGCATTTGGGCGTGCATTTGGGTATATCTTCCACTCTTGTTGGCATTCCTCTTAATCTCCCTAGTAATGGTAGATGGTGAGACTCCTACAAGCTCAGCGATCTCTTTTTTCAACAAACCCTTTTTTAGACCGCTCTCAATTATGTATCTTTGATCAAGGGTTAGATGTTTGTACTTTTTTTTGTTCATAAAACAAATATACTAATCCCATGGGAGGTTTAGGCCTCCCATTTTTGTTTTATGAATCCACACTCCCTTCTTTGCCCTTTTTCACGGCTTATTTGGTGGCCGTACGGCCACCAAATAAGCCGTGAAAAAGGCAGTCCCTAGTACCTCAAAAATTGCACTTCGGTTTAGAACTTAGGTGACCCCGATTCACTCTGAAAGTTCAAAGGTGGAGATAAAATAATAAGCCTCAGTGCTTACACAGCACTGAGGCTTATTCAGAATCACAAAAACAATAAACTATTCGATCACAAGTTTTATTTTATAGCTCTACTGCAATATATCTTATCCTACCGTTGGGGAGCATCCCTTTGATGAAGAGGACTTTGTCCTCGCCTCTATTAAGGATGGATTGGGTGATGCTCTCCACCTCTTTTTCTGAGCGAATAGGTTGGTTATTGACTTCTAGGATAATGAAGCCTTTGGGAATGCCTGCTTCGGCAAACTTGCCCTGGCGGTCTACCCCTGTTACAATCACTCCATTACTGATGCCTAGTTTGCTAGCGGTCTTCTCGTCCAATGCTTTGAAGGAGGCACCGAGTGAGCTAAAGGAGCTTTGCTCTACGATGCTGGTGGTCCCTTCGCTATTCTTTAGTACTACCTTGAAGGTATGTGACGTGCCTTTACGATCAACGGTTATTTTGACCTCATCTCCAGGGTTGTACTTGCTTACCTGCTCTTGAAGCTCTGCCATACTGCGTATCTTTACGCCATTAAGGGATGTGATAACGTCGCCTACTTTCAGACCTGCTTGCTTGGCAGCACTTGTGCCAGCGAAATCGGCTATAAAGGCACCTTCGGTGACCTTAAGATCGTACTCTTTACTTAATTGACTATTGATATTACCTCCCATCACTCCTAGCTGAGCTCTCTGTACTACGCCATACTTCTTGAGGTCGGTGACGATTTTGCTGGCGATGCTCACTGGTACAGCAAATGAGTAGCCTGCATAGTTGCCGGTCTGTGAGTAGATCATGGTGTTGATGCCTATGAGCTCTCCCTTGGTGTTGACTAGAGCACCACCTGAATTCCCTGGGTTGACAGCTGCATCGTGCTGAATAAATGAGGAGATTCGGAGGTCGCCTTGCTGTGCAGCTTGACGTCCTTTGGCACTTACTATACCTGCGGTGACGGTACTCTGTAGGTTGAATGGATTGCCGATAGCAAGTACCCACTCTCCCACTCTTACGGCTTCGCTATCACCGAATGGTATTGGGTAGAGGTTGGTGGCATCAATCTTGAGGAGTGCGAGGTCGGTAGCGGGATCGGTACCGATGATTTTTGCTTCGTACTCCTTATTGTCATTGGTGCTTACCGTGAGTTTGGAAGCACCTGCTACTACGTGGTTATTGGTAATGATATATCCGTCGGTACTGATAATTACACCCGAGCCAAATGCCACTTGGGTAGGAGCTTCACCGCTTTCGCCTTGTCCTCCAGGGATGCCAAAGAAAAACTCAAATGGATCGAAAAACCTTGAGGATTGTCTCCGGCTTACGGTTGCTTCACTACGAATATTGACCACTCCATTGATACTTTTCTCAGCAGCCTCTACAAAGTCGGGGGCTCCACTGGAAGATGAAAAAAGTGCGGGGGTCATCTTGGGTTGTTTGAATACCCCACCTGCTTCTGACGTCCTCGCTTCGTACGTTGCGTCTTCACTCTTTAGGCTATTAGAGTAAACGGCCGCCCCTCCCATTGCTCCTATCAAGGAGCAACTCAGTGCTATTCCAGCAATCATTAATCCTTTTTTCATTGTATTCTATGCTATTATTTATTACTTGACTTGTTGCAAATTAAAGGAATAAATGGAACATCTACAACCACTCTAAGCGGTTATTTAACAATAAGAAAGCATACCCCGCGAGGTATGCTCTGACATTTATAAATGATTAACTTGAGAGATGTATCATTTTGCAACATATAATCATTGAGGTGCTTTATGGCCGTCGTCCTCTCTTCTTAGGCTGTCCTTTTCGAGTGGGCACTCTATTCCCCTTGGGTATTTCTTGATTGCCAAATAGACTCTTTATGAGGTCGTTTCGCCCTATCTTCTTAAGGGAGTTGATGATGGCATTTCGCTTCTCTCTTTGATACCAAAAGAAGTATTGTCTCTGGGTCTCCTTGGCTTTCTTTCCTCTAGCTACAGGAATCTCTTGGAGTGTATAGGGGTGTATACCGCTATAGTAGATGACGGTGGCAACGGTCATTGGAGTAGGGGTGAAGTCTTGCACTTGCTCTAAGTGGAAGTTGAGTGACTTGGTGATGACCGCTAACTCTGCCATATCGGCTTCGGTGCAGCCTGGGTGGCTACTGATAAAGTAGGGGACAAGCTGTTGCTTCAACTGGTACTTACTATTGATTTGGTCGAAGATGTTCTTGAACTTGTAGAAGGTGTCAAAGGAGGGTTTCCTGATGATATCTAATACTTTGGTAGAGGTATGTTCAGGTGCTATTTTGAGCCTTCCCGAAACGTGATTTTGGATCAATTCTTCGGTATACTGCCGTGCCGCCTCTTTGAGGTCGGGCGACTTGTAGTCGTGCACGAGCATATCATATCTAACGCCACTTCCGATAAAGCTTTTCTTAATGCCAGGGAGGGCGTCTACTGCCTTGTATACATTGAGTAGAGGTCGGTGGTCGGCATTGAGATTGGGGCATATCTTGGGGTAGAGGCAGGAGGGACGTAGGCACTTTTGGCAGATATTCATATCCTTTCCATGCATCTGATACATATTGGCGCTTGGTCCACCAAGGTCGCTAATGTATCCTTTAAAGTCAGGCATTTTCGTCACCTTCCTTGCCTCTTCTACAATAGATTCTTGGCTTCTGGAGACGATAAACTTCCCTTGGTGTGCTGAGATGGTGCAGAAAGCGCAACCTCCGAAGCAGCCGCGGTGCATATTGATAGAGTGTCGAATCATCTCGTAAGCACGTATGGTCTTGCCCCTGTATCGAGGGTGTGGAAGTCGGGTGTAAGGGAGTGCGTAATAACTATCGACCTCTGCCGTGGTGGGGAGAGGGTAGGGTGGATTGACTACGATGACCTCCTCTCCGATCTCTTGATAAAGCCTATGAGCATTGAGCGAGTTGCTCTGCTCCTCAATGTGGCGAAAGTTCTTGGCATACGCCATCTTGCTCTTAAGGCACTCCTCGTGGCTGTGTAGCTTGATATCATCTTCCTTTGGAGTGAACTGAGCAGCAGGTATGGTGTAGGCTACTTGGGGAAGTTGTTTGATATTGTCTAGCGATGCACCCTTATCAAGTAGTGAGGCAATCTCTAGCACCGACTTTTCTCCCAGCCCATAGAGTACTAGGTCGGCATCACTCATATAGGGCATTCCTGGCAGTAGCTTATCCTGCCAATAGTCGTAGTGGGTAAGCCTCCTAAGTGATGCTTCGATGCCGCCCAATAGGATAGGCGTATCGGGGTATAGATCCCTCAGTATACGGGTATAAACCAAGCTAGGATAGTCGGGACGCATATCGGAGCGCTCATCGGGAGTATAGGCATCATCCGACCTGCGTCTTTTGGCAGCGGTATAATGATTGACCATGGAGTCCATATTTCCTGGAGATACACCAAAGAATAGTCGGGGCTTACCGAGCTTCTTGAAGTCCCTAAGGTCGTCACGCCAATTGGGTTGTGGCACGATGGCCACCCTGTAGCCTGCACTTTCGAGTACCCTACCAATAACGGCATTGGCAAAAGAGGGATGATCCACGTAGGCATCACCACTCATGATGATGACGTCCAGCTCGCTCCATCCTCTTTGCTCTACTTCCTTTTTAGAAATTGGTAACCACTCCATCTACTAATTACTTGCCACTCTTGATTATTGCATAAAAGTAAAAAGCTTAAAAGGTTGCATCAAGTCCTTTTAAGCTCTTACCTATATCCAGCGAAGTGAGAAATAATTGATCTCACCAGTGTCGCTTTTATTTTCCCTTATGATTGTCAGCCCCCTCTAATGTTATTTTTGTGTCGAAAGCAGATAGATTACTTCTTCACGTACTCCTTAACCATCTCGTTAGGCACCATCTCCTCCTTGAAAATGTACGCCCCAGTCTTAGGTGACTTCACCATCTTGATAACCTTTGAGAAAGTACGTCCATCGCCTTTCTGCAGCTTCGACATCGCTTTCTTTGCCATAGCTTGCTCCTTCTATTTTATACGTTAATCTATTCCTTGCGTAGACCTATCACTTAATCTCCTTATGTATTGTCATACGTTTGAGGATAGGATTGTACTTCTTCAGCTCCAATCTACCAGTGGTATTCTTCTTGTTTTTGGTGGTAACATACCTTGAAGTCCCTGGCAAACCGCTCTCCTTATGCTCTGTGCACTCTAGTATTACTTGTACACGATCGCCTTTACCTTTCTTAGACATATCTTCCTTGCTTTATACGCTGTGTTTGTTAGTTACTTGTCCAGGACAATTATCTCCTTCAGGTGTCCTTGTGCGTTAGCCCTCTCAAGTGCTGCATTGAGGCCGATCTTATTGATAAGGCGTAGCCCTGCTGCAGACACACGGATTCTGATCCAGCAATCTTGCTCAGGCCAGTAAAAGTTTCTATCAAAAAGGTTTGGCTTAAACGTCCTCTTAGTTCTTCTTAGAGAGTGAGAAACGTTATTACCTGTAATAACCTTCTTGCCTGTGATTTGACAAATTCGTGACATCTCTTATTTATAAATGCTTATATATTATACTTACGATTGGCAAAGTAACCAAAAAAAGACGAGACTACCAAGTTTCTCAACTATTGAGTCTACAAAAACGATCTCTTTCAGCCTCTTAGCTCTGTTACTCAGTCACTGGTTCAGAGGGAGTTTGCTCTGCAGGAGCCTCGGTAGTGGCAGGCGTGTCGCCAAATGGTGTTGCTGCCTCTGGTGCTACTGGCAGGGTAGCCTGGTCAACGTAGTCAGAGATCACACTCTCTGATTGGGTGCTTGTGCTGCGTGGTGCCCACTTCACAGAAATAATTGCGAGTACGGCTATAGCAATTGCCAGTCCCCAAGTGATCTTCTCTATCAGGTCGGTGGTCCTCCTCACTCCCATAACGTTGTTGCTTGCTGCAAAACCTGAAGCTAGTCCACCACCTTTAGAGTTTTGGATGGTGATGACGAAGACAATCGCTATGGAAGCCAATACGATCAGTATTGAAAGAAATACATACATACGCTCTTTTTTCTATACTTTTATGCTGTTCTATATACTTCGGATATCCGAGGTGCGTGCCTATAATTGAGCATCCCTTTATGGCTTTTGCTACCTATTTTCCGAATTGTTTTCAATTAGTTTCTTGAGAAAGTTTAATTGTTCGGCAAAGTAACCACTTTTTTTGGGAAATTCCAAATTTATTTGTGTTAATATGCGTTCGGCTCGTTGGTACTTTCCCTGTCGAATGTACATACGAGCTAGGGTTTCGGTGAATAGTTCTTCCTCTGTTTCGATAGGGTGGTCTGCGGAAGTACTTTTTGCTGGGAAATTAGATCGCTCGGAGGTTTGTGGAGTGTCGGGTGTTACTCCTATCACCTCTGCTTTCTCGCCCAGGTCTAGGAACTCCGATATTATTTCCTCTGTATTTTGTTGCTCAACTACGGTCTGCGTTGCTGGTGGCGTAGCAGGGGTGGCATCGAGTAGCTCCTCTATGTCCGAGCTATCTTCTGGGTGCTGCTCCAAAAAGGCATCAATGAGTCCGAAGCTGCTGTCTTTGCTTTCGCTTGAAGGGGTTTTATCGTTTTGAATAAGAGTAGTAGGGTTGGCATTGAGCTGGGTATAGAGCCTCCGAAGATTTGGTAGTGCTAGTGCTCTTTCATGGAGCTCGCTGGCATACCTCAGGTCGTTCACCTTGTGTAGGAGTAGCAGTATTAGTGTCTGCAGTGGTGCCGAGTAGGGGTATTGCCTGCTCAGCTCCAGTAGCTCTGGTAGGTGGTGTTTATCGGCGGTATGCGGTTGCTCGATGATTGATTTAAGCTCGTCTTTGGTCATATCTATTGGGCGTCAATTTACCAATTCTCTACGGTGGCATTAAAGATCTGATTGATAATATCCTTCGTGAGGTCCTCTATCAATTGGTCTTGCACGTTATTAAACATCTGTGAGCTATCAAATACGGTAAAGGAGGTAAATTCTCTCTCAAAACTCTCCTCCTCATTGACTGTGTTGGTATATCGTATGTTGACCCTCATGGTCAGTTTGGTCTTAGCCGCATAGGCATCGGCCTGAACCGCTTCTGCGGTAAGGTCATATCCTACGATCTCCCCTTCTATGTTGAGGTCACCTATCTGATTGGTTTGCGAAAGCCTTGTCTGCTTTTGAAATCTATCTTTAAGGTCCTCAGATAGCTTTTGGGCCAAAGGAGGGTAGACGATGGGGGCTAGGTTTTGGAAGTCGGAAATATGGATGGTCTTTACCTTGGTGTAGTCGATACTGGCTCCATTAAGACTATATGAAACCTTGCACCCTGCCAATATGATTGCCAAGATGGTGCCTACTCCTATAAAGTGAATACTGCTCTTCATTATTTTAGCCCTCTCTATTTAGTTTACGGTATAACGTTCGCTCTGATATATCCAGGTCTTCGGCTGTTTGTCGCCTGGCACCGTGATTCTTCTTCAGTACATAGTCGATGTACCTCTCCTCCATCTCCTTGAGCGTTATTACTTTACCATCTTCTAGCAGGTCGTGGAAGTCCTCCGCATGAGTTAGCTCGCTCTCCTCCTCCTGTATCCCTAGGTCGGTAATGGGGTTGTGAGCTGGAGCGGCTAGGCTTTGGATAGGCTGGGTAGCCATGTGCTGGCTTTGTAGCAGTCTGTAGAGGAGCTGAGTCAATTCCCCTACATTGCCCTGCACATCTCGCAGCATCGTATAGAGTGCTCCTAGAGTGGCATTGTTTTCAAGTGTATCCCCTCCGGATCTATTGTCGAAGTTTTGACCATTTGGCTGGTGTGGAGCGTCTCCTCCCCTATAGTAATCAGAGATGATGGCTGGGTGGCGTACAAGCGCATTGGTAGGTAGGTGTGCCAGCAGCACTTCGGAGGTAACCACTCTATCCTCCACCAAAACACTTAGTCGCTCCACAAGATTGCGCAATTCACGAATATTGCCAGGCCATGAGTAGGTCTCTAGTAGCTCCCTCCCATCCTCACTAAGGCGGATAGGTGGCATTTGGTATTTATCTCCAAAGTCGCCAGCAAACTTTCGGAAGAGTAGAGAGATGTCATCGCCCCGCTCCCTTAGCGGTGGCAACTCTATCGTGACCGTATTGAGACGATAGAGGAGGTCTTGCCTAAATCGACCACGTTTTACGGCTTCTGCTAGGTCCACATTGGTGGCAGCAACCACTCGGATGTCGGTACGCTGAACTTCCGAAGAGCCTACCTTCATAAATTCTCCCGACTCCAGCACGCGCAATAGTCTTGCCTGAGTGGCCAAAGGGAGCTCACCTACTTCGTCCAAAAAAATAGTCCCTCCATTAGCCACCTCAAAGTAGCCTCGACGCTCGGTGACGGCATCGGTAAAGGATCCCTTCTTGTGACCAAATAGCTCGGAATCAATCGTACCCTCAGGGATAGCACCGCAGTTGACCGCTACATACGGGCCATGCTTGCGAATGCTATTTTGATGTATGAGTTGCGGGAAAGCCTCCTTTCCCACGCCACTCTCTCCAGTAACCAAGACGCTTACATCGGTAGGGGCGATGAGCAAAGCCACTTCTATCGCACGAGTGAGCCCTGCCGAGTGCCCCACAATCCCAAGCCGGCGCTTGGCTTCTCCTACTTTGTCGCTGTATTTATTCATATATATATTATACCAGTCCTCTCTTATTTAGTATTCCTCAAAGGTACCTCTTTTTAGTTAATATCTAAAATGTGTGGTATCAAAAGCGAGGGTTATGCATTAGAGATGTCAATCGTGGGGATCCCCATTCACCCAGAGTTTCAAATGGCTAAATAAGGTGGAAAAACTAACTAAAAGAGGGCTGTGAAACCCCATTTTGTAACTAGCTGTAATTCAATGTCATACGGAAGCGTTTGCCGAGATGCAACTAAGCGATCGGCGAGATGCAACTAAGCAAAAGCTTTCTTGCAACTCGGCAAATGCTTAGTTGCAACTCGCCGATTGCTTAGTTGCAAGAAGGTTTTTACCTGATTATATTGAAGTAAATATCTTGTTGCAACGTTCCATTTTCCTTCCTTGTATTAGGCAAAAAATAGCATCTTTATCCTATTCTATAGCCATCTTAGGATGAGCCAAGAAGGGAGCTTTTAGGTCGGCTGGGGTATTAATCTCAAAATTTATTTATAAGTTTGCAATACGTACAGAGAATATATTAGTATATGAAGAGAAAAATAAGTGGTGGTAGTATTGTGCCAGAGCCAGCATTGAGGCGACTCCCTTGGTACTTAGCGTATGTCAAACTATTAGAGGCTCAAGGTGAGAAGGTGGTTTCTTCTACTCATATTGCCAAGAGTACAGGGGTGGATTCGGCACTTGTGGCTAAAGACCTCTCCTATGTTTCGATCGTGGGAAAAACGCGTGTGGGATATGATGTGGCTGAGATGGTGGAGGTGCTGGAGAGCTTTTTGGGATTCAATCTATCGCACAAAGCTTATATATTTGGAGTGGGCAATCTAGGTGCCGCCTTGATGCACGATAGAGGGCTCTCTCAGTTTGGTATGGATATTGTGGGGGGCTTTGATATCCGAGATGAAGTGGTAGGTGAGGTGATAGGTGGGTCGCCTGTTTATCACTTATCGGAGCTTAAGGAGCGGCGAGATAAGGAGGTATCCATAGGGATATTAACCGTGCCAGTGGATGTCGCCCAGGAGGTGACCGATAAATTGGTGGAGTGTGGGATCAGTGCTATCTGGAATTTTACCCCATTTAGGATTATGGTGCCAGACCATGTGGTGGTGCAGAATACTTCTATTTACTCACACCTTGCTGTGATGTTTCATAGAATTGATGAGGCTATTAGTGGGTTATGAAACTCTTTAGCTCGTGGGTGTCTGGAGCTGCGGAGATAAGGCACTTTGTGGCACGACCCGACAATGTATTGAGTAATTCGGGTAAGGATTTTTACCAACCCGATTGGATGCACGGAGTGGAAGCCAAGGCTATGTGGCTTGTCCGTATCAGCAAGGTAGCTAAGTGTATTGACCCAGCCTTTGCCAGTAGATATTACGAAAATCTATCGGTGGGGGTCTCTCTGAGAGCCAAGGAATTGGATAGTAGCTTGCCTGAGAGTATGAAGGAGAATTTCGATTGCTCCCTCTTTCGGTGGAGTGAATGGCTAACGTATGACGAGGTGAGCCGGCACTCTATGAAAGGTGTGAAGATGCTAACTACTGATCACCTCGAGGAGGCGCATCAATTGATGCTCCCTGAGAGGACTTTGATAGAGGCCGTCATCACTGAGCTCAGTCGGTACTACCTCCTCAAGATAGGCGATCTAGTGGCTATACCAGCTATGGAGCAGGTGTGGGAGATGGAGCGAGAGCAGGGCCTATTTATTTGTAATGAGCAAAATGAAGAATTGGTATTCTTAAGGATTAAGTGAGTATGAGACAATTACTGATTTGGGGCAAAAGTCTACTGGTGAGTACCGCCCTACTATTATGGGTGTGGGGAAATAATGCCAGTGCTCAAGAGACTGGAAGTGCCAAGACCTATAGCCCTGTGCTAACTGGAGCACCTATCTTATCGATTACTCCCGATGCCAGGAGTGCCGGAATGGGAGAGGTGGGGCTGACTACAACAGCCGATGCGCACTCTATTTATCACAATATCTCTAAGCTTGCCTATATAGATAAGGAGTGGGGCGTCTCATTTGTCTATACCCCTTGGCTCTCTGAGGTGGCTAAGGATATCAATCTCTCCACCCTCACTGGGTATTACTCTTGGGGTAATACAGGCGAGATCAATCATGCGGTGTCGGCCTCTCTCAGATATTTCCATATCGGAGAGGCGATGGCTTTTCAGCGTGAATTGATGATCCCGACGACTATTGTCCCATACGAATTGGCTGTGGATCTGGGTTACTCGATTGCCCTTAATCAGCACTGGGCATTAGGGGCTTCTATGCGTTATTTGAGGAGTGACTATAACTACTCAGTGGGCGAGGTCAAAGGGTTGATCAATAACTTCCTCGTAGATATTTCGGCTACCTATCAGACAGGTCTTACGTTCTCAAATGATATGAAGGGGGCACTTAGAGCTGCTGTGGCCCTCAATAATGTGGGTGGTAAGATGAGCTATGATGGTGGTCGCTCTTCTCTTTTCGCTCCCGCCAAGATGAGAGTGGGGGTTGGGCTCGATCTCGATGTCGCACCACAGCATCAGGTAGGGCTACATCTGGAGGCCAATAAATTATTAGCTCCTACCTTCAATCCTAGTGATCGGAAAGCTCCTGACGCCTACAATAAGATGAATATGTGGCGAGCTATGGGGAGCTCATTTGGTGATGCTACTGGTGGCGCCTCGGAGGAGTTCAAAGAGGTAATGTGGTTGGTGGGTGCAGAATATACCTATGACAGCCGCTTCTTTGTTCGTTCTGGCTATCATTACCAGCACCCTACCAAGGGAACTAATAGTGGTTTTACTTTGGGGTTAGGATTTATTTATGAGTGGGCAAAGGTGGACCTTTCCTATTTCCTAGCTACTCAGACCAATTCACCTCTTAATAATACATTCAGACTGGGTGTAGGAGTTAATTTTTAGTCCTATGGTACCATTTAGAGTAGGCCAAGGGTATGATGTCCATCGTTTTGAGTCGGGACGAGAGCTATGGCTTGGAGGGGTGAAGATCGAATACCCTTTGGGGCTGAAGGGGCACTCCGATGCCGACGTGCTATTGCATGCGATTAGTGATGCATTGCTTGGAGCTTTGGCACTGAGGGATATCGGCTATCACTTTCCCGATAATGACCCTAAGTATAAGGGAGCTGATTCGAAGCAGCTGCTGAAGGAGGTGGCGAGGCTTGTGCTCCAAAAAGGTTATAAGGTGGGGAATATTGATGCCACGATTGTGGCCGAGCAGCCCAAGATAAATCCGTATGTGCCCGCAATGCAGGAGGTAATTGCACAGCTACTCTCAGTAGACGTTGATCAGGTATCTATCAAAGCAACGACTAATGAGCAGATGGGGTTCACAGGACGTCAGGAGGGGATCTTGGCACTTGCTACCGCTTTAGTCTATAGGGATTGAAGTGTCCGAGCCCATGCTAACTATTTTTCTTGGCTAGATATTTGGTGGTTTGAAATAATTGTCGTACCTTTGCAAAGCAAAAGAGGAGAAATGCTCCTAAGATTGCGAAACATCTGCGGAAATAGCTCAGTTGGTAGAGCACAACCTTGCCAAGGTTGGGGTCGCGGGTTCGAGTCCCGTTTTCCGCTCTTTTGTCTAAAAGCTTCTTTGTAGTTTTACAAGGAAGCTTTTCTTCTTTTGAAGAGCTTCTTACGAGCAAATACCTACTTGTAGGTACTTTTATGCTTTTATTGCTTGTTTATTTCCCTAATTATGATTAGCTTTGTAACGAATGAGGGGCTAAGTGCTCCAAAGAAATAACTAATTATAAATAAAAGGTAAAGTATGGCAACAAAAAGTTTGAAGGGTACACAGACCGAGAAGAACCTAATCTTTTCTTTTGCTAATGAGAGCCAAGCACACGCTCGTTACAGCTTCTTTGCAAGCCAGGCGAAGAAAGATGGTTTCGTAGAGGTGCAAGCTTTCTTTGAGCAAACTGCAGACCAAGAGAAGGCACACGCTAAGAGATTCTTTAAGTTCCTTGAGGGTGGAATGGTCAATGTAAATGCAGAGTTCCCAGCAGGTACTATTGGTACTACTCTTGAAAATCTAGAGACTTCTGCTAAGCTAGAGCATGAGGAGATGGAGAGCGTATATCCTGGATTTGCTGAGACTGCAGAGAAGGAGGGCTTCCCAGTTATTGCTGCTGCTTATAGAGCTATTGCTGTTGCAGAGGGCGAGCACTCTAGAGTGTACAGTGAGTTTGCTAAGCGTATCCGCGAGGATAAGATGTTTGAGAGCGATAAGGAAGTGGTATGGCAGTGCCGTAAGTGTGGTTTCCTTATGAAGGGACTTAAAGCACCAGCTAAGTGCCCTGCATGTGAGCATCCAAGAGATCACTTCCAGAGACATAGCGATGCACCTATTGCACCTATCTCAACCCTTTAATTGGGTGATTCAATAGATTGCTATTGACATGAATAAAGGCGGGTAACCTATGGGTTATCCGCCTTTATTCGTAGTTAGTCGAAAGTCGCAACTCTCTCTCTTCGTGGGTCTGTACTTATTCAGGTTACTTGAAGAGGTTGGCGATGTCGTCGCGGGAGAAGCTCTTTTGGATCTTATCGGTTTGGATAATATCTTCGGAGAGGGAGCGTTTGCTCTCTTGTAGCTGTAGGATCTTCTCCTCGATGGTCTCTTTGCAGACTAGGCGATAGGCATTGACGTGCTTCTCTTGACCGATGCGGTAGCTACGGTCGATGGCTTGGTTTTCTACTGCAGGGTTCCACCAAGGGTCGATGAGAAAGACGTAGTCGGCAGCGGTGAGGTTGAGCCCTGTGCCACCGGCCTTAAGGGAGATGAGGAAGACCCGTATCTCATCATCCTCTTGAAATTGCTGGACCACCGCCTCACGATTGGTAGTGGATCCATCGAGGTAGACGTAGGGGATGTCCTCTAGCTCTAGTCGCTTCTTGACGAGGGCGAGCATGGAGGTGAATTGTGAAAAGACGAGGGCTTTGTGCTCCGACTCGATTTCACGGAGGTTGCGCATCAATATATCTAGTTTGATGGACTGTGTACCGTAGTCCTCGCTCTCTGTGGAGATAAGGGCTGGGGAGTTGCAGATCTGTCGTAGCTTGGTGAGAGCTTGGAGTACCATCATCTGTGCTTCTCCTTCGCTAGAGTTCTCCATCTCGCTAAGGAGCTGCTCGCGGAAGTGCTCCTTGTGACTGTCGTAAACCTTTCGCTGTTCCTCCTTCATCTCGCAATAGAGGACTGTCTCTGTCTTATCGGGCAACTCGGTGGCTACTTGCTTCTTTGTCCTACGAAGGAGGAAGGGCTGTGTCATATCCCGAAGTAGGTGAGTGCTTCGCTCATCGCGTTGCTTATCAATCGCATTGGCAAAGTTTTGGCGGAAATGGTCCATACTACCAAAGATACCTGGATTGAGGAAGTTCATCTGGGCGTAGAGGTCGAAGGTATTGTTTTCAATCGGAGTACCTGTGAGGGCAAGGCGGTGGTTCGCCTGAAGAAGACGCACTGCCTTGTATCGCTTGGAGAGTGGATTCTTAATCGCTTGGCTCTCGTCGAGTATAGCATATTCAAAGGTGATTTGAGAGAGCTCCTCAATGTCGTTGGAGACCACTCCATAGGTGGAGAGGATGATGTCGTACTGTGAGAATAGCTCTCTTAGGGAGGCTCTATCGCCTCCTCGGTAGACTAGATAGGTGAGGGAAGGGGCAAACTTATCTAGCTCTTTTTGCCAATTGAATAGCAGTGAGGTGGGTAGCACGATGAGGTGTGGGGGTAGTGGCTTTTTGCCACTTTGCTCCTTGAGGTGCTGGAGTAGGGTGATGACCTGTAGGGTTTTTCCTAGTCCCATATCGTCGGCAAGGCAGCCTCCTAGTTGGTTTTGGTTGAGGAATAGTAGCCAATCAAAGCCACTCTGCTGATAGCTTCTCAGCTCTGCATTGATCCCTTTGGGGATCGGGTGGGGAGTGAGCTTGGTGAGGTTTTGAAGTCGGCGACGGCGCTCCATCATCTCCTCTATGTATTTGGGTCGCTTGGGGAGGTCGTCATAGAGTTGGTCGATGATATTGAACTGGTAATTGGAGATCTCTAACTTGTCTTTGCGTAGTCGGCCAACTTGGAAGTATCGGGCATACCGCTCTAGCCACTCCTCGGGGAGGATTCCGACGGTACCATCGGAGAGCTGTATGTATTGGCTCTTATTCATCACACTCTTCCTTACCTCTTGTAGCGAAGCTGTCTGTTTTCCAAACTTGATATTGATCTTGAGGTCAAACCAATCTATCCCACTCGAAGTGGAGATGGAGATGGTGGGGGTATGGAGGTTGTAGCGGAAGTTCTTTAGGCTCTCAGAGCCATAAATCTGTACCCCTTTATTGCGTAGCTTTTCGCTAGAATTGAGGAGCCAGTTATCCTCCATCAGTTGCTCTCCTGTAAGGGTGAATTCGATAGCTGCGTCATCGAAAGAGGGATGCAGACTGCGGAGGTACTCTAGGTACTGGTTCTCGAAGTCGGCATCACGCTCTAGTAGTGTATTGGTCTCACGGTCGTAAAGAGGGGCTCTATCAGTTAGAGGTATTGAGTCTTCACCGTACTGAATTGCTGGGGTGAGGCGGATAGTCCCCTCATCGGTATCGGTGAGGAATAGTTGGGCGGTGGCTTGCTCTGCCTGGAGCTGATGCTTATTATGTACTTCTGAATTGATTTCAAAGAGCTTGCCGAGGGGTTTGATGACCGTATCGTAGAGCTTTGGTAGATCCTTTGGTTGGTAGAGGATCATCGGCTTCTCTCTATTGAGTACCTGTAGGTGGTAGTTGAGCATCTGATAGTCTGCTGCCGACCTGAAGATGTAGACCTCCTTGTAGTCAATGATCACAAAAGCTTGGTGGATCATCATGGTGTCGGGGTTGATCTCTATCTCTTGGTCGCCTGCATGTAGGGTGGGGCGAAGCTTTATCAATTGCTGATTAAAGTCGGTCTGGATAAGATCAAGGCGAACCTCTGCTAGTTCGTCGTGAAGCTCCAGCTGAGTAAGTCGCTCAAGCCCCTTTTGTTCGAATTTCTGAATATCGAACTTGTCAATGTATAGATAGAGGGGGTGTTGTTTTAGGATACCCCTGAGTTGATGTATTGTAGCCACAGACTCTACGGAGGGCTTGTATTCCCACGAGCGCTCGTCTATCGTATTGCTAAGCTGTAGGTAAGAAGTGGCGTGAAGTGCCTCCTCGTCGGTGAGGTTGGAGAGCTGGAGGGTGAGCTTCTCAATATTGTGGAGGGTGACGAAGTTGAGATTGAGCTTACCCGATGCAGCTAGTTTGCCACGAGCTGGTAGGGGTAGCCAGCACCGATTGATATTGCTATTAAATCGATATGAGATAGGAGAAATATAGAAGAATAGTTGAAACCTATTCTGTGCCAACTTTCGAGAGAGCTCGGGGTCTGCTTTGGGTGTGGTACTCTTAAAGTTGAGACCCAGTGCCTTTAGGGTATCTGCTGGGTCTGAGATGCAAAGGTCATCGGGTTGGATCAGCATATAATGCCCATTCTGGTCGTAGGCGAGTTGTCCCTCAGTGCGGAGTGGATCCTCCTCAGGAAGCTTGGCTTGTAGGTCGGCAATGAGTTGGTCTCTTCCGTAGTCTGGATTGAAGAAGAGCTCGGGAAGGGTCTCCTTGATGCTGGTCAATGCTACTTCAATATGCCTGCAGGGGGACCACTCCTCATAAGACTTACATTCCGTGCAGGTGCAGGTGTCTGTAATGAAGTGGGCTGGGATATCGACCTCAAAATCCTGTTGCTGTAGTTGAATAGAGTCGTGAACAGTAGTCTTTACTTTGCCGTTATCTATATCTATCTTTTTGTAGCTTATTGTATCCGATCTCTTACGGGTGCAGACTAGATCCATCGTCAGTTCATCGATTTGGTAGCTCTCTGTTAGTGGAATGTGCAGACCTTGAGATATGGGTGACTTCTTATTTTTAAGTAATGGAGAGTCGTGATAGGTGCCTTGCTCTGAAGGGATCATAAAATAGAGAGCCCGTAGGATAGACATCTGTGTTGTCTTTTGGTCGAATCCAAATAGGTTCTTAGGAAGGTCCTCAAATTGGATGGTTTTATTGGTGAAATTGACGGTGGCGGCTACCATTCTTTCACCTAGCTCAGCACTAGAATAACCAGTCAGTGTAATCGAAAGAATAAAAGACACCACGGATTTATCATTAGGCAAAGGAATAGCATAGCTCGGGAGAGCTGTGAGGAATAAGCTTTCTGAGATGGTCTCCTCATCAATCTTATTATCAGCTATGTACTTGGTAATTATTTCTTGAAGTGGGTGAATTGCTCTATCTGCCATACGAACTCATTAAACCTATTCTTATATATTCTGTAAAGGTACCCAATTCTACCGTAATAGATGCAAAAAGGGGTAGACGACACTTCGTCTACCCCTCGGGACATATTGTCTTTACGACTACTTACTTACCGGCTGCCTCTTTTGCCTCCTTGATCATCTTGGCATTAGGCAGAATGAATATCTCTACTCGGCGATTCTTAGCTCTATTCTCTGGGGTTGAGTTGTCCACTACAGGTTGGTCTGGTCCCACCCCTTCGCTAGTCATACGAGCGACATCTACATTGTAGCCACGTAGGAAGTTGCGAACACTCATGGCACGCTCCTCAGAGAGTTTCATATTGTACTCATACCTACCAGTGGCATCGGTGTGGCCAATAATCTTGATATCGGTATCAGGATTGGCATTCATATTCTCTGCAAACTTGCGGAGAGCGTCACGCGATGCTTGGTTGAGTGTGCTAGAGCTAGTAGCGAATAGGATGCCACTATCAAAGGTAACGCGGATCGCTTCACCATTATTCACTGTCTCTACAGTGGCCTCTGGTATCTGCTCCTCTAGCTCCTTAGCTTGCTTATCCATCTGATCGCCGATGATACCACCCGCAGCACCACCCAGGGCGGTACCTATTGCGGCACCCATAGCGGTATTGCCAGCCACCTTACCGATACCGGCTCCGATAGCTGCACCAGCGGCAGCACCAATGCCGAGACCCTTTACTGAATTAGATGCCCCGCATCCGCTCAATAGCAGACCTAATGATACTGTAGTTACTCCTAAAATAGATTGAAACTTTGTCATAATTCTCTTCTGTTAAATGGTTAATCCTCTTCCCCCAATGATTCATCAAATTCTTGCTGTAGCTGTAGCAGCAGTACCAAGTCCTCCTGACTGATATCTATGTCCTGCTCATCTTCAGCAGCTGTCTTTTGTACAAATTGATAGAGGTCGTCAATATCTATCTCCACCTCATCTTCATCACCCTCAATGCCCTCGGTGTACTCATCCCATAGCTCAAAGAGATATAGGAGGTCTTGGTCTAGGAGGTCATTGATACGCTCCATATCCTTAGTCTCTTCTCGAACGTAGTCCAGTAGCTCTTCATCGTACCAATCGAGCTCGTCATCATCCTCGTAGTCCTCTAAGTCGAGGTCTTTCTCTGAGTCATAATCTTGCTCCTTCATAGCCCTTTATCTCTATAGAATTAGTCATTACCAAGCGGGGTGCTTCCCCTTTACATTCTTACACAAAAGTAGGTAAATAAATGATACAAGCCACTTATTTCCTTTGATTTAACTAAAAATACCACTTCCTACTCTGATGTAGGTGGCTCCGTGCTTCAGAGCCAAAGGGTAGTCGTGAGTCATCCCCATAGAGAGCTCAGAGAAGTATGGACTCCCCTTGAATGCTCCCTCCTTGAGGGATTGGAATAACTCCTGTAGGTGTGCGAACTGCCCCTCCACGACACTCATATCATCGGTGAGGGCGGCCATACCCATCAGCCCACAAATCTGGACATGCTGCAGCCCCTCTATCTCACCACTCTGGAGGAGCTCTTGGAGCTCATCCTCGGTAAAGCCGTGCTTAGTCTCTTCGCCTGAGATGTGTATCTGTAGAAGTACTGGCAACGTCTCACGCCCTAGTCTCACACACTGCTTCTCCACCTCCTGTAGTAGTCGAAGGCTATCGATGCTGTGTATCATAGAGACAAAGGGCACCACGTACTTGACCTTATTCCTCTGTAGCGTACCGATGAGGTGCCACTCTATATCCTTGGGTAAGTGCTCTTCCTTAGGGAGTAGCTCCTGAACACGGTTCTCACCAAAAAGTCGTTGACCCGCATCGTATGCTTCCATCACCTCTGCCTCGGTGTGGTACTTAGATACCGCAATGAGCTTTGTACCCTCTGGGAGCTCTCGTCGGAGTGTCTCTAGCCGCTCTTTGATACTCACTTTGCTTCCTCCCCAGTATTTATTTGGTACTTAAATACATCCATGTAGGTGGTCTCTGTGATACTTGCCACCTCGTAGTCTCCGAGCGTATCCTTCATCCCTTTGTGGAGGTTCTCAAGTGCCTCATCGAGGTCATCGGCTTGTACGATTATCTGCACAAACTTCCGCTTCTCCACCCCTGCCTTTTCATCAAGGGTGATGAAGCCCACCTTGCTCTTGTAATATCGCTCGCTCTTATCATCAAGGAAAAGCTCGTACAGGCGTACCTTACGGACGCTGTCTACAATGTAGCTTCCTCGGTTGTGCATCTCCTCAGAGATACGGGTCTCTGCCTCTGTAAAAGACTCTGCATCTACCAGGTAAGACTCACTTACCTTGCGCATCTTTCCCGATTGATTAATCTCCTTTTCGTATGTTATTTTGCAGTCAAACCAACTCATATTATTTATCTAGATTCTCTAATGTTACAGATTTTACTTTGGTCTCTCTTATGATTTCATTGAGGGCTGTGCCATCGTCGAGGCTAGGGGAGGCATCCGTGAGCACTGTGATCTTACTCGCTAGTCCATGGCGGACTAGATCCTTTAGGCTATTGAGCACACAGACATTCCCCGCTAGCCCGCAGAGTAGAATCTCCTCGGCACTCTCTAGCTCCTTAGGGTAGCTATCCTCAAAAGCACTGTACTGATCGCGGTCTAGATCGCACCCTTTCTCTATAAAACTGATAGGGCAGGGAAGTGCAATGAGTGCCTCCATTAGAGGCTCCCAAATGGCAGCTCCCGTGCTATACTTTACGCAGTGGGTAGGCCAGATGCCACCATTGGGCTCAAAGCTACAATGCTTGATAGGGTGGGCGTCCATGGTCACAAAGACTTGGTCGGCTGCGATCTTTGGCAGTGCTTTAGCCAAACGATCCATTGCCTCCGAGGCACCTCCTACTGGGAGGGTACCTGTGATGAAGTCCAATTGAGGGTCTACTATAATTAAAGCTCTTTTCATAATGCTATCTATATTGCTTGGTGGTAATCAAGTGATTCTTTAGTGGTGTAGCGTACATCTCCAGTATCTTCTCTTTCAAAAACTGGTGATGCTCCGGTGCTGCCTCTACCTTAGCTATCTGTTGGGCTAGGTACTTCTCAAAGGTTGCCTTCTCCTTCTCGCTATACATTTTGGCAAACTGCTCACCGCCATGGAGTGCATCAAAGGCAACGTAATTATTGGGGTAGAAGCGGTAAAGGGTGAATATCTGTCGGTCAATCTCCTCGGCTACTAGCTTCAGAACCTCCTGCTTCGTCTCAGCTGCTTGTGTGATAGTAGAAAGGTCGTAGAGGGTCTCGCCGATGGCAAAGTGTACTCTCCCCTTCTGCCCTTCTAGCCCAGTCTGCATATTGATGAGGTCGTCTAGTGGCGCCTTTTTCCACGAAGGATCCAGCTTCTTAGCCAGCATCTCCTTGGCTTTGAGATAGTCACAAGGATCGTACTCGTAAGTGATCGCCACAGGCGTAATGTGCAGTTTGCTGAGGAGCTCTGCTTCACTCTCTCCTCGCTCGGCACTGAGGGTAAGCATCTTGAGTACCGCTGTCTGCGTACGGTCATCGGAGTTTTTACGTCGTCCTTCACTCTGTGCAAGCCATACAGAAGCCTCACCGCCAGCCACTGAGCTTAGAATATAATTAGAGAGTCGTTTGCTCTCTATCAGCATCTCACGCATGGAGGGGCTTCGCTTTACGATAAAGGCATCGGCCAATCGTACCACCACCCTTATCCATTCGCTAATAAGTAGGTTATCCCCAATAGCGATGCGTGGAAAGCCTAGCCCCGAGCTGTAGAGTAGGTAGTTGAGAAAGGCAGAGTCGAGAATGATATCTCTATGATTCGAGATAAAGAGTTGCTTCTCCTCACCACGCTTTACCAACTTGCTCTTGCCTGAGATAGTAAGCGAAAAGGTAGAGTCCTTGAGGATTGCTTCAATCACTGGCTTGAGGAAAGTCTCCTTGAAGTTGTAGATGGAGGTCGATCTCTCCACCATCTTATCTAATTGCTCCCTACTGATATCCCCATAGAAGTGATGGAGGATACCCTGAACCTCCTCTTGCTGGACTAGGTGTGCTACCACCTCCTGTACCTCGCTATCAATATAAGGGCGAATGCTCTCAAAATATATGTCGTCGGTCTTCATCATGGCTATTTATCTCTCTTATGGTTTTCTAAATGATACTGGATAATACTCATCAATACGTCGCCCACCTTCTTGCCATCGGCATGTACCTGCTGAGGGATAAAGCTGGTGGCTGTCATACCGGGAGTGGTATTGACCTCGAGGAGCACTGGCACCCCCTCCTCAATGATAAAGTCTACTCGAATGATCCCCGACGCACCGAGATATCCATAGATCTCACGTGTGAGTTGCTGAATCTCAGCCGTCATCTCGGGTGAAATGCGGGCGGGAGTAATCTCCTCCACTGCACCATTGTACTTCGCATCGTAATCAAAGAATTGATTCTTCGGCACCACCTCAGTCACGGGAAGGATATGCAGTCCCTCACCATCTTTGTAGGCGCCACAGGTAACCTCTGTACCGGTAATCAAACCCTCGATCAGCACCTCATCGGCTTCGCTAAAGGCTAATTCAACTGCTGGTAGTAGCTCATTCACTTCGTCCACTCGGGTAGTAGCAACGCTGCTCCCCCCAGCATTAGGCTTTACAAAGGCGGGCAAGCCGGGCTCTACCGCAAGGATAATAGGACGAATAGGATCGCCCTTCTGCAACCTTACACTTGGCGCAATCTTGATGCCGAAGCTATGGAGAAAGTGCTTGCAGAGGTACTTATTAAAGGTGAGTGCACCGATGGCTGTGGGGCAACAGCTATAGGGGATCCGTAGCATATCTAGGTAGCCGGTGAAGAGCCCATCCTCCCCAGGCGTACCGTGGATGGTAATATAGGCGTAGTCAAAGGTTACCTTGGTGCCATCAATCTGAACGGAGAAGTCGTTGCGGTCAATGGGGTACTCCTTTCCCTCTAGCTGTACCACCCATTTCTCGTGAGTGATGAGCACGGGGAAAATCTCCAGTGGTGCCCCTTCCAAAAAGTGGAGGATGCCCTCTCTACTCTTGAGGGAGACCTCATATTCATTACTGTAGCCACCTGCTACAAGAGCTATCTTAGGGTGTCGATTCATACCTCTATAGGTTCAATGGAGCCAGCCTCTACATATCGTCGCCACTTCTCTAGGAGTGCCGACATATCCTCTGGCAAAGGTGAAGTAAAATCCATCTGCTCCTTCCTCACAGGGTGATAAAAGCCAAGTGTCTGGGCATGTAGTGCCTGTCGGGGGCAGAGAGCAAAACAATTCTCAATGTATTTCTTGTAATTGGCAAAGCGATTGCCTCTAAGTATTTCATTCCCACCGTACCGCTCGTCATTGAAGATCGGATGCCCAATACTCTTCATATGGGCACGGATCTGATGAGTTCGACCAGTCTCTAGCTGGCACCTAATGAGTGAGACATATCCCAGCTCTTCCTCCACCTTGTAGTGGGTGACGGCTGTTTTTCCGACCTCTCCCTCGTAGGGAAAGGTGGTCATAATCATCCTATCCCGAGGATCACGTGCTAGGTTGGTGCGGATCGTCCCCTCCCGCTCCTTTGGACGCCCCCAAATGATTGCTTGGTACTCCCTACGAGTACTCTTCTCAAAGAATTGCCGTGCAAGAGCTGTCCGAACCGTAGGCTCCTTGGCGATTAGTAGCAGACCACTCGTGTCCTTATCAATGCGATGGACGAGGCCCACATTGGGGTCGTTGGGGTCGTACTTAGGGTCGTCCTTTAGATAATAGGCAAGGGCATTGAGGAGGGTGCCCGTATAATTGCCGTGACCTGGGTGAACCACCAGACCTGCTGGCTTATTGACCACCATTAGGTAAGGATCTTCGTAGAGAATGTTGAGAGGGATATCCTCGGGGATAATCTCTAGTTCGTAGGGAGGGCGCTCTAGCCGCAGTGAGACCACTTCGCCAGGGCGTACCTTGTAATTGGATTTTACAGTCCTATCATCCACAAAGAGGGCACCCGCCTCAGCGGCTTGCTGAATGCGATTGCGACTAACCTTGGGCATGCGATCTACTAAGAAGCGGTCGATGCGTAGGGGCGTCTGCCCTTTATCTACCACGCAAGAGAAGTGCTCATAGAGCTGCTCCTCTAGGGTCGGCTCCTCCTCTTCTAGAAGGTCCTCCTCTTCCGTTGCTTCGTAGTCTATGTACTTATCTATCGCCATGGGGCTTTACTCAAAACCAGTTTTCTCCTGATGGCTCCTCAATTGGGGTGTCAAGCGGAAGGTCTAGCGAACTATTCTGAAGGCTATCCATCATCGCTGTCTCGTACTCTTCGGCCGAGGAGACCTCCATAATCAAGTGGGTGTTGTAAGGAATACGCTCGCCTGCACTGAGGTACCTGCCAGTGCTATCCTTGAGATGCAACACCAGTAGATGGTGTGGCCCTGGTACATATTCTATCGTGACATTCTTAAAACCAGCACCCTTTAGCATCATCTCCACTGAGCGCTCCGATAGCTCTTCAAACTCAGGGATCTTGATGCTCTTGACGTTCATCGTATTGACCGTCACAAAGATCGTGCGGTGGGGCTTGATGCGTGAGCCCGCCTTGGGAGTAGTATCTAGTATGATGCCAGGGGTCTGACCCTCTACATAGACGGAGTCAACCACCTCCATATTTAGGTGCGACCGCCCCAGCATCTCAGAGGCTTCGACTTGCGAAAGCCCAATGATATCGGGTGTCTCTATGGCTTTGCCGTGACGGGTGTATATTTTGAGGAAAAACATTGACCCCCAAAGAAGCAATAATCCAGCTAATACAATCAGTCCTATATGTATCAAAAGCCTAAGCCACCATGGTTGTTTATTGCTCCATGGTAGTTTTAGCTCTTTTTCGTCGGTTTCTTTGTTACTCATTTGCTATGTGATAAGGTAGTATTATTGGCACTTCCATACGTAAGGTATGGTGCCGCCACGTTGTCAATTACCATTCAAAATTACCACAATTCCACGATAGTAACAAAGATGTACCCTTAGCCCTGTGTATTGAGGAGTCTGTTATTTAGCTTTTATTCAACCACAATTGCTGAGTGTTTCGTGCGGGGTAATAGGCTTATTGTACTTCTTTTGACTTGGAGATTGGGGTTTTTTTGCCTTATTTTAGGGCGTTGAAAGTGATTTTGTAACCCATTGTTTTTCAGTGTGATATGATGGCGTTAATTGAGTTGCAACTAAGCAATCGGTTAGTTGCATCTCGGCAATTGTTTAGTTGCAACTCGCCGATTGCTTAGTTGCAACTCAACTTTTGGCTACTTACACTATGGGGTAATAGTCAATGGAAAAAGTGGTATAGGAGTGTCGTGGCGAGTGTTTTTTTGCAGGCGATAATAATTTTCCGATGTCAAGATTTGTTTTCTAAACATTTCGGGGGTGATGAATGTTATTGGTAATAGAGGAGGAGAAGATTTTCCTTCTTTAGAAAGTTGTTTTTTTATTCACCCCGTCACAAAACTTTTTCTGTAGGTGCGTGATGGATTAAGATTTACAAATAGATATGTTTACATTAGTAGGAAAGAAAGCACCTGATTTTAGTGCAACGGCTGTGAAGGGTAGTCAGTTTATTGAGAACTTCACCCTATCGCAATTTGAGGGAAAGAAGTATGTAGTCCTTTTCTTCTACCCTATGGACTTTACCTTTGTGTGTCCTACGGAGCTACACGCATTCCAGGCAAAGCTTGCGGAGTTTGAGAAGCGTGATGTGCAGCTGATTGGTTGCTCAGTGGATAGCCAATTCTCGCACTTTGCTTGGCTTTCTCAGGATCGTAAGGAGGGTGGTATCAAGGGGGTAGAGTATCCAATTGTTGCCGACTTCTCAAAGGTGATCTCTCAGAACTTCGGCGTTTTGGCTGGTGAGGAGGATTATGATGAGGAGGGGAACCTGATTTTTGAGGGTAATCCTGTAGCTTACCGTGGTCTATTCCTGATTGATAAGGAGGGTATTGTACGCCATATGCTGGTGAATGACCTGCCACTCGGACGTAATGTGGATGAGGTGCTTCGTATGGTAGATGCCCTGAAGCACTATGAGGAGTATGGTGAGGTGTGCCCTGCCAACTGGAATGATGGCCAGGAGGCGATCAAGGAGAGCCACGATAGCGTAGCTAACTATCTATCTCACCACTAATCGTTATTAATTTAGTAGGTAAAAGTATCGGGCAAGTCCTTTAGGAAGGGCTTGCCCGATATCTTTTTATAGTTTCTGCGTGCTATGCGTTTAGTGGCCTAGGAGCTTCTGCACATCCTCTTCGGTGCCATCGTTGGAGGCTGGTGTTAGCTGGAGTAGGTGGCAGAGGAGTGGGTAGATGGCTACGTTGGGGACTTGACTCACCTTTTTGCCTTTGGCAAATGAGGGACCTACACCAAAGAATATGGCTTGCATCTCGGGCACTGAATTATCAAACCCGTGACCGGCAGCAAGCTTGAGCTCTGGCTCTTCTCTGAAGAATATATAGCCACCGAATTCGGGCATTACGACGATGTCTCCGAGTCGCTCTCCTTCGCTAAAGTGGAAGCGTGCAGGTACATCGGCCCTTCGATAGGCGGTGATATTTGGAATCTTTTCAAGCACCGACATAGCCTCGTCAATATACTCTGGGTGCTTGGTGTAGAGGAGGGTGGGGGTGCCATCAACGATATAGCTAAAGCTATCTGCTGGAAGGTAGTCCCAAAGGTTGACGAGTTTTTCGGGCTCATAATCTTTCATCCCGTGGTCGGAGACTATAATAAAATCAACTTGTGAAGCGATGGGAAGCTTGGCTAGCTCACTCCTAAAGTAGCCTACCACACTATCCACCTTGGCAACCATCGCCTTGAGTTCGTCACTCCTGGTACCACAAGTGTGACCAGTGTGATCGGGCTCTTGGAGATACCAGGTGATAAGGCGAGGACGCTCTTCAATCGGCTTTTGTAACCACGCGATCACGGAGTCGGCACGAGCTGTAAAGGAGGTGTCGGCATCATACTTTTTCCAATAGCTAGGGTGCATATTTTGCACAGCTGTCTCAGAGCCTACCCAGAAGTAGGAGCCTGCTTTTATCCCTTGTTTCTCAGCGGTATTCCAGATGGGTTCACCCCCATAAAAGGCAGGATTGTATACTCGAGTGCTATCACCGAGACGGTAATAGTCGTTGAGTTCATTGACCCAAAAACGGTTGTTGACAATGCCGTGATTTTGGGGATAAAGTCCTGTGGCCATGCTATAGTGGTTGGGGAAGGTGTTGCTGGGGTAGGAGGGCTGTAGGGAGCCTGATACCCCTTCTGCTGCCATGGCGTCGAGAAACGGGGTGGGTATCTCGTCTAGGTACATATACCTAAAGCCGTCGAGCGAGAGGATCACTGCGTATCTCTCTTGTGTCTTTGCTTTTGAAGACTGTTGGTACAGCTTTATCCCTACAAAGATGGCGGAGAGAGTGAGGATTAGAAGTGCCCAAAATGTTGTTTTGCGTCGCGTCATATCTTTTATTAATCTAATAGGTGTCAATTAAATATGGGCAAAGTTACTAAAACCCTTTGAGGTAGATTGCTCATTTATACTTAACTTTGTAGGAGAACAATTAGATAATGGATCAACAAGTAATCATAGGCATCGACCCTGGTACGATCGTGATGGGCTACGGGGTGCTAAGAGTGTCGGGCAATAAGCCAGCACTAGAGGCGATGGGAATCCTTCGGCTTGACCGATATAAGTCGCACTACTCTCGTCTCCTGAAGATACAAGAGGCGGTAGAAGCACTGATCACGAGGTATGCTCCCTCGGCGATGGCATTAGAGGCCCCTTTTTATGGGGTTAATATACAGACAACCTTGAAGCTAGGACGTGCACAAGGAGCGGCGATGGTGGCTGCCCTTAAGGCGGGTATCCCAGTTACCGAATATGCGCCGAGTACAATAAAGCGTATGGTTACAGGCAAAGGAAATGCAAGCAAGGAGCAGGTGGCGGCTCTGCTGCAGTATATGCTAAAGATACCGGCGGAGGCGATGATGGAGAAAAATGATGCTACAGATGCGGTGGCGGTGGCATTGACCCATCATCTGCAACAACTGCGTCCGCATAAAAGCTCTGGAAGTAGCTCTTGGAGCGAATATATTAAGCGAAATCCGGATAAAGTGAAAAAATAAGTCCAATATTTTGGTCAAATAAATATTTTGTGTTACCTTTGCAATCGCAAACGAGAGGTAACGACCTCCCAAAGCAAATGACTTCGTAGCTCAGTTGGTAGAGCAATTGACTCTTAATCAATGGGTCGAGGGTTCGAGCCCCTCCGAGGTCACAGGCGTGGTGAAGTGCTAGCACTTCACCACGCTTTCTTTTCCTTGTATACCTCTAGTATTAATACTGTTGTGCGAAGGGTTAGATGTGGCTATTATGAATAATGGAGAGGCGTTTTGACTCCTCATTTTTACAACATTATATTAGTTAAACTACTGATAGATTGGCAAGACCTCTACCTCTGCCGAGGTTCGTATTAAATAAAATAGTCACAGGTCTAGGTCCATAGTGCCGAACCTTAACACAAGTTTGACCTCAGGATTAACCCTACCAAAACGAGCGTGTTAGGAGAGTTACCCTCCGTTATCTGACACTAAGTCACCTACTTATCTTAGAGCAGATTTTACTCTATTCTCATTTGGCTTGCCACTGTAGAAGAGGGGAGTAGGGGGTGTGAGTGGTAAAAAAAAGAGATGCCCACCGCAAGGTGTTGCAGGTGGGCATCTGAGAGTGTTATTTAGTTATCTGAGTTATTGGATTGGTTCGCCAAAGCGATTGGTAGGAGCGTAAGCTCAAAGGTGAGAGATGCTTCTTTTATTCAGTAAGCTGGAGACGGAGGACATAATGCTCTCCTATCTTGAGGAGCTGGTTGCTGAGTGCGAGTTCTTTTATCTCCGTGTCGTCGCTACCAGGTCGCTTGAGCTTGACGATTAGCTTAGTTTCGCCAGATAGTGTTTGTGGGATTAGGAAGAAGGGGGTAATGGTCAAGGGAGTATCTGCCGAGTTACCAGCAATATGTTCTACCTCACCAGACCAAGTATAAGTCTTAGGGTCAGAGAAGTCCACCCATTGTCGAAGCTTAATAGAGTAGGTTGCAGTGGAAGGGATCCCACGTAGCTCTACCGAGTAGATAGTCATATTGGGGGTCTCGTGATGAACGACAAAGCTGACCCCTGAGAGTAGGTGCTCGAAATGGAGTGGCAGGGGCTTGCCATAGTGGGCTGGCACTACCTTTTGGGCTGCTACAATATCTACCTCTCCACTATTATGGGTGAGGGTATAGCTCCATAGATTCCACTCTGGAGTGAGGGCTTCATACGGAGCAAAGGCGAAGAAGCTGAGCTGTCGACCTGACTCGCTCCCTAGCCACGGGTAGTTGGTACGCCAGCCTGATGCTCTGGTGACTTGGAGGTCTTGAAAGAGCGTGCCGAGGGGGCTCCCATCTTGAGTTTGTAGAAAAGCAGTCACCCGCATATCGTCGTGGAAGTTATTTTGATCTTTCACTACTCCGCTCCTCATCTCTAGCCAGTTGGTCTCAAAAGTAATCATCTGGCGCTCATCGGGACGATCGCCCCTAGCACAGCTGCCTAGGAGTGGCAAGAGTGCCACGAGAGACCAGCCTAAGTACCTCTTTATTCTCTCCACTTTTTTACTTGTGATTAAATGGGAGCTGGCAGTGCCAAGCCTTCAGATAATGGAGGCTGGCACAGCCCAATCCCTAGTTATTCTATGTGTTGTTATGCGTTGGGCATATTAATAGTATTCGCATCACTATCTTGCCAATCCTCTATCTGTACTGTGAACTTAATGTGTTGATTGGTGAGGATAGGGGTGCCTGGCTTTGGCATTGCTGGCTTCACTGGATCGCTAGAAATCTCCACTCCAGTCGCTGTGGTAAAGCCTGCTGGCTTATTGGCCTCTGGATCTTGGTAGCCTGCACCATCCTTGAAGTCAAGTGTGATCACATACTTTTTCCCTGCTTCAAGACCTCCTGCGATCTCCAAAGGAGTAGCTGCCCAAGCATACTTGCCATCGGTTGGGTAGATAGCTACGCCCTCTTTATTCGTAATGTTGAGGAGTACTGAGAGATAGACGCCATTATTATCGGTGCCACTCCCTTGGTGCGTTGTGGCATCCCACTTGGTCATCGTTTGTGGGATCAGCATAAAGTTACCATCCTTACCCATCAGAGAAACTGCGGTAGCAGATAATTCCTTAGCTTCTGTCATGGCATCGGCAAAGGTCTCTTTTTCGGTGCCAAGGGTATAGCCACTTAGTGTGGTTGAGCTCTTGGTATCTGCAGGATAGGCAAAGGTGGCTTTCTTCACGATGCGACCAATCTTCACTCCAGCCACCTTGATCTTGTAGTCTGAATTGGCATTACTATTCACCGCCTTTACCTCTATTTGTGAGAGCACGTGCTTGAAATTGAGTGGCACGCCAGTCGTTGCGTGATCGGCACCATTGCCTTTGGCACGAGCCACGATGACGTCCACCTGCTTTGCGACCTCCGTTGGGGTGGTCAATTCTAGCTTCGAGCCAGTCTGGGCGATGGTTGCTGTTGCGTACTCACCAAGGTTGGCATAAGCGATAAAATCGAGTTCAAAGCTTGGCCAAGGGATATCTCCTCCTTGGGGTGCCCAAAGGTCGCCAGTGGTCTCAGGCATCACGGCCTTTCCTTCAAAGTAAGCTGCTCCATTACCATAAGCCGATACGGTAAAACCTGTACCCTTGAGAGTAGCTATATCCATCTCCGCAGCACGGAGGCTATTTGCGATAAAGGGAGTAAACCCAATCTGCCCCTGCTCTCTTGCTGGCTCTGCAATGTCTGTTACTTTGCTACAGGAAGCCAAAGCCATCGCTGAGGCTATTGCCAGTGCTGCCCATGTCGTTACTTTTTTCATCTTTTCTTTCTCCTTATGTAGTTATTATTTTATTGCCTTTACATCTTGATATTCAGGTAGACTTTCCTCCAACTCTCCACAGTAATGCTTAGACCGCTGCGGGCCGATTCGTCTATTCGAGGTAGGGGCAATTCCTCGTCTAGCTTTATATCAACCAATGCCTTCCCCTTTTGCTTCTCCACTTGCTCGGTGACATCAAAGGTATAAGTGTAGCCCTTGCCATCAGCCATCACCACATAGAGGATGAGCTCTTGTTGCCCGCCCTTTGCTTTTGGGAGCAATCCATAGGTGATCATATTGCCTTCTACCTCCTGCCCCTTCCACTTCATAGCTATTGGGTGGTAGGCACTCCCTTCGTGCCACTTATCTAGGCCTATGAAGTAGCTTGGTGCCACGCCTCCAAAGCCTGCCGAGATACCCTGAACCGCCTGCAAGCCCTGTACATTGGTGAGCCGAATCTGCACCTCTCGATAGCATGGCTCCATCACTATCGTCACCACTTGCCGTGAGGTGGCATCGGCTTGTGGTACAATCTTTGTCTCCTTTACTCGTCCTGCATAGAAAGGCTCAGGCTGTAATCGGAAGTCCTTCCCCGCATCCCACGATGGTGCCCTCAGGGAGAGAAGGGCACCCGAAAGCGGGCTACAATTACGAGTGAAGCTCTCTATCGTCTCATAGTGATCTTCGCCTCTATGCTGTAGGATGCTAGAGGTGTTGTTGAAGCCGACCACTCTATAGCGTCCGTCGCGCACGGTAGCGATTCCTCCCGCCTTGTCTTTAAAGTCTCGTCGCACTGGTGCACTCCCATTATCCAGAGGATAGAAATAGGTGGTCATACCTGCCACATGTGGCTCGGGTACTTGTGACCAATCGAAACGGACTTCTACCTCAACCGCCTGGGAGTAGCAGAGCTCCTTGTGCTGGCATTGGACAAAGAGAAGTGGTAGTAAGAGCAACAAGATATATTTTAGTCCTTTTACCATAACCTATAGACGATTGAGAGTGAAATCTTAGTAGGGCCTACGAAGTCCAGCTGCTTCGTTGCCACCCACGGAAAGCAACCATTTGTCTGCTTTCCATACTGCTTGAAAGTACCATGCAGATAGCCTATGCCTATGGTCCCTTCTAGGGTCCACTGCTTGCTGAGACTCCAAGCATAGCCATACGCCACACCTAGACCAAAATGCGTGCGATCGCCGAGCACTCCTCTTCCTCCCATTTGAAAGTCGTAATCAAAGAGCTGCCCATAGAGCCCAACGTGATGTCCCTTGCCCCCTTGCTCCCTCTGCCCGAGCCAATACTTGACCTCGCTCTCCAAGCCTTTCAACCGCCAGAAGAAGTTGGCTTTGGGCTTTGACCACCACGCTCCATAGCCAGAGAGCTCCCAGCTCCAGTGCTCTCCTATAAATGCCTCTAAGCCCAAATTGGGTACCATTGCTATATCGGCCAAAGTATTGCTCCGCACAGATAGCCAGCTTCGTCGCACCTCAGAGGGAGCCCGTTGTGGCTCTACTCCCTGTGCCTGCTGTGCCATAAGTGGCTTTGCACACAGCAGTAGCATTGCCAGCCATAGGCAATGCACTACACTATGATGTCTCCTATTTTTCTTCATTCCTTTTTAAGGTTCCTTTATCTCAAACGCTGGGAATTCCCCTCTACCTACTTTTACATTTCCTTTGAGGGTGGGGCGTATCCACTTCTCAAAGTAAAGCCCTCCCTCCTTGAAGAAGCTTTCATATTGCCTTTCCCCACAGAGGTAGGCAAGCATCCATGAGGAGACTACAGGCATCACGATAGGATAATTCTCAGACTCTTTGCCCTCTTTATTTCGCCAATCATTGTGGTGTGTCCCCTTCATGGAAAAGAATACCCGTTTGTTTTGCGTAAGTGTCTGATAAAACTCATAGCCACCAATGGGCTCATTGACTTCATCTACTTCTCCAGAGATGATGAGTGTAGCATTGGGAGTAGCAGAAACGTCGCACCCTAGCTTATCCTTTCCTCCAGCCACCGCATCGGATATGAAGTTGGTGGTGCCGTGATAGGGCATCAAGCTCACTACGGTCTTGATCTTTCCCCGCAGTCCATTGGGCTTCTCCATGGCTGCCGAAAAGAGTACCCCCGTTCCACCCATTGAGTGTCCGAGTAGTCCAATTCTCTGGAAGTCGACCCTATTATGTATCTTGGAACCAGGGCGCCGATTCTCTCCCTCGAGTAGCGTGTAGGCAGCGATGATGCCGTCCAACCATTGAAAAGGCTGATTCTGATCCATGGCGGTATAAACCAGCACGAGCATGCCGTGCGAGGCGAGTAATTGTGCAGTGTCGTGCATCTGCTCTTTGTATGCTGCCCAACCATGTACCACTATGACTACGGGGAGCTTGCCCGTTTTGCCTATCGGTAGATAGATGTTGGGGACATCTTTCATATATTCTTCGTCAAAAGAGTAGACTGGATCGGCGACATCCTCTATTGCATACTTGCCATTGCTCCACCAATTCTCCTGTAGCTCCTGCCCATATAGAGGTCTGGAGCCTCCTATTATTAGGAGTGTAAAGAGGAGTAGGGTTGTTATTATATTGGATCTCATAGGTTTCGCTTACTTAGTTGGTTGTCTTTACATTACGGACGATTCGGAAGCCGATCAATTTATTGGTCCGATCAGGTAGGTGCTTTTTACGGTAATCCACTTTTAAGAATTCCTTCCTAGCGTGGAAGCTTCCGCCCTTCAGTACCTTATAGGTACCACTCGCTGGACCATTGTCACGCTCGTAGGTGCGCTCTCCGTACCAGTCTTCCACCCATTCCCATACATTGCCACTCATGTCGTAGATGCCCAGCTCATTAGGCTTCTTGCCTCCTACAGGTTTAGTGCCATATTCAGGATTGGTAAATGCTTGCCAAACCTTAGGATTGAGGTTGGCCTGAGCTCCCAGCATCGCATTATCTCTAAACCAAGCAAAGTTGCCAAAGCGAACAAGTCCAATATTGCTCTTTTGGGCTATATTTGTGTCGTTGGCTCCACTTGCTGCTGTGGCTATCCATATCCACTCTGCCTCGGTGGGGAGGCGGTAGCCATTGGCATTGGGGTCGCGTGTCACCTGCTCGGGGGTGTCACCCGTGATGGTGTAGACGGGGGTTAAGCCATCCTTTTTGCTCAGTTGATTGCAGAAATGTATGGCGTCCATCCAAGTGACCGATTCTACAGGTCTTTCACCAGCATTGGCACGAATGACTCCCTTAAAGTTATTGCCAGCAAAACGGGATCGGTCTGGGTCGGTGAAGTAGGAGGGGTTACTGCCCATCACCTGCTGATACTCTGCCTGAGTAATTGGGTGCTTTGCCACGTAGAGATTTTGTATCTTGATCCCCTCTGGCGTTGATCTCAGAGTGCTTCGTGCGGTGTTGACGCCTCCTTTGAAGGTAAAGTACTCTGGGCGAGTTCCACCAGTACCGGGGACATAGAAGAGTTCACTGCCGGTAGTATTAGAAAATACTCCTGAGGTGAGAATGGCATGCAGCTCTACATCACTATCAAAAATGGTCTCCATGGATACCACTTCCGAATCGATGGTCGGGTAGGCATCCTTGGTCCACCCTACAAAGCCCCAAGGATCTTGAGGGTTAAGGGTAGCACCATTCACTGGCTCTAATTCAGGTAGCTCTGGCAAGCAACCCTCTTCGGTCAGCTCTAATACCTTATTAATGTTCCATTGATCGCTCTTGAATTGGAAGTTTCGTGGCAAGACTAGCGTTGCATAGTACGACTCCAATTTGGCCGTGAGTACAAAGTCATTGGTTAGAGGGTAGGGGAATGTTATCGCCTGTCCCTTGCCGTCTTCCCATCTGATGAACTTCCGTCCAGGCATTTTCACCTCTGGAATATCGCTCTCCTTTAGTTCGGTAGCCTCCTTTGGGATGGAGAATTCCATCCGTAAGCTACCATACTGCATTGTGATAGGCTTTCGTTGATCAGCTTCCAGCTGAAGGTCAATGCCCTTCTCTTTCCAAGGCTCCAGTGATATCTCAAATCCAATCGCTCCACCAAGTATCGGCTTGCCTGGCTTCTCCATTCCGCCCCACGGCCGAGTGCTTACCTCTACGCCTGCAGGCAAGTCGGTAGGAACACCCTTGCCAAGCTGTGGCTCTTGATAGCCTGCTCCCTTACTAAAGTCTAGTGTCGCCATATAGTGCATCCCAGGCTTCAACCCTTCAGGCAGGGAGAGAGGTACCGCAGCATAGGCATACTTTCCCTCCTCGAGTGGATAGTATTGAGCCCCTGCAGGCGTGGTGATCCTAAGCAATAGTCCGAGATAGGTGCCTTCGTTGTCTGTCGCTCCCCCAGCTTGCTCTGCTCTATTCCACGCCGTAATCGGCTGCGGAATGAGCATAAAGTTGCCCTTGGCACTATTGCCAATCCACTGAGGAGTCTCCCCAAGTGTAATCACCTCGGGAGTAGCTAGTCCGAAGCTCTTAGGAGTGCTTAAATCTGTGTAGCTAGTGAGCTCCTCGCTGAGCTTTATCTCGGTAGGAAGAGTCAAAGTAGCTTGAGATCGTATGCGTGCGATCTTTACGCCAGCTACCTCGACCTTGTAGGCTTCATTGCTATTCTTCGCCTGCACAGAGAGCTGTGAGAGGAGATGCTTAAAGTAAAGCGGTACTCCATCTGTACCGTGCTCAGCTACTCGCCCCTTGGTACGTGCTACGAGGAGATCTACCTGCTTCTCCACCTGCTCAGGGGTGATTAGCTTAATGCTCTTGTTTGTAGCTTCTAGGTCGAGTGTGCCATAGTCGCCTAAGCCATTGTACCCAATAAAGTCCAGTTCATAGCTTGGCCATATATGGGTGCTCGTAGTATTCCAAATGCCAGTGCCAGCACTGGGATCTGCGGCAGTCACTCGATCCTCGAAATAGAGCTGTCCCTGTCCGTAAGATCGGATATTAAAGCCACTTTTTGCTAATGTAGAGAGGGTCTCGTCGGCTCCTTTCAATTGCTGATTGACAAAGGCATGAAACTGTATCTCACTACGAGCCTCAGGCTCATCTATTTCCCTCTGTCGCTGACACCCCACCCACGATAGCACCGATAGGAGTCCTACCACGAGATAAGTGCGAATGGCGATGATTCTGTACATTGACTTCTATTTATGTTGATATTTAAGCACCCCTCTCTCTCTAAGGGAGAGCATTATGTATATGAATGGTGAGCATAGTGGCAAATCGCTAGCTTACTATTGCAATAAAGGCAAGGATTAGGGGCACAACTTTACCAAATGCTCTACAAACTTACCAAATAACCACCGCATTTGCAAGCTTTTAACACATCGTGGGCAGGCTAACATATTAAAATAACCATTTCTCCCTCTCTGAAATTTCAAGCTGTGAGATATGGTGAAAAGCTGTCTAAAAAAGGTCACGGTACCCCCTTTTATAACCGATTAGAGTTCAGTGCTATATAAAGGCATCAGCCGAGATGCAACTAAGCAAATGCTTAGTTGCATCTCGGCAAATGCTTAGTTGCAACTCGCCGATTGCTTAGTTGCATCTCAACTTTTACCCTACTAGCATGGAGGTTTTTTTGAGGACTTAGAGAGGGGCGTTATCCCTGATTGACTGGGCGATCGTGAAAGCCATTTCCACAAGCCTATGACCTTAGTGGGTCGAACAAATCTATACCACCATAAACAGTAGAGTAGATCGCCTTCTCGTAATGTCCTCATAAAAAAAAGAGTCCCCAGCCACACTTCAATGGCTGGGGGCTCTTTTAACTTAATGCTGTAGCTGGAGGAGCTGGAAGTGGAGCTCTCGGTAGAGGGGGTGGGTGAGCTCTGTGGCGAGGAGGTAGGGGAGTGCCTTGCCCTCTAGTAGCATCCGACGGATTCGGGTGCTGGAGATATGAAAGGTAGGGACCTCTTTGAGGACTTCTACTTTTTCGTTTACCTTCCGAGGAGCCTCTTCTACGCTGTATTCTGGGCGTGGGTAGGCGATGATGGGGATCTCTTGGAGAAGCTCTTCTGCCTTGTGCCACTTGGGAAGGGTGAGGAGGCTATCGCCACCGATTAGGAGGGTAAAGGAGGTCTTTGGATACTTTCCCTTGAGATGCCGTATGGTATTGATGGTGTAGTAGGGCGGGGTGAGTTCTTCCTCTTCTTGTGACAAGCGTAGCTTGGGGTAATGCTGGATCAGGTGCTGAATCCACTCTGCCCTAAACGGAGTGGGGAGCTGTGTGCGATCTTCCTTAAAGGGGCTGGCGGGTGTTAGGAGTAGCCACACTTCATCGAAGCGATCGGAGTACTTCTCTACCAAATAATTGGCGAGTGAGAGGTGCCCGACGTGCATAGGATTGAATGAACCAGGGAAAAGTAGTACTCGCCTCTCCTCCTCAATAAACCGCTGAATGATCTCTGCTGCTTCGTGGCACGCTACGTCCAGCTGGTCATTGATGATTTTGCGATCAAAGAGTGGGGCATAGCTCAGTTCGGTCTCTGCCTTGGCTAGTCGCTCTGCTATCTTCTCGGGAGAGTCGGTGCCACGCGATTCCAATCGTTGCCGAAGGGTATCGATACTTGGAGGCTGTATGAATAGGGTGAGCGCTTGGTCACCGTAAGCTTTCTTGATATTGAGTGCCCCTTTGACGTCGATATCTAGCAGTGCGGTCTCACCTCGTGCGAGGGTATCATCTATCTCGCTTCTAAGCGTTCCGTAAAAGCAACCTTCGTAAACCTCCTCGTACTCGAGGAAGTCTCCTAGGTCGATGCGTTGCTTAAACTCCTCTGTGGAGAGGAAGTGGTAGTGAATACCATCTTGCTCCTCTCCACGAGGGGCTCTGGAGGTTGCTGATATGGAGAAGTGTCCACGGAGACCGTGCTTGCTGGTCAATTGGTCGATGATGGTACTCTTCCCTGAGCCACTAGGGGCGGAGAATATGATCAGTTTACCAGACATAGTGCTATATAATAGGTATAGTGTCGATTGTTAGAGTACATTGAGGACTTGTTCCTTGATCTGCTCTAATTCATCTTTCATCTTAACCACAATCTGTTGGAGTGTGGCGTGGTTGCTCTTGGAGCCTAGGGTATTGATCTCTCGGCCCATCTCTTGTGCGATAAAGCCGAGCTTGCGTCCCTGACCTACCTCCTCGTGATCGAGGGTCTCGATGAAGTACTTGATGTGGTTGCGAAGCCTATTTTTCTCCTCATTCACATCTAGTTTCTCAATGTAGTAGATCATCTCTTGCTCCAAGCGAGAGCGGTCGTACTCGATATCAACATACTTGCTTAGCCCCTCTTCTATCCTTTGCCGAATCTCGGTAATTCGCTCAGCTTCGTATGGATCTACACTATCAAGGAGCTGTGCGATGGTCTTGGCATTCTTCATGAAGCCATCGTAGAGCGACTTGCCCTCTTGTAGTCTAAATTCATTGAGCTTATCACATGCTTCCTCAACTGCCTGCATGGTGATATTCTCGAGGTCTTCAGTCTCTTTTTCGGAGGTGGAGCTCTCGGTATTCATCACCCCTGGCATATTGAGTACCATACGCATGGGGTCGGTAGGCAGTGGAATGGCGGTCTCCTCGCTAAACTCCTTAAGTAGTTGCCAGTACTTCTGACCCAACTCGCTATTGAGCTGTAGGCTGGGCTCCGTATGTAGCTGCTCAAGGCTAATGAAGATATCAATCTTGCCACGCTGTAGCTTTTGGATAACTCTCTTGCGTGCTGCTAGCTCTATATGGCGTATCTCCTGAGGAAAGCGGAGACTGATATCGGCCTGCTTGCTATTGATAGATCTAATCTCTACGACGATCTTCTGATTGGAGGTGGAGGCTTCGGCCTTTCCGAAGCCTGTCATGGAATGTATCATAGCTTATCTATCTATTAAAGGTTGCGGCCGTGACAATTCTTGAACTTCTTTCCACTTCCACAAGGGCATGGATCGTTGCGACCAATCTTTTGCTCCGCAATATATGGCTGCTGCTTTTGAGGTTGTTGGCTTGCGGCTTGACCCGCCTCATAGCGTGCTTGCTGTGCTGCCTCGTAGTCGTCCTTTTGCTCTTGATAGCGTCTGCGACTATTGGCTAGTGGGTCTTCACGCTGCTCACGCACTTCTACTCTACGCTGCTCATCCTCTTGCTGCGGAGCGATATTGACGTGACCACGCATGATGATCTCAGAGGCTTTTTGATTCATCTCTATCACCATAGAGCGGAATAATTCGTAAGCCTCTACCTTGAAGATAACTAGTGGGTCTTTATTTTCGTAAGAAACGTTGCGAACCGCATTCTGTAGCTCGTCCATGGCGAGTAGGTGACGCTCCCATGCCTCATCAATGGTGTAGAGAAGAATGGTCTTTTGGAATGCTTTGGCAACACTCTTGCCCTCGGTCTCTACCGCCTCCTTGAGGTTGGTAACTACGTTGTACCCCAGTCGGCCGTCGGTCACTGGTATTGCAATGCGCTCTACATTATCACCGTGCTGATCGTAGAAGGCTTTGAGTACAGGATAGGTCACTTCGGCCATACGTTCCGAGCGACGCTTGAGGTTGGCAATCACCTCCTCCATGATGGCATCTACCAACTGGTCTGGATTACTACGCCTGTACTGCTCCTCGGTGATAGGTAGCTCGGTGGAGAAGGCCTTGAAGACACTTTGCTTAAACTCTTCAAAAGGTATATCTGGAGCACCATCAGTAAGGCTTTCTGCCGTCTGGGTAAGGGTGTTGAGTACGTCTAAGCCAATACGCTCGCCCATCAGAGCGTGATTACGACGGGTGTAGATGACCTTACGCTGTGCATTCTTTACGTCGTCGTAGTCAAGCAGATGCTTACGGACTCCGTAGTTATTCTCCTCTACTTTCTTCTGTGCGTTCTCTACCTGCTTGGATAGTTGCTTGCTCTCTAGCATATCGTCATCCTTAAGTCCCATAGTAGAAAGGATCCTAGCCATTCTATCAGAACCAAATAGACGCATCAACTTATCCTCAAAGGAGATGAAGAAAACTGACGAACCAGGGTCGCCCTGACGACCAGCACGACCACGTAGCTGTCTATCTACACGACGACTCTCGTGGCGCTCGGTGCCGATAATGGCGAGACCACCAGCCTCTTTCACCTCAGGGGAGAGCTTGATATCGGTACCACGACCCGCCATGTTGGTGGCGATGGTGACGGTACTCTTCTTACCCGCCTCTGCCACAATCTCTGCCTCCTTTTGGTGGAGCTTGGCATTGAGGACTTGGTGAGGAATCTTACGGAGTGTGAGCATCTTGCTGAGCAACTCGGAGGTCTCGACGGAGGTAGTACCAACAAGGACTGGACGTCCCTCGCTGATTAGTCGCTCAATCTCATCGATAATAGCGGCATACTTTGCTCGAGCGGTCTTGTAGATACGGTCGTTCTCATCGATACGAGCAATAGGTCTATTGGTTGGGATCACCACCACATCTAGTTTGTAGATATCCCAAAACTCCTTTGCCTCAGTCTCGGCGGTACCTGTCATACCTGCCAGCTTGTGGTACATACGGAAGTAGTTTTGAAGTGTGATGGTTGCCTTGGTCTGAGAGGCTGCCTCCACCTTTACATGCTCCTTTGCCTCAATAGCTTGGTGGAGCCCATCGGAGTAGCGGCGACCATCCATGATACGGCCTGTCTGCTCATCCACAATCATCACCTTATTATCCATCACCACATATTGGTCGTCACGCTCAAAGAGGGTGTAGGCCTTCAGTAGCTGCTGCACGGTGTGTACACGCTCACTCTTGATAGAGTAATCGGTGAGGAGCTGGTCTTTCTTCTCACTCTTTTCAGCCTCTGTGAGGGATTCATTCTCTAGGGCCGACAATTGAGAAGCAATATCTGGTAGGACAAAGAAGGTTGGGTCTTCGTTTTTACCCGAAAGAAGATCAATACCCTTATCGGTAAGCTCTATCTGATTATTCTTCTCATCAATCACGAAGTAAAGGTCATCGGTGACGATGTGCATTTGGCGGTTGTTGTCGGCCATATAGATCGCCTCGGTATCTAGCATACCTGCCTTGATGCCCTCCTCGCTGAGGTACTTGATGAGGGCTTTGTTTTTGGGTAGTCCCTTAAAGCTACGATAGAGCTTGAGGAATCCCTCTTCACGCTCCTTCTTATCTTCGCTGGCAATTTGCTTGCGTGCCTCGGTGAGCAGACGGCTGGCAAGGGTTTTCTGTGCATTGACTACCAACTCCACATCGCCTCTGAACTCCTCAAACATCTGATCGCCCTTGCTCTCTACTGGACCAGAGATGATAAGTGGGGTACGAGCATCGTCAATAAGCACTGAGTCGACCTCGTCGACAATGGCGTAATTGTGCTTCCGCTGCACGAGATCGGCAGGGGTGCGAGCCATATTATCACGAAGGTAGTCGAAGCCAAATTCATTGTTGGTACCGAAGGTGATATCACAATTGTAGGCACGAAGGCGCTCAGGTGAATTGGGCTGATACTTATCGATACAATCTACGCTGATGCCATGGAACATATAGATAGGTCCCATCCACTCGGCGTCACGCTTGGAGAGGTAGTCGTTGACGGTCACCACGTGAACTCCGTTGCCAGTAAGGGCATTGAGGAATACAGGAAGAGTGGCCACTAAGGTCTTTCCCTCTCCAGTTGCCATCTCGGCAATCTTACCTTGGTGCAACACCACACCTCCTATGAGCTGCACATCGTAGTGAACCATATCCCACTTGGTGAGGTTACCTCCTGCCATCCACTCATTCTTGTAGATCGCCTTATCGCCTTCTATGTGTACGAAGTCATGATTGACGGAGAGGTCGCGGTCAAACTGTGTCGCGGTGACCGTCATCTCCTCGTTGTCGGCAAAACGCTGTGCCGTACTCTTGACAATGGCAAAGACCTCGGGGAGTACCTCATTGAGCTTCCCTTCCATCTTGTCGAGGATCGTCTCCTCGAGCTTATCAATCTGCTCCCATGCAGCTTCACGCTCCGAGAGGTCCAGCTCATCAATCCCTTTTTTAAGCTCTTGGATCTGCTGACGCTCTGGCTTCACCTCATCTTGGATGCTTTGGCGAATTTGTGCCGTACGCTCACGAAGTTGATCGTGAGATAGCACTTTCACCTGCTCGTACTGCTCCTTAATTTTATCTACTATCGGAGTAATCTCTTTGAGGTCTCGCTGTGATTTGTTGCCAAATATCTTGGTAATAAAGTCTAAAAATCCCATATATATCGTTGTTGTCTATTATCTTTAATTCTGTCGGTTATCGCTATCTCAATATAGAGCGTGGCGTGGGTGGCCTGATTCGGAGAATCCACGCAATCTTGGTAGAGACTTCTCTGAGATCGAGCGGGGTATCTATCTTTTCAGCCTCAACGCTGGGGTACATAATTACAGTGGTGGTAGGGGTCGCCGTCATTCGGTACTTCGCGACTCCTCTTTCGGTAGATAGGTCTTGGGCTGTCCAACTGGGAAGCAGACCGAAGACCACATCTGGTCGATTGGCATTGGTGGCACTATTGAGTGCCGTGAGCCAAGTAGCATTGTCGCTATTGGCAATCGCTTGATCTCGCAACCGATGCTCCTCAATGGCATATGAGATGCCACTAAACTCTAGCAGAAAGTCACTAACGGCACTTTGGATCTCCTTGAGGTGAAGCTTTGGATTGCTTTTGATGATTTCTCTATTGAGATAGACCGCCCCAGTAGGGGTGATCTCCTCCACTAGTCCTTGCACCCCATACTCAGCATGCAGGTACATATTGACTAGTGCTAGGCAACGATCGGGCTTGAATAGCCTGCGATCGTCTATAACAGTAGGAGGATAGTCTCTCGACATGCCATTCCCTGTCAGGATAACAAGGGTGGACTTGGCATCAACTAATTGTAGCAACGAAGCAATCGTCCGATCCAGTCGGAAGTAGCTCTCAATAGTCTCTCTTGAGAGACCTTGAGCTGCTTTATTAGCATTGCCTACCGTGAGGTGTAGCGAAAGAAGGTCGGGCGTCTCGTCTTTGCCTAGCTGAGTGCTTTCAAAGAGTTTGCGGGCAAGGGAAACCACTTCGTCATTGACGAGTGGGCTATCCTTAAAGTCCGCAATGTCGCTTGTCGTCTTGCGGAAACTATGGTTAAAGGAACTGGTAGTGGGAATACGGGATTGGGTCGATAGAGGTTGCCACGTTATCCCACTGCTAAGCCGTGATGGCAGAGATGAAGTGCCAGAGTTGGTTTTATCAATATACCAAGGGAACTCCCTTGAGTAGTAGGTGCTACTAGCCCATCTTGCAGAGTACCCATCAATCCAGTACGCAGCATCTCCATAGATACCAGCCCCGATAATTGCCTCCTCTGCCTGAGGAGCAATGCTATAGACAAGCGATTTAGAGCTATAGGCGCTTTTGAGATTATCCCCGAGAGTAGGTGAGGTGAGGGCCAAGGGCGAATAGTTGCCAGAAGTGGCATACCCTAGGTAGTTCTTGTCTTGAAAGATGGAGTTAGTTGGGACTCTCCTCCCACTTCGCTCCTTCAGGGTTGGCTGTCGCTCAGAAATGCCAGAAGCCGAAGCAAGTGCTCCAGTGTGGATGATAGCCTCAGAGGCGGTCGCATCAGCACTCAGTAGAGGGGATTGAACTTCGCTGTAGACTCTTCCTTTGGCGAGCAAACGATTAACCCCATCGTGGGGCATCTCCTTAGAGAGCTCCTCCAGTAGGTCGCTTCGGAGCTCCTCCACGGTGATGAGTAGCACCAATCGGGGGGTCTGTGCTTGAAGCACACCCACCTGACAAAGGGTAAAGAGCGAGACTAGCCCTGTAAGTAACTTATTCATCTGTACGTGCCTCATTTCTGTAGGCTCTCCATCTATCTATCTGATTCCACGCCACTACCAATGCCAGTACTGGAAGGTCTATTGGTAGCCTTTGGAAGGTACTTGATAGGAGGTAGAGAGCTATGGCTACAAAGTTACAAAAATAGAGCCACTTATTGGAACTATGACAGTTTTTCCTGCCATGGGTGAATACCAACCATAGCCAAAAGGGATGCAGGAATAGCATATTGGCATTGGGCCAAGTATGTGGGTGCTCAGAAAAGAGGGCTAAAAACCAAACGGTCACTCCACCAATAGCCAGAAGTGCATATAACACCTTCTCACTGACGACGCGTGCTTTATCCCATTTGCCCCACTTGAGTAGGTAGAGGTAGAGCCCAATTAAAAGAAAGACAATGAGCGGGAAATGGCACTTCTCCACTGGGTTATTGATGACCCGCGTCTGTGGCACCCAAGTAGTCTTTTTGGTCACCAAAAGTTCGCCAGTGTCAACACGCCGTGCGGTGTCCATCTCTTGGGCCAATAACTCTGGTAAAAAGCCGGCATCTCTAATACTCATCTGGCGGTCGCTTTTCCAGCCAAGGCAGATATCGGCTCCTAGAGTATACCAAACGGCAGTGTGGCTTTTCCCCCTAATCGCCTCTCTAAATGTAGGAAGCTGATCTAAGGGGAAGTCGTACCTTAGTCCACCTACCGCCTCTTCAATCATATCCCTAGGGCGGGTGGCACAATTATCAAAGTAGAAATTGTACTGATAGTCTCTATTCTCCGGCAGTGCATTCCAATTGAGCTTGTCCGAAAGTAATGTTGCTTCCTCATCTGTGAGGGCAAGCTCTTGCTCTACTACCTCTCTTCCTTGTGCCGAGTACTCCCAAAGAAAGTCTTGGAATGTGGTCACCCCTAGTGAGTACATCGGCTTACCAATCATAAAGTTGATAAGGAAGTTTTTCTGCTCTAGCGAGAAGTAGCCATAATTATATACCAAGTCGGTATCTCCGTACTGTACGCGTAGGGCAGTGTGCCCATAAAGATAAAACACATACTCGTCGGTAGGTCCGCAAGTGAGCAGACTGATCCGAGGCGCTTCTGCATGGGCATTAGACAAGCCCAGGAGTAGAGTGATGAGTAGTAGGTATTTCTTTATCATAAGGTTATCCAATTGGGAATGTCTTTTGTGGTTAATGAGCTATTGCGGAGAGCCAAGTGCCGTGGATAAAGGTTATTAGCTCTATTCCCCACCTGCTTGATAAAGCCAAGTGGTATACCTTGATAGGTGAGGAGATTGATGCCACGCTCACTCTCAATATTGAGTACCTCCCGCTTTAGAAATTGAAGCACCTCCACATCGGTCGCTTCATATCTTGGAAAGGGGGCTTTAGTTGCCAATGGTGCACTGCTCGCCCAGCCGTGTGCTGGGAGAAAGTCTTTGCCCTTTTGCGTACCAAGTGGCACGCCTGCCGTGAGTACTTGTACCCCTTTGAGCAATGATAATACCTCTTGCCCAGCTTTACTCAGATAATACCACGTACCGCGGTGCTCATATAGATTTTCTCTCTCAAATAGCGAGGCAAGCAATGGAGGAGTAGTAGAGGTTGTTTGAGGTTTACCTGCTTTTGGGGTGGTATCCCCTCCGCACTTCTCTACGGCAAAAATAGTTAGCCCTTCCCCCTCGACACGATGTGGCATCAGGCTATAAACGCCCTCCTCTCGCTCCCAAATACCCCATTCCGTTGGAAGGTCAATGCGTAGCAACTTGAGTGGATATTTGCTTTGGAGGTAGTGGAGTTGCTCCTCATTTTCTTCCCTGTTGTAGGTGCAGGTGCTATATATCAGGTGGCCTCCCTCTTCCAGCATCATCCACGCCTCGTCTAGGATCTCTCGTTGCCTAAGCGTGCATAGCGAGATATTGGCTTCTGACCAATTCTCAAGAGCTGCTGGCTCCTTTCTAAACATTCCTTCACCCGAGCAAGGAGCATCCACCAGTATCAGGTCGGCCGTTAGCCCCGTAGCTCTCAGCTTTTGTGGAGAAGCCGAGGTAACGATGGTCTCCTCCAGGCCATAGCGGGTAAGGTTTTCAAGAAGTATCTGAGCACGCTTGGCCTCTATCTCATTCGAAAAGAGTAGCGTGTCGGTAGGGAGGTAGCTCCTTAGCAGACTGCTTTTGCCCCCAGGTGCAGCACACAAGTCAATAGCCCGTGATGGGGCAAGGCGAAGTTGCTGGATGAACTGAGCCAAAACCATCGACGAAGCTTCCTGTACATAGTACGCTCCGGCATGCCAAAGTGGATCAGCTCCAAAAAGGACGGCAGCATCAACATACCGGCCCAACGAACACCAAGGCACAGTACGCAAGCTACTCCGAAAGCTCTTAGCAGGGTGGAGCCGGATAGAGGATGCCAATGGAGTAGTTAGTGCTTGGCTCAATTGGGAAAGTACCTCCGCACCAAACTGTTTGGCAAAACGCTTTTCAAAGCCCTCCGGTAGCGTAAGCATAGAGAGTTGGCTTAGATCTTGTAAGCAAATCCTATGCTGAGTAGCTCATTGTACTGCAGAAGGTTTTTGAAGTTCTTTACATCACCGGCTGGTAGTATCACGCTATCATCAAAGCGCGTATTGAGGGTCATCCTTAGGCTAAAGAACTGATTGAATGAGTAGCTAAGGGTGTTGTCAAACTCCATTTCCACGTGCTTGTAGGAAGTGTTATAGAATAGTCGTGACGTCCAGTTAAGCGACGACGAAAAGTCCCAATTGAGGTCCAATCGTACTGATGAGCCGTAGCGGAAACGATACTTCTGATCGGGCTGGAGACCGATACGCCCCTTGTCAATATCATCGCTGTAAGTGTATACAAAGTCCATACCGACTGGAGCGATGTTGGCACTAAATCTAAACCTTGCAAAAGGGTTCCCTCTAAACTTCTTTAGGTCTAGGTCGTACTTCATACCGAGACCACCATCGATGCTGATTGGTGCAAATGGACGTGTGATCACAGTCCCGTTTGCATCAACGTTTTTGAGAGCCTGGCTTCGAAGCTGAGCCGATACCGTATAGTACCAGTGGTCAAAGGCTTTAACACCAAGGTTGGTGTAGGCTCGGAATATATCCTCCCCTATTTTGAGCTGAAGTTTCTCATCCGTACCAATATCATTGGTGAAGAGACCAATGCGGTATTCAAGCTCATTGACCCACTTCACGATATTCTTTTCGTAGGTGGCTTTGTAGTAAAGCCTAGCATTGACATTGAGGCTATTGTGTCCACCCTTATGCCAGTTTTTTGAGACTTGGTTTTGGGCAAATTGAGCACTTCCTTCAAAGTTATGCCACCAATACTTCCGTGCCACCTTTTCAGTGATGATATTATTATTCTCTACATTGATTTGAGGGGCTTCATTGTAGGCGAGCTGACCTTGGTAACCATCCGATTGAATCTCCGTTGCCTTTATTGCTTCAGGAAGGTCATTGATAGACAACTGTATCAGCCTTGGGTTTCTAAGCATCGCTTGCTCCTTCAGCATCTGAGCTTTATGCCAGTTTTGCGAGAGCTTGTAGAAGCGACTATTCTCTGCCTGCTGGCTAAAGTTATCTTTAATGATATTATCCCAGATACCCCCCTTGCCCATAGATACGTCAAGTGGCTTTGGCCAATTGATCGATAGCGAGCTAAAGGAGTGTGCGTCCATCACTCGTGGGGCATTCAGAAAAGCCATCAGACGTTGCTGATCACGAGAAATTGTCTGCTTCTCAGGAGCAAATGGGCGACCAATAATCCTCTTTGCTTCAGAACTAAGTTGACCCCCCAGGGTATCATTGAGTAGAATATTGGTGAGAAAGTCGGGAGTGGTTGCAAAGTCCTGCGCCGAGAGCTGAGATGCACCCAATACTCCCACTCCTATAAATGTTGCGGCTCTAAAGAGCTTCCTTAGAATCTTCATATATAATATCTGCTTGTACTGATTGATAATGTAACTATCACAAAGATACCAAGCTCTACTCAGTTGGCAAAATTTTAGATTCGACCACCCAGTAGAAGAGATAGGGAACGAGGTGCCACCTTAGCCCATATCTTATATGCTACCACGAGGATCGCCACTGTAGCTTGAGGGAAAGTGATATAAGTCACTACATTAAGTAAGTCATCAAGGGGTGCAGGAAAGTGGGTGAGGATTCTTTCCTGAAATCCTCTCGCAAAGTTAATGATGTAAATTTGATGTGTAGAGTATATGAAAAATGAGTAGATGCCCATCTTTTTACACCAAGCAAAGGGTGGCTTTGTAGTGTCGGTTCCTTGTAAGCCAAATAGGAGTACCACTATAAGTGCTATTTCAAATAACTTTAATGAGGGGGTATGCCAAGCACTCGCGACAGGCTTTATTATGTAGACGCTAGCAGCCACCATAGTGACTAGTATTGAAATGAAACCTAATGGGCGACTAATAGTTAGCTCTTTATAACCTTTAATACCGAAAAAAGCACCTAAAGAATAATAAAAGAGTAGTCGGGTTGATAACCCTGTAAATAATTCTATAGGGCTGAAGTATAATAGTAGCGATGCTACGAGCCATACCCATGAGGTATGCTTTATGAGCCAATGCCACAATGGGGCAAGCAACGACAGCACGATCAAGTCGCGAATAAAGTAAAAAGGGAAGTATAGCGGTCCAGCCCAAAGAATATAGTAGAGGTTTTGCCAAGTTTCTGATAGAAGTTGCGTAAAGGTCGTGTCGTATTTTATCAGATTATAGATAATTCCAGCAATCCAAGTAATAGCAATCCATCCGAGGTAGGGGATAGCTAATGTGTAAACCCTTTTTCGGCTTTGCTTAATATACTGTGCACGACTAAAGTTATTCCCTATTTTAATGAAATAAAGATAGCCCGATATCGCTACAAAGATTGGTACAGCCACTGAGCCAACTAAAAAGCTAAATAGAGTATAGAGAGTAGTTGTAATGGGCCTGTCCACTGCTGTTAATGCCCATAAATCTACACGCTGGAAAGGAGCATAGTGTATGTAAACCACTAGCACAGCTAGTGGAAAGCGGAGGACTTTTATGGCGTCAGTTATTTTCATTGTGTTACAGGATTTTGGCGCAGATGATGTAGACCTCCTTAAGGGGGCGATTATTCTCTCCAGTCTCTCTATTTTGTATTTTATCAATGGTCTTAAAGCCGTCCACCAGTTCGCCGAAGACCGTATATTCATTGTCCAGATGCGGGGTGCCCCCTTCCGTCATATATCGTTGCTTCACCTCAGCAGGCATCTCACCACGCTCCTCTGTTTCGTAAGCTTTCAGCTCCTTCTCAAGGTAAAATTCCCCAATCACGATATAAAACTCTATCGGGTCGCTCGCCTTGTCGGGATTCTCCTCATCCCCAATTCGAGCGGCTGCAAGTGCTCCCCTCTTGTGGTATAGCTGAGGGTATCTTATCTCCGCCGGTATCATCTCCGAGTGCCTTGCCTTGAGTGCTTCATATCTCTTTTTGTAGGGCTCCCGAGCATCCCCACCAGCTTGCACCATAAAATTTTTAATCACTCTATGGAAAAGGAGATTGTCGTAGGCCCCTTCCCTCACCAGAGCAAGGAAGTTGTCTCGATGGCGAGGCGTTTCATTGTAGAGTTTTACTGTGAACTTACCCACATTGGTCTTGAATTCCACTTGATACTCCTGCTCCTGTGCCATGGCACCGAGCGAAAATAGTAGCATGGTGAATAAAAGAAGTCGACGGAACATAGTCTACTGTTTTATAAGATTGGAAAGTAAAATAGCTGCACTAATAGATACATTGAGCGAGTCACTCACAGCAGAGGGAGCACTCGGTATGGTGAGACAAGTTGTGGCGATCTGTAGCAACTCCTCCGAAAGCCCTCTCCCCTCATTGCCCAGAAGTAGCACCGCCCGATCACTCTTCCCCACCGAGGCCTTGCGATAGTCCACCCCCTTCATTGCCGTTGCCATAATTATATCAAAGTGGAGGGGCAGATAATGGAGCAAATCCACCTCCTCGTGAATGGTCACATTCCCCAGAGCCCCCATACTAGCCTGCACCGTCTTAGTATTAAACGGGTCGGCACACCCCTTGCTGCAAAAGAGGTGCTGAATGCCTAGCCAGTCGCAAAGACGAATGATGGTGCCGAGGTTGCCAGGATCCTGAACCTCCTCAAGCGCCACTGCCAAACCTCGAACCTCCTCAGGGAGCACAGGCACTTCCGGGCGGTGAAATACCGCCATCAGCTCTTGCCTACTTTGGAGTGTCGATAGCTTCTTTAGTTCTTGTGGTGTGCAGAGCCGACAGCACTCTTCAGGGGCGTCAAAGGGTACCTCCTCGCCACAAAATAGCAACCACTTTAGCCTAAATTGTGGCAAAAGTAGCTCTACACTCTTCATCCCCTCCGCCACGAAAAGCCCCTCCTCCGCTCTGTACTTAGCATACTTGAGAGAGGCGATCACCTTCCGCTCACGCTCCGAGAGCCTTTTTACAGATTGGCACGACACCATACCAGTAGTGCTTTCATATCACAGAAGACCCTATCTGCCCCTTGCTCCCTCATGATGTACTCCCCAATCGGACCCGTCGTAACTGCCAGTACATAGGCACCTGCATCATGGCCACTCTTCACCCCAAGAGGGGCATTTTCAATCACGATAGTATGCTCAGGCTTCGCTCCAAATAGCTCCATTCCCATCAGATAAGGGTCGGGGTGGGGCTTCCCATTTCGCACACTCTCCGCCGTGATGATGTGGTCTTGATGGATATACTCCGCATAGTTTTTAGCGATCCGAGGGTAAGCATTCCCTTGCGTGCTCCCTGTTACCACTGCCATTTCCACCCCCTTCTCCTGAAAGTATTGCATCACCTCCCGTGTGTGCGGAATCAGTTTTAGCTCAAAGTCCTCTCCATTAAAGAGGGCCGTCTTACGCTGATAGATCTCCTGAATTAGTTCAGGGCTGGCCGATTTTTGGAACGTCCTCCGGTAGATCTTATCGATCGTATCTACCCCACGCATCCCCTCATAGAGGTAAAACTCGTCCTGCTCCGCCTCCATCCCATACTCGTCCGAAACCTGCTTCCAGCTTCGCACGTGATAGGGCATTGTATCAAACAACACCCCATCCATATCAAATAGCACCAGTTTTATCTCCCTACCTTCCATCTCTTAGCCTTGAAGTCCAAATAGTGAGATGCTTAGATGCTCTAGTAATCGCTGTATATAATAGCTTTTCTCGCTCCAAAATACTATTGTTGCGCATCATGTCATCATAATCTAGAAAAACCTCCCTGTAAGTAGAGCCCTGCGCCTTGTGAACCGTAAGGGCGTACCGATGCTTGAAGGCGACAAAGGCATTCCTTATCGCATAGAGGTCGCGCCAGTAAAAATCTTTGTTGATAGCCTTTCGGCGCAATGTCTCCATTAGGTCGGCAAATACAAATTCACTCTCCTCATGCAGAATCGGAAAGCTATCATTCACCACATAGTACTTTAGTCGAACCTTTTGTTTGCCTCCATTCTTATCCCATGGGATATCTATCTCCTCATCGCATACCTCTATATTCTCCACCAACACCTCTTGATTATTGGTATAGACGTATTTATAGGGATCTCCGAAGTCGTCCGTTTCCACCACCTCATAAGGGCGGTCAAAAATAATCGTTTCGCCTATTTCTATCTTACTGGGCTGGTGAAAAATCTCTTTCCTCACCTCCTCATTAAAGGCATTAACGCAGGCGTTGGTATACCCTAGATAGCGTATCCCCAAGTCGTCACGATGCCTCGCAAAGTGGCGGATAATCGCCGACCGATCCTTGGTATAAGAATAACCCAGACCCTCCGCATTCACATGGTCCTGAAAGTTATTTAGCTGGTAGATATCGTTGGAGAGAGGTATAATTGGGTTTTCAGCCGCCTGGCGTATGATCTCCTTCAGAGAAAGCCGGAAATAACCTTTGGTGAAAACTGGAGAGGTATCCTCATTCACAGGCGGTAGCTGCTTGATATCCCCTATGAAGATTACTTTGAGGTGGCGCTCCTCTTCTATTCGCTCTTCTACATATTGGAGTAGGTCAGCCCCGATCATTGATGCCTCATCCACCACCAAGATAGTGGCACCACCAAGCTTATTTTCCCTATTGCTTTTATCAGGAGTAAAGATCTCCGCACCACTCTTCTCGTCGATAGAATAACGAAGGCGAAGTGCCGAGTGGAGTGTGCAGTAGTCTGTGTAGGTCGCTTTGCTAGTAACTCCCTTCTCCCTAAGCACCTCCACCGCTTTATTGGTCGGGGCAGTCATGATCGCCTTGTAGCTTTTTCCCGTTGCCGCTTTAAGCTTCGATTGAAGCGCTTCGACGATCCAGGCAATCAAAGTGGTCTTACCAGTACCTGCCGATCCCTCAAGCAAAAGAGTGCTATGATCTGAAGCCGATAGATAGCTCACCGCTTCGGTAAGTACTTCACTCTGCTCCCCTGTCGGCTTCTTTGCACTCTCCCTCATAGCTGGTTACAGCACCCGGCCTCCCCCAATATAGGTGCGTCTGTAGTATGGTTCGTTGAGACTGCTGATGATCACACCCTGCTTGGTCGTCGCGTGCACAAATAGATCATTCTTTAGGTAGACCCCCACATGGCTCGCTCTACCACCGCGACGGTTATTGATATTGAAAAAGACCAAGTCCCCCTCATTCAAGTGACGCTTATCCACCCTCCGACTATTGGCCATCAGTGTGGCAGAAGAGTGACGCCCAAGGTCCTTATTATAGACCGCCTTATAGAGTTGCCAGACAAAGCCACTGCAGTCGGTCCCTTTCCTCGTGGTGCCTCCAAAGCGGTAGGGAGTCCCCTTCCACTCATCGGCAAAGCTGTAGAGCTCCAAATTATCCTCCGGTAGCTCAATGTTGATCTTTAGGTCTTTAGATAGTTCCGAGGCGAGCTCCTGTGTCTCCATTGGGTAGATCTCCCTCGAAATGGTGCCAGAGGGAAGAAGCACCCTCCTCACTGGCTCTCTATAAGTACGGCAGGAGGTGCTTCCCATCGCCATGATGAGTAGCACCGCCAACCATATTCTTAGCCACTTATGGCCTATGTGGTGATTCAAGATCACCCTCACACTCTGAGTTAAAGGGGGTTAAGCCTCAATAGAGACTTTAGACCTATCTCCCTTGTGAGTAGTAAAGACCACCTTGCCATCTACAAGAGCATAAAGTGTGTGGTCCTTACCCATTCCTACGTTAGTACCTGGGTGATGCTTTGTGCCACGCTGGCGAACGATGATATTGCCAGCCTTTACAAACTCACCGCCAAACTTCTTCACGCCAAGTCGTTTGCTTTCCGACTCGCGTCCGTTCTTAGAGCTACCTACACCTTTTTTATGTGCCATTTCTCTTTCCTTTCTTCCTTTGTGATTATCCTACAATCTCCTTCACGCTAAGCTGGGTAAACTGCTGTCTGTGACCGTTCAGCTTGCGATACCCTTTCCTACGCTTCTTGTGGAAAACAAGTACCTTCTTACCCTTTACTAGTGGGCGAATCACTTCGCAAACTACCTTAGCACCCTCCACTGTTGGAGCACCTACACGCACCTCACCATCTTGGTCGAGGAGCAGTACCTTTTCAAATTCTAGAGAATCACCCTCGGCAACATCCTTAATGTGATGCACAAATAGCCTCTGATCCTTCTCTACCTTGAATTGCTGTCCTTGAATCTCTACGATCCCGTACATAATCTAAAATCCGATTTTTATATGATACCCAGTGGGTGTGTGCCACCTTTCAGCACCGCTTACAAGACCCAACACGGAATAACTCCCGCAAAGGTACCAAAAAATAATTCCCCACACAAATATTTCTCGTCCCACACATTATATATATGTATAACCCCCAAGTGGCCGTTAGTGTAGAGATAAGGTTGTCTTTATAGTGCAGAGTCCTCATGGCAAGCATTGGTTATGAACTCTATTTGCGGCAGGTTAGAAGGAGCCTTGACCCTGTCGAGGGTGGAGCTAGGGTGATTAGGGGGGATCTGTGATAATCTATGATCGGCTGTTAGACATTTCTCGAATGATCGTGGCGATTCTTTTATCCCGGTATCTCGTTTGCGACGCGGATAATGTGCTTAAGCGCTTAAAATAGGTTAATACTTGTCGGGGGAGGGAGAGGTGGGGTGAAATGAGGGGGTTGTTGTATAGTGTTATAAACCAATGGGTTAGGAGGGTGGTGGTTGAGACCATATCTAAGCGATTGCTGAGACCGTATCTAAGCGATCGGCGAGTTGCAACTAAGCGATCGGTTTGTTGCAACTAAGCGATTGCTTTGTTGCATCTCAGTTGGAGTTCTTGTAGGGCGTTGAATTTCAGTGGGTTGTGAGGGGGTGCATGTGAAGCCCTATTTTGGGTGGGCTTTTCACTTTATTTTACAGATTCTTTGTAGGTGCCTTATCGGACAAGTCGGACGGGTCAGACGAGTCGGACGGGTCGGACCACTTTTAAGCTCTTATGAGTAAGTCACTTCGTACAACATTCTCTTTATGTCTATCTAGTGTTTGTCTGGGGTTAGCGGAGGGATTGCAGGAGCTGTTGGTAGGGGGGGATACCGGGTAGGGGGGTGGAGGGCTGTTTTTGGTACCCCACTTTGTAGAGGAGGGTTTGGCGCCCGTTGGAGAGGGCTATGTAGGGTACTTGTAGGGTGGTATTGTACTGGAAAGCTTGTTGGATCACTTTTTCGGAGAGTGGGATGTGTGGTGCCTTGTACTCCAGGATCATGAGGGGCTGTAGCTGTGGGGTGAAAACGACGGTATCGCATCGGCGCGAGAGTTTGCCTACGGTGATGGTGTACTCATTGGCGATGAGAGTGGAAGGGTAGTCAAGTTGGTGTGTGAGTAGGTGTACGACGGCTTGGCGTACCCTCTCTTCGGGGGTGAGAGGGACTTCTTTCTTCCGAATGGGATCGTATATCATCGTTTGCTCAGTGGGTGCCATTTCCTTATTCTTTTTATTTCATTATATTTGTGATCTATTGGGGGTGTGCCAGCCCTTTTCGGGTGGTGCCTCTCTTATAAATAATGTAGTTGTATGCCCTATAGTGACCAACCACAGACGGTATTGAGCCGTCTTTCTCCCGACCAAAAGCCTTCGCCTATCTATATCTTGATGGGTGAGGAGGAGTATTTTATCGACAAGATAGAGAAAAAAATTGTCTCTACCTACCTTCCGGAGGCGGAGGAGGGTGAGGATGAGTCGGGATGGGGTGGATTTGACTACTCACTTCTTTATGGCTCTAGCTGTGGAATGGACGAGCTTTTGGCTCACTGTCGGCGCTATCCTATGGGTAGTCAGTATCGGGTGGTGGTGTTGCGAGAGGCACAGGCTCTGCTTACGGCAGGAAGCCAACCGCCACTCTCTGCTTTGGTGAGCTTGGTGACGCACCCCAATCCTCATCTGATTTTGGTGGTGTCGATCAAGGGGGGAAAGCGACTGAATCGTGGTCATGCCTGGGTGAAGCAATTGGAGAAGTCGGCTCTTTTGGTGGAAAGTCCACGGATCAAGGACTATCGTTTGGAGCCCTATATTTCTCCTATGGCTGAGACCCATGGACTGCGGCTCAATCCTGCGGCTATTCAGATGGTGGCTAATCGGATGGGTGCCGACCTTCAGCGAATGGATAGCGAGTTGGAGAAGTTAGCTACTGCCTTACCTCTTGAGGCTAGGAGTGCGGTGACGGCGGAGATGGTACAGGCTTATACTGGTTGGTCTAAGGAGTATACGGTCTTTGACCTTCGGAAGGCATTGGCCTACCGGCAGGTGGGCGAGTCGATGCGGATTGCGCAAGCCTTGGGAAATGATGAAAAGCGGGCTCCGATACAAATGATCTTGCCGCAGCTATTTAATTACTTTGCCAATCTGCTGATTGCTTTTTATGCTCCAAATCGGCAAGATGAAGGGAGTGTGATGCGGGCATTGGGACTATCGAGTAAGTTCTTTGTGAAGGAGTATATGGCGGGGTTGCGCAACTACTCTGCGGTGAAGGTGGTGGATATCATCAAGTATCTCAGACGGTGCGATGCCCGTAGCAAGGGAATGTATGGAGATGAGGGGAGTAGTGAAGAGATATTGCCAGACTTGGTGCTATTTATATTGAATTGAGGGGAGATGGTACGATGAGAACTATTTATGGAGAATCACTTTGAAATATTTATAAATTGGAATAAGCTATGAGTACACATGTGAGTAAAGCGATGAAGGAGCACAAGCACCCTTTGGCCGACTTTGGTTATTGTCCGAAGTGTGGCAGTGACCAATTTAAGGTGGAGAATGCCAAGGCGAAGAGGTGTGGGGGATGCGGATTTACCTATTATTTTAATCCCTCTGCTGCATGCACCTGCTTCATAACCGACAAACTGAATCGGGTATTGGTGGCAGTGCGTGGTGCGGATCCTGCCAAGGGCACCTATGACTTGCCTGGAGGGTTTATTGACCCATATGAGACGGCAGAGGAGGGAATGGCACGTGAGATCAAGGAGGAGACACGAATCTCTGCCCTATCAGGGCTGAGGGGAGGTATTGTGGATCCATTGAGGTATCTTTTCTCACTTCCCAATATCTATCTTTATTCGGGTTTTGAGGTCCATACGGTGGATATGGTATTCCATATGGCGGTAGAGTCGTTGGATCCTTACATTGGTGTAGGGGGCGATGATGTGGCCGAACTGAAGGCGATCCCATTTAGTGAGCTGGACCCTGAGACGTTTGGACTGGACTCTATCCGCAAGGCGGTGGAGATGGTGAAGAGTGCCCGCTACTTCTAAGAGAGCGGGTACCTAATTGGACAAGTCAGACAAGTCGGACGAGTCGGACAGGTCGGACGTGGGTAGAAAAAAAAGCACCCTGTCGGGTGCTCTTTTGAGGGTGCCATATCGGAAGTGTCGGACAGGAGGGATGACTTTATTCGGTGTAATCGGGGTAGAGGAGATACTTGGAGCGGACCTTTTTGTAGGTGGCGAGGTCGCTTTGCCAGCTTTGGCGGATCTGGTCGGCGGTGAGGCCTCTTTGAATTTGCAGGCGGAGCTCTCCATTTCCAGCTAGGAGGTCGAAGAGCTTGGGGCGTGCAAAGAAGCGGATGCCGTGGGTTTGGCTCAGTTGGTACGCCTCAATGATGAGAGGAAGGTAGATGCCCTTTGGCCATTCTTGGGATTGAAGGGTGGGGCCGTAGCAACGCTTGCCACTATGCTTGGGCTTTGTGGCTCCCTTTGTGGGCTGCGGGGTGAAGGTGTGGTTGCCTAGGTGGCGATTGGGGTAACCAATTTGCTCAAAGGGGTGTGAGGTGCCACGCCCTTCGCTCCAGCTACTGGCCTCGAAATAACAGATGGTGGGGTAGCAGTGTATCGCTTTGTCGGAGCGGAGGTTGGGGCTTGGTGGAAGGGGTAGAGAGTAGGCTTGACCGTGTTGCCACCCTCTTACGGGGAGCACGGTGAGTTGTACTTGGACTTTGTTTTTGAGCCACCCTTCGCCATTGATCATCTGGGCTGCCTCGCCTAGGGTAAGCCCGTGGACAGCGGGGATCGGGAGTAGGCTGACGAAGGAGCGGTACTTCGTGAGCTTTCGGACGGGTCCATCAATGGTGTCGTGTGGATTGGGACGGTCGAGCACGAGGAGCGGAATCTGCTCTTCGGCACACGCCTCCATAAGGTAGGTGAGGGTGCTGATATAGGTGTAGAAGCGGACGCCTACATCTTGGAGGTCGAAGATCATTATGTCTATGCCTTTGAGGTCGCTTGGGGTGGGCTTCTTTTTTTGTCCGTAGAGGGAGATGACTGATAGCCCAGTGGCACTATCTTTGCCTGAATGGATGGTAGCTCCGGCATCGGCGGTGCCACGAAGTCCGTGCTCGGGGGTGAAGAGCTTGGTTACTTGAACGCCTTTGGCAAGAAGGGTATCGACGAGGTGGGTATGCTGGGGATTGGAGAGTATACTGGTGTGATTGACCGTGAGGGCTACTTTCTTGCCAGCTGTATAGGTAAGTATTTGCTCAATTTGATCGGCACCCACCTCTACTTGGGCTGAAGCAGGGTAGAATAGGAGGAGGGTTAGAAGCAATGATAGATGTAGGTGTATTGGTCTCATGCTGTATACTGTTATGAAAACTTGAAGATGACTACTTCGTAGGGGGCAAAGAGGTAGTGGAAGTGGCTACTGAGGCGTAGTCGCTCTTGGGTGACGCTTTTTTCGTAGTGGGCAAAACCGGCTGGGGTAAGGCTGGTGGTGGGTTCTGTGGAGGTATAGGAGAGTATCTCTACTGAGGTGAAGTTGCTATTTTTCCCCTTCAGTTTGATTTGGTAATGTAGGGGGTGACGGGTGACATTGACTGCCTTGAGGTAGTAGGCCTTTTTCTCTTTATCGGCGGTGAGTGAGGTAATCACATCGCTCTGGAGACTGTTATTGCTATCCCATCGGCAGAGGTTTTCGCCACGAAGCTGTGTGAAGTCGCAGAGGTATTGGTAGAAGAGGGTGGGGTGGAAGGTGCCAGACTTGGCCTCTATAATAGGGAATTGCTCCTCGAGATCGGTGGCAATGAGTGGGGTGAGACCGAGGGCTTGGAGGTAGGGGGTGCGTCGCTCTGCTAGGATCAAAAAGGCGGCACGCAGGGCTAGAGGTGGTAGAAAATAGCCCTTGGTGTAATCGGTGTCAAAGGTGGCTTCGCTCATCATCTGTGGGTAGAGTAGCTGGTCGCGCTGGGTGATGAGGGAGTCGATGTGGGCGAGGTTGTTGTAGGAGATTAGGGGTAGCACGAGATCGAAGGGATAGTCGCTATACTCTTTGTAGGGCGATCTATCTGCAGCACTGATGAGCTGTAGATTGGGGTAGATGGTATCGAGCTTATCTAGGAGCTGTGTCAATCGACGGTCGTATTCGGCACCTCCAAGTCCGTACCCAGGCTGTATGGCGACTTGATGCTGGGGGGCTTTGGCGATCAGCTGCTCAATGTAATCGATACGTTGGGGAAGTAGCTTGATATCCTCTATCCTCTGTATGGTGGATGGGTCGGAGAAGCCGAAATTAGCTACGATGATAGGAGTGCTATGGAGCGCATGGGCTAGCTGTAGTAGTTGTGGGTAGCCGAAATGGTGGGTATATTCATTTTGATTGAGTGTCCAAAGAGGAGCCAGTAGCTGTATGCTATCAAGGTACAGAGGGTAGTTGCCCGGGTAGAGTCCATTGGCGGTAGCTCCAGCGGGAAATCTTACAAAGCTGGGGTGAAGCTCGGAGAGTAGGGCGTAGAGATTTTCATCTAGTCCATATCGCTCTTTATACCCTACCTTTTGGAGCAAAAGATCGTCAATGGTGACGGTAGCACTGCTTTGGCTTGTCCAATAGCTGATGCTATCTCTTTGGACAAGGTAGGGCTCGCCCTCGGTGGCTTTGATCTCTAGAAATAGTGAGGGGGCGGCATCTGCTTGGGTTACCTTTAGCTGTCCGACTAATCTGCCACCATCGGAAGTGGGGATGAGGGTGAGGGGGGTGCTTAGTTGCTTCATCTCGGCATCAACGAGTGTGGCAATAATGGTGGCGGGTCGAGTACTTTGGGCAGTGAGGGTGAGGCGATAGCTCTCTCCAGGGGAAATCTCTACACCTCTGAGGTTTTGCCGAATGCCTACTAAGCTATCGGTGCTACTGACGTGCGCTAGTAGGTAATGCTGTGATTTATCGCCGGAGATGCCGATATTTTGACCAATCAATTCCCAACCAAAATGCTGTTCGGGTAGTGGGTAGGGCAGTCTGGAGCCATTGGGAGTGACGACTTCTCCCGTCGCTCTATCATATCCACATCCCTCTAGGTGGGAAGCCAATTCCCACCCTCCATTGAGGAGTAAGTTGTTGCTCAATAGGTCTTTGCCCCCGCGTCCAGGATCTAGGGTGACCCCAATAGGTAGCTCACCTCTATAGAGTGTGGGAAGGTCGGTATCGATTATAATGACCCCCACAAATGGTTGTCGCGACTCACAGCCTACCATAAGGAGTGTGAGGAGCGTGAGCAGAGCTGATATTTTCCTCGTACTTGGGTGCACCATATCGCCTCTACCGTATAAGCTGTGTACGGCAAGGAATTGCCACGGGGGTCCCCTCTACCATTACGCGTTGGTGGGGTGAGTAGCCCTTGAGTAGGCTTCTAGGTGATGCCACTTTGATCCCTGGTGTGGTGTAGGTATTGTACAGCACCTGTCGCATACGACTGACTTGGTTGGGTGTCCACTCGTCGCTGTGGCAGAAGTCGTAGTCCATTATATTGGTGGCTTCGAATCGTCCGCTCTGGCAGTCATTACGCATCAGCAACCCGATTATCTGCACTAAACTGGTGGTCCCCGAAGCAATGATATCTGCTCTACTTTCCTCGTACTGTTTTCGATTGTAACTTTGTGTGTCGGCACAATAGTCGGTATCATCGCAGCTATCTAGCACGAGGTTGCCATCGGAGCCTACCACCTCAGAGAAGGTGTGGTAGAGCCCGAGGTAGTGCCCTAGTTCGTGGGCTAAGGTGTTTTTCCCTAGGTCGGCTTTGAGAAAGGTCTCCTTCCAGGTACGCCACTCAAAACCATCGGAGTTGAGGGTGATACAGTGGTTGTAATTGGAGAATTGATCGAGGCCGCCATGCTCTTTGATGTACTGCTCTTCTTGGCTACCGAGTTGCTTTAGTCCCTCAATGGGTGCTGAGGAGAGGGCAAGGGGCATGTGTGAGATGCCCATCACTACTTGGTCTGCTCGCTCTTGGTGGCGGGTGAAGGGGAATACGTAGATGTTGATGTACTGCTTGATGGGCCACGCCATATCGTGGTAGCGACCACCAGCTTTGTCACTCATGACTACTTTCGGGTCGAGTGACCGCTCATCCATGGCAATGGCATTGATGCCGGCAGGGCTTTGTCGGGTGCCATCGGGCTTTTCATTGGCCAGCTTGAAGCGGATTTTGGTCTCAAGAGGGAGATGATAGACCTCTTGCTGGCCTTGCTGATATTTCCTTTTGATACCTCGGTAAATCTCATTGCCTACTTGACGAGGTTGCTGGCCAAAGAGTTGGTTGATATACTCTAAGACAACTTGGGCATCGGCACTATTAAGCACATACTTTCGGCGCAGGGTATCGGTATTATTCTTATCCGCCTCATTGTAAAATACGTGGAAGATAACAGGTATTTCGTAGAGGACGGTTTCAATATTGGTATCTCCACCCAACTGCTTGACCTTGACAGCAACGCTTTGGTTACTGGTGCTAAAGGTCAGTTGCCCTGTACGCTCTTTCCCTGTGAGGTTGGGTGTCACTTTAATGCCAACTACGGTACGGCTAATGCCTCCCATCTGACTATTGGTAGAGAGCCAAGAGGCATCGCTATTGACCTGCCACTCTTCGGGCGAACTGATCACTACCTGAAGGCTTTTTATGGTGGTATCGGTGGGGTTGCCATTGGCATCTGCAATCAGCTCCTCTAATGATGCCGACAGCTCTTTGATACTGGTCTCTTTGGCACAAGAGGAGAGGGCTATCGCCAAGAGTAGCAGTAAGGGGCTCAGCAGAAGTGGTAAACTGGCTCTTTTCATACGTCAGATGCTTTTATTATTTCATTGAATCCTCAATGATGAGCTGAATCTTATCGGGTGTGGCACTTTCAAGGGTGCCTAGTGGAGTTCCACGCTGGTGGAAGCGACGAATCATCTCCTCAGCCACTTCGGAGGCAATCTGACCCTCCTTCATTGAACTGGCAAGGCCAAGGCTATGGATAAACTTCTCTACCGCTTGCAGGGTAGCCTGGACGGTGGCATCGTTATCTAATCCACTTATGCCGAATACCCTTCGGCCCATTTGGATGATCTTATCCCGCTTCTCTGGTAGCATTACGCGCATTACGGAGGGTAGGAGCATCATGAGAGACGCACCGTGCGTTACCCCTGCAAGGGCGGTGAGCTCGTGTCCCAGTCGGTGGGTTAGCCAATCTTCTTCAACGCCCATTGCTAGGAAGTAATTAAGCCCAAAGGTAGCAGAGAGCATATACTCGCAAGCGGTATCGTAGTCGGTGTGATCTTGAATCAGGCGAGGGGCTATCTCTAGAATATTGAGTAGCAACCCTTCTGCCATTCGATCCATCACGCCACTCTGACCAGGAAAGGTGAGGTATTGCTCAAGGGTGTGCATAAAGGCATCGGCGATACCGCAAGCCACTTGGTGCTGGCTGAGGGTGTAGGTATAGGTGGGATCGAGTATGGAGAAAACAGGATGTTCCCCGACCATTGAGAACTTCTCTTGGGTGGCTCTATTGGAGATAACGGCACCTGGATTCATCTCTGACCCGGTGGCTGGTACGGTGAGGACGGTACCGAGTGGAAGGCACTCTCCCCTATAATAGGTGGTGACCATCTCCCAACAGTTCATAGGGGCTTTAACTCCCATCGCTATCGCTTTACTGGCATCTATCACTGACCCACCTCCTACGGCAAGGATAAATGTACACTTTTCGTCTCTCGCTGTGGCAATGGCTCGGTCGATGGTGGCAGCATCTGGATTGCTCTCTATGCCACCAAAGGGGATTATCTCGTAGGCCGTGAGCTGTGAGATGACTTGGTCATAGATGCCATTTTTGATGATACTGCCTCCACCATAAGTGAGGAGTATCTTGCTCCCTTGAGGGATCTGCTTACTTATCTCTTTGATGCTTCCTTGACCAAATATCAGTTTGGTGGGATTGCAAAATATAAAGTTCTTCATATCAATATCAACCTTTAGTTATGCTTTTCTATAGTGGGCTGTTGCAGAGAAACTGACCCCTTCGCCATCAAAATTGGGAATAGGAGGTGCCAGCTTTGTGATCGCTAATGTGGCACTGGTGAGGAGGGGAAATTCGGTGCCTAGTCTCTGGAGTATTCGATAGGTGAGTGTCTCAAGCAACTCGGTGGCTATCTCCATCTCCTGCTGAAGAATTTGGTAGACTTCGGCGTAGTTGATCCCTTTCTCTAGATCACCACTCTCCATCACCTCAGCAGCGGGAAAGTGTAGTGTGAGATTGACTTCAAAAGTGTTGCCTACACGCTTTTCATGGGGCAGTAACCCGTGGTAGGAGAAAAAGCTAAGCCCGCTAAGGGTAATGGTATGCTGCGAAGTGCTAAAGTTAGGACGTGCAATAGTCTCTTTATCTCGCTGTATCTCAAGGGAGTCTTTATGTACCAAGTGGTAAAGCTGCGAGAGTAGGTCTTGGGGTATTTGATACTCTTCGGCAGTGGCTTGTAGCTCTTGTAGTCGTCGCTGATACTGCTCTTCTTGGAGAGGACTTAAGCTAAGCTCTTGCTTCACCTTGGCGATCTCCTTGGAGAGAAAGCGACGATAAGCAAAGCGATCAATGAGCTGATGGTCAGTGGTGGTAAACTGGTCTCTAAGTAGCTCCAGCTGTGCTGTGTTGGAGGGGGTGGTGGTTCGGAGCAATTCCGCCAACTCGTCGGGAGTGAGTTGCTGAGCTGGGTCGGTAAGAGCTTTGGTAGGGGTGATATGGCTCTCAAGCATCAGCCCATCATACTGTAGGAGGTAGGCGGTTTGGAGAAGCTTTGGAAGATAGGCTTTGTCTCCTGCGATGTGGCTTGGGTCAAGATAGATGGGGATATTTGGTGCCACCTGACGCACTTCGGATATCAATTCCCAAAGCGGGGTGTTGCGAAGCGAGGAGTGGGTGCCGATGTCAAAGCCCCGATGTATCAATGCTACCTTCTTGCACCCTGCGTCAAGCAGGCGAAGAAGTGCCCCTAGCCATAGGCCTAGGGAGGGAGAAAGTGGATTCTTAAGAAGGACAGGTAGGTCACAGCCCTTTAGTGCCTCTGCTATCTCCTGAATGGCAAAGGGACTGGCTGTGGTGCGTGCCCCAATCCATACAAAATCGATGCCGTGCTTAAGTGCCTGCTCTACATGATGGGAGTTGCCTACTTCTGTGCCAATGAGCATCCCATACTTCTCGCGTACTTCGGTAAGCCAAGACAGCCCCTTTTCGCCTACTCCCTCAAACTGTCCCGGGCAGGTACGAGGTTTCCAAATACCAGCTCTGAATAGCTTCACCCCATGGCGGCTTAGTGCCTCTGCAGTGGCGAGCACTTGCTCCTGTGACTCCGCACTGCATGGTCCCGCAATCAGTTGAGGGGTATTCTCTGTGGTCCATTCTTTTGGCCAGAGAGGTTCGGCAGCGAAGTGAAGCAGGTCACTCATCTTCATGGCTCGGGTGCATTATTTTGATGGCTTCTAAAACTATCTTGGTAGTCTCTGCGAGAGAGGCGTAGACCTCTGCTCCAGCAGCATTGAGGTGACCTCCGCCATTGAAAAACTTCTTGGCAAACTGATTGACCGGGAAGCTTCCCTTGGAGCGAAGTGATATTTTGGTGTACTTAGACTGCTCGTGGAGAAAAATGGAGAAGAGGATCTCCTTAGCAGCAAGTGGCTCATTGACCAATCCTTCGGTATCTCCTACTTGGTATTCAAACATCCGCTTGTCCTTTTGGCTCATCGTGATGATCGCCGTATGGTATTGCGGATAGAAGTTGAGATTATTATCCAGCAAGTGGGCGGAGAGGCGTATCTTATCTATTGAGTAACTACGATTAATGTAGCTAGAGATTCTGTCTTTCTCTAGGCCACAATTGAGTAGCTCAGAAATGGTTGTGTAGAGCTTTGGGTCTTGAGAATTGTAACTAAAGCCACCTGTATCCGTTACCATTCCTGTATAGAGACATTCGGCCATGGATTGATCGATATACTCCTTGTAACCAAGGGCTTCTATTATCTCAAAAAGGAGTAAGCAGGTAGCTGGCTTCTCGGGGTAAGAAAAGCAGAGATCTACATCACTAGTGGGGTGCAGGTGGTGGTCTATCATCACCTTATAAGCGGAAGCGCTAGCTAGAGCACTCTCCAATTGCTCCACTCGCTTTAGCTCATTGAAGTCCATGAGAAAAATAACTTCCGCCTCTTGGAGGGCTTGGATAGCTTCCTCGGGTTGGTGCTTAGCGATGATCGCTTTATCAGCCCCCTTTAGAAATCCAAAGCTAGGGGGAAAGTCGGTGGGGTGTACCACCTTTGTAGTATGCCCCAGCTTTTCAAGAAGTAGCGAGAGGGCAAGGGTGGAGCCGAGAGAATCTCCGTCGGGAGATACGTGTCCTATCAGAGTGATCTGCTTAGGAGTTTGTAGCTGGCTTTTGAGTTGGTTTAGCTCCTCTTCCTTGAACTTTATTGTTGTTGGCTCCATTTCTTCTCCTTCTTTTATTGTTTTGAGGTCTTTGTTGGGACCCTCCTTTTCGGTTTCGATTGTTATTCCTCTCTCGTCTTTGATTGCGAGGCTTGTCGTTTGGTTTCTCTTGCTCTTCGGATAGCGTAACGAATCCTTCTGGCAGGCTGTTTCGCTGTACATTGTACCCTAAGAACTTTTCAATATCTATAAAGCGACCTTTATCTCGTTGATTGACAATGGTGATGGCAGCTCCACCTAGATTGGTCCCTCTAGAGGTACGACCGATGCGGTGTACATAGTCCTCAGGGTCGGAAGGGACATCGTAATTGACAATTAGTTGGATATCATCCACGTCAATTCCTCGAGAGAGGATGTCCGTAGCTACAATGATCTCTATATGTCCATTCTTGAAGTCGTTCATCACTTCATTACGCTCCGATTGGTCTAGGTCGGAGTGCATCTGTGCCACCTTGTAGCCATTGCTACGAAGTAGTCGGTAGGCCTCTTTGACACGATCCTTAGAGCCAAAGAAGACGATGGACTTAGTCACCTCTCTCTCCTTAAATATCTGTGTGAGAAGTGCCAGCTTTTCATCCTCTTTGCAGAAGTAGACACTTTGGTCAATCGACTCTGGTGGACGAGAGATAGCAATATTTATCTCTACTGCATTCTTAGTAATCTCCTTGGCAAGTCGGCGTATCTTATCAGGCATTGTCGCCGAAAACATCACCGTCTGTACATCTTTGGGGAGTAACTTGTAGACCTCCACGATATCATCGAAGAAGCCCATATCAAGCATTCGGTCGGCCTCATCAAGCACAAAGAAGCTAACACGTGAGAGATCTACAGTGTTGAGATTGATATGTGAAAGCAGGCGCCCTGGAGTGGCGACAATAATATCTGACCCCATACGCAAAGCCCGCTTCTGCTGCTCCCACTCAATGCCACCAGTACCGCCATAGATAGGTACTGCACTCACCCCACTAACGAAGTAAGAAAAGGCATCAATCTGTCGGTCGATCTGCTGTGCGAGCTCTCTCGTAGGTGCCATAATGACGGCATTGACATACTCCTCGGGATACTCACCCGACGCCAGTTCGCTTAGAATTGGTAGCACAAAGGCAGCGGTCTTTCCCGTACCTGTCTGAGCACACGAAATCACGTCTTGCCCCTCAAGTATATGGGGAATAGAGGCCTCTTGGACTGGCGATGGATGATTGAAACCCATCGCATCTAGCCCATCCAATACCGTTGGATGAAGTCCAAAGGAGTAAAAATCATCGTGCTCTGGTATATTATCTCTGTCTATATTCATTTCTTCTCTAATTCATTGATTATATCTAGCCACTCTTGGCTTCCCCTCTTGGCGATAATAGCACTATCTATTGCTACCTTGAGGCTATCTGCAGCCGCATTCACTAGCCATACCTGCTGTAGCTCAAAGCCAATGCCTTTGGAGCTTTGTAGCGTGCTATCTACTGCCACAATCGCATCGGCTAGGTTTTTATCGCAGATGAGGTAGTCGATTTCTCCCTTAGAGAGCTTTGTGGCCAATTGCATCGTGGGTAGCTCGCTCCTCTCTATTGATAGGCTTGGGTAGTTGAGCTCCGCTAGGTTCTCTACGATTGTGATGGCAGCCTGATCTTCCTGCGATACCCATACCGTGACCGGCTCCTCTCCAGTAAAGTCTGCCTCCCAATTGGTGTTACTCGCCTTGTGGAGTAGATTGAAGCTAGAGGTGTAAAGCCATTCAGTAGGCGTTGTGCCCTCTATTTTATTTGCCATAGAGAGAGGCATAGTGGTAGCATAAAGCTGCACCTCCCCTTTTTTTAACTTTTCTATTGCCTCGCCCCTAGTGGCAAAAGGCACTATTTCATATTCCCTTTGCGGTAAAACTAGCTCCAAAAGCTTCTTGGCACGCCCTGTTATTTCCCCAAGAGAGTCTACTCTAAGCCCATCAGGTGAAAGGTCGACAGCCACTTTGACAACCGTTGAAGTGGGCTGATCCGTCTGTCGTTGAGCTCTACGTGTGGTAAAAACCCACATGAGGAGGGCTGCGGCTAAAATGGCAAAGCCATTGGCAATGGTCACGCGCTTGGACTTAGAGAGTTGAGACATCGTATCCTTATTGCTTAGTTTCTTAAATCAACTGCGACGCCCATCCTCAATACTGGTGGGTAAAGCGGGTAGTTGGGCATCGTGAAGTGACTTGGCTTGAAGAGTAGAGCCCCTACATTGTAGTACTTTACGAAAAAGCGAGCCCTCTTGAGGTGGGCATTGACGTAAGCATTGAGTAGAGGGGCTTCACCACCAATCTTAATATCTTCTTGCGGTCTAAATTGCTGGGTACTTGGCTCATAGTAAGGTGCGTAGTAGGCGGTATGCCACTTAGCATCTGCCCCTACCTGTAGAGTCATCACCTTAGCTATTAGGAATTTAAGATAAAAGTTGGAGTAGACGGAGACCATAGGGAGAGGGGTGATGTCATGGTGGCTACTACTCTGCCAAATAACGCTATTCTCCCAGTTAAGTATCTTCCAGCTGAGGTTTTGATCCAGTCCAACTGAGATGACCCTCGAATTCAATTCCGTCTGCACTGGTATGCCCTTCATATCAGGGGCAATAGGGTTTTGAAGCGTCTCAAAATTGGCAAAGATACGGCTCTTGGTAAAAGGAATATTCATTGAGCCTCCCACTCTGAGCAATTGTATCATCTTGAGCGACCTATCCCACTCGTGGAGACTTGCTTTGAACTTCCTAAGGTAGTAAGAGGGTTGGATATTTTGGAAGTCAACATTTGCCGAGACCGTCACTGTATGTCCCAGTAGAGGAATGTGGGTGTTCAATTGACCACTCACCTCCACCTCACCAGCTTGTGCTCCGATGAGGGCTACCTGCCCCCACGCATAGTAGTCGAAGTACTTAAAGGAGTTACTGCTGATGCGACCACCAACAGATAGACTGTTTTCGGTCGCTTCGTTTTTCTCCACCTCATCTATTTCCAGACGCTGAGCATCGGCCCAATTCATAAGTGGCTGAGAGTATTTACGGTAGTCATGAGCCACAAAGGCAGCGATGCCCATTTTTGCCCACTTCTTAAAGCCCTCCAATACTTCCACACCTACAGTGTTACTGATATAGAGTGTAGAGAAGGAGTCATTGGGGAAGTATCGTGCTCCTGCCGGCCGAGGAATGACCGGATTGGGGTACTCCTTTTCAAAAGCAGGGTCAAGAGAGACCCACTCTCTTCTACCCTTCTCTAGCTGAAAGTCGTGAAATATGGCAGCAACAGGCACAAATACCCGATTGGCCTTTTCAGCCTCCGCCTCTTCCTCCTCGTCCGTTGGTGCTTCTGCCTGCCCAGAAGATTTTCCCAACCGTCGTCTTCCTTGCTGCTGTGGAGGGGTTGTCGTGAGGGTATCTACTGGCAACTCCAATGGTGCGGGCATAAGACTATCCGTGGGTAGGCTACTTGCTGTTTCGGTTGACGGTAGGTCGGTCGGTGCTTCGGGCAAAGTGGCTTCTGGTTCCATTTCAGCGTCCTTACTATCTAGCCTATTGCCCTCCTTATCCTGATAGTAGCCAAATCGATACTTGTGGTGAAAGCGACCAGAGCCATACACCATCCTATTCCACGTGGATTTATAGCGTGTAGGGATATCCTTGGGGAGTAGCGTACGCCGCCCATCCATAAAGTCATCGGGATTGGTCACGTACCTCATATCTGTGATACCTCCACTCTCCTGATTGGTGGCATTGGTATTGCCCATTGATGCGTAGGCTTGGTATCGGTCGCCCCGATAGTAGGAGAATACCCGATAGGTAAAGTTTTTACTGCTTGTTTGGGCATAATAACCATTGGCATAGTCAATATCAATATCGCCACCCAAGCTCCACTCCTTGCCGAGGTTGGAAGAAAAGGTGAAGGTGAAGTTTTGCTCCTTATTCTCATTATTCCCCACGGTGAGGTACTTCAAAAAGGTGTAGGGCGTCTTTGTGTCGTACCATTGCATCCGTTGCTTATTACGGAATAGATGCCCATAGGGCTGGGTAAAGAAAAACTGCCCCCACCGATTGATAGGGCGATCAAAGTAGATTTTTGATTGATAAGGCGAGGCATAGGTGCCGGCATAAGCCTCTGCCACGCTAAGCCCCTCAATATATGCACGACTATGGTAATTGAGCATCATCGTATCTACCGATGCACTCTGCAAGTCTCCTGTACGTGGTGTAAGGTAAAAGGAAAAGAGACTATTCAGGCGATCCCTATCCGAGTCATCATAGTCATCTTTCTTCTCTTTTCGCTCACGCAGTTGCTTGTCCATATCTATCTGTGCATAGGATTCTATGCCAAATAGAGATAGGAGTAGGGCGAGAAGAAGTATTTGGTACCGTGGCTTCATCTCCATTCCTTGTGATTAAACGTAAGTGGGCGAGCAACTTTTGGTAAGTCGGCTACCACAGCCCCGTTCTTGACTACCTCAGTGCCATTAACAAAGGTTGAAACGACACTATGCTCAAAGGTGTGCCCCTCGAGTGGGCTCCAACCACACTTGCTAGCAATATTGTTCTTTGAGACCGTCCAAGGCTTATTAAGATCAACCAGTACCAAGTCTGCAAAGTACCCTTCACGGATATATCCACGCTGCTCCACCTCAAATAGGTCGGCTGGGTTGTGGCACATACACTGAACCACTCGCTCTATACTGAATACCCCTTGGTCAGCTAGCTCCAGCATCATCAGCAGTGAGTGCTGTACCAGTGGACCTCCTGAGGCTGCGGTAAGTGCACCGCCCTCCTTTTCGGAGAGTAGGTGTGGAGCATGGTCGGTGGCAATGATATTAAGCTTGCCACACCTTACGGCCTCTCTTAGGGACTCTCTATCTTGAAGGGTTTTGACGGCCGGGTTCCACTTGATGCGGGTGCCCAGTCGTTCGTAGTCTTGATCCGTAAACCAAAGGTGATGAACACATACTTCTCCCGTGATGTGCTGGCTCTCGTCTAGTAGCTCCAGCTCTTTAGCCGTGCTTAGGTGGAGGATATGTAGCTTCGCTCCAGCCTCCTTGGCTAGTTGGCTTGCCTTTAGGCTACTTTCGTAGCACGCTTCTGCACTCCTAATAACGGGGTGCCACTTTACCTCTGGGTCGTTGCCCACTTCGGCAATCACCTTGGCCTTATTCCGCTGAATCACCTCCTCACTTTCGCAGTGAGTGGCGATCAGAAGAGGAGAATCTCTAAAGATAGCTCTCAGGGCATCGTCATGGTCCACCAGCATATTACCCGTTGAGGCACCCATAAATACCTTCACCCCAGGCGTGTATTTCCTATCTATCTGTGTGAGGAGAGGGGCATTGTCATTCGTAGCACCGAAGTAAAAAGAATAGTTGGCAAAGGAGCTTTTCTTCGCGATCTCCATCTTGTCCTTCCACGCCTCTAGGGTGATGGTTTGTGGCATCGTATTGGGCATCTCCATAAAACTGGTCACACCACCAAGAATAGCAGCACGACTTTCTGAGGCGATATCCCCTTTGTGGGTGAGCCCCGGCTCACGGAAGTGAACCTGATCGTCAATCACCCCTGGCAGGCAGAGAAGTCCCTTTGCCTCAATTACCCTATCGGCAGTTGGTAGCTCGTCCCCGCTTGTGTAGATGCGAGCTATCTGCTCACCTTCGATCAGTATAGAAGCATTCTCTAGTCTCTTCCCCTCGTTGATTATATTCGCTCCTTTGATTAATATAGACATGGTCTCTCTCTTTCTTTTATTCCTCTAGTTGCACACTTCCTTTCTGTGGAAACTTTCGGGTCATCCCCCACCAACGCAGTTTCAGCACTCCGAAGAAAGCTTCACCAAAGATGCTACTATTCATCTTGCTAGTACCGTGTACACGGTTGACAAATACGATCGGCACCTCAGTCAGCTTGAACCCGCACATCTTAGCGGTATACTTCATCTCGATCTGAAAGGCGTATCCCTTGAAGTGGATCTCATCCAGATGGATGGTCCGAAGCACCTCAGCTCTATAGCAAACAAAGCCAGCTGTAGCGTCATTCACCTTCATCCCTGTGACGATGCGGACATACTTCGAGGCAAAGTAGCTCATCAACACCCTACCTAGTGGCCAATTGACCACATTGACCCCCTTCACATACCTTGAACCGATGGCTAGGTCGGCACCCTCCACGGCACAGGCTTCGTAGAGACGGACCAGATCCTTTGGGTTGTGGCTAAAGTCGGCATCCATCTCAAGGATATAGTCGTACCTCTTCTCAAGAGCCCACTTAAAGCCTGCAATATAGGCGGTGCCAAGCCCTTGCTTCCCTTCGCGTTCTAGGATATGCACCCTCCCAGGGTATTCTTCAATAATCTTGTGAACCTCCTTAGCTGTGCCGTCGGGCGAATTGTCGTCTACTACCAGCACCTCAAAAGGTATTGGTAGGTCCATTACCGCCTCTATGATTGCTCTGATATTTTCAATCTCATTATAGGTGGGAATGATTACCAACCTTCTATCGCCATCTCTAGTCATGACTTGTTCTCCTTTCTCAAAGCTCTATCCTTTGCAAATAGAGCGTAGATATAAAATACAGTGGCTATTGCAAATAGTGGCAACCAAATATTGGAGCCTTGGATCATAAAACCACCAGATACTAAATAGATCAATAGCCCAATGAACGACATGCGATCCAGCCGACGAATCCTTTTCTCCTCGCTACCTCCTTTGCTACTTATTTGCAAAAGGGTCGCTATTGCAGCCATGCCACCACCTATCGCTACCAACCAGCCACTATAGGGTTTTGTGCAGTCGGGTTCAAATAAGATAGCCCCAATCAATACCAAAATAGGACCGATTGTCTGTAGGTTTCTTACCCACCTATTGTCATATTTAGTATGCTTGCTCATCACTTAAGTAGGTATATTTCTTCGTCCTCCTCCTTCATTAGGTACCGCTCTCTAGCAAATTTCTCCAAGCGGTCTCTCTCAATCCAGAGATCCTCTTTCGCCACCTTAGTTTTCTCTATCTCCCTTTTCAACTCTCGTATTTCTCGCTCTTGTTTGTCAAGGGTACGGCTGTACTTCAGCTGAGTCCAAACACTTGTATTGCTGGGAATAATGATCTTAATAAGAAACAATATAGCAAATAGCAGAAAAGGATTGACCCTTTTCAGCCATCGCCAAACAGCCTTGCCCACGGCAGAAATATGACTTCCAAACTTGCCCATAACTACCCTCAAAGATACCAATTTATTCCGATAATAAGAGAGCCCCATCCGCGTAATCAGAGGTTCCCCATTAGAAAGGACTTGCCATGAATGACCGCCCCTCGTGGGAGGTCAGACGGATCATAGCCCCTAGTCGAGGCTCGTAGAGCCGATGACTAGGGGTGTCTTGTCCTAGAAAAAGTTGACTCATAGATAGATTTTTATGAGTAAGTTTGTAAAAAGGAGTCAACTCCAGAAGATTTATTTTGACCGAGTTATTCACCTCTATTTTGAGGAAAACTTAGGTTATACCCAGATTTCACACCTTGTCCCTATTGGAAGGACTACGATCCTGGAGTGGGTTCATAGGTACCTAGATTCTGGGTTAGACGAAGTTATAGAGATGAAGGCGAAGAAAAAGAAGAAACAAGAAGAGCACCGCGGATATCGCAGGTATTATTATTCGGATGTGGCGTCAGGCGGGGCGTCAGGCGGGGCGCCTGAGAAAAGCTCAGTTGATTTAGAAAGAAGGGTTCAAGAGCTTGAAAAACAGCTTTTTAGGCAGACTGTTTTGACAGATGCATTGAATGAATTAATCAATGTGGCAGAAGAGAATTTCCGCATCCAAATAAGAAAAAAAGCTGGCACCAAACGGTAGATCGCTTGCACGCACAGGATCTGAAGAAATATACAATACAGCTCCTTTGCGACCTGTTTGGTGTAAGTAAGCAAGCCTATTACAAGCGAAAAAAGTCAAAACTTCATGCCAATATGGCACTTGAAGAGATGGCTGTTGAGTACGTTCTTGAGACCCGAGAGAAAGCCCCTGGCATGGGCGGTAAGAAGCTGTGGCATATGTATAAGCGAGAGTTTAAGGAGGGGACTCCACTAGGGAGAGACCGTTTTCTTGACACTCTAGACAAGCACGGCTTGAAGCTAAGGCAACGTAAAAGAAAGCCGAGAACCACCAACTCCAATCACGGTTTTAAGCTCTATGGTAACCTCGTAAAAGATATGATACCAGAAAGAGCTAATCAGGTATGGGTGAGCGACATAACGTATATCCCCATCCATTATGACGGAGTACATCATAAGTTTAGCTACCTATCCGTGATCTTAGACTCATACTCAAAAGAAATTGTCGGGTGGAGCCTAGGCGATAGCCTAGACACTAAGTACCCTATTGAAGCTCTAAATCAGGCACTTAAGAAACTTAAATCGAATGGTAAAGCTAACGATAAGCTCATTCATCACTCAGACAGAGGCTGCCAGTATGCCAGCCACCAGTATGTGGATATTCTTAAAAAGAATGACATAGATATAAGTATGACAGAAACCCCAGATCCCAAAGATAATGCACAAGCAGAGAGGATCAATAACACTATAAAGAATGAGCTCTTAAAAGGCAAACGTTTTAAAACCATCAAAGAGGCAAAGGCTGAATTAACCTCAGTCATAGAGTTTTACAACACAAAAAGGCCTCACATGAGTCTCGACTATATGACACCTGTTGAAGCCTCAAAGTGCAAAGGGAAAATCCCCAAGAGGTGGAAAAGCTATAGAGAGGAGTACCTTGAAAATCAAAAAATAGGATAGGTGCCCAAGTTTTGGTACCTTTAGTCCTGTGAGGGGTTTCCTTACGGGCTACGCCCTCCAGTCAACCCCTCACAGGACTAAAGGCTAGAAAGTCAACATAAAGCAGGATTAATAACAACGTAACATTAACCGAGTCAACCTTTTTCAGGAAACCACAGGGGAGCAAAAACCGACCCACCCCCACCCTTCGACCCCTTGTGGGTCGGACAACCCATTCTAGGATTAATCTGATGCGGTTGTCCGACCCGCAAGGGGTCGTGGGATAGGGGGGGGATGACCGTTGATCCCCTGGTCGTTCGGGGGCCTAGCCCCCTCCGACTCGGGGGCTAAGATCCGTCGGACCTCTGCCGAGGTCCTTACTCGTAGACAACCCGCTAAAGATCATACGATAAGACCTTTCTAATGCGTAACCCCTGCCACGTAATTGGAGGGTGCTACAATCTATATTGATCCATATTAAGGATGTTGGGTTTTGAGTGCGTCTTCATCTTTCCAAAGTAGTAGGAAATAGAGAAGCTTACTGACGGGAAGGCGGTATCTTCAAAATAGAGCACTTTGAGGTTGCGGTCTTGTCTGTACTCGTTCTCTGTACGAGATATCCGAATCGGGTTGTTGATGGCGAGTGAAAAATCCCAATCACTTCCACTTGGTTGGTACTTCATATCTATCTTGCTTGTTAGTCTTTTCCCTACCAATACATCTTGCATCATCCAGCTGTGTGCATAGGATATCCCAGCGTTAAGTTGTAGACCCGAAGCAAGGGTAAATGTGTTATTAAAATCGGCGTAAGGCTGTGTATGCCGTTTCAGCCAAATTGCTTTTGGGTGATATTGAAAGGCCACTCCTACCTCTGCGGAAGTATACCACCAGGGGGTAATATTTCCTGAGTATGAAAGGTTACCAGTCCACTTGTGTTGAGTAGGCATGTTTCTATTGGTAACAATGACGATTGGGGATTCGTAGAAGTAACTATTTTGCAGGTAATCATTGGTGATAGAGTAGCTGAGACCTAAACCTAATGACTTCCAGTAATAGTCTAATCCAAATGAATGGGTAGAGGCGGGGCGTAGTTCAGGGTTGCCAACGGAGTAGAGGTAGTCGTTCCTTTTTGTGCGATAGCTATTGGTAAGCGCAAATGGCGGACGAAAGAGCCATTTGGAATATCTCAGACTGATATTGCCGTATGCTCCTGCATTATACCCAATTCTTACAGAAGGCAATAATTGCCCCACATTAAGCTTCTTATTGGCTGTTCGGGAGTAGGCATAAGTATGTTCGTATTTCAATCCTCCCGTTAAGCTCCATACCCCTTTGCTCATCTGTAGCTGGGCAAAAATAATGGCCAAATGCTCTTCGTACAAAGAGTGAGCGTCTGTGAGAGATTGAGATTGCCCTTGTCCGTGGAAGCTATAGTTGGTGTTGCTTTTAGTCATCGTATATGAGGCGCCAGACTCTAGAGCCCATATAGGGGTTAGTTGTGTAGATAACTGAGTCGCAGCGTAGAATTGTTGATTGCTGGCATCGTTGATATTCTGCTCCTCCTTAATAGGGTTGCCATCGGCAGAGTAATGCAAAACATCTGTGGCATGTGCTTTCTTCTTCATATAGAAGAGGGAGTTTAGCCAGTTGTATTTATTGTCTTTAGAGTGCCATGTATGATTGAATTCCCCCGTAAAAGAGGTAGAGCTACTTTCCCGGTTAGTCAGTATGTCTTGTAGCAGGGGCGTGATTGGTTGCTCTAACGCTGTAGCTGATTCATACAGAGAGTTAGGAGCTCTGCGATAACTTGCCGTGCCATTAATGGAGTGTAACTCGCCGAGCTGAGCACTAGCTCCAAGGTTGAAGCTATACGCCAGGTACTTATTGCTAAGGTAATGGTTATTTTCCTTGATGACTTTGTTGTTGAAGTAGTACTCCCTTTCCACAAAATAATGGGGATATCTTGACGAACTCACAGAGGCATTCGCAAACCCTTGCACACGAGAGTTGCCATATACGAAGCGAGCATAAAGTCCTTCATCGTGGGCAGGTTGCTTTTTCCCATTTTTAATCGCGTTGCCAGCATAGCCCAAATCGGCAGATAGAGAACCCGTATATCCGTTGATCTCTTTCAGAACAATATTAATATACCCACCCGTAATGCCGCTTCCGAGATCTGCGGACTGTCCTAACTGCACTTCGATTCGCTCTATCATATCTGAGCGAAGAGCTTGCAGACGGTCATGAAGGGTACCACCTGATAGGTTGGTTTTCTGCCCATTAATACGCACTTCTGCGGGGTTGCCGTCGATTAAGAAGCTATCTCCCGACTGGCTTACCCTAGGGGTTCTTCTGAGGTAATCAATGGCATTATACCCTTTGAGTTGATACATTGGGGTATGCTTGATGTCGAACGTGAGGATTCCCTCTTTCATCCGAACCGCTCGTCTTACTGCCGTGACAGCTACTTCGTCCAATTCATTTGAGATAGAGACTTGGCGTTTCCCCAAGTCTATGATTCCATTGATCGGGGCAGGCAATAGCTCCTCAAAGAGAACTTTGCCTTGGAACGTTGCTCGAATAGCCGTCTCTTTCTCCGAAAGGTCAAAGGCAACATACCCTAGGGAGTCGGTGTAGTGTATCTGGATGGCCCCGGCATCTTTTTCTAAAGAAGCTAATGTCGTTAGCGTTACATAAGGAATGGGTTCACCATCGGAATCAATAATGGTTCCTACAACTTGTTGTGCGTTAGCTGGGAAAAACAATCCGAGTAACAGTAGTACCCCAATAAATCGAAAACGTTTCATCTCTTTCATACTTTTACTATTAGACCTCATCATAAACTACACTTTATTGTCGTATAATATTATATAGCAGTAGGTATTTCTGTTTCTGAGCCCTTCAGATAGTGATTGTTCTGAGGGTAAGGTACAAACAATCTTTGATATTCACAATACCCTGAGTCGTTAATTGAAGGGTTTACGCATTAGAAAGTTCTTACCGTATGGTTTTCAGCGGAGTGTCTATGAGTAAGGACCTCGGCAGAGGTCCGTGCTAAATAGGCACAGGTCAAGGCACGCAGTGCCGAAGACCTGTGTATAGATAGGTGTAAATACCCTTACGACCCCGGCTGAGGGGTCGGACAAGCTTATCTAGGTCTCACCCCTCAGCCAGGGTCAAGGAGGTGGTGAATATGCCCTTATACACAGGTCGTTCGGGGCTTTGCCCCTCCGACCTGTGCCTATTTAACACGGACCTCTGCCGAGGTCCTTACTCCATTATCCTTCACAGCTTGTATATCATCATTCGTACAACAGTCTCTTATAATGCATAACCCCTAGGAGAAAGGTGGTTGATGATGGGTGTGGATAAGGATATTATGGGTTTGTTGAATTCGGGCTAGATGCTAAAATGGGTTAATATTTGTCTTGATTTAGGGCGAGGAGAAGTGAAATCAGAGGGTAGCTGTATGGTATTATAAACCAATGGGTTAGGAGGGTGGCGATTGAAACCGTATCTAAGCGGTTGCTGAGACCGTATCTAAGTGATCGGCGAGATGCAACTAAGCGATCGACGAGATGCAACTAAGCAATCGGTTTGTTGCAACTCAGTTGGGGCTCTTGTAGGGTGTTGGATATCAGTAGGTTGTGAGGGGGTACCTGCGCAGCCCTATTTTGGGTGGTGTTTTCACTTAATTTCACAGTTTTTGGGCTGTTGGAAGAGGAGCTCTTGTTTTGAGGGTGCCTTATCGGACAAGTCGGACAGATCGGACAGGTCGGACGAGTCGGCCGTATCGTAGTGTAAACAGATGATAATGACCTCGGCCGAGGATCTTTTTGTCTTTCTTGTTGACTGGAAATAATAAGGGCCGGCTATGTAGATAGCCAGCCCTTATTGTAGCTTTTGTAGCTCTGAAAGCTTTAGAAGCTTCTCTTCTCGCGGATACGAGCCTTCTTACCTGTGAGCTTACGTAGGTAGTATAGCTTAGCACGACGTACGTGTCCTACCTTGTGTACGATAATCTCATCGATGAAGGGTGAATTTAGAGGGAAGATTCTCTCTACACCTACACCGCTTGAAAGTTTGCGCACGGTAAAACGACGGTTGTCGCCCTCACCTACGATTTTGATCACGTCACCACGGAAGGTCTGGATACGCTCCTTATCACCCTCCTTAATTCGGTAGGCTACAGAGATCGTGTCACCGCTCTTGAAGTGGGGATGCTGCTTACCTACAGCCATCTCTTGCTCTACTAGCTTGATTAAGTCCATTGTACTTTTTGCTTATATTAATTAGTATTGTCTAAACGCAATATAACTAGGTCACACATAAAATCCTAGCAGAGATTACGCAAAGCACCGCAAAGATACCAAATATATATGGTATTTCAAAGTGGAGAATGTTGCACGAAGTACCATTCTCGCACATTTGATTCAAATGTGCTAAGACTTTGCACGAAGGATGGGATGCAAGGCGCTAAGGGTGAGGGTGCCGGGAGCGTACTCACGTACGTGACCGAGCCCGAATCCCGAAAGCAACGCCGCAGCTTGCCTTTGTGCAACAGTCTCAAGTGATGGGACGCCCCTTAGCGTAGGCGGTCCATAAATCTGATGGTCTTTTCATCGACCGCAATGCCTCGGTAAGCAAGATAATCAAATATCATTGCCACGATAGGAAATGCCAGCCAAGGGGTGATGCTCATAGACCACCAATCTTGGGTGGTAGTATTTACTATGGCCTCAATGAAGCTAGGACGATAGACTAAAAAGACCAAGAGGTAGAAGCCTACTTTTATAAGCAGGTTAAATATGGTGAGTCGCATCTGAAGGACCCTCTTACGGTAGAGGAAAATGGAGATGAAACTAATTAGAGTAATCGCCGCGGTAAGACCGAAAAGCACCCAGGAGGGCTGTACGATTTCTCCCGAAAGATCCTCAAGCCCAGTCGCTTTGAACGCGTAGACCATATCCTGTGTGGTGACCTTTGCAAAGGTGAGGAATAGCATCGCTAGCATCAGTAGTCCTGATGCTAGGAGGTAGAGGGTTTGTTTTCTCTGTATCATATTGAGTTATCTATTTATCTGAATAAAAAAAACAGTGAATAGCAGTCCTCACAACCTCGCATGGTGTGGCGACAATCTATTCACTGCTTATACTTATTAGGTGATTTAGAGACCTTGATCCTCCTCCTCCTCAACCTGCTCCAGTGGATTACGGAAGTAGACTTCCCCCTCCTCAAACTCCTTTGCTGCCACGAGAGAGGGCTTAGGAAGACGCTCGTAGTACTTGGAGATCTCTATCTGCTCTTGGTTTTCAGTGTACTCCTCCAAAGTGTCGGTGTAGGTCGAAAACTCCTGTAGCTTCTGCTCCAGAGCACTCTTCATATCTGCAGATATCTGATTGGCTCTTTTGCTCATAATCACTACCGACTCGTATAGGTTGCCTGTAGGCTCGCTAAACTTTTCCAAGTCGCGTGTCACAGTTGTTGTTGGGGTATTTGTCTTCTTTTTCATCATCTATCTATCTTATCTATTTGCTTCGTCTTTGTCATCCTATTTTATTGCCAGTCCGCATTGGGGTCAATGTTCTTTTCGGCATACTCAAAGTACTTATCCACCGTCTTGCGATACTTTCCCTCTGGGAACTCGTTGATGAAGTTGTAGTACTCATCACGGAGATCTCTCAGTCGCTGCTGCTGCTTCTCCACCACACTATTCTTGGCTATCTGATAAAGCGATGCCACCACATAGTAGTGCATCTCCTCCTTGTGGATAGAGTAGGGGTAGCTCTTCATTGCATCGCGAGCGGTGATGATGCAACTCTCGTAGTTATTGAAAATATAATTGCCGAGGTTGTAGTATAGCTTGGCATTGAGCACCTCCTTCTCCGCTAGATTCTCCTGAAGGCTAAAGAGTAGTTGCTTCGCCTCCTCCGCTTTTTCGCTCTGTGGATAATAGTCTAGGAATAGCTGTAGCTCCTGCATTGCTGCAATGGTCTTTGCCTGATCCAGACGAGGGTCGGGGATATCCTGAGCTAAGCCATAGCCCGAATAGAAGCGTGCCAATTCAGTGTATTCACCATTCGGAAACTCCGTATAGTATTGGCTAAAAGCCGTCTGTGCCTGCACATAATCCTTTGCCTTGTAGTAGGCTTGAGCCTTGAGGTAGAGTGCTTGCTCCATCTCGCTACTACCGCGGAAATAGGGGAGTATCTCCTCAAGCGTTTGAGCGGCCCATTCGTACTTTCCAGTATTATAAAACTTCTTGGCATAGGAGTACTTCTCGTACAGGTCGGTGCTTTTCTGCACCTTCGTCAGCTCGTTACACGAGGAGAGTAGGAGCACGAAGAGTAGTCCAATGAGTGAACCAATGAGTGAAAATCTAGATATTTGCTTCATATAAGTGAGCCATCATACTTTTAATACTTCTGGCAAAGATACCAATTTAATCACTATCTCCCTATTTCTATTCTCTAAAAATGTGCCACGCCGCCTCGGCCTGAAGGTAGAGCATACGCTCACCATTCATTTTAATGCACCCCTCGGGTGCTGCATTGAGGAAACCAGCAAAGTGACTATCGTAAGAAAGGTCGTAGAGTATATGCCCTTTCCCCACAGCGTGATAAGGTATGGGTGGTACCTCATGTGGCATCTTAGGTCCTCCTAGTGGCGTCGCATTGACGATGAGTTGCACCTCCTCCTTAATATAATTAGGAGTGAGGCTCTCATACGCTATCATTCCACCCCCTTCTGCCGGGTGACGAGAGACCATGATCGGGTTGATGCCCAGGCCTTTAAGTGCAAAAGCCACTGCTTTGCTAGCTCCACCACTTCCCAGTATCAGTGCCTTTCGGGTGGTATCTAAGTCTAAGTGCTGAAGCGACTTGGCAAAGCCTACCACATCGGTATTGTACCCGAATAATTGTTGTCCAACCCGCTTCACCGCATTAACCGCCCCCACACTTTTAGCGATATCCGAAGCAATGTCCACCCGCTCGTACATCCACTCTTTGTATGGAGTAGTTACCATAACGCCCTTCCACGAGCCCTTCTCTTGGAGCTCTTGCAAAAAGCGGTCGGGGTCATCGCAATCCACCAGTTCAAAGGTGCCATCCGTCACCCCTTCCTTAGCCCAAATGGCATCCCAGATCTCAGGAGACCTGCTGTAGCCAATCCCCTTGCCGAGCAAAGCGTACCTATTCATCGTACCCTTTCGGCACTTTTGATCTTTGAGAGCTCACTATAAATGCCGGCAAAGGCATCGCTCTTAGGCTTATATCCCACATACAAAGCAGCCACTCCAGGGAGATAGACTTTATAATAGGTGTTGATAAAGCCCGCCATTCGCATCAGTCCCTCCATCTGACGCCGTTGGGGCACCTTGCGAATGCTCTCGCCTAGATATTGATAAGCCGCTTTATTCCTCCCCAGTAGCTGACCGATGAAAGGAATCACTTGGTCCACGTGCAGGTTATACCCCGCCTTGGTGATTGGGTTCGACGGCACACAAAGCTCCAGCACCGCCACCATACCGCCTGGCCGAAGTACACGGTACATCTCCTGATAACCACGAGCGATCGACTCAAAGTTGCGTACCCCAAAGGCACAAGTGACCACGTCGAAGTGCTCCTCCTCAAAAGAGAGATCCATCGCATCCTCCACCGAGACCTTTACTTGGCTCAGCCCCTTCCGGAGTGCTTTCTGAACTCCTATCTCCAGCATGTTGATAGAGAGGTCACTCGCCACCACCGTTGCCCCCTTGCATTGCTCTGCGAGGAGAAGGGAGAGGTCGCCAGTCCCTGCGGCCAAGTCCAGAATCAGCTCTGGCCGCTCCACCGCCACGTGCTCCACCAGGTCTTTACGCCAAAGTTGGTCCAGCCCGAGGCTATTCACCCGATTGAGGAGGTCGTAGGTAGGGGCTATGTCGTCAAACATAGCCCTTATCCGACCTGCAAATGTATCTTCCCTTACTTCCTCGCCTTTAGCCATTGAGTTAGGTTCTTTTCGATTCTAGAGTGAATATCCTCAGTGGGGTGCTTCTCAAAGGACTCCCCCGTCAAGTGCTCATACAGCTCTATGTATCTATCCGTAACGCTATCGCAGTACTCCGGAGTCATCTCAGGGATTTGTTGCCCCTCCTTGCCTTGGAAGCCGTGCTCTATCAGCCACTTCCGCACAAACTCCTTGGAGAGTTGGCGCTGTGGTTCCTCCTTCTCAAAGAGCTCTTGATAAGAGTCCTTGTAGAAGTAGCGAGAGGAGTCGGGGGTATGGATCTCATCAATCAGATAGATCTTACCATCCTTCTTTCCAAATTCGTACTTCGTATCCACTAGGATAAGACCGTGCTTCTCAGCCAGTTCCGTGCCTCTCTCAAAGAGGGCATAGGTGATACGCTCTAGCTCCTCATAATCCTCCTTAGAGACCAATCCCGAGGCGATGATCTCCTCACGAGAGATATCCTCGTCATGACCCTCATCCGCCTTGGTGGTAGGAGTGATAATTGGGCGGTCGAACTTTTGATTTTCCTTTAGTCCTTCAGGAAGGGTGATGCCACAGATGGTGTGCTGCCCCGAGCTGTAGGTGCGCCATGCACTACCAGTGATATAACCACGAATCACCATCTCCACCTTAAAGGGCGTGCACTTGTGCCCGATGGTCACCATAGGGTCGGGAGTGTCTATCTTCCAGTTCTGGACAATGTCGGCTGTAGCGTCGAGGTTTTTGGCTGCTATCCTATTGAGGATCTCCCCTTTATAAGGGATTCCCTCAGGCAGAATCACATCAAATGCCGAAATCCTATCGGTCACCACCATTGCTAGGAGGTCCCCCTCCAAGGTGTAGACGTCTCTTACCTTGCCATGATATAGATTTTTGATCCCTGGCAACTGAAGATCAGTGTTGGTCAATGCTTTAGCCATAATATATGTTTGATTAAGTGTGTTGTATTTTATTCTTCCGTTGTTTCCACTCCTGCCCCTTCATTTCGGTCGTACGCCTCCACGATCGCTTGAACCAGACCGTGACGCATAATATCCTTCTTCTCAAAAGTGAGCCACCCGATGCCATCTACTTGCTTGAGTATGCGTTGGGCTTCTCTTAGACCCGAGGGGACGCCCCTAGGGAGGTCTACCTGCGTCATATCTCCCGTGATGATCATCTTGGCACTCTGCCCCAGTCGGGTGAGGAACATCTTCATCTGGTGTGGAGTGGTATTTTGTGCCTCATCTAGGATAATCACCGCATCATTCAGCGTCCTACCACGCATATAGGCGAGCGGAGCAATCTGTATCACGCCACTCTCCATGTACTCCTTTAGCCGAATGCCAGGGATCAACTCCTGTAGTGCATCATAAAGCGGTTGGAGGTAAGGGTCCAGCTTATCCTTCATCTCTCCAGGGAGAAAACCGAGCTTCTCCCCCGCCTCCACTGCTGGACGGCTGAGGATAATCCTTCGTACCTCCTTCATCTTGAGCAGCTTCACCGCCATCACTATAGCGAGAAAAGTCTTGCCCGAGCCCGCCGGTCCAGTGGCAAAGACCAAATCGTGCGACTCAATCAGCTCAATCAGCTTCGATTGGTTAGGCGTGCGGGCGGTGATCGGTTTGCCCCCCGCTCCATAGATGATCACCCCTTCCGACGATGCCTCATCACGGCTCTCCTCGCCAGCGATCATCGCCTCGATGCTACTCTCGGTAAGCGAATTAAACTTCGTAGCGTGCTCTTCCATCTGGTTAAGTAGCCTTAGAAACGCCTTCAGCTCTCCTGGCTCCCCAATCACCTTGATGATATTGCCACGAGCCATAATCCTTAGCTTCGGGTGGGTCTCCTTCAGGAGCAAGAGGTTGCGGTTATTGACCCCGAAAAAGACCTGCGGGTCAGCCTCTTGGAGTAGATAGATCCGTTCGTTCATCTGCTAGCGACCCCCCTTTATCTTATCCGCCTGTTGTCGGAGATCCTTCAGCGAAAGTAGCCCCTCCGATAGCGTAGGTGTCCCTTCTACCGGGATGAATAGTAGGGTGGGGAAAGCTCGGATGCCGATCCGCCGTGAGAGCTCCACTGCCTTCTCAGCATCTATGGAGTAGATAATCACGTCGCCACTATACTCTCTTGCCAATTGCTCCAACCGTGGGCGAAGCCTTTTGCAGGGTCCACACCAAACGGCATAAAAGTCGACTATCACAGGCTTATCTCCCTTAAACTGCCATTCTCCCTCCTGAGTATAGTCATAAACCAGCTCCGCAAACTGTGCTTGGTTGATCTCCACCACCCCCGCTTCCTCCTGCCCACTTTGAGCTGAGGCCGAGGGAATCACGTCACCGCTTACGAAGTAAAGAAGCCCTAGCCCTACCACCATAGGGAGTAGAGTGAGCCCCCATTTATCTAACAATTTATATCCAAAAGCCATAGTTAATTGTTAAGTCTATCTTATTACCACTCAAAGGTAGATAAAAATGGTGACATAAAATAAAGAACCACCAAAAGGGGGGTACGCATTGTAAATGTATGTGTGGCATTCATTGGAGTATCATTGTGGAGAAAGCCTCGGCCGAGGTCCTTAAAAAAGCACCCGCAAGGGTGCCACTCAGATAGCCCCCGCGTCGGAGGGGCGAAAGCCCCGACCGACCGGCGGGAAAATGGATGCAGTATCTGTAATCGACCCTTGTGGTCGCACTTAGAGGGGTAGGTGCGACCACAAGGGTCGAAGGATTTGGGACAACTCGCTACCCGCCGGTCTTCGGCTCTACGAGCCTCGACCGGGGGCTATCTGAATGGCACCCTATCGGGTGCTTTCATACCCCTATAGACGATATGTTCAATCTAATACCTGTTGACTAATTTTCTAGTGCGTCACCCCTACCCAAAAGGGTGATGGCTTAAAGGGTAATGGTGAAGTCGAAAAAGATCTCTCTCGGACGGAGGTAGTAAAGGGAGTAGACATCGGTGGTAGAAGTCTGCCACCGCCTCTGATACTCATTGTTGCCAAAGATATTCCTACAGGAGAGCCGGAAGTCGTACCGATCCATCTTATAGGCGATGTGAGCATCGGTAAATAGATGGCTCTGTAGCTTTTTATCTGTGTAATGATAGAACTCACTCTTGCACCCAATCTCCAACTTATTCATCGGGAAGATAAATAGCTCCAGAGCGTGCGTGAAGGTGGTGATCCAAGGATTAGAGATAGAGGGGTCTCTCCTATTTATCTGCTTGTAGCTCTTCATTTTGCTACTCAGCTCATAGGAAATCACCTTCGACGGTTGCATAGAAAGGGCTAGGCTCAGTTCGCTATCCTGCAACTGCCATGGCTCTTGCTGGTTCTTTATCAAAAGGTAGTAATCACTCCAAACCTGTCGCCCCTTGAGGGTGATAAGTGTTCGCCACCTAAAGAAAGACTTTGCCAAGTCGGCACTCAGAGAATAGCTAGAGGCATTATACCGCTCTTCGGTAGGTGTTTGCTTGTAAATCGAGGATTGTAAGGTACTTTGGTAGAGCACCTCATTGGTGCGTCTATTCCACGAAGCGTTGAGCGTGGCAAATTGCCCCTTGATCGGATGCTGATATTTAAGTCTTAGAGCTACCGCATGGTTTCCCCGATGCTCCAAGCTACCACTGTGTGCCGTGACCATTCTATAGGAGGTATATATAGGTGTGCGGTAGAGTGCAGTAAGGGCATCGGGCCATTCGAAGTAATTATAGGAGAGGGACGCACTAGTGATGGCGCTAAAATCATACTGCATCCATAGGCTGGGCTGCAAAGTCGCCCTAATCTTTTTCATCGCTCCATACTGCCGATGGACAACATCCGCCTTCACTGTTGCCCTCAGTGCCCAAGGATCCTTTCGGTAGTTCACCCCTGTAGATAGATACCAATTCTGCTGAGTGTACCGCTCTTTATTATCTACCGCTGGGTAATGAATATCCATCTCTTGGTACTTAAGTTGATAGCCCACCCGTTCGCTCAGTGTAAATCCCTTTATAGTATGATTGAAAGCGATATGATTGTCCGACTGAAAGACTGATAGATCTAGGTGCTCAGTAAACCCCTCGACCGTCAGTAGTTGCCCAGGCAAATGACTAAAAGTATTAAAGGAAGCTCCCTCAAGGGTATGACCATTCTCAAGGCGATGAATGATCTCAAAATTCTCCGTGAGATAAGTTTTCTTTAGTTGCACGCTCTGCTCTACCTGCTTTTGTTGCAAAAGAGAGAGGCCGTCACTTTTATCTACTGTAAAGCTACCGTATAGGCGGTTGTTGATGTAATTCCGATCCTTATTGATATTGTAGGTCAATTCCCCTTTCAGTGTGCTCACCCTTAAGCCGACACTGCTCTCCTCACTCAGAACATTTCCCTCATGCTCAAGGTACGTCGTTACCTGCGATCTATTCCCTCTCTCTCTGTCCCAGAAGTAAGAGAGCTGAAAGCGGAGGTCATTGTCCTTCTTGGTCTTAATGAGGTGATTGGTAGCAACAAGATGCGATTGATTAAAGGTAGAGCGCTCCCTCTCTATGGCAGCAGCCGGCACTACCAGCCTCCTCAGAAGCCCTGTTTCCTCTAGATTGCCTCGCAGTTCCGTCGTAAGGTCTCGTACCTCCTTAGTGATGTCCTTCCCAGTGTTATCGCACTTGTACATCGAAAGGTTTTGCATCCGCCGTCCAAAGATCATCCCCATCAGTCGCCCTCTATAGAGCAGTTCACTCGCCCCTTGTGCTGTGGTGCCTATCCCCGCATTGAGGATGCCGGTCCAAGTATTCTTCACCTCATCTTTGAGGATAATATTGAGGGCGGCTTGCTCACTAAATTGCACCCCCTTTAAGCTCCTTATTGGTTGGTGATTTTGTAGCACCTGCACCTCTTTGATCATGTCGGCATTCAGGTTTTCACTCGCCTGGGCATATTTAGAACCGAGCAGGTCGAGCCCCTCTATGTAAAACTTATTGATCGGCTTTCCCTCAAAGGTGATGCGACCATCGGTGCGAACCGATAGCCCAGGCATCTTCTTAATTACATCGGCGATGCTTCTGTCCTGACTGAGCTTAAAGGTGGATACGGTATAAACCAATGTGTCTTGACTTTGCCGAACCCTCTCAGGTCGGATATCCACCTCCCTTAGCTCGAAAGTGGTGCTTTGTAGCTGAATATCCCTGCCATTTCTGTACTCCTCAATCTTTATTCGCTTCGTCTCATAGCCGAGTAGTATAAAGCCTATCGCCACTGGGCGAGTACCCTCCTTGGTGGTTATTTGGAATCTCCCATCCTCCCCAGTAAAACCGTATGCTACAAGTGAAGTCTCCGTGTGGTAGATCAATACATTGACATCTCGGATAGGGGCTCCCTTCTCATCTACTACCCGCCCATGATAGCTCTCTTGAGCAATCGCTTGAGCAGACAATAGCGAGAGCAATACTCCTAGGCATAAAGAAATCCAACGCATGCTACTTCCCGTCATTCCTTATCCAAAAATAGGGCTGTCCTCTCTGGGTAAACGATATCATTGCCCAGCTGATCCTTTCCTCGGCTCCTAAATCCAGTCAGCTTCTCAAATAGTGCATCTGGCGATTTCCAAAACAACTTCATCAGGTCGCGGTACTCTTGTCGCGTACACTCCACATATTTTCGATTGGGAAAGAAGAGAGGCTCCCCCTCAATGCGCTCAATCTGAGTACAGGAGAATGAAAAAAGCCCTTCGCTCTCCTCCGCCTGCAAGATAAGTCCTGGTAGCCCATAGAGCATCCACGGACCATCGCTGTAGGGGACCTCAGGAGTAAACCATACCGTCCAATGCCGGCCCCGATAATCAGTGGTCGCTTGCTGGCAGTGATAGCCTGCTATGATGCTATCCTTTGGCACCAAGGTCCACTCGGGTCGCATCATCGGTTCCGTGTACCTTAGATGCTTGAAGGTCTTCTCTACAAAGGTGAGCTGGTTGGTAGCGGGATAGTTTTTCCACAGTTGATACATCAGCCGAGACCTGCGGTAGCCAGCGCGCTCACATGCATTCATCACATCGCCTACGGTACCTCCTTGTGCCAAAACCCGATCCTGAATCAATTGCCGTTGGACATTATTCAGACCATAAAAGTGAGATGCCTTATCCCCAATGTCTAGGATCGCCTCATCCTCAATAGCCACCGTTTGTTCCTCAAATTGATGGTAGATAGTTGTGTAATGAACCCTTGTTCGTACCATCTCCTTCTCCTGTGCTGTGGCAGTAGTACATATCATTAAGGGGAGAAGTACCCAACCAAGTAATATCTTATCTATCCTCATAGTATTTAGGTCTTTGAAATATAATAAGTGGAGAGAGGGACGAGTGTCTGTCGCTCCTTTCCCCCTCTCTTTACTCCATGTTACCTATGGTAAACTACCATATGTAAGCTTCATAAGTTAATTATAAGATGTGCCACAATCTATGTTAGAGTACACATCAACGTAGTCGCAAGCTTCTTGTTCACTCGCATTGTCAGGGATTTGGCGTGTGGTGCCACAGTCTGTAATAATGTACTGAGGCATTGCTGAAGCTAAACCAATAGAGGCAAATAAGGCAACAGCCGAAGATAATAAAAACTTTTTCATAGTTGTCTTTGTGTTTAAATAATTACCTACTCTTTAAGCTTTTCGGTGTCCGCTCCTTTAGACAGTTAGGTCTGTATGTTATTTACTCTTTAAATCCTTATATAGGAAGAGTTAAATCATTTCTCTTATTCAGAGTCTCATGGAAATTTTATATACATCTGCAATGTAATAATAAAAATGCATTAAACCCAAAGTCTCGTAATGATTAACTAATTTTTGCCTTTAGTGTGTAGTGTATAGATAGGTTTAAAATACCCTTGCGACCCCGGCCGAGGGGTCGGATAACCCTATCTAGGTCTGACCCCTCGACCGGGGTCAAGGAGGTAGAACATATGCTCTTGTACACAGGTCGTTCGGGGCTTCGCCCCTCCGACCTGTGCCTATTTAAGAGGGACCTCTGCCGAGGTCCTTACTATATTATCCTTAACAGCTTGTATATGATCATTCGTACAACAGTCTCCTCTAATGCGTGACCCCTGCTCCCCTTGAGGAAGGTCGGACAAATTTAATAGGAATGTTACTTGCGTCATTTGGGGAGACCCTATCAACCCCTTATTCCGCACGCATACGGAATCTATTCCGCAGGGCTACGGAATCCATTCCGCACGCGTGCGGAATATGAGGTTGATGCGGTAGCCCTTTTAATCGCTCATCTGATGTAAGTATCCCTGATATGGAGTACATCAATTATTCGCTATTCCTGAAAAAGTAGACACTTCGTGTCCTCTATTCCTGAAATACTACACACGAGCAGTAAAATAATGAATGAGCTCCTCCGCAAGTCTTTTTACAAGAGGATCTTAGCACTTATCTATTAGGGCGTCCGACTCGTCTGAGCTGTCCGACCTGTCCGAAAAGGTACCTCCTCCGATAAAGCCCCTTCAATAAAGAAAGGTGGAGCCACACAGAGGTAGCTCCACCTTTCGGTCATTATGGGTTGGTGTTTAGTTACTTCTTCATCAGCTCATCCACTGCTGCTTTGAGCTGAGCATCGTAATTGCGTTGAGCCTCCTCAGGAGTGTTGTAGATGAGAATATCCGGCTCAAGCTGGTGATTTTCAAGTGCATTGCCATTGACATCTGTTACGGTCACCTGAGGGATACCAAATACGAGTGATGGGTCTACAAGAGTTTCCCACCATACGGCGGTCATGGTTCCAGGTACTGGTGCACCTATCAGTTTGCCGATACCGAGGGTCTTATAAACCCATGGGAAGCCGTGGGCATTGGAGTAGTTGCCTTCGCTCATCAGTACGGCAGATGGCTTGGTCCACTGTGCGAATGGGTCATTGCCAATGAACTGCCCTCTTGGTGCAAACTTGCTGTAGAGCTTGCCCGTAAGTAGGGTGACGAGGTCTTCGTGCAACCAGCCACCGCCATTGAAGCGGGTATCCACGATCACAGCATCGCAGTGGCGGTACTTACCGAGTAGATCTTTGAAGGTCTTGCGGAAAGAAGGGCTATCCATTCCCTCCACGTGGACGTAGGCGATCTTGCCACCGCTCCACTCCTCTACCATCTTCGCACGCTGCTCTACCCAACGGCGGTAGAGTAGTTCACTCTCCTCCCATCGGGCGGCGGGGCGAACCTGGTCCTCTACCTCCTTTTGATCGGTGCCCTTGAGTGTGAGAGTTATCCACTCACCAGCGTGTCCATTGATATAGTGCTCAATCGGCTTATCGGGGGCGATCTCCTCGCCATTTACCTTGGTAATGATCACCCCTGGCTTAGCTATAGACTTCGCCTTATCCATTGGGCCACCAGGGATCACTTCGGCGATCTTCACGCCCACCCCCTCGTAGCTATCGTCGTAGAATAGTCCGAGCGAAGCGGTTGATCTATTAGCAGGGCGACCACCGTATCTTGCCCCAGTGTGAGAGGCATTTAGCTCACCGAGTAGCTCGGAGAGCATCTCGGCATAGTCGTAGTTATTATTGATCTCAGGGAGGAAGGCACGATAGTTATCGGCATAGCCTTGCCAATCAACGCCGTGAAGGTCCTTATCGTAGAACTTATTCGCCACCTGCTTTACCACGTGGTCGAACATATACTCACGCTCCTTAGCACCACGGTACTCAAACTTTGCAGCAAATGTGATAGGGGTCTTGCTCTTGCCCTCAATCTTGTACATTCCCTTACCGGAGAATAGGTAGAGGGTCTTGCCATCCTTGCCCATCTCTAGCAGGCCATTGCCTACGTCGGCGAGTAGCATCTCCGTCTTTTTCTCGGCCAGATCCATCTCGTAGAGGTTGGTGGCGTCGTCGAAGTAGGCGAGGTAGTAGAGCTTGTCGCCCTTAGGATTCATCGCAAAGTCGCTTTGGAAACCGCTAGTACGTGTAAGGCGTACAGTGCGGTAGTCGCGCTGTGCGAGGTCGAAGGTAAGTGGAGCGACCACTTTGGTCTCCTCCTTTGCCTTTTTATCCTTCTTACCTTTCTTATCCTCTTTCTTGTCGTCGTCCTTTTCCTCCTTCTTTGGTAGCAACTTCTCACGCTCCTCCTTATCGAGGATAAATGCGTCGTAAGCCTCTTGGTCTAAGAACATGAGGTAGAGGTCATACTCCGCTCCCCAGCTACCGTGGCTGCGGTAACCGGCTCTATCGGAGGCAAAGATGATGCCTTTGCCATTGAGTACGAAGCGACCAGCACCCTCTGAGTAACCACTCTCGGTGAGATTGTGGGTAGTGCCACTGCCGTCGGCTTTGATGATGGCCACATCCTTATTATTCCATCCACCGATGCCAATGTACTCAGTGATGATCCACTTGCTATCGGGGCTCCAAGCGAAGTCCTGGTCGCCATCGGAGTAGGAGTATTGGTACTTCTTATTCATCACCTCTCGCTCCGCCTTGCTGGCGAGGTTGAGGACGTAGATAGCCGAGCGATCACGTAGGAAGGCGATCTCTTTGCCATCGGGGCTAAATACAGGCTGGAAGGAAGGTAGCTCGGTATTATTGGTGAGCTGAGTCTCCTTGAACTCTTTGGCGTAGACAAACTCCTTATCTGCTTCCCTCGCCAGTTCAGTCATATAGAGATTCCATTGTCCACCTCGTTCGGCAGAGTAGACCAACTTTCGGCCATCGGGGCTCCAAGTGAGGTCTCTTTCCTGCTCGGGGGTATTGGTGATACGGCGGGTGGTGCCGTACTCAATATTGGTAACAAAGACATCGCCACGGACTATAAAGGCCACCTCCTTTTCATTGGGTGACAATGCGTAGTCCGTTGCCCCTCGAGTGATGGTGCGGTACTCTACTTCAGGCTTGGAGTAGTCGGCTACTACCTGCAGTGCCACCTTGGTAGGCTCCCCACCGAGTGGCATATAGTAAAGCTCTCCATTCCAAGAAAAAGCTACGTTGCCCCTCTCGTCCATACTCATATAGCGGACAGGGTGCTTCTCGAAGTGGGTCAACTGTACTGGTGCCTTCCCTTCTAGGCTTCCCTTATATATATTGAGTGTGCCATCTGCCTCACTCGTGTAGAGGTACTCCTTTTGCCCAGGAAGCCAAAGGGCATTGCGGTCTTCACCCTTGAAGGTGGTGAGCTTTTGGTGCTTATTTACGGTAGGATTGTATAGCCAAATGTCGCGAGTGACAGAGGAGGTGTGGTGCTTTCTAAACTTATCCTCGTACCCCTTGAGGTCGGTGTAGAGGATGCGTCCGTCGGTACCTATTGAGGGCTCTATCATTGTGATAGCCGAGAACATCTTGGGGCGGCTACCCGAAATCTTTTGCTGATAAAGCTGGGTGAACATTCCTGAGGGGAAGAGCCCCATCTCCTTGGCAGGACGAATGTTGCTATCAAAGAGAATGGTCTCATCATCGAGAAAGGCAACTGGGATCTGCCGTGTGCTACCGAGGGTCACTCTGGTGGCATTTCCTCCGATACGTGAGGTGATATAGACATTGAAGTTGCCCTCTCTATCCGAGGCGAAGGCGAGCTTTTGCCCATCTTTGCTCCAAACGGGTGCTTGGTCGTAAGCGGGGTGAGAGGTGATCTGCCTGGCCAATCCACCAGATACTGGCACCGTGTAGAGGTCGCCCATGTAGGTAAAGGCGATTTCCTTTCCGTCGGGGCTCAGGGCAGTTTGCCGTACCCAGCGAGGTTCGTGGCTCTGTGCTAGAGCTGATAGGGCTAGTAGGCTGGTAGCTCCTACTAGGAGTAGCTTTTTGATTGACATAATAGATGAATGGGTTATAGATTTATAGTATGTTATTTATCTTCTGGCTCACGGAAGTAAAGCTGCATCGCCTCTTCATCTTGCTCCACCCATGCTTTGTAGGGCTCGCTCTTGGAGAGGAGATAGCTCTTCACGATTTTGCGTGTTGCCTTTGCTGCCACTCGAGCCACCCAAGGGATGCTCTTCCCTACCGCCTGGTAGTAGTCGGTGAGGGTGTCTCTGCGGAAGTGGAGAATATCCTCTAGCTCCTGCCCATCCTCGTAGTAGCCGCAGTGGAAGTTTTTGGTGGCAAAAGCGTGAGAAGGGAAGTCTAGTGCTCCTAAGCCAAAGAGCTCAAAGTTTTTGGCCAAAAACTCACCGTAAGTGGTGGTGCACTCAGCGCCTCCACCAAGGTTGAATATCTTGCCCTCCACCTTATCTAGGTACTCTAGAGTATATACAAAGGCTCTTGCGGTATCACGAGGGGTGGCGATCTCCATAATCTGCTCTAGGGGCATCCGAAACATGAGTTTACCTACGTGGTGGTTGCCGACACCCATAATCGCTGCAAGGCGGTAGATGGTCCAGCGAAGCTTACTCTCTTGTACCAGCCGCTCCATAGCGATCTTGGTCTCGGCGTAGTTGTCGCCCTCCGCAGGGGTGAGGGGGTCGGAGACTTTGATGTAAGGGTCGAGCAGACGGTCGCCGTAAGTGGCGACACTCGAGGCGATGGCGATAAAGGCGTTGGGGGAGTGCTGCTCAAGCTGATTGATCAGGTTTTTCGTGCCCTCTACATTAACCTTCTGAGCTAGCTCTGGTCGGTCGTGTGCCAGGGGTGGAATCACAGAAGCCATGTGCAATACTACATCTACATCGGTGGTGGGCTCCACCAGACTCTCGGGATTGGTAATGTCGCCAAAATATACCTTTAGGGCTCCTTCGTAACGGTCGAAGAACTCTCGGTTGCGAGGGTTGTCGAGGTCAAAGACCCGCAGCTCATACTGCCCACTCGCTACTAGTTGCTTCACTATCTCTCTACCAATACTACCGCCAGCACCGGTCAGTAGCACGCTCTTTTTTGTGTTGCTCATCTTGTTGTTTTTATCTAAAGATTATTATCTGTTTTAGATGGCTAAGATACCAATTATCTAGCAGACAACGCTAAGAAATAGGGCACTCTTTCAGAGGGGGCGCTTTAAGAAGTATACACTAAAGTTACAGTCTTAACGTGGGTAGCTTGTGTCTTGTCCTAGAAAAAGTTGACTCATAGATAGATTTTTATGAGTAAGTTTGTAAAAAGGAGTCAACTCCAGAAGATTTATTTTGACCGAGTTATTCACCTCTATTTTGAGGAAAACTTAGGTTATACCCAGATTTCACACCTTGTCCCTATTGGAAGGACTACGATCCTGGAGTGGGTTCATAGGTACCTAGATTCTGGGTTAGACGAAGTTATAGAGATGAAGGCGAAGAAAAAGAAGAAACAAGAAGAGCACCGCGGATATCGCAGGTATTATTATTCGGATGTGGCGTCAGGCGGGGCGTCAGGCGGGGCGCCTGAGAAAAGCTCAGTTGATTTAGAAAGAAGGGTTCAAGAGCTTGAAAAACAGCTTTTTAGGCAGACTGTTTTGACAGATGCATTGAATGAATTAATCAATGTGGCAGAAGAGAATTTCCGCATCCAAATAAGAAAAAAAGCTGGCACCAAACGGTAGATCGCTTGCACGCACAGGATCTGAAGAAATATACAATACAGCTCCTTTGCGACCTGTTTGGTGTAAGTAAGCAAGCCTATTACAAGCGAAAAAAGTCAAAACTTCATGCCAATATGGCACTTGAAGAGATGGCTGTTGAGTACGTTCTTGAGACCCGAGAGAAAGCCCCTGGCATGGGCGGTAAGAAGCTGTGGCATATGTATAAGCGAGAGTTTAAGGAGGGGACTCCACTAGGGAGAGACCGTTTTCTTGACACTCTAGACAAGCACGGCTTGAAGCTAAGGCAACGTAAAAGAAAGCCGAGAACCACCAACTCCAATCACGGTTTTAAGCTCTATGGTAACCTCGTAAAAGATATGATACCAGAAAGAGCTAATCAGGTATGGGTGAGCGACATAACGTATATCCCCATCCATTATGACGGAGTACATCATAAGTTTAGCTACCTATCCGTGATCTTAGACTCATACTCAAAAGAAATTGTCGGGTGGAGCCTAGGCGATAGCCTAGACACTAAGTACCCTATTGAAGCTCTAAATCAGGCACTTAAGAAACTTAAATCGAATGGTAAAGCTAACGATAAGCTCATTCATCACTCAGACAGAGGCTGCCAGTATGCCAGCCACCAGTATGTGGATATTCTTAAAAAGAATGACATAGATATAAGTATGACAGAAACCCCAGATCCCAAAGATAATGCACAAGCAGAGAGGATCAATAACACTATAAAGAATGAGCTCTTAAAAGGCAAACGTTTTAAAACCATCAAAGAGGCAAAGGCTGAATTAACCTCAGTCATAGAGTTTTACAACACAAAAAGGCCTCACATGAGTCTCGACTATATGACACCTGTTGAAGCCTCAAAGTGCAAAGGGAAAATCCCCAAGAGGTGGAAAAGCTATAGAGAGGAGTACCTTGAAAATCAAAAAATAGGATAGGTGCCCAAGTTTTGGTACCTTTAGTCCTGTGAGGGGTTTCCTTACGGGCTACGCCCTCCAGTCAACCCCTCACAGGACTAAAGGCTAGAAAGTCAACATAAAGCAGGATTAATAACAACGTAACATTAACCGAGTCAACCTTTTTCAGGAAACCACATTGTCCTAGACAAGCGGGTAAGGACCTCGGAGAGGTCCGATTTGTTGTAGCCCCCTGTCGGAGGGGCGTTAGCCCCGAACGACTGGGGGCAACTAATGGTGCACGTATACATTCGACCCCTTGTGGGTCGGACAATGTGAGCTAGGATACAATTTTAATCCTAGAATAGGTTGTCCGACCCACAAGGGGTCGTGGGTTTTGGTCTCCTTACATACCCCCATTCATCGGCTCTGCGAGCCTCGAATGGGGGCAATCTATGATCACCACCAAATTTATATGGTTAAAAAGTGTTATTTCGACCTATGCTCGTTTTGCGTCATAATCAGAATAGAATTTGGTCCTTCTCGTGGCGATTGTAAAGGCAACCGTAAGTAGCTTGTTTTTGATGTTGTTCATAATGAGCAAATGTGGCTTGCCTTTGCTCTTCAGCTTTTTCTTGTAGTCTATGAACTTCGAGTTGAATCTGCTCGCAGAGAGTGCCGCCATATGTAAAAGACTTGCAAAATAAGGGTCGGCAAACCAACTCCTATGATTGCCATTTTGGACGGATGTACCTGACTGATTCGGGTGTGGAGAGACCCCTAAAAAGCAGGCAAGTTGCTTGGGGTTATCGAACCTTGTAAACCCTCGAGTAACAACGATCAAAAGAAGGCTTGTGATCTTCCCGATACCTGGTATGCTCAGTAGGCATTTATGGATCTCATTAAGCTCCTCATTGGCTTTGATGATTTCCACCATTTTAGCCTCAATAGCTTTGATTTCTTTCTTCAGAAACCTCTCCTGCTTCTCTAAGCGTTGGATCATGAACTTTAGCGTCTCATCATTGGGTTCTGACTTAAGAATATGCTTATACTCTTTTATCTGACACTTCAATCGCGCTCTTTCTCTCACCTGTCCATATCGGTATGAATAAAGTCTCTCTAAGCTCTCCATATCCTTAGATAGGGGCTTATAGAGCCTAATCTGATCGCGAAAGCGATAGAAGTAGTAAGCGATCTTTTCTGCGTCTATCTTATCGGTCTTGTCGCGAACAATCTTGCCACTACCACATTTGATCGAATAAGCATTTTGTAAGGAGCAATCAATCCCCAGCACATAAAGCTGTTTAGGCAGCGTGATGCTATAGTTACCTGTATCTTCTCCACCTACGAGAACAGAGGAATAGTCGCCAGACAATGCACAAGTCTTATTCAGCCATTTTACAAATCGCTTACAACCCGGCACATCGTTTTTGAACTGCTCATTACCAATGATCTTTGGATCAATAGAGCTCTCTTCAGATACCTTGAGGATAGCTGCGTCAAATGTTTCTTTTGAGAAATCAATTCCCACAAATAATTTTTTATTCATAACTTTGTACATGTAGTGATTAGATAGCCATTAGTCGAACGATAGCTGTTTGTACTCAAGCTGTAAATAGGAGTGAAATCCTAACAATCTATATAGTATCCAACAGCGTGATTAGGTGTCCTTACTGCCCCCAATAGGTTCTATGACCTCGCTACGGTATTAAGGTTTCTCACCTAATCGACTAATGGCTATCTTTCTACAACAAAGATACGACATTAGTCTCGCTATTAGACTATTTTTACTGGCTATTTCATCTTTGATATACCCTTTATCTACGCATTTGAATTTAACTTTTTTTGTTTGATTTTGGCGGGCTCGATAAACTCGCCCGGGCTACCTGCAAACTTACAGCTACAACAAATCGGACCTCCTGCGGAGGTCCTTAACTATAGTTTATCCGCTGATAACCATACGGTGAGACCTTTCTAATGCGTAACCCTCGGGGCACTCTGTATGTAAAATAAAGCTATATTTGCCCTATAAGGAATTAGGATAACTCTTTTTATTACTGTGGATAGTGCTTTGGGGGTTTTGTACTATGGGAGCATCTCAAACTTATATTTATCAAGGGGATAAAGCGGTACGACTATGGGTCGAAGGTACTCTTTACCATTGATGGGCATCTACCAAAAGCGTTGATGATCTACTTGGTTATGTAGACCATCAACGCTCTGTCTGTAGCCACTCAGTGGTAGATTAGTCGTGCATTACCTTTACGGAGGTGTACATCACGATGGCTAGGATGATAAAGAGGACTAAGCTACCTATGAGCAGTGCGTAGACTTTTATCTGCAGTAGTACGAAGACGGTCAGGTAGAGAAGTGTCATGATACCACAGAGTAGTGCTGCCATTTTGCGATCCTTGAGAATGAGCCGGAAGTAGATGGTATTGAGCCCAATGGTCATGATACTGGCAATGAGATAAGCCCATCTAAAGCCTATCAGCTCGCTAAAGGAGAGCAGTAGGGTATAGAAGAGTACTAGTGAGATGCCAGTGAGTAGGTAGTGCAGAATATTGATACTCCTACCTTTCTGGCGTAGCCATAGCTCCATCAGGAATACCGATAGTAGGGTGAGGACGATGATCAAGATGCCGTAGGAGACGCTTCGCGAGGTCTGGGCATAATGGTCGGCGGGGTTGAGGAAGCTGATAAAGTGGCTATTCTTGTAGAGACTAGGTAACGCCTCATCCCCTATTATACAGCTTTCCTCGTAAAAGGTATTCCAGGTGGCCTCGAAGTCATTCTTACTGATCTGGTAGTCGGTAGGGAGCCTCTTCCCTTGGAAAGAGGGGTCGGGCCAATTGCCTTTGATGAGTGTGGTGGCATTATTGGCATTGGCGAGGATTCCGAAGTATTTGCTTCCGGCAATCTCTAGATTAAGCTGGAAAGAGAGGTCGCTCAGCTCCTCTTCGGTGAGGGGGTAGCTTGCCGATTGTGCGCCACCTTCTCCACCCTCCCCTACATATTCGTTGTAGGCCACTACACAGGGAGGGGTGTTGTAGACGTCATCATCTATGTAGCTCACTAGGGTGAGTGCCATCTCAGTCTTGACCTTCAGTGCCTGCCCATTGACCTGTAGCTGGCACCGATCTTTGTAACCGGTGGGGTCGCTGATAGAGTAGCATATCTCGGCTCGAGAGAGGTCGTAGCTCCCCTTCACCTCCGAGAGTGCCTGCTGAATATCTTGCTTCAGCCAAGTCCCCTTGACCTCGGTGTGTGCGGTATAGACAGGTACCTGGTAGATGCTTCTGTGTCGATTCTCTATCTCGAGGGTAGCGGTTGCGGTCACCTCATTGGGAATGAGGTAGAGATAGGTCTCCTCGGCCTTTGCTGGATTTGGCTTGTAGGGGATGGCAAGGAGGGGCGTCATTAGGTTTTGACTTTTCCCCCAGCGCGAGGTGATTTCACTGGTTACCTTTTCGCCCTCCCGCTTACGTGAGTCGACTAGCCCATTTAGGAATGCTAGTGGAATCAATAGTAGTAGGCACAGTAGCCCTATGATGAGGGTCTTAATCACGAAGGATATGGATCCTGTTGACTTCTTATCGCCACCATTGGGATTGGTGGACATTTCTGTTGTTTGATTTACCTCCATAGCGTCTTATGTTTTATATTAGTTATGCCACAAAGATACTCTTTTTTCCCAATAGTTGATTGGCAATTAAATTGGTAACTTTGTCGTGTAACTATTCACTTAAAGATTATTATTTATGAAGAAAGTAGCGTGGCTGGCACTGACTCTTGTGATAGGACTAGGGTTGGTAGCTTGCGGAGATGAGGTGATGGTAGAGCACCCTTACAATGAGGGGACGCATATCATTCCGATGCCTCGGGAGATGGAGGTGCAGGAGGAGGGCAGTTTTACCCTGAGTAAAAACATCTCCTTTGTGGCTCCAGAGGGGGAACTGACCGAGGTGGCTAAGTTTTTCGCTGATAAGGTGAAGACTTCTACCGGCTTTAATTGGCAAGTCATCGGTGAGAGCAAGAATCCTAAGCAGGAGATCGCACTCGAGATCGTTGGGGCTGATGTGGTGCCTAATGCTGAGGGTTATATCCTGGAGGTCTCGAAGGAGGGGATCAAAATTCAGGGGCAGACGCCTCGTGGTATCTTCTGGGGGTTGCAGAGCTTGCTACAATTGCTCCCAGCGGAGATTGAGAGTCCTGAGGTGGTGCGTAATGTAGCGTGGACACTACCTTATGTATCGATCAAGGATGAGCCTCGCTTTGGTTACCGAGGAATGCACCTTGACCCATGTAGGCACTTCATTACGGTGGAGGAGACGAAGAAGCTGATAGATATTATGTCGATGCTCAAGATCAATACGATGCACTGGCACCTCACTGAGGACCAAGGGTGGCGTATTGAGAGCAAGGTGTACCCACGCCTTACTGAGATCGCTAGCAAGCGTATTGAGGGTGATGGCTCAACCTATGGACCTTACTTCTACACTCAGGAGGAGATCAAGGATATTGTAGCTTATGCCAAGGCTCGCTACGTAGTGGTGATGCCCGAGATTGAGTTCCCTGGTCATAACGTGGGGGTACTTGCTGCCTATCCAGAGCTAGGTTGCTGGGGTAAGGACTTCCCTTACGAGGTGAGAAATATCTGGGGCGTTTCGGACGAGGTGCTTTGTGCTGGGAACGACGAAGTCTTTGAGTTTGCTAAGAATATCCTCGATGAGATCATTCCGCTTTTTGATAGCGAGTATATCCACATTGGTGGTGATGAGGCACCTAAGCGTATTTGGGCAAAGTGCCCTAAGTGCCAAGCCCGCATCAAAGCTGAGGGGCTGAAGGATGAGTATGAGCTACAGAGCTACTTTATCCACCGTATTGAGGAGATTGTACTGAGCCATGGCAAGAAGATGATTGGCTGGGAGGAGATCCTTGAAGGTGGGCTGGCACCAAGTGCCATCGTGATGAGCTGGACGGGCGAAAAGGGCGGTATCACCTCTGCCAATATGGGGCATGATGTGATTATGTGTCCTAGCAGTGAGGGGCTCTATCACGACCACTATCAGGGCGACTACCATATTGAGCCACAAGCGATTGGTGGATACTCTACGCTGGATAAGGTGTACAAGTACAATCCAATCCCTGAGGCGATTGATGCCGATAAGCGCCACCATGTACTAGGTGTGCAGGGCAACCATTGGTCGGAGTATTTCTACGAGCCTTGGCAGGTAGAGTACCACGCCTTCCCACGTATGCTAGCTGTTGCTGAAGTGGCTTGGACTCCTCTTGAGATGAAGGACTTTGCTGACTTTGAGCGCAGGGTACAGAATATGCAAAAGCGACTGGACTACCACGATATTCGATACTATATCCCACAACCAGAGCAGGAGGGTGGTAGCCTCAATACCGTAGCGTTTGTAGACCCTGTGACCCTTAAGTTTACCACCACTAATAGCGTGGATAAGATCATTTACACTCTGGATGGTTCGGAGCCTACGCTCAAGAATGGCATTCCCTACAGTGAGCCACTTACATTTAATGAGGATGCCGAGCTGAAGATTCGCTCTGTGGTATTGGGTGGTAGCATGAGCCCAGTTCGTACGATTAAGGTATTGCGTCAGACCTTTGCCCCTGCCGAAGCTCAGGCTGGTGACAAGGGATACAAACCTGGCATTCGTTTTAGCTATAGGGCGGATCACCGCTTCAAAAGTGTGGAGGAGGTACTTGATTTCCCTGCTGATAGCCTCAGAGTATTGGAGGGTGGCAAGATGTCGGAGTGCGGTCTGCCTTTCTACAAGGAGAGTAGACTGGAGCACCTGATGAGCAATGTAAACCACTACGGTGCTATCTATGAGGGCTATATCAACTTCCCAGAGGATGCCGTCTATAGACTGAGCTCGCTACACCACAAGGTGTGGATTGATGATCAGCTAGTGATTGATAACGAGGGTGAGGTGACGAAGACGCCACGCCACGATACCTCTATCGCTTTGGCACAAGGTCTGCACAAGGTGAAGGTGGTAAGTCTCGGTCGCATCGAAGGTGGCTGGCCAACCTTCTGGAATAGAATCGGTATTCAGTGGCAGAGAATAGGCGTAGATGAGGAGATGACTTACATCCCAGATGATGCCTATTATAGCTCTGCAAAGTAATCAGAGACTCTTGCACGAAGGCGATCTGCTGCGTTGCTTTCGGAATTCGACCTCGGTCACGTACGTGAGTACGCTCCCTTCGGCCTCATCCTCAGCGCCTTGCATCTCATCCTTCGTGCAAAGTCTCTCACGTGAGAGAATGATACTTCGTGTAACATTCTTTAGAATGCAGTAAGACAAAGGGGGGCTCAACCAATTGGTTGAGCCCCCCCTCTTATATATAGGTAACGCTATTTAGGAAGCGGAAGCTATCTGTAGTTTTGAAGGCGCCTTGCCTTTCTCTACATCTACAAGATAGGCTCCAGGTGACTTCACTTCGCCATCGATGATTGCTTGCGTCACCATATCCTCTACATACTCTGCGATTGCTCGGTTGAGTGGTCTAGCCCCAAGCTTAGGGTCAAATCCCTTCTCTACAAGGAAGGCCCTTGCCTTGTCGGAGTAAGTGATCTCGAGCTCCAATCCTTGCAGACGCTCAGTGAGCTCTCCGAGCTGGATATCTACAATATCTCGCAGCACTTCCTTACCTAGTGCATTGAAGGTGACAATCTTATCAATACGATTAAGGAACTCAGGGGCAAAGCTCTTCTTAAGCATCTTCTCGATCACCTCTTTGGAAAGTTGGCTATAGTCGGTCGATGAAGCGTCTCGATAGCCGATACCAGTGCCAAACTCCTCCAACTGCCGTGTTCCCACATTGGAGGTCATGATCACAATGGTATTCTTAAAGCTCACCTTGCCCCCATTGCTATCTGTCAGAATACCATCATCAAGAAGCTGAAGGAGTAGGTTGTGGACATCGTGGTGTGCCTTTTCGATCTCATCAAATAGGATCACACTGTAAGGCCTACGCTTCACCTTAGTAGTGAGCTCACCCCCTTCGTCATAACCGACATATCCTGGTGGGGCTCCTACCAATCTGGATACTGCGTGTCGCTCCATAAACTCACTCATATCCACCCGAATCATCGCCTCCTCACTGCCAAAGAGTTCGCAGGCAATCCGTTTCGCCAAGAGGGTTTTACCCACACCTGTAGAACCAAGGAATAGGAAAGAGCCAATGGGCTTATTGGGGTCACGCAGTCCAATTCTATTCCTTTGAATTGCGCTCGCTACCGCATCCACCACATGGTCTTGGCCCTTCACCCGAGCCTTGAGCTTCGAACCCAGCTCAGAGAGAGCAGTGAGGTCGTCTTTCGTAAACGACTCTACTGGCACGCCACTCGCCATAGAGACCACCTTCTGTACCTCGGCGATCCCTACCACTACCTTTTCCGAAAGTAGCTCCCCTCGCTCCAATTGCCCCTTATACTCTGCTAGGGCTGTCTTGGCTGCTTTCTCCTCGTCGCGGTACTTGATCGCCAGCTCGTAGTCACTCTCTGCTACTGCTTTCTGCTTCAGCTTTGCCGCCTCTGCTATCTTCTCTTCGTACCTAGAGAGGTCCAAAGGCTTCTGATGTGCAATGAATGCATAAGCACCTGCCTCATCCATCGCATCAATTGCCTTATCAGGGAAAAAGCGATCGGTCACATACCTCTCCGATAGCCTTACTGCCTCTAGAAGTGCTTCGTCGCTGTAGGAGACGTGATGGTGAGCTTCATACCTCGGCCTTAGCTTCTTAAGGATATCCAGCGTCTCATGGGCATCAGGCGCTTCCACCATTACCTTCTGAAAACGACGCTCCAAGGCACCATCCTTCTCAATTGATTTCCGATACTCCTCTAGCGTGGTTGCTCCGATCACCTTAATCTCTCCACGAGAGAGTGCTGGCTTCAGGATATTAGCGGCATCTAGCCCACCTTGGCTATTGCCACTCCCCACGAGCGTGTGTATCTCATCAATATAAAGAATGATATCAGGGTTGGCCTTCAGCTCCGAGATGATTCCCTTCATCCGTTCTTCAAACTGCCCACGATACATAGAGCCAGCTACCATTCCAGCCAAGTCTACCGATACGATTCGCTTATTGAGCAGAGAGATGGGCACCTCGTTGCTCACAATTCTCTGAGCCAATGCCTCTACGATTGCTGTTTTTCCCACCCCTGGTTCACCAATCAGGATTGGATTATTCTTCTTTTTTCTTGCGAGTATTTGTGCCACCCTCAGTAGCTCCTGCTCACGCCCCAAGATGGGATCTAGTGCCCCCTTCTTTGCCTGAGCATTGAGCCAAGTGCCATACTTATCTAGGGTGGGGGTACTTGACTGATCTCCACCTCCCCCGCTAGAGGTAGGTTGCTCCGTGCGTGATGTGCTCGCCTCACCTTTGGCATGGCTACCAAAGAGCCCTCCTAGCCCCTCCTCACCCTCATGCTCTTCGCCAAAGGGTGTAGCGGTCTCATTGAGTAGCTCTTGGCTATATTTCCTATACATCATCTCTTTCATATCTATTCCTTTGCTGTGTGGGGCAAAAGGAATAGGCTCCCTCCCCGCACACAGGTTTAATCCTTTACAAATCCCCTCTCCCGTATAATGCCTATTATCATTTCTACAGCATAATCTATGCCAATGGACGAAAGTTTCAGACAAAGGTCGTAATTGTCAGCCCTGCCCCAATGCTTGGAGGTGTAATAATTGTAGTAGTCACGCCGACTCTTATCCACCCGCTCGGCTTCACGAGTTGCCTCCTCTAGCGAATCAAGATTAAGACGCTTTTGAACCACTTCGGCACGCCTCTCAAGGTCATCGGTGACAAATATGGTGAGTAGTTGCTTGTGTTCCCTCAGAAGATAATCAGCGCAGCGCCCCACAAAGATAGCCGAACCCTTGCTTCCTAACTTTTGGATCGTCTCGGCTTGGATAGAGAATAGGTGATCATTGGATAGATAGCTCTGAGCTGGCATATAAAAGGCATTGGGCATTCCAAGGGTGCCACTCAGCACCAGTGGCATTTCGTATCCATTTTGCTCATCCGCTTGCTCAAAGAGCTCCCTACGGATATGGCTATCCTCAGCTGCTTTATCGAGTAGCTCCTTATCATAAAGTGGTACTTCCAAACGCTCGTGTAGCCTCTTTGCTAGTCGATATCCACCACTGCCGTACGAACGACCTATACAGATCGCATATCCTTCACCTACCTGCTTCATTACTCTCTATAGATTGATTGTTTATTACTTACTCCAAAATCTCTTGGCTGGAAATTGCTCCCACACACTCCGCTCTAGTTCCTCTCTAAAGTCGGGGTGAGCAATTGAAACCAGTGCCTCGGCACGCTCAAGTTCGCTACGACCTGCCAAGGCAGCCACTCCGTACTCTGTTACGATATAGTCCACATCATTGCGACCTGTAGTCACCACATTACCATTCCCCAGCATCGGTACTATGCGTGAGAGGGTGCCTTTTTTGGCCGTAGAGGGAAGGGCAATGATGCTCTTACCCCCCTTTGAGAGCCGAGCTCCACGCACATAATCTACCTGACCACCCGAACCGCTGAACATCTGGCCACCCACCTTCTCGGCACAAACTTGTCCGTAGAGGTCGAGCTCAATGCACGAGTTGATGGAGATCATACGCTCATTCTGCCCAATCACATAAGGGTCATTGACCCAATCCACTGGATATTGCTCCAGCACCTTGTGCTCACCCAAAAAGCGATAAAGTGCCTCATCACCCATCGTAAAGGCGGCGGTCATTACCCCGGGGCGAACCCCCTTGTAACTGCCTGTGATGGCACCACTTTGGTAGAGCTCTAGCACTCCAGGGGTGAGTAGCTCGGTGTGGATGCCTAGATCCTTATGTCCCTTCAATAGCCCTAGTACCGCATCGGGTAGTGCGCCAATGCCTATCTGTAGCGTGGCTCTGTCGGGGATTAGCTCGGCACAGTAACGTGCGATCTCGAGATCGGTCTCGCTTGGCGTGGCGGCTGGCAGAGTATGTGCTGGCGAGGCATGGGTCACCAAAATATCTATCTCCTCCGCCTTTAGAAAGTTGTCGCCACCAATATAGGGTAGCTCGGGATTAACTACCGCCAATACCCGCTTGGCACATCGAGCTGCTGGCAGAGTGTAGTCCGAGGAGAGGCTACAGCTATACCGTCCTTCGGCATCGGGTGGGGTCACTTGCACCACCGCCCAATCGGGCTGAAAAGCCCCTCCCTCAGCAAAGAGCATTGGCACTTGCGAAAAATGTCGGGGGATAAAGTCGGCACGCCCCTCTCGCACTGCATTACGCATCGCCGCACCACTCAAGAAAGGTGAGCAGACCCGCATGTGCTGCTCCATACCAGGCACTAAGTGCACCGCCTCTCCAAGGTAGATCAAGTGGAAAATCTGCAACTGCTTGAAGCGGTCGCACTGTCTTACTAATTCCTCCAGCACACAATTAGGGGTCACTGCTCCATGACCCAGCACCACCTTGGAGCCATCTGCTATCTCCGCCACCGCCGCAGTAAGCGACATCTCTTTGCATCTACTCATCATCAAATGTTATTAGATTAGTTCAAAAATAGTATATATAATGTGTATAGGTTTCTTGCGTAAAAGCTACTTTAAGCCTTGCTTTTTCTTCAAAATTAACGACCCCACAATTAACACCGCATAAAGCATCATTCCACCGGCTGTCACCCCAAAAAGGAGGGGAGAGCTGTCATGTGAGAGATAGAGCGAAATCAAGAAGTAGAGCAAAAAGAGCAGGCTTCTTGCTCCCTCTATGATGAGCGGTTCGTGTTTCCAATAGGTCATGATTAACATCGGAGGATAGAAAGTGGTTAGGTAAAAATACTTGTTTCAATAATAATGTAATAAGTCTTTGAGAATGGCAACTTGCCTCCTAATCCTACCACTAACCGCAAGATACCTATCTCACAGACTACCTAGTGGCAAGTTACAAAAAAAACTCCGATTGTGCAATAATGAGCTACAAATTGTTTTGCCAATACCCTCAAAGCCAATTTAATGTACTATGTTATATGCCAATCAGATATCTCCCTATGTAGTAGCATAATAAAAGCTTGACTTCTTAGTTCTGCTTAATTCCGTCAAAATAGATTAGCTTTGCAAAGAATTACTAACTGAATATCTTTGGATGATGGGAAAACGTGATGTTACATTTGATATATTGAAGGGAATTGGCATCCTATTAATGGTACTAGGTCATTACTTTACAAGTGAATCAATAATTAGAGTCTATATCTATTCTTTTCACATGCCGCTATTTATGCTTATTAGTGGCTATTTTTATAAGCCAAAGGAGGTGATGATTCAAGTGAGGAGGGATGTCAGGAGTCTCATCGTTCCTTATCTGTTTGTTTGTATTGTTATTTTCATTAATCGTTTAGTACTGAATAATGAACCCTTTTGTGAGACCTTAAAAGCTAACCTATATTCCTTTCTTTGGGCAATGCCTATAAACAGCCAATTGGGACAAATGAATATCTTAAGTGTTGGACCATTGTGGTTTTTGTTGGCGATCTTTTGGGTGAGATTTCTATACAACGTGCTCTTTCGTAATTTCAAAGAATGGACCATGGCTATTGTGGTGGTCGTCTCGCTAGTTGCAATGTATCTCAATGCTTTCGTAACGCTTCCCCTTGCTCTATTGGCTGGTTTTACCAATCTGCTTTTCTATTGTATAGGGCATCTGATTAGAAAATATCAAGTGCTAATTTACCTTGATAAGCACAGATGGACGCTCATTTTGGCATTAGTTTTTTGGCTATTAATGGGTCGTAAGTCACAATTAAATGCTTCATATCAAACGTTATATCTCGCTTATCCAGTTGAGATTATCACCGCTTTGGCTGGCACCTATCTATTTTATTCGTTATCAAGGTTGGTTGCAGCGAAAACGGATTTTTTGAGTAATCAGTTGGTTCTATGGGGAAAGTACTCGTTGGTGGCTCTTTGCTTTCACGCGATGCCACTCTTTGGACTTAAACGTTGGGTCAATGAGGTGACCATAATGATTTATCAATTACTAAATGCTCCGCTTGTGGGCACGTCAATACCTAATTTAATGCTAAGTTTAGCTATCCCTTATTTGGGCGTGTTGTTTGCACCAAAATGCAAATGGGGAAGAGCACTCTTTAATATAAAAGCGGCAGAGTAATTGTCAGTGACCACTTAAAACCTAAGTCTCACTTCGTGCGTCATTCTCGCGTATTAATGAGGGTGCTAAAAGCTGAATTGTAATGTGCTGAAATTCAGTATTATAAATTGGTGCTTGCTTTAGTTGCAACTCAGCAAAAGTTTAGTTGCATCTCGCCGATTGCTTAGTTGCAACTCACCGATTGCTTAGTTGCATCTCGGCAAATGCTTAGTTGCAACTCAACTTTTGCCCTCATACCCCATTAGTTTATGAAGGCCCATAGAATAGACTTAAAGTGCTAGTAGTTGGCAAAGTATTTCCTTAGATCGCCTTGGTACAAAGTCCCAAAACAGATAAAGCTCGACTGGTATGTGCCAGCCGAGCTTTATCTGCATTATATATGGGGGTGTCGCTTATTTCTCTACAGTGACACCGATCTGCTCTAGGTAACGGCCGTTGGCAAGAATATCCTTCAACGCATTGCGTATATCATCAATAGAGATGCTATCAAGTGTCTCAAGATAATTGTCGTAGGCATTGTCGTTATTGAAGTAGTAGTCTACAAGGATATTCATCCAGTAGCTATTCTCTCTTTGATTTTGCTCGTAGCCCTTCTTCATATTGAGGACGGTCTTATTGAAGTACTCGTCGATATTGATGGAACCCTCAGCAATCTGATTGAGCTCGCTCTTTACCTTAGCATTGAGGTGGTCGAGTTGCTCAGGATTGGTCTGGAAGAATACGAGTAAAGACTCTTCGCCCTTTGGAGCTCTGCTGGTATTGCTCTGTACAGCTACTCCATAAGTGCCACCCTCGTCTTCGCGGATACTCTTGAAGAACTGCTGGCTGAGTACCTCGCCAAGGATATCGATAATCATATTCTCCTTCAACTCATAAGTACCGTCCTTCACGAATAAACCTAGTGAAAGTCCCATAGGGGTTGTTGCCTTTAGCTCCATTTTCTCTTGGTGGCTATTCTTGGCTTTGGCAAAAGCCTTTGACGACTGGTCAGGCTCTACGGTATGATTGCCTGGTAGACCACCAATGTAGCGGGCTACTAGAGGTAGCACCTTTTCTTGGTCAAAGCTACCAACTAGGAAGAAGGTGAAGTCGCTTGCATTGGCAAACCGAGCCTTGTAAGCTTCTAGCATCTTCGCATAGTCTATCTGATCGAGATCTTCGGCTTGTAGTTTATAAGTGAGGTCGTTATCTGGGTAGATAAGTCGTGAAGTGTTATCCCAGAAAGCAGTTAGCGGGTCAGCAGCACTTGCCTTGAGCATGGCTTTTGACTTTTCGATGGCTGACGCAAACGCCTCGGTATCGCTCCTGAGAGAGGTCATATTGAGATATACAAGCTGGAACATCGTCTCAATATCCTTATCTGATGATGAGCCATTGACCCACTCCTTGACTTCAGAAACGCCTGTGTTGGAAGTAGCTACCTTACCAGCCAATACCTTCATCAGATCTGTAGCACTAAACTTATCAAGCCCACCAATAGTGGCGTATTGCCTTGAGGCACGGGTATTGATGCTACCTATTTCGTTGGCATACTGTAGATATCCACCGTGGCTTACGCCATAGATGCGAATATCATTTTTCTTATAGTCGGTAGGAAGTACATATACCTTTGCCCCATTGCTGAATGTCCACAAGGTAGCACCAAACTTAAGGCCTGTTTGCTCTGAAAGAAGCTTACCTGGCTCTGGTAGATTTTCCATCAGCTCTACGCCAGCAAACTCATCTGTGTAGGCTTCAACCTCTTGCTGGAGTGCTTTATTGTATTGCTCTAGCAGCTCAGCCTCTGTAGGGTATTTAACCCCCTCCTTTTCAGGAGCCATAAGGGTAACCACTAGGTTCTTAGGCTCTGTATACTGCTGGTAATACTGATTGATGAGCTCTAAAGTAAAGCCTTGAGCAAGGTTATTCATCAATTGATACTCTACCTCAATTCCAGGGATATAGCCACCCTTGGTGAAGTAGTCGCTATACTCATTGGCGTAGGAGGTATTGGTACGGTTATCCTTTGAATTCAGAAGGTTTTCGTATGTACTGATCAAGTCTGCCTTGGCACGCTCATACTCGGCTGCTGTGAAGCCGTACTCCTTGGCACGCTTCATCTCGGCAACAATGGCATTAAGTGCCTCCTCGGTACGCCCTTCGTGAGCGATCGCGATGAAGCTAGCTTCGTCTTCGGTAGGAACAAATCCCATCACAGAGCCCATGGACATCCCTGCATACACAAATGGTGCATTGGGTTTGTGGGCAATGTCGGTGAAGCGGTCATTCATCATGCTCGTGATGATGGAAGTGACATAATTCATTGCAGGCCCTACTGCAGATGCCTTTAGCTCTCTTGGAAGTGCATCGGTGGAGTAGGAGAATGAGATCATAGTCCGAGTGGTCTCAGGGTCGGTGACTACGATGCTAATGGGCTCTTCGCGATCTGGCACCTCTAAATACACGCGCTCAGCAGGATTCACAGGAGCTGGCATATCTGCAAAGGTATCTTTGATCTTTTGCTCTACATAATCCACATCTACATCACCTACAATGACCAATCCTTGAAGATCGGGACGATACCACTTGTGGTAGTAGTCACGTAGCTCTTGGTAGGTAAAGTTGCGAATAACATCCATGCTTCCGATAGGAAGTCTGTGGCCATAACGAAGGTCGGGGAAGGTCTTCTTGAGCATGGTGGTCATGGTACGCATGTTGCCATCTTCGCTCTGTCGCCACTCCTCTTGGATCACACCGCGCTCGTTGTCGATTTCTTCGTCAAGAAGTGCAATACCATCGCTCCAATCTCTTAGGATCAAGACGCAAGAATCAATAACAGAGGTGTCGCTCACGGGTGCATCCATAATGGTGTACCTTGTCTCCTCAAAAGAGGTATATGCATTGAGCTCAGCGCCGAATTTCACGCCGATACTCTCAAGGTAATTGATCATCCCCTTACCAGCAAAGTGGCGGGAGCCATTAAATGCCATATGCTCTAGGAAGTGTGCCAATCCTGATTGGTTGTCTTCCTCCTGCATTGAGCCTACACGCTGCACGATATAGAAGTTGGCACGCTCTTTAGGCTGTTGGTTGTGGCGAATAAAGTAGGTAAGCCCATTTGGTAGCTTGCCAACTCGCACATCTTTGTCAATAGGAAGTGGTGCTACTTGATCTTGGGCGGAAGCGACTGAAAAGCCACTCAGCAGTGCGATTAGTAAAGCACTAATCCATACTTGAATTGTTTTGTTCATCACTTAAATCATTATGTTATTTACTGATTACTATTCTACTAGTTGCCTTCCCCCCCCCACTTATCATTGGCACAAATTTATATATAAATCTTGAGATTTTCTCCTCTCAATATGGATGTTGAGCTTTATTTACATTGAATGCTATAAAATAAAAATAGTTGGTTCATCAGATAGAGACTCTGAGTGAACCAACTACTTTCATTTACAATGATATTTGCTGAATGCGATCAACCGCACTTGGAGTTACCGCAGTTTTGACAGATCAGGCAACCCTCTTGGTAGACCAAATCTTCTGAACCGCAGTTGGGGCATTTCTGCCCAGTTGCTTTTTGACCTGTAGCGACATACTTGCGAAGTGCACGCTCAACACCATTTTTCCAAGTGTTGATGGACTCATCATTGAGCTCCATTCCTTGTACTAGTGCAATCACCTGGTCAATAGGCATTCCGTAGCGAAGTACTCCACTGATTAGCTTGGCGTAATTCCAGAACTCTGGATTGAACTTAGTGTCGAGTGCTTCACAAGTCACCTTGAGCCCTCTCTTATTGCTATACTGGAAGTCGTAGTGCTTGGTGCCATCAGGGTCATAAGCCTTGATGATTAAGCCCTTATTGATGCGCTTGGGGATATAAAGCCCCTCATCCTCGTCGTCGATACCGGTAAAGATCTCGTAGGGGCGACCATCTACTAGACCGATGAAGGCGATCCACTTCTCTTTATTATTTTGGAAGCGAACAATGTCGGCCTCTAGCTCGGTGGGTCGCTTTTGTGGCATTTTGAATGGAATTGAGGTAGTATCCTCTGCTTCGGCTGGGGTGCTCTTTTTCTTAGGCTCCGCAGCGACCAACACTCCAGTCCTCGACCCATCACGATAGATAGTACAGCCCTTGCAGCCCTCACTCCAAGCAGTAATGTAAAGCTCATTCACGAGTGCTTCATCTACATCATTAGGAAGGTTCACGGTAACGCTAATAGAGTGGTCCACCCACTTCTGCATCTGACCTTGCATACGGACCTTGGCCACCCAGTCAACGTCGTTGGAGGTAGCCTTGTAATAAGGCGACTTTGCTACAAGGTCATCTATCTCTTCCTGGCTATAGTCTTTATCAGGGTCATAACCATTAGCCTTCATCCAAGTCTTGAAGTGGTGGTGGTACACGATGTACTCCTCCCACTGGTCGCCCATCTCATCAACGAAGGTGGGCTTGGAATTCTCTAGCTCATTGCTATTGACTTTACGGCGTCTCTTGTATACAGGCATAAACACTGGCTCAATGCCGGAGGTGGTTTGAGTCATAATACTGGTGGAGCCAGTAGGTGCAATGGTAAGGCAAGCGATGTTGCGACGACCATACTTCACCATGTTGTCGTATAGCTTAGGATCAGCCGCCTTAATACGCAGCATCATCGGATTATTAGCCTCGCGCTTGGCATCATAGATCTCAAAAGCCCCACGCTCCTTAGCCATACTTACAGAGCTCTCATAAGCGCTCAAAGCCAAGGTCTTTTGTACCTTCACTGCATGCTCGGTGGCCTCTTCTGTGCCATAGCGTAAGCCAAGGGCAGCCAACATATCCCCTTCTCCAGTAATACCTAGTCCAGTTCGGCGTCCCATCAAAGTCTTACGTCTGATTTTTTGCCAGAGCTCCATCTCAGTACGCTTGATATCGTCACCCTCGGGGTCGCTTTCAATCTTCTTAATGATTTCATCGATCTTCTCGCTCTCGAGGTCGATAATGTCGTCCATGATCCTTTGGGCATAGCCAATGTGCTCCTTGAAAAGATCAAAATTGAACTTCGCCTTATCTGTAAATGGATTCTCAACGTATCCATAAAGATTAATGGCTAATAGACGGCAGCTATCATAAGGACATAGTGGAATCTCGCCACAAGGATTGGTGGAGATGGTCTTGAAACCTAAGTCGGCATAGCAATCGGGCAGTGATTCCCTAATGATCGTATCCCAGAATAGTACCCCTGGCTCGGCACTCTTCCATGCGTTGTGGATGATTTTATTCCACAATTCACGAGCTTTGATAGTCCTCTTTACCTTCGGATCGCTTACCTCAATCGGGTATTGTAGTGTGTACTCTCCATCCTCCACCACAGCCCTCATAAATTCGTCGCTGATGCGAACCGAAATGTTGGCGCCAGTGATCTTGCCCTCCTCTAGCTTTGCATCAATGAAAGACTCACTATCGGGGTGCTGAATAGAGACAGATAGCATCAAAGCTCCACGGCGCCCATCCTGAGCCACCTCACGAGTGGAGTTGGAGTACCTATTCATAAAGGAGGCAAGACCCGTAGAGGTCAGTGCAGAGTTCTTTACAGGTGAACCCGCAGGACGTATATAGGAAAGGTCTTGACCAACGCCACCACGTCGCTTCATCAGCTGCACTTGCTCCTCGTCCATCTTGAATATACCGCCATAGCTATCGCTAGGTCCGTCCATACCAATCACAAAGCAATTGGAGAGCGACGCCACTTGGAAGTTATTGCCAATCCCAGTCATAGGACTTCCTTGTGGCACAACATACTTGAAGTGGTCCATTAGCTTAAAGATCTTCTCCTCGCTAAGGGGGTTGGGGTACTTAGCCTCGATACGAGCAATCTCAGAGGCAATACGATGGTGCATATCGGTAGGCGTGCACTCTAGTAGCCTCCCCTTCCCATCTTTCAGTGCATACTTTGAGCACCACACTTTTGTGGCAAGCTCATCGCCCTTAAAGTACTCAAGTGTAGCTTTAAAGGCTTCATCAAAGGTGTAATACTTCTTTTCCATTTGGTGCTATATGTTTATATCTAATTATAGGCTATTAAAACCTAGTAAGTCATTCAAGTACATGAAAGATAAGCATTGAAGCGTTCTCCATTTTTGCAAACAAAGATAACCGAATTATCTCACAAGTTGACCAGAATTAACCATTATATTTGTGCGAAAGAAGTATATATTTTATGTTGTAACTACTATAGTTATTGATTATCAGTTGAATATAATGTATTTGTCTATAACGAATTGGGAGGTTTAATGGATTGTAGTATTGTGACGAGTTGTCCAAAATAAAAAGTTGCCACAACACCGAGTGGTGAATTGTGGCAACTTTGTGATAGAATTATAGTTGGTCTTATTGCTTCTTAAGTAGGTCTCTAATCTCCTCAAGAAGGACTACATCATCGGGCTTAGCTGCTGGCTTCTCTGGCTCTTTTGGCTTCTCCTCCTCCTCCACAGCTCTCTTCAGCTGATTAATTCCTTTCACCATCGTAAAGATCGCAAATGCAATGATTAGAAAGTCTACAACCGTCTGTATGAATGAACCATAATTTAAGGTCACAAGTGGCTGAATAACCTCGCCCAGCTCATTGAGCTTCTCATGCTGTAGCACTATTTTCAAGTCTGTAAAGTCTACTCCGCCAAGAAGTAAACCGATAGGTGGCATTATTATATCATTCACTACCGATGATACGATCTTGCCAAAGGCACCACCGATGACTACACCGACAGCCATATCTAGCACATTGCCTCTAGATACGAACTCCTTAAACTCTTCAAAAAATGCCATAAAATATACTTTTAACTTGTTGATAATTAATGATTGCTTGCTAGGTAGTCCTTGTACTCTTGGCTTGCTGCCCCTCGTCCCTTTTTCGCCTCCCATTTAAGGATAGCACTGAGTGCCAATACCCCCACAATGCCTGATACCACAGTGCCGACAATAATACCCAGCTTAGCCATATTGAGGTATTCAGCTGCCTCGGCTCCTATCCCTTGATAAGCCAGAGCTGCAAGGAAAAGAGAAACGGTAAAGCCAATACCACCAAATATCGATATGCCAAATACATTGGCGTAGGTGACCCCTGGGGTCAGCTTTACTAGTCTTAGCTTGGTAGCTAGGAAAGTGAAACCGAATATACCAATTGTCTTCCCAACGAAAAGACCCACTGCAACGGCAATTGCTACACCTATCGCAGCCGAACCTGTCATTTCTCCAAAAGCGATACCGGAGTTGGAGAAGGCAAATAGAGGTAGCACCAGGTAATGCACCCAAGGCGATACCTCGTGCTCCATAATCTGCACTGGTGAGATGGTGCGTTGTATTCTTCTTTGAGTCACCTGCATATCACCTATGTAGTCGTCATCAAGAAAATCTTTTTGTACATAGCCCTCCTGTTTTGATGTCGCCACATGGATATCCAGTCGCTTCATATCCTCCTCAAGATCTTTTGGATGAATCGTTGGCTTATGTGGAATAACTAGGGCGAGCAGCACCCCCGCAATCGTGGAGTGGATACCAGAGTGCATAAAGAAGGTCCACACAATAAATAGAAGGATATAGTAGGTCGAGCTCTTAGTCACTCCATTTTTAGAGAAGAGGTAGGCGATGATAATGGTCGCTATACCCAATGCCAAGGGGATCCACTGAATTCCAGATGAGTAGAAGATAGCGATTACTAGTATGCCTGCGATATCATCTACCACCGCCAACGCCATCAAGAATAGCTTGAGTGTCACTGGCACACGTTTTCCCAGTAGCCCGAGTACTGCTAGCGAAAAGGCAATATCTGTAGCCATAGGTATAGTCACACCTCTCAGGGCGATAGGGTCTTGATTTTCTATCGCTAAGAATAGTAGCACCGGCATAATGATCCCACCGCATGCAGCAAGCGTTGGTAGCATCGCTTTCCGCACGGAGCTGAGGGAGCCATTGACCATTTCTCGCTTAATCTCTAACCCCACACTAAAGAAAAAGAGCACCATCAAGGCATCATTGATAAACTCCGTGAGCGTCATGGCACGACCATTAACTTGGAAAAACTTATAGCCTCCAATCTCTAGATTAACTGGAGCATCCAGAATGCGTGTGTAGAGCCCCGATAGAGATGAATTGGCAAATATGATGGCCAATATTGCTGCGGAAAACATAAAGACAGAGGGATTAATTCCTCCGATCCATTTGGTAAAGCGTCTCAAGGGATTCGTCCCTCGTATGGCTGTATCAACTGTTGGCATTGGATTCTTTATTTATATATGTGTGTGTATTTCTATTGTGTTCGCTTTATCTATGAGTGATTTCCACCTTTGATGTAGGGGGAAACTCCGAGTTCCTCGCTTCCACGGCAGCGACTAAATTATCGGCAAGGTTGTGAAAAGCGATGCCCATAATCGCATCATCTCTAGTGGCAATCGGATCGCCACTGTCTGCTGCCTCCCGTACACTTTGTACGAGTGGTATCTGCCCCAGTAGCTTTACCCCAAGTTCTTCAGCCATTATCTTACCCCCATCCTTGCCAAAGATATAGTATCTATTTTGTGGCAACTCGGCTGGAGTAAACCACGACATATTTTCCACCACACCGAGAATGGGTACATTGATCTTCTCGTCACGAAACATACTGATTCCTTTTCGAGCATCATCGGTGGCTACATTCTGCGGAGTGGTCACCACCACCACACCGGTTAGCCCTAGCATCTGAATAAGGGATAGGTGGATATCAGAGGTGCCAGGAGGTAGGTCAATTAGCAGATAGTCTAGCTCACCCCAATTGCCCTCTCTAATCAATTGCCCCATCGCATTCGAAGCCATCGTCCCTCGCCACACAATAGCATCCTCCTTATTCACGAAAAAACCTATGGAGAGCACCTTTACCCCATATTTTACTGGGGGGTCAATCAGCTCCTTGCCATCCACTTCTACCAGGACGGGACGGCTCCCCTCCAAGTGAAGCATCCGAGGAATAGAAGGACCATAGATATCGGCATCTAGCAGACCCACTTTATACCCTGCTTTGGCCAAAGAGACTGCCAGATTGGAGGTCACTGTGCTCTTACCTACACCGCCTTTACCACTATGAATGGCTACAACATTCTTCACATAAGGGAGGATTTTATCCTCTGCTGGTGCGGGTGGAAGCTCAGGAAATATCGGTGTGATATTTCCTTTTATTTCCATTGACTCATCCACCTGGCTCAATAACACAGACTCGGCTGTCTTAATCACTGACTTATAGAAAGGATCCTTCGCCTTCCTGAATCGGATTGAAAAAGAGACCTTATTGCCTTCGATCTTTATGTCGTTCTGTACCATACCGCTGGAGACGATGTTTTCATTTTCCCCAGGGTACGTAATTGCCTTTAAGGCATCCAATATATTTTGTTCTGTAATTCTACTCATATCTTTTGATTCGTCTGATTCATTGTGTTACGTGCTTCTCTACCATAGCTCCGATAACTATCCCATGGCACCTCTTCTGTCGGTTCTGAAGGGGTTTCTGAAAGTTTGTCCAAAGCTATTTTCAGATACTTAATAGAGATGCCCCTTCCCCTCCACTGACTCTCGTAGTAAGTTTGAATGCGTCTTAGGTCTGAAGTCTCATTAACCTCTTCATCAATATCCTTGTAGCACTCCAAAACTTCTAGGCCGTTGTGCTTCGCCACCAGTGAGGTATAGGTAAATAAGAACTGGCTATCAGTCTTTAGGTGGAGTAGTTTGGGGCTACGTAATATCTGCTTGTATTGCATCAAAAAGTGGGTAGAGGTGAGCCGCTTACGCACCTTGCGCATCTGTGGATCGGGAAAGGTGAGCCATAGCTCACTCACCTCACCATCGCCAAAAAAGGAGGTCAATGACTCTATCTCAGCACGCAGAAAACGCACATTCCCCAGCCCCTCTCGGTGGGCAGTGGTGGCACCACTCCACATCCGGTTCCCTTTGATATCAATGCCGATATAATTGTTTTCGGGATGATTGCGGGCGAGCTCCACTGTATACTCCCCCCTACCACACCCAAGCTCAATAATAATGGGGTGGTCGTTGCCAAAGACTTTCGTACCCCACACCCCACGATAAGGGAAACGCCCCTCCAAGCCCTTGAGGACCTTGTAGGGATACTGAAGCACGTTAGGCAAAGCATCTAGCTCTGCAAACTTGGTTTGTTTATTCTTACTCATTCGTTAAGGATAACAAATAGTTCTCAAAGGCAAACTTACCAAAAATACCCCTATCTCTACGTATAATAACCGACATTAATACCTAGAAGGGTAGGAGACTCAGAGGTTATACATTAGGATATCTTGTCGAGTGGTATTCATCGGAGTATCTATGGGTAAGGATGTCGAGAGGATCTTCAGGAGTATCGGGATAGACTACTCTTCTAGAATGGCGAGCCATTGAAGTTCCTCGTAAAATAGTCTTATCAAGGACAAAAAACTATCTTTAGTCACCTTCATAAAACTTCTATGCTAGTAGAGTAAAAGTTGAGATGCAACTAAGCAATCGGCGAGTTGCAACTAAGCAATTGCCGAGATGCAACAAAGCAAATGCTTAGTTGCATCTCGGCAAGTGATTTTGTATGGCACTGAATTATAGTCGGTTGTGTAAGGGCATCTACAACCCTATTTTAGCTGGGTTTTTGACTTAGCTCTTCTAATGAGACTGTTGCACGAAGGCGATCTGCTTCGTTGCTTTCGGGATTCGAGCTCGGTCACGTACGCTAGTACGCTCCCAGCGCCCCTGGTGGGGCCTTGGTGCCCTGCGTGCACCTTGCCCTCACCCTCAGCGTCTTGCATCTCATCCTTCGTTCAAAGTCTCAGCACATTTGATTCAAATGTGCGAGAATGGCACTTCGTTCAACATTCTCCTAATGCGTACCTTCTGGTACGACAGGGCTATGGCATTTCTTGGAATATTCTTAATGCTGTAGCGCGTCTTCATGCAACAGTCTCTAATAACTATTTCAACATAAAAAGGGCGACTCAGGTGGATACCTAGGTCGCCCTTTAAGTTTTTGGCTATTGATTGCTCTTATTCCTTCAGCTCGGCCAAGATCTCATTGGCTTTATCCCAAATAGTGAGGTCGTCAAGTACTACAATCCCTCCATCAGGACCTGGCTCAAGGTGTGCACCGGTAGGCTCCCCTTCGGAGAAGTTGCTACCACCGAAGTAGTTGCGGACGGTCTCTTCCTCGATGCCTAATTCGTCGGCGATTCTAGCGATTGTTCCGTGAGGAAGACTGTTTTTGAAGGCTCTCAGCTCGTTAAATGAAAGTGTTTTAGTCATAATGTCTTTGGCTTTTTTGGTTTATCTATGATTCTATTAGTATTCGTAGTCACTGTTTCTTGATTACTTTGCTAACTTAGTCATTTTTTTTGATATAGCACTATTTTAGAGCAGTTATTTTTATGGTGTCAAGTGATAAGGGAAAAGAAATAGAGGCTACCCACTGTAGTGAGTAGCCTCTATCTATGTATGCTTCAATGGTTTATAGCCCTAGCTTTGCTCTTACCTTGGCAGTAGCATCAATGGCTGTGCTATTATTCATAAATATCACTGTGGATGCATCGACGATGTAGGTGTAGTTATTTTCATTACCTACTGCTGCGATGGCCTCTTGCACCTTTTTCTGGATAGGAGTGAGTAGCTCAACTTGCTTCTTTTGGTAGTCTTGCTGTGCTACTTGCTGAAGATCCTCAATACGCTTAGCAAGGTCTTGAAGCTCTTGCTCACGACGGGTGCGGATTGTCTCTAGCAAACCTTCACGCTCTGCAGCATAAGATTCGTACTTCTTTTGGAACTCCTCTTGCATTGCTACGTGAGTATCCTCGTACTTCTTGAGTAGATTGTCTAGCTCAGTCTGCATTGCCTTTGTCTCTGGCATTTGTGTAATGATCGAGGTCACGTCGACAATTGCTATCTTCTGCTCTTGAGCTAGCATAGCAAGTGGTAGAGCCACTAGGGCTACTAGAGTCATTAAAATTTTCTTCATCTCTAATTCTTATTCTATAAGGGTTAGTATATTCTCTTATTATGTTCTTGGCAAATGTACCTATTTATTCTGAGTATCCGAGTACGGTGAGTACATCATTACTAATATCGGCTTTAGGATCGGCGTAGATGATGCTACCTACTGAGCTAGCGCGATCAAAGACAATCTGGTAACCACGACGCTCTGAGATGAGTTTAACCGCTTGGTAGATGTTGTCTTGGATAGGCTTGATGAGCTTCTCTTGTAGCTTCATTGCTTCACCGTTTCTGCCGAAGTATTTATTCTGTAGCTCTGCAGCTTTTTCCTCTACTTGCACGATGGCATTCTCACGCTTTACACGGTCGTCGGCTGTCATCTTGTCGTAGTCTTTCTGGTATTTGACATAGAGTTGCTTAGCTTGCTCATTGAGTTGGTTGATCTCTTTGTTCCACTCCTTTGCCTTTTTCTCTATCTCCTCGGTGGCCGACTTGTATTGTGGTATCTGCTCTGTGAGATACTGCATATCTATAAGAGCGTAGTTGCGTGCAGAAGCATCTTGTGCTTTTGCTCCTGTGAAGGCTAGTGCCATCACTGCTAGGGCGGTAATCAGTCTTATGAGGTTCTTTTTCATATTCAATCCTTTCGTCTATTGGTGAATAATATATTGACTACTTGCTAGTAGTTGATTAGAACTGCTGTCCTAGGATAAAGTGGATATTGCTCCCTCCCTTTGTGCCACTGCCATCGGGCCTATCAAATCCATAACCCCAGTCGATTCCCATCAATCCTACCATTGGTAGCATAAATCTGACGCCAATTCCGGCCGAGCGTTTAAGTTGGAATGGATTCATATCCTGAATTCTCTCCCACGCATTACCAGCTTCGGCGAAGGTGTGGATCCAAATCATGGTGCTATTTTCTGAAACTACTGGGTAGCGTAGCTCCATAAAGAACTTGCTATAAGCATAGGCTCCCCTGCCGCTACCTCCAGCGATACTACCATTCTTGTAACCACGAAGACCTACCATTTCATTGAGATAGCCAGTATAATATCCGCTCATACCGTCACCTCCCATATAGTAGGTACCAAATGGTGAGCGCTTATTGGCGTTGTAGCTACCGATGATACCCGACTCGGCACTAAACATCAGCACTGGTGTGCGTTTGTTGACCGAAGGATCCAGAAGTGGTATGTATACCTGACCCTTTCCTTTGATTTTGTAGTACTCAATAAACCTATTGCGGTCTGCGTCGGAAAGCTTGGGATCGGAGTAGTCTTTCCCATCAAAGAGAGAGTAGGGAAGTGTAGAGGTGAGGTTGAGGGTAAAGTCGGAGCCCATCCTGGTGTAGATTGGGTTGTCGATAGAGCTACGGGATAGGGTAAGGCTAAGGTTGATATCATTAGCTGTACCATTACTCATCCCAAAGTTGTAGTAGATAGAGCTCCAATTCTTCATACGGTACATCGTGTAGTTGATACCAGCTTGGAACTGGAAGCGGTCATCTGGCCAGGTAAGTCGCTTGCCATAAGCAACGCTCAGGCCTAGCATATCCAGTGTTTTATCAGGGTCATAGGCACTCTCGTACAGTGCTTGATACTGCTCCTGCATCATGCCGTACCCATAGCCATAACCTGGGTAACCACCGTAGCCACCATATCCTCCGTAGCCATAGCCACCATACCCACCGTAACCACCATAGCCGTAGCCGGGGTAACCGCCATAGCCATATCCATAACCTCCATAGCCGTATGGGTTATACTGCTGAAGGGTAGACATTTGGTTGTTGAAATAGCGACGGTTGATATCTGTCTGCCTACTGTAGGAGGCGGAGATGCTTAGCATATTCGGACGCTTACGACCAAACCATGGGTCCATAAACTGTATGCTATAGCTCTGATAGTATCTAGCATTGGTCTGAGCTCTTAGAGCAAGGGTTTGTCCGTCACCTCTTGGGAGAAAGCCTTTGTAGGAGGAGGGGTTGAAGAGGTTACGCATGGAGAAGTTGCTGAACTTCAATCCCGCCATCAATATCAGTCCCGATTGGCTCCAACCGATAGAGAGCTCCACCTGGTCATTGCTCTTAGGTACAAGGTTCCATGCGATATCTACGGTACCGCTATCCTCATTAGGGATAATCTCTGGAGCAATCTTTTCTTGGTCGAAGTGACCCATGTTATTGATCTGCTCCATGGTACGAATGATATAGTCGCGATTGAAAAGCATCCCTGGCTTAGTGTAAAGCTCACGCCTTACTACCTCCTCATATACGTGGTCGTTTCCACTGATGATCACCTTATTGATAGTGGCTGGCTTACCCTCGTGGATGCGGATGTCTAGGCTCACTGAGTCGCCCTTCACCTCCGTCTCAATAGGGGTCATATTGGCGAAGAGGTAGCCGTTATTAGAGTAGATATTGTAGATGGCGTCCTCGTCAGTGGTCATACGCTCTTTGAGCTTCTTCTGATCGTAGATGTCGCCCTTCTCCATATCTAGAAGTCTTGCCAAGTCCTCAGTAGTGTACTTGGTATTTCCTACAAAGTTAATGTCCTTTATGTAGTACCTCTTACCCTCATTGATATGTATATCAATATTGATTCGCTTGTCATCGGCACGGTAGATGCTATCTTTGATGATTTCAGCATCACGATATCCGTGTGCGTGGTAGAGGTCAATGATATTATTGAGGTCCGCTTTGTAGTCCTCTTGTACAAACTTCTTTTGGCTAAAGATCTCCAAGATACTCGGGATGAAGTTCTTGAAAAGGTTGAAGCGCTCATTGGTCTTCTTCATCGCCTTTCTCAGCTGATTGTCCGATAGCATCTCATTGCCGTAGAAGTGGATCTGCTGTACCTTTGTCTTGGTGTTTTTCTCAACATCAAAGATCAATTGCACAAAACCCTCCTTGTCTGGGTCAGGGAGGGTGCGGCTTTCTACCGTTGCCGTGCTAAATCCCTTGGCATCGAAGAAGCGCTTAATCTCTATCTCAGCCCGGTTGATGATATTAGGAGTAGCTTGTACCCCTTCTTGTAGAGCGAGTAGCTTTCCCTTCTTTAGGTCGTCGGCTTCGCCCTTCTTTACGCCATTGATCTGTAGCTTAGAGAGTCGTGGGTGTTCAGCGATATTGATGGTTAGCCATACCGAGTCGCCTTCAATCTTAGAGGCAGAGATACCTACTTCGCTAAATAGCCCATTGCGTACATAATTTTGCACCGCTTGGGTGATCTCTTCTCCAGGAATGGCAACCCTTTGCCCCACCTTGAGCCCAGAGATGTTGATCACCACTTGTCGGTCGTAGCTTTTATTACCTACGAGGTCAATTCCTGCTATCACCTTATTGGTAGGTCGAGCATAGGAGACTACTGGTGTATCGGTGTGGTCTTGGGCTTGCAGACTTGGTAGCATTATGCAACCCAGCGTTACTGCTGCTACAAGTCGGTATAGTTGTTTTATGGTCATGGCTTTATCTATTATTTTGCCCCACATTATCATCTTCCTCATTATATACTTATCTCTCTATCTTTCTGTCACTTACCTGCTCGCCTGTTTTCCCGAACCGTCTTTCTCTCTGCTGGAAGTCAAGTATCGCTTTGAATAGTTCTTCCTTCCCAAAGTCAGGCCAAAAGGTGGGGGTAAAATAGAGCTCGGTATAGGCCAATTGCCAAAGTAGGAAGTTGCTAATCCGATACTCCCCACCAGTGCGAATCAGCAGGTCTGGATCCGACAGCGTTGGTAGGTACAGATTCTCTGAAAAGAGCTTTTCATCAATCTCCTTGCATCCCTTTTTGACTAATTGCTTGGCGGCATGTATGAGCTCCGACCTGCCAGAGTAGTTAATTGCCAATACTACCTGGCATCCAGTATTAGAGGCGGTCTCCTCTATCGCCATTTGTAATGCTTCACGAGGCTCTTTAGGGAGCTCCGCCATATTTCCGAGTACCTCAAGACGTATATTGTTACTCTTCAGTTCTTCTAGTTCGTTGTCCACTGCTGTCACAAGTAGCCTCATCAAAGTTTCCACCTCCTCTTGCGGCCTTTTCCAATTCTCCTCCGAAAAGGTGTATAGCGTGAGCGTCTTCACCCCAAGCTCGTTGGCAGCCTTTAGGATTGTTCTGACTGTTTCTACCCCACGCTCGTGTCCATAGGTTCTCTTATTACCTTGTTGCTTAGCCCATCTCCCATTGCCATCCATAATGATTGCAATGTGGTGAGGGATGCGATCCTTATCTATCTTAGCTAGGGCACTCTCCATCATACTTTGTCAATTAAAGCTATTGATGATTCCGCCAGTAGTATCTAGGTGACCGTGCCAAATCTCTCTGCTCGGTGCTCCATTAATAATCCCTCCCAGAAGGTAGATGTTTAGAGCCTTGTCGCTACCTGAGGCGATACCCGATGCTGAGTAGCGTGGAAGGAGGTCGCCACCTACGGTTGTTTGATTGGGGAGAGCTATCCACGTGATGCCTTTGTCACTACTTCTTTTGATCTCACTAGAGGGTTGGTTGGCTTCCCCATAGAGCCCTCCGATGACAAATAGCTCCGCCTCCTTACCGGTTGGCAAGAAGAGACCACCACTATTTGGGAGCACCTTCTTCTCCTTTTGATAAGGTGTCTCACCCCATTGTAAGCTACCGGAGAGGAAGTAACTCTTAGTCGATGGCTTGTTATCAGCTCTCAATCCACTGTAGAGTGTAATCGCCGTGATTCCATCTTGTGAGTAGGAGTAGACGTATGCCTCCTTCACAGGGAAACCTTTAGGCAGATCCCCTTGTGGCTCTGCTCCACTTGAGGTGATAGTGTAGGTTTGATAGAGATTTGAGCCCTCCTTGTACCCTATGACGAGCAGGTTGCTCTTCCCATCAATGGTAGTTGCCTCGCCTATCATCTGAGAGACTTTTACACTCCCGAGGTCGTGGGCTTGCCAAGACTTAAGGTCTTTGCTGCTATATAGCTTCTGATCCTTAGAGATAGCCCATACTTGCTTTTTCCCATCTGTTACTATGCTAGAGGGAAGTAGGTCCACTGGGATGTCAGCTCCTTCCACTTCGGTAAATGTGCTATTCGAAAGGTCATACTCATACAGTTTGCTAGAATCATCTGAGAGGCTAGCAACCCAGAAAATACGGTTCTGGTACTTCAGCACTTTGGCGTCTTCTGCTGCGATAGGCAGTGAAGCCGACTCCTTAGTCCAAGTGAACTTGTCGGGGTCATAACCATAAGTGAGTATCCTTAGGTCGTAGGTGAGTGTTGGCTTCTTTTCGATCTCCACGGTAAGTTTGAGCTTACCTCCTGTGGCATCTATTCGCTGGGCACGTCTATTTGATGCGTATACTGTGACCTTCTGAGTGGTTTCATTGATGATTTTTACCACCGCTTCTGAGGTCACCGCAATTGTGAGGTCGAGGGAGTCAAACTTACTCTGATAGGGGAGGGGTATCTTATTCCACACCCTCATCGCCCTATTGTCGATGTTGAAGTCTAGGTTCGGTAGCCCCTTCACCTCCTCCTTTTTGTCCTTATCCTTCTCCTCTTTCTGTTTAGGTTTAGGGAAAGAGGCTTTTATAGAGGCTGGATAGGTGTACTCCGTATAGATTGGAGTCGTGTGGGGTCCATTATCCTTTCGGCAGGCCGAAAATAACAGTGCCGTCAATATCAATGTGGCACCAACCACATACCATTTATATCTTCTCATCACGCCATTCAAATATCCTATTAGTCCTAGCTCCTGAGGTCTCAATGCCTCAAGCTAGATATACATTCACGCAAAGTTACTCTTTTTTTTCTAAGTAATCCCTTTCTATTTTCCCCTCTTACCTCTTTTAGTAGCTTTTAAGAAGGTTATAGCTGGTATTTCATCACGCTTCCGTAGCCTTGGAAGTGCTGTGGTGCGTCAATTAGCTCATACAGACCTAGGTAAGCCCCCACTGCCATCTGAATACCTCCATGTGCAAATATTAGTATTTTTTCGTGATTACTCGCCTTCAGCTCCTCTAGGAGCGTGCCCACCCGAGTCACCACCTCTGCAAAGCTTTCACCATCTGTAGGCCGCTCATAGACATAGTCTTCATACCAGCGAAGTAGCTGAGGATCCTCTATCTCGTCGTAGGCTTTCATCTCCCAAGCGCCAAAGTGCTGCTCGCGCAGTCGCTCATCAGTATCCACTTCAGGGTACCCTATTGCATTGGCAAGCCGAGTAGCCCTCGAAAGGGGGCTCGAAAGCACTCTATCTGGGGTATAGCCCTCCAGCCTTTGCCTTACTAGCTCAGCCTCTTCTGCAAAAGTAGGCTGCAGTGGCACATCTGTTCCCCCATAGCAAATGCCTTGGGGTACATCCACCGAAGTATGTCGTACAACCAATAACTCTTTCATAATATAAATATCCAAACGGCTAAGTAGCTCATCACCTCACAGAGAAGAAAGGTTGCTCCCAGGCAGTCGCCCGTGTAGCCATTGAGCCTTCGTTTCATCAAGAGGTAAAGCAAACCAAATGTGAGGGCCGAGAATAGCAGCATCCACCATCCAGCAGGCGACCATTGAGAGATTGGTAGAAGACCAAAATGTGCAGCGAGGATAAAGAGTCCTCGGTGCGGGCGATCCTCATAGACCACCTTCATCTTGGCATTCTCCTCATTCCGAGCATACTTGAGTAGCCGTGGCAGGTTGGAAGCGACAAACTTGCTGATCGGGTCTCCTACCATTACGGTATAAAAGGCTGCCTCTAGTGGCATCCACCCGAGGAGCCCTATCCAAAGGGCTGCATAGCTCACAAAGCCTATAATTGCGTAGGCACCTGAGTGGCTATCCTTCATAATCTCCAGGATTCGTTCCCGCGTCCGCCCTCCACCAAAGCCATCAAAGAAGTCCATCAGGCCATCTTCGTGCATTCCACCAGTGAGTAGGATACGGAAAATAAACCCTATAGTCACTGCTAGAGTGACTGGGAGAAACTGCCCTAATCCCAATATTACCAACGCGGTCAAAGGGCCTGTGAGCCACCCCACGACACTCCAGTAGTAGACGACCCTCTGGTAGTGTTCCTTTGGGATCGTGACTATCCGCCAAATGGGAAGCCTTGTCAGTGCCGAGAAGGCTGCTAAGATATCGTAAGTATAGTACCGGACTTTATTCATTAAAAATACTTCTCAATAGGATTGGTATTGCCAAATAGAGCCATCTCCGAGAGCATCAGCACCGCCGACTTGATGATCGGGTAGGCACAAACTGCTCCAGTACCCTCTCCTAGCTTCATGCCTAGGTTAAGGATCGGGGCGGCATGGAGGTAATTGAGTAGGAGGCTATGCCCCCTCTCATCTCCCTTGTGCCCAAATATAGCGTACTGAAGTACGTTGGGGGAGACCTTGCTCGCCATCAGCATACAGGCAGTCATGATGAAGCCATCCACCACAATCGTCATCTTTAGCTCTGCGGCACGTAGCATTGCCCCCACCGTCATCACCATCTCAAAGCCACCAAAGTAGCTCATCACTTCCTCAGCGCTCAAATCCTTGGGCGCATTAGCAATTGCCTCGGCAAGTATCCGCTCCTTGTGCGAAATCTCCTCGCCGTGTAACCCGCTACCCGATCCGACACAGTCGTGCAGAGAAATCCCTGTCAGTAGGTGCATCCACACAGCTGAGGGGCTAGTATTACCGATGCCCATCTCTCCGAAAGAGATGATGTTGCACCCCTTGTCGTGGGCGATTTCCACCTGCCTTGCTCCCGCCTCAATACACTGATTAGCCTCCTCACGGGTCATTGCTGGCTCATGAAGGAAGTTAGAGGTCCCCTTCCGCACCTTACAATCGATAATCCCTAGCTCCTTAGGGAGGTCGTAATCAACCCCTGCATCCACAATTACCAGCTCAATATCATGCTGGCGGGTGAGGTAATCAATCGCCGTGCCAGAGCGCTTAAAGTTGATCGTCTGCTGCCACGTCACCGCCCTTGGCGACTTGCTCACCCCCTCCTGCTCAATGCCGTGGTCGGCAGAGAAGAGGATATGGTGTGGCCGCTCTAGAGTAGGGTGTATCGTGCCCTGAATCATCGCTACCTGACGTGCGATCTGCTCTAGTTTACCCAGCGAGCCCTTTGGCTTCGCAATATCATCTATATACTCCAGCATCTTCTGCCCAAAGGCTTCATCTAGCGGGGTAATTTCAAAGTGTCTCATAATGATTGACTACTCTTATTTTATTTTCAAAGGAATACCCGAAACCATCAGCACTACCTCATCCGAGAGTGAGGCTACATACTGATTGACCCACCCCTGCAGGTCGGAGAACTTCCGCATCATCGCATTGCTCGAGACTCCACCCATTCCTATTTCATTCGTCACAAATATATAAGTGGCTGGGTGGCTCAATAGCTCCTTAAGTTGCTCCTTTATAAAGGCAAGAGCTTTGTCCACGTCCTCTCCCACATGAAAAAAGACGTTGGTGGTCCATAGGGTAAGGCAGTCCACCAGTACCACCTTGCCCGAGAGATCGAGTCGACCTAGCCAAAGTGGCTCCTCAATGGTCTCCCATTTGTCGGCCCTCCGCTCCTGATGCCGTCGCACCCTATCGGCCATCTCCTCGTCCTGCACCGTAGCCGTAGCGAGATAAATGGGGCGAGGCGAAAGTGCCAAAGCCCTTCGCTCCGCCTCACTACTCTTGCCCGAACGGCTGCCACCTGTGATGAGTGTCAGAGTCTCCACGTGCTTCCCTCCTTGCCATCCATGATCTCGAAGCCTATCTTCTTCAGCTCATCACGGATCTTATCCGAGGTCGCCCAGTCCTTAGCTGCTTTGGCGCCCTGACGGATCTCCAGAAGTAGGTCCATCGCCTTGCCAAATGCCTCGAGGTGCGCCGAGGACTCCCCTGCACCAGCTGGTCGCATACCCAGTATCTCGAAGAAGAAGGTGTCAAAGAGCTGGTGGAGCTCCTCTATCTGCTCCGCCGTCAGCCCAATCTCACCACTCTCCGCCTGATTGATTTTGCGGGTGGCATCAAAGAGCTCCGCAATCACCTTCGGGCTATTGAGGTCATCATTAAGCGACGCGTAGCACTGCTCTCTATAGTTGGGTAACGCTTCGGTCTCCTGCTTAGCTGGCTTTAGCTTGCCCAAAGTGGCGTAGGCACTCATCAGGCGCTCCAGCCCCTTCTCCGATGCTTGTAGTGCCTCATTGCTAAAGTCTACTGTTGAACGGTAATGGGCTTGAAGGATAAAGAAGCGGATCACCATAGGGTCGTACGCCTTCTCTAGCGACTCATGCTCACCAGAGAAAAATTGCTCCAATGTGATGAAGTTGCCTAGGCTCTTGCCCATCTTCTGCCCATTGATAGTGATCATATTATTGTGCATCCATACCGGCACAATCTCGTGCCCCTCCGCTGCTACTGCTTGGGCAATCTCACACTCGTGGTGAGGAAAGATCAAGTCCATACCCCCGCCATGGATGTCAAATCCATCGCCGAGGTACTTACGTCCCATCGCCGTACACTCCGCATGCCAGCCGGGGAAGCCATCGCTCCAAGGGCTAGGCCAACGCATAATATGCTCTGGACTTGCTTTTTTCCAAAGGGCAAAGTCCACAGAGCTCCGCTTCTCCTCTTGCCCATCTAGGCTGCGGGTATTCTCTAAAATATCCTCAATATTACGGCCCGAGAGTACGCCATATTGGTGGTCCTTATTGTACTTAGGTACATCAAAGTAGACCGATCCATTGGAGATATAGGCATACCCAGCGTCCAAAATTTCCTGCACTAGAGCAATCTGCTCAATAATGTGCCCACTCGCCATTGGCTCAATAGAGGGAGGGAGCACATTGAGCAGGTCCATATCCTTGTGGTAGCGGGTGAGGTAGTGCTGCACCACCTCCATTGGCTCTATCTGCTCTAGTCGTGCTTTCTTAGCAATCTTGTCCTCTCCCTCATCGGCATCATGCTCTAGGTGCCCCACATCGGTAATATTGCGCACGTACCGCACCTTGTAGCCCAAGTGGGTGAGGTAGCGGAAGAGGAGGTCAAATGTAATCGCGGGGCGGGCGTGTCCTAAGTGGGCATCGCCGTAAACGGTAGGACCACAAACGTACATTCCCACGTGGGGTGACTGCTTGGGTCGAAGGGGCTCTATTGCTCTCGTCCTACTATTATATACCGAGAGGTGCTCTCGGATTTGCTCTTTACTCTCCATATTGCTTTATATAATATATGTGTGTTGCTGATAAAATTACCCACAAATATACCCATATTTCAGCAATCGGGTAGGTCCTCAACCGAAACGAGCAGGGGTTACGCATTAGAAAAAGACTTGTCGAGTAGTATTCATCTGAGTATCTATGGTTAAGGACCTCCGTAGGAGGTCCGATTTGTTGTAGCTGTAAGTTTGCAGGTAGCCCGGGCGAGTTTATCGAGCCCGCCAAAATCAAACAAAAAAAGTTAAATTCAAATACGTAGATAAAGGGTATATCAAAGATGAAATAGCCAGTAAAAATAGTCTAATAGCGAGACTAATGTCGTATCTTTGTTGTAGAAAGATAGCCATTAGTCGATTAGGTGAGAAACCTTAATACCGTAGCGAGGTCATAGAACCTATTGGGGGCAGTAAGGACACCTAATCACGCTGTTGGATACTATATAGATTGTTAGGATTTCACTCCTATTTACAGCTTGAGTACAAACAGCTATCGTTCGACTAATGGCTATCTAATCACTACATGTACAAAGTTATGAATAAAAAATTATTTGTGGGAATTGATTTCTCAAAAGAAACATTTGACGCAGCTATCCTCAAGGTATCTGAAGAGAGCTCTATTGATCCAAAGATCATTGGTAATGAGCAGTTCAAAAACGATGTGCCGGGTTGTAAGCGATTTGTAAAATGGCTGAATAAGACTTGTGCATTGTCTGGCGACTATTCCTCTGTTCTCGTAGGTGGAGAAGATACAGGTAACTATAGCATCACGCTGCCTAAACAGCTTTATGTGCTGGGGATTGATTGCTCCTTACAAAATGCTTATTCGATCAAATGTGGTAGTGGCAAGATTGTTCGCGACAAGACCGATAAGATAGACGCAGAAAAGATCGCTTACTACTTCTATCGCTTTCGCGATCAGATTAGGCTCTATAAGCCCCTATCTAAGGATATGGAGAGCTTAGAGAGACTTTATTCATACCGATATGGACAGGTGAGAGAAAGAGCGCGATTGAAGTGTCAGATAAAAGAGTATAAGCATATTCTTAAGTCAGAACCCAATGATGAGACGCTAAAGTTCATGATCCAACGCTTAGAGAAGCAGGAGAGGTTTCTGAAGAAAGAAATCAAAGCTATTGAGGCTAAAATGGTGGAAATCATCAAAGCCAATGAGGAGCTTAATGAGATCCATAAATGCCTACTGAGCATACCAGGTATCGGGAAGATCACAAGCCTTCTTTTGATCGTTGTTACTCGAGGGTTTACAAGGTTCGATAACCCCAAGCAACTTGCCTGCTTTTTAGGGGTCTCTCCACACCCGAATCAGTCAGGTACATCCGTCCAAAATGGCAATCATAGGAGTTGGTTTGCCGACCCTTATTTTGCAAGTCTTTTACATATGGCGGCACTCTCTGCGAGCAGATTCAACTCGAAGTTCATAGACTACAAGAAAAAGCTGAAGAGCAAAGGCAAGCCACATTTGCTCATTATGAACAACATCAAAAACAAGCTACTTACGGTTGCCTTTACAATCGCCACGAGAAGGACCAAATTCTATTCTGATTATGACGCAAAACGAGCATAGGTCGAAATAACACTTTTTAACCATATAAATTTGGTGGTGATCATAGATTGCCCCCATTCGAGGCTCGCAGAGCCGATGAATGGGGGTAAATAAGACAACCAAAATCCACGACCCCTTGCGGGTCGGACAACCTATTCCAGGATTAATTTTGATGTCTTGTCCTAGAAAAAGTTGACTCATAGATAGATTTTTATGAGTAAGTTTGTAAAAAGGAGTCAACTCCAGAAGATTTATTTTGACCGAGTTATTCACCTCTATTTTGAGGAAAACTTAGGTTATACCCAGATTTCACACCTTGTCCCTATTGGAAGGACTACGATCCTGGAGTGGGTTCATAGGTACCTAGATTCTGGGTTAGACGAAGTTATAGAGATGAAGGCGAAGAAAAAGAAGAAACAAGAAGAGCACCGCGGATATCGCAGGTATTATTATTCGGATGTGGCGTCAGGCGGGGCGTCAGGCGGGGCGCCTGAGAAAAGCTCAGTTGATTTAGAAAGAAGGGTTCAAGAGCTTGAAAAACAGCTTTTTAGGCAGACTGTTTTGACAGATGCATTGAATGAATTAATCAATGTGGCAGAAGAGAATTTCCGCATCCAAATAAGAAAAAAAGCTGGCACCAAACGGTAGATCGCTTGCACGCACAGGATCTGAAGAAATATACAATACAGCTCCTTTGCGACCTGTTTGGTGTAAGTAAGCAAGCCTATTACAAGCGAAAAAAGTCAAAACTTCATGCCAATATGGCACTTGAAGAGATGGCTGTTGAGTACGTTCTTGAGACCCGAGAGAAAGCCCCTGGCATGGGCGGTAAGAAGCTGTGGCATATGTATAAGCGAGAGTTTAAGGAGGGGACTCCACTAGGGAGAGACCGTTTTCTTGACACTCTAGACAAGCACGGCTTGAAGCTAAGGCAACGTAAAAGAAAGCCGAGAACCACCAACTCCAATCACGGTTTTAAGCTCTATGGTAACCTCGTAAAAGATATGATACCAGAAAGAGCTAATCAGGTATGGGTGAGCGACATAACGTATATCCCCATCCATTATGACGGAGTACATCATAAGTTTAGCTACCTATCCGTGATCTTAGACTCATACTCAAAAGAAATTGTCGGGTGGAGCCTAGGCGATAGCCTAGACACTAAGTACCCTATTGAAGCTCTAAATCAGGCACTTAAGAAACTTAAATCGAATGGTAAAGCTAACGATAAGCTCATTCATCACTCAGACAGAGGCTGCCAGTATGCCAGCCACCAGTATGTGGATATTCTTAAAAAGAATGACATAGATATAAGTATGACAGAAACCCCAGATCCCAAAGATAATGCACAAGCAGAGAGGATCAATAACACTATAAAGAATGAGCTCTTAAAAGGCAAACGTTTTAAAACCATCAAAGAGGCAAAGGCTGAATTAACCTCAGTCATAGAGTTTTACAACACAAAAAGGCCTCACATGAGTCTCGACTATATGACACCTGTTGAAGCCTCAAAGTGCAAAGGGAAAATCCCCAAGAGGTGGAAAAGCTATAGAGAGGAGTACCTTGAAAATCAAAAAATAGGATAGGTGCCCAAGTTTTGGTACCTTTAGTCCTGTGAGGGGTTTCCTTACGGGCTACGCCCTCCAGTCAACCCCTCACAGGACTAAAGGCTAGAAAGTCAACATAAAGCAGGATTAATAACAACGTAACATTAACCGAGTCAACCTTTTTCAGGAAACCACAGACCAGGGGCTAGGATCCGTCCGACCCCTCAGCCGGGGTCGTAGGGATGTTTTGCATCTCATTACACACAGGTCTTTGGCACTGCGTGCCTTGACCTGTGCCTATTTAACACGGACCTCGGAGAGGTCCTTAGTAGAGGGCGATTATTTTTTTGGGGGGCTAATCGGACAAGTCGGACAGGTCAGACAAGTCGGAGGTAGTGGTCGGGCGAAAAGTTTAGTTGCAACTAAGCGTTTGCTTAGTTGCAACTCGTCATTTGCTTAGTTGCAACTCGCCGATCGCTTAGTTGCAACTCAGTTTTCGCTTTTATATGATGTTGGATATCAGTCTGTTATAAATTGCGTTTTTGGGCTATTGGTTTAGGTTCATTCAGGCATTTTGTTGGTGCGTTTATTCGATTTACAACTATCAAATGCTTTTTCTTCTTCTGTATCGTTTGTGTTATGATTTTGTGACGGTGCTTGAGATTGGGTATAATTTGGTAGTTTTGTATCTGTGTAATTATTTAAGAGATGACTATATTTATATTGAGTTATGAGAATTAATAAAGGTGCGTTTGTGCAGGTGCAGTATCGCTTGCTAGATAGGGAGGGTTCATTGATTGAGGAGACGACTAAGGAGCAGCCTATGGAGTTTATCTATGGTATGGGGCTATTGCTTCCTGCTTTTGAGGCAGAGCTCTCTGGTATGGAGCCAGGTGACCAATTTGACTTCCATCTATCCCCTGAGAATGCTTATGGTGAGGTGCGGGACGATTTGTTGCTGGAGCTAGATAAGGCAGTCTTCCACATTGATGGTAAGTTTGATGAGGATATGGTGTACGAGGGGGCTCGTGTGCCTATGAATACTGCCGATGGTCAAGTGGTTCACGGATTAGTGACCCATGTGGGTGAGGATAAGGTGCAGATGGACTTTAATCACGACTTGGCTGGTGAGGAGCTCCACTTCATCGGTGAGGTGACCGATGTACATGAGCCAACACAGGAGGAGTATGATCGCTTCTTTGGGCATCAAGGGTGCTCTGGTTGCTCGGGCTGTGGTGAGCACCATCATGAGCATGGAGAGGGTGGTTGTTGCCATCATTGAGAGCTAATGCTGGGGAAGGGCTTGAGTAGAGGGCTGTAGCTATGAGCATGATTGATAATCGGGTGGTGCAACGCATCATAGAGCGTGCCGATATTGTGGATGTTGTGGGGGATTACCTTACATTACACCGCAAGGGCAAAGACTATGTGGCTCTCTGCCCCTTCCATGATGATAGCAGTCCTTCGCTTCAGATCTCTTCCTCTAAGAATATCTGTAAGTGCTTTGCCTGTGGGGAAGGGGGGACTCCGGTCTCCTTTATCATGAAGTATGAGCATCTAACCTTTCCCGAGGCCATTAAGTTCTTAGGCCGAAAGTATGGCATTGAGGTAGTGGAGCGGGAGCTGACTCCCGAGCAGATGGCTCGTAAGACGGAGCGTGAAAAGCTACTCAATGCCAATGCTTTCGCCAGAGATGAATTTGTGAATGCGATGCTCCAAGGGGCGGAGGGACGCCGGATTGGGCTCAGCTACTTCAGGGAGCGTGGGCTGACGGATGAGACGATCAAAGAGTTTCAGCTCGGCTACTCGCCTAGCGAATGGACCTATCTGGTGGATAGGGCAAAGGAGAGTGGGGTGGAGCTGGAGGTGCTGGAGTCGCTTGGGCTGGTGATGAAGACTAAAAAGGGGGATTACATTGACCGCTATCGGGAGCGGGTGATCTTCCCTATTCACAGCACCAGTGGCAATGTGGTGGGCTTTGGTGGGCGTATCTTGAAGAAGGTAGAGAATGTAGGAAAATACATTAATAGCCCCGCCTCGGAACTTTATGATAAGAGTAATGAGCTCTATGGTCTCTACTTTGCCAAAAAGTATATCTCTAGCAGTGATAAGTGTATTGTACTGGAGGGCTATATGGATGTGCTCTCTATGTACCAAAGGGGGGTGCGTAATGTAGTGGCAAGCTCGGGCACGGCACTGACGCACGCTCAGGTGGCGCATATCAAGCGTTTGACTTCCAATGTGACACTCCTTTTCGATGCCGATGGTGCAGGAATCAAGGCGGCTCTCCGTGGGCTAGATATCTGCCTAGAGGCTGGACTGGGTGTGAAGGTGCTTCTTCTACCCGATGGAGAGGACCCCGACTCTTTTTCCCAAAGCCATACCTTGGAGGATATTGAGGCCTACTTTCAGGAGCATGAGGAGGATGGGATCGCCTTTAAGGGGGAGCGACTAGCGGCGGAATATGGTACCGACCCACAGGGAAAGGTGGCGATTATCGAGGAGCTAGCACAGACGATTGCTTATATCGAGGCACGTATTACGCGTGAGCTCTATATAGGGGTGGTAGCGGAAAAGTGGGAGGTGACCAGTGAGGCACTAGCGGAGCGGGTGAAGAAGATCCGTGATGAGCGAATCTTTAACCGTACTCGGCAGGAGCGAAGTAGCTATCAGATGCCTCAGGAGGGGCCTACATCAGGTTTTACTAACCTCTCTACTAAGGCTATTTCTGGGCAGGTCAACCCAAAGGTGGCATCGGCTAGGGTAAAGGATCCTTTGCCTCCATACGAGCTCACCCTTTTGCAGGATATTATTGATTATGGTATGGTGTCTATCCCTGGCTTTGCGAATAATGAGGAGGGAGAAGGGCAGGAGATAACAGGTCTGCAATTAATACATAATGCTACGCTCGACCTTAGAGAGTGGGATGGTGTGTGCGGTCTGAGCGACCACTTTGTGCAGATATTGGATGGGCTGTTGGATGCAGTGTCTCAGGTTGAGGCGGATGGTAGTGAGGCGGATCTTACTAGATTGTTGCTGGGCTCGGAGGATGATACCATCAGAGAGCATGCCGATAGGTATCTTCTGGATAAGTACACGCTCAGCCCTCGCAATGATAAATTTGTGAAGGAGATGGAGGAGCCTGAGGAGCTAGGAAAGCTGCTGATGCGGGATGTGCTTTCGCTGAAGCTACACAAGATAGAGGAGCAGGTGCAAGGGGTGCTTAAGAAAATAAAGGAGTTGGACTCTAAGAATGTAGAGGATTATAAAAAGCTATACCAAGAATTGGCACAGCTGACGGAGTACAAGAGTAATGCTAGTCAATTGCTAGGGGATCGGGTGATTACCCCATCGCTCTTGCTGAAGAAGTAGATAGAAGAAACAAGTGTATTGCAAGTATATTGGGTATGTGTAAAAACGTAGTAGAAGTAAAGGATGTAGTCAAGGACTACGACAAACACCGTGCACTTGACCACGTAAGTATGTCGGTGCCAGAGGGCAAGGTGTATGGTCTGCTGGGCCCTAATGGGGCAGGAAAGACCACCTTGATTCGTATCCTCAATAGGATTACCGCCCCAGATAGTGGGGAGGTGCTCTTTGATGGGCATCCGTTTGTGGAGAAGGACTTGGAGCGGATTGGCTATCTCCCTGAGGAGCGTGGCCTGTACCGTAAGATGAAGGTGGGGGAGCAGGCGATCTATTTGGCTCAGTTGAAGGGATTGAAGCGGGCTGAGGCGAAGCGAATCCTGGAGGAGTGGTTTGAGCGCTTTGATATCCTACCTTGGTGGGGCAAGAAGGTAGAGGAGCTCTCTAAAGGAATGGCTCAGAAGGTGCAGTTTATCTGCACGGTGATGCACGAGCCTCGTCTACTGATTTTTGATGAACCTTTTAGTGGTTTTGACCCGATCAATGCGGAGATCCTGAAGAATGAAATGCTACGGCTGAAGCGGATGGGGCATACTATTATCTTCTCTACTCACAATATGCAGAGTGTGGAGGAGCTGTGTGACAACATATCTCTAATCAATCGCAGTCATGTGGTATTGGAGGGAGATGTGCAGGAGATCAAGCAGCAGTACAAGGGGAATGCCTATCGCTTCCTTTTCCAAGATGGCGTGGAGATGCCGGAGAATGTAGCGGAGCGGTATGTGGTAGTGTCAAAGGAGACGGACCAGTATGGCCGAACTGAGTTGATCCTTGAGAATAGCCACAAGCTTGCTTCACGTGAGATTATCTCTGAGTGGAATGCTCGGGGTGAGGTGATTAGTTTTGAAGAGATTATCCCCAATATGCATGAGATATTCCTAGATGTGGTGGGGAAGACGGGTCAGGTGAATGGCTATGAAGAGAGTCAAGCGGAGCGTAATCTAACTAAGGAAGGAGGTGCAGAATGAATAAGTTTTGGATTGTCTTGCAGCGGGAGTATAATGTGAAGGTGAGGAAGAAGTCTTTTATCTTGCTCACGATCTTTACGCCGTTTATCTTTTTGCTGCTGATCTTTATCCCGATGTACCTCGGTATGAATGCCAAGGACACTTCGGAGAAGGAGGTGATGGTGATTGACCACACGGGTAAGTATCTGGAGTATCTACAAAAAGGGGAGAGTAGGGATGGCTTTAAGTTTGTCGCTAGTGATACTGATATCGCCGAGGCACGGAAGAAGAGTGACGAGAGTGCTTATGCCTACCTTTTGATTACTGAGGATCTGCTGAAGAATCCAAAGGGGGTCACGATCTTTAGCCACTCGTCGATACCCCCTACGCTACAGGAGTACATCTCGGATCAGCTACAGCCTGCTCTGAGGAAGGAGAAGATAGCTAGCTACAATATCCCTGACCTAGAGAAGATCATTGATGATACGAAGGTTTCGCTCTCTATCTCGGAGATACAGTGGAGTAAGGAGGGTGATGAAAAGGCGAGCTCTTCGGACTTTGCGATGGTGGTGGGGCAGATCTTTAATATGCTACTCTTCTTCTTCGTACTGGCCTATGGATCTATGGTGATGGCGAGTGTGCAGGAGGAGAAGAAGAATAGGATTGTGGAGATTATTGCCTCTTCGGTGAAGCCAACAGTGTTATTATTTGCTAAGATAGTGGCAGTGGCACTCGTGGGACTGACGCAGTTGGGGATTTGGGCACTGATCTTTATCCTAGGATTTGTGGTACTGCAGGCGGTCTTCCTCAGTAATGTGACCCTGGATATGAGTCAGCTAACCGATAATGCACTATCTGCTGGTGCCGATCCTGAGATGATTCAGGATATCATGGCACCGTTGGCCAACTTTAATTTCACGGGGATGATCCTGGCCTTTTTCTTCTTCTTTATCTGTGCTTACTTCTCCTTTGCAGCGATCTATGCGGCGATGGGAGCTGCCTTTGATAGCGATGAGGATATCAGTCAGATGAGTTTGCCGATTACGCTACTCTTTATGTTTGCCTTTTATGCGGCCTTCTATTCGGCTGAGAATCCTAATGGACCACTGGCGGTGTGGTGCTCTTTTATCCCGTTTGTGGCACCGAATGTGATGATGGTGCGGCTACCGTTTGACCCGCCTACGTGGCAAATCGTCCTCTCAATGGTGATGATGGTGGCCACGACGGTCTTCTTTGTTTGGGCTGCGGCTAAGGTCTTTAGAGTAGGACTGCTGATGTATGGCAAGAAGCCAAAGTTGAAGGAGCTGATCAAGTGGATTAGCTACAAGTAAGCTTGGAGCTAACTTATCAGAATAAGTGCCAGCTTCCTAAGGGGAGCTGGCACTTATTCTATTCATATCTTGAAATTCTCAGTATCTTTAATTAGAGGCAGAGAGGCGGATAGCTATCCTATCCTCCTTGATAAAGCATAACTGCCTCTGAATATCCTCTTCACTCCAGTGGTTCCAATTATCGCCATCCACCTCTGTGAAAGTATTGAAGTGGCTATTTTCGTCATTGTAGAATGCTCCATCATACTCACAAGGTATAAGCTCCTTGCCTCTATAGTCTATAGCACCCCATTTCCCTTCGTGCCTTACGATAAATCCGCTTAGTGAGCTATGGGTTATAAGAAATTCATAGATGCAGGGGATGATCTCCTTTCCTCTGCTATCTATAGCTCCCCAATAACCATCAGTAGAGTAATCTTGATATCCCTTTGTACTATGGAAGCAGGTACCGCTATTGACGATAGTTGCACATCGCGCTTCAGGCGTGTTATTAAGGAACATACAACCATAGATTTTGGAGACTTGTCTTCCTTTCGTATCAATAATCATTGCAGGCCCAAATGCTACAGCTGGTTGGCGTAAACGATTGTCTTCATTGAGGTTAAACTTGACACAGGCCAGATCATCATCAAAGCCAAAGTCACCAAAATCACTAGCAAAATCATACTGGTAAGGGATGACAAGGTCAATGGTCGTATTAACATAACCCCACTTGCCACCAAGTCCTGACTCGCAGACTGCTGCCAAGCCATTGGGGGCAAATTGCCTTGCGGCTGAAAAACGTTTCGGGGATACTTTGTGTCCGAAGCGGTCAGTGTAGTAGTAGGCATCATTATGGTTATTGTGCATGTCCCTCCAAGCATACAGGTAGTTACTATCCCTTTTAGACTGAGTGGCACAAGAGGTAAGTAATACGGCCACTATGGTTATAATGGTCAATAACAATTTCTTCATAGCCTTAATATGCCCTAGTAAAGTTCAAAAAAAATCGCTCAAAATTTCGAATGCTATTACCTTCTATTACCACCCAACAAGTTCTGAGTGAAGTGTCAAATAAGGGCTAGGTCTTTGCAACCTAGCCCTTACTTTAGTTGTTGATGTGCGATGGATTACTCCTTGGCACGGCTTACGTATGACCCTTCGCGAGTATCTACGATGATCTTCTCACCATTATCGATGAAGAGAGGTACACGGATCTCGGCACCTGTCTCAAGAGTAGCTGGCTTCAGTGCGTTGGTAGCGGTGTCGCCCTTGATACCAGGCTCAGTGTAGGTAACCTCTAGGGTAACGTGGCTAGGGAGCTCGCAGGTGAGTACCTCCTCTTTATCGGCATGCACCATCGCCTCTACCATATCACCCTCTTTGAGGAATTGCACACCCTCGATGCGCTCCTCTGGGATATGAATCTGGTCGAAGGTCTCAGGGTGCATAAAGATTAGACCCATGTCATCTTTGTATAGGTACTGGTAGGGACGTCTCTCAATCCTAATCTCATCTACCTTCACGCCAGAAGACCAGGTTTTGTCTAGGATTCTTCCAGTGGCGATATTACGAAGCTTTGTTCTTACGAATGCAGGTCCTTTGCCTGGCTTTACGTGTAGAAACTCTACGATTACGAATGGGGTGCCATCGATATCTAGGCACATTCCATTTCTAAAGTCTGCTGTACTTGCCATTACTTTTCTTCTTTATTCTTATCAGTTATTTGCTTATTACTCTCTATTATTCCCCTCCAAACTCCATCAGATAGGCTTTGATGAAAGGAGAGATTTTACCGTCCATTACCCCATCCACGTCGGAGGTCTGGTAATTGGTACGGTGGTCTTTGACACGGCGGTCATCAAATACGTAGCTACGAATCTGTGAGCCCCACTCAATCTTTTTCTTGCTTCCTTCGATCGCCTCTTTTGCTTTATTGCGTCGCTGTAGCTCCTTATCGTAGAGCTGGCTTCTGAGGAGTCGCTTAGCATTCTCTCTATTATCGAGTTGGCTTCGGGTCTCGGTATTCTCAATCAGAATCTCCTCGGTCACTCCCGTGTCGGGGTCGGTGTACATATAGCGCAGTCGCACACCGGTCTCTACCTTATTGACGTTTTGACCTCCAGCTCCACCAGAACGGAAGGTCTCCCAGGTTACAAGTGCGGGATTGATCTCCACCTCAATAGAATCATCTACTAGGGGTACTACAAAGACAGAGGCAAAGGAGGTCATTCGCTTTCCCTGAGCATTGTATGGCGATACGCGTACAAGGCGATGCACACCATTTTCGCTCTTCAGGAAACCGTAGGCGAGGTCACCCTCTACCTGTAGCGTTGCGGTCTTGATGCCTGCATCATCGCCATCTTGCCAGTTGGTTATGGTCACCTTGTAGCCTTGGTCCTCGCACCAGCGCATATACATACGTGCTAGCATCGATGCCCAGTCTTGGCTCTCAGTGCCACCGGCTCCCGAATTGATCTTAAGGACAGCTCCCATGCGGTCCTCCTCGTTGCGGAGCATATTGCGTAGCTCCACATCCTCCAGCTTTTCTATTGCTTTGGCATAAAGCTGGTCAATCTCTTCCTCGGAGACCAGATCTTCCTTGATGTATTCAAATGCTAATGCTAGTTCGGTAGCTAGGTTATCTACCTCATTGTAGTCTTTGATCCAGTGCTTCAGCCCCTGCACCACCTTCATCTGTGCTTGTGCTTTATCGGGGTCATCCCAAAAGTGTGGATCCTGGGTGCGGAGCTCCTCCTCCTTTAGTTGGGTCTCTTTCGCATCAATGTCAAAGATACCCCCTCAGCGCATCTCGGCGCTCCAATACACTCTGTAATTGGTCTGCTGTGATCATTAAGTTTACTCTTAATAATTATAGTGAAACATATCTGAAGGCAACATTACCTTAGAATTAACATCGCAAAATTACCAATTTTATCGCTAAATCAGTGACCCTTCCCCTATTGCTACAAAATATACGTGTCCATTGGTCGGCAAAGTCAATATAAATGGGTAATTTTGTAGAGTGTGGAAGGGGGATACAGCAGAGATATCATTTTTAATTAATAAATACTATGGCTACTAAAAACGTATTGAGTCACAAGGCAGCTGATAACCTAAGAGTTTTGGCACTGTCTATGGTCGAAAAAGCAAAGTCGGGACACCCAGGTGGGGCTCTCGGTGGGGCGGATTTTACACAAATACTCTTCTCGGAGTATATGGAGTATGACCCCGACTGTCCTGAATGGATTGCTCGCGACCGCTTCTTTTTGGATCCTGGGCACATGAGTCCGATGCTCTACGGGGTACTAGCGATGACTGGTCGATATACCATGGAGGAGCTACAGGGCTTCCGTCAGTGGGGCAGTCCTACTCCTGGTCACCCAGAGCTTGATGTGGCTCGTGGCGTGGAGAATACCTCAGGTCCTCTTGGACTAGGGCATACCATGGCAGTTGGTGCCGCCATTGCCGCTAAAAAGATGGCTGCTCGCTTTGGTGAGGATTTGATGCGTCAGCGGATCTTTGCTTTTATCTCCGATGGTGGAATCCAAGAGGAGGTATCACAAGGAGCAGGCCGAATTGCAGGACACCTTGGGCTTGATAACCTAGTGATGTTTTACGATGCCAATGATGTGCAGCTCTCTACGAAAGTCTCCGAGGTGATGAGTGAGGACGTAGGTATGAAGTACCGTGCGTGGGGCTGGGAAGTGCTAGAGATCGATGGCAACGACCACGACCAGATTCGCCAGGCTCTTGATAAGGCAATTGCTGTGAAAGGCAAGCCAACCCTAATCATCGGGCATACCGTGATGGGCAAGGGAATGCTTTCGCCAGATGGAGAGTGCTTTGAGGGCTTAGTTAAAACGCACGGACAACCTCTTTCCGCAGCCGGTGGTGGCGTAGCCGAGACTATAAAGAACCTTGGAGGCAATCCAGAGCATCCATTCGTGATATTTGACGAGGTGCAGAAGCTTTACGACGAGCGAAAGGAGACGCTTAGAGCTCACGCTCAGAAGTGGCATAAGCAGTATGACGAGTGGGCGAAAGCTCACCACGAAGATGCAAAGGAGCTACAGCGTTGGCTTGATCTTGATACCAGTCATCTTGATTGGAAGAGCATTGAGCAGAAGCCAAATGCAGCTACCCGAAATGCCTCTGCTACCGTATTGGGTTTCCTGGCTAAGAACCTCCCCAATATGATCGTTTCAAGTGCCGACCTTTCTAATTCCGATAAGACCGATGGCTTCCTCAAGGAGACCAAGGCACTCACTCGGGACGACTTCTCGGGAAGCTTCCTTCAGCCAGGTGTTTCGGAGCTGACAATGGCAACTATCTGTATAGGGATTGCCCTACATGGTGGCTTCCATGCAGCTTGCGGTACCTTCTTTGTCTTCTCCGATTATATGAAGCCTGCCGTACGTATCGCAGCACTTATGGAGGTGCCAGTTCGCTTTGTTTGGACGCACGATGCCTTTAGAGTAGGTGAGGACGGACCTACCCACGAGCCGGTAGAGCAAGAGGCTCAGATCCGACTGATGGAGAAGCTCCACAATCATAGCGGTAAGCCCTCTACAATGGTGCTTCGTCCCGCCGATGTCTACGAGACGACCGTAAGCTGGCAGATGGCGATGGATAATAAGTCAACGCCTACCGCACTAATCCTCTCTAGACAAAATGTAGATGTCCTGCCAGGTAATAATTATCAGCACAGTCAGAGAATATTGAAGGGCGGTTATCTAGTTACAGAGCAACCTAATGCCGAGGTGGTGCTGGTAGCTACTGGTTCTGAGGTTTCTACCCTTGTGGCGGGTGCTAAGCTGCTAGCCGAGGAGGGTATCCACTGCAATATCGCCTCCATCACAAGTGAGGCAATCTTCCGTCAGCAGTCCAAGGAGTATCAGGCGAGCGTGCTACCCGAGGGACTTCCTCGCTTCGGTCTCACTGCTGGTTTGCCCGTCAATCTTGAGGGGCTGATACCACACGGCACAGGTGCTATTTGGGGATTGGAGAGCTTTGGTTTCTCTGCTCCTTACAAGGTGCTCGACGAAAAGCTAGGCTTCACCGCCGAGAATGTACGTACACAAGTAAAGCAACTTTTAGGAAAATAAATATCAACAATGACTATAAATAAAGTAGGACTAGCTAGCGACCACGCTGGCTTTGAGATCAAAGAGGTAGTTAAGAATTTTCTCGATGAGTGGCTTGGAGAGTCCGAGATCTATGACTTCGGCACCTATAGTGAAGAGCGTGTCGACTATCCCGACTTCGCTCATAAGCTGGGTAATGCTATTGATAGTGGCGAAGTGGAGTGGGGTGTGATTGTCTGTGGCTCCGGTAATGGAATTGCCATGGCAGCCAATAAGCACCCCCATGTACGTGCGGGACTTGCATGGAATACAGAGCAAGCCGAGCTAACCCGTCTGCACAATAATGCCAATGTGCTGAGTATCCCAGGGCGATTTGTGACGCCCGATGAGGCGAGAGCCATCACCCGAACCTTCTTTGAAACTGAGTTTGAAGGTGGGCGGCATACGGCACGAGTGGCGAAGATACCGCTTCAAGATTAACTTCTAACACCATAAGTAAAGCCATGTAATTCTTTGATTATATGGCTTTGCTTTTCTATTCAAATAGATATGCAAAGAATGATTATATTTCCCGATTTCACCCAACGCGATCCCGACCATCTTGCAGAGCAGATTCGCAAGGAAGCAGAAGTATTTAGGTCGGAGATCAGCGGCATCAAGGCGTGTGAGGAGGAGCCAACCTTTGAGAATACCATTTTCGCTCTTGAGCAGTCGGGAGAGGACTTTAGCAAGGCTACTTCTCTCTTTTTTAATCTCCTCAGTTGCGATGCCGATGATCGTATGATGGAGCTTTCACAGGAGCTGATGCCCCTACTTACCGAAGTGAGCAACGAGGTAGGTATGGACCAGGTATTGGCCGAGCGGGTCAAGGTGGTTCACGACCAGCAGCTGCCTCAGCTCCAAGAGATTGATCAGCGACTTACCCAGCGTAGCTACGAAGGGTACGATCGTAGCGGTGCCTACCTCCCAGAAGCAACCAGAGAGCAGCTCAAGGAGCTTCGGAAGGAGCTGAGTATGGCCACCCTTACCTTTGGGCAAAACCTACTCAAGGAACAAAATGCCTTTACCCTTCACGTTACTGATAAAGAGCCGATAAAACGACTCCCCACCTCCGCTTTGGAAGCAGCCAAAAAGCTAGCCACTGAGCATGGCAAGGAAGGATGGCTATTCGACCTTAGTATGCCCTCCTATAGTGCTGTACTTAAGTACTGCGACGACCGCGCTATCCGTGAGCAGATGTATCGAGGCCGTGCCACACTTTGTATGGATACTAGTAAGCCCACATGCAATAAGCAGCAGGTTTACAAGATCGCCACACTTCGTTATCAGATAGCCCAGCTACTCGGCTACAAGAGCTTTGCCGACTACCGATTGAGTTCCAAGATGGCTAAAACGCCCGAGAAGGTCTATGCGATGCTGGACGAATTAAGAGAGGCCTACGCACCTTTAGCCCAAAAGGAATTGAAAGAGGTGACCAAAGGTCATTCGGACTGCCAGCCATGGGATTGGGCCTACCTGGCAGAGAAGTATCGGCAAAAGGAGCTACACTACGATGAGGAAGAGACCCGCCCCTACTTTGAGCTCAATAGCGTGGTAAGGGCCATGTTTGACCTCGCTTCCGACCTCTATGAGCTGACGATTGAGGAAGAGACCGATCACACCCAGTTCCCTCCTTATCGCCCCGAAGTAAAGGTTTATAAAGTTTCCTCTCACGGCAATTTAGTTGGAATGCTCCTCTGCGACTTCTTCCCACGCAAGGGGAAACGCTCGGGGGCTTGGATGACCAATTATATTGAGGCCTATCAAGGGGTACGCCCTGTGGTGAGCCTAGTGATGAACTTCACCCCCGCCACAGAGAGCCAGCCTTCACTCCTAACGCACGATGAAGTGACCACCCTTTTCCACGAGTTTGGACACGGGCTGCACGGGCTACTCACGCAAGTGCCTTATGCCTCTCTTAGCGGAACCAATGTGGTCCACGACTTTGTGGAACTCCCTTCGCACTTCAATGAGAATTGGGCGCGCCAACCCGACTTCCTCCGCTCTTTTGCTAAGCATTATCTCACAGGCGAACCGATTACCGAGGAGTTGATAGAGGCGATCCATCGCAATACCCTTTTCTTAGAGGGCTACGCCTGTATCCGTCAGCTTGGATTTGGCTACCTCGATATGCTGTGGCACGCCCATAATCCTGCCGATCTTCCACAAGATCTGGAGGAACTAGAGCAAGAGGCGTACAAAGAGGTAACCCTACTGCCCCATATCGCAGGCACCAGTGTCAGCACCGCTTTCTCCCACATCTTTGATGGCGGCTACGCTGCTGGCTACTACGGGTATAAGTGGGCGGAGATACTAGAGGCCGATGCCTTTGAGGAGTTTCTAAAGAATGGGCTCAAAGACCATACCACCTCAATGCGATTTAAGCGTGAGATCTTAGAGCGAGGTGATGCCGAAGAGCCAGAGGTGCTTTATCAAAACTTCAAGGGCCGTCAGCCCTCTATTGAGGCACTGAAGAGAAGATCAGGATTAATTAAATAGCAAGAGTTACCGCAATGAGAAATCAAAATAGAGTGGCCCAATTATTGGGAATTGAGTACCCTATTATTCAGGGTGGAATGGCGTGGACCAGTGGGTACAAGTTGGCAGCAGCAGTAAGCCAAGAGGGCGGACTGGGAGTGCTGGCTGGTGGTACCTTTTACCCCGAAGAGCTACGCGAAGAGATCCGCCATACCCGTAAGCTTACCGGTAAGCCGTTTGCCGTCAATATTCCCCTTGTGATGAAAACGGTAGAGGAGACCATGCAAGTGATTATTGAGGAGCGAGTGCCCATCGTGATTACTTCTGCAGGCAATCCTGCTACCTGGACCGCCCGTCTTAAGGAAGAGGGGATCAAGGTGCTACACGTGGTGAGCAGTAGCAAGTTCGCACAAAAAGCAGAGGCCGCTGGGGTCGATGCTGTGATTGCCGAAGGGTTTGAAGCCGGTGGGCACAACGGTCGTGAAGAGACTACCACCCTTTGTCTTATTCCCGCTGTTCGCGAAGTGATCCAAGTGCCACTTATTGCTGCCGGAGGAATCGCTTCTGGTGCAGCCATTGTTGCTTGTATGGCTCTCGGAGCCGAGGGTGTGCAGATCGGTACCGCCTTTGCTCTTACCGAAGAGAGCGCTTGCCACCAAGCCTTCAAGGAGCATTGTCTTACTCTAGGCGAAGGGGATACCAAGTTGATGCTGAAGAAGCTGGTGCCTACCCGTTTGGCTAAAGGTGGATTTATGGATCAAGTGGCCGAAGCTGAGGCAAAAGGTGCTACCAAAGAGGAGCTAGCCACTCTGCTAGGCAAAGGAAGAGCCAAGATAGGTATGTCCGAGGGCGATCTCCAAGAGGGAGAGCTAGAAATTGGGCAAATTGCCTCCACCATCAATGCTATACGGCCAGTCCGTGAGGTGATGAATCAACTCCTACACGATGCCAAAGCGATTCTCCGTGACCTCTCCAAAATCACCCTGTAATCACACCTAATATTCATTCAAAAGCGCCCCTTTAGGTTTTGCCTATAGGGGTGTTTTCTGTTTTCACAACCCCTTACTCCTAGGGATTATATCTATAAATACCTATATTTGAGTAGTGATCAGCCCACAATTTACCCAAAAATAGGGAGAGCCTTTCTGCCCAAATATAGCCAACTTTGCGGAAGTATTCATATAAAAGTATTATTCAATGAACATTTTACAGAGAACAGCCCTATTCCTTTTCCTTTCCACACTATTATTAGTGGGTTGCAGCAAGGGAGAGAATAATAAGCAGGAAGAGAATGAGGTAATCACTAGCACTTTGGACGTGGATTCACTTTTGAGCAATCCTGATGCTTTAGTGGATCAAGATGTAGTGCTTGAAGGTATCTGCACTCATATTTGCAAGCATGGTGGCGGCAAGATATTCCTAATGGGAAGCGATGATACCAAGACCATACGAGTAGAGGCTGGTGACGCAATTGGGAGCTTTCCTCAGGAGTGCGTTCATAGCGTTGTAAAGGTAGAGGGCAAGCTCATTGAGGAGCGTATCGATGAGGCCTATCTTGCACAGTGGGAAGCCGAGGTGGCCGAGGCTACAAAGCAACATGGCGAAGGCTCAGGCGGTTGTGCAGCCGATATGCAAGCCAATGCCGAGCAGGCCGCTAATACCATCGCTGAGCGGATTGCCAACTTCCGTGCGCACATTGCAGAGCGTACCGAGCAAGAGGGGAAAGCTTATGTGAGCCTTTACCATATCGTTGCCGATAAGTACGAGATTGTAGAGTAACTAGGTGGTGGAGCGTAAATACCATCTTTCGTGGAATCAAGTCAGAAGGGGGTGTCGATGGTTGCATCGGCACTGCTCCTTCCTATTTGCCGGCGTGGTGTTGATTTACGCACTATCCGGTATATTGATGAATCATCGCGACCAGATCAATCCTAGTTATACCGTCAAGCGAATCATCCTACAGCAGGCGATAGCAGATACTCCGAGGGCGAAAAGGTCGGTAACCCAAGCCGAGCTCACCACCCTCCTTACGAGCATCCACGAAGAAAAGAACTACACCAAGCACTACTACCCCGATGACGAGAGCCTCAAGGTGTTTCTCAAAGGAGGTTCCACACTCGAGGTAGACCTTCGCAGTGGTACCGCCACCTACGACCGACTTCGTAAGCGCCCTATCCTGAGCGACTTTGTGAGGCTACACTACAATCCCGGAAGATGGTGGGCCTACTTCTCCGACCTATTCGCCATCGCCTTAATCCTTATTACCCTCTCAGGGCTACTTCTGGTCAAAGGGAAGCGAGGTCTTAAAGGAGTAGGCGGCGTAGAATTGATTATTGGGATAGTGATACCCCTGCTATTCCTTTGGTTATGAAAAATCTGCTCACACTCCTCCTGCTCCTCTCTATCCCGATAGAGTGGGCGGTGGCTCAGATCCCTAGAGCCACCGAGGTCACTATCACGGTAATAGATAGTGATAGTGGCGAACCCCTCATAGGCGCCTTAGTGCGTATGGAGCAGGGCGAGCAACTCCTTACCGGTGCTACCAACCCCCATGGCGTCATCACCTTCCCCAAGGTGGCACCTGGCAGTTATCAGCTACAGGTCACCTATATTGGTTATGATAAAAAGGTAGAGCACCTCAAGGTTGCTAGCTCCAAGCAAAATATCACTATCCAACTGAAGAATAGCAGTCGCGAGCTACAGGAGGTGGTGGTGACGGCAAAGTCCTCTAAAGGAATGACCAGCTCTTCCCTGATCGGCAAAGCCGCTATGGCACATATTCAGCCCTCTAGCATTGCCGATGTGCTGGAGCTACTCCCAGGGGGCTTCTCATCCGATCCCCAGCTCACCAGTCCCGATATCGTTCGGCTACGCGAAGCCACCCTCCCCATCGTAGGCCAACACAATTTGCTTCCACGCGTCAATCAATCCAATTACAATACCTCATCCATGGGCACCACCTTCCTTATCGATGGGGTGCCACTCAAGATGGATGCGGGGTTTAGGGGCATGCATGGGAGCAATTACGAGTACCCTATCCGAATACCGATCAATGCCGGAGTAGATATGCGTACTATTTCTACCGACGAGGTGGAGAGTATCGAGGTGGTGCGAGGAATTCCCTCTGTAGAGCACTCCGATCTTACTAGCGGACTCATTAAGGTGAAGCGTAAGCAATGGAGCGATGATTTGAATGGCCGTTTTAAGTCCGATATGAGTAGCAAGCTATTTTTTCTCTCCAAAGGGGTCACCCTTCGTGAAGAGCACCTCAACCTCATCGCCAGTGTAGGCTACCTCTCGGCCTATTCCGATCCACGCAGTGTACGGGATTGCTACGAGCGTATCAATAGCTCTCTACGCCTGTCGGGTAAGTGGCACTTGGGAGTCGGAGTATTCAGCTCTCACACCAATATAGATTATACCGGCACTCTCGACGACCGTAAGCGAGATCAAGACCTAGACTACAACCCCAAGGATAGCTACAAGGCAAGCTATCATAGCCTTGCTTTTTCGCAAACCTTCTTGCTCACGCCTAAGAAAAATCGATGGCTCCATGATCTAGAGATTATCCTCTCTGCCACCCATACTTGGGACCGGACGGAGATCACCAAGGATATGCTCTTGAATAGGGATGTTCCTTATCTTACGCAGAAGGAAGAGGGAGAGTTTGAGGGAAAATACTACCCCCGTAATTATGTGGCATCGCATTTGGTGGATAGTCGCCCGATATATCTCTATGCCAAGATGAAGGGTAGCACGCATCTGGACAGAGATTGGGGCAAACAACGGATTAAGTATGGAGCCACTTGGGCGTACAGTAAGAATAGGGGTAAAGGGACGCTCTTTGACTTGGATCGGCCTCTCTTCTGGACGGCTGGAAGCCGACCACGCCCTTTCTGTGATATCCCGGCTAAAAGTATGCTCTCTTTATTTGTGGAGGATGAGCTCTCTGTGCCTCTAGGTGCCCATACTTTCTCTCTAATGGCAGGTTTGGTGAGCAATCAACTCCTACACCTTGATAGCTCTTATCAAATGAGTAGGAAATGGTATACCGATGTTCGCCTTAACGCCCGCTGGAGCTTTGCCCCTATCACTGTACGAGAGCAACCACTTCGCATTCAGTTGCTCGGAGGGATCGGAAGCCTTAGTATGTTTCCTTCTATGGATCAGCTTTACCCCGAAACAGTGTATGACGATTTTGTGGAGCTCAATTATTACCATGCCAATCCGGACTATCGTCTGGTCTATCTACGCACCTATATTTACCACCCCAATAATCGGCCACTCACGCCAGCGAAGAATATCAAGATGGAGGGCCGGCTCGACCTCGAGTGGGCTGGTTACTCCGCCTCGGTCACCTACTTCCGAGAGCGGATGAGCAGCGGATTTCGTAACGATGCAGAGCTGAAGATTGCCAGTTTTAAGCGCTACAACCCCTCCTCCGTCCCTTATGATGCCCTTACGGCAAAGCCTGCTATTACCGACTTTTCCTACCAAGAGTCGAAGCAATTCAGGCTCCTCGGAAAGGTCACCAATGGTAGCGAAACCTCCAAGGTGGGGCTGGAGTGGATGCTGAGCACCCCACGATACCCATTCCTCAATACCCGAATTACCTTCTCTGGAGCGTGGTTTAGAACCACCTACCGCAATAGCTTGCCACAATATGAGCGCCCTAAAGCAGTGCTCGGGGATAGCGAGGTGCCCTATATCGGCATCTATCGTGATAATGAGATATTGGTGCGAGAGATGCTGAATAGCGACCTACGGCTGGATTCTTACCTCCCAAAAATTGGGCTAGGGGTATCGCTCTCTTTCCAGTCCAATTGGTACTCCTCTTCGCAGAAGATGCCCATCTCCAATTACCCTGACCTCTATGTGGATCTGAAGGATGGTAAGGAGCATCCCTTTAGAGAGCAAGATAAGTCGGATACCTACCTGCAGTGGCTCAAGCGGTCGTATAGCGATAGCTCATTTGAACGTTATGTGGTCCCCTTTATGATGATTACCAACCTCAAGGCTACCAAGCGACTATTTGGAGAGCGACTCAATGTGGCCCTCTTTGTGAATAAGATATTCGATTACTCCCCAGATATTCATCAGAAAGGGTATGTAATCCGACGAAACCAATATCCCTACTTCGGGATGGAATTGATGGTGACCCTATGAAAAAGATAGTTGAACTCCTGACTTGGCTTTTTATTGCCTCACTACTCTCCGCCTGCCATACGCCCGATAGAGCCGATGTGATGAGCGAGGTGACGGTCCAGATACGCTTCCAACCTTCTGTGCCTATAGCACAACAGAGCTACCAGATTAAGTTCCATAACCACAATACTCGGGTGACCACTATACGCAATTCTATCACCACCTCTAGCTACAGCGACCAATTACTGCGTGGGCTCTACGATGTGCAGGTCGAGGGGACCCTCTTATTGGAGAATGGCGAGCGAGCATGGGTGCGTGGTTCTGCTACCGAGCAAGAGTTTCTTTCGCAAGCCAGCATATGTGAAATCCATTTGGTACGAATGCAATGAAAAGGATTAAGTGGATATTATTCATGGTGTGGCTATTTATAGCTACTACGGAGATGGTGGCGCAAAAAAGGGATACCTTGCCCCTGCTTTCTCGCTCCTTGGAGCATGCAACGACAGATGTTGCGATGCTTCGGTATTACCACGAAAATGTGGCACTGCATCATCTCCTTTACCCCTCTTCGCTCTCTACTTTTGGCACAGAATACCATTGGAGGCACGAGAACAGAGCCTTTTTACAGCAGAATGGTTCGGGCGAAAGCCTTACACATATTTATGCCAATACCTATCTGAAACCTTCAGAGTCACAACATATGTGGGGCAATGCCACCTACTCCAGTGGGCTGATCAAGGGGGTTCGCTTCAATAGCACGTCCGACTTTGCTCGCCTCTACCCTTATATGGTTGCAGATGCCGAAGGGGGCAACCTATCGCACGAGCGGTATGCCTTCGGGGGCGGATATAGCGGAGCATACCACCAGTGGAGATTGGCAGGAGAGGTGCAGTATCTTTCACAGCAAGAGTATCGAAGGGTGGATCCGCGTCCACGTAATATTGTCTCCAATCTAACTATGAATATGGGGGTGGCACATCCACTAGGTAGCTATATTGTAGGGGTTTCACTCGGCCACGAGATCTACAAACAGCGGAGTAGCGTTGCTTTCTATTCCCCTTTGGGCACTACAATTCAGTGGCTCATGAATGGCCTTGGAGGGAGCTTCGCACGCTTCAATACCAATACCCCTACCGTCTACTACCGGGGATATGGCCTCTCTAGTGCAGCACATCTCGTACCGAGTGGGGTGGAGGGCTTTTCCGCCAAAATAGGATACCAATATCACCGGCTCGAGGAGACGCTCACCGATATGAACGAGGTTCCTATTCACCACTACAACGATCATCGAGTAGAAGTGGCTCTCGGCTATCTCTGGCAAGGAACTTGCCAGCAAGGAGTGGAGCTCAAAGCAGAGATACAAAACCGAAAAGGTGTGGAGCATATTGTAGGTGAACCTGCCGCTGGTACCTATCCTGTGATCGGGGAATTGCCCAACTTCTATTTTCCCCACTACAAAGGGACGCTCGCTTGGCATGTTGGTCGCTCCGAAGGCGGAGTGAACTGGCACCTCTCTCCTACGCTATCCTATCGTTATCTAGCCATACGCAAATTAGAGCCCAAGTCCCTGCTACAGAGCCAACGATGGCAGGTTGCCCTCAGTGGGTTCGGCTCCTATCAAATAGATAAAGCTAGCTACATAGCTCTCTCCTGCAACATAGGCTATTCTCCATTAGGCAAAGGAGAGCTATCCCTCTCACATACCACTTTAAAAGAGGAGCTGAGTAGAGAGGTGAGGCACAGTTTCGCTACCATCAATGCAACTCAACTCTTTTTTGAGGTAGCCCCTAAGTGGCACTACACCATACAGGGATGGGGATCCTTGCCTTGGGGCATTGAGGTAGGTGGCAGGTACCGATTCGGACGGTATAGTGGCGGAGGAGTGGATGCTATCCATCGACATTGGGTGGAGGGAGTGATTCAATTACTGTTTTAAACCGTTTAATTTTTAATAGATAAATAGATATGAAGAAGTTATTTTTACTATTCGGGCTATGTGTGACGTTGCTCCTACTCTGGAGCTGTAAGAGCGACCTCCCAGAGGTACCGAAGGATGCCGAAGTTACCTTTCAGCTAAAGGCACCATTGGGCGTTGAGGGCACCATAACAGAAGCTACAGGCGAGCTCACCTCCAGAAGCGATGGTAAGGTGTTGCCTATTTCTTTTAAGGAGGGTAAGGCGGTGCTTCACTTGGTACAGGGAGAACCCTATGCTATGAAGGTGATGTGTCGCTTCGAGTGCAAAGGTGCTTTAGCAGAGATAGAGTACAAAGAGGACTTTGTAGTTGAGGCAAAGGACAAATCTGACCGCACCTGCCAATTGATGTGGGAAATGCCTACGGAGAGCTTCGTTATCAGTGAGATATTCTTTGCTGGAAGTCGCAATAGCAAGGGTGAGCAGTACGATGAGGATAAATACCTCAAGATCACCAACAATAGTCCTGTAACGAGATATCTCGATGGACTAGCTCTAGTAAAGTCGCTCTGGCAGTCGGATGAGAAGGTGGAGGCAAAGCCCGATGTGAGGACAACACATTTCGTTACCGACCTGGTGATGCAGTTCCCTGGCACCGGGAGGGAGTATGCCGTGAAGCCGTATGAGAGTGTCATCTTGTGCCACTCGGCGATAGACCATACAAAGGAGAACCCTAATTCGATAGACCTGTCCAACGCCAACTTCGAGTGGATGAGCGATAAGGGCTACACTGATTCTGAAACCCCTGACAATCCTAAGGTACCCAATATGAAACTTGTGTTCATCAGCGACCCTTATGGCGATGGAACAGAGAATTGGACCATGAGTACCAACGGACAGAATACCTATGCGATCGTGGACCTACAAGGAAAGACAGCACAAGACCTCGTGAAGGAGTGCACTTATACTTACAAGGAGGTAATGATTATAGAGGGAATGGATCCTATGGAGTTGGATGGCCACCCTGCTCTAAAGCTTCCAAATGAGTGGGTGCTGGATGCTGTGAACCTCGGTATGACTAATGAGAAGCAGTGGTTGCCGATCTCGGAAAAATTGGATGCCGGCTATGCTAAGGTGGCAGATGAGCTGAATGATGATACACGCTACGGTAAAAAGGTGGTGCGGAAGAGCCTATCTGAAGGCTCTAAGGTGCTAAAGGATTCTAATAACTCTACCGAGGACTTCGTAGCAAAGGAACTGAAGTAACTGGAGACTAACGTTTAAAAATTTTATTTCAAGAAGTATATGAAAGCAATGAAGTATCTATGGGCCCTTATAGCCCTATTGGCTCTCGGACTAGTTAGTTGTGAGCCTGAAAAAGAGAATGAGGTGGCAGTGGAGCGTGAATGTAGTTTCGTGCTAAACTCACCTCTAGGTGTGAAAGGAGGAGAGTATAGCGACCTTAAGATCTCTTTCAAAAGCAATAAAGATGGCCAAACCTCTGAGCTAACCTCTAAGGAACCGACCTTTAAGAAGGTGCTTTTGGAGGGTGTGTATGAGGTTTCAGTTGAGGCTACTTTGGCATATCAGTCGGAGAAGCTAGGCAGAGTCTCTACTCCTATCTCTATAAAAGAGCAGGTGACGGTGACTAAGGAGCGTACCTCCTTCGAGCTCACCCCACAGTATGTAGAGAATAGCAATGCCGGCTTTGTGATTGAGGAGCTTTTCTTTAGCCCTACCATTGACCCTGAGACCGGAAAGACCTTTAAGTACTCTGAGCAGTACATCAAGATTACCAATAATTCAGACGTCACTCTCTTTGCCGATAGTTTGGCGATTGTGCAGTCGGAAGATCTGAGCAATATGAAGCGGGATTATGTCGATAGTCCGCTGGATAAGGCCCTTACAGTCAGTTTTGTCTCTATGATTCCTGGTGATGGTAAGAGCCATCCAGTGAAGCCAGGAGCATCGCTGATTATTGCCAATGATGCCCAAGACCACTCAAAGGTTTTCAAGGGGGCGACCGATCTTTCGCACGCCGACTTTGAGATCTACGACCTTTCTGATAATCCTCGGTTCCAAGATGTGGATAATCCTGAGGTGCCCAACCTGATCTCTTACTATAAGTCTTCACTTACCGTCTCCTCTTTCCATCAGCGCGGCGTCACTACGATTGCTCTAGTACGGATGCCGGTAGATCGCGAGACGTTCATCAAGGATTACTTGTGGGATGGTAAGTATATTTTTAAGTTTAAGAACTTTGTGAAGGAGATGTCACTTAAAACCTATAAGATACCTCACGAGTGGATGGTCGATGTGGTATTCCTCGGTATCGAAGATGCTATTGAGTGGAGATTTATTCCCAATGTCCTAGATGCTGGTTACACTGGTTGGTGCAAGAGCTTTAATGACCGCACAGGACAAGGAACCGCAGTGATCCGTAAGGTGGCTAGGGAAGCCAATGGTAGAAAGTATCTGATGGATACCAATAACTCTACCAACGACTTCAATAAGCGTGTACAACCTTCGCTAAAAGCAGCAAAGCAATGATCGGAACTGACTCCTCGGCCATCATTGAGTGCCAAGGATTGACTCATTACTATGGTAAGCGCCTCATTTATGAGGGGCTTACCTTTACTGTGCCTAGAGGGCGTATTTTGGGTCTATTGGGCAAGAATGGTACTGGCAAGACTACCACCATCAATATCCTTGCTGGCTATCTGAAGCCGCGAAGTGGGGTGTGTAAGATGCTTGGCTATGACATTCAGTCGATGCCCCCTGAGGTTAAGGCCAACATTGCTCTTTTGATTGAAGGGCATGTTCAGTATAGCTTTATGACTGTGGAGGAGATTGAGCATTTCTATGCTCGATTTTATCCTCGTTGGCAGCGTGATATCTACTACGACCTAGTTAGCCTGCTTAAAATAGCTCCTCATCAACGTATCAGTAGGATGTCGTGTGGACAGAGGTCGCAAGTGGCATTGGGTTTGATTTTGGCACAAGATGCCGATCTCTTGGTGCTGGATGACTTTTCGTTGGGGCTTGATCCTGGTTATCGTCGACTTTTCATTGACTATCTAAAGGAATTCACCAAGGGACGTGATAAGACCGTCTTTCTCACTTCGCATATCATTCAGGATATGGAGCGGCTGATTGATGACTGCATTATCCTGGATTATGGTAAGATCCTTTTGCAGATGCCTGTGGCGGAGCTGATGAGTTCTTTCCATCGGTATTTGATAAAGCTGGAGGTGGAGGGGTTGGAGCTGCCAGGTGATCCGAAGCTATGGCACCCTGCGGTGATAGGAAATCAGGCTGAGGTACATAGCTTTGAGGGGATGGGGTATATCCGAGAGTATCTGGCGAAGCACCAATTGCCTTATAGCCAGTTGGTGGAGGAGCGGATGTCACTGGAGGATGTGTTTATAGGTTTGACCGGTAAGTATTGAGTTATGATTGGCGGATTGCTATATAAAGAGTGGGTGAAGACAAGGTGGGCGGTGTTGCTGCTTAGCCTCTTGGGACTAGGAGTGGTGGGCTATGCTTTGCTCTCGCTGGAGAGGATTGTATCGGTACGTGGAGTGTCCCATCTGTGGGAGGTACTCCTCTCTAAGGATGTACTTTTGCTAGATGCCCTCAAGTATCAGCCTATATTGTGTGGCTTGGTGCTGGCGGTGGTGCAGTGGGCTCCTGAAATGGTGCAAAAGCGATTGAAGCTAACCCTTCATCTCCCTTTGCCACTGGAGCGGATTGCATTTGTGATGCTCACGTATGGGGTATTGATGCTAGGCTTGTTTTTTCTGGTGGAGATGCTGATCCTATGGGGCTACCTCTCTAGTATCTTGGCACCAGAATTGGTGACTCACTTGCTGGTGAGTGTTGGGCCTTGGTTTTTGGCAGGCTGGGGAATGTATGGCGTAACTACTTGGGTGGTGGTGGAGCCTACGTGGCGGGGTCGCTTACTCTGTATGCTGGTGAGCTATGGGGTGTGCTGTCTCTACTTTGTGACGACGACTCCTCGGGCCTATCAGGACCTTTTGTGTGAGATGGGGCTTTGGTCGGTGTTGCTTTGCTATGTGGCTATTTTATCTATTTATCGCTTCAAGGAGGGGGTGCAGTAATTCTCTAGGCTTATGAAAATCTTTTTCCAACTATTGATGGGCGTGGTATCGGCACTGATGCTGATTTGGGGGCTTACTTCGCTCGGGGCGCTATTGCAAAGGGGTGGAGGGTATGTGCCTTTTACCCTCTATAGTGAGGTGGTGGGCGAATTTGTGTCGCTGGATAATAGTGGTGAGGAGGGGTCTCGCTACTACGACTATGCTGGGCGAGAGTATACGGAGAGTGAGTTTGATAGTGTATTGCCATCGTTTTACTACCGTCAGCTGGTGATGGATGGGCGTTTGCCCGATAGTATCCATGGGGTGGCGGTCTCACCGAGTATGCTGGAGGAGCAGAGCTTTATCTTTATCTCGCATCCCTCCTCTATCAATTGCCACGTGACGTCGCTTTATTTCCTTTTGGAGTCGATGTCGAAGAGGGTCTACCTGGAGATGCCGAGCGATGTCTTTCGGCTGGGAAAAAAGGGGATCGAATTTATTGATATGAGCCGTAACGAGGTGGATAGGGCAAAGTCGGAGCTGTTTCAGAAGGCGTTGGACGCCAAAGGAGTGGCTTTCCCGATAGCCCTAGTGGCTGGAAATGCCACCACCAAGAAGCCGTACGACCATGGGTATCTCTTGCTAGATGCCGGGGGGAGGCTCTTTAATCTGAGGCAGACGGTGGGGCGGCCTTATCTGCAGGAGATAGCATTGCCCAGTGGGGTGGTGCCCCAACAGCTCTTCGTGACGGAGTATCCGAGCCGTGCTTTCTTGGGCTTTTTGGTGGACGAAGTGGGTAGCTTTTATGCTATTACGCTTCCCGACTACCGCTTGGTAAAGGCGGAGTTGCCTCCTTTGGACCTGACACGGGATAAGCTGACGATCTTTGGCAATCCCTTCTACTGGACGGTGATTAGGAGCCGCGATGGCGAGGCACTCTATACCGCTTTGGAGGCTGGGTCGCTTCGGCGGGTGAAGGAGCTCCGTTTTGAGGCTTCGGAGGGGAGCTCTATCGCGAAGTATCTGGTGCCCTTCCAGCTCTCCTTTACCTCTCCACTGCATGGCTACTTTCGGCCGGAGGCGCACCACTTTTCGTGGTTCGGCCTTTTGCTCTGGCTAGTGGTAGGCGGTGTGTGGGTGGCCGTTGCTAGATCTGTAGGGCGCCGATGAGCTCTTGGATATGGGTGATGTGGTGCCGCTCCATATAGGCTTGCAGCCCCTCGATCATTTTGAGAGGAGAGAGGGGATCCACGAAGTTGTAGGTGCCTACTTGGATGGCGGTGGCGCCTGCGAGGAGAAATTCTATCACGTCGGTGGCGTTGGTGATGCCACCGATGCCGATCACTGGAATCTGAACCGCTTTTGCCACTTGCCATACCATACGGAGAGCAATCGGTTTGATAGCAGGACCTGAGAGACCGCCGGTAACGGTGGAGAGGATGGGGCGACGTCGCTCGGCATCCACTGCCATACCGAGGAAGGTATTGACGAGGGAGAGGGCGTCGGCACCGTGTTGTTCGGCGATGGTCGCCATCTTGGCGATGTCGGTGACGTTGGGCGAGAGCTTCACTATAAGCGTGTGGTGGTAGACTTTGCGTATCTCCGAGACAATCTCGGCGATGCCTTTTTCGGAAACTCCAAAGGCCATACCGCCATTCTTTACGTTGGGGCAAGAGATATTGAGCTCCATAGCGTGGATGCCTGGGAGGTCGTTCATTGCCGAGGCAACAGCGATGTAATCGTCGATGGTAGAGCCATTAACGTTGGGAATGATCTCGGTGCCTAGTTGGATCGCTTCCGGATAGATGTGGTCGATGTAGTGCTGTAGCCCTAGGTTTTGGAGTCCTACCGCATTGAGCATGCCCGAGGGGGTCTCAGCCATCCGCTGTGGGGCATTGCCTTCTCTTGGCTCTAGGGTGGTGCCTTTGGTGAAGATGGCTCCTAGCTTCCCCACGTCATATATCTTATCCATCAGTAGCCCGTCCCCAAAGGTTCCCGAAGCTGTAGTGATGGGATTTTTAAGTTGTAGCTCCCCGATCTGTACCTCTAAATTCCTTTTCATACCTGCTCTATTTTATTCCCAAAGTAATTGTGATGTGTTGAAAACGGGGCCGTCGTGGCAGACGGTTTTGTGTCCCTTTGCAGTCGGTTCCACACAGCAGAGGCATACGCCGATACCGCATGCCATCCTATTCTCGAGTGAAGCTTGTGCTGGGAGCCCTTGTTGCTTTGCCCAATGGGCAACGGCTTTCATCATGGGGGTAGGTCCACACATATATATATGAGTGAAGTGACCTTCACGGAGAATAGGGTGGTCGGTCACGAATCCTTGGCTACCGAGAGAGCCATCTTCGGTGGAGAGGTGGAGGGTGCCTAGCTCCTCAAAGTGGTGGAGGTTGGAGAAGTGGGCTTGGCTTCTAGCTCCGAGAAGAAAGCTGGGGGCGATGCCCTGTTGCTTCATCGCCTTGCCAAGAGCATACATAGGGGCTACACCTACGCCTCCGCCCACTAGAAGGGGTTGGCTTTCAGCGGGGGGTAGCTCAAAGCTATTGCCGAGGGGCAAGAGGATCTGGTACTCTGCTCCGATGGGTGCCTGCATCAGTAGCCGGGTGGCTCTACCAGCGGACTGTATGAGTAGGCTCAGCACTCGCTCTGTGCTATCGTAGATAGAGATGGGGCGACGGAGAAGTAGCCCATCGGGTGCTTTTACCCAAACTTGCACAAACTGTCCTGGTGCGAAGTGGGGTAGCTTTACTCCCGCTTCTACTGGTGTGAAGTGTCCTAGAAAGAGGCGGTCGGAGTACTCTTCCCGCTCTACTAGTTTCATTTTTAAGTCCAATATCTCTTTGCTCATACGGTATCTCTTTTTGAGGAAATAGTTCTCTTTCTGTGCAAAAGTAGCTATAAATTCCTATACCAGCGGAATGTTGCTATATTTACAAAAGATATTATTGGACTTATAAACCTATGACAACGATAGATTGGTCACCTCGTGAGCGTGCATTGCGGGAGGAGTACAAGCTCCTTTCGCTAGAGTTTTCGCAACTCTATACGGAGCATCAGGACCTGATTAATACGGTGGGTCCTCGGCTTTCGGCGGAGTATCTGCAAGCGGTGGGGGAGTTGCAGTACGAGGTGCTGCAGCTCCAGCTGGAGATAAAGCTACTCTCGATGCGGGAAAGCTTGCTCCGCCAGTATGTGAATAGAGACGAGACGCCCGATGTGGAGCGTGTGAATAAGGAGCTGGAGAGGGTACGGGAGGAGTATAATGCAACGCTGAGGCAGGAGAGTGAGAAGCTCTTTTATGCCAAGGAGTATCTCAAGTCACCTGAGCTTTCGCCCGACGAGAGTAAGGAGATACGCAGGCTCTACCAGACCATAGTGAAGTTGGTACACCCTGACCTTCACCCAGAGGCAACGGAGGAGATGATCGAGATATTTCGCAGGGCAACGCAACTCTATAAGGAGGGGGATCTTGATGGCATTCGGGACCTCTATAATGTGGTGCTCTTTAAGCACCCCACGGAGGGGATAGATGTGACCAATGGGATAGAGTACGAGATAGAACAGCTGAAGGGGCGGATTGCTAAGATAAAGGCAAAGATTGAGGAGCTTTGGCAGACGTTCCCTTATACCTTTGCTAAGGAGCTAGCGGACCCTCAGTGGGTGGAGCAAAGACAAAGGGACTTGGCGGAGACGATCCGGCAATTGGAGGAGCGTAAGGCGAAGATGCAGGAGATCATTACGCTCTTGGAGGAGTATGAATCACAAGGTTTTTGATTATGGCAGAGCAAGGCGGTATCACACCACTTAATGATAAGCTTCTTGCCCTGATTGGCACAGGGGGTATCAATAGTTTGGGGCTTCCAAAGCGGGAGATCTTTTTACTAGATATCATCGTGGCGGGCACTACGCATGTGGATAATATCCATGAGCTGAAGGCACAGATCGTTCCTGGCACGCTGCTAAAGATGGTGCGGAGACCCAAGAATATCTACGATGAAAAAGCGATTGCTCTCTTTATGGGTGCCGACCAGATTGGGTTTGTGCCTCGGACGCTCAACCTTATCATTTCCCGTCTGATGGATGCGGGCAAGGAGTTTTATGCCAAGGTGACGGAGGTGACGGAGCGGGGTGAGTGGGTACGTATCGAGGCTAAGATCTATATGGTGGAGTAGGGCCAAGAAAAAGCCCCTCCTCTCTTTGGAGAAGGGGGCTTACTTAATTGCTTGGGAGGGGTTATTTCCCTTTGTGGGTCATGATGTGGAGTACCTCTTTATCGGTTTCGGTCATGGCATCACGGCCGATGGAGGTGAGGTTGTCGATGCTTTTGTCGATATCATCATCTACTACCCCTTCGTTGCTGGTGACCACTTTGTGTTCCATGGCGAGGAGGGAGGAGAGCATCGCTGAGCTGACGCCACTGGTCACTTTGAGACTGCAACTAGGTTTGGCTCCGTCGCAGATCATACCTGTGAGGTTCCCGACCATATTTTTCACGGCAAAGCCAATCTGCTCCTTAGTCCCACCCATCAAGTAGGTGATGCCACATGCACTGCCTGTGGAGGCAACTACACAGCCACAAAGGGCGGAGAGGCGACCTAGCTTCTGCTTGATGTAGATGACCATAAGGTTGCTGAGCATCAATGCACGAATCCTCTTTTCTTCACTCACGCCCTCTTCTTCAGCAAAGGTAAGCACTGGCATCGTGGCCGTAATCCCTTGATTGCCACTTCCCGAATTGCTCATCACGGTTACAGGAGCTCCATCCATTCGGGCATCACAGGCGGCACTGGTGCTAGCAAGGAGACGAGTGTAGGCGGTGTCTCCTAGGTATTTTAGCCCCAATTCTCCTTTGATCATACGACCTACGGAGTGACCATACTGACCCTTTAGTGAGTACTGGGATGCATGCTTATTGAGCCTTGCTGCCTCCTCTATAAATCGGATCTCCTCAAGTGGCATCTCTGTGGCAAATCGGTAGACTAGGTCGAATGTGAGCGGTACTTCGGGACCTTCGTAGAGCTGTGTGGTGCCCTCGTCCTCCTTACCTGACTGGCTACCCTGTCCCTGCTGTGCTACCCCATCGAGGGTGAGGCTCTTGAGGGCGGTATGATTCTTCTCAATAATGGCGATGGCGGTATGCCCTTCGCTATCCTCTAGGGTGGCTTCGATGTAGAGCTTATCTACCTCTCCATCTTTTAGGCGGATGGTGATGATGCCCGCCTCCATAAGTGCCTTTGCTTTGGCAAACTGCTCCTCCGAGAAGTGCTCTAGCACGGTGAGCTCTTTTTCGGGTGCTGCTATCACCGCTCCTAGTGCTATGGCGATAGGTAATCCTATCATACCAGTACCAGGAATGCCTACGCCCATTGCGTTTTTCAGAATGTTGGCACTTAGGTCGAGCGTGATAGACTTAATCTCTCCTGGTAGAATGGCTGAGGCGTGTGCCACAGTAAGTGCCACTGCCACGGGCTCGGTACACCCTGTTGCTGGGAGCACCTCTCGGTGTATCATCTTGATGATATTGAGCTGAAGTTCTCTTTCCATAATAGTCTCTATAATAGTATTTGTGTGGTGTTTAGTTATCGTCGCATAAAGATACCTTCTTTACAACTATTTTGCAACCCCTTCCACCCTTATCACTCTTTTTTTAGTAGCTTTGCATAGTATATATATATATGAGATGAGATGATGAATAAAGAAATGTACCAGATGCGGGGTGTCTCTGCCGATAAGGAGGATGTACATGCCGCTATTAAGAATATCGATAAAGGGCTCTATCCACAAGCTTTTTGCAAGGTTCTGCCCGACCTGTTGGGCGGTGACCCCAACTATTGTAGCTTGATGCACGCTGATGGGGCGGGGACTAAGAGTAGCCTTGCCTATGCTTATTGGCGTGAGACGGGTGACCTCTCTGTATGGAAAGGGATAGCACAAGATGCCTTGGTAATGAATCTTGATGACCTTCTCTGCGTGGGAGCGGTGGATAATATATTGGTCTCTAGCACTATCGGACGAAATAAGCGTCTGATCCCTGGCGAGGTAATCGCAGCCATTATCAATGGTACGGAGGAGCTCCTGGAGCAGCTTCGAGGGCTGGGTGTAGGTATTTACTCGACTGGTGGTGAGACTGCCGATGTGGGGGACTTGGTACGTACGATCATTGTGGATAGCACTGTGAGCTGTAGGATGAAGCGGTCGGGTGTGATCAACAATGCCAATATCAAGGGCGGAGATGTGATCGTGGGCCTGGCTAGCTATGGCCAAGCAACCTATGAGGAGAGCTACAATGGAGGAATGGGAAGTAATGGGCTCACCTCTGCTCGGCATGATATATTTAGTAAGGAGGTGGCACAAAAATACCCTGAGAGCTTTGATGGAGCTCTCCCCGATGAGGTGGTCTATGTGGGCAAACGTACGCTTACAGAGCCTGTGGAGGGTTTGGATATAGACTATGGTAAATTGGTGCTTTCGCCTACACGTACTTATGCACCTATTGTGGCCAAGATGCTTCAGGAGATGCGTGGGGCGATCCACGGTATGGTGCACTGTACTGGCGGGGCTCAGACCAAGGTGCTTCACTTTGTGCAAGGGAAGCGAGTGATCAAGGATCAGTGGCATCCGATCCCTCCACTCTTTGAGGTGATTGCTCGGGAGGGAAAGACGCCACCGAAGGAGATGTACAAAGTATTCAATATGGGTCATCGCCTGGAGGTTTACTTGCCAGAGTCGGAAGCTAATACTTTGATAAAGCTCTCTGAAAGCTTTGGTGTGCCTGCAAAGGTGATAGGTAGAGTGGAGGAGGCAGCACAAAATGAATTGATCCTTGATACCCCTCTAGGTCACTTTGAATACCACTAAGAGCGAATGGCTAAGAAATTTGATATACTAGCGAGAACAGAGGGGCTAAAGGAGCGCTTTGAGGAGGTTCAGCTCTTGATTACTGACCCAAGTGTGATCAGTGATCAGAAGCGGTTTATGCGCCTTAGCAAGGAGTATAAGGAGCTGGAGAACCTGACGAAGAAGAGCGACGAGTATCGGTTGCTTCTCGCCAATTTGGAGGAGGCTCAGACGATAGTTGCCGAGGAAAGTGATGATGAGCTACGGCACATGGCTGAGGATGAGATCGAGACGATTAGGGAGCAACTGCCAACGATGGAGGAGGAGATTAAGTTGCTCCTAATTCCTAAGGATCCTGAGGACGATAAGGATGCAATAGTGGAGATACGTGGCGGTACGGGAGGAGACGAAGCGGCACTATTCGCGGGTGACCTCTATAAGATGTATGTGAAGTACTGCGAAAGCCAAGGCTGGAGGTGTAGTACCTCCTCATTTAGCGAAGGTACTTTGGGCGGATTTAAGGAGATTGTCTTCAAGGTGGAGGGAGACGGAGTCTATGGCAAGCTAAAGTATGAGTCGGGCGTGCATCGTGTACAACGTGTCCCCGCTACGGAGACGCAAGGACGGGTGCATACCTCGGCAGCAACGGTAGCTGTATTGCCTCAGGCAGATGAATTTGATGTGGAGGTGAAGGAGTCGGATATCCGCGTAGATACTTTTTGCTCTTCAGGAGCAGGAGGGCAGTCAGTGAATACCACCTATTCGGCAGTTCGTCTCACGCATATCCCTACTGGCATTGTGGTACAGAGCCAAGATGAGCGGTCGCAGCTGAAAAATAAGGCTCGGGCGATGGAGGAGCTTCGGACACGTATATATAATATGGAGTATCAGAAGTATATCGATGAGATTGCCTCCAAGCGAAAGACTTTGGTAAGTACCGGTGATCGTTCGGCAAAGATACGTACCTACAACTTCCCTCAAGGGCGGGTGACTGACCACCGCATTGGGCTAACGGTCTACCAACTGAGTGATGTACTGGATGGAGATATTCAGCAATTTATCGATGCGCTTACCGTAGCGGAGAATGCAGAGCGCCTAGCTTCTGCCGAGATGTAGCCTAGGCTGTTCCAAATAGAGCTATTAGTACCTTTACAATATTATCATTTATGAAACAATTCTTGCGAAAAGTGCACCTTTGGCTCTCGGTGCCATTTGGGGTTTTTATTACGTTGATCTGCCTAACGGGTGGTCTATTGATTATAGAGAAAGACCTTATCCGTAGAGGTGACTCTTCGTTGGTTTATGTGGAGCCAGAGGGAGAGCCAATGGAGATGAGGCTGCTTTGCTCAAAGGTGCTAGAGACTCAGCCCGAAGGGGCTAAGATATCGGGAGTAACGATTTATCCCGACCCCAGTAAGTCTTATGAGGTGGCTATTGCGCCGCCTTATCGTAAGACTATCTATGTAGATCCATATCGGGGCGAGGTGCTAGGGGCGTATGAGCGCTCCGCCTTTTTCACCACGGCCTCTCTCATTCACCGTCGGATGCTTGATGGCACAAAGGAAGCAGTAGTCGGTAAGCAGGTGGTAGGGGTTACTGTTTGGGCTTTTGTATTCATCTTGATCTCGGGTATTGTCTTGTGGTGGCCTAGTCGCTGGAGTAGGTTAGGACGCTCTCTGAAGATACGCTTTGGCCGTGGGCGAAGGGTACTGTGGTACGACCTTCACGTGGTGCTGGGTGTTTTCGCTACTCTGATACTACTGGGCTCTGCTGTGACGGGACTTATTTGGACTTACGATTGGTTTGAAAAGCCTATGTACAAGCTTTTTGGTGCCTCTCAGCCTTCTGAGAAGCCACCTCATGCCTCTATCCAAGAAATTGGAGATGGGTATGTAGCGTGGGGTGTAGCGGTGAAGCAGATCCCATTGGAGAAGTATGCTTCTTTGAGAGTGCAGAAAGGAGTGGTGAAGGCATCACTCTCTGGGTGGGGCAATGCTAGAGCTACTGACGATTACCGCTTTGACCCCGTAAGTGGGGAATTACTGGAGGTGACGAAGTATGCTGATAAAGAGAGGTACGAGAAAGTCAGTGGCTGGATCTCATCTGTTCATCTTGGAAGGTGGGGCGGTAGCTTTTCACGTCTGCTCACCTTTTTGGCAATGCTCATAGGAGCTTCGCTACCAATTACTGGCTATTATCTATGGTGGAAGCGGATTTATCGCCCTCGTAAGAAGCGTGAATTGTGCTAAGAAGGCTTAAATAGGGGTCTTTTAATCTATAAGTATTGTAATTGCTAGTTATCTCTCTTCAATCTGTGTTAAAAGAGCGCGGCTTGCTCTGTTTCTTTCCCAATTTATACCTACATTTGCTTTAGAATAGAAAGGGAATGGGCGTTAGAAATGCCCCTCTTAACTGTTTGTATTATAAACAACTTAGAAAATTGTAAATGATGAAGAAGATTATTTTAGCAGCTATTGCTAGTACAGTTTTTGCGATCGGTGCCATGGCACAGTATCGTCCAAGTGTGATTGTAAGTGCAGGATATCAAGGTGCCAACATTAGTGGCGTAAAAGATTCTAAGATCGCCTCTGGTGCTCGTGCAGGTGTGGCCCTAGACTTCGGTGTGTTGAATACCGGTGCTATGGAGCTAAGCATCCAGCCAGGTCTTAACTTCTCTATGAAGGGCTTCTCTTATGGTGATAAGGAGGATATCAAGAACTCACTTTACTATGTTGACCTACCTATCCTAGCTAACCTACGCTTTGGGGTAACCGAAGGTCTTAATGCCTTTGTTAATGCTGGTCCTTACCTAGCTTATGGTGTTGGTGGATCTGCAAAGGTTGGTGATAATAAGGACAAGTCCAATCCATTTAAGGAGACTACTATTGCAGGAAAGTCAATCCGTGCATGCAATCCATTTGATTGGGGTCTTCAGGTAGGTGCTGGTCTAGAGTATCAGCGTGTAATGCTTTCTGTAGGTGCACAGTTTGGTATGTATGATGTTACCAAGAACTATACAGTTGATATTCCTGTTGTTGGTAAGAAAGAATTTGGTGACACCAACAAGAATAGTGCATTCTTCGTAACTGCTGGTTATCGCTTCTAATAAAAGAAGGTTCTTGTATAATGAGAGAGGTACACTCCTATGGGGTGTACCTCTCTTTTTACATACTTACATAGGAGCTATTATTCTGCAGGTATTAAGACTATAGGGACAGTCAAGACCCTATCCAACGGAGAACACGTGGGTTAAGGACCTCGGAGAGGTCCGTGTTAAATAGGCACAGGTCGGAGAGGCAGAGCCCCGAACGACCTGTGTGTAAGAGCATATTACCCCATCCCATGACCCCGGTTTAGGGGTCAGACCAAGAGAAGGTTGTCCGACCCCTCGGCCGGGGTCGCAAGAGTATTTGTACGTTATTATACACAGGTCTTCGGCACTCCGTGCCTTGACCTGTGCCTATTTAATACGGACCCCTCAGCCGGGGTCCTTCCCTATAGATACCTATGAATGCCTACGGCAAGACCTTCCCAATGCGTAACTCTGAGCGTTAGCCCCGAACGACTGGGGGTAAGCAATGGCACACGTATATACTCGCCCCCTTGTGGGTCGGACATAGTCATGCGACCGATCGCTTTTGTGCAATTGTCTCTCCAAGTGTTTGTTTCCTGACTAATAATCTATTACATCAACCTCTTATTCCGTATGCGTGCGGAATGGATTCCGCAGGGCTACGGAATACGTTCCGCACGCATACGGAATGCATTCCGCACCCTATGCGGAATATGTGGACGGTATATTATCGCATTCCTGAAAGTGTAGATACTCTGTCTCCTCTATTCCTGAAAAAGTAGACACATTGAGAGGAAATGAAGATTCCTTAATTCGGTTGTCCGACCCTTCAACTGGGGTCGTATGGTGTTTTGCGCACCATTATTGCACAGGTCTTAGGCACTGTATGTCTTGACCTGTGCCTATTTAACAAGGACCTCTGCCGAGGTCCTTGTGCAACAGTCTCTTTTCATGTGGGGTTGAGGGGGAGTACGCTAAGAGGGTGCATCAACTTATTGATGCACCCTCTTAGCGTATGTATATTTAATTTAGTGACGCTCCTGAAGGAGGTAGATGAGGACTGGGAAGTGGTCACTATAGCCATCGATAAATGAATTGTTTTCGAAGGTACGGTGTGGGTATCCTTTGCGCTTTCCCTCTTGTGTAATGAGGAAGTTGCGGTCGAATACCTCCATCTTCCAAAGTCGTAGGTTGCTCTCGCTGGAGATCAGTCCGTGGGTCACCATCATCTGGTCAAAGAAGTTCCACTTATTTTGGTAGACAAGTGTGCCGATGCCCTTAGCAAAGAGCGAGGCACTAGGATTGTAGATCCCCTTTGGTGCCACTTCGCTGCGGTGGGTCTTGGCATTGAGTACCTCTGTCACACTGGTGTTGGTAGGGTCGTCGTTGAGGTCGCCCATAATCACCACCTTAGCATCTGGTTCGGAGGCTTGTATCTCCTCAACTATTGCGAGGGTGGTACGAGCTGCTGCCTCACGAAGGGGGTTGCTCTTGTGGCCGCCGTAGCGAGAAGGCCAGTGGAGCACGATGAAGTGAATCCGTTCGCCTGCGATAGTACCATAGACATGTAGCTGGTCACGAGTCACGAAGTCGGGACGCTCATCCCACTTGAAGGGGTAATACTTGTACCCTTCGAGCTTAAAGATATTGGGATTGTAGAGCGCTGCCACATCAATACCACGACGGTCTGGGCCATCTTCGTGGATCACCTTTAGCCCCATCGCTTTGATGGCGTCACGCTGTGTGAGGTCCTCAAGCACTCGACGATTCTCAATCTCGGCGGTACCAATAAAAGCTGGTCCGTAGGGGGTGTGCTCTTGACCTAAGAGACTGATCACCCGTGCGAGATTATCTAGTTTCTTCTCGTATTGCACTTGTGTCCATGCGTAGGGTCCTGTGGGAAGGTAGTCGTCATCACCTTTGTTATTGGGGTCGTCTTCGGTATCGAAGAGGTTCTCCATATTATAAAAGGCAACGGCATAAGTATTGTACTGTTTGCCCGCGTTGGTGCCGGTGGCTTGCTTTGAGGAACCACAGCTCCCCAAAGCAAAAGCCACTAGCAACGCCAGTAGGGCATACCAATTATGCTGAGTATACTTCATAGCGAACTATTACTGAATAGTGATATCATCAATGAGTAGGTCGTAAGCCACTGCTTTTCCTACCTTTATTGAAAACAAGTTCTTTTCCTTAGCTAACTTACTGAAGCTAGAGATATCTAGGGTGATTTTTAGCCATTTACCTTGAGTGTCTATTGAGCCATTAGCATAGGAGTTAGCAGGTTTGTCATTAAAGGTTTTCTCGGTTGGTTTAAGGATAATCTCGCCATCAGCTGGGCTAATAACGTGTCCTTTTGTTCCAAACTCATCAAGGTTAAATACTGCAAGACTACCATCCACTTTATAGACCATAAAAGAGAGAGACTTTCCTGCCTTTCCATTGATGTATAGTGTAATGGTTGAACCACTCTTTTCACCTGCACCTGCCGCTGTAATCATGTAGTCATTCCCTGCAGGAGTACCATTGATGTGAAGGGCTTTTCCATTACGTCCATTTGGAGATTGCTCAACAATCTTTCCTAGGGGGAATAATAGGCTCTTGCCCTTTTCCATTAAGCTCCAATCCTCAAAGTCGGCACCAGGGAATAGGAGCTTACCAGTTGCAGGTTGCTCTGGATTGGGGTTTGGGTTGGGCTCTGGTTGTGGTTGTGGAGTAGGGGTGGTGCCACCAGCAGTGAGCTTACCTCCATCGCTAGTCACCTTGAGTGCACGTATCTGCCAATTGGCTGAGCTGGCATCGGTAGCAAGATACTTGAAGGCAAATACCACGTTGGCCTTACCAAGCAGTGAAGCAGGTAGGTTGATAGCACCACTCTTCACGTAGTTCCAATCAGTACCTGTTGGGTAGGTGGTGATAGTCACTTGAGTCCAAGTAGCACTCTTCACGTCACCGCTGTAATTGTCAGATGCCCAAAGGGTCTGCTCGCTCTTCATATTGGCCACATTACCTTTATTGATGGTGTGCTCAAAGCTGATAGAGAAGCTCTTGGCTGCAGTGAGGTCAAAAGCAGGAGAGACGAGCCAATCCTCATTGGCATTGCTCTTGCCATCGGCAAAGCCGGACATATTGGCATTCTTGTAAGCAGTGTTGACTCTCCAAGTCTGTGTGCCTGCAACGCTAATAGGGGTCATCTTACCGAGGTCTTTGGCAAACTCCTCGCTGTAGATTACTGCCCCTGTTGATGGTTGGTCGGGGGTAGGGGTATCGGTGCCACCTGAGGTCTCAGGCTCCTTGCCACTAAAGCCGAAACAATCGTCGGCCGAGCGAAGGAATAGCTGGTAGTCGCTACCAAACTTTGAAAGGATAGCTACCACGGTACCATTGCCCTTTGGAAGCTTGTCATTGGCAAAAGTAGCATACTTACTATTGCGTACATAGAGACTCTTGCCACTCTTATCCCTTAGGATACGATTAACGGCATTCATCTCTTGATCGGCATAGTTGAGCTCGCCACCCTTTTCGAAGTAAACGCCCTCTAGCTGTATCAGTGTACCAATCATGGCATCGGTGATAGAGCCCATAGTGGTTACCTTAGGCATTGCCTTTTTGGCATCTGGCCATTGGTTCTTTAGGAGATGCTTCTTGGCAATCTCGTAGGGGATACGGGTATTCTTGGGATTATTGTTGTTCATTCCCAACTGAATGACGCCTCCGTAGCTAGTAGCTGCGAGGCCTTGTAGCTTGATCACTACCTCCTGCCCTACAGGGTAATCATTGGCGATGTTATTTTGGTCAATACCAATGGAGAGTCCACCTGTAGCATCCTCCACATAGATTTGCTTGTAGATATTGCCCGAAATGTCGTTGCCCACTACCACGGCACGGATGGCGAAGTCCTCCTCAATGATCTTACCCTCTTCGGGTACTGAGGTAAACATCTCCTTGTACTTAGCAATGGTGATGATGCCTTCATCCCCGATCTCCACAGTCGGTTCGGTGAGGAGTGGGGCATCGTATTCCCGCTCACAAGAAGCGAAGGTGAGCCCGATGAGGGCTACGAGTGCTATAATTAATTGTCTATTTAGTTTCATATATTGTATCGTCTATTAATATTACCAATTGTAACTAGCATTGAGGAAGAAGTTGATCCCCTGCATGTAGTAGTGCTTATTGGTAAAGCGCTCAGGGTGATCTAGGTTGATACGTCCTTGCTCAAATCCACCAGTGCGAATCTCCTTATTATTGAGTAGGTTGGTGATGGAGAAGTTGAAGTTGATGCGGTCTCTATTCTTTAGGTAAAGAATCTTGCCGATACTTAAGTCCATAGTCACACCACCCTTGAAGCGCTCCTGAGTGGTATACTGCTTGAAAGCCTCATACTGCTTAGCATTGTGTCCGGCAGTACCTGGAGGGGTGACAGTGGTATAATTAGAAGCGAGTCGGCGGATAGGTGCTGCATCAATGTGGTTGTAGCCAAAGCCATTGACATTGAGGTTGAAGAACCAATAATTCCAGAAGTAACCGACCCCAAAGGTCCCCAGTACTTGTGGTACACCACCGAGGTAGAGGTTCTTCATGTAGACCTTCTCTTCCTTATTCATAATCTTACCATTGGTACTATTCATCACGCCCATTGGGTCGTTGCTGTAGTAGTATTGAGCGGCAGTACCGATCAGCTCAAAAGTGAGCGAACTGGTAGGCTTATACTCAACACCCACCTCTACACCTCTATGTACCTTATCCACTCCATAAAGGGTGTGGAGTACAAAGGTACGCTGTGTATCATCATAGTAGGCTACCTTCTTCATATCATCCCAGAAGCTGGTGTAGAAGGCCGATAGACGTCCTTTCACCTTAGGAGTGGAGAAGATATAATTGATGTCTACACTTCCAATCTGCTTGCTCTTGAGTGTTGGTGCCACAATATCCGAAATATCTGGAGAGACATACATCTGTCGCTCTAGCTGTGGACGATTGAGGTACTGAGCATTGAGGGTGAGAAAGTGGCGACCGTTGAATTTATAGACGGCACCGACCTTAGCATCAAAGTTGATAAACGCATAGAGCTTACCTTTGCCGTAAGAATTGTCGGGGTAGCGTCCGTTGCGCATCATACCTTCACGCTGGATTGTATTAAGTGCTAGCTTGGCACCATAGTAGATATCCCACTTGTAGTACTTATGCTCATTCTGAGCCCAAAGTGCTGCATTGTAGATATGGTAGCGGTAGTCGTATCCAAAGACATCCCCCTCCCATACTCTACGGCCAGGCTTATTGAGGTCGTTTTGAACCACCTGATCGTTACCAGCAAAGTCGCGCTCGGCATACTTGTCGTTATCCAATAGGTATTTAGCCCCTAGCAGGTCATCGACTGTCTTGAATTGCTTGGACTGAGAGTACTTAAATTCAAGTCCCGCACTCAGTGCAATCTCCTTGGATAGCTGTGTATTGAGTGTGGTATTGAAGGCAATCTCTGCAAGGTCGCTCCGACGCTCCTCTACCATATAGATGGCGGAACCGTCACCGGTCATATTATTGAGGTGGTTTGCCATATAAAGGCGATCCCAATTGATCTGAGAAATCTCTAGAGTACGCCATTGGTGGGCATAATACTCCTGCACCTCGGGGGCTCCCTCGAAGTAGCTAGGGAGGTAGCGGTAGTAATCAGGGCGTGGGTCGGCACCATTGTACCAATTGAGCGACGACCTACCGTATCTATTGTAGTGTGCACCGATACCAGTGGTAAGGGTGGTCTCGTAATTGGGCTTCCAGATGTGAGAGATGATCAGGGTTGGGTCCCAGCTCTTCACCACACGGGCGTTACGCTTTTTGCCATTCTGCCAGCCCCAGTTTGGATTGTAGGTATTGTTGCAGACTAGCTTCAGTGCCTCCTCTACTGAGGAGCCTTGCTGGCCACGTTCTACTGGCGAACCAAAGGTGATGACGCTGAGGCGATGCTTGCCCCTATCCCATACCTTCTCTGCACCTAGCATATAGGATATGTTCTTGTAGAAAACACCTTCAATGGCCCCTTCGTGAGCATAACGGCCACCGATAGCGGCAGAGAGTGCCCAGCCATTATCCATCAAACCAGTATTGTAGCTGAGGATCGCACGAGCGTAGTAGTTACGGTTGGTACCGGAGAGGGTTGCCTTTCCGCCACGAGTATAATTGGCTGGACGCATATTGATATTCTCCGAGCCACCAATATCTCCAAAGGAGAAAGGAGAGGCCCCCATATAATTGATGCGATTACCATTGCGGGTCATATCATTAAGGGCACCGATGGAGGAGTAGTTGAAGACGCCTCTTACCCCTTCATTGAAGTTGATGCCATTGATATACCTCTGCTCGTAGGTATTGTCGTAACCACGATTGCGGTGACGGAATTGTGAGAATTGGAAGCCAGCCTTCTGGAGATAGACATCGTTGGTAAAGATGACCATCGTATTGGCCGACTGCCCCGCCCCTTCATCGTCAATCTGGTCGAGGTCAATATTATCTACAATCCCCGCAAACTGGGCATTGTCATTGATTTTATTTTGTATCATCACAATCGGTCCCACCTCATTGAGTCGGTTGGGGGTGATGGTGATATTTAGCTCCACAGTAGTGTGCAGAGGAGAGCTAAAGAGTAGGGTCTCTTCGCCAGCCTTAATGTTGTAAAAGGCGAAACTACCATCACTCTCGGTTGTAGTCTGCTGATTACTACTCTGGAGGGTTACTAGCACGCCACCTATGCCATTGTTGCTACCTCCGTCGCGAACGACCCCTCGAAGCGAGGTCTTCTCCTGAGCGAGAAGAGGGCAGAAAGCTATAGACAGTAGGAGACTTGCCAAGGCAATAAGCCTAGTAATTCTTTGCATGTCTTTGAGTCATTAGTTAATAATCTGATTCTATTAGAAAATGAGATGGAAAGAGGACCGCAACAGTGGCGATCCCATTTCCATCTCACTTAATGAGTACTTACTCAATCGTAAAGTCGTCAATCATTAGATCGTAGTCTACCTCCTTGCCTACCTTGAGAGCAAAGAAATTGTCTGAGGTGGATAGTTGCAACCCAGCAATATTAAGGGTTACCTTTACCCATTCCCCTTTGGTGTCAATAGTTCCAGTATATTGGTTGGAAGCTGCGGGTGCTAGCATAATGTCTTCTGTACTTGCTACCTCGCCCAAGTTAAATGGCTTATAATCTCTTGGGGCAGAGTAGATATTCATTGATAGTGACTTGCCTGCTGTTCCCTTGATGTAGAAGGTGATCTTAGTCGCAGAGGTCATACCAGAGGCATTCTTAGTGGTGGTAAAGACGTAGTCATTCTTTGCAGGCGTACCTTTGATATGTAGTGCCTTGCCACTCTTACCGCCGTCAACTTGGTTGGCGTAAGCTTGTAGTCCAAAGTTATTTAGGCTAGCTTTGAAGGCATCAAAGTCATCAAAGTTGGCGCCAGGGAAAAGTAACTTGCCCTCAGTTGGCTGTGGCTGTGGTTCTGGCTCTGGCTCTGGTTGTGGAGTAGGAGTCTCCTCGCCACCAATAACGATGACCTCACCATTGTCCGACCCTTCCTTCCAAGGATTGATAGTAGCACCCTCCACTATTACTAGCTGACCTCTATTGTAGGTCACCTCGACGGTGTACTTGTAACCGCTCTCAGTGGCTGCTAGCTTTAGGTTAGCGGTGTGTGGCTTACCATTGATATTAAAGGTTACCTCCTTGCCAGTCAAGGTTTGTGGGGGTAGGATCATCATCCCTTTGTACTTATTAGTACCTGCTGCCTTGATGACTACACTTGGAGTAGCGGTCTTGGTGCCAGTAGTGATGGCCCCATCAGCAAGTGCCATCTTACCATCCACCAATACATCCTTCAGGGCAATGGTGCCATTATTGATCGCAAGCCCATCGGTAGTGATGTTGAATTCAATCAATGTGAGCATATGGTTAAATACCAAGTTAGCCTTGGCATTTTGCTTGTTGATTCCCTTTTGGTTGTCCGAGTAAAGGAGGTCGATAAGGGCTGGCTTGCTCTGATCCGAGGTGTCAAAAGCTAGCTCGGTAGTCACTCCCTCCTTATATGGGTAGTAGGCGACTAGGTCTAGATTGCCAGTGCTAGGTAGGTTGATCCCCTCCATAGCCGAGGTAAAGACTACCTTTTCACCTGCTGAAGCGGTAGTGTACTTGGCATTCGTGGCGTAGTTATTAGCTCCTAGTGCTTGTCCTTCGTTCAGTGCAAAGATACCGATGGCATCAGATACTTCCCAGGTTTCTCCAGCTACACGTGTGCCGGGTTGCACAATGTTGGAGCTTACCCTAAGGTCGCCCTTACCTTTTGCATAAGGGTCATCCACTTCACAGCCACATCCTCCGCTGCGTTGACAGCTAGAGAATAGTAGGGTACTCGCTAGGAGTAGGCTTCCTAATTTAGTCGTTGTCTTCATCATGTCTATATTGTTATTGTGTGATTATTATTATTTACCAGTCACTAGATTTATTCTGACTCTTAATTTCTGTTGCTTCGTTCTCGGGGAGGAAAGGGAAGAACTTAACCCCTAGCTCCTTCTCCAGATCGGCCACGGTGCAAGTATAGTCGTCCCACTTGCTACCACTAGCGAGTCTTACATTTGGCATCTTGACACCAATGGAGACCCACTGACCCTTTTTCTTCTTTAGTAGCACCTTCCACGTGTGAGTGGGGATTGGGCACTTCTTATTGACATCGTCACGTACCATTTCAGCGTTAGGAGCAAGTGTAGGGCCACAAACCACATAGAGGGTATCGGTCTTACGGGCATTCTTAGCAAAAGCATTCTCTTTATTCTCGAGCGTTGCCCAGATACCTGCATTCTGACTTTGCTCTTGTGGCACTACGTTGGTGAAGTAGAAGGTGGTGCGATTGAGCTCTTTGGAAGCGGTACGCTGATTACTTGCCAGCATGTGGCCTCGGCTCATATTGTACTCACGTGGCTGAAAGCTCCTTCTGATTAGTTGCATCTGATACTTTTGTTCTACACCAGGGCCGAAGTCCCAAGGGTCGCCACCCCACTTCTTTCTACTCCATTCCCCAATACAGTCTCTGTACATCGGATAGGCTACCATATAGGGCTGGTAATTATTTTTGCTAAAATAAATAGTATAGTTGCGTCGCTTACCACCAGGAGTCGTTCCCCCTGCAAAGAAGCTGTCGGGAGTATCCTCTTGGTGGATGACACGATCCTCCATATAGCCATTTTGGATCAGTACCTGCTCCATATAGTAGGCCTGATTACCATACCCTTCAGCTGGAGGCGTAGGGGGTTCGGGCTTAGGGTCTTCACCAGGTTGCTCTGGATCCGGCTGAGGATTGGGCTGTGGTTGAGTGCCTCCTTCGCCTTCCCCGATAATCTCAATAGTGGCATCAATGAGCTCCACACCAGTGTCGGTGAGCTTGAAGTTGCGTCGCACACGAATACCTGCCTGTAGCTTCTTCGACTCCATCTCCGTGTAAGTATAGCTCTTGCCCGCCACTTCAAAGGTGTAGGTAAGGCCTTTCAGCTCCTGCCCTGGTAGCAGAATAGCTTGATGTGTTGCCCCTTTAGCTACACTCTTGGCCTTGTGCATCGTTATCTTGCTGGTGGTGGCCCCGAGGTTGGAAAGTTGACCTGTAGTGAGATCAAAAACACCCTCTACCTTCACATCACCCACGCTAATTTGAAGTGCATTGAGGTCGGTAGCCCCATCGCCCATGATAGAGACCTGTAGCTGACTCAAAGCATGGAAAAATTGCAGGTTGGCTTTAGGGTGCAGGTTATTGAGCCCACGTGCATTGTCGCTGTAGAGTAGATCAAGCTTAGAGAGGTCGCTCTGATCTCGTACATTGATTCGCAACTTATGATCCGCACCAACCGGTTGGTAAGGGTAGTAGCTAATGAGGTCAATTCGCTCCCCAGGCATCAGCCGTATCTCCCCTCCCTCGGCGGGAAGAAATTGCCCATCACCATCAGGAGTGGTATAGGGTAGGTTGCTAGCCTTTTGGAAAATAGAGGTGCTACTCAAGCCCTTGCCACTTACTACAGCGTAAAGACCAATTTGGTCGCCTCTCTCCCATGAGGTCTCGGTAGCCCTTAGAGAGTTGATACGACTTTGTACTTCTAGGACAGTGTATTCTTTGGGGCTTTCTTTATCCCCCTTCTTGTCGTCGCAGCTACAACAGCTAAAGATAAGTACCGCTGTAATAGCCAATAATAGTAAGATTGTCTTGTTCCTTGACATCAAAAAGACTCTAATTGTTGTTTAATTCCATTTACGTTCTCTTAAAACGCCTGCCTGCGATATCCCACACAGGCAGCCGTGAAAAATTATAGATCGTTAATTACTCAATCGTGAAGTCATCAAGTAGTAGATCAAAGTCAGCACCCTTACCTACCTTGAGACCGAAGAAATTATCTGTGGTTGAAAGCTCTAAACCTGATATGTTTAGAGTCACCTTTACCCATTCGCCTTGGGTATTGATATCTCCAGTATATTGATTATTAAGAGCAACCTCTAAATTAACATCTGATGTGCCATTAACTGTTCCTAGATTAAATGCCTTGTATTTTCCATCAGAGGTATAGACATTAAGGGAGAGCGATCTTCCGTTAGCTGTTCCTTTGATGTAGAAGGTAATGGTTTTGCCAGATGTAGGGCCTTCAGCTTGAGCTACAGTGGTAAATACGTAGTCGTTTTTTGCAGGAGTGCCATTAATAAGCATTGCTTTACCAGTACGACCACCATCAGCTTGAGTAGCGTAATTCTTTAAACCTTTGCTATTTAGATTGCTTGTGAAAAGATCCCAATTCTCAAAGTCACCACCAGGGAATAGAAGCTTTGGTTGCTCTGGATCTGGTTGAGGAGTCTCTTGCTTTGCGGCTTGTTGCACTGCAAAGGTGAGGTCGTTCATCCCCTCTGCGGTGAGGGTGATGGTGGTCTCGCGCTTCTCGGTGGTCTCATTTGCCTCTACCTTTACGGTGAAAGTTTGATCGGCAGCAGCACGAAGAGTCACGTCGCCACTGAAAGTGATCCAGTCGGCAGCAGGAGTGGCCTTTGCAGATACCTGAGTGCCTGCCTCTAGACCAGCTAGGGTAAAGGTGTAGCTTCCACCCTCTACTGGAGCAGAAAGTGTACCACTAGCGTACTCGCTATTGGTGCTGGTGAGTGTCGCGGTTACTGGTGCAGAAGGCGTAGTCCCCTTTTCGGGTGCTCCGGGACCTCTCCAGTATCTCCCTTATCCTCATTGTCAATGGTGCCAGATACATCATCAACATTATCAGAGCCATTGGATAAGTTGATGGTGTAGAGGTAGTACTTTCCAGCCTCTACTATTTTGTCATTAACCAAGGTTGCCTTGTAGACCTTGCCACCATGCTCAATGGCGATCACCTTTCCCTTGATGCTCTCACCTGGCATTAGATAGGTATAGAACTCCTCGCCTTGTTTCTTGAGGTCAAGATTGGCTTTGACGGTATTGTCTACTGTAAAGTCACCACTCTCAATATTGAGTGACCCCTTAGTGAGCACCTCATTCACCGAAACCTTTGAGACAGGCTCGGTAGGATTAAGGGAATTGGTGGTCACTACCTTAATGCGTAGCTTACCTAGCTTATGTCCAAAGTTGAGGTTGAGCTTAGGATTGGCGTTAGTAACGGTGCCAGTAGCATAGAGTACTGGCTGGTTATTTTGCTTGGTGAGGTCGAACTCTACTGCGGTAGTTGCAGCAGCATCATAAGGGTAGTACGCCTTGATATCGTGTTGCTCAGTGCCATAAGGGATGGAGATAGGAGCCTGAGTAGTAAAGTCGGTGCTAGCTCCAGCCTTTGTAGCTGTGTAGAGTACATTAGAGGCAGTTAGAGAGGTGGAGAATATTCCGATCTGCTCATTGCCATCCCAGTGGTTGGTCTTTTGGTCGTTCTGAGTGGTCACACGGTTCTGCGCGATGGATGAGCTCAGTTCGAGTGTGGTCTCTCCGCCATTGAGTTCGCCTCTGCTTTCATTGTTGCAGGAAGTAAATGATAGAGCAAGCCCTATCAGTGCTAATGGTAGCAGTGTAATGGTCTTCTTCATGTCACTTAATTATCTCATTTTGTTAGTTGTTTTTCTATTAATACCCAAATATACTAATTCTTCTCCAAACAAAGGTATTCTTTGCCTGTGACTTTCCGAATAAGGTGCCATTAAGATTGCCTATCAGGCGAGTTTATTTCATAGGTCTTTCCCATGGAATCGTTCCCTTTATCATTACTGACGAACTCAAGATGTACTACTACCGTGGTTTGGAGCATTGGGAGCAGACGCCGGGTTACCTTATCGATATCTATCTTACAGCACAAGACCAGTATAAAGCGCTACTTACCTATTTCCGAATCAAGTGGGTTGAGTGATCAGTGGTGTGCAATAGGAAAGCCTTGCCGTAGGGCATTCATAGGTGTGTCTATTTAACACGGACCTCGGCAGAGGTCCTTTCTCGTAGACAACTCGCTAAAGATCATACGATAAGCCTTCCTAATGCGTAACCCCCTGGTTGAGTGATTGTTTTCATTATCTTTTTCTGTACCTTTTCACCTTTATTTTGTGGCTTTTGGACTCCTCGGAAGAGGTCCTTGTTTATTAGCGTTTGCCGAGTTGCAACAAAGCAATCGGTTAGTTGCAACTAAGCAAATGACGAGATGCAACTAACCGATTGCTTAATTGCAACTAAACTTTAGCTTTCATAACCCTCTGATTACTAGTAGAGTATAAAAGTGCTTTTTCTCTTGTTTCTGCAATAGTCTCAAGAAAGGATTTGCCTGATCTATCCGACCTGTCGGGCTCATCCGCTGGTTCACCTTTCGGATATAAAAAAGGGTGCAGGCTACCTAGGTAGTCTGCACCCTTATATGATCGGTTGTTATCGGCTTACTTAGAAAGCTCTTCTAGCTTAGCCTTAACCTCGTCTATGTCGTGACCACGAAGGAGTACCTCGCCCTCTGGAGAGAAGAGGATAAAGGTAGGTACGCCACTTACGCCATAGAGCTCTACGCCCTTGCTTTGAGCATCTTGCATGGTTGCCCAAGTGATTTTGTGGGTCTTTACCACCTCTGCATAGGCAGCGCCATCATTATCTCTTTCCCATACAGCGATGCTAACAGAAGAGAGGATCTTGCTATACTGCTTCTCAACCTCTGCTAGAGTAGGCATTGACCTCTTGCATGGGCCACACCAAGAAGCAAAGAAGTCGAGAAGGAAGTACTTACCCTCCTCACGGAACTCGCTTAGCATCTTGCTTTCGCCAGCAGGGTTAACGATCTCGTAGTCTACAAACTTACCACCTACACTAGTGCTAACGGCAGCCTTAGCCATGTTGTAGCGAGCTTGTAGGTCCTTGTCGTTTTTGATCATGCTTCCTGCAGCATCAAAGTGCTCAACATACTCTGCATCGTCGTACTGACCAGCAAGGTATGAGAAGGCTGTGTAGTCTAGAATGGTATTGCCCCCGTCGGTATAGTACTTCTCGCTGATAGCTCTATACTCCTTGAAGAAGTCTGATTGGAGCTGGTTGATCTCGTTGATAAGCTCCTCAGAGGGCTCCTCACCTTCTGGTACTGTAGCCATCTTGGCATTAATGAGGTCGGTGTACTTCTTATTGACTGCTGCCACTTCGTCATTGAGAGCCTGAACCTTTACGAAGCTACTGGTTTCTTTGCCCCCACGAACTAAATTAGTGTTGCCGGCCTCGTCGGTTTGTTGTGTCAGAGTATACTCACCCTCTTCGCAAGAAAAAGCGATTGGGGTCTCCCCTACCATTATAGTCCTTGCTACAGTGTCATCAGCTGGAGTGGTGTAGACGAAGCCACCATTTTGGATTAGTACAGAGTCTATCACCTCATTGTTGATATCATAGACCTTAGCATAAGTCCCATTGATCCCCTCAGGAAGTCCAGTAGCTGTTAGCTTAAACTCCTTTTGGTTGGGTTGGCATGCGATAGCAAGCAGTGCCATAGCACTTGCTAATACGCCTAGTTTTAGTGAAATTCTTTTCATGATAAATAATTCATTGTTTAATGACTATTACTTCTATCACGCAAAGGTATATAAATAAACCAATATAGTGTACGTTTGTGGGTTTATTTTACACTTGTTGGGGCGGTAATCGGTCCAAAATTGTGCAGATGTCTGCTTTTTTTGGTATCTTTAGCCACTTTTATAAGTGAGGGGAGGTGCAGTACATATTTGTATCTACTAGCGAGTAACTAGTGGTTGAACTTTTTTTAGAAAGGATTAAGATTATGGAGCAAGAGAATACTCTTTTGACGCCTAGTGAGGAGAAGAATAATGTGACCCCAACAGAGGTGACACAGACTGATGGTGCTGAAGCTACGAAGGAGCAGCCTACGGAGAGCGAAGAGCTTGAGAAGGTGGATACTTCGGCATTTTCGGTTGCCGAATTATTGGATCATCTGTCTGAAATGATCAATAAGGAGCAGCTGCCAGAGCTCCAGGAGATGAAGCGTCTAAAGCGAATGATCAACCACCAAGAGCCTGTCGCTAATGACGAGGAGGAGCTTGATGAAAAGGAAGAGACTGGCGAAGAAACCCCTGAAGCATCGGCCGACTCCAAGGATGAGTTATTGACAAGGTTCATCAATCTTAAGACCAGGTTCCACGAGCTACAGGCTAAAAAAGAGGAGGAGGAGAAGGCCGAAAGACGCCTCAATTATGATAAGAAGCTAGAGCTGATTAAGCGCCTTGAGGCCAATCTTGAGTCTACTGACGACTTCTTTAAGGTGCGTAATGAATTTGAGAATATCCGTAATGAGTGGAAGAATATAGGTCATGTACCTGAAAATCTACGCTCTGATCTGCTCAATCAATACTCTACTCTGCTGGAGAAGCACTATGAGATTAATAAACTCAATAAGGAGGCGCAGGAGTACGACTTCAAGCACAATCGTGTGGAGAAGGAGGGCTTCATCGCTAAAGCACGTGCTCTCGCAGATGAGCCTGATATCGTGAAGGCCTTCAGAGAGCTCCAGACGCTCCACGATATGTGGAAGGAGACGGGGCCTGTGGCGCCAGAGTTTAGAGATATTATGTGGAAGGACTTTAAGGATGCCTCCACAGTGATCAATAAGCGTCATGATGATTACTTCAAAGAGCTCAGGGAGAAGGAGGAGCAGAACTGTGCTCATAAGATGGAGATTATCGAGAAGCTTGAAAATCTCTTAGTAACCCTTCCAACTACTCGTAGAGGATGGAGAGAGTATGAAGACCAAATGGAGGCGATCCGTAAGGAGTGGAAGTCGGCTGGTCGTGTACCACGGGCTAAGCTCAATGAGGTAAATATGCGTTTCCGTGTGGCGGTAGATGAGTTTTATCTACAGCGTAGGACGTTCCTTCGCGAACTGAGCGAGGAGATTACTCCTAAGCTGGAGCGTATGCGCGAGATCGTCGCTGAAGCCGATGCCCTTAAGGAGAGCACCGATTGGCAATCAACTGCCGATAAGCTGAAAGCCCTGCAAAAGGAGTGGACGGTGATCTCTAAGCTGGGTACCCGTGTAGGGGAGGCTCAGAAGCTTTGGAGGCAGTTCCGCAAGGCGTGTGATACTTTCTTTGAGGCAAAGAAGGTCAATCATAAGCACTTCTCTCGTGAAGAGAACCTGGAGAGGAAGCTGGAGATCGCTGATAAGATAGAGGCTCTGGAGGCTAAGAAGCTGGGGGACCCGACTGCCGAACTAGCTGAGATTGAGGCTGAGTGGGCATCGGTAGGCCCTGTGCCTGATGATCAAAAGAGCGAGGTGCTCAATAGATATTATGGCGCTCTAAGACGTCTGAAGGGGATGGACGATAACCGTCGCGGCCCTCGTAGGAGAAACGATAACCAGCGTGACAACAATCGCCGTGATCGGAGACCACGCAAGGTGGATATGAAGAAGGATCTTACCGAGCTATCGAGCAATGAGCTAAAGGATGAGCGGAGTATGATCAATGGCAATATCTCTGCACTTGAGGAGGAGCTACGCCAGTATGAGAATAATATTGGTTTTTTCAATGCTTCGCCGGATAATCCTATGGTGATGCAGATACAGAAGAAGATTGATGCTCTTCGCGAGAAGATTGAGTCGCTGGAGGGGCGTAAGCGTGAGGTGGCTGAGGAGATCAAAAATCCTACCGCTAAGGAGGAGGAAACTCCAAAGACAGAAGAGCCAGCTGAGCCTACTGAGCCTGCTGAGACAACTGAATCTAGTGAGACTACTGAGGCTTAAGCCTTATTAAATGATGGAAGGAGCCATACTTTTAACGGTGTGGCTCCTTTTTAATGAGACTGTTGCACGAAGGCGATCTGCTGCGTTGCTTTCGGAATTCGGCCTCGGTCACGTACGTGAGTACGCTCCCTTCGGTCCGGATGGGCCTTGGTGCCCTACGTGCACCTTGCCCTCATCCTCAGGCCTTGCATCTCATCCTTCGTGCAAAGTCTCAGCACATTTGATTTAAATGTGCGAGAATGGCACTTCGTGCAACATTCTCTTAATGGTATGGTAGTACACTTCTTTAATCCTGGTTACGAAGCCTCTATTCTTAGAGGTGTAGAGCATTATACCCCGCCTAAAATGGTGCGTAGGCTGAGGGAGGACCTACAGACGCTTCCTATCTACTATGCAGGAGATGAAGATAAGGTCTTGGTCACAAGGAGGTTGCCAGAGGAGTTGCGGCACTCTCGGCTGACGGCGCATCTGCCTGTGGGGGCGGAGTTGAAGCCGTGGGGGTGGGGACCTGAATTGCGTGGGCTTTTTCCATCTATTGAATTGCCGTATAGCTCTGCTGAGATGGCTTACTTCGCCAGTAGGGAAAGAGGGGTGGAGCTTTGGCATAAAGTCTATGAGGCATCGCCAAAGAGTTTTCGAGATGCTCCCCCTCGTAAGGTGGTGCCACCGCTGACGTTATCCCGAGGTCGGTGGGTACTTAAGGAGGACTTTACCAGTTCGGGTCGTGGCATTGAGATGCTAGATAGTAGCAACGTGGATATCGCTGAAGTGTTGCTGGCTATGTGGGTTCAGACCCCAAGCAGATCACTATTTATTGAGCCCTATTATGAGATTGCCTATGAATTGGGCTTTGAATACCAGCGGAAGAATGGAGCGGTAGCATATTTAGGTTATCATCGAGCCATCACCCACAAAGCACAGTACATAGGGAGCTATCTAGGTGAAGCGTCATTGGGAGTAGATATTGATGCCTACGCAGAATGGGTACGCCAATCCTTGCAAGAAATGGAGCTCTACGATTATGAAGGAGTCATCGGGGTGGATACTGCCCTTTATCATTGGGCTGATGGTTCACTGCATTTCGTTCCTTGCTTGGAGGTGAATATTCGCCCAACGATGGGCTTTGTAGCTCTATCTCTAACCCAAAGGTATCTCGGTAATAGGGGTGGACGCTTTGTGATTGCGAGGCGTGATGATCCTATTATTCGGAGGTTGACTGATTCTAAACCGCTCTACCTCTATAACGATTCCACATTGGTAGAAGGTGTTTATTTGCTTACTCCTATCCTTGATAATACCTACTTTGTAGCTATCTTGGAGGTAGGACTGAAGCATTAAAAACTCCTTGCAACATTCTTTTTATAGGCATATTTATACCAAAGAAGAGTATATATTCGGTTGTTTGTTTTGCAAACTACCGAATTCTTTGTATCTTGCAAGCGAAAAGGAAATGTATTCACTATTAGATGAAGTATAAGATGCAAGAGTCGTTGGAAAAAACTAAGTCGCAGATGCGCAAGGGGGTAATGGAGTATGCCATTCTCTTGATATTACGTCATCGGGAGGCCTATAGCGTAGATCTCATCAATATCCTTAAGGAGAATGACCTGATCGTGGTGGAGGGCACTATCTACCCTCTACTCACTAGGCTCCGTAAGGAGGGACTGATCAAGTACACGTGGGTGGAAAGCTCGCAAGGGCCTCCTCGTAAGTATTACGTCATCACGGATGCCGGTAGGGCCTACCTAGATGAATTACGAAAGCTATGGGTATCGATGAGAGATTCTGTAGACCTGCTAGATAACGAGACACCCTCTTGGGGTACTGGCACCTCACGAACTGGTTTGGAGTTTGCCGAAGGGGAGTATGTTATCTCCACTCGTGATGATGACCGCTTTATCCAAAAAGAGGATGAAGAGGCTGTGAATGATCAAGAAGAGAAGTAATACACACCACACACATTACCAATATGAAAAAGACAATAAGCGTCAATCTAGCCAATCGCAATTTCTATGTAGAGGAGGATGCCTACTATGTGCTAGACCAGTATATCAAGGGGATCCGCGAATATTATCTTGCCGATGACCCGGAAGGGGAGATCGTTGGGGATTTTGAGATGAGGCTCGGGGAGTTATTTGCCGAAAAAATGAGACTGGGGCACGAAGTAGTGACCCTCGACCTAGCGAAAGAGGTGATTTCTCAGCTGGGGAGAATTGAGGATTTAGAGGCTCCGGAAGGAGGAGAAGAAGAGCCATCAGTGCAATCACCTTCGGGAGAGTCTTCACAGCCAGAGACTTCTGAAGCTTCGGCGAAAAAGGAGGAAACCTTTGCCGAGAAGCTCAATAAGAAGCTTTACCGCGACCCCAAGCATAAGTGGTTGGGCGGTATCATCGCAGGACTATCTGTGCACCTTGGTGTGGATGTGGCACTTCTCAGACTAGTGGCTGTTCTACTCCTCTTTACACCACTCAATTGGATCTTTGTGGTGCTTTATATTGTGGGGTGGATGGTGCTCCCTGAAGCCACTGAGGCAACCGACCGACTGCGTATGGAGGGTAAGCCACTCACTAGCCAAAACCTTTGGCAGACGATTTCAAGTGAAACACCAGGCGTCCAAACGGATGAAACTTCTGTGGAGCCAGAGACGGAAGTAAAGGAGAAGCGTCGGAATAATATCCTTTGGTGGATAGTGGCCTTCTTCCTAGTCCTATTTATTGTGGGAGCTTTGATTTGGGGGATTGTGGCTATAGGTGAGGGCACATTTTTCCCTGGTCTTCCCTTTGGTGACAGTAGTTCCACCGTGTGGGTGGTAGGGCTGTCCATTTTACTTGCTATTTTTGGGTTGCTTTTGGCTTTGATGATACTAGCAGGGATTATTACGCTGGTTTATATCTGGCCGTTTAGCATCATCTTACGCTCCAAGTCGCTCAATACGGGCACCAAGATAGTGATTATAGCACTTTGGATTATCCTCACCACATTCTGGATTTGGTTATAGTTTTGTAAGTTCTCAATAAGAAAGGCGGGCTACATGAGTGATCATATAGCCCGCCTTCATTATATATGCGTTGCGATTACTTCTTCAAGTAGCGATCCATCCAATCAAACCAAGTACGGTAGAATAGAATGCCATTTTGTGGCTGAAGGATCCAGTGGCTCTCATCGGGGTAGTAAAGGATGCGAGCTGGGATACCTCTCAGCTTAGCAGCATCAAACGCCATAAACCCTTGTGAAGAGAGGATGCGGTAGTCTCTATCACCGTGAGTAACGAGGATTGGGGTATCCCACTTATCCACAAAGCGGTGTGGAGAATTGGCATAGGTATGGCGAGTTGTGGCATTGTCTTCCCAGTAGGCACCACCCATATCCCAATCGGCAAAGAACTTCTCCTCCGTCTCAAGGTACTGAGCATCGAAATTAAAGATACCAGCGTGGGCAGCTAAAGCCTTGAAACGACCCTCGTGGTGGCCTGCCATCCAGTAAGTAGTGTAACCACCATAGCTAGCACCCGTACATCCTAAGTGGTCGGCATCTACATAAGGCTCCTTTGCCACCTCATCAATAGCGGCTAGTAGATCCTTCATATTCTGTCCGCCCCAGTCGCCCGAGATCTGCTCATTCCACTCCTTGCCAAAACCAGGCACACCACGGCGGTTAGGTGCCACCATAATATAGCCGTGAGAGGCAAAGGTGCGGAGATTCCAGCGATAGCTCCAGAATTGGCTCACCGTGCTCTGTGGCCCCCCTTGACAATAAAGTATCGCAGGGTATTTCTTATTAGCATCAAAATGAGGAGGAAGAACCACCCACGTGAGCATCTTCTTGCCATCGGTAGTGGTGATCCACCGCTTCTGTATCTCAATATTTGGGATCGTAGCAAGGAGAGCATCATTCTCAGTGCTCAGCTTCTCCATCGTTGCCTTCGCTCTCCTACGCTTTGATGCCTGGAAAGCATAGATGTCGGTGGGGTGCTTCATCGATTGCAAGGTGTAGAGGAAATCCTTGCTATTACCAGCAAAGCCCACTACATCGGCCATGTCGTAGTCAGTGATTTTGGTTGCCTTGAGACTCTTAATATCTATCTCAAATAGATTGCCTAGCCCTTGGTCATTGGAGAGGAAACGGAAGCCCTTATCCCCCTCTAGCCACTCAAACTGATCTACCCAAAGCTCATAATCACGGGTTACAAAGGTCTTTTCCTTCGTATCAAGATTCATCATGAAAAGACGGTTGAGGTCTGCCTCATACCCGTCACGCTCCATGCTAGTCCAAGCAATATACTTACCGTCCGACGAAAACTTTGGCGTATCATCGTAGCCCATCATTCCCTCGGTGAGGTTAGTGGTGGTGCCGGTCGTTAAGTCGAGCAGATAAATATCAGTATTGGTAGAGCGCGCATACGCCAACCCCTTCAGCTTCTTGCAGCTATAGGCAATCGCCTTCGAATTAGGGTGCCAAGCCAGCTGATCAATCCCACCAAAAGGCTCTATAGGTAGCTCATAGCTCTCCCCCTCAGGAAGTACATTCGTGAGCTTTTGGGAGATCGCAAGCCCTTCACCCACCTCTGCAATGTACGATTGTGGGTACTCAAGGGTCCAGTGATCCCAATGCTTGTACATTAAGTCGTCGTAGATCCGTCCCGTTGCCTTATCGAGGTCGGGATTCTCTTGCCGCATAATGCTAGGCGTTTCTACCATTCGGCTGATGATCACCTTAGAGCGATCAGGCGCAAAAAGGAAACCTGTGACATCAAAGTCAAAGTCCGAAAGCGCCTTCTTCCCAGTGCCATCAATCTTGATGATACCCACCTGTGCGTGCGCCCCCTCCGTAGAGATATAGGCTAGGGTCTCATTGTCCAAGAAAATAGGCGAGTGCCCCTTGAGCGGAAGCACCTTTTGCTCTCCCCCTTTGCCCAAAGTCGATAGCACCATCTCAGTGGTACTGCTATTCTCCTTTACATTTGGAAGGGTTCGTGTGTACACATAGCACTTGCCATCGGGCGAAAGCACCGGCGTTGATAGTCGCCACATTTGCATCAGCACCTCGGGTGTAAATTCAGTAGGCTGTGTGTCGCCTACGGGTGCTGCTGTGGAGTGAAGTATTGGCATACTACTCATGAGTAAAGCTGTAGAAACAGCGGTTAAAATGTTCTTTCTCATCGTATAAAAAATGATAAAAATAGAAATATTCCCATTTGAATGGCTAAATTACAAAATAAAAGTCTAACTTTGTGGGAAATGAGGGAAAAACTCCTATATTTGATAGGAAAAGGAATCATTCAAACCGACTTATATAGAATATGATGAAGAAAGTACAGTATGTAGCAATCGTAGCAATCGCCCTGCTCACAGCAGGTGCCATGACTTCTTGTAAACCAAAGCAGAGTGCCTATAAGGCTGTAATGGAGCGTGCACAGCAGAGAGAAATCGCTAAAGAGGCCGAGGAGACTCCTAAGGATGAGATCATCCCAGTGGTGACCGACAATGCCGATGTGCGACCCGAAAAGGTGACCCCAGCACTAGGAGAGGATGCCAGCGGACTTCGTAGGTATAGCGTGGTGATTGGTAGCTTCCTAAGCGTTACCAATGCCAATTCTCTTAAGGCTCGTATGGCCGACCAAGGGTACAACCCCATCCTAGCACAGAATGAGCAAGGTATGTATCGTGTGATCGTCACAAGCTTCGACGATAAGAGCGACGCTGTCAGAAGCCGCGAATCCATTAAGAGCATGTATGCCGATAAGGGACTCTTCCAGGATGCATGGATCTTGGAGCGTACCTATTAATCTGTGACTAGCTTTTATTTTTGAGATGAAAAAAGTAGAGACGTAATGGATATTGTTACGTCTCTACTTATTTTTTTCTATGCCAAAGAAAAGGAAGAATAACACCCACTGGAGGTTTGAAAACCCTCAAGCCAATGCTCAGGAGAAACCCTATTATACCATAGGCGAGGTGGCGAGGCTCTTTAAGGTAGATGAAACGCAGCTGAGGTATTGGGAGCGACACACGCCCTTGGCACCTAAGCGGGCGGCATCGTCGGGCACCCGTCTCTATACCCAGGACGACCTGAAGCTGGTGGAGCGGATTCGCTACCTATTGATTGATAAAGGGCTCTCACTACAGGCGGTTGCGGAGCAGTTGCAGAGTGGAGGTGCGGTAGATACCGACCTTCAGATCCGTGAGAAACTATGGGAGGTGAGAGCAAAGGTGCAAGAACTAAAGAGGGTGGTAGACCAACAATTGAATGATGCAAACAGCAGTAATGAATGATGCCAATTACGGCGATGGAATGTACCTAAAGGTGCTGGGCTGTGGCTCGGCACTCCCTAAGCCTGGACAGCAACACAGCTCACAGCTATTGCGTCTGCGGGAAAAGGTTTATATGATTGATTGCGGCGAGGGTACTCAGATGCAGTTGCTCCGCTTCGGTGGCTCGTGGGCCAATCTACACCGCATATTCATCACCCACCTACATGGCGATCACTGTCTAGGTTTGCCTGGATTGCTCAGCAGTATGTCTATGAGTGGTCTTGACCACCCTGTGCATATCTATGGGCCCGAAGGGATTGAGGCCTATGTCCGCTTTATCGTAGAGACCTTTTGTCGCGACGATGCCGAACGAATTATCCCCCACCAGATCCAGCATCGGCAGGTGCAAAAGGTCTATGAAGATCATTCGCTAGTGGTCACCTCCTTCCCCCTCAAGCATCGGGTGCCCTGCATCGGCTACCGTTTTGATGAAAAACCAAAGCCCCGGCACATTGATCGGGAGATGTGCGACTTCTACCAAATACCCATCGCCTACTTCGGGCTCCTCAAGCAGGGAGCCGACTTCCAGCGGGAAGATGGTACCGTGATACCCAATCACAAGGTGACCAAGGCTCCGCGAGCGCCTTATAGCTTTGCCTATTGTAGCGATACCGCCTATTTCCCTCCCATTGTGGAGAGCATCAAAGGGGTGGACCTGCTATACCACGAAGCGACGTTCGGTGCCAAGATGACCGAGCGAGCAGCCGAAACCCTCCATAGCACCACCACCGATGCGGCTAACATTGCCCAGCAGGCCGAGGTGGGGCACCTCCTTATCGGACATTACAGTGCTCGGTATTCTACCCCTGCTTTAGTACAAGAGTTGCTAAAAGATACGCAAGCTCTCTTCCCACGAACTTTGGCAGCTGAGGATGGGCTCACCCTCGACTTTCAGAAATTACGAACACTATAATCCATTGCCCCCTATGAAAATCCTACTTTGTGGCTCTGTCCATCAAAAGAGCGATCCAGAGACTTTCCGACAACTCATCAAGACGATCCTTGCGCTCCACCCTGAGCATTCTCTGCAGATCGAGCAGCGCCTCTACACCTATCTCCTTTCCGAAGGATTTTCACTTGGGGGTATCTCTATCTGCACTCCTAGAGGAGTGGTGGATACCGACCTGCTGATCAGTGTGGGCGGTGATGGTACCTTCCTACGCACTGCCAAGTTGATCGCCGGCACCAAGGCAGGCATTATCGGCATCAATTCAGGTCATCTCGGCTTCCTAGCAAGTCTACAGCCAGAGGAGTTTCCCCACTTCTGGAAGGAGCTAGAGGCGGGCACCGCCCTCTCTGAGGAGCGCGACCTGCTGGAGTGCTTCGTGACGGACCAAGAGGGAAGGGAGACCTTCCGCGCCCTCACACTCAACGAGGTGGCAGTGATGAAGCGTGATACCGCCAGTATGATTTCGGTCGCCACCTATATCAATGGCGAATTGATTGCCAATACCGATGGCGACGGCCAACTCATCTCCACCCCCACCGGCTCCACCGCCTACGCCCTCAGTGTCAATGGACCCGTCGTCCACCCCCATAGCCCAGTGATGCAGATATGCTCCATCGCCCCTCATACCCTCAATATGCGACCCATCGTGCTCCCCAATAGCGTCGAGATAGAGCTCCATATAGAGAGCCGAAGCGGTGCCTTCCTCCTCGCTATCGACGGCAAAAGCCACCCCGAGACCATCGGAGCCACGGTGCATATCCGTCGGTCGGAAAAGCGACTCAAGGTGCTCCACTCACAGCACTACTCCTTCTACCAAACCTTACGCCAAAAGCTCATGTGGGGTCAAGACCCTCGCCTCTAACCCTCGCGTCCCCCGATTGAAGAGGTTCCATAAACGCACCCGACAGGGTGCCATTCAGATAGCCCCCGCGTCGGAGGGGGCAGGAGCCCCCGAACGACCGGCGGGTAAAATAGTGCGATAATATCAATCGACCCTTGTGGTCGCACAACCTATAGCGGGGACAACCACCCCATCAGAAAATAGCGTCATCGGCACGGAAATAATCAATCAGCATCCATGGTGATTGGCTATCCTTTCTGCCAAATAGATACTCCTCAATCATCTCCGACCCTAGATACCCTTTGCAAAAGGCAGCTTCATTTGGGGCTAATTCCCGCCAAGCAGCAAAGAAGTAAGTGCTATCGGGAGGGGCAATCGCAATCTGTAGCTTCCCAAAGTCTGGAGTACTTGACCCCTCGCCAAGAGAAGTCCTAGCACGTTGAAACACGGCATCCTCTCTAAATCGGTCAATAAATTGAGATAGCGGTTCACTGCCTTGATTGAACGGCGCTTCGGCATCTTCAAAAATCATATTATTGGTATAATAATCCTTGTAAAGATCGTAGACTGGCACCTCATTATTTGCTTCGGCGATCAGCTCCTCCGCTTCGTCTACAGAGAGACTGGAAGAAAGCGAATCCACTGGCCGTACTACCCGCTCCGTAGCAGCCACAACCTCCTTGTCGTTGGCACCTCTATCTCCATACTTGGTATAGAGCCAAACCCCTCCCAAGGCAAGTAATGCCACACCCCCTGAAATCAAAAGTCCCCTATGCTTCCACATATTATTAATGTATCCAAAATCTGTAGCAAAGATACTGAAATTATCGTAATCCGTGAGTGTCATTCACAACACCTACAGGGGTTACGCATTAGAAAAGACTATTGTGCGAATGATGATATACAATCTGTTGAGGATAATGGCGTAAGTACCTCGGCAGAGGTCCCTCTTAAATAGGCACAGGTCGGAGGGGCGTTAGCCCCGAACGACCTGTGTGCAAGAGCATATTCACCACCTGCTTGACCCCGGCTGAGGGGTGGGGAGGGTCAGACCTAGAGTTAGGGTTGTCCGACCCCTCGTCCGGGGTCGCATGGGTATTTTACACCTATCTATACACAGAGGAGGTTCCAAAAAAAGCACCCGCCAGGGTGCCATTCAGATAGCCCCCGGTCAAGGCTCGTAGAGCCGAAGACCGGCGGGGAAATAGTATGATAATATCAATCGACCCTTGTGGTCGCACAACTTATTGGGGGTGCGACCACAAGGGTCGTATGGTTGGTGTACACCTCTTCCCCGCCGGTCGTTAGGGGCTTTCGCCCCTCCGACACGGGGGCTATCTGAGTGGCACTCTGGCGGGTGCTCTTATGCCTTTATAGATCCTTTATAATGCATAACCCCTGCATCGCCCGCGGGTGGCACGTGAGAAAGTCCTTAACGTATGGTTTTCAGCTCCTCAAGCAGGAATAGCAGAAGCCCGAAGGGCTTCCATGGTCTATTAACCCAGCCTTCCCCCTCCGTAGGTAGGCGAAGCGTACCTAGAGGAGGAGAAGGTTGGGGAGAGGGGCAAGGCATCATCAACTACCCCGAAGGGGTTGCACTTTTACATCCATAAGCGATGGTGTATATGCAACCCCTTTGGGGTAGCTTATTTATAGTCCTTTCCCCACCCAAGCTTCACCTTCGGGCTCGCTAACGCTCCCCTTCAGGGGGAAGCTTTGGTTAATACACCATGAAACCCTCTTCGGGTTTTTCCATCAATCATTGATAAATAGACTCTTGCAATCCCCCTCTCCTTGAGGTGTTTTCTTCTCAATAAACAGCCCGCACATTTTCCGCTACGAGCAAGGCAAAAGTGGAGATGCAACTAAGCAATCGGCGAGTTGCAACTAAGCATTTGCCGAGTTGCATCTCGCCGATCGCTTAGTTGCATCTCGGCAAACGCTTTTGTATGGTATTGAATTCCAATTGATTGCGAAGGAGGTCTTGACGCCCCTATTTTATTCAAATTTTGAACATTATTTATTAGCTTGAAAAACGGGCTAGTCGAGTGCCCCGTAAGCCACAAACGGATGCCTGCGGATGACCCCTGATAACCGAGGACCCCATAGTAGACACCACCCTCTCCTCTCTTTCGGATGACTATATCTATCTCTCAAATGTTAAATTAATGGGTCAACCCCATTTTTAACTATTAGAATGAATAATTGTTTGAGATACTGCAGAGATCTCGCAGTATCTAATGCTATATTTGCCTCAGAAGAATAAACACATTAAGAGAAGTAGCACTATGATTTCGGGGAACATAACATTTAAATGCGATGAGTGTATGCACAGATTACAACGATGTCAAGGAGCCTCAAGCTATCTCCTAGCATTTCTACTCTCTTGACTGTACAATTTTAGACTAATTAACTGCGGTTTATATGCTATCTTAAATAAGTAATAATATGAGCAAGATTTATGATGAGTTTGTAGCTAGGCTAGGGCGTGATGTAGTGCCTGGTCTTTATGATTATGTTGATAATAACTATACTTTTCTCATTGATATTCCAAGTGAACTAGCAACTCGACTGCGAAGCAGTTTTTATCTTTCCTCAGATGAGGAAATTTTGATGTTCAGAAGTAAATGGAAGACGAAAGGATTTGGTATAGAGGCTTTCATCCAATCTTTTAATAGCTTGGCAGGAGTGTTACTTACTAACAAGCGTTATATCCGTAAATTTGATGTGGACACCAAGGAGGAAGATATGGTTGATTTGGATTGGTATGTTCTTGATCATTTTAGTTGTAAGGATAGAGTTGTTTATACTCATTTTTCTAGTGGTACACAGATTGAGGAAGGAGATATTTTGTGTTCTTATTTTAGGAGTTTCTCGCTACGTACAGAATCTGAAATCAATGAATTTGACGAGAAAGGATATGGGACACTGTTTTGTGACACACTAAATAGTATAATTAAAATTGCAGACAGTGAATCACCAGACAAGGTGTACTATAAATTGATAAATGAGCAAAAGTTTGATGAGGCAAAAAGTCATATGCTTTCAACTATCAACTCAGCAAAACTTATATACAATAAATGGTTTTATCAATATCTTTATGCTTCTTGCTTCTATGAAGAGAGCAAAACGCTGTGCTGTGATAATGATGAACCTGAAGAGCAACGTATAAAAAAAGAATATTTATTGAAGGAAGCGGTAAATGTTTGTAGAAGTCTGCTCCGTGAATTTGAGCGTGAAATAAAAGTAAATGAGAATCTCGTGCAAAGTATATTGTGGTTAAGAGGTCAAGTTTCGTATCTTCTAATACAATGTGTAAACAGCGATCCTTCTATCAGGAATGACGTCGGTTGGACATTCGTTGATGAGCGAAATCATCTTTTCTATGTACTTGAAAATAAGGCTCAGGTTAATGATGCACATAGAATGTTAAATGGTGAGTTGTCATTCAGAGAGCTATTGAAGAAAGAGGGTGCTGAAGAAAATGAATACAAGTCACTAGGTGAGGTTTTAGAGTATGCCGATAGAAACGTGATGTTGTTCGTTAAGAATGAGGCTGAACTTGCAGAAATGGTTGATAATGAGGGAAATATACCTCTTGTGTGTACTCTAAAAGACTATCCTCGTTCTATTCATCTACCTATTGGTCATCCCAAAGCAAATACACTATATTTCGCACATCCTGTTAATTCTGATGTTTACCTTCCTTTTGAAACTGCATACGATGTTTTATTTGTGGAAATGGTAAAAGAGTTTTGCTATCTCTGCCAATGTCTTGGTGCTACAGAAATCAAGTTTGTGATGACTAAGGGTAGTTCTTCAAATGGTCAGTCTGCTATCTTGAATAAACTTGAGCTAGAAGTAGGGCGAAAAGCTCTTGGAGTAAAAGGTTCGTCAGATGAAAATATACTGGAGCAAAATGCTTCAGAGACGAAACGAGAACACGAGATTACATACACTTATGAGCCAACTAGCAATCCATACGTTCCTAATGATTTAGTTTGGCTGAAGAATAATGAGGAGTGGAATAACCTTGTGCGTCAGCGTACGAATGGAGGTAACTTACTTAGCTATACGGAGCGTATTTCATCTCATGACTCTTCAAATATGAGTTCTTCACACAATCGACAGTTAAAGGCTTCGTTTTCAAACTTGATATCTAAAGTGGACCCATCGTATGAGCGGAATGTTGAGCAGACCTTTAGTAATATTGAGGAGAAAGAAATCGTGATATCTGTGAATTTCAAGTCGGTTGACCAATTACAAAAAGTCAATAGAGAAGTGCTAGAGGTGGAGGCACCTATTGTAGAAGCCTCTATTGTTGAGACAGGAGAGCATTCTGATGCGGAAAAAGCTTTTATTGATGAGATTAAGTTTGCTATAGAAGAGGATGGAGCTATTACTTCTCTTCATAAAGTTTTTCTCGAGCAAGTTCGTAGTAAGCTTGGTCTCTCCAAAGAGGTAGCAGATACATTGATTGCAGAATATTCTGATCCTTACACAGAAAATGAAAAGGAATATATGAAGGCTGTCTCGGAATATATCGTTGATGGTGCCATTGCAGAAGGAAGTGATAGACTTCTCGTAAGATTCGCACGATTGCTAGATATCAGTGCAGAGCGAGCATTGGAGCTCCAATCAAAATGTCTAAATGAAAATAATGGCTGATGAAAAAAGTAGAGATGAAGCCAGGTCAAAAGTATTACTACATAGTCTTACGATACATGACTTGGGAAAGCAATATGAATGTGAAGGAGGGGACGGTGCCATCCGAAGCTGATGCTTGGGAAAAGACGATTGAAAATTTGCGGAATAACTTCTTCTTGACTAAAGAAGATGCCGAAAAAGCTCGTGCCCAAATTGAAGAGGTTTTCAAAAGTGCTAGTTTGAAAGTTGCGCAATTCTTAGAAGATGATTAATTGTGTTGTGTATGAATGTAATTTAATATATTGTTTGAGCTATAGGCATTCTTAAGATATGTATTTGTGGCAGATATCTTCTAATGTATGTTGTATTTTTGAGGAATGCTCAATATCTGCTTTGTTTCAAATTTATTCACCTTGAGCAAGTGAGATTAAATTATGTGTTAATATGGAAATATGCTACGAAGTTTCTAATTATGTTGAGAATGGAAGAGTCTTAGCCGCTGCATGTTGGGGGCACTGTTGCACTCATGGTGGTTATGGTAATACAGAATGGTAACCATTAAACGTTGTACTACTATAGACTAGACCATAGCATAAGCAGTCTCTATTAAGTATGTTTGAACAAGGGTTTGTCACCCTTGTTCTTTTTAAAGGATGTTTGTTGTTTTATGATATATGAATATTAAGAGAAGTGTTGATCCTTGTCACCGATTTATATTCCCCTCAAATATAGTTAAGGTTGATTATAAGGGAAAGATATTAGTTATTTCCCCAAATACAGCTAACTGGATTGTATTAGAAAATGATCTACAGTTTGATTTTTTTAAACTATTAGTTCAACACCAATTAGATGAAGCTTTAGCTTTGTATACAGGAGGAATTGATAACGCAAAATATACGGTTACACAGATAGTAGCTCGGGATTTTTGCAATACCGAGACTAAGAGTTGTATTAATGATAGCGTTAAGCAATTGCATTTTTATCTTACTAACAGTTGTAACATGACTTGTCCTCACTGTTATATGTTTTCAGGGAAAAAATCTGAACAGGAATTGAGCAGTGAATGTATTAAGAAGGTTCTAACTAGCTATTCTGAGTACGGGTCATCTGTAACTTTTTCAGGTGGTGAGATCACGATGAGAAAAGATTTGTATGATATTGTTGCTTTTGCATCTAATGAGTGCAAACTAAATGTTAGGCTTATGACTAATGGCGTCTTATGGGATGAGTCTATGATTGATAAATTTAGCCCCATTATTAATTCAGTTCAAATATCTATTGACGGATATTCAGAAGAGTCAAATGCACTTGTGAGAGGAAAGGGAAACTTTAAGAAAGCGATTAATACTCTTATTAGGTTTGCAAGCAATGGGGTACATTCTGAGATTGCAATTACTCCCCCTTTTTCAGTGGTTATTAATCATGAAGAAGATAAGTATGTGGAATTTTGTAAGGAGTTATTCGAGATTCTTCCACATAATAATTTTAGTGTCAAGTTTTCTGAGCAGATCATCGACGGAAGAAGTGTCCATTTGACTCAAGAAGAGCAAATGGAGTATTTTAATTCAGTTTCTCGAATAAAAGCACAGATAGCAGGATATGATATAAGAATCCGATCTTTTGCAAACGCTTTTCGTGATTCAACGATTATGGATAATTGCATGTATGGTGTTTTCTCCATTGACGCAACAGGTCAAGTTTATTTATGTGCACGCGTTCCATCTTTGAAGCCAATATGCAATGTGAAAAATACTCCATTCTCTAGGATTGTTATGCTTTCAAAAAAAGCACAAGATATTTCTAGAATTGATAATTTCAAACCCTGCAATTCTTGTGAATTGATGTATATATGTGGAGGAGGCTGTCGCGTTGATTATTTCCCTGAATTTGCACAGATTACTGATGTGAGTAATTGTAATGTGAAATCCTTTTCTCCTCGTAAATGTACATCTGATTTAAAGGAAAAATTTTATGATTTAATGATTGAAGCTAATCACCTTTTATACAGGTAAGTAAGTGTTCTGTCTTTGTTTTTCATTTTACCATGCGATTTCTTGATAGCTCTGGTACAAGAAGTTGGTGTTGGTCTTTTAATTAAGTTCTACCTTGGTTTTTGTGTGGAAAAACTTTGGTGGGGGCTTTGTGGTGGCGGTAGTTTTTGGTATCTTGCACGAAAGGTAATTCTATCCAATAACCATTTATTTAGAGTTGGAACGTATGGAACAGGGAAAGGCAAAATTGATCGGGACGTTGGCTATAGCAGTGGCGATGATTGTGGCTGTGGCGATTGGAGGACATGCTCTTGTGCATCGTAATGATGGGCCTAAGACACTCAGTGTGAAGGGTGGGGCAGAACAAGACTTCGTTAGTGACTTGGTGGTGTGGAATGTGACGATTCAGAGCCATTCGTCTACTCCATTGGAGGGGCTGAAAGATGTGGAGCGTCAGCAAAAGATATTGGCCAACTTTCTCACCACTCGTAAGGTGCAGGAGAGTGAGGTGGTCTTTGGCCCAGTCTCTTATCGGGAGGATATCACCGGCTACTACGATCCTAAGCAGGAGCGGTATATTGAGATTAAGAATGGCTTTATCGTACAGCAAACTGCTACGGTGACTAGTCAGAGAGTGGATGAGATAGAGAATGTGGTGCGTGAGGTGGGTGAGCTGATTGCCCAGGATGTGACTGCTAACTCTGAGGACCCTCGTTATTACTACACTAAGCTGGCCGACCTGAAGCTACAGATGGTGGCGGCCGCCTCTGAGGATGCTCGTATGAGGGCAAAGCAGATTGCTGATGAGAGCAAGGCACGCCTGGGAGGGTTACGGAAGGCGAGCCTAGGTACTTTCCAGATAATAGGTAAGCACTCTAATGAGGATTATTCGTGGGGTGGTAACTTCAATACCTCTAGCAAGGAGAAGACGGTGAGCATCACGGTCACTGCGGAGTATCTAGTGAAGTAAAGAAAACCCATAAATATCTCAGATCCCTCTACATAAGCATCTATGGATTTATTTCAGGCAGATTATGATCGGATAGCAGAGCTTCGGAAGCTTCTGGAGCGATATGAGCAGGAGTACTATGTGCTGAATGCTCCTACCATTAGTGACCAGGAGTTTGACCTCTTGATGAAGGAGTTGGAGGCGCTGGAGGAGCAATATCCCGACCGTGTGACTCCCGATTCGCCCACACAGCGGGTGGGCAGTGAGTTTTGGAAGGAGGGTAAACTGGGGAGGGTGAGCCAGTCTGAAGGATCTACGTTTAAGCATCGCTACCCGATGCTTTCGCTTGCCAATAGTTACTCGTGGGAGGATACGCTGGACTTCTACCGACGGGTTCATCAATTGGCGGGGAAGGATGCCGACTTGGTGGCGGAGCTGAAGTTCGATGGTACCTCTATCTCTATTATCTATGAAGGGGGAGTCTTGAGCCGGGCTTTGACGCGAGGTGATGGCACAGTAGGCGAGGATGTGACGAGGGCTATCCAAGCGATGGAGTGTGTGCCGAAAAGGCTTGAGGGCGAGCATCTACCTACCTATGTTGAGGTGCGTGGAGAGATCTTACTCCCTTGGGCGGAATTTCAGAGAATCAATAAGGAGCGTGAAGAGGAGGAGCTCCCTCCATTTGCTAACCCTCGAAATGCAGTGGCGGGAACCATTAAGACGAAGGAGCATGTGGAGGCGGTGATACGTAGTCGTAGGCCGACTGCTTTCTTTTATTACCTACTGAGTGATGATGAGCAGTGGTTGCCCGACCTGCATCACGACCGCTTGGCGCTGATGAGGAAGCTGGGGCTCCCTGTGGATGAGCATAGCCAGGTATGCGATTCGCTAGAGGGTCTGAAGGCTTATCTGGACTATTGGGACACCCATCGGCATCAACTACCAGTGGCAACTGATGGAGTAGTGGTGAAGGTGGATAGCTATGCGTTGCACGCTCTTTTGGGCACCACGGCGAAGTCGCCCCGCTGGGCGATGGCCTATAAGTTTTCGGCAGAGAAGGCGTTGACGCGACTAGAGTCGGTCAGCTATCAGGTGGCACGGACGGGGGTGATGACTCCTGTGGCGAATCTGGAGCCGATAGAGCTCTCTGGGACTACTGTTTCGAGGGCTACGCTCCATAATGCAGATATCATTAGTGAACTGGATCTGCACATCGGGGACTTGGTGATGGTGGAGAAGGGAGGTGAGATTATCCCGAAAATTACCTCTGTGAGGTACGACCTTAGGGATGAGAAAACGGGCGCTGCGGTGACGATGCCCAAGGTTTGTCCGGATTGCGGAACTCCACTGGAGCGTGAGGAGGGGTTGAGTGCCACTTTTTGCCCCAATGAGTGGGGCTGTCCAGCTCAGATCGAGGGTAAGATAGAGCATTTCTGTAGCCGTAAGGCGATGGATATCAATATCGGTCCTAAGACCATTCATTTGCTTTGCACTTTGCTGGGGGTGAGGAGCGTGGCGGATCTGTACGACCTTACTGAGGGGGAGCTTCTTAGGTTGCCTAGCTTTAAGGAGCAAAAGGCGACCAATCTGCTCAAGAGTATTGAGGCCTCTAAGGCGACTCCCTTTGATCGGGTGCTTTTCGGCCTTGGCATTCGTCAGGTAGGGAGTACGGTGGCGGCACATCTGGCGGATCACTTTCGGTCGCTGGAGGCGCTGCGGTCGGCAAGCCGTGAGGAGCTTTTGGAGCTAGAGGATATTGGTCCTGTGATTGCGGAGAATATCCTGAGGTATTTTGTGGAAAGCCACAATGTGGAGACGTTGGAGCGACTGGAGAGGGTGGGGCTACAATTGCGGTTTACGGAAGACACTGCTCCAAAGCCAAAGGGTTCGCTACTGGAGGGGATGAGCATTGTGGTGAGTGGTATTTTCCATACCATTACACGTGACGAACTGAAGGAGCTGATTGTGGCGAATGGAGGTAAGAATGTTTCGAGTATCAGCGGAAAGACGTCGCTGGTGATCGCTGGGGAGAATATGGGACCAAGTAAGCGGGAGAAGGCTGAGAAACTAGGAATTGAGATGATGAGCGAAGAGCAGTTTTTCGCTAAGTATGATGAATTGAAGGGGAGGTAATATAGATGCAGAACTTTGTACACTTACATGTCCACTCCTACTACTCTGTGCTGGATGGACAGTCGTCAATAGAGGGGTTGCTGGAGCAGGCAAAGAAGAATGGACAGCCAGGGATTGCCCTTACAGATCACGGGGTGATGCTGGGGATTAAGTCTTTTTGGGACGCCCCTAAATCGATGAAGAAGAAAAAGATCAAGGACCTTACGAAGAAGCTCGAAGGGGCTTCGGAGGAGGATAAACCTAAGATCCTTGAGGAGATAAAGGGGTGGGAGGATTGGAACTTTAAGTCCATCATTGGCTGTGAGTGCTATGTGGCTAGGAACGGACGCTTGAGCAAGAAAGGGAAGCAGGACTTGAGTGGCTATCACCTGATTGTTTTGGCGAAGAATATGCAGGGGTACAAGAACCTCATTAAGATGGTTTCGAGGTCTTCGTCCGAAGGCTTTTATGGTCGTCCTAGGATTGATAAGGAGCTTCTGGAGGAGTATCATGATGGATTGATTGTGCTGAGTGCTTGTCTCGGTGGAGAGATTCCGCAGCTGATCATGAATGGTCGGCTGGAAGAGGCTAAGCAGGCGGTGCTATGGCACAAGGAGGTCTTTGGGGAGGACTATTATCTGGAGTTGCAGCGACACAAGACCGATAAGCCAAGGGGAAATCAGGAGACCTATGCTCATCAAGTGAAGGTGAACGAGGTGTTGGTGCAACTCTCTAAGGAGACGGGTGTAAAGCTGGTAGCCACTAATGATGTCCACTTTGTACGAGAGGAGGATGGGGAGGCGCACGATAGACTGATCTGCGTGAGCATGGCAAAGAACTACGAGGATCCTAACCGTCTGACCTATACTAAGCAGGAGTGGCTCAAGAGTACGGAGCAGATGGTGGAGCTATTTGCCGATATCCCCGAGGCGATAGCCAATACCATGGAGATCTTTGATAAGGTGGAGACCTATTCTATTGAGAATAAACCGCTGATGCCACACTTTGAGATCCCAGCAGAGTTTGAGAATGATGATGACTACCTTCGCCATCTAGCCTATGAAGGAGCCCATAAAAGGTTTGGTGAGGAGCTGAGTGCTGAGGTAACGGAGCGACTAGACTTTGAGCTCTCCACCATTAAGAACATGGGTTTCCCTGGCTACTTCTTGATTGTGCAAGACTTTATTGCCGAAGCCCGCAAACTGGGCGTGGCTGTGGGACCAGGTAGAGGTTCTGCCGCTGGCTCATTGGTATCCTATTGTCTGCGGATTACCGACTTGGACCCACTGAAGTATGACCTGCTTTTTGAGCGTTTCTTAAATCCCGACCGTATTTCATTGCCGGATATTGATATCGACTTCGATGATGACGGTCGGCAAGATATCCTGAGGTGGGTGACGGAGCATTATGGTAAGGAGCGTGTGGCACATATCGTTACCTATGGTACGATGGCAGCTAAGATGGCCATTAAAGACCTTGGTCGTGTACTAGGATTGCCCCTTTCGGAGACCAATGCACTGGCAAAGATGATCCCTGATCGTATGCCGGAGGGTGGCAAGGTCAATATCAATAATACGCTGAAGCAGATACCAGAGTTTAGGGATGCCTATTACGAAGGTGATCCTCTGAAACATGATGTGATAGAATATGCACGGCAACTGGAGGGAACGGTGCGTAATACTGGTGTGCATGCTTGCGGTATTATTATCGGTCAGACAGATATCTCGGACGTCGTTCCGACCTTTGTGACCACTGATAAGGATACTGGTGAGGACATTTTGGTGACGCAATATGAGGGGAGTGTGATTGAGTCAACCGGCTTGATCAAGATGGACTTTTTGGGGCTTAAGACGCTCTCCATTATTCGTGAGACGCTCAATAATATTAAGCTTCGCCATGGGATAGACCTGGATATTTCTAAGATTCCTCTGGATGATGCCAAGACTTATGAGCTCTTTAGCGCTGGAAAGACTTCGGCGGTATTCCAATTTGAGTCGCCTGGTATGCAGAAGTCGCTGATGCAACTAAAGCCCACCAAATTTGAGGACTTGATTGCTATGGTGGCACTCTATCGACCGGGCCCTATGGATAATATTCCTTCTTTTATTGCCCGTAAGCATGGTCGGGAACCGATTACTTACGACCTTTCTGTGATGGAGGAGTATCTTGAGGAGACGTATGGTATCACCGTATATCAGGAGCAGGTGATGCTACTTTCCCGTAAGATTGCCAACTTTACTAGAGGGCAGTCGGACTCTCTTCGTAAGGCGATGGGTAAGAAGCTAATCGACCAGATGGCTTCGCTGAAGGAGTTATTTATGGAGGGAGGTCAGAAGAATGGTCACCCTGCGGAGATTCTAGAAAAGATTTGGGGCGACTGGCTCAAGTTCGCTTCGTATGCCTTCAATAAGAGCCATGCTGCTTGCTATGCTTGGGTGGCGTATCAAACGGCTTATCTCAAGGCTAATTATCCTGCAGAGTTTATGGCAGGTGTGATGAGCCGAAACCTCAATAACATCACGGAGATTACGAAGTATATCGATGAGAGTAAGAAGATGGGGATTGAGGTCTTCAATCCTGATGTAAACGAATCCAACTTCGCCTTTTCGGTGAATAAGGCTGGGCATATCCGTTTCGGATTGGGTGCTATTAAAGGCTTTAGTAGTTCGGCAGCTCGTGAGATTATTGAGGAGCGGCGCGAGAATGGACTTTTTGCCGATGTCTATGACTTTTTCGCTCGGGTCGAAGGAAAAGCGACCACTAAGAAGGTCTCTGAAGCATTAGTGCTGAGCGGTGCATTTGACTCTTTCGAGACTTTCACTCGTGAGGATTACTATCAAATGGAGGGCAATAAAGAGGAGACCTTCTTGGATAAGTTGATCAACTATGGCAATAGAACTCAGGAGGAGAAGGCACACTCAATGGGCTCTCTCTTTGGTGATGACCTCTTTCAAGAGATGGCGAAGCCAACGCTCTCGGAGCATGCTCCTCAGTGGAATGATATGGACCGCCTGAATAAGGAGAAGGAATTATTGGGCTTTTATCTCACAGCTTCGCCACTAGACCAGTATGCACTTCCACTGAAGTATAAGTGCAATATTGGAGTGTCAGAACTACGAGACGTGATGGATTATGTGGGGAAGGAGCTGATCTTCGGTGGCATTGTGACTGGGTTCCGTGAGATGATGACCAAGAAGAATACCAAGGCGGGCTTCATTAAGATACAAGACTACAATGGTGAAGGCGAGCTGGCTCTCTTTGGTGACTCCTACCTTAAGTACTCTATGTATGGCCGTGAGGGACTATTTATTTTGGTGCGTGCTGAGGCAGAGATGGGCTACTCAGGTGACCGTGCTTTCCTTAAGATCAATAGCATACAACTACTGGAGGAGGTGGCTGATTCACTACTGAGCGATCTGCAGATTACTATCCCCACATGGGCTATTACTGAGCAGTTTTATGAGGATATTATGCCTCCGCTGAATAATTGTAGAGAGACAAAGGGACCTATGTCCATAGGTTTTTATATCTTTGATAGCACTCAGGATGTTTATGTCAATCTAGAGTCGTCGCAGCTCTCAGGAGTATCAGTCTCTACTGAGCTACTAGATAAGCTGGCTCTTTATGAAGAGAGTGGGGTTAGTTTTGAATTGAAGTGAACTATCTAGGTGAGTGATGTGTTGAATATAGTAGAAGAGAGAATATAAACAGTATAAATTTTATAGAGATAAGTATTATGGCTTTAACTTTTACAGATGCTAACTTCCAAGAGGAGGTAGCTAAAGGTGGTGCAATGGTGATTGACTTCTGGGCACCTTGGTGTGGTCCATGTCGTATGGTTTCACCTATCATTGATGAACTTGCTGAGGAGTACGGTGATAAGGTACGTATCGGTAAGATGAATGTGGATGAGAATAACGATGTGGTAGCACAGTTCGGAGTTCGCAATATTCCTACAATCCTTTTTGTTAAGGATGGCGAGGTAGTTGACCGTAAGGTGGGTGCCCAAAGCAAGGACTCTTTGAAGCAGTCTATTGAAAAGATCCTATAAGCTATCGGCTTTGTGATAAATAAAGGGGTGTATACTACGCGTATGCACCCCTTTTGATACTATCGCACGAAGGCGATATTATTGATTAGCGGTTAGCTGGGAAGTAGAAACCGGCAGGATAAGCTACCTTATTTTCGTACTTCTTAACGAGCTTACCAGTGTCGCCAGAGAGATCTAGCTCAAGGATGGCATTCACATCGTTTTCACTCCAATCTTTGATACGAGTGATGTAGACGTGACCTGTGCGTGGGTGTACCCCTAGGCTATTGTAGGTGATAGTTCCTTCAGGATAAAAGCCTTCGCTAGCTACATCGACCATTGCCTTTGTTTCGTTTTTAGCAAAGTTGTGACGGTAGATGACTGAGCCACCACCGGCGTAGTAGATGATGTCGTCTTTTGCAACAATCACTGATGACCTGCCCCAGTAGTTATTTCCCATTGCCTTACCTTCATCACCAGTAATTTCATTTTGCTTGATGATAGAGAGGTCGTTGGAGTTAATTCTGTAAATGGTGCTCTTCTCACCTGCAGGAGTTGCTACAAACACATCTCTACGGCAAGCTTGTGCTATGCCCTTGATGGAAGCATCTAGTGTAAGCTCTTTGGTAACCTTATCTTCGTTTCTATTGATAGAGACTAGTTTCTTGCCTACTGAGGCTACTACTCTATTGTTTAGAGCTACCATTTGCATCTCGGAAGCACCGTCAGTGCCCTCTACCTTGGTGAGTTTGCCATTCACGAGGTCTAGACGATGGATAGCCTTTGCGTCACGAATAAAAATATTGTGTAGGTCGAGAATGGCGATGTGTGAAGGCTTTTCTAGATCTGAGATGAGTTCTGAGTAATCCTTATCTATGCTATAATCAGCAGTTTTTAGAGAAACCAATCGACCTTTGTGCGTTCCTTCTATTGGATCCTTGGCAATAACGTAGGTATAATCACTGAAGAAAGCGAGATCTTGTGCTGTGCCTCCTAGGTTTGATTTATCAACCTTAGACTGGTAGCCGCCTTCTGCATTAATGACGTCAAGGAAGCCAGTCTCTTTATTGTATACTCCTTCGTTGAGGACAAATACACGAGCATCATTTTTGCTCTTTTGTGAGTCTGGAGTCTTGTCAGAATCGGAGATACAGCTAAATAGCGCTAAGCTACTTAGTAGCGTGAGTAGTAGTAAATTAAGCCTTTTCATTGTTCTGTTGTTTATAAATTAATGAATACTTATTTATCTGGTATAGTAGCGGCAGTAAAGGTGGTGCTGAGTAGTTCTCCCTTCATTGAACCATTGCTAAATAAGCACCAGGATAGTCCATGCCAGCTACCATCTATTAGTTGTGTATTCCAAATACCAGTGCTGGAAAAGCCAAATGGGTTGAGACGTCTTTCTTTGTGAAAGTAAGACCAATAACCAATCTTGTAAAAACCTGTCTGCCATCTAGCGGTAGGGTCGCTGATGGTGAAATGGTCCGTAGCATCGTCCTTCTTTGGATCAAAGTCCACTATATGAACCCCTTGACTCTTGAGTGTGAGAACCTTTTCTTTGTATCTTATCTCATAGGGACTAGTACCAATGATAGGACGATAAGCAATGCTGAATAAACAAGTGCCACTTTTCATACCTTCACCGATGGCAATCAGTAGTCTAGGGTCTTGATTAGCGATCTCCTCTAGCATTTCACCTGCACTCTTCTTGCCGTCAAAACGATAGCCCCAGACAAGTGCTTCGGGTTGGTTTCCATCGTGCCAATTGATCACTAGCGCTGCCTTTTTGCTACCTGAGCCAATCCAATACTTGATGTCTCTGAATGCGAAGTAAGGATCTCCACCACCTAAGCTATTTGCTGGGTCGTAATTAAAAAGCTGTGTACTAAGTGAGATCTTATCCGTAGTCTCTAAGCTAATGGCCATTTCGTCGCTGAAAGGAACGGCGTTGCTCTCAATGTCGGTGGCACTGATATGTACCTTGGTATCTTTGTTTACCTCGGGAAGCCATAATAGGATCTTTTGACTTTCCTTTGGTTGCAGCTCTTGGACGTTGAAACTGAGTGGTAGGGAAGAGAGACTCTTTTCTCCTTTTAATTTGCCCTCTACATAATCATAAGTGGAACCTTCCCATAGCCATGGTGTATCGGAAGTGAGCTGCAGCTCCTTTGGTGCCGTAAGTGGTTGATCAGACTGATTGGATAGCTCAATAATAGAGAAGTGCCCAAGCGTGGAGAGCTGTAAGGATTGTTTGCCTGATGACCTGTGTAGAGTCGTCTCTGGTAGATAGATTGGTGGGTTAATGCCCTTCTCGCGAATATTGAAGGAGGGGTTCTTGTCATTATCTTGTAGTGGCGCTTGATAGGCTAGTAGAGTAGGGGTCGAATGGTCGCCCTTTCTTTTCACCTCCCCCCGAATGGTTAGTCCTGTGGTACGCATATCCTCAGGTAGGGTGATGGAAAGAGTCGCTTTCAGTCCATCGGAATGGCGGGTGGGGGTCAGTTCGTGGAGGGTGATGCTTTTGCCACCGCTGAGAATTTCTAGCGTAACTAGATCATCTTCTTGCCAGAAGTAGCTTAAATTTTTGCTTATCTCTTGGCCGGAGAACATTGCTGGCATGGAGAGTTCTAATTGAAGTTCTCCAGTATCAGGGGTAGACTCTTCGCCCTTACATGCTGTTAGGAGTAGCGATAGTAGGGCAAGTAGGGAAATGATAGTTTTCTTCATGATTAAAACCTTATTTGTAGTGAGCCGAGTACTGTGCGTCTAGGCATTGGGTAATACTTGGTCGATTCGTAGTAAGTGTTGAATAGGTTGTCTATCCTTATTTGCGGGGTGATAGCGTACTTTCCGATGGTATAATGATATCCGAAGAGTAGGTGGGATACATTGTAGGGTCGGGTGAAGTAGCTCTGGTCGGTGGTGATGTATCGTACACCGACATAAGAGGTCTGTAGGTTAAGGAAACAGCGAGCATAGTCAAGTGTGAAGCGGAGGCTCCACTTCTGCCGAGGTACGTAGGGAAGTTGGTGGAGGAGAGCCCCATCATCATTATGTTGCTTGGTGCGAGTAAAGGCACGGGTAAAAGCGTAGCTCCAAGAGAGAGAACTCCGAACCTTCTCTCCTGTGTAGGCTACTTTGAGGAGTAGGTCTGTGCCGTAGGAGCGTGTGTCTCTCTTATTTTGTGGTCTCCAAAGCCATTGATTGTGGCTCTGACCTGATCGCACCGTTTCATCTACTGGAAGCCAGAGGATCCAATCGTCAATATCCATAAAGTAGCCAGTTGCCTCAGCTGAGAAGTCTAGTGGGGCTTTGAAGGGGCGTATCTTGAAAAGTAGAGTGGCATCATAAGTGTATCCTTTTTCAGGACGAAGGTGGGGATTGCCACCTGGGTGCCAGTACAATTCATTGAGGGTGGGCTGTCGGTAGTTGTAGGAGAAGGAAGAGCGTAGGTGTAGCATCTCGGGGAGTATCGTAGCGGATGCCCCTAGGGAGTAGGTGAGGACAGGGCGTTGCCAGTCTATACTCTCAATCATCAATCGACCATCGGTAATTAGCCACTCTATAGGCTTGTAACGGAGTGCGTGGTGCCATGCGAGCATATCTCTAGTGGCACCTGCGATGGGATCCTCTTCTCTGCTATCCTCTGCTTTGGCACGGTCGTGGCGGTAGGTGAGGGCGGTATTGTAAAGCCACTTTGGGCTAAAGGAATGGCTAAAGTCAATGCTGGAGTGTACAGTCCGTGAGCCATTGAGATTATTGGTCGGTGGAAAGTAGTCGTTATCAAACCACCGATAATACTTCATACCATACTGTATATAGGCGATCTTGCCCTCCAGTTTACTAGCTCCAAAGTAACCATTGTACCCTATGTATCCTCTTAGGTTTTGCTCCTCTTGACGCTCGTGAACTGTGGTCTCAATACCTAGTGGCTGTGGTAGCATTCGATTGCCACGTTGATACCAAAGTGCCGATGAGAGAAAGGCTTGGTCTCCTAGCCGGAAGTGTAGTTCCTGCATAGCCGAGAGCATTGAGAAGCTTGCATCTTGTCTCCGCTCCTTAAAGGCATCAAGGCCTGAGACTTTATTGATGTATTGATAGTCATTATCGGAGTGCTGGTAGTAGGCTCTGCTTTTACCAGAAAATCGACGGGTGCCGTACCGGGCATACCCTTTGGCAGTGTAGGTATTGTATGAGCCATACTCGGCACCAAGGTCAAAGTGAGAAGCTCCGTCCCAATAGGGGAGGTTATCGATGTTGACGCTTCCGCCCACTGCTCCTGTGCCACTCTTGATATCGTTGGCACCGTGATAGAGAGCTACCTGGTCGGCAAAGAAGACTGGCATCTGGGAAAAGTCGAATATCCCTGCCATCACAGGGGTGATATTGATGCCATTCCAATTTACTCTTGTCTGAGCTGCACTTGCCCCACGAAAGGAGGCGGTAGCATTGGCACCAAGTCCTTGGCTCTTGACGCTGATAGAGGTGTTTTCGGCAAGTAACTCTGCCATATTTCTAGAGCTATTGATCTGTAGTAGCTCAATAGGTATTTGCTCTATTTTAGCTCCTGTATTAACTTCGGAGCGGGTGGTGATGGATTTGGAGACCACAAATAGCGTATCTAGTACGGTGGTCTGTTCTTGTGCATAAGAGGCTATGGTGCCAGCACAAAAGGTAAGTACGATGCTAAGAATTCGCTTCATTGCCAACCTCCTTTCGGTGGAAAGAATATGCGATTGGGGTATACACCAACCTTATAACTCCGTACTTCACCACCATCTTTGGGAAACTGACGAATATACCCACGCTGTGCTGAGTAATCGAGGCAGTCGCAGATAAAGACATCTCCATCGGGTGAGACATTCATACCATACATCATCTTCACTCCAGGGAGCTCGAGATATTTGGAGACTTTGTGACTGTCTACGTCAATGGTGAATAGGGTCTGTAGAGGTTGCCCCTCTTTTGACTGAGTGTATAGATTGATATAGATATATTGCCCAGTGGGGTCTATATCTACACGATTGTTTTTGGGCATACCGATGATATCGCCCTCCTGAGGCTCTGAGCGATCAAAGGATAGTGCCACCTCAGCTACGATCGTTTCGCTCTGAGAGTCGATAGCCGATAGCTTTACTCCATTGGGCAGAAGGCTAGTGCACCACACTCTCTGGTGATGGTCAACTAGCAATTGGCAACCACCAAGCTCCCATGGAATATCTAGCCCATCTATAAGTCGCATATTGGGTATCCATAGCTTTTCGGCATCTAAAATGGCAATTCCTCGATTGAGGTAGGCGCCAAATACCTTGTTTCTGACTGTAACCATCTGCTCTATGCCTGAACTTGCAGTGAGGAGTGAGATATACTCTAGTACCTCATAGGGTGGGGTGGTGCTGATCTTCACTAGCTGGCCATAGAGGTCACTAACCAGTGCGGTATTATTGGTCAGGGGAGTGATGTAACGTGGTGAGCCACTTTGGCTATACCGTAGGGAGGCAACAGACTTAAAGGTGGTGGGGTCTAGTACTTCTATGCGCCGACTATTATTAATGGCTACGAAAAGCTTGCCATTGATAAGCGTGATGCTTTGGGCAACATCGCCAAGCGGTCGCTGATTGATTGGCTCAAAGACATCCCAGTAAATGGTACCATCCTTATAGACAGCGGAGAGTGCTGCTGTATTGGTGGTGAAAAGCCCTTCATTGACCACTAGAAACTGGAGTGGGTTATCCTTTGAGAGCTGGATAGAAGGTAGCTCTGGTACTCTATCGCATGCCAATGCAAGTAGCGAGATGAGCAATACTATTAATCGATAGCACTTAGACATAATTGTCTTTGATATTTGCCGTGACAAGTGGGGTTAATAAGTGGAGTTAATAAGGAATAACCAATCGCTGACCGGGCCGTATGTTATTTCCACGAATGTTATTGGCTCGCCTTATCTTTTGTACGGTGGCTCCTTTATACTTTTGAGCTATTCCGCTCAGAGTATCACCTTTCTTTACTGTGTAATATCTGACCTTTGGAGAGGCACTACTTTGTTTGGAGCTTCTTTGGCTACTACCTTTGGAGCCGTTGATGGAGAGCTTTTGCCCAACCCTTAGGCTGTTACTAGAGAGGTTATTCCATGCTTTGATATCGTTGATGGTGACCCCGTATTTAGAGGCTATCTTGGAGAGCGTCTCACCTCGCCTTACGGTATGGGTGATCGCATGGGCAGCGGTGTCATTGCTAGACTCCTTAAGCTCTTCGGTACTCTGCTCCGACTGTCGCTTGGCGAGTAGCTGATCCTTTTGTATACTAAATGCAGTAGCATCGGCAGTGGGTAATCTAAGTATCTGTGTACCGTTATTGCCGGGGATAATCCTCTTTTTATACATTGGGTTGAGATCCTCAATCACCTTCATATCCACTCCACTGGCTTGCTGTATCTCATCGAAGCTGAGTCGGAAGTTAATATGTACGGTATCGGTGGCGAGAGGGACATTGACTATATTGGGTCGGATATCGTGCTCATCGTAGTGCTCCATAGCATAGAAAGCAGCAATGAAGAAGGGCACGTATGATCGGGTCTCACGAGGTAGGTATTGATAAATCTGCCAGAAATCGGTCTTACCTCCTGAGCGACGGATCGCTTTATTGACATTCCCTGGGCCACAATTATAGGCGGCAATGGAGAGCATCCAATCGCCGTATAGAGCATACATATCCTGAAAGTAGCGTGCCATTGCTTCGGAGCTCTTGTAGGGGTCGCACCGTTCGTCGACCATGCTATCGATATGAAGTCCGTAAGCCTTGCCCGTGGGGAGCATAAACTGCCAAAGCCCTGTGGCTCCAGCCCTACTGACAGCAGTTGGGTTGAGGGCACTCTCTACGATGGCGAGGTATTTTAGCTCTAAAGGCATTCCATACTTATCCAAGGCCGACTCTATGATGGGAAAGTAGTAGGTGGCCTTAGCAAGCATTAGGCTGAGCAGGCGACTTCGCTTATTGACATAGAGCTCAATGGCTTCGCGAACTATGGGATTGTATGTGAGGGGAATGGCACTCTCCATAGCGTGTAGACGACTGCGATAGAGTTGATCTAGTGTCCGAGTACTTTGGGTATTGGGCTTATCTCTCTTGGAGAGATTGTAATATTCTTTATATCTACGATTGAATAGTGAATCAAGGCTCATCTCAAAGCTTTCGGGAAGTCGGCCAAGATCCTCTATGTTTACCTCCTCCCCATTATTGGGCTCTTGACAGAAAAGTGCAGTGCAAAAGCCAAGTAATAGGGTAGCTGTAAGAAGAAGTCTATTCATCGTCATATGTCTAAAATGCTTAGAATGTAAGTGCTAATTGCACGCCTATCCCGCTGTCGGGCGTTTGTGGGGTGGAGGGGATATAGGCTGGGGCATAGGAAAGGGTGAGATTAGGCGAAATGTCGAAGCTATATAGCTCAGCATCGACATAGGCATCAATCATAAATAGGGCATAGATACCTACAGTAATGATGATGCTGAGATCGCGATTGCGTCGATAGAAGTCACGACCTCTCCTAAGTTGTTCGTGAAAGCCTGTATTATTGACATAGCTCTTGGGGTCTGCACCGTAGGGAATAAAGTCTTTCCAACTTTGATGCTCCATAGGTGTGGAGCTCTTGATGTCCCTAAATGCAGTTGCGTAATCAAGGAGGTTATTATTATTCCAAGAGATAGCATAGTAGCAAGCAGTATAGGCACCAATTACTATAGGGAGTTTCCAATATACTCGGTTGTACACTTGTCCACCACCAGGGATGATGCTAAATAGTACGGCTTTTGTGGAATTGGGTTGAAAGCTCTTTACCTCTTTACTCTTTTTATTTGGCACTACCTCTTCTACCACCTTGTCTCTAGTGGCACTTTGAACGACGGAGTCGGGAGGTATGCTATCAGTTGGCACAAGGTCTGCTTTGGCCGATAGCGATAGTGCCAGCCAAAAGAGTGCTAGCAATGAGATTTGCTGAACTCTCCTCATAGTCGGTCTAGCAGTGCAAGAATATGCTCAAGCTGGTCATTGGAGTCAAATGGAATATTTATTTTCCCCTTGCCCTGCTCACTGAGCGTCATGGTCACCTTGGTCCCAAAGAGACTTCTGAAGCGATTGGTGAGTAGCTCTACCTCTTCGCTATTGGTGGGTTTCCTTTTGCTGTTGTTGGAGGAGCGTGGTTTATCGGGTATCTCTTCCTCTGGCTCATTGTATAGCTTGACCATCTGCTCTAGGCTACGTACTGAGATGTGGTCTGCGATTACTTGCTCGTAGAAAGCTAGTTGCACCTCAGGATCGTCGATGCCTAGAAGAGAACGGGCATGCCCCATAGAGACTTTGTTATCCTTTAAGCCCATTTGTATCTCTGCAGGGAGCTTTAAGAGCCGGATGTAGTTGGAAATAGTGGCTCTCTTCTTGCCCACTCTATTGCTCAGCTCTTCCTGTGTAAGGTCGTAGCCTTCGATCAGCTTCTTAAAGGCGAGTGCTACTTCGATGGCGTTGAGGTCTTGGCGCTGAATATTTTCAATCAGAGCCATTTCCATAATCTGCTCATCTTCGGCGGTGCGTATATAGGCAGGGATGCGCTCGAGCCCAGCTATCTTGGCTGCTCTATACCTGCGCTCTCCACTGATGATACGGTACTTCCCTATATTATCAGAGAGTGCATGCACGGTGATTGGCTGAATAATACCTAGGTGCCTAATAGACTGTGCTAGCTCCTCGAGGGCTTCAGGGTCAAACTCCTCTCTCGGCTGCTCGGGATTAGGTATGATATCCTCAAGATTTATTTCATTAAAGGAGGAAGAGCCCTGCACATCCACATCACTGAGTGTTGGTGTGATCAGAGCATCTAGTCCCCTGCCAAGGCTATTTTTCTTATTGATGTTTTTGCTCATAATTGTTTGTTCTTCTCCAGAAGCTCGCGAGCTAGTTGAAGGTAATTTTGACTGCCACGAGAGTCTATGTCAAAGTCTAGCACCGACTGCCCGAAGCTAGGGGCTTCGCTAAGTCTCACGTTACGATGTATGACACTGGAGAATACTAAGCTCTTAAAGTGTTTCTTAACCTCCTCGTACACTTGATTGGAGTGACGAGTACGGGCATCATACATGGTCATAAGAAAGCCCTCAATATCTATCTTTGGATTGATTCTTCGCTTAACTACCTGCAAGGTGCTCAATAGCTTGCTGATCCCCTCCAGTGCGAAGTATTCACACTGTACAGGTATGATTACAGAGTCTGCTGCAGCCAAGACCGATACCGTGATGAGTCCTAAGCTTGGAGAACAATCGATAAAAATAAAGTCATAATCGTTTCGAAGCTGATCCGTAATCTTACGCATCACGAACTCACGGTCAGGGACAGAGACTAGCTCTACTTCTGCCCCAGAGAGATCGCTATGAGAGGGAAGTATCATGAGCCCTTCCACGGAGGTCTCCACAAGACACTCACGAGGATTGGCTTCGCCTAGCATGCAGTTGTAGACCGTCTTATTGGGTGATAAAGGGGTAGCTCCCAAGCCACTTGTTGCATTGGCCTGAGGGTCAGCATCTATGATTAGTACCTTTTTCTCTAAGGCCACTAGTGATGCGGCGAGATTGATTGTCGTAGTCGTCTTACCTACGCCACCCTTTTGATTGGATATTGCTATTACCTTTCCCATCTATTGCTCTATGAAGTCACTTTTTCACACTAGCAAAGGTAATCAATTATCTATTATTCCCCAAAAAGATGTCAGAAGTAGACGTGCCGGGGTGTTGGCAATGATTGAGGCTTATCTACTTAGCGCTTACAGTGTGGGCAAATCCCCTTGAGTATGAGTGTGTAGCCATCCACCTGAAAGCCCTCTGGAATGGCAAGCTGTGTAAGGTCCAAAGTGATACCTTCGAGGCAAATGGTTTCAGCACACTTCCGACAAGTGAAATGAGCATGGGTTGTGGGGTGTTCAACGCTCTCTACCTGACTTACGGCATACTTGGCAACGCCACTACCATCCTGTATTTGATGGATGAGACCAGCCTCGAGAAATAATTGTAGGTTCCGAAAGATACTACTCTTATCTATCGTGCGTAGCTCTACCTCTAGATCGCTCAGACTCATTGCCACAGTCGCTTCCTCTAGAGCCTGATACAAGAGGTATCTCACTGGAGTTACCCTCACGCCAAAGTGGCTTAGTAGCTTTGATAGTCTTTCTCGTTCCATAGTCTTTCCTATCATTCTTGAAGTGTTTTGGCTCTAAAGTAAAGTGCACGGAGTGAATTGAGTACTGCAAGGAGTGTCACACCTACATCGGCAAGTACAGCAAGCGTTAAGGAAGCAAAGCCCAATAGTGCCAAAATCATCACTGCAAACTTAAACCCTAGTGCAAAGATAATATTTTGTACTACAATCTTATGGGTATGCCTTGAAACTTCTATTCCTTGCACCACTTTATATGGGTCGTTACCTTGTATTACGATGTCTGCTGCCTCTATAGTGGCATCACTGGCGATACCACCCATTGCTATTCCCACGTGGCTCATGGTCATTACTGGAGCATCGTTCAGTCCATCCCCGACAAAGGCTACCCGATCATTTACCATCAGCTCCTCCACTGCCCTCATCTTATCATCAGGGAGTAGGGAGCCTCTTGCATCCTGAAGACCTATTTCTTTAGCTGTTGCTAGCACCACTTCTGGTTTGTCGCCAGAGAGCATCACCAGTTTATTGATTCCAAGGTGTTGGAGATCCGATATAGTTGCCTTGCTCTGAGGCTTTATTTGGTCGGAAAGAATTACAGTTGCTTTGACAGCTCTGTCTATGGCAAGCAGTACGGCACTTTCTCCCTGAGGAGATAGAGATTGGGGCACCTCAAGCCCTTCCTTGAGCATCATTCGTTCGCTTCCTACTAGTAACCGTTCGCCATTACTGCCAATTGCTGTCAGCCCCATTCCGGTAACCTCTTCAATGTCCTTTACTTCCTTCCGCTCACTATTTGTAGTGTGCCTCAGAATGGCTTGTGCCATTGGGTGGCTACTATGTGCTTCAACTGCCGATATGTACCCCAATGCATCTTCACTGCTGATGCTAGATGTGAGCACCTTTTTTACCTCAAACTCTCCTACTGTGAGGGTTCCAGTCTTATCGAATACTACTGCTGTGATCCTCCTTAATTCTTCCAAATAGAGTGCTCCTTTAAATAGTAGCCCATGACGACTAGTAGCCCCCATTCCGCTAAAATAGGTCAGAGGGACACTGATGACCAATGCACAAGGACAAGAGATTACCAAGAAGACTAGTGCCTTATAGAGCCAATCAGAGAACTCGTATTGGAAGCTAGAAGATGCCAAGCTCCATATCCATGGTGCTAATACTACAAGGAGAGCAAGCCCGAAAACAATTGGGGTATAGACTCTTGCAAATCGACGAATAAGTCGCTCTGTTTCAGGTTTTCGTTCGCTCGCCTCTTCGGTCATCTGAAGGATACGTGCCAATGTGCTATCCTCGTATGGTTTGGTCACTACAATATCTATAGGGCGTGTGCTCACTACACTGCCGGCAAGGATTTCTGCACCCTTCTCCCGCTCCTCAAGCATACTCTCACCTGTAAGTGCAGAGAGGTCCAAAAGGGCTTCCTCCGAGAGAAGCTTTCCATCCAGCGATACTCGCATGCCTGGGATTACTCTCAAGTAATCGCCCACTTGCGCCTCTTTTGCTGGTATCTCTTTTGTCTCTTGTCCCTCTATTTTAAGGACTGTTTGGCTACGCACATCGGCAGTCTTGGAGATACTGCGGCGCACCTTGTGTACCGCTTTATCTTGCAGGTACTCTCCTAATTGGTAGAGAAGCATAAGGAGTACCGCTTCATTTTGTTGGTCAATACAAAATGCCCCAATGGTTGCTATCGACATCAATGCACACTCATTAAAGAAGGAGTGCTCCTTCCAGAGGAGCTCCCACGCCTCTATAAGGACAGGAATTCCTACAGGGCAAAATGCGAGGATGTAAAGCACATCTTGTAACCACCCTTGTGGCCACCAACTCCAGAAGTGTTGGCCCACAACGATTAACACTAATATGGCTGCCGAAATGAAAATCGGCTTAAGGCTTACCTCCTCTTCCTCATGTCCGTGAACTTGACTATGATTATCTCCCATAATTCTTGTACCTGTTTGATTGTTATTACTTCCACAAAGATAGACCCTTTTCTCTGCAACCTAGTTGCAGAGTTGATCCTACTATAGCTCTACTGATAAGGTGGCAATAATTCAATTTTACCTGCGAACTTCTTGAGGAAAATAGGGCGTTAAAAGATGTTTTTGTAATAGGTTGATACTCAGTGTCGTATAAAGGCGCTAGTTTAGTTGCAACTAAGCAATCGGTTAGTTGCAACTAAGCAAATGATTAGATGCATCTAAGCAAATGCTTAGTTGCATCTAATTTTTTGCCTTGATATACCATCGGGTTATGAAGCTCTATAGCTAGGCTCAAAAGAGGCTAATTGGAGAATGGCACTTCGTGCAACATTATCGTGCACTTATTGAGCATTGCCATGATACAGAAAAAAATCACCCCGACGCCTTCCAGGCGTCGAGGTAACTGCAATCATCATTTAAAATCCCAAATGTATCGAATGTCAACCAAGGTCAACACCCGAGCAAGGGCTCTTGCCAACCCTTACTATCGTTGTCCAAACTTGGAGGCGCCTATTTTGCTTTCAAGTTGGCTATATCTTCATACTATATGCTAGTTAGCTTATGCAACACTCGGAGCAATGACCTCTCATTCACTCCCGTTAATTCCCTTTGTTGGCAAATATACACTAAAAATTTCAATTGCAAAGACTTTTGACTTGTAAATTTTCTGTTTCTCTAACATTAAAAGGAATGGCACCCTAAGAATAAACTCTTAAGGTGCCATTTTAGGTCACTTATAATGTGGATTTACCGATAGTCACTCAATTGCTCTTGAAGCTGCTTGCGAGCAAAGAATATTCGGCTTTTGATTGTCCCTATTGGGAGATCAAGTTGATCGGCTATCTCCTTATATTTAAAGCCCGAAAGGTAGAGTGAAAATGGGATCTGATACAATTCGTCTAATGCCTCTATTGCTTGATTGATCTCTTTAAGACTTAGCTCGTGATCGGGAGCCCCAAGACCCTCTGTATCTCTTTGGCTACCAATATAGGAGAGGTCGGCAGAGTCATCAATAATATTATTGGTCCGAACGCTTCTGTGGTAGCTATTAATAAAGAGGTTGCGCATCACGGTAAATACCCACCCTTTGAAGTTGGTGTTGGGTCGATACTTGTCTCTATTATCCAGCACCCTGAGCGAGGTCTCTTGCATCAAGTCTTCGGCATTTGTGGGATTAGCGGTTAATGAGAGAGCAAAGCTGTACATATTTGGCTGTAGGCCAACGAGCTCTTTTTCAAAGTCGGCTTGATCCTTTTTGGTTGGTAGTTTATGGTCGTTTATCATTACATATGTATCTGTTTCTGGTCTTTGATTTGCTTTTCAAATATACAAAAACTTCGGTAGATAATCTCCCCTGATATCTCTATTTTCTTTTTCTTAACAAAGAGACTCCTGCCACTATGAACGTCGTGCGATAATGGCCTTTCTAAGGTGTGGCCCCTACTTACTTGGGGTGGTGGCTTGGAGTGTCATTAAAAATGAGTACATTTGAGCACTTGATCAATTTGTCATCGTAAATGATACTTATGAAGCTTATAAGGAATTTTAAATGTCTTGCTGTGACCTCAGCGTTATGGCTTTCTTTAGCTCTTGTGGCTTGTGGGGGAGCTGAGAGTAAAAATGAGTCGCTATTCTCTAGTGAGGTAGTGCGTAGTGCCGAAAGTGCACTCTCTGATAAGTTGGCATACTTGGGTATTGAAGCTATTGACTTTGGTGACTCTCTCACTTCAAATGAAAAGGCCGCAATGACTTGGCTCTATGCCTATTCTTATACTCCTGATATATTGGATCATTCCCCTGAGTTTTATCGAGCCAATATCGATGTGGCAATCAAAGCGCGTCAGGAGCTTCCATGGGGAAGTAGCGTGCCACTCGATCAGTGGAGAGCTTTTGTCTTACCACTAAGGGTGAATAATGAAATTCTTGACGACTTTCGCACTACCTACTATGAGGAGCTTAGAGATCTTGTGAAGGATATGACCATGGAGCAGGCAGTGATAGAGCTCAATCACTGGGCTCATCAACACATTACTTATGCTCCTAGTGATGGTCGTACCTCTTCGCCTTTGGCTACTCTTCGAAATGCGCTAGGGCGGTGCGGGGAGCAGAGTACCTTTTTTGTTTCAGTATTGCGTACAGTAGGTATCCCCGCTCGGCAAGTATACACTCCAAGGTGGGCACATACTGATGATAATCACGCTTGGGTCGAGGCGTGGGTAGATGGCGAATGGCACTATTTAGGAGCCAGTGAGCCTGCTCCTGTACTAGACCACGCTTGGTTTGATGCTCCAGTGCTTAGGGCGATGCTCTTGCATACCAGGGCTTTCGGACCGTATGTGGGTAAGGAAGAGTGGCTTGGCGCTGATCTCAATACGACTGAGCTCAACGTCTCTGAGAATTATATCCCTGTAGCTCCAGCGATGGTGACCGTAGTGGATAAAGAGGGAAAGCCACTGGAGGGGGTTAAGGTGACCTTTAGAATTTATAACTATGCCGATCTCTATCCTGCTGTAACTCGCACTACCAATCGATTGGGTGAAGCCTCGGTAGAGCTAGGTTTTGGTGATGTAGTGGTGGTGGCTAGTCGTAGTCCGCAGGACATGGCGATAGGCAAACTCACTAATAAAGAGGGCGGTGGTACTCTGAAGCTTACTCTAGGTGATTGGAGTGAGGTCCCCTCTGAGATGCATCTGACCATCACACCTCCTATTGAGAGAGTGCCCCAAATTGCCGTCACGGAGGAGATGGAGCACATCAACGCTAAGCGAATGGAGGAAAATAATGCCCTTCGCCAATCATATACCGATACCTTCCCTACTGATGAACAGGCAAATTCATTGACTAAAGAGCTAGGACTTTCTGGAGAAAAAGCAGCACAGCTATCACGTCTGTATAAGGAAAGTCGTGGTTATCATAGGGAAATTGCCGACTTCTTAAGATCTTCGGCACAGCAGGGTAAAGTCCAAGAAGCGATGGCGATATTAGCCTCCTTGACCGATAAGGATCTCCATGATGTCAATATTGACGTGCTGAGAGAGACTTTGTCGCGTGATCTCACCTCTGTTCAATGGAGTGATGCCGACCTATTCTCTCCTAGAGTGATGTTGGAGCATCTCTATCCTGTCCAGAAGCAACTCGATGAAGCGATTAAGGAGATAAAGAGTGCTCACCCTGAGTGGGAAACTCTTTCTATAGCAGAAAAGGCCAAGACGCTTGCAATGGTGGTTGATGGATTTAAGGTAGATGAGTCATATAATCCGAGGGGTATTGTAATGAGCCCAGCAACTGTGTGGCAGTATAAAGTTGGTGATTTGCGTAGCCTTCAGGTGCTATTGGTGCGTTTGCTTCGTACAGCAGGTATCTCTGCGAAGTACGACACAGCTAATGGTGTGATTCTTTTCAAGGACGAGCAACAGCGTGCAGAGATTTTGCCATTCAAAGAAAAAACTGAAAGTGAAGAGGTCAGTGCCGACTGCCAGCTTCTGCTCTCCTATAAGCCTGAAGGATACCTCAAGACACCTAAGTATGAGACCAACTTTTCAATAGGCTATGTCGATGATGAAGGACAGCTATCTACTTATGGCTTTGATTGGCAGCTTCCATATGATCAAGTCTCTGGGGCTAAGCTCCTCCATAATAGAAATTACCTTCTTACGGGTACAAGGCTTGCCAATGGTGCGGTATTGATGGCTCTGCGAAAACAGGAGTGTGGCAAGGTCGCTCCTCTCCTTTTTGATCGAGATGAAACAGCAATTGGTGTAATAGGAAGCCTTAATGCCGAGTCTCTTTACCACGATCTAACTAGCGATAGCGATAAGTCACTTATTAGTTCTACTGGGCGTGGGTATTATCTCCTTATTTTAGGACGTGCCCATCATGAGCCTACCGATCACATCCTGCGAGATATGCAAGCGATAAAGGGGGCTGATGGAAAGCTTTTGTTGCCTACTGTGGTACTTATCAATGACCCCTCTGCTGAGCTGAAGTCGCTATTGCCAGAAGCAATTTGGGGTGAGGATAAATGGGATATAGAGTATGACTTCGTGAAGAGCAACGAGCTATCTGGCAGGTTGGATAAACCAGTGGTGATCATTGCAGATACATTCAATAGAGTGGTATTTGTCTCCCAAGGTTATACCATCGGTATTGGTGAGAGGGTGGCTCAGATTGTAGAGGAACTCAAGTCGAAGTGACAGAATTATGACGACCGATGGTCATAGTAGCAAACTAAAGCAAAAGCTCGCGCAAAACCTCTCCACCTGGCAGATACAGGTGATGAATATGGTGATGCTTCCTCATACGGAGCTAGCTGAGCGTGTCAAACAGGAGCTGATCGAAAATCCAGCACTGGAGGAGGGACATGACTCGGATCCTGATGAGCCTCTTGACAGCCAGTCTGACGAGATGCAATCTGAGGAGGAGATCTCCATGGATGACTATGCAGATGTGGATGACATCCCTGAGACCACTCTGCGTCGCTACTATGAAGGGCAGAAAGGTGCTGATGAGATTCCTTTTGCAGAGGAGCAGAGCCTTCAAGAGTCTCTTAATGAGCAATTGCCATTAACCGAACTGAGTGAGCGAGATCAGCAAATTGCTAGTTTCCTCGTTGGTAGCCTAGATGATGATGGTTATCTCCGGCGATCACTGCTGGGTATTTCGGACGATTTAGCAATCTACCAGGGTGTAGAAATATCGGAAGCACACCTTACATATATATTGAGTGTAGTGCAGAGTTTGGAGCCTGCAGGGATAGCAGCTCGCTCTTTGCAGGAGTGCCTGATGCTACAATTGGAGCGTCGTAAGCCTACCGAAGTGGTGCAACTAGCGCGAAAGCTTGTAAGAGACCACTTTGATGAGTTGACTCACAAGCAGATTGACCGTCTTTCAGAAAGTACTAAAGCAAGTGAGGAGGAGCTAAGGGCAGCTATCCGTTTGATTACTAGTCTCAATCCCAGTCCAGGGCTAGACTTTTCTAGTAAGTTGCAGGATACGCTGATGACGGTGATACCCGACTTTGAGGTTACTGAGCGCGATGGGGAACTTCTGGTGACACTCCATAGTGGTGATATACCCGAGGTAAGAGTAAGCCATGAGTTTGAGGAGCAGCTACAGGAACTTACTCAAAGAGAACCTAAGGGTAAGGAGGAGCGTGAAGCAAGTCGATTTGTTAAGCAGAAGCTTGATGACGCTCGCGGGTTTGTGGAGATGATCAAGCAACGCAATAATACCCTCATTACTACCATGATGGCGATTGTCCGGTTGCAGCGCGAATATTTTCTTACGGGTGATGTGGCGTTGCTTAAGCCGATGATTCTTCAGGATGTGGCCGATATAGTAGGGTATGATGTCAGTACCATCTCCAGGGTGACTAGTACCAAGTATGTGCAAACCGATTTCGGGATCATCCCTTTGAAACAACTCTTCTCTGAGGGTATCACCAATGATGACGGAGATGAGGTGACTACGCATTCGGTAAAGCAGTTGTTGAAGCAATTGATTGAGGAGGAGGATAAGAATAATCCCCTTTCCGACGAAGCTCTCCGACACAAATTAAAGGAGGAGGGATTTACCGTAGCACGCCGAACAATAGCTAAGTATAGAGATGGTTTGGGCATACCTATTGCGAGATTGAGAAAAGTTTGGTAACTTTGGCGAATAAAAGTTGTAAATCAAAACAAAACTAAAAACAAAAGACGCAGTTATGAATTTTCCAGAGAACTTGAAGTACAGCAAGGATCACGAATGGTTCCTTATAGAAGGCGACAAGGCCACTGTAGGTATCACAGACTTCGCTCAGAGCGAGCTTGGTGAGATCGTATATGTAGATGTGGAGGATAGCGTAGGTGAGGACATTGCAGCGGGTGAGGCTTTTGGCTCAATTGAGGCTGTGAAGACTGTTTCTGACCTTCTTACTCCAGTAGCATTTACTGTAGATGAGTTTAACGAAGAGCTCGAGGACGCTCCTGAGCTTGTGAATAGCGATCCATACGGAAAAGGTTGGATTATCAAGGTGACCCTTGAGGATCCTGATCAGGTAGGTGATCTGATGAGTGCTGAGGAGTACAAGGCACTTATCCAGAAGTAAGAGAGTCCAAAGCTCTGTTTACACCCTATTAATATATTAGTAAGAGATGTCTTTACAGCCAAGAGTAAGCATTATTATGGGCAGTACTAGTGACTTGCCTGTAATGCAAAAAGCAATTGACCTACTAGAGCAGATGGAGGTGCCTTATGAGGTACACGCCTTGTCGGCACATAGGACTCCAGAGCAGGTAGAGACTTTTGCTAGGCAAGCTGAGGGGCGTGGTATTAAAGTGATCATCGCTGCAGCTGGTATGGCGGCCCACCTATGTGGAGTTATTGCAGCTTTCACCACACTCCCAGTGATTGGAGTGCCTATCAAGTCGACCCTTGAGGGGATGGATGCTCTACTTGCTATCGTACAGATGCCTCCTGGAGTGCCTGTGGCAACGGTAGGTATCAATGCTTCTCTTAACGCTGCACTGCTAGCCGTCCAGATGCTTTCATTAGCAGATAGTGACCTAGCAAGCAGATATGCAGCTTACAAAGAGAATCTTAAGCAGAAAATAGTTAAGGCCAATAAGGAGCTCCAAGCTCTAGAAGGGCTTAAGTATAAAACAAATTGAATTGTTCACAAGAACTTATCTTTTATTTATCACAACATTTTTAGAGATTGTATTATGAAGAAGTTATTTATCGCAGCAGCCGCTGTAGCAGTTGCTCTCGCTTTCACTTCATGCAAGTCTGAGTCTAACAATAACGACCAGCAACAACAAGCTGAAGAGGCTATCGAGACTGTTCAGGAAGGTGTTGAACAAGGTGCTGACCAAGTGGTTGATACTCTTGATTCCCTTAAGAACGAGGTAAAGGAAGGCGCTGAGGCTGCTGAGCAAGTGATGGAGGGTGCTGCTGAGAATGCACCTGCAAAGTAAATTGAGATTGTGACTTGCGGTGTTCTGAATACCGTTGTTGTAGTCTAATTACTTTAGGATGCAATGAAGATGGGTCGATTGCCGTATGGCAGTCGACCCATCTTCTTATTATGTATGACGGGCATGTCATACATCTGTGGTGGAAGTCCACTCGGGGCGTAGTTGCCAACGAACCCCATAGCGACTTGCAAGTTTCAAGGGGCGACCCTTGGGAGAGAAGAAGCAATAGCGAATTCGTGGCCTGACGAACAGAAACCTAATACCAAGGCGTATCAAGCGGACAAGCTGGCCTAAGACAGTGAAGTTCCAAAAGGCAACCGTAACCTTGATGCGTAAATTAGGCAGGTAAACGATGAAAGATGTATGGCTTATCCCGTGAGGCCTCGGCAGTCCTATAGGATAGTAACAACGAATGTCGAGGAGTCAGCAGAGGTCGAAGTAGCCGTTCTCGTGCAGGACAAGGCGAAGGACCGAATAATTCGTAACGTTAATCAAGAATGTATGTTCCGATGTCTTTGCTGACGAGTGGCAACGTTCAAAACGTCAATGCGAGCGCCCACATAGAGCTAAGCACGTATGCATTGGAAGCGGAAATTAAGAAAGACGGGAGATGAAACTAATCGAATATGATTAGTCTCTCTTTGAAAACGAATTAAACCGCCGTATGCCGAACGGCACGTACGGTGGTGTGAGAGGGAAGGAAACGAAAGTAGGTCAGAAAACTTTCGTTTCCCGACCTACTCGATTGTGGAGATAGTACGAGCGTAACTATCCATATGTTTTGAGACCGTTGTGCGACGCCAATCAGTGGTATTACTTTAGATCCTTCCGCACGATCATGTGAGTAAACAGCAGTGTCATGTGCTCCTACCTGTAGGCACTTGGATTGATTTCCTTATTCTATGCCATAGTTTCATCGTAATGGCTCTGTGTGTAATTCCTATTTTCTTCCTCATTTTCGTAAGATAAGATACCTATCTCAGCTATGGATTTGATGCATTGTCGAGTTCGTATCTCGGACCTCGACGAGTTAGGAACTAAGTGAACATTGAGTTTGTAACTAAGCAATTGTTAAGTTTCGAACTTGATGATTGCTTAGTTACGAACTAAACTTTTGACCAAATATCCATTGTGACTTATCTCTGATTGCAAGGCCTTTTGAAGAGGTGAGAAAATCACTCAAAGCTCATCTGCAATGACATACTAAACTATTCTCTCCAGAAAAACGACAAGGGTTACGCATATGCGTAACCCCTGGTCCAATATGTGAGTGTTACATGAAGGTGAGCTGCGGTGTTGCTTAAGCATTGCATCTCATCCTTCGTGCAACACACTCTATTAATCAATTCATTGACCAGATTTCATCATCAGTAGGGACGTGGATGGTATCGGACATCCGTGCAATACGTGTGATATTGAGTAGATGCTTATAGGTCAGGTTCTCTGAGATTGAGTTGTTCCCCCAAGTGCCACAACCTAGAGTAGTGGTTACAGATAGACCATTTTGGATAGAACCACCAGCAGTGATAGAGCAAGGGGCATTGACGATGAGTCGAGAAACCTTGATGTCGTTACCGGCCTTGATGATATTACCTTGGTTATTGGAGTGAATACCAGCTGAGTGCCCGCTTCCCTCCATATTAAGGTTGGCGTTGGCAAGAGCTATTGCTTCGTCGAAGTGATCGTAAGGAAGACAGGTCATTACTGGACACATTTTCTCCTTGCAGATAAGATCGGCTTGAGCTACTCCCTTTGCAGGTACTACTAAAATACGGGTGTCTTTTGGAATCTCGATGCCAGCCATTTTGGCGATGATCTCTACGTCCTTACCCACTACATCTTTACTAATAGTCCCATTTACAAATATGGTATTGACCATTTTATCGTGGTATTCTTCGGGTACGAAGTAGGCTCCATTGCGCTTGAAAGCCTCAAAAATCTCCTCCTTATACTTCTTTGGGTAGATGAAGCACTGCTCTCCAGAGCAGATGATCCCATTATCAAAGGCTCTACCCTTGATGATGATCTTGGCGGTTTCATCAAAGTCATTGATGTTTTCATCAATAATAACCTGTACGTTTCCAGCACCAACACCGAATGAAGGTTTGCCAGAAGAATAGGCGGAGTGTACCATACCCATCCCACCAGTAGCTACTACTACGTCTACAAGCGACATCAGTTCTTGAGTCTCATTTAGACCAGGTTCGGCTAGGTATTGTACTAGGTTTTCAGGGACTTTATGCTCTTTCAGTACCCCTTTGATTAGTTCAATAGCATGTCCAGAGCAGTTCTTGGAGCGTGGGTGTGGAGATACGATGATAGCATTCTTTGTTTTGAGTGCAAAAGCAATGTTGGCCATAGGGGTCACGATAGGATTCGTTGTAGGAGTGATAGCGGCTACTACCCCTACCGGCTTTGCTATCTTAATTAATCCCGTGCCTTCCTCAATGTCTATTACCCCCATAGTTTTCTTCCCTTGGAGGTTCTGCCATACGCCTTTGGACTTATTGCGGTTCTTTGCCACCTTGTCCTCGTAACGTCCCATGCCGGTCTCATCTACTGCCTCTCGTGCAAGTATCTCGGCGTTGTCATAGATTACCTTGCAGAGTGCCTTAACTACGCTGTCAGTACTCTTTTGATCGAACTTCCGCTCAAATTCTTGCTGTGCCACTTTAGCAAGTGCCACCATTTCTTTTATTTCCATAATGTATTGTGATTAGTGAGTTATAGTTCTTAGAATAGTTTCTTATAAATATCTCTGATCTCATCTCTGCTGAGTGCCACGTAGTTATTGGCAAGTAGTCGCTGTTGGGTCGCGAGGACAGCATCAGCAAAGCCCTCTATCTCCTCCTCCTTCATGCCATAAGTGTGTAGTGGATTCTTGGAAATAAGTGCCGAGAGAAGGTGATCTATTTCTGCAAAAACCTCCTCTGGTGTGCACTGTAGTTCCTTAGATAACTTCTGCTTTAGCTCTGCGATGCGCCCATTGGGGTTCTTACGCTCATAAGCCATAAATACCTCGGTAAAGAATTGGTAGTTAGCTTCGCCATGAGGGACATGGTAAGCGCCTCCGAGAGGGTAGGAGAGAGCGTGGACTGCACCAACTCCAGCATTGCCAAAGGCGATGCCAGCAAAGTTGCTCGCCATAATCATCTTTCCCATTACCTCAAATCGATATTCCTCACCTTTTTCCTTGATCTGGCGGAATACATCAATAATGATTCGCCAAGCTGCTTCGCTAAATAGCTCGGTATAGGGATTGGCCTTAGGTGAGACGTAGGACTCTACTGCGTGGATCAATGCATCAATAGCGCTACAGGCGTAAAACTTAAAGGGGAGTCCTTTCAGTAGCTCAGGAATAATCACAGCATTGTCTGCGACAATTGCATCATCCGCTAGACCCATTTTGGTCCCCCGACTCTTAATCTCTGCAATAGAGATATTAGTCACCTCGCTACCGGTGCCACAGGTAGTGGGAATCACGATCAGCTGTTTCTCCTTCTCGAGAGGGATCTGCCGGTCAAATGCTCTGAGGACATCATCCTTTAGCCCCTTGAGGACAAAGAGCTTGGAAATATCGATAACAGTGCCTCCCCCGATGGCAATGACTCTCTCAAAGTCTTTCCCCTGAACATTGAGGAGAATTTTATTCATCATCTCGTCGGATGGTTCGCCCAAGCCATACTTCTCCTGCATCACGAAGTGGCATTTGAGGTGGCAAGCCTTCATAAAAGGCTCATAGAGAAAATCATTGGTGATTACCAAGTCTTTTTCACCCAGATTAAATGCCTTGGCAAAGTCTGCAAAGGTATCAAACTGGTCAATGGTTGTTTTAAGTTTAAATAGTTGCATATCAGTATTGTTATAGATTAGTGTGAATACTTTTCTCTGTAAACCGCCTCAAGTTCAGGTCTGAATGAAGGGTGAGCGATAGCAATGAGTGCTTCTGCACGTTCGCGAAGGGTTTTCCCCTTTAGTTTTGCGATGCCATACTCTGTCACTATGTAGTCCACATCATTGCGAGAAGTAGTAACGGCAGCTCCCTCGGAGATAATAGGTACGATGCGAGATAGTTTACCGTGTCCAGCTGTTGAGGGCATAGCAATGATACTTTTGCCATCTTTAGACCGTGCCGCACCTCTCACGAAGTCTATTTGCCCGCCAACTCCACTGATCTGACGAGCTCCAATACTCTCAGAGACTACCTGCCCCATTAGATCCACTTCTACACAACTATTGATGCTAACTACGTGATCGTTTTGAGCAATAACCCAAGGGTCATTGACATAGTCCACGGGATACATCTCCACGTCATTGTTATTGTGTACAAAGTCGTAGAGTACTTGAGTGCCCATGAGAAAGGTTGCTACTATCTTCCCCTTATTTATTTGCTTACGACTACCATTAATAACGCCCGAATTGACTAGTTCGACCACTCCATCCGAGACCATTTCAGAGTGAATTCCAAGGTCCTTCTTATCCTTTAGGAAGAGCAGGACAGCATCTGGAATAGCTCCTATCCCGAGCTGTAGTGTATCGCCATCATCCACTAGTTTAGCGCAATATCTCCCGATGCTCTCCTCTACTTCTTTGATTTCTGTAGGTGCGATGTAATGGAGCGGATAGTCTGCTTTGACTACGTAATTCATCTTGGAAATATGTATGAGGTTATCTCCCCCTATGAATGGCATTTGTGCATTCATCTCGGCGATAACCACCTTGGCTTTTTCGGCTGCGGGCTTAGTATAATCGCAGGAGACTCCAAAGCTACAGTACCCTTCTGCATTAGGGTAGGAGACCTGTATCAGTGCGACATCAGGGTGCAATAATTCACCTGGATTCATCATCGCTGGCACTTCTGAGAAATATCCAGGGAAAAAGTCCACTCTATTCTCTTTCATGGCTTGACGCATATTGCCTCCTATGAAGTTTGTAATATGTTGTAGGTGGCCTGCCATCTCTGGTGGGTTGCAGATTCCCTTGCCCAGTGTAAGCATATGAAAAACGCGTACATTGTGGTATGCTTGGTAGTTATTTATCAGAGCATCCACACACAATTGAGGTGCACCGGCTGCATGTGCTACGACTACGAGGTCGTTGTCTTTAATGTGTGTAACAGCCTCTTCCGCAGAAATCTGCGGAACACTATACAATTTACTCCAGTCCATACAAGTGATTGGAAATATGATGGTTACTTATTTACGAATAATCTTGAGTGCTTCTTGGATTAAGCTAGGGCTTACCCCTCTATCCACTTCTACCTGAATGGTGGTGTCGTTAAGAGCGTCCTGCAGGGATTGTAAAACAATTTCCTCGATAGTGTCGTTAAGGGAAGGGCAAGATTGGCATGTCCCCGTGACCTTAAGGCGAATGGTATTACCTTTGATATCAAGGAGGTGGAGGTCACCCCCGTGTACTTGGAGCTGAGGCTTGATGACCTCTTCAAGTACACGGGAGACCTTCTCCGTTGTTATTTGGGATTTTAAGAGCATCTTATACTCTCCTTTTTTATTATTTGCGATCCAATGTGGTATCTACACCTGCTATAGTTCTAGCAAGCTCCTTTTTACCCTCCATATTACATTGTCTAGAAATCATAATGCGCTGAGCTTGTGGTGAGCCAGCACCATGCAAGCTCTCTGTGCGGTAGCCTACAGCTGCTGTCCCTAAGCAGAGATTCTCAATGAGGCGCAGTATTCGCATACGGTTGGTAGTATCGGTCCCCTTTGCACCAGCCAAATACTTCTTTACGATAGGACCAATCTCAGCATGCTTTAGATCTGCTTCGGATGGCATCGTCACCATAAGACCTCCAGCAATATCCTCAGCAAGGCGAGTGATATCGTATGGGAAGCGTGTTACATTCTGCTTGCAAACATTCGCAAGCAACATATCTATCAGGTAGTTGCCAGATGAAGTGGCCTTGCCTTCAGCCGAACAAGCGATGCCACAGCTGTAGAGAGTTTCATTAAGGTGTACCATTTCAATGAGCTTATCCTTGATGTGAGAAGCCTTGGGTACACCATTGTAGTCGGCAGCTAGTGCTGCAGCACCAATTAATACGTCACCTACACCTACTTTGCAACCACCATAGGATTGTCTGTGGTAGCCAGCAAAGCGCTCAACCAGCATATTAGTGAACTGGTACTCACGGCACATAAAGATGCGCTCATTAGGGACAAATACATGATCCATCACAAAGAGGGTTTCGTGACCACCAAAGGTGGCATTACCGAGGTCTATCTCTGCCCCTGGCTCTAGTTTTCGGGTGTCGCAAGATTGGCGGCCATAGATAATGGTCACACCCTCGGCGTCGCTTGGTATTGCAAATGATATAGCGTAGTCGGCATCCTCTTCTCTCATCGTGCAGGTGGGCATTATGAGGTGCTCGTGAGAATTGACCGAACCCGTCTGGTGTGCCTTGGCTCCTGTTACGACGATGCCATCAGGGCGAATCTCATTGATGTGGACGTAAAGATCAGGATCCTCTTGCTGGGATGGAGAGCAGCTACGATCACCCTTGGGATCGGTCATAGCACCATCCACTACTAGGTCATTTTCCTGTACATACTCTACATATTTCCTAAAGCGTTGGTGGTAGTCTGTGCCTAGAGCTTCGTCCATTTCGTAGGTCGTACTCCATACAGCATTGAAAGCATCCATACCGACACAGCGCTGAAAGCATGAAGCTGTCTTTTGTCCCAATAGGCGTTGCATCTTAACCTTATTTACGAGATCTTCAGTGCTCTGATGGATGTGGCAAAAGCGATTAATGGTGTGTCCTGTGAGGTTGGACTTAGCAGTCATCAAGTCCTTGTACTCCTCTTGTTGTGCCAGTTCATAGGTCATCGCTAGAGAGTTAAGGGATGGTCTCATCATAGGGTGGTCCACAGGATTATCGATTTTCTTTCCCATAAACCATACATTTAGGTTGAGCTTCCTTAGGCTCTCGATGTACTCTTCTCTTGTTTTCATTTACTACTTTTTTTAGTGGTTTGTATTAGTTGTATTTACTTGTTATTTTTCCACTATTGTTTTTATTGCTGAAGAGAAAGTTGAGAAGGTACATTGCACTATCTCTATTCTAACTATACCATAGGGCAAGATGCCCCTATCTGTGGAGCAACTATGGGTACACCAAATAAAGAGGATACACCTCTTTTATGGGTAAAAAATAGTCTATCTTAGTAACAATGTCCGTCCTTTGTTCCCAAATTCCCCAGAAACAAAAAACTATCAGTGAAAAGGCAGGTCTTCTGACTCATTCTGTTGCTTATTGGCATTTGCTTTGCGGTCTTCCCATAGACTTCTCCCGCACTCGGAAGAGCTGTCTACAGTGACATTTTCTAGAGGGCAAAGCTGTATACAGAACATACAGCTGAGGGTCCAGTCTCAGATTCTCACTGAGTTCCCTTTTCAATCAAAACACATAGGCAATGTCCTTTGATCACCTTTTCAAAAGCAAAGGTATGAATTTATTCCTAATTGCCAAAACTTTTCCATAATATATTTAATGAAGGCTCTTACACAAAGGCGATCTGCACTACCTAGATATCCTTACGGAGGACTAAGTATTGCAAATCGCCTTTGTGTAAGAGCCTCTACTTAGGGCATTTGGTTGGTAACTCTCATGGCTACCCAGCCACCTGGCATTTCAATGTGCCCAGAGTGGGTGAGACCATGGGCTGAAACGGCATCCATAATCTGTGGTAGGTCTTCATCAAGAAATCCTGAAAGGAGCATGATACCACTTGGGTGCATACGCGAGACGTATCGCTCGAGGTCTTGCAGAATAATATTCCGATTGATATTTGCTAGGAATATATCGGCACGTGGTATCTTCTGTAGTATATTGGCATCACCTTGAAGCACCTTGAGTGCTACATTATTTTGGCGTGCATTCTCTTCTGCATTCTCTATGCACCAATCGTCAATGTCTATGCTCACGCACTCCTTTGCGCCTCTCATCATCGCATAGATGCCGAGAATTCCGCTGCCACATCCCATATCAATCACTGAGCAGCCCTCTAGATAAATTTGGCTGAGGAGTGTGAGCATAGCCTGTGTGGTGGCGTGGTTGCCTGTGCCAAAGGCCATTTTGGGTTCAATAACGATTTCGTGCTTTACCCCCTCAATAGGTTGATGAAATGGTGCCCGTATCCCTAGCTCTCCCTCCACCACTACCACAGGGTCGAAATAGTGCTTCTCCCACTCTTCATTCCAGTTTTTATCCTCCACCTCTTCAACTTTGGTTTGCATCTGCAATGCTTCAAAAGGGGGCTCAGAAAGTGTTGCTTCTACACTTGCTTCGTTGTAGGAGCTAACTGGTATGTAAGCATGTAACTCTTTGCCGTCATTTTCAAAGGAGTCAAAACCGATATCCCCTAGCTTTTGCATCAATATATCTGTCGCCCACTCATCGGCTGGAGTAGGTAGTGTTACTCTATAATATTTCATTTATTCATCCAATACTTTAGCGTTAATACTCTATTATTCCTTTCAAAGCTACTTAAAAGCTACTAGATAGGCAAAATATATCTGACTTATTTGCTATCTTTGTGCATATGAAAAGAATACGTCTAGATAAATGGCTATTATGTGGCTTGCTATTGTGGCTATGTTCGTCAGCGACCATGGCACAGCAGCCTACTCGCCCCACTATCTTTCAGGCACTTCAGGCGATGGAGCCAGGTGCTGGAGTAGTGCTCGTAACTCAAAGTCCTGAAATCGAATCCCTTGTAGGGATGAAGTCCGCTAGTTTGTTGGATAATGCACGCATCGTGAATGGCCTTGCGGTTATCTCGGGCTTTCGAATTCAGGTTTATAGTGGCAACCTGCGGAATAGTAAGGCGATCGCAACGCAGCGACGCAATCAGATTAATGCTCTTTACCCTGAGCTACTTCCAACAGTGGAGTATGATGCTCCCTTTTGGAGAGTGAGGGTGGGTAACTTTGTAGACCAGAGTGAAGCGCATACTAAGATGCAAGAGCTCAAGAAATCATTTCCTGCCTTTGCTAGAGAAATGTACATAATCAGGTCACAGGTGCGTCTAGATCCTCAAGACTTATAAATTAGTAGATCAAGAATATGTCACATCACGATAACCCTTATTACACAGAGAAGATTGACCAAGAAGAGGAGAGTCAATTGATTGCCGATTTGGCAGCACATAATAAAGAGATACTTCAGCTTATCGGAGAAGACCCTACAAGAGAAGGGCTACTAAAGACGCCTGAGCGTGTTGCAAGAGCCCTACGTTTTTTAACCCAAGGTTACCATCAAGACCCAGCAGCAGTGTTGGAGTCTGCTAAATTTAGAGAAGACTACAAGCAGATGGTGATTGTCAAGGATATTGGTTTCTATTCTATGTGTGAGCACCATATGTTGCCCTTTTTCGGTAAGGTCCACATTGCTTATATCCCTAATAAGTACATTACGGGACTGAGCAAGCTCCCTAGAATCGTTAATATTCTTTCCCGTCGATTGCAGGTTCAGGAGCGACTGACCACACAGATTAAAGAATGTATCCAAGATACCCTTAAGCCTTTGGGCGTGATGGTGGTTATTGAGGCGCAGCACATGTGTATGCAGATGCGTGGAGTTCAAAAGGAGGGCTCTATTACTACTACTAGCGACTTTACAGGAGCCTTTCAGGACTTTAAGACCCGAGAGGAATTTATGAGCCTCATTAAGTAACACTACTATTATTTGAGGTGGAAGACCGTGTTATACTAAGCCCCATGCAACGCTGTGTGCATGGGGCTTAGCTTTGTTTGAAAAAGCAGTCACAGAGAGTCGGAGTTTATACTTTCTAGAGATACCATAGCTCTGGGAAGCAAAAAAAAGAGACTGTTGCACGATGTCTCACGCCCTAGTTAGGAGAGCAAAAGTTGAGTTGCAACTAAGCATTTGCTGAGATGCAACTAACCATTTGCTTAGTTGCAACTAACCGATCGCTTAGATGCAACTCGAAAACCGCTAAAATATACACCTGGTTATCAGACGTTTACAAAAACGCTTCTAACGGTCTATATTTCATAATAATTCAATGCCATTAACCCCCTCCCCCATGAAACGCCCTAACATGATTTTATGCAAGTGTCTGAGAATGGCACTTTGTGCTACATTCTCTCTCAATGTGAAATTAGTGGGAATTCTCATTAGTGTATGTGGTGATAAATTGGTATCTTGCAATGTCGGAGGTTAGGTCAATACCTTATGCGATTAAGAGGGTATTTGGCTCAATGTTTTTACTTGAATAATAGCACGGATAGCGTAATTATAGATTATTGAAGGATGAAAAGTTTTCTTAAAGTAGTTTTTGGCTCTTGTCTTGGAGTCATTTTAGCAAGTGTAATAGTATTTATTATCTTTTTCTCAATGTTGGGTGCTGCAGTTGGTGGAGTAATGGGTGCCTTTAATGGAGAAAAAGAGACAAAGAAGGTAAAGGCGGAGAGTGTACTACTCCTGGATATGAATGGTGTTGTGACCGATACTTCCGTGGAGAATCCTTTTGACTTCTTGAGTAAAGAGGTACGTAAAAACTACACTCTACCTGAGATCCTAAAGGCTCTTGAGGTGGCTCGTGAAAATTCGGATATCGAAGCAGTGGTTTTGAAGTTAGAGAATACAGGTCTCAACTTCGCAACTGCCAAGGAGTTGCGAGATGCTTTGAAGCGTTTTCAAGAGTCGGGAAAAGAGGTGATTGCCTATTCGGATAATTATAGCTTCCTTAATTATTACGTGAGTAGCGTTGCCGACCAAGTGATTGGTGGTCCTGAGGGGAGCCTAAATATTATTGGACTTACTAGCTCTACAGTGTTTACCAAAGGGCTACTTCAGAAGCTCGGTGTGGAGATGCAGGTCTTTAAGGTAGGTACCTTTAAGGGGGCTGTGGAACCCTATATCCTTGACGGTCTAAGCCCAGCTAATCGTTTGCAAATTGAGGAGTATCTTCAGGGTCTATGGCAAGGAACTACCACTGAGATGGCAGTGAGTAGAGGGGTAGATGCTAGTGTATTCCAGCAGTTTGCCGATAATGTTCAATTTATGGATAAGTTGGACATTGCCGAGCAACTAGGTTTGATTGATACCCTTGTGTATCGTGTGGATCTAGATCAGACACTTGCCGAGAGGTTATTTGGAGATAGTGAATATGAGATGGATTACCTCCATGTGGAGGACCTTCTCCCACTTTATGATTCAGGTAGTGGTAGTGATGAGGTTGCTGTTATCTATGCCGAGGGTAATATCGTGATAGGTACTGGTGAGGATTCTGATGACCTATGGTCTTCAGAACGTGTGATTACGGAGCGTGTGGTGAAGCAACTTCGTGAAGCAGCTGAGGACGATGACGTGAAAGCGGTAGTCTTGAGAGTTAATTCGGGTGGCGGTGCAGTGACGACCTCTGAATTGATTTGCCATGAACTGGCACAGTTGAAGCAAGAGAAGCCTGTGGTAGTCTCTATGGGTGACTACGCTGCATCGGGTGGCTATTATATCTCATCACATGCTAGTGCCATTGTTGCTAACCCTTATACGCTCACGGGCTCTATCGGTATCTTTGGTATCATTCCTAATGCTGAAGGCACTATGAAGAAGTTGGGGCTAAAAGAGGAGCAAGTAAGCACTTCTACTGCTGGTAGTCTCTCTGTTACTAAGCCACTAAGCCCTCGTGTAGCTGGTAAACTTCAGGAGATGATCGAGCGTGGCTACGATCAGTTTATTACGCGCGTGGCAACAGGTCGTGACTTATCAAAAGAGACTGTCGACTCTATTGGTCAAGGGCGTGTATGGCTCGGTGCTAAAGCCATTGAGCTTGGGCTAGTAGATCAGTTGGGTGGTCTTGATGTGGCTATTCAAGAGGCAGCCAGATTGGCCGAACTAGATAGCTATACCGTTGTGGAGAGTAAGGAGGAGGTTGATTGGCTACAAAAAATATTTGGAATCAATGTTGGTGCCAGTGTACAGACCCTCTATGAGTATTTCACCCTCACCAATGAGGAGAAACTCTATAGGCGAACCGAGCAGTACATTAAGCAGATGAGCGGGGTAAAGGCACTACCTCCCTATGATCTTACTAGAGTAGGGGCTACCGCATGTGAGACTACTCAGACGACTCTAGGCATGATGTAAAATAGAGATGACTTAAGCATGGGGAGACCAGAGCGTAAAAATATTTTATTGTGGATACCCACAGCCCTTTATTCGATGGCTGTAGGTATCCGCAATTTTGCTTATGATCACCGCCTAGTCTCCTCTTGGAAGTCGGAAATACCCACTATATGTGTCGGTAATCTATCCGTAGGAGGAAGTGGTAAAACCCCTCATATTGAGTTGCTTATATCTCTCTTGAAGCGAGAATATAAGGTCGCTGTCCTCTCTCGTGGTTATGGTCGTCGCACGCGTAGGCCTATCATCGCATCTCTGGAGGATAACGCAGATAGAATAGGTGACGAACCTTTCCAAATCAAGCAAAAACATCCAGAGGTGATGGTCTATATTGATGGAGACCGTCGGCGCGCTCTCAAGACGATGGAGGCGATGTCAGAGGAGGAGCGTCCCGACGTGGTGCTCATGGACGATGGTTTCCAGCACCGCAAAGTGACCCCATCTTTTTCTATACTACTGACTCCTTACTGCAAACCTTACTATGACGATTATTTGATGCCGTATGGGCGACTACGTGAGAGTAGAAAGGAGGCAGCTAGAGCTGAGGCAATTATCCTTACTGGAACTCCTCGACAGGTCAATGTAACTGAGATGCGCCTAAAGATGGACAATCTCGGGACTATGGCCTATCAAGATGTCTTCTGTACCAGTGTAAGATATGAGCAACCAAGACCACTCTTTACTGAGACAGATGCTACTTCAAGTCATAGGCTAACACAAGATAGCCCAATCTTGGTGGTGAGTGGCATTGCACGTCCGGCTGCTTTTCAGCAGACATGCAATGCCACTTTCCCTAAGGTGGTTGATTACATAGAGTACCCCGACCATCATCGTTTTACTAAAGAGGAGGTAGAGGTGCTAGTGGATGACCTCCAAAGTGACCAGGATCTCTTTGTTCTCACAACGGAGAAGGATGGAATGCGCCTGCTCACCTGCCAGCAATGGATTCCAAAGGAGGTAAGGAGTAGAATATGGATATTGCCAATATCTATTGACATTGCTTTGGAGGATAAGATAAAATTGCTACAAAAAGCTAAGAAAGCAATCAAGTACAATGGTTTACCACTATAGATAGAATATATGAATAATCAAGTAGAGATTAAAATAATCAATCAAAGTTCTTACCCACTTCCTGAGTATGCCACACCCTTATCGGCGGGCCTTGATATTCGGGCAAATATAGAGTCGCCAATAGAGCTAGAGCCACTGCAGAGAGTGGCGGTACCTACGGGTCTTTATATTGCATTGCCAGAGGGGTATGAGGCACAGATAAGGCCACGAAGTGGATTGGCACTGAAGCACGGTCTCACACTGCTCAATGCACCGGGTACTATCGATGCCGACTATAGAGGTGAGATTAAGGCAATCGTTGCCAACCTTTCGGATACCAAGTATACGATTGAACCAGGCGAGCGAATCTGTCAGATGGTAGTGGCGAAGCATGCTCATGTGACATGGCATGTGACTGAAGCACTAGAAGAGACTGAGCGTGGAGCAGGAGGGTTTGGACATACAGGAATTAAGTAGAGAATAATTGAGGATAATAGAGATGAGTAAAAAGCTGATGTGTATGCTAGGTTTGCTAGCTACACTTTTGATGGTTGGTTGCAAGGAGAGTAAGCAACAGGTAGTGGCAGAATTGATCCCTACAGATTATGTAGACCCATGGATCGGTACTGGAGGTCATGGACATGTGTTCCTTGGAGCTTCTGTCCCTTGGGGAATGGTTCAATTGGGTCCCACCAGTGTCACCACTGGGTGGGATTGGTGTAGCGGTTATCACGTAAGCGACTCTACGGTGATAGGTTTTTCACACACTCATCTCAGTGGTACTGGAATTGGTGACTTGCTAGATATCACCGTGATGCCCGTCACTGGCGAGGTGACTTATGCACGTGGTAATCACGATGACCCACAGAGTGGGCTTTGGAGCTATAGCCGTCGCTCGGTAGAGCAGGTGGAGCCGGGCTATTACTCTACCCACTTGGAGCGATATGGCATTGATGTAGAGCTGACCACTACTAGTCGTATTGGCTACCACAAGTACACCTTCCCAGAAGGGTCAGAGGAGCGTGCCATTGTCTTTGACTTAGAGAATGGAGGCAACTGGGATAAGGCTACAGAGGGATACATCATTATGGTTAATGATACGCAACTAGAGGGGTATCGCTATTCTACTGGTTGGGCAAAGGATCAGAAGGTTTACTTCGCAGTAGAGCTATCTCAACCTATCGAGGATCTGACAGTGATAACCGATGGTCAGCCACGTGAGAAGGAGGGTCGTGGTGAGATTGTCTATGGTCGAATTGACTTAGACCCCAAGCTTGATAGAGAGGTAATGATGAAGGTCTCCCTTTCACCTACTTCTATAGAGGGAGCGTGGAAGAACATGGAAGCTGAGCAAAAAGGATGGCAGTTTGATGAGGTCCGTGCTGAGGCTAATCAGCTATGGAATCAAGAGCTCAGCAAGGTGAGAATAGAAAGTCACCTACCTGATGTGATGAAGATATTCTATACTGGCCTATACCATACCATGATAGCACCTAGCCTCTTTTCTGATGTTGATGGTAGCTACTATGGCGCTGACCAAAAGGTGCACGAAAAGGCCGACTTCACTAACTATACGATCTTCTCACTATGGGATACCTATCGGGCAACACATCCATTGATGACGCTGATTCACCCCGAAATGATGCCCGACATAGTGGCAACGATGATGGCGATCTATGAGGAGCAAGGTGAGCTGCCTATCTGGCACTTAGTGGGTAATGAGACCTATACCATGGTCGGTGCCCCTGGCATTCCAGTACTGGCAGATGCTATCCTCAAGGGATACGTCACTGATAAGGAGAAGGCTTATGAAGCACTTAAGGCATCGGCTATGGTGCCCAAGCGAGGACAGGAGTATCGTATCCAGTACGGCTATATCCCTTACGATAGTATGCTAGAGAGTGTAGCTTATGACCTCGAGTATGCACTAGCCGATTGGTCGGTTGCTATGGTGGCGCAAGCACTGGGGTACGAGGAGGATTATACCTATTTCCTCAAGCGTAGCAAGAGCTACCACTACCACTACGATCCAGTGACACGCTTTATGCGTGGCGTGGACCAAAAGGGTAACTTTAACCCCGACTTTAATCCACTGGCCTCTACCCACCGCAATGATGACTATTGTGAGGGAAATGCATGGCAATACACCTTCCTCGTTCCTCACGATGTGAAGGGCTTGGTAGAGTGCTTTGGTAGCGAAGAGCAGTTCCTCTCCAAGTTGGATAGTCTCTTTATTCTCCCCTCAGTCATTGAGGGCGATGACGTATCTCCAGATATTTCAGGTCTGATTGGCCAGTTTGCCCACGGCAATGAGCCAAGCCATCACATACTTTATATGTATAGTATGCTAGGGAAGCAGAGCAAGGCCGCTCCTTTGCTCAGACAGGTGATGACCGAGCTGTATCATGCCGATTACGATGGTCTGTCGGGCAATGAAGATGCTGGGCAGATGAGTGCGTGGTACATTTTGTCGGCACTGGGCTTTTATCAGATGGAGCCTTGCGGTGGACGTTATTACTTTGGTACTCCTATGATCGATAGTGCAGAGCTTCAGGTGCGTGATGGCCTCTTTAAGATCAAAGTGCTGGATAATAGCAGTGAAAATATCTATATCCAAAGCATTCGACTTAATGGCGAGCCCCTGAATGAGCGGTATATTACCTTTGAGCAGATTGCTAAGGGAGGTAACCTTGAGATACAGATGGGTCACACACCACATGATTGGTAAATTTAAGGTGAAGATGAAAAAGAAGAAGTTAGTAGCTCTTACAGGAGCTGGAATAAGTGCGGAGAGTGGCATCGCCACGTTTAGAGATAGTGATGGACTTTGGGAGCACTACTCAGTGGAGGAGGTTGCTTCGGCCGAAGGGTATCGGAGAAATCCTAAGTTGGTGATTGACTTTGCCAACGACCGTCGTGAGCAGTGTGTGTATGCTCAGCCTAATCAAGGACATAAGCTACTTGCCGAGCTGGAGAAGGAGTATGACGTTACCGTCATTACCCAAAACATCGACGACCTCCACGAGCGAGCTGGGAGTAGCCACATCATTCACCTTCATGGAGAGCTGATGAAGTGCTGTAGTGAGAATGACCTCTCCACTCCGCTTCCCTTACCAGAAGGACGGCTAAGGATGACCACCGAGGATAGAGATGCCCAAGGCCATCGCCTCCGTCCCTTCATCGTCTATTTCGGTGAACCTGTCCCCCGTATGGAGGATGCCGTTCGTGAGGTTGAAACCGCCGATATCTTCGTAATCATTGGCACAAGCCTCAACGTCTACCCAGCAGCTGGGCTAGTACAGTTTGTACCAAGAGGTACACCTATCTACCTCATTGACCCTAAAGATGTGCCCGGATCAAGCCAGTTCGTTCATATCAAGATGGGAGCAGGCAAAGGTATGGCAGAGTTAATCAATAAGCTCCATAATTCTTGAGCAATGAGTAGCGAAATGATGCAATGGGAGAGGCTGATAAGCGATAGGCGATTTGGACTTGAGTCACACAGCCAAAAGCAGGAAAATCGAACCGATTTCCAAAGAGACTACGACCGACTTATCTTCTCTCCACCCTTTAGACGGTTGCAAAATAAGACTCAGGTATTCCCCCTACCAGGGAAGGTATTCGTTCATAACCGATTGACTCATAGCCTAGAGGTTTCCTGTATTGGGCGTTCTCTCGGCACACAGATAGGGCGAGAGGTCTGCCGAAGATACCCCGATTTACTCCCCGATCATGCCGACTTCGGCGCCATTGTATCGGCTGCTTGTTTGGCTCATGATATGGGTAACCCTCCCTTTGGGCACGCTGGAGAGCGGGCTATCAGTGCCTACTTTACCGAAGGCAAAGGGACTCGATGGAAGCAACAAGTGCTAGATGAGGGTGGCCGTTGGGAAGACTTTGCCCACTTTGAAGGCAATGCCAATGCTCTGCGGCTACTCACACATGGATTCAAAGGGCGTCGAAAAGGGGGCTTCGTACTCACATATAGTACCATTGCTTCCGTGGTCAAGTACCCTTATACATCGCTCAGCTCCGAGGGAAAGTTCGGTTTTTTTGAGACCGAACAAGCTAGCTATCAAAAGATCGCTGACCACTTAGGCTTGATCTTGAAGTCCAAGAAAGGTGAGCCACCAGTCTATGCACGTCATCCCCTTGTCTATCTTGTAGAGTCAGCCGATGATATCTGCTACCAGATTATGGACCTCGAAGATGCCTACAAACTAAAGCTGATCAGCAGGGAGGAGTGCATGGAGTTGATGCAAGCCTTTATCCCCACCGACCAGCATAAGTATGTGGATGAGATTCTCTCCAAGGTTACCGACCACAATGAGCAAGTTGCCTACCTTCGTTCGGTGGCTATTGGTCGCTTGGTTGCTACCACTACCGCTGCCTTCTTGGATCACGAAGAGGAGATCCTAAAGGGCACTTTTGAAGGGTCGCTAATCCACTCCTTGCCAGATCGCGAACGTACTGCCTTTGAGCATGCTCGTGAAATAGCTTTTGATAAGATCTACTTTACCAAAGAGGTGCTAGATATTGAGTTCGCCGGCTTCCGCATCTTTGAGTACCTATTAGATACCTTGATAGAGGCACAGACCAAGCCAGATAATGCTTATAGCCTTTTATGGTTTAAGCGTATTCCCGAGCAATACGATATGCACCGCGACACCATGTACGGCAAGATACAGAGTGCCCTAGACTATATAAGTGGAATGACCGATGTCTATGCCCTCGACCTTTATCGCAAGTTTACAGGAATGAGTTTACCTGCTATTTAATCCATTTCCCGAACGTATGAATACAACAATTGACGAAATCATTCTCAAAACAGACAAAATAAAAGCAGCCCTTCAGGCAGCGTCCATTGATAGCTTGCTACTCGGTAGTGTCCCCAACTTCTTGTATCTCACGGGGAGCGTGGCACAAGGGTATATCTTTATTCATAAAGATGAGGACCTACCGCTACTCTTTTTGGAGCGCCCCACCTACGTGCTAGAGGGCTATCCCGAGGAGCTTATCTTTAATGTGCGCAAGCCCGAGTTGATTCCCGATCTACTTAAGGGTAGGGGGCTCGCTATATCTTCCACCACAGCCCTAGAGCTAGGCTACCTCCCCGTGACCGACTATCAGAGACTCTCCAAACTCTCTCCCGAGGGAGTGAGTAGTGTGGATGCCTCATCACTTATGCGGAGCGTAAGGAGCATCAAGACCGAGCAAGAGCTCACCGCCATACGCCACCTTGCAGAGGTGCACATGGAGATCTATCGGCTGGTACCAGAGCTTTATCAGAGTGGAATGTCAGAGCTCGATCTCCAGCATCAGCTAGAGTATCAGATGCGTCGTCGCGGTTCCATAGGCCTCTTCCGTTCCTTCGGAGCTAGGTCGGAGATATTTATGGGCAATGTGATATCTGGTCGCAATGCCGATAACCCTGCCCCTTACGACTTTACAATGGGAGGAAAAGGCACCTTTGCCATGCCTATGGGCGCGTCCAATCAGGAGATAGCCCCCAATACCACGGTAATGGTAGATATGTCGGGCAATTATGGGGTGTACCAAACCGATATCACCCGCACCTATTACTTAGGGACACTGCCAGAGGAGGTGCATAAAGCCCACCAGCTTTCTATGGAGCTTCATAAGTGGTTTCAGACCTATGCCAAGGAGGGGGCACCAGTTGCCGAAGTCTTTAATCATTGTGCCGCTCGTGCCGAAGATGAGGGGCTTTCCAATTACTTTATGGGACACGCCAATAAGGTGAAGTTTGTTGGCCATGGCTTTGGTATTGAGATCAATGAAGTTCCAGTGCTCACCGCGCGCTCTCGAGATACCTTCAGAAGCGGTATGACCATTGCCCTTGAGCCGAAGTTTGTATTTCCTGAAGTGGGGGCGGTAGGATTGGAGAATAGTTATATCATTGGCACACAAGGAGCGGAGAATATTACCCCTCTACCCGAGGAGCTGACCCCATTGTGCCAGGACGACCTTAGCATATAATTGATAAATAAATATTGACAATGAAACGAACTCTTTGTGTACTCGCTACCTTGCTCTTCGCTTTGCCACAGTTGTTGGTAGCAGAGCAACCAACCAAACCAGTTAAAAACGTCATCTTTATGATTTCTGATGGTACATCGCTCAGCACCATCTCACTAGCACGCTGGTATCAAAATCTACAGGCCGATTCACTTACCAAACTGCACCTTGACCCTTACATAAGTGGTACCGTGCTCACCTTTTGCTCCGATGCCCCTATTGGTGATTCCGCCCCTACCACCTCTACCTATATGAATGGTATGCCTTCCATTCAAGGAATGGTTGGCACTTATCCTTATGCCACTTCCCAAGATCTTATCCCCGTAGATAGCACCATGGGGTACCGACCAGTCGTTTCACTGATGGAGGCCACTAGGGTGTTACAAGATCGTAAGGTTGGGGTAGTGGTTACTTGTGAATTTCCACACGCAACGCCCGCCGATGCCACTGCACATAGCTACAGTAGAAAGCGCTACGATTGGATTATCCCACAAATGGTACACAATCACCTTGATGTAGTGATTGGGGGTGGGGCAGGCTTGATCAGTGAAGAGCAGGTGAATTACCTACGTAGTCAGGATTATGGCGTCTACCTCAATGACCACGCCTCACTTACCTCCAACCAAAAGGATCGTATGTGGAGCCTTTTCTCTCATCGTGATATCCCGTACGATATGGATGGGGTGGCTGGAAAAGATCCTAAGCTGAGCGAGATGGTCTCCTCGGCAATTTCTTTGCTTGATCGCAATAATCCTAATGGTTTCTTTTTGCTCGTTGAGGGCTCCAAAGTAGATTGGGCGGCACATGCCAATGACCCCGTGGCGATGGCTACAGAGTTTCTCGCCTTCGACCGTGCCGTGCAGGTGGCACTCGACTTCGCAAAGACCGATGGAAATACCATTGTAGTTGTTACCGCAGACCATGGTAATAGTGGACTGAGCCTTGGGCGAGGTGACCTTCCCAATTATGCCGGTGCCTCCAAAGAGACCCTCTTCGGACCACTCATCAAGATAAAAAAGAGCTCCGTCGGACTGGCCGAAATGATCAAGGCGGCCGAGGAGAGCCAGTTGGCAAAGATCTTTGAAGAGGTGACCACCTTCGCCCCTACAGAGGAGGAGTTAGTGGCACTTAAGTTGCTTCGTCAGCTAGAACTCGCTCCCGATGCCGAGCGTGTAGCCATTAAGCAGCAATTAAAGGCCCTCCACATTTCAGGCGAAGGTGCCCTCTATACTGCCGGGCTATCCGACTTCATCGCATCCATCTACCGCGACAGGATGTACCTCGCATTTACCACCCATGGGCATACCGCTGAGGATGTATTCCTAGCTAGTTATGCGCCAACTGAGGAGCAGAGACTCATGGGTGTCCATAATAATATGGAGCTCCATGACTACTTACGTCGCTCACTTGGCTTAGAGCCTACCATGCTTGAGCTGACCCATCAATACTTCACCCCACACAGTGAAGTCTTCAGTGGGCTCAAGGTGACCATAAGTGGTGATGAACCACAGAATAAGGTGCTGACTGTAAAGAAGGGGCGTAAGACGCTTCAGATCAAGAGTTTTACCAACCAACTCTATCTCAATAAAGAGCTACAGGAGCTACCAATGCCTGTGGTTTACGTCGATAAAACCAATCAGTTTTATCTCCCTACCTCTCTCCGTGCATTGCTAGATTAAGTAGGAAGGCACATAAACTAGAGCGACCGTGGAAAGGTACCAATGTCGGTATCCATCCACGGTCGCTTACTTTTATAGAGAATGTTGCACGAAGTGCCATTCTCGCACATTTGAGCCAAATGTGCTGAGACTTTGAACGAAGGATGAGATGCAAGGCGCTGAGGACGAGGCCGAAGGGAGCGTACTCACGTACGTGACCTAGGCTGAATTCCGAAAGCAACGCAGCAGGTCGCCTTCGTGCAACAGTCGCTTATTGAGAATTAGAGGGAGGAACTGGTGAACTCGAAGCTTTGAGTTACTCCATTGTGCTCAAGCTCGATAGTGCTTTTTTTATCTCTAGCCTTTTTGCCATTAAGTCGCTCCTCAAATTGGTAGGAGCCCTTGGTCCCAATTGAATTAGGTGCCTCGATCTTTCCTTTGACCGATACTCGCCTTGCCTCCTTGATTCTAAAGGTGTAGGTCTTAGTCTCACCCTCTTTGATATTGGTGAATGTCTTTTCTTTATTCGCTATTGGGCGGTGCTCTTCACTCCATAAGATTGCCTTGGCATCAGTGTCAAAGGTGTAGAATATATGCATCTCACCTTTTTCTGCTGTCACCGTAAAGATGTATTCGTAGTCATTGACAGAGCCTTCCTTCGGAAGGTTATCACCATTACCACAACTTACCATCAAAACCGCAGCCAATGCTGCTACTAGGGACCATAAAATCTTCTTTTCCATATTCATTCAATCTTTCTTTCTGTTGTTGAAAATAAATCAGCGGCAAAGATATCATATCGCCACAATATGGCTATTTAATAAATCATAAACTTGATATCATCTCCTCAATTTGGTAAGTTTGCAATTCAAATGATGAATTCAGTAATACCTAATTTCTTATATTATGTCAAATGATTCAATGACACAGACACTTCCAGATAGTTTTGAACTTTGTTTTGCCAATCATTGCTCCAAGAAGGAGAGTTGCTTGCACTTTCTCAAAGGGCAGGAGGTGCCACCTAGTAATATGCCTATCCTTTGCTACCACCCTAATAAACCCGATTTGGGTGCTAACTGCCAAGCGTATGTGGAGGATCGATTAATCCCTCATTATGTAGGCTTTATGAAGGGTGCTGGTCAAGTCCCCGCCAAACTGCTAACTACTTTTAACCGACGCTGTATGCAAGAGCTCGGCATACAAAAAACACGCTTCTATCAGCTACGTAAAGGCGAAATGCCTTTGCGTCCTTGGGAGGCAGAACGTATCTCAGCGATCTTTGCCGAGATGGGTATCAATCCCGATGACGTCTTTGATGAAGTGGTTATGCGTTTCGATATTTAGTCCGATGCATCAAAGCTTCATTCCGTATGCGTGCGGAATCCATTCCGTAGCCTTGCGGAATGCGTTCCGCACGCATACGGAATATTGGTGCCCCCTAGCGTAGTATTCCTAATTATATGGTATTCCTGAAAATAGTATACACGTGGTTAAGTATTCCTGTTATTGTATACACTGGTTATTTGTTATTCCTAAAAGTGTACACACTTCGTGTCCTCTATTCCTGAAAGTGTACACAAATATACAAATAATTGCACAGATGACGGGCGATAAACACGAGCGGCGCCCCCCTTCATAGGGGGCAGCCAGCTCGTGCGTCATATAATCAAGCAAAGCCCTCGTTTTTGACGAGTGGATTCTGATGGCTAGGATCCAACGTCTGCATGGGCGTTCTCATCCCTAAGGAGCGATGAGGACGGACATTATTGTAGAGCTGGATCACCTTATCTATCGCCTCTTTTGTTTCTTCAAAAGTCATAGCTTCATAGTCGTATAGCCAATCATTTTTAATGGTTCCATTTAGTCTCTCTGCCATAGCATTGTGGAGGGGGTCTCCTGTTTGTGTGACACTCGTTATCATTCCAAGTTTTGCTTCGTAGCTTGTCATTTCTTTGGATACGTACTGGCACCCTCTATCGCTATGAAAGATGAGCCCATTAACGTCATAATTGTACTTCTTGTAAAACTCAACACTCTGTGTAAGTGCATCAAGTGGTCCTTCTCGTGATAAAGTCTGCTGAAGACTATATCCTGTAATTATCCGACTATAACCGTCCATCGTGAGAGAAAGGTACACAAACCCCTCTTTGCATTTAATGTAGGTAATATCTGAGACCGCTAGTCTACAGTGGTCAGTCGGAATGTATTTGGGAATAGTATTAAGGTGATCGTCAAATTCGTGATCAACAATACCATTCGTGGTACGTGGTGGTCGAATATGACGTTTCCTAGTTAGTAGCATATCATTCGCCCTAAGCAAATCATAAAGCCAGTCTCTGCTTATCGTGAACTCTTCAGCGAAATATTCGTTGCAGAGACTCAGAAGAGTTTCAGTGCCAGCTTTAGGTAAACTCTCTCTAATATAACGGCATCTGTACAGGACTGCACTGGCTTTGAGACCAAGATCAATCTCAGAGGGAATATACTTGTAAAAGCCACCTCTGCTTACCCCAAAAAAGCCACAAAGTCGGCTAATACCAATGCACCTTTCCCCTAGTGTTTTGTCTTTTAGCTCGGCAATCACTGAGAATTTGTCTTTTTTTTTACGCTTATCTGGTACTTATTCTCCATGTGCTCAAGCAGCTTCTTATGGGCTAAAGCATCCACTTGCGCCTCCCAAGTCTCTAGCTTCGACTTTTCCAGTGCTCGCTTCAGTTCAGCGATCTCTTTGATTAAATCGACATTACTCTTACTCATGCTACTAAGAATATTAGTTGGTGATGTTTCTATGCCAAAGTTACTCAACCAAGAGTACAATGCCGAAACTGAAATGTTAAATCTTGTAGCAAGGCTACTAATGTTCTCTCCTGTGTCTAGGTATTCACGTATCACCTTGACCTTAAAAGCATCATCATATGCTTCTCTCTTTTTACTCTTGCGATTCTTTTCTGCCATATTTTCGCATGGTTTGTGTGTCTACTATTTCAGGAGAGGACATTATGTAGACACCGACAAAGGTTTATTCCTAAATAAGTAGACACTCCCTATGGAATTGTACCGATACCATATACTTTTTCCCTGTTATTGAGCGTCGGAATTCCGTATTGGATGAGGCTGTCGTATGAAGGATAAAATGCTTATATCTGTCAAGGCTTCTCATGGATTGGAAGGACCTCAGCAGAGGTCCCTCTTAAATAGGCACAGGTCGGAGGGGCTTGCCCCGAACGACCTGTGTACAAGGGTATTTCCGCAACTTCATGACCCCGGCTGAGGGGTCAGACCAGGATAAGGTCGTCCGACCCCTCGACCGGGGTCGTAACGTACATGTGCATACTTATATACACAGGTCTTCGGCACTACGTGCCTTGACCTGTGCCTATTTAACAAGGACCTCTGCCGAGGTCCTTCTATGATTCTTGATTGTTACAATGGTTTCCGTGGATATAAAAATAGAGTGATGAACTGACTTTTCAGCTCATCACTCTATTTTAGTTTATATTTGTTTGTAAGTTGATTACTTCTTAGCTGGTACCTTGAGGTGCTCTACATTATCACCCTCTGCTACGTGACGGTAGAAGTCTTCGCTATAGCCTGGTTGCTCTGGGAAGGCTACGAGTCCGTGCTCCTCTACGAATTGACCATCTTTCTCTAGCTTAACATTGCCATCAATGTACTTCACTAGTAGGTACTCTCCGAGTTGCTTCCACTCAGCTGTTGATTGGTCGGCAATCTGGCAGGAGTAGTTGGTAAGGAACTCTACTGCAGCTGCTTCGCCTTGGCTCTTAGCAATCTCCATGGCTCTTGCTTCGATGGCTGGCTGAATACTTTGCCATTGCCCCTCGATCTCTTGCTGCTTCTTGCGGATATCCTTAATCATATAGCTGTACTTGCCATAGGCCATATTGGCTACCCAGTTGTGCATCCAAAAGGCTGAGGTCCAAGAGAACTTAGTCATAGATCCATTGCCTGGTGCAAAACTATGAGGTACGCGGGTCATAGAGGCGTACATAGGCTTGAAGAGGGTCATATCTGCGTCATCCACACCAAACCATAGGATACCTCCAACATAATCGGGTAGGTCTTTACGCATCTGAGCCACTAGTACAAAACCAGTTTGCTGTGTTGCGATAGCACGTTCATTGACATACTCTTGGCCATCTACCTCAAAGCCCATAGGTCTCCAGCGGTAGGGAACTTTATAAGCACCTGCACCACGATCCTTGGTCATATCCATTGGGGTATCCTCGTAGTGGTCTCGCATCATATTCTGCACGTCGGCAAGTGAGAGCTTGCGATTAGGCTTTACATAAAGTGGCATTGGCTCTGCATCTGGCTCGTATCCCATAACTAGAGGTAGGTATTTATCCATGCCATCGGCAAAGCGATTGAAGAAAGACCAAACTCTTGCCTCACAGCCACGTAGACCACCAAAGTCGTAGGGGTTGTAAGCTTTTTGGAAGCTAAAGTCCTTGTCACTTCCCTTGTAGAGACCCTTTTTGCGAGCAAACTCTACAACGTCGGGACTGTAGAGGCAGTTCTCCTTGTCATTAAAAGGAATCTGCTGGATACGAGCTTGGTTGGCGTGTGCTGAGATAGCATCGTCGGGGATGCGAATAGCTACCCAAACGGCACCCTTCTCGCCTTTGCCCTTACCGATCATCTCCATTACCCATACTTCGTTTTTATCGGCAATGGTAAAGCTTTCACCGCTACTTCTGTAGCCATATTGATCTACTAGACCTGTGATGACGTCAATAGCTTCGCGAGCTGTTGCAGACCTTTGAAGTGCAATGTAGATTAGGCTACCATAGTCCATAAGACCCTCTGTGCCTTGGCACTTGTCGCAACCGCCCCAGGTACTCTCTGTGATGGCTACTTGCTTTTCATTCATGTTGCCAATCACATTGTAGGTGCGTCCTACATACTGTGCAATCTCACCTGTTGGAATACCTGAATCCCACTCAGTTACCTTAAGGATGCTACCCGTGGTCCAAGTGGCGGCAAGCCAATGGTATAGCTCGCCATATAATGTGTGGCTATCTGCAGCGTAGCTAATAAAGACGCTCCCGTCTGTAGATGCCTTGGGTCCTACAATTAGGTCGGTACAAGCCTCTGCTGAGACTCCCGCTCCTAGAGTGGCGATAGCTAGTGCCATAGCCACCTTACATAGAGTTTTCTTCATGTTGTTACAGTCTTTTGTATTATTGGTTTGAAAATCTTCAGCAAGTTACCCTTTTTTCGGCAGATAACCAAGCCTAAAGCCTCCTGTTACTCCTGTGGAGGGTACCAGGAGGCGTACATTTGGTAGTTATCGGAGATGCGCTTATTGATGGTTTGCTGTTGCTCAGGGTCTAGCATCTTCACAAACTTAGCAGGGACGCCGGCGTAAAGTGCACCCGGCTCTATTACCGTATTGGAGAGGACTACCGCTCCACCAGCTACAATCGCTCCTCTCCCTACCACGGCATGATCCATCACAATTGCCCCCATTCCCACTAGGGCTCCCTCTTCGATCTTAGCACCGTGAATGATAGCGTTGTGTCCGACTGAGACGTTATCCTCTAGTATTGAGACCGACTTTTGATATAGGGTGTGTATGACAGCTCCATCCTGTACATTCACGTTTTTGCCTATGCGAATGCTATTGACATCGCCACGCACCACAGCACCAAACCATATACTGCTCCCTTCGCCTATCTCTACATCTCCCACCACGGTAGCATTAGTAGCGAGAAAAACATTATGAGCGATCTTGGGTGTAAAACCCCTCACCTCTTGAATTATTGCCATATAAAAATGAAAAAAAGTAGGAGGTACTCTAGGAAGTACCTCCTACTATTAGTCTAAAAAATTACCTACTCAAGGGTGCTGTTTTGGCTTTGAGCCAAGCAGCCTCTTCGCTATTAAGAAGTGGTGATACCTCTCGGTATACTCGCTCTTGATAGTTATTGTACCACTCCAGCTCCTTATCGGTAAGCTGTGGAAGGTCTACCAAGCTATTATCTAGATAGCAGAGGGTGAGTGTCTCGAAGCAGAAGAACTTGCCAAAGTCTCCCTCAGAATATGGCTTGGTATAGATGAGGTTCTCAATACGAATACCATACTTACCCGTGATGTAGATACCTGGCTCATTGGATGTAACCATACCTGGCTGAAGCACAGTAGGATTCTCGTCCATTCGGATGTTTTGTGGTCCCTCGTGAACATTGAGGAAGTAGCCCACACCGTGCCCAGTGCCGTGTCCATAGTTCTGACTATTATCCCAAAGGGCTTTGCGCGCAAGGATATCCAACTGCGAGCCTCGCGTCCCCTCAGGGAAGATAGCTGTTGCCAACTGAATATGTCCCTTCAGTACACGCGTATAGTCGGCCTTTTCTTCTGCTGTAGGCTTGCCATCCAGCGAAATGGTACGGGTAATATCTGTGGTACCGTCGTAATATTGACCACCAGAGTCCAGCAAGAACATCCCATTGTGCTGCAGCTTGTGCGAACTCTCGGGGGTAGCACTATAGTGGACAATAGCTCCGTGGTCGCGATAACCAGCGATAGGGGCAAAGCTATCATTGACATACTGCTCATCCATCGCACGGAACTTTGCTAATTGGACACCCACCTCATACTCTGTAGGTGTTTCGCCACTCTCTAGTGTCTTTTCAAGCCAAATGAAGAAGCGGGTGAGGGCAGCACCATCACGCTTCATTACATTCACATAGCCTTGGTGCTCTGTTTCATTCTTCACCGCCTTAAGTAGCGTGATAGGGCTCAATTGCTCAATCATAGTTACGCCCTCAGGGATCGCTCTGTAGAAAGCGTAGTTGTTTCGAGCTGGGTCAAAAGAGAGCACCGTCTTCTTAGGAAGCGCTGCCACATCGGCATAAACTGCTTCGTATGGTTTGATGTTCACGCCATTCTCCTTAAGATGCTGGCGTACCTCGTCTGGCAACTTTTCGGGGAAAGCATATAGCGTCACTTGGTCCTTAGTCAGTAGACCATATCCGATGCCTACAGGGTTGAAGGCTACATCATTACTTCGGATATTAAATAGCCAAGCCAGCTCACACAGCATATTGATGATGATAGCATTGGCCCCCTTTGCCTCTAGTGCAGCACGAACATTAGCGACCTTCTCCTTCGTGGTGAGGCCCGCATACTTCGTAGGCATGATAAAGAAAGGATTGCGTGGAATCTCAGGGGCATCTGTGTAGACCTCCGAGATCAGATCCTTCTCCGTCACCATCTCAATACCAGCGATATCCAGCACCTTCTTGTAGCGAAGTGCCTCCGCCGTACTCATCGACTTCTCAAAGAATCCTACTCGCTTCACCCCCTTCTTCGTGCGAAGGTAGTCGGCGATAGAGGGCGTCTCTGGAAGTCCCTCCTTGCGTAGGTCAATGGTTGTCCCCTCCAATTGCTGAGTTGCCTGAAGGAAGTAGCGTGAGTCGGTCCAAAGACCAGCCTCATCCATTGCTACCACGGCGGTACCTGCCGAGCCATTAAATCCTGTAATCCACTCCCTATGCTTCCAGCAAGTAGGTGTATATTCACTCAGATGGTGGTCTGAGCTAGGTACAATGTATGCATCTATCTGCTCCCTTTTCATCGCACCTCTCAGTGCTTGTAGTCGCTCCTTGATATTTTCTTTCATATTGCTTAATATCTATTGATTATTATCTCTTTCTTATGATAGTTGGTGGCTTGGGCGGAGTAGGTCATTCACCTTCTTCACTGGGTTGAAAGTGGTTCCAGGTACCGCCACAAACGCCGTGAGCCAATTGCTCATCGCCCCATTCCACAAGCCGGGAAGCTCAAGAGCCTTTAGCTCTTGCCCTTCTTGGCTCTTGTGGCTGATAAATCCAGTCTCCTCATCTACAAACGAAAGGAGGTCAAACTTATTGCCACGATAATCCTTCACGCAAAGCACTAGATCCACAGGATTGAAGTAAGTACTTGTCTCAAATAGCTCTTTATCCACAGGGTCATTCATATTGATCTGAGTGCTTTCCAAGATCTGCAGACCCGTAGTGCCATTTTCATTCTTCACAATGTAAGGGCCGCCTCCTGGCTCGCCCGTATTACGTACCATGCCACAAACGCGGATAGGTCGATTGAGAATCCGCCTTAGGAAGTTGGTCTGCTCCTCCAAAGATAGCTCATCAAGTGCCGAGGTCTCGATGCAGAAGTTCTCCTCCACAAAGGTTTTGATCTCGCTGATAAGGTTATTACTCACCTTCTTATCCTCCCCTAATTGCGCCATATACTTGTAGACCTTATTGCGGAGCTGTACTAGATAGCCTCCAATTGCCTTTTTGTAGATCAGCGTGTCACACCAGTAGGGCTGAGGGATTACATTATCAATATTCTTAATAAAGATAATGTCCGAATCGATTTCGTTAAGGTTATGGATCAGAGCCCCATGCCCTCCTGGACGGAAGAGCAAAGCCCCCTCCTTAGTCCTCATCGGCTGGTTATCCATATCCACAGCAATGGTATCCGTATTACTTCTCTGAATAGAATAGGTCACCTCCAGTACAGAGGAGTAGCGCTCCTCTATCTCACCCCTTTTTCGCTTGAGGAGCGTCTGGAAAGGCTCAATATGCTCAGGGCTTAGGGTGAAGTGTATCTTTACCGTACCATCGGCATTGCGTGCGTACTTAGCACTCTCTCCCAGCTGCTCCTCCATAGCTGTGCGGCTTCCCTCGGGGTAGCGATGAAATTGAAGCAACGCCTTAGGTAAATGCCCGTAGTTAAGCCCCTTTTCCGTCAAAAGGTATTCAATCACCGTATGCTCTTTGCCCGATTGGATCAGCTTCAGACATCCCTTGCCACCCTCACCCAGCATACAAGCACGATTGAGACTATCAAAAAAGGCAAAGTCGGTGATGTGGTCTAGCACCTCACGGGTATCATCGTTCATCTCCTCCGTGTGAAGATAGGCAAAGAGCGCCTTAAACATTCGCGAGGCAGCACCACTAGCCGGCACAAATCGGCTCACTACCGAGGTGGGGGAGGATAGCGTCCGCTCCCACTCCTTGAGTGCTGAATCTAGTGCATCGCCCTCTAGTGTCACGATGCCCTCCTCCTCCGAGGCCGCTTTTACCAAATGTAGGTAGGGAAATCCTTGGGCAAATCGCCGTAGCTGCCCTTCAAGTTGAGTCTGTGAGATGCCCTTCTCCTGCAATTGCTTTAGGTCCTTGTCCGATAAGTGTAGGTCTGCCATAGTCTCTGTCGATTGCTTAATAAATGAATACCTTCCCCCTCTCCTCCTGCACACAAATGTACTCATTTTTCACGAGACTTCCCGAAAAATAGAGCACTAAAAAGGGAGGTGACCATTACTGGCGCCTCCCTTTTGTGAAAAGAGCTATTTTACTTGTGAAAAGGGTTACTTCACCTCCCAGCTCGAAAGGCTATTAAGGTAACTTTGGAGCGTTAGCTCGGGCTTCTTCTCCTGCTCCCCAATGATCTGGCGAGTCACCTCACGGTCATATGTGGGTGCCTCCACATTGCGGATGACACCTAGTGCTAGTGGCATTCCAGGTGTCGTGTGCATCATCGCTAACATCGAGTGGAGTACGGGGCTCTCTGTGGTGGCATCGTGCACCAGGATATCCTTCTCCGTCACCCCATTTTCACCAATCGTCACACTCTTCAGTTGCAGACCGTCCAGCACTAGCCCCTTATTCTTTTCCTTGCCATAGATCATAGGCTCTCCATGGCGGAGCGTAATCGTCACATCGGCACGAATAGTACGGTCGGTGTACATTAAATGGGTGCCATTATTGAAAATCATACAGTTCACCAAGCTCTCCACCACACTAGTGCCTCGGTGCTTAGCCGCCTCTATCATGATCTCCTCTGAAAGACCCATGTCCACATCAATGGTACGGGCAAAGAAGGTCCCTCTTGCTCCAAAGACCAATTCTCCAGGGATAAAAGGATCCTCCACAGTGCCAAAAGGCGACGACTTCGAGACAAAGCCACGGTCGCTAGTAGGCGAATACTGCCCCTTGGTGAGCCCATAAATCTTATTATTAAAGAGCACCATATTGATATCCACATTACGCCGAATCATATGGATAAAGTGGTTGCCCCCAATCGCCATGCTATCGCCATCCCCCGAGGTAAGCCATACGCAAAGGTCGGGATTCGCCACCTTCACTCCAGTAGCCACGGCAGCTCCACGTCCGTGGATGGTATGCATTCCATAAGTCCCCATATAGTAGGGTAGGCGAGAAGAGCAACCGATACCACTCACCACCACCGTATTGTGTGGGGCAATGCCTATCTTCGCCATCGCCTTGTGTAGCGAATTCAATACAGCGTGGTCACCGCACCCTGGGCACCACTTCACTTGTCCACCACTGTGGAAGTCCTTTCCCGTATATGTGAGTCCTGAGGGCTGTGGCCCTATTACTTGATTTAGTTTCATATTTTATAGCCCTCCTTGCTTTACATTTTCACCATCCAGTATATGCAGTAGATAGTCTGCGATCTCTCGTACCTTGAGCGGCTGACCCTCCACCTTATTAAACCTATAGAGGTCTAGCCCACCTATCTGACCACTGAGGTAAGCGGCAAACTGACCCAAGTTTTGCTCCACTACCACCACCTTTTCAAAGCGCTTTATCAGCTCAGCAGTGTTGCTAGGTAGTGGGTTGATGTACTTGAAGTGCGTCATCGCAATCTTCCGTCCAGCAGCACGAATCTCCTCTACTGCCGAAAGAATATGCCCATAGGTGCTTCCCCAGCCTACCACTAGTAGCTCAGCATCCTCATCACCTATGACCTCCTGCTGAGGAAGGCGATGGGCAATGCGTGCAATCTTTTCCTTACGGTACCCTACCATACGTGCGTGGTTGCGTGGGTCGGTGCTAATCACACCCGTCTCACTATCCTTCTCCAGGCCTCCTACGCGGTGGGTAAAGCCCTCCACACCAGGGATCGCCCAATAGCGGACATAGCTCTCAGGATCACGGAAATAAGGTTTCCAAGGTTGTTCCCCCTGGTAGTTGCTCTCTACGTATGGAGGTTTGATCTCAGGATAAGTGCTCAGATCGGGAATCCGCCAAGCCGAAGCACCATTACCTAGGTAGGCATCGGTGAGGAGGATCACAGGTGTCATATGCTCAAGGGCTATCTGAGCCGCTTCAAAGGCGGTATCAAAGCAGTCGGTTGGCGTGGTCGCTGCCATTACCACCAGCGGACTCTCACCATTACGTCCATAGAGAGCCTGCATCAAGTCAGTCTGCTCACTCTTGGTAGGCAAACCAGTAGAAGGGCCACCTCGCATCACATCTATCAGTAGCAATGGTAGCTCCGTAATCACCGCATACCCTAGTGCCTCACTCTTGAGGGCTAGTCCAGGTCCCGAGGTACTAGTCACCCCAAGGGCACCGGCATACGAAGCCCCGATAGCAGTAGTGATGCCAGCAATCTCATCCTCCGCCTGCACCGTCTTCACACCGAGTGCTTTGAACTTTGCCAAGGTGTGCAGAATGTCTGTTGCTGGAGTAATGGGGTAGCTCCCGAGGAATAGCTGTCGGCCCGACTTTTCAGCAGCCGCCACCAAACCGAGGGCAGTCGCCTCATTTCCCGTAATCTCTGTATAGTGCCCAGGTCGTTGATCTCGCCCCTCGATATGATAAGTGGTGGCCGAAGCATGGGTGTTGTGCCCATAATTGTAGCCATCGGTCAGCACCTTGATATTAGCTTGTAGGATAGTTGGCTTCTTGCCAAACTTCTTCTTCAGCAGTTCCTCTGCCGGAGAGATGTCCTTATTATATAGCCAAAGCACCACGCCCAGTGCTAGCATATTTCGGCATCGATCTACCGACTTCAGATCCATATCAAATTCCTTTAGGCTCTCTCGGGTCATCTCCGTGATTGCCACGGGGATAATGGTATTATTCGTTAGCCCAAGCTCCAAGAATGGATCCTCCGACGTGTACTCCCCCTTCTTCAGCCCACTGGCATCAAAGGCGCTACTATCGTAGATAATCGTCGCATTGTTTTTAATCGCCTTTACATTCACCTTGAGGGCAGAAGGGTTCATCGCTACCAGCACATCGGAATAGTCGCCAGGGGTATAGACCCCCTCGGTGCCAATCCTTACCTGAAAGCTCGAGACCCCAGCCAAGCTCCCGTGGGGTGCCCTGATCTCCGCAGGGTAATTGGGGAAAGTAGAGATCTGATTTCCCAGAATTGCTGCAACATCCGAGAAGATAGAGCCCGATAGCTGCATCCCATCCCCCGAGTCTCCAGCAAAGCGAATCACCACATCGTTGATGGTGCTCACATTGGTTGTTTTGCTCATAGTAGAGTTGTCTTAATGATGTTAGTTACTTCACACAAAAGTCTCTAGTTGCTATTTGAGATTTAAATATAATGTGTTTTGTAAAGGCAAATCTACATTATTTATTTGATATGATGCAATAATGAACCTCATTTTCGGTAAATATACCATCACAGCGTCAAAACTACGAGGCAGAATCAGCTATCACCAACCCTCTGTAAGAGCCCCATTATGTGGGTAAAAGAAAGGGGTAAATAGACCCGCTACTGCAAGCCATTTGCCGAGATGCAACTAAGCAATTGCCGAGATGCAACTAAGCATTTGCTGAGATGCAACTAACCGATTGCTTTGTTGCATCTCGGCAGACGATAATATAGAGTGTTGGATATCAGTTGGTTATAAAAGTTCGGAAAATGGCCCATATCTAGTGGAGATTTTTAATGATGCAACCAATAAACAAGCTCTAAATTATGTGCAGAATATTAATCCAAGGCCCTAAAAAAACACCAGTGTAAAAAACAATAACTATATAACTGGAAAAATATAAGTAAATTGCACTAGTAATTTGAATCTATGGTTCCTTTTGAATTATCGGAAAAAGAATAGCAAATGAAAAGTAGTTATATGAGTATGGTGCTCGTCTTATTGACGGCTTTGTTGTGTTTGAGTTGCAGTCCTCAATTATGTTTACAAAAGAGGACTAGTAGATTGGTTGATAAACTTCTTTTGAGTAACGATTCTGTCTATGTCTATTCGGTAGCATTTAATAATTACAACTTGCTCTGGTTTCATCATGGGAATTCAATACAAGCATATATGATTAAGCCCTATCATGCCAAAAAGTATCCATCAATACCAGCTGAAAAGTTTACTCTCCACTCTGATAGTGTAGATTATTTCGATAGATCACTTGATAAAGATGTTGAGTGTTTTTGGCATATGCTTGATGGGGAAGGTATAAAATTATACCTTAAAGAAGGAGTTGTCTTGTATAGCAGTGTGGATACACAATGTCTGTTCAATAAAAAGTATATAAGAGGAAGCTTTCCCTATCAGCTTCAATATGATCTCTTTAAGCTAGGGCGAGCCCCAAAGGGATATAACTTTGAGGAAGTGTACTTAAATAGAGAGTTTGCTTGATGCTGAAATAAGATATATGGAAAAGCAAAATAAAGCCTCCAATAGGCTCCCTTCAATTCTTTCTTTTGTTGTCACTTTTCTCTTAATGATTCGGGTGTTCAACTTTTGGCTTGGCACAAAAGAGGATTGGCTGATGGCGATGAGAGAGCCCTCCTTTATAGTCATGAGGATTGCGATGACCTTTTTACTCGGTTTGGTGGTATGCTTTTTATTGGAGTTTATCCTATTGCGTTTATCATCTTTATGTGGGTTTAGAAGCTTAAGAGCTGTTAGTGCTGTAACCAAGATTCTAGTTGTACTTACAGAGGCATTGGTCATCGGCCTACTTTCGTTGTAACTGCTGGCTATCAAGGAAAATTATCGTACCTTTGAGTATTCTTATGTCTCCAATATATAGACCTAAATAATTGCGTATGAGGCTATTTATGTTAATATTATCACTTATTGTTTGCTCCAATATTTGGGGGCAATCAGTAAGCTTGCCCATAGTCCCTTTGAATATCAATTTGAAGCATATTAATCAAACAGACTCTTTGGGTAATAAAGATGGGTATTGGTGTGAAGTTTCTGATGATATTGTTACACTATGTCTCTATGCTGGTGGAGTTAAAAACGGCTTTGCTCAAGTATACAGAAAGGTGGGACAAGATAAATATTATCTTGAAGCTTCAGGATATTACCATAATGATAGGCAGGCGAATCAATGGCTATTTTTTTATGCTAATGGTATGGTGGCTACTTCCCAAACCGAGATCTCCAGGAATACTCACTTTTTGGGAGAGGCAAGAGCTGCTGGATTTTATGATCCAGAGGCTACATGGCAGTGCTATATTCTGAATTATGATACCGATGGCCAACCGACTTCCGAAGGATGGTGGATATATGGAGATGATGTAGAAGCTGAAGGAGAGGAGGTGGGCTTGTGGAAATACTACACGCCTCAAGGGGTTAAAATTGTAGATAAGTCTTTGGCGTTTTGAAATGACCGATGTTGGCACAACATTGTCTTAGTGGGTGTAAGAGCCTTTTCACCAACTCCATCACTCCGTGTGGGGGTGCACTACCCCTGCATCGTGTTGTGTTATCTTTCAGAGGTTCGCTATTTTTTCATTACCTTTGCACCTGATGGAGTAGGGGGCATCAGCTCCTCCTGCTTCCCTTTTTTTGTTTTTACCAAAAGTAATAGAGAGATAGGAGGTCTCTAGTGAGATGATGAAGCGTGATGCGAGGTATATATTTGTGACAGGTGGTGTGGTCTCTTCGCTTGGGAAGGGTATTGTGGCGGCTTCGCTTGGGAAGCTCTTGCAGAGCCGTGGTTATAGTGTAACGATCCAGAAGTTCGACCCCTATATCAATGTGGACCCTGGCACGCTCAACCCCTACGAGCATGGTGAGTGCTATGTGGCTGAGGATGGTCATGAGGCTGACCTTGACCTCGGGCATTACGAGCGCTTCCTAGATATTCGTACTTCTCGAGACAATAATGTCACTTCAGGTAGAATCTATCAGAATGTGATACAGCGGGAGCGTCGGGGTGACTTTCTAGGGAAGACGGTGCAGGTGGTCCCTCATATCACCGATGAGATTAAGCGTAATGTGAAGCGACTGGGCCTGACCGGGAAGTATGACTTTGTGATCACTGAGATAGGTGGTACGGTGGGAGATATCGAGAGCTTGCCTTTCCTGGAGAGTGTGCGACAACTGAAGTGGGAGCTGGAGGATAAGTGTATGGTGGTGCACCTCACCTATGTGCCCTATATCAAGGCGGCGGGCGAGGTGAAGACCAAGCCAACTCAGCACTCGGTAAAACAGCTACAGGAGGAGGGTATTCAGCCCGATATGCTGGTGCTTCGGACGGAGATGAAGCTGGATGAGGGCATTCTGAATAAGGTGGCACTCTTCTGCAATGTGCCTAAGCGTGCGGTGGTACAGAGCTACGATGTGCCTTCGATCTACGAAGTGCCTCTGGTGATGCAGGAGCAGGGCGCTGATGAGGTATTGCTTCGGAAGTTTGGCATGGAAGTGGGGCCTAAGCCTGAGATGAAGGAGTGGCGTGCCTTTATTGACCTGATGAATAAAGCGAAGGAGCACATTAATATTGCTCTAGTAGGTAAGTATGTGGAGCTACAGGATGCCTATAAATCAATCGATGAATCGCTTCAGCAATCGGCTATCTACAATGGTCGGAAGCTGAACCTAGTGCATGTGCAGTCGGAAACGCTGACGGAGGAGAATGTGGCGGAGCAGCTATCTAAGGTGGATGGAGTAATCATTGCCCCTGGCTTTGGAGCGAGAGGTACGGAGGGCAAGCTGGTAGCCATCCGCTATTGTAGAGAGCATAATATGCCTACCTTTGGCATCTGCCTAGGAATGCAGATGATGGTGGTAGAGGGGGCTCGAAATGTGCTGGGATTGGAGGATGCCAATTCGGCGGAGATGGAGCCCAATACTGCCCACCCTGTGATTGACCTAATGGATGAGCAGAAGTCGGTGGTGAACCTTGGGGGTACAATGCGTCTGGGGGCGTATGAGTGCCATCTGAAGAAGGGTAGCAAGGTGGCTGAAGCGTATGGCAAGCAGGAGATCAGTGAGCGCCATAGACACCGCTATGAATTCAATAATAAGTATGAGGAGCCATTTGAGCAGGCAGGCTATGTGCTATCGGGTAAGAATAGTGACACTGGGCTGGTAGAAGTGGTGGAGCGTCCCGACCTGGATTGGTTTATCGGGGTGCAATTTCATCCTGAGTACTCTAGTACGCTACTCAATCCGCACCCACTATTTATGTCGTTTATGAGAGCAGCGATTAAGCATGCCGAGAATAGAAGTAAATAAGTTTTATTGATGGATAAAAATACGATTGCAGCGATTGTGCTGATGGGATTGGTCTTGGTGGTTTTCTCCTATTTAGGACGGCCATCACAGGCGGAGATAGAGGCACAGCGTAGATACAATGACTCCATTGCTGCCGTGCATCAGGCAGAGATGGAGGCGGCAGAGGCTCTTATTGCCAAGCCTGTGGAGAGTGATGAGCTAGAGGTGGCTGGGCTTACGGAGGAGGAGAGGGATTCTCTCTTACTCGCCAAGGCGAAGATGAGCTATGGGGAGCTAGCTGCTGCTACTACTGGCGAGGAGCGGACTTTTGTGCTGGAAAATGATAGTGTCGCCTACCATTTTAGCACGAAGGGCGGTTTTTTGGTGGGTAGTGAGCTGAAGACCTACACCGATTATCAGAAGCAGCCTATTCGGTTGATTCGTCCCGATGAGGCGTCGTTTGGTTTTAGTTTTATTACCCGTACCAATCGGGTGGTGAGCACGAAGGATCTCTATTTTGATCCTGAGCAGATGGGGTCGAACCGATTGCGTATGACGCTTCATAGTGAGGGCGGGGCAACGCTGAGCTTTATCTATACCCTGGAGCCTAACTATCTCCTAGATGTGCAGATTGAGAGTAACGGTTTTGACCAAGTGGTGGCTCCGAATGCCCCTTACCTAGATGCGATGATGAAGATGCCTATTTACCAAAATGAAAAGGCAGCGAAGACGGAGCAACGGTACTCTGGTATCTCGTACGAGACCGCATCGGGCAGCGTGGAGAAGCTGAGCACCTCTAAGAGTGTGGAGGAAAATATCAGTGGACGTGCTAAGTGGGTCGCCTTTAGAGATATGTTTTTCTCTACGATCTTCTACAGTCCGAATGGTCTGGAGTCGGTGGAGCTCATTAGCGATGTAAAGGATGCGAAGGGAGGCAGTGGTATCCTAAAGCAGATGGAGGCGAAGTATGTGATCCCAGTAGGAAATGAGGGTATTTCGATGAAGATCTATGTGGGACCTAATGACTACAACCTGCTAAAGGGGCTAGATGAGACGTTGGGTGGTGAGACGCACCTCTCTAAGGTGGTGGAGATGGGTGGATGGTTTAGATTCATCAATATCTGGATTATTCAGCCGGTCTTTAACTTCCTAGAGAAGTTTATCAGTAGCTATGGTCTTATCATCTTATTACTCACTATCTTTATTAAGCTATTGGTGCTTCCCTTTACCTACAAGAGCTACCAATCGCAAGCCAAGATGAGGGTGCTACGTCCGCAGGTGGATGCGATCAATGAGAAGTACCCTGGTGAGGAGAATATGATGAAGCGACAGCAGGAGACGATGGCACTCTACCGAAAGGTGGGGGTGAGCAGTATGGGCGGTTGCTTGCCGATGCTTCTACAGATGCCTATTTTGATGGCGATGTACCAGTACTTCCCTACGAGTATCAACCTGAGGGGGCAGAGCTTCCTTTGGGCAAGTGACCTCTCGACCTACGATGATGTGCTGAGCTGGGGCTTTAATGTGCCTTTGATTGGGGACCACTTGAGCTTATTCTGCTTGATCATGACGGTGGTGCAGATATTCTATATGAATATGACGCAGCGTGCTTCGGGTCAGAGTATGCCAGGAATGAAGTTGATGCCGTGGATTATGGGTATTATGCTCTTTTTCTTCCTCAATGAAAATGCGGCGGCACTTAGTTACTACCTGCTACTATCGATGCTGATTTCGATACTGCAGACGCAGATATTTAAGTGGACCACTAATGATGAGAAGCTACTAGCTGAGCTAGAGGCTAATAAGAAGAAGCCTAAGAAGAAGTCCAAGTGGATGGCTCGCCTAGAGGAGATGCAGAAGCAACAGGAGCAGATGCTCCGTGAGCAACAAAAGAAGAAATGATTGGTCATTAAATAGAGTACGCCTCGGAATCAATTAATACCGATTCCGAGGCGTACTCTATTTATTAGCTGACTTAGAAGCGCTGGTCTAGTTCCTTGTGGGTGAGGATGGAGATGATGGTTTTTCCTTCGGGAGTGACGAGGTGCTCGGGCAGTTCCATAAGTTGTGTGAGTAGCTCTTGAGCCTCTTCGGGAGTAAACTTGGAGGGGCTTTGCTCTACCCTAAAGTGAATGAGCTGTCGGAGTAGTGCCTCGAGGATGTTTTCCTCTTGTCCTTTACTGCCACCGCTACACTCTGTGAGTAACTGTATGAGTAGTAGCTCTTCACTTCCAGCCGAGATGCCATCGGGGATCGCATTGATAGTAAAGGCATTTTGTCCCATATCGGAGATGTCAAAGCCAATGCGTGCGAGAAGCTCTTGATGTTTTTTGAGGAGGTCGGTCTCCTTGGCACTTAGTTCTATCAGTGATGGGAATAGCAGTCGCTGTGACGTAGCTCCGCCGGCTTTGTAGCCTCTCTTGACCTGCTCATAATATATCTTGTAGCGCACCCGTGAGAGGTCGGCAATGGCTAAGCCCATAGGGTGACTAAATAGCGCATACTTGCCATAGATCATTGGTCTAGGCACCTCAATGGAGGTGGTACTCTCCTCGGTAGGTGCCGTGATCAGCGGGTTTTGATGGGGTGCTTGTGACTTGGTGTGCAATCGTTGGGACTCAAACTCTTCATAAAACTTATCCCAATCCGATAGGTCGGGCATCTTGAAGTCGCTTTCTAGGAGCTGTATATTTTGTGCCGTATCGCCTCTGCTATTCATCTTGCTCGACACCTCTACCTCGGGTGAGATGGTAGGGGGCTCGGGGAAGAAGTCGCTATCATTCCGTTGTTTTGCTACAGGAATATCCAGAGGATTATGTGTGTCGAAGTCTAGTGAAGGTACTGCTGCGCCCATCATCAGTACTTCTCGGATGGAGGAGTAGAGGATGGAGGCGATATCTGTCTCTGCCTCAAACTTGATCTCTGTCTTGGTCGGGGAAATATTGACATCAATGGAGGCGGGATCTACCGTGAGGAAAATGAAGTACTCGGGGCTCTCTCCCTCGGGCATTAGGCCTCCATACGCATTGAGCACCATCCGATGGAAGTAGGGGTGCTTCATGTATCGCTCATTGACAAAGAAGTATTGCTGTGCCCCTCTTTTACGCCCCGCAGTATTCTTTGTAACAAAACCACGAATCTGCACGAGTGGCGTCTCCATGTCAATGGTGAGCAAATTATCCTGTAGCCTTTTGCCAAAGATATCAATGATCCGTTGCTTTGGAGAAGTAGGGTCGAGGCGTAAGGTAATCGTTTCATTGTGCCGAAGAGTAAAGGCAATGCGCGGCCTCACTGCTGCGATATTCTGCACCTCATTGATGATGTGTCGGAACTCCGTTTCGTCAGTTTTAAGAAACTTTCGGCGGGCTGGTACATTAAAGAATAGGTGCTTTATGGCAAAGTTGGCACCTACAGAGCAGACTACCGGCTCGCTACTCACCACTTTAGAGCCCTCTAGCTCTATCCGTATCCCTTGCTCAGAGCCTTCGGTGCGAGTTTGTAGTACCACATGCGATACCGCTGCAATTGAGGGAAGAGCTTCACCTCTAAAGCCCATTGTGGTGAGGGCAAAGAGGTCGTCGGCTTTGCGTATTTTGCTCGTGGCATGTCGCTCAAAGGCCATTCGTGCATCTATCGGTGCCATCCCTTTGCCATTATCTATGACTTGGATAAGCGTCCGCCCAGCCTCTTTGATCTCAATTTGTATCTCAGTGGCACCAGCGTCAACCGCATTCTCCACCAGCTCTTTGATGACTGAGGCTGGGCGCTGAATCACCTCGCCAGCAGCGATTTGATTGGCGATATTGTCGGGTAAAAGTTTGATGAGACTATCCATTGATGCCTAGTAAGCTACCTATTTGTTGAAATCCTTGTAAAATGTATCGCATCAATCCTGAGTCGGAATTGCGGAGTAATGACAAGAGTAATACCGCTCCTAAAATCAGGAGTATGATAGGTGTGCGATTGGCCTCGGCAAAGGACTTCTTACGCACCCCCTCCTTGCCGTACTTTTGGAGTACCTCTGACTGCCGGCGAAAGGAGCCTTTGAGTTCCTCTTTAATATCCTCGGCATTCACTTCGTCGGTGAGGCCGAGCTCTCTCCGTATGCGACGACGTCGCTTTTCATCCTCCTCTTTCTTGGGGTCGTAGTAGCGGTAGACGTACCTAAATTTACTTGGCTTCGGTTGTTTGTAAAAGTTCCCTATACCCATATATCTCTATATCCTATTTATGTTTTGGTAATAGACAAAGATAACAATTCCTTGGGAGATTACTTCTTGGCGGTTGTACTATTTGTAATTGTGGAGAAAAGTGTTATCTTTACACTCGCAATTGCAAAATGCTTTAATATTAATGATTTTAGAGTATCAACTATGTATTGGACACTTGAACTAGCCTCTAAGCTCGACGATGCCCCATGGCCGGCGACTAAAGATGAATTGATCGACTACGCACAGCGTACGTGTGCTCCTATGGAGGTGATTGAAAATCTTCAAGAGATAGAGGATGATGAGATGATTTACGATAATATTGAGGAGATTTGGCCTGACTATCCAAGTAAGGAGGATTTCTTTTTCAATGAAGAGGAGTACTGATAGCCTTCAGATAGGTTAAATAATTAAATATCAGCGCGATAAACAATAATAATTTGTTTGTCGCGCTGGTGTTTTAGGGTATTTGATGGTGTGGTTTGTTTGTCTAAATTGCCTAAGTTATAAACCGAAGTGCAATTTTTGAGGTACTAGGGACTACCTTTTTCACGGCTTATTTGGTGGCCGATCGGCCACCAAATAAGCCGTGAAAAAGGGCAAAGAAGGGAGCGTGGATTCATAAAACAAAAATGGGAGGCCGAAACCTCCCATAGTATTAGTATATTTGTTTTATGAATAAAAAGAAAAAGTACAAACATCTAACCCTTGACCAAAGATACACAATTGAGAGCGGTCTAAAAAAGGGTTTGTTGAAAAAAGAGATCGCTGAGCTTGTAGGAGTCTCTCCATCTACCATTACTAGGGAGATTGAGAGGAATGCCAACAAGAGTGGAAGATATACTCAAAAGCATGCCCAAATGCTGGCCAATGAGGATAAGGAAAGGGTTAAGCGTAACAAGAAGATAAGGAAAGGGGTGTGGAAGAAAGTGATTGAAAAGCTAAGAGAGGACTGGTTTCCACAGCAAATTTCAGGTTGGCTAAAAAAGGAGGAAGAGATTAACATATCGCACGAGACGATCTACGCCTACATCCGAAAAGATAAGGCCGAAGGGGGCAAACTTTACACACTGCCGACACCAGTTAAAACGCAGACAGAGGTACGTAGGGGGTGGAAGTAGGACGCTTATTCCAGATAGAGTGAGTATACCCGAAAGACCAAAAGAAGCTGACGGATCAACATTCGGAGACTTTGAAATGGACACGATTATTAGTGCGAAAAGTAGGGCTGTAATACTTACAATCGTAGAGAGATACTCTGGTCAAATCTTTGCCTGTAAAATGAAGAAGGGAAAGGATCCAAAGCTTTGGTGTCCGATAAAAATCTGTATGGGTATGAAATAGGGTTGGTGTTTCCTCACGGATATACCAGCCCTTTTCATTAGCTTTGCTTTACGTACTCATTCACTTTTAAAAGCAATAAGCAAAGCCATGAGCAAAGATCCACGTTTTCTCGGACAGCCAGTTCTTTCACAGGTATTAAATTATCTACCTTCAAGGGATATCCTTAGCGAACTAGCCCAAAAAGAGGGTGCCGATAGGTATGTAAAGAAGTTTACAGCCGTTGAGCACTTGTATACGTTTCTATTTGCAGTTGCGTCACGAGTTTGCACTATCCGAGAGCTGAATACGGCTCTAGCAGCTCACGAGATCAAACTTAAACACCTTGGGATAGAGTCGTCTGTAGCGAGGAGCACTTTTTCAGACGCTAATAGTAGACGTACACCGAAGTTCTTTGAAGAGGTCTATAACTTTGTTCTGAAAAACTACCTTCAGGTTTTGTCGGACAGCCGATTAAGTACTGGCGAGCAAAGTAAGCGAAATAGAGTCTATGCGATGGATTCCACGACGGTGCCATTATTTACCTCTATTTTCCAAGGTACAGCCAAGGAGAATAGGCAGGGACAGCGAAAAGGTGGACTAAAAGTTCATACCGTTATTGACACCGTAGATAGCATTCCCCAATTTGTTTATATCACTGATACTATACGTCACGACTCACAAGAGGCAAGTGCATTGCTCAATCTCCCAAAGGGGTCCACAGCGGTGATAGACAGGGGGTATTATGACTTCGCACTCTTTGAAAAACTCAATCAGAAAGGTATTCACTATATTACACGCATCAAGAAAAACATTAGGTACGAGACACTACAAGATCTCGCGGATACAGACAGAGACCCCAACACCTCTCTAGATTACGAAATAAAGCTTGCAATAGACAGAAAGAACGAATATGAAATCAAAGAAAGAGGACACCATTGTCGACTGCTTGCTTGGTACAACCCTAAGACAAAAAGCTATGACGCTTATCTTACCTCCCTCACGGAGCTAACTGGTGAGGAAATTCACGATACATACGCCAAAAGGTGGAAGATAGAGACGTTATTCAAAAAGCTGAAGCAAAACTTCAATCTCTCTAGCTTCTTAAGTCAAAGTAGAAAAGGCATTAAGATACAGATATGGTGCATTCTCATTGCCTTTCTCCTCCTGGAGACAATTCACCTAAAAGTGGATAAGAAGGTTGCCTTTTCTGTAATGATTACTGATCTAAGCATATTGGTGATGACCTACATAGATTTTATTTCATTTCTAAACGACCCAGATAAAGCCAAAAGCTACCTAAAGAACCAAGAAAAAGCGCCTTCAAAAGCACCTCCAATAAAGCAACCAAGGCTACCATTTGATGACTTACAGTTGTAGGGGGGGCTTACTTTCTCAAAAATAAAGCTACTCACGCATAAATAAAGAGAAGTCTAACAGTCAAGTAGCAAATTTAAGGTTTTATCGGACACCAAAGGATCCAAAGGAAATCTCTAAAACCGTCGTACCGCTGCTCGCTCATTGTAAAGGGAAAATACGATCTATCACAACTGATAACGGTTCTGAGTTCATAAACCACAAGCATATCTCTGAAAAACTCGGGGTTAAAGTTTGCTTCGCAGACCCTTACTCTTCTTGGCAAAAAGGAACTATTGAATACTCAAATAAACTACTTAGACAATACTTGAAAAAGAATGAGGCCTTCAAAGATATTACCAATAAGCAAGTGCTTATTATGTACAGAAAATCAACTCAAGACCAAGAAAAAACACCAGTACAAGACCCCAATGGCTGTCTAGTTGGAAAATAATAAGTAAATTGCACTAGTAATTTGAATCTACGCATTCAGGAATCTCCGGAATTTTTCGTTTCTCATGCGCATATTGATACGCTCCCTTTCTGCCAAAATACCATCATGGTTATTTGGCTTTTTAACCTCAATAAACGCTAATGGAAGTCCGCTTATAAAACATGTTATATCCGGTCTAAAACTATCTCCGCTATCCTGATTCTCACACTCAAATTCAGTGGTTATATGCCATTCGTTACGATCGGCATTTTGGAAGTCTATCAGTTTTATATTACTGTTGGAAGACAGTTTATTATAAAACTCCCTCTCAAGGTCATTATTGTTAAGTATCAATATGATTTCACTCAGCAATTGTTTTGCCTGTAAACTGGACAGCTCTGGGTTCAGACGTTGAACGCTACGCAAAAATACATCCGTCAGAATATTAGTCTTGTTGTCATATTCTGTTATATTGTCCAAATATGTATATCCAAGCCTACATAAATGCAAGGCAGCCGGGACCTGCACTCGTGTATTTTCATTGAATTTGTATTCCATAAGCTTCACCTTTCTTCCTTATCAGTTATTAGGTCTTTTAAATCCACATGTAGGATAATGGCTATTTGCTGAAGAATCTCCAAATTCGGTTGAATCCTATTGCAAGCATATGCATTAACCATACTGAAGCACTTGCCAAGCTGCTTAGCCAACCATGTCTGTGAAATGCCTTTTTCTGCCAATACGGCTTTTATCCTATTTAGTTTCATGTTATGTCTTGATTTAATAATGCAAATATAGGGAATTATATTCGATAAATAGATTTATTTCCTCTATATTTGCACAAGGATATTAAAGAAAGAATTATGAGTATGACTGGAGAGCAACAAAGAAATGTTTTTAGAATGGCAGCCATTATATATGGTCGGTCGAATAATGGAATTTCTCTAAATAAATCATACCAAAGAGTAATAGATGACGCTTTGTATAGTTGTGGAAGATTATCTATTCCCATAACAGAGTTAATCGTTTATATTAATAAGGAATATGGATTTCTATTTTCTGTTGATGAAATAAATAATGTCGTTATTAAAGGGCGTGATGCAGACCAACGGTATTACTGTTATACAGAAAATAACGATACAATAATATCCCTTACCGGTGAATACAAGAACAAACTTTCCCTTGTGTGCGGTCAGAAAACACTATATGAGTATATAGATGAATATCTGATTTCTTTAGATATAGAAAAAGAGTCTTCTAAGACTCTAATATTGAGATTCCTTTATGAAATGTTTACGAGTAATCTTGAAGGTTACAAACTCATTTTACAAGAGAAGATAGATGCTATAGAAGTAAAAAACAATAATTATACGGACAAGGAAAAGGAGATCATTAATAATTTCCTCGCTTGGCCAGATGAAGGGAAAGATAAAGCTATTTATGATCTAGCAGGATATTCTTTAGAATACTGCATGATGACAAACCAAAAGAACACCTCCCTTAACATCCAAAATTTAAAAGGAAAATCATTCTATATTGATACAAATGTTATTTATCGGGCGTTAGGTTTAAATAGTGATAACCTTAAAGTAAGGACGCATCTGTTCTTGTCTAAATTTAAGGAAGTTGGTGAATCTTTAGTAATTAGTCAAAGTACTTATTTGGAGTTTATAGATACAATAGACTACTATATTGGAAAAATTGATAACTCACTTCGGCCAAGAGTTCAACCTAAAGTTATTTCTGAATTTATTAGCGAGGATAGTGTATTTCACTACTACCATAAATGGTGTATAGGGAGAGCCAATCGTAGTACAAGTTATTTCAAGGATTGGATAATGAGTGAGTTCGACTCACTTTGTAAGAAATATGAGATAATTCACGATAGAAATTATCCATACAATATAGAAGAGAGAAAAAGCAATATAAACAAATATGTGTCCGGAATCATGCAGTCAGACTTGGAGAAACAAGAGGCATCGGCTGAATATGACGCGGAAAATGTATTATGGATTGAAGAAAAACGAAAAGGTTCTGGTGATGATATTTATCAAGTAAAAGCTTTTTTTCTTTCGTCAGATAATAAATTAAGAAGATGGGATTATTTACGCAATACGCATCGTGTGCCAGTTGTTATGTCGCCTAATCAATGGCTAAACATTGTCTTGCATTATATCGAGAGAACGGCAGATGATTATAAAAGTTTTGTTAGTTTTTTAACACTTAATATTCGGACATCAGCCCTACCATTGGATATGTTGTCTGCTATTGTATCCGGAATTGCAGAAGCGACATCTGACATAGAACAACAACAGACTCTTGTCAGAAATTTCATTGAAAGAAATGCCTTTGATGAAATGGAAAGAATGTCTGATAACGATTTAGAGAGTGAAGCAGAAAAATTTGCAAAGACGGAACTTGAAAAACGTATTGAGGAATTAGAGTTAAAACAAAAAGAGCAAGAACAACAACTTGCTCAAACCCATGAGATTATCAAAAATTCTCAACAGACTCTAAGTGAAGTAAAAAGAACAAGCGCCAATGAACTAAGAAAAATTGAGCAGCAAAGAATTTCAGAAAGGCGTGCTAAAGAAACAGTAGAGAAAGACAATGCTCTTTTGCGAAAAATTATTGACACGAACAAATTGAAAAAGTGGAAAACAATAAAAATTGTCATTTGGATAGTTGTCCTATTAATATCAATAGTTCTAGGATTATTGATTTTCATATTTAAAGACAAAAGTTGGAACTTTATGGCCTTACTAGTATCAAAGGTTGACGATCTGGGAAATACATCTGCCAAGCAATACGGAGAGTGGCTCGTTGGATTTCCAATAGTATCTGGTATTTATGCGATAGAAATGATAATAGATGCTAAAGACGTGGACGATTATAACTCATTACGACTTTTTCGGAAATCAAAGAAAACTTGAAATGGCAAAATTAAAATGACAAGCTGTTGTGTGTTTCCATCTTTACAATAAGAATAGTATTTGTTTGTCTAAATTTTCCCCCCCCCATCGCCCTAGCCCGTCCCAGACAGTGTAGTTTGTTTGCGCAAATTACATTGATTACTGCATAATACATTGATAATCAATGTGGATAAATTTCTTTAATGAAGAGGAGTACTGATCTCACCCTCTATTTTAATAATGATACAATACCCTTCTCCAAAAGAGGAAATCTTTGGGGAAGGGTATTCTATGGCTATCCACTGGGTTCTTCAAATGTGATATATTACACGTAACTAGGCGCCTATATCTCGTGGTTAGTTATTTTTTAGAATAAAATAGTGGAGATGTCGGATATTTAAGTATATTTGGAGCAAATCTTAGATAATCAAATAATATTTATATTGCCATGGATTCATTTAAGTATGTCATACCTTTTCTGCCCGTATTGGATGCATTGGATCTTTCATCTCAAGAAATGGTGATGGAGACCAAAGCATTGCGTCTGCCCATTATGACAGCCAATTGGCCTGATGAATATCCTTATAAACCAGTGACAATAGCAGATTTAGCCTATTCTACTAAGGGTATTTACTGTCGCTTTTGGAGCAAAGGGATAGGTCTTAAGGCTAGCTACGCTGAGGATGGCAATAGAGTGCACGAGGATAGCTGTGTAGAGATATTCTTACAGGTGCCGGGCGAGAAGCGGTATTATAACTTTGAATTCAATTGTATCGGTACTTGTGATGCGGCTCATAGAGCTAGTCGGTACGTCAGCTCCTCTCTTTCAAGTGCAGAGTATAGCTCTATCAAGCGAGTAACGAGTGAGCGAATGGGCTTAATATTTGACCGTCCACAGGGGGTGCATACTTTTTGGGTTTCGGTATTTATCCCATTCGAGATTCTGGGATTGGATATTAATAGAGAGCCATTTCCCAATCATCTTTTGGCTAATCTCTACAAGTGTGGCGATAAGACAGCAGCTCCACACTTCGTCTCTTGGATGCCTGTAAAGGCTGATAAACCAGACTTCCATCGCCCAGAGTACTTCTATCCACTCTACTTTGGTGAACGATAATTAAATCCAGATATATATTTCCAGACAAGTTAGGCGAGGCTTATGCTTCGCCTTTTTTGTTGAGACTGTTTCACGAAAGCAACGAAGCTGATCGCCTTAGTGCAAAGTCTCAGCACATTCGACCAAAAGTTCGAGATAGCCCCTTCATACATCATTCCCAATTTGTCTACTCTTTCAGGAATAGAGGAGACATAGTGTCTACCCTTTCAGGAATGCGATAATATACCGACCTCATATTCCGCATAGGGTGCGGAATGCATTCCGTATGCGTGCGGAACGTATTCCGTAGCCCTGCGGAATCCATTCCGCACGCATACGGAATATGAGGTTGATACAAGAGGGGTTTGTTGACGAAACGAAGGACACCATTTAGAGTTAGTACTTCGGTAGAGATCCTTACTCAAAATGACAACGTACGTGGAACGCTCTCTAGTTTTGTGATTTATGTTCCATTATATGTTGCCTTAAGATTTGCTATATGCACCATCTGTAGGTTAAATGTATTAATATTATGTATAAAGTTAAATAAAACAGACTTTTGCCGACCTATTTGTTGCCAAAAGTTGATTTTTACTGCCTTTTTCTTGGCTATGTTATTAATAATTATAATATTTGCATCATAAAATAAATGCAAAGATATTAATTTGGATACTAATACCAGAGTAATACTAACAATATTCATATTAACTGATAGATAGATGTTGAAAAAGATGAAAGCATTCAAATGGACCCTATTGGCTGCAACGCTCTCTTTGGGCTTAGTGCAATGTACCAATCTTCCTACTCAAGTTACAAAGGAGATTGAGGAGGAGGTCGAGAAGAAGATCGACGAGAAGAAAGTTGAGGATGAGACTCCTAATACTCCTGGAGAGAATCCTGATAACCCCAACAACCCTAACCTCCTTACGGGTGATGCTATAATCAACACACTACGAACTTATGCCGTTCCTAATGGTATGTTTGCAGGTGATGATACCCAAGGCAAAAAAGTGGTGGAGACAAAGTCTCTGCCCGGTGATGGCAAAATCTACAATAATAATGGAGTGCTTACCGACCCTAATATCGGTAATGAGCCTGGTAGCGGGTACGAAGGTGATAAACTGCTAGATGGCGTAAAGCTATATCGTAATAAGAAGCGCTACGAAAAAGCTACCTATAGTGAGCCATTGGTGCTAGCTCAGTACCTGGAGAGTGTCTACCCAGGTATGGTACTAAAGAGTGACCAGATCACCAATGGTGCTTTTGCTACCGTGGCACAATACGCAGTGAATCCTATAACGATCTCCGGTAACTGGCTTGCTACTCAAGGGACTGATGCTACATCTCTCAAGTCAAAGGTGATCGACGTGCCTTCTACCTCTACTTATAGAGACGCTTTGATTGATGTGTTTCAGGGTTTCCCAGAGGAGTCAGCTGTAAAGACTACTCTTGATATTCAGGAGGTTGATATCAGCCACGAAGGGGGTATCTCTGCAAAGTATAATCAGAAGACCTTGATGGATCTAGGGTTCGAACTTGATGCTAATGTTTCAAAGTATAAGAGCCATCTCTTAGTGCGCTTTGTGCAAAATCTATTTACCGTGTCTATGGATTTACCACAGTTTGGTCTCCTGCACAATATTAATACTGAGGGGCTTAATGGTTATAAGCCAGTCTATGTGAGTGATATCCACTACGGACGTATTTGCTATGCACTCTTCTCTAGCGATGCTCTTGCAGTAGACCTACGTGCTAGTGTCGAGGCAATGCAAAAGATGATCTTTGGTATGAGCCAAGGAGGTGGTGGTAGCTTCAACTATAGCCATGTTATGGACAATTCACAGGTGCAATATGTGGTAATTGGTGGTAGCCAGCAAGATCATACAGCATTGATGACATCTGGTACAGGACTTAAGAACATCCTTGCACAGCCTATCAATATCCGTAATGCAGCTCCTATTGCTATTAATCTTAGATTCGTTGATGATAATTCTCGTGCTCGTGTGATGAAGGCTACTGAGATGCCACTACAAGAGGCGATCTTTATTCCAAACAAGCAAAATACACTTGAGTTCGGAGCACAGCTTACTGGTATCAAAGCTACTTACGCCAAGTTCAAGAAGGCCAATGTGGCTGGAGAGGTGACCATCAAGATTCCTACAGCTGTAGGTCATAAAACTATTACGTTGCTCAACAACACCAAGAAAAATCCTCTTATCATTGAGACGGGTGATAGCTTTAGAGATGTACGCAATAGTACCAATAAGGAAAGTGCCCGTATCCTACTTTCTAGCTTTGCCAATAAAGATAAGGCGGGTTATTACGATCAACCTGTCGAGATACATGTGAAGCTCAACTTTGCCGGAATGAATGGTCTGATTGATGGCAAGGAGCTTATAGAGCTCAATATCAAGAAGCCTCTGCGCGACTTTATCTTCGACTGTCAGGATGGGGTGCTTCAGGTTGAGACCAAGGGACTTGGTGCTGGCATTAATTATAGCGTAGCCCTTGATATTAGGCTAGATCCTGTAGTTACTGGTAATTATCAGTAATCCAACCTATAGACGAGCACAATCTTTTTTCCAACAATTATAACTGGAAAAGTATGAAAAAGAATAATATATTAGCATTGATGCTAACAGGTGCCCTTATAGCTTCGTCCGTTGGCTGTACTCAAAATATTATTGTAACTCCAGAAGAGAAGAAGGAGGAGGTCAATAAAGAGGAGCCAAAGGATGGTGAAGGGCAAAATAACCCAGAGAATAACCCAGGTAACACCCCAGGAGAAAATGGTGATAATAATGACAATACACCTGGTGTGGAACCTGAAATTCCTGTCAATCCAATACCTGTACCAGCTGGGCTTAAGGGCCTAAGAGCTGCTCCTGGAGTTGAAGAGATTAAGGGCGGTCAGCGCACCTACTTCAATTATAACAGTGGAAGTGATATGAATCTATTCCACGATTATGCAGTAGGAGTGCCACCTATTACATTTGATAATAATGGTGCAGCATTCCGCCAAATGCTATTACAGTCCGATAGAAATGGGGTGACCATCTCTAGAACGCGCAATGCCAATCGAGATGACTTCCTCTACTCTGAGCAGTTCGTATTTGATCGTAAGAGCGATCAAATCTTCTTAGGAAATGTGTTGCAAGGCCGTTCGGTATCCGATGGTAGTTTTGTCCCTCTAGCAGGGGTCATTACTCAGCCTATTACTATCTCTACAGCCCTTGTCTCTACAGGTAATCCTATTCACTCACAGATTATTATGCCAAAGCTTAGTCAGTACCGCGATGTGGTAAATGGCTGGATGAGTAATGATTTTAAGCCTTCTGCAGCACGTACTAGCACTGAGATTAGAGATATCAAGATCTCAGAAGAGAGTGGTACCAATAGTGGCTTTAATATTGATGGGCTATCTGAATATCTGCAGAGTATTGGCTTTAAGCTAGAAATTGCACGTATTAAGAGGCGTACCAATATATTGGTGAAGTTTATTCAATCGGCTTATAGCGTTGCTATGGACCGACCCAATGGTTGTCTCGTGATGGATTACGACTTACAAGCCTATTTGAAAGATCGTAGTCGTCCGCTCTACATTAGTAATATCGAGTATGGAAGAGCCTACTATATTATGATTTCTAGCAACTACTCTAGCGATGAGGTCAAAGCTGCTTTTAATCTAAGTGGTAAGGGAGCTACTGAAGGATCTATGTGGAGTGCCTTCTCCGAGAGTTATTACAAGAAGATCCGTGACGAAGCCATTGTCAATGCCTCTATGGTAGGCGGTACTAGTTTTGATCATGGTGTGCTGATAGCACAAGGGTGGGAAGCCTTTAAGCAATCACTAGCCAATCAATTTCCACTTACTGCTGCTGAGCCAATTGCTATAGGGCTCAACTTCGTGGACAACAATGCTCCTGCTCAGGTCCACTACACTGGCACAGCCAATACCAAGGAGAGCATATTCATTCCTAAGTGTAAGGAATTACGTGTGAAGATGAATGCTTCAGGTATCCGTGCTACAGCAGGGTTTAAGGGTATTGGTAAAGTTCGTGTCTATGGAAAGGGATACATCTCTGTTCCAGGAAGGGGACGCCAGCAGTTCTTGAATATTCCTCAGAGTTCCTATCTCAATCTTGAGAAGGGAATGGATGAATTTGTAGTGCCTAGTGGCCGCCTTGATTTCACTAAAGTTACCGAGATAAAAATCCCTATGTTTGGAAGTCGTCTCTCTATGGAGCGAAAACTTAATCAAGAGGTAACAATTGATCTCGAGCTCAATCACTCAGGTGCCTATGGTTCTGGTCATGAGGGTTTAGGAAAGCTACAAGTCAAGATGACTCTTGCAGAGTTCCTATTCTACTGTCAGGATGGAGGTTTTACCATTTCCACTCGTGAAAATAGACTTATTGACTTCCAAGGAGAAATTAGAATACAGCTAGAGCCTTTTACGGTTATAAGTTAATATGAAAGAGAGTGTTGTATGCGTGCCACGCATGCAACACTCTCAACTTATAATTACCCAAACTACTGATAAAAAAGAGGGACCTCGACGAGGTCCCTCTTTTTTGTCAGTAGCTTTTAGAATCTTAGCATCTTGAGGGCAGTGACAGCTGCCTCTACCCCCTTATTGCCTAGTTTGCCACCAGCACGATCGAGCGCTTGCTGCTTATCGTTGGTAGTTAGCACACCATTGATAATAGGCACATAGGTGGAGCCTGATAGTTGCTTGGTATGGGTATTAAGATTGCCCAGGTTCACCATCACACTCTCCGAAATATAGTCGAAGTGAGGGGTTTCGCCTCTGATGATGCTCCCGAGTACAATGATCGCATCACAATTGCCAAATTGGAGCGTCTTGGCGGTGGCATAAAGTAGCTCAAAACTACCAGGTACGTAGCGTACCACGATATCATCCTCTCTCACACCAAATTCACGGAGGGTCTTCACTGCCCCATCTCTTAGAGCAAAGGTGATGTCACTATTCCACTCAGAGACAATGATGGTGACTTTCTTCTTCTCTCCCGAAGGTACTTGGCTCGGGTCGTAATGGCTTAGATCTGTTGTCGACATAGATTACTTGATTTATTGATCGGTGTTTACTAATTATCTAATGACCAAATATAAGACTTTCTGCTCGTCAATGCAAATTCAATGCAAATGTTTTTACTTGAAGTGGCTATTCAGAAAGGCTCGTAATGGCTTTGGAAAAGCATACAGATGATGCTCGCTGATTGCTATTTGCTCTAGTGGTGCAGGAAGTGATGGAGGAAGCTCCCCTTGCCATTGATAGGTATGTACCTTGATATGTAGTAGCCGATGTGTGAGCCGATGGTCTGGCAGATCTATCGTTTCTACCAGTTTCCATTCTCCTCCATACTGCTTATGAAGTTGCTCCTCGGTGAGAATCTCTTTCTTCTGCTCGTGCATGGGGAATTGGTAGAGCCCCTTCCAAATCGTTTTCTTATCCCGTCGCTCCACCCACATTTTATCGCCATCAAGGAGTAGGAAGTAGTCAATGTATCTGTTTTCTACAGCTGTCTTCTTTGCCTTGATAGGGAGTAGTTGCAATAGCTCTGGCTTCTCTTTGCTTCGGCAAAGTTGGGCTATAGGGCATTGGGCACAATCAGGGTTGTAGGGTGTGCAGATAGTAGCCCCTAGGTCCATCATGGCTTGATTGTACTTCCCAGCTCTTTCAGGGTCAAGAAACTCTTGGGCAAGGGCACGGTAATACTTTTGTCCAGGAGTGGTATCAATTGGAGTTTCACACGCCTCTACACGAGAAAGGACGCGGTATACATTGCCATCTACCACTGCCAAAGGGGCATTATAGGCGATACTCATGATCGCTGCTGTAGTGTAGGGACCAACCCCCTTAAGTGAGGCCACCTCTCGCTCCTCTCTTGGGAACTCGCCACCAAATGCATCCACTATCTGGCGGGCGGCAGTGAGCATATTCAGGGCTCTAGAGTAGTAGCCCAATCCTTGCCACAAGAGTAGCACCTCCTCCTCTTTCGCCTTGGCTAGGGATTGCACATCGGGGTAGGCGGTGATAAATCGGTGGTAGTAGTCCCACCCTTGTGCCACTTGCGTCTGTTGTAAAATAATCTCCGACACCCATATCTTGTAGGGGTCGTCTATGCCACGCCAGGGGAGGATACGCCCATGGGCATCAAACCACTCAAGTAGCTTTAATCGGAAGAGAGACAGCTCTCCCTGTGATCGTTGGGAGCACTGTCTCTCTTCATTATTCTTATGAACTTCTTTTGAAGCCACTATTGATTACATAGAGTAAAGGTCACTGATAGATTCATGCTCTACCACACGACGAATCGCCTCGGCAAACATGGGAGCCACTGACCGACAATTGATCTTCTCTCCACCCTTGGTGTAAGGGATCGAATTGGTGAAAATCATCTCCTTCAGTGCACTCTCCTCTATTCTGGAGGTGGCAGGATCGCTCATCACTGGGTGGCTAGCGAGTGCCCTTACCGAGCGAGCACCATTCTCTATCATCAGGTTAGCAGCCTTGGTCATTGTGCCAGCAGTATCTACGATATCGTCTACTAGTAGCACGTCCTTGCCCTCTACATCGCCAATAATGCGCATCTCAGCTACCACATTGGCACGTAGACGGAGTTTATGACAGATCACGAGAGGTACCCCGAGAGTCTTGGCATAGGTGTTGGCACGCTTAGTACCTCCTACGTCAGGAGTAGCAATCACCAGGTTTTCGTGAGAAATCTCATTCTTCTCAATCAACTCCTTTACATAGTCAACGAAGATGTTGGAGGCATAAAGGTGGTCCACTGGCACATCAAAGAAGCCTTGGATCTGGTCGGCATGTAGGTCCATCGTAATCAGTCGAGAGATACCAGCCGTCTGGAGTAGATCGGCGATGAGCTTGGCACCGATAGATACTCTAGGCTTATCCTTACGGTCTTGGCGTGCCCAACCGAAGTAGGGGATAACCGCAGTAATATAGTGTGCACTTGCCCTCTTGGCAGCGTCAATCATCAGGAGGAGCTCCATCAGATTGTCAGTGGTGGGTTGTGTAGACTGTACTAAGAAAATGTCCTTTCCGCGGATCGACTCCTCATAGTAGACCGCAAATTCGCCATCGGCGAAACGATCTACACGCATTTTCCCTAGTTCGCAGTCTAAGCTCTTGCAAATCTCCTCGGTAAGATATAGGCTCTTAGTTCCCGAGAAAACGGCAAATTCATTTGGTCTCATTGCTTGTTGTAAGTTGTGTTGTTATGTAGTTTTGTTTCTTTGTTTTCTAGTTTTATGGCTTAGTGATTTTTTGTTGCCATTTCCATGCACTCTTTAGCGCCTCTTGGAGCGTGCTCTGTGCCCTCCAACCAAGTACTTCATTCGCCTTAGTTGGGTCGGCCCACACCTGCTCTATGTCCCCTTCTCGTCTTGCCCCTATCTTATGTGGCACCTTTACACCGGTTGCCTCTTCAAAGGTATGGATCAGTTCCAATACACTGGCTCCACGCCCCGTACCGATGTTGAATACCTCCAGAGGTTCAGTTGCTTTAGCCTCTAGTAGCCTATCAATTGCCACCACGTGTGCCTTCGCAAGGTCCACCACATGGATATAATCGCGGATGCAAGAACCATCGGGTGTATTGTAGTCGTCCCCAAATACCGTCAGCTCCTTCCGAATGCCAGCTGCCGTCTGCGTTAAATAAGGAATGAGGTTTTGTGGGACTCCAAGTGGAAGCTCCCCGATCTCTGCCGATGGGTGAGCACCGATCGGATTGAAGTAGCGTAGCAAGATGGCTCTAAAGTCCACTCCAGAGTGGATGGTATCACGAATGATCTCCTCATTGATCTGCTTTGAATTGCCATAAGGCGAAGTGGCGGGTAGGATAGGTGCCTCCTCAGTTACGGGCAACTCCTTAGGCTGACCGTAGACCGTACAAGAGGAGGAGAAGACGATCCCTTTGGTGCCAAACTCCTTCATCAGCTCCAGCTGCACGATGAGCGAGAGGATATTATTGCGATAGTAAAGGAGGGGCTTCTCTACCGATTCGCCCACCGCTTTACTGGCAGCAAAGTGAATCACCCCATCTGGGCGGTGACGATCATATATCTCTCGCATCGCTGCTTGGTCGTTGCAGTCTACTTGGTAAAATATTGGCTCCACACCCGAAATCGCTTTGATACCATTCAGTACCTCACGATTGGAGTTGGAGAGGTTGTCTACAATGATCACCTCATACCCCACGGCCTGAAGCTCCACCGTAGTGTGGCTACCAATGTAGCCCATTCCACCGGTCACTAAAATCCTTTTTGGGTTCATGCTCTATCTATCTCTATAACTATTGACCTGCTGGTCTAAACTTTTTACAAATTTAGAGAAATAAAATGAGGTAGGCTAATCCAACGCCCATAAGCGTTGGCAGGGGTTACGCATTAGAATAGTCTTGTAAGTGGTAGTTATCGGAGTATCTATGAATAAGGAGATTGTTACTCTGAGTTCATAATTAACATCCACGGATAAATCGATACCACAAATAAGGGGGCTGCTGGTCTTCGTACAACTGCCCAAAAAAGCAACAGCTAAGTGGCCAAAAGTTTAGTTGCAACTAAGCAATTGCTTTGTTGCATCTCGGCATTTGCTTAGTTGCATCTCGCCGATCGCTTAGTTGCAACTCAGTTTTATCTTTTATATAGTATTGAATATCAGTTTGTTATAAATGGACTTTTTGGACCACTACTTCCTCCTATTTTATAGGGTCATTAACTTATACATATACTCCTAATGCGTAACTCCTGCAAGCGTTGGAGTTATGCCTCTGCAACTGTGATATTTTTTGTAGCTTTGCTTTTAGATGTTAAATTAATGATTGTACAAGAGATGAGAGTTCAACTTAAACTAGTAGTAGCGGTACTTTTTCTATCGCTCTTTTCTGTAGCTAAGGCACAGACTCAGGTGGAGTATCACCATATTGTAGGTAAGTATTTTTATGAGGAGCTGAAGGAGGGGCATCTTCCAGCCAATTTGGTGACGATCCAGCATCTATCTTCGGATAAGTGGGGTAGCAACTTCTTATTCGTGGACATGAATATGGGGGATGGTAACCTGCAAAATGCTTATACTCAGATACACCGCTATACGAAGTTTTGGAAGGCACCAATCTATATCCTTACCCAGTATAATGGGGGATTGGCAAGAGGAAGCGAGACCGCTTTCAACCACTCTTACCTCGGTGGTGTGGCATGGAAGTATAGCGATGTGGCACGTCAGACTTACCTTGGAGTCAATATGGCGTATCGCTATGACCAAGGGTGGGCGAAGCCTCACAATATGACCCTCCATACCACTTGGAGCTGGACCAGCTGGAACCGTGTCTTTACACTCTGTGGCTTTGGCACCCTAAGCACTCAAAACCTTGAGGGGGTGAAGAGTGGGGTAAATTTCCTTGCAGAGCCTCAGTTTTGGGTAAATCTCAATCAGTTTGTCGGTGTCCACGATGACTTTAATTTGAGCCTTGGTACAGAGGTGAAGGTCTCCTACAGTATGCTGGCCCCAGATAAGTTTTACGTGCTTCCTACCGTGGGTCTTAAGTGGACTTTTAAGTAATCAATTGGGCATAGTGCCTATATAAGTATTTGGTTTATGTCGAAGCGTGAAAAGCGCTTATTGCGTGTTCATACGGAGGGGCTAGCCTTTTTGGTGGGAGCTACCGTACTCTTGGGACTCTCATTGGTGTTCCTCTATATCCTTGTAGAGTCGAAGGTGCCTTTTTGGATTTGGCTGGTTTGTGTGGTGATCTTGCTAGGGCTCTCCTTTAACTTTTATCGATTCCCAAAGCGTAAGCAGCAGTCTACTGACCCTCGTGCGGTGCTGGCGGCTACCGATGGTAAGATTGTGGTGATAGAGCGTGTCTATGAGCCCGAAATCCTAAAGTGCGATTGCATTCAGATTTCTACCTTTATGACCATCTTCAATGTGCATGCTCAGTGGTTTCCAATTGCTGGTAAGGTGACTTATCTTGACCACCATAATGGGCGCTTTATGAGTGCTAACCTACCTAAGAGTAGTGTGGAGAATGAGCGGAGTACCATTTTGATCCAGACGGAGCATGGGCAGCAGGTACTGGTGCGTCAGATAGCTGGTGCAGTGGCAAGGCGTATCATCACTTATGCCGAGGTGGGTGAGCGATACGAGACGGATGAGCCACTTGGCTTCATCAAGTTCGGTTCGCGGGTGGATCTTTTCCTACCACTGGGGAGTGAGATTAAAGTGGAGCTCGGTCAGGTGGTTTGGGGTAATGAGACGCTGATGGCGGTCTTGCCTAAGGTGGATCAGAGCCAAAGCTAATGTGTATATCAGTAGATCATGAAGATTCGTAAGCATATCCCCAATCTCATCAGCCTAGGCAATGCCTTTTTTGGCACCTTGGCGACCTACTATGCCCTGAAGTATGGCGACTTATTTACGGCAATTATCTTTATGCTTTTGGCGGCGGTGATGGACTTCTTTGATGGCTTTACCGCGAGAAAGCTCCAAGCTTTCTCACCTCTGGGCAAGGATATTGACTCGCTTTGCGATGTGATCTCCTTTGGGGTGGCGCCTTCTATGATGATGACGGTGGCACTTGAGGCGATCAACTTCCCTCTACCAGAGCTGGCTCTGGTGGTGGTGCCTGCCTCGGTCTATCGACTGGCAAAGTTTAATCACGATACGCGCCAGACGGTCTCTTTTATTGGGCTTCCTACACCAGCCAATGCACTTTTCCTTGCTGGGCTCGCCTATTATACTTTGACGAATGCCGGTGTGATTAGTACCGTGCCCCTGACTATTAAGTACAAGGTCTACCCCCTCTATGGGATTGTGGTATTGCTCCTCTCCTACCTATTGATATCGGAGATCCCTATGTTTTCCCTTAAGGGTTCTACCACCATGAGTAGAGCTGGACACCTGACTCGTATAGGAGTGGTGGTTGCTGTGGCGATAGTGGGGGTGATCCTGTGGAGCTTTAGTGGCTTGGCATTGGCACTAGGACTTTATTTGCTGATTAATCTATGGGATCACTTTAAGAAGATGATCCCTTAACTATCCGCAGAACTTTATCTGAACTATTTCATCAACTCCCAAAAATATCTTTAACTATGAAACTGAGACATCTATCCATTTATCTGATTGCCTGCTTGCTCTTTGCTTGTGGAAAGGAGTCGAAGAGCTATGAGGAGCTGCTGACCCCTCTGTATACTCCTGAATATGCTACTGGCTTTACTATCTATTCGATTGAAGGGCAGGAGAGTACGATCATCAGAATTACCAACCCTTGGCAGGGAGCTAGTGGAGTGGTGATGGATACTTATGTGGAGCGAAATGGAGAGAAAGCACCTGAAGGTTTTACCGGTCAGGTGGTGAAGGCGGGTGCAGAACGATTGGTAGCACTATCAACTACGCATGTGGGGATGCTGGAGTACCTCGGCTATGAGCGGAGAGTGGTGGGTGTTAGTGGGCTGCAGTATCTGATTAATGATTATCTTACCGACCCTAAGAATGGGGTGGTAGACTTAGGTGAGCAGATACAGTATGAAACCCTTGTGGGGTTGCGTCCGGATGTGGTCTTTTGCTACGGAGTCTCTGATGCCGAAACACTTATGACCGATAAGTTGGAGGAGCTGGGGATACCTTATATATATAGTGGTGCTTATTTGGAACCTTCAGCTTTGGGAAAGAGTGAGTGGGTGATTATGTTTGCCGAGATTCTTGACCAACGAGAGAAGGGGATCTCGTGCTTCCAACAGATAGTGCACAACTATCAAGAGGCATTGGCTATTGCTGCCAATGTGCCTGAGGAGGAGCGACCTCGGGTGATGCTCAATACTCCATTCAACGATGTGTGGGTATTGCCTGCGACGCAGAGTGTGACCGCTTCGCTCATCAGAGATGCAGGGGCTATCCCTGAGACTGGCGAGAAAGAGGTTGGAGATGTGTCGCATATTGGTATGGAGGAGGCGTTGGAAAAACTCTCTAAGGCTGATTACTGGATTGGACTTGGCATGGCAACCAGCTACAAAGAGCTCCCTGAGGTATTGCGGACGCATGCCAAGGAGATTCGCCCCATCCAATTGGATCATCTCTACAATAATAATGCGATTATCTCTGAGGCTGGTGGTACAGCCTATTATCAAGAGGGGATTGTTCGTCCCGACCTGATCCTTAAAGACTTAATAGAGATCTTTCATCCAGAGCTTCAGGAGCATACTCTTTACTTTTACCGTCATATAGCTGTGGAGTGATGTCTAGGCGAGGGGCTTACTTTGTGGTACTTATCCTGCTACTGTTGCTATTCTTTATTGGCGACCTTTTGGTGGGGGATGTGCTGTGTACTCCTAGCGAGGTGATACAGGCTTTCCTAGGAGGTGGTAATGAAGGGGTAGGGTATATCATCACCAAGGTGAGGCTCACGCGGGTATTGGTGGCTTTGATCGTTGGGATTTCTCTACCGGTCTGTGGGTTGATGATGCAGACGATGTTTGAAAACCCTCTTGCCGATCCCTATATCTTGGGGGTTAGTTCGGGTACGAGCCTTGGTGTGGCACTCTTTATGCTGGGCGTTCCACTGCTAGGGAGTGCGGTGCCACAGTGGGTACTGGACTTTGGTGTCCTAGGTGCTGGATGGCTGGGTGCACTCTTGGTGCTTTTTCTGATCTTGATGCTGAGCCGTAAGATAGCCAATATCTTTGGGGTGCTGGTGGTCGGCGTGATGCTGAGCTATATTGTCTCCTCTATCATTCAGATACTCCAGTACTATTCGAGTGCGGAGCAGCTCAAGCTCTACACGCTTTGGAGTCTTGGTTCTTTTTCAAGTATTACTCGTAGCCATCTGCAGTTATTGATTCCTGTGATGGTGGTGGGGCTTATGCTTTCCTTCCTCTCTGTCAAGTCGCTCAATCTGCAATTGCTGGGTGACGAGTATGCTCAAACGATGGGCATGAATCGAAAGCGGACACGTATGATGGTTTTTGGTGCTACTACGTTGATGGCTGGTACGGTGACGACTTACTGCGGCCCGATTGGTTTTATTGGTCTGGCGATGCCTCATGCCACACGCTATATCTTTCGCACTTCCGATCATGCGGTTTTGCTCCCTGCTACAATGCTTATGGGTGGAATTGCTATGCTACTCTGCGATATGATTGCTAAGTGGCTAGTGATACCGATTAACTCGGTTACGGCTTTATTGGGTATTCCTATTATTCTAAAGGTGGTCTTTAGCCAATTATCCAAGCGATGAAGGTAGAGCTGAAAGAGGTCTCGGTGGGGTATCAAACTCCTTTGGTCGAGGGTGCCAATGCACTATTGGAGAGTGGCGACCTTGTGGCATTATTGGGAAGAAATGGTGCGGGTAAGAGTACGCTTTTAAGACATCTTGCTGGTCTGCTCCCCCTGCTATCGGGGACAGTGCTAGTGGGTGGGCAACCTATCCATCAGCTGAGTGAGTCGCAACGAGCTAGGCTGATGAGTGTCGTGACCACCCGAAGAAGTAGAGCGCCTCAGCTGACCGCTTTTGAGGTGGTGGGCTTGGGGAGAAGTCCTTACACGAATAGAATGGGGCGCCTCTCTAATCATGATAGAGCGGTGGTGGAGGAGTCGCTGGAACTAGTGGGTATCTCCCACCTTGCTCATAGGTATGTGAGCCAGATCAGTGATGGGGAAAATCAACGAGTGATGATTGCAAGGGCTTTAGCCCAAGATACGCCAGTAATCCTGCTAGATGAGCCGACAGCTTTTCTCGACCTGCCTAACCGGTACGATCTAGCGCTACTTCTTAAGAGACTCTCTTCGGAGCGACAAAAGGTGATCGTCTTTAGTACTCATGATTTGGATGTTGCTCTACAGCTCTGCAACCGAATTATGCTGATTCACAATCAACAACTGACTACCCTTCCCACTTCTGAGATGAAGGAGAGCCATTTAATCCAGCAACTCTTTAGCTCGGACCAAATTGAGTTTGACCCGCAGACGGGAGCGGTACATATCCGCCTATAAAAATGAATCTTTGAATGAAGGACCGTTCTTGTAGAAATAATGCTAAGTGCCATCTTTCTGTGAATGTTAATGCTATTAAATTTGTATTATTGAAATTAAATAGCTACCTTTGCCGTAGAGTCGTTTTTTTATTAATCATTTTTAACCTCTGTCTATATGAAAGCAACAAACCTAATCACTATGATCGCTCTAATACCTCTTTGCTTGAGTTGCACGCAAAGGAGCTACTTAGCTGAGGATGATATTCAAGTATTAAACCAACAGACTGTAGGTAGTAATCTGTGGTATGACGAAGCTTACGAGCTCGTTAATGGCATAGAACATAGGATCACTAATCCGAACTTACTACGTTCAGTTTATGAGTTTTATTATCCTGTTGTAGTAGTTGAAACTCCAATCTTTCTTGGCTCGGTTCTTGAGGAAAAGTCTATCTTGAATGGATTGTTGAAACCTGTTGGTAGCTCTTTAGATTGTAAGGATTCAATACGTATATCGTTTTCTTTCCCAGCAGAAACTTATGTTATTAAACCCACTCTCGCTAGCTTGAGAGAGACTATAGTTAAAGCGACAAATGGGAAGAACTTTTCAGGTAAACAATCGCAGCGATTTATGTATAGATTTAAGCAAATATATAGCTATAAAGAACTTAATATAGCCTTTGGTGCAAAAGTTGCGATAGGTAGCTTTTTTCATATTGAAGGTAAAAGTGACGAAGTCGCTCTTTCGCATAATACAGCTATGTATATTGATTTCGGGCAAACCTATTTTAACGTGATTATGGATTTTCCTGAAGATGGTAATATTTTCAAAAATGAGGAGGTCAAAAGAAAGTTTCTTGGCGTTAATCCAGTTTATATTAACCTAATAAATTACGGGAGAAAAGGCATTATTTTGGTGGAGTCCGATGTTGATTATAGCAAACTATCGTTGGCAGTGAGAGCTGCCTTTAAGGCTAAAGTTGTCGATGGAGAATTGAATCTTGATGTACAGCATAAGGAGATTCTTTCCAAGGCAAATATTGTAATTTGTATCGTTGGGGGCTTCGGAGATGGACAAGTAGCTACTGTTAGGGGATTTGATGCTTTTGAAGATTATATTATTAATGGAGGAGTTTACACAAACGAAGTATATGGTGTGCCTATTTCCTTTTCTGGAGCATATGCTAAAGATAACGCCTTATTTGTCTCAACAGTAGAATTATAGTATTTTTATGAGCATAATAAATATTACTAGAGTGAGTGGTATGCTACTTGTTTGTAGTTTAGCTTTTCTCTCTTGCACAGAAACATCTATGGGTGTGGAAAATGAATTACAATCTCTCAGGTTGGAGAAGTATCCATCTGTTATTCACGTAGATTCTTCATATACATATATGGGTGATGAGTTATATAATCGTTTGTTAAATGAGTATAATTTTAAAAGCAGTGTGAATAATGGTCTAAGATCACTTAATCCAGATGACGAAAGCTTCTTTAATAAGAAGATGGTGGTTAAGACGATTAATCCGATCATTCTATATGGTCAGAGCTGTATTTATCCTGGTTCTATTCTTGAGGGAAATAGTATTAATGAACAAAAGTTTAAGCCAATTATACTCCCGAATAGAAGACCAATTACGGTATCTTCTTCTTTAACTCATACATATGCTAAAAGCACCTCTAAAGTAATTGAGAACCCTTCTTATTCCAAGCTGAATGACTATGTCAAGGAGATGGTTAGAGATGGGTCTTTCGCTCAGTCCGAAAAGTTTATGTTTCATCAAGCTAGATTCACTTTTTTTGATGAGATAAAAACTGCACTAGGTGCCAATGTAGATGTTCGGGGGCTTTTTTCATCAAGGAAAGAACAGTCAACCGAGTTGAGAAATCGAATAGTTAAGAGCACTGGGATGTATGTGAAGTTTTATCAATCTGCCTTTACCGTAAATACGGATATTGAGCCTCTAAGTGATACAACTGTTAAAGGTAGCTCTTCTTACGAACCTGTTTATGTGAATTCGGTAACCTATGGCAGGATGGGGATTCTTGTATTTGAAACCGATGAAGATTATATATTTGCTAAGAAGTGTATTTCTAAGGAGTTCAGTAGAATTTTTCAATCAGGAAAAGAAAAATTGACGAGGGAAGAGGAGCAATTCTTTAATGAAACCGAATTTAAGCTTTTAGTGATCGGTGGAGATAGTAATTATACTGTTCATTCAATAAATGGCTATGCTGAATTCCTTGAAATGATATATAAATCTCGCTTTACAGAAGAAGCTTATGGGGTTCCAATTTCATGTACCTTTGCTTATGCAAATTCACATGAAATTGTGGAACTTGAGATTGAGAATACTATCTATATAGAACCTTTATTTGTAAGTGTTGATCGTGCTGAATCAAGAGGCTATTCTGATGATAAGGGGTTATATTCGTCCTCTTCCAGTGATATTTATCTTTCATTTTATAGAGATAGGGAAAAGACGAAAAAGGCTTTTCCAAAACCCGATATCGAATTTAGAGTTACACGATGTCATACAGAGAAGCATTACTACCCCGATTACAATAATTGGCCCGCAATATTAATTGATAGCGATGATAACGAGGAGTTAGTGTGTCTAAGAAATGTTGATTATAAACCCATGATATATGTCGGATCAGATTATTATCAATATTCTCAAAGTGGTCCAGCACCACTATCTCCAATGCAATCAATCTACCAATACCAATGGGAAGCTAATGAAAAATCAGTTTCACATACCTTTCATAAAAGTCCATTTTTTAGATATGTTTAGCTTATGAAAAAATTGTTGTTAACGTTACAAGTCATAGCTTTAATCTTAGGATTATGCTTTGGGTGTAAAGAGAAAGATAACAAAGTTCCTCCAACACCAACGCCTGAGATCGAAGAAGATCTTCTCTCTGGTACCTATGTTCCCTCATTTGAGAGAGTTGTTGCTTCTTTTGTGATAGAGGACGGTAAGAAGGAGGAGAAAGACCACACAATGGAAGCCGTCAAAGAGATGTGGGGCGAACGTGCTGAATTCGGCATACCTGCTTCAATAACGATAGACAAAGACTCGTTATTTATAGACAAACGTTACGGACTTGTAGAAAAGATGAAGGTTGTCAATTCAAATGCCAATCAGCTACAACAAGTTTTTGAAGACAAAACGAGTCAGATCCCTATCACTGTAAATATAAATGCGAATGGTGAGTTGGAGTTGCCTGTAACTTTCTTCCATATCGTTTACACGGAGAACTATAGACAGTTTCTCGCTCAAGGAACGAGTTACACTATGCGTGATGAGTCCGAACTTCCAAGGTATGAGACTGGTTCGTTTTATTGGACTCATATTATTGTTTCATTCAAGAAAGAGACCTCAGGTAATTAATATAGCTATGAAAAGAATTAGGTTTAGAAAGCTCATTACGTATGTCGTTTGCACTTTGGGAGCTATTACTTTGATACCTCAAAGAAGTGAGGGGGCAGTGGTTAATGCTAGCTATGATGGTGAATGGTTTATTAAAATACTAGACCCAGAGAATATTTTTGTTGGGGGTCTAATTGAACTAAATGATCTCAATAAAAGAGTGCCACGTATGGTGCCAAATCCTCGCCCTCCAATGGTGACCATAGGAGGTCCAATCTTTGGAGATATTGTGGAAAAGAACCTACTTGCGAATAAGGAGGATATGCAAAGCTATCAGAAATATATAGGTGAAAAATATGGTAGCCAAAGCAAGCATACAACTATGCGATTTTTAGCTGGTGGTAGGGAAAGAAAAAACTTCAACTTTATCCATTATACATATGGTCAGATAGTGGATCTAAAGCAGTTTTTTGCGATAAATCAATTATTGCCCGCTCATAAGTCCATATATTATTACGAGATTCGAAGATGGTTTTATGATTTCGCTGGATTGTACTTTGTGTATGAAAACAGTGACAATGATCCTGTTGAATGGAATGATCAGTTAGGAGTTGTAGAGCGTGTGATCTATGGTCGTGACGCTATGTTTGTGGTTTGTAGTAATCAAGAGGAGCTAGAGGTTAAGTTAGCACTTGAGGGGGCAATTAAACACGGCTTTGATAAGCTTGATAATAAATCAAAAGCTCTTCTCTATACTTCAGAAATTCGTGTGAATAATAGTGGAAAAGCAAAAGTCCTAAATCACTCTCCTCATATTAATCCTATTGACATTATAATGAAGTATTGCGATACCCCTATTACAAAGGAGGATTATGGAGTTCCAGTCTATATGACATTGTTTAGATTTGATGAGCATCGGACAACGTTTTTGAATGATTTTAGTGAGGATTTGCCAAAGTTATAGTTTGAGTATTCACACAAAAATAGGGCGGTAGAAACTCTACCGCCCTATGCATAATATAGACATGTGTCATTAGTGCCAAGGGTCTTCGTCTAGCATCCGACCGCCAGCATTGTCATCAACCTCTTCGTCGGTTTCCTCTTTGTAGTAGAGGGTGTCCTCATCAAAGTCTATGCCCGAGAGTGTAAGGTGCATATTCTGCTGTACCAAGGGGCTAACATCGTGGAAGTTATTGACCGTGATGCTGTGCCAGATGAGGTCCTTTAGCTCTTGAACCCCTTTGCCAGTGACTGCGGAGAAAAAGACATGCTCAACCCCTTCAGGAAGTGTTGGCATCAGCAGCTCTTGAAGCTCCTCATCGATAAGGTCGGCTTTGGAGATGCCTAGGATCTTATTCTTTGCCATCAGTTCGGGATTGTATTGCTGAAGCTCATTAAGCAGGATCTGGTACTCCTTTGCGATATCTGCAGTGTCGGCGGGGATGATGAATAGGAGCACGGAGTTGCGCTCAATATGCCTTAGGAAGCGAAGACCTAGTCCTCTTCCCTCTGAAGCACCTTCGATAATACCGGGGATATCGGCCATCACAAAGGAGCGGCCATCACGATAATTGACAATCCCGAGATTGGGCTCAAGAGTGGTAAATGGGTAGTCGGCAATCTTTGGCTTAGCAGCAGAGACGATGGATAGTAGGGTGGACTTGCCCGCATTGGGGAAGCCTACCAATCCTACATCGGCCAGCATCTTGAGCTGCATCACTACGGTCATTTCCCTACTTGGTTGCCCTGGCTGTGCATAGCGAGGGGCTTGGTTGGTGGCAGTGGCAAAGTTGGTGTTGCCTAGTCCACCCATTCCGCCCTCTAGTAGCATGATCACCTCATCGTGTTCGCGTACCTCGCAGATATAGTCACCCGTATCGGCATCATAAACCACAGTACCCAGTGGCACATCTATATAGACGTCCTTGCCATCCTTGCCGGTACTATTTTTGGCGCCGCCATGTGCACCATCAGTGGCAAAGATATGTCGGTCGTACCGTAGGTGGATTAGTGTCCAGTAATTTCGGTTACCCCGAATGTATACATGGCCACCACGTCCGCCATTTCCACCATCGGGGCCTCCTTTGGGAACAAACTTCTCGCGTCGGAAGTGTGAAGACCCAGCACCTCCTCTGCCTGATCGGCAGACGAGCTTTACATAGTCCACGAAGTTGGATTCGGCCATTGTATTATAAGCTTAATTGTTTGACTCTTTAATGAATTGGTCTATCCCTCTGACCAGATTTGCAGTTACCTCATCAATAGCTCCTACACCTTCTATCTCAATCATAGGGCTATGACTCTCTTTGAAAAACTGGATCACAGGCTCTGATTGCTCGTGGTAAACTTTGAATCTACCGCGAATGGTTTCTTCATGATCATCACTTCGACCAGAAACCTTGCCGCGCTCCAGTAGTCGCTCTAGTAGTTCCTCCTCCTCTACATCCAGTGCGACAAGGAGTGGAATTGGCCATTGGCGGGCATTGAATTCCTTTACTAATTCCTCTGCCTGATGGTAAGTGCGAGGGAAGCCATCAAGGATTAGTCCCTTTTTGCCATCCATTTGGTTGATGTGCTTGAAAAGCAAGTCAAGTATCAAGTGGTCGGGCACCAACTTCCCCACTGATATTAGAGCTTCAATATCCTGGCTCAATTCCGTACCCTTTGCCACCTCTTCCCGGAGTAGGTCGCCGGTGGAAATGTGTTCTAGCCCATAGTGCTCGGCTAGCAACTCACTTTGAGTGCCTTTTCCAGAGCCTGGAGGACCGAATAATAACAAGTTTAGCATAATGCTTTGATTGATTTAAATGAAGATATTTAGTTTATTTCTTGAGGACGTAGATGTCTCTTAGCATACGCCCTCCACCATTGTAGTCTAGACCACAACCAACGATGAAATCATTAGGAATCTCACGACCCACATACTCAGCCGGTAGAGCACAATCAGCTAGTGCACCAGGCTTGGAGAGCATGGCAGCTACGTGTACTTCTTTTGCCCCTCGCTCCATATAGAGCTTTCGCAACTCGGTGACGGTGAAGCCAGTATCTACTAGATCTTCAAGGATGATGACCACCCTTCCCTCTACAGAGATATTTGGCTTCATGATCTCATTGAGGGTGCCCGTTGAGCAGAGCCCCGCATATGAGGAGTATTTGGCAAAGGCAATGTCGAACTCACAATCGAGTTGACGAGCCAGCTCAGCGGTAAACATAAATGCACCATTGAGGATGGAGACAAACAGCGGGTTGGATGCCCCGTGATCTCTCATGATCTCCTGAGCCATTCGTGCCACCTCAGGTTGTAACTCTTCCTCTGATAGGTAGGGGGTGAATTGTAATCCGCCTACCTCAACACTCTCTTTCATCTCAATATATATTTAGCAAATACATAACATATCAAAGTGCAAATGTAACCAAATTATAGCTACTATTAGGTCGATTGAGAAATAAAATGTACAGTGGATATTTAATTTTCACTGAATTCGCATTGATAGCTAAAAATATTGGGGGTACTTCTTGCTACAACTATTTATTTTATGTAGATTTGCTAAGAGTTGCACAGATATTTGATTGTTCACTTCATTTGAGAGTTCTGAAATACGCATGAGCAGTGCTTACGACCAGCTTATTGAGCTGGAGTTACGGGTCGCTACACTGATACGGAAGTATGGTGAGATGCGAAATGCACTTGAAATGAAACGCCAGGAGTGTGATGCTTTACTGGCTAAGCAGAAAGCTCAAGAGGAGAAAATTAGAAGACTGGAGCAAAGTCTGTCTATCGCTACAGTGGTCACTACTCCATCCTCTGAAGGAAGAAAAGCTTTGGAAGGCTTGGGAAAAGAGCTGGATGATATCACTAAGGTGATAGACGAATGTATTACTCTGCTGGATGGTCGGATTGAGTAATTGTAGGATAGGTAACAATGCCCTTAGGGGCAAAATATAAATGCTATATGGGCGATAAGGTCGAGCATAATACCACTAGCGTTTGGGATATTAATCTCCGTGTTGGAGGTGTTAGGATGACCCTCTCCATACCAAGGTCGCCCGAGTATGAGCAGTCTCTAAGGAGAGCGGCTGATGAGGTGAATGCTGTCATTGAGCGCTATCGGGTTGAGATGCCACACGTTGCTAGAGAACAGCTCCTGAGTTATGTAGCACTAGATATTGCTAATGAGCTTCAGCGGCTTCGAAAGGAGCAAAGTGAGCTAAAGCTTGAGGAGCGTCTGAATCGTCTCAATAGCTCCCTAGAGGAGTCTATCTAGCTTGTGCGGAGCGATAAGTGTTGTTACCTACTGCCACAATTCGAAAGGCATAAAAGCAGGTTTTGTGGATATATTAGTAGTGGAATAAAATGCAGATAATCATCGCAGTGGTGATTGCACTTGCCGTATTGGCTATTGGCGGTGTAATCCTTTGGAAAAACATTTGGAAGACGCTCACAGAACGAGCTAAGGAGGAGAAGAATAGCTATATTGAACAGGCTAAGGAAGATATAGAGATACTCCGTAAGGATCGGCTCTTGGAGGTGAAGGAGCAGGCTCTACAGAAACGCACTGAGCTAGAGCAGGAGATATCGGCGTGGAAGAGCAAGGTGCAGAGCGCTGATGCTCGTATTCAAAGCCAAGATACTAAACTAAAAAATAGAGAGCAACAACTCAATAAGCAGCAGAGTGATCTGAATGCGAAAGCATCTGAGGTGGCGAAGCTAGAGACACAGTTGCAACAACAGATACTAGCCACAGAGCAGCAGCAAGAGGAGCTCTCCAAGATGAAGCTAGAGGCGGAAAAGAAGCTGGAGCAGATCTGTGGTCTTTCCGCAGAGGATGCCAAGGCTCAGTTGGTAGAGAGTATTCGTGATGAAGCTCGTGCAAGTGCCGCTGCCTATGTCAATGAGATTGTAGAGGAGGCTCGGATGACTGCTAATCAGGAGGCTAAAAAGCTGGTGGTAAAGAGTATTCAGCGTATTGCCACTGAGACTGCGATTGAGAATGCCGTGACGGTTTTCCATATCGAAAATGATGAGATGAAGGGCCGTATCATCGGGAGAGAGGGGCGTAATATACGTGCTCTTGAAGCCGCCACAGGGGTGGAGGTAATTGTAGATGATACTCCTGAGGCGATTGTATTGAGTTGCTTTGACCCTGTTCGTCGAGAGATTGCTCGCTTGACTCTTTATCAGCTTGTTCAGGACGGGCGTATCCACCCAGCACGTATTGAAGAGGTGGCTGCCAAGGTAAAGAGCCAGATTGAGGATGAGATTATCGAGACTGGTAAGCGTACGATGATTGACCTCGGCATCCATGGTATGCACCCCGAGTTGGTTCGTCTTGTTGGTAAGATGAAGTATCGCTCTAGCTATGGCCAGAATCTACTTCAGCACGCTAGAGAGACTGCCAATCTTTGTGCCGTGATGGCTAGTGAAATTGGACTGAATCCGAAGAAGGCAATGCGTGCTGGCCTGTTGCATGATATTGGCAAGGTGAGCGATGAGGAGCCTGAGCTACCTCACGCTATCTTGGGTATGAAGCTTTGTGAGAAGTACAAGGAGAAGCCTGATGTATGTAATGCCGTCGGTTCGCACCACGAAGAGGTTGAGATGGAGACACTGATTGCTCCTATTGTGCAGGCTTGTGATGCTATTAGTGGTGCAAGACCAGGAGCAAGGCGTGAGATTGCCGAAGCGTATGTAAAGCGTCTCAATGACCTTGAGAAATTGGCGCTATCTTATCCAGGTGTAATAAAGACTTATGCTATCCAAGCTGGTCGTGAGCTTCGTGTGATTGTAGGAGCGGATAAGATGGATGATGGGCAGGTACAGCAGCTATCGGGAGAGATCGCTCAGAGAATTCAAGATGAGATGACCTATCCAGGACAAGTGAAGATTACTGTGATACGCGAGACAAGGGCAGTTGCCTTTGCAAAGTGATACTAGTAAAAACTAGTTTTCCTATATACTTAGGGCTGTGTCAAAGCTTATTGACACAGCCCTTTTCTTTGATTACTTGATTTAATGACCCATTATATTGGACAGGCAAAACTTTCAGTGCAATTGCTAGTCAATATATAGCTATATTTGGTTATCTTTGTGTGAATATAGCGACAACTACATTTAGACGCAGAAACAATATGCTATTAAATATGATGAAATCCAAGATCCACCGTGTGAGAGTGACGGATGCCAATCTCAATTACGTTGGTAGCATTACGGTAGATCTTGACCTGATGGAGGCGGCCCACCTTTTGCCTAATGAAAAGGTACAGGTGGTCAACAACAATAATGGGGCTCGAATAGAGACTTATGTAATAGAAGGCGAAAGAGGAAGCGGCGTGATATGCCTTAATGGAGCTGCTGCTCGCCATTTTCAGCCTGGAGATATTGCACTGATAATATCTTATGCATTGATGACGGAGGAAGAGGCAGCCTCGTATAAGCCTGTGGTAATTTTCCCTGATACAGAAACGAATAAACTGATATAATAAGATGAAGTATACAAGTATAGAAACAAAGCTGAGTAATGCACTTTGCGACGTACTTAATTCCCTTTATGGGGTATCTGAGAGCTCTGTGTCGGTAGCTCCGACAAGAAAGGAGTTTGAGGGTGATTATACCTTTGTAGTATTTCCTTACCTGCGTCAGAGTAAGAAAGCTCCTGAGGCAACTGCTACTGAAGTGGGCAATGCACTTGTGGAGAAGTTCGGCACTATCTGCAAGGGATATAACGTTGTGAAAGGTTTTTTGAATATTGAGCTTCAACCCGCTCTCTTCGCTAGCCAGATAGAGGAGATGAAAAAGGTGAAGAACTATGGCTTTGAGGAGGTCACTAATGATTCACCTCTTTACATGGTGGAGTATTCATCGCCAAACACCAATAAGCCACTTCATCTTGGGCATATCCGAAATAATCTGCTTGGTTATAGCATCTCAAAGATATTGGAGGCCAATGGCAAGCGGGTGGTGAAGACAAATATTGTCAATGACCGGGGAATCCATATCTGCAAGTCTATGTTGGCATGGCAGAAGTGGGGCAATGGTGAGACGCCAGAAAGCTCTCATTTGAAGGGCGACCACCTAGTAGGTAATTACTATGTGCTATTTGATAAGCACTATAAAGCAGAGCTAAAGGAGCTTGAAGCAAAGGGGCTTACCCCTGAAGAAGCGGAGCGAGAGAGCACCCTTATGCAGGAGGCTAGAGCAATGCTCAAGAAATGGGAGGCAGGTGATGAGAAGGTGCGTACCCTTTGGAAGAGTATGAATACCTGGGTGTATGACGGCTTTGATGAAACCTATCGCAGGCTAGGGGTAGACTTTGATAAGATCTATTATGAGAGTGATACCTATCTAGTCGGTAAGCGGGAGGTGCTAAGGGGTCTCGATGAGGGGCTTTTTGTGAAAGATCCTGATGGATCGGTTTGGGCTGACCTTACACCAGAGGGCTACGACCGGAAGATACTCTTGCGTGCGGATGGTACCTCTGTCTACATCACTCAAGACATTGGAACTGCCAAGCTAAGGTATCAAGACTATCCTATTGACCAAATGATCTACGTGGTAGGTAACGAGCAGGACTATCACTTCCAGGTGCTTTCTATCATTCTTGATAAGTTAGGCTATTCCTTTGGAAAGGACTTGAAGCACTTCTCCTATGGAATGGTGGAGCTTCCAGATGGCAAGATGAAAAGCCGTGAAGGTACTGTAGTGGATGCAGATGACCTAATGGATCGGATGATTGATACCGCTTTAGAGGCATCTGAAGGTCAAGGACGGGCAGTTGATATGTCGGAGGAGGAGCGACAGGAGATGGCTCGCAAGGTGGGCCTTGGTGCTTTGAAGTATTTCTTGCTGAAGGTAGAGCCACGTAAGAATATGCTCTTCGATCCTAAGGAGTCCATTGACTTCAATGGTAATACTGGTCCATTCATACAGTATACTTATGCTCGTATTCAGAGCATCATGCGTAAGGCAGAGGGTATGGATTTTCATGCTACACAACAGGTGGCAGAGCTCTTGCCTAAAGAGGTGGAGCTGGTGAAGCGACTCAATGAATTTGGTGAGGTAGTAAAGCAGGCGGGTGCGGAGCTTAACCCAAGTCTAATTGCCAGCTATGCTTATGACCTGGGTAAGCAATTCAACCAGTTTTATCACGATCACTCCATTCTCAATGAGCCTGATGATGCTATTAGGCATCAAAGGTTGTTGCTCTCCTATCTTACAAGTGAAGTATTGAAGAATGCCGTAGGGCTACTAGGTATAGAGATGCCTGAAAAGATGTAATAAGAGCTATGTCGGGAAGTGAAAAGGAGCGTGAAGTAGACCTTCGCTATCTAAGAATGGCGGAGATATGGGCAGAAAACTCGTATTGTAAGCGCTTACAGGTAGGTGCCCTTGTGGTTAAGGATAAGATGATTATCTCTGATGGGTATAATGGGACACCTTCGGGTTTTGAAAACTGCTGTGAGGATGAGGATAATAAAACCTACCCATATGTCCTGCATGCCGAGGCCAATGCGATTACTAAGGTCGCGGCAAGCAATAATAATAGCCGCGGTGCCACGGTTTATGTGACACACGCTCCTTGCTTGGAGTGCTCCAAGCTCATTATCCAAGCTGGTATTAAGCGGGTGGTTTATTCAGAGGAGTATCGACTTACTGAGGGTGTAGACCTTTTACGAAAAGCAGGTATAGAGGTGGAGTGTTTGCCTCTCAAAAAGAAGTGATTGTATGAAGAAGTGGGTCAAGGTGGCATTGGTGTGCCTATCGCTTTTACTATTCTTAGTAGGAGGTTTTTTTATTGGCCTAAAGGTAAGGTCAAATAACCCCTTAATACGTGCCGTGACGCCTATGGATAAGCTCAAGGCGACGCTGCAGATGATTACTGAAAACTACGTGGATAGCGTAGATCCTGATGAGTTGGTCTCGGATCTTATCCCGATGCTCATTGGTCAGCTAGATCCGCACTCTACCTATCTTACCGCGGAGCAAAGAGAGGCCGAGCAGGAATCTCTTGATGGCTACTTTTATGGTATCGGCATCACTTTCAATACCATCATTGATACCGCTGTAGTAATACAGACCATTCCCAATGGACCGTCAGATATCGCGGGTTTGAAGGCTGGGGATAGAATTGTCACGGTAGATGGCCGAGATATTACTGGTCAATCGCTTACTCCTGACTCAGTACGCTCTCTATTGAAAGGGCGTGATGGAAGTATCGTAACCCTTGGTATACGCCCATATAATACCGACGTGCTTTCTGAGGTAAAGGTGAAGAGGGGAGTGGTCAATACCAATACGGTTGACGCTGCTCTTATGGTTAATGACTCTCTTGGCTTTGTCCGTGTAAGTACGTTTGGTATGTCGACTTACGATGACTTTATGCAGGCAGTTGCTAAGTTGCGAAATGAGGGTGCCAAGGGGTTGATTCTAGATCTTAGAGATAATCCCGGTGGCTTGATGCAAGCTGCTCTTAGAATGGCCAATGAAGTTCTACCGCGTAATAGTTTAATTATCTATACCGATGGAGCTCATCAAAAGCGAAGTGATATATATAGCGATGGGACAGGTACTTTGATAGACTTCCCAATCTATGTGCTTATTAATGAGTTGTCTGCCTCGTCCTCAGAGATTGTCAGTGGATCTATCCAAGATAATGATGCAGGGATCATAATAGGTCGTCGTAGCTTTGGTAAGGGGCTCGTGCAGAAGCCTTTTGAGTATTACGATGGCAGTTCCGTTCACCTTACTATTGCTAGATATCATACTGCCTCTGGACGTTCTATTCAAAGAGAGTACCAGCTCGGTGGAGATGAGGAGTATGCTCATGACTGGATTGATAGAGTGCTGGGGGGTGAGATGTTCTCTGCCGATAGCATCAAGATAAAGCGTGATTTAGTTTATCATACTAAGGCCGGCCGTGAGGTGTATGGCGGTGGAGGTATTATGCCAGATAGATTTGTGGCGCGAGATACCATCGGTATGAATAGCTACTATGCTGAGGTGCTCAATAGAGGGTATCTCCATCAGTTTGCCTTTATCTATGCCGATCGTCATCGCGACCTACTAAAGCGTCTTGAGGATACGCAGAATATCTATAGTTTTTTGGATAATCAAGGACTAGTTTGGCAGTTAGCTACCTTTGCACAGTCCAAGGGGTTACCTCGGAGGAGTTTCCTTATCTCTCAGGCAGAGACACCACTCAATAACATATTGTATCCTCTTATTGTAGACTATCTTTATGGTCAGAAAGAGGCCTGGCGAGTGAGGTGCTATAGTGACTCAATGGTGAAGCAAGCGTCAGAGCTATTCTCACAGGGGATTTATTCCCCACTTGCTCTACCTTCACCAACTACAAGTTTAATCGAAATGAGCGACAGTACAGATGGAGAAGAAGGAGATTCGGACGATAATTAGACAAAGGAAAAAACAACTCTCGCCTGAGGAACGAACTACTATCTCTATGAAGATAGCTGAGCGAGCATTCGAATTGCTCAAAGAGGAAAAGGCAACTAATGTGGCCTTGTTCCTCAGTATGCCAGATGAAGTAGAGACCTCTTATCTGATCCAAATGCTCGGTAAGCAAGGTCGGCATACGCTCCTGGTACCTCGTGTGGAAGATGAGCAGACCATCCGTTTTTACAAGCTCCAAAATACTCAAGACTACCAGTTGTCGGGTTATGGTATACTAGAGCCTAAAGATGACATCTCTAAAGCGTTAGTACCTGAGGTGATGATAGTACCTGGCGTGGCATTTGATGCTTGTGGCGGTAGAGTAGGTCGTGGCAAAGGTTATTATGATCGCTACTTTGAGCTACATCACGAGGTGATTAGAAAGAAGATTGCAATCGCTTATCAGCTACAAGTGATGGAAGAGCCACTTCCGATGGAGCCTTTTGATGAGCGTATGGATGCTCTGGTGACTGAGGAAAAGACCTATTGGTTTTAAGCGGGCTATTTGAGCCTAATCTCTAGGTGGGGGATATTGTTTTCAGACATAAAATCCATCAGTGATTGCACTATATAAGAGCGACGTTGACGGACATAACTAAGCGTAGTAGGGGAGGGGCAGATGATACTTAGCCTCTCCCCTTTTTGTACCTTAAAAGTCACCTTAATGCTATTAAGCCTTTTGTCCGACAGACCCCTCCACAGCTCATAAAGCTCCTTTTGTAGCTCAATCGTAGCCAGTAACCCGCTTTCCTTCTCCCGATACCCCTCTATAATATCACGGATAGATTTTGTCTTATAAAACCTCATCGCTTTGGAGTGATGTCTAGAAAATTGCCACCGTTCGCTTGGAATATCGTGTAGGCTTCTATAGGTAGATTCTCTAGTATCTGGTCTAAGTACTTACGGTTGGTATCGCTCAGAAAAATTTGGCCAAAGCGTGTGTCACTCACCAACTCCACTATTTTTTCAACACGATCCTTATCAAGTTTGTCAAAGATATCATCTAGGAGTAGAATAGGTAGGTTATCTGGATGTAGCTGGCAGAGTAGACTGTACTGAGCCAACTTGAGAGCCACCATATAACTCTTATTCTGACCTTGTGACCCTATCTTGCGAATCAAAAAGTCATCTATCAACATAATTAAATCATCACGGTGAGGCCCTACTCTAGTATAGCCACAGGCGAGATCCTCTTGGAGATTGCTTTGCCATGCCGTTAGAAAGTCCTCTGCCTTAGGCTCTTGCACTCCTATTGAGGTGGCATACGTCAGCTTTACACACTCCTTGTCCTTAGTGATGGTGCTGTAATAGTTGTGAAATAATGGTGAGATTCTACCAATCCATTCATTGCGAAAAGCGGTTATCTTCTCAGCAAGAGGTGCCATCTGTTGGTTGAGCACCTCAATCAGAGATAGATCTAAGCCCATTTGTTGTTTGAGCAAACTGTTTCTCTGCTCTAATAGGTTTTTATACCCTTTGGCTGCCGAGAGATAGACCCTAGATTCCTGGCAAAGTATTTGGTCCATAAAACTCCTTCGTTCGGCACTGCCACCTCTTATCAGATCCATATCACCTGGTGCTATCATCACCGCAGGAAATAGCCCAATATGGTCCGACATCTGGCTGTACTCCTTTTTATTACGCCTGAGTTTTTTACTCTTCCCACGGCTGAGCCCCAAAACGAGACTCTCCTCCTGTCCATCTTCCCGATGGTATTCCCCCGAAACGATCGCCATCTCCTCGTCGTGGTGAATGATTAGGGAGTCGGGAAGGTACTGATACGAGCGGGTAAAGGAGAGGATATAGATGCTATCAAGTAGATTGGTTTTCCCCATACCATTGCCTCCTACAATACAGTTGAGCTTGTCAGAAAACTGTAAGGTAGCTGCTTTGATATTCTTGTAATTGGTAAGGGAAAGCCTTTTGATAATCATTTAATCACTCCTACCAAATAAGAGATGTTCTCTGTGAAAAACTTAACCGACATCGCCATCAGTATCACGCCAAAGAACTTGCGGAGTACGAATATACCACCTTGCCCGATCAGTCGCTCTACCACGTCAAGACGCTTAAGAACGAAATAAACCACAACAAGGTTGAGGAGTGTAGCAATGATGATATTCACTAGAGCATACGAGGCTCTAAATGATAGCAGTGTGGTAAAAGAGGCCGCTCCAGCAATGAGCGGAAATACCAGCGGCACAAGTGTGTTGGATCCCCCTGGGGCATCATTGCGAAATATCTCATACCCAAATATCATCTCGAAGGCGAGTAAAAATAGGATAATAGCTCCCGCAGCGGCAAAGCTCTGAATATTGATACTCAAGAAACTAAGCAACCACTCTCCAAAAAATAGAAAACCAATCAGGATGATCGCAGAGAATAGAACCGTCTTAAAAGGCTCAATCTTCTGCCCTGCTTGCTTGAGATTCATAATGATAGGGATAGCCCCAATAATATCTATCACTGCAAACAGAGCTATAAATACACTACCAATTTGATTCAAGTCAATGGCTTGAAAAGTTTCGCTTATCCAGTTCATACGTTTACTACTCAATTATTTAAGATACCTAATCAAAGTACAAATTTACCCATTTCTACCCACATATCTATCATAATGTATTCAGAAAGTCGTGGTAGAGCACCTCTTTAGTTCCTAAAGGAGTTAATAGCAGATTAGAGATATAGAGGTTACGCATTAGAATAGTCTCGTGATTGGTATCTATCAAGAGAATGTTGCACAAATTGCCATTCTCGCACATTTGAATCAAATGCGCTGAGACTTTGCACGAAGGATGAGATGCAAGGGCTGAGGGTGAGGGCAAGGTGCCGTAAGACACCAAGGCCCAACTAGGGCGCTGGGAGCGTACTCACGTACGTGACCGAGCCCGAATCCCGAAGGCAATGCCGCAGATCGCCTTCGTGCAACAGTCTCATCAAGGTATCAATGGATAAGCAGACTATTACATGGAGTGCATAATTATCATCCGCGCACAAATCCATACCACAAATAAAGGGTAGTTGGTCTTCGTGCAACAGCCTAAAAAAGACAACAGCTAAGTGGTCAAAAGTTTAGTTGCAACTAAGCATTTGCTTTGTTGCATCTCGGCATTTGCTTAGTTGCAACTCGCCGATCGCTTAGTTGCATCTCAGTTTTTGCTTTTATATGGTATTGATTATCAGTTTGTTATAATTGACTTTTTGAGTCACTACTTTCTCCTATTTTATAGAGTCATTAACTTATAAATATACACCTAATGCGTAACCCTTGATTAGAGATATGGAACTTGCTTGTAAGTCTTAAAGTTTTAGTACATTGCACGGCGATGCTCTAGTAGTATCGTCTGGAGAAATTATTATTCGCAATTTGAGGGCATATAGCCTGACAGATATTTATTATTTAGATATAAGAAACATGAGACAATCTACTTTTCCCTTATCCCTACTATTGGCCATTGTATTGGCATCATCATTTACCCTATTTGCACAAGAAACCAACCAAAAGAATGGGCAAAGACCTTTGGTCATCTTAGGGCGTGAGGCGGAGCGTTGTGAGACGCTTTTAGAACAGCTGCGTGCTGCGACTGATGCTGTTGACTTTCAATCCTTACCAGTGATTGAAACCGAAGCCGAGGACTTTGTCATCCCCTCTGTTGGAGATAGGAAACCAGTATTTCTATTTACCTCTCCTCGGGGAGTAGAGTATTTCTTTGCTAAGCAGTCATTGCCCCAAGATGCCTTTGTAGTGGCTCTTGGTATAGGGACTCAGCGGACAATAGAGGCTCATGGTGCCGAGTGCCACCTAGTAAGTAGTATAGAGACCACCAAGGGGATGGCTGAGGAGCTAGCCAACTATTTTGGAAGCTTAGATAGACCCATCACCGACTTTCACTTTATCCAGCCCACCTGTGACATCGCTGGTCGAGGAATTCAAAAGCGACTTGAATCCCTAGGCGCGATCTTTACACGCGTGGAGAGCTATCGTGTGATTCCTCATCCCCAGCTTAGAGGGGAGCTCTCTCAGTTAACTGAGGCTCCCCGATTGGTTCTATTCTACAGCCCTAGCGGAGTACGTGCTTGGAAAGAGTCCTCAGAGTTGCTACCTGCTGCAGCAAGTATAGGTCCTGTCACCTCTAAAGTGCTCAAGGAAAATGGGTTTGATGTGATCTGTGAGTCACCCACACCTCACGAGGAGGATTTAGTCGCAACCATATTGCGTGCCTTGTCTCTCATCGTTGCAGCTAAGTAATCTCTTGTTCGTATTGCCCTTAATCGTTGTCAGACTATACTTCTGAAGCTGCTTGTTATTGAAAAAGACTTGACTTGCTGGTATTAAGAAAGTCTAACCAGTTGTTGGTCTTTTTTAGATAGAGAATGGTACTTCGTGCAACATTCTCATAGATAGCTTTCATTTTCGGTTGCTAATGAGTTGTTTTGTATATGAAATAAGGGGGTGAAAAACTTTGTGTACCAAACAGAAATGTTTTACGTATCAAATAGAAATACTTTACGTACCAAACAGAAATGTTTTGTGTACCAAATATTTTATCACTTTACTAGCTCCTTAAGTCGTTGTAAAATCTTGTTCTGTATCTTTTGGGTCAGTGCCTTGGAGCGACCGATAAAAGGACGTTTGGGCATGGTGAAAGGCTTCTTGCCGTAGATCTTAGCCTTACCGCCAAATTGATGCACTGCTGCATAGGGGGTGCTATTGATGATGTGGACACCATTGGATAGTATCTCCATACGAGTGGCACGGCGTAGCTCACGAGTCTCTCCGTGCAGGATGGGTGCATTCATACGCTCTGGGCTTCGCTTTCCCGTCTGCCCCGAGTGACCAAACCATGGCGAATCGGGTTTGCGACGCTCCACCTCTTTCCAAGGGTTGAGGACACTATCCACGAAGCCCCCCTTCTCAAAGTTCTCATCAAAGTGATCAAGGGCTATCCGCCCATATCTATCTTGACGCCCTCTCCCTCCACGTACTTCCTTACCTCCGCCATCTTTTGAGGAAACATTTTGGCAAATTGAGTGATATCCATTTGGTTATATCTTATTTGGTTATATCTTATTTGTTAGTTATCTTTGCAGTGAGACCTAAGCAGATGATCGCAGTTGGTAGCGATAGGTTAGGGGATTAATTCCCCGCCTATATCGACGGGTTCGAGTCCCTCCTGCTTAAGTCTCATTTTATTTTCTTGTACTGCAACACTTCCTTTTCTAACACAACTCCGATCGTGATAAAATCAAGGAAGTATTCCTTGCTCTCTCTATCCCTTTGTAGTCTAAACACGTATTTTAGGGCTTTTGCACCATCTCTATATTTGACTCCAGTCACAATTGAGGAGTTGGTTTTATCTATTCGCCATTCATCAAAAGAGAGGAGGTCTTGTTTATATCTCTGTAGTAGTTCCTCTAGTGGTAACGTTTTGCCCAAAGCTACTTTGGTGTCTCTAGTGGCGTGCAGTAGTTGCTTGTCTACGGTTCTTACTTCACTATAAGTTTTCCCTTCAATCTTGAGAGGTTGATTGATATTCAAATACGTCTCAAAGTTTTCAGCTCTACGAGTTACCAATAGCCGTTTGCAAAGCTCCTTATAGGTTACTTTTTTCTCTTTATCTCTACTGACTGTCCTCGCCAGCTGGTGCATAGGGCATAGCTTGCTAGTGTCGTCTGCCAGCTTAGCTCCAATTACCAAGCCTTGCCTGCGACATTCGGGGCAGGTGGGTAGCCCTTGTCCCTTTGTGTAGGGGTGCTTGTGGAGGTCAAAGAGACTGCCACTCTTACCAGGGTTATTCGCCAGCCCATCCTTAGGCTCATCCTTGAGTGAACCATCAGGCAGAGCGGTTGGGGCTTTGTCGGTAGGGCTGACACGGCACTTGCAATTCCAATCAAGCGGAGTGGTATATGCCGTAAATGAAAAAGGCGAGAAGTCAATTGACTTCTCGCCTTTGCTGTCGCGCAGGGACTCGAACCCCGAATTAAAGGACCAGAATCTTTTGTGTTACCATTACACCACGCGACAGTGTCTGTGGTATCTCTACCCTTTCGGTGGCAAAGATACCACAAAAATATTAATTAGCCAATGATTAATTTATGAATTTCATCTCATTGTCTACATAATCAAGTTGTATCGCCTTATCCTTTTGGATTTTCTCCTCTAAGACTGCGATAGATAGTGGGTTCATCACCTCTTTTTGGATCACTCTCTTTACTGGTCGAGCACCGTATTGTGGGTCAAAACCAAGCTCTGCAATGTGCTCTACCGCCCTATCGGTATAGGTGAGCGTGATGCCATTATCGGCAAGTGACATAATCACCCTATCCAGCTGTATACGTACTACCTCGGCTATCTGCTCCTTATTCAATGGGTGGAATACAATGGTCTCATCAATACGATTGAGAAACTCTGGTCTTATTCGCTCCTTTAGGAGTGACAATACCTGCTTCTCCGTCGTCTCTTCTATTTCGTGGGCATTATCTGCGGTCAACTTTTCAAAGTTGTGCTGGATAATATCCGAACCCATATTAGAGGTCATGATGATGATGGTATTCTTAAAGTTGACGGTACGGCCTTTATTGTCCGTAAGTCGTCCATCATCGAGTACCTGCAATAGCACATTGAAGACATCGGGGTGAGCCTTTTCAATCTCATCAAAAAGCACTACTGAGTAGGGCTTACGCCTAATAGCTTCGGTGAGCTGTCCACCCTCTTCATAGCCTACGTATCCTGGAGGTGCTCCTACCAGACGTGAGGCGGAGTGCTTCTCTTGGTACTCACTCATATCAATGCGCGTCATCATATCCTGATCATCGAATAGAAACTCTGCCAGTGCCCTTGCTACCTCCGTTTTACCTACACCTGTGGTACCGAGGAATAGGAAAGAACCGATAGGCTTCTGCGCATCTTGCAATCCTGCACGGCTTCGTCTTACCGCATTAGCAATTGCTTCAATCGCTTCATCCTGTCCTACTACTCTCTTGTGCATCTCCTCCTCTAGGTGTAGTAGCTTGGTACGCTCCGAAGTCATCATCTTGGAGACCGGGATATTGGTCCACTTAGAGACTACCTCTGCGATATCCTCGGCATCAACGACCTCCTTGATGAGGGCTGAATCACCTTGAATCTCGTGGAGTTTTTGCTCTGCTGTATCAATGCCCTTTTGGAGCTCTTGAATCTCACCATATCTGATCATCGCCACGCGCTCGTAATTTCCATCACGTTCAGCTTGCTCTGCCTCAAATTTGAGGTCCTCTATCTTCGCTTTATTCTGCTGGATAGTATCCATTTGGCTCTTTTCACGCTCCCACTTACTGGTAAGGGTCGATTGCTCCTCCTTGAGAGTGGCTATCTCCTTATCAAGCTGCGACACTTTGTCGGTATTGCCCTCCATCTTGATCGCCTCACGCTCAATCTCTAACTGTTTGATCTTACGAAGGCACTCATCGAGCTCCTCGGGGAGTGAATCCACTTGCATCCTTAATCGAGCTGCAGCTTCATCCATAAGGTCAATTGCCTTATCGGGTAAGAATCGATCTGTAATGTATCTACTCGAAAGTCTCACAGCTGCGATGATAGCATCATCAAGAATACGTACCTTGTGGTGATTTTCGTACCGCTCCTTTAATCCACGTAATATGCTGATGGTAGAGAGCTCATCTGGTTCGTCCACAGTGACTATCTGGAAACGTCGCTCTAGTGCCTTATCCTTTTCAAAATACTTACGATATTCATCAAGGGTGGTTGCACCGATCGTGCGGATCTCACCTCTCGACAGTGCAGGCTTCAGGATATTGGCAGCATCCATAGCTCCTTCACCACCACCGGCACCTACTAGGGTGTGGATCTCATCGATGAATAAGATCACCTCGCCCTCCGACTTTTTAACTTCATTCACGACGCTCTTCAAGCGCTCCTCAAACTCACCCTTGTACTTAGCTCCTGCCACTAGAGCACCCATATCGAGTGAAAATATCTGCTTGCTCTTAAGGTTCTCTGGTACGTCACCACGCACGATACGCCTTGCCAACCCTTCGGCAATAGCGGTCTTTCCTACTCCTGGTTCACCTATCAGGATAGGATTGTTTTTAGTTCGCCTACTCAATATCTGCAACACACGGCGGATCTCATCATCACGCCCTATAACTGGGTCAAGCTTGCCACTCCTCGCTTGTTCGCAAAGGTTGATGGCATACTGACCAAGTGCGTCGTAGGTATTGTCGGCACTAGGGTTATCTGCTTTTGCTCCGTTTCTTATATTCATAATGCTTTCCTTTAATCTCTTTTCATTTACCCCACTAGCTTTTAGTAATCGGCTAGCGGTATTCTCCTCTTGTAATAGTGCCAAAAGTAGGTGCTCTATAGCGACAAACTTATCGCCCATCTCACCAGATATCTTTTCAGCACTCTGTAGTAGTTTGACGGTATCGTTAGATAGATAAGGCTCGCCACCCTCAACACGTGGAAGCTTTTTCACGGCTTCCTCAGTAGAGGCATGCAACTGGCGTATATCACCACTAGCCTCGGGGATACTCTTCTCTATCAAATGACCACCGCCATTGAGCAGTGCCTGTAGTAGGTGTAGTGGCTCAATCGCCTGCTGACCTAGTTCTTTGGCACTCTGTACTGCCGCTTGAATTATCTCTTGCGATTTAATTGTATATTTTTCCCAATTCATATATTCTTATGCTATTTGTTATCGTTTTTATATATAGTATTATACAAAATGCCAGCCAATGGTGGCTGGCGGACAATTTGTAATAGACCAATGATACTATTGTCTGTAGGCTGTGACAAAAAAGAGAGTGGTAGGTCAATTCCTACCACTCTCGCTCAAAATTTGTCAGAGATGTAAGTCAGTATCGTTACCAAATGACAATCTCATCGGTGAATAAGAACTTATCTTTGATAGGCAAGTGGTACTCTATCTTGAGGTAGCGTGCTGTGGTATTTGGGGTAAATCTAAAGGTCTCAAAGCGCAGGCGAGTATCTTTTGGGTCGGTCTGTGACATAACCCTATCCACCACTTCGTACTGCTTGCCATCCATAGAGGTAGAGAGCTCCACCCACTCTGGCATGTGTACCCACGGGTCAATATCGTGCATACACTTAGTGCTGACAGAATTGATCTCGGTTGGCTCGCCAAGGTCAATGACACCTATGGTACTCTGAGAAGCAACATTGCCTAGCCATCTGCCATCCATATAGGTGATACTGCCACGAAGTCCATCGAGTAGGGCGGTCTCTACACCACCCGCGGGATAGCCACCGCCGAGTGGGGTAAGCCATTTCACTGTGTGCCCAATACCCTTATGGTAGTCAAATCGCTGTGTAGTATGCTTGCCAAGTAGCTTGCCATCTCTGAACACGCCTGCAACCAGTGTGGCACTATCACGGAGTGTGATGGTCTCACCTTCTGTGTAAGTAGGGTCTTCAGTAGTAGGTACTTGACCATCCGTCCGGTAGTGAATCTCGTAGGGATATAGCTCCGTAGTCATCTGCACCTCAAAGGCTCTCTTGTCATAGTCTATGGTATGTGAGATATTGAGGTAGGTAGAGAGTGGGTAGCTATTAATTCCTCTCTTTATTAGTTGCGGAACATGGGTATTGACCCTTTTTCGGAAGCTTTCCCAGCTCTTGTACTCAGGATCTGTCCACGCCACCTCCGAGAGTGCTAGTATTCTCGGGAATAGCATATAGGCAGCATGGTTTTCATCCATCACATACTCAGTCCAAAGATTGGCTTGCACTCCATATATATAGGACTGTTCTTCCGTTGTGAGCTCCTTGGGGAGTGGGTCGTAGCTATATACCTTCTCCAATGGGAGATATCCTCCAATCTGCTTCTTCTCCGATTGCGTTGGGTCTTCCTGATAGTAATCTAGGTAGAGATGTGAATTAGGGGTCATAATCACTTTGTGCTTTGCTTTGGTTGCCTCGATGCCACCTGCTTCACCTCTCCAGCTCATCACAGTGGCATTAGGTGCCAAGCCACCTTCTAGAATTTCATCCCAGCCAATGATCTGCCGACCATTGTCATTCAGATACTCTTCCATGGCATGTATTATATGGCTTTGGAGCTGGTCAATATGCTTATAGCCCATCTCACGCATCATCTTCTTGCAACGGCTACAAGTGCCCCATGCCTGTTTGCCTGCTTCGTCACCACCTATATGGATGTATTCAGAGGGGAATATATCCATGATCTCACTCAGAACTACTTCCAAGAAGGTGTAGCTCTCCTCATTACCTATGCAGAAGTCGCTCTCGTAGGGTAGGGCTTTACCACTACAGCTAAGCTGTGGAAAAGCAGCAAGTACCTCTTCGCTGTGTCCAGGGATCTCGATTTCAGGGATCACTGTGATACCACGCTCTGCCGCGTAGGCCACAATCTCTCTTGCCTCCTCTTGAGTGTAATAGCCACCATAGGCTCCAGGGGTATCCTTACTGCAGTAGCGGCGATCCTTCTCAATCCACCACTTCTGCCAATCACTCTCAGTGCGATAGGCTGTTTTCTCGGTAAGTTCGGGGTAATTCTTGATCTCTATTCTCCAACCGCCGGCATCTACAAGGTGCCAGTGAAAGCGATTGAATTTGTAGTATTGCATCTCATCAAGTAGTTGCTTGATGAAGTCTATACTCATATAATGGCGGCTGACATCAAGCATTACGCCTCGGTAGTCCAATCGAGGAGCGTCTTGGATTTCCACCTCGGCAATTCCCTCATCTGTCACTAGCTGTCGGAGCGTTTGGATGGCATAGCCTACCGCCTCAGGGCTCCCTGCTGTAATGGTAACGCCATAGGTGAAGTTGCTCTCCAATCGATAGGTGTTGTCCTCTAGTTGGTTGTCTATTGAAATAGCAACCGATGCCCCCTCATCATTGATGGTTAAGGCTAGGGTGGGGAGACCATGCTCTTGAAGAGTTGCATTGAGTTGCTCAGCTAGTAAGTCCCTATTTTCCACCTCCTTAGGTATGGATAGGGTGTTATGGTTGCCAAATGTGTAAGCTTTATTGCTGAGCCACTCTATCTGGTTGGGTAGGGGGATCAGCGCAGGCTGCTCTTCTAGCTCATGGGTAGTTGCTTGATTACAAGCGGTGAGGCTTAGAAGAGAAATCAATAGTCCAAGGTAAAGGAACCTAAAGGGTGTATTCATCTTTCTACCTCCTCTCCCTCTGTCTCAGTAAATCTAGTGACATACTCTTGAATGCCCTCGATGAGAGGTTCGTTATTTCTATCTCCAATGTAGCCACAGAGTCTCACTTCGTTTTCCTGAAGGTCGAGGTCATCTTCCCTGGTAGCTATTTTAATATCGTACTTCTCCCAAAGGAATGCGGATAATTCGCTCACGGTGCCAACATTTAGTCTAATCATAAAGTAGGGAGTGGAGCCATAAATAACTTCAATACCGTAGATGCTATCCAGCTTTTCGGCAAGTTGCATTGAGTCCCTTAACCACTTGCGGATAGGGATGGTAAACTGCGCAGGGTGAAGTAGTATAAAACGAGTTGCTTCAAGTGCCAAGGAGCCTACACAGCGTGGGGTGTAATTCTGCTTGAAGTGCTTCATCTTATCTGCAGTTGAGACTGCATATCCTACCCGCATGCCTGGGATATTATAAGCTCTTGAAAAGGAGCTCACCACAATGAGGTTGGGGTATTTCTTTATATCGCTAGCTTTGATATTATCCTCCACCACGTAGCTAGCCATTGAGAGGTCTATAACTACATTGACCTCAGGGTGTTCACGGAGTAGTGAAAGTATGGCTCTGCGGCTAAAAAAGCGCCCATCGGGGTTGTTGGGGTTGCATATCCAAAGGTAATCAATGCCCGCGAGGTCTAGCTTGCCAAGATCTTTGACGTCGTGTGCTTCCTTGATGATGTGCTCGGCACGCTCAAGTGCATGGCGGAACTCCTGATTGGTAGGAGGTAAGATAAGTGAGGTAGCACCTTTTGAGATACTCGCCACTAAGTGAAGTGCTCCGGTAGCGCCATCGGTGACAATTACTTGGTCCTCTTTTACCTCAAGGCGGCGAGAGAGCAATCGCACGATCGACTCCGCCTCGCGCTCGGGATACTCCTCCACAAGATGGATATTCTCTACTAAATGTTCCTTGAGATTGCCCAGCTCGGCACCTTTCCATGAAATAGAGCCAAAGTCGTATACCTGACTATCTCTCTTCTGTACTTCCTTATCTTTCTTCTGCATAATCCTTATTATATGTACTTATAACGATCTATCAATAAAATAACTTGGAACCTGACTATCCAATTACTTTACAAACTTAATCATTTTCCACCATATTAAGAGTTACTGCCCCTTATCCAAGGCACCAAAGTAGGCGAAAAAAAGGGGATAATTAATGTATTGTGGAAATAAATCGTAATTGATAGCGGTTTTCCTTGGTAGTCTACTTTTTTAAGTTTATCTTTGTACCTAGTAATTTTCACAACTAATACCTACTTTTAATTAACTCTGATTATGTGGTTAACAAAATCATCTATTGGTAGAAAGGTGGTGATGAGTGTGTCGGGTCTATTTTTGATCTTCTTCCTCCTATTTCATGGAACGATGAACTTGGTGGCAGTATTTTCAAAATCGGGCTATGACCTTATCACTGAGTTTCTAGGCACGAATGCTGTCGTGCAGTTTATGGTGCCAGTGCTGGCACTAGGTGTCATTATCCATATTGTGTATGCTTGTATTCTGACACTTCAAAATCGTAAGGCACGTGGTAATGACCGATATGATAAGACTGGCAGGAGCGATGTCCAATGGGCAGCGAAGAATATGTTCGTGCTTGGTCTGATCATCGTTATCGGCATTGCTTTACACCTAACTCACTTTTGGAATAAGATGCAGCTGCAGGAGTGGATGGGTCATGAGCCAGCGAATGGCTTTGAGCTGATCCAGTATTACTTCTCTAACATTTGGTATGTGGTAATGTACCTTGTTTGGTTTGTGGCTATTTGGTTCCACCTCACTCACGGTTTCTGGAGTTCGTTCCAAACCCTAGGCTGGAGCAATGCTATTTGGTACAAGAGGCTTCATGTGATAGGTGTCGTTTTCGCTACCATCATCTGTCTTATGTTTGCATTCACAGCAATCGCTTTTTACCTACAGTCTATTGGCGTATGGCCTAGCGTAGGCAATATTTGGACGCTTGGGCAGCATGCCGCATTGTAAAATCTTTAGACATTAATATTAATATGATAAAGTTAGATGCCAAAATTCCAAAGGGTCCTTTAGCGGAAAAATGGAATACTTATAAGGCTAATCAGAAGCTGGTGAATCCGGCCAATAAGCGTAGATTGGATATCATAGTTGTAGGTACTGGGCTGGCAGGTGCGTCGGCAGCTGCTTCGTTGGCTGAGATGGGCTTCCATGTGGAGAACTTCTGTATTCAAGACTCCCCTCGCCGTGCACACTCTATCGCAGCTCAAGGTGGTATCAATGCAGCGAAGAACTATCAGAATGATGGTGACTCTGTGTACCGTCTATTCTATGATACAATTAAAGGTGGTGACTACCGTGCAAGAGAGGCCAATGTATATCGTCTAGCAGAGGTGTCCAATGCAATTATTGACCAATGTGTAGCGCAGGGTGTGCCTTTCGCTCGTGAGTATGGTGGTACATTGGCCAACCGTTCCTTTGGTGGTGCTCAGGTATCACGTACTTTCTATTCAAGAGGTATTACGGGTCAGCAACTATTGCTAGGAGCTTACTCAGCACTTTCCCGTATGGTGGGCCTAGGTAAGGTCAACCTCCATACTCGCCATGAGATGGTTAATCTAGTAATGGTGGATGGTCGTGCAAGAGGTATCATCGTTCGTGACTTGGTTACTGGAAAGCTAGAGCGTTTCTCTGCACACGCTGTGGTGATTGCAACTGGTGGTTATGGCAATACCTTCTTCCTTAGCTCCAATGCTATGGAGTGTAATGGTTCGGCCGCTTGGCAGTGCTACAAGAAGGGAGCCGCATTTGGTAACCCTTGTATGGCTCAAATTCACCCAACCTGTATCCCACAGCATGGTGACTTCCAAAGTAAGCTAACGCTGATGTCGGAGTCGCTACGTAATGATGGACGTATTTGGGTGCCTAAGAAGAAGGAGGACGCCGAGGCTATCCGTGCAGGTAAGCTACGACCAACTGAGATAAAGGAAGAGGATAGAGACTACTACCTGGAGCGTAGGTATCCAGCCTTTGGTAACTTGGTGCCTCGTGATGTGGCATCGCGTGCGGCTAAGGAGCGTTGTGATGCTGGCTATGGCGTAGGGACTGGTAATGCAGTTTACCTAGACTTTGCTGAGCCTATCCAGCGTCTTGGGCTAAAGGTAGTTGAGGAGAGGTATGGTAACCTATTCCAGATGTATGAGAAGATCACTAATGATGATCCATACAAGACCCCTATGATGATCTTCCCAGCTATCCACTATACAATGGGTGGCCTATGGGTAGATTATGAGCTACAGACAACTATCCCAGGCCTATTTGCGATTGGAGAGGCCAACTTTTCAGACCACGGTGCCAATCGTCTGGGTGCTTCTGCATTGATGCAGGGGCTAGCTGATGGTTACTTTGTACTTCCTTATACGATCCAAAATTACCTATCGGATCAGATTCAAGTGCCACGTTTCAGCACAGACCTACCAGAGTTCGATGCTGCTGAGAAGGAGGTAACTGACCGAATCCACAAGTTGATGAATATTAAGGGTAAGCAATCTGTGGATGACCTTCACAAGAAGCTGGGTCACATCATGTGGGATTATGTAGGTATGGGTCGTGATGAGGCTGGGCTAAAGAAGGGCCTAGAGCTGATTGCTGAAGTGAAAAAGGAGTTCTGGTCCGATCTATTTATCCCTGGTCAGGCTATTGACCTCAATGTAGAGTTGGAGAAGGCACTTCGCCTTGCTGACTTCATTGAGATCGGTGAGCTAATGGCTCATGACGCTCTTGACCGTAAGGAGTCTTGTGGTGGTCACTTCCGCCTAGAGTACCAGACTGAGGAGGGTGAAGCTCTTCGTGACGATGAGAACTTCGCTTACGTTTCTTGCTGGGAGTACCAAGGTGAGGACAAAGCACCAGTGATGTATAAGGAACCTCTTGACTATGAGTTCGTAGTGAGAGCGCAGAGAAACTATAAGTCTTAATAACCCTTTCGTAAGATTAGACACAAAACTATGGATAAAGACATTAATATAAAGGTCAGAGTCTGGAGACAGAGGAGTGCTAAGGAGAAAGGGCACTTTGAGACCTACGAACTAAATAATGTATCTCAGGGTAGCTCCTTCTTGGAGATGCTTGATATATTGAATAACCAGCTGATTCACAAGGGTGAGGAGCCAGTGGTATTTGATCACGACTGTCGTGAGGGTATTTGTGGTATGTGCTCACTATATATTGATGGGCACCCACACGGACCTGACTCTCTTGTGACTACTTGCCAGCTGCACATGCGTAAGTTCAATGATGGTGATACCATTACTATTGAGCCATGGCGTTCTGCTGGATTCCCAGTGATTCGCGACTTGATGGTGGATAGAACTTCATTTGATAAGATCCAACAAGCTGGAGGATTTGTCAGCGTCAATACAGGTAGTGCCCCAGATGCCAATTCTATTCCAATCTCTCACGACGTAGCAGAGATGGCGATTGATGCCGCTTCTTGTATTGGTTGTGGAGCTTGTGTAGCTGCATGTAAGAATGGTTCGGCTATGCTCTTCGTGAGTGCTAAGGTGAGCCAGTTCGCATTGTTGCCACAGGGTCGTCCTGAGGCAGCTAGGCGTGCCAAGGCTATGGTGGCAAAGATGGATGAGCTGGGCTTTGGTAACTGTACCAATACCCGTGCGTGTGAGCTGGAGTGTCCAAAGGGTGTTTCGGTATCCAACATTGCTCGCCTCAATAGAGAGTTTATCAAGGCTAAGTTTAAGGATTGATCCTTGATATAGCCTTTATGATATGAAAGCCCCTCCGAGAATCTCTTGGAGGGGCTTTCAACGTTGAGGCTGTTGCACATTCAAGTTTAGACATTTTGGATTGACTTTTTGCTGATTTTTGTCTTATCTGGCTTGAGAAACTGCCTTGTTGTTTGATTATTCTCCTCTGTAAAAGCTCCAAATATGAGCTTTTACAGAGGATTTCTAGTACTTATCTCATAACAAGTGCTCCTCTTATAGAGGCTTCTTCATTTTCTAATAATCTATTAACCGAGTCAACCTTTTTCAGGAAACCACATTGTGTAATTAAGCGTTTAGTGAATAATTCGCTCAATTATAATGGATTTCCAGTTCTCTTTCAAATTTTCAAAGAGGAAAAAGACTCCGTCGCCCATATCTTGCGGATTTCATCCCGCAAGATGATTGGTGTATACAGGCTGACGCAGTAGTCTCAAGGTGTCACAGTCGACTCTATCAAGCAGAATATCGGATGAGGCATTTTTAGCAAATGTGCGAGAATAACACTTCGTGCAACATACTCATTGAAGAGGTTTATTAAATTTAATCCCTATTTTTAGGTATGAAAATATATTTATTTTAATCAAAAATAGGTATTGAGGTGCAATATATACTTTCATAACTTTGCAAACAGAGTTACACATGAAGCAATACGTATATGAAAAGGTGAGAAATGAAGAACTTTATTACTAAAAAGTTGTACTTAACGATATCGGCAATACTCAGTGGTCTACTACTGACCGTGAGTGCGGTACAAGCACAATCTGTCGTTAAGTTATTTACAATTACTGTCACGGACAGAAGTACGCAGTCTCCTCTGCAAGGAGCACTGGCTACGCTGACCCTTGAGAATGGTAAAATATACCGCAATGTGGCAGACTCTCAGGGGAATATTTACTTCGGAAAATTGCCTGAAGGTGTCTATAGGATGCGAGTGACCTTTATTGGCTATACCCCCTTTGAGCAAAACCGTGTGAAGCTACCAGCTAAGAGCAATGGGCTGGTGGTTGGTTTGGCACCTTCGGATGAGCAACTGAGTGAGTTGGTTGTTGTGACCGCTAAGGAGACGAAGGGTATGACGAGTGGCTCGAAGATTGATCAGGAGGCAATGAAGCACATTCAGGCTTCTAGCTTTGCAGATGTTTTGGAACTGCTCCCTGGAGGTGTAGCTGTGGATCCGTATGTGATGACGCCGCAGCCTATACGCTTGAGAGAGGCTCACTTCCCATTCGACACCGGAGGGCGTATGATGCCTCGGGTGAACCAGCTCAACTATGCTACGGCCTCGCTTGGTACTGCATTTATTGTCGATGGTATGCCAATTGCTAATAATGCCAATATGATGACCCTCTCCGGTCTTGGCTCTAGTAATAATGGTGCTGTCAATAGTATCTTTAATACAGAAGGGGTTGACCTGCGTACCATAGGTACAGATGAGATTGAGAGTGTGGAAATCATCAGAGGCATTCCCTCTGTGGAGCATGCTAACCTAAGTACGGGGCTTATCAATATCAAGCGCAAGCGTACGCTGAATGACTTGGAGGCGAGATTTAAGGGTGATATGAGGAGCTACCTTACCTATATCGGTAAAGGCACCAATGATATTGGCAAGGATTATAATCTGAGTATGGGCCTCAGCATTCTTGCTTCTAGTGCTGATCCAAGGTTCCGTCAGACCTCCTATCAGAGGATCACAGGATCTATACGCTCTACGAAGCTTTGGCACTTTGATTCCGGAAGCCTTAGTTGGCTTGCAAACTTGGACTATACCGGTTCATTAGATGGCGAGAAGGTGGATCCGGATCAATCCTACAGCCAGCAGGACTCCTATCGCGTGAATTATCATCGTCTCTCTACGAATCACTCCTTAAGGTTTACGCCGAATAAGAAGGGATTATTTGCAGGGATGAGCTTAGATATGGCAGTCAGCTATGTCAATGATGTCATGAAGATAGTGCGAGGGGTGCAACATGATAATAAGCCTTTTGTCTACTCCATGAAAGAGGGTGAGTACAATTGGGGATTTTACCCCGGTGGGTTCTTTATCGCTAAGCACCGTGTAGATGATCAGCCTTTTTATGCCTACACTAAGCTGAAGGGAGAAAGCCTATTCTGGTTAGGAAAGGTACATAATCGGGCTATTTGGGGCTCGGAATGGAACTACAGTAAGAACTTTGGGGAAGGAACGATCTTTGACCCCGAGCGCCCTGTATTTAGAGACCCTTCCCAACGCCCCAGGAGGTTTAGTGACATACCGGCACTGAATAGGCTCACTTTCTTTTTGGAAGACAACATGAGCATTAACGTCAACGACCATGTGCTTTCCTTGCAGGCCGGGGTGACTACATCTACATTACTTGGGCTTGACAAGTCTTTTACAATGAGCGGTCACTTCTACACAGACTTGCGTGTCAATGCAAAGTACGATGTGGCTCCTATACAGATAGGAGATAAAAAGCTGGGGATTCACTTTGTCGGAGGGTATGGAACACTTCGTGTTTTCCCCGTCATGCAACAACTGAATCCGGAGAAACTCTATTGGGACTTTATTCAACTCAATACCGGTGGATTTCCTAATAGAGATAGCTGGATAGTCAATGCTAAGACTTATATCTTCCAACCTAATTCTACACAACTTGAGCCGGCGATAAACAAGAAATGGGAGGTGAGAATGGATCTGGACTATGATCAATATTACTTCACCGCTACCTATTTCCGGGAAGATATGCCTAATGGCTTCAGACGAGTGGGTGAGCTGACAACCCTCTCTTTCAAAAGGTATGATATATACAGTATCGACTGGAGAAACCTAACGGCACCACCTGATCTCTCCAAGATGAAGTATAAGGAGTATAAGGACTTTGCACTTATCCCATATACTAGGAATGGTAGCCAGACCAAAAAGGAGGGAGTAGAATGGGTGTTCAGTACTCCAAGGTACGACAAGATCCATACTCGTCTGACATTCTCTGGAGCATGGTTTAAGACTATATATAGAAATAGTGCACCGCTGTATGTCCAGCCCGATGTGCAGCTGGGTAAGCAATTGGTATTCCCGTACTATGGTCTATATAAGGACGAGGAGGGCTTGACAAGTGAGATGCTCAATACCGATTTCCGCTTTGATACGTATCTGAGGAAGTATAAGTTTAACCTTTCTCTCTCGATACAAACTAACTGGTATGCCTCCTCTGAATTTCTCCCTAAGTCTGATCGGCCTGACTACTATGTAGACCTCGACTTGGTAGAGCACCCCTATACCGAAGAGTCAAAGAAAGATACTTATTTGCAACACCTCTTCCGTGGAGAGTTGAAGCCTTTATTTGAAAAGTATACGGTGCCGATATGCACACACTTTAATGTGAAAGCAACCAAGTACTTTTTTGATGAAAAGCTAAGGGTGGCACTCTTTGTGAATCGTCTCTTTGACTATAGTCCGGACTACTATCATGAAGGGTATCTCCACCGGAGAAATAGGTATCCCTATTTTGGAATGGAGTTGAACATTAAGTTTTGATCAGTTTATGAAAAATAAAAGAGCAATTTTTGCGTTATTGTTGTTTCCATTATACACAGTCCTATTGAGTGGTTGTGAACTGAAGACCGATGACGTTAACATTATGTGTGAGTTAACGATAGAGGCCAGCCTACCTAATCCGGATTGTAAACTGGTAGATCTCAAGGACCTGGTCTTAGAAACTACTAACCTTAACACTAAAGAAGTGATTAAGCAAAAGGTTACGGAATTTCCTTTCACAATAACGCTACAAAAAGGTTATTACCAAAGAATATACATGGATAGCCAAAGTGTGACAGAAGAGAATACCGTTACCGGTGAAAAGCGAGTGCGGTGGATTCGTGGTTCCAAAAACGATCTATACTTGCTACAAGATAAGCAGAAGGTACAACTTACTTTCTTCTACATGAGATAAAGAGATACACTTATGAATACAAAAAAATATATATCAAGGATAGTTGGATATGCCTTTGTTATAGTTGCTTTTCTAATGAGCCCATACTCAGTTAGTGCACAGAATCATTCTGCCCACAAAGTGATTGACCATTACGAAGAGCGGCAGATGCTCCCATTCCGTTTTATCTCTCCTTTTGACCTCAACCCTTCATTAGCCGTCAAGCGTTGCGACAGTTCATTATCATCCATTGTGGTCTCTTACAATGCCCACAATAATGATGACTCAGGCCTGTATCAATATGGAAGAGGATATAACCATGTACGTATAGATGCAACCAGCTTTCAAAGGAATTCCTCTCAACAGCTGTGGGGTCGTGCCTACTATCAAAAAGGAGTTAATAAAAGTATCAAGTGGATGTCCAGTTCGGACTTACCGGAGATTTATCCTTACTTTACTGCTGATACAGTAGGAGGAAATGTGAAGTCTGAAGTCTACTTTTTTTCCGGAGGTCTTAACCAAAATACCTGGAGGGGTGGGTCTATAGGTGTGCAAGCCTCTTACAGAGCTCTACATGAGTTTAGAGACACTGACCCCCGTCCCCGTAATGTCGTTTCAGACTTTCGGAGTACGGTGGGCTTATCTCAGCTTATTTCAGATGAGTATTTTGTCTCTGTAAGTGGGCGGTATGATGTCTATAAGCAACGCAGCTATAAAGTTGAGTTCGCCAACGAATTGGGCGGTGTGCATGAGATGAGTATGAAAGGGCTTGGTGAAATTACGAAACGCTTTAGTGGGGCTAATGGCTCTTTGTATTATCGCAAGAGTGGCTATGGTGCTACCATCGAGTTTGTTCCCAAAGGCAGGTCAGGTATTTATGGCTCACTTGGGTATATGAAGCATCAGCTAGAGCGGGTAATCACTGAGAATAACCATGCTCCAACGAATAGCTATATTCAAAAAACAATTACCGCTTCCATCGGATACCTTCAGGAGCGTAGCCGGCAATTCTCATGGGGAGTGGCCAACCACTACGCTTACTCACATAAGAAGGGATTTGATAATATCATTGGCGATGATGGCTCCGGAGAGCTCTTAGTCCTCGAGACACAGCCCATTTTTTATCAACAGAAGTGGGAGGATAAGGTGACGGTGAGCCAAGAGCAGTATTGGAACCATGGCATTAAGTTTCAGACCGACCTATCCGCCTATGCTTCAGAGGAGTATATTGCTAATATTTACCCGGATGATAAGGTCCACTTGGCACGCATTGGTGGCATTGTATCCGGCACTATCAGTAAGCGTTGGGACAAGTCTCTACTGACCATTAATGTGGGTGCTGACTATAATGCCAATATTGACGGTTCATTTGACTACGATAGAGATCGGTACACCAAACGAAAAGATTTGCAAAAACCAAATCCTGATGAATACATTAGTGAGTATCTTGATCATACCTTTGCATTCCTCCAATCCAATAAACTTAAATTGAACGTAACGCCAACCTATGCTGTTGAGTTTGGGCAGGATGATACTTCCCCACTTGTCTTTACCATTAGCGCCAACTATCTTTATACGACGAATCAAGTAAGGTATAAAGCCCATACGGCAGTTGTGTCTTTTGGGTTGTCTTTTTGAACGCTATAATTATTTAATGCCATGAAGTTAAAACAAGATTATAAAGCGATGCTTCTTCCTTTTTTCATCATGCTTCTCTGCCTTGCATCCGGTTGCAAGAAGGAGTTGGGAGTGAAGGAAATCAAGGAGACATCTGTAGAGGTCAGCTTGAAATTACCTGCAAAATATGAGGTTGAAGAAGCTGAATTTATGCCGGTTGCTGTTACTGTAAAGCTACAGCATGTAATGCTTCCGCACCTTTCATATGAGGTTACTGTAGAGCAGTATGACGGGTCAGAGCCTATAGTTGTACCCAATGTGCAAGAGGGAATTTATGATATTTCTTGCAAAGCCTCATTTTCATTTAAGGATAAGGGAGAGCAAGGGCTTAGACGCATTTCCACCAGACTGTATGAGCAGCGTGGGGTGGCAGTTAGATACTACAAAGAGAGTAAGTTTAAGAATCAATGCTCTCTAAGTTATGAACCGAGCATCAAGAATACCCGCAGTACCTCCTCTTTTGTGATTGCAGAGATTGGATTTAAGGCCACTGAAAATAATGGGGTGGGACAATACTTGATCGTTGCCAACAATTCACATGAAACTCTCTATGCTGATAGTTTGCTTGTGGTAGAGGGAGCTTACCAAACGCTCAAAGGCTATGCCCCTTCTTTTTCTAGCGTTGTAAGGTCTTCGCTCCCTATTCATAGAGCATACTTACTTCCGGGTAGTGGAAAGCAATACCCAATCGAGCCAGGAAGTGTTATGGTTTTGAATACGGACAAGCTGGTAAAGTTTGTGGATAGTGAGGAGGTTGCTAATGAGCGTGGTTTTTTCTCAGATAATGGTACGAGAGTATTGGCTCTAGCACGCACCAAATTGACTAAAGAGGCATTTGGTAAGAAGTTTACCCACACCAATCCATCTCCGACAGATAAGACACCTAAGACTTTCTTTACGTTGCCCAATAACTGCATTTTTGATGCTGTTGTATTAAGTCTTCCTCAGGATGGTGACGGCGATGTTAAGAATGCTATTAGTTCTGACCTTGACAAGGGTTATACAGGTTGGTCTTCTGCTATAGATGAGATGCCTAAGGCGGGAACTATCCTAAAACGAAAGATGCGACAGGGCGTAAAAGATGAAAAAGTTTATCAGGATTCCAATAATTCAACTCTGGATTTTGAGCTTGCAAAGTAACAACATTTGAAATACTTTTGGAAGAGATAAAATAGTTTCGGATATGGTTTTGCCTGGATCCGAAACTATTTTTATTTAGTCTGCTCGCGGTGTGTCCCGCCGATGATTACTATTCCGTTGCTGTCTCTTTTCCGCTAGATAGCTCACGTGCTTTTCGGGCTTTCTCAAATGGTCTGTTGATTAAGGTTTGGAGGGAGCGTTAACGGTGTCGTGACTGGCATCCATTGTGGAGATGAAAGCTGAGATATCAATGCCCTTGACGCTATCTTTGAGCTTAGGTAGCTTCTTACGCTCCACAATTGTGAATATCATTTCTCGAGCCTCGCCTTTGTACATTCCTTTGCCCTGAATGATAGTGCCTCTAATCTCTAGATCGTTGAGTAATAGATCTCTAATCTCTTCGGTTTTAGAGGAGACGATAAACACTGCTTTCTTGGGGTTTTCAGGCTGAAGGAAGTTAACGATCTGACCATATATGATAATGGTTAACCAAGAGTAGAGAGGTACTGTGAGGTCACCAAATGCGATAAGTCCAAATATCACTACTATTGAATCTATTACGATGATGGTATCACTGAGCTTGTAATTGCTCCCTTTCGCAATCACTCTACTCAGGACATCTGTGCCAGCACTAGTGCTTTCGGCTTTGAATATCAGATAAACCCCCACGCCCAGAATGGCTCCGCCATAAAAGGCAGAGAGTATTCTATCATCTCCTATCAATCCAACATTTTTGACCATCTGACCAATCAGGTCAGTGAAGGAGGAGATGAGGAGAAAGGTGGCAACTGTTTTGCCAGCAGATGAGAGCCCAAGCTTTTTAAGAGCAAGGAGGAGTAAGGGCACATTGAAGAAAAGTGCTGTGGTACCAATAGGTAATCCATCAGGGGCAAATGAAAATAGTCCCTTGGTAAGATGATTGAGGGCAATGGTGATGCCATAAACCCCGCCTGGAATAATATTGGCAGGGGCAATAAATACGGAGTATGCTATTGCTTGGAGGAGGGAGCCAATCAAGATGTAGAGTGCATCGGTGAGTGGCTTGCTCTTTTGCAATCTTGCGTGCCATCGCTGCTGGACGTATGGCTTTGGAGCGATTTTTCCCATGTTGTCTATCTCTGTTCAGTGCAGTTTGGTGCTTAATTATAGATGCTACAAAAATACCTATTTTAGGTGATTTTGCCTAATGTGCTGGATAGCTCTGTCTCTGAATCTCTAAGTCCGAAACATAAGTAGGGGAGATATTTTCTAGTAAGAAAAAAAACGTTTTCTAGTAAGAAAGAAAAAAAGTTTCTAGTATCTTTCTTTACTCAAGTTTCGGTTTTATATATTCTGTATAGTGTGGTGAATATATGTTAATGCATTTTCGGGGGTAAATTTCCTGATACTCTGGAAGTGCCGTTGGTAACTTATTGATTAACAGAGGTATAAAATGTTAGAAAGTAAATATGCATATTAGCCGCCGGAAATATGCATATTTCCGATCGCTAATATGCATATTTCTGGCGGCTAATATGCATATTTCCAAAAGCTAGTTTGTAGACCCTTTTTTGAGGAGTAGCTTATTAGGATGATTTAACTGATTAGATTCTCTTTTCTTTATATAATCCAGAAGAAAAACAGAGTTGAGAAGACTATGTCGGGGTATTTCTTTTAGAGTTTGTCTAACTCGTGCTATAAGTAGGGGAGGGAAAAGTTGAAAAAATAGGATTTAGATTTCAGGTAATTGTCCTAAAATCTAAATCCTAAACTTAAATATGAGATGTTTTTGGAGAAATAGGGCGTTATTCAATCACAACATTATTATTCCCCTTCTGAGCCTTTCTCCACTATCTTACCAACTACATCAGGGAGGTACTTCTTGACAGTAACCTCTTTGTTTTTCTCGTAATCCCAGTCCTGAGCTATGCCTATCTGTATTGCTTCGTACAAGCTCTTCTGACCTTTAGGCACAATCAACGTTACGTTATCTTTATTGGAAATACTCCCGAAATAGTAATCCCATACAGGTTCGTCAATGAAGTTTAATACAGCAAATTTAGGTGGTTGTTTGCTGGTGAATTCGATAGTCATGCCAGTCGTTTCTGGGGCAGTAAATGCTCCACCGCTGATATATGTTACTGTTTCAGGTAAAACAACCTTCTTTATATGATGCCCCTTAAAAGCTGTATGTCTAATTTCTTTAACTCCTTTAGGAAGTGTAAGTACTATAGGGGTCTTTATGTCTATGTCATAATCCTCAGTACTCAAGAATAAGGATTCGGAGATGACTTTCAGGTTGTTAAAGCGGCTGAAGTCCAAAGTGCTTGGCACTATATCAAGAAAGGCTCCCCTACCAATAACCTTTATGTCTGCAGGTAGCCTTGTGAGGATGTCTGACAATTGCTCACAACCATAAAATGCTTCTGACCTATAATATTCAGGAACGGGTCTTGGCTCCATCTGCCACGTCTCTTGATTCATAAATAGTTCTGTTGTATATGGACCAGAGCCGATGATGGTAAGTGTTTTCGGAAACGTAATCTTGGAGAGTTTGCCACAGTTCTTAAATATGTACTCTCCAGAAAGTCGCTCAAGATTATCTGGCAGGACGACCTCCTCAAGATTGCTAAGCTCCGAACTTCTAAATGAGAATAAGGAGTGACTCTTAATCTCCTTAACGGTACGAGGAAATACAAATCGCTTGAGGGAGGACTTGTCTTTCTCACCGCCCATCCCCTTCTCTTGTATCTTGTCACGAATAAATGCAGATGGAAAAGTTGTTGGATCGGCACTCTCGTTATACCAAGCTCCTTTCTTATCTCCGTTGTGAATTTCTCCGAATACATCTTTGTCCCACCCCCTAATCCGATGCTCAGTTTGAAGTTTTGTATTATCTATCCCCATATCTGGAACCACATTGGTATCTCCGAGGTCTACCTCTATAAGACCTTCAAGGCAGGATATGGCAGCCACATCTCTACCTGTAATATCACCGTGTACTCTTATGGTGTTAAATGTCTTGTCCCCTACAAGAGCTTTGAGGTCTGAGCCGAGTGCCCCAGGGTTAGCATTAAAGAAATCCACAACTCCATTCTCAACTTTATTAGGGTAGAGAATCTGTAACGTGACTTTGTCGCTCTTGCTCCCTGCAGTAGCGATGATTTCAGTTGCTCCGACTTTAATTCCTTTCACTACCCCAGCAGATGTTACAGTAGCTACATCAGGCTTGCTACTGCTCCAAGTTATTTCTTTGTTGGTAGCGGTAGTAGGTAGTATCTCGGCTGTGAGCTGGAGAGTCTCACCTATTTTGATAGCTTCGCTTTGAGGCTTAGTTATCTTAATAGAGGTAACCGCCACCTCAGGGGTGCGATTGTCATGGTTTTTGCGACAGCCAGCTACTATGACTAGTAGCATTACAAGCACTAATAAGTGCGTCTTGAATGATGTCATCTTCATACTTATGATTACTTTTAAATTATATGTATTTATGGTTGGACAATTATCGTTACTTTTTTTGAATAATAAATACCCAATGATGGGTATTTATTAAATAATTTATCTGATTAACTTTGTGGTCAAGAATAAGAAGTGAAGAATTACTATAAAAGAAAGTATTAGTTCAATAATATGTGCTCATATTTACCTTTGAAATCCCTCTCTAGATTATCTCTCATATTAGCCTTGGTGCTAGTGGCATGCTCACGTGATGCAGAGCTGTATGAAGTGGGAACAAATATTACTCAGCTTAGTCTTTCTGAGCCACCACATACGATAATAGTAGGTGAAAGGCACAAGCTAGAAGTGACGGTAACCCCAGATAGAGATATGTACTACCTACTTGAGTGGACAAGTAGCAATCCCGAAGTACTACCTATAGATAAGTATACGGGGGAGGTTGTTGCTGAGGGAGCTGGCAAGGTCACAGTAACGGTTACGGACAGGGCCTCTAAGCTCTCTGATACAGTAGAGATAGAGGTGCGTCCTTTTGAGGGAGTCACCCTAACAGATGAGGGTATCCTCAAAGTGGGTGTGCCGAAGGCTGGTATGCTTGCTGAATATCTAGCTAAGGCAGACAAACCGTATGAAGGGCTTGAGTTACTGGGTAACCTTAATGGTGATGATATCAATACACTACGCCAGCTAAAGGTAGCTCTGCCTAAGGGATTGAATCTACGTGGTGCCAATATTGTATCGGGAGGTAGCCCTATTAAGGGGAGTTATGAAGGAAAGAGTTATGAGTACAATGTTGAGGACAAGGTCATAGGGCCTTATATGTTTTGTCGCTCCGCACTTGCCGAGCCTGCACTTTTCTCGGGAGAACTCTTTTTGCCCCAAAGTGTCACCCTTATAGATACTTATGCATTTGCTGATAACGATGTTACCAAGGTACGCTTAGCACGAGATAATGAGCGTATAGGGTTACACGCATTTCGTCGCTGTCAGAAGTTGACGAAAATAGACTTTAAGGAAGGGCAGAAACTTAAGTACTTAGGTGGTTTTGCTGAGACTTCATCTCTTGCTCTCTTAGATAGTATTCCTCACGGAGTGCTGGAGATTTCGGACTATGCCTTCTATAAATCGGGACTCCGTGGTTTGGTACTAAATTATGGGTGCTATTCAATCACGGCAGAAAATAAGCTTAGTAAAGGGCAGTTTTATAATTTTTGGTTTTCTCCGCTACAACTCCAAAGGATAGGAAAGTATGCATTTAGCAGAGTGGTGTTTGAACCAGTGATAGACGAGAGAGGCCATGACCCCTCTTCTCTGGATTTTCCCCCCTCTCTTAAAATAATAGATGAGGGTGCTTTCCAGAATGCAACCTTTATTTCACATAACACGTCAGTAAACATGTACCTCTTGTATTCACTATTTTTTTCTGTTGACTCAAAAGCTGATGAAACTGACCCAACGGGTTACGGTTATAGGGAACGCTTCAGTTTGAAGACAATCGCATCAAAAGCATTTGCTGATATAACTGGTGCCCTATACATAGGTGGACAGTTAAGAAAATGGAATATACAATCAATTGAAGAAACAAAAAAGGAGTATGGCGTGACTATAGCTCCCGATGCGTTTCAAAATACAGAACTATATGATGGGAGGTCCCCATCTTCATTAACTAATGTTTAATTTAATTTTCTGCAACATGAAGAGTATTTTTAAACTCGCAATGTGGCTCATAGGAGCCTTGACACTGGCAACTTCTTGCCAAAGCAACTTAATGCCAGACAACGTGTCTGACCAAACAAGCCAAACTGACTTGGCTGAGTTGCGTAGCCTTTCAGGAGATCTTAAGGGTCTGATTCTCTTGGACGAGTTGTTATTCAACATCTCTCATCCAATGGCACCAGAGGAGTACATCACGATAACTAACGTCTCCGATCAAACCATTGATGTCGCTGGGTTATCTATTGGTATCACAACCGACTTCACTACTGCACGTCGCTATTATAAGTATCAAAATTTTGAGTATGTGTATGCCTCTCAAGTTTATACATTCCCTAGTGGAAGGGGAAACACTAAGATAAAGCCAGGTGAGAGTCTCAAGGTGGCTCGCTGGGCGGAGGATTTCAGGAATAGACGTGGGCGTTATGACAATAGAGATGCACGCTTTGAGGTGTTTATCCAGCCTAATGATGGCTCTCCTTCTGTCACAGAAGATACAGGGAAACCTGATATGGATTACTTCAGCCACTTCCAAGCATGGCATACTCAGCTTGATGGCTCTGCAGGTATCTTCCTTATTCAGTACAACCGTGACGGAAGTGCAAGTGAGAGCAACATTAAAGAATATATTAGTCGGCGTGTTGAGTACGGACTACCTCACCCCAAAGCCCCCAACGAGCCTCGTCTTAACCTGTCTGGTGTGAAGATACCAGCCAAATGGATCATTGATGCTTTCCAAGCACGCCCCAAGACAGGTGCTCCACAAGTACATAACCTATTCCCAACTACGGTCGTCCCTAATTATGCTTATTTTGTTATGCCATTAAAGTACGATGAGTTTAATGACGCTATACTCTGTAAGGGAATAAAGGTAAAGAGGATAGGATCTGGAGTGAACTTAAAGAATACTCAAAGCCCTAAAGATGATTTTAAGGCTGTATACTGATACGGCGAACTATAATTCACCTATGACTATATCTAGATGATTACTATCGGTGGTTTGCTCTAATCACAATGAGGAACCACCAATAGGATACTATATTTTGTATGTCTGATATAAGACTTCGGGATAATCAAATGTCATATAAATATTTATTAAGCATAATAGGTATATACCTACTCTCTACTTTCACGATAGCCTGTACAAGTAAACAGTTTGATTTATATGCCGATGTCACTGTATCTCTCAAGCTTCATGAAAGTTTGGAGTATATCAACAAAAGCAACTTTGTGGGAATGGAGATAATTATCCAAGAATATGAGACATCTGAAATCTATACTGCTCAGGTAGATGAAAATCTTGATGCTCACTTCAGACTCCCCATAGCCCGTATGTATTCTCCAATGATGCAAGATCTCACGAAATATATTGATGGCTTAGGACTTGTAACATTCAGTTTCGGCAGCGATTTTTCTAGCGATTATGCAAGAATTTCATCTTGGACCATCTCTCAAGGAGTTTATAAATATGAACTGATTGTGAATCTCAAATAAAGCTGCTGGTATGACTTATCATAGAATCCTCTTCAATATATTTTTAGGATTAGTCTTCAACCTATTCCTGTCTACTTTTATCTTTGCTCAGGGAAAGTCTGAGAGGGTGCAAGTGTGCGGGACGGTAGTTGATGCTGCTGACCACGCTACTTTGCCATTTAGTGTTATTCGCATTGAGGAGCTTGGGCTCTCAATGATGACAGATGCCGATGGTTACTTCTGTACGCCTCATTTGCATAAGGGTAAATATACCCTAACCGCCCGTTATATGGGTTATGAGACAAGAAGTACCACGGTGTCTGTCGCAGCAGGACACCCTAGCAAGGTCACCATTCGCCTTTATAGAAGCTCCCACGAGTTGCCAGAAGTAACGATTTACGGAAGGGTGGCAAAGGGGACAAGTAACATAGTGATAGATCAGAAGGCGATCGAGTACCTTCAACCCATCTCGCTACAAAACGTTATGACCCTCCTCCCAGGTGAGCTGACCGTAGCAAATGTAAATATGCAAAGAGTAAGTCTTAAACAAAACCGACAGGTGGGAGGAGGAGATAAGGCAACTTCACTAGGGACTGTCATCGTATCAGATGGTATTACGCTCTCCAATGATGCCAGTCGCTTTCAAGTCGCTCACATTAAGGACGAGTATGTCAATGGCAAGTATGCTTTTTTACCCGCTAATGTAGGCGTGGACCTGCGTAACTTCTCTACAGACCATATAGAGACAGTCAAGATAATAAGAGGCATAGCTTCGGCAAAGTATGGTAATCTAAGTAGTGGCGTTATTGAGGTAACCTCCAAGCGTGGGCGCTCTCCGATAACGGCTCGAGGGCTTATTAATCTCTCCACCAAGATGATTTATGTCGGTAAGGGCTTTTCGCTAGGGAAGAAAGGGGGTACTCTCTACGCTGGTATGGACTTTACCCGCTACCAAGCAGATCCCGTCTATACCTTCTTTAGTGCTTATGACCGCGTGACGAGTATGCTTACGTACAGTAATAAGTTTAAGCTTCTAGGGGCAGATATGGACTTATTTGCAAAGTACGATTATACCCATAGTCTTAACGGGAATAAGGAGGAGCGAATAGGGCATAACGATGAGTCAGTAATCGAGCAGTACAAGAGTACTTACGACCGACACGCTCTCATGGGACGGACTGGGATAGTATTTGGGAGCAATCCCTTTATCACGAAGCTTACGCTGGCTCTCTCTTTGGAGCGTATAGAAGACTCGTTCTGGCACTATAAGCGTGCTATAGCTATGAGGACTGGTATGATTCAGCCACACTATGCGCCTGGTCCTCACCCAGCAGTAATCCTAAAGGATAGGATTTATATGTCGGAGTATATCAATGAAAACTTACCGCACCGATTATTCTTCCGACTAGATGGTGAAACGTCAGACATTAGCCTACTCGGTGGAACGCACAATCTCAGTTATGGACTAGACTATGAGTACAACAAGAATAAGGGGCGTGGTCTAGTGCTGAAGGACCCCTACCGCCCTCCATTCCCCGATTCGCAAAATACGATTCGCCCATTCCCCAATAACCTTATACCTTACCTCTCAAGCCTTGGTTGCTATATAGAGGATCGCATTAGTTATACACTGACTCCCAAGGCTGAAGTGACCCTTACGGCTGGTATACGGGGTACAAAGCCTCTCAATATCCCTCGCTCTTACCTCCTTGATAAGCTCTTTTTGGTGGATCCTAGGGTAAATCTTTCTTTTTCGCTTTCGTCAGAGCATAGCCACCGGGGCTTTATCCAAGATGTTTTCTGGGTAAGCTATGGCCGTCAGTCTAAACTGCCTACGCTAGACTACCTCTACCCCGCACCGATTTATCGTGAATACCCTATAGGTAAGGGCTCGCCCCCTATGTATCATACCATCATCGTTAATAACCGTAATCCCGAGTTGCGTCCCGACCGTAACAATAAGTTTGAGGCTGGCTGGAATCATAGTGAAAATGCCTTCACCCTTACGCTGTCGATATTTACTGAGCGGATGCTAGATGCGGTGCAGGTCTTTGAGCACTACGCACCTATCAGCTATGATATAGGGAAAGTAGCCACACCTCAGAGTCCCGAGACCACCAAGACGGTGCGAGCCTTTACCTCAAAGAGTATCCCCGTCAATGCGGCTGGGTTTCAAAAGTATGGCATAGAGTATCAGTTGCGTTTTCCCAATGTCACTTGGCTCAAAAGTGATATAGAGATCAATGGAGCCTATTACCGCACCCACTACGGATATGGGGCTCCCGTGTGGTTGCGTCCTAAAATGATGATAGGAGGTAGTATGATTCCTTATGTCGGGCTTTATGACAAGGGTGTCCAGTGGCAGATATACGACCGCCTTAATACCAATATCTACATACACACTCGGATACCTAAGCATGGCTTCTTGATGACCAACATGCTGCAGATTGTGTGGCTACAAAACCAGTGGTACGACAACACCTTTTCACATATCCCAAGCCAGTATATGGATATCAATGGAGACATCCACCCTTATAGTGAGGAGATTGTAAAGCAAAAAGAGGAGACTGAACCCCTTCTTAAGATGCTGATGGCAGAGAAGGTCTGGACCAAGTACGTCCTCACGACCAAGGAGCCACTGGCATTTATGTTTAACACCAAGGTGTCCAAAGAACTTTTTGACCAGCACCTTACCATCTCATTTTATGCCAATGCGATGGTCAGTCTTACACAAAGATTTCTGGATGAGCATAAGTTTTGGCACCGTCGTACGGAAGCACCCGTATTTGGTGCAGAGGTAAGGGTGAAATTCTAAAACTTGTTTTACTTCTACAATAATAAAATATGAGACTGCTTTATACTGGTACCTTATATATATGTATCGTGTTCGCTTTTATGACTGAAGGCGTAGCACAAGAGAATCTCTCCTTTCGGCTCAATCGCTTTACTATGAGAGAGAGAGGGCTGAGCTCCACTTATATGAGTAGCGACATTGAGTATACCTCCCTTTACCACCTCCTAGCCACCAATCCGTCATTCGGCACAGTGTATGGCGACTCTGTATCCCTCTTTCACCCATTTGCCTACGCTGGCGAGACCATCACACTGCCCAGAGGGATGGCACGTGTCAGTTATTCTATGGCTGACAGGGAAGGTGACTTTTTATTTTACGAGGGGACAAATGATAAGACTTGGTGTGGCTCTGTCCATCAGCAGATTGCACTCGGCGAGTCGGGAACTTTAGCTCTTGGTTTTCGGTACTTACGCTCACAGCGTAATGGTATTCGCTGGACCAGTCTTATCAATACAGAGGACTACTACCCTTATCTCTTTGCCAATATGCCTAAGGCAGACACTCGTCATAGTGATAATTACTCCTTTCATGGAGCCTATTCGCTCCCACTTGGAAAGGTTAATCTGGGTGTGGCAGTAGACTTTGATGGCACCAATGTCTTTGAGAAAACTGACCCGCGTCTCAAGGCAAACGAAGGAGATATCAACGCCTCTCTCGGACTGATCGGTCTAGCTCTTCAGCACTTGTGGGGCGTGAGCATTGGAGTAGGGCGTACGACACAATTTGTCAAACAGCTGGACTATGATCAGCTTGGAGGATTCTCTAGTGGTACCCACTATGGTCTGGGGCAATGGACGCTCAGGACTTCACAGCTTAAGTACAGTCGTAGGTATATCGCTAATACACTCTCTAGTGCCTTCCACCTCAAGCGACTCAATCACTCTCTCGGAGATTGGACCTATTACTTCGGTCTCTCTCATAGCTACCGGCATATGCACACGGAGGAGGATAAGGAGGGGTTGATGGTAGCAATGGATAACCTTGCAGAATACTTTCACCTCTATACCCATATGGGACAAGTGGTGGCTGAGGTACAAGGTAGCTTGTGGCAGAAGATACAGTTCTCCCTTGCTTTTATCGCAGACCTAGAGAAGCGGTACGGTCAAGAGGTTATCTATGCTTTCCCTGAGGTAGTAAATGATCAACCAGCACAGCATTACTATGAGGTTAATAGGCGAAATAGATACTCTGATATGAGACAGAAGCTTGTAGCTTCCCTCAAAATAGGATACCCTATAGCGTCACATCACTTTGTCGCCCTCTATACTGGATTTGAAGACGATTACTATGAGGAGCTTTTTCATATTCATCCACCTAAGGGAGTTGTGACACGCTACCCAGATATGGAGAGAGTCCCGTTAAGTGAGGAGATGATACGTAGTAGCCGTATGATAGTTTTTAACGACAACCTTATATATCATGCAGGAGTTGAGTATAGAGGGTGTCTAGGTAAGTGGCGAAGTCAGTGTAACCTCACTTACCATGACCGAGGACCAGTAGGAAATATCTACAATGTGCCGCATACGATTTATGACTATCAGTTTGCCTTCAGTCCATACGCATTTAGGAGTCGGTTTGAAAGAGGGTTCTCATTACGTTACCAAGGGGAGATCGCTTTTAAGAATTCACTCTCAATAGGTCTGCTTGCTGAGTATCGTCTGCAGTGGGGCAAAAGAGTAAGCGATGTTATCTATGGTTATGAACCACCTGTACTTTATCCCGACTACGAAACACCTCTTCGGAAAAACGAAATAACGGAGGCGGAAGTCCGGGCAAAAGAGTCCATTATCCACCCCAATCCAGAGCAACACAATCGCTATCAATCATTACAACTATCTTGCTACCTCAATTTCTAGTTCCTCACTAGGTAGCTAATAATTAGTCGTTAGTAAATTAGTATGTAATTCAAGTTTGTGTTCCGTAGTTGCTTGGTAGTAACCAGCCTTGCCTTGGAAGTTGAATCTGTCTCCTAAACTTTGGTTTGTTGTTATCAAAATAAAAGTGTAAATTTGGGAATAGTTCAGAAGCTTAAGAATAACCATATAGAAGCAAAGTAATAATAATGAGTTACCTAAAGTTTGACCGTTCAAGTCTTACCAATCTAGACGAGTCATTGCAGAGGGAAATCCTATGTGCCAATAAAGGGGGAGCCTACTACTGCTCTTCTATCTTGGGCTGCAATACCCGTAAGTATCATGGTATGCTTGTGGTACCCTCTCATGAAGATTCTGTTGCCAACCGTTGGGTCTTATTATCATCCATGGATGAGACTGTGATTCAGCATGGTGCGGAGTTTAATCTTGCCGTCCATAAGTATGCCGGAGGGGTCTTTAGCCCCAATGGACATAAGTATATTAGGGAGTATGATGTGGAGAGAGCCGTCACAACTATTTATAGGGTAGGGGGTGTGATACTTTCCAAAACCTTTTTGCTCTCTGAAGAAAAGAATCAGTTGATCGTGAGGTATCAGCTACTGGACGCACACTCAAAAACGACCCTTCGCTTTAAGCCCCTATTGGCATTCCGTAAGGTTAAGGAGCTGACTTACGAGAATAATCATATCTGCTGGGACTATGATGAGGAGCCCAATGGTATCTCTCTATGTCTCTATGAAGGGTGTCCAAGACTATATCTGCAGTTTTCAAAGCCCACTCAATATACTCATACTCCGCATTGGAATAAGCATCATTATTATGATAAAGAGGCTGAGCGAGCTCATAATTGTATTGAGGACTTGCCGGTTCCTGGCCTCTTTGAATGTGAAATAAAAAAGGGAGAGGCGATTTATCTTTCAATTTCTGATCAGGTTTGTGACCCAGATAGATTGAAAGAGGAGTTTGAGCAGTGTGAAGCGACACTTATACCAAGGGATAGTTTCCTCAATTGTCTCAAGAAGACGGTGGATCAATACTACTATGAGCCTGAACCGGGCAAAAGCTATCTACTTGCCGGCCTACCTTGGTTTGATGTGCGACATAGAGACCAGATGATAGGACTTACAGCGGCAAGCTTTGGTATAGGAAAACCGGAGCGATATAAAGCGGTGATGGACAATACGCTGGCTGCTCTTGATAATTATTATCAGAAGGGGGAGAAGGATCAAGTAATCAAGGGCCTAGACCAGCCGGATGCCTTATTATGGCTTATCAATTGCGTGCAGGACTACTCTCGCTGGGTGGGCATGGAGAAGACGCGTGAAGAGTACGGAGCTGTGGTGAAGAAAGCACTTGGCTTTATTCGGGCGAATAAGCATCCACTTATTAAGGTGATGGATAATGGTCTACTCTATGCGATGCCTGAGAGTGGCGATAAACCAATCACTTGGATGGATGCTACCATTGATGGTTATCCAGTGGTGGATCGGCAGGGATATATTGTGGAGTTTAATGCCCTATGGTACAATGCTCTATGTTTTAATAGAGCTCTATTTGGCATTGACGATTATAAGGAGGACGATTATATAGATAGGGTGGCAGAAAGCTTTATCCGCGTCTTTGTCAATGAGCATGACTATCTATTTGACTATGTTGTAGAAGGTCGTGAAAAAGATTGGAGTGTGCGTCCAAACCAGATATTGGCTGTGGGGTTGAGTTATTCGCCTTTATCTCGCAAGCTACAGAGAAGTATTCTGGATATTGTTACGAAAGAACTTTTGACTTCCAAAGGGCTACGTACACTATCTCCAATGAGCGGTTTTTACCGAGGCTACTGTGCTGGTAATCTTGCGGAGCGTGCCTATTCTTACCTTCAGGGGGGTGTATGGAGTTGGTTGATCTACTATTATTTGAGTGGATATCTCAAGCTCTTTAGGCGTGTGGGCATCTCTTTTGTGGATCGCCTTTTGATTCCTTTTGAAGATGAGATGAAGCTACACGGCATAGGCAGTATCTCTGAGGTTTATGACGGTACGCCACCTTATACCGCTAGAAGTGGTATTTCCTTTATGCTGAGTGCAACGGCCATTCTGAGAATCCAAAATAGGTTGAAAGAGTTTGAAGAGTACAAGTCAGATGATATATTTGACTTACGACTGAGTATGACTTCACACCACAAAGGATCACCTGAAGAGGGTGATGAGCCGATTGAAAATAATCACGACCAAAATTAATGTGAAGAGTATGAAAGCATTGATGTTTGGGTGGGAGTTTCCACCTCATATCTTAGGAGGACTTGGTACGGCAAGCTATGGCCTTACCAAGGGACTGTGTAAGCAACAGGATATGGAGGTAACTTTTGTTATCCCTAAACCTTGGGGTGATGAGGATAAGTCGTTTATGAAGATTATAGGGGCTTCTCAAGTGCCTATTGTCTATCGTGATGTGAATTACGACTATGTCAAGGATCGCATCGGAAATGTGATGGATCCGGAAGAGTATTATCGGCTGAGAGACCACATTTACGCCGACTTCTCCTATATGCTAACTAATGACTTAGGCTGTATTGAGTTTTCCGGGAAGTATCCCGATAACCTTTTTGAGGAGATCAATAACTACTCTATTGTTGCTGGGGTGATTGCTCGGACTGAAAGCTTCGATATTATTCACGCTCATGATTGGCTAACTTACTCTGCTGGTATTCATGCCAAGCAGGTATCAGGAAAGCCACTAGTGGTACATGTGCATGCAACGGACTTTGATAGGAGTAGGGGCAATGTCAATCCTCAAGTTTATAGTACGGAGAAAAATGGCTTTGACCATGCTGATCATATTATGTGTGTGAGTGAAGCGACTCGACGCACAGTGATTGAGAAATACCATCAGAACCCTAATAAGGTGACTGCGGTGCATAATGCGGTTACTCCTCTTGATCCCGAGATATTGGCGATCCCTGATAAACGTGGAGTAAAGGATAAGGTGATTACCTTCCTCGGTCGTATCACTATGCAGAAGGGGCCTGAGTTTTTTGTGGAGGCTGCTTGTAAGGTACTTCAGCACACGAAGAATGTACGCTTTATAATGGCTGGAAGTGGGGATATGATGGATCAGATGATACGTTTGGTGGCCAAGCGTGGTATCAGTGACCGTTTTCACTTCACTGGATTTATGAAGGGTAAGGAGGTATATGAAATCTATAAGGCGAGTGATGTCTATGTGATGCCTTCTGTATCGGAGCCCTTTGGAATCTCTCCATTGGAGGCGATGCAGTGTGGTGTGCCAAGTATCATTAGCAAGCAGTCGGGGTGTGCTGAAATCCTCGACTATGCTGTAAAGGTAGATTACTGGGATGTGGATGCTTTGGCAGATGCTATGTATGCCTTAGTATCGTACCCCGCAATGCATCACTTCCTATCCGAGGAGGGGCTGAAGGAGGTGAATAGTATCAAGTGGGAAGATGTAGGAATAAAGATTCGTGCGATCTATGATCAGCTATTGTCATAGAGGATTGACGAAGGAATAAGGAAAAAGACTCATTATGAAGAAAAAGGTTTGTTTTGTCTTTCAATTGCATCAGCCATTTAGGCTAAAGCGCTATCGTTTCTTTGACATTGGTAATGATCATTACTACTTTGATGATTTCCAAAACGAGGAGATCTTTACGAAGTGTGCTAGGGAGTCCTATCTCCCAGCTTTGAAGTTGTTCCTTGACTTAGTGAGGGAAACGAAAGGGGAGTACCGCTTTGCTTTAGCTATTTCAGGCGTGGTATTAGAGCAGATTGAGCTCTATGCACCAGAGCTGATCGATGTGCTTGTGGAGTTGGTTGGTACGGGAAGTGTGGAACTTCTTGGCGAGACTTATGCCCATAGTATTGCGTCACTTTATGAGGAGAAGGCGGAGTTTAAGACACAGGTGAAAGCTCATGCCAATAAGCTCAATAGTATGTTTGGAGTGAAGCCGAAGGTATTTAGAAATAGTGACCTCATATTTGATGATAGCATCGCTATTTCTCTCAAGGAGTTAGGCTTCAAAGGGGTGATTACTGAGGGTGCGAAGCATGTATTAGGTTGGAAGAGTCCCAATCATCTCTATGCTAGTAGCCTTGAGCCACACCTTAAGCTACAGCTTCGCAATGCTCGTTTTACCGATGATATCGCTAAAAACTTCAACCGTTATGATTGGAGTGAGTTTCCACTAACGGCAGATAAGTATGCTAAGTGGCTTTCTGAAACTCCTGAGGATGACCAGCTAATCACTATTGATATGAGTTTGGATGTCCTTGGTGTAGGGCAGCCTGCACAGACGGGTATCTTTGACTTCTTCAGAGCACTTCCTAAGTATATTGTTAAGGCTGGAATGGAGTTTACTACTCCATCAGCAGCTATGGAGCAGCTCAATTCAAAGGATCTTCTTGATATACCAGAGCCAATTTCCTGGTCAGAAGAGGAGAAGAATACGCTTAGCTGGTTGGGCAATGACCTACAAAAGGAGGCGTTTAGCAAACTAGAGAAGTGGGCAGAGCGCACTCGCTTGTCACGCGATCGCCGACTGATACAAGATTGGCACTACCTCCAAAGCTCTGACCACTTCCTTTATATGTCTACTCAAAATGAAGATGCTTGGAGGTATACTCCCTATGAGAGTGCCTATAGTGCATTTAGTAACTATATGAATGTCCTTAGTGACTTCTTGCTACGTGTGGAGGCCGAGTATCCTAGTAGTATTGAAAATGAGGAACTCAATGCCTTGCTGACAACAATTCAAAATCAGGGAGACGAAATCCAGAAGTTACAAGAGGAGATTAAGGAATTAAAGGAGCAAAAGAAGAGAAAATAGTATAGAGGTAATTTATGTCCTTTTGAATATTGGTTACCTATATCAAATACAGTAAATAACCATACAAAACACTATCAACATGAAACAAATTGACTGGTCAAATCTAGGGTTTGGATATTTTCCAACTGACTACAACGTTCGCTGCTACTACAGAGATGGTAAGTGGGGTGAGCTAGAGGTTTCTTCTGAAACTACTATTAATATTCACATGGCAGCTACTTGTCTTCACTATGGACAAGAGGCTTTTGAGGGAATGAAAGCCTTCAGAGGCAAAGACGGTAAGGTGCGCCTATTCCGTGCTGAGGAAAATGCCAAGCGTATGCGTCGCTCTTGTGAGGGAATTATGATGGCACCTATGCCAGAGGAGCTTTTCCTACAAGCTATTGACCTTGTTGTAAAGAAGAATATCGACTATGTACCTACTTACGAGAGTGGTGCTAGCCTTTATATTCGTCCGATTATCATCGGTCTTGGTGAGCAGGTGGGTGTGAAGCCAGCTAATGAGTATCTATTCCTAGTATTTGTATCTCCAGTAGGTCCATATTTCAAAGAAGGTTTCAAGCCTACAGCTATGGCCATTATGCGTGGTTATGACCGTGCTGCACCTCTTGGTACAGGTACCTTCAAGGTGGGTGGTAACTATGCAGCAAGTCTTAAGAGCGGTATGATCGCTCACGAGAAGGGCTACTCTGCAGTGATTTACCTAGATGCGAAGGAGAAGAAATATATCGATGAGTGCGGTCCTGCCAACTTCTTTGGCATCAAGGGCAATAGCTATATCACTCCAGAGAGCACCTCAATCCTACCTTCTATCACCAATATGAGTTTGACTCAGATCGCTAAAGATCTCGGTATGACCGTTGAGCGGCGTCATGTACCTGAGGAGGAGCTCGCTGAGTTTGAGGAGGCTGGTGCTTGCGGTACTGCAGCGGTAATCTCTCCAATCTCTCATATTGACGACCTTGATACTGGTAAGGTCTATACCTATTCTACCAATGGCGAGGCTGGGCCTAAGAGTACCAAGCTCTATAATACCCTAAGAGCTATCCAGTATGGCGACATTGAGGATAAGCATGGTTGGGTTACTTTCGTAGAGTAAACCCCCTACATACATAAAATATGGCGGCTACCCAATCCGGTAGTCGCCATATCTTTTGCCCTTAGCCCAATATTCCAACTCAAGTGGAATAATTTAGGTAGTTTTGCGTAAGGAAATATATAAATGATGAGTATGCGAAGATTATCTTGGTATGTAGTTGGTGTGGTACTCCTATTTACTGTGGGAGCGAGTGCACAGGAGCGATTAATTGATTATGTACGTCCATTTGTGGGGACGACCAACTTTGGGACGACCAATCCGGGTGCTGTGGTGCCTCATGGTATGATGAGTGTGGTGCCTTTCAACGTGATGGGAAGTGATCAAAATAGATACGATAAAGACTCTAGATGGTGGAGTACTCCTTACGAATATACCAATTCTTATTTCACAGGTTTCAGCCATGTTAATCTCAGCGGGGTAGGGTGTCCAGAGCTTGGTTCGCTGCTGGTGATGCCTACCACGGGGAAGCTCTCTGTGGATTATAGAGAATATGGAAGTGCCTACAAAGATGAAGTGGCCTCTCCAGGATATTATAGCAATCACCTTACCAAGTACGATATCAAAACTGAAGCAACGGCTACGGTAAGAGGTGGCGTGACCCGCTTTACCTTTCCTAAAGGGCAAAGCCACATCCTCCTCAATCTAGGCGAGGGGCTTACTAATGAGTCTGGAGCGATGCTTAGGCGCGTGAGTGATGTAGAGGTTGAAGGGGTAAAGCTACTAGGTACTTTCTGCTACAATCCTCAGGCAGTCTTTCCGATTTACTTTGTGATGAGATTGAGCAAAACCCCTAGCCAACAAGGGTATTGGAAGTTGCAACGCCCAATGAAAGGTGTAGAGGCAGAATGGGATCCAGATCAAGGTAAATATAAGCTATATACCAAGTATACTAAGGAGTTGGCTGGTGATGATGTAGGTGCATACTTTACCTTTGATACCGAAGCCGATGAAACGATAGAAGTCCAGATGGGCGTGTCATTTGTAAGCATTGAGAATGCGAGGGAAAATCTACGGCAAGAGGTGGCGGGGAAGAGCTTTGATGAAGTGCGTACTGAAGCAGAGAACCTTTGGGAGAAAGACCTTAGCCGTATCAGAGTAGAAGGGGGAACCTTAGAGCAGAAGCAGATATTCTATACCGCACTCTACCATATACTTCTTCACCCTAATATCCTACAAGATGTCAATGGAGACTACCCTCAGATGGAGGGCGGAGCGATCCTCAATACTGGAGGAGGAAATAGATATACCGTATTCTCTCTATGGGATACGTATCGCAATGTGCACCAATTCCTCACATTGGTATATCCCGAGCGGCAGATGGATATGCTGAAGAGCATGCTGGGAATGTATCAAGAGCACGGTTGGTTCCCTAAGTGGGAGCTTTATGGACGCGAGACACTTACGATGGAGGGTGACCCTGCTATTCCTGTATTTGTAGATAGTTACCTCAAAGGGCTTCGGGATTTTGATATTCAAACAGTCTACAAAGCGATGTATAAGTCCGCGACTACCAACGGTAGTGAGAACTTACTCAGACCAGATAACGACGACTATTTATCGCTAGGATATGTGCCATTAAGAGGGGAGTTTGATAATTCGGTATCTCATGCCTTGGAGTATTACGTCGCAGATAATGCCCTCTCTATTTTGGCTCAGGAGTTAGGGTACAAGGCAGATGCTCGTAGATTTAGACATCAAAGTCTAGGCTATAAGCACTATTATAGTCCTGAATTCAAGACCTTCCGCCCTAAACTACCTGATGGTACCTTCCTCACTCCGTTCAATCCAAAACTTGGCGAAAACTTTGAACCCAACCCAGGATTCCATGAAGGAAGTGCCTACAATTATACTTTCTTTGTTCCTCATGATATCAAAGGCCTAACTAGGTTAATGGGTGGAAAGCGTGCCTTTATCAATAACTTACAGGCGATATTTGATGAAGGTCACTACGACCCAACCAATGAGCCAAACATTGCGTATCCTTACCTCTTTAGCTACTTTAGAGGCGAGGAGTGGCGGACTCAAAAGCTGGTGACAGAGCTACTTGAAAAGCACTTCACTACTCAGCCAGATGGTCTTCCTGGAAATGATGATACCGGTACGATGAGTTGTTGGGCTCTGATGAGTATGATGGGATTGTACCCCGATTGCCCTGGCGTGCCAGAGTACACCCTCACTGCCCCAGTATTTGATAAGGTGGTGATTACCTTAGACCCCAAGTACTTTGGAAAAAGCGAACTGGTGATTGAGGGTGCTCCTTCCCACAAAGGGCAGTACATCAAGTCTATTAAGTTGGGTGGGCGGAAGCTCAAGTCGCACCGCATTACACACCAAGCACTGATAGAGGGCGGACATATCAAGTTTGAGTATTAAGTATTTCTACCTATGGAATTAGAGCGTACTCTTGCCGAGAAGTTCCTATTTTCGGAGAGCGGGAAATACCGGCCTGCAGTGCGAATATCGTCCATAGGTATCTCATTGGGTGTTTCGTTGATATTGCTGTCTCTTTTCGTAGTACGAGGTTTCAAACAAGAGATAGAGAAGAAGCTCAATAACTTTGTCGGCACTATTCGGATCTCCAATCCCGATAATAATTATGATGCCTACGCCCTGCCCCTCACTATTAGTGAGGACCTACTTACCGAGATAGAGAGAACTAGTCAGAGCACCTTTCCTGAGGCTAGGGTAGAGGCCTTTATTGACCAGATGGCCTTGGTAAAAGTAGACTCCTCATTCCGCGCTGTGATGATGCATGGGCTGAGCGAAGGGTACAACCAAGCGTTTTACGAAGAGTACCTTGTGGCGGGAAGGCTCCCAGACTTGCACAAGCAAGGGGAGTTGCTACTTTCCAATAAAGTGGCACAGTTTTTAGGACTTAATGTGGGCGATGATTTCCTTGCTTACTACAGCAATGGCGACCGCACCAAAGTACGAAAGTATCATATTGTAGGGCTTATTGAGACCGGTTTCGATACCTTTGATCATTCCCTGGCACTCACCTCCCTTTCCGACCTACAGAGGGTCAATGACTGGAGCGAGCATCAGGTTGGGGGGCTTACCGTTACTCTAAAATCAAGGAGTGGGGCAAGCCAACTCTACGACCTTCTTTTTGACTTACTTGCCGACCGTAGTGAGAAATATGGAGAGCGGTATGCCATGTTTACCGTAGAGGAGCTGAACTACAACTATTTTGGCTGGCTCAACCTTTTGGATGCCAATGTGCTACTCATCCTTATCCTAATGATTGCAGTGGCTGCCATGACCATTGTCACTGGAGTTGTGGTGCTGATCCTCGAAAGAGTCAGAGCCATTGCCACCCTCAAAGCATTGGGCCAGCGTAAACGCTCACTACAGCGGATATTTTGGATTATGGCGAGCCATATCCTCCTTAGGGGAATATTGTACGCCAATGCGATTGCCTTGGCACTCGCCTTCCTACAGAAGCACTTTAGAGTGATTTCCCTTGATTCTAGCCAGTACTACATGAGCTACGTCCCCATCAGTATTGATTGGTGGGTACTTCTCGTAACCAATTTGGCGGTATTTATCGTTGTCTTTCTTTTCGTGCTTCTTCCCACCCGTATCATCGGTGGCATCAACCCTTCCCGCACCCTCCGCTTCGATTAGAAGAGACTTTGCACGAAGGCGAACTGCTGCATTGCTATCGGAATTCGAGCTCGGTCACGTACGTGAGTACGCTCCCTTCGGCCCTGGTGGGGCCTTGGTGCCCTACGTGCACCTTGCCCTCATCCTCAATGCCTTGCATTTCATCCTTCGTGCAAAGTCTTGACACATTTGTCTGCAAATGTGTGAGAATGGCACTTCGTGCAACATTCTCTAGAAAGGGTAGCCGATAGCTAGGTGAAATACTGTTGGGAAGCCATTTTCGAAGGTGTTGAAATACTTTTCCGCTCTTCTAGTGGGCTTATGAAGGCCTATTCCGATATCCAGACGCAATACCAAGAAATCAAGGTCATACCTCACTCCTAGTCCCGTTCCCAGTGCGATATCGTTTAGGAAATACTCTTTGGTCAGCTGTCCATTAGGTCTATTTGCATCCTCCCTCATCAGCCAAATATTACCGGCATCAATAAAAGTCGCCAGTTCAATCGCCCCAAAAACCTTGTACCGTATCTCTAGGTTCGTCTCAAAACGAATATCCCCCGTGCGATCCATAAAACTCAGCGGATCCTCCATCGCTGGATTATATCCTCCTGGTCCTAGCGTACGCACATTAAATCCTCTGATACTATTAGCTCCACCCGCATAAAACTGCTCAGAGTAGGGCGCCACCGTCATATTTCCATAGCTGTAGACCGCACCAGCATAAGCTCGACTAGCCAATTGGAGTTTTGGACTAAACTTGTAGTTGTATCGTAGCTCCAGCGTCCCCTTCACAAATTGCGCAAAAGGGGCACCCAGAAACTTATAAGGTTCCGTGCCCTCTCGCTTCTTCCCCTTATAGAAAAGCGAAAGCACATTTCCCGCCTCAGCAATATAAGTCTGGATGCTAAATCCATGCCTTCCCTTCAATTCATAACCAAAGAGATAATTAGCCTGCGGAATAAATTGATTCCTAAAAGAGAGCCCAATGATCGGATTCTTTGCGATCACCTCCTCAAAACGGTCCGTCTTAGAGAGTAGGTGATTGTAACTCAGGCTTAGGGGCGTGATAGAATGCCGCATATTGGCATTCGGTTCGAGACGATATGTGAGGTCAGCTCCAAATTGTGCCTGTTTGTAGAAGCGGGCACGGTTCAGAAACGTACCATTCAGTGAAATCAGCGTAGAAGCCGGAAACGAAAGCGGTTCGTGATTCAACACCGGCAGCAATAGCCTTGGAAAAGTGAGCGACGTCGTGACCCCTAGTTCATAGCTATTAATGTCCCAGCTTCTCCCCTTCGTATTGTGCTTCGTCTCCCATTCATAGCTCCCTCTCGCCGTCACCGTGAGCATTTCACCGCCCCTAAATATATTCTTCCTATTGACCGAAAAGTTGAGCCCCGGCCCCACCTGATTATTACTCTTAAACCTAAAAACCCCCTCCAGCTCCGTGCTATAAGGCTTATCCAGTTGCGAAGTAATAATAATATCAAGCGCATTATTAATGCTATCATTAGAAGAACGGTTAAAAGCCACATCGGTATAGGCAAAAGCATTCAGATCCGCCATAGAGCGGAGCGTCTTGATCTGGCTCTCCTGATTGTAGAGAGTCCCCGACTCAAATCCTATGCGTGGCAAGAGCGATGAAAACTTCACCGGCGACCTTTTATGGTACTTAAATAGCACCCCCTCCACCATCAAACTATCAGTGAGGGCACTATTCTGCCCATCCCGCACCTCATAGGTAATAGAGCCGATATGCCACGGACGGTATGCCTCGGGGAGCATCTTTTCCGAAAGCAACACCCTCAGCTGCACCTTTCTAGGCACCTGTACCGTATCCGCCTCATAGACGATATGATTGGGTTGAAAAAAGTAATACCCCCGATCCCTTAGAAAGTTGCTGATCCTAGTCCGCTCATTCTCCAAAGCCAACACCCCAAAAGGTTCCCCACGGTGTAGAAAACCCCGTTTTGAATGTACCAGAGAATCCAGTTCTTGCAGAGGCAGAGCTTCCAATTGATAGTTGATACTATCCAGCACGTGCGGTGCTCCCATCGCAATGTGGTAGCTTGGCCTGGCACTAATTGAGTCCTTGCCCACGATCGTAACCTCAGGTGTTACTGAGCTGTGGAAATAGCCATACTCCCTCAGCACCTGCTCCGCCACAGTCGCCCTCAGCTCAGGGTTTACCTCCGAGAGGAGAATCGGCTTCTCCCCAAAAGTCTTATAGAGCCACCTCCCGAAGAAATTATTGGAGTGAGCATAGTACTTATCAAAGAAAAAAGGATATGAAAAGGGCAATCGATGCTTTGCCGACCCTAGCAAACTATTATTTGGCTTATAGTTAAGCACTCTCTCCAGCTCGTTGCGTGCCAATTTACTATTGTCCGAAAAGCCCGTCCCCTTATCGGCATACTCAATTTTCCCCACGCCAGCATAAAACTGCTCCCCCTCGGGGATATACTTAGCTACCGAGCAGCCCCCCAGCAGTAGCAGAGAGAGCCAAAGCCCACACCATTTATTTATTCCCTTCATCCTCTTTATCATTTGTCGTCACCTCCTCCCTTCTTGGCAAAGCTTTTATCTCCCATATAGCTCTGGGCGTAGGGGCATTAGATTTCAGTGGGTTGGAGAACTTAAATAGCTCATTCAGCTTATTCATCTTCCTCCGGATCACATAGCCAATTCCCGTCTCAATCACCTCACCATCCAGGAGATTTTCATAGTTTTTATTGTGGAAAAGCCTCAGATAGTGCGTCCCCGCTTGATCCAGCTGATAGTCCAGCGACATATTATCTATAAACGTCTGCTGTAATCCCGTAGCCGCAGCACCCGTCACCATCTTACCGCCCACCTGCACGCTGATTCGGTTGTTAAAGAGGCGCTTAGTAATGCTGTACGAGTAGTTAGTCCCCACACCATACGCATTTGTACCGTCGGTAATACCTAGATTGATCTCCGCATCAAGAGCCTCCCCAGCGAGCGAATTAATCTGACTAGCCAGGAACGAAGTGAGTGCCCCATTCACATTAAATCCCTTGGTATTCGAAGAGCCCCCACCACCAAAGTAGTGCCCCGAAGCCAGAAGCATTATTGATTGCCTATTCTGCTCCTCAGGACTCAGGCGTGCCAGCATATTTCGGATCGTCAGGTCTTGCGGTGCCTCCATTTCAAATCGCAGTTTCAGGTTGTCCAGCCTATCCTCCGCGATCACATGCACGTCAAAGTCCACCTGTCTATCCGGCTCCCCTGCTAGCGATACATTACTGCGTATCCTAGCCGTCGCCTTCACATCAATGTCTGGCTCCATTAGTAGCCCATTCCACGTTACCTTACTCCCCTGCTGTACCTTAAACTTCCGCTTTAGTGGTGATACGTACAAGTGGATATCCCCCTCATGGATATTGTACGCCCCATTCAGCGTCATCGCCCCATACGGTGGGATAGAGAGATTAAAGTCACCACCCCCTTGGAGCGCCACCTTATTATTACCATCTGTAGTAAGAATGGCATTCACCTTAGCGGCAGGGTCTATGTGGAGCGCCAGTTTGATATCCATACCACCGAGAGAAAGGCTATCCACCGTGCTTTTTTGCTTCACAAAGAGCGTATCCGAAAAGTCGGTAAATGTCACCAACCCCTTGTACCCAGCCCTGCTCTGTAGCTCCCCTGTCTGCGACTGATAAGTGACATCCGTATCCCCCTTAATAGAGAGCGAACCCGAGAGCTTAAAGGCACTCAGAGGCCCCTTGATCCTTAGATCCGCATCGGTATTCACCTTGCCATAGAGGAGCGTCTCACTCGTTGCATCAGAATCCAGAAGCATCATATCCCTACCCACTATACGGAGGTCACTCTTCAGCCCATTTGCCACCGATACATATCCTTGAGTGGTGAGCCTGCCCGTATTAGCGCTGAGGGCATACTCTTCTAGCAAAATGCGCCCGTCTACCACTCGTATTGGTTTCGAATCCAGGTGATAAGTTTCATTGGCAAAAGGGGTATAGAGACTCGCCTCCTCAAAGGTGATCTGTCCACTCAGTGGCACCACCTTAGCACGCTCAATATTCTCTCCTAGAGCATAGTTGCTCACACTTCCGCTCATCCGCCCCTTCAGCTTAGCATACTTTGCTGGGAGAAAAGGATTACTCCTCTCCAGCGGTAGCTCCTTCACCGTTAGGTGGTACCTCAGAGCCTCCTTCGTCTCCTTCGATGAGCTCTTCGGCGCAAAGGCCTCAGCCCATAGCACCGACTGCCCCCCTAGAGCCACCTCACCAGATAGGTGGCTCCCCGACGTACCGTCCACCATATTACCCGAAGCCTCCACTTGGCCCACTTCCCTCTTTTGGTAAAAAAGATTCTCCGCCTTCAGCACACCCTTCATCTCACTGCCCCCCTTCGGTAGCTGTAGCCAATCCACCGTCGCATTCAGTCTGCCCGAGAGGTCAGGCACCCAAGGCACCGCACCTAGGTCGGCAAGGCGAAGGTCGCTGATCGTTGCCCTCAGCAAGTGACCCCGCTCATCCGGCAGGTTATGTATCTTGATCCAAGTCCCCTCCGCTGTCGCCAGCTCCAGCTGGGCAAGGATCTTGTTGCGATCCTCTTTAGGAAGCGTCACGAAGTCTTCCCCCACCACCTCAAATCTATTGTAGGCGAGCACCACTGGATCGGGGGTAAATCCTAGCGTCAGGTCACCATTCGGCCTGTTCATTAGCTCCAAACCCATCTGTACAAATGGCTCCTGTTTCGAATCCAGCCAATTGATATACGCCTCACTGCGGTGTACATTAGATGAGAGCGAGAGAATCATATCAAATGCCGGTTGATTGAGGAAGGGCTCCTTGTGTACCGTCCCCATAGCCGTAAAGAAAGCCGAGTCTTGCCGAAGCACCAAGTCGATATTATCGATTCTAAAGGTATCCGACTGAAAATGGCTCACCACTCCCAGTCCCGAGAGCCCCTCCCCTGCTACTGTCTGCAGATCCAGCGACACCGAGGTAGCCCCTATGCGGTGCTCATCAAGGTAGGCCCTCAAGAGGTTGTCCCGACCCATCTCAAATCGCAGCTCCATATCTGGGTAATAATGTATCCACGGCGCCATATTTACCTGCCCCACTGAGTCGGCGAGCGACTTCTGTGCTTCCTCCATCACCTTTTGTAGGCGAGTAGTAAAGTCATTCAGACCATTCTTAGCCGCAAAGTGGAGCGAGAGATCACCCGACGCCACCTCCGCCCCAAGATCCCTTTCTGAGGTGTGGAGCGTGAGATAAGTATTCTTCGGGTAGATCGTTCCCTTATCCGTCACCAGCACAAAGTTTTCGATCTCACCCTCCCATTGGTACCGCTGCTTCAGGTCGCTCATCACATTACTTCTCAGCTCCAGCTTACCCGCTTGCAGGATCGGCAGATCCACCCCAATCGCCGAGGGGACCACCGTATCCACCAGTATATTGATACTCCCCGAGAGACTATCCCGCCGCATCATGATATCCGATTGTGCCGCCAGCCGAAGCCCCTCACTATCAGTGCTGAGTGCCGCAAAGAGCTGATGATCCTTGAGCTGTGAGAGGAGCGTCATTTGTTGCAGACGATAGCCACGGTAGCTCACACTATCCACATCCACGTAGAGGATGCCCCTCGAGTGCTGGTCAAAGGGGTCAGTACCACGTCCCTCTAGATTAATCGTTGCCGAAAGGGGGCCGATCGTATCATTCGGCAAAAAAGGCTGTAGCGCTAGATCTCGTACCCTAAGGTCGGCAAAATATTCCTCCCGCCGTGGGTGGTAAAAGGCATGGAGAGTGAGGTCGCCTCCTCCCATATCCGCTGCCTGTCGTAGCTGTAGATCTGCCCCCATTTCCTCTGCTGAGTAGCGTGCCGACCCTCGTAGCTGTACCCCCTCTGGGATATCCCAGCTAGGCAACTTTCTTCCTTCTTTACCCTCCATTAGCATGAGCAACCACTCCCGTAGCTCAATACCCGTCTGTAGCTCCAGAGTAGCATCCACTTTCCGACCCTCTGTAAGTGGTTGCTTTGCCACCCCCTTCAGCGAGAGCTCCGCTACCTCCTCCCCCTTCAGCCGAAGAGCATAGGTGAGCTGATCCTCCATGGTCCCATTAGCCTCTAGTGACACCTCCAGTGGCTTAGAGACCCTTGCCAGACGGTCCCCCAAAAAGCGACCAACATCCTTTGGGGAAAGCACCCCCCCCAGTCGGAGATCTGCCACCCCCACACTATCCGGTAGCCAGCCCTTAAATGGTAGCGAAGCCGAGCCCTTCAATTGGGTATCCCCCACCGATAGCTCCAGCCCCTTCGCCACCAAGCGATCCCCTTCCTTTCGTAGCGAGAGCCGCCCCTCCTGCAGCACCACTCCATCGCCTACCGCATAGTGTAGATGCTCCAGATCACCCCGTAGCTCCTCTACACCGCCATACCATACCTCATGCCCCTTTAGCTCGGCATACCATGGTAGGGGCAAAGGCGAAGGCGACGCAAAAGCAGTGCTGTCACCTAATGCAGTCAATCCTGCCGCTAGATCCACCGCCGACGCACCATATCGACCGCTTCCAAGGTCCACCTGCACACCCCGGAGATCGCCCCTCGTGATGTAGCTATTAATCCGCATCGGAGTGAGCGAATCAAGGGGAAGGGGGAAGGGGGTGGGGAGGGTGTCTGAGATGGTAGGTGGGGAGAGAAGGGTGATATAGGCCGCCACATTGCGTAGCTCCCCACGAGAGAGCTCTACCAGTAAGTGAGAAGGATCTTTCTCCGGTTCCTTGACCGAATCCCCAGCCGTGATGATTGTAAGGTAAAGGTCGGTATCGTAAAGCCCCAGATTTCCCGCCTCTATTCGTTCCATTGAGAGGTCTAGATCAATGTGATCCAAAGCGAGCCGACCAATGGCCCCTGCTACTTGGATCGAATCATTACTGAGAGAAAAGCGAGCCCGTCCTCGTTCCAGTACCACCCCACCAATCGGCAGGCGCCCACCACGCAATAGAGGGAGCAATCGTACATCCGCGGTGAGCAAACCTACCGACCCCAGTTCATCCCCACTTGCGATCTCTGTAGCCCGAACCTCTTCCAGTCGCAGCTTCAGTGGAAAGGCTACCCCCACACGCTCCCACTCCAGCGCAATGCCAGCGCGCTCTGCTACCTCGGTCCGAACCAAACCCAAGAGCCACCCCTGCACCACAGGTAGGTAGAGGAGTGCCGTACCTAGTATGAGTATTGCAAACACCGTAGCTATACCGATGCCAAGCCACCGTAGCCCTCGCCGCCACCAGTTTCTATAGGCCTTAGGCGAAGGTTCCTCCCCGTCCGCTCCCTGTGGTTCATCACCGCCCTCGTTATTGGACAGAGTGGTCTCTGCCGAAGAGGCTTCGGTGCTGGTCGCTACAGTGGACAGCTGGGTGGATTGTGACTCCCTTTCCTCGGTTCGCTTCATCGTAGGTACGCTATCTATATAATGTGTATGTCTCGTATAAATTGAACTAATGGACACTCTCCTCTCCTCCCTATCGCCCATCGCTCACTCTGCAAATTTACTCATTATTATTCATACCTACCTACCACTCCGACCTATACTTATGGATTGTGCATTAGAGGTGTCAACTGCTTTGGCTTCTATTTATCGGAACCCGACTAGTACTGAACCTGTTTTCCCACCACAAGCCACTCAGTCTTCCAGAATTTTAAACTGCAGAACCAATGTGAAAAAACTGAAATGGGGTTTCAGAGACCTGCTTTTTAATCAATTGAAATTCAATGTCATACTAAATCGTTCGCTGAGATGCAACTAAGCAATCGGCGAGATGCAACTCGGCAAATGCTTAGTTGCAACTCGCCGATTGCTTAGTTGCATCTCGACTTTTACTCTACTAGTACAGAGGTTTTATAGAGATAGACTCCTATGTTTGTCACTATAGTTTTTCTTTTAGTGTGTATTGGCAGTGGTTACGCATTAGAAGGAGTCTTACCATGAATGACCTCCCCTCGGAGGTCCTTACTCATAGACACCCCGCTAAAAACCATACGGCGTGAACTTCCTAATGCGTAACCCCTGTGTGTATTGGTTTACTTTCACTGACTTTGGCTGATTATAGTTACCTTTGCGTGTTGAAATGTAAATTTAAGAGTGAAAGTAGCGAGATCTAGGAAGTTGGCAATGGAGCAAGAATTGAAATGGGAGGGTCGAGAGCGTGAGGAAGGTGAGATGGATCTGCTAGCCAAGACGCTGTATGGGTTGGAGGATGTATTGGCGGAGGAGCTTCGTGAGCTTGGGGCTAATGAGGTGGTGCCGGGGCGTAGGATGGTGGCCTTTAGGGGTGACCGACGGATGCTGTACCGGGCCAATATCCACCTTCGGACGGCGCTAAAGGTATTGGTGCCGGTGGCACAGTTTGAAGCTCATAGCCCCGATGAGGTGTATGAGTATCTGTATGAGCATATTGAGTGGGATCGTTATCTGACGCCACGGAGCACCTTCGCGATTGATACGGTGGTCTACTCGGAGCAGTTTACCCATAGTAAGTTTGTGGCGTATCGTGCCAAGGATGCGATTGCCGACTACTTTACCGATCGTGGTGGTCGTAGGCCGAATGTGTCGGTGGTGGATCCAGACCTGCTTTTTCATATCCATATTGCCGATAGTGTGGTGACGCTAGCCCTTGATTCGAGTGGGGAGAGCCTACACAAGCGTGGCTACAGGGTGGGTCAGAATGATGCCCCTCTGAGTGAAGTGTTGGCGGCAGGTATTTTGCTGAAGATCGGTTGGCACGGTCAGTGCAACTTTCTGGACCCGATGTGTGGCAGTGGTACCTTTATTACCGAAGCGGCCTTGATTGCGCTAGGCATTCCGCCTGGTATTTTCCGCCAGAGTTATGCCTTTGAGCGGTGGATGGACTTTGATGCCGACCTGCTGAGTGAGGTGCTGGAGGATTGGGAGGAGCAGCCTTTTGATCACAAGCTCTATGGTTCGGATATCCATCCGAAGGCGATTGCGATCACTCGTGCCAATGTGAAGAATACTGGTATTAGTAGGTATGTGGAGCTAGAGGTAAAGCCCTTTGAGGAGTATTCGGAGGAGAATAGACCTGGAGGTGAGGGGATTCTGGTGATGAACCCGCCTTATGGCGAGCGCCTGAAGCCGATGGATCTGGAGAAGCTATATAACTCTATCGGGAGTACGCTGAAGCATGTATTCTCGGGTTGGAAGGCTTGGATCATCAGTGGCAGTTTGGAGGAGGGCTTTAATGCAATCGGATTGAAGCACTTTCAGCGAGAAAAGCTCTACAATGGTATGATAGAGTGTGAGCTGAGAGGGTATGAGCTCTTTGAAGGAAAGCGTGATGAGCACCTGGAGGAGCTTCGTCAGCAGGGGCTACTCCCCTCACGTGAGGAGAGGGAAAAGTACTACCAACAGCGTGAAGCGATGAAGCAGGAGCAGCGAGCTTTTAGAATGAAAAATCGTAGGCAACGTGCTGGCAGTGGAGATAGAAACGAGCGTGAGGGTGGCTATGGTGAACGTGAGCGACGGACTGGTGGCGCACGTGATTTTGGTGACCGCAAGGTGGCTTCTAAGTCGAGACCTCGTAACCAATCACGCACCAGAAGCGAAGAAAGTGCATCTCCAGCTGGAGAAGTGCGTATGCGGAAACGAGAGAAGACCGCTAGAACTTTTGTTCCTCGACCAAATAGTGAGAGGAAGCCTGAAGGGGAGGGGTCAAGCAGTATCAACTAATCATTATTTATGACTTTTGAAGAACTAGGGCTTGCCAAGCCCCTACTGAAAGCGATCGAGAAGATGGGCTTTCAGACTCCTACGCCGATACAAGAGGCGGTGATCCCTTTGCTTCTAGGGGAGCTGAAGGATATTATGGCATTGGCTCAGACGGGGAGTGGCAAGACAGCTGCTTTTGGATTGCCTATTATTCAGAATATCACCAGTGACCTCAAACGTCCACAGGCCTTGATCATCGCCCCTACTCGTGAGCTCTGTATGCAGATCACGAGGGATATGGCTAGCTATGCTATCCATATGGACGACTTTAGTATCGTGGCGGTCTATGGTGGGGCATCTATTGAGGAGCAGATACAGCATATACGGAGGGGCACACAGGTGGTGGTAGCGACACCTGGACGGCTTTTGGACTTGATCCGTAGAGGGGCTATCGCACTCAATGAAATCAAAGATGTGGTGCTGGATGAGGCCGATGAGATGCTCAATATGGGCTTTATCGATGATATTGAGGAGATCCTCTCTTATATCCCTGAGGAGCGTCATCTGCTCCTTTTTTCTGCCACAATGCCTCAGGAGATCCGATCTATTGTGCGAAAGTTTATGCAAGAGCCCACTGAGGTTTCGGTAGGAAATAAACAGCGGATCAATCGTAACATTCAGCATATTTACTATGTAGTGAGTGCTAACGACCGCTATTTGGCGCTGAAGCGTATTGCCGACTATTACCCCAATATCTATGGCATTATATTCTGTAAAACGAGGCGTAGTACTCAAGAGGTGGCAGCGCAATTGATCGCTGATGGGTATAGTGCCGATGCTCTCCATGGAGAGCTAAGCCAAGCACAGAGAGATAATGTGATGGGACGCTTCCGGAATGGAACGATCCAGCTCCTTGTGGCAACCGATGTGGCAGCACGAGGGCTTGATGTGGATAATCTATCGCACGTGATCCACTTCGGTCTGCCTGCCGATGTGGAGAGCTACACGCACAGAAGTGGTCGCACCGCGAGAGCGGGAAAGAAGGGAATTTCGATCGCTATTTGCCATGCCAGGGAGCGAGGGCAGATTAGGCGAATCGAAAAGGAGAGTGGTATCACTATCGAGCGTGCAATGCTCCCAACGGCCGAGATGATCTGTGAGAAACAACTATTGCAGCTGGTGCATCGTATGGAGCATACGGTGCCTGACCTGGATGCGATTGCCCCTTATATGGATAGTGTGGTGAATAGGCTCTCCTGGCTAGATAGCGACGAATTGATACAACGGCTTATTTATCTAGAGATTCAGCGAATGCTGGATTACTACAAGAATGCAGCCGTGGTGGAGGAGATCCCTGAGGCGGAGAAGAAAAGCTCCAAAAAACGAAAGGCTTCCCGCGAAGAGGAGGAGAGAACCTCGGAGGGGATGGATTTACTTCAAATCAATGTGGGAAAGCGAAATAAACTCTATCCCAATAAACTGATTGAGATGATTGAGTATTGCACGGGTAGAAAGGTGCCAGTGGGGAAGATTACTATTTTTGACAGAAATGCCACTTTTGAGGTGGCTCGTGGTGAGTCGGAAGAGGTGCAGGAGGCTTTGAATGTTTTTCAGTACCATAAACAGCCTCTTCGGGTCACTCGGCATAAGCGTAAAAGACGGTAATATTTTCTCAAAAGGGTAGGTGGGTAAGATAGAATTTGGTAAGTTTGTGGGAATTAGTGTGCTAGGGAGTTTTTTAGCTCTTGGCAACCATAAATGAAGCAAATATTATATTGATGAGAGAGCACAGAGAAGATAAGATAAATGTGGCTATCCTAGACTTTGGTAGTAGTGCCATAAAGCTAGCGGTGGCAGAGAAGATGGCCCCGAGTGATGAGCTCTTTAGGACGGTCTATCTGGATAGTGAGCCATCGGAGGGTGCCGTGCAGAGGGGCGTAGTATTTAACTTATCCGAAACGTCGGAAAAGGTGCGCAAACTTTTATCACGTGCCGAGGCTGATCTAGGTATAGAGATAGACCACCTATATGCGAGTATTTCGGGACAGGGGCTACACAGCCTACTGATAAAGCAGGTGGAGGAGTATGATGCCCCTCATGAGATCACTCAGGCCGATATTGAGCGTCTATGGGGAAAGATTGAAGAGCCGGATGGAAAGTTTTTCTTGAATGCTGACTTTGCTCGCTTCTCTGTGAATGGTAGCTCGGTGCTTCGCCCAGTGGGGGTGAAGGCGATGAAGCTACAGGTGAGTATCCAGACGGTGGTCACTGATCGTATGGTGACGGATAATGTGGAGGAGGTCTTGGCTCACAAACTAGATCTAGAGGTAGAGCCTTATTTAGTTGGAGTGGTGGAGCTCAGTAAGCGTGTCCTGACGCCCGAGCAAAAGAGAATAGGTTCGGCATTGGTGGACTTCGGTGCGGAGACTACTACGGTGGCTTACTTTAATCACGGAGTGCTGGAGTCGCTGAGGGTGATCCCTATGGGGGGCAATCAAATCACTTATGACCTTACGGATCTGGATATTAGTCCTGAAGAGGCGGAGAGGGTGAAAATAGCGCACGCTTCATTGTCTCTAGATACGAGTGACAAGGAGGAGCTGATCGTGAAAGCTCCCGATATGCGGACGGATAAGCGTATTTCTCGCTACAATGTGAACCAATATATTGAGGCACGTACCCACGAGATAGTGGATAATATCAAGGCAATTATTGCTCGTGCTAAGGGCTCTGAAGGTGACTATAAGGTGCCTGGGGGAATGGTGATTACTGGCGGGGCGTCGAAGCTAGCTGGTTTGCCTGAGTATCTCAAGGATAAGTTTGGTGGGGAGCTGAGTGTGAAGCAGGTGAGCCCTGCATTCTTCTCGGATGGTGGTAATCAGGAGCTGACCGCTAACCCTGAATTCCACAGCTTATATGCGATGCTTTATGCGGCAAATGTGGATGTGGCTAGGACTGAGGAGGAGCCTAGTGTGGTGGAACAGCACGAAGAACAGCATGAGGAGTCAGCAATTCATATTGTGGAGGGTGAAGCTGATATAATGTCTCAGCCGGGGGTATTGCCTTTTGACGAAGAGGATCTGAAGCCTCAAGCAGACCCAGCACCAAGAGTGAAGCCACGAAGAGAGCGTACACCTAAGCCTAAAAAGGAAAAGAGCAGTAAAAGCTCATTTATGGGAAGGCTGAAGGACCTTTTTGCGATGTCTGATGACGACTCTAACTTTTCGGATGACGAGGATTAATGATGGAGGTTATGGAGAGGAATATATTGCCTATTAAGAAGGAGATAAACGATCAGCCAACAATCATTAAGGTGATTGGTGTAGGTGGAGGCGGTGGCAATGCGGTCAATTATATGTATAATCAGAATGTGAGCCACGTCTCATTCCTTCTGTGCAATACCGACCGACAGCATCTCAATGTATGTGATGTGCCACAGACTATTTGCCTAGGTACTAAAACGACAAAAGGTCTGGGTGCCGGAAATAACCCACGGCTAGCTCAGGAAGCTGCCGAGGAGAGTGAGGCGGAGGTGCGTGAAGCACTGAATGATGGCACAGAAATGGTCTTTATCACTGCTGGTATGGGCGGTGGTACTGGTACAGGTGCTGCCCCTGTAATTGCTCGTATCGCTAAGGATATGGGGATTCTGACGGTGGGGATTGTGACCATTCCTTTCCTATTTGAAGGGAGGACGAAGATTCTTCAGGCAATTGATGGGGTGGAGGAGCTGAAGAAGAATGTGGACGCTATTTTGGTCGTTAATAATGAGCTACTGAATAAGATCTATCCCGACCTGAAGATTTCTGAAGCTTTTAGGAAGGCCGACGAAACGCTGACCACCAGTACGCGCTCGATCTCGGAGCTGATCACTATCCCTAGTGGTGTGAATCTGGACTTTAACGATGTGAAGCGGACGCTTCAATCGGGGGGAGTCTCCATCATTACTCGTGGCTTTGCAAGTGGCGAGGAAGGTTTGGAAAAGGCGATGGAGCGGGCGTTGTCTTCGCCATTGTTGAATACTTCCAACTTCAATCTAGCTACCCGTCTGCTGGTGCAGGTTATTTATAAGCCCGAGCATGAGCCAACCACTCGTATGAGTGAGAAGTTGAGGGATATGACGGCCAAGATCAAGGGCTCCTTTGACTTCATTTGGGGCATGTCGCCTCGGGAGGACGATGGTATGGAGGACGACCTCGGTTTTGTGCTTCTAGCCTCAGGATTTGACGACAGCGTGATGTTTGCTGATGAATACAGCGACGAGCGTCCGAAGGCAACAAAAGAGGAGGAGGATACCAAGATTAGCGACTACTACGGTAGTGAATTGGCTCAAGGAAATAGCTATAAGGAGTATGAAACGGTGGTATTTACAGAGGAATTGATGACGAATAATGGGTTCATCTCTTTGGTCAACCAAAGGCCTACACTTACACGGTCTAAGGAGCAACTAGATACCATCAAGCAATTTATTGAGGAGCGACCTATGCAGTCTTGGAATAGTCAGCCTACGGTTTCTGTAAATCACTCTAGCTTTTCCAGCCGTGACTCTGTTGAGACAAGTGGTAATTCAATTGGAAGAACAATAACTTTTGGAGACGATTAAATAATAATAGATATGGCACTTTTAGAGCAAGTAAATGAGGGAATAAAGCAGGCGATGCTGAGCCGTGATAAGGTGAGATTGGAAGCACTTCGCGGTATTAAGAAGGAGTTCCTAGAGGCAATGACTGCCAAAGGAGCTGCTGGTGAGTTGGATGATGATCACGCACTGAAAATCATTTCAAAGCTAGTAAAGCAGCGTGAGGAGAGTGCAAGTCTCTATCGCGATGCTGACCGCCTAGACCTTGCCGAAGCAGAGGAAGCGGAGGCAGAGGTATATAGGAGTTTTCTCCCTGCACAATTGTCGGAAGAGGAGATCACTGAAAAGGTGAAAGAGATGATCTCTAAGCTTGGTGTCACGGATATCAAGGGGATGGGACAGGTGATGGGAGTGGCTACAAAGGAGCTAGGCGCTTCGGCTGATGGCAAGTTGATCTCCCAGATTGTTAGGAAACTGCTCTCCTAACCATTAGTTAACTGAGAATTAAGCTGTTTTTATATAGAATTTTTTATCATGAATGTAATCACTAAGACCATCACAATGGGTGATGGAAGCACCATTACAATTGAGACTGGCAAGCTAGCTAAGCAGGCCGATGGTGCTGTGACTGTTCGCATGGGCAACACCGTATTGTTGGCAACAGTTACTGCTGCACAGGATGCTAATCCTGGTGTGGATTTTATGCCTTTACAGGTAGAGTACAAAGAGAAGTTTTCAGCCGTGGGTCGTTTCCCAGGTGGCTTTACCCGTAGAGAGGGTAGGGCTTCGGACTACGAGATTTTGATTTGTCGACTAGTTGATAGGGCACTGCGACCACTTTTCCCTGATGATTATCATGCAGAGGTGTTTGTTAATATCACTCTATATAGTGGTGATGAAAACGAGCTCCCAGATCAGTTGGCTGGGCTGGCAGCTTCTGCGGCACTTGCTGTAAGTACAGTGCCTTTCCACGGTCCTATCTCTGAGGTAAGAGTGATTAGATTGGATGGTGAGTATCTAGTAAATCCAACCAAGGAGCAACTAGAGCGTGCCGATTTGGACCTGATGGTAGCGGCCTCAATGGATAATATCATGATGGTAGAGGGCGAGATGAAGGAGGTACAGGAGTCGGATATGCTTGAAGCTATTAAGGTAGCTCACGAAGCTATCAAGAAGCAATGCCAGGTACAGTTGGAGCTAATGGAAGAGTGTGGCACTGTGGAAAAGCGTACTTATTGCCACGAGGTGAATGATGAGGAGCTTCGCCAAAAGGTACACGATGTATGCTATGATAAGGCATATGCAGTAGCTACCTCAGGCACTTCAAAGCACGAGCGTACAGATGCCTTTGCTAATATTGTGGAGGAGTTTAAGGCTCAATATACTGAGGAGGAGCTAGAGGAGAAGGGTCCGATGATTGATCGCTACTACCACGATGTGGAGAAGGAGGCGATGCGTCGGATGATTTTGGACGAAGGAAAGCGCCTTGATGGTCGTGATACCAAGACCATTCGACCAATCTGGTGCGAGGTAAGCCCATTGCCAGCACCTCACGGTTCCTCTATCTTTACACGTGGTGAGACTCAAGCACTAGCAACGGTGACCCTTGGTACCAAGAGCGATGAGAAGCTAGTAGATGATGTGCTTAATCATGGTAAGGATCGTTTCCTATTGCACTACAACTTCCCTCCCTTCTCTACTGGTGAGGCTAAGCCACAGCGTGGAGTAGGACGTCGTGAGATTGGTCATGGCAACTTGGCTCAGCGAGCACTTAAGTCTATGATCCCTGAGGATTATCCTTATGTAGTGCGTATCGTGAGTGATATATTGGAGAGTAATGGATCTTCTTCAATGGCTACCGTTTGTGCTGGTACTCTAGCATTGATGGATGCTGGTGTGCAGATCAAAAAGCCAGTGAGCGGTATCGCCATGGGACTGATTTCTGAGAATAAAGGACAGAATTACGCGATCCTTTCAGATATCTTGGGCGATGAGGACCACCTCGGTGATATGGACTTCAAAGTGACTGGTACTCGGGATGGAATCACTGCTACCCAGATGGATATCAAGGTGGATGGACTTAGCTACGAAATCCTAGAGAGAGCTCTTGCACAAGCTAAGGAGGGACGCCTCCATATCCTTGGCAAGATTGAGGAGACTCTTCCTGCGCCTCGTGCCGACTTTAAGCCACAGACTCCACGAATCGTTACTATGCGCATTCCTAAGGAGTTTATTGGTGCTGTGATTGGCCCTGGTGGTAAGATTATTCAGAGTATCCAAGAGGAGAGTGGTGCCTCTGTAAATATTGAGGAGGTAGAGAACGAAGGTATTATCGAAGTGGCTGCTGCTGGTAAGGAGCCAATCGATAAGGCACTCGAGATGATCAATGCCATTGTGGTAATTCCTGAGGTAGGTAAGGTGTACGAGGGAACCGTTAAGAGTGTGATGCCTTACGGTGCATTCGTAGAGTTCTTGCCTGGCAAAGAGGGACTTCTCCATATCTCTGAGTGGGATTGGCGTAGGTTTGAGACCATTGAGGAGACTGGTGTAGCGGAAGGCCAGAAGATCAATGTGGTTCTTCTTGAAGTGGATCCTAAGACTGGCAAGTTCCGTCTATCTCGTAAGGCTGCTATTGAAAAGCCTGAGGGATATGTAGAGCGTCCTGAGCGTCCACGCAATGATCGCCCTCGCAATAATGGCGACCGACCAAACCGTGGTAATCGCAACCACAATCGCCACAACAACAATGATTGATCACCATTGACTTAGTATCACCTATATACTGTATATAGGCTGTAACTTTTCAAATTGAACGTAGCGGGGTAAGTGTTCTTACTCCGCTACGATCTTTTATGGAATATTGCTGAATTAGTTTCTCCCTACTAGAGCACTGCTTCAATGGGGAGTGTCAGTTGGTGGGGTGAAAGCATTGCATTGACAAGGTGTATGGTATCATAATGTCTTAAATCTTCAAGCGTTATATCGCACTCATGTATTATCCCTTTATACAAAAGGTAGCACCTTTTAGTCCCTTTAAGTAGGTAGCTTTTGGGCGTGAATAATTGCCCATCTTTCTCGAGTACTACATTCGTGAATGAGGTGTCGGTAACCAAGCCGTCCAAGATGAACAGAGGCTCTGTGCCACGAGGAAGCTCCTTTTTGATGCTTTCAAATTGAGAGCGATCAGCCCATTTGTATGAGTAAAAGTTCTCTTTGATTGTGGTGGGCTTCAGTAATCCTATTTCTGGCACTTGGTAGGGCACAAAGCGTATGGAAAGTATGCTACTGGGAGAATAGGTGACGCTTACCCTCCACTTTCCTTTCTGAGCAAGAGTATAAGAGGGATCCGATTTTATCGCTTCTGTAAAGAGCGATATATCTATCTCTTGACCAGTTGACCATCTCACTCTATCTTGATGGTATTTGAGGTTGAAAAGTTGTTTATTCTCTAAGCAAAAGGTCTCTAAGAGAGGTTCCATATTCAGTGAAGTGGTAGGTAGATTTTGTCTATCACCTCTTGGTACTCGTGATCTAGTATACTATTAATGGTGATTCCGCCACCTGAGTGGTAATACTTTTGACCCTCTTTATCTTCCCTGATAAAGCGAATAAGAACGGAGGAGTCTAGCTCTTTGCCATCGAAGTAGCCAAAGACGCCACAGTAATAGCCCCTTGTGTGGCTTCCTTCGGCCTCTGAGATGAGCGTGCGAGTACTTTCACGAGGAGCCCCAAGGATTGAACCTGCTGGAAGAAGGTGGTCAAAAATATCTCCTATATGTGATGTCCAATCCGTGGGGAGTTGCCCTTTGATCTCCGAGCTAACTTGGAAGATTGTGTGCTCCGGAGCTTTGATTTCTGTGAAATATCTGAATTGAGAGACTTCAATATCAGTCGCTACGGTAGAAAGGTCCTTTCTTAAGAGGTCTACTACGGCACAGTGCTCTGAGGTCTCTTTGTAGTCATTGAGTATGACTTCTGGAGCCCCTGGGACATCGCTAGTGATAGTCCCTTTCATCGGATCTGTGGAAATGATGCCTTCGTTAGTTACTCGTACAAATCTCTCTGGAGAGAAGCAGACAAAGCGAGCCTCGGGCAGATAGATCTGGTATTTAGCACTGGTGGTGTATAGGATTTCCTTTAGGGTAAGGGGAGTGGATATGGGAGTGCATACGGTGAGGTTGGCAAGAACCGAGCGCCCCTCCTTCATTCCTTGTTGAATGACTTTGAAGCGTTGGCCATACTGATCTAGGCTTTCAGGCTGTTTGGTGATGTGTTCGTTAGCATTTTTGATGGGTTGCGCCTTGAAGTTTGAGACACTCCCGACTTTAAAAAGCACATCGCTCTGCTCCTGTGGATTGGTCACAATGGCTCCTTCACTCTTTTCATAGTCTAGTACGAATAAAAATGGTACACCAGCTTTACCAGCTTTATTCATCTGAGTGAGTACCTCCTTGTATGTTTTTAGCATCACTATTATATGATAAAAAGAGGATGACTACTGCTCAGTGAGCTTTAGCCATCCCTTTATTTATTAAACAACACCTCCTTGGTGAAAATGATTTATTATTATTCTTCTTCTAACTTCGTCGTCTAGCATCCACCTATGAGTGGTAGTATTCAGACTAATCCTCCATCTGGCGAAGTTGCTGCACGTAGCGAGCCTTTTCCATCTTGCGGCGCTTTACTGCCGATGGCTTTTGGAACTCCCGACGAGTGCGAAGCTGACGCATTGTACCAGTGCGGTCAAACTTTCTCTTGAATCTCTTCAGTGCTCTCTCGATGTTCTCGCCTTGTTTTACTTCTACAATAATCATAAACTCCTGTAAATGTTGTTAGTAATCCATTAATTGTTGTACTCATTTGAGTGCGATGGCAAATTTACAAAGAATATCCAATACTACCAAGATAATCGCTTCCTCCCATTACAATTATTGGGTGTGTCTCAATGAGAAATGCCTATAATGTCTTAACATTGTATGGAATTTGGAGATACTCATATTTGGAGATATCCGTAGAATTAGTTAATTTCGCAGTGATAAGTAAGTATGATTCGGTTTCGCTAGGTATGAGGATATTTTATAGAGCTTTGATTTTGCTCGTTTTGCTTTCTCTGCCCTCTCTAGGCACGATGAGCCAAGCTAGAGATGGCAAAGGGCGTTTTGTGGTTGTTGTTGATGCCGGTCATGGTGGTAAGGATAGCGGGGCCGTGGGTAAACGCTCAAAGGAGAAAAACATAGTCCTAGACGTAGCTCTAAAGGTGGGTGAGCGTATCAATGTACTAAACCCCAATATCGTGGTCTATTACACTCGAAAGGATGACCGATTTATTGGTCTCCAGCAGCGAGCAGACTTTGCCAATAAAAAGAAAGCAGACTTATTTGTATCCGTTCATGCCAATTCGCATAAAACTTCTCGTCCTCATGGCTCCGAGACTTATGTGCTTGGATTGCACCGAACTCAAGATAACCTTGATGTGGCAATGAAGGAGAACTCTGTGATCCTCTATGAGAAAGACCATGGAGCTATCTATAAAGGTTTTGACCCTAATGAATCGGAAAGCTATATCATATTCAACTTTATTCAAAATAAGCATCTCTCCTCTAGTATCGACTTAGCAGAGTTGATACAAGGTGGTATGGTCAATGGGGGGTTAGGTAACCGCGGAGTGAAACAAGCTGGTTTTTTGGTGCTGAGGGAAGTCGCTATGCCTAGTGTGCTGGTGGAGCTTGGCTTTATCTCTAATCCTTCTGATGAAGAGTATATGTTGTCGAAGAATGGGTCGAGAAAACTAGCCCAAAGTATCGCACAGGCAGTAGTCGACTACGAAGCTAAGATATCTGGTCGTGGAGGCGGAAACACTAAGGGTAAGGAGGTAGTGGCTGAGAATGCACCCGAGGTTGCCTCGCAGTCAGTAATGACCAAATCCGATGGTAAGGCCGTTGCCGGAGAAATACATTATCGAGTACAGGTAATGGCAGATACAAGAAAGCTAAAACCAAGTTATTTCGGCTCATATAGGGATGTAGTAAAAGTAACTAAGGAGGGTAAGTATTACAAGTACACCTTTTATGATACCACTAGTCTAGATGAGGCAAAAGGCTATCAGCGTGATTTGAGACGGAAGTATAAAGATTGCTTTATTGTAGGCTTTGATGGTGAAGGTAACAAGGTAGGTAGTTATTATTAATGACAAGGGAGATAAGAATAACACATGAAGAATAGACATTATTCCTCGCACAGTAAGATGGCGGATTTGGTGAGTGAACACTATAATATCCTGCTACTTATCTATAGATTTGATATCCCATTGGGAGTCGGTGAGCGGACGATCAAAGAGATTTGTGATGAACATGGTGTTGATGTGGATACTTTCCTTTTCGTGGTCCATTTTATTCTCTTTGATGAGGGGGTAGGGCAGAAAGGGTTGTACAAAAAACTATCAATACCTCTACTAATTCGTTTCCTTAGAAATAGCCACAGCTACTTCCTTGATTTCAGGCTTCCTGAGATCCGAAGAAATATGTTGGAAGCTATTGAGCAGGCCCCTGAGGATATAAGGTTTGTGATTCAGAAGTACTTTGATAATTATGAAAAGGAAGTGTTTCAGCATATGAAGTATGAGGATGAGGTGGTTTTCCCATACGTTGAGTCACTTCTGGAGGGAGCTAATGACCTAGAGTATTCTATCCGAACTTTTGAGAAGCGCCACGACCAAGTGGAGCTAAAAATGCTGGAGCTTAAGAATATATTTATTAAGTACTATCCGATGGAGATGGACTTCAAGGTCAATAATGTGCTTCATGATCTCTTTACCTGTAGTGAGGAGCTTCACATTCATAATGATGTGGAAGATCATATCCTCATTCCTTGTGTAAGAGAAATGGAGGAAGACAAGCTAAAATAGAGCATTCTGTATATGAGATATTCGGTATTGGTGGCTGTGGGGGATGCTGGGCGTGCACATTATATTGAGCATTTGCTCCAAAGGCAGACGACCTTCCATTTGGGGTTAAATATGCTAGCAGATCCCTATAGGCTACTAGAGAGTTGTAAGGAGGTGTTGCCTGACTTGCTGATTGTATCTCCCGACGTGGTTTCTGATCCAATGGTGCCTATCTTGAAGGAAGCACTTGGAAATGATGAGCTGAGGATCGTATCTTATTGTACCACATTGGCTGAAGCAGAGCTCTCAAAGAATTTTGATGGAAAAATCCTCTCAACAGATGGGGGGAATGAAGTCTCTAATATGCTTGAGAGTGTACTAGAGGTGGATGGAAGCAATGCAGAGGAGATGGTGCTGACACCTAGGGAGCAAGAGGTAGTGGTAGCAGTGGTGAAGGGGCTTACTAATAAGGAGATAGCCGAGAAGTTTTTTCTCTCTACCCATACGATCATTACCCACCGGCGCAATATAGCACGCAAACTCAATATTCATAGCCCTTCTGGTCTCACAATTTATGCCATAATGAATAAATTGGTAACGCTTGACGATGTGAAGGATCACATATAGTGCGACTATGGCTGGTATTTATGTTCACGTTCCTTTTTGTCAGAAAAAGTGCCTGTACTGTGATTTTTACTCTGTGGCCAACAGCCGTGAGGTCGTTCGCTATGTAAAGGCGTTAAAGATTGAGGCACAAAAGCGAGCTTATGAGCTCGGAGGAATGGACATTGAGACCATCTACTTTGGCGGTGGAACCCCTTCTTTATTGCCACACCATTATATCGGAGAGATAATAGGAGTATTGCGAAGCCATTACAACGTTTCACCATCGGCTGAGATATCATTTGAGTGTAACCCTGGTGACGTTGGAAAGGTAGATATTGAGCATCTGCTCTCCTATGGTGTCAATCGTTTTAGTATCGGGGCTCAGTCTTTCCACGATCGGTTGCTTCAAAAGCTAGGTCGCCGTCATAGCCATCAGGAGATCATTGCTCTCTTTGAGAGTCTACGCCAAGAAGGAGTAAATAATATCTCTCTTGACTTAATATACAGCATTCCTACAGAGGAGCTCAAAGAGCTAGGGGAGGATTTAGACCAATTGGTCTCACTTTCTCCAGAGCATATTTCTACTTATGATCTTATCTATGAGGAGGGAACTCCACTTTATGAGATGCGTAGTAAGGGAGAAATCAACGAGCTGAGTGAGGAGGTTTCTATAGAGATGGCACATACTGTGAGGCAGGTGCTAACCGAGGCGGGCTATCAGCACTACGAGATATCCAACTTCGCAAAACCCTCTTTTCGTTCTAGGCACAATAGCAACTATTGGAGTGGGGTGCCCTATATCGGATTAGGTCCTTCCGCTCATAGTTATGTAGCTCCTTGGCGCTCGTGGAATGCTAGTTCCTTGCCACTATATACTGATCAATTGCTTACAGGTGCAGGTTTTTTATCCCGTGAGATTGAGTATATTACCCCAGAGATGGAGTATGAAGAGTATCTCCTAACACGCTTACGAACCGCTGAGGGAATATCTATTGCAGAGATGGAGAAAAAAAACTTTGCTATTCCAGAAAAGTCACTGTTCAGGCTAGTAAATGAAGAACTCCTAAAGCAATGGGGCGATCGCTTTGCTCTTACTGATAAGGGCTGGGACTTCGCCGATAGAGTACTATTGGAGTTGGCGATGAATGACTAGACAATTGCTTTTTTTATGAACGTTAATCTTTAATGATATAAGGAATATGTTTTCACATTTGACTTTTTTATCTCGAAAGAGAAGGAGCGTACGCGAGTATGCCAACCAACCTATCGATTCGGAAGTGCTAAAGGATATATTGGAGGCGGGGCTAAGGGCACCTACATCTAAGAATAGCAGAAGCACTCGATTCTTTGTGGTTGAGGATAAGCAGCTGCTCAAAGACTTTAGTGAATGCCGTGAGCGCGGGAGCCAGTTTTTGGCTGGTGCTCCAGTTGCCATTGTGGTGTGTAGCGATAGCAATAAGAGCAAGCGCCCTTATTCGGATTGTGCTATAGCTGCCTCCTTTATTCAGCTAGCAGTGACCGATCACGACCTTGGCTCTTGCTGGTGCCATATCGAGGACAGCCCTTCGCCCAAAGGAGCTACTGCCGAGGAGTATATCAAGTACAAGCTAGATTTGCCCGATAGCTATAAAGTACTCTGCATTATAGGCATAGGGGAGGTGGCAAAAGCCGATATGCTTAAGCCACGTGAACGAGAGGTGGAGTGGGAGCGTCTTTTCGTAGGAAGGTATGAGGAAAGAGAGCTTTAATTTCGCCTTAGTGGGTAGCGGCAGAGTGGCTACTCACTTGGCGGAAGCGTTAGTGAAGGGTGGGGTAACTTGCTCGGAACTATACAGCCCTACCAAGTCACACGCGACCGCATTGGCACAGAAGATAGGAGCCGAAACTGTTGACTCCATTGATCAGCTAGCTGACTTGCCAGTTGATTTTGTCTTGATTGCAGTCAAAGATGATGCGATTGGTGAAGTAGCAAGTCATTTCCCTAGTGATTATAACGGTGTAGTGTTGCATACCTCAGGCGGAACTTCAATAGATGCCTTGACGCCCATCAATAATCGTGGAGTACTCTATCCGATGCAGACCTTCTCTGAAAATAGAGAGCTGGTGATTTCCGAGATCCCTATTTTTCCAGAAGCCAATACCCAGAAATGTCAAGAGGTCATCGGCAAAATCACGAATGCGTTATGCAGCAGACAAGTACATTATCTGTCTAGTAAGGAGAGAGTGAAGCTGCATTTAGCCTCTGTCTTTGCGTGCAATTTTGTTAATCATCTCTACTCCATTTCCGATGAAGTGTTACACGATATTGGACTAGACTTTCAGTTGCTGGGTCCTTTAGTCAAGGAGACCTTAAATAAAGCGTTATCAGCTTCGCCCAAGGAGGTACAAACAGGGCCCGCTATTCGGCACGACTATCGGACTATCGATCGCCATTTGGCACTTCTTCAAGGGCAATCACGTGAGATCTATGAGGTGCTGACTAAGTCAATTATGAATCATTGATTTACTTAAATATGAGTTCTTTTCCAACGGATCTAAACCATATCAAAGGAGTTTTATTTGATGTCGATGGGGTGCTCTCGAGAGTCACCACCCATATCAATAGCGAGGGGGTGCCAGAGCGAACTGTCAATGTACGAGATGGTTATGCGATACGAGAAGCCTGTAGGCAGGGGCTTGTACTCGGGATTATCTCCGGAGGCTATTCAGAGAGTGTGCCAAAACGATACAAAGGGCTGGGCATCCAACATATCTATATGGGGGCTGGTCTTAAAATCGATGCCCTTAATGACTTCTTGCAGAAGACTGGTCTTAAAGCATCCCAATGCCTGTTTTGTGGTGATGATATCCCTGATATCCCCGTGATGAAAGCTTGTGGTTTTTCGGTGGCTCCTAAGGACGCTTCACCAGAGACCAAAGCAATTGCTAGCCACATTGTCCCTATTAATGGGGGCGAAGGGGTAGCACGTGCTGTGCTCGAAGAGGTGCTAAAAATGAAAGGATTATGGCTCAATGATGAGCACGCTTTTGGTTGGTAGATATGATGAATGAACAAAAGGTGGCACATCCGCTAGAGTCGAAACTAAAGGGGCTCCATATCATACTTGGCTCTCAATCTCCTCGCAGAGTAGAATTGCTGAAGCAGCTTGGCCTTACCTTTGAAGTGCGTCCAAGTCATGCACCAGAGGATCATATTGAGGTGCAGGACCCGAATGAAGTGCCATTGGTATTGGCAACGCGCAAGGCTGAGTTCTTACTCCCTCAATTACACCTCAATGATCTACTGATTACAGCAGATACAATAGTGGTCTTGGAGGGAGAGATCCTTGAGAAACCCCACAGTCTCGACGAGGCGGTCACCTATCTCAATAGATTGTCTGGAAAGTGGCATCAGGTAATTACAGGTTATTGCCTTACGATGTCAGATCGACAGTTCAGAGCGAGTGTGACGAGCGATATACTCTTTGACCATTTGACCGAAGAGGCGATTAGCTACTATGTAAATCGGTATGAGGTCTTGGATAAAGCTGGAGCTTATGGTATTCAAGATTGGATAGGATTGATAGGAGTAAAGGAGATCAAAGGCTCCTACCACAATGTAATGGGGCTGCCTACGGCTCATCTATATCAGCATCTCAAGGAGTTTCTACCCTAATTATCGCCTCTTTGCCTTAGTAAACAGTAATTTCTTATTGCAAATTCGTGGCAAATAGCAATTATTGTGTTATCTTTGCACTCAGTAAAAGTTCGGGATGTAGCTCAGTCCGGTTTAGAGTACACGTCTGGGGGGCGTGGGGTCGCTGGTTCGAATCCAGTCATCCCGACTATTTTATAAAGCTTCTTTCGAAGCAATCTAGGTTAAATAGATGGATTGGTTGGGTAGCTCAGCTGGATAGAGCAATAGCCTTCTAAGCTATCGGTCATGGGTTCGAATCCCATCCCAATCACACAGTGAGCCATTCGTGGCACTAAAGGTTTAGGTCGCCTCATCAGTATCTTTCTGATGCTGATGAGGCTATTTTATTTATAGAGTTACTTGAAGGCGATCTGCTATCTTGTTGATGGTATATATTTGTCCGATCCACAAAGGGACGTGAGGTAGGGGATGCTTGAAACAACAATCGGGTAGGTCGTTTTCTAACCCTCTGATATTCAATGCCCTCATCTGAGCAAAAATTGAGATGCAACTAAGCAATTACTTAGTTGCATCTCGCCGTTTGCTTAGTTGCATCTCGCCGTTTGCTTAGTTGCATCTCGTCAATTGGTTAGTTGCAACTCACCTTTTAGTCTCCTACTAGGAAGAGAATATTGGGTGTTTTGTAGGCCTATATTAAATAGCCTCTTATTAGTGGAGTGGTGCTACTTGTATGTGAAAAAAGAGAGTTGGATAAATTGTATATCCAACTCTCTTGTTTACTTTAGAGCGGTAGGCGAGGTTCGAACTCGTGACCTTTGGCTTGGGAAGCCAATGCTCTACCAACTGAGCTACTACCGCAAGTGCTTATCTTGTACCCGAAGCGGGACTTGAACCCGCACAGCCATTGCTGGCCAAAGGAGTTTAAGTCCTTCGTGTCTACCGATTCCACCATCCGGGCTCGTATCCTTAATTGCTCTGCAAAGGTAATCTAAATTTCTCAATTATACAATGTGAGACATTGCTTCTTTCTATCCATCTGTTAATAGGTCATCGGTCTAATACACGCAATTTCTTTTTTTATTACCTTTGCGATAGATTTATCAACATTTAATTACTTGTTTATGTATAAGAAGTTTATTTTATTCGTTGCCTTTGCTCTGTCAGCATTGAGCTGCTTCGCTCAGGAGCCACCTGTACAGCGTTCGGCTGCCAATGTGGCATTTAGAGATTCCATTGAGAATTTTCTGAAGTTAGAGGGATATGTCCCATCTATTGATGAGGATGGGGACATCGAATTTAAGAAGGAGGGAAGCACTTTTTTTGTTAGTGTCTTAGACGATGAGGCTCCTTTTTATCTGCAGTTTTCCTATTATTTAGGAATGGACGATGATATAGACCAAGTTGCGATGCTAAAAGCCATGAATGAGACTAATCGTGACAATCGCTGTATCAAGTGCTCTATCGTAAATAAAGAATTGCTTTTGATTTCTGTGGAATCTTTTTGTACAACGGTGACCGAGTTCGGAAAAACCTATGACATTTATTTGGGTCTTCTTTCACAGGGTGAGGTGATTTTGGTGCAAGCCTATGACAAGTATAGTTCTGAAAAGAAAAATCAATCAAAGTAATCAAACTCATACTCTTTAGAGTATAGCCTCCAGTGTAAAAAATAGCGGGGTCGACTACTAGATAGTCGACCCCGCTATTATGAAATCGCTTGTGAGGAATTACTTCTTTCTATCCATCTGTTAATAGGTCGTTCGCTAATACACTCAATTCCTTTTTTCATTACCTTTGCGATAGATTTATCAACATTTAATTACTTGTTTATGTATAAGAAGTTTATTTTATTCGTTGCCTTTGCTCTGTCAGCATTGAGCTGCTTTGCTCAGGAGCCACCTGTACAGCGTTCGGCTGCCAATGTGGCATTTAGGGATTCCATTGCGAATTTTCTGAAGCTAGAGGGATATGTCCCATCTATTGATGAGGATGGAGACATTGAATTTAAGAAAGAGGGAAGCACTTATTTTGTTATAGTTGTAGATGATGAGGCTCCTTTTTATGTGCAGTTTTCCTATTATTTAGGAATGGACGAGGATACAGACCAAGTTGCGATGCTAAAAGCAATGAATGAAACTAATCGTGACAATCGCTGTATCAAGTGCTCTATCGTAGATAAAGATTTACTCTGGATTACTATAGAATCTTACGATGCTACCGTAGCAGAGTTCGGAAAAACCTATGACCTTTATTTGGAGCATCTTTCAGAGAGTGGGGTGATTTTGGCGCAAGCTTACAACAAGTATAGCAAGGAAAAGACAAATCAATCCAAGTAATCGAGCTCATACTCTTTAGAGTATAGCCTCTAGTATAAAATAGCGGGGTCGACTATCTAAATAGTCGACCCCGCTATTATGAAATCGCTTGTGAGGAATTACTTCTCCTCTTCGGCAGTTGCTGTCTCCTCCTCCTGCTTAGGATTGAGAATCTCATGCAGCTCCTCTGCATTTACCTGCTTAGTCTCTAGCTTTACCTTATCGAGCATTGCTTTACCTACCTTTTGCTCTAGAATGTTCATCTCAATAGAGTAGGCGAAGTTGCTATCGCTTAGCTGTTGCTCAGCGTACTTAGCCACGATCTCGTGATCGGGATTGTGCCAACCCATCTGGGCAAACTGGCTACGGATCATCTCATAAGCAAAGCCCTTGATGTCCTCGTCGCTAACCTTTAGCTCTTCACGATTGGCGAGCTCTCTCACGTACATTTCGCGCTTCAGGCTAGAGATAAGAGCCTCCTTATCTACCTTTTCGGCCTTCTCCTCCTCGTCGTTTCTCTTGAGGTTGTCGGTGTACCACTCTACGATCAGGTCGTCGGCTAGCTGTAGCTTTGGTGCTTTCTCCTCCTTCACATACTCCATAAAGTCTTGTGTGAACTTGTACTCAGCATTGCCATTCTCGGAGCTTTGCATAAACTCCTTTAGCTTGGTCTTGGCCTCCTCCTCATTGTGTACCTTATCCTCGCCAAAGACAGCGTCAAAGAACTTCTGATCAAGTTCTGCTGGTACCATGTGGCGAATGGTCTCAATTTGGAAGCTAAACTCCTTATCCTTCAGCTCCTCAACATGATCCTTCTCTATGCCGAGTAGGCTAGTGAGCTCAGCTGCATTGCCCTCGAATGCCTTGTAGGGGTTGAATACCACTACAGAGCCCTTGCCTGCATCGATGAACTTCTTTTGCTCCTCCTCATCCTTCATGAACTGAGGATAAATGGTTACATTCTCCTTGAGGATACCACCCTCCTTGCGGGTGTCGCCCTCGATCTCTGCGATGTCGCCACCTACAATGGCATCGGCCACTACGGTATCGGTCTCTTGGAGGTCGGCATTGGCTTTCTGCATCTCCTCCAACCTTGTTGCTACCTCTTCGTCGGTGATTGTTACCTCGTACTTAGTGAACGTCTTATCATCGAAATTAAAATCGTACTCACTTGGATAGAGAGCTAGCTTGAAGTAGAGCGTCATATCCTCCTTGGTCATCTCCTCGGTATTGCTCTCCTCAGGAATCGCCCAACCAATTACCTTGAACTCCTTTTCCTTGATGAAGCCATCTACTAGGTCACCTACAAGGTGGTTGATTGCTTCCAAGCGAACTCCTTCGCCAAACATCTTCTCAATCATCCCCACAGGTGCCTTACCAGCTCTAAAGCCTTTGATATTGGCACCCTGAGCTACCTTCTTTAGCTCTTTCTTATAGGCCTCTTGGTAGTTGTCTTTCTCAACATCTACTTGAAGTCTTACAAATCCCTCCTTTTGCTCTACTATTGAGATATTCATTACTCCTTAGTCTTGTTATATAGTTGATTATTTATTCTCCAAACAATTATCGGCAAATATACCTCTTTTTCGTCACATACTGATGCTGTACCCTCCTATTTTATCTATAACTATAAGTGATTACCTAACTTTTGGTATCTTTGATGAGTAGAATAGGGAGGGATTAAATATACAAGGCTTATGAAAGAGGTGATAAATAGGGTTGCCCAAATGGAAGAGGCTACCAATCGTATGAATGCGGCTAATGAGGCTTTGCAAGCAACTTTGGAGGAGTGGCGTAAAGCTCGAACCGCCTTTCAGAAGGTACACAAATATTACTACAGTCAGGAGTGGAGAGATGATGTGGAGCTGAGCAATCAGGGTAAGCTCCCTAGTGACTTGCCACAGGGGGTCCTCTCCGAAGATTGGATTTATGATGTGATGGGCTCCAATCACTTTCTAGCATTGGAGCTGATTGATGCAGCGATGAAGCTAGAGCTGTATAGAGAAGATGAGCAATAATTTAAAACATATAACTAATTGAGAAGAAGTATGGCAGAGAAAGAGTTTCATTATCAGGAAATGTTCCCACTTGGTAAGGAGAAGACAGAATATTATTTACTGACCGATAAATATGTAAGTACGGCTGAGTTTGAGGGTAAAAGCATCCTCAAGGTGGAGTACGAAGGCATCCGCCAGATGGCGCGGCAAGCTTTTCACGATGTTAGTTTCTACCTCCGCCCCGATCATCAGCGTATGGTGCAGAAGGTGCTTACCGACCCAGAGTCGTCTGACAATGATAAGTTCGTTGCCCTTACTTTTTTGAGAAATGCCGAGGTAAGTGCCAAGGGACTGCTTCCTTTCTGCCAGGATACTGGTACTGCGATCGTATTGGGTAAAAAGGGCCAAAGGGTGTGGACCGACTTTACCGATGAGGAGGCTATCTCTCACGGTATCTACGATACTTATACGGAAGACAATCTGAGGTACTCTCAGAATGCGCCATTGAGTATGTATGAGGAGGTGAATACCAAGACCAACCTCCCAGCACAGATCGACCTACTCGCTGTGGAGGGCGATGAGTACAAGTTCCTCTGCGTGGCAAAGGGTGGGGGATCGGCCAATAAGACCTATCTCTACCAGGAGACTAAGGCGATCCTTAATCCCGAGACACTGGTGCCTTTCTTGGTGGAGAAGATGAAGACTCTCGGTACAGCTGCTTGTCCTCCATACCATCTCGCCTTTGTGATCGGTGGAACTTCGGCCGAGACCAATCTTAAGACGGTAAAGCTGGCAAGTACCAAGTACTACGATGAGCTGCCAACGACAGGTAATGAGTATGGTAGAGCTTTCCGCGACCTAGAGCTAGAGCAACTGCTGCTAGAGGAGGCACATAAGATTGGCCTTGGAGCTCAGTTTGGTGGTAAGTACTTTGCTCACGACGTGCGTGTCGTTAGGTTGCCCCGACATGGTGCCTCTGTGCCAGTTGGAATGGGTGTAAGTTGTTCGGCCGACCGCAATATCAAGGCGAAGATCAATAAGGAGGGAATTTGGATTGAAAAACTAGAGACCAACCCTGCTAGCCTTATTCCAGAGGAGTATCGTGAGGGCTTTGAGGGCGAATCGGTCAAAGTGGATCTCAATAGACCTATGAGCGAGATATTGGCTCAGCTCGATCAGTATCCTGTCTCTACCCGCCTATCACTGAGCGGTACGATTATCGTAGGTCGCGATATTGCCCACGCCAAGCTGAAGGAGCGTATAGATAAGGGAGAGGGCTTGCCACAGTATATCAAGGATCACCCTATCTACTACGCTGGTCCTGCCAAAACCCCTAAGGGAATGGCCTCTGGTTCATTTGGTCCTACCACTGCCGGTCGTATGGATCCTTATGTGGATCTCTTCCAGAGCCACGGCGGTAGTATGATTATGATTGCCAAGGGTAATCGTAGTCAGCAGGTGACCGATGCGTGTCACAAGTATGGAGGCTTCTACCTCGGAAGTATCGGAGGCCCAGCTGCTATCTTGGCACAGAATAGCATCAAAAAGGTAGAGGTGCTAGAGTACCCTGAGCTAGGAATGGAGGCGATTTGGAAGATTGAAGTAGAGGACTTCCCAGCCTTTATCTTGGTTGATAATAAGGGCAATGACTTCTTTAAGCAACTAAAGCCTAGGAAGTAATTACTTAAAAGCATAAGGGAGAGAGGTGCACTTTGCCACCCTCTCCCTTATTTTGTTATGTCCAACAAGTGCCCCGTACTGAGGTTGGATCTTTTTCATGGTAAGAATAGATAGAATGAATTATTTGGATAACGTAAAGAGATTATTGAATCAGCGCCATAGCCACTACCAATTGGCTGGTGAGTGGGTGGCACCACAAGCAGAGGTGGAGCAGATGCTTAAGGAGGTTTTGGCACTCATCCCTTCTCACTTCAATTCACAAGGTGTCCGAATGGTACTGCTCACTGGTGAGGCTCATAAGCAGCACTGGCAGCTGATAGAGAAGGTATTGATTCAGAATATTGGCGAGGAGGCTTATAATAGTGGTACCCGTGATAAGATCCATACCGCTTTTATGAGTGGAGTAGGGACCGTCCTTTTCTTTGATGAAGAGGAGACTACCCAGCAACTAATGAAGCAGTTTCCACTCTATGCCCACAACTTTCCTAAGTGGGCAGAGCAGGTGCAAGGGTCGCACCAATTGGCTGTGTGGCTAGGATTGGTAGGACTTGGATTTGGCGCTAGCCTTCAGCACTATATCGGGATGGACGATGATGCCATTCGCAATCAGGTAGGAGCCCCTCAGAACTGGCGTCTAGTAGCCCAAATGCCTTTTGGTAAAGCTCTAGATGAGCCAGGACTCAAGGAAAAGTTGCCTGTGGAGCAATTGCTCAAGGTGCTTGACTAGTTTCTATTAATTGGCACCCAATTGATGAGCCCCCCTCACACTAATTGATAGATGTGAGGGGGATTTTTATGGTTAAGAAATGCTTAATGTGTAATAAATAAAGCTAAGAGCCCTATTTATAGGTAGTGTATCTTGCTTTTTAGATTACCTTTGTGTGCATTAAAAAGAGAGCGTATTATGTTGGGCAAAATGATACATACACTTAGTCGGTTCAAGGTGCCACTATTATTGTGGTTCCTTGTGGGGGGGCGTCTCTCAATTTTCGCTCAGGATGACAAGATCCCACCTCCATTGGCCGAGGGCTATTTAGTCCCTGCTACAATATTTGAGGGGGATACTATTGCCAATTTCGCTCTGCCGGTAGTGCATATATTCAAGCCACTCAGACTCAATACACGTGAGCAGCAGCTTGCCTATCGGCGGTTGGTACGTGATGTAAAGAAAGCGCTCCCCTATGCCAAACTGGTCTCCGCTACGTTGATGGAGACCTATGACTATCTCGAAACGCTACCAACAGAACGAGAGAAGCGAAGGCATATCAAGCAGATGGAGAAGGACCTCCTCAAGGAGTTTACACCACAACTCAAGAAGCTGACGCTCAATCAAGGAAAGTTGCTGATCAAGCTGATAGGGCGAGAAACAGGGTCTAGTAGTTATGGACTAATTGATGCCTACCTAGGTCGCTTTTCCGCAGGTTTTTGGAACACCATGGCGGGAGCCTTCGGTGCCTCACTTAAGACCGACTACGATCCCGAAGGCAAAGATGCCCTAATTGAGCGGGTCTGTGTGATGGTAGAGCGTGGCTATATCTAAGCTATCTATCGGCTGACACATTGAAGCTTGATCCGCCGTGTCGGATATCAGGTGGTGCCCAAATCAGTTTTGTGAACACACTTCTTTATGGTGTTATGATAGCTATTTTTTAGTACATTTGTGGGAACACAATTCAAAACCTATAATAATGTACTAACTTATGAATCAAGAAGACCAGAAAATTACTACCTACGGCTTTGATACCAAAGCCATTCATGGGGTGCCTCAGAAAAATCCATTCGGCACACTCGCTACTCCTATTTACCAAACTTCTACCTATGTTTTTGATAGTGCTGAGCAGGGTGGTGCTCGCTTTGCTCTTGAGGAGCCTGGCTACATCTATAGCCGATTGGGCAATCCTACTTGCACTCGGGTAGAGGAGAAGCTCGCCCTTTTGGAGGGGGCCGAGGCTGCCATCTCCTGTGCTTCGGGAATGGGTGCTATCACCTCCGCCCTTTGGGTGCTGCTACAGCAGGGGGATCATATGGTGGCACACAAGACGCTCTATGGATGTACTTATGCCTACTTCTCTCACGGTCTCAGTCGTTATGGCATCGAGGTGACCTTTGTGGATATGACCAATCCCGAGGAGCTTCGGAAGGCGATCCGACCCAATACCAAGGTGGTTTACTTTGAGAGCCCAGCCAATCCTACTATGGATATGGTGGATATTGAGCAGATCGCAAAGATTGCCCACGAGCATGAAGGGATCACCGTGGTGGCCGATAATACCTATTGTACCCCTTACCTCTGCCGACCCATTGAGTATGGAGTAGATGTGGTGGTTCACTCTGCCACTAAGTACCTCAATGGCCACGGTGATGTGATTGCCGGATTTGTAGTGGGAAGTACAGAGTATATCACCCAAGTAAGGTTGCTAGGAGTGAAGGACCTCACAGGCGCCTGCCTAGGCCCCCTCGAGGCGTTCCTCATTGAGCGAGGTATGAAGACCCTCTCCCTCCGTATGGATCGCCACTCTAGTAATGCACAGAAGGTGGCGGAGTTTTTGGAGGCGCACCCTAAGGTGGAGAGTGTTCAGTATCCTGGTTTAGCTAGTTTTAAGTACAAGGCGATTGCCGATAAATATATGCGTCTCCCTGGTGGAATGATCTCTTTTGAAGTCAAAGGGGGCAAACCAGCTGGACAAAAGCTGATCAATTCATGCCAACTCTGCTCTATTGCAGTGAGCCTAGGAGATACTGAGACACTTATTCAGCACCCTGCCAGTATGACTCACTCACCCTACACCGAGGAGGAGTGTGCCGCAGCTGGAATCTCGCAAGGACTTGTTCGACTCTCCGTAGGTCTAGAGTCTGTTGAGGATATCATTGCCGACCTTAAGCAAGCACTCGACCAACTCTAATTTGGACTGATAAAGCCCGAACTGTATGTATAACCCCTTGTGGATCGGACAAGTTGAGCTTGTCTGACCCACAAGGGGTTGTATAATTTACTCATTACTCGCAAACCCTCCCAGGGGTTACGCATTAGGAGCAAATGCATAAGTTAATGACCCTATAAAATAGGAGGAAGTAGTGGCCCAAAAAGCCCATTTATAACAAACTGATATTCAATGCTATATAAAAGAGGAAACTGAGTTGCAACTAAGCGATCGGCGAGTTGCAACTAAGCAAATGCCGAGATGCAACAAAGCAATTGCTTAGTTGCAACTAAACTTTTGGCCACTTAGCTGTTGCTTTTTTAGGCAGTTGTACGAAGACCATCAGCCCCCTTATTTGTGGTATGGATTTATCCGAGGATGTTAATTATGAACTCAGAGTAACAATCTCCTTATTCATAGATACCCCGATAACTACCACTTACAAGACTATTCTAATGCGTAACCCCTGCAAACCCTCACTCTTTAGGCTCTATCCCCAACTTTTTTGGTATCTTTGGTTCTCTAAAGATGTAATGAAGTAGATATGGGTACGCAGTTTGACTTTCGGAGCAAGGCGATGATGGGGAGAGATCCGCATGAGTATTTTCCACAGCAGTTATCCACACCTGCTTATGTGCAAGTGGAGGCTCAGCTGAGGGCCAACTTGGAGCGTATAAAGCAGGTCTCGGACCGCACAGGTGTGGAAATTATCTTGGCCTTTAAGGCGTATGCTCTATGGAAGTTGTTTCCTATCTTTAGAGAGTATATTTCGGCTTCTACTGCTAGTTCATTGGCTGAGGCACGAATGGGTAGGGACAAGATGGGTAGCCTCACGCATACCTATGCCCCCGTTTATAAATCGGAGGAATTTGAGGAGATTATGGAGTGTAGCACCCATATTGTCTTTAACTCCTTATCGCAATTTGAGCGGGACTACCCTAGGGTGCGGGGCTATCAAGGTCACCCGATAGAGTGTGGTATTCGAATCAACCCCGAGTATAGCGAGGTGGGTACAGAGCTCTACAATCCTGCGGCTCCAGGTAGCCGTATGGGAACGATTGTGTCGCAGATCCCTGAGAAACTTCCTCAGGGCTTGATGGGTATTCATATCCATACGCACTGTGAGAGCAATTCCTATCAATTGGAGCGGTCACTCAAGGTAATAGAGGAGAAGTGTGACCATCTATTGAAGCAGGCAAAGTGGCTCAATCTAGGAGGTGGCCACTTGATGACGCATCAGGAGTATGATGTGGAGCACTTGATCGGGCTTTTGCTCAGTTTTAAGGCTAAGTATCCTCATCTCCATATTATCTTGGAGCCAGGGAGTGCTTTTGCTTGGGAGACTGGCTACTTAGTTGCCACGATTGAGGATATTGTGGAGAATCATGGTATAAGAACACTGATGATGGATGCCTCTTTTACCTGCCATATGCCTGATTGTCTTGAGATGCCTTACCAGCCACGTGTGAGGGGTGCAGAGATGGCACCCACGGCTACCCATACGCACCAATATCGTATCGGAGGTAATAGCTGTCTGAGTGGCGATGTGATGGGCGATTGGTACTTTGCTAATGAACCCAAGGTAGGCGATCTCCTCATCTTTGAGGATATGCTGCACTACACCAGTGTTAAGACTACGATGTTTAATGGCATTAAGCACCCTTCTATCTGTGTGGAGCGATTGGATGGGCAGCTAGAGTTGCTAAGAGAATATGGGGTGGAGGATTATTTGAGTAGAATGGATTAACCGAGGGTATCGTTGCCCTTTTTGAGGGCTTTGGATACTTATATTTGGAGAAGATAATGGCTTTTTTTGGACTGTTTTCGAAGGAGAAAAAGGAGACGCTGGATAGTGGATTGGAGAAGACCAAATCCTCTTTCTTTGGGAAGCTATCTAGAAGTGTGGTCGGAAAGACCAAGGTGGATGATGAGGTACTCGATGAGCTGGAGATGACGCTGGTGAGTAGCGATGTCGGAGTGCCTACCACGCTCAAAATCATCAAGCGGATTGAGGAGCGTGTAGCTAGAGATAAGTATGTGGGGACTGGTGAGCTACAGCAAATCTTGCGTAGTGAAGTGGCTGCTATGTTGGAAGAGAATAATACCAGTGATGGTACCGACTTCTCGATCAAAGAGCAGGAAAAGCCCTACGTAATACTAGTGGTAGGGGTGAATGGTGTGGGCAAAACGACCACCATTGGCAAGCTCGCCTATCAATTCAAGAGCTCAGGATATAAAGTGGTGCTCGGGGCTGCCGATACCTTTAGAGCGGCGGCGGTAGACCAATTAGTGATATGGGGCGAGAGAGTAGGGGTGCCTGTCATCAAGCAGGAGATGGGGAGTGACCCAGCTTCGGTCGCTTATGATACGGTGGCTCATGCCAAGGCGCAAGGTGCCGATGTGGTGCTGATTGATACCGCTGGAAGGCTACACAATAAAGTGGGGCTAATGAATGAGCTAACCAAGATCAAGAATGTGATGAAGAAGGTACTGCCTGAAGCACCACAAGAGGTGTTGCTGGTATTGGATGGCTCTACGGGGCAGAATGCCTTTGAGCAGGCAAAGGAATTTACCGCTGCTACTGATGTAACCGCTCTAGCTGTGACGAAGCTTGATGGAACTGCAAAGGGTGGCGTGGTTCTTGGAATTTCTGACCAATTTAAGATCCCTGTGAAGTACATAGGTCTGGGTGAGCAGATGACTGACCTACAGCTATTTAATAAGCAGGAGTTTGTGGATTCTTTATTTGGTGAGTAGTGAAGAAGAATAGAGTAGATGTGATCACCATGGGGTGCTCCAAGAATTTGGTTGATTCGGAGCATCTGATGAAGCAATTTGCTAGCTATGGCTACCAAGTGGTTCATGATGCCGAGATTCCTGAAGGGGAGATTGTGGTGATCAATACTTGTGGCTTTATAGAGAGTGCACGAGAGGAGTCGATCAATGCCATTCTGCAATTGGTAGAGGGGAAAAAGGAGGGGCGGATCGGCAAGCTATTTGTAATGGGCTGTCTGAGTGAGCGGTATATGGAGGAGCTTCAGGCGGAGATCCCAGAGGTGGATAGGTTTTATGGTAAATTTAATTGGAAGGAGTTGTTGGCTGATATTGGAAAGGCATACCACACCACTCCAGCCGATTTGAGGCTCCTATCAACTCCCGACCATTATGCCTACCTCAAGATTGCTGAGGGGTGCGACCGTACTTGTGCCTACTGCTCTATTCCACTGATGACGGGAAAGTACCAATCTCGGCAGATGGAGGAGATTCTTCAGGAGGCTAAGAGCCTTGCCACACAAGGGGTGAAGGAGCTTCAGTTGATTGCTCAGGATCTGACCTATTATGGGATAGACCTCTACAAAGAAGCAAAGCTACCACAATTGGTGAGGGAGCTCTGTAAGATTGATGGCATTGAGTGGGTGCGACTACACTACGCTTACCCCAATCACTTCCCCATGGAACTGCTAGATGCGATTAGGGAGGAGCCGAAGGTGTGCAAATACTTAGATATCGCCCTACAGCACATCAATGATGAGGTGCTGAGCTCTATGCGACGCTTCGTGACGAGGGAGGAGACGCTAGCACTTATCTCGACTATTCGGGAGCGGGTGCCAGGTATTTATTTGCGGACCACTTTGATGGTGGGGCACCCTGGGGAGAGTGAGGAGGCCTTTGAGGAGTTGATGGACTTTGTGCGAACAGTCCGCTTTGAGCGAATGGGTGCCTTTAGCTACTCTCACGAGGAGGGGACCTATGCTTATCAGCATTATGAAGATGAGGTGCCAGCCGAAGTGAAGCAAGAGAGACTGGATCGCTTGATGGCGCTCCAAGAGGAGATTGCTTTTGAGAAGGCTGAGGAATTGGTGGGTACCATTCAGAAAGTGATCATTGATCGGGCTTCGGAGGGCTACTATATTGGACGTAGCCAGTACGACTCACCAGATGTGGACCCCGAGGTGTTAGTAGTGACGGATGAGGAACTGACCATTGGGGACTTCTATGATGTGGAGATTGTAGAGGCAGATGGCTTTGATACCATTGGGAGATTGGTATGAGTGTTAATAGCGATATCTTGAGGCAGGCGCAGGCTCTTATGCAGGCGAGGTTGGTGGAGCAAAGTGACCTCGTATTGCCATGCATTGGCCTATTTAGAGCTCGGTTTTGCGAAGAGTACATTTTGACCGAGGAACGAGGTCGGATGTTGATGCCTCCACATATCGCTTTGGAGTTTATTCCCGCTGAATACCTGTTGGAGGCGCAGCGTTATACTCAATTGGATTATGATGCACCTACTTCATATGTAACACAAGAGTTTATTGAGTCATTAGCCCTGCTTCACAACTTAGATGAGGAAGAGGTCTCTAGAGCTCTTGCTGCTGAGATAAAGGAGTTCTTAGATGGTTTGTTTAGGGGACGAAGGGTCTCTCTATTTGGGTTGGGTGACTTTTATGTGACGGAGGAGATTGAGGGGGTATTGTTGTTGAACTTTGTCCCCTCTAGTGCGGTGATTGAGCTGCTTAATCAACCTTTTTCTGTCTACAAGCCTACGTTGCTTCGGGAGGGCGTACAATTTCCAGAGCTTCAAACAACCTCTACGGTAGCTGAGGGGGCGACTGTGGCTCAATTTGCCATTACTGATAGTATCACCGCTAGTGATGAGCTAGAGAAGCCGGAGGTTATTGAGCAACCGATTCAAGCAGAAGCTGTGCCGGTTGAGGCGACCTCAGTTGCATCTCCAGAGAAAAAATCCCGCAACACTGCCCCAATCCTTTGGACCTCCTTGGCAGTGGTGGCACTATTCGTATTAGTCGTGTGGTGGCTAGTCCCTAAGTCTCCAGCACCTCTGCCCGAAGAGAGTAAGCAGGTGGCTGTGGTGAAAGATACTATTCTAGTGGTGAAAGATACCCTTGTACTCACGCCAGAAAACCCTATTGCAATAGATACCATTCAGGTAAGTAGGGGAGGCTCCTTGGCACAGATTGCTCGTCGGTATTACGGCAATGTCTATTACTGGGTCTATATCTATATGGCGAATAAAGATAGTATCCCTGATCCTAACAATCTGCGTTATGGGCAGACTCTAATGGTTCCTTCGCTTGAATGCTACGATCTCAGAAAGGATTCTCTTGAGGCGATCCAAGAGGCGAAAGCGTGGGAGACCATTATCCAAAATCGAAAGTTTGAATCTTACAGAGAGCAAAGAGCTACAATCTCATTACCATGATGCGAAAAATACTTTTTTTATGCCTAGTCGGTGTGGCTAGCTTATTGAATTTGAATGCCCAAGTACAGCCTGTTGATCATGTTGAAGTGCTGATGGGCACAATGTCGACCTATGAGCTTTCGTCGGGCAATACCTATCCCGCCATAGCTCGGCCGTGGGGGATGAACTTTTGGACTCCTCAGACGGGGAAGAATGGCGATGGTTGGCAGTACACCTATACCGCTAATAAGATTCAGGGTTTTAAGCAGACGCACCAGCCAAGCCCTTGGATGAACGACTACGGTCAGTTCTCCATTATGCCAGTCACGGGAGACTTGCGTACAAAGGAGGTAGAGCGGGCGAGTTGGTTTTCGCACAAAGCGGAAGTGGCGAAACCATATTATTATAGTGTCTACTTGGCCGACCATGATACCGAGGTGGAATTGGCACCTACTGAGCGTGCCGTGGTATTCGATATTCACTACCCCGACTATCTAGATAATTATCTGGTGATAGATGCGATGGAGGCTCCCTGTAAGATCTCTGCAGATGAATCTCGGGGAGTGGTTACAGGATATACCACTAAGAATAGTGGTGGAGTGCCTGATAACTTTTGCAATTACTTTGTACTGACTAGTGATGTGCCATTTGAACTGGTCTCTTCCGATAGCACCACTCTAGCGATTGGTTTCCCTAGAGGTAGCAAAGTGACCCTAAGGGTGGCTAGCTCCTTTATCAGCACAGAGCAGGCTTGGCAGAATCTGGAGGAGGTAGCTGGTCGCTCTCTAAGCGAAGTGGCAGAGGAGGGGCGTGCTGAATGGGACCGTTTGCTTGGACGGCTACAAGTGAAGGGGACCGACCTCGATGATATCCGCACCTTCTACTCTACACTCTATCGTTCGCTACTCTTTCCACGACGTTTTTATGAGGTAGATGCATCTGGTAAGGTCTTGCACTACAGCCCATATAATGGCAAGGTGTTACCTGGGTATATGTATACCGATACTGGCTTTTGGGATACCTTTAGAAGTCTATTCCCACTGCTCAATCTTTGCTATCCCGAAGAGGCGAGTAAGATGCAAGAGGGTCTTGCCAATGCCTATCGTGAGAGTGGGTTCTTGCCTGAATGGGCTAGCCCTGGGCACCGTGATATAATGGTGGGGAATAATAGTGCCTCGGTAGTGGCAGATGGTTATATTATGGGACTTACCCCCAAGAAGGATGCTGAGGTGCTATGGGAGGCTGTGGTGCACGGTGCCCATAGCCGCCACCCTGAAGTGAGTGCTACTGGGCGTGCTGGATTTGAGTATTACAATAAGCTAGGATATGTGCCTTGCGATGTGGGTATTAATGAGAGTGCTGCTCGTACCCTAGAGTATGCTTATGACGATTGGTGCATCTACCAATTTGGAAAGGCACTTAATAAACCTGAGTCGGAGATTGCTATTTATCGCGAGAGGGCCATGAACTACCGCCATCTCTTTGATCCAAGCCACCGCTTGATGCGAGGAAAACTACAAAATGGGGAGTGGCAAGCTCCATTTAATCCACTTAAGTGGGGTGATGCCTTTACTGAGGGAAATAGTTGGCATTATACTTGGTCTGTATTCCACGACCCACAAGGGTTGATCAACTTAATGGGCGGCACCAGTACATTCGTACAGATGATGGATAGTATCTTTAATGTACCTCCGCTTTTTGATGATAGCTACTACGGATTTACCATTCATGAGATACGAGAGATGCAAATTATGAATATGGGCAATTATGCTCACGGTAATCAGCCAATTCAGCACGCTATCTATCTCTATAATTATGCTGGGGAGCCTTGGAAGGCTCAGTACCGTGTACGTGAGGTGATGAATCGCCTTTACGCACCTACGCCTGATGGGTATTGTGGTGATGAGGATAATGGACAGACTTCTGCGTGGTATGTCTTTTCGGCCATGGGTTTCTATCCTGTCTGCCCCGGGTCGCAACAGTATGTGATTGGTTCGCCTCTATTTGACGAAGTGGTAGTGAAGCGTCCGGGTATGCAACCTATCAAGTTGAAATCAACGGATAATAACAGAGATAATCGCTACATACAGTCTATCTATATTGATGGAAAGCAGTGGAGTAGGAACTACTTAACGTTTGACCAGTTGAGGAATAGTGATGAAATAACATTTGAGATGGGTCCCCAACCCAACTATCAGCGAGGGACTATGCCAAGCGATGCTCCCTATTCTTTATCAAATGAGTAGTTGGTGCTTCAGATTTTGCAATGAGGAGGTATCAATTGTGCGTAAAAAGTGTTATCTTTGTATTGTAATTCTAACCGCTTTATGTACAATATAGTATATATGGCTAGATATTTTTAATAGGACAGATATGGCTTACTCCAACAATGTGATGATTATTCGCCATGAGCTACTTTCAAAGCTTGTGCGACTTTGGTATGATGGTGAATTGGCAGAGAAAATAGATTCTGTACCCATAGAGATGATCCCACGGCATCGCAAAGAACGTATTCGTTGCTGTCGCCATAAAGAGCGTGCAGTGCTACGATATAAGATGTTCCCGCTATTGGGACTAGATATGACGGATGAGGTAGATGAAGTGACCCCACTCTCATACTACGCTAAGCAGGCACTCGAGGAACGTCAGAAGAAAGACAATCTTCTCTGTGTTGTTGATGAGGCTTGCACCAGTTGCGTGGAAATCAATTATGAGGTTTCCAACCTCTGCCGTGGCTGTGTGAGTAAGGCATGTTACAATGCCTGCCCTAAGAAGTGCATTAGTTTTAAGAAAAATGGTCAGGCGGAGATTGATCATGATGACTGCATTAGTTGCGGTCGTTGCCATGGAGCTTGCCCCTACCATGCTATTGTATATATCCCTGTGCCCTGTGAGGCTTCTTGCCCAGTTGGTGCTATTAAGAAGGATGAGCGTGGTATTGAGCACATTGATGAAAGTCGCTGTATCTACTGCGGTTCTTGTATCAATGCTTGTCCATTTGGTGCTATCTTTGAAGTCTCTCAGGTTTTTGATGTGCTTCGGGAGATTAAGGCGGGTGAAAAGGTGATAGCTATTGTGGCTCCTGCTATTTTGGCCCAGTACGATGCTCCTCATGCTCAGGTGTATGGGGCATTGAAGCGTATCGGCTTCTCCGACGTGATTGAGGTGGCTCAGGGTGCTATGGACACTGTGCACCACGAAGGCCACGAGCTTTTGGAGAAGTTGGAGGCTGGGCAGTCCTTTATGACTACCTCTTGTTGTCCTTCATTCTATGAAGCGATTGACAAGCATATTCCTAAGTTGCATGACTTTGTCTCCGACTCTAAGTCGCCTATGTACTACACTGCTGAGCGGGCTCGAGCTAAGTACCCCAATGGCAAAATCGTATTTATTGGCCCTTGCGTGGCGAAGCGCAAAGAGGCGCGTCGTGAAGGTCAGGAGGTGGACTATGTGATGACCTTTGAAGAGATTGCCTCAATCTTTTCTGCCCTTGAGATCGATTTGAAGAATGAGGAGAGCTACCTCCCAGAGGTTACTTCTGTACGCGAGGCACACGGCTTTGCCCAGAATGGAGGCGTGATGGGTGCTGTTCAGAGCTATCTAAGATGCCAGCCTGAGACTGCGGATAAGGTGGATAAGATCACTACGGAGATGATTTGCAATATAGACAAGAAGACACTTGCGAAGCTCAAAGGGTATGCGGTACGAGGCACTGCTCCAGCTCAGTTTATTGAGGTGATGTGTTGCCCTGGTGGGTGTGTCAATGGACCGAGTGCCCACAATCATATTGTGGCAGGTCGTAAGCAATTGGCTCAAGAGATCTCAACGATTCCACTCACTTATGCCGACCTCCCTCGCTAGGCTTTTACAAGGAGAGCATCTTGAGGAAAAACAATTCCTTGAGTTGCTCAGCTGTGAAGGGAATGAGGTGGAGAAGGTAGCAGGAGCGGTTGCGAAGGAGCACTTCGGCCGTGAGATAAAGCTTCGTGGGCTCATTGAAATTTCCAATTATTGTCGTTCCGACTGCTACTATTGTGGTATTCGTGCTTCTAATAGAGCGGTTGATAGGTATCGACTAACAGAGGAGGAGATTCTTGAGGTCTGCAGTATAGGAAACACTTTAGGTCTCGGTACGTTTGTACTCCAAGGTGGTGAAGACCTCTACTGGAGAGGCAACCGCTTGGTAGAGTTGGTGCGTGAGCTACATCGGAAGTATCCCAATGTGGTATTGACCCTCTCGCTTGGCGAAATGAGTCAACCTGAATATCAAGAGCTTTATGATGCGGGAGCTAGACGTTATCTATTGCGTCACGAGACGATAGACCCGCTTCACTTCCAGCAACTTCATCCTCCGCGTCAGCGTATTGAGAGTCGTGTGGCGGCACTTAATGCTCTCAAAGGGATTGGCTTTGAGACAGGAGTAGGAGGTATGGTCGGTTCGCCAGGTCAAGAGCTTTGTCATCTGGCACGCGACTTAGCCTTTATCCAAAGGTTTCAGCCTGCAATGATTGGGATTGGTCCTTTTCTGCCACACCACGATACTCCATTTAGAAGTTACCCGAGTGGTTCGCTAGACCTCACGGTACGCATGGTGGCTCTTTGCCGCTTGATCTGCCCGACTGCTAATATACCAGCTACTACAGCTGTTGCGTCACTCTCCAATGAGGGACGTCGGAGGGCTATTGAAGCGGGTGCAAATGTAGTAATGCCCAATCTCTCACCGCCTCGCTTTCGGCAGTTGTATCAACTTTATGATCATAAGGCGAGCTTTGGAAGTGAAGCGGCAGAAGGAATAGAATTATTGCGATCAGAGCTAGCGTTGTATGGCTTTACAGCAAAATAATAAGATAATGAAATACGATAAGTATTCGGCACGGGCCGAGGAATTTATAAATCATCAAGAGATACTTGATACCATCGCCTATGTAAAGGCGAATAAAGACAATAAGGAGCTGCAGAGAGCTATCCTAGAGAAGGGGCGTGAGGCAAAAGGCTTAGATCACAGAGAGGCAGCGCTTTTGCTACTCGCCACAGATGAGGATATTAGGCAAGCGACTGCTGAGCTGGCAGGCGAATTGAAGCATCGCTTCTATGGACGAAGGATAGTGCTATTTGCTCCGCTTTACCTCTCTAATTACTGCGTTAATGGCTGTACCTATTGCCCTTATCACTTGAAGAATAAGCAGATTCCACGACGTAAGTTAACCCAAGAGGAAATCCGGCAGGAGGTGATAGCACTGCAAGATATGGGGCATAAACGGTTGGCACTAGAGACGGGGGAGCACCCTGTGCATAATACGATGGAGTATCTGCTTGAGTCGATAGAGACGATCTACTCTATTCACCATAAAAATGGAGCTATCCGAAGGGTGAATGTCAATATCGCTGCCACAACCGTGGAGAATTATCGTCGACTACATGAAGCAGGCATCGGCACCTATATTCTCTTCCAAGAGACCTATCATAAGAGCAATTATGAAGCACTTCACCCGACTGGACCTAAGAGCGACTACGCCTATCACACTGAGGCGATGGATAGAGCTATGGAGGGCGGAATTGACGATGTGGGCTGTGGAGTACTCTTTGGTCTCAATACTTATCTCTACGACTTCATAGGGCTTTTGATGCATGCGGAGCACCTCGAAGCTCGGTTTGGAGTGGGTCCCCACACCATCAGTGTCCCCCGAATTTGTCCTGCCGATGATATTTCTTTAGGAGACTTCCCCAATGCAGTACCCGATGATATTTTTTTGCATATTGTGGCAGTGGCTCGCATTGCCGTTCCTTATACAGGTATTATTATGTCTACAAGGGAACGGGCTTCTGTGCGTAGTGCGGCACTTCACCTTGGGGTGTCTCAGGTCAGTGGTGGCTCTAAGACCACTGTAGGAGGCTATGCCAACGAAGCAGATGCCAAGGACTCCGCACAGTTTGATGTGAGTGACCAGCGCACTCTTGATGAAGTGGTGGCTTGGCTCCTTGAAGAGGGGCATATCCCAAGTTTCTGTACCGCTTGCTATAGAGAGGGGCGAACGGGTGACCGCTTTATGCAACTTTGCAAGAATGGTCAGATTGCCAATTGCTGTGGACCCAATGCACTGATGACACTAGAGGAGTATATCTCGGACTATGCATCGCCGCATACACGCCAATTGGCGGAACCTGTGATCCAGCGTGAACTAGCACTGATCCCCAATCCAAAGGTGCAGGCAATTGCTCGAGAGCGAATCCAGAGGATAAAAGAGGGAGAGCGAGATTTTAGACTATAGCAAATATGAAGTCGGTAGCTACCCCTCAATCCGAATTGCCACATATCCTTATCTATGGCTCAGTAAATAGTGGCAAGTCAACGCTATTCAACCTGCTGGTTGGGCAGGAGTATGCCATTACATCGCCTATCGCTGGCACCACCACCGATGTGCTATATAAGCGTATTGAACTACCTGAAGTAGGGCCTGTGGTGCTAGGAGATACCCCAGGGGTAGGAGATACTTCTCCACTGGGGGCACAGAGAATGGCTGCCACTCGTGTGGCTTTGAGGCGTGCAGATATTGTGCTAGTCCTTCAAGATGAGAGGGAAGAGTCGCTAGACCCGCAGTTGGTAAAGGACTACCCGAATGCTATCTTTTTACCCTTTAAGTTACCCTTTTCTGAGGACAGAGAAGCATTGCGAGAGCGAGTTATGGCACTGATTGCTAAAACGCTTAATGGTAGGAAATTATATCGTCAGGAGACCCTCTCGGGAAACCTTGCAAAACCGGGCGACTTGGTACTTCTAGTGATGCCACAGGATAAGGCGGCTCCTAAAGGACGACTAATCTTGCCACAGGTGCAGATGATACGAGAGTTGCTAGATAAGCACTGTATGGTAGTAGCCATTCAACCTGAGGAGCTCGGCTCGACCCTTTCCAAGCTACGTGCGATGCCCGACTTAGTCATCACCGACTCTTCTATTTTCCAAGAGGTGGAGAAGCAATTGCCTCGCGAAGTACCACTTACCTCTTTTTCAGTATTGATGAGTGCTTATAAAGGGGATATCCACCGTTTAGTGGCAGGTGCAAAAGTGCTCTCTCAGCTACCGCCCAATGCCCATATCTTAATAGCAGAGGCTTGTAGCCACGTGCCAACTAACGAGGATATTGGTCGGGTGAAGTTGCCAAAGTTGCTACGTAAGAAGCTAGGCGATGAGCTGGTGATTACTCATGTTAATGGAGATGACTTTCCTACAGATCTGAGTGGATATCAATTGGTGATTCACTGTGGAGCTTGTATGATGAATCGCAATCATCTCCTTACTCGACAGGAGGAAGCAACCCGCCAGCAAGTGCCGATGACCAATTATGGTATCGCCATCGCTCAGTTGCTAGGCATACTTGATCGAGTGGTCCTACCATAATTACAAAACACCACATCAACCTCTAATGCGTAATCCCTGTTACGCATTAGAGGTGCTAAGTGAAAAGCTGGTTGAAATAGGGTGCAGAGTCCTCCTTTGTAACCAGCTGTAATTCAATATTGTACATAAGCGTTTGCCGAGATGCAACTAAGCAATCGGCGAGTTGCAACTAAGCATTTGCCGAGTTGCAACTCGCCGATTGCTTAGTTGCATCTCAACTTTTACCCCCCATAGAGGAGAATGGCACTTCGTGCAATATTCTCATTAAAGGATGGTGAGGTAGGGGCGGAGGAGTTGGGTGTATTCGGGGGTGTAGTTGTGTGTGCCAGCACCTGCTAGTATGGTGAGGTGGCTAGTGGTGCAGGGGGTGAGCTCTTGGCTCCATAGGGTGAGGACCCGCTTTGGGGTTTTATTTTGGGTGGTCTGTATGTAGAGGTGGTGTTGGGGGTGGATATTGTATTCTTTAGCTGCCTTTAGGTAGTCACTCTGTGCGGTAGTGGCTAGTATGGTAGCAATCTGCCCTTGGGGGGCTAGGTGGTGGAGGCTGGTTGCAAAGAATTGGTTGGGGGAGAGGGTAATCGAATGCTTTGCTACGGTCTCTCGTTGATCGTTGTTTTGGTGTGTTGGAGTGTAGTAGGGCGGGTTGCTGAGGATAAGGTCGTAGTGCGTTGCACCTCGGTAGTCTCGGTAGTCTTGCTCTAAAATGGTAACTCTATCAGCAAAGCGAGAGTGACTTGCATTGTAGCTCGCTTCTTTGGCACTGGCACTATCTAGCTCTATGCCTGTGATATGGGTGGTAGGAAAAGCTTGTGCCAGCATAAGGGCAATAATCCCTGTGCCGGTACCGACATCCAATACCGTTTTCGGCTGATACTCTTGGAAATGGTGGGCGATGTAGCCACCGAGGAGCATGCCGTCGGTACCTACTTTGAGGGCCGACTCCTCTTGGCGTATCTCAAATTGCTTTAGCCGAAATATCTTTGCCATAGTTCCTTGAGCTTGTACCACCCTTTCATCACCTTATTATTGGTGCGGGCATAGTATCTCCGCAAGATATGATAGGCTTCTGGATCCTCTGAAGTAGGGGCAATAGGATCGGCATAGAGCGGATAGGGAGCTATCGCTGTGTGGTACCGACCTCCGCCACCAGAGTGGGTACCACTACCATCAAACCCATCATTGGTGACCAAGGGAGGATTGCTATTGATGCTCAGCTTTTGATGAAGGAGTAGCGAGACGTGCCAACGGATCGCCCAGGAGTTGTTTTCTCCAGCAATCTGTCGGCGTAGCATCCGTGGAAAGTCCATAAATCCACCATATCTAAATCGTTGGTAGAGCTTTGGGGCTCGCTCTAACTGTTGTAGCAACTGCTTCCCATCTGGCTCCCAAAGTTTTTGCCAACGGTCTTGCCAAGTTGCCCAGCCCCAGCTCCCTACAAAGTAAAGTGGGTGGTTATTTCGGAGCTTTGAAGAGGTGTAAAATGTGCCAGCATGTAAGTGGGCGATTCTCTTCTCCTCGGCATAAAGTGAGAGTGCATCATTCATCCAACGCAAGAAGTAGGGAGAGAGAATCAGGTCATCCTCCAGCACAATCACACGGTCGTGTGTCTGAAGTAGCTTAGTCACCCCCTCCACAATGTTATGGGCGAGCCCTCTGTTAGTGGGCTGGCAGTGGAGCTGTGACTTGGGGAATTGTCGGCAGAGTGCACGCACCTCTTCCACCGCTTGTTGGTCGTCTGCACTTTTTGCCCCATCACTCCATATATACATAGGAGTATGGGTAATCTCTGGTTGCTGTAGTAAGTTCTGTAGGATTCGTGCTGTGTGCTTTGGACGGTTGTAGACAAATAGGAGCAGTGGGGCCAATTCTTTTCGGTCCAATGCCCGTTGAAGTCCCTCTAAGTCTAGTGGTGGTCGTTGCCGCCAAAGCTTCATCATTGGTCGCATCTGCCAAAGATTTCTAGCCATCTTAAGGAGCGATCGTCGGCGATTTCCTCTTGAGAGAAGTGCTTCGCCAAATGGAGCTAGGTGCCCTCTGTAGAATTGTGCAAAAGGGGAAAGCAACGGATTGATCGCCTCTGCGAGGTGGTAGGCCTGCTTTAGCCGAAGGGTTTTCTCGTCTGAAATGGCGGTAGAAGGACGGAAGTGCTGTCCCGTGAGGTGCGGAAGGAAGCCGATTTTTAATCCAGCAAACCTTACTCGATGGGCATAATCTAGGTCCTCGCCATAGTGGTGGAAAAGAGGTGAGAAGAGACCCACCTTTAGGAGTGTCTGCCGTGGTAAATACCAAAGTGCCGCATTGATAAAGGAGAGTTCGGTAAATCCGTGATAGGGTGGCTCTGGTAGATAGTGGGCCAATCCTTGCTCTACCGCTCCGTTGCTACCGAGGTGGAGTGGGGAGAGGATGCCTATCTCGGGATATTGTTGGCAGTGATCGGCTAAGGCTCGTATCGTTTCGGCTGAGATGCTGGCATCTTGATTGAGTAGAAAGATTCCCTTATACCGCTCCTTGGCTTGCACCTCCTCCATTAGGAGGTTATTGGCAGCCCCAAACCCGAGATTGGAGGGACGGCGGAGTACCCTTACAAAGGGATAGCGCTTTTCAATCTCATCGGGAGTGCCATCGGTAGAGGCATTGTCTACTACTGCGATCTCTAGCTGGTCGCGGTCATACAGAAAGGGCTGAAGTAGACTATCTATCCACTTCAGCCCATTGTAGGTGACTATGGCGATCAGAATCATATCGCCAAGGTATTATTTATTGCGTTGGCTACGCTTGCGTTCGGTCTCATCGAGTATGATCTTACGCATACGCATTGACTTAGGGGTCACCTCCACCAATTCGTCGGCCTTGATATACTCTAGAGCATCTTCGAGCGAGAAGCGGATTGGAGGAGCGAGTTGCACCTTGTCGTCCGAACCCGAAGCACGCATGTTGGTTAGCTTTTTGGATTTGCAGACATTCACGTTGAGGTCTTCGTCACGGGTGTTTTCTCCTACCACTTGACCAGCATATACCTCTTCTTGTGGGTCAATGAAGAATCGACCACGGCTCTGCAGGTTATTCAGGGCATAGGCGTAGGCGGTACCACTCTCTAGTGCCACGATGGAGCCATTGTTGCGGGTCTCGATATCGCCCTTCCAAGGCTCAAAGTCTAGGAACCTATGTGCCATAATTGCCTCACCACTCGAAGCGGTTAATACCTGATTATTCAACCCGATGATGCCTCGAGAGGGGATGCGGAACTTGAGGAAGGTGCGGTCGTTTTTCTGCTCCATCTCGGTCATCTCGCCCTTACGACGGGTCACGAGGTCGATGATTTTGCTCGCTACCTCCTCGGGAAGGTTCACTGTTAGCTCCTCAATTGGCTCATGCTTTACCCCATCAATCTCCTTGATGATGACTTGGGGCTGCCCCACCTGTAGCTCGTACCCCTCACGGCGCATGGTCTCAATCAGGATGGATAAGTGTAGCACTCCTCGACCGTAGACAATCCAGCTATCAGCACTGTCTGTCTCCTCTACTCGTAGCGCTAGGTTTTTGTCTAGCTCCCTCTGGAGACGGTCATAGATATGGCGTGAGGTGACATATTTTCCCTCGCGACCATAGAAGGGGGAGTTATTGATCATGAAGCGCATGCTCATTGTCGGCTCATCAATCGCAATACTTGGTAGAGCCTCTGGAGTGGAGACGTCGCAAATCGTCTCGCCGATCTCAAAGTTGTCGAGCCCAACCACAGCACAAATATCACCACAAGAAACCTCGTCTACCTTGCGACGACCAAGTCCCTCAAATATATTAAGCTCTTTGATCTTGCTCTGCTGCTGGGTACCATCGCGCTTCATCAAGACGATGTTCTGACCTACCTTGAGGGTGCCACGATGGATACGTCCCACAGCAATACGCCCTACAAAACTAGAGTAGTCGAGGGAGGTGATGAGCATTTGGCTTGCCCCCTCTAGCATCGGTGGCTCGGGGATATACTTGATGATGGCATCGAGAAGCTGATGAATGTCATCGGTCGGTTTCTTCCAATCGGTCGACATCCAACCTTGTTTTGCCGAACCAAAGAAGGTGGGGAAGTCCAATTGATCCTCTGTCGCATTGAGGTTGAACATTAGGTCAAAGACCATCTCCTGCACCTCATCGGGCCGACAGTTCTCTTTATCCACCTTATTAATCACCACAATAGGCTTCAGCCCCATCTCAATCGCCTTGCTCAGCACAAAACGAGTCTGAGGCATCGGCCCCTCAAAGGCATCGACAATCAGCAGACAGCCATCAGCCATATTGAGTACACGCTCCACTTCACCACCAAAGTCGGCGTGCCCTGGAGTGTCTATGATATTAATTTTGTAGTCCTGATATCTGATGGAGACATTTTTGGAGAGGATCGTGATTCCTCGCTCACGCTCTAGGTCATTATTATCTAGCATCTGTGTGAGCTCTGCACTCTCTTCCCTAAATAGCTTCCCAGCCTGTAGCATACGGTCCACGAGCGAAGTCTTACCGTGGTCCACGTGTGCAATAATCGCAATGTTTCTAATCTTTTGCATCTAATCTCCTTGTATTTACTTTTGTCGGCACAAAGATACCAAAAAGTGTACGCACACGGTGATAATCACCCCGCCCCCTTCAATCCTCCATCGGATATGAGGTGAGGAACAGCAGAAAAGTGGGTTGGAAGTATTGTTTTATAGCATACTTTTGGGGTAAAAGGTGTTTGGTATCTATTTATTTCTTAAGTTTGTGATGTTGTAACCTAAGGGTCTAGAAAACCATTGGCTGATAACAGAATAATATTAACGATTTACTAATCTATACATTTATTATCTATTGCATTATGAAAGTAGCAGAGATTATTAAGAATCTGGAAGCTAAGCACCCAGGCGAGGCTGAGTATATCCAGGCAGTGCAAGAAGTTCTTGAGTCTATTGAGGACCTATACAATGCACACCCTGAATACGACAAAAACAAGATCGTAGAGCGGATGGTGGAGCCAGACCGTATCTTTACGTTCCGTGTGAATTGGGTAGACGATAAGGGTGAGGTGCAGACCAACATCGGTTATCGTGTACAGTTTAACTCGGCAATTGGCCCATACAAGGGTGGTATCCGCTTCCACAAAGCCGTGACCCCTTCTATGCTTAAGTTCCTCGGCTTTGAGCAGACTTTCAAGAATGCACTAACTACTTTGCCTATGGGCGGTGGTAAGGGTGGTTCGGACTTTGATCCAGTAGGTAAGTCAGAGGCTGAGATCATGCGTTTCTGCCAAGCCTTTATGCTAGAGCTAGTTCACTGCATCGGTCCTGATCAGGATATTCCAGCCGGTGACGTAGGCGTTGGTACCCGTGAGATCGGTTATATGAATGGCATGTACCAAAAGCTTACTCGTGAGTATCACACTGGTGTACTTACTGGTAAGGGTATGACTTGGGGCGGTTCAGAATTCCGTCCAGAGGCTACTGGTTTTGGTGCACTTTACTTCACTGAGCACCTTCTTGCTAAGGCAGGTAAGGATATCAAGGGTAAGAAGGTAGCTATCTCTGGCTTCGGTAACGTAGCTTGGGGTGCTGCTAAGAAGACCACTGAGCTAGGTGGTAAGGTGATCGCTATCTCTGGTCCTGACGGTGTTTGCGAGATTCCTAATGGTATCACTGAGGAGATGATCGACTATATGCCTGTAATGCGTAGCTCAAACCGCAACAAGGTACAGGATATGGCTGATAAGTTCCCAGGACAAACTAAGTTTACCCCTGGTAAGAAGGCTTGGAGCATCCCTTGTGATATCGCTCTTCCTTGTGCTTTCCAGAATGAGCTGAATGGCGATGACGCTAAGGAGTTGAAGGATAATGGTTGCTGGTGCTGCTGCGAGGTTTCGAATATGGGTTGTACCCCTGAGGCTATCCACTTCTTCCAAAGCAGTGGTATGCTCTTTGCCCCTGGTAAGGCTGTGAATGCTGGTGGTGTGGCTACTTCTGGTCTTGAGATGACTCAGAATGCTGCTCACCTCAATTGGCCTGCTGAGGAGGTTAATGAGAAGCTACACTGGATCATGAAGTCGATCCACGAGCAGTGCGTGAAGTATGGTACTCAACCTGATGGTTCTGTAGACTACGTGAAGGGTGCTAATATCGCAGGCTTCATGAAGGTAGCACAGGCTATGCTTGAGCAAGGCGTTATCTAATTAGATAATAGCATATCAAAAAATGGGCTAGGGTCAGTAATGACGCTAGCCCATTTTGTATATAGACCTTTCAAGACGAGACAGCGTTGATCATCATAATATTCCCTATATCAAGCCAAGATGTTTGATGTATAAAACAAAAATGTTTTATACGTGAAATAGAATGGCTTTGTATATGAAATAATTGGGGTAGGCTACAGGGGTTCAGGGGTTACGTATTAGGAGTATATGCATAAGTTAATGACTCTATAAATAGTGGAAAGTAGTGGCAAAAAAGCCCATTTATAACAATATGATATTCAACACTATATAAAAGCGAAAACTTAGTTGCAACTAAGCGATCGGCGAGTTGCAACTAAGCAAATGTCGAGTTGCAACAAAGCAAATGCTTAGTTGCAACTAAACTTTTGACCACTTAGCTGTTGTAACAATGATCTTATACAAGCTATTGAGTATAATGGCGTAAGGACCTCGGTAGAGGTCCCTCTTAAATAGGCACAGGTCGGAGGGGCGTTAGCCCCGAACGACCTGTGTGCAAGAGCATATTCACCACCTCCTTGACCCCGGTTGAGGGGTCATACCTAGAGATAGGATTGTCCGACCCCTCGGCCGGGGTCGTAAGGGTGTTTTACACGTATCAATACACAGGTCTTCGGCACTCCGTGCCTTGACCTGTGCCTATTTAGCACGGACCTCTGCCGAGGTCCTTACTCATAGACACCCCGCTAAAATCCATACGGTAAGAACTTTCCAATGCATTACCTCTGGGCAGGCTGCTAGGTCGTCTTCCCCAATTAAATTTAGTCTTAACAGCCCCTTGCCAAACGACCTTCTTATGTAAGGATTAGAAGCGGATGGTCTTAGGATGTCCCTTGGAGATGGTGTAGCTCTTGATGGCTCCAGTAGTGGGGTGCTTTAGTCGGATAGTGGTGCGATTGAGTTGAGAAGAGAGGGTCACCTGTTTCGGTTTGCCATTGCTCCAAGTGAGGTCTACCATGGCACCTCCTCTCACTCTGAGCTGACGGAAGTTGCCACTTTGCCAAGTTGGGGGTAGGGCTGGCAATAGCTCCACAAAGCCATCTTGACTTTGTACGAGCATCTCCGAAATAGCCGCGATACCACCGAAGTTACCATCAATCTGAAAGGGTGGGTGGGCACAGAATAGATTGGGATAGGTACCTCCGCTATTTTCTGCTGGTTGTAGTAGGCTCTTCAGTAGCTTATGTGCTCGTGCTCCATCTTTGAGCCTAGCCCAAAAGTTGATTTTCCATGCTCTTGACCAACCTGTTCCCCCATCGCCACGACGGTTGAGAGTCTCCATCGCACCCTTAGCTAGGTGGGGAGTACTATTAGTAGAAATAGCATTGCCAGGGTAGAGAGCATAGAGATGCGAAACGTGCCGGTGGTGTGGCTCAACCTCTTGATAGTCCTCCAGCCACTCTTGCAGATATCCTTTGGGACTTATCTGGTTGGGCGCTAATCGTGGTAAGATCGCCTTAGCCTTGGCTGTCCACTCGTTTTCTATCCCAAGAATAGCGGCCGAAGTGATGAGGTTGGTAAGTAGCTCTCTTACAATTTGGTTGTCCATAGTCGCCCCCATACAGATATAGAGTGGGGACGTGCTACCAGGCAATAAGTATCCATTTTCGGGCGAAGAGGTAGGAGCTGTGACTAGCCAACCGTGCGACGGCTCCTCAATAAGGGAAGTGATGAAAAACTTTGCCGCCCCCTCGAGCATAGGGTAGTACCTCCGCAGAAACTCACGATCATGTGTAAACGCGTAGTGATCCCAAACGTGTTGCATCAACCAGGCACCGCCCGTATTAGTGTCACCCCATGATGCACTCTCGCCAGGAGCGGTAAAACTCCAGGGGTTGGTCATCATATGAGCTGTCCACCCCTCGGCATTGTAGTAGGTCTTGGCGGTTTTGGTTCCACTCTCCACGAGAGACTCTGCCAGTCGATAGAGGGGCAAGGTGTGGTCGCCTAGTCCTGCCACTTCAGCTGGCCAGTAATTCATCTGTAGGTTGATGTTGAGATGATAGTCGCCATTCCAAGGGAGTTGAGTGCCACCTGCCCACATTCCTTGTAGGTTGAGGGGTAGAGCATCGGGGCGAGTGCCTGAAATCATAAGGTAGCGACCGAAGTTGTAGTAAAGCTCTACGAAAGCAGGGTCCTCATCCTTTTGGAAGCGTTGCAGTCGCTCGTCGGTGGTGAGCGACTGATGGTCTACTTTGCTATCAAGGTGGATAGCTACTCGGTGGTACTTCTCTTGGTAGCTTTGGAGGTGGTGGAAAAGCAGCTCTTGCCAATTTCCGTGAGATAGGTCGCTTTTGCCTGGCAATAGAGAGGTGGTATTGCCGATTAGCAGAAGCACCTCATCGGCATTCATCACCTTCAGCCCTCCCTCGGAGATAGAGACCTCACCACCTATGGGGTATATCTTGAGCTGTGCTTTGTAGGTGACTCCTTTGTCGGTTCCCCAACCATCTTCCAATTGCCCTTCAAGAGTTATCTCATCGGGTGCGATTGAAAGTTGATATTGACTTGGTCGCCAAAGCTGCGTGGTGAAGGAGATCTTACCCTTTTGACTTGCAGTGAGCCGAATGGCTAGTACGTCCTCCTTGCCATGGCTGGCAATGTATTCGCGGCGATACTCCACCTCTCCCATTTTGAAAGAAGTAGTGAGTAGTGCTTCATCTAGATCTAGCTGGAAGCGGTAGTCACTGTAAGAGCTATCGGGTAACTGATGCTGTAGATTGAGCCAGCCGAGCATCTGGAAAGAGCCGTAGGGGGTGGTGGCCGATTGGCCATGGTTGCTTCCTTTCCCCCCGCAGACAAAGTGCTGATAGACGAGGTCTTGGGCCAACTGGCTATCACCCTTTAAGAGTGCCTCACGGATACTGGGGAGATAGTTGCTTGCCCCTTCTTTCCACTGAGTGGGGTCGTAGCTACCGCTCCACATACTGATATCATTGAGGATAATTCGCTCATTGGCGATACCTCCATCGGGCATCATACCGAGCCGTCCATTACCTAGCGGAAGTCGCTCCTCCCATCTAGTTGCTGGGTGATCGTACCATAGGATATGCTCCTGAGCGAGTGCCTGGAGTGCCACAAGAAGGCTACAAAGGAGGAGTGCAAATCTTTTAGTCATTACTGTTGCCTATTGATATGATTTATATGCGAGTGCAAGTTAAGCAAATAATTGCATATACTCTGACCCTATTTCAATGACTGAGTGTGTAACTCGTATCTGTCCCATTTCTTATTGAGAAGCATAATATGATAGCTTTTATGTCTCCTTGATAGAGATTATTGACTTGATAGACTTGTTTTGTCGCTTGGTTTTATTATGTTGTCTCGTAAAGATTGGCTACATTTGTGGTATAAAATCTTTAATTAATCATTAAATAATAATTGACCCTATGGCTCTTAAGTTTATGACTGCTGATGAAGCAGCAAAGTTTGTACACCACAATGACAATGTGGGGTTCAGTGGATTTACACCTGCTGGATGTCCAAAGGTAATTCCTGCGGCTATTGCACGTCATGCAAAGTCCGAGCATGAAGCTGGACGTCCTTTCCAGATAGGTGTTTTTACTGGTGCATCAACTGGGGATAGGCTTGATGGTGAGCTGGCTCGTGCAGAGGCTATCAAGTTTAGAACCCCTTATCAATCTAATAAAGATTTGCGTGCCCTTATTAATGCTGGAAAGGTGGACTATAATGATATGCATCTTTCAATGCTTGCACAGGAGATTCGCTATGGTTTTTTAGGTAAGATTGATATCGCTATTGTGGAAGCGGCCGATGTGACCGAAGACGGTGAAATAGTTCCTACCACTGGAGTGGGTATCGCACCTACGATTTGCCGATTAGCAGATAAGATTATTGTGGAGCTCAATGATAAGCACCCAAAGGAGATTCGTGGAATGCACGATATTGCGGAGCTTCAAGACCCTCCTCACAGAGGTACGATTGATATTGTTGACCCTCACGATAGAGTAGGAACTGATTGTATCAAGGTAGATCCTGCAAAGATTGTAGCAGTCGTGAAGACTTCAGAGCCTAACGATGATTCTGCCTTTGCTCCACTTGATGAAGTCACTAAGGCGATTGGTGCAAATGTGGCTAAGTTCTTTGAGCAAGAGATGGCGGCTGGTAGACTACCAAAGGAGTTTTTGCCTGTACAAAGTGGGGTAGGTAATGTGGCTAATGCTGTTTTGGGTGCTATGGGCGATAGTGAGCAGATCCCTGCTTTCAATGTTTACACTGAGGTGATTCAGGATTCAGTGATTAAGCTGATGAAGAAGGGTAAGGTGAAGTTTGCTTCTGGATGCTCTCTATCAGTTTCGAGAGAGGTGATCCAAGATATTTATGCTCACCTTGATTTCTTCAAAGATAAGCTACTTCTACGTCCTCTTGAGTACTCCAATAACCCTGAAGTAGCCCGCCGTATCGGAGTGATTGCGATTAATACTGCATTGGAAGCTGATATTTATGGCAATATCAATTCTACTCATGTGATGGGCACCAAAATGATGAATGGCATTGGAGGATCGGGTGACTTCACTCGCTCAGGCTATCTTTCAATATTCACCACTCCTTCGGTAGCAAAGAATGGAGATATTAGCTGCTTCGTGCCTATGGTTTCGCACCTTGACCACTCGGAGCACTCTGTGAAGATCATCATTAGTGAGTATGGTATTGCTGATCTTCGTGGCAAGTCACCTCGTCAGCGTGCTGAGGAGATCATCAATAATGTGGTGCATCCCGATTATCGCCAACTGTTGCGTGACTATCTAGCTGTTTCGAAACAGGGTCAGACCAAGGTTAATTTGGATGCTTGCTTTGAATTCCATCGCAAGTTCCAAGAGACTGGGTCAATGAAGAATGCCGACTTCTCCCCTTATAAGAAATGAGACTTATAAGAAGAATATATCCTATCACGCTTCTAGTAGCCATAGTGCTACTAGGAGCGTGTTCTCAATCCAAGAAGGAGGATCAAAAGACGGAGTCAAAGGGGATAGAGTTCCCTAACCCACCTGCTTTGATTACCGAGCCTATGGATAGAGCAGATTATATTCTCACACACCTCTTTGATGGTGTGACGGAAATAGATACTGTGCTAATGGGCTCTTCGGATGAGAGAGAGCAGTTTTTCGCCAATTTTTTTGCCATTAACCTTAATGCTAATGAACAGGCTCAAAGGGAGACGATTCGCCAGTACTATCAATTGGCTACACCTGCGATGGATTCTATTGGGATGAGACTCGTTAGTAAGTATTACGGTGAGCCAAATTCGCCCTTTTTCGATGAGGCAAGTTATTTACTGATGACTGAGGAGGCAGAAAAAGCTGGACTACTGGATGAGTCGGAGCAAATTAGATTGGCGGATCGCAAGGCTTTATTCAATCGAAATAGAGTAGGTGAGAAGGCAGAGAACTTCGACTATGTTTTGGCTAATGGTCGCGAAACATCCCTATACAATAGTGTCTCTGGGCTTACTCTTTTGCTCTTTTATGATCCAGAATGCGATGCATGTCACAGTACATTATATGCTCTATCTAGTGATCTTAAGGTGAAAGAGCTGGTGGATAATGGTCTCCATATACTCTGTATTTATGCTTTTGGAGATGAGGAGTCTTGGCGTCATCACCTTTCTGAATTGCCGCCGTTTGCTACTGCTGGTATGGATAAAAAAAGGGTGATTTTGAGTGAAAGTCTTTACGACCTCAAAGCCCTACCTACGATCTACCTTCTAGACGAGAATTGTCGCGTACTTATGAAGGATGTGATTCTTGATGATTCCGTCCTTAATGAGATTGAGGAGCATATCTGCTATTAACATTAATTATTTGTCGATAAAATGAAAGGAATAGTGCTTGCAGGTGGGGCTGGTACCCGCTTATATCCAGCGACTAAAGCTTTTTCGAAGCAATTGATACCCTTGTATGGTAAGCCAATGGTCTACTACCCTATCTCGGTCTTGATGCTTGCAGGCATTCGTGAGATTATGATCATTACCACGCCAGATGACCAGCCCCTTTTTAAGAAACTATTGGGAGATGGTCGTCAGTTAGGCATCCAGCTATCGTACAAAATACAGGAACGTCCTGAGGGGATTGCACAAGCTTTTCTCCTAGCTGAAGAGTTTTTGCAGGGTGATGATGCATGCTTAATTTTGGGCGACAATGTGTTTTATGGTCAATCGTTTGACCGCATTCTACGGCATGCGATCCAAACTGTGGAGGAGAAAAATGAGGCGGTAGTATTTTCATACTATGTTCGTGACCCAGAGCGATATGGAGTGGTAGAATTTGATGCAGAGCATAAGGTGATCTCTATTGAAGAAAAGCCTAAAACCCCTAAGAGCAATTATGCTGTGGTGGGACTTTATTTCTATCCGAGTGATGTGGTCGACCAAACTTGTAGGGTAAAGCCTTCGGCTCGAGGAGAGTTGGAGATAACCACTCTTAACCAACTCTATTTAGAGCAAAGCCGTCTTTCTGTTCAAACTCTCGGCAGAGGATTCGCATGGCTCGATACTGGTACTTTTGAATCGCTACACGAAGCTGGTGAATTCATTAGGGCTATTGAAAAGCGCCAAGGGTTACAGGTCGCAAACCTAGAGGAGATAGGGTACAACAAAGGGTGGATCTCTCGCGAGGAAGTAATGAATGTGGCCAGTCAATACAAAGGAAGTGACTACGCTGCCTATTTACTTAAGCTACTGAAATAGCTTTTTCACCCCTTTCTTCCCTACTTTAACACAAAAAAGAGTCGATTAGTTTGGTAGTTTGAATTATTGTAGGTACCTTTGCAGAGCATTTGAGAGAAAGATAAGATAATCTATCGAGCTCTCGGGTGTAGGACTTATCGGGGTGTAGCGTAGTCCGGTTAGCGCACCTGGTTTGGGACCAGGGGGTCGTGAGTTCGAATCCCACCACCCCGACAAAAAGAAGAGAGGAATACTAGTATCCCTCTCTTCTTTTTTTTATATCTAGTAGCGGGGTGCTGCTTCAAATTGATCTTATTTAAGAGAAGAGCACTCGAAAGGCTTCGCCCACTTGCTTTACAGGAATTAATCGGATATTCAACTTATCCGTCTCTAATCCATGAAGGTTATCAGCGGGGAGTATCATTGACTTAAAACCAATCTTCTCAGCCTCTGTGATGCGTTGCTGTATACGAGATACTGCACGTATTTCACCACTTAGCCCTACCTCTCCAGTGACACAAGTCTCTCTGGAGATAGGAAGGTCTAGGTTGCTTGATAATACTGCCGATAAAACAGCTAGGTCAAGAGCAGGGTCTTGAATGGTAAGTCCACCAGCGATATTAAGAAAGACATCCTTTTGCACCAACTTGAAGCCAGCACGCTTCTCCAGCACAGCTAGCAACATATTTGTGCGCCTATAATCAATGCCGGTAGAGGAGCGTTGAGGATTAGCATAGACTGCCGAGCTCACAAGGGCTTGTACCTCTACAAGTAGTGGACGAATTCCCTCAATCGTCACTCCAACGCAACTGCCAGATAGGTCACCCTGAGTCCCTGAGAGTAGCATCTCAGAGGGGTTAGTTACCTGTCTGAGTCCGTCGCTTTTCATCTCATATAGTCCGATTTCAGCGGTATTGCCAAATCGATTCTTAAGGGCTCTCAATATTCTGTACTGATGGTTTTGATCACCCTCAAATCTTATGACTGTATCTACTAAGTGCTCCAACACTTTTGGCCCCGCAATACTTCCTTCCTTTGTAATATGCCCAATCAATATGATGGGTAACTCATATTCTTTTGCAAAGGAGAGTAGGGCAGCTGTGCACTCCCTAACTTGTGAAAGTGATCCAGCAGAGGAGTCGCTACGACTGGTCTGTATAGTCTGGATGGAGTCGATTACTAGGAGGTCTGGCTCTACTTCTAGTGCTGTCTCCATAATCGTCTCCAATTGAGTCTCGCCATAAAGTAGGCAGTGCTCCACGGTATCGGCATCGGTCAGGCGCTCAGCCCTTAGTCGTATCTGACCTGGACTCTCTTCACCACTAACATAAAGCGTTTTGAGGTTACTATTCCTCACCACACTTTGCAATATCAGTGTACTCTTACCAATACCTGGCTCTCCACCAAGTAAAACCAATGAGCCCTTAACCAATCCACCGCCCAACACCCTATTGAGCTCGCCATCCAGCAGGTCCATACGTGTGGCGGTATCACCAGCTACCAAACTTAGTGGTACTGGAGATTTATCCTGTAGTGGCTTATCTTTTCGGATTCTTAGCCCTGGCTCCTCTGCTCTGACTGTGTACTCCTTCAGCGTATTCCACGCACCACAAGCGGGGCACTTACCTACCCACTTGGGAAAGTCGGCACCACAGTCAGTGCAGAGCCATACGAGCTTATCTTTCTTCATTATCTATTATTAGTAGACACGCTCTAGTGGTTGTGTCGTACAGCGTAATAGACCACCTAATTTGCTCACCTCTCGGTAAGGGATAGGAATGGTCTTGACGTTTCTACGATTGAGCCATCCTTGCAATCTCTTGAAGGTGCTATCAATGATCACTGTATCATTGGCAATGCTAAAGACATTAGGATTCATCTCGTACATCTCCTCACGGCTGATAATACAAGTATTCTCAGGACCGAAAATAGACATAATGTACTCCCAATCCTCCACATGTCTAAAGGCACCAGGGAATAGAATACACTTATCCTGACCAATAGGCTGGAAGCAACAATCTAGGTGCAATACGCCAGTGTATGGATCGGTATCGTGCTTGATTAGCTCAATAGGAATAATGTCCTTTTGAGGGAATAGGTCTTTAAGAAAGCCTATAGCATACTTATTGGTCCTTGCCATTTTGTAATTGCTATAGTTTGGGCTTAAGTAAGTACCCAAAAATATCTTATCGTGCATCAAGATCACATCACCACCCTCTATATGTACATGCTCTGGGGGCACAATAATCTTGCTTTGATCTAGATCTTCATAGATCTTATCGTATGCCCTCATTTCAGCCTCGCGGTCGGGAATGATATTGGCACGAATCATCTTGTCCTCAATCACAAAAGCGACATCTCGGGCAAATATCTGATTTACTCCAGGTAGCTCTTGTGGTCTCAGCACCTCCACACCAGCCTCTTTCAAGGCTTTCGCTAGACCCTCAACTTCCCTCTCCAGCGCTTCATCAGTCGGATAGGTGCCTGCAATCAGCGTGCTATAGCTCTTGGCATCGTACGCCTCATCCAATGTGGGCACAGGTCCAGGATTGGTTCCTAGACCTACTATTACAGATTTCAGGGTGCTTGTCTCGTCTTTTACGTTTAGATTTCTCATAATTATTTATTGCAAATAAATTTGATGTATTCCTTGCAGTTAGTTTTTAGTCGCTCAGCAGATCCCTCTCCTTCTGCTCCATAAAAGGCAAAGTAATCCCCACCACGAGCTTTTACAAAGCCTGCCGACCCTTGTACGAAAGAGAGGTAGGTGCTTAGAGGAGTTTGGTTAAAAGCTACTTCGGGTGCCCCGCAAGAGGTGGCAGCCTCAATAAGCTTCCCTTCAAGAGCGTGAGGGCAATCGCCCCATGCCCAGCCTTCGGCCCAAACAGTATCCATCCATAGCTTTAAGATGGCTGGCGGCATATACCAGTAGAGTGGAAATTGGAGGACGATCCGATCGTACTGCTCCAATAACCTTTGTTCGCTTTTAAGATCAAAGGTGCCATCCTCCCTTATCACATCACCAAGGTTGTGTATCTTTAGTTGCTCTCCTTCATAAGGTCTTAGAGCCTCCACCCAAGCTTTATTTACTACAGAGCTTGCTAAGTCAGGGTGTCCTACAACGACTAATGTCTTCATTATATCAATCAATATAGATTTCTTAATTATTTATTATCCACAAATTTACCTACAATAACCGAGATTATTGGTATCTTGAGGGCAGAAGAAGAGTAAAAATGATTTATGTAAATATTATGGCACATAAAGTATTAGAGGGTAAGTCGGTTGGCTTCCAGAAAGAGTACTTTCTTAATACAGCATCGGCCCATAGCATTTGGAACCAGATTTCCACAGCAAGGGGGTTATCGGAGTGGTTTGCACCTAAAGTAGATATCACTCAGGACCTCATCCATATATTTTGGGACGACCAAGGGGATGATAGGGTGGCAACAATCAATAAACGTATACCTAATAAGTTGATAGAATGGAGGTGGAACGACGACCCCGAAAGCTATATACGTATGGAGATTGTCACCTCAGAGCTATCCAATAGCACCTCTCTAATGGTTGATGATCACGACAAGGGATTAGAGACGGAGTCGCTAGAGCAAATTTGGATGGCACACGAAGAGCGATTATTTGCCAGCTTAGGAATCCTCTAGCCTTAGCAATCAAACCCCTTTCGACTGAGCACTCCTTTTTGATAGTAGTGCTTTACCTCTTGCATATCTGTTACAAGATCTGCGAGTGCCAATAACTCACTAGGTGCATACCGACCAGTGATGATCACTTCACGGTCACCCTCAATACTCTTAAGAGCTTCCAATACTTTTTCCAGTGGTAGTAGCTTCATGTAAAGAGCGATATTGAGCTCGTCTAAGATGATGAGGTCGTACATCTCCCCCTCTCTGTTTCGCAAAAGTGTAGCACACCGCTCAAGCCCTCTCTCCGCCATAGCATAGTCTTCATCAGTAGCCTCACGATTGAGGAGACAGCTAGCACCCCATTGCTCTATCTTGAGGCGGTCTTGAAAGTAATCTTCAATAAAGCATTCGCTATATCTCATATCCTTAACGAACTGAGCTATATATACCCTTTTGCCCGCACCCAATGCCCTTAAAGCCATACCAAAAGCTGCAGTGCTTTTGCCCTTTCCATTGCCAGTATATACTTGTATCATCCCTGCTTTTGTACAATAGAGATCCAAATAGCCATAAGAGCTAAGGCTGCGATCAATGCCACGAGTAGAAGCAGTAATTTACGCCATCGCTTTTTGCTATCTCTTTGCGTTATATCCTCTAGAGACCCCTCTTGCGAAGGGAGTATATCTGCCTCTACAAGTGCTTTTATGGCTTCAGCTGCATCCTCTTCTCTCACCATGAGAGATACCCCCACCGACATTCCCGGTATGGCATTAGTAAGTGCATTCTCTACTCTCACAAAAAAACCTCTATCCTGTAGTAGAGTGTATGCTAGGTTTACGTAGCTTTCGTCGTACGAATTGAGCACCTCAACTAGTCCTCCTCTATTTTTCAACTCTTCCATAAGTTACTCGATTTCCTTAATAAGTTGTTGTGCTAGATTCATGCCTTGGGTGATACGGTTGGCCATTCCTATGCCATCAATCACACCCCCTGCTATGTGCAGTCCTGGATACTCTTTTTCAATGGCCTTCATATCCTTCTGTCGCTCTTCTGTCGCTAGGTCGTACTGAGGGATCGCCTTTGGATAGTGAGCAATGTGCACCATGTCGGGGGTAATAGACCGAGGTATCTTCATCATATCATAAAGTTCATTGAGTCCCACCTGCTTCTGCTCCTCAAGTGGAGTGTCTAGCACCAATCTTTTATTCCTTAGGCCACCCATAAAGATGGTAAATAAGGCTCCATCAGGGTAGGGGGTTCGATCCTTGAAGCAAGAACTTGGGAAGAGGATCCCCAGCACCTTTCGTTGCTCCTTGCTGGGAACCAAAGCACCAAAGGCGGCTCTCGGAATATCGGGCAGATGGTTAAAGCCTACACAGACTTCCGTGATAGGAGCGTAGGGAAGGGTGGCGATACGGGTCATCTTGCTAGCGATCTCCTCTCTGAATAACTTTGGAAGAATATCGGCTCTCACAGTGGTGACCACTTTAGTGGATGAAATGGTGTGTTGGTCGCCACTCTTATCTACAAAGGTGGTTTGCCAACTATTTTCTGTCGGGGTGATACGGATATCCTGAGCTTCGAGAACCACCTCACCAGTTCTGCTTATCTTTTTGCCGATGGCCTTGACTAGTTCTTCTAGACCCCCAACAGCCGAAAAGATCTTTTTCGTTGCTTTGCGGTCGCGGTCGCTCTTTGGCTCGGATGCCTTTTTAATGGCACCTCTGATAAAACTACCGTAGTTTTGCTCCAGATTATAGAGTTTGGGCAGTGCTAGTCGGGTCACTAATTGATAAGGGTCGCCCGCATAGATCCCCCCAATAAAGGGGTCAATGGTATAATCTACAATCGTTTTTCCTAGCCTACGCTCTGCAAGTTCACCCACCGTCTCATTGGGGTTGGTTCCTTTTTTTCTAAAAGGTTCAAAGGGTAGTCCCAACTTATCTTTTAGACTGTAGAGTGGGGTGGTGAGCCCACTCCATGGGCCATTAGGAATAGAGTGAAAGCGATCCCCCTTCCAAATCCATCGATCGTTGGCATTGGCACAAGCCTCCTCAAGCAGGGCATCAGGTGCCGCATACTCAAATAGCTCTGCCACCTCGGGAGAAGAGACGGTGCCAGTATTGGGACCCACTTCATACGTAAACCCATTCTCCTTAAGAGTCTTTATCTGCCCGCCAAGCCTATCCTTTGCTTCGAGTAGGATAAAGGACTTGCCCTCTTTCTCAAGCTCTGCAGCAAGCGAAAGACCAGTTATACCACCACCGATGATCGCTATTGGATAGTGATTTTGTATATTATTCATCGCCAATATATTTATGTGCATTAATCGTTTGCTACAAATTTAATAATTTCTTGCTACACAAGAGCAATAATATCTCTCTTTATCATGCGTAAGAAGCAAATAGAAAGTCGTTGAGGGTGGACAGATAGCCGACAATATTCAGAGTTATAAGTAAGCGTTTGTTGAGATGCAACAAAGCATTTGCTTAGTTGCATCTCACCGATTGCTTAGTTGCATCTCGCCGATTGCTTAGTTGCAACTAAAAATACGCCTTCCTAACTAACTGATTTATAGAAGGATAAATAGAGCAAAAAAATGGTGTGTAAAACTGAAATGTTTGGTGTATAAAGTAGAAATGTTTTAGGTATCAAACGGAAATGTTTTGGGTGTGAAACAAAAACGTTTTGTGCATGAAACTTTTTGTGTTGGGATATTATTGGTAACTTTGCAGTGTAATCCTAGCGGGGATGACTGGTTTTGACAGCATGTAGAGGTGATGCGTAAGCACGTAGTGCATCGTTGACTGGCACTTTAATCATAGTCCTCAAAGCTTTTAAGTGGCGAAAATAATTCTTACGCTCTTGCAGCGTAACCGAAGTTTAGTAGGTTACTGCTCTTGCGCTTGAGCATAGGCTCGCGGCAAGACATCACTCCGATACCGTGATCTCGAGGTGGTCGGATATAGTGGTGCCGGAATATCGGGAAGGGTTGGTAGTGCGTCTTTCACTATCGACGACATTTAAGAGACTAAGCAAGTAGGAGGGTCGCTTTGGCCAAACCTATTCGCCGACAACCAAAGCAAAGCTAAACGTGTAGAAAGCGGATTAGTTCCGTGTTTGGACGAGGGTTCGAATCCCTCCATCTCCACTAAAAGAGACCGCTCAGAGCCTAATGGCTTTGAGCGGTTTCTTCTTATTCTTTAGCTACACCTGGTAGTTACTATGCTGGTAATGATTCAAGAGATATAGGAGATTATAGCTTATCTATCTCGTTGACGATCTCCTTCATATCTCCTATTTCACATGATGAGGAGATGAATCGATCGGTGAGGTAATCTAGGTCATAAGACAAGTTGTATGGTGAAGCATTGCCTATTGTGGAAAAGGAATTAATGATGTACTCATAATGGTGATTGCGTAAGACACCAAAATACCCGCCATTATTCGAATGATAATAAGTTCAATGTTGTAAGTTTAATCAATTTTTACGAGATAATGATTTCAACTAAACTTGAAATCATTGTTGATTTGATAATTTTTTTCTAGTAATTGAAGTTTCTTATGGACACTTGCATTATTTACTAATAAGGGCTTGCCAAATCAGCGATTGGCAAGCCCTTATACTAATGATCGTGGGGTAAGGGTTACTCGATGCGACGGGCACCGTCAGAGATGACCACGTTGTATACCTTAGGTTCGTGGCCAAACTTCTTGGCAAAGCGCTCCTTGGCAGTCTCTATAAAGAGGTCTTGAAGCTCTTCCTTTACTAAGTTGATGGTGCAACCACCGAAGCCACCACCCATCACTCTCGAGCCAGTTACTCCGCACTCCATGGCTATCTCATTGAGGTAGTTAAGCTCTTCGCAGCTCACCTCATAGAGTTGGCTCATACCTTTGTGCGTTTCGTACATCTTCTTGCCCACTGTCTCGTAATCGTCCTTCTCAAGGGCTTCCGAAACGTCCAGTACGCGTTGGATCTCCTCCACCACATACTCTGCACGCATATAATCTTCGTCCGATACCTTTCCCTTGTAGCTCTCAAGTAGCTCCATAGATACATCTCTTAGGAAGGTTACCTCGGGGTGATCCTTCTGGATTACCTCTACCACACGCTCGCAAGAGTGGCGGCGGTCGTTGTAGGCACTATCAGCAAGATTGTGCTTCACTACAGTATCGAGTAGCACCAACTTATACCCATCTGGGTGGAAAGGAAAGTACTTATACTCCATGCTGCGGCAGTCAAGACGCATCAGTGCCCCCTCCTTGCCGTGGATAGAGGCAAATTGATCCATGATGCCACACTTTACCCCTACGTAGTGGTGCTCGGTACGCTGACCCACTTTGGCAAGCTCCATCTTTTCGATCTTCTTCTCACCAAATAGTTCGTTGATCGCAGTAGCATAGCAGCTTTCCAATGCTGCTGATGAAGACATTCCTGCCCCTAGAGGCACATCGCCAGAGAAGGCGGTGTTGAAGCCTTTTACCTCTACCCCTAGCTTCTCCATTTCTTTGCAAACGCCGTAAATGTACTTTGCCCAACTGGCGGTGGGGGCCTCGGTATCGGTGAGATCAAACTCTACATAGTCCTTGAGGTCAATGGCGTAGGCCCTTACCTTTTGGGTACCATTGGGCTTGATCTCTGCCAAAATACCTTTCTCTACCGCTCCTGGAAATACAAAGCCTCCATTGTAATCGGTATGCTCACCGATCAGATTGATTCGCCCTGGGGCAAAGTAAATGTATCCTGTAGAGCCATCAAAGTGCTTGATAAAACGGCTCCTTACAAATTCTATATCTCTCATATATTCATTACATTTCAGTGGTGACACCTGTATCTGTTTTCTTTACCTTGTGTCCGGAGATAGCGTAGTAAAGGATAAATAGCTCACCCAGCACTACAAAGAGCCAAGTGGGGTTCCAGCTTCCGATAGCAGACTTGAGGATTCCCTGAATTACTGGGAATAGAGCTCCACCGAAGCATCCCATCATCAGCACACCAGACGCTTTGGAGGTGTATCTGCCTAGACCATCGATAGCAAGTGCAAAGATAGCAGGCCACATGATGGAGTGGAAGATACCCACTCCGCAGAGGAACCAAGGTATCTTGGTGATCATTGCTAGCACAATTAGAAGGATGGCACCCGACGCTGCAACCAATAGTTGAAGCTGTGCACTCACCTTGTTGAGGAAGCTACTTGCAAATCGGCCAACCAATAGGCCACCCCAGTAGAGTGAAGCCATCAAGGCAGCATCCTTAAGGGCAAAGCCGAGGTCGCCCTGAGCAAATAGTACCACGTTGGCACCAACGCACACCTCTACTCCTACGTAGCAGAATAGAGCAATCAGACCTAGTTTGAGGTGACTAAAGCTCCAAACACTCTCTGGCAGATGCTCACTCTTGCCACCTCCACCAGCTACCTCTGGTAGGTGAATCTTGGTGAGTGAGAAGGCCAATGCTGCTACGAGCACTAGGAGAACTAGGAAGGGGATGTATAGGCTATTGAGGCTAATATCTAGCCCGTCCTTGCCACTAAAGATCACATAAGCTACAAAGATTGGCCCTAGTGTGGTCATCAATGAATTACCAGTACCTGCAATGCTCTGGCGCTGAACACCTGTAGTGCCTTTTACATCGCATGCAACGATGTAAGGATTGATCACCGCCTGTAGATAGGTGAGTGCCGTACCAGCCACAAAGGAGCCTAGTAGGAATACCCAGTAGGCCACTGGAATCACCATTCCCTTGGTGTAGAGTAGTCCATTGTACTCTCCATTCACCTCTTGGACTTGGAAGTTGCCAGTCAGAGCTGCTTGAGCCTGGGCTGCCTGAAGTGCGTCACCAGGAGCTATGCCCTCTTGCTTTGTGAGGTCTTCAATGCCTCTTGCCTCATCAATAAATCCTTGGAATTTATTGATATCTACATTGTCAAATACCCATGCAGAGCTCATGTAGATTAGAAATGAGATGCAGAGGATGCTCAGCCCTAGTAGAAGGGCAGGCTTGTAGCCTTTCTTGCCAATATAATTGGCACTCGCTGGTCCCATCACTAGGTAAGCAAGGAAAAAGGCGAAGTTGAGAGAAGTCGCTAGTGTGTCGGCATTGGCACCACCTAGCAGTAGGTAAGCAGCCTTCATAGGGGCTTGGAACTGCTGATTGAGATTGGTAATCAATCCCACCAATGCCATCAAAACTACCATGATGATAAAAGGCACCAGGTAGTTTTGCTGTGTCTGTTTAGTTGTTGTTGTCATTGGAATTAGTCTCTTATTAAAGTATAAATATATTACTCGATGGTATTGAAGCTAAAGATAGTTTGGCTTCTAAAGGTCTCGCCTGACCGGAGTAGAGTAGAGGGGTACTCTGGCTTATTGGGACTATCGGGATAGTGTTGTGTCTCAAAGCAGACTGCTGAGCGTGCTGGGTATCTGCTGTCGCCCTTGCCACGCATATTTCCGCTCATCCAGTTGCCTGTATAGAGCTGCATTCCTGGTTGGTCGGTCTTAATCTTCATCTCTATGCCACTCTTAGGACTAGAGCAGACGGCACAAAGTCCCATTTCACCTAGCGGTTTATCTAGGATAAAGGTGTGGTCGTAACCCCTTGCCCAATTGAGCTGATCTATATCGGTATCTATCCGCTCACCAATAAGGCGGGGCTCTATAAAATCAAAAGGAGTGCCGGCTACCGCTTCAGGCTTTCCGTAGGGAATAGCCGTCTCATCGGTTGGTAGGTACTCCTTTGCATTGATCAAGAGTGTGTGATCGTGTACTGAAGGATCGCCCTCTCCAGAGAGGTTGAAGTAGGCGTGATTGGTGAGGTTGAGCACTGTTGCCTTGTCGGTCGTTGCTTCGTAAGCGATAGCAAAGTTGTTGGTGACAGGGCAGAGACCATAGGTCACCTGTACCTTGAGTTCGCCTGGATACCCCTCCTCTCCATCTTTCGATATGTAGGTGAGGACCAGCTCTGAAGCCGATGCCTGTTCCACCGTCCAAACCACGCTATTAAATCCCTTCTTGCCACCATGGAGGGCATTAGGTCCATTATTGATGAGCAATGAGTACTCCTCACCATCGATGGCAAACTTTCCCTTGGCAATTCTATTGGCATACCGCCCGCAGATAGCACCAAAGTAGGCCTCTTCGCTCTCAATATAATCTTGCAGACAGTCGTGCCCTAGCAGAATGTCTACTTTCTTTCCCTCTCGGTCCGGTACCCTTATGGCTACTATCTTAGCACCAAGGTTGAGGATATCTATCTCTATCCCATTGGCATTGCTGAGGGTGTAAAGTGCTACCTCCTTACCATCTACCCTCCCCTTAAATCTCTCTTTATTCATATCCTTTAATTGAAAAGCCTCGTCCATCGCACTCTAATTTAGATGAACTGCCGGCTCTGAATAAGATTATTAATTAAGCTTCGCATCAAAGATAACTTTTTTTCTTTAGATTTCGCTCCTCTTGGTAGTACAATTTGCTTCTTTGCTCCTTTTCTTCTCGTTGCTTGGTTCTATCTTGCTCTTCTGACAAGCCTCTGCTAGTGGGCATCCAGCACAAGCTGTTGGCACCTCCTTTTTTGGTGGCTTCAACATTTTCCAAAGGTGGCGACAGACTAAGAATGCCACTAAGGCAATGATTATATATGTAATGAGAGTTTGCACCATATCACTTAAATTGATTATTCTCCAAATCTTCTTACTACTCACAAAACTACCCATTTATTCGCACACCCCCTATCCCCTTTTATGATTAATAGTATTAAGTTGAGACTTTTAGCCAAGAAATAATGGTGGATATTTGGTGGATTAAAAATTTATTGCTACCTTTGCAAAGCAAAATCAAAAGGATGCTTTCTTTGAAAGATAGACTTTTTTGCGGCTGTGGCGTAATTGGTAGCCGCGCTAGACTTAGGATCTAGTGGAGCAATCCGTGGGGGTTCGAGTCCCTTCAGCCGCACACTATACGTGTTGTTTTTACGTTTTAGTAGATTGTAAGTTTTTGGTTTTGGTTGCTCTGAGATGTTTCATCCCAGAGCTTTTTTTTATGCCTTCTTATTAACGAGGTGCTATTGAACTATCTGGTTTTGCCTATGAACATTTAGGTTGCGATGCTATCTTTAATGTGCTATTGTGGATGTGCTAAGATGGGTTTGAGAGATAAAAGATGAGCTGAGAGTGGGCAAGTAGCTCATTCTTAGCTCATCTTTTTGTTTAGTCCTTAGGGAGGCTTTATAGGTTGGATTGGATTGCTGCAGCCATCTCCTTCATCTTTTCGGGATCGGGGTTAGGTACTTTGTGATTGAAGTCCATATCCTTCTCCTTCTGTATTGGGATCAAGTGTATGTGTGCGTGAGGCACCTCCAACCCCATTACTGCCATCCCGACGCGATTGCAGCTAGTTGCCTTCTTAATCGCAGCCGCCACCTTCTTTGCAAAGAGTATCATTTCCGATAGCTCTGCATCCTCTAGGTCAAAGAGGTAATTCTCCTCTCGCTTTGGCACCACTAGAGTGTGTCCGTATTGTACGGGGAAGGCGTCTAGGAAGGCACAGAAGTGCTCGTCCTCCGCTATAATGTAGCCAGGAATCTCTCCTTGGATAATTTTCGTGAATATCGTTGCCATAGATCAATTAGCTTATATGGTAATCTCTTCAATCTTAAACGTCACAATACCTGCGGGCACTTGTATCTCTACCACATCTCCCACCTTTTTGCCGATCAATCCCTTAGCTATCGGGGTAGAGATAGCCATCTTTCCCTTGCGGATATCGCTTTCGGTGTCGGAGACAATGGTATAGGTCTTCACCTGATTATTGCTCATATTACGAATGGTTACGGTGTTGAGCATCTGTACCGTCTCCGTGCCTATCTTTTTGGTGTCAATGATACGGATATTCTGTAGCTGCATTCTCAGCTGTGCAATCCTATCTTCTAGAAGTGCCTGCTTCTCCTTAGCGGCAGAATACTCTGCATTTTCAGAGAGGTCACCCTTGTCGCGTGCTTCGGCAATAGCCTGTATCACCTCTGGTCGTTCTATCTCCTCTAGCTTTCTGATCTCTTCAAGGAGGTTTTGGTATCCCTCCTCAGTCATATAGATGTAATCCATAAGTATCTCTATTTCTTAGTCCCTCTAATGGTAAAAAACAACAACTCCAAGCAAGGGGCACTCTTGTCCGCCTAACATGGAATCGCTACTACAAAGACCCTATCAAGGGTTAAAGTAATCTCTTCTCTCTAATCTTATATTACTACGTTCTCTCAATTAGTTAACTGCTGCAAAGGTAACCTCTTTTGAGGACTGTGCCAAATATTTACTCTTAAATTCCCATTTTCTCTTCTGGCACGTAGGTATATAAGGAGTGCAAAAATACCTACAATTAGGTATTGAGGATCTCTGATAAAGAGGTTACTTTTGTGTCTAATTAAATACTGATCAATGAGACTATCTGAACTACATACGGGTGAGAGGGCAATTATTCTAAAACATCATACCGATAAGGCGTTTCGAAAGCGGTTGATGGAGATGGGGTTTATACCGGGAGAGGAGATTTTAGTGGTGAAGAATGCCCCGCTAAAGGACCCTGTAGAGTATCGTATTCTCAATTATGATGTGACGCTCCGACGGAGTGAAGCCAAGCTGATTGAAGTGGATCCGCTTCATACTACCGCGGCTCATAGGCGACAGCAAGGCGAAAGTGCTACTTCTTCGTTTTATCTATCTAAGGGGCATCACAATTCCGGTGAAAAGCAACGTCCGGAGCAACGAATTCGTGTCGCCTTTGTGGGCAATCCAAATTGCGGTAAGACCTCCCTCTTCAATGCGGCGAGTGGAGCTCACGAGCATGTGGGCAACTATAGTGGCGTGACGGTAGAAGCCAAGACGGCTACATACCGACAGGGTGGCTATACCTTTGATCTGATCGACCTGCCAGGGGCTTACTCTATCAGCTCGTATAGTCCAGAAGAGAAGTACATTAGCCAGTACTTGATGGGCGATGAGCGACCAGATGTGGTGGTCAACGTGGTGGACTCGACCAACTTGGAGCGCCACCTCTATATGACCGCCCAGCTACTTGAGACCAGTATCCCAGTAGTGGTGGCACTCAATATGTGGGACGAGTTGGAAGCCTCTAGCAGTGAATTAGATACCGAGCAGTTGACTCGTCTGATTGGAGTACCTCTCTGTCCTACCAATGGCCGAACGGGGCGTGGTATAAAGAACCTCTTTGAGCATGTAGCTACGATCTATAACAACCGTTCTCAGGAGCTTCGAGTGGTAGATATTCGTTATCGCCAAGAGGTGGAGACAGCAATTGCAGAGCTGAGCGAGTCACTTAGAGAGCATTGGCAGCAGTTCCCCCAAGTGGTACAAGAGTTGAGGCCACGCTATATGGCTATCAAGTTGCTGGAGGAGGATGAGGCGATGCAAGAGGTAGTTGCCATGCTACCCGATAGAGGTGTAGCCTTGCTGCACCAGGTGGCAGAGCTGAATGAGCAGTACGCCAAGCATACAGATAATGATATCCAGCACGATATCACCAATGGTCGTTACGGCTTTGTACGTGGCGCCTTGCAAGAGACTTACCGTACCAATTACGACTCCATTACCGAGCGTAATCGTAAGATCGACCATATATTGACCCACAAGATTTGGGGCTTCCCCATCTTTATTGCGGTTATATTCTTGATGTTCCAGCTCACCTTTATACTCGGCGAATATCCAATGAATTGGATAGAGTCGGGAGTGGCGTGGTTAGGCCAATGGATTGGCGAGCTGATGCCAGAGGGGATGCTCAAGGACCTATTAGTAGATGGTGTAATTGCTGGAGTAGGGGGTGTGCTCGTCTTCCTGCCTAATATCGTGATTCTGTATCTATGCCTTGCCATTATCGAGGATACCGGCTATATGGCTAGGGCCGCCTTTATTATGGACCGGCTGATGCACCTGATAGGATTGCATGGAAAGTCCTTTATCCCGCTTGTGATGGGTTTTGGTTGTAACGTTCCAGCGGTGATGGCTACACGTACCATAGAGAATCGTAATAATCGTCTCGTGACGATGCTGATTATCCCCTTTATGAGTTGTAGTGCCAAGCTGCCAGTCTACCTATTACTTGCTGGGGCTTTCTTCCCCCACAATGCAGGTTTGGTGCTCTTCGTGCTATACTTCTCTGGTATCTTGGTGGCGGTGCTGAGTGCATTGATATTTAAGCGACGCTTCAATACTGCTAAAGAGACCCCCTTTGTGATGGAGCTACCGCCTTACCGTATTCCTACGCTCAAAAGTGTATTACTGCATATGTGGGAGCGGGCAAAGCAATACCTGCAGAAGATGGGAACCGTGATTCTAGTCGCCTCTATCGCTATTTGGGCGTTGAGCTACTTCCCCAATGTTCATAAACTAGAGGAGCCGCAGCAAGATGCTCTTATTGCCCAACATATTGAGAAGGTTAGGGCACAAGAGCAGACCGATTTCGAGGCGATGGATCGTGACCATCAGCTCACCATGGTACAGCAAGAGTACTCACTCATTGGTCGCTTAGGACACGCCATCCAGCCTGTCTTTAAGTGGCATGGGTACGATTGGAGAATGAGCGTTTCGCTCCTCACAGGTGTGGCTGCAAAGGAGATCGTAGTGAGTACCATGGGCGTACTATTTACTGGTGATGGCGATAATGAGGCACTCCTTTCGAGTAAACTACAGAATGCCACTTACCCCGATGGGTCCAAAGTCTTAGACCCTGTGATAGCCCTTTCGTTTATGATATTTGTGCTGGTCTATATCCCTTGTATCAGCACGGTAGTAGCCATTGGTCGGGAGAGTGGGCGATGGAGATATGCCCTCTATAGTACTCTCTACTCCATCTCTGTGGGGTGGGTATTGGCACTACTGGTATCAGTAGTGGGACATTTGATCATATAAGTTTAGCGAGCTCTTGCCAATTCTAGAATGGCTTCAGCAGCCAACCTCGATGATGGTTGAGCTGTCTGAAGCTTTTCTTTTATCTCCTGGTACTGCTCCAGCATCTTGCTTCGCTTCTCACCCTCCATAGTCAATGGGGCAAGGGCATTCCAGATCTTATCCTCCTTAAATAAACCGCCAAATAGCTCCTGCACCACAGGCTCATCGGCCACAAGATTTACGAGTGAAATATAGGGGGTTGTAAATAGATGCTTAAAGATAAAATTGGCTAGGTAACCCGCCCTTTGGGCATAGCAAACCACCTGAGGCGTGCCAAGAAGTGCTGTCTCAAGCGTGGCAGTGCCACTTGTGACCAGAGCAACCCTTGCCCCTTTCACTACCCGATAGGTATCGTCAAAGACCAGCTCCACCTCCTTCACTCCCTCTAGAAGGGGTGCATAGACCTCTCTAGGCAAGCTACTCGTGCCAGCTATCTTGATATGAAGGTCGGGAAAAGAGTTAGCTACCTGTAGCATCGTTGGTAGGTTCTGATTCACCTCCGAGCGTCGACTACCTGGCAATAGAGCAACGTAAGGAGGGCAGTCAGTGGCTTCGTAACTGCTCAAAAACTGCTGAACTTGCTCTAAGGTAGGATTGCCAATATACTTTACCTGGTCCAACTGCTGTTGCTGGAAGAAAGGTATCTCAAAGGGAAAAATGGAGAGAATAAGGTCTGTATCTGTACGAAGTCTCTTGATTCGTCCCTTCTTCCACGCCCATACCTTTGGAGGGATGAAATAGACGATTTTTGTCTGTGGAAGCTGTTTGCGTACAAAGGGCAATACATACTGAAAGCAGAAACTGGCATAGTCGGTGCAGATAACCACATCTGGACGGGTGTTGATCAGTGCCGTTTGGAGTGCCTTCCCCGCCTCGCGGATGGTGCCGATATTCTTTGCTACATCCACAAAGCCCATAAAGGCGAGGTGCTCCGAAGCGATCACACACTCACCACCCACCTCTCTCATACGTGGGCCTCCCATAAAAGTAAAAGAGGCTGAGGGGTCTAGACTCCTCAGCTCTTTCATTAATCTTGATGTGTGGAGGTCTCCACTAGCCTCACCTGCGACCAGAAAGTAGTTCATTACTCGTCCCAGTGCTTTATTTGTTGGATAAATTCGTAGTCCGTCACATCAATATTGCAAGGAACGATCGTGGCATACCCCTTCTTCAGGAGCTGGATATCCCAGTTTTGATTGATCGGCTCCGCCAGTTTAATACTTCCCGACAGCCAGTAGACATCTCTACCTGTCGGAGTGGTTTGGCAGACATATTCATTGACATACTTACCATCGGCTTGGCTGCAAACCTTTAGCCCCCTCACCTCAGGCACATTGGGGACATTCACATTGAGGTAGACCCCCTTCGGGATCCCCTCCTTCAATATCTTACGAGCAATCGTGCGGGCAAAGCGACAACAGTCCAAGTAATCACTCTCCTGATCTCCTTGTAAAAGCGAGATAGCAAAGGAGGGAATGTTGAAAATAGTTCCCTCAATCGCCGCACCTAGGGTACCAGAGTAGTTCACGGCAATACCCTCATTTCCACCATGATTGATGCCCGCTACCACTAGATCGGGGAGGGTGGGGAGGATCTCATTCAAGGCGAGCTTCACACAGTCAGCTGGCGTGCCACTGCAGCTGTAAATCGTCAGACCTGGCTCCGTCTCCACCATATTGAAGTGGATTGGTATCGAGGAGGTGATGGCGCTAGAGGTACCACTCCGAGGACCATCGGGTGCCACCACCACGATATCCCCGAGGTCTCTCAACGCGGTATAGAGCTCCTCAAGCCCCTTGGCAAATACCCCGTCGTCATTACTCACCAGTATCAGAGGCCTTTTGCTAATCATTGTACTGGTATCTCTAGTAGTTTGATATCAAAAATCAGCGTAGAGTAGCCAGGGATCTTATTGTATTGGGTATAGGCACCATAGCCTAGCTGGTAAGGCACTACCACCTCCCAATGATCCCCTACATTCATCATCTGTAGGGCATACTGCACCCCAAGTACTAGTTTGTTGACAGGGCTAGTAATCTCCCCCTTCTCCTGAAATATCTCACCTGAAATAAAGCGACCACTCAGCTCCATCTTCACCGTACTCTCCTGATATGGATAGCTAGGATTCTGCTCCTTCGAGCCTTCAAGAACCTTGTAGTAGATATGGTAATTTGTATTGAGGAAGTTACTCTCCGTATACCCCTTTTCCACCGCTTTCTCTATGAAAGCATCATTCTCCTTCTTGTAGTTACTCTCCTCCATTGGCTGCTCTACATTGCAGCTAGAAAGCGAGAGGAGTAGGGCGCCCAATGCCACAGTCCATAGCTGTACAAGGGTGAGATTCAGTACTCTCTTCATAATCTATTTATATTTTCTTGAGCAATGACTGCATACTCACACTCTCCTCGATGATGTGGCGAAGTTCACCGATCTCCACACGCTCCTGCTCCATAGAGTCGCGGTGGCGGATAGTCACCTTGCCATCCTCGATACTCTCGTGATCCACGGTCACGCAGAATGGAGTACCGAGTGCATCCTGTCTACGGTAACGCTTTCCGATAGAGTCCTTCTCATCATAATCACAAGGGAAGTGAAACTTCAGGTCGTCAACGATCTGCTGTGCTAGTTCTGGAAGACCATCCTTGCGTACCAATGGTAGTACCGCTACCTTCTTAGGCGCCAAAGCAGCTGGCAAACGAAGTACCACACGTACCTCACCATTCTCTAGCTGCTCCTCATCGTAGCAACCAAATAGAATACTGAGGAAAAGTCGGTCCACACCGATAGAGGTCTCCACTACATAGGGTACATAGCTCCCATTAAGCTCAGGATCGAAGTAACGCATCTTCTTACCCGAGAACTCCTCATGACGCTTCAGGTCAAAGTCAGTGCGTGAGTGAATACCCTCCACCTCCTTAAAGCCAAAAGACATCTCGAACTCAATATCTGTTGCAGCATTAGCATAGTGAGCTAGCTTCTCATGATCGTGGAAACGATACTTGTTATCCCCCAAGCCAAGAGCCTTGTGCCAGCGTAGTCGACGCTCCTTCCACTTCTCGTACCACTCAAGTTCCGTACCTGGGGCTACAAAGAACTGCATCTCCATCTGCTCAAACTCACGCATACGGAAGATAAATTGGCGAGCCACAATTTCATTACGGAAGGCCTTACCAATCTGTGCAATACCAAAAGGCACCTTCATGCGGCCACTCTTCTGCACATTGAGAAAGTTGACAAAGATACCCTGAGCTGTCTCCGGACGTAAATATACCTTCATAGCACCCTCCGACGTAGAGCCCATCTCTGTGGCAAACATTAGGTTGAACTGACGTACATCGGTCCACTCCTTAGAGCCACTAATAGGATCCACAATCTCACAATCCACAATCAATTGCTTGAGGGCTGCGAGGTCGTTATCCTCCATTGACTTTACATACCTGCTGTGCACCCCATCATACTCCTCTTGGTATCTGATTACCCTTGCGTTCGTTGCACGGTATTGAGCCTCATCAAAGGCATCGCCAAAACGCTTGCGAGCCTTCTCAATCTCCTTATTGATCTTCACCTCAATCTTATCTAGATGCTCCTCAATCAGCACATCAGCACGATACCGCTTCTTCGACACCTTATTGTCAATCAGTGGGTCGTTAAAAGCATCCACGTGTCCCGAGGCTTTCCAGATCGTTGGGTGCATAAAGATGGCCGAGTCAATACCTACTACATTGTCATTGAGTAGGGTCATGGCATCCCACCAGTACCTCTTGAGATTGTTTTTGAGTTCTACACCATTCTGACCATAGTCGTATACTGCCCCTAGACCATCATATATCTCCGATGAGGGGAATACAAAACCATACTCCTTGCAGTGCGATATAATCTTCTTAAATATATTGTCAATCTCTTTCTGTGCCATTGTCACCTAATAAATATTTGTTTCTTATTCTTTTACCAACTACAAAGATACACATTTTCCTCCCAAAGTTACTCCTTTGGTACCTCGTCCTCCTCTTTTCGGGTGATAATAGTATCATCAATAGGCGTTTTGAGCGAAATAAAGTAGAAGAGCGCCATGGTGATGATATGTGCCACGATCCAGTAGACATGGTCCACTCTGATAGGCACCACGGGATTGTAGAGCAGACCAACCAGTGCCATGAGGCACATCAAGAGGGTCACCGCCTTTTTCTCGCGATAGCTGCGGAATACATAGTAAAAAGCACCACCGCAGATGAATACTTGGCAAACACTCTCAAGGAAGGGAATGTGAATCCGCTCAATGAAGAGCAACACCAATGCCGATAAGGCAAATACCAGGTAAAGTGACTTATTATTCATCTTCTAGTTTCAGACCTTCGTAAAATAGATTGAGTAGCTTATTAGCCCCCACAAACGAACTCATTTTATCCTCCAAAATCGCACGCTCCACCCTAGGAAGCTCCTCTTGGATTGCAGGATTGGAGTAGAAGCTGTTTTTAAGGGCTTCATTGATACTTTCGTACATCCAGTACTTTGTCTGCTCATTGCGGTGGCGGTAGAAGTAGCCATTATCCTTTACAAAGGCTATGAAGCGATCGATCATGCTCCACACCTCGTCGATCCGTAGGTCGTAAAACCCAGAGTAGGTGAGCACCTCGGGTGTCCAACCACTCTCTGCTGGTGGAAAGAGGTGCAGTGCATTGCGGAAGTGCTGTGCCGCTAGCTCTGCCGGCTTAATATTGTCGCCATCAGCCTTGTTGATCACAATGCCATCGGCCATCTCCATAATTCCACGCTTAATCCCTTGTAGTTCATCGCCAGTGCCAGCCAGCTGTATCAATAGGAAAAAGTCGACCATCGAGTGCACCGCCGTCTCCGACTGACCTACACCCACCGTCTCCACAAAGATGGTATCAAAGCCAGCCGCCTCGCAGAGGATAATGCTCTCGCGAGTCTTACGTGCTACACCGCCTAGCGAGCCAGCCGAAGGGCTAGGGCGGATAAAGGCATCCTCCTCCTTCGAAAGTCGCTCCATACGCGTCTTATCACCTAGGATACTCCCCTTGGAGCGCTCGCTCGAGGGGTCAATGGCAAGTACTGCCAACTTATGTCCTCCTTTTACCACATGCATCCCGAAGGCATCAATAGAGGTACTCTTACCGGCTCCTGGAACGCCTGTGATGCCAATGCGTACCGACTTTCCAGAATAAGGGAGGCATCGCTCAATCACCTCCTGTGCCTTTTGTCGATGTTCGGGCAAACGACTCTCCACCAGCGTCACCGCTTGCGAAAGCATCGCTCTATCGCCCGCCAAAATGCCCTCCACATACTCATCTGTAGAGAGCAGACGGCGACGGCGTGGTTTGAAATAGGGGTTGACAATCGGGGCATGGTTCACACCACTATTCACCTGTAGCCCTTTGTAATCACCAGAGTTTTCGGGGTGTTGATAGCTCATATAGTTTTTATTTATTGCGTTACTACTCTCAACAAAGGTACCAAATAGCCACAAGATTAACCACCCCTCCACCCAGATATTATAGGGGTTACGCATTAGAAAGGCCTTACCATATGGTTTTTAGTCGGGTGTCTATGAAAAGGGACCCCGGCTGAGGGGTCCGTGCTAAATAGGCACAGGTCAAGGCACGCAGTGCCGAAGACCTGTGTGTAACGATGCGTAAAATACCCTTGCGACCCCGGTTGAGGGGTCGGACAACCTTATCTAGGTCAGACCCCTCAGCCGGGGTCAAGGGTTTTGGATGCCTTATTTACCACCATTCATCGGCTCTGCGATCCTCGAATGGTGGCTACTCAGATAGATTGGGATACTGCACCTCCTAAAACTCTCATTATATAAACACTGCACACACCTAATTTATGTAGACTTTAGAGAGGTGTCATTGGCGTCATAAATACCACCGTGTAGTCGTCCAGTTCCACCAGCCCTTGGTCATACCACCTCCTCATCAGTTGGGCAAATGAATTATTGGATCTAGCAGACTCATAGAGAGGTTCCAGCAGATCCTTCCAGAAGTCCAATTTCATCTCTCTAGCCACCTGTACCATCGGGCTGACCGAAGTCTGCTCATTCACCAATGCCTCCAGCTCCGTTTGATACTCATCCCACTTTGAGACTTGGTACATCATCAGCACCAATTCCGAAAGGGCATCGCTACAAGCAAAGATGAGGCTTTCCTCTTTTACCTCAATCACGCCATGTTTGAAGCCCTCTGCCACCAATGGGTCTTTACAACTGATTAGGTAGGGTGGGCGATCAAAGTCTCCCAGCTTTGTGAAGGAGTGCCAAAGCTCTCCACAGCTTTTATCGTAGTGAAATAGGAGGCTATCGCCATAAGCCATCCAGTGGCACTTCTTTTTATCCACGAGCCATGCTGCCACCAGTGTGGCGCATGACCCCTCGCTGTAAAACTTATTGAGCAACATCGCGTCGCCCTCCTTAGCCTTTGCCTCATACCTATTATAAAACGGCTCCCAGATACCTTCCACCCAATTATCCAATTGCTCAAAGCTAGTAATCGGCTGCTTTCTACTCAGTTCTCCAACTAGATATTGCGACCACTTATCGGCATAAAGACCACAACCGCCAGCTCCATCCGAGAGTGCGATGAAGCCCTTCCCACTAGTTGCGAAGTCTTCATTGGGGGATTGCTCATTAAACTTCGCCACCGTAGCTAGGCGTAAGCTAGGGGCTGAGCTAACCAATGTCCTGTACCTCCAACGTTCTAAATTTCTTCTCCGTCTCAGTCGTCTTTTCTGCTCGGCTCTTTTATCCTTTTTCATAGAGATTGCTGTACCATAGCACTAGAGAGCGTGCCTATTTTCATCATTTTCACCAGCTGTTCCATTCCCGCATTCACTCCCATTGCGCGGTAGCGAATATCTTCATCCTTATCTTGGAATAGCTGTCGGATCTGCTCATTGTAGTTCAGAGGAAGGAGGCTCGACATCTCAAATAGCGACTCCCCATACCCATTTCCACGCATTTCGCCGATCGTAGCAGGGAACATGATGGCTTCACTTCTTCCCGAAACAATATGGATATTGAACAGTAGCACGTTGCCATCGTTGGTAAATTTCGACTTCAGTTGATTGGCAAGTTGTTGCATTTCGTCTCGCGAAGCACCATTGTATTCACCATCAGTGATGTTGATGATGATAGGGGGGTAGCAATCTTCCGTCTGGTGCTGTGCCAGCCAATCATCCAATAGCCCTTCAGCGTGCTTAAAGGCCTTATCCATGCGAGTCCAATGACCATCGTGGCGTGCCTCCATCCACTGCTTCTTCTCCACCTCTATCTCCTTCATTCCCCCTCTGGTGCGGACACTCTCCTTCACCATTATTTTCTTATACTCATTGAATCGCACCTCCTCGGGGGTGACAAATCCCCTTCCGGCAAGGGCGCCATTCCAACCGCTATAAGCCTCTTCGCCATATCCCACTACAGCGATGTCGAAATAGTGCCGTGTCTCATTGGCACGGACACACCGCTCCACCAACTCATTGATCTGGTTATTCACGATACGAGCTACCGCCTCCGAGAGTGTCATCTCTTCACCATTGAATGTGGTAATGCATCGCATTGATACACTGTGGTCCACGAGGAATATAAAGGCCGATGGATTCTCGCGTGTAATACGTGCCGTATAGGCATTCTTGCTTTGGAGCTTCTTGGGCTGTGCTGGTATTGGGATACCAAAGTTGGATATGTTGGTGATGTATTTGATCGGGATAAAGTTCTTCACCAATATTTCCGCCTGAAAGTAGGGTTGTTCATCGATGGGAAGGTCAAAGTGCTTTCTTGCCTTGATCGAGTTGAAGTGGATCTCCTTAAAGTCTTCTAGAGAGCCACCATAGTGGACCCCATTACTTGCTGCATTTCGGTTGGCATAAAGAGTGTTGGCATCATAGATCACCTCTGGATCAATCTCTAGAATGACAGGGTTGGAGATTCGTCCTTCATTCATCGCCACATACATCATTGGGTGCTCCTTCGTAAAGCTCACACGCACATAGTGCTCCAGACCCTTACGAGCATCCAATTGCCAGGAGATCGACCCCTGTCCGCCACCTCCCGATTTGGGGATATTGATATCCTTCTCCTCGCAATCCTTCCACGAGTACAAACCTCCATTTTGGATGATCGAGTCTAGGTTATCTCGGTCGGTAAAGTGATACAATTTTGTAATCCCATACTGGTCCAAAACCGCCTTAAAATCCCTCCAGTTGCTTCGCTTATTCATAAATTATTATTCTTCTTGGTTATCCTCAAATAGGGAGCGTTGTATTATCTGTCTTTGTGTAGGTTTGGTTGGTGCCGCTTTGTCTATGCCCAAAGCATCCTCATAGGGGTAGAGCCCCTCTACATACGCCTTTACTAAGTAGGCGTGAGATAAAGGTTTCTTGGGGTTGTCCACATCGGTACTACTATTGTAGTCCAGTAGGATAATGCTCTTGCCGGCTTGATTAGCTTTCCTTAGTCGCTCGATAATGTGCATCACCTTATGCTCCAACATCCAGCGATAGGTCGGTAGATAGATCTCTCGCCGTGCAGTCATATAGTCCAGCAGTTCGTCGCTGTGTAGCCCCTTTTGATGTCCTAAGGGAGGACCGAATCGGCGTACTGTCCGCTTCAATCCCTTCATACTCATATTGTGGATCACCTCAAGGTCAATGCCAGCATTTTCAAAGACCTTGAGCCCTTGCCAAATTCCCTCCACTGAAGCCCCTGTCTCAGGGGCGGAGAAGGGGATTGGAATATCCCCGTATGGATAGAAAGGGCTAAGGTGTACCAACTCTCCCTCCGCCTTGCTGGTCACATCGGCAATGATTGCATAGGGGTACTCCTTCAGCAACCCCTCTGTTTTCCTTCGTTTATTCGCTATAATAATCATATTACTACCATTCAAAAATTCTGTCTCCAAAGCGCGCTCTCAATTCTTCACGTGTTGAATCATCTAGATTGGTACAATCATAAAATGCACTTTTTCCAACTGTTCCCAGTCCCTCTGGTAGTGTTATTGAAGTGAGACTCTCGCAGTTATAGAATGCGTGGCTTCCAATTATTTTTAGTCCCTCTGGTAGTGTTATGGAAGTGAGACTATTGCATGCAAAGAACGCAAAGTTTCCAATCGTTTTTAGTCCTTTTGGTAGTGTTGTTGAAGTGAGGTTTTTGCACTCGTTGAACGCCCGGTCTCCAATTGTTTCCAGTCCCTCTGGTAGTGTTAAGGAAGTGAGGCTACTGCACTCTTTGAACGCACTATTTCCAATTGTTATTAGTCCTTTTGGTAGTGTTATGGAAGTGAGGCTACTGCACCGTGCAAACGCCTGTTCCCCAATTGTTTTTAGTCCCTCTGGTAGTATTATTGAAGTGAGGCTTTTGCACCCTGCAAACGCCTGTTCCCCAATTGTTTTTAGTCCCTCTGGTAGTATTATTGAAGTGAGGCTTTTGCACCCTGCAAACGCACTATGTCCAATTGTTTCCAGCCTATCTGGTAGTGTTATAGATGTCAGGCTCTCGCACCCACAGAACACTCCGCCTTTTATTGTTTTTAGCCCCTCTGGTAGTGTTATTGAAGTGAGGCTTCTGCACCATTTGAATACATTATCTCCAATTGCTTCTAGTCCGTCTGGTAGTGTTATTGAAGAGAGGCTCTCGCACTCCCAGAATGCACTGCGTTCAATTGTCTTCAGCCCCTCTGGTAGTGTTATTGAAGTGAGGCTTTTGCACTCATAGAACGCCTGTTCCCCAATTGTTTCCAGCCCCTCAGGTAGTGTTATTGAAGAGAGGCTCTCGCACCCCCAGAATGCACTGCGTTCAATTGTCTTCAGCCCCTCTGGTAGTGTTATTGAAGTGAGGCTTTTGCACTCAGAGAACGCCTGTTCCCCAATTGTTTCCAGCCCCTCTGGTAGTGTTATTGAAGTGAGGCTCTCGCACCCCAAGAATGCAATGCGTTCAATTGTCTTCAGCCCTTCTGGTAGTGTTATTGAAGTGAGGCTTTTGCACTCATAGAACGTCTGTTCCCCAATTGTTTCCAGCCCGTCTGGTAGTGTTATAGATGTCAGGCTCTCGCACCCGTAGAACACGCCGTTTTTTATTGTTTTTAGCCCGTTTGGTAGTGTTATGGATTTAAGGCTCTTGCACCCTTCAAACGTCCTGTATTTTATTGTTTCCAGCCCGTCTGGTAGTGTTATAGATGTCAGGCTCTCGCACCCGTAGAACACGCCGTTTTTTATTGTTTTTAGCCCGTTTGGTAGTGTTATGGATTTGAGGCTCTTGCACCCTTCAAACGCACCGTGTTCAATTGTTTCCAGCCCCTCTGGTAGTATTATTGAAGTCAGTCTCTTGCACCCTTCGAACGCACTCATTCCAATTGTTTTCAGTCCCTCTGGTAGTATTATTGAAGTCAGTCTCTTGCACCCTTCGAACGCACTCATTCCAATTGTTTTCAACCCCTCTGGCAGTGTAATGGAAGTCACGCTCTCGCACCCACTGAACGCACTGTCTCCAATTGTCTTTAGCCCCTCTGGCAGTGTAATAGAAGTTAGTCTCTCGCACCCACGGAACGCATTGTCTCCAATTGTCTCCACAGTACTTGGGACAGAGTAAATGGTCTTAGAGGAGCAGTAGGAAATAAGGTGAGTCTTATCTGCTGTGAATAAGACATCGTTTTCTATACAGAAGTGGGGGGAAAGATTGTTGATTTTCAGTTGTAAATCATTGAACGGATCCCCTATAATATTGATAAGAGACTTTGGTAGTGTTATGGAAGTGAGGCTTTTGCACTCAGAAAACGCCCATTTTCCAATTGTTTTCAGCCCTTCTGGTAGTGTTATTGTAGTGAGGCTACTGCACCGTGCAAACGTCTGTTCCCCAATTGTTTTTAGTTCCTCTGGTAGTGTTATGGAAGTGAGGCTTTTGCACTCAGAAAACGCCCTATTTCCAATTGTTTTTAGCCCTTCTGGTAGTGTTATGGAAGTGAGGCTACTGCACCATTGGAACGCACTATTTCCAATTGTTATTAGTCCTTTTGGTAGTGTTATGGAAGTGAGGCTACTGCACCGTGCAAACGCCTGTTCCCCAATTGTTTCCAGCCCATCTGTTAGTATTATTGAAGTGAGGCTATCGCATCCGTCGAACGCACTAGTTCCAATCGTTTTTAGTCCTTCTGGTAGTGTTATGGAAAAGAGGCTCTCGCACCTGTTGAACGCACCATCTCCAATTGCTTCTAGCCCCTCTGGCAGTATTATGGAAGTTAGGCTCTCGCACCAGCTGAACGCTTCGTTTCCAATTGTTTCCACAGTACTTGGGACAGAGTAAATGGTCTTGGAGGAGCAGTAGGAAATAAGGTGAGTCTTATCTGCTGTGAATAAGACATCGTTTTCTATACAGAAGTGGGGGGAAAGATTGTTGATTTTTAGTTGTAAACACAAAAATGGGTTCTCCCCAATATTGGTGAGAGACTTTGGTAGTGTTATGGATGTCAGGCATTTACAATTCCAGAACGCGGCGCCTCCAATTGTCTTCAGTCCCTCTGGTAGTGTTATGGAAGTTAGGCTCTCGCACATTTCAAACGCACTATCACAGATGACTGTTACGATATTAGGGACTACGTATGATTCAATCTTGTCGCCGTATGGTGCTCTGAGTAGTCTTTTCCTATCTGAGCTGAATTTTACGCCATACTCATCGGTATAGGCTTCTTTCAGGTCTTGGTAGGTTACCTTGGTTGAAAGGATTTCGATGACAGGTTCCTCCGGTCTGGTGGTGGAGAATAGCGAAAAGGAGGTGGCAGCGAGGTTTTGTTCGGTATGAGCCAATAGAAAGAGGGAGAGTAGCTTGCTTAGCTCTTGGTCTGCAACTAACTGCCAAACGGCACTCAGGGCGTCGCTCGCAGAGAGATCCAAATAGTCATTGGCACTAAAGAGAAGACGGTCGGGAGCACCAAAACGATCAAGCAGGTTGGGATTCAAGGTGATCGCTTTGAGAGAGAGTGCGATGGAGGCGAGAGCGAAGTCATCGATGGTGGCATCAAAGTCTTTAGCCTTTCGCAAGGGATGCCGGAAGTCCTGTGTCCCCAGTGTCGGTGAACTCTGCCCCGCCATACTCGGAACAAACATACCATCGTAATCGATCAGGGTGAGCTCCCCCTTCTCTCCCACCATGATGTTATCGGGCTTGATGTCTCCGTGGGCAAAGGGTTGGCTCCGTAGCCAGGATGCCATCTTGCAGAAGAGGTGGCAAAGGAGCCCCATCTTGTAACTATCTTGGTAGTACTTAGCGATGTAGTTCTCCATCGTCTGCCCCTCGACCCACTCCATCAGGAGGACTGGAAACTCACTTTCACTCGAGACGCTGCTATCCACAAAGAGCTCTCGCTCGTAGTACCTTATTGAGGTGAAGTAGCCACTCCGCATGCCCTCCAGTTCAGCACCTATTTTTTGGTAAGCCTCGGCACGCCCCTCCTGCTCTTCGGTGAAGCACTTGAGGGCATAGAATTGGCCCGTCTTGGGGTCTTTCATCTTAAAGACCACGGCAAAGGCACCGCTACTTCTGTAGGGCTCTCCATGTTCATCGGGCACTGGCACCAGATGCTTCAACTCTGCCAGATTATCGCCTGCATTGGCGATGGCCTTCACATACTCAGATAGATTGGGATACTGCATCTCCTCAAAGTCTCATTATAAAAACACTGCACACACCCTCCACTTCACAAATATACCCTTTTTTTTGTCCATCCACTACCTAAATATTAATGAATTCCTCAGGGGTTACGCATTAGGAAAGCCTTACCGTAGGGCTTTCATAGGTGTGTCTATAGGGGAGGACCCCGGCTGAGGGGTCCGTGTTAAATAGGCACAGGTCGAGGAACGTAGTGCCGAAGACCTGTGTATAACGATGTGCAAAACACCCCTTCGACCCCGGTTGAGGGGTCGGACAATCTTATCTAGGTCTGACCCCTCAGCCGGGGTCAAGGAGGTGGTGAATATGCTCTTACACACAGGTCGTTCGGGGCTTTGCCCCTCCGACCTGTGCCTATTTAACACGGACCTCTGCCGAGGTCCTTACCCCATTATCCTCAATAGCTTGTATAAATCATTCGTGCAACAGCCTCGACTTGTCCGACCTGTCTGATAAGGCGTTTTGGATAAGGCGTGAAGGACCTCTGCTAGGTCCTTTTTTTTGGGGGGCGCCAAATGAAGGTAGCCCGAAGGGCTTTCATGGTGTATTAACCCAGCCTTCCCCCACGGCAGGTATGCGAAGCGTACCTGCCGTGGAGAAGGTTGGGTAGAGGAATAGACCAAAGTTAACTACCCCGAAGGGGTTGCACTTCCATACGATAATGTGGATATGCAACCCCTTCGGGGTAGATTGGTTGTGGCGTCTTCGATGCCCAAGCTTCTCCTTCAGGCTCGCTGCCGCTCGCCTTCGGGGGAAGCTTGGGTTATTAGACCGTGTAACCCCTTCGGGGTATTCTCTTTGGGGTGCCTTATCGAGAATGGCACTTCGTGCAACAGTCTCTTGTATTTCGTTAGCGACGCGGATAAAGTGCTTGAGTGCTTAAAATAGGTTAATATTTGTCGGGAGAGAGGGGAAGGTGGGGTGAAATGAGGAGGTTGTTGTATAGTGTTATAAACCAATGGGTTAGGAGGGTGGTGGTTGAGACCGTATCAAAGCGTTTGCTGAGACCGTATCTAAGCGATCGGCGAGTTGCAACTAAGCGATCGGTTTGTTGCAACTAAGCGATTGCTTTGTTGCATCTCAATGGAGGCTCTTGTAGGGTGTTGGAAATCAGTGGGTTGTGAGGGGGTGGTTGCGAAGCCCTATTTTGGGTAGTTTTTCACTTTATTTCACAGTTTCTTTTGGGGTACCTCATCGGACAGGTCAGACGAGTCGGACAGGTCAGACGAGTCGGATCAATTCTTTTTCAAACTCATCTTGAGAATGGCACTTCGTGCAACATTCTCGACTTGTCCGACCTGTCCGACTTGTCCGATAAGGCGTTTTGGATAAGGCGTAAAGGACCTCCTCGCGGAGGTTCTTTATCGGGGTGCCTTATCGAGAATGTTGCACGAAGTGCCATTCTCTTAAAACTAAGATGAGTTTGGAGGGAGGTATTGGTTTTGTGGTGGAGGGGGATTTAGTTACATTTGCGTAGTAACTTTATTGAACTAAAATATGAAGATATGAAAAGACTTTATTCTCTCTTGGCTGTGATAGCTTGCTTATGTCTGCTGTCGTGTGGTAGTGATGTGGAAAAGGAGGCTGCTCCGAAGGAGGTGATTCGGGTAGCGGTTTTTCAGGGGCATGGAGGTTCGGAAACCTGTGTCTGGGAGGCAAAGGCAGCGGTGGAGATGGACCCTTCGCTGGAGTGCCGTTTGCTGACCACTAAGCAGATCAATGAGGGGGCTCTTGCCGATGTGGATGTGTTGGTGGTGCCTGGTGGAGGGGGTAGCCGTCAGTATCTCAACATGGGTGGTGAGGGCCTTCGAATGGTGCAGGAGTTTGTGGCCAATGGCGGTGGCTATGTGGGGATTTGTGCTGGCGCTTACCTGATCACGGAGACGCCTAACTACGCTTGTCTGGCGATGAGTGGTGCTGAGGCACACGATATTGAGCACGACAATCGGGGTCGGGGGATTGCAAAGGTGACGCTGACGGATGAGGGAAAGAAGTTATTCCCTGAGGTGGCGGAGCAAGACACCTTATATATAATGTATTATGAAGGCCCAGTGGTGCTACCTCGTGAAGGAAGTGAAGTTACTTATCACTCTTATGCAACGATGGAGAGTGATGTGCATGTGGAGGGAAATGCTCCTAGCGATATGACTAATGGCAAGAGTTTCCTCTATATTGCACAGTATGGTAAGGGGTGGACTGCTTCGGTGGTGGGGCACCCTGAGGCAACTCCTGGAATGCAGTGGATGCTCTCTCGGTTGGTTCATAAGGTTTCGCCAAGGCAGATGGCATCGGAGCTTCCAGCTAAGTTTATAGACCCAAGCAAGTTCGGCAAGGAGCTATTGATGACTGAGGAGCGTCGTCAGGCTGAGGGGGAGGCTTTTCAAACCTTCCTTTATGGCGATGAGGAGGCAAAGCTAGCAGCGATCAATTGGCTAATGCAGCACAACTCTTGGGATGCTAAGCGGTGGATCCAAGGCTTGATATTCGATGCCTCTCTGGCTGTGCGGAAGCGTGCTGCAGAGTGGATAAGTTGGGCGATGTACCGTACCTATCTTCCCGACCTAGAGGTGGCGTACAATGTGGAATCCGAACCTGAAGTAAAGCAGGCCATCGGTGATGCGATTGAGCAACTGAAAGTGGAGTAGCGGAGCACCCAGCAGGGTGCCACTCAGCTAGCCCCTGGTCGAGGCTCGCAGAGCCGATGACCGGCGGGATAGGTGTCGGTAAATATTATTCGACCCTTGTGGTCGCACTTGGATGAGCTTGTGCGACCACAAGGGTCGATTGATTATATTGAGAGTGTTTGTGGTTTCCTGAAAAAGGTTGACTCGGTTAATGTTACGTTGTTATTAATCCTGCTTTATGTTGACTTTCTAGCCTTTAGTCCTGTGAGGGGTTGACTGGAGGGCGTAGCCCGTAAGGAAACCCCTCACAGGACTAAAGGTACCAAAACTTGGGCACCTATCCTATTTTTTGATTTTCAAGGTACTCCTCTCTATAGCTTTTCCACCTCTTGGGGATTTTCCCTTTGCACTTTGAGGCTTCAACAGGTGTCATATAGTCGAGACTCATGTGAGGCCTTTTTGTGTTGTAAAACTCTATGACTGAGGTTAATTCAGCCTTTGCCTCTTTGATGGTTTTAAAACGTTTGCCTTTTAAGAGCTCATTCTTTATAGTGTTATTGATCCTCTCTGCTTGTGCATTATCTTTGGGATCTGGGGTTTCTGTCATACTTATATCTATGTCATTCTTTTTAAGAATATCCACATACTGGTGGCTGGCATACTGGCAGCCTCTGTCTGAGTGATGAATGAGCTTATCGTTAGCTTTACCATTCGATTTAAGTTTCTTAAGTGCCTGATTTAGAGCTTCAATAGGGTACTTAGTGTCTAGGCTATCGCCTAGGCTCCACCCGACAATTTCTTTTGAGTATGAGTCTAAGATCACGGATAGGTAGCTAAACTTATGATGTACTCCGTCATAATGGATGGGGATATACGTTATGTCGCTCACCCATACCTGATTAGCTCTTTCTGGTATCATATCTTTTACGAGGTTACCATAGAGCTTAAAACCGTGATTGGAGTTGGTGGTTCTCGGCTTTCTTTTACGTTGCCTTAGCTTCAAGCCGTGCTTGTCTAGAGTGTCAAGAAAACGGTCTCTCCCTAGTGGAGTCCCCTCCTTAAACTCTCGCTTATACATATGCCACAGCTTCTTACCGCCCATGCCAGGGGCTTTCTCTCGGGTCTCAAGAACGTACTCAACAGCCATCTCTTCAAGTGCCATATTGGCATGAAGTTTTGACTTTTTTCGCTTGTAATAGGCTTGCTTACTTACACCAAACAGGTCGCAAAGGAGCTGTATTGTATATTTCTTCAGATCCTGTGCGTGCAAGCGATCTACCGTTTGGTGCCAGCTTTTTTTCTTATTTGGATGCGGAAATTCTCTTCTGCCACATTGATTAATTCATTCAATGCATCTGTCAAAACAGTCTGCCTAAAAAGCTGTTTTTCAAGCTCTTGAACCCTTCTTTCTAAATCAACTGAGCTTTTCTCAGGCGCCCCGCCTGACGCCCCGCCTGACGCCACATCCGAATAATAATACCTGCGATATCCGCGGTGCTCTTCTTGTTTCTTCTTTTTCTTCGCCTTCATCTCTATAACTTCGTCTAACCCAGAATCTAGGTACCTATGAACCCACTCCAGGATCGTAGTCCTTCCAATAGGGACAAGGTGTGAAATCTGGGTATAACCTAAGTTTTCCTCAAAATAGAGGTGAATAACTCGGTCAAAATAAATCTTCTGGAGTTGACTCCTTTTTACAAACTTACTCATAAAAATCTATCTATGAGTCAACTTTTTCTAGGACAAGACAGTTGCACGAAGGCGATCTGCGGTGTTGCTTTCGGGATTCGGGCTAAGTCACGTACGTGAGTACGCTCCCAGCGCCCTTGGTGGGGCCTTGGTGCCCTGCGTGCACCTTGCCCTCATGCTCAGGCCTTGCATCTCATCCTTCGTTTAAAGTCTCAACACATTTGATCAAATGTGCGAGAGCATATTCACCACCTCCACGCCCCGGTTGAGGGGTCAGACCTAGAGATGGGGTTGTCCGACCCCTCGGCCAGGGTCGTAAGGGTATTTTACATCTATCTATACACAGGTCTTCGGCACAATGTGCCTTGACCTGTGCCTATTTAGGTCGGACCTCTGCCGAGGTCCCTACACATAGCCCCCCCCGATAAAAACCATGTGGTAAGTCTTTTCTAATGCGTAACCCCTGTTTCTGTACACTTTAACTAGGTTTAACTTGAAATATTTTTGTTTCGCCACGGTGAATCGCTATATTTGTCAATCTAGCTGATTTTATAGTGTTTTTGAATTTAGTAGAATAATAAGTAGGATGATTGATTTTATTAGTGATTTATTTAGTGTTGGTCAGACCATTTACCTCACGCAGAGTAATGACGTGGAAATTGGTGGTAAAATAGTTAAGCTTAATAATGACTTTATTGTTATTGAGAGTGAGGATGGGAATGTGATTGGGGTGCGCGATGAGGCTATTAGAAGTTTTTCGAAGGAGCCGGTAAAGAGTCTATCAACCCCTCGGGCGTCTACTCATTCAGAGGGCTACCCCTCAATGAAGTCTGAGCAGGGGTCTTGGAAGCGTGTGCTACCTTTTGAAAAGGGGGCTTCAGTCGATTCTCAGAAGGTTAGCAAGCGATCATTCAGACAATATAAGCCTGGCGATAAGATCCCGATAGAGTCTCTAGCGAAGCGAGACCCCTCATTGGCCAATACTTGGCGCAGATCGGAGGAAGATAGGCTAAGATTGCGTGCGTTGAGGGAGAAGGTACAATCGGTCTTTGATGAGATCATGAGCGAGGGTCAAGACTTGGATCAGGAGGTGCCTGCGATTGGAGCGATTGTGGATCTGAAGCCAAGCTATCAATTTGGTTTTATTGATGATGTGGAGACTGGAGAGCGGTATTTCTATAATCGTGGAGATATCGTGGATAGGGATCTGCTTAATATGGTTGGAGAAGGGATTAAGGTGGTCTATTTTAGGGGCTCAAATCACAAAGGTCCTGCCGCGAAGAGCATTCACAGGCCTAATACCATTGGTGGTCTATTGGCTATCGCTATGGACTTGGTGAATGAAGAAGACTTTATAAGGGCCAAGATGGTGCTTCAGAATATTCTTTATGCTTACCCTAGTAGCCATTCAGCTACTGCTATGCTGGAGGAGTTATCGGCACAGATGGATAATGGCGTGCCAGGAGCAACAAGCCACAATAACGGCCTCTATATCCAAGCTAGGAAAGCTCTGGAAATGAAAAATTATGACTTGGCGGAAAAGCTTTATCGGGAGTGTATTGAAAAGGGTATCCGCAAAGTGAATAGCATCAAAGAGCTAGCACAGGTCTATATCTCTCTACATTCGCAAGAAAAGGATGAGGCGCAAAAAGAGTTGTATAGAAAGAGGGGCCTTGAATTTATAGAGGCACACATAAATGAATTGCCAGAGAAGCCAAGCACTAAGTTTAGCCTAGAAAACATCTATTTTGCCCTTGGAGATTATGAGAAGCATATTGAAGTGGTAGAGGATATCATAGCAGATAGTGGTAAGAATGGAGACTTAGCACAGTATGTTTTTTATCTCAATAAGGCAGCTCAAAGCTATCTAAGGAGAAATGAACTGGATAAAGCACTCGATGCTGCAAATCAGGGGCTTGAGGTGGAGGCGGATAATCTCCACTTGTGCAAAACTAAGATGACTATTGAGGAGGCGATTGCTCATCATAACTCTCTAGCAGAGCAGGACGAGGATAATGAGAAAGGTGGTGGTTTCTTTAGTCTATTTAGCAGATAAGGTAGGGGATGAAGAAGCCTCATAAGCTGCTTTTGGGGATTGGAGCCCTATTCTTATTGATAGTGGTAGGTCTCTGCACCGCCTATTATCGCTTTACTAGGCAACCAGCTTTCAATACTTCTAGCGACAAAGCGGTACGGATATTTGTATACCCCGATGCTCAATGGAGTGATGTACTAGATACCATTGCGGCTGCTACAGATGCCCCGCTCTTGGAGGATCTAAAGCTACATCTAGGGTTGCGTGCTAGTAATGCCCCTAAGGTGGGGAGCTATACGATTGAACCAAAGATGACGGTGCAAGCACTTTATAACCGCTTGGTACATGGTATGCAGACGCCTATTTCGCTTTACTTCAATTCGTATCGATTGCCAAGTCAATTGTATCGGAGGATGGGAAGTCAGCTAATGATAGATAGCTTGGAGGTGGCACGGGCGATGAATGATACCCTTTTGCTTCGTAGCTTGAATATCCCTGATACTACGTTGGTTTATTACTTAGTTCCAAATACCTATGAGCTGTATTGGGATATCACGCCAGCAGACCTCACAAAGCGTATGGCTGAGGAGAGCCAGAAGTTTTGGAATGCCCAGCGTAGAGCCGAAGCCGACTCACTGGGGCTTACTCCGTATGAGGTGATCACTCTTGCTTCGATCGTACAGGAAGAAAGTGCTAAGGTGGACGAGTACCCAATGATCGCTGGTCTATACATTAATAGGTTGAGGGTGGGGATGCCTTTGCAAGCTGACCCAACGATAAAATTTGCACTGCAAGAGTTTAGCCTCCGTCGCATCTTACATAAGCATCTAAAGGTGGATAGTCCTTACAATACCTATCTCCATAAGGGATTGCCTATAGGGCCGATACGTATTCCTACGATGGAGGCTATTGACGGTGTATTGAAGGCATCGGACCATAGCTATCTATATATGTGTGCGAAGGAGGATTTTAGTGGGTATCATAGCTTTGCTTCTACGTACCCTGAGCATCAGAAGAATGCTAGGAAATATGTGGCGGCCTTAAATGAAAGAGGAATAAAATGAAGATAAGAGAATTACTAGATTATTTGGAGGAGAGGGTACCCTTATCTCAGCAGGAAGGGTATGATAATAGTGGCGTGCAATGTGGCGATACGTCTCAGGAACTCCGGGCGGTGTTGGTGGCAATTGACACGACTGAAGCTGTAGTGGACGAAGCTATTGCAAAAGGGTGTAATCTTATTGTGACGCATCATCCAGCACTATTTCGTGGCGTGAAAAGTATTACTCCAGATTACTACATCAATCGTGTAGTCATTAAGGCAATTAAGCATGACATCGTGCTCTATGCCTCACATACTTCATTGGATAATGATGATGAGGGGGTGAATATATTTTGGGCGCGTAAGATGGGGCTTCAAAATGTAAAGATTTTGTCACCTATCGAGGGATATCCTAACGTGGGTGCAGGGGTGATTGGTGATTTGCCTAGTCCACGCTCAATAGGTGAAGTGGTAGAGCTGATGAAGGCTTTCCAGCCAATTACTCATGTGGCTCATAGCAAGCCTCTGACCGAAAAGATAAAGAGAGTGGCATACTGTGGGGGCTCTGGAAACTTTTTGATGCCTGTGTCCATCGAAGAAAAAGCCGATATCTTTATTACTGGGGAGGCGAAGTATAATGATTATTATGATGCGGAGGGGGAGATACTCCTTATGACTATTGGGCACTATGAATCGGAATTGTTGACGAAAGAGTTGCTAAAAGAGATTATGTCTGAAAAAAAAGGTAACTTTGCAATCTATAGTGCAGAATCGTGTGTCAATCCCGTGCATTATATCTCATAATAATGTGGTAATAGTTATGGCTAAGAAAAAAGAAGAAAGTCCAAAGGAAATATCGGTGGAGGAGCGCCTAAAGGCTCTATATCAGTTGCAAATTGTCTCCTCTGAAATTGATCGTATCCGAACGATGCGAGGAGAGCTTCCAATGGAAGTGGAAGAGCTTGCTGATGACTTAGAGGGCAAGCACAAAAGAAAGGAGCGCTATGAAGATCAAATAGATCAAAATAAGCATAATATTGAGAAGGCTAAGGAGAGCATCAGGACTGCCGAAGGAATGGTCGAGAAGTACAAGCAGCATCTTAATGATGTACGTAACGACAAGGAGTATGATGCCATCTCTAAGGAACTCGAAAACCTGGAGCTAGATATTCTTAAGTACGAAAAAGCTATCCGTGAATATCAAGAGGATAACCAGTATATCAAAGAGGATATCGGCGCACTAACTGCAGATATCAAGGAGGTCCAGGAGGTTTTTCAAGTAAAGAAGAAGGAGCTAGACGCTATCATCGCCGATACTAAGGCAGAGGAAGAGAAGCTTAGAATTAATGCTAAGTCATTAGAAGAGTTGATTGACCCTCAATTGCTCGCTGCTTTTAAGCGAACCCGCAAATCTACACACAATGGGGTCGCTGTTGCCCCCATTCAGCGTGATGCTTGCTCTGGTTGCTTTAATCTGATTCCTCCACAGCGCGAGATAGATGTTCGTTCGCATAAGAAGATTATTGCCTGCGAGTACTGTGGTCGTGTTTTGATCGATGAAGAGTTGGCTACTGAGGTGGCTGATAACTTCAAGTGATGTGACTGTTAATTAGTTGCATTACCATTGAAAAAAAAGGGTCTCGCTATTGGCGAGACCCTTTTCGTCGTATAGTGAAGTTCATCACTGCACAAAGCTTGACCATGGTGAGATGCTAATGCTATCTTCTTCAATGGTGCAGAATGAGTGTATGTAAGCACTAGCAAGTCGGGCATTAGTAATGAGCGGAATATTGTGGTCAATAGCGGCACGACGCAATTTATAACCATTGGTTAACTCTCCAGGAGTAAGGTTTTTATTGATGTTGATCACCAAGTCTACATCTCCACTATGGAGTAATTCTAGAGCCTGAGGGGTACCCTCTTCGCTAGGCCAGTAGCACAATGTACTCTCCACTCCATTTTCCATCAAGAAACGATGGGTGCCTTCTGTTGCGTAGATGATATAGCCTTTATCTCTTAGAAGTTTAGCTGAGTCTAGTAGCATCACTTTTTGTTTTACGCCACCAGTACTCATCAGTACTCCCTTTTTAGGGATCCGATGACCCACAGAGAGCATTGCTTGTAGTATCGCTTCGTCGGAAGAACGTGCAATACATCCTACTTCGCCAGTAGAAGTCATATCCACTCCTAGTACAGGGTCGGCTTTTTGCAACCTAGTAAAGGAGAATTGAGAGGCTTTGATACCAACGTGATCTAAGTCGAAAGCATTCTTAAGAGGAGCTTCGTATGGTGAGCCAATCATTATCTTAGTTGCCAACTCAATCATATTGTAGTTGGAAACCTTGCTCACGAATGGGAAACTTCGGGAGGCTCTAAGATTACACTCAATTACTTTAATATCATTTTCCTTTGCTAGGAATTGGATATTAAATGGCCCTGAGATATGTAGCTCTTGAGCTATCATCCGCACAATCCGCTTAATGCGTCGGATGGTCTCAATATAGAGCTTTTGAGCAGGGAATTGAATGGTAGCATCTCCCGAGTGGACTCCAGCAAATTCAATGTGCTCACTAATGGCATAGGCAATGAGTTCTCCCTTATCTGCCACGGCGTCTAGCTCAATCTCTTTAGCGTTTTCAATAAAGCTGGAGATCACAACAGGGTGCTTTTGCGATACATTTGCAGCAAGCTTTAGGAAGCGCTCTAGCTCCTCATCGTTGGAGCAGACATTCATCGCAGCTCCACTGAGTACATAAGATGGGCGAACCAGCACAGGATACCCGACCTCTTTTACGAAGGACTCAACATCCTCAAGAGTGGTGAGCTCTTTCCAAGCTGGCTGGTCTATGCCAAGTCGATCCAGCATCGCAGAGAACTTGTGACGATCTTCGGCATTGTCGATATATTTTGCTTGAGTGCCTAGGATTGGAGCTTGAATAGCATCTAGCTTCATCGCTAGATTATTAGGGATCTGCCCACCAGTAGATAGAATGGTGCCTCGTGGTCGCTCAAGGTCCAAAATATCTTGCACTCTCTCAAATGTAAGCTCGTCAAAGTATAGGCGATCAGAGAGGTCGTAGTCGGTACTAACCGTCTCTGGATTGTAATTGATCATGATGGAGTGTAGCCCTTCTTTACGAATCGTATTCAGTGCTGAAACACCACACCAGTCAAATTCTACTGAACTACCTATCCTATATGCTCCTGACCCTAGCACAACGATGCTATTTTCACCATTTTCAAAGGTGACATCGTGCTGTTTTCCGTCGTAGGTCATATAGAGATAGTTGGTCTGAGCAGGATACTCACCAGCAAGCGTGTCGATTTGCCTTACTACAGGCAAGATGTTTAGCTTTTTGCGGTATTCCCTTACGGCAGCCTGCTTTACCTCAATATCATCTATATCCGTGCCAAATAGAGCTCTTGCAATTTGGAAATCAGAGAAGCCCTGCACTTTAGCTCTCCTCAATAGCTCAGGAGATATTTCAGCTATGCCTGACAGAGCCTCAAGTTGCTCTGCAGTATCCATAATCTTTCGAAGCTTATAGAGGAAGAATAGGTCAATCTTAGTGAGGTCATGGATCTCTTCTACCGTATATCCAAGTCTGAAAGCTTTACTGATGACAAATATACGCCTATCTGTAGGCTGGCTAAGAGCTTTAGGAATGTCGGGAATGACCAACTCTTTATTCTCAACAAAGCCATGCATCCCTTGGCCGATCATGCGAAGTCCCTTTTGGATGACCTCTTCAATCGTGCGACCGACACTCATGATCTCTCCTACGGACTTCATGCTACTACCGATCTCACGAGATACACCATGGAACTTGCTCAAGTCCCATCTTGGCATCTTGCAGACTACATAGTCCAATGCTGGCTCAAAGAAGGCTGAGGTCGTGGTAGTTACTGCATTTTTAAGCTGGAAAAGGCCGTAGCCAAGGCCTAGCTTTGCTGCAACAAATGCTAGGGGGTACCCTGTTGCTTTCGAGGCGAGTGCCGAAGAACGGCTCAGACGTGCATTGACCTCAATTACTCTATAGTCTTCGCTATCAGGATCCAAAGCATACTGCACATTGCACTCACCGACAATGCCGATATGGCGTACGATCTGAATAGCAATGCTTCTTAGCTTTTGATGCTCAGAATTGGTGAGGGTCTGTGAAGGAGCTAATACTATACTCTCCCCAGTGTGAATGCCAAGGGGGTCAAAGTTCTCCATGTTGCAGACGGTGATACAATTGTCGTATCTATCTCTTACCACCTCATACTCAATCTCTTTCCACCCGCGTAAGCTCTTCTCCACCAACACTTGAGGAGAGAAGGAGAAGGCTTTTTCACACAAGGCGTTTAGTTCTTCCTCATTGTCACAGAAGCCACTACCAAGACCCCCTAATGCGTAGGCAGCACGTATAATAACGGGATATCCCACATGTAGTGCTGCCTTTCGAGCTGCCTCAATAGTCTCTACAGCTTCACTTTGGATTGTTTTGACCTTGATTTGGTCCAGCTTCTTTACAAATAGTTCACGATCCTCCGTGTCCATAATGGCTTGGACGGGAGTTCCAACAACTTGAATATTGTACTTCTCTAAAATACCGCTATTGTAGAGTGCCACTCCACAATTGAGAGCGGTTTGCCCACCAAAGGCGAGTAGTATACCATCAGGACGTTCTTTCTCAATGACCTTTTCAAGGAAGTAGGGGGTCACAGGTAGGAAGTATACAGTATCGGCTACCCCTTTTGAGGTTTGTACCGTTGCAATGTTGGGGTTGACCAAAACGGTGTGTATGCCCTCCTCTCTCAATGCCTTTAGAGCTTGCGAACCAGAGTAGTCAAACTCTCCCGCCTCTCCAATCTTCAGAGCACCCGAGCCGAGTACAAGGATCTTAGAATACTTATTAATTGGTTTTGTTTCCTCCGAAGTAGGAGTAACCAACTTCCCATGATTGATTAAGTCGGCAAACTGATCGAAAATAAATACCGTATCCTCTGGACCTCCATTAGCCTCGGGGTGGAATTGTGTGGAAAAGTACTTCCCAGACTCGTGGATAAGTCCTTCATTAGAGCCGTCATTGAGGTTCCTAAAATAAGTGTGCCATCCCTCAGGTAGCGAACTATCATCTACAGCAAAGCCGTGATTTTGGCTAGTGATATAGCATTTATTTGTACCACAAAGCTGTACAGGTTGGTTGACAGACCGATGTCCGAAGGGCATCTTTGCCACCTTAGCACCAATGGCCTGGGCAATGATTTGGTTGCCCATACAGATGCCAGCCACTGGCTTATCTCCCTTGTTGAGAATGTCTCGAACCCTTTCTACAAGGGTGGTACAGAGTAGTGGATTTCCTGGACCATTACTGATAAATAGCCCATCGTATTGCAACTGGGTAAAGTCGTAGTCCCATGGCACTAGTGTGACGTTAAGACCTCGTTTAATCAGGTGACGAATAATATTCTCCTTTACGCCGCAGTCTACCAATACCACCTTTTTACTTCCGAAACTGGTAAATTCCTTGACCTCCTTAGTAGAAACCTTATCTACTAAGTTGATCTCATCGGTACTAATAAACTCGCTATTATCCTTTCTAACTTCATCAAGAAGCACTTTGCCCAGAAGTGGCCCGCTGTTACGTAGCTTTATGGTTAGCTCTCTTGTATCAATACCTGTAAGTCCTACCACTCCATGTCGTGCTAAGGCACTATCAAGGCTTTCAACAGCATTCCAATGACTATACTCATCCGTATAGTCGTGCATAATCAGAGCCGCAGGATGTATTTTATCACTTTCAAGAAACTTAGTAAGACCTGTCTCTGGGTCTTTTTCCTCAGAGGGAAACCCATAATTTCCTATGACAGGATAAGTGGTGACCAATATTTGTCCAGAGTACGATGGGTCAGTGAGGCTCTCGGTGTAACCAGTCATCGCTGTGCTGAATACCACCTCGCCACTAGCTTGGACCTCTGCCCCTATTACCGTGCCTTCGTACTTGCTACCATCGCTTAGTAGGAGTATACCTTTTCGTTCCATAGTCTTATTTTATTGTTTCCTGAAATCTTCTTCGTAAAATGCTTTGTAAGCCATATTCGTTAGCTTCACGCCACCTGGAGTGGGGTAGTCACCACTGAAATACCAATCTCCTGGGTGATTCGGAATTGCCTTGTGCAACCCTTCAAGAGACTGAAAAACCAATTCAACTTCGGCATTGATATCGGAAGGACGAAGCCGCTCAACGATCTTTGTGTTGATCTCTTCAACCGTAAATGGCGCATAAATATCCTTCACAAAGTTTCGCTCCTCAATCAGTGGTGAGTGAATACTCTCTATGATAGAGCGGTAGGTATCGTGTATAATATATGCCATACCTCTTTCGAGAAGCAAGTCAATTGCCGCCAAGAAAGCAACAAACTCTCGCATCCTACTCATATCAATACCATAGTGGTCTGGGTATCGAATCTGAGGTGCTGAGGATACCACCACTATCTTCTTAGGGTGAAGTCGGTCAAGGATACGAATAATACTTTCCTTGAGTGTGGTACCACGGACAACACTGTCATCAATGACCACCAGGTTGTCCACGCCCTTTTCTACGGTGTCGTAGGTAATATCATAGACGTGCTGTGCCAAGTCTGTACGACTCGCCCCCTCCGAAATGAATGTGCGGAGTTTGATATCTTTGATCACCACTTTCTCAGCCCGAACTCGTTTGTCTAGAAGCTCGTATATCTCCTCTTTAGTCATCTGAGGATTGGCTAGTATTTCCTCCGCTTTCCAATGATTGAAGTGACGCTCCATACCCTCAATCATGCCATAATAACAGGTCTCTGCCGTATTTGGTATGAAAGAAAAGACTGAGTGGTCAATATCATTATCTATAGCCTTAAGCACATCTGGAATAAGCTGTTCGCCAAGTTTTTTACGCTCCTTATAGATATCCTTGTCCGACCCTCTTGAGAAGTATATCCTCTCAAAAGAACAAGCTTTATTTTCCTTAGGCGGAAGTATGTTGGAGACCTTGATCTCAGAGCCCGTCTTATTGATGGTAAGGGCGTTGCCACGCTCTAGCTCATGAACCGAATCTGCAGAGACATTCAAGACCGTTTGTATCACAGCTCTCTCCGAAGCACATACTACAATTTCATCATCATAGTAGTAAAAGGCAGGACGAATGCCCCAAGGGTCGCGGAGCATAAACATCTCCCCACTACCCGTGAGTCCACACATAGTATAGCCCCCATCCCAAAGAGGGGCACACTCCTTAAGGGGGATAGTCGTGTCAAGGCGGGATTCAATATCGTGAGTGATATCCATCCCTGTTAGTCCCTTTGCCTTACTTTCCCTAAACTTATGCTCTACCTCTCGATCCAGACGGTGCCCTAGTTGTTCAAGCAGAATATGGGTATCGGAGTTGCTTCTTGGGTGTTGCCCTACTGAAGTGATTGAGTCAAATATATCGTCCACACTGGTGAGCGTGAAGTTACCACATAGTGACAAGCTCTTTGCTCTCCAATTACTTCTTCGAAGCATTGGGTGAACGTATTGTATCTCTTGCTTGCCTTGTGTGGCATACCTCAGATGACCCATATAGCATTCAGCAGCATAAGGGATGTGTGCCTGAGCGAAGTTGGGGTCTCCCTGCTTCTCCTTACCGAACGATTGGATTTGTCGCTCTACAGAGGCAAAAATCTCGGTGATGGCTGTATTTCCCAGAGCTCTTTCTCGGTACATATACTCCTCACCCGTTGGAGCAGTGAGCTTTACGCAAGAGATACCTGCTCCATCTTGTCCTCTATTATGTTGCTTCTCCATTAAGAGGTACATCTTATTTAGTCCATACCTCCACGTGCCATATTTCTCTTGATAGTAGGTCAATGGCTTGCGTAGCCTCACCATTGCTATACCACACTCGTGCTTCAGTTCCTCCATTTGTGCCTTGCCTTGTTTTTAATTCTGAAAGAAGCCAGTCTCTGATCGACTAGAGACTGACTTCCTTTAGATTATTATTCTTTATTCTCAGATGAGTCCTGATCCTCTTTAGGTACAAAAGTCTCCATGCCAGCTTTTCTAAGAAGGTTATACCACTTTATCAGCTTCTTAATATCGCTATCGTGAACCTTCTCTTTGTCGTAGATTGGAAGCACCTCCTCCATAAAGCTACGTAAGTTACTAGAGCTTCCTAGTACTTCCGATTCATTCTCTATGGTCTCGGGGTGCTTGCTCTTTATCTCCTCAAATACCTCTCCTAGTGGCTTCTCGCCCTCTTCGGTATAAATTGAAATATCGGCTAGGGAAACGATGTTGTCTCTAGCAAAGAGAGGCATTCTCCGACCACTTTCCAAGTCTTCCGCAGTGAAAGGCATTCGAGTGCGATTAATCAGCTTATACAATCCCGATTTTCCTGATATAGAAATAATGTCTGTTAGCTTCATTGTTTATGTTGAATTATATTATCAAGTTGATGGTAAATTACTTCTAATTCTCTTATGATTGAGGTGTTGCCACTATTATCAATGTGCCAATCCGCTTCATCATTTTGTCTTGTCGTCTCCTTCCTCTGTAGGTTTTCTAGTAGCTCAAACCCTTTTTCGCTCCGAAAGGGATCTCTCTTTAGTAGCCTGCTCATTCGAATGGGCGTTTCGGCTTTTACAGCAATCGTTACGTCACAAAGCTGGTACATGTTGGAGGTGAAAAGTATGGCACTCTCTAGGGCTACCCACTTGCTTGCTTGCTGGCCTTTCCAGAGTCCAAATTGCTCCCTTACGGTGCCGTGAACAATCCTTTCCAGGTCCTCCTTTGTCTGTTTATTAGCCAGAAGTTTGCTTATTCCTTCCTTTGCCAGTTTCCCATTTCCCTTAATCGGATCCACCCCAAAGCGGTCAATTATCTCCTCTCTTACTGAGGGGATAAAGTAGCTTTCCTTAGCTATTTTATCACAATCAAATAGGGGGATCCCATACAGCACATTAAGTGTTTGTAGCACAAGGCTTTTTCCAGCACCTACTTGCCCCGCTATTCCAATGACCTTTGGCATCACTCTTTTTCAATTATATACTCCACCGCATCTGGCTCCAATTGTATCATATGTAGCTCTTTAGGTACCATTGGAAGCCTCACCTTTAGCTTTTTAGTCCCTTCCGTAATCTCATCTACATCCACATATGGGTGAATCTGTGCAGATATATCCGATAGTTTTACGTCATCTAATGCTAGGTAAGATACCTTGATGCTAGATGGGAATAGTCGAATATTATAGCCCTCTTCTAGATTACGAACCATAATATTGGTGGCAATAAAAGAATTGTATTTAAGCGGTGCCACCTCAGTGGTTACCGTTACAGAGTCAGGGGTTAGCCTCACTCCATTGGGTGCTATTAAGGCTACCCGATAGCTACTAATTCCTTCTTTTGTTACTGCTAGAGGAGACTGCTCTGTACTGATCAATCCCTGAGTCATCCTTAGGCTATCAATGGAAGTGTTCAGCCCAAAGGCACTTACCTCCTCTGGCTCCATAGTTAAGGAAACCAATACCCTATTACTCTCCTCACCAAGGTCTACTTGACCACCAAAGAAGACGCCTACCTTTTCCTCAATAAGAGGAGCATATGAAAATGAGATATAGTCAGGGAAGAGGGCAATGTGAGCGTCATTTGAGTTGTTGAAGTGCTCATTAAAAACATCGTTGGTGTTTTTAATCTGGCGGATCAATTCTTCCCTGCCGATACTGATATATCCGCCCTCGGGCAAAATTTGGAGCGTGTCAATAGCCAACTTAAGGATCGGCTTGGCGGCAAACCATTGCCTAAAAGTATAGCTCATTAGCTCATTGCCACAAGCTGTAATAGCTATCTCAATCTCCTTGGGAATACCCTTGGTCTCATCTAGAGCATACCTCAGGGGAAGGGTCGGGGCTTCTACAGCCATCGTAACCCGCTTAGTATAGTTGTCATTTAGCGCTTGAAATAACCAAAGGATAAATGAGAGTAGAAAGCAAAAAAGCAAAATCACCCATCTCCTACCTCTTGAGAAGTAGGAGACAGGTTTCAGTGACTTGATACTATTCCAAAATCCCATTATTGATTGGAATTGCTAAATGAGCCATCAAAAGCTCAAGGTTATTTACTTTTTGTTGGTGCTATTATCAGGGAGAGCAAATACTTGGTTGATATCCACCTTCATCTTCACACCTTCCCACACCTCAATGGTTACCTGTCCATTTTCAGGGTTGATCTCCCTGATGATGCCATAGATACCACCAGAGGTCATAATCTTATCGCCAGGCTTCATGGCCTTACGGGCTGCCTCCAGCTTTTTCTGTTGCTTGCTTTGAGGGCGTATAATCAAGAAGTAGAAGATTGCGATCATCAGCACGATCATGACGATGGTGCTCATTCCTCCACCCATTGCACCAGCTGGTGCTTGTAGTAATGTCATTAGTTTCATATTTTCCTTTGTTTTATAGTTAATTGCCTAGTATTTTTCCCTCATTCTTCAAGTCGGTAAATAGCTCATGAAGGATGCCATTGATAAATGTATGGCTGATTTCAGAACTGTAGTAGTGAGCTAGATTGAGGTATTCATTGAGAATGATACTGGTATCTATTGTGGGGAACTTTATCGCCTCGCTCACTGCAAGCTGTAAGATAATGTAGTCAATTTCACTTACCCGCTCCTTGTCCCAATTCTTGAAGTACTTGCTAAGTAGCTCGCGGTACTCCTCCCCATGTACAATGGCGTGCTCCAAGAGCGTTGGACCAAAGTCCTCATCATCCTCAGAGGCGTAAGGGGGTCTCAGCTGTTCGGAGTAGGCTTTTTTCTCCGAAAGACCATTATATACTTTAGTAACGAAGGTAAATACAATGGCTATATCGTCGTTTCTAAAGGTATCCGTCTCCTCTAGAATATCTGCAAATAGCTCGCTCTGAAGGATGTTTTCACCATAAAAGGCTCTCCACGCTTTCTTTACTTCGTCAAAGTTATCCCAGTTGATCTGAAGTAGCTCTTCACGCTGGTCAATAAGAGTGTTGAGTAGCTTTTTGATAAAGTCCTCTACGCTATGGTTGGGCGTAAATGCCTGTTCACGAGCTTGGATATAGTCTAGGTCGCTACCAATCACCTGTGTGACAGGATTGTCAATAATGTGATTGAGCAACTTCACCACGCTCTCGTCTTTGCCAAACTTATCCTCCTCCTTCGCCAGCCTGAAGGCGGCAGCTTCTTTCAAGTCATAAGGGAGTCCAGTGAGGTAGAGGTAAAGGTTGTAAGACTGGTCTAATGCATACCTCAGCAATCCAATAGCCCCTGGTATACCAATGTGCTTCACTTGATAATAGTTGTATAGCACTTGCAAAACCTTTATCCTTATTAGTAATCTATTTATCATTCGTCCACTTCGTATTTATTACACTCAACTTCACCTCCGCTTTATCCTATCTGCAAAGATACCATTTTCTATCGTTATTTGGTATAGTATATTAACTGGTGGCGATCTATATAATCTATGTGACTGGGAGATAGGCTAGAGGGTAGTTGGGGGGCTTTTACTCCAGCCCCCAGTTGAATGGTTCCTACCTCTCTTCGGATGGTATCCCAAAGGTTGGCACGTAAAAATGACTGTATGATCTTAGCCCCTCCCTCTACCAAGAGCGATGTAATCCCTTGGTCGTAGAGACTACTTACCACTTGGCTGAGATCATCGGTGCCTTTTATCAAATGCCAATCACTTTTGGGCGTGAGTAAAGCATCACTTTCTCTATGGCTGTCTATGACATACACTTTGGGCGAAGGAAGCCCAGGGTATAGTCGGTTGTTCAGCCTAGGCTGGTCCATAATTGCTGTTCCCCTCCCAATAAGTATCGCATCGTGCTCGCCACGCAACTTGTGCGTAAGTAGCTGAATGTATGGAGTGGATATCTTGGCTGCTGGTTCACTTGCACTTCGATGGTAGTCAATATAGCCATCACTACTCTCAGCCCACTTGAGGGTGATGTACGGTCTTCTGAGTAGTTGATTGGTCATAAATATCTTAGCAACCGCTTTGCACTGCTCCTCTAGTAATCCTACAGAGACCTCCACTCCACCTTCTCTCAGTATTTCACACCCCTTTCCAGCAACTTTTGGGAAGGGGTCAAGGGTACCCACCACTACTTTTTTTACCTTTTGCTCCACTAGCATCTTAGCACAAGAGGGGGTACGGCCTTGGTGGGCACAGGGCTCTAGTGTTACATACATGGTGCTTTGGGAAATCAAGTTCCGCAGTCGTTGGGGCACACTAGCGATGCAATTTACTTCTGCGTGGTTATCGCCCTGCCTGATGTGGTAGCCCTGACCAATAACTGTATCATTGTATACCAATACGGCACCCACCTTTGGATTACTATTCACCTTAAAGTTTTCACCTCTGCTGGCTAGGTAGATCGCCAACTGCATATATTGTATATCTTCCACTTTTTTCTGCTATCTTTGTGCCAATGAATGAGTTTCAAACCACCAAGCAATGGCTAGCTACGGAACTGGGTAGCTACTACTCTCAGGAGGAGGCGGAGTATATCGCACGTATCCTTCTCGAAGAGGCTTTTGGGCAACCCTATCCTATGCTCGTGGTTAGTGATGGCAAAGTTAATCAAAAGATTGATTTGCTCATGGGTTGGCTTTCCAGATTATTGGCTCACGAACCCCTGCAGTATGTACTCGGACACACCTCGTTCTGCGGAATGGATCTCTATGTGAGTAGTGGCGTACTGATACCTAGGCCAGAGACGGAAGAGCTATGCTATATAATAAGGAGTAGGGGATTTCTATTCTCTGGTGCTACCTCCATAGATTTGTGTACTGGTAGTGGTGCGATCGCCCTCTTTATGGCGAAGAGTGGTGCCAAGGTGGAGGCTATTGAACTAAGTCCCCATGCCCTCTCTGTGGCAGAGAAAAACATTCATCGCTATGGCTTGGAGATTGATTTACAGCGAGCCGATCTGTTTGATGGCCACTTTAGTCCTAAGCACCAACAGTACGACTTGGTGGTGAGCAACCCTCCCTATGTACTCAATAAGGAGCGTATGGAAATGGAGCCGCATGTGCTTGATACAGAGCCTGAGATGGCTCTATTTGTGCCCGATGACGATCCGATTCTCTTTTATAGACGGATTCATGAGCTATATAATAATAGTAAGGTACTCGCCTTTGAAATCAATCCTCTCTGCGTTAGGGAGTTGACGGAGCTGTTCAGTGATAGAAAAGTTGAATTCATCGAGGACTTTAATGGGAAAACTCGATATTTGATTGTGACGTGATATGGAGGCTGATGCGCTTAAAGAACTATTGATAAAAGCGGGGAGATATACTTCAAGATATGAAAAGACCTCTAAGGAGGTGTCTGAAAAGCTATTGACTTGGTCCGATGGTGAGATTGAGCCTTCGGAGATAGAGCGGATAATCGACCAATTAAAGAGTGAGAAGTTTATCGACGAAGAGCGGTATGCCGAGCGATATGTGAGGGATAAGCTAACGATGCTCAAGAAGGGCCCCATCTTGATCCGATTTGAGCTTCAAGAGCGGGGAGTTCCCTCTTCGCTGATCCAAAAAGCACTCAGTGCTATACCTTACGACGATTGGTTTTCGGCTTTAGAGGAGTATCTGTCCCCTAAACTGGCAAGATACAAAACGAAGGCCAAAAATGAGTACGACCTGCGGATGCGGCTTGTGGATGCTGCCTATCGGAGAGGGTACCCATCGGATATATACGAGGAGGTGATTGACCGTCTTGAAATCTCGTGATATGCTTTTTGATGACCTCATCAATTTCATATATCCTGCCTATTGTGTGGATTGTGGTTGCCGGTTAGAGGGTAAGGATATCTTTTTGTGTCCAAAGTGCTTCGATGCACTTCCTAAGTACTTTGGCATGGAGAGTTATTATGATGCACAAGAGAGGTTGGAAGGGCTGGTGCCATTCACTGAATTCCAAACCGATCTTATCTTTAGCAATCCTAGTGTTGTACGTACACTCATTCACAATGTAAAGTATAATGGCTTCCCCAAAACTGGTTATTATCTTGCAAAGCACTTCGCACAGCAACATTATGATGCAGGGCACTTTTTGGACGTAACCGTAATTGTGCCAGTTCCTCTGCTCAAAAAGAGATTGCATAGACGTGGCTACAATCAGTCTACCTTTATTGCCAAAGGACTAGCTGAGGTCTACTCCTTATCTATTGATGAAACTCTACTAGCTAGAGGTGGAAGGCGTGGTACCCAAACGCATAGGGGAAAAGAGGCAAGGTGGCAACAGATTCAAGGAGCTTTCTACTCACCGCAGAAGAGTAAGGTGAGTGGTAAGCGAATACTCGTGGTAGATGATGTGCTCACCACGGGTGCTACACTAGTCAATGCTGGTAGAGCTCTAATTGATGCTGGTGCAGAGTCGGTATCATTTTATACCTTGGCTCTTGATGTCCTTGTCTAGCTGACGAAGTACTCTAAAGTATCGGGAGATGAGGAGTAGGGCAAGGGAGGTAAAGCCTACAAAAAAGGCACACCAAATACCTATGATTCCCCACTCGAAAGTAAAGCCAAAGAGATAAGCTGCTGACATGGTTAAGACGAGGTAGCAAAAACAAGCTGCCCACGCTGTAAACTTTACATCCTGCATCCCTCTGAGTGCATTGGAAAATAAGATTTGAAGCATATCTGTCACTTGGTAGGCTGCTAGTGGAAGTATCACGATTGATGCTAGCTTGATAACTGACTCATCTGTGGTGAATATGTGTGGAATGTAGGTGCGAAAAGTGAGTAGTAGCACAATGAGTGTCAGTGCCATACTTATCTGAATCTTAAAACCCGATTTTACCACACCTCTGATCTCGTCACTCTTCTTGAGTTCATAGAAGTGACCTACACGGATCATCACCGCTGCCGACATTCCATAAAACATCAGGAAGCCAAGGGTACTCACTGTGTTGACTATTTGGTGCGTTGCCAGCTCGAGCGTGCCTATCCACCCCACCATTATGACCGCAATGCTGAATGATGCTGTCTCCATTCCTAGCTGAAGGGCTGAGGGCATCCCTATGCCACTGAGCCTCTTGAGTAGACCTCTATCTATAGCCCCCTTAGTGGAGTGGTTGGTCTCAAAAATGCTCTTAAATCTTGTCGTTCCGTGAACTTCATAGATAAGGATGGCGAGCATCACAAGTCGGGAGATGAAGGTGGCAAGTCCAGCACCCACAAGACCTAGCTCAGGAAATCCCCACTTACCGAAAATGAGTAAGTAATTGAATACGATGTTAATGATATTCGATAGAATGATGGCGGTCATCCCAATCTTTGTCAACCCTACACCGTCTACAAATTGCTTGTATCCATAAAAGATGATTAGAGGAATGATACTCACTAGATGAATCGTGTAGTATGGACGTATAAGACCAAGTAACTCATCGGGCTGACCAAACCAGTGGATATTGACCAAGCATATCCACATAACAAGTGTGATAAGGATGCCCACGATGGTATTAAGAAAGATGCTGCTCTTTAGAAGGGAGCGAAGTTGGCCATTGCCAGTGGCAAATGAGCCGGATACAAGTGGAGTGAGTCCGTACGAAAATCCCATCGCAAAGACAAAGGCAATATTGATGAATCCATTGACAAATGACGCGGCAGCAAGCTCGGAGGTGCCGTATCTTCCAACCATAATATTATCAATAAAACCAACTAAAATAACTCCCATCTGACCAAGCATAATGGGGTACCCTAGCTTCAAAATCTCCTTCGTATGTCTACTGATATTCATAAGGGTGTCCGCTTATTTCAAAAAGAAAAAGGCAAACTATCCAAAGATGGTTTGCCTTAGTTTAGTAGTGACCACGGCAGGATTCAAACCTGCAACCTTTTGATCCGTAGTCAAATGCTCTATTCAGTTGAGCTACGTGGCCAGTTATCCAGTCTTACCCGAGGGTAGTGACCACGGCAGGATTCAAACCTGCAACCTTCTGATCCGTAGTCAGATGCTCTATTCAGTTGAGCTACGTGGCCATCGTTACTAATAGGCATAAAGCCTTAACTGCGTGCAAAGGTAATAATAATTATTTATCTATCCAACATTTCAGATGAGAAATCTGCAGCGTTTCAAGTGTTGGAGTTTCTAACGAGAGCAAGAAGCCCTCCTTAATAAATCTTGTGGTACACCTTTATGACGTGAAAAAGTGGGTTGATAATGAGGCGTTAATGGCCCCTATTTAATATGTTGATATACAGTATATTATATCGGTCTTAGTTTAGTTGCAACTAAACTTTTGTCTTGCTAAATCATGGATTTACACCTAAGGTTAGTGGCGTTTTTATTTGGTATATGAAGTCATTTTGTTTGATACGAGAAACATTTTTGTCTGATACGAGAAACATTTTTGTTTGGTACATGAAATATTTTTGTTGGATATTTCTCCGATGATTCTTCTCTAAGGTCTATCAATCGGCTAATCTTTTGGACTTTAAGCGGTTAATATATTGTATAGACCAAACTTTTTATCTATCTTTGCAAAAGTTTGTACTCTATATAAGAGAAATAGGGTGGAAACTAAAGATAAAGCCTTGCATTGTCAAGGTAGAGATGTAACATTATTTTATTCACCAATTTTTTAAATGAAAAATTACTACGAAGAAGTAAAGCCTTTGGAAGGCTTTGATTGGGACAGCTTCGAGCGCGCTACGGAGGAGTCTCCTGAGAGCATCAAGAAGATGGAAGAGCAGTACGCTGCTACAATGGGAGAGGTTTCTGAAGGCGAGATTGTGACTGGTACGGTAGAGTCTATCTCTAAGCGCGAAGTTATTGTCGACGTAGGTTTTAAGTCTTTTGGAGTTGTATCATCAGCGGAGTTCCGCTACAATCCCGACTTAGCTGTTGGAGACAAGGTAGAGGTTTATGTTGAGGTACAAGAGAACAAGGAGGGTCAGCTAATCCTTTCGCATCGTAAAGCTATGCAGGCACGTGCTTGGGAACGTATCAACGAGGCTATGGAGAAGCAAGAGGTTGTTAAGGGCTTCATCAAGAACCGCACTCGCGGTGGTATGATCGTAGAGATCTTTGGTATCGAGGCATTCCTACCAGGTTCTCAGATTGATGTGAAGCCTATCCGCGACTTTGATGAGTTTGTTGGAAAGACTATGGAATTCCGTATCATCAAGGTTAATGAGGAGTATAAGAATGTAGTTGTATCACACAAGGCACTGATCGAAGAGGAGCTTGAGGCTCAGAGGTCTGAGATCATCTCTAAGCTTGAGAAGGGTCAGGTACTTGAGGGTACGGTTAAGAATATTGTACCTTACGGTGCGTTTATTGACCTTGGTGGTGTGGATGGTCTTATCCATATTACCGACCTATCATGGGGTCGTATCCGCACTCCAGAGGAGGTGGTTTCTCTTGACGAGAAGATCAATGTGGTGATCCTAGACTTCGACGAGGAGCGTAATCGTATCGCCCTTGGTCTGAAGCAGCTCACTCCACACCCATGGGACAGCCTTGATGAGAATCTGAAGGTTGGCGATAAGGTAGAGGGTACTGTAGTAGTGATTACTGAGTATGGTGCATTCGTTGAGGTACTACCAGGTGTTGAGGGACTTATTCACGTAAGTGAGATGTCTTGGACGCAGCACGTACGTAGCCCACACGATCTTCTGAAGGTGGGTGAGAAGGTAGAGGCACAGATCCTTACTCTAGATCGTGAAGATCGTAAGATGAGCCTAGGTATCAAGCAATTGACTCCTGACCCATGGGCTGATATTGAGTCTAAGTATCCTGTAGGTTCACGTCACACTGCTAAGGTTCGCAACTTTACCAACTTTGGTATCTTCGTAGAGTTTGAGGATGGTATCGATGGCCTAATCCACATCAGTGACCTTTCTTGGACTAAGCGTATCAAGCACCCAAGTGAGTTTACTAAGATCGGTGATGACATTGATGTAGTTGTTCTTGAGATAGATAAGGAGAACCGTCGTCTAAGCCTTGGTCACAAGCAGACCACTACAGATCCATGGGAGAACCTTGGTACTGTATTCTCTGTTGGTACTATCCATCAAGGTAAGATCGTAGAGCTTCTAGACCGTGGCGCAGTGATTGAGCTACCTCACGGAATTGAGGGCTTTGCAACTCCTAAGCACCTTGTGAAGGAGGATGGTAAGCAAGCTGAGCTTGGTGAGACTCTTGATTTCAAGGTGATTGAATTCAATAGCGACTCAAAGCGCATCATCCTTAGCCACAGCCGTATCCGTGAGGATCAGGAGAAGGGAGCTCGCCAAGAGGAGAGAGCTGCTGCACAAGCTACTCGTGAGATGATTCGTCAGGAGAGTGCTCAGGCAGAGAAGTCTACCCTAGGTGATATCGATGCACTTGCTGCACTTCGTGATAAGATCGAAAAGGCTAATAGTGAGGAGTAATATCTGGAGCTATTGCTAGAAAATTAATTAAATGGGGCGGTTTGTCTACGACGAGTCGCCCCATTTCTATTCTTTTACTTGACTATGAAGAATTATAAAGAGATCATCTACTACTCCTTAATTGGAGTACTGCTCTTAGGGTTGATCTGCACCCATGTTCCTACCCTGGCGCCACTAGGGTCGTGGGTGAGTCCACCAATTGCACTATTGCTCGGACTTATCTTTGCACTTTCATTCGGAAATATCGCCCCCAAGCTAAATAAGGCTATGAGCAAATACCTACTTCAGTACTCGGTGGTGGGTCTCGGTTTTGGTATGAACCTTTATAGCTCTGTAGCAGCAGGTAAGGAGGGTATGGTATTCACTATTATTTCGGTTATCGGTACCATGGTGGTGGGCTGGCTTCTAGGAAAGTATGTGTTCAAGATAGATACCAATACCGGTTACTTGATTAGCTCTGGTACGGCGATCTGTGGAGGAAGTGCCATTGCTGCTGTGGGACCGATTGTAGGGGCTAAGAGTGGACAGATGTCGGTGGCTCTAGGAGTTATTTTTATCCTCAATGCGATAGCTCTATTTATCTTCCCTCCTATCGGTAGAGCGATAGGAATGAGTCAGCAAGACTTCGGATTATGGGCTGCCATTGCCATCCACGATACCAGCTCTGTGGTAGGAGCTGGAGAGGCTTATGGTGATATTGCTCTACAAGTGGCTACTACGGTGAAGCTTACTAGAGCCTTATGGATAGTACCCTTAGCATTAGTTACCTCGTTTATTTTCAAACAGAAAGGACAAAAGATAGCTGTCCCTAGGTTTATCCTATTCTTTATTCTTGCAATGCTCATCAATACTTTCCTATTGGGAGATTATCCTACATTTGGACAGATGATAAGCAAGATTTCTAAGCAATGCCTAAATGTAGCCCTCTTCTTTATTGGTGCTGGATTGTCTCGTGATGTGCTCAAGTCAGTCGGGGCAAAAGCTCTTTTCTTAGGAGTTACCTTGTGGATCCTAATAGCCACTGGTACCCTCTGCTACATTTACTGGGTCTAGTTAAATGACAAAGAACCTCCTAAGGAGTTTTTCTTAGAAATGAAAAAAACCGCTCAAAGCCAGTGTATTAGGCTCTGAGCGGTTTCTTTGTCGCGGAAGCGGGGGCTCCAAAACCTTGAAAATCGCAGAATATCACGCAATATCAATTCTCTGTATTTCAGCAGAATATAAAATCACCACTTAAACAGAATATCATACAACCTCTTTCCATATGTCGAAAATTGGGTGTAAATTTGGGTGTAGATTTAATCCGCGTATGAACTATGAATATTAAGAGGAACATTATTTTCGCACTGGAGAGACGCAAGAAAGATGGAGTACTCATTACAGAGAATGTGCCCATCAGAATGCGTGTGATTTATAACAGTAAGCGCATTGAGATTGCGACTGGATACAGAATTGATGCTTCAAAATGGGATAGTGATCTTCAGCAGGTGAAAAGAGGATGCACCAATAAGCTCAAGCAATCAGCTACTGAGATCAATGCAGACCTGCAGAGATATGGATCTGAAATGCAGAAGATATTCAAGGAGTTTGAAATTAAGGAGCTAATTCCAACCCCTGAACAAATCAAAGATATATTCAATTCAAGGTTGAGAAATGAAGAGCAACCTGAGGGAATATGCTTTATGCAGGCATTTGATGAGTTTGTCAGTGAAAGAGGTGTACAAAATAGCTGGACGCACTCTACCTATGAGAAGTTTGCAGCTGTGAAGAACCATCTTCTAGAGTTTAATCCCTCTGTATCCTTTGAGCTATTTGACGAAGTCGGGTTGAATAAGTACGTCCTTTTTCTTCGAGATAAGAGAAAGATGAGGAATAGCACTATAGAGAATCAACTTTCATTCCTCAGGTGGTTTTTAAGATGGAGTTTTGGCAAAGGCTATACGACTCTTACCGCTTTTGAAACATTTAAGCCAAAACTAAAAAGCACCCAGAAGAAAGTAATCTTCCTTACATGGGATGAACTGACACGTCTAAGGGAGTGTGAGATACCTGAAAGCAAACAGTACTTAGAGCGAGTACGAGATGTTTTCCTTTTTTGTTGCTTTACAGGTCTCCGCTATTCTGATGTTTTTAATCTCAGAAGGAGCGACATCAAAGAGGATCATATTGAGATTACTACAGTCAAAACAGCTGATAGCCTAATCATAGAACTGAACAAACACAGCAGATCAGTTCTTGAAAAGTATGAGAATGTGGTCTTTGAGAAAGACAAGGCTTTACCAGTAATCAGCAATCAACGAATGAATGATTACTTGAAAGAGCTGGCAGAACTGGCAGGGATTGATGAACCAATAAGAGAAACCTACTATATAGGCAACAAAAGAATTGACGAAGTGACTCCAAAGTATGCACTACTGAGTACTCATGCAGGAAGGCGAACTTTCATTTGTAATGCGCTCTCCTTGGGAATACCCGCTAATGTAGTGATGAAGTGGACTGGTCATAGCGACTATAAAGCGATGAAACCATACATCGATATTGCTGATGATATAAAGGCTAACGCAATGAACAAGTTCGATCAGTTATAGCCGAACTTGAAATTTCAAGCAGACTTGAAACTATGATATCCACAACAGAAATTTCAAGTGCGCTTGAAAATCCCTATATTTGCAGAGAAATTTCAAATACACCTGACAATGCTCGCGCCGATAAGGAAATACAACTTTTGGGATGAGAACCCTATAGACTTAGGGTATCCACGCACATTCTACACAGATAAGATAGGTCAATACATTGATAACAAACTGATCAAAGTATTGGTAGGTCAGAGACGTGCCGGAAAGAGCTACATCCTAAGGCAAATAGCCTCACAGCTAATTGCCAACGGCACTCGTCCCAATAACATTCTTTACATCAACAAGGAATACCTGGAGTTTTCAGACATTCTTGACTATCAAGACCTCGAGAACCTATTTCAGCAATACAAGAAAGACCTCAACCCGCAAGGGAAAGTATTCCTCTTCATAGATGAGATACAGGGCATTGAAGAGTGGGAACGATTTGTCAACTCACACTCCCAAGACTTTGCTGAGCCTTGTGAGATATTTATCAGTGGCTCCAACTCTAGTCTGCTATCTGGTGAACTTGCAACGCTACTATCGGGAAGGTATGTAGCGTTTGAAATACTCCCCTTTAGTTTTTCAGAGTTCTGTGGTATCACTCAGAAAGAGCCTAATAGAGAGAGTTATATAGACTTCCTTCAAACTGGAGCCCTACCAGAGCTTTTCAACCTCCCCAATGATGAGATGAAGCAAAACTACGTCTCTTCAATCAAGGACACTGTTATGCTTCGTGACATTGTCGCTAGGTATAAAGTAAAGGATGTGAAGCTCCTAGATGACCTCTTTGTGTATCTAGTCAATAACGCCTCCAACATTATCTCCATCGCCAACATCGTCAACTTCTTTAAGTCTCGAAATAGGAAAACCAACTACGAGACGCTCTCCAACTATATCTCCCATCTCGAGAGTACGTTCCTCGTGCATAAGGTAGAGAGATATAATATCAAGGGCAAGGAGACAATTTCGGCTAATAACAAGTACTATCTGAATGATTTGTGCTACCACAATTACCTCTATTCTGGATTTGGCTATGGAATGGGGTACTTATTGGAGAATGCTGTCTATTTAAGCCTTAGACGGACTGGATATCAAATCTATGTAGGCACGAATAAAGAGGCTGAGGTAGACTTTGTCGCTATCAAAGGTAGCAAGAGGTTATATTTCCAAGTCACGCTACAACTAACAGAGCAAGAGACAATAGAGCGAGAGTACCGCTCTCTTTTGTCGATAGAAGATAACTTCAAGAAGTATGTGGTCAGTTTGGATGACTTCAAGCTTCCAACAAATGAGGGTATTGACCATATTTCGGCGTGGGAACTTGACACTATTCTGTAACGCATAAAACCCAACCTAATTACTGCCCCTTGTTCAAATCGACAAGGGGCTTTTTTTGTATTCAAGTTCCGCTTCCAAACGCTCAAATTATTGAGGAAATCTTCTCTCCTTACCTCCTTAAACTTCTCGACACTTCCCGATATATCCCTGACCCTTTAAACTCTCAATATAGTATCATAGATTTGCACTGCAGACTGCAAAAGATCAATGCTTTACATGGCCAGTGAAGCACAATGTTTAACAAGCTTATCTGAGAGTTTATGACAGATGAAAATAAGCCACTATGGCAAATGACGAGTGGCGAATTTATGGAGTTCCTCAAAGAGGGACTTAATCGAACTGTGGCAACTGAACCAGTTTCTCCTTTAGCTAATACCCACAAGAAATATGTCTATGGTATTGCAGGTATAGCAAAGCTATTTGGGTGCAGTATTCCAACAGCCAATCGCATCAAGAAAAGCGGGAAAATTGACCAAGCCATTACACAAATTGGTCGAAAGATTATCGTGGATGCTGAGCTAGCATTGGAGCTGGCAGGCAAGAAAACCGGAGGAAGGAGATGAGTATGATCCCACAGAGCCAAAATGTAGACTATGACTCCCTTTGGAAGAAGTCTTTAGTCCGTGTAACGGATGAGTTCTCTCTACCACCCGTTATCCTCCAAGTGGATGATGCCATCATTGGCACATTGGGAAACTTTAGTGCCTCGACAGGCAAAGCCAAGGCAAAGAAGACCTTTAATGTTTCTGCCATCGTTGCAGCCGCACTTATCAATGGACAGGTATTAGAGTATAGAGCATCTCTTCCTTCAGGAAAAAGAAAAATCCTCTACTTCGATACTGAGCAGAGCCCATTTCACTGCAAACTGGTATTACAGCGAATACTGAAGTTAGCTGGACTACCACTTAACCAACAACCTGAGAATCTCATCTTCAGTCACCTTAGAGAAATATCTGACCCTGCAATCCGATGCGAGGTGATTCGAAAGGCGATCTATGAGATTGAAGGGGTGGGACTTGTCGTTATTGATTGAATTAGAGACTTGATACTCGACATCAACAATCCTACTCAATCTACGATTCTTATCGGAAACCTTATGCAGTGGACTAGTGAGCGAGGCATCCATATCCAGACTGTGCTTCATCTAAATAAAGGTGATGACAATAGTAGAGGTCATATTGGGACTGAACTCAACAATAAGGCAGAAACTGTCCTTCAAGTAACCAAAGATCCGACAGACCCCGATAGATCCATCGTATCACCCACATTTATCCGCTCAAAGCCTTTCGAGAATTTTGCTTTTCGTATCACTGATGAGCCAGACCATATCAATGTCCCCGAGTTGGATACAAACTTTCAAGATGAAGCGATTACTTCAAAAACAGCCTTTGACTATACAGAGCTTACAGAGGATCAACACCGACAAGCTTTAGAAGTTGTTTTCTCTGAAAGTGAAGGGGGATTAGGTTATGGTGAGCTAGTGGATGCCTTACGAAAAGGATACGCTGAGATTGTCGGTACTACGTATGGTATAGGAAAAACAAAAAAGCTACTCACTTTCCTGAAGAATAAGAGAATGATCACACTCAAGAATAAGAAGTACTTGTATGAGCCTAATTTCTACTATTGATTATCGGTTCAGTCCGATATGGGCATATAAGGTTTTGACCCATACCATACCAATTGTAAATCAGTTCGGTTCGGTATCAGGATATATATTCCTGTACCATACCGAACTGAATAGAGACTTCCTTTGCTAACGAAAAGAAAAAGAGATCAGAAGATGAATGCAAAACAAGCAAAGCTAATTCCGCTACAGGATTACCTATTCACGCTCGGCATAAAGCCTGTCAAAGTACTAAACAATAGTCTTTGGTACTACTCTCCTTTGCGGTCAGAGAGTACGCCCTCATTCAAAGTCAATACAAGCATCAACTGCTGGCACGACTTTGGAAGTGGGGAAAGAGGGAATATTATTGATTTGGCAATGAAGATCAATCATATTGTAACTGTTTCTGAGGCACTCATTGCCATAGAGCAAGCATGCCCTCTCCACAACAGCAACTCTTTTTCTTTTCGTAAGCAAACACCCTCTCATAAAGGGCTATCAGACATTAGAGTTCAAGAGCTACAGCACCCAGCGTTAATTCAGTTGTTGAAAAATAGGCGAATTTCTTTTCTCATCGCTCAGCTGTACTGCAAGGAGGTTCATTATAGAGTAAAAGGTAAGACCTATTTCTCTATTGGCTTCCCGAATAATGCTGGTGGATATGAAACCCTTAACCCATTCTTCAAAGGCTGTATTCCACCAAAGGAGATTTCTCTATTTGACAATGACACCAAGTCAATCCATCTCTTTGAAGGGTTTATGGATTACCTAAGTTTATTGACGATGAATCCCAAAGAGCAAGAGAGTTCAGCTTTAATCCTTAACTCTGTTAGCAACCTCGCGAAAGCAATTCCTCTCCTTGCTAAGTACGAGAAAATAAACTCCTTTCTCGATAACGATGCTGCGGGAAAGGATGCCCGAAATAGACTCTTGAGATTGAATCTCCCTATCGAAAACATCTCAGAAAGGTTTTCGGACTTTAAGGATCTGAATGACTTTCTATGTCAAAAGCGAATTCCTAAAGAGATAAGTATGAAGTCTAAGCGAAAGATAAAACTCAGGTGATCTTTCGTCACGTGATCGTTAATCACTCGTCACGTGATCTGTTTTGCTTCGTCACTTGAAAAGCCACAGCACAATTACGGCTCTTCCAAAAGCAATCAAGCAGAGCTTGGCAGAGCCATATCTATCATACAGATTTTCTGAGAAGCAAGTTTGTGTTTTGGGTTACCCAAAACCTACTTTTCACCCCACCAAAGGGAGGCGAAAAATCATCCCGATGGTCTCATTATTGACAGAATATTTATGGACGATAATACAACGAACAAGGGCGGTCGCCCTAAGAAAAAGTTATCGGAAAAGCGAAGCTATTCCGTATTGCTCAAACTAAATACCAAGGAGTATTTTACCCTTAAGAGCAAGGCGAACGAGGCAGGCTTAAATAAGAGTGAGTATCTACGCACACTTATTTATGAGAGCCAAGTGAAGGCTCGCATTACCCCTGAACAGATGAATGAGATTCGTCAGCTCACAGGTATTGCGAATAACATCAATCAGATTGCTCGTCGCCTTAATACCTATGGCATTTCTGTAGCCCCAACAGAACTTAAGCTACTGAGGATATGCGTAGACAAACACCTCAAGGATCTGAAGTCATGATTGCAAAGATCATTAAAGGGACTTCATTCTTTGGAATGATTACCTACATGCTGGGTAAGCGTGAGGGGATGGCTCGTATTCTTGATGGCGAAGGTGTAAGAGTTGATGCAACATCAAATGAGATTGCTGGCGACTTCAACCTGCAAGCCTCTATGCGCCCCAATATCAAGAAGCCAGTCTGTCACACCATCCTCAGTTTTTCTTCCGAAGACAGTGAGCGACTGGATGACGATAAGATGGTCGATATTGCACGGGAATACCTGAGGCAGATGGGTTACTCAGACACTCAGTTCCTAATTGTTAGACACATGGACAGGAAGCATCCGCATCTTCACATTTGCATCAATCGGGTAAACAATTACGGCAATACAATCTCGGACAGCAATGAGAAGTTTCGCTCCACCAAGATATGCAGAGAGCTTACAGACAAGTATCAGCTGAAGCTCGGAGAAGGCAAGACGGAAGTTAAAAGAAATAGACTGCGTGGCAGTGACAAAGTTCGCTACACCATCTACGATGCTATTACAGAGGTATTGCCCAAGTGCAAGAATTGGGAACAGCTTGTTTCTGCTTTGCAAAAGCAGAGTATTGACGTGCAGTTCAAGACCAAGGGCAAAACAGATATCATTGAGGGAGTAGTCTTTAGCATGGATGGAGTTAGCTTCAGTGGCTCACACATTGACCGCTCTTGTAGCTACTCAAAGTTATCTACACTCCTCCAGCAGAATGCAAATGTTCTCAGCTCTCAAAAAGCACCAGTGATTTCCGAACAAAGAGAGTCTGAGAGTTCATCTGAGAACTTCATTGAAGAACTCTTTGACAGCAATGTCCCAGCAGTTGACGTTGCTGAACTCGTATTCCAACGTAAACTAAGAAATCAAGCTAATAAGAAACTAAAACGCAGAAGACTATGAACGAACAAATGAATATTCTCCTTGAAGTACTAGAGGAGATCAAGCAACAGAACAGAGAGCTCAAAGCAAGTATCACCAACCTTGTATCTCAACCTAACCCCGCAACCAGTTCCTCAGAAGATGACGCTATTTCTCTTATGGATGTAGCACGCCTTATTGGGCAAAAGATTGAGACAGATGGCAAATTCAAGAGTGAACTGACAGATGTCGCTATCGTCCTAGGCAAACGAATCCGAGAAATCAAAGATAGCATAGCAAAGAACCAAGAGCGACAAGCTAAAAGCATAGCCTCTCTATCCGAGAAAATTCAAGAAACTCAATCTCCTCCAGAGGTCAAGAAGTACTACCTCTTTGATGTCAAACGTTGGATAGAATGGCTAATCTGGGGAATATCTATCGTACTCATCGCCTGCACTATCGGTTGGGCAGTCTATCTCCACAATGCCAATCAAACCCTCGAAAGCTATGCCCTACGATATCGCATCCTACGTATGGAGCACTCAGTCAGTAACACTTCCTTCGCCCAACTCGATAGCATCTTTGAAACTCATCGCTCTAACGAAGCCATTGCCACTCTAGAGCAACGTGTCATCAACTACGAAGCAGCTGTCCGACGTCAGGTTGAACTCGCCATCCAACAGCAACTGATCACCGCTGAACAAGCCGAACTCCAACAGCAACTAAACCTATAATAGCAGAGCGACCTGAATTTTCGGGTCGCTCTGTTGCTATCAAGCAATGTAAACAAAGCATTATTCTTTTTTTATGGACATTTTATTTTTGAGATATATTTCCCTCAAATTACATCAGCCCCTAAACAAGATGTTTGCATTGGAATATCAAAAAGGAGAATGACTCTTTGTAGATTCCATTAATCGTATCCGGAGATAACCCACATTCTTTCAACAAGCATGTAACCAATAACAATTGTAATTGGAAGATAAGTGGAATTGTCTCCTCTTCTGTCATTCGTTTTTCCTTTTTGTTTTCGGGCAACAAATGCATTAAATAGTCTCTTGTATCTTTTATCTTATCCACGTCAATTCTTTGTTGTTGAACAAGGTCTATATCACTATTTTCTTGAAGCAAATCATGTATAATCTGCCTTAAATCACTCACATCTTTTCTCCGACGTATGTAAAATCCTTCTACAGCCCTAATAATATCCGAGAACGATTTATATGGATACATCGTTTTTTCTGTAAGAAGAGTATCAACGAAAAAATAGAGAACTGTATTTATATCCGCAGCAAGAGGAAACCAATTCTTGATAAACAGGCTAAAATTGTCTTGAATCTGTTGGAGCGAAAACAGAAAATGATTTCTACCACCTATTTCGTAAGAGTCCCTAACAAAATCTCTTTCGAAATAGTTATACTCTCTATCCATGAAATGATCTATCGAATCTTCATTTACATCTTCAAAATCAAAGACATCGAACCTTTGTACAGAAACCTCGTGTAAACAAGCTATATCTAATAGACTAGAAAATAGTTCAACCTGATATATCAACTCATTTAAACTTATCTTCTCTTTTGATTCCAATATCAACACGGTTGTTCGCTCTTCGATAGTTTTCGTTGATTCACAACTTCTATACCCCTCTTCTTTCAGACTGACTACTATTTCACTAGATCTCTCAGAGTAATCTTCTCCATTCTTTTGAGTTAGAAGAAATGAGGATTGTATGGGATCGCTCTCCTTTACATACTGGGGTGGTGCAAAGTATGGGAGTAAGTCAAATCTTACTTTTACTCTATTGAAAGCTCCTTCCTTCTCAGACAGTACCTGTTTTCCAATCAAAATTGAATCACAACGATACCTAAAAATAGAATAAGAACTCTGTGAATTATCTGTAAAAGAAACGCTTGCTCGAAATAAAGATATTTTTTCCGCTTCAGACGAAAGTCCGTGTATCACAGGGATGAAAGGCTCTTTTTTCAATGCTTCTGGGTTTCCTTTTGTGGAACGAAATCCTCCAAATGTTTTTAGAACAAATCTTCCATCTAAGTCTTGCTCCAAGATGCCCGGTACTGAATTCTCTTTCAATTCAGGTAAATACCAGTACCCCCAAATAGGCTTATTAAACTTATCGCTCATATGCTATTGCCGTGATGACTAAATACAGATCAATATACTTATTAGATATGATGAATTATCTATAGCATAATTCTGCTGTAATTTAGTTCTGCTCATCTCTCCTTATTTATCACTTGTTTTGTCGCCTCAATCTCTCGGTCAGCATAGAGGACAACGTCCTTAATCACCAACTTCTGAACCGCAGAAATCAAGGTCTCCATTTTAGAAAAGTCGACCTCTTCATTGATACTGGGTAGATAAATCTTATCTTTCCGAATCTTTTGTTTGCTTACGCTGTCTCCCCACGAATACTTATGTCTTAGGCTCTTATTAACGCAAGTGGCTAAATAGAGTTGCTTAGACTTAGTCTGATGTTCTGTAGCATATAGACGTAGCGTAAGATTGTGACTGTCGTTGGAAAAGAAGTCTCGTTCTTGATAAGTGACAACAAAGGTCTTACCTCCAATGAATATACAGTTGCCCTCGGTGATTAATTCTTCCCGATATGAGATATAGGAACTGACAGCATTATTCTCTCTGCTTGCACATAGATATGGAATATCTCCACTTCCTTCCACTATCTCACTTGCCAAGATATTTCCAGCATTGCGAACTTCAAACACCTTGGTTATATCAAATTCTCTCCACTCAACATTCCCGGTTTCGAAGTCCTTGACGGCTTGCTCTTCTTCGGGAGTTAGGGTATAGTCTTTGAGTCCTGTTATAGAGAGATAAGCGTTTAGCTCCGCTAAACGTACAGCGTTTAGCTCCGCTATAAACTTCTCCATAAACTCGTAGTCTATCTCTCCTTCGCGTGTCGGGAGAAGACAAGTTATATTGCGAAATACCTCATCTACATCTCTCACTAATACCGATAATAATACCTGTTTTTGCTTATTTAGTATCGTTGAGAAAAAGGAGATGCTACTATCAGTTAGACTTATTTTAGGGACAATTTTTCGAACAAATTGTCCTGCATACCATCGTTTCCTTCGATAGAAGAAATCCATCTGAAGTAGCCCGAGGCTCCAAGTGCCCGCGTCATTAATATTTTCGTTGTTTACAAACCCTGTGGACTGCAATATTCCCTGATTCTGAGACGTTCTTGTCACATAATCATAGTCATTACCTGAGGTTAGTGATTCTTTATTGAAACTAAAAGTGTTTTCAATATCAAACAAATCACCGAGTCTATATTCGCCCCACTCAACGCTCTCTAGCATACTGTTGAGTGGGGCATCTATTTTCCCAAGTTATCCTCGTCAGTGGCTTGTTGCTTGAGGAGTGTGGAGACCTCCCATGCAAGGTAATCGGCTACGGTCTTCTTAAAGTCTGCCAATGTGGGGTGTGTATCTATGGGTGCCGACTTATTCCAATCTCCTCCATTCGTGGGGTCGATGGTATCTTCGTAGTACTCTTTTTCGGTGAAAATATTTAGGTGTTGCTTGCCATAATGAACAAGGTTTACCAGTTCATCGTATCGCTCCTTAGCTCTATCGGTATCTCGTAGGTTGTTGCTGGCTTTCTTTCGGTTGGTACGTGTATAGCCATCGTTAGAAAAGTCTATGAACTTGACAATCTGCTTGGGGTCGTGCTTCTCTGCTACCTTGAAAACGTAGATGTTGGTCTGCACGCTCGACTTGCCAAGAAAAAGATCTATAGGCATCTTAACGCTTGCGATAAGGGTATTCCGTTGAAGTATTCGCTTATTGATGTCTCGTGCCTTACCACTGCCTGCCGAGTTTTGGATAATGATGGCGGCGTAGCCTTTATTCATCATGTTGAGAGCACGCTCCACAAAGTTCATCCCATTGCCTTCTGCAGAGTATGGCGGATTGAGGACAAAGGCATCGGCAGGAAAAGGTGTATTGTGCTTACCAAATCCATACTTGCCGTCGAAGTCTGTGAGGGAGTTCTTATTGAGAATGTTAGAGCTGCCATCGCCCATCAGTATCATATTGAGGATAGCCAGCATATAAATACTCGATAGAAGTTCTAATCCGAGTAGTTGCTCCGCCTTGATACGAGCTTCTTTTAGAGCTAATTCATCAGGAGAAGTAATCGTAGCACGTGCATCGCTGAGCATCTCATTCATTGCTGCCACGAGCAAACCAGCCGATCCTGTGGCAAAGTCCCACACATAGGAGTCTTTATTCACACGAGCCAAACGCACGAGGAGCTGCGCAACATATGAGGGGGTTAGCACGACATCGTTAAGTTTGTCCTGTGTAAAGCCAAGCCACGAATACATCTCATTGAAGAGCTTGCCGGTGAAGTCTGTAGTTAGACCAATCTTATAGTAAATGCCGAGGTCATCAATGATCTTACTGAAGACGCGCTTGAGTTGCGTCTCACCATTCTCTACCTTGTTAATGTTTTCGGTGGTGAGTGTATTCTGTAGGGTACGCAAGATTAGGTCTTTCTTATCTGAGGGGATGTCTTTTTGCTCCAAGAAAGCCTTGATCTTGCGCACCATAATATCTCCGTCTGTATTGCCCACCTCACTAGAGGACTTGAGGTCAGACTTCTCTAAGGGTGCAACCTTGCCCGGTACACCAATCGTGGCAATAATAGAAGCTGCAACAAGATAAACACGGTCATTTTCACCAAGTCCTTTTTCATTCTGATAGATATCGTTATTGAGCTTTGTAAGGCTGGTGCTTATCTCTTGCTCACGTTGCTCTTTCAGGTGTTGTAACTCATCGGGAGTGAGCGATAAGTTTTTTATTTGTTCTATGAAAGCATCGAAGTTCTCTTCCCTAAGGAAGGAAAGGTCGGTATATTCGCCTACCTTTTGACCGGCGCCCAAGTTGCTTTTAGAGACATAGTAGACCCCTATCTCGTGTAGTAGTTTTCCTCTTTCGTCTTTGTACCCCGTCACTCCGATAGCGATTATATCGGTATAGCTGGTATGGTGCAGTATGGCGTTGGCATAGTGAATGGCACCATTCACAGCATACCCATTTATGTGCTTGAAGTTTGGTTCATTCTTAGCCTTCTTATTGTCTACCTGCCCCAGGACATCAAGTTTGACCAGTTTGTCCTTATATCCTTTGTATTCAATGAGGATCGGATAGTAGTTTAGTTGTTTGTCTTGAAGAAGTAGCTTGGCATCGGGACGATTGGCTCCCGCACCTCCGTTTTTGGTGAAGTACTCGGTGAGAGCTTTGTCAATCTCAGCATTGAGGCTCTCCTGCTCTAACTTATAGTCGAGCTTATATGTTTTAAGCCAACCATTGACGAGATCGGCTATATTGGGCTCTACAGATTGTACTTTATTCTTCATATTCAAGTTTCTATGAATGTTTTGATGTAGTGATACAACAAATCACCTCCAAATATACTTAATTAATCACTATAACGTCTTCTGATGAGAGATCTCTGAAAGCTTATCAAGGCTCAACCTTTTTATCTTAAAGCAATCACTAAGAACAATGTAGTCAAAAGAGTATCCCTCAAAAGAGATATATATTTCTGGGTGCGAAAAAGGGTGTAAACCACGTAACACGTTGATTTACACCCTTTACTGCGGAAGCGGGGGGATTCGAACCCCCGGTACGGTTGCCCGTACGTCAGTTTAGCAAACTGGTGGTTTCAGCCACTCACCCACACTTCCAATCGAGTGCAAAGATAACAATTATTTCGTTACAGCCAAAGGATTTGAGCACAAAAGTGGTTTCAAAGTTTGTTTTTTATCTTTAAGGGTAGGGCAGTCACCTGAAAAATCAGGTGGTAGTTATTCGCTGTTTATAGTTATTTTCTTATCTTGTCAATGTGATTTAAGTGATTTCTAAGATAGAGTAAGATCAAAGGATATATTTAACGTATTTAATCAAGAGATATTATGACAGAATCTAGTACATCAACTACTTATCGTGGAAATGATAAGGTGCTTATCGGAATTATATTAGGTCTGCTTTCATTTTGGTTATTTGGCATGACCATGCTGAGTATTCAAGATGTTGTGCAAAAAGATCTTCAGATTGATAGAGGTGCCTTAGGGCTTGCCGTAACGATTACCTCCCTTGTCTCGGGTGTGACCGTTGTGATGTTTGGTAATATTGCCGATCGCTACGGACGTGCTAAGACATTGCGTTGGGGCTTTTATGCTGCCATTGTAGGAGGTATTCTTATTGCTACTACCCCTGCTAGTAGTATTTGGACCCTCCCATTTATGCTGACGGGTCGTACCCTGCAAGGGGTGTCAGCAGCCTGTATCATGCCTGCTTCACTGGCGATAATTGCTCAGTTTTGGGAGGAAAAAGAGCGTCAAAGAGCCATCAGTCTTTGGAGTATGGGCACTTGGGGTGGCACAAGCTTCGCCACTTTCGTCGGTACCAATATGACCTCCTTTTTGGGCTGGCGCTCTATTTTTGTCTTGGCAGCTGTAACCGCCTTTATCGGACTTTTACTGGTGCGAGAGATTCCTCGCAACTATGTGGAGGGTGCCAAAGATGTAACGTTTGACTTCAAGGGGATGGTCATCTTTATGATCTCCGTCATCTGCTTGATGATAGTGATAAACTATGGTAGCAGTTGGGGATGGAACAACCCTATTACTATGGTCTTAACGGCAGTGGCAATTATAGGACTTATCCTATTCGTAAGTATCGAATCAGGAGTAGAGCTACCTTTCGTCAATATTCGGCTCTTTCAGAATAAAACCTTTACAGGTGCTACCATCTCCAATTTTATTCTCAATAGCACCGCCGGCGTACTAGTCGTTATCCCCGCACTAATGTCTGCCGCGACCGATTACGATGGCAGTGTCATCGGATTCCTCTCTATTGGCTATGGAGTGGTGATCATTGCTTTTATCCGGATTGGAGAGCGACTGTTGCAAAAGTATGGACCACGAAGGCCGATGCTACTAGGAAGCTTTATCGTTATGCTCGCTTTCCTAGTGATGTTGCCTACCAACGTGATGCGAGAAACCTATCTTATCTTGATGGGAGTCGGGTACGCACTCTTCGGACTTGGCCTAGCTTGCTATGCCACCCCTTCTACCGACGCTGCCCTCTCCACCCTTCCTCCAAAGGAATCTGCAGCTGGGTCAGGTATTTACAAGATGGCTTCATCTCTTGGTTCCGCCTTTGGTATTGCAGTTTCTAGTGCCATTTACTACGGTTTGCTCTCTGGGAGTGGACAACAACTGGCACCTGAAAATAGTTTTTTCAATCAAATATTCATCGGTGAACAGTCCAACCTCGTCTTTAGACAGTCTGCAATGATAGCTATGGCCTACAATATCTGTATGGTGCTGCTTGCGATTGTGGTAATCTCCATCACCGTTCCCAAACAAAGTAAAAAGTAACCCCTATTCATTTTGAATAAAGTATATGAAAGTTAGAAAAGAGATAGAAGCCCTCGCACCAAAGATGAGGGAGTGGCAAGAGCATTTGCACAAGCACCCCGAGGTAGCACTCGAAGAGGTCAACTCCGCCAAATACATCGCTTCAGAGCTTCGTGCAATGGGCTATGAGGTAGAAGAGGGTATCGGCACAACGGGGTTGGTCGCTACCCTCAAAGTGGGAAATGGTACCAAGAACCTTGGTATTAGGGCTGAGTTCGATGCACTCCCGATAGAGGAGGTTAATGAGCTTTCCTACCGAAGCGTTATTGAGGGCAAGTCACACCTCTGTGGACACGATGGCCATACCGCCATGTTGCTAGGGGCAGCTAAGTATCTTATGGAGACCAAGAATTTTAATGGCACCCTGACACTTATCTTTCAGCCGGCAGAGGAGACCATGCAAGGTAGCCCTGGCATGATTGTGGATGGGTTATTCGAAAAGTACCCAGTAGATGCCGTCTACGCTATGCACAATATCCCCGGACTTGAAAAGGGCAAACTCTACTTCCGTGAGGGTGCCACTATGTCGGCTGTGGATAATTGGGAGATCGAATTGGTGGGCAAGGGGTCGCACGGCTCTATGCCCGAATTGAGTATTGATCCCGTGGTAGCAGGGGCTTCACTCGTAATGGCTCTCCAGACAATTGTCTCACGCAACCTCAGTCCTTGGCACAATGCTGTCGTCACCATCGGAGCCTTTATCGCTGGTAACGCTGGCAATGTGATTGCCAATAGTGCCATCCTACGTCTATCGGTGCGCAATATGATTGCCGAGGATCGGGAGTTGGTGCTACGTCGTATCCGTGAAATCACCAAAGCCCAAGCAGAGTGTTATGGCTGTACCTACGAGATTAGAGAGGGTCAGCCTGGGGCCGTACTCGTCAACACGCCCAAGGAGACAGCCTTTGCCACTCAAGTGGCGATTGATACTTATGGAGCGGAAAATGTGGTCAATCCAGCCGCCTCCTTTATGAGTAGCGAAGACTTTGCCTTTATGCTTCAAAAGAAGCCAGGCACCTACTTGATGATTGGCAATGGAGATACCCCAATGGTGCATCACCCTAAGTATATCTTGGATCAAGATATTTTCCCCATCGGAGCCAATTATTGGGTTTCACTTGCAGAGGCCTATCTGAAGTAACGGTCTGTCACATATAAAGAGAGAAGTCCCTTGTGCCAAAGGTGCAAGGGACTTCTCTTCTTAATGCTATTTGTGCCCCATTGTGTTTACTTCAAGTGTATCTATTCTTTTTTGTACCTTTGTGAATAAGCCAAAGAGAGAATAGAAATGAGAGACTTTATAAAGACAGATGCAGCTACTGATCGCGCCTACCTTGTGGGCCTCGTGACCCCCGATGTGTCGGAGCAAGAGGTCAATGAGTACCTAGAGGAATTGGCCTTTTTAGCGCATACCGCACAGATACAGGCAGTGGAGAGCTTTACGCAAAGACTAGAGCACCCCAACGGAGCTACATTTATAGGAAGTGGCAAGCTCCAGGAGATTGCCGATAAAATAGAGGATGACGAGATAGGAACCGTGATATTCGACGACGAACTATCCCCCAATCAGATGCGTAATATCGAGCAAAAGCTCAAGGTGCGTGTGCTAGACCGCACCTCTCTTATCCTAGATATCTTCGCCTCCAGAGCACGCACAGCTCACGCCAAGACACAGGTGGAGCTGGCTCAATACAATTACCTCCTTCCACGACTAACGAGGTTGTGGAGCCACTTGGATAGACAGCGAGGCGGAGGTGCCTTGATGCGTGGACCTGGTGAGACTCAGCTAGAGACCGACCGCCGAATAGTATTGGATAAGATTGCCAAGCTCAAAGAAGAGCTAGATAAGATCGCCAAGCAGAAAGTGGTACAACGCAAGAATAGAGGTAAGATGGTGCGAGTGGCACTAGTTGGCTATACGAACGTGGGAAAGTCCACCATCCTCAATCTCCTAGCCAAAAGCGAAGTATTTGCCGAGAACAAACTCTTCGCCACCCTTGATACCACCGTCCGCAAGGTGGTGGTAAAGAATCTGCCATTCCTTCTCTCCGATACGGTTGGGTTTATCCGTAAGCTCCCGACCGAACTGATAGAGTCCTTCAAGTCGACACTCGACGAGGTGAAGGAGTCTGATATCCTTATCCACGTAGTTGATGTGTCGCATCCCGCTTTTGAGGAGCAGATAGCAGTGGTCAATCAAACCCTCAGTGAAATACTCGACGGAGAGAAAAAGCCCACAATCCTTATCTTTAATAAGGTTGATGCCTTTACCTTTGAACCCAAAGATGAGGACGACCTCACGCCAGCTACTAAAGAAAATATCTCGTTGGAGGAGCTGAAAAAGACCTGGATGGCCAAGCAGGGTGAGGAGGACGTACTATTCATTTCGGCCAAAGAGGGGTTAGGGATTGAAGAGCTCAAGGAGCGTCTCTACGATCGTGTGAAGGAGATCCACGTCACTCGCTTCCCTTACGACGATTTCCTTTTTAGCTATTACGATGAGACCGGTGAGGAGATGTCTCACTAGCCCATCTTTTTATTATTGATTTGAGGACGATGTAAGTAACTATGTTGGGTATTTTTGTAGATAGTTTTCCACCCGCGATAGATGGGGTAGGGGTTGGGCAGTATTATACGGCACTAGAGTTACATAAAGCCGGTGTAGATCTGTCGGTGGTGACTGCCAATGCGGAGGGCGAGCCCTTTCAGGAGCCCTTTGACGTAAAGCGATTGCCTACTATATTATTGCGTAACCGCAAGCCCTATGGCTATGCTTTTTCCACACTTCCTAGCCCTGTGCTCTCGGAGGTGAAGGGAATGGACTTTGATATTGTCCACTGTCATAGCCCATTCTCTGTAGGTCTACTGGGCAGAAAGATAGCCCGAAAGAATAAGGTCCCCTTCATCGCTACATTTCACTCCAAGTATTGGGATGATATCTACCAAGCCACCAAAAGTGAAGGGATTACCGAGCTAGTGGTAGAGAAGATCGTAAAGTTTTATACCAGTGCCGATGAGGTGTGGATCGCCGACCCTTCTATCGAAAAGACACTGATTGAGTATGGTTACTACGGCCCAGTTGAGATCGTGCCAATGGGCATTGAGACCGCTGGAGTGGATTGGAGATCAGCAAGAGTTTCATGTCGCCATGAGCTAGGGCTGGCAGATGATATGCCCCTTTTCCTATTCGTAGGCCAGCACATTGTACATAAGAATATCGACCTCATTTTGGATAGCTTGGCTCTGCTTGATGACCTCCCATTTCGAATGCTCTTTGTGGGGACTGGCAATGCCAAAGAACAGTTTGAGGAGAAGACAATCGCCCTCGGGCTAGGGGAGAAGGTGAAGTTTGCTGGTTTGGTATCAGACCGCGTACAATTGATGAGCTACTACGCTGCTGCCGACCTCTTCCTCTTCCCCTCACTCTATGATACCTTTGGCAATGTGATTCGAGAAGCAGCTGCCATGCACACCCCCTCATTACTGCTACGTGAGAGTACCTGCGCCACCTTTGTGGAGGAGGGCGTGAATGGCTTTACCTCTGAGAGTACCCCACAAGCCTACGCCGATAAGATTCGTGAACTTGTGAATAACCGCCAACACCTTGATAAGGTTGCCGACCACGTCTCCCAACAGCTTGGCTCCTCCTGGGGCGAAGTGGTACGAGACGAGATTATCCCCCGCTATGAAGTACTAAGGGAGAAAAAGCTCATAGGCCACAACGGAAAATAACCCTATCCCACTCCCAATTAATAGTGTCGCTTATGGATGAGAAGATCTATACCCTTTCCGAAGAAGATATAAAGCTAAAGTATATCACCCCTCAGATTTGCTCCAAAGGGTGGTCCCTAGATGATATCTCTATGGAGTACAAGGTACAGTTTACCGATGGCAAGATCAACCTAAAAGGCAATCTTGTCTCACGGAGCACCCCTAAGTACGCCGATTACCTCCTATTCTATAATAGCACTACCCCCATCGTCATTATAGAAGCTAAGGTGGCCAAATTCTCCGTTAGCCACGGTATGCAACAGGCCAAGACCTATGCCGAGATGATGCGCATTCCCTTCGCATATAGCTCCAATGGTCAGGGTTTTCACGAGTACGACTTCCTCACCGGCAAGGAGCGTCACCTCACCATGGACGAGTTCCCCACCAAGGAGGAGCTTTACCAGAGATTTCTCACCGAGAGCAACAAAGGCAATGGACTATCGGAGGCAGAGTTACAGCTTATCGACCAACCCTACTGTACAGGGAAAGATATCTATCCCCCACGCTACTACCAGCGAAATGCCGTCAATCTCACCCTCAATGCCTTCGCTCAGGGCAAGAAGCGGATGTTACTTGTGATGGCAACGGGTACCGGCAAGACCTATACCGCCTTCCAGATTGTCTACCGCTTGCTCAAAGCCCAAAAGGTAAAGAAAGTCCTTTACCTCGCCGACCGCAATATATTGGTAGATCAATCAATACAGCAAGACTTCCAGCCACTCGCCAATACCACCCACAAGGTCAATTATCAGCAAGATGTCAAGAACCCCGGCAGGACAGCCTACGAAGTCTACTTCGCCCTCTATCAGCAGATGATAGGAGAGAATAATAAGCCACAGTACCAAGAGCTCTTCAAGCCCGACTTCTTCGACCTGGTCATCGTCGATGAGTGCCATAGAGGCAGTGCTCGCGATGATAGCTCGTGGAAAGTGATCCTCGAGTACTTCCAAGGGGCAGCACAACTTGGTATGACCGCCACCCCCAAAGAGACACAGTACCAATCCTCTATTACCTACTTTGGCGAGCCGATCTATACCTATAGCCTCAAGGAGGGCATCGATGATGGCTTCCTCGCCCCCTTCAGGGTGATCAACGTCACCACCAACATCGGCTCCGAATGGCGACCCACCAGAGGTCAGCGCGATATCTATGGAAATGAGATAGAGGACCGCATCTACAATAATACCGACTACGATTATAATATCGTACTCGAGGATCGTATTCGCGAGGTGGCGAAGGAGATCACCACCTACTTGATGAATACCGACCGCATGAGCAAAACCATTGTTTTCTGTGCCGATGAAGAGCATGCCGAGCGTATGCGAGTGGCTCTAGTCAATGCCAATTCCGATATGTGCCAGAAGTACCCCGATTACGTGGTTCGTATCACTGGCAGCGACCCTTATGGCAAAGAGAAGCTAGACTACTTTATCTCCGTTACCGCCCCAACGCCCGTCATCGCCACCACCAGCAAGTTGCTCAGTACTGGCGTTGATTGCAAGATGGTCAAGCTAATAGTACTCGACCAGAATATCAGCTCCATGACCGAATTTAAGCAGATAGTAGGGCGAGGTACCCGTATCCGTGAGAAAGATGGCAAGACCCACTTCGTCATAATGGACTTCCGCAATGTCACACAGCTCTTTGCCGATCCCGATTGGGATGGTCCACTTGAGGTGCACGAAGGCTACGACCCTGAGGAGCCAAAAAGCTATACACCTCCACAAGGTGGTGGCGGTGGCGTTAGTGTGCCCGATCCTCCCAAGATCAAGCCGATAGTCGATAGGTCAGGTTGCCCGGTGCAGATCATCAATAAAGTGGTCTCCGTCTATGATACCGATGGCAAATTGTTACGCACCGAGAGCATCACAGACTACACACGGCGTAATATCTCCGCTACCTACACCACGCTGGGCGACTTCATCACCAAGTGGAATAATTCAGAGAATAAAGCCGAGTTTGCCCAACTCTTACAGACCTACGGCATCGACCTAGAGGCACTCAAGGAGGAGAAAGGAATGGCCGATGTAGATGACTTTGACTTCATCTGCTACATAGCCTTTGGTCAAAAGCCACTCACGCGTAGAGAGCGGGCAGAGGCGGTGAAGAAGAGAGATATATTCAATCGGTACGGAGCCCAGGCACGGCAGGTACTCGAGGAGCTACTAGATAAGTATACCACGGGGGGTATCTCTCAATTGGAGAATCCCCTCGTACTACAGCTGGAGCCCTTTACCCAGATGGGCTCCCCTCGCAAGATAGCCGAGTACTTTGGCGGACGAGATCAATACTACTCAGCCGTTAGCGAGCTAGGACACCTGATTTACAATTTCAACAAAGAATAAATGGCACTCACTAATTTTGTTAAGAGCATCCGAAACATTATGCGCAACGACGCCGGCATCAATGGCGATGCACAGCGTATCGAGCAGATGTCTTGGATGCTTTTTCTAAAGGTCTACGACGAAAAGGAGAAGGATTGGGAATTCAATGAAAGGGAGTACCACTCCTTTATCCCCGCCAATTGTCGTTGGCAAGCGTGGGCAAAAGACGACCACGATGGGCACGCCCTCACTGCAGAGCCTCTACTAGACTTCGTCAATAACACCCTTTTCCCTACACTAAAGGGGCTAATGGTCACCCCCGAAACTCCGATGAGGAGTGCCATCGTCCCCATCACCTTCCTAAATGCCAATCAGTACATGAAGGATGGCGTGCTACTACGGCAGGTGATCAACGTAATCGATAACCTCGACCTCAGTAGCTACGAAGAGAGCCACGCCTTTGGCGAGATTTACGAGAGCATCCTCAAGGAGATACAGTCCGCCGGCTCCGCTGGAGAGTTTTATACCCCACGTGCCCTCACCGACTTTATGGCCGAGATGATTCAGCCCAAGGTGGGCGAAAGGATGGCCGACTTCGCCTGCGGTACTGGTGGGTTCCTCACCAGTTGGCTCAAAGCCCTCGATAAGGAGGTGACCACGGCCGAGGATAGAGCCCTCTACGCTCAGTCGGTCTTTGGGATAGAGAAGAAGCAATTCCCCTACATTCTCTGCGTCACCAATATGCTCCTGCACAATATCGATGCCCCGGCCATCATGCACGATAACGCCCTCATCAAGGATGTACTCAATTATACGGACGAGGATAAGTACGATGTCATCCTGATGAATCCTCCCTACGGGGGCAATGAGAAGTCCGACGTCAAGCAGCACTTCCCATCCGACCTGGCATCGAGCGAGACGGCCGACCTCTTTATGGTACTGATTATGTACCGACTCGCCAAGGGTGGGCGAGCAGCCGTCATTGTGCCAGATGGCTTTTTATTCGGTGCCGATAATGCCAAGCTCGCTATCAAGGAGAAGCTCCTCCGGGAGTTCAACCTCCACACCATCATCCGTCTCCCTGGAAGTATCTTCGCTCCCTATACCAGTATCGCTACCAATATCCTCTTTTTCAATAACGAAGTGGCGGAGGGTGCCGAGACCGGCTTTAGCACCAAGGAGATCTGGTTCTACCGAATGGATATGCCAGAGGGTTATAAAAACTTCTCCAAGACCAATCCAATGCTCACACAGCACACCGACCCTATCAAAGCGTGGTGGCACGACCGCCAAGAGATCAGACCTCTGGAGCAAAAAGATGAGAAGTCTCGCCGATTTACGGCACAGCAGTTGGTAGAGCTCAATTGCAATTTCGACCTTTGCAAGTTCCCCAATGAGGAGGAAGAGGTATTGCCTCCAGCCGACTTGCTTCGCTACTATTTCGATAAGCGGACCGCTCTCGACCGGCAGATCGATAGAACCCTCGCCGAGATAGAGCAGCTACTGGGGCTCGAATTAGATGCCAATAATGATAACCCAACGGAGTAACTATGACTGGTCAACAACTCAAAAATAGCATCCTCCAATGGGCGATCCAAGGGAAGCTGGTACCTCAAGACCCAACCGACGAGCCTGCCTCTGAGCTATTGGAGCGCATACGCACAGAGAAAGCACAGCTCATCAAGGAGGGTAAGCTCAAGAAAGGTCAGCCTACCTCCCATATCTACCGCGACGACGAAGGCTACTACTACGAGAAAGTCGGCTCCAAAGACCCCGTCTGCATCAACCACGAGATCCCCTTCGATCTCCCCTCTGGCTGGGAGTGGTGCCGACTATCTGATATCGGTATTACTATGACAGGAAAAACTCCCCCGAGGGGTTGTCCAGAGTTTTTTGGTGATTATATTCCTTTTCTCGGTCCAGCGAATATCTCAGATGATAAGATTATTAGTGTAACTCAAGGGCTATCAAAAAAGGGAATGGAAGTAGCTAACGTAGTTCCACCATTTACTGTAATGCAAGTATGCATAGGGGGCTCAATAGGTAAGTGTGCAATTGCTTATGAAGAGGTTACCTTTAATCAGCAAATTAATTCTATTACTCCAGTAATATGTGACGTGGGTTATGTCTATCTAGGGATGATGTCTGACTTTTTCAGGCGACAAATGGTTGTGAAATCAACTGGTACGGCAACACCAATAATAAATAGAAGTAATTGGGAGACAATTTTATTTCCTTTGCCACCGCTGGAGGAGCAGAAGCGGATAGTGGCTAGGATTGAGGAGCTGATGCCACTGGTGGAGCAATACGATAAGGCGCATAGCGAATTGACTCGGCTAAACGACCAGTTGCCCGAACAGCTCAAGAAGTCTATCCTGCAAGAAGCCATCCAAGGGAAGCTGGTACCGCAAGGCCCAACCGACGAGCCTGCCTCCGTGCTACTGGAACGGATACGCACCGAGAAAGCACAACTCATCAAGGAGGGCAAGATGAAGAAGGGTCAGCCCACCTCCCATATCTACCGCGACGACGAGGGCTCCTACTACGAAAAAGTCGGCACCAAAGACCCTGTCTGCATCAACCACGAGATCCCCTTCGACCTCCCCTCCGGTTGGGAGTGGTGCAGAGGTAAAACCCTTTTTATTCCTATGCAGAATACTACTCCAGAGGGAGAGATTATTTATGTGGATATTAATTCAGTCAGTAATAAAACAAACTCTATTGAGTGCCCCAAGATGATATCTGCAAAAGATGCTCCAAGTAGAGCCCGAAGAAAATTGCATGTCAACGATATCTTATTCTCAATGGTGCGACCTTACCTTAGGAATGTAGCATTAGTAAAGGAGCCTTATGGAGATGCCATTGCTAGTACGGGTTTCTATGTTATCACACCTTCGGTTGCATTGTTTCCTAGGTATGTCTTTTATATGGTATTATCTCCATACGTAATAGACGGGTTAAACTACTACATGAAAGGGGAGAACTCCCCATCTATAAATAACGGACATGTAGAAGGCTTTTTATTTCCTTTGCCACCACTGGAGGAGCAGAAGCGAATAGTGGCTAGGATTGAGGAGCTGATGCCTAGGATAGATAAATTGCGTTAGCCTTAGAGTGGCTTGCCCAAAGGTTACGCATTAGAAGTTTCGCCAATAGGTATTAGATTAGACTGAACAATTCGTCTTCAAGGGCATAAGAGCACCCGCCAGGGTGCCACTCAGATAGCCCCCGTGTCGGAGGGGCGAAAGCCCCGAACGACCGGCGGGGAAGCGGAGTAGACCAACCATACGACCCTTGTGGTCGCACAACCTATTGGGGGTGCGACCACAAGGGTCGATTGATATTATCGTACTATTTCCCCGCCGGTCTTCGGCTCTTTGAGCCTTGACCGGGGGCTATCTGAATGGCACCCTGGCGGGTGCTTTTTGGGGAACCTTTACAGGAATTGTGGTGAAATGTAGGTGGCTAGGAGCGTCTTTGTAAGTGGTTGATAATCAGTAGCCTATTTTTGCGTTTATCGAGTTGCAACTAAGCGATCGGTTAGTTGCAACAAAGCAAATGCTTAGTTGCATCTCGGCAATTGCTTAGTTGCAACTCAACTTTTGCTCTACTAACTAGGGCGTAAACCTTCGTGCAATAGTCTCTATTTTTCTCCTCGTGTACTCTCCGACCTACCACCACAAAAACACCGAACGGAATGCCACAAAAACACCGAATGGAATACCACAAAAACACCGAATGGATTGCCACAAAAACACCGAACGGAATACCACAAAAACACCGAATGGCTTTTGTAAGTCAATAATATTCATTAGTTTTGCATACGTAATACATTATCTTCATCGCTATGGAATATCTAAAGAGAAATGCAGATCGTTTATTAGGAGAACTTCTTGACGCTTTTGGGGCTGTCTTAATTGAGGGGCCTAAATGGTGTGGCAAAACAACTACTGCTTCCATGCTTGCCAAAAGTATCATAAAGATGCAGGATCCTGATTTGAGGGAGGAGTATTTAGCCACTGCTTCCTCCAAGCCATCTTTGCTACTGAGGGGCGAAACGCCTCGACTTATTGATGAGTGGCAGGATGCTCCTATTTTGTGGGACGCTGTACGGACAATGGTAGATGATAGAAGGGTGCCAGGACAATTCATTCTCACCGGATCTAATTCGGTGGATAGAACTGAGATACTTCACTCTGGTACAGGACGTATTGCACGACTTAAAATGCTTACTATGAGTCTGTGGGAGTCACAAGAGTCTACAGGCGAAGTGTCGTTGCAGGAGCTTTTTGATAATCCAGATTATGATATAGATGGTAAGATATCAAAGATGTCTATTGAAGACTTAATCTTTGCTGCTTCACGGGGTGGTTGGCCTGCATCTCTATATGGGCGAACTCCTAAAGCTCAATTGCTAATAGCTAAAAACTATGTGCAAACAGTGTGTGCCGAAGATGTCTCACATATTGATGGTATTCAAAGAGACCCCAAAACTGCATCGGCTATTTTGCGATCTTATGCTAGAAATATCTCTACTCTTGCTAAAAAAACTACCCTATTGGAGGATGTGATTTCATCGGGAGAGATCTCACTCTCTATGGATACTTTTTCTGATTATGAAACTACTTTTGAGCGTCTTTTTGTAATACAGAATATAGATGCTTGGAGCCCTGCGATACGTAGTAAAACAGCTATACGAAGCTCAGTGAAACGAGGATTTTGTGACCCATCTATAGCAGTTGCTCTCCTTGGATTATCGCCAGAATCTCTCTCTGTACAGCTGAAAACATTTGGTTTTATTTTTGAGCAGATGTGTATTAGAGACCTCAAAGCCTATACTATTGACCTGAATAGTCATGTTTCATACTACAACGATCGTTATGGTTTGGAGGCCGATATCGTTTTACATCTTGAGGATGGGCGTTATGCTCTCATTGAGTGTAAGCTGGGAAGCCGTGAGATAGATAGTGGTGCAAAGCATCTCTTGGAGTTAAAGCAACTAATCCAAGAACGCAATAATAAGGAGCCTCAAATTCAGATGCGAGAACCCGACCTGCTTATTATCTTAACTGGAGGTAAGATGGCCTATACTCGACCTGATGGTGTTAAAGTTGTTCCATTAGGAGCCCTTAAGGATTAACTCTATAGGGCATCATCATATAAAAAGCGGAGTCAACTAGTCGACTCCGCTACTATTAAATCACTCGTGAGGGATTAATTCTCCCTTGAATAGTTGCTGATACTTTCCATAAAAAGTGGATAACCTTTTGATGAATATTAATGTGGATAAGAGAGAAGGGTACGAGGCTATGAATGACTTATGAGGTATAAGGAATCATCGATGGATAGCAGTGTTGCCTTCCCATCTTTTACCAAAATGGCAGGAGGTATTCCGACAACTGCAAATTTATTGCGATCGCCAAGGAAGGCTTTACCCCCTTTATATTCACAAACAAAAGTAGCAAAGTCACTTCCCATGGACTTAGCAAGCTCATCAGCAAGCCTTTTCTCCGTAGGTGTGTATTTTGACGTATTCATATCAATTTCATTTATTGCAAACCAATAAGATGGAGTGAAAGGAGCGATTGAATAGCTACTCGCCAAAGAAGTTTTTCCAAAATGGATTCTCTTTGTCAAAGACTTCTTTTTGCTCAGGAGTGAGATTGTGAGGGTAGTCCTCAAAGAGGTTGAAGATGGTTTGCTTATCGAATGTAAATAGGAACTCGCCTATTCTATCCGTCTCGGCCCACCATATTTTATCCTCATCCTCGTCTTTGCAGAACTCGTCTATGTAATCGTAGTCACTTACCTTTTTCATATTAGTTTCTTTTACCACAAAGGTAGCAAAACAATTGTTATACCACTAATGGTATCAATGATTACGCATTAGAAAGTTCACGCCGTATGTTTTTTAGCGGAATGTCTATGAGTATGGACCTCCGCGAGGAGGTCCGATTTGTCGTAGCCCCCTAGTCGGAGGGGCATTAGCCCCGAACGACTGGGGGTACCCAATGTCGCACGTATATAATCGACCCCTTGCGGGTCGGACAACCGCATCAGTTTAATCCTGTAATGAGTTGTCCGACCCACAAGGGGTCGAATGGTGAAGGTGGGTCGTTTTTTTGTCCCCTAGTCATCGGCTCTACGAGCCTTGACTAGGGGCAATGATCCGTCTGACCTCCCACAGGGGAGGTCAGTCACGGTTAGACCTTTCTAATGAGAACCCCTGCTTTTAGGAGGGGTGATGATAGAAGCCCGAAGGGCTTCCATGGCCTAATAACCCAGCCTTCCCCCTCGCTGGTATGCGAAGCGTACCTGCGAGGAGAAGGTTGGGAAGAGGAATAGACCGCAAAATACTACCCCGAAGGGGTTGCACTTTGGTATCCATAGGTTATTGTGGATATGCAACCCCTTCGGGGTAGTGTGATATTATAGTGACATCGCTACCCAAGCTTCACCCTCAGACTTGCTGATGCTCGCCTTCAGTGGGAAGCTTGGGTTATTAGTCCATGGAACCCATCCGGGGTTTTACTTTAATCGTTGATAAATGGGCTCTTGTGATAATCTCCCTATTGGGGTGCCTTCTCTTTAATTAATAACCTACAATATACTCGAGACAATTCCTTCTAGGTAGTAGGTACCGTCAGGAGTTACGCATTAGGAAGGTCTTGCCGTATTGCATTCATAGGTGCGTCTATAGAGGAGGACCCCGGTTGAGGGGTCCGTGCTAAATAGGCACAGGTCAAGGCACGCAGTGCCGAAGACCTGTGTATAACGATGTGCAAAACACCCTTGCGACCCCGGCAGAGGGGTCGGACAACCTTATCTAGGTCTGACCCCTCAGCCGGGGTCATTGAGGTAGGCAATATGCTCTTACACACAGGTCGTTCGGGGGCTACGCCCCTCCGACCTGTGCCTATTTAACACGGACCTCTACCGAGGTCCTTACGCCATTATTCAACAACTTGTATTTGACCATTCATACAACAGTCTCTTCTAATGCGTTGCCCTAGCGGGGTGGGGCGGTAATTGTCTGTTGTCTGTGCAATTATTGGTATGTTTGTGTGGTTAGGTGTACACCATGCAAATGATAATAACGTTAGAGATATAAATGAAACGAATACTTTACTACAGCATCATTATGGGGATATTTGCAATGCTTTTTGGATCGTGCCAAGCATCACAAAAGATAGAGACGGTGGACTCTGCTACATTCAAAGAGCGAATTAGCGTGGCTTCAGAGGTACAGCTTCTTGATGTCCGTACTGCGGAAGAATTTGCCGAGGGGCATCTAGAGTCTGCGATCAATATTGATGTGCAGGGCCCAAGCTTTACGAAAAAGGTAAGTGAGCAACTAGACAAGAGTCAGCCAATTTATCTCTACTGTCGTTCGGGCAAGAGGAGTATGATGGCCGCTAAGGAACTAGAAAAGGAGGGCTACAGCATCGTCAACCTCAAGGACGGTATACTTGGGTGGTTAGATGCAGGCTATCCGGTTTTGAAGTAGCTCTATTATTGTGTGTACCCTCAAGATGGAGCTGGGGTTACGCATTAGAAAGGCCTTACCGTATGGTATTCGTAGGGGGGAGGCTATGGGGTAAGGACCTTTGAGGTCCTTACTAGAGGGCGATTAATTGGGGGGTGCCTTATCGGACAAGTCGGACAGGTCGGACAAGTCGGACGTGGTGGACGAGCGAAAAGTTTATTTGCAACTCTAATGCGTACCCCTAAGTTCTCGGAATGTACTAAGGCTATCTAATTGAAAAGAGGTATATTTGCACATTAATTAAATCAAGAGTAAAAAGATGGCGAGAGCCATCTATAAATAACGATAACTTGTATGGGTAGCAACAAACGATTTGCCGAACATAGCGGACTGAACTTATCAGATATCAATAAAGATATGCTTGCGAAGTGGCAGGCTGAAGATCTTTTCAAGGCTTCCCTAGCTGAGAGAGCAGGGGCACCTAGGTTTATCTTTTACGAAGGACCTCCTTCCGCCAATGGCATGCCGGGAATCCATCACGTCATGGCACGTACTATCAAGGATCTATTTTGTCGGTACAAGACTATGAAGGGGTACCTAGTAGAGCGTAAAGCTGGCTGGGATACTCATGGGCTACCTGTGGAGCTTGGTGTGGAGAAACGTCTGCACATTACCAAGGCCGATATCGGAAGTAAAATCAGTGTAGAGGAGTACAATCAGGCTTGCCGTGAGGAGGTGATGAAGTACACAGCTGAGTGGCGTAGCCTTACCGAAAAGATGGGCTATTGGGTGGATATGGATCACCCCTACATCACCTACGACAATCGCTATATTGAGACCCTCTGGTACCTACTAAAGCAACTCTACGAGAAGGGATTGCTCTACAAGGGGTACACCATTCAGCCCTATTCGCCGGCTGCAGGTACTGGACTTAGCTCTCACGAGCTGAATCAGCCAGGCACCTACCGAGATGTCAAGGATACGATGGCGACGGTGATGTTTGAGATCAAAGAGCCTGCAAAAGAGCTGACTGCACACGGCACGGCTTACTTTATCGCTTGGACCACCACCCCTTGGACTTTGCCAAGTAATACAGCGCTTGCTGTAGGACCAAAGATTGAATATGTGGCTGTACAGACCTACAACCCCTATTCATTAGAGCCGATGACTGCTATTTTGGCGAAGCCACTACTCTCGGCATACTTCAACCCAGAAGGGGCGGAGCTACCTATGGAGATGCCCGAAAAGGGGGCGAAAGTGATGCCTTATCGAGTAATCAAAACCTATACTGGCAGTGACCTAGAGGGAATGATGTACCAGCCACTTTTCTCTTGGGTAAACCCTGGGAAGGGCGCTTATCGAGTGATTACTGGTGACTTCGTATCGACAGAAGATGGTACGGGTATTGTACACATTGCACCTACGTTTGGTGCTGATGACCAAAAGGTGGCGAATGCCCATGGGGTGCCAGCTCTGATGCTACTTGATAAGGAGGGTAAAGAGCGTCCAATGGTGGACCTACAAGGTAAGTACTTCCTCCTTGAGGAACTAGACCCTGACTTCGTAAGTGAGAAGATGGATGCCAAGGCCTATCAAGAGTTTGAGGGTAGATTTGTAAAGAATAGCTACGATGAGCAGCTCACCGATAAGGATGAGACGCTCGATATATCTATCTGTATGCAGCTGAAGCAGCGTGGGCTTGCCTTTAAGATTGAAAAGCAGAGCCACAGCTACCCTCATTGCTGGCGTACCGATAAGCCAATTCTTTACTACCCATTGGATAGTTGGTTTATCCGCAGTACCGCCCTTAAGGAGCGTATGCAGGAGCTCAATAATACGATTTTCTGGAAGCCTGCAAGTACAGGGGCTGGTCGCTTTGGTATGTGGCTACAAAATCTTCAGGATTGGAACCTAAGCCGCTCTCGCTACTGGGGCACCCCGCTCCCAATTTGGAGGACAGAAGATGGGCGTGAGGAGCTCTGTATTGGCTCGGTAGAGGAGCTCAAAAAAGAGATAGATAAATCGGTCGCTAAGGGGCTGATGAAGCAGAACCCTTATGCTGGATTTGTGGTGGGCGATAATAGCAATGACAACTATGAAGCTATTGAGCTACACCGCCCATATGTAGATGAGATTGTACTGGTGAGTGCCTCAGGGCAGCCTATGTACCGTGAGAAGGATCTCATTGACGTTTGGTTTGACTCTGGTGCGATGCCTTATGCTCAATTGCACTACCCATTTGAAAATAAGGAGCTGATTGATGACCACGGCTTCTATCCGGCCGACTTTATTGCCGAAGGAGTGGATCAGACTCGTGGGTGGTTCTTTACGCTCCACGCCATCAGCACCATGATTTTTGATAGTGTCGCCTTTAAGAATGTCATCTCCAATGGATTGGTATTGGATAAGAATGGCAATAAGATGAGTAAGCGCCTAGGCAATGGCGTTGACCCATTTGGGGCGATTGAGGAGAAGGGATCTGACCCGCTTCGATGGTATATGATTAGTAACTCATCTCCATGGGATAACCTCCGCTTTGATATGGATGGGGTGGACGAGGTGCAGCGTAAGTTCTTCGGGACTCTCTTCAATACCTATTCATTCTTTGCACTCTATGCCAATATTGACCATTTTGACCCAGAGAGTGAGGCGATTCCTTACGAAAAACGACCAGAGCTAGACCGCTGGATCATCTCGGCTCTCAATAGCTTGATTAAGGAGGTAACTACTGACTTGGACGACTATGAGCCAACCAAGGCAGCACGTGCGATCTCGGACTTTGTAAATGATCAATTGAGCAATTGGTATGTGCGACTAGCACGTAAGCGCTTCTGGGGTGGGGGTATGAGCGAGGATAAAGTCTCTGCTTACCAAACCTTATACCACTGTCTGGTGACCGTTGCAAAGCTTATTGCTCCGGTGTCGCCTTTCTATGCAGATCGCCTATATCGTGACCTTACCAATGGTGATAGATCGGTTCATCTCACGGCCTTCCCAGAAGCGGATGAAGCACTGATCCACAAGGGACTAGAGGAGTCGATGGACTATGCACAGCGAATCAGCAGTATGGTGCTAGCACTTCGCCGTCGTATGGATATCAAGGTACGCCAGCCACTCTCTAAGTTTTTAGTGCTTACCGACGATTTGGTAGCACGCGAAGCAATTGACAGGGTGAAGGAGCTGATCCTTAATGAGGTGAATGTAAAGGAACTGGTGTTTGCCGATACTTCGGCCGATGTGGTTCAGCGTAAGATTAAGCCCAACTTCAAGGCTTTAGGCCCTGTCTTTGGCAAGGAGATGAAGCAAGTAGCTGCCTATCTCGGAGGGTTATCGAATAAAGATATTATTGACTTCCAGAATAATGGGAAGTTGGAGTACCTTGGCAAGGAGATTCTCCTAGACCAAGTAGAGGTGATCTCTGACGATGTGCCAGGTTGGCTGGTACAGAATGAGGGCGCCATTACAGTGGCACTCGATGAGACGATCACTCCCGAACTACGACTTGAGGGATTGGCAAGGGAGCTGGTGAATAGAATTCAGAATATCCGTAAGGCGAAGGACTTCAACGTATCGGATAAGATAAATATTGTACTCGAGAATAATAGTCAGATCGAGGAGGTGCTCAAAGCTCATCACGACTATATCGCCACCCAAGTGCAAGCTTTGGAGATCACGATGAGAGATCTCCATAATGAGGGTGAGCCACTAGACCTAGATGAGGAGGTGAGCCTCTCCATTCTGATTAATAAAGCTGAGTAAGTTAAGAACGTTTTGAATAGAGATAGAGATATGGAAAAGAATAGCTACAGTCCGGAGGAACTACAAGAATTCCGCGAGATAATAGAGAAGAAGCTAGCTAAGGCACGTCGCAACTATGACCTACTAGTCTCTACGCTGGATACGAATGATGGTAACGATATTACCGATACCACTCCTACGTATAAAAACCTTACAGAGAGTGCGATGCTCCTCTCAAAGCAGGAGACTGCAAGCCAAGCAGCAAGGCAGCAGAAGTTTATTAAAAACCTCGAGGCGGCACTTGTGAGAATTGAGAATGGCACTTACGGGATCTGTAGAGCCACAGGAAAGCTTATCCCCAAGGAGCGACTTCGTGCTGTACCTCACGCTACACTAAGTATAGAGGCCAAGGAGTCGGGACATAAGTAATAGGGAAGTCTTTTATGGTTCGTTCAACCACTATGGCTTTAGATCCACGCTACACTACAAAGTCGCGTGCGTGGATAGCTATTCTGTTTGCTCTCGCACTGCTACTTATAGACCAGGCTATCAAGATATGGATCAAAACCCACTTGATGCTTGGCGAGAGCATTCATGTGACCGATTGGTTTTACCTCTATTTTACTGAAAACCCAGGGATGGCTTTTGGTTGGGAGGTGATAGATAAGCTATTCCTCACGATATTCCGCATAGTGGCGAGTGTAGCCATTGCGTGGTTGGTAGCTAAAATCATCAAGGGTCGATACTCTATTGGTTTCCTACTCTGTATGGTAGCTATCTTTTCAGGTGCAGTCGGTAATATCATTGACTCCATTTTCTATGGAAAGATATTCTCACATAGTTATGGACAGATAGCTACCTTATTTCCCGAGGGAGGAGGATATGCCAATTGGCTTCACGGCAAAGTGGTCGATATGTTTTACTTCCCTATCATCAATACCACTTGGCCAGAGTGGATGCCTTTTTGGGGCGGGGAGGAATTGGTATTCTTCAGACCGATATTCAACTTTGCGGATGCTTGCATCTCTGTAGGGGTTGTCTGTCTCATCCTTTTTTATGCCCACTCATTTAGCCATCTGCTAGGCGGTTCGAAGGGTGTGGAAGAGGATAAAGTTGCCGCTAAAGAAGATGAAGAGGCTTAGACTGGGCACCATATTTCTTTTACTGATGCTCCTAATGACTCAGTGCCAAAAGCCATTTGGTGTCTTAGGAGAGAAGAAAATGAGAGCCATCACTAAGGATCTGATTCTCACTGAGGCTTACTTACAGCAGAATAATTACTCTGACTCTATTGTAATTTCATCCTACGAAGGGGTGTTTAAGAAGCATGGGGTAACTCGTGCCGAGTACGACTCTTCATTCGTCTGGTACTCTGCCAATGCCCACAAATTATCCGACATCTATACGCAAATCAATGCCGAATTGGAGGCTTCAAAAGCCGTGGTGGATACTTTTCTTACCGACTCTATACATAAATATAGAGTGCGGTTTGAGCCAGGGGAGAGCTTTTGGTCCACAGACAAACGGCTCTACATTCCTGCTAAGGAGAGACTGTTTATATATACTCAGTCAATATACAATAGTGAGGATCTACAGCCCTCAGACTCACTGCTCTGGAGTGCTATAAGGGTGGGGGAGTTACCCGATACGCTTGATATAGAAGTGCAGTTGCTGATCGTAAATCAAGATGGGTATCGGTTTGATAAAATAAAGGGTTCGCAAATATCAATCAATGCCTTTCGGCTGGAGAGCAAGCTACTTCTACCCGATAGTCTGCCCCCAAATCCTCGCTTCACGCTTTTCCTAAAATTGCAGAAAAGTAATCACCCCCTTTACCTTCAGCAGATATCTTTAGCCAAGAAGGAAGAGGAATTGCGAACTAGTGAGGAATCTAATGAGCCCGAGAACGAAGAGACAGCAAATGATGAGGTACTCCCTGTAGAAAACCAACAAGAGTTAGAGCCAGAAGAGCCACTAGAAGCCAATTAGCCCCACTTTCAGTACGAACAAAGTATAATTTTTCTTATTATAGCAAATTATCGTTGGTAGGGAATAATATTATTTGTAGCTTTGAAAAAATACAGAGCTTTGCTCTGATAACCTATAATAGCGACGGAAGAGATAATAAGTAGTTTATGGACAATAAAATTCAAGAGTTAGCCGAGAAGATTTACAAGGATGGCGTAGCTAAAGCTGATGCCGAAGCAGGTCAAATCGTAGCTAATGCTGAGCGTTCGAGCAAAGCAGTGGTGGAGAAGGCGGAAGAAAAAGCCAAAGCCATTATAGCCAATGCCACAGCAGAAGCAGAGCAAATCAGGAAACAATCTGTTACTGAGGTGAAGAATATGGTTAATGGCGCAGAGGAGTCTCTTCTCCTTAAGATTACCGACTTGGTCAATAGTAAGGCGGTCAAAGCAGCCATTGATGAGACTTTTGCTAAGCCTGAGTCTCTATACCAGGTGGTATTGGAAATGGCTAAGCAGACCCTTAATGATAACTCAAAGGGGGTAGAGATCACCACTAGCGATGCAGAGGCATTGGAGAGCTATATCCGATCTAAGGCCAAAGAGGTGCTTGATAATGGAGTAACGATTAAGGAGGTGGCTGGTAAGGCAGCTAACTTTGATATCTCTCCAGAGGGGGCAGACTACAAGATAAATGTAAGCAAAGAGGCATTTACGAAGTACTTCACAGAATTTATGCGTCCACGTATGCGTGAAATCTTATTTGGGGGAGAGAAGAACGCATAACCTGATTGAAGAAGGACAGACCATGAGTGAATACTATACACTAGGGGCTCAACTTCCGATGCTCAAAAAGGGCGACTATCGCAATCATGCCCTCACTAGTAAAGACTTTGTAGATATCCTCCTAAAGCAGGCAACCAAGCGAGATCGCCGACAGGTGGAGTTGCTTCTCTTAAGAGAAGACAACGCCCTCCTTTTGCAACTCCTTCGTGATAGTTACGCAACTGAAGAGGAGCGTAAACTGTATGTACTTGGTGAGGAGAAATTGAGGACTTTGATTGACTCGATAAGTAAGCGATTAGAGGCAGAGCGTAATGCAGTGACCATTTACCAAGAGCTTGAGTACCCTCGACTACCTAAAGGCGTCTATCCCCAATATATGATTGACTTCGTTACTACCTACCTTAAGGAGCAGATGGAGGGGGTCAATCAGTCCTATTTTTATAGCGATCTACTTTTGATGGGATATGCCGACTATATTCAGAAGCATGGCAATAGTTTTTTACGCAAGTGGTTTGCTTTGGAATATGATATCGCAGCCATATTTGCGGCAATAACTGCTGACCAATTCAAGCTAAAAAGGGAGCAATATATTCTTGGTACGCGTCCGCTTCATCAGCTCTTACGAGAGGGCAATTGGCATGAAATTGCCTACTTACCAGAGGGAGAGATGGTTGATGCAATGCGTAGGATCGCCGATGAGAAGGACTTGGCTATCAGAGAGGAGAGAATTGATGAATACAAGTGGAACCTGCTAGATGAGGTAACCTTTACAGACATTTTCTCAATCAATGCAATGCTCACCTATCTACTGAAGCTTCAGATACTTGAGCGTTGGGAGAAGCTTGATAAGGTTCAAGGCGAGCAACGCTTCAAGACTATTGTAGCCACTCTTAATGGTGAATTTAGAGAGGAGATGCAGGACTTCAAAAGGGAACTTAAGCAGGTAGCTAAGGCGAAGAGAATAGATGTAAAGCACACACACGAAAGTTGATAGATAAATAAACACAAGATACAAATGAAAACAACCGGCAAGGTGATAGGAGTGGTCTCCAACCTCGTGACCATCCTCGCAGACGGCCCAGTAGCACAAAATGAGATCTGCTACGTGACAGTGAAAGGGCGTGACCTGATGGCAGAGGTAATTAAGGTGGAGGGAAATCATGCCATTGTGCAAGTATTTGAGAGCACGCGTGGTATGCGTGTGGGTGATATAGCTACTTTCGAGCAACATATGTTGGAAGTACAGCTAGGTCCAGGTATGCTATCAAAGAATTATGATGGTCTTCAAAATGACCTCGATAAGATGGAAGGGGTCTTCCTGAGTCGTGGTCAGTATACCGACCCTCTGGATCGGGTGAAGCTTTGGGCTTTTAAGCCACTTGCCAAAGTGGGAGATAGTGTGGAAGCCGCTAGTTGGTTAGGGGAGGTAGATGAGAACTTCCAGCCCCACAAAATTATGGTGCCTTTCGTTTTTGAAGGGAGCTACACCGTTAAGAGCATTGTCCCCGAAGGGGAGTACAATGTAGATCACGTGATTGCTGTACTTCAGGATGCTGATGGCAACGACCATGATGTGACGATGGTACAGCGTTGGCCAGTAAAGAAAGCCAATAATGCCTATCAAGAGAAGCCAAGACCTTTTAGGCTGCTCGAGACTGGGGTGCGTGTGATCGATACCATGAATCCGATTGTGGAGGGAGGTACAGGATTTATCCCCGGTGCTTTTGGTACAGGAAAGACGGTGCTTCAGCACGCAATCTCTAAACAGGCCGAGGCAGATATCGTGATTATGGCAGCCTGTGGTGAGCGTGCCAATGAGGTGGTGGAGATATTTAAGGAGTTCCCTGAGCTAGAGGACCCTCATACAGGTCGTAAGCTGATGGAGCGTACCATCATCGTCGCCAATACCTCCAATATGCCTGTGGCCGCACGTGAGGCTTCAGTATACACCGCTATGACCATGGCAGAGTATTATAGAAGCATGGGGCTGAAAGTACTTCTTATGGCTGACTCTACTTCACGATGGGCACAAGCACTCCGTGAGATGTCCAATCGACTAGAGGAGCTTCCGGGACCTGATGGATTCCCTATGGACCTTTCGGCTATCATCGCCAACTTCTATGCACGTGCCGGCTTTGTTTACCTTAATAATGGCAAGACCGGATCCATCACCTTTATTGGTACTGTTTCCCCTGCGGGTGGTAACCTAAAGGAGCCTGTGACGGAGAATACCCAAAAGGTAGCTCGATGCTTCTATGCTCTTGAGCAGGACCGTGCCGACCGTAAGCGTTACCCTGCAGTCAATCCTATTGAGAGTTACTCTAAGTACATAGAGTATCCAGAGTTTAGAGAGGATATCTCTAAGCGTGCTGGTGAGGGTTGGCTGGACCTTGTAGAAGAGGCAAAACGACGTATGCTGAGAGGTCGTGAAGTGGCTGAGCAAATCAATATCTTGGGCGATGATGGTGTGCCACTAGACCACCACGAGACCTTCTGGAAGTCGGAGTTGATTGACTTTATCATCTACCAGCAAGATGCATTCGACGATATCGACCAGATTACTCCCCTTGAGCGTCAGGGATTTATGATGAGGCTAGTGATGGGCATCTGTGCTAAGAACTTTGCCTTTGACAACTTTGAAGAGGTCTCTGACTTCTTTAAGCGATTAATCAACCTGCTGAAGCAGATGAACTACTCTGAGTATAAGAGTGAGCAATTTGAGAAGTACTTGGCGGAGGCGAACCAATTGGTAGCCAACCAAAGTGAAGAGGGAGCAGAGTAAAACTTTTTGAAAGAGATAGTAAAAGTATGGCAACAACAGCTTTTCAGAAGATATATACCAAGGTGACTAAAATCACCAAAGCAACCTGTACCCTCAATGCTAAGGATGTCGGATTTGATGAGTTGGCTCTTGTTAATGGCAAGCTAGCTCAGGTGGTACGAATATATGGTGATGAGGTAACCCTTCAGATATTTAGAGGAACAGAAGATATCCCTACCAATGCTGAGGTGATATTTCTAGGTCACGCTCCTGCTCTAAAAGTAAGCGAGCAGCTTGCTGGGCGTTTCTTCAATGCCTATGGCGAACCTATTGATGGTGGACCAGAGGTGGAGGGGCGTGAAGTAGAGATTGGTGGCCCATCTGTCAACCCTGTTAGACGTGAGCAACCTTCGGAGTTAATCGCTACTGGTATTTCAGGTATCGACCTCAACAACTCCCTTGTGACGGGTCAAAAGATTCCATTCTTTGCCGACCCCGACCAGCCTTACAACCAAGTAATGGCTACTGTGGCGATGCGTGCGGAGTCTGATAAGATCATCCTCGGAGGTATGGGTCTGACCAATGATGACTACCTCTACTTCCGTAATACATTCCAAAATGCTGGTGCCCTTGACCGTATCGTGAGTTTCGTCAATACCACTGAGGATCCATCAGTTGAGCGACTATTGATCCCTGATATGGCTCTGACTGCTGCTGAGTACTTTGCAGTAGAGAAAAAAGAAAAAGTATTGGTGCTTCTTACTGATATGAGTAACTACGCCGATGCCTTGGCAATCGTCTCTAATAAGATGGACCAGATCCCATCCAAGGACTCTATGCCAGGCTCTCTATATTCTGACCTTGCTAAGATCTACGAGAAAGCGGTGCAATTCCCCGACGGTGGTTCTATCACTATTATTGCTGTCACTACTCTATCAGGTGGAGATATTACCCATGCTGTGCCAGATAACACTGGATATATCACTGAGGGTCAGCTCTATCTAAGACATGATAGCGATGTAGGTAAGGTGATTGTGGACCCATTCAGAAGCTTGTCGCGACTTAAGCAATTGGTGATTGGAAAAAAGACAAGAGAGGATCATCCACAAGTGATGAATGCCTCTGTGCGACTATATGCTGATGCGGCCAATGCACAGACAAAGCAGGAGAATGGATTTGACCTTACCGATTATGACCAGCGGGCTCTAGCCTTTGCTCGAGAGTACTCAAGGAACTTGCTTTCTATCGATGTCAATATTGATACTACTGAGATGCTTGATACTGCTTGGTCACTCTTTGCAGAGCACTTTACACCTGCCGAGGTGAATATCCGCCAAGAATTTGTAGATAAGTATTGGCCTAATAGTGCTCAATAAGAGCTCTTAGGAGATAGAGATAATGGCTATAAAATTTCAATACAATAAGACCTCACTACAGGAGCAACGCAAACAGCTCAAGGTTCGTGAAAGAGCTCTCCCTACGATTAAGAGTAAGGAGAGTGCCCTCCGAATGGAGGTGAAGCGAACCAAAGACCATGTGGAAGCGATGGAGCGGAAACTAGAAGAGAGTATGCAGAGCTTTGATAGTATGGTAGCCCTTTGGAATGAGTTCGATCCCTCTATAGTCCAAGTGAATGATGTGGAGATCCATATCAAGCGATTTGCGGGCGTGCAGATACCAGAGCTTGGAGAGATTGACTTTGAAGTGCACCCATTTAGTCTGTTGACTACTCCATCGTGGTTTATGGAGGGGACACAGCTCATTAAATCCATGGCGACTATTGGGATAGAAGCAGAGGTCGGACGCATCAAGCTAGACTTGCTGGATCATGCTCGTAGGAAGACCACTCAAAAGGTTAATCTCTTTGAGAAGGTGCAGATACCTGGCTACCAAGATGCTATTCGCAAAATCAAGCGCTACTTAGAGGATGAGGAGTCACTCTCTAAGGCGTCACAAAAGATAATGCGAGCCAATATAGAGGAAAAAGCTAAAGAAAGGAAAGGAGAAGAGCTATGATTGAAACAATGAAGCGGTATTCCTACTTTGTTTACGAGCCAGAATACCAATCTTTTCTGAAGCAACTACGTGCACTTGGAGTGGTACACATTAAGGAGCGTACCAATCCAAAGGAGATAGCCTCTTTTGCTCAAAATCTACAGAAGCAGGAGGATATCAAGCAACTCAAGCAACGGCTCACTACCTTCCGCAATGGTCATCCATTGGCAGAAGGGGAGACGAGAGATGATATTGCTCACGACCAGCTCCCTAAGGAGGTGCTAGAGGAATATACCCTCTATACTGAGAGCTATAAGGAGACCCTTGACAAGCTACAGGAGATATCCGATCAGTTGATGTTAGTTGAGCAAAAGCAAAAGGAGTTAGAGGTCTGGGGCGACTTTGATCTTGAGCTCATTACCAAGCTACGTGAGTCAGGTCATCACCTCCACTTTTGGGTGGCTCAGCAAAATAGCTATGACACAGCGTGGGAAGAAGCATATCAAGCTATTAAAATAGCTGACCAAGGGCGATATATATACTTCGTTACGGTTTCTCCTACAGAGGCACCTCCTACATTAGAGGGTGCAGATCTTCAGAAGCTGCCAAAGAAGAGTCTCAGCCATCTGAGGCATGATGAGGAATTGCTACACGAAAAGAAGCAGTTGCTGGAGAATACTCAAAAGTATTTAGCTTATCATCCAGAGGTCCTTGACGAGGAGATGGCAACGCTGCTTAACACTTACAATATGAGCAATGCCAATCTTCAAGGAGAGCGGCTTTATGGCGATAAGTTGGTGATCCTTGAAGGGTGGGTGCCTGAGAGAATTGCTAAGGAGATGGAGCAAAACCTTCAGGATAGTGGCGTTGCCTTTACTGAACTGGAGGTAGGTGATGAGAGCGAAGTGCCAATCAAGTTGCATAATAATCGCTTTGCTCAAGCTTTTGAGCCAATAGTGGAGTTGTTTTCTCTGCCTAATTATGGAGAGCTCGACCCAACTCCCTATATTGCTCCATTCTTTATGATCTTTTTTGGTATCTGCTTTGGAGATGCCGGCTATGGTTTGCTCACCTTTATTGTGGCTACCATCTTGAAGCGTAAGGCTAAGGAGTCCAAGAAGATGCTTCTAGAACTGATTCAATGGCTAGGAATTGGTGGACTAGTAATGGGATTTTTGAGTGGCTCTTTCTTCGGCATTGAGCTGGTCAAAGTACCTTTCCTCGCCTCGATTAAGGAGTACTTCATCTCGTCCGAGAATATGATGGTGATCTCACTAGCACTCGGTGTGATACAGATTATCTTTGCTAAGTATATCGGAGCACTCAAGCGTACTAAGCAAGTGGGATTTAAGCGAGCCCTCTCTTCGTATGCATGGCCTACGCTGATTATTGCTGCAGGGTTGCTCTTTGGGTTGCCTATGGTCGATATTACCCTACCTCAGTGGCTAGAGTATGTACTGTATGGCTTTGTAGGGATCTGTGTTCTACTTGTCCTATTCTATAATAGCCCTGGCAAAAACATATTCGTCAACTTTGGGGCTGGATTGTGGGATACGTACAATGCGGCAACTGGTCTATTGGGAGATACCCTCTCCTATATCCGCCTATTTGCTATCGGACTTACGGGAGCTGTGCTAGGTGGCGTATTTAACCAACTAGCTGGGATGGCCACTGCTGGGTTACCAATATTCCTGGCAATACCTATAGGAGCTGTTATTCTCCTGATTGGTCATGGCATCAATTTTGCACTGACCACCATCGGAGCACTGGTACACCCTATACGATTGATATTTGTGGAGTATTTTAATAACTCCCAATACGAAGGAGGCGGAAAAGCTTACAATCCTCTTCGAGAGATCAAGTCAAACGAAGAGTAAGTGGATAATTGAGAAACAACAAAAGAATTTATATACAACTAAGACAAACAACTTCTTATGGAATTAAACTTAATCTTAGCATACCTCGGCATCTTTATGATGGTAGGTGTCAGCGGTATTGGTAGTGCGTACGGACTTTTTTACACAGGTCAAGCGGTGATCGGAGCAATGCGCAAAGACCCTACCCAAATGGGTAAGTATATCGGTCTTTCTGCTCTTCCCTCATCTCAGGGCCTTTATGGATTTATCGGCTACTTCTTTGCAGTTAGCAAGATTACTCCTGAGATGACGTTCCAAACCGCAATTGGAATACTCATCCTTGGACTGCTTCTTGGTATTGTAGGAGTCGCTTCTGCCAATAGACAGGGACGTATCCTTGCCAATGGTATCGCAGCAACAGCTGATGGTCACGATGTATTCGCCGCAACTATGGTGATGGCTGTGTTCCCTGAGCTATACTCCATCCTATCACTCTTGGTGAGCATATTGGTTCTAGGTACAATCTAATCTTAGAGTATCACAATAATTATAGACCCCTCACTTGCCTTTTGACAAGTGAGGGATCTTGTTTTTCCCACGCTCTCCCCCCCCCCTTCATTGTAAATCTTCTTTGTTCATCTATTAAAGAGTATCTATTGTAGAGAGTTCATATATTGAGTTGAAAATGGAAGGCCTTTGTATAGTTTTTTACATCATAAAATATTGGTACCTTTAGAAAAACTAATACATAACTAAAATCGAGAGCTGGTATTATGATTTCATGGGGCTACATATTTAGTGGAATACTGGTCCTTATCATTATAGGATTGATTTGTGTCATTCTATTAGAGAATCGCAACCCTCATAAAGCGCTCAGCTGGGTGCTGGTCTTGACCTTATTGCCAGGACTTGGGGTGGTTTTGTATCTACTCTTTGGTCGTGAGCAGTGGCATCTAAAGAAAATCCAAAAGCATGCGTATGATAGCTTTGATCTAAGTAGTACTCCTACCTCATCTAATATCTCTGAAGAGCTACCCGCTGAGCAAAGTGAGTATCGACTCCTTAGGGACATGGTGGAGTATGAAACTAGTGCTCGAATTTTGAGAGCGGATGAGGTGGCGATCTTTAGAAGTGGGGTGGATAAGGTGGATTCGCTACTTGAGGATATTCGAAATGCCCGCCGATTTATTCACGTGGAGTACTATATCTTTCTTGATGATCACACTGGCACACGTGTGGCTGATGCATTAATTGAAAAGGCTAGGGCGGGGGTAAAGGTGCGTGTGATGTGTGATTACGTGGGAAGTTTTAGGGCTAGAAGGTCATTCTATAGGCGGATGACGGATGCTGGGATTGAGTTTCGGCAGTTTCTGAAGGTTGTGATGCCTTCTCTTCGTAGCGACATCAACTACCGTAATCACCGTAAGGTAGTCGTGATTGATGGTAATATAGGGTATATAGGGGGGATGAATATTGCGGATCACTACACGATAGGTAATAAGAAAGGGCGTTGGCTGGATACTCATTTTAGAGTAACTGGTATGGCTGTGAATGGTCTGGCATCGGCCTTTATGAGTGATTGGAGATTTGCAAGTAAGATCGCTCTTAGTAGAGATTACTACCTTAATCCTACTGAAGAGTTTCAGATCCCGAGTGTTAATCTTTCTGTAGCGTATCAGTCGGCGATTAAAGTCCGCAATGTGGGGATGCAGACTTTTTCGAGTGGCCCGACCAATAAGTTTAGAACGCTCTTGCAAGCATGGAGTAGAAGTATCTATGAGGCTAAGAAGCACATATATATTGAAACCCCTTACTTTTTGCCTACTGATAGCCTTAATAAAGCGTTGATCGGTGCTGCACTGAGTGGGGTGGAGGTGCACTTGGTGCTACCTTGGAATAGTGATGCTCTGCTAGTGAAGTATGCCTCACAATCTTATTATGCTAATCTACTAGAAGCGGGGGTGAAGATTCATCGTTTCAATGGGGAGTTCAACCACTCTAAGCTGATGACAGTGGATGGTAGGATTTCTTATATTGGTTCTGCTAATATGGACTTTAGAAGCATGGAGTTCAACTTTGAGCTGACATCTATTATCTATAATGAGCAATTTACCCAATTGCTGGAGCAATCGATTAAAAGCAATCTTGAAACTCATTGCGTACCTATTGATTCGTATCAGTGGAGGAAGCGCAAGATAGGTTTAAGATTTTTGCAGTCGATATTTAGACTGTTTTCTCCTCTGCTTTAATCTCTTAGTGAGAGCATTCTTTTTTATCGTCAGTTTATCTATGTGAGAATGCCAATTCGTGCAATATTCTCTTCTCTCCTATTGTCGTAACAAGAATGTAACACGCTCGTAATTTCTCTGCAATTACTATATGCTACCTTTGCGGTGAAATAGGTGGTAGGGTTAGGCAGTTAGTCCACTCGCCCTTGTATAACAATTGTTTTTAGAAAAATGGTATGAAGCTAAAGAGATGTGTAGAGACTAGTGTACTCCTAATACTTGTGATGTTACTAGCAAGTTCGTGTGGCAATAAAGAGGTATCACTGAGTGGAGCAGGCGCCACATTCCCTGAGTTTTTTTATAAAGACATCACTAAGCAATTTGGTGATGAGTATGGCATACGTGTAAGCTATGGTGCTACTGGTAGTGGTGCAGGTATCCGAAATCTGCAGGACTTGACTGTAGACTTTGGCGGGACCGATGTATTTCTGAGTGATAAGGAGATGGGTGCTATGCCTGAGATACTGCATATCCCTACTTGTATTGGTGGGGTGGTGATGGGGTATAATCTACCACAAGTTGATCAACTTAATATGACTCCTGAATTGGTGACTAAAATATACACTGGTGAAGTGACCAATTGGAATGATCCTCTGATTGCATCAATAAATCCTGGCATTAACTTGCCCGACCAAGCTATTACCCCTGTGTATCGTAGTGAAGGTAGTGGCACGACTGCTGTATTCACTGGATTTATGAGCGAAGTAGATGAGACTTGGCGAACCACTATCGGGGCGGGAAAATCGGTGGACTTTAGTAAAGGTATTGCTGCAAAGGGTAATCCTGGGGTAGCAGGGGTGATTTCTCAAACTGTGGGTGCTATTGGTTATCTAGGGTCTGAGTATGCATTGGCACAAGATATCCCTTCTGCCAAGATGCTTAATTCGCGAGGTGAATATGTGGAGGCCAATATGGAGACGATTTCTATTAGTGCTAATACCACTGATATGCCCGCTGATACGCGTATGGTCATCTCCAATTCTCCACAAGTAGGTGCATACCCGATCAGCACATTTACCTGGATTATAGTTTATAAAGAGCAAGCTTACAATAATAGAACTATTGAGCAGGCTAAAGCACTTCAAAATTTCTTGCTCTACATTGTAGGGGATAATGGTGCAGCAAGTGCTAGAAAAAACTACTTCTCTCCTCTGCCTGAAGTGGCTCGTATGAATGCTATCAATGTAATTAATAGCATGACTTACGATGGTCAATTGGTAAAGGATATTACTATAAAGCAGTAAAATAAAGTGGTCAGTGTATTAGTCTTTTCTAATTACTGACCACTTGGCATTAATGGCTAATATGAGAGATAAGCTATTTGATCTTCTGCTACTAGTATCTGGAGTAGGGGTGATACTCATTGCAGGAGGGATCCTCTATGCACTTACCTCTGAGAGCTTGCCTGCTATTAAGGAGTTTGGTCTGATTGATTTTATGACCTCTACTGAATGGTCGGATCGATCACAGTCGTTTGGAGCCCTTCCTTTTATTACTGGCACATTGCTTACTTCATTGCTAGCGCTATTATTCTGCATCCCTTTCTCTCTTAGTGTGGCACTATTTACAGGTGAATACTTTAGGGGTAAAAAGGTGGCTACCGTAGTGAGTGCAATAGTAGATTTGCTTGCTGGTATTCCCTCAATTGTGTATGGACTATGGGGCTTTTATACTGTTCGCCCAATTCTTATCATGCTGAATGTCAATGCACAAGGGTTTGGTGTTCTTCTCGCCTCAATTGTATTAGCTATCATGATCATCCCTTATGCCTCTTCTCTAAGTGCCGAATTTATTGGTATGATTCCTAGGGATTTGAAGGAAGGAGCTTATAGCTTGGGGGCCACTAGGCTTGAGGTTATTAGAAACATTAGTGTGCCTGTAGCGGGTAGTGGTATATTCGCTGCTTACATTTTAGCTTTTGGGCGTGCCTTAGGCGAGACTATGGCGGTCACCATGTTGATCGGTAACACGAGTGGAGTACCGCTAAGTCTTAGGGATACAGGTGATACGATGGCTAGTGTAATCGCCAATCAATTTGGAGAAGCGTCGGGAGTAAAGCTGAGTGCTCTCTTTGCCATCGGTTTTCTGCTCTTTTTGATTACAGCGCTGATTAACCTCATCGCAAAGGGAATCGTGAATCGTATTAATAGAAAATAGCAAGGGATCCATAAATGAAAAGCATTGACGTCATTTCAAAGCGAACAGGAAGTCCAAAGCGGCGACAGGCACTTAGCCGAACAGCTTATGTAGTAGTGATTGTCTTTAGTCTACTCACTGCTATTCCGCTTCTCTCTATATTGATTGACTTGGTGGTGAAGGGTTGGAGCCATTTCAATATTGACCTATTTACTCAGTCTACTCCTTCAGGCATTTTGAATGGTATTACAGGGACCTTTATGATGCTTTTGATTGCGACAGTCCTTTCCATTCCTTTAGGCCTTTTTACAGGTATCTTTTTATCCGAAAAGCAGGATGCTAAGCTTACCAATGTAGTTCGTACTCTGACCGATATTTTACAAGGTGTGCCGAGTATCGTTTGGGGAATTGTGGTTTATATGCTAGTGGTTAAAACCATGCATACTTATAGTGCTGTGGCTGGAGGGGTCGCCTTAGGCTTTATGATGATCCCGATGATTATTCGTAGTACAGAGGAGGGGTTGAGGATGGTGCCAGGAACATTAAAAGAGGCGGGTCTGGCTTTGGGTGGCTCTTATACGAAGGTCATGTTTACCGTTGTGGTCCCTAGTGCGTTTGGCAGTATTTTTACTGGGATCCTTTTGGCAATATCTCGTGTAATGGGCGAGACAGCTCCTCTGATGGTGACCGCTCTTGGTGCCACCTATGTCCACTTTGATTTAACTCGTCCGATGAGTGCAATAAGCTTACTTATTTGGGAGTTTTACAGTAACCCTATTTTGGCTGACTTAGTTTGGTCGTCGTCGCTCTTGCTATTGCTTTTGATCTTAGGAATGAACCTTCTCGCGAAGTCTGTGGCTGCCAAGTGGAGGATATAAGTTTTTGATGAATATGAATGAAATAAAAGTAACCAATAGACCGGTCTCCCCTGAGGTGCTTTCAAGAGATGGTGCCACAGGTAAAGAGCTGTCCCCAATCATAGAAGTAAAGGACCTATCAGTATCATATAGTCCAGAGAAAAAAGCGATTAAGAGTGTCAACTTGACGATTTACAAAAACCTCGTAACTGCTATAATGGGACCAAGTGGCTGTGGAAAGAGTACCTTGCTACGGGCTATTAATAGAATGCATGATCTGTATCCCGATATTAAGGTGGAGGGTGAAATCCTTATTGAGGGTGAAGATATGCTTGCTATGGATCCGATGATTGCACGCCGTAGAGCTGGTATGGTATTTCAGCGCCCCAATCCATTCCCAACGATGTCTATTGAGGATAATGTATTGGCTGGATATAAGCTGAATGGGATCAAGCTCTCTAAAGAGGAGAAGGAGGAGATCGTACAGACAAGCCTGGAGAGTGTAGCTCTTTGGGATGAGGTGAAGGACGCTATGAAGAAGCGTGGCTCTTTTCTTTCTGGAGGGCAGCAGCAGAGACTCTGTATCGCTAGAGCTCTTGCTCTAAGGCCTGAAGTGCTCTTAATGGATGAGCCGACATCTGCTTTGGATCCAATCTCTACTAATAGAGTTGAGGAGCTGATTATGGAACTTAAGGAGCAGTATACGATTGTCATTGTGACGCACAATATGAGTCAGGCTGCTAGACTGTCGGATAAGTCGGTATTTATGTATTTAGGGGAGCTAATTGAGTATGGTGATACGGACCAAATGTTTACGAATCCGAAGCACAAGGAGACGGAGGCGTATCTCACAGGTGTATTTAGTTAATATCATTGCCATTTATGATGATGAATAATCTTTATTCTAATAGAATTAAGGAGTTGCAGCTGCAGATCCTACGTAATCAATTTGAGCTGATCTCAAAAAACACAATACTGCAGCTGACTATCTTGAAGCAGCTATTTGATGAACCGAAAACTCAGGCACTTTATGAAGAGGCTCTATCTAATGAAATCATTATTGATCGCCTGGAGGTGAAAATTAGGGAGGAGGTAGCCTTTTCGATATTCAAGTTTTCGCCTGTAGCTGAGGACCTCAGACGGATCATTGCTTATCAGGATCTGACTACGAACCTTGAACGAATTGGGGATATGACACTTAATATCATTAGATTTGTGAGAGAATTGCCGATGAGTGATACTCGCCTTTATGAGGTGAGAGGTTTGATTATTCAGATGACGGATCATGTCACTCAAATGGTGCGAAATGCAGTGATGTCTTTTACAAATGAATCGTATGAAACTGCTGTGGAGGTGATTGGTAGTGATGAAGTAATGGATGAGATGTACCATAGCTTGAGAGCACTGCTATGTAAGCTTTTTTCTCACGTCGAACTTCAAGAAAACGATGTGCAGGTGTTGCTTAATCTAGAGGGAGTGGGGCATAATTTGGAGCGATGCGGAGATAGTGCCACAAATATAGCAGAGTCTACCATATATCTAGTAAAAGGAAGCGATATAAGACATGTTAATGATGGAGAAAGCTAAGAAAATTCTTGTCGTTGATGACGAGGTGGATATTACCGATATTCTACAATTTAATCTAGAATATGAGGGGTATGAGGTGGTCACCGCTTCTTCGGCAGAGGTGGCTATGGAGATGCTAGACGAAACCTTTTGCTTGATTATCCTAGATGTGATGATGGGGGGAATGTCGGGCTTTAAGATGGCTGACTATATTCGCAAGCAGGGAAATGAGATCCCAATCATATTTCTTACTGCCAAGGATACTGAAAATGATATGCTGACAGGCTTTTCGATAGGGGGAGATGATTATATCAAAAAGCCTTTTTCAATTAAGGAGTTGATTGCTAGAGTACATAGCGTTCTTAGCAGAACCTATAGCCACCGGCAAGATAATTCAAGTGAAAAGAACCACGGCATTTTGCATAAAGGGGCAATTACTATTGATTTGAATGCAATGGAAGTCTCTACGCCTGAAGGTGTCATTGAGGTGACAAAAACGGAATATGATATCCTCAAGTTGCTCGTGACAAGTGAAGGGAGGATCTTTTCAAGAGCTGAAATCTTGGATAGTGTATGGCCAGATAATAGCCTTGTACTAGAGCGTACCGTGGATGTACATATTGCCAGATTACGCAAGAAGCTCGGAGAATATGCGGGATGTATTGTGAATAGAGTAGGCTTTGGCTATACCTTTAGTGCAAATTAATGACCTATAATTATGAAGTTACAAACTAAATTTACACGGCGATTATTTGGGTGGATTATCTTAGTCACTGCTCTTTTCGCTACTTCTTTGGTGGTAGTACAGCAGCGGAGTGAGGCACAGTATAGACTTAATCTACTTACCTCAAAGTTGGATAGCTATAATGAGTTGATCAGTAAATCCTTTGACCTTGGTCACCTAGACTCACTCGTATCGGACCTTCCAGATGAGTTAAGGATCACTATTATTGCCAATGACGGGAAAGTCCTTATGGATAATGAAGCTGGCAATGTATCGGGGATGGAAAATCATGATAAACGACCAGAGCTAAGAGAAGCGCGCTTTAATAAGCATGGTGTAACTAAGCGAAAGTCTGCTACAATGGATAGAGATTTTTTGTACTATGCCACTTATTATGACGATCACTATGTCCGCACAGCGCTTCCTTATGATTTAGAGCTGCAACAAAAACTCAAGTCGAGCCGAGTATTCATCTATGTCTCTATCACTTTCTTTTTGTTGATGGCCCTCTTTGTATATCTACTTACAAAGCGATATGATCGGATGCTCATGCAGCTCAATAAGCTGACTAAGCAGATAGCTGATGGCGATTATGAGCAAGATATAGATGTGGGGGAGACTGAGTTGGACGATGTGTCGGAGCAACTCTTGAGGATACTAAGACAAAAAGAGGATGCAAGGCATAAGATTGAAAATGCTAAAGAAAGACTCATTCAACACTTTAAGCTCTCGCATATCGGGATCGCTCTCTTTAATATGGTGCACAGTGTAGAATATGCCAATGCTCACTTTATTCAATATGCCAATTTGCTGGCTAGTAACCCTATTACTGATGCAGGCGAACTGATCGAAGACCCTTTGATGCTACCGATAAAGCATTTTATTGAGGATAAGTCTGAGGAGCAGCACATATCAATTCTGATCCCTAAAGGGGGGAAGACTTACGAGGTGAAGGCTCTTAAATCGGAGTATGGTAGTTTTGAAATTACTATTGAGGATATTACTGAACAGGAAAAGAATCGGCAGCTGAAGCAGGAGATGACCAGTAATATTATGCATGAGATACGTACGCCATTAACCTCTATACGAGGATACCTTGAGACACTTAACTTTATGGAGCTTCCCGAAGATAAGCAAAAGCACTTTATTGAAAAGGCGTATGACCAAACTCTTAGACTTAGTGATTTGATGAAGGATATCGGATTGCTGACTAAGCTAGATGAGCCTACTAGGGCATTTGAATTCAGTACAGTTTCGCTTCACCAGATTGTGGAGGAGGTAAGAGTTGCTTTCCTCACTAAGATCAATGAGAAAGGTGATAAATTGCAAAACAATCTGCCTGAGGAACTTCAGGTAAAGGGAAATGAATCACTCCTCTATTCAATATTCCAAAACTTGGTGGAGAACTCCTTGAGATATGCCGGAGAGGGGATTGAAATGGTGATTAATTGCTATCATCAAGATGAAAATCATCTCTTCTTTAGCTACTATGATACTGGTAAGGGAGTAGATGAAAAGCAACTTAGCCGCATCTTTGAGCGATTCTATCGTGTGGATGAGGGACGAACTCGAGAAAGTGGAGGTACTGGCCTAGGATTGAGTATCGTAAAAAATTCTATCCTACTACATGGCGGTGAAGTAGAGGCTCGCATTCACTCATCGGGAGGACTGGAGATCTTATTCAATCTCCATAAATAGGATGCAAAAAGAGAGAGGACCTTTTATGGGTCCTCTCTCTTTTTTTTATTTGATTAGTCTGCCCCTTATTCGGCAAATTGACTTCTCCCTTTCTCGTAGGCATTATTGCCTTGGCAGTCAATAGCTACGATTACAGGAAGTTCTTCAACTTCTAAGCGACGTATTGCTTCTGGGCCTAGGTCATCAAATGCAATCACTTCAGCTTTCTTTACTCTTTGTCCCATCAAAGCAGCTGCACCACCTATGGCAGCAAAATAAACTCCGGTTTCAGACTTAAGAGTATCAATCACCTCTTGGCTACGAAGACCTTTGCCTATCATAGCCTTAAGACCTTGCTTCATAAGGGTAGGGGAGTAGGCATCCATTCTACCAGCAGTGGTAGGTCCTACCGATCCAATTGGCTCTCCAGGCTTTGCAGGAGCAGGTCCAGCATAATAGACGATTTGCCCTTTGAAGTCAAAGGGCATAGGCTTACCCTCCTTAAGCATCTCTACCAGTCTTAGATGGGCTGCATCTCTGGCGGTATAGATAGTGCCAGAAATATAGACCATATCGCCTGCATGCAGTGTCTTAATAACATCGTCAGTCAGGGGAGGGGTTATAATGCGTTTATCTGTACTCATTTTAGTAGCTTATAAGTTTGTGTCTCTTACAATACGCCATGGGCATGTCGTGTAGCATGGCAGCCAATATTCACAGCAACTGGTAGTCCCGCAATATGTGTGGCACCTACCTCAACATTTACAGCAAGTGCGGTAGTGGTACCACCAAATCCAGCAGGGCCAATTCCTAGTTTGTTGATACGCTCCAGAAGCTCCTCTTCGATGGCTTTGATGTGTGGCTTGTTACTGTGTTGACCTACAGGACGAAGTAAAGCATGCTTGGCATAATAGGCACAACGCTCCATCGTACCGCCAATACCTACACCAACAATAATGGGAGGACAAGGATTGGCACCGGCCTCTGATACAACCTGAACTACATAGTCCTTTACACCCTCAACACCTTGACTTGGTGTAAGCATCTTGAGTTGGCTCTTATTCTCACTACCAAAGCCCTTGGGAGACACTTCTATTTCAATTTTATCACCAGGTACGATGTTATAGTGTATTACAGCAGGAGTATTGTCTTTGGTATTCTCCCGAAGAATAGGATCATTGACTACTGACTTCCGTAGATAGCCCTTTTCGTAACCCTCTCTAACCCCCTCATTGATTGCATCTTCAATAGATCCACCAATCACGTGTACATCTTGCCCAAGGTTAACAAAGACAACCGTCATACCGGTATCTTGACAAAGAGGTTTCTCTTGGGTGCGGGCAATGTGGCTATTTTCGAGGAGGGTTCCCAATATTTCTTGTCCCAGGGGAGATTTTTCTATTAGTTTGGACTCCGTAATCTTTTGGTGAATGTCTGGAGTCATAAAGTAGCAGGCTTCAATACATAGCTTACTGACAAGCTCTGAAATCTGCTTTACATTGATTTCTCTCATATCTATACGTTAGTATTTCTTGCCTAAAAAGTAGAATGAGTTTCTATTATTGATTTCTTCGTGGCTCTTAGGATCTTTATCCAGAAGACCTATGAGGCAGTAGGCGTCGTACCTTTTGTCGTAGATGAGCTCCTTGTGTAATGAAAAGTTCTCTATTTCACCTGTAGAACGGACATGAATACGAGGACCATCACAAGGCTTTATCTCATTACCCATTCGGATATGGTCTTCATCATAATAATCAATAGAGATATCCTCATTGATTAAATGAATAATTTCTTCCTCAAGTCGGTCCAAATCGCTTCGTGAAAGTTTTGGATCCTCATTGAATTTCAAGACAAAGCCCGAGGGTACATCAGCACTATAATACTTAGACATATCTAGCCCGAATAGCTTATCTAGTGCATAGCTTGCTACCTCTTCGGCAGAGTGAGCCATCTTACGATAAAGCAGTGAAGTGTGAACAATATCGTATAGAGTTTGTGGTTGGGGCCCAAAAATGCTAGGTCGTGTAACGATGATCTCCTCACCAATAGCAAAGATGATATCGGCATTGCGGCCTAGTGCTTGATTGAGTAGATTGAAGTGCTCTACAACTACTCGCTTGCCCTTATCCAGAGCCTCTTGAACAAAGTCAACGATTTCATACATCTGAGTAAATGCAGTCTGAAATCGCATGTCAATATGGTAGGTAGAGGCCTCTCTGAGGTTTTCCATCCCTTGCCTTACTTGCATAATCTTACGAGGGTCAAGGACATCATCGTCATTAGCAAGTTCTAGACCAGGAAATATTCCCTTAATCAGTGAACTTTTACCGCTCCCTGCGTCACCGATAAAGCCGATAAGGCGATCTGTAAAGCTCAGATGAAAGTGAGCCAATTGCTCCCCAAGGGTAAGGAGTCTCTCCTTACCCCTAGGGGCATAGTATTGCGTGGAGACCCAATGCTCCTGCAATCTCTTTGGCTTTGCACTGTGATGATTATGCATCAAAAGTAAACTTCATGAGTGGAGCGTGCTGTTGAGCACCATACACATCAGTCTCTCCTAGTGCACCACTAGGAATTGGACGCTTGATGGTAGCCTTTACTGCCTTTGCAGGGTCGAAATAAATCACCTGTAGCACATCCTCCTCGGCAATGCCGTAAAGCTTTGCGAAAGATGACTTATTAATAGGCTCATGCTTCTTGAAGAAGTTGTAATCATCAAAGGTCTTGAATATAATATCGAAAGTAAGCTCGTAGGGACCAGAGTTTTTACTTCTGATCACTGAAGCCATATCGACTAACTTATATGTTTGCATAGTTTTATCCTTCCTTTATTTAGCTACTCCATTATTGAACTCACGGTAAGTAATAGGGAAGAGAGCCGTTGGGCTTTCTACCTTCATTAGGTGATAGACATTGAATTCAAATACTTCACCCATGTGTGCGTCGGATGGTGAGAATGGCAATGCGAGGTTACCAGCAGTAGAGATACGACCCTCATAGCCAAAGTGTAGCAACGTACTACGTGCAAAACTACAAATAGTATCAGCCTCTTGCTGTGTAGCTCCTACTGCTTCAATGATGATGAGAAGCTCGTTGCCAGTATCACACTTAACGCCTGGGAACATATTCATCACGCCACCCTTTCCATAGACCTTAAAGTCTAGGAAATAGTTGCTCATTCCGTAGTCCTTAAAGTTATTATCCACTCTTGCACGTACCGCCTCGGTGATCTCATCTACCTTGCTGATGAAGATAGGGTCTGTAACACCGGCTACAGCAATTGTACGATATCCTACACGCCTTACACCCTCTAGCTTCACGAAATAACCATCGGTTGGCTCAAATACTGTACCGGCTACACGTACTCGATTATCGGCTACCTGCTCGAAAGTGGTATTGTGAAGGTTAAGACGTCCACCAGGACCAGGTAACATATAAGGATTTGACTTCTCATAAAGAGTATGAGCAGCAATAGATAAGGTAGTACACTTACGGTCTGGAGAAAGAGTCTCTAGCTCAAAGTGATCCTTACGGAGGTATCCAAACATACAGTCACTACCACTGCCTGGAAGTGCACAGATAGCTGCACACTCTAGGATCTTACCCATGTGGATAGCTAGTCCTTTTGGATAACCCTTAGAGATAGCTAGTGCGGAGAATACAGTTGGGTCGTAAGCACGACCAGCGAGGATCACTTGAGCACCATTATTGAGCGCCTCAATAAATGGCTCCTCACCCATCTGTGCTACGATACGTACTGCATCGTCAATGTCCTGCTCCTTGAGTTCGGGTGCTGGAGACAGTGGAGTGATCTTACCATCCTTAAAGTACTTACGTACTAGCTCCTTATCAAACTCAGCTGAAATCTCTGCATACTTAAAGGTTAGCCCCTTAGCCTGTGCGATCTCCTCAATGATCTTGCGATTAATCTCTACGTGAGGGCGACCACCTGAACCACCGGACGAACCAATGATTACAGGAATACCTGCCTCAATAGCTGCAGGAATCATAATCTCAAGGTCACGCTTTACAGAATTACGATCTGTAAAAGAGATGCCTGCACCTAGATAGTATGGACCTGGGTCGGTAGACCCTGCATCCACAGCAATGACATCTGGTTTACGCTTCATACCCTCTTGGAATGACTCCAATGGGAAGCCATAACCAAGAATAGCGGTTGGGGATAATACTCTAATCTCTTCCATTTCTTTCTTTATACTCACTTAGATGATGTCCTTAAGGGCAATAATTCTACTCATCTCATTGTACACAAGCATGTAGCCTTCATCTACACCCATACCAGGCTTAGCTAGCATTTGGTCTGGAGAGGTGGCCATGGCGATGTGTGCACAGATCTCAGCAGAGCGGTTGGTCTCGTTACAAGTACCACCTAGATAAGCTCCCATATCGTGCTGCTGGCAGTAAAGCACAGCTTCAATAGCATTATTGATGCCACCAAGGTCTGGGGTCTTGATCTGAGCCATATGCCCAGCTTTCTCCTTAGAGAAGTCGATGATATCCTCTAGAGTATTGCACCACTCATCGGCAACAATCTCTGCAGAGCATCCCATTTCATCCATATGTTGGCGGATAGCGTGAAGTGCCTTGATTTGAGCTTGCTTCTCCTCAACGTCTACTGGACCCTCAATACGGAGGTGGAATGGCTTAGCTACCTCTGCAAGGTCAGCGATATACTCGGCAATCTTCTTAAAGTCGTTGTCAAATACCACTCCAAGGGTACCATATACGTCGATGTGGAAGATAGGGTTATAGCTCTCACAAGTACGCTTTTCAATCACTCTATTGCGTAGCCACTCTACATAAGCACGTAGCTTCTCGCCCTTAAGACCAGTCTTTTGCTCTACGTGGTTGAATAGTGCGTGAGGAAGCACCTCTGCACCCTTCATGATCATCTTATCTGCATTGACGTAGCGATCGTCACCAGACTGAGTAAAGATAGGAATCATCTTATCAGCAATCTTGGTGTTGTACTCCTTAGCAATCACCTGAGCCATAAGCTTGTGCTGACTCTTAGCAACTGCATCAAGACAAGCTTGGGTCACACCATAACGGATTGCGGTGTGGAAAGCCTTTCCAGTCTCTGGGCGTACAAACTTATCCACTCTATCAGCCATTTCGCGGAAAGTGGTAATTTCCTTACCCTCATACATCGGAGCAATCTCCTTGAGGATTACAGGAATGAAGTTCTTAGCTAGGAACAAAGGGTCACGACCACCTGCACCAGAATACTGAACTGCTGCGCAGTCTCCGTGAGCTATTTGTCCATCCTCTAGAATAAATAGAACGGAGATAGACTCACCTGCCTGACGAACACTCGTAAAGCCCTCTGTAACAACTTCTCCTGAGTAGAAAGCACCATCACTTACGGCACCTCTCTTGATGGCACGCTGGTCGTCAAAGTAAAAACCTGTCTTACCAGCTGCACAAACTACCTTTTTGATTTTCATAATTGTAGTATATGTAGTTAATTGTTTTGTTTGTATTTTCTATTGTTATTGCTTGCGACCAACAAGGAAACCCTTGCTGATAGCATATACGTCGTCAATCACCATCTGGAAGCTAACAGTACGATTTTCACTCTTGGCACGCTCCTCTAGCTTCTCACGGTGGAAGTTGAGAATGTCCTGACTGAGTGGAAGGTTGCCAGAATCCATAATGCGGACTGCACCATTATTATCACGGGCAGGCATCACCTTTCCGGCGTTGTACTTGCTTGGAGCAAAAGGAATATCGAGTACTCCAGATTCGAAGGCAGCAATGACACCTTGTGCAAGGTCTCCATTACCTAACTCGAACACCTTATCCAATATCTGGTTAACCTCTGCCTCAATAATCTCAGCCTCGGCAACTACCGCTGGGATATTTGTAAAGTCTTGGTCTCTTAGCATAGATATCACCTGTTTAGTAGCACGAAGACCAGCGGCATTCGCCTCCATAGTAGGTACACCCATCGCCTCGTGAGGAGTCTTCACGATAACCTTAGTAGCCTTGGCAAGAGCAGCAGCAGCTGAGCCCCAAGAGATCACGCCAAACGCCTTTGCCTCGTCTTGTGGAAATCCTCCCATCCATTGGTGGAATACTGTGGTTACCTTTGCATCACCAAATCCATACTTGGCTAGATACTCATTAGTTTGCTTCTTCAGGGCACGGATCGCAGCCACATCTTGGATGAGGTTACCACACTGACCATATCCCACTGTGAGGTCTTTAACACCTTGTGTGGCAGCCAAGAGAGCCTCAATGATCGCCACAGAGTTGGAGATACATGGAGGAATCAATGTACCTGTAAGGGGCCCGAATGGCTCGCGGTTAATATCAACACCAGCTTCTGCATACATACCACACAGTCTATCTGTATACTGCCAATAGCGGATGGTTTTAGCTAGTGAGTGATCCTTAGAGTAGGGGATATTGTAAGAGATGCCACCACCCTCGTAAGATGTAAATCCACCTGCAATTGAAATCTCAGTTAGGAGTCGTGCATCAGGGGTACCGTGTCTTACTTGCACTGGATTCCTCAATGATGAGGTTACTGTACGGCAAATCTCTACTCCATAGTTTACAATTGGAAAACCATTAAGCATCGAGCGCCCGCTCTCCTTACTCTTCTCAATACCTACTTGTGCTTCGTTGTATCTATTCAGACGTGTGTAGCTATCAACAGTAGATGGGAGAAGATCTGCCTCGCCTTCTCTCTCAAGAAACTGTAGGAGCTTAATGTGCTCATCATAAAGTGCTACACCGGCTCGAGGCTGAATCAATGTTACACCAGCTTTATCAGCTTTTTGGAGCTTCTCATCAAAGCGCTGTGACTTTGGAATCTTTTTCTGGTATTCTACGGCCTCTTCAAAGTCTACATGTGCGCCAGTAGGCCATTGTTGTAAGACCTCTTCTCTCTCTTTTTGAAATTCTGCATCGCTAATGCGGACGTTACGGATTTCCATACTATAGTTTACTTATATATAAGTGTGGGTTGTTAATTGTCATAATCTCATATAATGATAGAAGCTACTAAGCGTATCTTCTATGTAATTTAGTTCACCAAAACGAGCTCTTTCTTCATTATTTTAAGTGCCACGTCTGGTAGTTCTTGGCTGAGTAGCCCCATCGATGCCATAATATAAGTTTTGTCGATCATGAACTTTGGCTCCTTTGGTCTAGCAGCTTCAAAGTGTGCAGGATCAAACTGAGCCCCACTAAGCACGAATGCTGGGTCATCACTATGGATAATGGCTCCACCAATGCCCAACACATTTTCGACTTTAGTGAGGTCTTTCCCATCAATGGTATATAGTTGACCCATAGGGGTATACACTGACTTCATATGCCCAACATGCCGATCAATTGCTATTGAGACAGCCCCTTTGGCTAGAGCCTTTTCCATCTTGGACTCTCTATCGTCTGTGGCTCGTGTGGAGGGCTTTGCTACACAAGTATTGACCCAATCCTGTAGCTCATCAGCTGTGAGTCCCAGCTCAGCACCTACATCGTGTAGGTCAAGCTCATCGGCTAGTGATGAGAGGCTATACCTCATGCCTAAGTCGCCCTCAACGGTACGCTTATTATGAGGCTCTGGAAGCCCTCTTTGTACAATATTAGCAGATTGTGGCTCACCCTTAGCAATTGAATAGACGTCAGTGGTTGCTCCACCTAAGTCTACAGCCAACATCTCACCAATCCCTTTTTCGTTGCGTGTACCCATACTGAGTAGCTCGCACGCTCTCAAAACTGCCAATGGGGTAGGGATGATTTCATTATTGGCCATAGCCTGAGCTTGGTGCAATCCTTTGGCATCAATAATTTGGTCAATAAATAGCTGCATGATACACTCTTTTGCAGGAATCACATTGAGTGTATTGAAGTCGGGCATCACGTTATCTGTAATGACGTGTGGCCTTCCTGCCTCAGTCAGTATTCTATCTACCTCTTCCGAAGCATTTTTATTGCCAGCCACTACGATAGTGAAATTGCCTTTAACGGTCGACAATCGCTTGGCATTATTGATAACGGTTTCGCGATTACCACCATCAGTCCCTCCACAAAGGAGTATCAAGTCAGGAGCAATCTGCTCAATTTCCTCGGCTTCCTTACGGCTAATCTCAAAGGAGTAGGTCTTAACCACCTTTGCTCCTGCACTGCTAGCAGCTGTTCGAGCTGCTTTGGCAGTCAGTTCTGGGACAAGGCCCGAGGCAATCATCTTGAGCCCACCTGCTGCACTGCTGCAGCACAGAAAACGGTCGTATTGCCAAGGGGATCCAAGTTTGTTTGCAAGATCACTAAGGGCATTTGAGAGACCCTCCATCACGTCAGTCTCAATAGTAGTAAAGGCGGCACCTGTAGCTACTATCTCGCACTTGTCGGTATCAATAGCTGTCACTTTGGTGTACGTGCTTCCAAAGTCAGCGGTAAGGTACTTCATCTTTTAGTCAGATATTATTAAGTCGTTTGATATATGCAAATGCATAGAATTTAGACATAATGCTGAGAAGTACTATAGCCCAAAGATCTTATGTAGGTCTTCTATGGTTTTTTCGATTGGGGTATTTGGTGGATAAACACAGTCAAAGCCCATTTTCTTAAATCGAGCTTCTACATCTTTAAACTCCTGCTTACCTACAACGAGGTTACCACCTGCTAATAGTGGTATATTCTTTAGACCAGCCTCATCGCACTTTTCTCTTAGACCTTGGCAGTCAATCTCACCATGACCATAGAGCGAAGAGACGAGAATAGCATCAGCATTAGTCTCTATAGCTGCGTTAATAAATTCGCTTTGAGAAACCATCACTCCAAGATTAACCACCTTGTAGCCTGCTTGAGATAAGGCATAAGCGATGATTTTGTTGCCAACCGCATGAGCATCAGCTCCTATCACACCTGTTACAACGGTTTTTCCATTCATAGTCAATAAATACTCTTCTTGCTTTTGAGTTCGTATTCGGGTTGTAATTATTTTTCTGAGGCAAGTGGGTCGTTATTCCCGATATCCATACCCAAGTGTCCCTTTCTCATTATTTCCACAAAGATAAGTATAAAATAAGACTATAGCTCACTAATTCATCAATACTTGCTAAATAACAATTTCGTATGCCGTTGGAGAGAAAATTGGCAAAGGAATCTACTATGTTTTGTGGTTCTTTTTGTGCCCCCAACGATTAGGCTTTAGGATAGGTAAAAGTTAGTTGCAACTAAGCAATCACTGAGTTGCAACTAAGCATTTGCCGAGATGCAACTAACCGATCGCTTAGTTACATCTCAGTTAGGGGTTAGCTATAGTGCTTTATTTCAGTTAATTATAAAAAGCATTTGAGCTCCGCCTTAAGACATCATGCCTGCATCTAAATTTACAATTGATGGCCAACCAAGATAATGTGGGTATAACTTTCCGGCAATAAGAGATTGAGGACCTAAAAGTCCTTGAATATTGGTGGGTATTCTCTTCACTAGGTTGAACCGCTCCCACGAAAATACGTTGAAGCATGAAGTATAATTACATTGAGATTATACTGAATATGGATATATTTGTATCTTTGTAAAAGGTAAATATGATATAGGTACTACATTATAGAGGATGGTATCGTAATTTTAATAGTAATAAGAAATGCTGACAATTAAATATCTTTTGGAGAATAGCGATGAAGCTATTGAGAGACTGGCGATTAAAAATGTAGATGCTCGCGAGGTGATTGAAAAGCTACGTGCTCTTGATGAAGAGCGTCGCTCCACTCAGAGTGCTTTGGATAACTCTCTTGCGGAGCAAAATAAAATCTCCAAGGAGATAGGGCTTCTGATGCGTGAGGGAAAGCGTGAAGAGGCCGAGAAAGCTAAGTCAGCCGTATCGGAGCTAAAGGAATGGTCTAAGGATTTAGAGGCGAGAAAAAAGGAGCTGGAGTCTCAGATCCATCAGCTAGTTATTGAGTTACCTAATGCTCCACATCTATCCGTGCCAAAAGGACTCACTGCTGAGGATAATAAAGTTGAAAGAACTGGAGGTGAAATTAGACCATTCCCAGAGGGGCTTGAGATACTGCCTCATTGGGAGCTAGCAAAGAAATATGACCTTATTGACTTTGAACTCGGAGTTAAGATCACAGGAGCTGGATTTCCTGTATACAAAGGATATGGTGCTCGTTTGCAACGTGCTCTTATCAACTTCTTCTTAGACAATGCAAGAGAGGCAGGTTACTTAGAGGTTCAACCTCCTTATGTAGTCAATGAGGATTCGGGATACGGAACAGGTCAGCTACCAGATAAGGAAGGTCAGATGTATCATTGCGATATAGACAATTTATATCTGATCCCTACAGCGGAAGTCCCTGTAACTAATATCTTCCGTGACGTGATTGTAGAGGCTAAGGATTTTCCTATTAAGGTAACAGCATACTCTGCTTGTTTCCGTAGGGAGGCTGGTAGCTATGGGAAGGATGTGAGGGGGCTTAATCGTCTTCATCAGTTCGATAAGGTTGAGATCGTACGCATTGATCACCCTGAGCACTCTTATGAGTCTCTCAAAGAGATGGTCGCCTATGTTGAGAGCCTGGTGCAGAAGCTAGAACTCCCTTATCGTATCTTACGCCTGTGCGGTGGGGATATCAGCTTTACTTCAGCACTAACATTTGACTTCGAGGTCTTCTCTGAAGCACAAAAGAGATGGCTTGAGGTAAGCTCTGTCTCCAATTTTGAGAGTTTCCAAGCCAACCGCCTAAAATGCAGATTTAAGAATGATGAGGGAAAGACTGAACTATGTCATACACTGAATGGTAGTGCGCTGGCTCTACCTCGTATTGTAGCTGCACTTCTAGAGAATAACCAGACTGCTGAAGGCATCGTAATACCCAAAGCACTACGCCCCTATACTGGGTTTGACATCATCCCTCTACCAGAGAGTCGTTAAACGAAGTTTATTGCTCTCTATCTTATTGTTGTATGGTTTGATAGTGAGCACTAAATAGATATTGGTATGAAGATTAAGGTATTTACGAGGGGAGTCGTAGTTGTATTAATGAGTCTTCTCTCATGGGGGGCTTGGGCACAGACAAGTAGGCTGCCTAAGTCTGCAATCTTTACGAGTGGTGAAGAGTTGCAGTATAGTATCAACTTTCAGTGGGGGTTGATTAAGGGAAAACTCGCTGAAGCATCTATTACAAATAGGCAAACGCGAGACGGTCAATACTTTAGTCAGTTATTGATGCGTACCACTAGCCTTGCTGATACTTTCTACCCAATGCGCGATACTCTGGAGACCCTCTATAGTGCACAAAAGCTTCCTCTTAGATTCGAGAAGCGTGTCAATGAAAATGGTTATATCGCTAATGATATCTCGACTTATAACTACTCACCATCAACCATCAGTGTAAAGAATACGCGAAATGCTAATGGGGAAATCAAAGTCGATACCACTATGATATTTAAGAAGTCGGAGGTGGAAGTGGTAGACTTGCTATCGACTTTGGCACTATTGCGCACTTTTGATTATGTAAATACTACCAAGTCATCGCCTATCAAGGCGACTGTATCGCTCGGTAGAGACAAGGTGAATGTAGAATACCAAGTACTTGGTACAGAGACTATCTCTATGCCGGATGGCACAAGGAGGCAGGCAATGAAGGTAGGTATAAGGGTGGATGATAAGACGTTTAAGAAAGGCAAAAGCGCAATCATAGTGTGGCTAACTAGGGATCGAGACCAGGTGCCTGTTAAGATTAAAGCCGAACTGAAAATAGGCTCGGCAAATCTACAATTAACATCCTATAAACGGAGCTAGTTCTCTTTGTTTCATGGCAACAAAAGGAAAGGAATTAAGATCCCCTAAGGGAGGTCTTGATGTATATGCTATATTAGAAAAGTATTATCAGAAACACTCGCAAGCCTATCAAATCCTCACCATTCATAGCGAATGTGTAGCTAAAAAAGCGTTGGAAATTGCGAGGAGAAGAAAAGAGTGGAAGCTGGACAAGGCTTTGATATACGAGGGAGCGATGCTACACGATATAGGTATATTTAGATGCGATGCACCTAGTATTGGGTGTGTGGGTGAGGAGCCCTATATTAAGCATGGAGTTATCGGTAGTGAGCTACTTATGTCTGAAGGACTTCCTAAGCATGCTTTGATCTGTGAACGGCATACTGGTGTGGGGATAACGTTGGAAATGATCATCCAAAGAAATCTCCCTTTACCACACCGAGAGATGGTGCCTATATCTCTTGAAGAGCAGATTATCTGTTTCGCAGACTGTTTCTTTTCAAAAAGTGGTGATCCCACTAAAGAAAAAAGTGTGGAACAGATTGTCAAAGGTATGAGCAAGCATGGGGCTGAGCAAGTCTTGAAGTTTCAAACTTTGTGTAAGTTGTTTTTAGACTAAGCGATGTCATATAAAAATAGAGGGTGCATAAAGATTTATGCACCCTCTATTTCTGGTATGACGGGCATGTCATACATCTGTGGTGAAAGTCCACTCGGGGCGTAGTTGCCAACGAACCCCATAGCGACTTGCAAGTTTCAAGGGGTGACCCTTGGGAGAGAAGAAGCAATAGCGAATTCGTGGCCTGACGAACAGAAACCTAATACCAAGGCGTATCAAGCGGACAAGCTGGCCAGAGACAGTGAAGTTCCTAAAGGCAACCGTTAACCTTGATGCGTAAATTAGGCAGGTAAACGATGAAAGATGTATGACTTATCCCGTGAGGCCTCGGCAGTCCTATAGGATAGTAACAACGAATGTCGAGGAGTCAGCAGAGGTCGAAGTAGCCGTTCTCGTGCAGGACAAGGCGAAGGACCGAATAATTTGTAACGTTAATCAAGAATGTATGTTCCGATGTCTTTGCTGACGAGTGGCAACGTTCAAAACGTCAATGCGAGCGCCCACATAGAGCTAAGCACGTATGCATTGGAAGCGGAAATTAAGAAAGACGGAAGATGAAACTAATCGAACAGATAGTCGCCAAGAATAACGTACGCGAGGCACTCAATCGCGTTGTGAGCAACAAGGGCGCCTCGGGTATAGACGGCATGAAAGTCGAGGAACTCCGCGGCTACATGAACGCCAACTGGACGAGCATCAAGCAGTCCATTCTAGAGCGCAGGTACAAGCCAGCCCCTGTACGGAGGGTTGAGATACCTAAGCCCAACGGAGGCGTACGCAAGCTAGGTATCCCGACAGTTATCGACCGAACTCTTCAACAATCGATTGTCCAAGTCCTCACGCCTATCTTCGAGGCAGAGTTTCAAGAGAACAGCTACGGCTTCCGCCCCGGCAGGAGCTGCGAGCAAGCCGTACAGAAGCTTTTGGAATACCTCAACGCAGGAGCGGAGTGGATAGTTGACATAGACTTGGAGAAGTTCTTCGACAATGTTCCTCAAGACAAATTGATGAGTTATGTAGGTCGGGTCATCCAAGACCCAGACACCGAAAGCTTGATACGCAAGTATCTGAAGTCGGGCGTAATGGAGAATGGTCTTTACGAAGCTACAGAACTCGGCACGCCCCAAGGTGGCAATTTGTCCCCCTTGTTGAGCAATGTGATGCTCAACGAGCTAGATAAGGAACTCGTGAGACGGGGTCTGCACTATGTTCGTTACGCTGACGACTGCATTATAGCAGTAGGAAGCGAAGCCAGTGCCAAACGAGTGATGCACTCTGTCACCCAATGGATAGAGCGTGTCCTCGGGCTCAAGGTCAATGCCACCAAGACACACGTCTGTCGACCGATCAAACTCAAGTACCTCGGTTTTGGATTTTACAAATCCCCTCAGAGCAAGCAATGGACGGCAAGACCTCACGAGGACTCCGTAGCGAAGTTTGTCAGGAAACTGAAGAAACTATGCAAACGCTCGTGGAGCATCTCCATGACTGTCCGCATCACAATGCTCAACAGAGTGATACGTGGATGGATAAACTACTTTGCCATTGTAGCCATGAAAGGCAAGATGGCAGGGATAGACGAACATCTACGCACGATGTTACGTAAGGTGATATGGAAGCAATGGAAAACTCCACACAAACGAGCCTGGGGACTACGCAAGCTTGGTATCTGCAACGACTTAGCCAAACTCACCTCCTATTGCGGAGACCGCTACGAATGGGTGGTGAGACGTACAGGCGTGGTACGAGCTATATCGAAAGATGTACTTGCCCGCAGAGGCCTTGTAAGTTGCTTAGACTACTATGCGATTAGACACTCTTTGAAAACGAATTAAACCGCCGTATGCCGAACGGCACGTACGGTGGTGTGAGAGGGAAGGAAACGAAAGTAGGTCAGAAAACTTTCGTTTCCCGACCTACTCGATTACAAAGTTATTCAAGTGTTGCTAACTATTCAGCTCCTTAATCAGTTTACCGACACTCTCCTTAGCATCACCGAGCATCATGGTCACCTTCTCCTTGTTCTCGTAGAGTGGGTTGGGGACATTGGCATAACCTGGTTTCAGGTCGTAGTTGCAGATGATGATCTTCTTCGCTTGGTCTACATTGAGCACAGGCATACCATAAATTGGGGTACCCTCTGCTTCACGAGCCGCTGGATTGATCACGTCATTAGCACCCACCACTACTACGAGGTCGGTGTTGGTGAAGTCGTCATTGATCTGCTCCATCTCAAAGAGCTCCTCGTAGTCTACATCGGCCTCTGCAAGTAGCACATTCATATGCCCTGGCATACGACCAGCTACTGGGTGGATTGCATAGCGTACCTTAGCTCCATTCTCCTCAAAGGCTTGCCCAAGTTGCTTAACCTGATGCTGCGCTTGAGCCAATGCCATACCATACCCTGGTACGATGATCACGCTCTTAGCAGCCTTCATCTCTTCGCTCAATGGATTGGCGGTTGGGGTAGCTGCAGGTGCTGATGAGTGAAACTCTTTGATGAGTTTGCCGACACTCTCCTTCGCATCGCCTAGCATCATGGTCACCTTCTCCTTATTTTCGTAGAGTGGGTTGGGAACATTGGCATAACCTGGTTTGAGGTCGTAGTTGCAGATGATGATCTTCTTTGCTTGGTCCACATTGAGTACAGGCATACCATAGATAGGTGTGCCCTCTGCTTCACGAGCCGCTGGATTGATCACGTCATTAGCACCCACCACTACTACGAGGTCGGTGTTGGTGAAGTCGTCATTGATCTGCTCCATCTCAAAGAGCTCCTCGTAGTCTACATCGGCCTCTGCAAGTAGCACATTCATATGCCCTGGCATACGACCAGCTACTGGGTGGATTGCATAGCGTACCTTAGCTCCATTCTCTTCAAAGGCTTGTCCAAGTTGCTTAACCTGATGCTGAGCTTGAGCCAATGCCATACCATACCCTGGTACGATGATCACGCTCTTAGCAGCCTTCATCTCTTCGCTCAATGGATTGGCGGTTGGGGTAGCTGCAGGTGCTGATGAGTGCAACTCTTTGATGAGTTTGCCGACACTCTCCTTTGCATCACCTAGCATCATGGTCACTTTCTCCTTATTTTTGTAGAGTGGGTTAGGGACGTTGGCATAACCTGGTTTGAGGTCGTAGTTGCAGATGATGATCTTCTTTGCTTGGTCCACATTGAGTACAGGCATACCATAAATAGGGGTGCCCTCTGCCTCACGAGCCGCTGGATTGATCACATCATTAGCTCCTACCACTACTACGAGGTCGGTGTTGCTGAAGTCATCATTGATTTGCTCCATCTCAAAGAGCTCCTCGTAGTCTACATCGGCCTCTGCAAGTAGCACATTCATGTGGCCTGGCATACGACCAGCTACAGGGTGGATAGCATAGCGTACCTTAGCACCATTCTCCTCAAAGGCTTGTCCAAGTTGCTTAACTTGATGCTGAGCTTGAGCCAATGCCATACCGTATCCTGGCACGATGATAACGCTCTTGGCGGCCTTCATCTCCTCACTTAGAGTGCTCTCTTTTGAAGCTTGAGGCTCTGCCTTAGGTGTTGGAGGTGGAGTAGAACTCTTTTTTGCTTGAGTTGGTGCAGATGTTTTGCCCAATAGAATATCAAGTAAGCTCCTATTCATCGCTTTGCACATCACTTGCGTGAGAAGCAATCCAGAAGCCCCCACTATACCACCTATCGCTACCAGCATTACATTGCCAATTGCCATACCTGCTATACCACCAGCTACACCGCTCAGAGAGTTGAGAAGTGAAATGGTTATAGGCATATCAGCACCACCTACTCGAATAGTGAAAATCCATCCAAAGAGGCCTGAAACCACCACAGTAAGGAGTGCAATCCAAATGAAGTTATCGGTGTTAAGGAACCATCCACCCCATATAAGCATAACTAAGGATAGCACAAGTAATCCTAACATTATCAAACTATGAAAGGGTAATATGACAGGTTGTTGCTTTAACACTCGATGCAACTTTCCAGCTGCTACGAGGCTCCCAGTAAGTGTTACCATACCGATAACAATGGCAAGTACAGCAGTAAAAGCCTCAAAATGGAAGGTGGGTTGCTGAAAAAAAACAACAATACTAGCTGATACAGAAGTAACACCAAGTGTTACGATACCGACGAGTGCTGATGCAGCACCACCTAGACCATTAAGTAGCCCCACAGTTTGTGGCATCTGAATCATAGTCACTTTACGTGCTAGCACAAGTCCGATAGCACCACCCAATAGCAAGAATAGACATGCAACCAAGATGGCTGTAAGACTACCACCAGAAAAAGCAACTAATATCGCAAGTATCATCGCAATGATACTCAATCGGTTGCCTTGTACTGCAGTGGGAACTCGACTCATCATCCATAGTCCCACAACGACGAGAATAGGAATAAGATAGCTTAGAAACACACTCATGACTTACCTCCTTTCTCTTTGCCTTTTTTAGACTTGAACATCCGGAGCATACGCTCTGTAACCCCAAAACCACCTACAATATTGATCATGGCCAAGAGAATGGCAATGCCAGAGATAATTATTGCTGTATTGATGATTCCAGCACCTCCAAACCACCTAGTCAGCTCTGTGAAGCCAACAAACTGAAGTAGGCTGATTATGGCACCAACTACTGTAATTCCAGAGAGAGCATTCATTCCCGACATAAGTGGGGTGTGGAGCAAACTTGGTATTTTCTTAATCACAAAGTACCCAACAACAGAGGATACTATGAATACCAGTACTAATAATATTGGACTCATATACAATTGGTAAAAAGTCAAAGGAGGTATACTGGCGGACATTAGATCCGAAGTATACCTCCTTTAGCGTGCATTAATTACTTATTCATTGCCTCAAGTGTGCCTTGATGTACGATCTCATGGTCACGAGTTACGAGGATCTTCTGACAAATCTCATCACTCATATCTAGAGCAATCTTGCCATCCTTGGTAAGGTACTTCACGAGGTTGTAAACATTTTGGGCAAACATCCATGTGGAGCTATTAGGCAGTAGACCAGGAATGTTTTTGATACCGATAAGAGTTACATTGTGCTTCCTCTCTGTCTCTCCTGGAGGGGTGATTTCGCAGTTTCCGCCTTGGTCGATAGAGATATCCACGATCACAGAGCCAGGCTTCATCTGCTTAACCATCTCTTCTGTGATAAGCGTTGGGGCAATCTTACCAGGAACAAGTGCAGAGCAAAATACGATGTCCATCTCCTTGATAGTAGGGAATAGCATCTCACGCTCCTTAGCTAGTACATCCGCTGGTAAACTATTGGCATATCCTCCTTCGGCAATTGCCAATTCAGCAGGTACGCCCGTTTCAATTGGCTTAGCTCCCAAACTAGTGGCTTGCTCCAGAGCCATAGGACGAATATCTGCAGCGTAGGTGATAGCACCAAGACGTCGTGCAGTGGCTAGTGCCTGAAGACCAGCAACTCCCACTCCTATAACCATTGCCTTAGCAGGTTTGATTTGACCTACAGCAGTAAACATCTGAGGCATAAAGTAGGCCAATTCATTAGCGGCTAATAAGATGCCCTTATACCCTGCACAGGTACTCATAGAGGTGAGCGCATCTAAGTTTTGAGCTCTAGATATGCGTGGAATGCCATCAAGCGTCAAAGCAATAACGCCCTGCTTAGCCAGCTTGCGTACCATGTCGTGATTTACAGGTGATGCAGGGTGTATGAAGGTAATCAATACCTGGCCTTCATGCATCATATCTACTTCATGCTTTCCAAGTCTCTCATTGAATAGAGGCTCTTTGACTTTAAGAATAACATCTGCCTTTTGGTACAGCTCTTCAGTATCAGTCAAAAGCTGAGCACCAGCAGTTACATAGTCATTGTCGTGGTGAAATGAAGGCTCACCAGCACCAGCCTCTACATAGACTGTAGCACCATCGGCTACAAACTTCTCTACAGTTTCAGGAGTTGCAGAAACTCGGCTCTCACCGTGCATTATCTCCTTTGGAATGCAAATAATCATAGTGGTCTTTTAATAGGTTTTGCTCATCGGAGAAGTATCAAAAGAGACCCGCTCCTAAGAGTTTGTTATTACTACAATGCTTTTCTCCACAAATGTAGGGAAAAGCCGACTATTTGCCAAGTACAATATGTTGTTTTTTTGCAATGATTATTTTGATATGCACATTGCAATACTCTTGATACCACATCAATCAAAAGAGTATTGTTTAGCCATTATTCCCGCTTCAATTAGATGGTATCTACGGCAAGCTTATCACAAAAAAAATAAGGAAATGCTTGTCTGCACTCCCTTATAACCATATGCATTTGCCTGTATACTTTGAGCCGAAGACGGAACTCATTCTTATTTTATAATTTCTTGTGTTTCACTCTATTATGGAACATCTAAAATCGCCTTGTTGCCAAAATGTTGCCAAAGTGCTAACCAGAATCCTTTCAGTTGACTTGTTTCACTCTCCTTCACGCTAGAAGGACCAATAGAAACTTGTCTGGGACAAATATACGAATTTTTATCGTATACGCAAACACAACCGAAAAATAATTTAATCATTTGCATTATCTATGCGGCAAATTGAGAACCTGTCCACCTGTGAGGAGGCTAAGTTATCTTGCTGGAAACTTATTAAACAAATAATGATATGATGCAGATGAATCTTGAAGACATTTCGATTGATGAAATTCTTAGTCGGTGTGGACATACGCCTGTCTACCAAAAGGGTAGTTCAACGTGGTATCTAAGCCCATTTCGTGAAGAGACGAAACCATCGTTTCAAGTACGAGGAAGTGTATTTACAGATTGGGGGAACCCTGATTATAAGGGTGGAGTCTTAACTTTATGCTCTTTACTTTTTGATATACCACGAGAAAACACTAGGGAGATTTTTATGAAGTTGCAGGAGATTAGTAATGGTATTCCTCTTGGGGTGCAAACTAGAAAAGACGCCTCTAGTGCTACATTGGAAAAAGAAAGAGAAAAGGTGGTGGCAACTTATCCACTCAATAATCCTCTCCTATTGGATTATCTCAATTCTCGAGGGGTTCTTCCGAGTGTTGCTCAGAGGTTTACAAGGGTGGTCGTTTATCTTGACCCAACTCGCACGAAAAAGCTTTATGGAATTGGTTTTGGAAATAGATCTGGCGGTTGCGAGCTAAGAAGTAAGTATGCGAAGCGAAGCTTTGCACCTAAGGATATATCCATCTTGAATGGTGGCAATCCTTCTGACAAGGGGTGTGCGGTGGTCTTTGAGGGCTTTATTGACGCACTATCTTATATCTCTGACAGAGTCCGGAAAGGTCAATCCTTGAATTTTACCTCTGTCGTTTTGAATGGGGTAGGGATGGTGGATAAGGCTATTGATGAGCTCAAGGACTACAAGTGGGTCTATGGATTGCTTGATAACGACCGTGCCGGTGACCTCGCAACTTCCCATTTGGCGACTTTGCCTAATTTTGTTGACAGTAGAGATTGGCTCGGCAAGTTTAAGGATGTGAATGAAAAAATCATGAGTGACTTGAATCTTTCAGAGCAAAAAATGGTCCGCAAGGAAGTTTCGCAACAAAAAGGCCGCAAGATCTAAATTCGCTGTTCTCACTTTTTGTTTTAGCCGACTCTCTTTTTGGGGGTCGGCTTTTCTTTTTCTTTTTTTTCATCCACCTAAGCTGGGCTTATTTTCTCCGCAATTAATTTAAGGGGAATATAAGGGGTTATTATTTGCTTTACTATACTTTACTTTACTTTGTGGTATTTCCGTCACAGAAATCCGATGCACCTCGCATTCTCGTCACAGAAATGCAATATACTTGTCGTTTCTGTGGAATGTTGCTCCGATAATTGAAGTAATTAGTATTCTTACCCATCTTGGGTGGTGGGGGTTATGTTCAGCGAAGTCCCCTCCCTCTCTTCTTTGGGATGTCTAAATTGAGTCGATTTTATTAAAGCCCGCATATCGTGCTTTGTTTTCTTTTGAAAATAAATAAGGAGTGGGTTGGTATTGGAGAAAATGTCCTCTTCCTTCCAACTATCTTGGCTCTTAATTGATTTCCTTGTTTTGGGGTTTCCGTGACGGAAATGCGATGTATGTCGTATTTCTGTGACAGAAATGCGAGGTACATTGAGTTGTCGCTACAGATTGGTGCGATAATCTCTATGATACCGCACATGATACACTTAGCTTTGCTAGATATGATTTGATTTTGTATTGGTGGCTACCCCATGTCTGCCACTATCCTTTTCCCTTTTTCAACTTCAATCTCATGCGGCAATTGTGAGAATGTGTTTGTGGGTTATCAACTACCTATCTTTGTGGCGAATGGATTCTTTTTCATTTTTGATTGAACGTATAATTTGTTGGAGAGGGTGGAGATGTGAGATCTGCACCCTCTTGCTTTTTATTCTTAATCGTATGCGGCAATTCGCAAGTCTGGGCAACACATAATCCATCAGGCACATTTGCCTAAAATAAGTGATGTGTCTATGCAATGACACAATAATATATATAGTACACTTTTAATTAATTAAAAAGTATGAGAATAAAGAAGATTAATTTGATTTGGCAAGGGCTGCTTCTTTCAGCTCTTGCTTTGGGGTTCGCAAGCTGTGAGCCCTCGGACACTCCTTGTCCTAACAAGAAGGAGGCTGATGGTGACACTAGTCAGGGAGTGGCAGTGATGCTAGAGATGGAGGATGTGGTGACGGGTGAAACCACTAGAACAGCTCTAGGAGAGAATGGTTATAACTTTACACCTTATGAAGCAGGTGCGAATGGTGATGTACAAGTTCGTGGGTTGGGGTGGAGACCAAAAAGACCGAAAAGAAATGACATTGACGTTGGTCTTACCTACTATGCTAAGGAAAATGTTGTTTTACAAGGCTATAGTTGGAGATATGCTGATGATTACGTTGGATTTTATAGAGATGCCAAGGGCGAGCCTTGTAACGACTATCTCCAACTTTTCTATGTTCAGGGGTTAAATAATATACAACAGGTGCAGCTTCCACAACCCATGACTCTCTTTACATGTAAATACAGAGAAGGCAAGGAGAATAAAGTTTTAGTTAGAGTGAAATATAAACGTTATGATGCAAAAGTCCGCCCTTTCTTTCCAAGCCCAAGAGGACACGTTGTCATGGGTCCTTTTTTTGATGGTGTCGAGCTTAAAGATGATAGGATGGATGGGTTAATAAACTATGCTAGAACTCTACGTACTAAACTAAGCTCTTCATCATGTCGATCTCCCTATAAAGCTGACTTGCTAAATGAGCTTAATAAACTAGATGGTTATATGAAAGATTGGCGTAGTCGAATTATTTCTTATGACAAGTATCAAACAAATTTTGATTTCGTCTATAAGAAGCTATCTGAAACGTATCTCTCTGATCTTAAAAAGGAGGGAGAGCAGAAGGGAGCATTAAGGCGATTGTATGTACAAATGGGGATTGCTAACCTACCTTTGTTTAAGGGTAGTGGAGAGAGTGGAGGGCTTGGCCGTCCATTACCTTCTTTCCCGGAGTTGGAGAGTTCTGAATTAGACCTCCCTGTTAATGCCTGTGTAAGAGCCATGAGCTGGTATATTGACCAGACGCTTTACTGTTTGCCATCTATAGAGGAGTTTTATGTCGGGTGGAAGCTCTGTCAAGATATTGACAAAAAATACTCTGCAACATTCACTGACCCAGCATACCCAGAGCATAGGGAGTTTGCTAGTTATTTGAGAATGTATAAAGATTTCTTTACTCCAAATGTGTCTAATGCAGGTCGGCTATCACGATTTAGTTACTTCACGTATTCTATTGAGGCTCGTTATGCTTTTGAACAAATCAAAAAGTTTCAAGAGGAAAAGGCTCTTTGGGCACCCAATTATTGGGTGTACGTTTCACAAAACGACCCTATGACTTTGTGGAAAACCTTCCTTAAAGAGAAGGGTGAGACTATATAGCAACTAGTTCCATGATACTATAATTAGGAAAGGATCGAGACGTTTGTCCCGATCCTTTCTATTTTTCATAAACAACTAGTAGAAGTTAAAGCCATTTGCTTCGGGTGTAAACCTGCTTTCTGATGGTCCATATCCCACCTTATATTCTCTCCAATTTAGATTTTGATACCAGCCATTACTATAATTGAAATTGCGATTTGTTGTTGGGTCACCGAAGTTGTCCTTCTGGGCATTATTCATATATATATAATCCACACGTTTCATCATCTCTTCATTTCCATTTCCATCCACCCAATAGAGGTGTATGTACTTATCTGGACCAAGCATTTCCATTCCACAGTTCCCTTCGTTCTCCCATTTCCAAGTATAGTTGGTTACCTCCACTTGAGCTTTATTCTCGCTGTTAGGGGGTAGCGTGATTTGTGCTCTACCCACCTCATGGCTCCAAGCATTCCAAAATTTTATTACAGCACCCTCTCCAGAAATTTTTCTATACCTGTCGTTGTGCAAGTCAAACCTCCAATAGCCTATTGGGTTAAACATCGGCAGATACTCACACTTAGCAACGATTGTTCCTCGCAAGGTGTTATTGCTGTTGTTTACGAGGGTTGCTTCTAATATGGTGCCTACATCAATTTTTCGGTCGGGGTGCCCATCAATCCCATTTGTATAACTAGGGTTGTTATTCTCAAAGTCCTTTCTATTCTGATAGGTCATACCCATTCTCCATCGTGGTGCCACACTATTCTTAGAGGCTCTATCTATCACCGTAAGCCTCTCAGTTCCGTTATAAGGTGACCTTTCCCAAGGTATTCGCTCATTTAGATACTTCTTGCCAACGCCTCCCAAAAGACAAGTTTCACTGTAGTCCCTTGAGTCAAGATAAGGCAACTTATACCACTTTTCATTTGCTCCATTTTGGGTGCCGACATAATCTTTATGAGATTTCACGAAGCAGACCATACGATACTCCCCTGTTGGTGCAGTGATATAGCAGTAATTATCATAATATCCGTCTCTTCCACCATTCATTGAAGGCATGTAGCCACCAATGGTGTCAAAGTAGAGAGGTGGGTAGACCTCTACGAGGGTTCCATCTAGTGTCTCTAGTCCTAACATCAGACCCCAATCTCTTCCATTCATCACCTGCTCCTCCTTCATCTCTGCCACCCATGCTAAAAGGTTGACATCATCCTTATAGAGGATCTTAGTGTGCATTGCCTCGTCAGTTAGTGGGCGATAGTTTGTCCAACCATAGTATTCTCTTGCTGTCTTTTCATCAAGCTCACCACCATAGTTAGAGTGTAGGAGGTTCCAAGCCTTTTGATTTGCCTCCAACCAATACTTCGTGTCTATTGGTATGGTATAGGCTAGAGGAGGATTAACGATCTCTTCCTCATGAAATCTGAATAGTAGCTTTGTAGCCGCTCCTTGTGCTAGAGACACCTCTTTCTGCTCTTCCTTACTTTCCCCTTTTTCATCTCTATAATGGATAGTCGCCTTTATGTTGTCGCTAGTTGTTGGGATAGCGAAGAACAGCGTATCTGCTTCTTCACCTTTCCAACCCTCCTTCTTATCTTGATGGCTAATCTTTAGAGTGGTTGGTTCACCTTTCCACCCCTCTTTAGATAGAGTAGCGTTAGCTAGCACCTCCTCAATCTCCACCTCTATTCCATTGACCTTTTTAGAGAATGTGCTATTCTGTAAGATCAGCTGCACCTGCTTGTATGGTGAAGAGAGAGTAGTGGAGATCTGCTTTTGTGGGTTCTGTACCTCACCTATCAATAAGTCATTATAATAGTGTGACAGCCTAAAAGCACCAATGACCTTGTTGGTCCCCATTGGAGGTTGGAAAGTGCCCTTTGTTGGATCGTAGTTAGTTGTTGGGGTAGGCAAGTAGGCGAGAGCTACCCTCTCCACCGACTTCCATTCGTCAGCAGGAGTGGTTAGTGCAGACCATTGACCATAAGCCATCCATCTTGCTACTAGTGGTATTGCTTTGTTGCCATCTTTTGTTATGCCCCACAGCTTCACCTCGTCACCGCTGTTCCACTCATTGACCAGCTTTCCATCAGCGATGACCCCTCCATTTGTCAGTGATAGGTTCAACTTCACCATCCCTCTAGGGGTGGGCGAGGGAGTAGGTGGAGGTGTTGGTTCGGGAGGAATTGGTCTATCCTTGCCGTTACAACTCACCAATGCCATACATCCCACTAATGTATATAGTGCTACCTTCGCAAATATATTTTTTTGCGATCTCCATCTTAATTGTTCCATTTGCTTTCCCATAATTGTCTCGTTTTTATTTGGTTCGTCAATATACTATTTTATCTTCATAAGTGACTGGCACTCATCTTCTTTTCTTATACCTAAAGATACCAATTTTTCACCAATCCACCAAACATTTCGACCACTTTTTCTCCTATAATTAGCTGCTATATAGCAACTTACATCAGTGGTCCCAATCTATTTATCCATCTTCCTTTTTTCTCTTTTACATCCTCATTCTCATGCGGCAATTGGAAGAATGTTGGAGTTGTCTTATAGGGTAGTACCTTTGTGTTGTGTTTTTGAGACACTCTCACGTGTGTAGATTTGTTGTTCATGAGGGGACGAGGGCATAACCCTCGTCCTTTTTATTTTGATGTTGCCCACTTTCCTTTTTTCATCCTCCATCGTATGCGGCAATTAGGCAACAATTGCTGTGCCTTTAGAACCCGGTTATTTTTGCCGTAAGTGGGTACTTCCCCATAGTGTAGATGTTTAATGTTTTAGATGATGTATTTATTATGAGCTTAGAGGACTATACTGACTATCGTACTTTAACGTACAAAGAGCAGTCTAATGACAAAGGAGGTATTGATGTGTTTTGCGATGATGCCGTAACTGGTCAAGTTGAGCGGAGGTTTAGCTATGACCGGAATGGTAGACTTGATGGTTTTTATGAGCAGTGGGATAAGGAAGGGAAAATCCAGCTACAGACTAAGTATCAAAATGGTCTTGAAGTGGGTCCTAGAGTTTCAAAGTTGAAGGGTATCGCCCCCGACATTTGGGAGCATACATCCATCGGTGAGAATGGAGCACTCGGTGAGTCTGTCTATTCATCAAGAGCGTTTAGTGCAGAAGCCAGTTATGTTATCCCTAAAGAAGAGGTGCAGACGATCTTGGAAGCTCGCACTAAGGAGTTTGATGACAAAAAGTTAGCCTTTGACCCAGAGGAGTTTATTTCCAATCTTGTTTGGGAGACCTTAGATGACCTAATGGAGGGTTGTGGCGTGAACGACTTCTCATTCAGCGATGAGCTGAAAGAGATTTTTCAAACTCATATTGTAGACTACGATCAGGGTGCTGGCTTTTTTGACGACCTTGCCCGTGGGTGTGCCTCAGGTATCTTGGGTGAGTTTATATACTACTCTCAAACTAAAGACTTTTACTTAAGGCACATGGATGATATAGAGGACTATATTAATGATCTTGGTCAGCAGTTCGGAGAACCTTTGTCACTAGGGGATCCTAGATCCAATTATGCTGTTTGGGCAGTTGTTGATGATATAGCCTATCGTGTTGGTGATGACTTCCAACGAGCCTTTGAGGAAAAGGTCTATGATAACGTACAAGAGCTAAACCTTGAAGACGCTAAGGCTTTGATGGAGTATAGTAGTATGGAAGAGGTCACTGAGATTGTTAAGGGTTATGTCAATGATTTAGAAGAGGATTTGAGGGAGGAGCAAGAGCAAAATCAAGAGATGTCAATGGGTCAGGCGTCTACAGGTGAAGAGCCCAAGAAGATAAACCTTCCACCACCATCAGATAAGAAGAAAGGTCGCTCTATCTAAGTCCGGTACAAGGAAGCCTGTCAAATACTAATTAAGGCCACGTGGCAAAGAGCCACCCGCCTATGACCATTAATTGAGTTTGTGATTAAAGGGATAGTGGGAACAGAAACAGTCACGTTGTTGACTAGTTCTGTTCCTTTTTATTGCTCAATTCTTGAATAGGAGAGATAGGGATTAACCCTATTCTCTATGACGATAACATCTCCTTCGTAGTGTGATTGCCAATCACATTGCTCCCTTCATAGGTAATTCTTTCCTTTTTTCCAAAGAGTATTCCCATGCGACAATTGGATTTTTTATGGTGGGGTATATAGAGGCCTTAGCTTTGTGTGCTTATTGACGTGAAGTAACACTTTAATTTATTGTGGATATGGATATAGAAGGTAATAAGGTTGTTCCTGCTGTAATGGCAGAGGTTGCGGATCGGTGGCCTCCTTGTTTTGAGTTTGACTACATAGGAGAAGGTGGTATTGATATGAGAAAGCTCTTTGAGGTCGAACAAGAGTGGGTAGGTGTGGAGGATGGATATATCCCTGAGAATTATAGCCTTTGGTCACGCTCTGATTATGAAGAGGTAAAAAAGAATGGTGAAGAATATTGGCTTGGAGTACTCAAGGTCTTTGAGGACCCTAGTGTGGAGTGGGTGGTTACTAATGATGGTGATGTTGACTCTGTCTACGATGAAAAGGACCCCAAGTCTGTGGAGTTCTTTGGAGTGGAGCTAACCTATTTAGAGGACCTTTCTCCTATAGCAGGAGAGATTGCCTTTGATTTTATAAAGAAGGCTAGCTTGGTCGAGGGACTGTTTACTGACATTGTCAACTTTGGTGGTGATAAGATGAGAGAGCTTGCGGAGTGGGTTCTTGATAAGAATGAAGTCTGTTTGCCTGTCTTTATCCAGTCTATCGAGAAAGAGAGTGGTGGCAAGAAACTCAACTGGCTACTAAAGGAAGAGATGGAGAGATCCTTGGAGGGTAGAGAGTCTCTACAACAAGAGATTAGTTCCCTCGACCCACAGGAGGCTTATGAGAGATTCAATGCAACGAAAGAGAGGTGGTCTCCACAAGTGCCACTTAGAGAAGAGGTGGAAAAGCATATAAAGAGGTCAAAGGGAAGAGGATTATAACATCTAAATAGATTAATGACATGGATTATAAGAAAAGTTATTGGCTATTATTCGTGACCCTTTTTGTGGGGTGTTTATTTGGTCTCCTGTCGTGTCAATCAAACATTGAGGTTGCAACAGAGGCGGGATTTAAGGTTGTCCCAGATGAATACCGAGAGAAAGTTTCAATTGGGTCAAGTAATAAAATCCGCATCCAGCTCAAGGAGAATATCTCTTTGAGAGACAATTATTATGTGGTGAAGTACTTTAGTGCAGAAGGTGATGGACGTGCCTATTACAACAAAGAGCTTAATGAGTTCAAGGCTAACGATTGGGTGATACCTACGTTGGAGGTAGACCCTATGACAGGGGATAAATTTTTCACGCTTGTCTATGCTCCATACTCACATGGGGCACATAGATTTTCTCTTACGGTTCGAGATAGCTTTGGAAATGAGGAGAAGGTTGATTTCAAGTTCAGTGTTGAAAAACCTAATTAATGATGAATAATCGTATGCGGCAATTTGTATTAATTCCTGGCCTTAGGGATAGGAGCTACTTTTGCCATATAGAAATAATAGTTGAATTAATTAATAATTAAATGAAAAGACAGAAATGAAGAGACTTTTTATTTTTCTCTGTGTAATTGCATTCTCCTTTGGCTACAAGCCAGAGAGTAAAGCACAGTTTTATTCGTTAAGTACCAACGTCCCCATGTTGGGTTGGACAGGTATAAATGGAGAGTTTTCAGCGACAGTAGATAGAACATGGAGCTTGCATTTGGACCTTTCCGTTAACCCTTTCCGTGTTGAAAAGCTAAGAACGCAGAACTATGTGTTTAGACCACAGGTGAGGTATTGGTTTGATGAGACTTATCGCAATCTTTTTGTTGGTCTACATTATATCTATGCTAATTACCATATCGGCATTCCTTCAATTATGAAGTCTAAGTATGCAGGTTGGGGTGTAGGCGGAGGATTGGATGTCGGCTACGCTCTTCCAATTTGGAAGAACTGGAATGTAGAGTTTCAGCTAGGTGGTTCGGTTATGTATTTAGACTATCTAAAGTCTGAATGTAAGAATTGTGGTGATTTGAAAAAAGATGGTCATGGAGTTTATGTGCTACCTACAAAGGCAGCTGTATCTCTTGTTTATTTATTCTAATCTACTGGCATGAGACAGACAAGAATTAATAGCCGTTTATTGCAAATTGGAACCGTTCTAGGGCTAGCTACAATTATCTTAGCTGGCTGTGGTTCTCTGACAAGTAAGCTAGAGAAGCATGATCCCAATGATAATAGGTTGGGGTTAAAGTTCGCTGATGGTACTACTCATTATAGTGGTATGGACACATTGAAAAGTTCATTGCCTCAATATTTTGAGATAACCGATGATACGGGTAATGTGCTATATGCTATTGAAAAAGATCAACGCAAAGATAACGATGTCAGTGCTAACTTTATGCTTCAAGGTGTAGAGGTGACGACTACTCGCAAGGGAATCGTAGAACGTAATGGCAAGGTCGATTTGGACTTCATTATTACCGTTCCTAAGACTTTGATTGATGATAGGTGGCAACTTAGAGTTTACCCAACCGCCTTTAAGGATAACGATGAGACTATAGAGTTTCAGCCAGTACTTCTATCGGGTGCTGACTTCCTACGTAAGCAGAAGCAGGGGTATGAGGAGTATCAGAGGTTTATTACTTCTATTATCCCCGACTCTTTGTATTGGCAAGAGATGCTCAATCACAAGGGCTACAATAAAGCTATGAGTGACCTTGAGGCTGAGTATCATGCTGCATGGCAGAAACAATTGATCCAGCGAGACCGTTGGATTGATTGGGAGAATAAGATCAATGAACGCTATCGCCTATTTAATAGTAAGGTAGATCGTAATAGGGGTAGTGTTGATGCGAATGATTGGAGATTGGTACTTCCTTCATATTGGTTGTATAGAAACCTTGAAGATGATATGATCCCAAAGTCTTTTGCAGAGTTTGCTTTTGGCGACAAAAAGATTGTGAAGCAGAAGGTGACCCCAGAGGATAGCGTTCGCATTCAAGAGAAGTTTTGGAACTATCAGCGAATGGCAGAGAATGAGCGTAAAAAGGAGGAGCAGGAGGCTATGAAGGACAAGCTTGTGAAGTTTCCTCATATAGCTGCTCGCCTTGATACCATAGTTGACGCAAATAATAGTTGGCAATACCATTATACCCAAGAGTTGACCACAGACCAATATATGAAAAAGGTTCGTCTGGCACTCTTTGGAGAGATTGTTGCTATTGACCAAAGTCGGTATGAGGTCCCCGGCTCAGATACTCTTCTATACAATATCTCTGCAATGGTAGACTTCATTGATGAAGCTCCTCGTTATATGAAAGAGGTAGTGTATAGGCAAGTGGATAAGGTTGAAAAGCTATATATAGACTTCCCTGTTGCCAAGTCTGTGGTGGATCCAAGTTTTGCGAATAATGCTCAAGAGTTAACTAAGTTGGATAGTCTAGTTCAGTCCATTGATTTCACGGGCGAGCTGGTGTTAGATAGTATCACAATGAAAGCTTATTCTTCGCCAGAGGGTGGTGCGAAGTATAACCGCTCACTGTCTGAGCGAAGGGCTCAAGGCCTGAGGGATTATCTAATTAAGAATAAGGTGTTTAATGACTTGAAACCTAGTCATGTTAAGGCTCATTCAGAGGGTGAGAATTGGTCTGGTGTTCAGAGCTGGGTGCTTCTAAACGTCTATCCAGAAGAGGTGAGAGATGGAATTTTGGCATTCATCAATAATGAAAGGGACGAGGATGTGAGGGAGCAGAAGATCCGCTCGTCTTATCCTGAGGTCTATAAGCAACTTAGAGAAGAGGCTTATCCTAGCTTACGCTGTGTTGACTTCGTGCTTCATACTCATAGAAGAGATATGGTGAAAGACACCATTCATACGACTGTGATTGATAAGAAGTACAATGAGGGTCGTGAGTTGCTTCGGGCAAGAGATTATAGAGGTGCATTGTCTATCCTTTCTGACTATCCGAAGGATTTCAACTTGGCGATTACCTATATGAGCTTAGGATATGATGATGAGGCTCTTCCAATCCTAATCAATCATGAGGAGAAGGAGGGGGCAGACATTCAGTATCTTCTAGCCATCTTGTACTACAGAAAGGGAGAGGTAGAGAAGTCTCTAAAGTGTCTTTTGAATGCAGGAAAGTTGGATAGGTATAAGATATTCAGAGCACAACTTGACCCAGAGTTGAATGACCTTATCAAGGAATATGGATTGTTCAAAGAGGAACTAGAGTTTTAATCTAAAAGAAATATGTATATGAAAAAAGGAATAGTTATAGGGGTGTTTGCCCTATTAGCACTGTTTATGTCGTCATGTATGAGGTCTGGGTCTTGGTTCCCAGATATGGATTGTGTGACGAAAAAGGTGGAGGTGGTGGCATCATTGTCTCCAAGTCAGCTTCCCCCTCAAGGTGGTAAGGTGCCTTTGGTTGTCTCTGCGGAGAAGATTACACATTATTGGCAGTATGGGAAGGAGATCAATTCCGAGCGTGGTCCAGTCCCCTTTGAGTTGGTTCTAATGAATAATCCAGAGGGTTATGTTTTAGAGCATGTGAATGGCCGTTACGTTTTGACCTGCCCTGTTAATAATAGAAGAACTGCTGTTCAACTAACGTTGGTGGTTGTGGTTGATGGGGAGAGACATAGCTTTGAGTTAACACAAAAACCTAATACCTATGATGTCAATGTTGAGATACCGGGTGAAGACCCTGACGGTAAGTAAGGTAGTTGTAGCTCTCTTTACATTGCTGCCTCTCGTTTTGGCAACACAAGGTTGTCGTAAAGCTGAGAGGTCGCTAGGTAGCGTTAGCGTTGGTACAACTATGGAAATCATCGGAGTAACTACTGATGGAATGTCCATGAGGAGTAGTACAATCAAAAAGGATGGTATTGGACAGATAGTTGGTGGCGGTTCCTACTTGCATGGCGAGAGAGTAACAATTCAAGCAAATGTGTTTCCCAATAGTAAGTTTAAGCTAGTGGCTCTTTACGAGAAGTCGGGAAAGAGTGGTTATACGAAGGAGAGGGGTCTAGTGAATGAGACATCTCTATTGGAGGGGTATAAAAAGGTGAAGGACACTCTCTGTGCTATAACATTTAATGTTATGGACGATATGACGTTCGTTGCCACATTTGCTTCTAGTGATGGTAATTTAGAAGATTTGAATATAGAGATTGGTGGTGTCAAGGTTGTAGACGTTGAGAATGCAACTGATACCATATCTTTTGGAACAATTGAAGGTAATAAAGTATGAGACGATTTGGACGAATAGCTGCGTTGATGTTCTTTGGTTTGCTGAGTTTGGCATTGTTCTCTTGTGAGAACTTAAGCTCAAAAGACGAACCCTCTCACGACCCTAGAGGAAACTATACATTGACAGCTTTTGTAGATGATGGCGATGGACAATTCCATAAGACGGAGTTTTCCTCAACATCATTAAGGGCACTAGAGAGAGGTCCCGTGAATATTGGGTCGGCCGTGGTTACAGGTTTAGGAGACTATTTCTCTAATGAGAAGTGTGAGATTGGAATTAACCCTAAGCCCAACTCGGGTAAGAAGGTAAAGTGGGTGAGATTTGACTATCAGGCGGCCTATGACCCTAAAACGCTACCAACTAGTCTTATTGAGTACAATAACCGCATAAAGCCATCAAATCCTAAGGGATATGATGTAAACTTTGTTTTCCTCGTCATCGGTGATGTGAAGGTGTTTATCACTATGGAGGACAAAGAGGATGGTGTTGACGTGGTGATTGATGGTGATAGTGATAGTGGAACTGGTGATGGAGATGGCACTGGAACTGGAGATGGCCCCGGAGATGGAGATGGCACTGGAACTGGAGATGGCCCCGGAGATGGTGATGGCACTGGAACTGGAGATGGCCCCGGAGATGGTGATGGTACTGGCACTGGAACTGGAGATGAAGGTGGTAATGTGGAGAACCCCGGTATCAACTTGGGTATTGACGAGTGACGCAATGTATTGAATTTACAAACTAATTAATAATTTATTTTATGAGAAAAAAGTTTTTTATTTGTTCTATTTTTGGGCTTTTTGCCACAATGCTTGGCTTTAGCTCTTGTCAAAACGAAGCGGTTCGGGACATTGAGGTTCCAACTGAGAAGGCGGTAAGTGTTAAGGTGGAGACTTTTGTTAAAGAGGCAGATGGTTCTTTATCTCCATTTACAACTGACCTTAGGGCTGTGATTGGTGACGCTAGTAAGGCGACAGTCACAGGTGATGGTAGTTATTTCTATAACGACCTCGTGAACTTAAAGATTGTAGCCAATAATCCTTATACGCTTCATCAGCTTTATGAGAAGCAAGAGAAGGGTGGTTTCACTAAAGCCAATGGCACTGTAGACGAGAAGGAGAAGACCCTGTCATTTAATATCACGGAGGATATGACATTTGTGGCAATCTTCACGAATATTGATGAGCAACAAAAGGGGTACCGCAATCTTAAGGTTGACAATAAGAGTAGTGACTTTACTCTTGCACTAGTGACGGATGAAAGCAACTCAAAGAGTCCTCAGACCAAGGAGATGTTTGCGATTGGTGAGGAGGTAGCTGCTATCAAGACAGCAACAGGTGAGATCACAGGTCTAAGTGTAGTCAATAGTTCTTATAAGGCATGGAACACCGTTGGGCCAACTCCTGCAAGTGATTGGCTAACCGTAAACATTGATAAGGCGACAGGTAAGGTTTCATTTGTAGCCAAGCCATTCGTAGCAAAGGCTCCTGCAAGAAAGGCTGTCGTAAAGGTTGGTAAGGATGCTACAGACCCAGCTCTTCCAAGTGCGTGGGTGTCAGTGACAGTTACTCAGTCATCTTTCTACAAGGGGATTGATGAGTTGACACCTGATTCAGAGTTTACTTATGGCGATGGTACTATTGCTGACATCAAGGCACAGATTGAGGCTATTTTTGACCCTAATGGTGATAAGAAGGACTTCAAAGACCTTGATAAGACTCTAAAAGGTCCTATCTATGTGTCGGTGCCAACCTATAAGGATGGTGAGCTACTGCCTAAGGACCAGTGGGTGAAGGAGAAGGTAGAGATAGACTTCGGCAAACCATCACAAGATTGGCTCAAGCAGAAGGATTCTACTTATGCTGCATCTGCGAACCAAGGTAAGGTAGAGCGTTCCGCTGACGTGGTTGTTAGCTTTAAGGTGGATGGTAAGACGGTTGACACTACTACTGTTAATGTTAAGCAGAAGCCAAAGACTTACGATGTTAATGTAGAGATAGACTAATCAGATTTATTATAAGTGGAGGGGGTGTCCCCTCCACTCACTAAAACAGTAATTTATTTATAACTTAAAACAGAAGAAATTATGAATGTAAAAAAGCAGATTCGCAGTGCTATTATGTGTGCTACAATTGGCACATTCGGTTTGGGGCTAGCAAGCTGTGACAACAGTCGAGAGCTCCCAGTGGATCAAAGCGAGCAGAGCTTTGTAGTGACTACAGAGGCGCTCCTCATGCAAGAGGATGGCTCCCTAGTTCCATTTGTTGCTAATGACCTAAAGTCGGCAACAGAGAAAATAGATAATGAGAGGGGTACTATCACTGGAGGTGGTACATACTTCTATCGAGAGAATGCTACTATTACAGCAACGGCAAAGGGTGAGTATAAGCTTTTTACCCTTTATGAGAAGGGAGCGGCTGGTAATCATACCCAAGAAGCGGGTCAAAAGCTTGGTAATGATAAGACCAAGACCATCACAATTCCTGTAGAAAAGAACCTAAATTTTGTTGCTATATTTATTGGTGTCAAGGGTGAAGACCGTGAGTATCGCAACCTAAAGCTTGACGGAAAGCTTGAAAATCTAACCAAGAGTAATATTGATGGGAAGAAAGGTACTAATGGTACTTTTACAACTGTTGGCGAAGAGTACTCTCCTTTGAAGGATCCTAAAGGTAAGATCCAAGGGTGGACAGTTACTAATTCTAACTTTAAGAATTGGGATGCTAAGACTCCTTCCGCTGATTGGCTAACGATTACTAAGGGTAATGGTTCAATGTCCTACACTGTAAAGCCATATATTAGTATGGAGAAGGGTCCTCGTACTGCAACTGTAGAAGTTGGTAAGGATGGCGTTGGTCAAGGAAAGGGTACATGGCGGACATTCACCGTTAAACAGGATTCTTACTATGATAGTAGTGTAGACCCAAACAATGGAGGAAAGACCCCTGATAAGATTGTGGATGAAAACGGTAAGGAGGTTTCTCTACCATCGGATGCATCTTATGAGTTCCCAAGTACTGGTGGACAGAAGAATATTAAAGACTTTGGATATGGCAAGAAGTATTTTGCTCTCTATAAGTCGTACAAAAATGGTGTGGTGCAACCAGAGGCTCAATGGTTGAAGGTTGAATTGGTACCAGAGTATGGTCAGGTTGCTAATTGGATTAAGGTAGACGGTACTAAGAATATCTATGCTGCAAGTAAGAATACTGAGCAGAAGGTGTCTCGTTCAAGCGTTCTCACGGTGACATGGAAGGGTGCTAAGAATGCCGTTGTTAAGAGCACGAAGGTGACCTTTACCCAAAAGGCAGTAACCTATCATGTTGGAGTAGGGGAAGAATAATCTCTTGTTTTTTTCATTTTTACAAAGTTAGTGGGTGGGGTGACTCCCCCCACTAACGCTTTTGATAAAGGAATGGTGGGGAGTGGCCCCACAACAAGATTGTAAAATGATTAAACAAGTTAGAGCTAAGTCTATGAATCAAATTAAAACGTTGTCATTTCTGTGTTTGGCGGCTTTAAGCTTCTTGTCGGCATGTACGAAAGAGCTTTATGAGCCACCTCATATTGACCCTCAATCATCAGGCGCTGTTACAGCGATAACATCACTTAGGGCGGAGGGGTCTATTTTAGGTGAAGAGGGTCTCTACTTTTCAGTTTGGGATAAAAATTTGGATAGGGAGAAGTTGTTTACCACAGCCAAGAAAAATGGACCCCTATGGCAATTGAAAGAGTCGTGTGTGATAACAGAACCATCTCTAGTCATTTCTGTTTATCCTGATATTCTTAAGAATGTTGATGGTAGTGTTCTTGTACAAGAGGCAGACCAAAAGCCTGTTTATTATGCTCGTCTTGACCTAGACCAAAGCTCTGATAGAACACTTAACCTAGAGTTCAAGCAGTTGCAAGCGACCCTCTCTTTTTTATTTGATTTCTCTTCTTTTCCATCCTCTTCAAGAGTGGATGAAATCCGTTTCTCTCCAAGGTATTCTTATGGTTGGTTAGATCTCCATAAAGGGGTTTTTAATCGTATGAATATACCAGAGTATGAGAGGGTCACTATCTATCGTCCTATAAATAGTTCAATTCAAGAATTGGCTACGAATGGGAAGCTATATAAGCAGACTTGTCTGATGATGCCTCAGACTAATACTGAGATTACGGTGTTTGTCGTGATCGATGGTGTTGAACATTATTTTTCAATGAAACTTGAAAAGGTGGAGAGCAATAAGGAGTATGTGGCAGTGGTAGATGTATTCAATAGTAAGGAGGTGGTTCCATTAACACCTAAGGAGAAAAATAAGGGGATCGGCTTGCCTGTCCCTGAGATTGATGATATATTCTTTACGGATTATGAATATACCGCTACACATCAATATATGCAAGACTTGAGTAATAACTCAGGCGTGGTAATGAATTTTTGGTTGGATAATCGTACGGATAGAGAGGAGAATATAGAGTATAGGGTCTTGGTCCGTGATGAGCAAGGGAATGTGGTTTGTCAGTCGCCAATCTATAGTGGTTTATCGGTACTGCCTTATCATTACGATGGCTTTTCAGTACCATTCTTCTTGTCTGTCCCAAAGGTTGGACGGTACCGCCATCAACTTCTTCTCAGAACAAATGGAGGGAAATGGTATGAACCAGACCAGAAGGATGATGACATACCAGAGGATAAATACTTCAATGTCCATCCTGAGCAGTGTGTGTTTTCATCTACAATCTATCTAACTGCGAACTCTGGTAAGATTCATAGTAGCACGATCACCACTCCACAGTACAATGTCCCTGAGACATCTTACTGGTGGCTCAATAATTATTCTGATAAGGAGCAAAAGGTGACTATCCGCCTGTACAATAGGCGAAAGCCATTTGAGAACCATAGCCGTTTGGCTCTCGATGAGATGACTACATGGGAAGATAAGATCGGTGAGGGTGAGTATGTCATTCCTCCACTTACGTCACATCAAGTTGCCATCCCCTATAACATCAAGGTGAGGAGACCTAGTGTGAATAGGTATCTATCTTATATTTGTGCTACTATCACGTATCATACACCAAATGATAAGGGTTTAGTAGTCGGTAAGGAATATCCTTTGCTACAAGATGGGAACCTACTATATAGGAAGAGCTATATGTTTCGTAACCCAAGCCCATTTGTTGGGTCGTCATGGGTAAACAATAAGATTATTATAGACCCAAAGTGAATGTGATTGGAATATTATGCGGCAATTGGATTTTCTCTCCATTGCCCAAGTTGATAGGTAGCTTTGTAATAGCTTTTGATAAACTCATAAGTTAATAGATAGGTGAAATTATTTTAGAGTGGGTGAAGGTGTGAATCTTTGCCCACTTGCTTTTTACATGAGCACCTCTTCCCTACCGTTGCTTTAGCTATTCAATCGTATGCGGCAATTGGAAAGAGTGGGTAGTACATGAGGTATCAGGTATTTTTGTGCTAAGTGAATAGTGCATCTATGTGATGACACAAGGTATAAAGAGAATTTTTAATTAATTAAAAAGGTTATGAGAATGAAAAGTTTTAATTTGATGATGTGGCAAGGGTTGGTTTTATCAGCTCTTGCTTTGGGGTTCGCAAGCTGTGAGCCCTCAGACAAGCCTTGTCCTAATAGGAAGGGTGCTGAACCCAACACTAGTCAGGGTGTGACAGTGATGCTAGAGATGGAGAATGTTGAGACGGGTGAGGCCACTCGTACTGCTCTAGGAGAGGATGGTTATAGCTTTACACCTTATGAAGCTGGTGCGTATGGTGATGTGCAAGTTGAGAACCTAGGGTTTAAGCCAAAGCCTAAAAATAGGAATGAAATCAAGGTCGCCCTTACGTACTATGCCAAGGAGGATGTTGTGTTCCAAGGTTGGAGTTGGAGGTACAGCACTGACCCCGCTGGCACTCATAGGGGTAAGACGGACGCAATACAGAATGATTATGTTGCTACCCCTGCTCTACAGTCTGAAAGTGGTGTTCAGAAGCTAGGTCTTGGTGAAGATGCTACAAAGTTTACCTGCCAGTATCGTCCCGGCACCGATAATACTGTTTATGTTAAGGTCAGATACGCAAATGTGCCAAGTGATTTTCCAAGAAAGCCTTATTGCCCTTCGTTATACCTTTTTGATGTGGACAAGACGTTAGGGACACTGGGAATAGGCGTAGGAGATAAATACGCTATAAATGGACAAATTTTGGCGTCTAATCTATTTCAAGATCTCCTTGTTGCTTGCGAAGAGTATCTAGCTAGAGAATATAGAGGTTCTTTAGCGTCTGTACCTCAATCTACTAACACCTTTTTAAGCGAGTTCCAAAGAAATGTACCTACTATTGATCAAGAGCTATTGGATATAAGAGATGGCTATTATCGCCAATTGCTCAGATACAAACCTCGTAGCCCCTATGTTGGATATGATATTATGGCTTTAGCTACGGTTGAAGAATTACAATTCTTATCTCCTTATTTGACAACAGAATCAAACTTTAGGCACGAAACAGTTGCATTCCTTACTCGTGTGCAAAACCTTTTGAATAAAAGTGGTTCAAGAGAATACTTCAATATTGGAACGCATAGAGTAGACCGTTCCAAATTTGCACAGCTAGTAGCAGTTTATATGAATGAAGTTATTGATATGGAGAGGCGTTTAGCTAATATACTCAATGGTAATGGCATTGGACGAAATGATGACTTTGATTATGACTATGTAACCCCTTAATGGGTTTTCTATAATACTAACAATATACCCACACAGGAACTCTCCTATGTGGGTATATTAATAATTAGTACTTATATAGCCTTATCTTCCAGAAATTGGGAAAGTAACTTCCATCTGTTTCTGGCGAGAATTTAATAAGTAGTGCAATCAAACATATAAACTTTGTCACCGTAAATGATAGGCTCAATCGCTGCTTCTGTTATTTTCCAATCTCCCTTATTGGCAAGATACCAACACTTGTAGTCCATTGGGAAACCCTTAAGGCCGTATGTACGGGCATAAGACTCTCTTACTTTTAACTCTTCTTTGTTTACCTCTGAATCATAGAGCGAAGGCGTAATAAGTGATAGTATTAAAGTTCTACCATCATACTTTGTCCAAGAAGAAATATAGGTTCCATGATGTTCTGCGGGCATAGTTAGATCAATAGCAAGGTTATCAAACTTGTGCCTTTTAGAGAGAAATTTTCGGTAACAAACAAATCTATCCCTTACACTGCCATCTTCGTATTGGTATACAAACCTAGCAATAGGAGTAACCACTCCTGATATTTTCATTTTCACCTTAAACTTCCTTAGGTCAGAAGGCACACCATCTAGTATGCTAGGTTTGTCCATTGCACAATCAATGACGAACTCTGAATAAGTATTCTCCTGCTTGCCTACAAAGTTCTGTGTTGGAGAAACATAGTCGTATTCACGAATTGTAGAAGTATTTTGTAATGGCAACTCAATTTTATTATAGTCGATATTGTTATCTCCGGGATAACGATCGCCAGTCCAACCGATAAGGTCTTTATTCATATTCGCTCTTGGGATGTAAATAGGACTAAGATTTACTTTCGATCTAACAATATCCTCTGGCACCAAATGCTTGTACTTGACCTTAACATAAACAGTATTATATAAATAGCTTCAAGAGACCTCCACAAACTTGAAGGAGTAGGGTAGACCGCTCGCCTTTTATTGCTTGCTTTTTCCTTTAGAAGAAATTAAACCCATTAGAATTGGGTGGTGCAGATCGTCCCTCTGATGGTCCATAACCGACCCTAAATTCTCTCCAATCACCTTTTCCAACATCATCAAATCCAATATTCATATTTTTATTGGTCTGTGGGTCACCGAAGTTAACTTTCTGTGAGTTGTTAATATAGATGTAGTCAACACGCTTCATCATCTCTTCATTGCCGTTTTCATCCACCCAATAAAAGTGTATGTACTTATCTGGCCCAAGCATTTGACCCCCACATTCTCCCTCTTTATTCCACTTCCAAGTATAGTTGGTTATCTCCACTTGTACTTTATTCTCTCCATTTGGGAGAAGCTTAACCGGTGTTCTTCCTACCTCATGGCACCAAGCATTCCAAAACTTTATTACAGCACCCTCTCCAGAAATCTTTCTATACCTATCGTTGTGTAGGTCAAACCTCCAGTAGCCTATTGGGTTGAACATTGGTAGGTACTCGCATTTAGCGACTATAGTTCCTCGTAGAGTGTTATTGCTGTTGTTAACGAGAGTAGCTTCCAATATGGTGCCAATATCTATCTTCCTATATGGGTGTCCATCAATGCCACTAGAGTAGCTAGGGTTATTGTTCTCAAAGTCTTTTCTGCTCTGATAGGTCATTCCCATTCTCCATCGTGGTGCTACACTATGCTTAGATACTCTATCTATAACCGTGACCCTCTCTATTCCATTATAAGGAGACTTCTCCCATGGGACCCGCTCATTTAGATACTTCTTCCCGACTCCGCCTAGTCTCATTGTCTCGTCATAGTCTCTTGAGTCTAGGTAAGGCAGCTTATACCACTTCTCATTCGCTCCATTTCGTGTACCGACATAATCCTTGTGATTTTTCACAAAGCATACCATACGATACTCCCCAGCGGGTGCAGTGATGTAACAGTAGTTATCATAATAACCATCTCTTCCACCATTCATTGATGGTATATAGCCACCAATGGTGTCAAAGTAGAGAGGGGGGTAGACCTCCACGAGTGTTCCATCTAGTGTCTCTAGTCCGAGCATTAATCCCCAATCTCTTCCTTTCATCACCTGCTCCTCCTTCATCTCTGCCACCCAAGCTAAAAGGTTTACGTCATCCTTATAGAGGATCTTAGTGTGCATAGCCTCGTCTGTTAGCGGTCGATAGTTTGTCCAGCCATAATACTCTCGTGCTGTCTTCTCATCTATCTCACCACCATAATTAGCATGTAGTAGGTTCCATGCCTTTTGGTTGGCATCTGACCAATACTTCGTGTCTATAGGTATGGTATAGGCAAGAGGAGGGTTGACGATCTCTTCCTCATGAAATCTGAATAGTAACTTTGTAACCGCTCCTTTTGTTAGAGACACCTCTTGTTGCTCTTCCTTGCTTTCTCCTTTTTCATCTCTATAATGAATTGTCGCCGTTACGTTGTTGGTAGCCGTTGGGATAGCGAAGAACAGAGTATCTGCTTCTTCACCTTTCCAAGCCTCCTTCCTGTCTTGATAGCTAATCTTTAGAGTGGTTGGCTCACCTTGCCACTCCTCCTTAGATAAGGTGGCGTTAGCTAGCACACCCTCAATCTCCACCTCTATTCCATTGACCTTTTTAGAGAATGTTCCATTCTGTAGGATCAGCTGCACCTGCTTGTATGGAGAAGCGAGAGTAGTGGCGATCTGCTTTTGTGGGTTCTGCACCTCACCTATCAGCATGTCATCATAATAATGTGACAGCCTAAAAGCACCAATGATCTTATTGGTTTCCATCGGAGATCGAAAAGAGCTCTTTGTTGGATTGTAGTTTTTAATGGCAGTAGGTAAGTAAGCGAGGGCTACCCTCTCCACCAACTTCCATTCATGGGCAGGTGTGGATGACACAGACCACTGACCGTTTGCCAATCGCTTTGCGACTAGTGGTATTGCCTTGTTGCCATCTTTTATTATCCCCCATAGCTTTACTTCATCATTAGTCTTCCACTCATTAACTAGTTTCCCATTAGCAATGACCCCTCCGCTTGTTAGGGAAAGAGCTAGTCTAATCTCATCACTAGGAGTGGGTGACGGAGTCGGGGGAGGTGTTGGTTCGGGAGGAACTGGTCTGTCCTTTCCTTTACAACTTACCAATGCCATACATCCCACTATTGTATATAGTGCTGCCTTCGCAAATAAACTCCTTTGCGAGCTCCGTCCCAATTGATTTGTTATCCGCTTCATAATTATCTTGTTTTTATTTGGTTTGTCAATATACTATTTTATCCTCATAAGTGACTGGCACTCATCTTCTTTCTCATACCTAAAGATACCAATTTTCCACCAATCCACAAAATGTTTCGACCACTTTTCGCCCTCTAACTAGCTGCTTTATAGCAACTTATATCAGCGGTTTCCAATCTATTTATTCCTCTCCCTTTTTCTCTTTTTCATTCTCCCTCGTATGCGGCAATTGTGAGAGTTTTGGTATAGACTTATAGGGATGTACCTTTGTGTACATATCTTATCGCTTTGAAGTATAAGTGAACACTTTATTAGTTAGAATTAATTAGAAAATAATTTAGAGAGGGTGGAGATGTGAGATCTGCACCCTCTTGCTTTGTTGTGACCATTCGTATGCGGCAATTGGAAGAAGTTGCACCCTCCTCTATATGAGGCTACCTTTGTTACGTACAATTTGTTTTACTGAATTCTTTTCTTTGTGAGGGCGGAGATGTGAGATCTCCGTCCTCTTTCCTTTGTTGTAACCTTTTCCACTATCCTAGCTCCCCCTTTTCTTCCTTTTTCCATCTTTTCAACTTAAATCGTATGCGACAATTGTGAGAATGTGTTTATGGGCTAGTAACTATCTATCTTTGTGGCATAATCTCTAATTGCTTGATTGCTTTGAAGTATAAGCGATCTTGGGGATAAACTGTTAATCGTTTAGAGAGGGTGGAGATGTGAGATCTTCACCCTCTTGCCTTTGCTACAACCATTTGCGCCTTCTCTCCACCCTCCCCTCTTCCTTTTTCCGTCTTTTCTAGCTTAAATCTCATGCGGCAATTGGAAGGGTGTGTTTATGGGTTAGCGACTACCTATCTTTGGCGTATGAAAACGAGTAATCATATTTATAACAAATAAAAAGAGAGATAAGATTATGAGAAAGAACATTTTGTCTAATGGACGGACTAGTTTAAGGAAGTTGTATTACTTCGGATTTTTGGGATTATTGCCCGCCACAGAGTCCTTTGCACAAGGAGGTCTGACACAGGTAAATGCGGAGCTAGGGAAGGTTACGGAGAGCCTTAGAACCACCGCTGCTAATGTTATTAGTATCGTTCAAGTGCTTGCTGGCATCTTAGCGGTAGTGGCTCTAATCACCTTGGTTGTTAAGTTCCAAGAGGGTGACCATGAAGCTAAGAAGAAACTGATGATGTGGGTTGGGGGTCTTGTGGTGTTCTTCATTGCCATCAGCATCGCTAAATCCTTGTTTAAGATCGGAGGCGGAATATAATTTGGCTTTTAAGCAATAATGGGAGGTCAAAGTTGTGTTAGAGGTTTCAGTATATAAAGGAGCAGAGCGTCAGATACGTGTTTGGGGTTTAAGTTTTACTTATGCCCTAGCCCTATTTGGCGGTCTGCTCGTAACCGTAGGGGGCTACCTCTTTGCATCAGTCGTTTATGGGGCTGGTTTTTTTGGACTTCTAATTGCTATGAGCTTATTTGGTGCCTTTGCCTATATGGTGGTTAGAATCTCGAGAAAATATGGTCGTGGTGGTCTTTCTAAGAGTATTGCGAGTAAGAAAGTTCCCAATGTAATAGTAGGTGGGATTACCCCTCCTACGAGGTTAGCACATTTAGAGTTATGTTCAAGACAACAAAAAAAGTAGGTCGTTTAGAAGAGTACTTCCCAATCATTGCAGTGGAGAGTGATTTTTTAATCAGTAAGCGGGCAACGTTTACAGCTTGCTACGAAGTCACATTGCCAGAGATATTCAGTCTGTCGGAAGTTGATTACGAGCGAGTCCAATCTATTTGGCAACGCTCTATCAATATTCTACCAGATTTGACTATCGTTCATAAGCAAGACCATTTTATCAGCAAGAAGTACGAGGTTGATTTCAGCAAGAAGGAGTACACCTACTTTGATATGGCCTTTGAGAAACACTTCTTATCAAGACCCTACCAAGAACATAAGTGCTATCTATTTATTACAAAATGCAATAGAAAAAACTTCAAGGCCACAACCCTCTATTCATCACTGACCCAGAAGCGTCTTTTGCCATTCAATGCCTTTGATATGTCAGAGCTTCAAGTCTTCTCAGATAAGCTCATGCAGTTTGAGGAGATCTTTAAGGAGTCAGGGCTGATGGATATTAAACGACTTAAAGGTGATGACCTAGTAGGGCAGACACTCTCAGAAGAGGGGCACCCAATGAAGAAGGGGATTCTTGAAGAGTACCTCACTCTCTATCAAGATATTGCACCAACAGATATAGAGCTGATGCCCGACTGTGTTAGAGTAGGGGATTACTATATAGATGCTCATAGCGTAGCAGATATAGAGCTGCTTCCAAATATGGTCTCCTCATCTGTTCAGAACGAGATGTTCTCGGTGGGTTCCCATAAACAGCACCTTTCCTTCTTGAGCCCAATTGGGCTTCTGTTGCCTTGTGACCATATAGTAAACCAGTATATCTTCCTTGAGGACACACAGACTGTTTTGGCAAAGCTAGAACAGAGGAAGAATCGCTTAACGAGCTTGTCCAATTTTGGAGGAAGTAATAAGGAAAGCCTTAAGTCCCTATCAGAGTTCTTAAAGGCTCAAGGAGCGGATTCGGCACGGCTTGTGCGAGTTCACGTCAATGTGCTGAGCTTGTCGAAGAGTAATGATGATCGTTCTCGTAATAATGCCAAGGTTTCAGCGGCATTAGCAAGGTGCAACATCACTCCATATAGAGAGATACACACCGTTCCACAACTCTTTTGGGCTGGTATTCCGGGGAATAGCTCCGACCTAGACCCAGAAGATACCTTTGTCTGCTTTCTAGCAAATGCCACTTGCTTAATGACTATAGAGACGAACTATAGAGATAGCCTCTCCCCATTTGGTATTAAGCTATGCGAGCGTTTGTCAGGGCGTCCTGTCCATATTGACATCAGCGATGAGCCGATGAAGAAAGGTATCATCAACAACAGAAATAAATTTGTTGTAGGACCTTCGGGCTCTGGGAAGTCCTTCTTCATGAACCACATGCTACGACAATATTACGAGCAAGGATCCCATGTGGTGATTGTGGACGTAGGACATAGCTACGAACACCTTTGCCAGATCATTAATATCAAGACAAAGGGCGAAGATGGTATCTACTATACCTACGATGAGAACAACCCATTGAGTTTTAATCCATTCTATACAGACGACTACGTCTATAGTGAGGATAAGAAAAACTCATTGGTGATGTTACTCTTCACACTTTGGAAGGGCACCTCCGACCCTATCACCAACACAGAGCGTAGTGTGATGGGAAGTGCTGTAGATGCCTATATCAAGTTTGTGACAGAGGACCGTCACATTCGTCCATGTTTTGATACCTTCTATGATTTCATGCATATAGAGTATCGTGAGGTGATGGAGACGAGCGATGTCTATATAGATGATAACGACTTTGACCTCAATAACTTTTTAACTACGGTAACACCATACTATAAGAATAACCGCTTCGGTTACCTTCTTAATAGTGATGACAATATCGATTTGTTGAAAAAGAGGTTTGTGGTCTTTGAGATTGATAAGATCAAGGATAACGCAGAGCTACTACCAATCATCACCATCATTATTACTGAGATGTTCATTAATAAGATGAGGAGATTGCCACAGAGCGTTCGTAAGGTGATTGTCATTGAGGAGGCATGGAGTGCATTAGCGAATGGTAATATGGCCGACTTTATTGCCTATCTGTATCGTACGGTGCGTAAGTTCTATGGCGAGGCGATGGTAGTAACACAAAACATCTCCGACCTTGTAGGCAATAAAGTTGTGAAAGACACCATCGTAAACAACAGCGACTGTAAGATAGTGCTTGACATGGGTAAGTTCGCAGAACACTTTGATGCAATTGCCTACTTACTAGGACTTAACGAAAAGCAGATTGCTCAGGTACTGTCCATCAATACAGGCAAGGTAGAGATCAAGGGTAAGAACCCATCAAAAGATGTGTTCATCCTACTTGGTGAGAGTGTAGGAGCTGTTTATGCTACAGAGGTGAGCAGAACAGAGTACTATGCCTATACGACCGAGAGTAGCGAGAAGGAAAAGGTGAAGAAGGAGCTTGCTCTATGTGAAGGGAATATAGATAAAGCTCTTTATAACCTCGCTAGTGCAGACGAGGAGAAAAGGGCTAGAGAAGTGTATTAATAGTTAACTTTTAGAAGGGTATGATTATGAAAAAGTTTAGACAAATTATGTTGGTGCTGTTGCTGTTTACGGGAGGGTATTCAGCTACAGTCCCTGTGGCAAATGCCCAAGTTTATGAGGTTGGAAAGGCAATTGTTGGTGGGCTTGGAAGGTTGTTGGGAATATCATCAAAGACAGCTAAAAATGCTGCGATGATTAAGGTCGTAAAGGAGATCTTGCAGGGAACAGGTGCAATGGACAAGAAGCTGGCAGGACTTAACGAGATCTGTGGTGGTATGAATAATGACATTGATAGTTTGTGGAGGGCGACCAACACTTACTACAATGACCTAAAGCTTCTTAGCGGTGGTGTTCAGGACTATCGTGATATGCTTAATTTCATTGGACATACACGTGACATCCAAGGATATTGTGGTGCTGCTATCAACTTGACTTCAAGAAGTAAGTACTTGACTTTAGCAGAGTACGAGTATGTATTGAATAATGCCGTCTCTATCCAAGAGTATAGCTTTAACCACCTGAAAAAGCTTTACAGCCTTGTTAGCCAGAATGGCACATTGAAGATGAGCGACTACGAGCGACTACAGATGCTGAAAGAGCTATCAGATGAACAAGCAATGGTGCTCGGATCAGCGAGAAACCTCGTTGTTTATGTTAAGAGAGCAGAGCTAAGACACGAGAATAGGGTAAAGGATGCTGCATTCCGAGAGAGCTTCCTGAATATGCGGCTCTAGTCTTAGTGGCAAAAGTATTGTGAGAGTTATTGGCTTTAGAGGTAGGAGAATTTATTATGGCTAGCGAGAATTTTGTAGATAGTGGGGTTACCTCCATTGCAGATTCGCTGAATGAGGTTTTTGATAATATGATGGACTCTGCCGATCTGTTGATCGGCTTGAGTACCGTCATAGCGGGTATTGGTTGTATTGTCTACCTTGCTTCCGTCCTGCTACCGATGATTGAGCGGTCAGAGCGAATTGAGATTTATCCACTTCTAAAGCCAATATTTGTTGCTTTGGTGATTGCAAACTTTACTACACTGACGAAGGCAGGTAGTGAGATAAGTACAGGGTTAGGTAATGCCATCGGCAAGATGGTTCCAACACAAGATGTTAATAGTTACTTCTCTACGTTTATGGATAAAGTGGACCAGATGACAGGGCGATCAAATTCTGATACCCCAATTACGGTATCTGTTCCTCCACCTAATGCCAAAAGAACATATAACTATTATGGTACCGAGATGCCAGTTGATGACTATGGCTTTATCCATTTGCCAAATAAGAGTATTCAGGTCGCCGAAGATTTGACCAAGAGGCAAGTTGAAGCTGAAAAAGTAGATGATTCAAACTTTTGGACATGGTTGTGGATGCAGGGTGTGTATGGTCTGCTGATCCCTACTCTTGCATGGTTGGCGATGATGTTAGGGCAGTTAATCTACTTGGGACTTATGTTGTTCAGTAAGTTCTACCTTGTTATCTTGGCTATTGTTGGTCCATTAAGCTTCGGCTTGAGCCAGTTTAAGATGTTTGCTGGCTCAGCGTCACAGTGGCTAGCGAGGTTTTTGTCAGTCGGTCTTTGGCCGGGGTTGGCTTCGCTTGTCAGAGCTATCATCAATGAGATAGTTATGGCAATCGCAAATAATCTCCAACCCACCTTCTCGGCTGTTCTCGTCTCAATATTATTGTTACTGTTTTCAGCTACTCTCTACTTGCAGGTTCCCTCGCTAGCAAGCTTTATAATTCAGAGTGGTGGCGTAGGTAATTCTACCGGAACGGCAAAGAATATTGTGAAAAAGATATTTTAAGACGCCATGAGTGCTACAGAAGGGACAAGGGATATTGGTGATGTTATCAATGGTGGCATTCGAGACACTATTGATGGTGCGGACAACTTCATTACAAACGTCTTTAATTCGATTGATAATACGGTTTGGGGGCTGTTAGACCCTATTAAAGACTTTGCTGTTGTATTGGCTAGCATCGGTATTATTATTTACCTAGCTAAGGTTCTATTGCCAATGATAGAATCCAATAGACCAATAGATCTCTATCCATTGATTCGCCCTATTTGCATTGCCCTTGTCATTACGAATTTCAGTGTTGTAACTTCTCTCCTAAATGAAACGCTTAGTGGTATTAGCAATGGAGTTAAATCAACGTATGAGACGGAGAAGGTCGAGACGATTGCCTTTGACCAAGCTCGGGAGAAGGGCAAGAAGAAACTAGAGGAACAAAAGGCTGAAAATGAGAAGAAAAAGAGCTTGCTTAAAAGTATTGGTGCATTTATTTTTGAGGGGGCTAAAGGGTACTTTCAACAGGAGATTGGAGAGGCTATTTTGACCTTCAAGTATGATATTCTTTTTCCAGCCCTTGCGTGGATAGCAGAGTTTCTAGGGGGAATAGCTTATGTCATAATAAACATGATGAGCCGTTTCTACCTTGTTTTCTTAGCCATCTTTGGTCCAGTCACATTGGCATTGAGCCAATTTACACCCCTTCAAAGTAGTTTTAGGGATTGGGTGGCTCGTTACATTTCTGTTGGTCTTTGGCCAGCTATGGCGAATCTTCTGCGATACCTTAACAACTTCATTATTGTTAAGATGAATAGCTCATTTGGAGATTCATTTGATGCTGCCTTGGTGATGTTCTTGGCTCTTATCATGGTTAGCTACTTCTATTTCGAAATACCTGAGATCAGCGAGTATATTGTATCGGGAGGAGGTGCTGGCAACTTAAATAGTGCGATGCTAAAGTCGACAATGAAAACCTCTGCTGTTACAGGTGCAGTTGCCGGAGGTCTTGGAGCAGGTGTTATGCGGGGAATTGGTAGAGGTGTGGTCACCAATTCGTTCGAGGAGACTTGGGATAAGAAGTTAACCAAGAGTGGGGAGAGGACAGGTTCCAATGGTCGTATTAATAGAGCAACCCAATATGTCGGAGATAAGGTGGGTAGAGCGGGTCGTGGCACAGTGGATATTGCTAGAGCTATGATGCATGGTAATTTTACCTATAAGGACATTACTGAATATAAGCAGGGGCTCACTCAAATGCGAGTGGAGAAGGGTGAGCGGTTTGCTGCTGAGAACAACAAACCCGAGAAGAAAGATCTGCGTAAACAAGCTAAGCAATTGCTTGCAATGAAGAGCCGTGGTGTACGCTTGAGCCCCGACCAACAAGAGCTAGTAGATAGGTATAAGGAAGGTCGATATAAGGGTGATGGCAAGTTTGAATTGACAAATGCTGAGAAGAGAGAGCAGGATAGTAAGGAGTTCAGAGGAATGCTCTTCAAGGGCTTTCAACGAGGTGCAGAGATGGACGGCTTTAGAGGACCGATTGACCCAAGCAAGGTTGATGGCTGGCATACCCCTCTGGTACCCACAAAGAGACAGACAAGATTAATAAATAAACTATAACCAAAAACTAAGTATTAATATGGCAGACTTTAAGATCCTCCCTAATTTGGAGACGAACTACAAAAAGATGCGTTTTTATACGCTTACATTTATTTTCTTTTGTTTGATTGTTTGTCTTGGTGCCTTGATGTATAGCTATATGCAGGTGCAAGAATCAAAACGTGTCATTTACGTCCTAGACAAGTCTGGAAGTATGATGCTGGCTACCAATCAAGATGCTAAGATGAGTCGCCCAATAGAGGCAAGAGAGCATGTCCGTAGATTTCATGATTTGTTGTTAACCCTTACACCAGATGATAAGGCTATTAACAATAATCTTAATAGTGCGATTGCTATGGCCGACAATAGTGCTTACGTCTACTATTCGGACCTCGCAGAGAAGGGTTATTATCAGCGTATCGTGAATGGTGATATGATACAAACCATCATTTGTGACTCTATCAAGGTGAATATGGATAGTTACCCTTACACATGGAGGTATTATGGCAAACAGCGTATCACTAGGGCTAGCTTGCTTGAGACACGAAACTTTGTCAGTGAGGGTGGGCTCGTAGATGTTGTTCGTAGTGACAATAATCCTAGTGGGTTCATGCTGACACAGTTTAGAGTCCTTGATAATAGCAAGATTAACAGCACTGAGAGAAGAGGTTTCAATAGGTTTTAATACGTATAACTTTTAATTAATAGAACGATTATGATGGAAAAAGAGAAAGAGACAAAGAGTTTAGAGAGTGTGGAGGAGAAGGGTTTGGAGCAACAGGTCGATACCCAAGATGTGAAGGAGGGCGTTGCAGAGAAGCCAGACCTATTTCGTAAGATTTCAGATGCTATCCCGCAACGACATGTGAACAAGTTGCTTTGGTTCCTTTTGGCTTTGATCCTACTTGGGCTAGGTCTTCAAACCTACAATGCAATTTGGGGTAACCCTCGTGAGCGGGCCGAGCGTAAGAAATTGGAAGAAGAGAAGGAGATGATTCAGAAGCAGCTCGAGGAGCAGAAGGCTCAGGCTCAAGCAAGAATGTTGGAAGATGGAAGTGTTGTGCCAGATGACCTCCTAGAGGGCTTTGATGAGACTACTAGCGGAGATGATATTTTTGACGCTTATAGCAATACGATTGAGGTTGATGGTGAAGAATTGAACTAATTAAAGAATAGTGGTGATATGGATTTATTGAAAGAAAAGAAGAATCTAATCGTCCTTATCCTGCTAATTTTGATGGCACTTGGCATAGTATATGTTCTTGTACGACCCTTATTCGTCTCTGATGGCGATAGGGACCCTACTAGTTCTAGCGTGGTAGAGGATTTGCCTAATGCCAAGACTATTGATATTATGGGCAAGGGTATTGACAATAAGATAGAGCCGGAGAAAGAACCGACCGAGGAGGAGGAAGCCCTCTCCTCTGTTTTTGAGTCGCAGCGGATGGAAACCGCCAACAACGAGATCTCAGAGAGATATGATGTGAGTATAACAGATGATGCTACTGATAATGAGCGTATGTTGCGAATTTTAGAGCTTCAAGAGCGTTATCAAAGCAATAACGATCAGTTTGCATTAGAGATGGTACAGCAACAAGCCGAAGAGGAGAAGTCAGCTCTCAGACAAGAGGTGAACACGTATAAGGAGCTGTATGAGCAAAGTGTCTCAGACAATAATGAGATGGCACAGCGAGTTCAAGCTGCCGAGCGTAGTACCGAATCTAGTGATGGAAAGCAGTTGCTACAAGTTACAGCAAAACGTGGCGAGGTGGTCTCTCTATTAGGTGGAGATGGAATTACGAAGTCTCCTTTTCATGGTGGTAGCTCAAAGGACAAAGAGGAGCAAGGTGTTCTTCGAAATGCCTTAAAAGCGACCGTCCAACAGACGATCACAGTGAAGGACGGGGACATCTTACCTATACGTCTCACAGAAGATGCCTATGCAGGTAACACTGTTTTAAGGGCAGGAACGATTGTAAATGGCATCGTGCAACTTAGTGGTAATCGCCTTAATGTGGTTGTTAGCAATGTGGAGTACAAGGGTCGTATCATGCAGGTACAGCTTTCTGTTTATGATATTGATGCACAGAGGGGTATTTATGTCCCTGATGGCGATATAGTGCAAGCTGCTAGTGAGACAGCGTCAGCACTTGGTGATGGTCTGCTACAGGCAAGTACTAGTGCCTCCCAAGGTTTTACGATGAATAGCTCTGCCAAGGATGCGGCGGCAGGGATTGTTACTAGAGGTGTCGTAGCAGGAGTGGGTAGTATGCTAAAGGGCAAACAGAGAGTTCCTACGGTGACCATTCGGTCTGGTTATAAGTTATTTTTAATGAATGATAAAAATAGTTGATTATGTTGATAAGAAAAATATCGTCAGTTATCTTGGGTCTATTCTTAATGACCCCTTTAATTGTACATGCTCAAGATAATAGGGCATCTACAAGAGGCATCCCCTCTGACCAAGTGATAGTCCCCTATTACCTAGAGGTGAGTGCTATTAAAACGGTGCATATTATATTCCCAAGTCCAGTGGTTTATGTGGACCTCGGAACTTCAAATATAGCGGCAGATGTGCCTGCTGATGCTCAAAACATATTGAGGGTGAAAGCAGTTACAGAGTATTTCAAGGACGAGACCAATCTAAGTGTAGTCTGCGAGGATGGCTCGTTTTATAACTATAATGTTCGCTATAACCACCAACCACCAAAGTTGAATATTGAGATGCAGAGCTATGCTAATCAAGACGTAGATCTCACAACACCTCAAAATAACATTGGGATTCAAACGAGTGACCTTTATGGAGAGAGCCCCAGAGAGGTAGATGCTGCAATGAAGTATATAGCATCGAGAGGCCGCATCTATTTCCGCCATATAGGTGTTCAGAAGTATGGCATTCAGCTACAGCTAAAGGCACTATATTATCACGGTGGTATGTACTACTTCCACCTCTTCGTAAAGAACTCTTCTAAGGTAGGCTACCCTATTGACTATATTGGGTTTAAGGTGGTTGACAAAAAGCTAGCTAAGCGTAGTGCTATGCAGGAGCAGATTATCACTCCTGTAAGGTGCCATAACCTAGTGCAACGAGTGAATGGCTCAGGGTCAGCAAATATTATTTTTGCTGTTCCTATCTTTTCAATGCCTGATGGTAAGGTGTTGGAGATTTCACTGTTTGAGAAAAATGGTGGACGTACCCTCAATATGATTGTTGACGGCAACGACCTCTTGAAGGCGAGAGAATTAGATAACTTTAGGAAGATAAATTAATTCAGTTCTCCTTTTTCCAAGGAGAGAAATCATAGAAAAAAAGATATGAAGAAGGTATTTTGTATTATTCTATTTGCGTTGACATTACTACCATTTGTCTCTCAAGAGGCAGATGCTCAGGTGATGTTTGTAGGAACTAAAATGGTGTCTGTGAAAGGTGGTATTCCCTATCGGAGCAAGCCCTTTCATACCAAAGAATCATTTACAGCTGGTGTGGAGTATGCCCAGTTTCTTAAAGGAGGAAACTATTGGTCTGTCGGTCTTGACTTTGAGCAGAACAATGTTCCCAAAAAGGAATTTTTTATTAGTGATATGACTATTGTCGCTAATGGAGGGTATAACCTCTTTATTATTGGTGACTTTGCTAGGACCTTTAACCTATATGGATTTGCAGGTCTAAGTCTAGGTTATGAGCTTTTGAATAAGGGTGATAAAACGCTACCAGATGATAACTCCCTAGATAAGACGCAAGCTTTTATCTATGGAGGAAAAGTCGGTTTGCATTCAGATATTTACCTAACAACGCAATTAGCTGTTACAATGGGGTTGGGCACCCATTTCCTTTGGGGAACGGTTACAAACACAGTGGTGCGACCCTATTTTGAAGGTGGACTCAAGGTGCTGTTCTAACAGTTTGTTGTAGTCTGTCTTGTCTTATCTCTTTGTAGGAGCCCTTCTGTGATATGCAGTCGGGCTCCTTTATGTCTTTATGGGGAACTTTGTATGGTCTTGAAATGCGAGTCGATATTTGTATATATGGTAATAATAGCTTATGTTTGCAATATGGAAACGATAGTAGGATTATTATATCGGTCTGGAAAGACTGTGTTCAGCATTCAAGAGATAAGACTTTTGACCAGAGGTCTTTATCCTGCTGCTGTCTTGCCCAATCGATTGTCAAGATTAGTGCGAGGCGGTGATATTCTCAGGTTAAGACAAGGTGTGTATGCACTACCTTCGTATGATCCTTTAGAGTTCGCCTGCAAGATTCAAGTGCCTTCGTATATATCAATGGAGACAGTACTTAGGATGCATGGTGTCATTTTTCAATACGATAATTCAATAACACTCGCCTCGTACCAACCAAAGCATATCTTTAATCCTTCTGGTGAAGTTTTTCTATTTAGGAAGCTCTCAACTTCCATTCTGATAAATAGGAGGGGTAAGATTGCTAATCCAAACTATACGATAGCTACAGTGGAGCGTGCGTTTCTCGACCTATGCTATGTTGATAAGTGGCGAACCTATGAGAACATAGACCCATTAAACGTGGAAAAGGTTCTTGATCTACTTCCAATTTATAACAACAAGGCTTTAACAGAGCGTGTTTCAACAATATTGTCATTATGACAGCAACGACTGATAAACATTATAGGTATCTATATGATATACTCCGAGATATAGCGTCGGACAAGAAATTATCTCCACTATTGCTATTCAAAGGTGGAACTTCATTGATGTTTTTTCATGAAATAAAACGCTTCTCCGTTGACTTGGATTTTACTTTGGTCGATAAAGAGCAAGAGCGTTTTGTTTATGAACGCATACTTACTATTGCTAGTAAGTATGGGAAGATAGTTGATAGTAACCTAGGCTTCTTTGGGCCTAAAGTCGTTTTGAGTTATGGTAGTGGTTTTTGGAACTTAAAGATTGAAGTTTCCAATCGCTATTGGGGAGAGCAATTTGAAACCCTTACGTTTGATAGCTTTTCTCTTAATGTTATGTCGTTGTCAGATATGTACGCTCATAAGCTTATCGCTTTAGAAGAACGCACAGGGATTGCTACAAGAGATATATATGATATATGTTTCTTTGAACAGAGAGATGTTTTTCCAAATGAAGAGATTATAATGAAAAGAAAGGGACGTACCCTTTTGGAACAACTGGCTGTGGATATTAAAATTTTAGAGGAGTTTCCTAACAATAGAATACTCTCTGCTTTAGCTCCTCTATTGGAGCCAGATGAAATAAAATGGTGTCGTACACACTTACTTTCTGAGACGATTAGCTCTCTTCAGAGAAGGGCAAGTGCAGAAAGAGTAAAGCTGAGATTCAAAAAGGGTATAGCAATCACCCCACCTAAAGGAAATAGGGGATTAAAGCGTTAACTGTGAAAATCATATTTAGCCTACTTTTGTCATAACCCTTCTCTCATATTTTTCATGTGAAGAGAGAGTAAGCTTTTGGTATCTCTTAATCTCCCATGTTTCGGCACTTGTTTTTTTTGTTATCTTTGTTGTGTCTTTAGATATGTATAAGAAGAAAAAAGGCACACAACCATTAATTGACTATATATGGGAAAGATAGTTGATTTAATGCAACAGTACCTTGATACAGTATCAAGGGAACAACTGGAACAAGATGTAGCAGAGATTAAAGCACTAGGGTTAGTAGGACCCTCCATGAAGGAGTTTAGAGACTCTTGTCTTAAATGTAAAGAGGCATGTTTATCTCAACATAGACTTGATAATATACGCCCTCTCAAAAAATAAGATGGTAAGATGTTATTTGTCCTCTGTTAGTTTGACAAAGTTTATAGAGGGGAGTACAACTGTCTCATAACCTGATTGCATTGTAAGGTTAGAGATATAGCTTCTGATATATGGAAAGGCTATAGCTGGGGCATTTACTTTCGCAAATGGAGAGCTGAAAAACTTGTCATTAAGATCGTTATCTGTTACAAAAAAGAAGTCCATCAGCAAATCCATCTTGAAGTCTTGACCTATAATACTGACCTCAAAAGAAACAACGAACGAGTTTTTGCTCCGAGGTAGACCAGCTGTCTTATAAGAAAATTTGAAAGAGCGGTTGGCTTCCTCGGTGTTATCTTCTTGGTTATAAAGTTGCAAGTCCAACTTTGCAACCTTCCATTTTCTTAATTGAATGTTCATATATTTTATGCCGCAAAGGGAGTCGTGTCGTTATTGTTCCTTTCAAATGAGGTATTCTCGCACCTCTTAATGCCATCTACATCATCATAAATGATGTAATTAACTTTGCTTGTGGGTACATTGATAATATGACCATTTGCATCTCTATCTAGTTCATATTGTCTTGTTAGGGGACCTGACGATGCTACCTCAAATAGACCATCGTTAGAGTACTCCACAGGAAATCCAAATTCCTCTGTAAGTATATCAAATAATTCCTCGCTTGAGATTTGATCAAAGAAATTATCTATTCTATCTTTTACATCTTCTAGTCTCATATTGGTATATCTCCTTTTTCTACAATTTTTACATCAGTTACAATCTCGTTTGGTGAATATACAGCACAAATAGTACAGTTTTGAGAGACCCTATTGACTCTATAGATCCTAGTTTCTTTCGTAAGTTTAATATATACATTCGCTATTGAAACAACAAGATCCGGAAAAAGATATTTTCTTGCAACGTTTATTACAAGCCCATCAATAAAGATCACTTTACGTTTTCTGTATTCGTTTTTCAGTTTTGTCTCTAGCTTTTGCAGTACATACTTAAATACTTCGCAACCTCTCTGCTCTCTCAAATCTAGCACATTAGACTCTTCTGTAGATATTGTAGCACCTAGTATGGCATATTCGTTATATCGGTATTGATGACTTTTGTTGTCCCATGCATTCACGCATGCCCATTGACCCGCTGCTTTTTGTGGGTCTTCTAAACCATCAATAAAAAAGTAAGCTCCATCGCCGAGCCACTCATCATCTCCAACGGAGATGTTAAACCCATTAATGAGTATGCTATTTGCACTTTCATAGCTAGTCCCATGAAACCCTTTTGACTTAAATACACTCATTCATCAAATAATAGAAACAACCAACTGTATATAATCTTTCGATTGGATGCAATAATCCACTTTCCTACCACAAATATACAACATCTATTTTACATAGAGCGTATTTTGCCTATTCTAAGTTGCTTCTTAAGTTTCTTTGATTGAAAATGTGGGTATTTGATGTTGCTCTCCTTGCAAATTCCGTTCTTCTTTTTCCATCACCCTTATGCGGCAATTAGGTGAGCCTCGCTCGCTTCGGTCTCGCTCATTACCTTTGCTATGTATTTACTTGTCTAGGTATACAGTTTTATGAATTTTTGTTTTGGAGAGGGTGGAGATGTGAGATCTGCACCCTCTTGCTTTTCGTCCTCAATCGTATGCGACAATTGCGAGAATGTTGAGTATCTCTGAGTAGTGACTACTTTTTGTAGCAACTCTTTTTTCTAGTTTTATTTGTGTAGAGAAGGCGAAGATGTAGTTCTTTGTCCTCTTTCGTTTGTCCTATCGCCCCCCTTGCCTATTTGCTTCTTCCTCTTTTTACATATTCCTCCTTATGCGGCAATTAGGCGAGTCGGGGTCACCTCTCGTGATACGGTTATGTTTGTCAAAAGGTGGTGTGGTTCCACCGTGGTAGAGATGTGAATTGTTTATGAGGATGTTTTGTTATGAGTAAAGAAGAGCAAAAAGAAGAGCGTTTATTGGTGTATAGAGAGACAACCAATGAGGTGGGTGAGGTGGAAGTAGTTTGTTATGACCAAGCGACTAATAAGTTAGAACGAAGTTATGGTTATGACGTGAATGGACGACTACATGGCTTTTATCAGAAGTGGACCAAAGAAGGTCCCCTTGAGTTTTGTACTAAGTACCATCATGGTATTGAGAAGGGCCCGAGGGTGACTAAGTTAAGAGGGCTCTCTCCCGATATTTGGGAGCATACACCTATCGGGGAGAATGGGCTTTGGGGTGAGCCAGTTTATGCGACATCTCCGGGAATCGTTGGTCCTGATCAACTCGCCCCCAAAGAGGAGGTTGAAAAGATGTTGGAAGCTCACGCTGCTGAGCTACGTGAGAGAGCAGAAGCGAGGAGCCAATTTGACCCAAGGGAGTTTGTATTGGAGTCTATCTGGGACACCCTAGACGACTTAATGGAGCGAATGGAGTTGAATGACTATTCATTCAGCGATGAGGTGAAAGAGTCCCTTCAAGATGGTATCAGGAACTATGATAGGGGCGAGAGCTTTTTCAATGATCTTTCTGAATTCGGTGCTGGTGATTTGCTCGGAGACTTCGTTTATTACTCTCAAACGAAGGATTTTTACTTGAGATATATGGATGATATTGAGAGCTTCGCTAAAGAGATAGAAGAGGAGCTTGGTCAGCCATTGTCGTTGGATGATCCTAGGTTCCATTATCTCTCACGGCTTGTTGTAGAGGAGGTCGCCCATCGCATAGGAGATGATTTCCAAGATTTCTTTTATACAAGGGTTCTTGATAATGTAGAGGATATAAGCCTAGAAGAGGCAAACGAGGTGATGGAGAAGGGTGGCATGGAAGAGGTTACAGAGATTATCCAAGATTACATTGGTTTTCACGAAGAGGACCAAGAATTAAGCCAAGAGGAGCTTGTCGCTAAGACAGTAGTTGACAAGGAACCTAAGAATATAACTCTAAAAGCTAAGAAGAAAGGAGGAGTTAAGTTATGAATACTACAGTAGAATATGATTTTGCTTGTAATGGTGAGAAACCTGTAAATGGGAAGCTACCGATTGATTTGTACCTCCTCGGATTCGGTGGTTATTATGGTTCTGAATTAATGAATTATGATGCCTTATTTGATATTGTAAAAGCTGACCTTGAAGCCGAGATTGGAGATTGGTCAGTAGAGGTGTCTGATGACGATGTGCGTGTCCTTTGTGATTCAGTTGACGAGGCGTCATACAAGAAGGATATGAGTGAGGAGCTAATGGGCTATTATATTGATTGTATCAATGAAACCTATCCTGACCTTGTTGAGACGATAATGGATGAGCCTACTATTCTTCATTATCTACCCGGTATAGATGTTGATGAGATACATCAAAAGGTACTTGTCGACATCGTTAAATTAGAGGAGTTACATTCAGCATGTATAGCTGACCCCAATTTTTATAATACCCTCCAAAGAGGCGATTATGAAATTCCATTTCATCTCGATAGTATAGATGGGCGGGAAATGACTAATCCCAATAAGCCGTGGGATGAGCTAGAGAGTCTAGGTCCATTGGAGATTAATAATCTTCTTTACATTAATGCTAATCTAAATAATGGGTTTAATAGACTTCGTTATAATAATATAACTGAGTATTGTATTGATTGTGCTTTTGAGAGCAATGTGCAATTGCAATTTTATGTAGATCCTGACCTTATGGACCAAATTGCTTCAAAGTATAAGAATGAGAAGAAGAAGTCCATTAACCTTCCATCTATTGATAAGAAGCAAGGAAAAGGAAGAAAGGTGTAACGAGTGATTTGTGGCGAAGTAGTGTAAGTACAAAGAGGATAGTTGAGAGATTGTAAAGGTTTAGATGTAGTTTGAAGGTTGTAAAACGATAGTGTTATGTGGTGGACAGATGAGATAATAAGTAGGATCAAAGAAAATGACCCATCTCCCGATTTGGGAGAGATCACTTTTAACAGAGAGGTTCAGATATTTGAGAGAGGTAACAAGGAGAATGGTCTCTATGAGAGTTGGTGGGCGAATGGGAATAAGCTAAATCGTTGCCAATATAAGAATGGCAAGCGAGATGGTTTACAAGAGAGTTGGTACCCGAATGGTCAACGCTCCATGCGCTTTTACTGCAAAGAAAACTTTATGTATTCAAGAGAGAGTTGGCACAAGAATGGAAAATATAAGGGTAGGGTTGAATATCCCGATGGTATTGAGATGGGAAAGAACCAAGTGATCATTGATCCTGCTTATAACCCAAGTGTCAGTAGAGTGCGTAATCATTTTGATGTCAATGGTGAAGGCTTAGATAGTGTTGAAGAAATAAACGATATGGATATTGTAAGAGATTATAAGTTTGCTTGTAATGGAGAACAACCTGTAAATGGGAAGGTCCCGATTGATTTATACCTCCTCGGATTTGGCGGTTACTATGGTTCTAACTTGTTGTGCTACGACAGTTTGTTTGACATCGTACAAGATGATCTTAAAGAAGAGATCGGAGATTGGTCGGTAGAGGTGTCTAATGACGATGTCCATGCTCTCTGCGACTCTGTTAACGAGGAGGCATATATTAAGGATATGAATGAGGTTCTAATGAGCTATTATATTGATTGTATTAATGAAACCTATCCTGACCTTGTGGAGACAATAGAGGGTGAGCCGATCCATCTTGCTCATCTATACGGTTTCGGCACTGACGAGCTTTATCAGAAAGTGCTTATTGACATTGCTAAATTAGAGGAATTGCATGCAGCGTGTATAGCTGACCCCAATTTTCCCAAAGCTCTTGAAAAAGGTGATTATGAATTGCCATTTCACCTTAATAGCATTGATGGGCGGGAGTTGGACAATCCAGACAAACCATGGGACGATTTGGCTCTTCTTGGTCCATTGGAGATCAATAATCTTCTTTACATTAATGCGAATCTAAATAACGATCTGAGCTCACCATATAACACTAAGTTTTATAATATAACTGAGTGTTGTTTTGAACATGCAATTCTAAGTGATGTGCAGTTGCAATCTTATGTAGATCCTGACCTAATGGAGCAAATTGCTTCAAAGTATAAGAATGAGAAGAAGAAGTCCATTAGCCTTGCTCCGAATGATAAGAAAAAAAGAAGTGGGCGAAAGATATAAAAACGGCTAATGAAGGGTGGAGAGGTTGCTATCCTAGTAGGATGCTATCTCTCCCATAAGAGTTATTATTGATGTTTTATGTGATATGATTTATTTGTAGTGATATGAAGGTAGAAGAACTATTGATATATGATGGGTATGTGACTATTGAACTAGATGCCATTGGCTTCTGTGGTTACAATAATTCAGTGTTATGGGACCCCGATTATATATGGGATATGACACGTTCAAAGCTAGAAATCAATGGGGTGAAAGAAAATAGAATTAGAGAAGAGGATATTGAGACTTTATATTCCTCTATAGATGTGGCACAATATAAGGCTGATATGAACGAAGTTTATATGGGAGCTTATATTGATTGTATTAATATGGTTAAGCCAATTATTGAGGAGATAGAGGATGAGAAGGTTAAAATGGTGAGTCCACAAACTATATCCGTTAATACAGACGAGATATATCAAAGGGTGAGGATTGATATGAATAACCTTAAAGATCTACATCAACAGTGTTGTGAGAACCCTATCTTTGAGAATTTTATAGAGAGGGCAAAGTACCCCGATCTTGTACTTAGATCTAGCTCCGCTGAAATACCTTCCCTTAATTTCGAACATTGGAGGGACCTTGAAGACCTTAATATGAGAGAGCTAAATATACTTCTTCATCTGTCAGCAAACCTCTACAACGCTAGTCTAACAAAAAACAACATCAATAAAGAGTGTGAGGTGATTTGTGTGGAGAGTTATATAGAACCAACTCTGTACATTGACCCCGAAGTGTTAGATAAGATGGTCCCAAAGCATTCTGTGAAAAAGCATGAGCACATATTTAATAAGTCTTCTAAGCTAGCAACAGAGAATAGTCAAAGAAGCAGCCATTCACGGAAAGGAGCAAAAAGGAAGAGGTGAGCTTAATAGAGCATTATCAACATAAGTACACATCCCCACACATTCATTTTATGAGTTGTGTGGGGTTCTTTTTCTCTTTTTCCCTCTTCATCCTCATGCGGCAATTGTAAAGAGTGGGTAGTACATGTGACATCAGGTATTTTTGTGCTAGTGGTTGAAATTTTCATAGTATAAGTGATTTTGTGCAGAGAGGGTGGAGATGTGAGATCTTCACCCTCTTTCATCTGTCCAATCGCCCCCTTACTTTTCCTCTTTTTCATCCTTATTCTCATGCGGCAATTGGGTCTTTTGCTCTTGTTGGACGGGAACTGGTCACATTTGTAATGTGAGAGTTAGAATGTTTCTATTCTCAATGGTAATATGTTTATGGATAAAAATTATCAAGGGTTATGAAGAAGGAAGGATTGATTAATGAGGTGACTTTAGAAAAAGGAGGTGAGGTAGAGTTTGAACTAGAGGCACTAGGCTTCTGTGGTTTCTACGAATCGTCCCTATGGAATAGTGATTCCATAGAAGATGATATCAATTGGTTGCTAGACAATGAAGGGGCAGAAAGTGATTTGGATAAGGTAGGTGACCTATACTGCTCTATAGATGTAGAGAAATACCAACAGGAGATCAGCGAGTGTTACATGGAGGAGTATATAGATAGTATAAATAGGGTCTACCCTGATCTATTAAAAAGTATTCCTGAGGCAAAAGTGGAGGTCTCAAGTCCTGCCTATTACAACTATTCTACAGATCGTATTTTTCAGAAGGTGAGGTTGAACACCCAAAAGTTGAAGGAGCTGCATCGTGAAGCGATGAACTCTCCGAAGTTTGAGTCTGCCATTAAAGAGGCTTTTACTCCTAGAATGGGTTATATGCCACTTCTATCAGAGAAGCTAAGCGATTGGAAAGAGATCACCCACTTAGATACTACAGAACTAAATGTCCTATTAAATATGCAGGTAGATCTAAAGTTGCGTGAACAGCTTTGTGGGATTAAAACACTCTGTGAATTCAGATGTGAAGACACAGGGATCCGTCCAATCGATTATATAGACCAAGACTTGCTCTATAAGATTATAGGCAAAGAAAAGGAAGTAGAGGATCAAGGTCTTGATCAAAGCAGTGCAAAGAGTATTGTCCTAGCTAAGCCGGAGACTAAAAAAGGAAGAGGCTTATAAAGAGTGATGATTGAGCAGATGGTTTTTTTAATGAATGATGATATAAAAGTGTTATGAGTGAGTTGGAAGATGTGAAGAGAACTGAGAGTGGTGTTTTTTATGACTTGGAGGGAAGTAGAGATGTATTGTATGATAAGATCCATAATGGTCAGAGGTTGACTATTGGTTATGACTCTACCGCAGAGTCTCCTAGAGAATGGGAGAATAGTTGGAGCTTATCATGCTCTCATAGAAAGTATGACTTGGGCGATGAGGATTGTCGCTTGAATGTTAGAGATTACGATAGTTGGGAGGAGTATGGGGAGGCACTACGAGAGGAATATGATATTGTGGAGATGGTGCCATTATACATGACAGATCATTCACATCTAGCATTAAGCATTGTTGACCCTAATGACAGATGGAATAGTGGTCAGATAGGATTCGCTTTCCTCACAGCTGAAAACCAAAAACACCTTGCAGATACTTATGGCATCACTGACTTGCATGAGGCTTCATTAGAAGTCTTAAAGCAAGAGCTGGAGGTATATGAAGGGTATCTGAATGGCGAGTCTTATTCTATGATGGTAGAAGACGTTAATACTGGCGAGACGATTGATAGTTTTGGTGAGTTTTATGGCACCGACTTTGTGGCGAATATGTTGGTTGCCTTTATCCCTGAGGGGTTTGCGGAAGATGTCTTTAAGGCTCTTCCAATGTACTTCCCCTCTCCTGAACAAGAGCAATCGAAGTCTTTTGAGCAGACACAGGAGGTTGAAAAAACAAAAAAGGAGGGAGTGGACAAAGCGTTGGAGACTTCTAAGAAGACCCCAAAGCAAATCAATATTCAAGAACCTAAGAAGAAGGGTTTGAAATTATGAGATTAGAAGGCTCTCCTTTGGAAGGTGCTTTTTGGGTTGTGTATGGGAGATAAATAGGCATTAATAAATAACTATAGATTATGAAGGAGAATTTTGTTGATGAGTGTAAGGATAGGGTGTTTAATGCCCTACTTGACAATGAGGGTGAGTCGTTTGAGGATAAATATGAATTAGCAGATGAGATAGCTAGTTTTATCTCTGATGATGTTATTTATTACTCGGAAGGGGAGAAAGCAATAAAAATGTACCCTGATGAGTTTGTTGATTTTTGGGATTGTGAGGGGTATGTGTATAAGGAGATGAAGAATTTTAACCCCTATTCTCCTGATGGGGTTCTTGGTGTGTGGAGAGATATGGTTTCACATAGTTGCTCTACTATAGTGGAGGGTATAACAGAGGATTTTCGTGATGGTCCTTTGACCCTCGGAAAGAAAGAGCTGGTTGATCTATCGATCGCCCTTGATGATTTTGAGGAGTACCCTTTTCTTGTTAATGGGTGTATTCAATATGACTACCACCCTGAGGAGAGGTCTTTTTATTCGGAGGCATCTGCGAAGTTATATGGTTCGTCTTCTGACCTCTCAAAGGTGGTGGGTGAGGCGATGGAAAACATGTCTTTTACAACTGATATAGAACAAAAGGTTGAAGATAATAGGAAAAAGGATTTGGACAACAGTGTTGACCCTATGAAAAACAACAAGAAAGGAGGAGTGAAGCTATGACAAAAGAACAGAAGGAAAAATTGGAGGAGATAAGAGCTAATGACGAGCATCCTGAACGAGGTGAGATTAAATTGATCATGGATGGGCTTCTCAAAGATTATTATTTCCGTTTGGAGCGAGACAGAACTTGTGAAGTTTGGTACCCTAGTGGTCTACTAGCTGAGAGGTGTAACTACAAAGAGGGTAAGCTAGATGGTCCTTATGAGTCCTATTGGGATAATGGACAGTTGAAGCAGAGTTGTGTCTATCTCAATGGTAAGGTAGAGGGCCTTGAGGTAAGCATGTATAAAAATGGTTCTTTGTTGTCTCATCGCCCATTTAAGGATGGCAAGTTGGATGGGCTCGTTAAACGTTGGTACTCTGACGGAGAACTTCAAGAGAGCCAGTTTTACAAAGAGGGGAAAAGAGAGGGTCTTTGTGAGCGGTGGAATAGGAGTGGGCAACTAGAGAGTCGTGGAAACTACAAAGATGGCAGACAAGATGGTTTATGGGAGAGTCGGTACCCTAATGGGCGACTAGAGAGACGCTGCAATTATAAGGATGGAGAGCTTAGTGGTCTTTTCGAGAAATGGTATGATACAGGACAGTTGTCAGAGCGTTCTTCCTTCGTGCAGGACATGAGGGAGGGTCTAGTTGAGCGGTGGCATCTCAATGGTCAGTTAGAGCAGCGTAGCTTCTACAAGAATGGTAGCCGAAATGGCATTTGTATGGAGTGGTTTCCAAGTGGACGATTAAAAGAACGAGGTCTTTATAAATCTGGTCAGCTTTTTGAGTTGTTGCCACTTGAGGCTAAGGAGTCACCAAAGCGGATTAAGGTTCAAGAACCTAAGAAGAAAGGAGGCGTGAAGTTATGAAGGAGGGATTGAAAAAGGTTTTAGATGAACTGATTGCAAATGACCTTCACCCTGAGCGAGGGGAGATTAAACTTGCTAAAGATGATTTTGGCTTTGAGTACTTTGAGCGTCTTACGCCTAATCATTTGGAGCGTTGGCATGATAATGGTCAGTTATGGATGAAGAGCTTAGTCAAAGATGGAGGGCTAGATGGGATATGCCAAGAGTGGAATGAAAATGGGACCCTTGTGGTTCGGGAGAGCTATAAGGAGGGTAAAAAAGATGGTCTTTGTGAGGAGTGGTTCGAGAATGGGCAACTCAAATCTCGTGGCTACTATATTGAATCTAAATTGGAGGGAGCATTAGAAGGTTGGCACCCCAATGGAAATCTAAGGTTAAAGAGTGAATATAAGAATGGAAAGCTAGAAGGGGTTCGTGAATGGTGGTTTGAAAACGGTCAGTTGGATGTTCGTGCAATCTATAAGGCAGGTAAGTTGAATGGGCTTTGTGAGGAGTGGTATGAAGATGGAAAGCCATACTCCAGAGTAAATTATAAAGATGGAGAGAGTGATGGGAAATTTGAACGGTGGTACCCTAGTGGAAAGCTCGCAGAGCGTGGAAACTACAAAAATGGTAAGGAAGATGGCTTGTTTGAGTATTATGGAGGTTATAAAACTGTGATACAGAAGGTTTTTAGTGATGGGGTTCTCAAGTCTGAAAAGATAGTTGACCACTTTATCAATGAAAAATCTATAGGGTCTGAAAAGAAGATAACCCTTAAGTCTAAAAAGAAAGGAGGGGTGAAGTTATGACGGGAGGACAGAAAAAAGTTTTGGAAGAGCTGCGAGCTAATGACCAGTACCCTGAGCGAGGGGAGATTAAATTTGTTAAAGGAGATTTTGGCATGGAATACTTTGAGCGTGTCTCCTCTAACCATTTTGAGAGGTGGTACGATAATGGACAGCTTAGTGAGGTCTCTACTTATAAGGGCGATGTAATGCATGGAGAACATAAGAGTTGGTACACAAATGGCGTTTTATTTTGTAACGAAACCTATAAGGACGGAAAATTAGAGGACCTTCGGGAAGTCAGGCACATGAGTGGATTGCTAGCTAAGCGTGGGTTTTATAAAGAGGGAAAGAAGGAGGGTCTATTTGAGAAATACAGGGATGAGAGCGGTCTGATGTTTTCACGAGGTACATATAAGAACGACAAGCTAGATGGTGTTTTAACAACTTGGGATTCAACAGGAGGATTGCTGACACGAGAACTATATAAAGATGGGGAGAGGGTAAAGTACCTAAGGCCAGCAGAAGTGGTGAATATGGATGAGGGACAGCAAGCCACATTATCCCGAATTAAAGCTAAAGACCTTCACCCTGAGCGAGGGGAGATTGAGTTCCTGAGGGGAATGAATCATAAGCTTTATTTTGAACGCTCATCTCAAGATGGTCTTCGTGAGCGGTGGTACGAAAATGGGCGTTTGATGTCAGTGAGACAAGAAGATGAGAATGGAATACCATGTGGTCTTTCAGAAGAATGGAACGAAAGTGGGCAATTAGAAAAACGCTGTAACTATAAAGAGGGAGGTGTGCTCAACGGTCTATATGAAACATGGTGGAATGAAGACCAAATTATGGTTAGGGAGAACTATAAAGATGGCAAACTAGATGGACTATGTGAAAAGTGGTACCCCAACGGAAAAATAGAAGAGAGAGCAAACTACAAGGACGGTCAACGACATGGGCTCAGTGAACAGTGGTGGGAGGATGGTAGATTACTAAGTCGAGAAAGCTATAAAGAGGGAGGGAAGCATGGGCTATGTGAGAGGATGGCCCCAATTTTTGGTAAGATAAACCAATTCATTTATAAAGATGGGGTTATACAATCGGGGAAGCTAGTTGACCACTTCACAGAGCCGCCTACCCAAGACAGCAAGAAGAAAATAACGATAAGACCTAAGGGGAAGAAGAGTGGAATAAAATGATGAGAACATAATAACGAATTAAAAAGGGAGGATATAAAGTTGTTTTGGAGTTAGAAGTATGGGATATATAGGGTATTCACGGAGCGAAAATAGCCAAAGAGCAATTAATGATTATGAAGTGCCTAAGAGCATGATTACAAGAACTTTTATTCAAGAGTTTCTTAGGTCTGCTAAGTTCTTGGAGTTTCTAAAAGAACAGGCAAAGTCAGGCAATCCTATGAGCATGAGTGTTATAGAGAATGTCCCTGTGACGATGTGGAAAGATGCGACTGAGTATGTTCCATATATTCGGCATCACACCTCTAAATTTTATAACTATACACCTCACTATGACCTTTTAGAGGTTGTGTCTGAGGTATATGGTGATTTATCTATTTCGGGTAAGGTGCCTGCGTTGTCCGATGGCTTATTTAGTTGTATAGATAGTGATGGAAAAACCATTTTCTGTGGAATGTATCAAAATGGAAAACTTAATGGGTCGTTTGAGTGGTATGGTGCTAGTGGTCTTCAAGAACATAGCTTCTGGAGGGATGGTGTGCTAGATGGTCTTTGTGAGAAGTGGCATACGAATGGTCAACTTGCAGAACGCTGTGCCTATAAGGATGGTAATAAAGATGGTCTTTTTGAGAAATGGCATTCAAATGGTCAGCTTGCAGAACGCTGTACCTATAAGGATGGAGAATTTGAAGGGATGCATGAATGCTGGAGCCGTGATGGCCAACTTGGAAGTCAATGGAGTTATGTTAACGGGAGCCTCAATGGTCTATGTCTAGTTAGGAACGAAGAAGGACTTCTCCAAAAAAGTGTTTTTTATAAAGATGGCAAAAAGCATGGTCTTTGTGAGAGTTGGCATACGAATGGGCAGTTAAAAGAACGTTGTACTTACAAAGATGGTAATAAAGATGGACTTTATACTCGTTGGTCGTTAAATGGGAACCTTTTGGTTCGTTGCACTTACAAAAACGGAGTGAAAGATGGCCTATCAGAGCAATGGAGTAAAAAGCTTGGAAAAGTGGTGCGTCATACTTTTGTTGAGGGTGAGCCTTCCAATCGTGTTGAAACAGATGGGTTCCTTGAGACAAAGAAAAAGATGATAACGATTGCACCTAAGAGTAAAGGTAAAAACGGAATTAAAAGATAAAGATAAACTATGGGTAGAAAACAGAGAAATAAGGGTAGGAGAGGGAATGACAATTTCTTTTATGACCTAAGGACAGGGAGTAATCCTGCTATTTATGATAAGCTCAATAATGGAGTAAGAGTGATAATTAACTACTGTCACTCTGAAAAGGCGAATCCAAGGACCAAAAGTGATGGGTTTTGGAAGTTCTCTTTTTTGACTTCACTCTTTAACCTTGGTGATGAGGAGTATGTGGTTGACACCACAGACATTGGCTCATGGAAGGAGTATGAGTGTGTGCTTCGTCAGAAATTTAACGCAGTGAAGTTGGTGCCAGTATATATGACTGGTGATATGGGAAAGATATTGAGTACAAAGAGAGCTGCTAGCTTTTGGGATAGCTCACAGCTTGGCTATGCCTTTTTGACGGAGGAGGATGTGGTGAAGCTCGTTGACACCTATAGTGCGAGGCGTTTTCATGAGGTGTGTAAGTTTTTCTTGAATAGTGACCTCATACGTTATGAGTGCTACCTTAATGGTGATGCATACTCGCTTTTAGTAGATGATCTTAGGGGCGAAAAGAACCTCTTATACAAGGAGGGGTATCTAGGTTGTGATTTCATTATTAATGGTATTGTAGATGACTTGCCCCCACAGTTTGTGGAGGATGTGTTTGAATCAATTCCAGAGTTTTTTGCAATTTCTCTAATGGACGAAGACCTCTTTGATGAAGAGCAGCCTTTTGGATTTTCCGACTTTAGCGACCCTTTAAGGGTAGGTGGTATGGGTGTTAAGTCTAATCATAAGAATATGTAAGTAATAAATTAGTCGTTTATGGATATGAATAAAGAAAAAGAGATGTTGACGATAGATGACATCTACGATTTGTTAGAAGAGTCGTATCAATTGAGGAGTGTAGATGAAACGGATAATCTCAACAACTCTCTCGTAGAGTTACAAGATTGCTTTGATATGGGAGCTTGCTTCTTCTATGATCTACTAGACTCTTATTTCCGTGATAATGACTTGGATGTTGTGGATAAGATTTTGTACGACCTTGTTGAAAAGGAGCTAGGAGATCGTGGTATCACCGAGGAGGAGGTGTGGACGTTTATCTGTGGTCCAGATTACGATGATTTGGATGATGACTATGAAACATACCAAGATATAACAGATTATGTTCGTTCGTTGCAAACGTTTGATGATAATGACTATATCTATACGCTCTTGCGTCAGACGGGTGAGGATGGCATTCTTAATGTTCGAGTGAGTGGGATCTATGCTCTTGAGCCTCCTGTCTTAAGCCCCTTGAAATTCAGTTATTCTAATGGTGAGTCAGCTGTTGGTAAGGCGATTGATCAGCTACAGTTGAATCCAATCAAGGTCGTTGATGAGCTACAGAAGTTAGGAGTTCCTTTTAAGGCGGATTTTCCTGACGTTTCTGAGAGGAATGGTAATGAGTGTGTGTCGTACGCTTCATTTGCTAATGAGGTGAAGGACCTTTCACCAGAGTTGGGCAACCTTACTTTCCTAGCAAAGATTGACCTCGTAGATATGTTTGAGAATGACTTCCTCGTTCATAGCATAACGGTTCCGAAAGGTAATAAGTGTGGGTTCCAAAACAGTCCCTTTGAGATGACTTTGGATAAGGACCTAACGTTGGAGCTGTATAAGAGTATAGAGAGGAGTCACATCGTTATCGAAGATAAGAGCATTGATGATTCTCGCTCTATCGGAAATCGCTTGAATGCGACTAGTAAAACCTACGGTAAGGTGGCTTCAATAGTAGGAGGAATGCAACCTAGTGTGAGGCCCTCTAAGGAGGTGGAGCAAGAGGAGGCTCCTAAGAAGATTACCTTAAAGAGGAAGAGTAGGGGTGGGCTATCTCTATAAGTGTAGGGGTAGCCAAGTGAAGAAATAATATTAATCTATTGATAATTAATGAATATGGAAAAGAGAGATGACCTAAGGGCAAGAGAGGTCCGGATTGAAGGAGGAGATTCTAGGCATTATGTTGATATAAAGTATGGCTATGACGAGAGGGTAGACCTAGTGTATAAAGATATGTCAAGGGAAGGTAGACAACATGGCATTACCTACTTTTATGATCGGTCGTCAGATGAGGAGATTGCTAGAGAGACCCACGTTTATTTTTGGGGAGAGAGGCTTCGTAGTTTACATAACATGACAACAGAGGAGCGTGATGTAAATTTAATTGAGCGATTTTTGCTTAAAGACGCATTAGAGTTTGCCTATGGGAACGTTAGTCCCCTGTTTGACGACGAGTTGATTGTGCCAGCTCTAAAGTGGGCTGGCGATGCTACAGAATGTCTTTATGACCTCGCTAAAAATGGACTAGATTCTGAGTACTTGAAGAGGGCCCATTTGGATGTTTATTCTGAAATGGACTTTACAAAAGACCTTTACTTCAAGCATTTTGATGCTCTTGAGATTGATGACTTGGATCGGTATGAGGTTGCCGCTGCATATATGGAGAAGTATGACACTCATACTTTCCCTGATATAGTTGTTTCACAAGCTCTGAAAGAGGGTTGCCGGATGGCATACCCATATTTTTCTCACTATTTGAAAGAGACTCTTGACCTCTATGTGCCACTGATGGATACCAAAACACTTGAAAATGCTCTTAATTGCCTAGAGACAAAGCGATTTGAGATAAAGGATAAGATAGAAGAGGTATATAACGAGAGGCAGCAGCAGAAGGTTTCAAAGGTGAATGACCGAAAGTTGAATAAGCCTGAGAGGAAGCGTGGCCGTTCAATGTAGTGTTTTAATTGGTCATTTTGTGACTAACTAAATCAATGATTAAATAGAATAATAATAGCATATATCAATAAAATAGTAGCAATATGAAAAACTTGTTTAATAGTACGTTGGTTTGTAGTCGCCTCCATTGCATGGTGACATTCAAAAGGAGTATTCTCTTACTAATGCTTTTGTTTAGTGTCCCCATCTTTGCACAAGATTGTGTGACTAAGTTTATGGGGATTCCAGTGGATGGGACTAAAGAGGAGATGGTGTCTGCCTTAGAGAAGAAGGGATTTATGCGAATAAATGAGGATGGTTTGTTAGGAGACTTCAATGGTGAACGTTCTATGGTGGTCGTTAGGACTAATAAGGAGCGTGTTTGTGCAGTCGTAGTGACTCCAATTTTGCCTATTGACAAGTCATCTGTATCGCTAGTTTTTAACACCCTTTTTTCTCAGCTTGATAATAACCCAAAGTACAAGTGGTTTCGTGGCAAAAAGATCTCTGACAAGGAAGACGTAGACTATGAAATGTCTGTTCACGACAAGTTGTATTCGGCGTGGTTCTTCCAAGTTGATGACTGTTTGGAACAAGTCCAAAACAAACGTGTTGCTCTTACTGTCAATAGGGTTGAAGGTGGTTTCTGCGTGGTGATTTCCTATATCAATGGTGGTAACCTTTCCTATGGTGAGGACCTTTAATGCACAAGAAAAGATGGAGAATAAAATGTGTGTGACAGAGTTCCTTGGGGTGCCAGTAGATGGTACTAAACAAGAGGTGTTCTCTGCACTTGAGAAAAAAGGTTTTTCTAAGGTCGATGAAGATAACCTTAGTGGCAACTTCCTTGGGAAGCTATGCGAGGTATCGGTTGGGCTTCATAGTGACAAGGTCTATGTCGTTTATGTGCTTAACGAAGAGACACTTGATGGCGAAACGGCTAAGATGGAGTTTAACAACCTCTTCATGACTTTTTCAGTAGATGCAGAATTTTCTTATGGTGGTGGTAAGTTTATACCACATAATGAGGATCTTGAGAGCTTCTTTTCAAAAGAAAATAAGTCTTATCTCTGTTGGTTCCATCAAGTTGGAGATGGCTTAACGGAGCTAGAGAAAAGGAGAGTAGTTATAATGCTCTATAGGGTAGAGCCTAATAAGTACACAGTGAGTCTTGGGTATTTCAACAATTATAATTCTCCTAGGTTCGTGCAGAAATTGCTATCGGCTGACCCCAATAATAACCATTCAGGTGACGACCATTAATTTTGCTATGCTTGAGTGGTACACTTTACTAGAGTCATTTTCCAGATCTCATGCGGCAATTGGAATAGTGTTTGGATTGTCTTATAGGGTAGTACCTTTGTGTCGATAAAGTAATAGATTGTTTTATCATGTAGATTGTTAATGATGTTGTGAGGATGTGGGCTGGCGTTGCTGGCTCACATCTTTTTTGCCTTCACTTCTAGGCGTAATGGTGCGATGTTTACTCCGCTAAAGTCCCTTGACCCCCTTTCTCCTCCTTGACATTTTCCCTCTCTCTTTTTTCATCTAGTTCTAACTAACCACAAAGAACTCATGCGGCAATTAGGTAAAGCTGGTAGGGCTATTATTATGCGGGTATGTTTGCGATGGATATGGAGTTGTGCCGCTCCATCTCTGTGTAGATGTTTTATTATGTTTTTTAGATGTTTTTGTTATGAGTGAAGAGAAAAAGTTCCCATTGAGAGAGGCAGAGTTGCCATGGAAGTTGATGGAGTATAATGGGATAGACATTAATTGGTTGCAGAGACAACATGATTTGGTGAAAACTCTTTGTGCTGGGCTAGAGACAAGTGCTCTACCTATCTATATGCGAGAGCAGTTTACTTACGAGGATCGTGAGTTGTTCAAAGCAGAAGGGAGAGATATTCCTGATGTTAAAGAACGTGCGATAGTAGAGGGTACCGCTCGAGTTTATATTGACAAAGAGAGTAATGAGGTGAAGTTGCTACTGACCTCAAAAAGACCTTTTCCTGACCTCAGGGAGAAAGATAGTGTTTATATGGGACATAAGTTCACTGAGGAGGATATTTTCATGCTGTTGTCCACTAATTCAATTGGTAGGGCTGTTGAGCTGACCAATAGAAATGGAGAAAAGTTTGAAGCTTTTGTGGGCATGCATCCTATTACTAATGCGATGCGTTATATGCGAGTGGAGCACGCTGTAAAGCAGATCCCTGAGCAAGTTTGTGGTCATACATTCACTCCAGAGGAGATGGAAACTCTTAAGCGGGGTGACGTTGTGAAACTTACTGGTCTTCAAAGTCGCTATAACGATAAGACCTTTGACTCGTATTTCATGTACGATGCAAGCACATGGAATACTAAGTTCCTTAGCGAAAATACGGTTCTTAGGTATCAGAAGGAGCGTGGGGTTATCTCCAAGAAAGCTCCTAAGATTAAAGAGATCGTAGGAGTTGTCAAGTCGCAAGAGAAGCGACAGACTTCACAAAAGAGTCAGACGATCTCTGCTGCTAAGGACAAGGGCGTTAAGAAGAGTATTTAATGGTAAGGAGTTGGCAGGCAAGGCACAGCTTGCCAACTCATATTTATTGTTTGAATTATGGATGTACTTAAACAGTTTAAGAGCGATTGTATAGACAAGCTTTTTGAGGACTTTAAGCCAGATAATGACTACAGCTTCAATGATACTTTTCTACGTATGGCAAAGGAGGGAATGGTCAATTATCCTGATAGCCTATACTGGGATTACATGTATGACGGCAAAGATGGATATGGAGCCTATAGTGCTTTTCGTGATTATGAACTAGCCGAAAAAGTATTTATGCCTAACGCACAAGATTTGCTCGTATTTACAAGCGAAGGGGTCCACGATCAGGGTGGTGAATGGGTGAGTAATGTATTGGCTGGAGGCATACCATCAATTCTTTACAATGCTTATTCTGAATTTGTAGACCAACTGTCGAATTTTATTTATGATGTAGATGAACATGTCCTATTTGGGAAGGTCCTAGAGGATTATGGACCAGAGAAGAGCGTGGATTTCATTAAGCATATTGGCGATGATAATGAGGACTTAGGCTTGAGCGAGATGGAGTTTGACACCTTGGCAAACCATATTGTCTTTGTTTATATCCCAACGAAACTAGCCGACAACTTGGGTCTGGTCAAAGAGTTGTGTCATAATATTAAGAGCGATAGGTTACTATTGTATATGCTTTCTGATATGCTGAATATAGATGATGACGTACATTACACTATTGAGGCTGAGTTGTATAAGAATCAATATCTAGCGAACACGGATAACGATAGGATAAAAGACCGAGCAAAGGAGATTTTTACGAAGCATAAGATAGCTCCTGATTGGCCTGAGATGACCCTTATTGAGGGAAAAAAGTCTATTACTGTCCCCGAGGGTCATCAAAATGGTCCTAAGCGAGGTATGTGTATGTGAGGTGCCTCTTGTTCACAAGAGTGATGAAGAAAGTTGTTTGTTGAAAAATACTAGATTAATAATAAAAAAGAGAATTATGGAGAAGATAATGTTGGTTGGTTACTTGGGAGCTGATGCTAAAGTAGTCACAATTAATGGTGAAGAGAAGTTTATACAGGCATCATGTGCCCCTGTGAAGAGTAAGAAGCAACAAGATCAAAAGAGTTTGAGATGGTATCAGCTTAACTTTAACTTAGGATTAAAGAAGCTATTGCCTTACTTGAAAAAAGGCACACTAGTGGCTGCTGTAGGTGCTTTGAAAATAACTGCGTATGTGGATAAAGAAGGAGTGGCAATGCCTGCTGCGGTGGTGTATGTCGATACAATTGAATTGCTAGGAAGTAAGGATAGTGCAAGTAAGAATGAAACTCCTCAGGAGGTGTCTCAAGATCATTCGCAAGCACAAGTCCAAGGGCAAGCCCAAGGTGACGAGAACCTACCATTTTAATGAGTTGTTTGTTTAATGTTTAAGAGTTAGGAAATATGCTTAGTAGAAGTAATGAACAAGACCTAATGACTATCGCTAAGTGGGCTAGAAATGATGGCACACTACTATCATTGATTGACAACCCCCAGTACCCATCAGAAGTGAAGGTGAAGGCGGTGAAGAATAAAAAGCTAAGTGGTAGCACATTAGGTTATATAGTAGAGAAGGCAACTGACTATAGTAAAGAGGTGCTGATTGGTGCTATTAGTAATCCTAATATGTCTCGTGCCGACCTTAACCGACTAGGGCACCATCATGATTTAGATGTTGCAATGGCGGTCTTTCAGTATTCACCAAGGCAAACTTCAAGTTTGAGCTTTGCAAATGATTTTATATATGATACTCGTATTGAGCTGTCATCGCTCGCATTAGACCGAGCAACGAGTGTGCTTGATGAGATAGAGGCTCAAAATATATTGGACCGAGCCAAAGAGGAGAAAAATCCATCAATAGTAGAAATATGTGTTAGAACCATTTCTAATCCTGTGGTGCTATCCCTTCTAGCCGAAAAGGCAGATGGCTCTCTACTGGAGGCTTTGACTAAAAATAGATACTTGCCCCCTTGTGTGGTGGAAAATCTTTTGACTCGTCAAAATGAAGAGTTGTTGTATAATCTTTCACAATATGTGACATTGACGGACACTCAGCAGGAGCAACTCCTTGCAAAAGCAATTGAGAATAATGACTTGAAGCTCTTCCATAGTTTGATTGAAAATCAAGAGCTCTCTTCGGAGATGATAGAGAGGGTTATCAACGCTAGAGTTGACCTATATGAGCGTTTTGTAAAGGAGAATATGCCATACCTATCGGGTGACCTTCGAGCTGATGTACTCAAGAGCTGTGAGGAACAGTTCGCTCAATCTTTAGGATATAATAAATCAGTTAGTCATAGCTTTATTGCAGATCAGTTTGGGTTGGAAGTTGCCCCTCTTAAGGAAAAAGAACTTTCAATAGATGACTTCTCAATTCAATTGAAGGAGTCTTCTATAATTGAGATTTATGACTTGCTTGAGGGCAGGAAACATCCTGAGCTGTTTGATGAGGATATTATGGCGGTGGCAACGCAAGAAGATCTAGACCCCGACATCAAACAAACCGTTCTGCTAGGAATGGCGAACCGTATAGGTAATTCTTTGCAGACCCTGAATAGCTTACAAAATGAGCTCACATCCCTAAGTAACAACTTGATCGCAACGGTGGGTGAGTCTGCGGTGGCGTATCAGAAGAATTCAAGGGCTTTCCCTTCTGCTCGTACATTTAGAATGAAGTCATTCTTTAGTTCAATGTACAATGTTGCTCAGAAGAGTGTTTCAAAGGGTTTCGAAGGAGTTAAGAGTAGTGTGGAGAAGCAAGTGACGTCATTTAAAGAGGAGGTGTCAAAGACAATCGATAGTGGTATAGAGGCTACTAAGCAATTGTATGATAAGGCTCGGACACATGCACTTGGTTTTAAGCGTATAAAGATTACAAAGTTGGAGAAGAACAAGAAAGGAAGAAGGCTGTAATGCCTAATTCCACATTAATTACTAGCAATTAAGGTCTTTTTGGACTGTATTTGGTTTGAATAATAATTGAATGATTAGCTCGGTGCGTTGGGAAACACACCGAGCTATTTTACTTGAAAATAAACATCTTTCCGAGGAACTGAAATACATTTGGCTTTCTCATGACAATATGGTATATTTGTAAGAGCTACTAATAAGTAGGTGTCTACAGTAACAATGTTTTTTATGACGTTTAGCTTGAGTGTATATGATAGATGGTGAATATATAATTGAAGGTGACCTTAGTTCAAAAGAGAAAAGAGAGGCGTGGGATGCAGCTATTGGCCTTCAAGCTGTAGATGGGCTAGAGGTGTCTCAGTATCTTCGTGAGAAATCTGAGGAGCATATTAATGATAAGCTCACGATAGGGGAAGTAGAAAAACTCGTTAAAAGCTATTACGAAAGGAAGGAGGAGAGGATTGAGATTGATGGGAATACGGAGGAGGCCGACAAAGTGGCAGTAAACATTGCAAAGGTTCTTGGTGAAAAAGCGTTTTCGTTCTCAGTGCCCGGTTTTCTTTCTACTCATAAACGGATATTTGATGGTGTATTTCCATTCGCAGGTCAGCTAAGAAAATATAATATCACCAAAAAAGAATGGGTCCTTGACGGTGACACAGTAAGGTATACCCCTTTTGAGCCACTCGGAATTACACTTGAGTATGATTTAAGTATAGAACGTAATTTTGACTATTCTTCTTTGAAAGAGCCTTCGGAGATCGTATCTCACCTAACAAGATTTGTCGCTGGTCTATGGCAGATACACCCTTTTGGCGAAGGTAATACAAGGACAACAGCTATCTTTACGATTCAATATCTTCGCACATTGGGCTTCAAGGTAGATAACGACTTGTTTAAGAAGAACTCATGGTACTTCCGAAATGCCCTCGTACGTGCAAACTTTCAAAACTTAGATAAGGGGGTAACAAGAGAGTATGTTCATTTGGAACGTTTCTTTGAGAATCTCCTTTATGGAGCGAACCATCCTCTCTCTAATCGATTACTTCACATACGGTGTAATAGCAATGTGAAGAGTATAAATCTATCAGAAGCAAAGAAGTCTAAGGGCATGAAGCCGTAACTATAATGTAGGTGATGAAATTGCCTACGTGTTAATAGTTTATATTAAGGTCTATTATTTGCAGATTATCTTCTACCTCGTATTTTATTTATTTGACTTTGTATCGCTAGCGAGAAATCCATGAAGATACACCTTTGGTGCTATCTTATGATCTGCAAGGTATTTTACCGCTTGTCTTAGGTTGCCTATAAGTGTATTGTATGTGCTATCCTCACTTGTATTATTCATCCTCCCATTTGTGTCTCTTCCTTGAAAGTACTCTCTTATATCATAGAAGCTAGCATTAACGTTTTTGTCGCTATTAGTGTGGTAATATTGCCACAGCTTTCAATCACTATCACTGTGTGTGAAAAAGTTGTATATTTGTAGGGAGAGTCTTCTTCGGAGCAAAGCTAAATGAGTTATGAAACATTCAAATACAAGGAAGTAAGGACATTATGAGAATAGGCGTTGTAGATCTTTTCTGTGGTATTGGAGGTCTGAGTTATGGCCTTAAGACAGCTGGACTTGAAGTCTTGGCTGGCTATGACATTGATCAGACCTGTGCTTTTGCCTATGAAAAGAATAACAATGCTAAATTCATCTATAAAGATATTCGGTCAGTCTGTGGGGGTGAGATTGCAAGCCTTTTAGACGGGGTTGACATCAAGGTCTTAGCAGGTTGTGCTCCTTGCCAGCCGTTTTCTTCTTATGCATTCAAGAATAAGAAGAAAGATCCCAACAAATACGACTTGCTTTACGAGTTCGGCCGCTTAATCAGAGAAGTGCGTCCAGACTTAGTGACGATGGAAAATGTGTCTCAAATTCTAGCCTTTAAGAAGAAGCCAGTCCTAGCGGATTTTGTTTCTCTTCTGAAAAGAGAGGGTTATTTTGTCTCTGTAAATAAAGTATTCTGTCCTGATTATGGTATTCCCCAAAATAGGAGACGACTAGTATTGTTAGCCTCTAAGTTTGGAGCGATAGATTTGATTCCACCAACTAACAACCCTTCAAATTACGCCACTGTAAAGGATGCTATTGGAGACTTGCCCCCTCTTAGTGCGGGAGAGGTTGACCCCAACGACCCTCTTCATCGAGCTAGGATATTGTCCCCTTTGAACCTAAAACGTATTCAGCACACCCCTTATGGTGGTGGTTGGCAAGATTGGCCCGAAAGCTTACGCTTAGAGTGTCATAAAAAAGAAACAGGAAAGAGCTTTGGTAGTGTATATGGCAGAATGGTTTGGGAAAAGCCCGCTCCAACAATGACCACTCTTTGCACGGGCTATGGCAATGGTCGCTTTGGTCATCCAACACAAGATAGAGCAATCTCCATAAGGGAAGCTGCACTGCTCCAAACCTTCCCCAAGTCCTATCAATTCTTTTCTAATGAAAAGGAAGTCTCTATAACTAAAGCCTCAAGATATATTGGCAACGCTGTCCCTCCCCGACTGGGAGAGGTGATAGGCAAAAGTCTAACTAACCATTTGAAGCATTCTTAAGTATGAGTAAGTATTCTATGAGTATGGATCTAAATGTCCTAGAGCATTTAGGCATTAACTTATATAGTAGTATTCCTCCAGTCCTTTCCGAAGTCGTGGCAAACAGCTATGACGCAGATGCCACTGAAGTGAACATTAGTATAAACAAAGGACCTGATCCGGTCATCACCATCCTAGACAATGGAAATGGGATGAGTCTGTCTGATATAAACGAGAAATATTTGAAAGTAGGTTATCGAAAGCGCGATTCAGGAGAAGCGCTTTCTTCTCACTTTAAGCGACCAGTAATGGGACGAAAGGGGATTGGGAAGTTGTCTTTGTTTTCAATTGCCGATAGGATTGAAGTTCATACTAAGTGCAAAGAAGATGCTGGCGAGGCTTTTGTTATCGAACGAGATGAACTAGAACAAGTGATACGTGATGGAGCAAGTACCTTTTCCCCAAGAGAAGAACCTTTTGACCCATCCTTATTGGGAGAATCGGGTACCTTTATCAAGCTTTCAGAGTTGAAAAAAGGGGTCTCCCAGTCCGAGACATACTTGCGTAGAAATATAGCTCGCAGATTTTCTCTCATTTCTACTGAGGATAACCCTTTTGAAATTCAAATAAATGGGAACCCCGTATCTATCACAGATAGGGGGTATATTGACAAGGTAAACTATGTTTGGTTTATTGGCGAATATGACGTAAAGCGACTTGGCAACAATACAAACCTCTTAGAAAAGCCTATTCAGCTAGAAGGCGATTTAGAAAAAGGGTATAAGGTCTGTGGTTGGATTGGCTCTGTCTCTAAACCGAGCGATTTGAAGAATGATGATGCGAGCAATAACAAAATATCTATTATCGTCAGGGGTAAGCTTGCTCAAGAAGATGTCCTCTCAAGCTTTTCTGAGGGTGGCGTATATGCAAGCTACCTTGTCGGCGAAATCTGTGCAGACTTCCTTGACGAAGACGATCTTCCCGATGTTGCTACCAGTAATAGGCAACAGATTAAAGATACAGATGAAAGATATATAGCTCTTCAAGCGTTTGTGCAGAAGATTCTCAAGCGAATCCAAGGGGATTGGACAAAGCTTCGGAATGACACTAATGTGAAGAAGGGACAGAAGGATATTCCAGAGCTTAAAGAGTGGTTTGAAACTCTTAAGGGAGATAGTAAGCGACAAGCAGAGAGAATCTTTCAAACCATTGAGAACTCAACGATAGACGATGACGACCTCGATAAAAAACGAGAGCTTTATGGCTATGGCATTCTTGCTTTTGAACGCTTGCGGATTGCAGATAATCTCTCGGCACTAGAAAAGTTGGATAGTACAGATATGCTTGAGCAGTTTGGTTCAGTCTTTTCAAGGATGCAAGACGTCGAGGCAGCCCTCTATTATGATATTGCGTCTCAAAGGGTCTCTGTACTGAAACAATTGACGGCATATTGTGATGAAAACAGCAAAGAAAAAATTCTTCAAGAGCACCTGTTTAACCATCTTTGGTTATTAGATTCATCTTGGGAAAGGGCAACAGAAGGCTCTGAGCGTCTTGAGAGCAGTGTCACAAAAGAATTTAACGAAGTGTCTGAGAGTCTGACGGAAGAAGAGCGTAAAGCTAGAATAGATATTCGATACAAGAACGTTGCTGGTAAGCACATCATCATTGAGCTCAAGCGGTACGAGATGACGTATAAGTACAACATCTTTAATGCAGCTGAGCAAGTCGATAAGTATAGAAATGCTTTACAGAAGTGCTTGAAAGCAATTGATCCCAATGATACCACACCTATTGAAACTATACTTATAGTTGGTCCGAATGCTTTTAAGGATGTGGACTCAGACCAAATAGAGCGAATCTTACAGTCTGTTGGGGCTCGGGTGGTTCGATATGACCAGCTCATTGAAAATGCAGAGACAAGTTATAGCGATTACCTAGAAGCCAACAAGGAAGCTTCGAAAATTAGATCTATCGTAAACAAGTTGATTTAACTGAATCAGAATATGAATGAGTTGTCGCTTTCATGCAATAAGAAAGGCTCTAAAGGAATTTGCCTACAGAGGATTTGGATACCCTCTAATAACTTTATTCCGGATTTTGTTTACGACTCTACAGCATATAGATGTAATGAGAGGGGTGATCAAGTTCTTTCTAAAGGGGTTTCTATTTGGGTTCAATTAGAAGATGATTCTTACAACCTGTATGAATTATAACAGGAGTTTTCTTTGCAGGAACTATTGAGGGTAGCTGAGACTCTTCTTCGTTGCTGAAAAGTCAATGTAGCTGATTATCTTGGTGCAATCATAGTCTCCAAAGAGTTTTTTAGCAACCATATTTTAACCTCTTCTTCACGTTTTTTGTTCCGTAGCTTTAGTGTCTTTCTTGTCCCTCCTTTATATTTCGATGTCTTTGTCCAATGTATTCCATCATGCCTCCAAGTGGAGGTATGATGGAATAAAAGGGTCCTCAATTAGATTGGTACTTCGTGATTCTTGAGGTACTCGTCTATCATCTCAGTAAAGAGCTGCTTGAGCGTTTTTTGCTGTAACATCGCTAGGATGCGAAGCTTAGTGTGTTGCTCCTTTAATAGAGGTATATTACTGTTTACATATTCAGCATTAGTAGTGGTTGTTTCAGTGCCCTTCTTAGGCTCTTCTGTCTTCTTGTTGTCTGTTGTAGGTTGGATCAAGTTGTCAAGACCCTCAAATTTCTTAGCCATATTGAATGTTTAATTTAGTTGTTGGATTACAAATATAATACAATTATTCTATACTTTTATGCTTCTACAGAACTGTCCTCTTTCTGAATAAGCTCTTCACAGAGTGCTTGGTAGTCCTTCGCTCCATTTGAGTCTGAGTCGTAGGAGAATATATCCTTGGCTAGTGCTGCCGTCTCAGCAAGCCGTACATTATCTCTGATCTTAGTGTCAAACACGAGACCGGGATAGTGGGTGGTAGCGGCCTGTAGTACCTCTCTATTAATGATCTTACGACCGTCAAACTTAGTGACAAGAACGCCCATAATCTGTAGATCCTTATTAAGTCTTGACTTCACCTTGTCGATAATAGAAAGAATAGTGCTCATCCCCTTAAGTGATAGTGGTTCTGCTTCAATTGGAATAATCACGTGAGTAGAGGCAGTCAACGCATTAAGCGTTAGAAGACCGAGTGAGGGAGGACAGTCAATTATGACGTAATCCAATTGTGAGAGATAAGGTGCTAGAAGTCCTTTTAGCAGTAGCTCACGGCCGGGCTCGTTTGAGAGCTCCACTTCGGCAGCTTGAAGATCCAATGTCGAAGGAACAACCTTCGCTCCAAAATCATTCAGGTAGATAGGTAATCCATTACCAGCCTTTAGAGCGGTGTAGATATTTTCCTCTTGCTCACCAATCCCTAATAGAGAGGTCAGGTTAGCTTGCCCATCCATGTCAATACCAATCACTCGCTTGCCTTTGTTAGTCAACCCTGCAATAAGGGATGCAGATGTGGTCGTTTTACCGACCCCCCCTTTGTGGTTTACCACAGAAATAACTTTTGTCATACTTTTAGTGCTTTAATTTGATATATATTAATGTTGCTATGCGATTATTGTTTTATTCTTTTATGCAAACATACGAAGTATTTTTGACCTTACAAAATAATTCGCTATATAAATAATATTATTCTATTATTGTAGTATTTGTATATGGGATTAGCTCTCCCCTGTTAAGCGTTTTGAGGAGCGAGGTGTAGTCCATTTTCTGCTATCATTTTTCTTTTTCCTATTGTGTCTTGTGTAGTTGCTCCCATCCGACAGTCTAAAATCCACATTTATTTGTAGCTTTGTTCTGACATCGGGAGAGTTATCAATGATGTTAAACAACTCGTACCACCTCCGATGCACTTTCTGCCCCTAGCGAATTGATTTCGTTAGGGGTGCTTTGTTTTTGAGTATTTTCTTTCTCATAGAGTTCTCCTACATTTATAGTAGTTGCTAATCTATCTCCTTCTTCTTCCCCAATTCCTCTCTGCTTGCCTTTGATACATTTTTCCAATTGCTACGGCATTATTGTCACCAGTATTTCCGCCTAAACCATCAATAATATCATCCAGCAACTCGTTTCTATCGGAGCGTGAGTATCGTTGTGATGTGTCTTTTGCATGTGTTTCTGCCCATAAGGGCTTGTCAATAACATCGTTAATCCAAAAGTTCTCACCACCTTCTTCAAAGTAATTTTTGAGGAGTAGGGTAGAATAGTGTGTGCTAAGTTCATTAGAACTAATAAGAACATGGTGTTTGTTATCTGCAAAAATAAGATTGCTGATTTCTCCATTTTCGTCCCTTTCCACCATGGTCTCAATACTCATATCCGATAGCCGTTTAATGAACTCCTCAAACGAGCAGTCAGTATGTAAGGCTCTACTTATTGCCTTTTCTATGCAATATGCACGCTCTTTATTTAAGGTCCACTGATGTCCTACTCGCTGGTTGAAATAGTCATCAAGAGCATTTGCTGAAAACTCTGTTCCAACATACGACCCATTACAAACAATGCCTCTCCTTAGGTCAATATAAGTAACACCATAGATTCTCCCTTCGTCATTAATTAACAACCGAACACTTATCCCTAAGTCATTCAGATTGTCAATAAACTTAATTGGATCTTTGGCATTCCGTAAGGACCAAATGACCGCATATTTAATTCTATTAGATAAGTACTCCTTCCATTGTTTTTTATTGGCTTTGAATTGTACATCAAGTTGCTTCCTAAGATAATAATATCCGAGATCGCTGGCCTTAATCCCTACACTAACTCTTTCATTTTCCTTAATGATACTATAAACTAAACCACTCTCTTCTTCATTTGTCTTGCTCTCATCTTTTGTTGTCTCCAACGAAATATTATAGCCATATAATAATGCAGATAATTCACCAATACTCTTTGGACTATAGACATCCATAACATAATCAACAACCTCTTTTATCCTATTCGCCAAATTACCTTCTGAGTAAATAATCGGTGTGGGAGCAGTGGCTAACTTCTCTGCCTTTTCCTCTTTTAAGTGTTGGTTTGGTGGCTTGATCCCATATTTTTTACTGAGTTCTTTTAGTATTTGCCAAGACCTTTTCTTTAGAAAGCGGTCGTTTATTTTTTCTCCTTTGCTATCAACATTCAATGAAACAACATGGTAGTGTGTCCTATCAATATCCTCGTGTTTGAAGACAATATATGGCTGTCCTCCATACCCAAGTTTTTCCATGTAGTCATCAATAAAATACTCTATTGTTTGGTCGTCCAAGTTGTCATCTTTGTGTGGATTTATAGATGCATGAAATACAATATTTACGGTTCTATAGTGCTCGGGAAGTGTGTCGTAAAAGCGTTGCTTTGTGATTTCAAAGAATACATCTTCTGTGTTTTTGAACTTCAAACCTCTAGTGTATAACACTGACGCTTCTCCCTTCTCGACCTTTCTAAAGTTGTATCTAAGTGTTACAGCGAGGTAGGGATGAGGTGGTTGTATTTTGGTGATCATAGCCTTTCTTTAATAGTAAAATCTCTATTCATTTCCATCAATAGATCCTTATATTGCCTATTGATTTTCTGAATGACACCCTTCGCCCAAGGAAAGAAATCATCTGGAATACCCATACCAATGTTAACCCCATAAGCGATTTGATTCATATTAACTCCGATCATCCGTGTCTGATAGATTAACTCTTCTAGTAGTTCAATTAGCTCTGGGTTTTCTTTGTAAACCTCTCTTACTTTTACCTCTTCTTCGCTCACTAAAAACCTTAAATAGTCAGATATTGTTTTCAGATTTAACTCTTTCATCTTACGATTCAATATCTCAAAGTCTTCATTTTGCATTCTAAATGAGACTATTTTCTCACCCGATTTATTCTGTATTTTTTCAATCTTTCTTCCGTTTCCCATAACCAATAGCTTATGTTCTTTTACCTTCGTCCTACTACATTTGGAACGTAGGGCAAAGGTGTTTAGAAGAATGCACATCCTCAAAATTCCCCAATTGTCGCATAGCGTGAGTTGGGTTCTAAGGTTATAGGAGGAGTAAACATCTGAAAATGATGTGCCTAAATTCAATAAAGATTGACCATGGATTTTGCCCTCGGGCAAGGAAAGGGAACCCACACTCTGCGACTTTGGAGCAGAGTAACAACACCACTTCCCCAATGCCTCCGGAGGGGCTTGGGGAGGGGTGTACGTCTTTTGTATACAAAAGACACATCTTGCAATAGGGTATATTTTATGGTCTCTGGTCTCTGGTCTCTGGTCTCTGGTCTCTTGGTCTCTGGTCTCTTGGTCTCTGGTCTCTTGGTCTCTTGGTCTCTGGTCTCTGGTCTCTGGTCTCTTGGTCTCTGGTCTCTTGGTCTCTGGTCTCTTGGTCTCTGGTCTCTTGGTCTCTGGTCTCTTGGTCTCTGGTCTCTGGTCTCTATCGCCCCCATACCTCTTTTCCCTTTTTCAAATTAATCGTATGCGGCAATTGGGTAAGTCTCCAAAAATCCAATTTGCGAACGTACATTTGTGGCGTAAATGTAATTCCAAAACTTTAGAGATGTCTAAGACATGAGCGCAATTGAGAAATTGAAAAAAATAGCAGAGAAGCATGGGGAGAGCCCTTTAGACTTTTACGATCATCTTGTGGTCGCAAAAAAGAATGCTGCTATATCTCCTCTTTACAAACAAAGTTTGGAAAAAGAAGAAAAGTATGACGAGAAATCAGACCCATACGTGAACGCATGCAAGTACTATAAAGAGTGTGCATTTAATGGAATACAAGACCCCGAAGTGATCTTAGCTTTGACACGAGAGGAGGTTAGCAAAATGCTAACTTCTGACAACTCTAAAACCCTAGACGCCTTGTTTCAACAGTTGAATAAAGCATCGTACGAGGGAAGTGGTGATGTTAATAATTGGAAGAGAACCCCTATAAATGATGAGTTTATTGAAACGATGTGTGTCAATGAAAAGGTAGATAATAAGGAGTATGATAAAATTATTAGAGATACAAGGTTTTTGCTGAAAACAACACTTGAAGATGACTTGTTCAATGGAGAAAAGGATCAAGTAAGGACTTTTATTCAAGAGAATAGATCATCTATTTCTCAAATGAGGATAAGAAATAATTCCAAGGTGAGAACGATTAGATTGAAGAAAGACGTGTGGAATAAAGTGGAAGGATTTCGACCTTCAAACTCTGATGACCTCTCTACTCATGATCTAATCCGAGGGGTTTATTTGTTAGTTCTCAAATTTGTTTTGGATGGAAAAAAGCATTAGAATGTTAGTTATTAATAATAATAATTGAAATGGAAAAAAGAAAAATAAGGGTCGCTATATCAGGCATAAAGGGAGGAACGGGAAAATCTACCGTTGCGATGTTTTTAGGCCTTATTAGTCGTGAATTATATGGCAAGACAGTCTGTTTAGTAGATTGCGATGAATACCAAGAAACATTGTCTCACTTGTCTAAAACAGAAGAAACACTTCTATTAAACAAGCCAAATTTCTTTCAAGAGTTGAATGGAAAGCGAGCAAATAAATCAAAGTATTTTGCACCGTTGCCAGTTGAGAAAATAAGAGATCTTTCAGAGAGTGCCATCAAAGGTGTTGAGTCTCGTCATCCCGAGTGTGACTTGTTTATATTTGACACAAAAGGGTCAGAAGTGGAGCCCGAGTTTATGCTTCAACTAACTCAGATGGACTATATTATTGTACCTTTAATACTAGATAACACCAGTTTGAGACCATCTTATATGTGGATTAGAGGTATGCTTTATTCACTAGGTCAGAAGGGTTATGGCGATCGAAATAAAGGAATAATGTTGTTATTCAATAAGTATAATATTGATGATCCAGACCAAAGAAGACATAAAGAGTGGTGGGTAAAAACAGCCAAAGAAGAGGGATTGGAAGTCGTAAAATCTGAGGTGTTCGCTAATGAATTAATTGGGAAGGGAGTAGACGTATCTGGGAATGAATCTGTCTTCTTCCAATCAATTTCAATTGTCCCAGATGATGGTACCCTCATCGTGACAAATGCTAGTGAGGTGGTGAAAAATATCATTGAATTTATCGATGGGGCACAAGTGGAAAATGGGGTCAAGGCTCGTAGGGTAACTAAAGAGCGACACATCATTGATAATGATTTTATTGTAAGTAAAATAGATGAACTCTTATTAGCTTTGAATAAGACGAAAGGGTTTGTTCAAAACAATAATGTGTCTGCAACTCAGCTTCGCATGATTGAAGAATGGATTGATTCTTTGGGAATTTCCAAGATAAAATATCTCATGGAGGATGTCCCATATATGCCTGATGACCTAGCTTCTTCTTCTTTTTTCCCTTCCTTAAATAAGGGCGAGAATAGCGAAGAGGTCGATGAAAAAATAGAAGAGAAAGTCACTGATAACTTAACTCCTGACGATCCAGAAGAGGCATCGGATTTGAGCGAGCTGGACAAAAGGGCTATCGAGTTATTTACGAAGTGGCTTAAGGAACAAAAAGAGTAGTAGTGATTGTTAATCACATATATCAATAACTTTAATTTATTATTTAACTATGGAGAAGGTTAGAATTGCCCTAGCAGGGCTAAAAGGTGGTATCGGTAAGACCACATTGTCAATGGTACTTGGTACCATTTTAGGAGAGACCTATAAAAAGAAGGTCTGCTTTGTTGATTGTGACTATTATCAATTTCCTATCACAGCTCAGAAACAGCGTGATGATATTTTCATCAATCGACACCCAGAGCTCGCCAAAGAAATCTTTGAGAGCCGTGGTATGGAGGTTACCAAGAAGATTGCACCACCAATCTACAAGATGAAGGATGGTTTTGACGTGACAGTTATGCCTGAGATGGTGGAGGAAACTTACCCTGATTATGATGTCTATATTTATGACTTCATGGGTTCTCAAGGGTACTCGGCGGTGTATATCTATTTGACTAAGATGGATTACATCATCCTTCCGACTGTCATTGACTCTGTCAACTCACGTCCTACTTTTTATTGGATGCAAGGCATTAACTTCGGTCTAAAGCTCGTAAACGAGAGTGGACAAGAGACCCCTCGATTGAAGAAGTCTTTTTTGCTCTTCAATCAGTTCAATGATGAGAATTGTGACTTAGCCCTAAAGGCATGGCTGGAAGATGAGGCAGCGAAGGCTAATGTTGCTACACTTCAAAACACAGTGCTTCATTTTAGAGGTGCTTCTCGAGATTTTAGCTGTGTTTCAAGGGAGAATATGGATTTCTTTGTCTCGGTTTATTTGCAACCATCGAAGTTGTATCTGGAGGAGACGAATGTTCATCAGGTGGCAGAAGAAATATTCCTTGATACTGGTATTATTGAGGATAAGAAGGTAGCGCCACAAGTGATCAAGGATCCTATTATTCTTCATAAGACTATCATTGAGGATTTGAAGCAACAGCTTGATGAGTTGACAGAGCTTACGGGGAATGTGACAGGTGCTATGTCGGATCTCTCAGAAAAGCACAAGGAGATATTGGCAACCTACCAGAACCTTTGCTCTATGTCGGTAGAGGAGATCAAGAGGGTTTTCGGTCGTACCCCAGTTCCTATGCCAGAGGTCCCCGAGGAGAGACCAGTTGAGCAAACCCAAAGTGCAGAAGAGGAAATGCCCTCTGAGCCCACAGAGAAGCTAGAGGAGGGAGACCATGAAACCGAACAACAGCAGTAAGGCTGAGTTTGAGAAGATGTTTTCTGAGGCTATGGAGAAGGAAGAAAATAAAAGTCCAACTGACATCGACTTGTTTGCTCAGATTGACTATAGCAATAGCAAGGTGACCATTGAGATAGACAGCGATGTCTTTGATTTGGCTCGGTGTCTGTGTTTCATTAAGCCTACTATCTCTCCTCAAGACCTGTTGTCAAATATTGTTTTGAAGGGTATTATTGATGCTTGTGACCCTTACGCTGATAAGGTGAAGTCAACATTCAAAAGAAACCCTTATGATAGAATTGTGAAATGTTTGAGAAAGGAGGTTGAAAATGATTAACAATATTATCTTACAGGTTGGTGGGCTGATCATCATTCTGATTATTGTGTTGACCCTTGCTTTTTACCTCATTTATCCTATGGTTACTGAAAATAGACTTAAGAATAAACGAGGTTCGGAAAAGGAAACTGATAATTCGGTTGACCTTGATGATGGAGGTGAAGAGCTGGAACAGTCTAGCGATAATCCCATGGGAAAAAGCGAAGGGCAAGAGGAGAACCAATCTGATGGGAAGGAAAAGGAGAAGTCTGAAAGCCGTTCCTCCCCAATGATGGACTATGCGAACGCAGCTAATGCCATTATGAATGAAGATAAACGAGTGGAAAATATTGTGGAGCGAGAAAATAATGACATGTTGGGTAGACACCCATTGCCAGACTACAAAGATGACCCCTCGTCTATTGACCTTGTAGAACTAGATGCTCTTCGAAGAGATATTCGAAGAATGACTAGAGAGCTCTCTATGGTAAAGAGGAGCAATGCGGATTTGCAGAAGATGATTATGGAACTGCAAAAAGACCATGCTGATGCTCTTAGTCGTGTTGCAAATACAGACCTTTGGGCCGCTGAAAAGCAGAGATGGGCCTCTGATTTTGAGAAGGCTTATAGATCGTATGAGGAGCAAAAAGCTAAGCTGCCACCACTAGAGAAGAAGGATAGTAAGACTAGCGATTCTAATAAGTCTTAGTACGCTTATATCAAGTGCTGTAAAGCCTCAGTAGAGTTTATCTTTACTGAGGCTTTCTTGTTTATAGCGTCTTACTTATGCGGCAAATTGAATTGTTGCTCAAGTGGAGCCCATTCATTTAGTTTTGCTGTGATTGTTTATTATTAAAGAGAGTTGATATATGGCAAATACAGAATTAGATAAGATGGTGGACTTCTTTCGAATGGTCTCCTTCTTTTTCTTATTGGTACATTTTTATGTTTGGTGTAAACCTCTATTTGTTCAAATAGGGTTGACTCACCCAATAGTGGATGATTTATTTCTTGCCTTTTTCAAGCCGATAGGTTTTTATAATGGTCCATTGGTCTCAAAAATGGTTGTGGCTCTTATGGTGGGGATAAGTTGTCTTGGTTCTAGTGGAAAAAAGAAACCTGATGTTGATATTAAAATCGCCATTTCAATATTAGCGGTTGGCACTATAATATTTTTGATTAGTGTCATACTACTACCGTTGTCTATGTTGATCTATGTTGTCGTAAGCCTACTATCTTTCTTCGCTATTTTTTATGGCTCTGTCTTAGTGTCACAGCACATCTCATATAACCAGAATATTGATGACCCCTTCAATGACGAGAATGAGTCGTTTATGCAGAACCAAGAGTATATGGATAATGAGTTTTCTGTGAATTTGAAGAGCCGTTTCTATTATAAGAAGAAGTTTCATGAGGGTTGGATAAATGTCATTAATCCTTTCCGTGCTACGATGGTCCTCGGGACGCCGGGTTCGGGAAAGTCGTTTGCGGTCATCAATCAGTATATTAGGCAGCATATTGAAAAGGGGTTTACAATGTATATATATGACTTTAAGTTTCCTGACCTCACGGAGATAGCATACAACCACTTTGAGCTGTACAAAGAGCGGTATAAAGATGTTACGGTGAAGACGGGACCCGGACAGAAGCAAAAAGGTAAAATCCCTAATTTCTATATCGTCAATTTCGATGACTTACGAAAAACGCACCGTTGTAATCCTTTGCACCCATCGTTCCTAGAGGATATTTCAGACGCATACGAGAGTGCGTACGTTATTATGATGAACCTTAATAAGACTTGGGTGGAGAAGCAAGGTGAGTTCTTTACGGAATCTGCTATTATATTTACGAGTGCATGTATCTGGTTCCTAAAGTTGTATCAAGATGGAAAGTATTGTACTCTTCCTCACTTGCTAGAGTTGATTAGTACTGACTATAAACAGCTCTTTCCAATTTTGATGTCTTATGATGAGCTGACTAACTATATGAGACCGTTCGTAGGCGCATGGGAGGGCGGTGCTCAAGATCAGTTACAAGGTCAGATTGCGAGTGCACAGCTTGGTATTGCTCGTATTACCTCTCCATCGCTTTATTGGGTGATGAGTGGTAATGACTTTAGTCTTGACGTTAATGACCCAGATGATCCAAAGATCTTATGCGTTGGTAATAATCCATTGCGACAAAATATCTATGCAGCTGCTTTGGGTCTTATCAACTTCCGATTAGTGGCTCGAATAAACAGAAAGTATAAGCAGAAATGTAGCGTGATTGTAGATGAGTTGCCGACTATTTATTTCCGAGGTCTTGATAACTTGATTGCAACAGCCCGTAGTAACTTAATCTCTGTATGCCTTGGCTTCCAAGACTTCACTCAGATTATTAGGGACTATGGCGATAAGCAAGCGAAGGCTATCATCAATACAATTGGTAATCTATTTAGTGGGCAGGTGACTGGAGATACAGCAGATTCACTGTCAAAGAGGTTTGGGCAGAATGTGCAAGCACAGCAATCGACCTCTATTAACGAAACGGGTACATCTGTATCTCTATCTAGTCAAATGCACAATCTAATTCCATCAAGTAAGATCTCTACTTTGTCGCAAGGACAATTTGTAGGCTCTGTTGTGGACAACTTTGGTGAGAATATTAAGGTTAAGATGTTTAACTGCCAGATCGTAGTTGATACAAAGAAGATAGAAAAAGAGTCGGCAAATTGGAAGCCACTGCCTGTCCTCGCAAATATGATAGACGATGAAGGTGAGGACCGACTACCTCAGATTGTACAAGACAATTATATAGGGATAAAAAAGGAGGTTGAGCAAATAATTAAAGATGAGACTGCTCGTATAGCTGCTGATCCATTGCTTTGTGGTTTGCTAGTTACAGATGATTAATAGGCACAAAACGAAATGAGACATAAGATAATATACGTCTTATTGTGCATAATGGTGCCTTTTGTTTTCTCTTTTTCCAATGGTCCTGTTAGCGAATGGTATGATGACGCTTCATGGGCATCAAAGAGGGTAAATCCATATATAGGAAGAAGTGTTAGCCTCCCTAAGAGTGCCCATATTGATTTGTTGCCTTTTTACTCTCCCACAGATGGGTTGGGCCGTACAAGTAGTAAATATGGCTGGAGGAAGTCAATGGGTAGAATGCATCGTGGAGTGGATATTTCTGTTCCAATGAATACTCCAATCTATTCAGCATGGGATGGCGTTGTACGGACAACGGGGAACGAGAAAAAGGGTTATGGCTATTATGTGGTGGTAAGACATTACAATGGTCTCGAGACTGTATATGCTCACTTGAGTAAAGTGTTGTCATTTCGTGGCGATGTCGTAAGGGCTGGAGATGTTATTGGATTGAGTGGTAACTCAGGGCGAAGCACAGGACCACACCTGCACTTTGAGACTCGGTTTCTTGGTGGAGACTTCAATCCATCATTGATAATTGATTTCAATAAGTCTACGGTTAAGAACAAAACCTTTCTTTGGACGAAGTCACTCTATCCTAAGAAGAGGGTGGGGGGTAGTCTCCGTACCTATCGACTAAAAGCTGACGCCACATTAGAGGAACTTTGTGAGGAGAAGAATTGGGATCTCGAGGAGCTCTGCCTCCTAAATGGGCTTTTACCAGATATGGAATTGAAAAAAGGAAGAATAGTTAGAATAATTTGAAATCAACTAATTGAGTATGGACCCTTTGGTAAAGTTTTATTTGCTGGTAGGTTGTGTTATTATATTAGCAGTCTTACTTAATTATTCCTCCTCTCTTCGTGCTAGAAAGCGAGAGAGAAGGAGAGGAACCTTCTCTGAAAGGCATTGTGTAAGCTCTATCATAGGTGGTGGAATACCTGCCTCAAATGTGTTTTATGACTTATATGTTCAAAATGGGTTGAAGTGGTACACGCAAGTAGATGCTCTAGCAGTGACTGATGTTGGAATAATAGTTTTTGAAGTAAAAGATTTTAGCGGTTGGATATTCGGTAATGGTACGCAAGAAAGCTGGTGCCAGACTTTCAGACACAGTAAAAATCATTTTTACAATCCTATATTGCAGAATAATCGACATATAGAAGTGCTAAGGAAAAAGCTCCGACTTGTTGCCGATGTGCCGTTCTACTCTGTTGTTGTCTTCTATGGTTCTTGTGTTTTCAAAAATGTGAATGAAATACCTTTTGATACAAGCTTGATATACTCCAATCAGTTGGCAAGTACTATACAAGATATACTTCGTTCAAACCCTCCTTGTAGGTATCAAAATATGCCAGCACTAATGAGCTATCTCCAACAATGCCAAGAGAATGGCAATAATTCAAGGATTGTTACCCAACACATAAGAAACATACGTAGAACTTTTGGAGACTAATAAGAAGTTCCCTATTCCAGATCTCTTTTCTTCTTTTTCCCTTCTTCAATCGTATGCGGCAATTGGAATAAGTGGGTGGTGGATGAGGCATCTGGTATTTTTGTGCTAAGTAAATAGTGTGTCTATGTGATGACGCTAAATGTATAGTAGATTTTTAATTAATTAAAAAGTTTATGAGTATGAAGAAAATTAATTTGATGATGTGGCAAGGGCTAGTTCTTTCGGTTCTTGCCCTTGGGTTCGCAAGCTGTGAACCCTCGGACAAGCCTTGTCCTAACAAGCGTCTTGAAGGTGGTGAGACGGAGACCCCTCCCGCTTCGGTGGTTGAAGAGTGGGATTCCAACACGCCCGGAGTAGAGATTGTTTTTGAAGTTGATGATGTTGGCGATGGTTCAACGTTGCGTGCTGGCAATCCCAATGAACTTCTAGGTCTAGCTGGGTCGGGAAAGGATGTAGAGTTATCTTTAGCCACATTTTATTCGTGGGACTATCTAAAGAAGCATCAAAAAGAGCTAAAGTTTAGTGTTGAGGCAAAACACGATATTTACGTGAAGGAGCTGGGGTACAGAATATTTGACCCAGATAATGCTAGCTATAACATTGTGAACTCCTCATTTAATATTAATACGCTTCAAATGCAAGAAGGGGTTTCTAATGTTGCAGAAGGGCTCATCATTAAGATGCCTGAAAGCTTGGATGAGACAAAGCATTACAGCTTGCGTTTAAGATTAAGTGGTGGTGATTGGAAAGACCCAAACACCAATGTGGAAGATTATGACGCTTTTCCCCCTATTCGAGAAAGATATAGTGGAAATTTTTCAGCACCTAGACTTTTCCCTATTCTTGATCACATAAAAGAACAGAACGGAGTGTTTCAGAGAGCAATGAACAACGGGTTCAAGGGATTTGAAGATGATATAGAAGCTATTAACAGTCGCTTTTACGCTCCTTTGTATCGTTGGACAGTATCAGAAACCTATGAATTCTTCACTGATGATTTTATGTATTTCTTTCAGAAGCACAATGGAGGTAATGAGCTAGTTTATTCCCTGTGGAATGATACTAGTGTAAAACAAGAAATTGAAAGTAAGGCCAAGGAATATATGAAATATTGGGAGTATGCTGAAGATGGTGATGATGATACTATAGATGATTATTGTGCATATTTTGTTGATAAATATGACTATGGCTATTCTAATGCTATTTATGATGTGTTGGTGAAGGGTAAACGAATATCTCAAATACTTCCTTGTCTTCATCGTGCTCGAGCACTTCTTTTCGTAGATGCTGCCGACACAAAGCTTGCCAATTTAATATCTCCTAAAACTAGAGAAATGCAAAAGTACTTAGCCGAAGGCACAGTGAAAGGAATAGTTGGCCGGGATGATGTGTATTGTAAGCCATTTACATATAAGTATCAAAGAGGTCGACAAGGACTTCCGATTAATGATGAGTTATTGCTTAAGATGTGGAATGCTGCTAACGATGCTTTGTCTAAATATCGTGAGCAGTATATCGATTTTTATAATAGGACTAATGAGCTTCTGCCTTCAAAGATGAAGATGGATTTTCATGAGAAAACTGAGGAGGGCAGAAGGTTTTTCGATCTCAGGTACAATTATATTAAGATTGCCAACATTGACTACGATGAAGAGTAATCTGTTGCATTTGTGTTGCCCCTTTGGGGGGTGGTGGTTAAGACAAGCTCGTATTGTATAATTCAGAAGTGAGTTTTGGAATGAGTTAAGGGGACGCTTCTAACGTCCCCTTAACTATTTTACTATAGGCGAATACAATGCCTTGATGGGTATATGCTAGTCTTATTAGGCCATATCACATCGATTACACAGTCACTGGCATCCCAGTTTTTCCCAACTTCGTCAAATTCTGTGCTATAAGTCCATATATGCCTTGACGATAGGCTGCCCCAATCTCTTGCCCTCATTGTGTTTAGTTCGTATTGACAGCCATTGAGCATTCTTTCTCTTTTCCTGTCCACTCCTTCCCAATATATAGTTGTATGGAATCCGTGGAAAAAAGAATCCCATGAATACCTCGTGCTTCCTCTTGCTTCACTAGCAGTTGGAAATGAGCCAGACAATTTCTCTCTAGCGTAGGTTCTGTCCTTGATTAAATATGTCACCTCTTTTGTTTCGTATGGTTCAAGTCTAACCTTTTCTATCCCTCGGTCAAACTCCCAAGTGTCATACATGTGCCTTTCTCCTTTCCCTTCCTTTTTCCAAACCATCTGCATCCTTTGGTCCATTAGTGCTCTGCCCTCTTCATGGAACCATTTCTTATATCCGTCAGCGATGACCACATCCCCTTCTATCCTTTGATTGCTGATATTAGTGACAGAAATAGTTATTTCCACATCTGTTACTCTTTTTAGTTCTTTCACCCTAGGGTTGCCCCATATTGGGACGTTATCGCTTTCTTTTTCTCTGTTTTTGACATATATAATGTCGGTGTCTCGCCACCAATTTTGTCCCTCTGGTAAAAAAGTATGTTCCTCCCATCCCAACGACTTGCAATATAGCTCATCAAACTTGGTGAAAGTTGGTATTATTGGGATTAGGTGCCACACCTCCCTGTCGGATGGTCGGTTCCAAAGCAAGGCAACTCTATATGTCCCCTCGGGGGCAGTCACGTAAGTGAGCAATGTGGATATAAAGCCATCATTGTTATAGGAGGGTGGAAAGACTTCTACCACCTCGCCACTAAGTGTCATTAGTGCATAAGTATATCGAGTTAGTTTGTCCCACTCGCCTCTTGTTCTCCTAACGGGGCTTAACACCCTTGTGTTGTAGTCAATCAGTAAAGGATTTTCCCGATATATAGTTCTTTCCACCATTGACTCGTCAAGCTGGGGAGCATTGAGAGTAATATTTGTCGCAAGCATAGCCTCTCTCGGAGAACTATACCTCTTTATTCTTGGCTTAATATATGCTGTTGCCTCCTTATTCTTTTGAGCCCAGTATGAGTGGCTCTCGTGTGTCGCGAACTGAATAGGGGGTGCCACGTAGTCCTCAAAGACCACCATAAAAGTCATGTTCTCTGTTATCTGAAACGTCAGTTCAGCAGATATGTTTTTCTCCAACTTATAACCCTCCGAGATGGTTTGAGTTTTGTCCACAAGCCCTTTGTCCTCAGTATATCCACCTTTCCCATCTTTTTCATACACTGCGATCAAAGAGTGTTTAAGAAAGTCATTTATACTCGCACTTACCACTACAGGGTCACTCTTTTTGTACTGCCCATCGCCAACAATGGTCCCATACCCATAGTTGGTTTGGTCTTCTTCGAGATGTTCTATTTTTCTTAGAACACCATTTTTCTCTTTTACGTATGCTTCAACAGCGACCTCAAAGGTTGTAGGTGGTTCCACATCAGGTTTCTTTTCGTTCTGTCCTTCCTCAGGCTTAGGCTCTGGTGTCGGTTCCGGAGGGATAGGTCTGTCCTTTCCGTTACAACTCATTAATGCCATACATCCCACTAGTGTATATAGTGCTGCCTTCGCTAATAGATTCCTTTGCGAGCTCTGTCCCAATTGATTCATTATCCGCTTCATAATTATCTCGTTTTATTTGGTTTGTCAATATACAATTTTATCCTCATAAGTCACTGGAAATCATCTTATTTCTCATACCTAAAGATACCAATTTTCCACTAATCCACCAAACATTTCTCCCACTTTTCTTGCTCTCCAACTAGCTGCTATATAGCAACTTATTTCAGCGAATCCCGATCTATTTGTCCCTCTTCCTTTTTTCCTTTTTCAACTCTAATCTGTAGCCCTAGTGGCTTCAAGATCTTTTGTAGGGTGTCAAGGGTGGGGCTGTTAACTCCATCAAGGATTCCCTTTATTCCCACTCTGCTAACTCCTGAGAGTTGACCTAGGCGATATGCTGTTATCGCCTGCTCTTTCATCTCGTCCTTGATAGCTTGGATAATATCATTCATCATTAAAGCTCCTCTAGGTATTGGACTGGCTTCCACTTGCGGGTTTCGTGGCTATACCTTGCGAGGTCATCATACGAACCCCAAATCATATTTAGAAACCTCACCTGGTCGTCATACTCCCGTATCTCCTCATTCACATAGGTAAGCACCTCTTTGATGTTGTCGCTGTCTAGCTCCACAACCTCGTAGCTGTCACCATCAAAGCATACGCTTGTTAGGTTTGCAAGTTCCTCCTCTGTAAAGTATTCAAACTCATCTCGGTTGGAATTCCAAATGCAAGCACCACCACCCATTTCCTCTAACTTTTTGGCAATCTTATCTAGAAAGCCACCATCGGCTTCATCACTCAGCGACACCATCACTTCTTCATATGTGAGACAACCGCAATTGCAACAGCAGTATCGCTCTTGATTGGCAATAGCTTCAAGGTCTAAAACATCATTCTTGCACCAATCACTGAACCTATCAAAGTAAACCTTACCATTCTCTAGGGTCTCACGAGTAAATGTAAATGTTGTCATCTCTTTAGTTGTGCGGTTATTAAGCATTGCACCCTTCGCTGTTTTGGTTGATGTGGTCAAACTTTCTCCTCCCCTTACGTACCACAAATATACGAAAGATTTTTGAACTAGAAAAATATATCTAACTAAAAAGCGACTTTTTCGACCTCTAAAAGTATAAACAATGTTAAAGTTTGGGTGACTTAAAAATAAGTTGCTATCTTTGATTCGGTTGCAACCATTGTAACCGTTTTGGTTGTTGTGGATTGATTACTTTTAGGGAATAACTTTTGATTCACAACGTGAGAGGGTAGCTATTTATTAGCCACCCTCTCTTTTCTTTATCACGAAAGGTCTCGTATCTCGTATTAGCTTACTTCCTTTTTCTCTTTTTCCTCTCTAATCCTATCTGACAATCTTTTCTTGAAGTCTGCTATATCAGATAGGTTATAAATAAAATAGATAATGATGAACGTTTGTACGATCATTACAAGGACAGATAGATCAAAGTGAAGCCGATAGAATGAAAAGGAGAAACTCGGAATAATTGAATTGACCAAATGTAGGGATAATGCTATGGTGAATGCTTCTATAAAGCTTTTTCTAATGATAGTGAATGCCCAATCAATCTTCTTTAAGTAGCTTGGGTTGCGAACATCTTCTGTGTTAACGCTAATAATGAGCGACATACCAATTGAAAATAATATGGCAACGACCACAAATAAAGCTGCGTTACTATTGTACGGTATTGAAAGCTTAGGAAAGAAAGAGCTAGTTATTAATGCGAAAAAAACTAGCATAGTAGTTCTAATTATTATCTTCATATATCTCTAATCAAATACTAAATCACAACCAATAAAAATTCTCTTTAGTTTCTCGCACGCTTTGAGGACAGAGTAGCCTCCTGCTGCTGGGTCTAACACATAGCCTCCCTCACTTGTGGTTGCCAATATAAGTTGCTTTTGTAGCTCAATGGGCTTACTATGAGGGTGGCTTTTATCTTTTATTTTTTCCTCCCAAACATCGGGGATATTGTGTATTGTCCAAGTTGCTTTAGCGAGTGTTGGCTTCTTTTGTAGCACAACAAGGTATTCAGAGCGTCTCCTACTCCTGTAACCCATCCCCATTCTCATTTTATCCCAAGTGATCATATCCACTATTTCAAAAGAGCTGACAGCTGTAGCCCACTTTTTGATCGATTGCAACAAGTGAAACTTATCCACCCACATCATTAGATAGCCACTAGGTTTTAAGACCCTATTCATCTCACTAATGAACTCCAATATTGTCTTTTCACTCATTTGAGGCAAATTAGATCTCTCTTGCCCCTTTTCTCACCTTCGTTACCATAATTCAATTTATCAAGGACACCTCTATATTGAGGGTCAAAGAAGGCAAGTTTTATAGTCTCATCTTTCATTTTTGAAAGGAGAACAAGACCGTCCATCTTTTGTTTTTGATTTGCTTTAATACCATCCATCGATATGTCTTGCTTTGTTATATTGATTGTTATTATTGCAAATCTATTGGTCACGGAGTAGAACACCTTGGCTCACCTAATTGCCGCATACGAAGGAAGGTGGAAAAAAAGAGAATATAAACTAAGAGAACTATTGGACCAATCTAAGTCTTAAACTAAATGGACATAGCAAGCAATACCCAATAGGGGAAATATCTCTTATTTGAAAGAGATATTGTATATTTGTAGTAGGAAAGTTTATCCTGCATCTAAATGGGAGGCGGCATTCACAGTTAGTGGGTTTATGATACTAATTATGAATATGCAAACAGCATGCAGTATGGGGCGGTATTGTTGTACGAAAATTATATTAATGGCAGTAAGATGAACATAAAAGAGTGGATTACAAATAATATCTCAGACTACTCCAAGAGAATTAAGACTGAGGAAGATGTTAAAGTTCATATCATTCTCCCTTACTTAAAATCATTGGAGTATGAAATTAAGGACATGCGATTTGAAAACTCAATGAGTGTTCAAGCTGGGACGAAGAGTGTAACTGTCATCTCTGATATTGAAGTGTTTGAAAACAACAATATTGAAATTATTATCGATGTCAAAGCGCCAAACATTTCATTAAATGAAAAAGAAATATTACAAAGCATTAGTTACGCTAAATTGGTTTCTACTCCACCAGCTCTATATGCAGTTGTAACCAATGGCTTTGATGTGATAACAACTAATATATACACAGGAAGACAAACTTCAGGAATCCCTAGTAGAAGTGAATTAATCCGAGATATAGCGAGAAGTCGGAAAAGAGAACTTTCTGACATTGAAATCCGAGAGGTTCAAAGCCTTATGTTGACTCTTAATAAGCCTGAAGAATTATATTCAATAATAAAAGAGTCAAAGGACATTATTGAAAAAAGAGGTTTAATTCGTTCTGATCAATCATTTAAGGAGATGACAAAAATCCTCCTTGTAAAAATGAATGAAGAGAGAAGAACTAAAAATGGGCAAACAAATAGATTTCAAATTGATATACTAAAGAGATTGGCGAAAGCTGATGATACTACTCCCTACGTAGTCTTCCTTAATCTTTTTTCTCAAGCGAAACAATCATACCCTATATATACGAACCCAAATGAAAGCATAAACATCATAGATGAAAAATGTCTTCTCTCTGTTATTGAAAAACTGGAACCATGGTCTTTTTTAGGAACTGGAGATGACATAAAGGGGGCGGTTTATGAAATTTTTCTAAAGTCAACTTTGAGAGGCGATTTTGATCAATATTTCACTCCTAGGGAAATAGTTGACTTTATTGTAAAATTTGCGAACCCAAATATCGGTGAGAAAATCCTTGACCCCACTTGCGGTTCTGGGGGATTCCTTATTCAATCATTCCTTCATGTCAACCAAAAGATTCTCAATTCTCCACTCTCCGAGACTCAAAAAAGGATTGTTTTCGAAGAGTTAATTGACAAATGCCTGTGGGGAGGTGAAGCAGATGAAGACCTGCATGTACTAGCTAAAATCAATTTAATTATGCATGGTGATGGATATAATAATATCTACCAAGGGGACTCTCTAAGAAATGAGAAGATACTTGAGAATTACTTTGACTTAGTTCTTACCAATCCACCTTTTACAATCCCTTACACGTTTGACGACGTCCTCAATGAGTTTGAACTTGGAATAGGAAGGGAAAGTCAAGAACTTGACATTTTATTTGTTGAAAAGTGCATTAGGTCACTGAAGGAAAATGGTGAACTGTATGTAGTTCTCCCAGAAGGTCTCTTAAACTTACCTCGTTACCAATACTTTAGAGAGTGGATTTTGTCTAAATGCTATATTACGCTCTCCGTTAGTCTTCCTGAAGGAGCTTTTATACCATTTGGAAAGTCGGTTTCAAAGACTGCCATTCTCGGACTAAGAAAACATAATAAATTATTCGACAACAAGCCAGAGTACGTTTTTCTCGGAACAGCTAGTGCTGTTGGCTACGAAGTGGGGAAATCAACCTACAAACCTATTGAGGCGGACAACGACTTAGCTGAGTTTACATTTAGCCAATCAAGTGGTGTTTGTCATGATATTAAAACGGTTCATCCGACATTTCGTGTGATACGGCAGTCATGTAGTGCAAAAAGTCTAAGTTTGAAATAGTCATCATCTCTATATCCGTAAGCATTTCTCTTCATCACTTTAATTTTATTGTTTATGCCCTCCACTTTGGCCGTTGATAGCCGTCCATAATACCAAGCGAGTATTTCCTTTTTAGCAGCATTGATTGTATTTGCTAATGAGATTAGAGGTTTTGAATCTGTATCTAGTGCCATTGACACCCAGCTGTTTAATCTTTCCTCTGCCTCATTAATGGTTCGTTGATTATATATTTCTCTCAGGTCCTCCTTGAGGTAATAGGCTTGAGAGAGGGGTTCGTTCATTGCGAGTGCTTTCTGGAGCTTCGTTCTCCCTTTCTCATCAATCATCTTTTCCCCGTTGGCAAGTAGGAGGTATCTTGTTCCCTTGATTAGTTTTTTCTTTCCCTCGTCCACCTCTTTTGCCACTAACTCCCTTCGCACTTTATCAAGGGTATCATTCATTAGCTTGATGACATGAAAGTGGTCAAATACGTGTATGGCATCAGGGGTATTCTCACGTACTGATTTTGAGAAGGCTGATGACATATCTGTCGCCACATACTTTATCTGAACGTTCTTCTTCCTTACCCTTTTCCAAAACGTTGTAAGAGCATCCGCCCCCTTTCCATCGCCAACATGAAGGATTCTTCCAGAGATTAGATCCACTACGATTGTCTTATAAACATGTCCTTTTCGGACAGCGAACTCATCAATGCCTATGCACTGCACCCCTTGTAAAGAGGGCTTGCTGTAGTGTCTCTTAAGGTAGGTCGTGTGAATATCCTTCACTACATCCCAACTAACACCCAACCTTTTTGAAACCTCCTGAATAGTCATAGCCCTTAGTAAATCAACCACGTACTTGGCAAAGCGATTAGAGTACGACCTATTGCCTTTAACAAAGCTGACCCTCTCGTAATCATCATTTCCGCATTCTTTGCATTTGTATCTTTGTACTTTCATGTGCAATATGGTTTTGGTGGAACCAATTGGTAGTGCGTGGATATTACGATACCGGTAGCCATTCTTCACGAGAGTGTATTCCCCGCAGCACGGGCACCTCTTTTTCGTTTTAGAATACTCTATATCTAAAACTATTTTGTTAGCTTTGTAGTGTGTAGCAGTACATTTGACTCCAACAAGACCATATACATGTCGTAGAAAACTGGTATCCATTGTGTAATTAAGCGTTTAGTGGATGATTCGCTCAATTATAATGGATTTCCAGTTTTCTTTCAATTTTTCAAAGAGAAAAAAGACTCCGTCGCCCATATCTTGCGGATTTCATCCCGCAAGATGATTGGTGTATACAGGCTGACGCAGTAGTCTCAAGGTATCACAATCACCCTCATCACCCAGAATATCGGATGAGGCATTAAAACCACAAAAAATGGAGGAGAATATGTTTGGATTAAACAAGAAGACGTAACTAGTTATAGGATAGATTCTCCATACTTAATAAATTCAATAGACATAAAAGCAATTCACTCCAAGTTCCCCAACCTTCAAAGACTTGACAAAGTTTGCGATATAGATAATTGCCCCATAAAACCACTCGAAAACGATGAGTATTACTATTTAGAAATTCCAGACATTTCGCCTAACACAGGAACAATATCAAACATTAGAAAGTTGAAAGGAAGTGAAATAGGGGACTCTTTTAATTTAGCAAAAGGGGGAGATGTTGCCTACACTAGAATTAACCCAAGGCTAAACAGGGTATTTATTATCCCAGAAGAAATCAATGAGGTGCTTATTTCTAAAGAAGCCTACATTTTATCATTAAAAGATGATGGGATGATTATTAGTAATTACGTACTCGCAACTATTCTACAATCTGAGTTAGTCAAGTCACAACTAGTAAGACTAGCTACAGGATCCTCGTCATCAAGAGCAAGAGTCCAGCAAGATGCATTTCTAAACTCGGTGTTTATTCCAATTCCAGATATAGCAACACAAAGAAAAATTCACAAATATATGAGTAAAGCCTATAAGGGATATTGGGATGCATCTCAAAAGTTTCTAAGAAACTATACAGAGTGTCAAAAAGATCTTCTAACGGATATAGATATTAACAATATAAGAAAAGCATAATCATAAAAAAATAAAGAAGAATACTTATCAAATAAGCGAACTTGAAAACGTCATCAGCGTACAGGTATTAAGCGACGAATGCTTTATCTATTGTTTGATTGATATGGTCTTCACAACCCCAACACCATTCCAATTACCGCATATCCTTTTATTTGGCTACTAGAATGAGGAAAAGTAGTCTGACACCTCTTCAACCGTATTTAGAATTATAATATCTCCACTGTTCTCACTCCTCTTTCTTTTTCCCTCTCTACTACTTCTAACCGCTTTGTAGATAGCACTAACGTCTTTCGACATCGTTTCTTCATTAATGACGACATTCGCATGTCTCTTTAGGAAGTTGTATAGCTCGTCAGAAAAAGCTCGTGACATAAATTGAACATTAGAAAAGTCTAGTAGGTAGTTGTTATCCCAATCAACATTTTCAATTAGCCGCTTGATATTGGACCGAGAGCGAATGCTCCCTCCAATCAACTCATATAAGCTGACATTGATAGGTGCTTTTCCACAGGATTTTTCTAACTTGTTGTTTTTCATCTCTTCAATTGTTTTTCTCTATTATGGCAGATTCAGTTGTCAAATAATCTTTGACAACTGAATTATCATTCACGTTCCCTTTGGACTTGTTTTTCAGAAATGGCAATAGAATCCATCCCTCTGGGAAGCCCATCATCTCCTCTACGTAAAGAGGGTTAAGGAGAGAGGTTCCACCATCCATCGGTTCTATCTGGTACCTTACAGCTATTATGTCAGTGAGGTTATAGTAGCCTCTATTCTGCGTTACATTCCCCTTCGCAGACATTGCGGTAGGTGTGGGTAATAGCTCACTAACTGCTAAGTCTACAATGTTGGAGCTGTAGGTCTGTCCACTACTTCTTTCTTTCTTTTTCCCATCTACCTTTTGTCCACCTCTTTGCCCATCGCTAGCGGTGGGGGTGGGTAATAGAGAGTTTTCTAGGTCTATGCCCTCAAAATCATCTGTGTCAAATAGACCTCCCACCTCAAGTGTATCACTCTCCTTTGAGGTGAATGGCATTAACTTATACACCAAATACTTAGAGAACTCATATTTTTCGTTTTTCTTAGTTCTGCCTAAAGACTTTTCTCCAACAAAGTGTACACGTTCGCTTATTGTCTTTGCCGAATAGGCGACAATAGCATTCCACTTAAGGTGCCTATGACTACTATGCCAATTTTTATTGCCTAACATCTCCCTCGTGAATGCATCTATCATTCTGTCCGAAGAAAGATTACGAGCATATTTTTTGGCACTATATTTTAAGAGGCTAGTTCCCATATTATAATTGTTTATTACTCACTTTCTGTATAGCCTTGAATATCTCAATTGCCACTCCGGGGACAATGGCATTGCCCAATGCCTTTACAGCTTCCAATCTCCACCTAGGGAAAGAAATATCATCCAACTCTCTAGGAATGTTGTCATTACCTAATAATGGAAAATGAGAAGGAAAGTTGTCCCAGAAGTTCTTAGGACCCTCTTTTGTTGTCTCGTTTGTTCCCCTTAGGGTTGTTTGTTCTTCCTCCCTGCATGCCACGATCCACACCCTATCTCTACGGTGTGGTGCACCAATAGCACAAGCTGGTATGACAAAGGTGGCAACCGAATAATCCAACTCTTCTATACTCGACAGTATCTTATCAATTGTAAACTCGTGTGTGGTTGTTGTGCTTATTTCCTTGTTGCCAAAGAGATCTTCATTGACGACCATACTACTTGTATCGCCCAACTGTGTCATAGAAAGAAGCCCAACCACGTTCTCGGCAACGACCCAAGTTGGCTGACACTCTTTAATACACCGCAACATTTGTGGCCAAAGAAATCGCTCATCCTCCTCCCCTTTTCTATGACCAGCTAAAGAGAATGGCTGACAGGGGAACCCACCAGATAGCACATCTACCTTCCCATTCCACTTCCTGAAATCTGCTTGCATAATATCAGTGTATGCCTCTACGTTTGGAAAATGGTAGTCTAAAACTCTACGACAGATGGGGTTTATCTCGCAGTTAAATAGGTTGGTCCAACCTAACTCCTTTGCTGCTAGATCAAAGCCACCAATTCCACTGAATAAACTTGCATGTGTCATAAATCCATCTCTAAAATGTTTGCTAGTGAAGAAATTGGGATAACCGCCATGTTCTTTTCTTCACCATTCGTCTTAACCACTGTTGTGCTAATCGAGCTCTTTTTGACCTTGCTGAGCTCAGCAGCGTCCAACCCAAGACTTACCAGATCATTGATATTAACTACCTCCAAGTACTCCCAATCGTTCGTTTTAGCATCATATCGTGAAACAAATTTTGCTAGTTTTTTCACTTCATTCCAATCCATATTATCTCTCTATTTAAGGGGGGTCATCCATTTCTGTTTTCTTAACTAGTGTAACCATAGAGTTGTAAAGCCGTAATACAAGAAATAATATTATATAGTGCTCCACCAAAGTTCTCCTCACTACTAGAGACGGTGCTTATTTTTTGGTTGTGCACGATCATATTCCAGTTGTCAATCATATCCACAGCTTTTTTCAAAGCAATGTCGCTCTGAACTTTCTCTAAGCTTCTAATAACCTCACCATTGTCAGAGAGGGTTGTTGTACCGTTCCCATTATCCTTTTGGAGTATATTAACTTGCCCATATTGGAATGTTGCCATGTTCCACTTCTTATGCCCACCCTGTGTTACTATGGCTTGTGCATCGGCACTGAACTTGTAGCCCTGACGAGGTAGCATAGCTCCATTGGGTGCAAAGGTTTCATCTGCCTTTTGGATATAGAGCCTTCTGTCATCACTAGAGTTGACGAAGTAATACTCCTCCTTTGGTGGATTTAGATATAGGTCCCGAAGGTCAATTTTTCCATTGAGTAGACTTTCCAATACTTTGTAGTTCACTCTTACGGTTAAATAGTCTATACCTTCCTGCTCAACGAGTAAGCATATATAGCTATTGCCCAGTTGGTCAATGCCCAAGAATAATTGAGCACCATCGTACCAATCCAAAACATCACGAACTATTATCTCTCTCTTCTCCATTAGCCTTTTTGTCTCTCCTTGTTTATCTTATTAATAATCCTATAGCCTGTGCTGATGGAGTGATACCCATATTTCTTTATCAGGCTTTTCATCACCATGGTTTTTGAATTGCCCTCGTCAGCTGTGAGGGTAACATACTCATTGTAGAGTTTATGCTCCCTCTCCCTCCGCTCCTTTTCATAGGGGGTTTCATAGCTCGTCATTTCGTCTTTGTCCCTCATATTGATAGATTTTTTCACCACTCTAACACTTCACACATAAGAGTTGAATTTCCTTCAAACCCTCCAAAGCTTATTTAACAATGTCAATGCAGTCTGTCTCAACAACACTAGCAACTTCATAGTCTCCAAGGGTGTACTTCATACCTTTGTGTAGTGACTTCAATGCTAAGTTAATATCATCGGCTTGTACGAATACTTGTACATACTTTCTTTTCTCCACTCCTGCCTTTTCATCAAGAGTGATAAATCCGACCTTACATTTGTAGTATCGCTCGCTTTTATTGTCAAGAAACAGCTCGTAGAGGCGTATTTTGCTGACCCTGTCAACGACATAAGGGCCCCTCCCTTTCAAGAACTTCGCCATCAGTGTTTCCACCTCAGTAAAGTCTTCTGCATTCACAAGATATACTTCGCTCACCTTACGCATTTTACCACTCTCTACTACAAGCTTATCGTAGATTACTTTACAATTAAACCAACTCATTACATTTATATTTTTATTGTTCAACATTAAATCAATTTGCAGGCTTCCAATAGTTTGTCACCTTGGTAAGGTCTTCTCTAATTGCCCCTTGAGCCCCACAGTCATTTGGCTGATTCGGAATATAGAGCTTAAACCTCCCTCCTACATAGCGACACAAATCAATGTCTGTGTCGATTTCAGAGAGCTCTGTTTTGCTCAATACAAGCGGACCTTCTTTTGGCAATGTCTCTGTTACGCTAATCCAACTCATAAAAATTCTTCTTTATCTTATATAATCCCTCCACCTTGTTTAGTGCATCTGCCACGTCATCGCAATATATAACTCCCGCAACGTCTTTTTCTGGATCGTGAACCCCAATCACCGATGGATTGTCGCCTTTACCGATACTTAGCGAAATCATTATCTTCCGCACGCTGCCATCCTCATTTTCCTTTGTTATCCACCTAATGACGGAAGTAAACTTGTCGGTATCGCAGTCAATCTCCCAATCGCCAAATACAAAGTCTTCCATGTGTTTTACTTGTCTAAATTGTCTATATACGCCTTAATCTCCTTCATCATCTCCATTGTGTCGGTGTAGTACTTAACCTCCTCCTCTTGTAGGCGCTCGTCCAAGTAGTGGCGGAATATCACGGCGGTTTGTTTTGTAGTCTTTAGTGTAATCCAGATGAAGACCTCCTCTAGACTCCAATCCTCTCTTCTCCTCTTGCCATGTATAGAAGCGTCAACCTCGCATAGCTCATCCCCTGTGTACCTTTGCCAATTCGTAAAAATAAAATTATTCTCCATTGTCTACCTCTCAATCGCTATTTTACAATTAAGAATTACCATTTAAATCATCTTTTCCACTAATCCTATACCACTTCATGCTCTCTCCTATTAAATTTAGTTATTAAGTAATACTTAACAACTCAAATTCACTCTCCTTTTTTCTTATAGTAGCTCAAACTCATACACAAAGACATAAGGGTTTCTTGCCCAAGTCCCTTTTCCATTTGTCTTTTCAATCATCGCTGTAAATGCGGTTATTGGTGTGCGATAGAAGTGCCCATCAAATAATGGAAGTCGGTAGTATAAGTTTTGTGTTTTTCCTACGCCCTCCTTGAAACAATCATCAATGCTTATATTTTGTAGTCTATCGACCTCCACTCTTGTGATCTTAATTTTGTGTGGCATCAAATCGGCACGAACGAACATTTTGTTGTCAAGTCCAGCTCCATAGCCATTCAACTCTAGGTGATTAAAGACCTTTTCGGAGTACTCTTGATTTTCTCCTTTAAGAACGGTCGCATAGCTTTGTGCTATTGCAATGACCTCTCCTTCCTTGTAAAGTGAGTTATGCCGAAAATTGCGATAAGCGTCTCTAGGATTGTCTGTGCCAAGACCACTATAACATCCATTCCATAATAAACCCTTTTCTTCATCATAGATGGGCTGTGGATTGATAACTCTTCTCGTCATTGTCTTTTTGCCCTTCAAGACGGCTCCTGTCAAACCCACCTTGTCGCTAAACATTATCTTCTTCATTTACGTCTGTCTTTATTTCGCCATTCGCATACCATTTCATACACCACTCCTCCTAAAAAAAGCGATGTATACACCACGACAATGACCCCTACGAATAGGGAAACGATGGCATGCTCCAATTCCGATAGGTGGGGTCGGAAAAAGAATATTACAATTGTTGTGATTATTAATGTAGCCATCGATATATTCTTCAAGGCATCTACTACCACACCTCTAGCAATAATCCTTACTCGATCATCCTTGCCCTTTTTATTAACGTCACCACAAAGCTTTTCTCTCTCGAATCCACCCACCAACTCCACATCCTCACAGTCACGACTGATGGATGTAGACATATAATTCAACCCTATCTTGTAAAATTCAAAGTCTACACCTACAACATCCATCACTCGTTCAACGCCTCGCAATCTGCTAATTGCTTTCATTCCTTTGTGCCATTGCACTTGATTAAATTCTTCTCTAGTCATAAATTTTTACTTTAATATTTTTTACTTTAATATCTCTACACGATTGTATGGTAATACCTTATATATACCGTGGTCCCAGAACCCAACTGTCTCCTCACTCTATTCACATAGTCCATGGTAAACAGACATACACGAATAGTTATCATCATCAAATTGCAACGCACCCAGCTCTTGCAACTTCACATAGGCAAATACCTCTTTAGCGGTTGGCACTCCATTATCGTTGCGTTTGCACAGCTCTTCCGGTATCGTTCCCATACGGAAAAATGTAGGTACATTCACTTTGTCGGGGTTGTGCTTAATATGTTCAAGCTCCACTTGCTTTTCTAGGTCTATTAATCTCCGTGCATACCATTCATCATTTGCTAGGTTCTTGATGTCTCGCTTATTACAAAACACACAAGGGTAGCAACCGACACGCTTTGAGCCACGCATATATAGTGGGTTAATTTCTTGGTTGTGCTTTAGGATAAAATCCACCACCTGCTGTCCTGTCCACTTGAAAATTGGTCTTGACACACTCACGTCGTGGTGGCTCGCAAACTCCAATACCTCACGCTTCCGATAAGTAGCCTCACCAGTATGCCACGGCTTAAAATAGTCGCACTCCACCTCATACTTTGCTCGTCTCTGGCTTTCTTCCGCTCTAATCCCTTGCACCACTATAAAATTATCATCTTGTGTGAGTAACCAATCCACAAATGGCTTCACCTTTAATTCTATCGTGCAATACCTCCGCACAAAGCTTGGAAACATACGTTTTTTGATAGCCAACTCGCTAAAGTCCAAATCCGGCTTTAATGTCACCAGCTCCACATCGTTTGCATCTGCAATCGTCTTAACGTGCTTTAGTGTGTCTTTATGCTCCCAGCCGGTATCGCAAAACACCGCTGTCACATTAACTGCACCATACTGCTCTACACTTTTGATAAGACACGCGTGGCTGTCTTTGCCACCACTCCACATTACAATCACTCGCATAGCTTCACTATCAAATCATCTTTTAGAACTCCTCCCGCCGCTCATCTACATACTTCTCGCAGTCCACATCGGAGAGATAATCAAGGGCTTCTTTAAGACTTTCGAACCTCTTAGGGGCTATGACATCTCGACCTTCCCAATCAGTCACGTTTACGCAAAAGCGGTCGCCAACTTCTAGCCCTATGAATAGATTGAACTTCACCCAAAATGGTGGAATTTCTTTCCAATCCACATACACCTCATACTCCGCCGTAACATCTCCGTTTGCCGCCCACCAGTTATACCACTTAGTCTTCATCTCTCAATCTCCTTTTGCATTAATAATCCATTATCCATCTGTCGCCTACCAATTCTCCCATCTAATCCGTTTTGGGTCTTATCTAGGATATTTGGCTTTGTATTATCTCTCATAATTGCACTGAATTTGTCTATTAAGATTTATGTTGCGACCATCATTTTCTCCAGCAAGTACCCCTTCTAACATTAAGTCTTTGTTGATTCCTTTGCCCTTAAATGTTTTACCATTATAAGTTGAATCTTCTGAAAGGTATTTCTCGATCTCTGTTTTATGACAAATCATCAATCCCGTTTCTTCTGACGTAGGTTTATGACTATTGAAATTCTCTAGTAACCCAGCTACAGCTCCAATATAGTATGATCTCATAAATTTCTTTTTCCCTGCTTCTGTAAGCCTTTTATTTTCTTCACGAAGTTGCGCCGAAAACTCCGCCCTTCTTCGGACAGATAGTTTATTAAATGCAGAAACAAGATAACTGTACAGGGTTTTAACAACTTCTACATTGTCTTGATGACCGACAATAAGCATGTGTTGTTTATATGATTTTACTAGCACACTACAATAGTTATTGTCCGCAACTATCGTCAGCAAGGACAGTTTCCATTGACACCCAAATTGACTCCGATAGGTAATATCGTCTGACTTAATTATATTACTATCTTCTTCTCCGGTTCCTACAATATCTTGTAGTGATAGATTGTAAGTTGTTAGGAGTCTATGAACTGCTGTAGCAGCAGCATAGGCTTCTCCCTCATTTCCCAAATTCTCTGCTGAGTGCTGGAGTTTCAGCAGCTTTTGTATCTTATCTAGGATTTTTTGTTTGGTGTTATCTTCCATTATTACCTCCTTTCATTTAACTAACTCAAATTCATACGCCCACACCCAGGAATTGCTATCCCAAGTACCTATACCACTAATTTTGTCAATTAGATACGAATAGGTTTCTTGAGACTTCAAGCCTCTAATTAGTTGTTGATTTCCTCGTTTATCATAATATGGAACATTGTATTCAGTATGAGTGGCAGAGTTTCCCCAATTGTTACTAACACCCAATACTTCTCTTATGCCCTCTTTTATGCACTCTTCATCGGAAATATCTTGTAGTTGCTCAATACGCACATTTGTGATTCGAATTTGGTGAGGCATAAGGTCTGCACAGACGTACAGCTTATTGTTCCATCCAGCTATATTTTTTACTTTTACCATCCTATACCCCTCTCCATGTGTTACATATAATATCTCATCAGGGGAGAATACGTTTTTATATGGTTGAGCCACCGCAACAAACTCTCCAACTTGATATGGAGGTTTCACACAACTAAGAAAGTTTCTAAAGGTTTCTTCCCTGGTATATCCAAGTCCATACGCATGACCTTTCCACTTAATCCCAACATTCTTATCGAGAATCGGTTGTGGCTTAATAATCCTTCTGGTCTGTGTCTTTCTCCCTTGCAATACGGCATCTGTAAGTCCGTATTTGTCGTTAAACAGCATCTTTTTCATATTACTATTCCTTTACAATCTCCACATCCTCACATGGCACTCTCATATACTTGCCATAATGATCAATCCCAAGAGTCGCATCTCTAAATCAACATCCAATACAGGCAACACTTCGCTACCGCCAAAGTCTGCCTATATAGTAGCCTTCATGTCTGGGTCTCTGTCGTCCAGAGATATGCGAGCCACGGTAAACTCAAATCCAGTACGCTTGTCTCTTCGCTCCACTTGGTCTTCTTGAATTCTTCTCTCTTCATTTTCTGTTGTTTATCTTATCTTGTGTATCATTTAGAATTAATTTCTAGGCAATATTACGATGGTTCGTTTCCTAAAACCAGAGTTGCGAATTGTCGCATGAGATTTTATTTGCCATATCAAATGATTTTGAATGCGAGAGAGGGGTAAGGCTTGGGGCGTTGTGTATTTTTTTTATGTGTTCTAATCCCTTGACGTGTGTATAAGAAAAGGAACAGAAGTAGTAAGCCACTCCTATTCCTTATCCCCTACTAGCCTTAAGTTGGTCTAATGGAGTTATTATAACCTAATCACATTCTCATACTCATAGTGTTCCCTGAGGTTGGAGTTTTCCATCCTTATAAAAGGCCCGTGTAATACGTCTGTCTATTATATTTATTATCTCTTGGACACCATCTTTTTTCCCATTCTTGTAGTTGTTTTTAATGAGAAGGCATCCACTTTCGTCCCACTCCTATTCCACCGCTCACAAAGACCCTCTCTTTTCCCCTCTTTGTAAAACTGGCTCTCTTGAAGTTCTCCGTCAGAGTACCAACGTTTAACGAGCCCATCCAACTTGCCATCCTTAAATGGGCGATGAGACAACAAAGAACCATTTTTATACATGCTTACCTCAAGGCCCTCTACCTTACCATTGAGATAGACACAACTCTGCTTCAACTGTCCATTATCCCAATAGGACTCATAAGGACCATCTAGCTTTCCAGCTTTGTAGTTTTCTCGTTTCCAAATTTGGTCATCATCCCGAAACCATTCCTTTTGCTCTCCATCTTTTTCTCCACTCTTGTAGTTTTCCTCCAACTCACGTTTCCCATCGGGGTACCACCGCTCATACAAACCATCAAGGTTGCCCTCATTATAGGTGGTCTTAACTCTTAGTTGCCCATCTTCGTACCACTCCTTATACTCTCCATGCTTAACATCTCCCTTGTAGGTTGTTACACTCTTTTCTTTTCCATTCTCGTACCATTCCATTTCTGTTCTGACACCATCTACAGAGAGATCGTCTTTTTTTGTACTTCTGTATTTTTGTTCAATACTTCCATATTATTAAATTATTATGTCGTTAGCTAATTATATCTTTATACCTCCCTTTTTCTTAGGTGTTAGTGTTATTTTCTTTTTGGGCTCTTGGGCAGTCAGGTCGGTGAAGTGGTCAATCTGATTGGTAAACCACAAAAACCCTTTCTTGAAGGTAGCACGCTTTACTCTCTTAGAAGTGATATCTAGCCGCTCTTGCCACTGTATCTCCGATCCCTTAAAATACTTACGCTCGATGAGCCGACCTTCTTTATCCCAATCCTCTTGAAGACCCTCAAAATCTCCGGCCACCCAGTTTATTGTGGATTTGAGCTGCCCATTTGGGTACCACTGATAATGTTTTCCGTCTTCTTTTCCATCTTTATAATATCTGCGATATGCCATCTGTCCATTCTCATAGCAAGCCTCTTGAACACCTGTCAACTTAAGAGTGTGTATTTCAATAATCGATGTTAGGTGGTCTATCCTTGGCAAGATGTCACCTTTAGGGTTAGCGTCATTCATTTGTTCTGTTTTATTGCCACTCAATGCTTCCATACTATTATTTATTTAAGTCGTTATATTTTTATTCTTCCTTTCTTCTTAGGTGCAATTGTTATCTTCTTCTTAGATTCTTCATTCGCCTTTACCTCCTCTGTAAAGTGATCGATCGCTCTTTCAGATAATAGCCACCCATTTCTATAGACAGATTGTGAGATGGTACCATCATCGTTTTTCCATTCCTGTACACCATCAAGCAGACCATCGTCGTAGTTTTTTCTTGCTCGAAGTTGACCGTCAGCCCCCCAGAAAAGTGCTTGCCCTACATGCTTACCACTCTTCCAATTGCTTGTGGAGAGGAGCTGCCCATTGTTGTACCATGTCTCTCTTTTGCCATCCATCTCCCCTTGTCGGAACTCAATCTTAGCTTCTTGGCGTCCGTTGGCGTGCCACCACTCAGTTAGCCCCTCTCTTTTTCCATTTACGTAGTTTTCCCGAGCTTTGAGCCTTCCATTCTCATACCACTTTTCTAGGAGACCATCCTTCTCATCGTTCTTGAAGTTGGTTTTTGCCCTCATCTGACCACTTGGGTACCATTCTATCAATACCCCCTCTACCAATCCCTTTGACAATTTGCACCTTGTTCTAGGCTGCCCATTGTCATACCACGTTTCGTTAAGTCCATCTGGCAACCCCTCCTTGTAGGTGCATCGTTGGTCTAGTTCCCCATAGGGTCCCCAAGACTCTAGCACTCCATCTAGTTTTCCATTTTTCCAATGTTGCTTAGAGCGAGGTTCACCATTGGGGTACCACTCTTCCCGAACCCCCTCACTCTTTCCCTCTTTGTAGGTGCCACGTAGTGCTAGCTTTCCATTATCCCACCACTCTTCAATAGAACCATCAAGTCTACCATTCTTGTAGTTTTTTGAGGTGGATAGTTGCCCATTGGAATACCACTCTTTGCATTCCCCATCCTTCATGTAGCCCTTATAGGTTGTCATTTTCTTGAGTTGTCCATTCTCATGCCACTCCTTTTCCACTCTAAGTCCATTAGCGTTGGGAGCCTCTTCTTTGGTATTCATATTGTTATCATTTAATACTTCCATGCTATTATTTATTTAGGTTGTTATCTCTTTATTCCTCCCTTATTCTTGGATTGTAAGGTTATCTTTTTTGTTTTTTCACTTCTTATAGTCTCGGCACTTATCCCCTCACGAGCTAAGTAATTTCTAAACCTTACATCGTCAGTCAAGTCCTCAACAAATATGCCATTCTTAAATAATTTCCGAGATTCTATTTGTCCATTCTCGTGCCAATACTCACATAATCCATTTAGCTCAAAATTCTTGAAGTTTTTCCGACTGTACAATTGCCCATTTTCATACCACAATTCATATAATCCATCATATCTACCCTCCTTGTAGTTTCCTCGGCATTTGATTTGTCCATTCTCATACCACTCCTCCCCGAGACCATCAAAATCGCTATTTTTATAATTGGCACGAACCCTTATCTGCCCATTCTCATACCATTCTTCGCCAAGACCATTGCGAAAACCAACACTATACATTTGCCTAGACTTTAGCGACCCATCGCTATAATACAGCTCACGAATACCGTCAAGCATATCTTCTTTATATTGTTCGCGGGATTCCAATACACCGTCAGACCATTTCTCATAGAGACCATGAGCCTTCCCATTCTTATAATTACCTCGAGCAGTTAAATTCCCCTTATAGCTCCATCTTTCCAAAAGTCCATCTAGCAATCCGTTCTTGTAATTTTCACGCTGTTCTAATTGTCCATTGTCATACCACCACTCACGAACACCTTCTTGCTTTCCATTCTTGCGGTTTTCACGAACCATTATCTGTCCACCATCATCATCCCATTCTTCATATACCCCATTCTGCTCATTACCCCTATGGATATTAAAAGGCCCATATAAATAACCATACTCATCCATCTCATAAGAAGCAGTTCTCTCCAATTCATCCTTAGGTATCAAGCTTTCAAAAGAGATAGTATCATGTGGCTCATCCTGTCGATCCCACCAACAATCCACCCTCTCGTCATTTGCACAAAAGGCGAGTAGCTTTCCATCTTGAAACGCCACACGCTTCGGCACACCATTATAGTGACCCCAATACCTCCAAGCATCGCTACTTAAGTTGCCATTACCATCACCCTGCAACAAACACCATGGGTTAGCATCTTCACCCCAATGAGTATTGATAATCCTCCTCATGGCTAACTGCCCTTCCTTAGTGTCTTCTACGTCATAGACACGTATGGAAAAAGAAAGAGGACCTATTGGTCGGCCATTGGTGAGTTCAGGGACTGTATCAGGATCGATTGCCTTTTCCTTGATCTTGTATTCCTTAAAGGTGTTTAGAATATTCATTGGGCTAGAGTAGGTGAGTGGGTCTACCTTTGCCTTCTTCGCAACTATGATTGCCTCGCTCACCTTGGGTTGGTCCTCGGGAACACGTAGCACTTCGTTTGCAAACCACTTTGCTGTCGCTAGTGCCGTTAGATTATCCATCGGTTTGATGTAGTTCAAGAAGGCACTTCTCTCTTCCTCTAAGAGGTCATCCCTTTTCTTTAGCCATCCTTCTGCTGTTTTAAGTACTCTCTTACTAATCATCTTCTTTCTCCTCCTCTTCTAACCACTCATCAACGATGTCTTTCACTTCTGCTACATCCTCGTCTGTCACCACTTCACGACCTCTTTTCGTTTGTTTCATGTTTAATAGGTCAGTAGCGAGATTGTCTCCAATCTCAAATTGCTGTACTCTTTTATTACTTAATGTTTCCATGCTATTATCTATTTATGTTGTTATATTTTCACTCCTCCTTTCTTCTTAGGCTTTAGCGTTATCTTCTTCTTGGTCTCTTGGGAGGTCTGCTCAATAGAAATATCAGGGTCGTTGGGGACTCCATTTTTGTAGAAAGTTTTAATTGCTGATCCATCCATTCCATATTCCTCACAAGGGCCATCTAGCTTTCCATTCTTGTATGTGCTTTTAGTAAAAAGTTGCCCATCTTCATGCCATTCTTTTTGGGCTCCTTCCATTTTTCCATTTTCGTAATTATATTGATAGAAGGGTTGCCCATTCTTGTACCATTTTTCATGGGTTCCTTCCTCTTTTCCATCCTTATATTCACCACGAGAAGACATTTGTCCATTAGAGTACCAGCTCTCTGCCAACCCATCTTTTTTCCCATTTTTGTAATTTCCTCGAGTCCAAAGTTGTCCATTCTCGAACCACTCCTCACAAAGACCATCTTCCTTTCCCTCATTGTATTTCTTTTTGGACATTAACTCCCCATTTTCATACCACTCTTGGCATATCCCATCTAGCTCCCAATCCTTATAGCTCCCTCTAAACTCGGGCTCCCCATTTCTAAACCAAGACTCGTAGCTCCCCTCCGCTCTTCCATATTTATAATTAATGCGATGTTCTATTTTCCCATTGGGGTACCACCTCTCTTGTAGTCCATCCATAAAGCCTTCCTTATAGTTTCCACGCTCTGCGAGCTTTCCATTTTCGTACCATTCTTCCCGAGGACCTTCTAGTTTGCCATCTTTATAGTTCTCACTAAATTCTAGTTGTCCATTAGAGTACCATTTTTCAGAGAGCCCATCCTTTTTGCCATTCTTATAGTTTTCACGACCATTGAGCTTCCCATTATCCTCCCACCATTCAGCTAGACCTTCCCTTTTTCCATTCTTATAATTCCCTCTGTAGGACAGTTTCCCATTTATATACCACTGTTCTTTTAGACCCTCTGGCACCCCATTGTTGTAATTAATTCGTGTCCAGAGTTGCCCATTTTCGTGGAACCTCTCAAATGCCCCATGTTCAACGTCATCTTTGTAGTTTTCTCTTCTTACAGGCTTCCCATTTATTTTCCACATTTCTAGGGTGCCATCCACTTTCCCATCTTTGTAATTAGTGGAGATCGCTAGTTGTCCATTGTCCCACCAACTCTTTGATGGCCCATCTAGTTTGTCGTCTTTGTAGTTTTCAAAACTAATAAGTAAACCATCTTGGTTCCACCGCTTTGCCTCTCCATGCTTTAGATCGCCTTTATAGGAGGTGATACTCTTCAACTCACCATTATCCCAATACTCCTTTTCTACCCTTATCCCATTTGGGATGGTGGACTCATAATCCCTCTCCATACTATTATTGTTTAATGCTTCCATAATATCATATATTTATATTGTTATTTGTTTATTGTTTTATTCTCTATCAGTTTGTGAAGTCTTTAATCACCTTTGAGGACAGAAACACTCCATCCTTGTATAGACTTTGAGTCACTGTTCCATCAGCATTTGCCTCTTCCTGAATGCCATCTAGTTCATTATCCTTGTAGTTTTTTCGGTAGATAAGCTTTCCATCCTTGCTCCACTCTTCTTCTACTCCATTCCTCCTCTCCTCTTTGAAGGACATCCGAAATTGGAGCTGTCCATTGGGGTACCACTGTAGTTGTTCTCCTTCCCTCTTTCCATTCTTGTAGTTTATCCTGCAACGTGATCGACCATTTTCGTCCCACTCTTCATGTAAACCATGAGGGTTACCTTCTTTATAGGTTTCCTTTTGGAATAGTTTCCCATTCTCGTACCACTCTTCTATAACTCCATCTTGCTCCCCATTGACACAGTTTCCACGAACCCAAAGTGCCCCACTAGGGTATCTCGTTTCATAAGGTCCATACTCCCTCCCATCCTTAAAATTGATTTGAGAATAGAGTTGCCCATTGTCATACCACTCTTCACATAGTCCATTTAGCTTTCCCGCCTTATAGCTCTCTATGTATTCAAGGACGCCACCTTTATTCCATGACTCCCTCAATCCATCTAGCTTGTCATTTTTGTAGTTTTCTCTGTAACTAAGCTGACCATTTTTGTGCCACCACCGAGCTAGTCCCTCCTGCCATCCTTCTTTGTGGTTTATTTCAGAGTAGGGTTGCCCATTAGAGTGCCACTTTTTAGAGATGCCATCTAACAATCCATTATTGTAATTACATCGTGACTTGAGCTGCCCATTGGGGTACCACTCTTTTTGCTCCCCATCTTTTTCTCCTCCTTTATAGGTGGTAGCACATTTAAGGCAACCATTCTCGTACCACTCCTTCTCCACCCTAATGTCGTTTGGGGTGAGGGACTCGTTGACGTGTTGAATACTATTATTATTTATAGTTTCCATAACATTATTTATTTGTGTGTTTATTTATTTATGCTTTCATGCCTATTGTACTCTCTCTAGGGGCAATTATTGTTCTTTGTTCATTGCCCATCTTTATGAAGCTTTTGGCTCTTTTTTCTTGTTGAAGCTCGCCATTGTTATAGACACTCCTCGTAACACTTCCATCTTCATTTCGGGTCTCCACGAGCCCATGTCGTTGACCGTTCATGTAGTTTCCACGACTCTCTAGTTGCCCATCACGATCCCACTTTTCATAAAGGCCATCCAATTTGCCTTGGATAAAGCTCTTTCTAGATTCTAAATTTCCATTCTCGTGCCAACTCTCTCTAAGACCCTCTAGTTGCCCATCTTTATAGTTGCACCGAGTTGCCAATTGCCCATTATTCCACCAATATTCAATAGAACCATCAAGTCTACCATTTTTTGAGTTCCATTTGCTCTTGAGCAGTCCATTTTTCAACCAAGTCTTACACTCGCCTTCCTCTCTTCCTCCTTTGTAACTAATCTGTGTTTTGAGCTTTTCATTCTCCCACCAGCTCTCGCATAGTCCGTCTTTCAGACCTTCTTTATAGCTCTCTCTTGATAAGAGGCTTCCACTATCATAAAACCTCTCATGCAATCCATCTTTTTCCCCTTCTTTGTAGTTAGTGCGTTCCTTGATCTGACCGTTTTTATACCACTCTTCCCGAAGTCCCTCTAATTTTCCATCCTTATAGTTTTCCCGAACCACAAGGGTTCCTTTCTCGTTCCACTCCTCTCTCAGACCATTTCTATTTCCGTCTTTATATGTTACCCGAGCTTTAAGTTGCCCATTCTCATGCCACACTTCAAATAGCCCTTCATATCTACCACCATGGAACTGACCACGGATTTCAAGTTGTCCATTTTCGTACCAACGTTCTTGTACCCCCTCCACCTTTCCATCCTTGTATTTGGGCTTTTGTTTTAATTGACCATTGGGGTACCACTCTTCAATAACGCAATCACGATAACCACCACTATAGTTAATCTTAGACTCTAATTGACCATTCTCGTAGAAGCTCTCTTTAATCCCCTCCCTATTTCCCTTTTTCCAATCTCCACAAGTCTTGAGCTGTCCATTTTCATACCACTCCTCGCTAGGTCCATCAAGATTCCCATTCTTATAGTTTTCCCGAAGTTTGAGCTGTTCATTTTCATGCCACTCTCTATATTCTCCATTCTGCATATTCCCAAGAAATGGTAGAGATCTTGAGGCTATGTCACCATTTTCTTTTAACTCATAAAAGGCACTTCTTCTCAATTTGTCGTCTTTTAATTTCTCCACAAACCGAATCCCATTATATGGTATGTCCTGACGATCCCACCATTGGTTAAAGGCGTAGTCATTCGCACAAAAAGAGAGTAGCTTTCCATTTTTGAAGGCCACTTTTTTGGGCACTCCATTATATTTGTTCCAATACTTCCATGCGTGTTCTGATAAATTCCCCTCTCCATCTCCTTGTAGTACACACCAAGGGTTAGCATCTTCTCCCCAATGAGTGTTGATAATCTTTCTCATTGCGAGTTGCCCCTCCTTGGTGTCCTCTACGTCATAGATGCGTATGGAAAAAGAAGAAGGACCAACTGTTCGTCCATTTGAGAGCTCAGGTACTGTGTCAGGGTCAATTGCCTTTTCCTTTATCTTGTATTGCTTAAAGGAGTTTAGGATCTTTAATGGGTTAGAGTAGGTGAGGGGGTCTACCTTAGCTCTTTTTGCAACCAAAATAGACTCATCTATACTAGTTTGGTCCTCTGGGACACGAATCATGTCGTTAGCATACCATTTTGCTGTCGCTAGTGCCGTTAGATTATCCATCGGTTGAATATAATTCAAGAAAGCTACCTTCTTCTCTTCTGAGAGGTCGCTTCTCTTCCCCAACCATCCTTCTGCTGTTTTAAGTACTCTCTTACTAATCATTTTCTTTGCCCTCCCCAGCTAGCCACTCGTCAACGATGTCTTTCACTTCTGCTACATCCTCATCCGTCACCACTTCACGACCCCTTTTCGTCTGGTTTTCATTTAGTAGGTCAAAGTCTATTGCGTTGTCACTCACTGTTGATTCAATTTTTTCATAATCTTGTGTTTCCATAATATTATATATTTAGTGTATTATATTTTTATTCTATTCGTCTTTTTAGGTTTTAGGGTTATCTTCTTCTTGGTCTCTTGCACCACTGTTGTTGGGTTGTTAGTGTTTTTTGGGGTTGGCTTTTCCTCTTTGCCATTTTTGTAGATTGTCCTTGAGATGAGCTTTCCACTCTTATCCCATCGTTCAAATAACCCTTCTGCTTTTTCATCTTTCCAATCTCCACGAGACATGAGCTGTCCATTCTCCCACCAATATTCATGGGTTCCGTCTGCCTTCCCATCTTTGTAGCTTCCACGAGACTTCATTTGACCATTAGGGTACCACCGTTCAACGGGTCCATCTAGTTTTCCATCTTTGTAGTTTTCCCGAGCTTTGAGTTGACCATTCTCCCACCATCTCTGAAACGGTCCTTCCCCTTTTCCCTCCTTGTAGTTTCCACGAGTCCAAAGTTGTCCACTCTCATACCATACTTCTAGGGTTCCATCAAACTTTCCATCTTTATAATTACAACGGTTCTCTAGCTGTCCATTTTCATGCCAACATACAGTTAGTCCTTCTCTTTTACCATCTTTGAACTCTGCTCTATAAGCTAGTTTCCCATTTTTGTACCACTCCTCTTGAATGCCCTCCTCCTTGCCATCCTTGAAGTTGTAGCTAAAAGAAAGTTTACCATCTTTGTTCCACCCTCTCCATATTCCATCCTTGAGCCCTCCTTTATAGGTTTTAATACACTTGAGACGACCATTTTCATGCCATTCCCTTTCTACCCTTGTGTCATCAGTAGTAGTAATGGCTTGTGCTCGTTCTATTCTTTCAATCAATGTTTCCATAATATTATTTAACTATGTATTTATGTTATTATTCCACTCTGTTTAGATTGTCCTTTTTCTCTATCTTTGCTCATCATTGGTATTTGACACATTTATATGAACACTGACAATAAAACATTACCTGAAAAAGATACCCTCGAAGCTGGACTGCTTCTTATTCGGTTTTCGATGGATCTTGAGCTTCAATATCTCCAGCATCGGAAGAACTTTTATCAGGGTACCTTGGTTGCAAATAGTACGTTATTTGCCTTGCTAATCGCCCATTTTGAAAAACTTCTATCACCCAAAGAGGACGAACAAATTCTTTTTCTTTATCTTGGGGTGCTTCTTCTATTGGGAATCCTCTTAAGCGGTATCTCATTAGTTCGTTCGCTAAGACAAGTTCGTCAATACAGTCAAGTTCATCGGCGACTTGAGTCACAACGACCCTTACATCTCCAATCCGCTCCCTTCTCGAAAGACTTTGATAATAAGCACTGGAATATATTCCATGGGTTCTCTCTTCTAGGCTATTCATCTTGTTTCGTATTTTTTCTATCTTGTGCGACCATTCTTCTTTGGCTTTTCTCCAAGTCTTCTTTAAGTTCCACATATCCATTTTATAGTAATATTATTTTGTGTCTCAATGATTTACATTACTTTATTCTTACTGTTTCTCGTCTGTATATTTTGGGCATTATCCTCTATTTCGCTTTTCCTTTAGCAAGAGTCCTTGTCGCTGAATTGCGACATAGGATGGGCTGAGATTTATTTGTAAGATCCTTCCACATGTCATCTTTCTCCTCTATGCTAGTATTAAACGCTTTCTCTTCTCGGAATAGGGAAGTGCACTTATTTTGTTGAAGTGCCTTTAGCTTTGTAATAGCACCATTGATGGCTTTGCTCCTTTTCCCTTTTCCATAGACTTGATGTTCCAATAGATATATGCCTGCTTCAACAGCTTCCCTTTGCGTCTCAAAAGGAGTCTGGCTTAACGATGTGGCGTGATAAACGTTGCCATTTGCAGTAGCGTTTAGCTCGTATGCCCACATTCTGTTGTTTACTCTAAGAATTGTTAGCTCAAATCCTTCCTCGTCTCCTCCCAACTCGCATTTGCCTTCTACTATCCTCACCTTGTCTGAGGTCTTGCTTATTTTCATCTCTAATTATCTATCTATAGCTTTCACTTGAAATATGTAATAGGTCACAAACCTCTCTTAGTCGGTCCGCAATCCTTTCTTTATATCTATCTGAGAGCGTATTAAGGTCTAGGTTAGAGGTAAAAATGGTTAGCTTTCTTGTTTCGTATCTTTGTAGCATTAGCTCCACCATAGGAGAAGAAAGGGTTCCATAGTTGTAGACTCCTAGTGGCTCAATACCTAGATCATCAACCCCTAATGCCTCGTATGATTTTATCTCATTAAAAAACATTCTATTCTCAACTGAGCAATCTGCTATTCGTATAGAATTGAATAGCCTCATAGAAGTTGTATAGCAACCATATTTTATCTTTTGACTATTAATCAGCCGTTGGATCGCTTTCAGCATCGTTGTTTTGCCATTTCCAACAGGACCGTAGATTAAGAGCCACGGCTTAGTATCTGGGGTTATTAGCCAGTTGGCAACCCGATAGAAGATTGAGTTCAACTCCTCGCTTTCTCTATATTCATAGTTTCGCACAGCTACCTCGCTTCTGTAGCAATACATTAATGCTGTAGCCACCTCTTTGGCTGTTCCTAGCTGCGAAAGTGCTTCGCTCTTAAACGTTTGTTTTGCTTGAGAGCTTTGTAGCGTGTTGTAATCTAGGATCGCATCTATATTTATGTTTCCTATCTTATTCATTATGCCCTCTTATATCGTTGATTTATTAACTCCCACCTTGCTGGCATTCGCATTGACGAGGCAGCTAGGCACTGTCTCTCTTCCACCTCCTTCTTTCCTTCTTGGTTGGAAAAAGCCAGAATAGTTATTTGCAATGCTTGTTCTGATTATTTCGGTTGCTGTTTGTGAGTCACCTTTACTATATTCCACCAATTGGTCATAGCACATCTTAGTTGCCATATCTGACTTATACGGTTGCCCATTTAGCTTCTTATATTTCAGCCAATCAAAGAAAGGAACCTTTAACTCCTCCGCTACATACGAGTACGATTTGGGTATCTCCTCCTTAGTCTTTTCCTTTTTGCCTTGTGTCTCACCCTTATTATCTCCACCTTGAGCAACCACTTTTTTGTCATCAGTGTTTTTCGGATTTTCTATCTCCTTCTCCACCTCTACATTTGGACTTGGTTCTTCGTTAGAAGGTTCTTGTGTTGGCACCTCGACCTCCTGAACCTTATCTACTTGTTGGTTAAACATAGGCTTTGAGGGGGTGTCTTGCCTCCTTTTCCTATATATTGGGTCTAGTTGATCTACAAATTCTTGGCACCATATTATTCGGTGCGATAGCCATAAATCTGGGTCTATAGCGTCTAGTTCCACTAACATATTTAGTATGTCTTCTGCCAACTCTTCACTGACGCCAGTGCTTGCGGTCAGGTAAAGCCAATTGGCCGGTTTATCGCACGCATAGTATAACCCCTTCTCTGCTCCTAGCATTTCTAGTAGTTGGTACCAGAAAGCATACCCATCATTTCCAAACTTACTCTTTAATATGTAGAGCATTTTTGCATCTCTTGACCCCACATAATGTGGAAAGTAGTCCACACCTATTTTCGGTAATCTTGCCATATTCCCTCCTTTGTTTATAATTTGTCTTTGCTGTCTAGGAGTGAACTTATACTATCATTATCTAGTTGAAACTGTTCTCTCACTGCTTGTGGCCTTTCATTTATCTTTTGTCTCATTTGATCAAGAATTTCTTTTATGTCTGCTTTAGTGAAGAAAACAAACCTGCCAACTCTTGTCCCCTTGATCCTTCCTTGTTTTAGCCATGTATAGATGGTGTCAGGACTTTTTCCCATCCACCCAGCCAACTCCTTAACTGTAACTAAGACCTCTGTCGCATCTCCATATAGGAAGTAGTCTTGGCTATTTTTCAAAGCATCAATCTCATCCTTATTGAAAATGGCTGTGCCATTATGAATTACTTGCTTGATTTTCCCATCTCTTACACGATCCATAAGAGTAGAGCGTGAGTAACCAATGAGTTCACACACCTCTTTGCTCGTGTAATACTGTATTCCCTCAACTAGTATCATACCCATATCAGCTTTGATATATCTTTTCAACTCTCTCCAAACAGCTTAGAGCCTTATCTTTTAAGCTCATAGAGACCTCTAGCACTGCTCTCAGGCTATACATCTCGGCTTCTAGCATTAGTCTGTCTTTCATTATCTCTCTTTCCTTCTCAAGACCGATTACGCATCCATCATTGTGTGTTCTTTCAATGCTGTACATAGTCACCTCCTTGTTTTTTTGATTGTTAATACTTTCTGTTGTTATTTATAGGCACCTCATAAAGCCCTCCTTCTCTCTCTCCTTTGCAACCTCGATTGCAATCTGAGTGGCTTCCATAAACCTCTTATCGGCATTGAGAAAGTCTGCGAGCAAGCTAATAAGGGTAACATCACTCGCTGTGCATGATAGCAAGGTCGCATCGTCGACCTCTGGATCGTTAGCTAAAAGCAGATAATTGCTTGCATGTTTATCTATTCCTTTTGCAAGGATGTCCAATGTCGTTTCTATTTTGTTTTCCATAATCTTTGTTCTTCTTAAATCCATTCGTGAATTTCCATTTTATAGTATTCTCTAAGCTGTGTCTTGATCAGCCTTAGAGTCTCTTCCCATCCTCTGAACCCTCCTACTTGTCTGTCATCGACGTATATGTCGGCATAGACTTTGCGACAATCGTTGTTGAAGCGATTAATATTCTCTGGGGAGTTTTGGTTGATGTGATCAAACTTAATGTTGTTGTCTTTCATCCACTCAGTTGCTTCTACTTTGCTCAATCCATCTCGACAGGTCCAAATAATCACTGTACAATACTGGTTGAGATATTCAAGTGCTTCCTTCGCTCCCTCTTGAATCTCTCCAATAAGTGGGTAGTTGTCTTTAACTATCACACCATCAAAATCAATGGCAATAATCGGTTTGTTTTTTTTCTTCATTCTGCTTGTGTTCTCTTGTTCGTTACTAGTTATACTATCTATCTCTTTACTAAAGAATTTAATCTCCTTTCTTATCTTTTGCCTTGTTATTTTGGCGTATATCTTAGTTGTTCTTGTATCGCTGTGCCCAAGCATCTTGGCGATTGTCTCAAGGGAGACACCAGCATCAAGGGAGAGGGTCGCAAAAGTATGCCTCGCCACGTGATAAGTCAGCTTAGTTTTTATGTTTAGTTCAGCTGCTATCTCCTTTAGGTATTGATTGATCTTTTGATTGGAGATGATTGGCATGAATGGCTCATCATCTGTATGTCCCTCTTTGTATTTGTTTATTATAAACTGAGCAGGGGCGATGAGGGGAATGTCAGCTTCTACCTTTGTTTTCAGACGATCTTTGATAATGAACACAGTGTCGCCAATTGTTTTGATATGCCCCTTTGTGAGGCTTTTAACATCGCAATAAGAAAGCCCTGTAAAGCAAGCAAATAGAAACATTTCTTGTGCTTTGCTCAAATGCTTTTTCTCAAATCGTGCGTTATACAAAGCCTTTAGTTCTTCTCCATTAAGTGGAACGACTCTGCTTTCTTTCTTGGGAAGCTGACATTTAGCTATCTTAGAGTAGGCTATGTACGAGCAATCTGTCGCATAATTGGCTACAGATTTTAGGTAGACCAAGTATTTGCTAGCGGTATTCTCTTCGTAACCACACGTATTAAGCAGATACGACTCATAGTCATAGAAAACGTTCTCAGTTAAGTTCCTAATATTTAAGCTGGATAGCTTTTTGGATTGTTGTGTAAAGGCTTCAAAGAGCTTTAGTGAGTTGACCCATTTGTTTCGTGTCTTCTTGCATACATTTGTCTTCTCTTGCTCTTTCTTCCTAACCTCGAGGTATTCCCTGTAGACATCAAGAATTGATAGTGTCTTGGTCTTGTTTTTGGATAACAAGTACCTTTTTTTGATGTCATCAAGGCAAAAGATCGGTCCCTCTTCAAATGCAATGCGTTCCACCTCAACTCTTTCTTGCATGAGTTGTAGGTTATACTCATTGCAGTTTGGGCACTCGCTCGTTACTTGATTTGATTTCAAGTAAGTTGGATCGGTCAGGTAAATTCCAATTTGCCCAACTGTAATCCTTTCCCCTCCAAATGATATTCGCATTAGAAGCGGATATAAACCATTCTTCAAAGGTTGTTTCCTTACATAGAAGGTTACTTTTACACTCTCTTTCATCACGTAAGTTGTTTTAATGCTCATGTTGTTGTTATCTAAAAGAATTAACGGGTACACTTCGCAAGCAATTTCACAACTCCACGTCAGAAAGAAAAAGTTGCCATTATGCTGCCAATTCGTTGACAACCTATTTTGTTATGTCCTAATAAGAACGATAACAAACTGATTGTCAGTCTAGTGCAAATGACTACTGAGATGGGAACTAAAGATGATTGTAGTGCCGAAAAACAAGAAAAAGTGCTATAAACCTTGGTCTATAACACTTTTCTGTAGAATGAAACTTTTAAGAGAGAGCCGAAGACGGGACTCGAACCCGTGACCTACGCATTACGAATGCGTTGCTCTACCAACTGAGCCACTTCGGCAAACTGTTATGGTTTGTCTTTGACGTCGCAAAGATAATAAATTAATTAGAATTCATAATAATAATTGGTGATTATTCCTGGGTGAATAGATTTGATTGTAGGGGTATATGTTGGTGAAAATAGGTACATTTGCGTCACAATTTGTAACATGTATGAAATCTAAGCGTAATCACTATATCTGTCTGACCTTTTCATCCAATGGGATAAGTGGTTTGTTGCAGTTCAAAAAAAACACTATTTTGGTTGAACAGCACTCCACAGAGTCTTATTGTTTAGCACGGTAGATTAAAGTCGCAAAACAATGCAAAACTCAACTTTTTCGCCTTTTCGCACTTTTACTCGTAATGAATGGAGCCGGCTTGATAGCCATCCCGACTTTCCTTTTTCACAGATTGACTTGAGTAAATTAAGAGCTCTCAATGAACCACTAACTGAGTCTGAAATTAGTGATATATATCTGCCACTTTGCAGGTTGCTTCAAATTCATATCACTCACTTTAAGAGGCTACACAATGAATATGATGAGTTTTTCCATAAGCCGTCTCATAATGTCCCTTTCGTAATTGGGATTGCTGGAAGTGTTGCTGTGGGGAAGAGTACTACGGCACGAGTGCTTCAAAAACTACTCTCAATGGATCAGTCGTGCCCTAAGGTGGACCTCCTGACTACCGATGGCTTTCTCTTGCCCAATGCTGAGCTGGAGAAAAGAGGAATCTTGGATCGTAAAGGTTTCCCTGAAAGCTATGATGCAAAGCGATTGATCAACTTCCTTTTTTCAGTAAAAAGTGGTAAAAGATACTTGGAAGTGCCAGTGTACTCACATCTATTCTACGATATTATCCCAGATGAAGTACAGGTCATTGACCAACCAGATATATTGATCGTGGAGGGAATTAATGTATTGCAGGTAGATCCGGATAGAATGGAAGCCACGCAGCAAGTATTTGTTTCGGACTTTTTTGACTTTTCTATCTATGTGGATGCAGATGTGGAAAATATTAGAAGGTGGTATGTGGATCGATTTATCAAGCTTCAGCAAACAGCCTTCAATAATCCTGATTCATTTTTCACAAGATTTGCTGACTTGCCATTAGAGGAGGCAAAAGCAATAGCTAACCAGATCTGGGAAGAGATTAACCTTAAAAACCTATATGAAAATATCCTACCGACTAAGTTCAGATCAAGCTTAATCCTTGAAAAAGGAACGGACCATGCTATGCGATCGGTTCGTCTTCGAAAAGTATAAGCCTACTCTCTGGACCTATACATAGTAGCATATCTAGGGCTGATAAATTTGGTTGGAATCCGAACTTGTATTCAAATACCTGCCAGTATCTTCTTGAAAAAAGATGATGTTTGGGGGTGTAAAACTCGGTCAAAATAATTGGTGAATCATCTTGGGCATGTACCAAAGGAGGGGTGTCAATACCAATTAACTTACAAAGTAAAGCCAACCAATCGTGATTGTAATCCACTAAGCGATGAGCTGGGTTGAAGACGTGCTTCCCGATTGATTCACAATAATGCTCCCAATATGGTGTGGAGCAATAGTTGCTTCTAAGCATTTGCCACAATTTATTCCTCCATTGACCATGCTCGGAAATACAAACTTCGTATGTAGATGGTGATGGGTATCCAATCTTCTCTACTGGTATAGTGAAGGTTACCTTTCCGTTGGGGCCCATAAGGTTAGTCCTATTTCGAAAGGTTTGTTTCTCATACTGTTCACCCACATATATTCCACTGACCTTATTGTGAGCGAGAAGATATAAATAGGGTATGTTGGGCAAAAAGGCAGTTGGCAAAGTCATCATAGTCTAAATGATTTTATCATCTTGCCCTTAATCATCTTTGTCTTGATCCATTTCTCTTCACCTCCTATACGGACTTTGCACTTCTCCTTTGTGTGAGTGATGTATTCGGCTGGTGCTAGCTCCCCATTTGTGAGCTCAATGAGAATAATATCTCCCTCAACCTTTGGTTTTGACTGGATAGAGACGATTATCAAACTCTTTTGTGTCGTGCTATCACCTTCAATGTAATAGGTGCCAATGAAGAAAAACTTTATCAGGATAAGTAGGAACGCAAGGAAAATCAACCATAACCAAACTATGCCTGATGACCTATAGCTCTTATTTTTTTCTCTCCCCATCAATGTAGAGTGGTAAAAAATCTATTCCACCTCACACCACCTTTATCCTTATCCCAAGAGAGCCATACAAACATCGGTTTCCCGACGATGTGATCCTCAGGAACAAAACCCCAACTACGAGAGTCTAGTGAATTGTGCCTATTATCGCCCATCATCCAGTAATAATCCATCTCAAAAGTATAAGTGTCCGACGCAATGCCATCAATATAGATAATGCTATCTTTTACGACTAAATCATGACCTTCATAATTTGTGATGCATCGCTTATACAGCTCTAGGTTGTTGGGAGTGAGGTATATGGTAGCACCCTTCTTCGGAATCCAAAGGGGTCCATAATTGTCTCTGGTCCAACCGGTTTCCATATCTATTGGGAAAGTGTAAAATTGATCCGCTGATGGAGAAGGTTCTACAATAATCTTGGTAACTATAGAGTGTCGCTCTAGCTTTTCTTTCATTTCCTTAGTTAAAGGGAAATGATACAATGCCCCAGAAGTGCCTAGAGTATCATTATCGAACACAAAGGTTTGATTTGCTAATAATACAATATCATCTTCATTAATACCCAAGTCTTGAAGTTCTTTTGCTGAGAAGTGATTACCATTAGTCTCAACGAAATAATTATACTGGAGTTTTTCAGGCTCTTTCATCAATTGCCCATTGATGTATAGCGAATTATTTATGATCTGAAGCGAGTCGCCAGGCATTCCTACAGCTCTTTTGACATAGTGGTCGCGCATGTCCACAGGCCTATACACCACCTCTCCAAACGTTTGTTTATCGCTCCATATTCGGTCTCTCCCATACTGCTTTTTAAGGGTATAGTAGTCGGGGTTCGTGACATTTAGAGCTACAGTATCTCCTACCGGGAAATTGAACACAACGATATCATTCATCTTTACCTTTCCAAAGCCTTTGACTCTATGATATTTCCATTGTGGTTTATCCAAATATGCTTTACCACCCCCAGGAAATTGATTGTGAAATAGAGGAAATGCCAAGGGAGTCATCGGAACCCTAGGACCATAACTTAACTTGCTTACAAAAAGATGATCACCGATTAAAGCTGTTTTCTCAAGGGAGCCTGAAGGTATCTTAAACTGCTGAAACACAAAGAGGTTTAGAAAGTGCACAATGATTAATACAACGATTAAATCCTCAACAAGTCCCATAATTCCCCTCACTACAGAACTTGAAGACTTCTCCCACCACCGCCACGGAATAAAGCGAGTAACGTAAATATCAAAGATGAAAGGATAAACAATTAGGAAAAACCAAGCACTACTCACCCAGATTGAAAACAAAATGATAATGACGCCCCAAATTGCAGCTTTAATCCATTGTTTTTTGGAAACTCCCTTCCAATCTATTCTTTTCTTCTCTTCCATAATAACTTAGTCTAATTGAATTAAATCCTCCATTCCATAAATACCCTTTTTATCCACTACAAATTCGGCAGCTAATACGGCACCAAGTGCTAGTCCTTTTCTCCCCTTTGCTTCGTGAGAAAGGGTTAAAACATCCTCTTCGCTCTCATACTTAACTACATGGGTACCAGGGACACTATCTTTACGTATCGAGGTGATCAAAAGTTCGTCATCTCTATGAGTAGGGACTTCATTAGGTTCTAGATACGCTAAAGTCTCCGACTTTGAATCTAGATACTCAATCATCTCATTGGCAATGGTGAGTGCAGTACCGCTCGGATAATCTAGCTTATGGATATGATGTGTCTCTTCAACAGTTGGTAGGTAGTTGGGATAATGGTTCATCAGCCTTGCCATATAGGTATTAATCAGTCGGAAAAGATAAACCCCAACACTAAAGTTAGATGCGTAAAAAAGTGTGCCGTTATTCTGCTTCACGCATTCAACTGCTTTGTCCCACTGTTCTAGCCATCCAGTGGTTCCCGACACGATAGGAAGCCCTTGCTGGATACACTTAGTTATATTATAAAATGCAGCTTCAGGACGGCTAAATTCAATCACAATATCGCAACTAGGGAGAGTATCACAATCGGAGTCCACTGTAGCTACAATCTTATGACCACGAGATAGAGCAACTTGTTCCACCTCGTGCCCCATTCTTCCATATCCTAATAAACAAATTCTCATATATCGGCACTAATCTAGTTTACATATAGGCAAAGATACAACTTTTACTATACTTCTATTCACTTCACAATCTATAAATCAGTCGGGAACGCCCTTTAATGCTTAGGCTTGCTATAAAAACGCATTTGAATAGAAGATGCATAACCTACCAAGGCGCATCATTTATATAGATCCAAAAGCAAAATATTTTCGTAAACACTTGCCTGAGAAAACTATTATTGCTATCTTTGCAAACACGAAAAACGAGAGGCTGCGAAGATTTCGTGTAATGCACGCAAAGCATCTATTTGATTGGTCCTGTAGCTCAGTTGGTTAGAGCACCTGACTCATAATCAGGGCGTCCTTGGTTCAAGTCCAAGCTGGACCACTTTTAAAGGTATTCATTTGGTAGCGACAAAAAATAATGGTACCTTTGCAATCGTTACGGGTAAGTCCTGCACGGCCAGCTCCTGGTGAACTCCCCCAGGGCTTGATCGCAGCAAGGGTAGCTGGTTGTAGCGGCGCGATGTAGATAGCTTACCCACCCGCCTCTTTAGCTCAGTTGGTAGAGCTCCTGATTTGTAATCAGACGGTCGCTGGTTCGAGTCCGGCAAGAGGCTCAAATATGTTTCAATATTTGTTCCAACTCACTTTGAAAAGGGTTAGTATGATTGAAACAATGTCTTCAATAAGTGTTGTGAATCAATGATTTACGACACTTATTTTTGTTTCAAGAAATACATGAAGTGAAACGTGATTGCAACAGTTGTAAAAACTCTGTTGCAATTTTTGTTTCATTCACCCACTTCTGTGAAACATTATGTTTCAATTGGTTACCGTTTGACCGATTTTTGATTGGTCACAAAATGGTCACAACTGAAAAACACATCTATTTGTGACCAAAAAGTGATTTACCTTTAGCTCTTAATGTTTTTTCATCACTTAAAAAATAATACTTATGAGAGTAGTTATGAAAACTGAGCTAAAAATGAAGGTTAGCTTTTACCCGAGGAGTAAAAAAAGCAAGAGTGAGATTTGTCCGATAATGTTACGTGTCTCATTAAATGGATCACGTATCTCATTAGGACAGACAGGTTTTGAAGTAGCATCAGATATGATGAAGAAGGATAGAGTCCTCAATAGCTATCCAAATTCTTACCATATCAATGATGAGCTACAGAAGCTGGAGCAAAAAATATACTTTCTAGCTGAAGAGTTGTACCACAAAGATCAGCTTGATTTGTATAGCTTAAGAGATGCCTTGAATGGTAATAAACCAAGAAAGGTTCTAATGATGTCCGAACTCTTTGACATGGAGGAAGCGGAAATGGAGGAGAAGTTCGCTACTGGTGCAACCACTAAAACCACCTATAAAAGACACAAATGTGCCAGGCGTAACTTTGAGGACTTTTTATCTTTCAAGTATCGTAAAAAAGATATCAGAGTTAATGAGATTACGAAGTCTGTAATCCACGACTATGAAGACTATCTGACTAGCTATCTCGATTATCATCGTAACACTGTTGTCAAGTATCTTTTTTTACTAGGCAAGCCTATTAAGTATGCCTACCACCAAGAATGGATAGATCGAAATCCTTTTGAAGGTATAAATTATACTCAAAAGAAGACCGATAGAGGCTTTCTAACCGATGATGAAGTCAATTTGATAGCAAGAGCAAAATTGGTTTTAAGTCGGTTGGAAATTGTAAGAGATTCATTTCTTTTTTCTTGTTTTACTGGTCTCTCTTACGTTGATGTCCGTAACTTAACCCAAGATGATGTTCACGAAATCAATGGCTGTAAAGTCATTGTTATTGATAGGCAAAAGACAGCCACCAAATGTAATATTCCACTTTTTAGACAGGCTGAACAAATCATAGATAAGTATGAAGAAAAGAGGTGTGAGGGTGGCAGGTTACTTCCAATGCTAAGCAATCAAAAGACCAATCAATACCTTAAAGAGATAGGTGTTAAGTGTGGTATAAAGAAACACTTGACTTTCCACCTAGCTCGCCACACATTTGCTACTATGGCGCTTTCTAAAGGTGTTAGCATAGAGACCATATCAAAGGTATTAGGTCACACTAAAATACAAACTACAGAGATATATGCTCGTGTTACTCCGAATAAGATATTGGAGGAGATGGGCATTTTAGAAGAAAGGTTATCACAAGAACATTATGGAGAGAACAATGCAAGAAACTGAGGCTATAAAAGGGCTTTTTACGAGCATATACAATTTCTTAAAAGAGAAAGAGGTTGAGTATGGTGTCACCTTATCAGATGCCGAGTTTGTCAATTTAACCGAAAGTGAACTCATCGAAGTGTTTGGCATATCTAGGACGACACTCTATAGAGCTAGAAAAAGTGGTGATTTGCCATTTGTGTACACATCCAATGGAGGTGTTGAATATAACTATTCAGCTTTAGTATTGGCACTAAAAACCAATCGTTTTAGGGTGCCTAATATGAGTAAGATTGAGGCAATTAATAAATTAGAGGAATACCGCAACTTAAAGAGCTTGAGCTATGGAGAGAATTTCTAAAGAGCAAATACTTAATGCAACTCGTAATGGCTTAGATGTCTTTAATTACTATTTGCCGTACGATCTTCCAATGAATAAGAACTTCAAAAGTCCATTCTATGAAGATAGCAAAGCCTCTTGCAACGTGTTTGAAGGGAAAGATGGTATATGGAGGTTTAAGGATTTCGGAGATGGTGGAGATGGTGGTGATTGTTTTTGGTTTGTAGCCACTCTAAAATCAATGGATTTAAGACAAAATTTCCCTAGGGTTTTGGAAACGATTGCTAGCGACCTACAATTGTCAGTAGGTGGTACTTCAACTAATAGTGGTAGCGCTTATAGCTTTTCAAGTTATAAGAAGAAAAAACAAACCCTAGATACATCTATCAGCCCGGCTCCTAAACCTATACAACCTTCCGTCACTACTGAATTCAGCTACGTCAAGAAAGAGTATAGTGATTGGGAACTCAATTTTTGGGAGCATTACGGTATAACAAAAGCAATGCTAAAGCAGTTTAAGGTCTACTCATTAAAGAGCTTTAGTTCTATCCGGACTAGTGATGGGAAACCTTATACCATCAATTCATCAGATTCGGAGCCAATGTTTATGTATGACCTTGGCACAGCGGTAAAAATCTATCGTCCATTCAGCAAGCTACGATTCTTGAATGCAGGTGAAAGATATGAAACATTGGCTTTTGGGTTAGAGCAACTCTCACTAAAGGGTGATATCGTTTTCATTACTGGTGGCGAGAAAGATGTATTGAGTCTATCTGTACGCGGATTTAATGCAATATCATTTAATTCGGAAACCTCGCAGATTGATATGTGTATTGTTGAGATGCTCAAAAGACGATTCAAACATATCTTCATCTGCTACGATATGGACGATACAGGTGTCAAAGCTTCTACACAGCAGTGTATTCGATTACAAGAATATAGAGTGCTAAGAATAGAATTACCACTAAAAGGAGATAAATCAGAAAAAGACATTTCTGACTATTTTGCCCTCGGTCATACTCGTGATGACTTGCAAGAGATCATCACAAATACCCTAGTAAAGAATTTATATCAGCAGACGATGGTGTTAATCAGCTCTTGTGAAATCAATCTAAATAACCCACCAGAGGCTTCAAAAGCACTTCTTATGCTTGAAGAAACAACACTTGGTAGCTTTGACAATCTTCTCTGTATCACTGGCGGGGAAGGAACAGGTAAAAGTAATTACATCTCTGCCCTAATTTCCGGAGCTATTAGTCAATTAAGCTTGCCGCCTGAAGATACTTTGGGTATGACAGTTATCCCTAACCCAGAAGGGAAAGCAGTATTGCACTATGATACGGAGCAAAGTGACGCTCAACTTTTCAAGAATGTAAAGCGAAGCTTGAAGCGGGCTAAGCTTACTGATATGCCATCATATTATCATCCATTCTGTCTTGTTTCCTTCAGCCGTAGTGAGCGATTAAATCTTATAAAAGATAGTATGGATATGTACTATCATAAACACGATGGGATTCATTTTGTTGTGCTTGATGGAGTTGCGGATCTCATCAATAGTGCCAATAATGAGATAGAAAGTGTTCAAATAGTTGAAGAGCTTTATAGACTAGCTGGTATCTACAATACTTGTATAGCTTGTGTGTTGCACCTCACCCCTGGTGGATTAAAGTTAAGAGGACACCTAGGTAGCGAGCTCCAAAGGAAAGCAGCAGGTATTATCTCTATTGATAAAGATAAGACCAATAGCTCACTATCTGTTGTAAAGGCTATGAAAGTAAGAGATGGGGATCCATTAGATGTACCGATGATGACTTATTCTTGGGATAAAGAATTGGATATGCACGTCTACCGAGGTAATAAGTCTGAAAAGGAATCTGCCGAAAGAAAGTACAATGAGCTAAAGCAAATTGCGGAAGCTACTCTCTCTCCATCAGGAACGATGCCTTACAATGATTTTGTGACTGAAATCTCTAATTGGCTGCAGGCTCAATACGACTTAAAAGATCGTAGAACTGCAATTTCTAGGGTTGACTATATGCTTGAAAAAGAAATTATTGAGCGATTGGAAGATGATACCGTTACAATAAGGACACTATAGAAATACAACAAAAGCTATGACAAAAGAGGAGTTTAATCAAGTGCAATGGCACAAAAGAATGAGGGCCGTTACGAGAATGCAAGGTATTGAATTAGTGATGAATGTGGTAGATGTTGACTTTGCATCTTACAAGATAGGTTTGAAGTACATGTCTACTTACATAAGCTGTGACTGTGAAGATGTAGAGTTGATACCAAACTCCACTATCGTAGATGACTACTATTTACGTAACAAAAAATACATGGACAAGGAAATCAGTCTTGGCATTTCATTTCGAATGTGTGCCTTGATATGCCTAGCATTAGTTATATGTATAACAGTGGCAATTGAGCTATCCAATTATCTTATTCTGGAGTGGGTAATCGCCCTCGAATTGGTATTATACTGTGTGTTGATTAGTCCAGTACTGACTCTCCGACAATATATGAATAACATGAACAACATGAATGAATAAAAGAAAGGAGGTGAGAGATGAAGACTAAGTGGTATAACTGGAGGGCAGAAAAGGGGGATGTTACGGCGGAGTATGAGGTGTATATGGATTGGAAAGAATTTCCACCATTTTGGGTGAAGTTCAAACTATTCATAGGGCTAGAAGTTGGCGACCGCTTTTGCGTAAACGTGACTGATTGGGAAGGTCGAGATGTCATAGCCCCTAAGAGGTTCGAAAGTCTTAAAGAATCCGTTGATTATCTATCCAATGTAGACTGCGAAGAATATGTAGATGCTAGGTGTAGGGAGTTTCAAAAGATGGTTTAGATAGTAGTTTGTAATTATAAAATAGAGATCAAGATATGAAGTATGTACTTAAAAGAGAGAGATTGAGCCTTTCTGGTGCAATGAAGTATTTGTATGAAGGGTATTTCATTAGACGTTCAGGCTGGACCCACGGAGTTATTTTCACAAAGGTTGACTATAGGCGTACGATGTTTTCGGAAGCTGTTTTTAGCGAATATGACAACATAGAGTCGTTACTAAAGGAAAATCCTGTACTAGTTCCTCAGTTTTGGTATGCAATAGGTACTATTAGATACAAAAACACTCCTGAGGATGATTATGCAAAAGATTGGCAAGTAGTGCAATGTCTTAGCATGACCACAAAAGAAGAAGAGCGAGTGAGTGGCAAATTAGGTGGAGTGAAATTAGTCGAAATACAATAGATTATTATGAGTTGGTTTAATTGTAAAGTGAGTTATGAGAAGGTCTTTGGAGAGAGTGGTAAAATACGTAAGGTTACAGAGTCTTATCTTGTAGACGCTGACGACTTCACGGAGGTAGAAACCCTTATGGGAACATTCTTAAGTGGAAGAGGTCCTCATGTTGTTGAGAGTGTCCGTAAGATTCGTATTTACGAGCTATTCCTTGACGATAAGAGCGAACGCTATTACAAGTGCAAGGTGGGTTTCATCACGCTTGATGAAAACGCTGGTGTTGAGAAGAGGAAGTATGTTCAAATCATTGTGCAGGCTGATGATATTGACTTGGCATTGAAGTCTCTGCATAAAGGGATGAAGGACACTCTTGGAGATTATGAGGTAGCTTCTGTTGTGGAAACTGACTGTATGGATGTTATCAAATAACTATTAATTGATAACCTAAAAAACAGCTGATATTATGAAAATGGACAAAATAAAAGAACTAGCAAAGCTGGTTTCTCGCTATGATTGCGATACGTACGAATGGGAGTATTTGGAGATTATCGAGGGCAATGACCTGAAAGAACTAGGTCTAAGCACATCAGTAATGGCTAAGGTAAAGAGTAAATTGGTTAAGACGAACTTGGTCGCACCCAATGGCGATAAGATTAGTACAGAGGTAATTCCTGTCTCTATATTAGAGAGCATACTTTCGTGCTGATGATAATGGAAGCTTTAGGGTTTCAGAATAGGAGACAAAAGAAGAGGTTCAAAGTCCATACTTTCAAGCCTCAATACTTGACGATGTACAACGAACCTCTCTCTTATTCTGAGGTGTTATTTACCTCTGAGCTACTAAAGCAAAGATACAAAAAAATAGCTAGCTAGCAAAAGAAATGATGATGTATGTTGAATAGTATTTCGGAAAGAGAGAGATTAAGCAAATTGGAGGCTAAATTAAAAAGGCTTGAAGACAAGATTGACCTTGTCGTAAAGAGCATAGGAGATGATGCCTCCAATAACACCGAGTCCTCTGTGGTTCTTGGTGAGGTCTCAGATGACTTTGATATTGATGCATATATTGATGTATACGATTTAGCTAAGCTCTGTAAGGTCGCTCCGCAGACCGTCTATAATTGGATCTATCAGGGTAAGATTCCATACATCAAAATTAATGGGCGAGTTCTTTTTTCAAAGGAACGAGTGCACTCCTTCATCAGAAGGAGGGAGTTCAAGAAAGGCAAGTGTAAATAACTGATATAACAGATTAAGAGTATGATGAAAGATAAAGCTGATGTTCCAACCACGTACAAGATGAGAGTCTGTGACGCACTCTCTGAATTACATAGTGGTGCATGTGTAAAGAACTTTACTACCTATGGTCAAGATCACATTGATGTTTTTGCTTGGCAGTATGGAGTGACGATACTTTATGTAGTAGTAGATAACTACGAATCATTTTCATTAAAACGTGAAGAGCTAGAGATAAAAAAGTCTTGGCTTGCAGGGGAGAGGAAGTACATTGTTTGTCCTTCATATCTAGTGAGGTCTGTTGACCTACCTAGTGGATACGGACTAATATATGCCGACTTGGACGGAGATAACGTGAGACTCTCCACCATCACAAGAGGTACATTTCTTCCTCACAACCTTAAAAAGGAAAAAGACCTTTTGCTCGCTGCTCTTACTACTGAATATTAACAAATAAAAGATGATTATATGCTAACTATTAAAGATTCTATTAGGGAAGCTCTTAATGAAGAAGAGGAGCTATTTTTCGTGATTAGAAGAGGCATTGAGACCGATACTATCCTTTTTGAGACGAATGTCGATAAAAAGGATATTGGTCATATCCTCTTCAAGCCATTAGTCGTTGATGGCGGTCTAGAACCATTTGAATACGCTGTTGAAATCTTAAAATCTATTGTTGAGACGATGGAATTCTACTCAAACAATAGTATTAAAAGTACGAATAAAACAAATTAGCTGTGCAATCGAATGATTATATTAAAGAAAGACGTTATCGCCAAAAATCTTTTTTCGGTGATGATGAATTTTTAATAGAGGAAGGTTCAGAAAGGATGAATAAAAAAAGGAATATACACTCCAATCAGGCATCCAAAGATTCTACTACCTCAGAGATGAGAACAGTCAAAGAAACATATGGTGCTAATGTAAAGATAGATATCAAATCTCCAAGAAGGATACGTATTGGAAATAAGAGAAAAAGATTATCAGTTAGCTTAGATAAAAACACCTTGGTTTTAATTGGAGTCATCCTGGGGGTTATTGGTAGTGCAATATGTGTTGAATACGTGCATAAAAATAGCTTTTTACAAGCTGTTTTTATCGGCTTAACAGCTATTTTTTTTGGAGTCTTAGTTGCTCTTGCTGTAAAGCTTGTCCGAGATGTAAAAATAGGTATCAACAAAAGTGATAAGGAGGAATAGATGTATGGAAGAACAAGTTGAATATGAGCGTTTGTCAAACATTGATGATAATGACAACTCCGATGACGTTCAGAAAGCTTTTATTTTTGATGGTGTGCCTTTGATGAGAAAGGATCACGATCTCTATAAGACATTAAACTTTAGTATGATTGAAGCAATCGGTCAATTACTTGAAGGGGTGTATATGGCTCAAGATGTATCTAGTGATTTAATGTCAAAAGTTTGTGATAGGTCAATCGGTCTAAACTCTTTTAGTTGCAGAAGTCTTGAAGTTGATTTCATGGAGAAATATGATAGTATTCATAACAAGTTAGAGTCCATAAACAGTAGCTTTAAGAGTTTGCTATCAGATGTCAAAGAGTTGCATGACTTAGTATATAGTGACTATAATGAGCGAATTGAGAGTATAATTCGTGAGGCAGATTCAATCTTAAATATATCTAACTATCTTTAATGAGGTCGCACTAAGGCTATATTATGAGTAAGCAACGCATATACATTAGTGGGCAAATATCGGGACTCTGTCACAAAGAAGCCAAGGCACGATTTAAGCGTGCCGAGTTAGCATTGAAAGTTGAGTTTCCTTCTGCAACGATAGCCAACCCCATGAGGTTTAGTCTTCCGATGAAGATGAAATGGCAATGGCACATGTTGTGGGACCTCACCCGCCTTTCAAGGTGTTCTCACTTGTATCAGTTGCAGGGTTGGCAAAAAAGTGATGGAGCAAGGATTGAATACAGATGGGCTCGGCACATTGGGGTTAAGTTGATCAAGAATTTATATGAATATGACAATAAATAAATCGGATAAAGAGATTCGCATCTCTGTAGGTAAGTGTGTATTTGGAGAGAGCTGTGATGGCTTTGAGATTACCACATCTTTAAATGCTCAGAATAAATGGGAAACCAGTAGCACCTTATGCTTAAATGGGTTTATTACCCGCTTATTACCGAGCAAGTGTTGCAATTCGTTTGCGACTAGTTCAGAGGCTATTACTGCCTCATTGGAACAGCTAGAGCAATACTTTCACAACAACAATTACAGGTGTTGTAAAAGCAAACATCTACTTGATATTATCAATAAATTAAAGGCGTCATATCACAAACCTCGCACTATCTCACTCTTTAGTGAAGATGCGATGGAGGCAATGGCACAGCAATCTCGCAAAACTGATTTAATGGATTACATATAGAATTGAACTTTTTGTCTTTATAAAAGAATGAACTCTAGAACTCCACCAGTAGTGATACTCGTGGAGTTCGATTTTATATATAGTTGGCTTTTACTTATTCCTACCGATATTTACTGATACTTCTTGATAGTTACTCACTTTTTGCTCCTCTCTGATTTAGTCATTTAATTTGTTGTAAACAACAAGTTAATAGATATAACGATTAAAAACTTAGAAGTATGCAAGAAGAAATTTTGATTGCGGAAGACCGTAGGAATGTTCAGGAGCCCAATGAAGTTGGTAAGCTCGAGGCGGTTGTTTCAGCTGATGAAAAGGGTGAGATTAAGACGGAGGCTCCAAAACATAGTATGGTTATGGAGAATTTACTTAAGACTAATGTGGATACACATAGCAACCCTCTAGTCAACTTTATGAAGAACTTTTTTAAGTCCTTCCAGAATGCTAGGAATTACAATCTTTACAAAGTAAAGGTTGAAAATGGAGATGTGAAAAAGTCTGTTGACGCTCTACAGAAAATGCTAAACAATCCATCAGAGCATAAAGCAGAGCTCAAAGAGATGCGTATCAACCCCTATGATTTCAAAGAGAAGGTGACCATAACTCCAGAGATTGAAGCAGTCTTGGGGAATGTTGGCCTTAGTAGTGAGATTCTCCAAAAAGAAGGTCAGTTAGATAAGTTCCTGAAGTATCAGCACACAGACGTGATGTATATTACTTCCCCAGTTGGTGAAAATGGAGAGGTCGTTACCTATCAGGCTCGAGTTGCTCTGAGGACTGATCCTAAGACGAATGCGCCTACTTTGGAGCTAAGGCCTGTTCGGAATAGTCTTGAATTAGACAAACCTTTTGTCGGTTATGAGTTTAGCGATGCTGATAAGAGATCTCTTTCCAATACAGGCAACCTAGGAAAGATAGTAGAGCTTAAACCGAACAATGGAGAATCATTCCGAGCATTTGTTTCTGTAGATCCACAGACAAATACACTTGTGTATGTTCCTGTGAAAGATGTTCGTATACAACAATCTGTTGGTGGTCGCAAGCTTACACAAGAGGAGTTTGAGTTGATTAGCAATGGTCGATTATGTCCATTGAAGGGATTGACCTCCAAGAGTGGAAAAGAGTATGAGGCTATTGTGCAGTTTAATGCGGAGAAGCGAGGTCTTGATTTTATCTTCCCTCAGACCGACAAGCGACTCACAAAACGACAAGATGGAATACCTTTTGAGATTGGTGGTAAGGAGTTGACCACTAAGCAACAAAATGCTCTTGCTAGTGGCAAGACCCTATACCTTGAGAACTTGACCAACCGCAAGACCAACCAAGTGTATAATAGCTATGTGTCTTTTAATAAAGAGACTGGTAAGCTCTCATTTTCTAGGTTCAACCCTGAAAAGAGTAAGGGTAGTGAGCTAAACAAGCAGGTTGAGCAAAAGGGTGGTCTCAAGACAACTACAACTACCAAGACCGTATCTAATACGGTAAAATCGTCCATGAAAGTAGGACAATAAGGATAAGTTTAATGGCTTCCCTATGTTAAATAACGTAGGGAAGCGATATATTTATTAAGATATGAAGAAAGAATTTGATCAGGAATTATACGCGTTTATCGTAGAGAATGATAAGCATCCTGAAAGGGGTAAGATAACCTTCAACAAAAAAAAGGATGAGTTTTACCGAGGTAGTAAAAGGAATGGGGTGTATGAGACGTGGTCCCGACTTGGTGGTCGTTTTATCTATGATACTGATAACTACAGGAGGGGAAAGCTAGATGGTTTATCTGAGACGCGGGATTTAAGTGATAACAATTCATTGATGTCTCGTCGGAACTACAGAAAAGGGAAAAAAGACGGATTATGTGAGTTTTGGCACCGCAATGGACAATTAGGGTCTAGGATAAATTACGTGGCTGGTCGACGTAATGGGGAGTGTAAAATTTGGCATGAAAATGGGCTGTTGTGTGAGGATTCTACTTACCAAAATGGGCAGTTGGTTGGGACTTGTAAGCTGTGGAGGGAAGAAGATGGCAAGTTGACAACACTATGGGAGATTGAGAGTGCCAATAAAGGCACTGCTTTTGGATATTGGGATAATGGAATGGTAGCTCAGCAACTTGATTGGAAAGATGATCATTTTCAAGAGAAAATTTGGTATGCGAATGGGCAATTGATGAGTATTGATAATTACAAAGGTGAAGTTCTTCGTGATTTCATAGATGTATTTGTATATGGGAATTACCATACTACTCATTACTCAGACGCCTACGACGTATATGACGGAGTTAGTAAGTTATACCATAAGAACGGTCAGTTAAAGAGGGAAGAACTTTTTAAGGATAATAGGCGAGTTGATGGACCTGTAGAAACTTTTGATGAGAATGGTCAATTAGCCAGTCGTATGGTCTATAAAAATAATAATAAAGTTGATGCGGTTTACTATAAGAATGGTAAACCACTTAATGGTCCTCTAGAGGTTTTAGATGATAATGGCAACTTGCTTTTTCGTTGTACGAACTGTAGTGATGGAAAGCTTGATGGTTACATAACGCACTATTTTCAAGGAGCGGAGACAGAATATGAACTTTATAAGAATGGCAAACGTGTTAATTTAGAAAGCAGGGAAGAGAACAAGACGACTTGTCGCTTTCAAGATAAGTTTAAGCCATCTGCTCTTGCTAGTAAGGTTAAAGAGCTCGGAATTGACGTGTCTAAGCTACTCAAAAAGTCATCAGCTCAATCTAAAACCATCAAGAATAGTAATAAGCTCAACAAACTATAATTGTTGCTAGCACCAGTATTATTAAAGTCTATAGCTAGATAAACTATGATGGAATATAATAAAGAACAAGTTCTAGAGCACATTGTAGCAAATGACCCTCACCCCGAGCGAGGTGAAATAGAAGTGAAATATAGCCCAGGAGTATATCTCTATTTTTCTCGGAATAGTACAAAAGCAGATGGAAGAATATATGAGGAATGGCATTCCAATGGGCAACCTTCAAAAGTTTTAAATTACACCCACGATCGTTTTGGACGTTACACACTTACCCATTGTAAGCGTTGGCACGCTAACGGACAATTGCATGAGGATTCTACTTACCAAAATGGACAGTTGGTAGGAATTTGTAAGCTATGGAATGAGGATGGCAAGTTGACAGCACTATGGAAAATTGAGAGTGCCAATAAAGGTACTGCTTTTGGATATTTGGATAATGGTGTGTTAGGTCGGCAATTTGATTGGAAAGACAATCATCTTCAAGATAAATTTTGGTATGCGAATGGACAGTTGAGGCGTATTGATAATCTCAAAGGTGACGTTTATCATGGTTTCATAGATGTACTTGCATATGGGGATTACCACCCTCTTAACTCATATAACGACCAAGTTCTTGACGGAGTTAGTAAGTTATACCATGAGAACGGTCAGTTAAAGAGGGAAGAATACTTTAAGGATGGTATACGAGTTGACGGACCTGTAGAATCTTTTGATGAGAATGGTCAATTAGCTAGTCGTGTAGTCTATAAGGACGACAATTTAGTCAGTGAAGTTTATTATAAGAATGGTAAGCCACTTAACGGTCCGCTAGAGGTTTTAGATGATTATGGTAACTTGGCTTTTCGTTGCACGAACTGTAAGAATGGAAAACTTGATGGTTACAAAACGAGCTATCTTTTCGGAGAGGAGCAGGAGCCTGAACTTTATAAGAATGGCAAACGAGTTAATATAGAACGCGAGGCAGAGAAAAAGACAACTTGTCGCTTTCAAGATAAGTTTAAGCCATCTGCTCTTGCTAGTAAGGTTAAAGAGCTCGGGATTGACGTGTCTAAGCTACTCAAAAAGTCATCAGCTCAATCAAAAAGCATCAGGAATAGTAATAAGCTCAACAAGCTGTAAATAGCCTTACCAATACCGACACTGCTAACTCATTATTAGCAGTGTCGGTTAGATATAGAAGTAAAAACTAGAATTAAAGAGATACGAAATATGTATGATGATAATGATAATATCCTTGATGAATATCAAGTTAAAAAGCTAAAGGCTGTAGTACGAAAAGTGCCAGATAGCAAAGCATTGCTAGTACTTGGTGAAGTTGTTAAAGATTTGAAGTGGTATCCACTTTGGGGTGATATTCTAAGTCACTCCAAAGCTAATTTGGCTCTATTCTCACGCTGGGCATCGAGCGATGACCCTCGAGTCAGGAGTGCTGTTGCAGAGTGTACCAATACTCCCAAATCTGTATTAAGTAAGCTTTCAGACGACCCATCTGAAATTGTACGTTACAAATTGGCGGAAAACCCATCCACTCCTGAGGATACATTATTCATACTATCGTTAGACAAAAGCACAAAAGTGCGAGAATCAGTAGCTAAGAATCATTCTGCAAATAAAAGTACACAACGCTTTCTTGCCCCTAAATACACAGAAAAGAGCCGTGCTTCAATATCAAGACCTAGAGCCCAAATCAAGTTGAGGAAAGAGAATAGTTTGAAACTATAAAAGCAAATATATTATGGCATATAACAAGTATGAAGCTCTGAATAATAACATAGAGGCAATTCGCATAGCAATAGAGCTAGAGAAGTCGCATCAGAAACCTACAGTAGAGCAGCTTGAAAAACTAAAGAAATACAGTGGTTTTGGTGGCTTGAATTTTATCCTGTTCCCTGCAGACAAACCACAAGACATCGTCAAGTGGACCAATGAGAGCGAAAAAGTATTCTTTCCCAAAGTTCAAGAATTACATCAGATATTAAAAGAGGCACAACTCCCCAATACATCTTATGATGAATTGTTTTCAAGTTTGAGGAGTAGTACTCTAACTGCATTTTACACACCAAAACCTGTGGTTGAAGCTATCGCAGATAGCATAGCGTCTCTTGGACTGAATAGAGAAGGGAACGTTAGGATGTTAGACCCATCCTCTGGTTCAGGAGTATTTGCTGATGCCTTTAATAACATTACTGATGAGAAGATTTGCTTTGAAAGTGATAAACTAACCGGGCTAATATTAAAACATATTAGCCAGCCTGATACAATTGTTAGGGTTGCTCCATTTGAAAGCATAGGGCAATTAGCTGACGAGCACAAAATGGATATCGTTACAAGTAACATTCCGTTCGACTCTCAAACTATTTATGACCCCACCTTCATCAATGACCCCAATAAATTTAAGCGTTCCAACAACCATAAGATTCATAATTACTTCTTCATTAAAGCTCTAGATGTCTGTCGTCCTGGTGGTCTTGTTGCCTTCATCACTTCTCGAGGTGTTTTAGATTCACCTAGCAATCAAAAGACTAGAGAGTATCTTATGGAGAATAGCAATCTAGTTTCTGCACTCCGTCTGCCTAACGGCTTATTTCGAGAGGCCGGTACAGATGTTGGAACAGACCTTATTGTATTGCAAAAAAGAGAATCTCCTAGGAGCCTTCTAGAAATAGACCCAACAGGAGAAGAGAGTTTCTTCCTATTCTCTACTCCAGAAGAAGGAGACCTGAATAAGATTCCTCATAATCAGCTATTTCAAACGATTGAGCTAAACGATCCATACGAAGGGTTGAAGCGATTAACAGGTTATCCCCGCAAGACATTAGGGACTGACCCTTATGGGAAGCCGGCATATATATACAATTTTGATGGAGACATAGAGAGGCAAGGGAAAATTATTCAGCTTAAGCTTCAGGAAGATTTATTGTGGAGATTCGATAAGTCTCTCTACAGAAAACATTCAATGGATAAGGCTGTATCATTCATACAGACACAATCTTTGGAAAATGAGCAGGAGAAATCACAAACGCAGTCGCAATCAGCTAGCTTATCTCCTCAAAAAGAAGAGATAGAGCGACCAAAAACACCTACGGGAAACAATCCAGAGACTTCACAGGAAAAGCAGTCTCAACCATCATTTGGACAGGCTACCCCCTCCTCCACCATTATATCAACGCAAAACCCTTCTAGGAGAAAGTCTAGAAAAAAGAAAGGTTCTACTAATTCAAACATTATTGAATACAATGGTAAGCAAATCATATTTAAGACCCTTTTTGACACTACAGAGGGAGATGAAAATACAAACAAAGAGGTTGTGGCTTCACAAGAAGTGACTAATGAACCTTTTGATGACAAGATAAAACCCTTTACAGGACAAGTCTACAATCACTATAAGGAGAAAGACAATATCCATATCAAAGAGGGAGTCCTCGTAAAGGAGGGTATGCAACTGGGAAAAATCATTCCAGACCCTTATGGTGGACTATTACTATTTAAGCCCTTTGATTTTTCAAAACAGGATGCAGAAGTTCTCGACCTATACATTAAGATTCGTGATGACTATCAACTTCTTTTTACCAAAGAAGAAGATACACACGAGGAGCAAAAAGAGCTTCGTCAAGCATTAAATAGGCACTATGATGAATTTGTTGATAAATTCGGGTTCTTAAATCTCAAAGAAAACGAGCAACTGGTTAGCAAAAACGATAGTATTTCTAAGCAGGTCTTTTCAATTGAGCGTCCTCTGTCCGAGGATAAAAAGAACACAGAATACATTAAGAGCGATATCTTTGCTCACCCAGTTAGCTTCAGTCAAGGCGTCAAAGATGGTGAAATCACCAATCCTATTGAAGCCCTTGCCAACTCTCTCAATAAATTTGGCGAGGTTAATCTTGGCTATATGAAAGAGCTGCTTCCTGCAATGGAGCAAGACGAAATTATTAAGGGGCTTCAAGGTCGAGTATATTACAATCCACTCTCATCTAAATATGAGATAAGTGAAGAATTCGTATCAGGGCAGGTTATAGCTAAAGCCGAAAAAATTGAGATGTGGATGAAAGCACATCCCAATGAAGCACACCTCTGTGAAGATGGGCTTTTGGCTTTAAAAGAAGCTACCCCTTCTCCGATACCTTTTTCTGAAATTGATTTCAGCCTTGGTGAGCGCTGGATTTCCCCAAATATATACTCTCGATTCGCTTCTGAATTGCTTGCCGACTCGATACAAGTCATCTACAATACCGCATTAGATGACTATGACCTTGCAGTAGACCCATACCGCAGAAACATTTACAACCAAAGGGTTACTGATACCTATTGCGTAAGAAGCTTTAATAGGCGATACGATGGTATTACTATGTTTAAGTATGCTCTGACCGACACTCTTCCTAATATGACTAAAAAGGTAAGGGTCAAAGACTCCCTTACAGGAGAACTTAAAGAGGCAACTATGCCAGATGCCGATGGGTTAAGAAAAGCTCAGGACATCAAAGAGAAGATCAGAAACGAATTTCCTCGCTGGCTTGATAGGCAACCATTGGAGTTTAAGCAGAGTTTGGCAGGTACTTACAACCGTCTATTCAATGGGCGTGCAATACCCAAATACGATGGAAGCCACCAAAGCTTTCCAAATCTAGACTTCTCGCAGTTTGATTATGACTCACTATATCAGAGTCAAAAAGATGCCATTTGGATGCTAAAAGTGAATGGTGGCGGTATTGTAGACCACGAAGTTGGTGGAGGTAAAACGATGATTATGATAACCGCTGCTTATGAGATGAAGCGACTAGGGATAATCAACAAACCACTCATCATCTGTCAAAAATCGAACTACGATGCTATCGCCAAAACCGCTAAAAAAGCATACCCCAATGCCCGCATATTAGCTCCATCGAACAAAGAGATGAGCTCCAAAGAAAGAGGTGAAGTCTTTAATGATATCGTCAATAACGATTGGGATATGATCTTAATGACCCACGACAATTTCAAGACCATTCCACAATCATTGGAAGTGGAACGGCAAATCATCGCTGAAGAGTTAGATGATGCCGAGCAAAACCTTATTGCCTTAAAAGGTCAAGATAACTTGGTCGACAAAAGAGCTTTAAGTGGTCTTGAAAGAAAGAAGAAAAGCTTGACTAATCTACTTCAAAAGAAGCAAGACCTTATAAGATATCGTGCCGATGACGCAGTCGACTTCAAACGTATGGGTATTGACCACATATTTGTTGATGAGTCACATATATTCAAAAATCTAGCATATAATACTCGTCACAATAGAGTTGCTGGATTAAGCAATCAGGCAGGTTCCGAAAGGTCATTGAACCTACTCACAGCGATACGTACAATTCAAGCTCGTACAGGCAAAGACCTAGGTGCTACATTTGTGAGTGGTACGACCGTTAGCAACTCACTAACCGAGTTGTATCTATTATTTAAGTACCTTCGTCCAAAAGCACTATTGGAACAAGGTATAAAGAGTTTTGATGCCTGGGCTGCAGTCTTTGCCAAGAAGAGTGCCGAGTATGAGTTCTCTGTAACTAACCAAATTAAGCTCAAAGAGCGTTTTCGCACCTTTAAGAATGCTCCAGAGCTAGGAGCCTTTTATGCGGAAATAACAGACTTCAAAACGGCAAACGACATTCAACTCGATCGGCCAGAAAGCCAAGTTGAATTATACAACATTCCACAAACAGCTTCACAAGCCGAGTACCTTCAGAGATTAATCAAGTTTGCCGAGACTGGCGATGGAAGTATCATTGGCCGAGCCCAACTGACAGATGATGAAGACCAAGCAAGGATGCTTTTGGTCACTGGCTATGCCCGCAAAAGATTCAAGAATTTTGTATCTTTCAGATAATCAACAAACTAAGAACGAATAAAGGATAAATGGGTTACGACTTGGAAACGAGCGAGTTTCTTACCCTTTCTTTATTCTGCATTACTTCAAAGAGCACTTAAATTGATAATGCAAAGATAATATTTTCTGATGAAAACAGTGTATTTTTAGAGAAATAAATTGTAGATACACCTTAAAATATTCACATCTAATTCTATTGGCACTTATTTATTCAAGTTTTAGTGTTGTTATTATGCTATCAAAAAGGCTCATAATCAATTATTTTACACTGTAAAGTGAGATAAAGAGAGAAAAATGAAACTTTTTCGGGAAAAATCATCAGAAAAAATTGGCGGATTGAAATAATTTGCATAACATTGCACTTATAAATATGAAACAAACGTTCTGTTTTTAATTTAGCAAGTATGAAATAATGGAAAAACAAATAGATAAAGAAAGCATAAGCAAAAGGGACATTATCCTTAATGAATCGTTCAGGCTGTTTCTGAAAAAAGGTTATGCAGCAGTATCATTTTCGGATTTAGTGGAAGCTACCGGCATTTCTCGTGGCAATATGTTTCATCACTTCAAGAATAAGGAGGATATATTCAATCATGCCGTTGATAGGTTTGTATTTGAATTCTTGACAAATGATGCTACAGACTTTCTTGAACTTACAAGCTCGACACCATTAAAGGACTTCATTGATAATCGTGTAGAAAACATCGGTCGCCGTATGAAATCATTTTTTATAATGACAAAAGGCACAGTCACTCCTGCCAATTTCATGTCATTTATCTTGTATCTGAAAGACAACTATCCGGATTGGAAAGAGAAGTTTCAAGAATACGAGAAAAGAAAGAGCCTTGAGTGGAAAGAGGTGATAGAGCTTGCCAAACAGAAAGGAGAGATTACTCAAACTGTGGAAACAGAAAAGATTATATCTTCCATTAGAAATATATATCTTGGATTGTCATACAGAAGTGCATTGAGCAGCCAACTTTCTATTTCCGAATTGAAAGAGCAAATATACACAATATACTATTTAATAACCAAATAATATTCCTATGGAAAAAGCAGCATATATCAATAGCGTATCGGAATATCTTCCTAATTCTCCCATCGCCAATGAGGATATGGAAGACTATATCGGAAAAATTGGTGGAAATCCGTCAAGGGTTCGCTCCATTGTCCTTAGACAAAATGGCATCAAAACGAGATATTACGGGTTGGACAAAAACCAAAACCTAACACACTCGAATGCAGAATTGGCAAAAGAAGCCGTATGTAGGCTGTTTGAAAATGGAAGTATTCCTGACGACTTGACCCTTTTGGCTTGTGGGACAAGCACACCCGATCAATTGCTTCCTTCCCATGCATCTATGGTTCATGGAGAATTAGCCAACTATCCTATGGAAATATTTTCCTCTGCAGGTGTATGCCTTACCTCATTGCAGGCATTGAAAATATGCTATAGCAATATTCTTGCAGGACTGCATCAAAAAGCTGTATGCGTGGCATCAGAATTAACTTCACCTGCATTGGTATCCAAATTTTATGACCCTGAGTATGAAGCTACACATGACAATCCTGACAAAGACCCTTATATGGCTTTTGAGAAGGATTTTATGCGATTTATGCTTTCTGATGGTGCAGGAGCGGTATTGGTGCAAGATCATCCCGAAGGAATATGTCCTCTCAAAATCGAATGGGTTGATATGACTTCTTATGCCAACGAACTACCGACCTGTATGTTTATGGCATCAGAGTTACAAGAAAACGGACGACTCAAAAGTTGGAAAGAGTTCTCTCTTGATGAGATTAAGGAGCGTGCCGTACTTGTGGGTAAACAGGACATACGGCAATTAAAGAAGCACATTATTAAGTATTGGGTAGACCATATCGAAACCGTACTTGCCAAACATCATGTAAAAGCAGAAGAGATAGACTATGTCATACCTCATGTATCATCAATGTTTTTCTATGAGAAATTAAATGATGAAATAGCTGCTCGTAATATTGCTCTGACAAAAGAGAAATGGTTTACAAATCTGACTTCTGTCGGCAACATCGGTTCAGCAGCCATTTATGTAGGATTGGAAGAACTCATAAGGACAAAGGGTATAAAGCAAGGAGATAAAATTCTTCTCCTTGTGCCGGAGAGTGGAAGATTCTCGTATGGAACAGTGCTTCTATCTGCATGATAGTTAGCTTCTGTATTTATGAAGTCCCTTGCAAGGAGTTTGTAAAAAACAAAAGAGAACGGAATAAGAATTAAAGAATAACTTGCATTTAGAAAAAATAAAAAACACAAGCTATTAGCTTGGAAGTTGCAGTTATCTGCAATGCAGTAATTCCTGCCGAATAACTCGGGAAACTGTATGAAATAAAGGACGCGGATTCGAAAAGCGACATGAGTAGAAAAACCATAAATTATATAAATATGGATACAATTAATAGTAGAAAAATAACGTTAGATGCAGATTTGTTATTAGATGCAGAAATGCAAATACTTGAGGGCGGAGTCGCCTCTGAAAGTTGTGCTGCAGACCACAGTGAGAATTCTACAATACAAGCCCCATGGGGTGGTTGTAGTTCATGCAACAAAACTCAAAGTTGCCAAACACACACTTAATTATAACATATGTCACTGCATCGAATTTCACTTTTGGTGCAGTGGCACTAAAACTTAGAATAAGTATGAAACTAATTTTGAACCCAGAATATATGTTGAAACCCGAAAAGGGTAAAGCTTTACTTTTAACTACAGATCCTTTTCGGGCAAAAAATAATGAGAAATTAGAATCGGTAATACATCCTATCCATGCGATGATATTGTCATTCTTTGACGGAAAGGAGATAGACTTATGCATAGATAATGCCGCTCAATATTTAAATGTTGATAAGGGTAAGATTTCCAACTTTGTATCAAAGTTAATAAATAATGAGCAACCTGTAATTGTTTCTCTTGGAAAGAAGTATATATATTTCCCTCAATACACTCTTGTTGAGGTTGAAAATACTACTTCTGAGAATATTCGGTTGTATAATCCAAATAATTTCAAGTATGATTTTTTAGACTTGAAAATGGGAAGGCATTCTATGATAACTGATGTTACCCTTATGCTTACAACTCGATGCAAAACAGATTGTGTGTATTGCTATGCAACAAAACAACATTGTAATAAAGAACTCCCTCTTTCTAGAATAATGTCACTTATAGATGAAGCATATAACTTAAAAATGAGAGGTTTTGATATCATTGGAGGAGATGTGTTTGCCCATTCACATTGGAAGGAAATCCTTGCTAAACTATATTCAAAAAAATTCAACCCCTTCGTCTCAACAAAAGTACCTTTGAATGAAGAAGATGTGATTTTTTTAGCTTCGATAGGAGTCAGAGATATACAAATATCTTTAGATACATTAGTCCCGTCAAATCTAGACAAAATTGTACACTCTACGAGTAAATACCATGAAAATATAATAAAGACCTTAGACTATTTAGATAAATACAATATCAAGACAGTCATACATACCATTATTTGTAGAGATAATAACTCCATAGAAGATATTAAAAGCTTGGAAAAAGAATTGTTCAAGCATCCGAATATCAATTTATGGCGTATAGATCCTGCTACATATTCTATGCCAAAAGGAGTAAAGTCTTTTGAAAATTATAAGGTCACTAAACACAATTTATTAGAGATGTATGATTATATAAAATCTCAATCATATCCTATAAGAGTTCTTGCAAATAGCTTGTATAATAACGTAAATAAAAGTCAGAAGAAAAAGAATAATGATTTTATAGAAAATAGGGTTCTTTGTACTGCAAATTATTCTCACTTATTTATTTTGCCTGATGGGAAAGTTACTATATGTGAGCAACTTTATTGGAACTCTAAATTTATTGTTGGAGATATATTAGAATCTTCTCTTGCTGAGATTTGGACTTCAGATAAAGCTAAGTATTTATACAACCTACCTCAAAAAGATATAAGTGATGAAAGCTCTTGTAAGACTTGTAAAGTATACACAATTTGTCGGCAACAGTCAGGTGGAGTATGTTGGAAAGAAGTAATTGCGGCATATGGAACAGACAAATGGGACTATCCAGACCCTAGTTGTCCTCATGCTCCAAATATCTACAATGATATTTATTTGTAATTTTATGTTTCGAATGAGAAGTTCTCGTGTTTTCAAAAACATCTTCTCTATATTAAGTAGGGAGATGAAGCTTGTAAGCTTATTAGTTCTTGTTTTGTTGTCTATACAGAGTTCTTATGGACAGCAGGTTTCGGGAGTAGTACAGCATGACAACAATGCGATAGAGTATTGTAATGTGATGGTTAAAAATGTGGAAGATTCTGCATTTGTTTCCGGAACAGTAACAGACCAATTGGGAACCTTCGTGATTGACAAGATAGGTGTTGGAAACTACTTCTTGGAAGTTTCATGTATAGGCTATGAAAAACAGAGAATCCCCTTTACAGTTACTTCCAATCAGAATATCCACTTGCGAGTAGAGCTTCTACGCAATGAAACTTTCTTGGACGAAGTTACAGTTACGGCTTCTCATAAAATTTGGAAGAGAACGAATAATTCATTAGCGATGAAAGTCGAGGGGACTCCGCTTGCCGATATGATTTCCGCTATTGATGTTTTAGCATATATGCCGGGAGTTATGGCTGATAATTCCGGCATAAAACTAATTGGCAAAGACAATCTGCTTATTTTGATAGATAATCGTGTAGTATCTTCATTTTCAGAGGTAGAAAACCTAAGTGTAAACTCTATTAAAACAGTCGCTCTCGAGAAAAATACAGGCGTGCGGTATAACAGCAAGTATAAATCAGTCTTGCGAATTACCACAAAGGAGCGCAGTGGTAATTCTGTGGAAATAAGTCAGAGGACGAAAGTAGGTAGGAAAATTTCCAATACAGAAAACGCCAACTTTTATCTCGCATCAAATAAAATAACACTTAATGGCGGAGTTATCACGAATTTCCGTAACGATTTGAATTACTACACTGTGGAAACACAAAATGTAGAGAATAATGTCCACTACATTAGTCGGCAGTCGATACAAAACAAACGAAAAGGCTTCGATGCTTCGCTCGGACTTAAATATGAGTTCAGCAACAATCACTACTTACAGCTATATGATGATTTCTATTACACGGGAAACAAGCCAATTAACAAAAGTACCACAGAGTATATTGAACCCGGTTTGCACGAACAGATATTCACAGAGATTGCACCAAATTACAATGAAAAGAATAATCGGTTGAACCTCTTCTATAATCTGCCGATATTGAAAGATAGTCATTTAGAATTAAATCTTGACTACATATATCAATCTTCTGATGACAACCAAGCAATCAAGAACTCCAACAAACAAAAGACAAATGAGTTTTGCATAACTTATAAAGGACGTTATAACGTTTATCTGGCTCAGCTAAACTATGTGGGCACATTTTGGCGTTCATTCGACGGAAATCTGGGCTTGGACTATATGAACTTGACGAACAATACCTTTTCCTATAATAACGCGGAAAAGGCGAATGCGATAAATAACGAGGGAGAACATAAAGAACAACAGATTGCATATTACATCAACCTGAAAAAGCAGTTAAATAAATTTGGTCTTCAAGCAGGTATCAGATACGAAACGGTTAGGCTGAAATATAAAGATACGAAAGAATATGCCGGACAAACAAAACGGATTAACAGTCTGTTCCCGTTTATGTCTTTGGAGGTAAATTTGTCTTCCAAATGGAACCTCTCCCTGACGTACGACAGAAAGATGAACCTTCCTTCTTATCAACAATTAAATCCCATCATAACCTATTACGACAAGTATAGTTATAGAATAGGAAATCCGAATTTGGAACCGGTTTACTTTAACAATTTCTCATTAAGTGCATTGTACGACAATATCTTGAACCTTTATGCGGAATACTCATTCATAAGGAACCAAATACAGGAAGTACCGATGACTGATGCTGCCAACCGACAAGTGATTAAAGTAATTCCTGTCAATATAGCGAAGAACCATCAAATAAGCATCGGAGCAAACCTGACGAAACGATTTGGAAAGCATCAGATAGGTTTCCACAGTGCACTGTTAGCGCAAAAAAATCAATTAGACAATTTACAGGTTGAAAAACATCGTTTTTTTACCTTTGTCTATGTGTCGGTTAATTATAACTATCGCTTACGGGATAATATAAACTATTACGTGAGAATGAATTATACCGGAAAGACAGAAGATACCGTCTTTAAACAATATCCGGCATTCAGCACCAGCACTGGCATTACTTTCAGTTTCTTTGATAAGAGAATGCAACTGAATATTGCTTGCAACGACCTTTTTCGTACCGAAAACTCCGATTGGGAAGTCAAGTATTTAAACATTAACAACTTACAAAGAAACAACGCAGACTCGCGATATTTTTCTATTTACCTTAAATACAATGTCAACAAGACTTCTCGCAAGAATAAAGTAAAGAGTTTGGATAATATACTGAATAGGCTGTAGTGCAACATTAACTTTGTTTTTAACTCTATTGTATGATTTTTTATAGTTTTGCAAAACAATGTGATGCAATGGATTGTGGTCCCTCTTGTTTGGTAATGATTGCCAAGCACTATGGAACACACCCCAATATTGAAGCTATACGAAAGACTTGCGATCTCGGTAAGGGAGGTGTTTCTCTCCTCGGGATTAGTAAGGCGGCAGAGGAGATTGGCTTTAAAACTATCGGTGGTCGATTGAGTTTTGACACGCTTACGTCAGAAGTACCCTTACCTTGCATCATTCATTGGAACCAGAACCACTTTGTGGTTGTTTATAAGATAAAGAAACGCAGAGGTAATCAATATGAAGTTTATGTGGCAGATCCTGGAAAAGGACTTATAACCTATACCAAAGAGGAGTTCTGCGAGCATTGGGTGAGTACTAAGACCAACGGCGAGGAGAAAGGTATTGCCCTTCTTCTCGAACCGACAGAAAAGTTCTATGTACAAAATGATACTGAAACTATTCCGACTCAGAACCGCGTAAAATTTCTTTGGAAATACCTCAGGAAGTACAGACGCTTCTTCATTCAATTGATACTTGGCTTGCTGCTCGGCTCGCTCCTGCAGCTTATCTTTCCTTTCTTGACACAAGCTATAGTAGATACGGGTATCGGAGGAAAGGACATCGGCTTTGTGTGGTTAGTGCTGTTGGCGGAGACGATGCTCCTCTTCAGCCGTACTGCCATCGACTTTATCCGCTCCAAAATACTCCTGCACATCTCCACACGTATTAATATCTCGCTCATATCGGATTTCTTCATCAAATTGATGAAACTACCGATGAAGTTCTTCGACACCAAACTGATGGGCGACCTCTTGCAACGCATTGAAGATCATCGACGTGTGGAGCAGTTCCTTACTTCAAGCAGTCTGAGCCTGCTCTTCTCTTTCTTCACATTCCTTGTCTTCGGTGTCGTCCTTGCAGTCTATAATCTCGGCATCTTTTTTGTCTTCCTCCTGGGGACATCGCTTTACGCAGGCTGGATTATCCTCTTTCTAAAAAAACGCAGACAGCTGGACTATAAGTATTTCGAGCAGGCTGGTCGTAACCGCAACGTCACCTACCAACTCATAGGCGGTATGCAGGAAATCAAACTGCAGGGGTGCGAACAGCGCAAACGGTGGGAATGGGAGGACGTGCAAGCCGACTTGTTCAAGGTCAATCTGCAATCGCTCAATCTACAACAAGTACAGCAGACAGGAAGTATTACCATCAACGAGGTAAAAAACATACTTATCACGGTACTTGCTGCCACTGCCGTAATACATGGCAGTATGACACTTGGTATGATGCTGGCAGTACAGTACATCATCGGGCAACTCAACAGCCCCGTAGAACAACTCATCCAATTTATCTACTCTTGGCAGGACGTGAGCATCAGCCTTGACCGCATGAACGAAATACATACCGAGAGCAATGAAGAAAATGCTGAAAGAACACAAAATGCCTATACGGACGAAACTGCCGAGGGACATTCACTCACGATAAAAGATCTTTCCTTTAAATACGACATCTACAGTCCGAAAGATATTCTCTCCGATATCAATCTCTCCATTCCCAATGGCAAAGTAACGGCAATCGTGGGGTCAAGCGGAAGTGGAAAGACCACGCTCGTAAAACTTCTTTTGGGATTTTACGAGCCTCTAAATGGATGCATTGAGATAGGCAATGCCAATTTGAGTGAATACAACCTCGGCTGGTGGCGAAGCCAATGCGGTGCGGTGATGCAGGAGGGGTATCTCTTTTCCGATACTATTGCGAGGAACATTGCCATATCAGACGATGAGCCCGACATCGAACGTATCCGTCATGCTGCCCGTGTGGCAAACATCGCTGACTACATCGAAGCCCTGCCTTTAGCTTACAACACGATGATAGGACAGGACGGACAGGGCATTAGTCAGGGACAACGACAACGCATTTTGATAGCAAGGGTAGTTTATAAGAATCCAATGTTCGTCTTCTTGGATGAAGCGACCAATGCCCTCGATGCCAACAATGAACGAGCCATTACAGAAAACCTCTCGGAGTTCTACAAGGGAAAAACAGTTGTAGTAGTGGCACACCGCCTTTCCACTGTTCGCGATGCCGACCAAATTGTAGTTTTGGATGAAGGTAAAATTGTAGAGGTAGGTACACACGAGGAACTGACTACTAAACGTGGTAAATATTTTGCCTTAGTAAAGAATCAATTAGAACTTGGCAACTAATATGAAAGAAGAAAAGAAACCAGAACGGAACTTTGAACTGCGTAGCGAAAAAGTTCGTAGTATCGTGGGACAGATACCCTCCTCGCTTATCCGTTATGGCATTACCGCCATCGGAATGGTGTTGCTCTGCCTTTTTGCTGTAGCCTATTTCCTGCCCTATAAACAAGTATATTCGGGTACGGCTACCATACACAAAACGGCTACCACACCAGTAGACAGCACAAATATAACCATCTTGCTTAAGTTTGAAAACAAGCGTCCTGACAAGATGAAGGGACAAATAATTTGTCTGCAATCTCCATATAGAACGTTTGCAGGACAGATACGAGACCTGTCTCCCGTCCGTGACACATTGGAGCGCCAGGAAGCACTATGCCGTTTCAAGTCAGCCGACATAAAAACTGTAGAAAACCAAACGGTGGATTTCGAGATAACTCGAACATCGGGCAATCTGCTGCAAAAAATGCTTGGGGACATCTAATTCCATCGAACATTCCTTATCTCTCTCGATAGTCAATGGTTAAACTCACTGCTTTTTCTTGCAAGGCAGTGAGTTCTTTTGTCAAACCGATAAGCTCCCACAACAATGCCTGTATGCTTTTCTCTGCCGTATAAAGGCGCATCAGTCGTACCACCTGATTGTAGTTCACTCCAATTTTATATACTTGGGCTGTGAGTTCAGAGAGCTTGCGATAATACTCCACGGCGGACTTGTCCACCGTTATCACCTTGAACTGCTCCCCTAATAATCTTGCGCGCACGAACTCTGACTTGGACATTGAGCCTGATTTGTGATAGAGGTCTATCACTCGTATTTGGTCTTTCGGGTCTGGTAAACGGACGTGCCAATCGTCCCACTTGTCGGGCATATCACCATACTTTTTCGCTACTCTTTTCCTTGATTTATCGCTTGCCATATTCTCTTGTTTTTATTTCTCTAATCACGACTTCGGAGTGATTTTATTCCCTATTTGGGGCAAGGGTCTTTGTGGGACAAACGGCAGTTTGTGTCACAAAGACACACCTTGCCAGTATAAAGAAAGAGATAGTTTGTTATGTTCCATAAAGTAACCTTTCTGGGGTGCGAGAGTTCAAAGTTCAAGAAGTAAGTCAAGAGATAAGTTTAGACTAATCTCTTGACTTACTGACTTTATGAGCTGACATATTTTTGACTAAAGTTAATTTTAACTTAGGTCGAAACTAATTTCTTGACCAAAGTCACAATTGACCATTTGACTTAAGTCGCGACTGATGTCTTAACTTAACTCATAACTTACCTGTTTGCGGTATTGGATTATAATGCCTTTCAAGCATTGTCTGTATGTCGCTCTGCTTGTATAGTATCTTCCCTCCGATTTTGTAGAAAGGAAGCGTTCCTAAGTTTCTGTACTCTTGGAGCGTGCGTGTGCTGAGCCGTAATTGGCTGCAAACCTCCTCGCCTGTTAGGTAAACCTCTCCGCCTAACATTGGACGGGCTGTAGAACAATAACGCTTCAGTTTCTTCAATATTCCCTCCATCAACTGTGCAAACATCTGCATTTGAGGGTCTTGCTGTGTAATGATTTCTTTCTCTTCCATAGTTCATTCTGTGTTTGATTTCATTAATTGTTTGCATTCAGTAACTCTGCGATGTCGCTCTCCTTATAATAGCATTTATGCCCAATGATGGAGAAAGGGATTTTACCCGTATCGCGATAGGATTGCAGGGTGCGTTTGCTGATGCCGAGCCTGCGGCATACGGCTTCATTGTCGAGCCATTCGTCCGTTTCGGGCGGATTGCCGATAAGCTGTTCAATACTGTGGATAAAGTCTGCAAATTCGGAGCAGTGCCGCTCCCACGCTTTGCGGTCGATGATAATGAGTTTCATTGCCTTGATTTTGTTTTGATTACTTTATTGTTACTCGGCAAACAAACTGTTATGCAGTCCATTGCCGTACTTATCGAGTGCAAAAGTAAACCCTCGGAAGCACCGCTGCAAGAAATGAGGATAAGCAGGGAAATAGAGAGAAAACAAGAGAAAATACCAAAGGAAATCCGTCTGTGTTATTGCGGTAATGAGATGAGGTGCCGGCTCTTTCCTTTTATTATTTTGTTGTTTTATCGATAATTCGATAGTTCGACAAATCGAGATGTCGAAGTGTCGATAGATAGTTTTATCGATAGATTATTTTGACGATATATAGTTTTGACGATATATAGTTTTGCCGATATATAGTTTTGACGATATATAGTTTTGACAACAGATAGTCATGACAACAGATAGTCATGACAATAAATTGTACAAACAACAGATAGTCCGTATTATCGTCAGTCCTATCTATTGTTGGCTGTTACGCCTTGCGTCCAAAGAGCCTGAGTATGCCGTATTCTTGTCGTGCCTATACTCTCTTACGGCAGCCCTGCTCTGCAAGGTTGGGAGAGATGAATACGACCGCACGAATATTGAAAATGGCAATACAAACTTGAAAAGAAAAATCCTGCGGTGGAGATTCTTCTCTCCATCCGCAGGACTTGACCTTGTCAGGGCAGATTGGCTGCCGTTGTACCTTTGCACGATAAGAAACGGCATCAGGGACTTTGCGTGTGCCTTTGCTTACAACGCCTTTGGGCTTACCTCTCCGTCTGACCGATTATTGGCAAATGATTGCTCTTGGTAAGCAGCACTATCGTGCCTGTGAGTTCGGTGTAAAGACGGTCGTATTGCTCGTCAGAAGCAAATGTGTCCGTCAAACCGAACTTGTCGAATGTGGCTTGAATAGCCTTATTCGACAACAATATAGGTACGAGTTTCTCTGGGAGAGGTGCAGGCAGTTCCCTTTCAAACTCATTCTCAAACACGGATACAAGCGTATCATACTTGGAAAAGTGCAAGCCTTGATACAAAACCTCGCTTGCCATGCTTTCCGCTTCGGGGTGCGTGAAACCTTGTGTCACGGCATCGCAGTAAGCTGTGAGAGCCATATCTGCCCGTGCAGTGATAAACTCCTTATCTTTCAATCTCTCAGGGTGATGCTCACTCATGTAACTTCTTAATTTCAATCGAAAGTAAGAAAGTTCCTGTTTGTTGTTCTTTTTCATAATCATTTGAGGTTCAATCGTGAATAATAAATGTTTGGTAATTACTTCCTTTTTATGCTTGTTACAATGGAACGTTCTGCCGTGCTATAGACTCACAATAACCCTCAAACATAGAATGCTCCCTGTCTGTGAGTGCAGTCATATCCTCTTGTATCTTGTGGTCGGTTATCTTTCCGTAGATTTGTGTCGTACCGATATTGCTGTGCCCGAGCATCTTGCTGAGCGTTTCCATCGAAATACCATTGGAAAGGCAAATCGTGGTTGAGAATGTGTGGCGAGCCATGTGAAAGGTCAAGCCCTTCTCTATCTGGCATATCTGCCCGATGTTCACACACGCAAAGGATGCTTTCCTTATTGTGAGATTGGGAAATATCAAGTCGTCCGCTTTCTTGTCCTTGATATAGAGCGAAAGGATTTGTTTGGCAATAGGCAGGAGCGGAATAATCGCCTCTACATCCGTTTTCTGCCTTTTGATGCGTATTTCCTCCGTGCCGTCAGCATTATGGGTGATATGCTTCGGTTTGAGCCGTTGCATATCCACACGAGCCAAACCGGTGAAGGCGCAGAAAATGAAGAGTTGCCTTGCTCGCTCGAACTGTTTGTCAATGATGGGTGTTTGCAGTATCCGCTGTAGTTCTTCCGTAGTGAGATAACGCCTTGTGCGATGTGGCAGTTCTGCTTTGTAGTCTGCAAACGGATCAATGCGGATATACTTCTTCTGCTGACCTATGCCGATGAGTTTTCTAAGGAAGATGACCACTACCTGAATAGTGGCAAGAGAGAGGTTGCGCTCTGATTTAAGGTAGAAGTCCAGCCCCTCGATAAAGCCATAGTCCAACAGGGAGTAGCGAATATCCTCCAGCCCTAAGCGTTCACGCAGATAGGACTTTATGAGCTGCGCTGCATAGATGTAATTAGCAAAGGTAGGCTTGGCAATCGTCAGTCCTACGCATGGACGCTTTTCCTCAATAAATAGTCGGGCTTCCTCCAAAAGAAAGCCTTTGGGATTGTCCTCTTCCATGAGTTCACGTTTCAACAACTCGGCAGTGATATAGCCACGTTGCCAAACTAATTCTTGATACTTCGCTTTGGCTTGTTCCTCTTTGGTTTGCAAGTAGCGGTTGATTTCCTTTGTTTCTTCGCCTATACCCTTGCACCGTCCCTTACGACTGTCCCAAAGTTCGGGAGCGATTTCCTTTCCCGTGCTGTATTGTACTTGTCCTCCATCTATGGTGATACGCCCCATAATTGGGCAGCTGCCGTTCTTCTTTTCTTTGGACCGATTGATATAGAATAGTGTCTTGAATGTGCTTCGTGCCATAATGTCAAAGTTTTAAGGTGAATGTATCTTGTATTCGCTGCTGCACTTTCTGCATATCCCGATGGATTCTTTCGGAGGAAACCGCTGCATATACCTGTGTTGTTCTCAGGTTGGTGTGTCCGAGCATACGGCTTACCGTTTCAATAGGTACACCTGCCGAGAGCGTGATAAGCGACGCAAAGGTATGGCGAGCCATATGAAAGGTTAGTGGAGTTTCCATGCCGATGTTTCTCTGTATGTAGTGCATACCATTGAGGATAATGTCGGTGGTCGGCACGTCAAAGACAAAGCCTGCACGCTTTCCCCTGTACCGCTCCATTATCGCCCAAGCAGGGGGAAGTACTTGTACACGATACGGGGTCTTGGTCTTCATGCGTCTGCCCTTGATGCAGAGTTTGCCTTCTTCAGTGACGATATTCTCCTCCCGAAGATTGCGGACATCTGAGATTGCCAGACCTGTGAAGCAGGAAAAGACAAAGAGATCACGGACAATGCGGTAGTTCTCCCACTCAATCTCCAAGTCGATGATGTGCTCAAGTTCTTCCTTCGTGATACTTCTCGGTTCGCCTTTTGGTCGCTCGTAACTGTAGCCCAAGAACGGATAGAAGTCCAGCACACCTTTCTTTACCGCTATGCGGACAATGGTCTGCAAGGTGGACAAGGCACTCGATATGCTGCTGCGCTTCAGTTTGCGGTCAATAGTGAGATAATACTCGAAGCCCTCGATAAATGCTTTGTCCAGCTGTGAGAGTGGGATGTCGCTTACCTTGTGCTTCTTCTGCACATACTCACGGAGCAAGGATAGCTGATAGGTACGGAGTTTGAACGTCTTCAAGGCTCGGTCGATGCCTATGCGCTCCTTTGTCTGTGTGAGATACTCCCCGAAACTCTCCAAGAGCAAGGCTTGACGGTGGATTTGCCCCTGATAGGCATCCCTCACATCGGTGGCGGTAAAGGCTTCTTCTCTTTCACTGAGCTCGTGAAAGCGTGCGTGGATAAGTGCGGTGCATTCACCAAGTTTCTGATTGACGGACACAGCCATGCTGCTCTTGCCGATAAGCCTTTGCTTACGACCGTCCCAAAGAGTAAGCGGAGTTTTGCATTTGGTGGAGAAGCCCGAATGGGTTCTGCCAACGGAGATTCGCCCGATGACAGGCACAAGTCCTTTCTTGTCGGTTCGTTTCGCCTGAACGAAGAACGATACTTTCAGTTTGTTTTCCTTCATTTTTCTGTCGTTTTTCCTAAATTTCCTTTGCTTGCAAAGGTACAGATGAACAAGTATTCCTGAGCGATGCAGAAAAATGAAAGATGAAGAATAAAAACCTATGACACAGTTGTTTACCTTCAATTCGTAACCCCTTTTTGCTTTTTCACGGGTGGGTTACGATTTGGTAACGGAACTCCTGCCGTTTGATGCTTCCTTTCGCCTAACTCGATAATAGCATAAAAATGCTAAATGATGATATTTCAAATAGTTACATTCCTTGCGTTTCCCCCTATTTCCCTTAATTCTTAATGACTGATTATGCCGCAAAGATGTCACTTGATATGCGATTGATTGACCCAAATCTGCCCGATGATATTGATAGTAAGGCTTCGCACTGTGCTAAAAAGGTAGCAGATTACTACTACAAATTTAACGAGCAAAAAGGGACCCAATTTATTTTCAGTGACCTCGCCACTTGGCAAGGAAATAACAATCCCAACTTTGATATTTACACCGAAATCAAAAGGAAGCTAGTAGAAGATTACGAGATACCAGAAGATGAAATTCGCTTTGCACAAGAATTTAATACAGATAAGAAAAAAGAAGAGATGTGTAAAGCGATGAATAAAGGTAATATTCGTGTTTTGATAGGCTCCACCTCTACCTTAGGTACAGGAGTGAATGCACAGGAGCGAGCCGTAGCAGTTCACCACCTTGATACGCCTTGGGTGCCATCCGCAATTGAGCAACGCAATGGCCGTGCCGTTCGCACTGGCAACTGGGTTGCGAAAGAGTTCAACAACAATAAAGTAGACATCTACCTTTATGCTGTTGAAAGAACTCTAGATGCCTACAAATTCAATCTGCTACAAAACAAGCAACAATTCATTACACAGCTGAAAAAGAATACTAGCGATAGAACCATTGATGAGGGTAATATGGACGCTGTAAATGGAATGAATTACGCAGAATTTGTAGCTGTAGTATCAGGTAATACCGCATTGCTAGACAAAGTCAAAGTAGAGCGTAAGATTTCACACCTCGAGTCACTTAAAACCGAGTATAGGAAAGAGCATTACCAAGCCCAAGAGAAGTACGAAGCCGTAAAGACCAAGATTGAGCTGTCCACTCAACGATTAGAGTCAGCCAAAAACGATGAAAGGACATTTAACGGAAAAATTCAACTTGATGATAAAAACGAAGTCATCAATAATCTTGTGCTGTACGATATTCCAGAGGTAAAAGAGGTCAATGAAATTGGTAATTATCTTCACGAGCTAGAGAAGACGATGAGGACAAACAATGCCTATAAACGTATTGGTGAGGTATATGGTTTCCCCATTCTTGTAAAGTCCGAAAGTTCTAGTAAAGAAGGTATGTTCGATTTCACCGATAACCGCTTTTTCGTCAAGGGAGAAGGAGGTGTCCTCTACACATATAACAACGGACATCTCGCAGACGATGATAAGCTTGCGAGTCTCAACTTCGTCAATGCTCTAAAGCGTATACCATCGGTGATTGAGGGGCTAGAGAAGCAAATTGATACATACAATCGTGAGTTAGCTAACTATGAGCAAATCTTATCTGTGAATAAGTTTGATAAAGAGGAGGAGCTCCAAAACTTAAAAGCAGAACTTAAAGAAATAAATGAAGAAATAGACAAGTCTCTGCATCAGTCAAAATCTGTGGATAGTACTACTGCCCAAGGAAAGACAACTACTCAAGAGTTTGGTCAAGAGGTGAAAAATGAGGCAAAGGGAAAAAATATCCCTGACGATATAATGTCTAAAGTGGTTGTTGGTTGGGGCGGTCCGAAATTCCGATAACAACCTAAGAACAGAAGGTGCAAGAATAAAGCTATCTATCGGTAGCTTTATTTTTGTTTTCTGGCACGCTTCTTGCATTTTTATCACGGTAAACACCCACACCCCCGCCACAAGTGGCGGGTACTTGTCCATAAGTAGAAGTGTCTGCACCTGCGGTAAACACATCCACACATTTATATGTGGCCGACCTATTATAGAAGTCTTAGCGACTTGTATGGACTGCATATTCGAGAGAAGCGAGAACATAAAGTCCATTACAAGTCGCAAGACGAAAAACCTCTCTAGTTTTGTTCGTATCTGAAAAGAAAAATGGCTGTGTGCGTAGCCCCTTGGGGCAAGTACTCAGCCTATGTCTAGAATGGTGTGACGAAGCGTTAGGAGGAGTCGTGCTTGAAGGGTAGCGAAAACGAGAGTGGAAGGGTCACTCGATGTTCGCGAGCGAAAGTTACGACAACGAGTAGCGAGTCTTACCATTCGTTTTTGTCTCATTAAGTCAGCCACACATTTATATGTGGCCGACTTGTTATAGAAGTCTTAGCGACTTGTATGGACTGCATATTCGAGAGAAGCGAGAACATACAGTCCATTACAAGTCGCAAGGCTGAAATTGGGCGCTTTTAATGAAAGAAAAGTGTTTTTATGTAGATTATTTTGTTAGCTTTGTAGAGTAGGAATAATCATAAATTATAGAAGAAAGATAGTATGGAAGATGATCGAATTTTACCAGAGGATCAAATTGTTCTTGCGAGAGAATTTGGTCTTTATGATCAGTGGGAGTGTCGTTTGGAGAACTATCTTTATGACAACGACCCGATAAAATCAATAGATAAAGAGTTTATTATTCTAGCTGCTTCTTCAGCTAGAAGAGTTGCATCGTACTCTAAGCATCCTCTGATGCAAGATGATGCCAACGATAGTTTGATGGCGAATGTTAGTCGGTCACTATATGAAACAATCTATGAAAGCGTATCTGAAAATTTAACCGATTATATTTATGATCTTCATCCATATTTTTTCAAATTGCTTTGCCTAAGATTGTGTGAAGAACCTGCCATTACTGAAGCTATTGATGAAGCTGGAGGTCTTGAAGAGATAGACAGAGATTACGTAGTAGCCGATGAATTGATTGATGTAACTCTCCCGAAAATAATCAAACCGATTATAGATGATTGGGGTGGCATTGACACCCTTTTCCCGGAGACCCCTCAAAATCTTATTGTAAACTATAATACCTTTGAAGACTTAAGGAAAACCGATTACATCAAAGCTTTTAATAATTGGGGTGAAGCAGGGAAAATGTATAGGGTCTATCCTACTCCAAAGTACTTATCTGTAATTGATAAGTATATCCAAGAAAATGGTGGAGCTCCTGTTAAGCACTATTTTAGAGAAAAAGTCCAGAATGGCGAATTAGAGCAAGTTCCATATCTACCTACTTGGGCAGTAGAGCGCTATTTCCCAGACGATGAGATGATGAAGAGTGAATTTGAAAAGTATAGCAAGGTTTTTGAAGAGTATTATAAACAGAGAAATATAGACTTCGTTGAGAATCTTAAGAAGTCTTTTGAAGAGACGGATAGGCAAGATTTGATTATTATAGACAAAGGCTTTTTTGTTAGAGTGCAAAGTGAAGATTGATTGTTTCGGTTTGAATTTCACCTTAAGGCGATGTGCTGCGTGCAGTACATCGCCTTAAATCTTTCATTAGGCTGTAAGAGCATTGTGAGAAATGACTCGATCAAGGTTTATCTGTACTTCTGCGATCTTTTTCCTCTCTGATCCTATCAGATAGCCTTTTCTTGAAGTCGGCTATATCAGATAGGTTATAAATAAAGTAGATAATGATAAATGTTTGTACGGTCATTACAAGGACCGATAGGTCAAAATGAAGCCGATAGAATGTAAAGGTGAAATTCGGAATAATTGAATTGATTAAATGTAGGGTCAAGGCTATTGAGAAAGCCTCTATAAAGCTTTTTCTAACAATGGTAAATGCCCCTTCAATATTCTTTAAGTAGACTGGGTTGCGTACTTCTTCTGTATTTATACTAATAAGGAGTGACATCCCAATTGAAAACATTATTGCGACAACAACAAATAAAGCAGTGTTACCATTGTATGGTATCGACAGCTTAGGAAAGAAAGAGCTTGTTATCAATGCAAAACCAACTTGCATAGTAGTTCTAATTACTATTTTCATATTTTGAAGTTGTATCTAATAATGTACCAATTTGCATTTGGGTGGAGCTTGAATTAAGAATTAGATTCTTCTTCTTGATTTTGGTTTTCACCTTCATCACTAGACTCTTCCTTTTCCTTCTCTGCAATTCGATAGAGTTCTAATGCCACAATATTTCTAACGTCTTCTTTTATTTTGTTATAGTTTGCTTTAATAGCTATTTCAGCCTCTTCATCAGATAGGGGCAGACCTTCAAAATCAAGAATATTTGGCATTTCTTTAATATAGTCAGCTTCCTCTCGCTTCACCTTATCAGCGTCCACGATGATTTTACAGTGGAAAAACTTTTGTTCTATTGGTTGCCCTATATCATCAGCAACGACACCGACAAAAGTTCCTTGTGTCAATGTTGAAATCTTAGAGGCAGGTATTAACGACTCCATCTGTGTAGAAACAGTAGTGGAAGTGTCATTTCTACTAATGTTTTGTGAGGCTCTTTTTTGAAGAACCTTTCCAAATCTCTTAGAGATGGTATCTGCCGTTTCTCCTGTGACCTGCCCGCTAAAAAGATTTGCCATTAGATTTTGAATTGCTTTAGCTTCATCATCGCCATAATCTCTTTTCAGCTGTGAGAAGTCTTGAAAACCAAGACAAACAGCTACTCTATTAGACCTCGCAGTTGCGATTAGATTATCGATCCCTCTAAAGTATATAGTAGGAAACTCATCCATAATAACAGAAGACTTGAAAGTCCTAAGCTTCTCTTTAGTCCCGTCCTCTTTAGTGAAGTACATATATTTCTTATTGATGAGCTTTACAATGCGTGCATTGTAAAGTCCTAGAGCAGCTGAATATATACTTTGTCTGTCTGGGTTGTTTCCTACCACAAGAATCTTTGGCTCCTTTGGGTTATTGAGGTCTAAGGTGAAATCATCACCAGTCATAACCCAGTACAAAGATGGTGAAATCATTCGTCCGGTTGGGATTTGAGCAGATGCCAATTGTCCTTGCAACTGCTCTTGTGCACCACCCTCATAAGCATTCATAAATGGCACCATATAATTATCAAGCTCTGAATAGTCCATCAGTATCTTGAATAGATTCTGATAGTCACTATTAAGCAATTCAATTGCGTGAGGGAGAGTACAGAACCTACCATTATCATAGATTCTAAGGAACCAAATTATAGCTGTAAAAAGGTTTATAGGAGATTCCACAAAGAACTCACCTTGCTTTTTAATCCACGTTTTATTCAGATTAAGCATAATTGTAGATGCAGACTCGTATGCATCTGCAATATCTGTCATATACTTTGGTGAAAGTGGATTGCACCTGTGGCTTCTCCTAGGGTCATCTAAATTGATGATATAGAATTTAGGTTCCACTTCTCCGTATGCTTCTGCGTGCTTTGCGAGGTGATTGTAAGCTATTACAGATAAGTCAGGGAACTTAAAGTCATAGAGATACATTGTAAACCCTTTCTCAATCTGTTGCTTGATGTAATTATTAATCACCGCATAAGATTTACCAGACCCTGGTGTACCTAGAACCATAGTTGCTCGATAGGGATTTACAATGTTGATCCAACCATCATTCCATTTTTTCTTATAGTAGAATTTAGTTGGCAAGTTCACCGAGCTATCATTTTCGATGAGTCTTGTCTCTTGCATAAAACTTTCATTCTCCACATTAAAGACATCATTCATCAGATTATTTTTGAGCAGACGACTCATCCATACTCCTGTCATAAGTAGTAAAATATATCCGATAGATAATACAAAAGTATATAGAGCCATCAATGTATCAATTGGTAGTTGGATTTTAGTTATCCAAAAACTTCCAAAATATAGGAGTAGTCCAGTTACCAAGCAGACTAGAATCATTGACCAATTGATTTTCTCCGTTTTCACACCTTTTGTTCCCAAGCAACTCAATGCTAGAAATATGAGTGCTAGTATTTTGGTAAAATTGAAAGTGCTAAAGAATGGAGTTGTCTTAGCTATCTTCAGTAGAAAAGCGTCTACAAATTGAAGATTAAGACCGATTCCTTTTATCCCCTGATAAAAGAACCAGTATATATGTATTATGAGGATGACTATTGATAGTCCCCTCATTAGGTCCATAATCTTACCTAACGCTCTTAAATCGTCTTCTTGTCCCATATTGAAATTGTTTATAGTTTTGGTCTACGACCTTTATTCTTCTTCTTGTTATATAGTCTTTTCATTCGCTTTCCAAAAGCTTCTTCTTGATAATCTCTACCATCATCAGTTGACAAGCCAAAGTCCCCAGAGATATTGAATGATTGGTCATTTGTTATCTCTTCTGAATTATTTAGATACTCCTTATAGTCAGGGATATTGTGTATTTCAGGTGCGAAGTAGTCATTAAACACATTGGCAGAAAACTCCTTTCCAATTCTAGAGCCATTAACCGCTGTGTTGGTGCTATCTTGCACGAATGTAATGCCATATATTCTTCCCTTTTCATTTTGGAATACTTCCGTTCTAATTCCAAACCTTTCAAGAGAGTCTTTCATCTCTTGGATTGTTTTAGGTTGCTGCTTAAGAATTGCTTTAATGGTGTTTCTAATGAATGGCAATCTAGTCTCCACTTCTTGTTTTGATCGCTTCATTCTTCCTTTGACGGCAGATAACCCATAGCCATGTCCGAGTTCGGACCCAGTTATTGGGTTACCAGCTTTTTTCCCATTGCTATCTATTGGAACGTATGCTATTCCATCATAGAGCTTTCCTTGATATTCATTCTTCGTGATTTCTGCTTTAAGATTGTACTTCTTCAATATAGCATTAAACTCACCAATTGATTGAAATGATGCGTTTGGTAGTATTCTTCTGATGACAGCTTGAATCTGCTCGTACATATTTTCAGTACCAACTTCAATTGGTCGGGCTTCCATACCATACGATAGTCGTTGCTGCTCCTTCAGATTTTGTTTCTTTCTATTGGTAGGAGAGATAATCAGGTTATATTTTACCTCTAAATCATCAATGATTCGTCTCGCTTTTCTTCCTTCAAACTTATCTGATATTTTAGATCCATCCGGTCTCACTCGAGTAGAGACGATGTGAATATGATCTCTTTCAATATCGTGATGTCGTGTAATGATAAAAGGTTGGTCCTTGTATCCCATCCTCTCCATAAATTCTTTGCCAATAAGCATATACTGTTCATCAGAAAGATGCTCTCTCGGGTCAGGATTTATGGAAGAAGCGAAGACAACATTCTTTGTTCGCTTCTTATGTGGCATAGCATCCATCATTTCTTGATATGCTTTTACCACATCTGGGTATCCATCCTTCCCTACAGAAACCCCTTGCGAGTAAACGACTGTAGACTTTTCTCTATTCTCTTGCTTGAAATCGTACTCCAGTTTATTCAGTAGACTTCTCGGAGTGGTGATACTTACCATCATTTTTCATTTCTTCTGCTAGTTTTACTACCTTTTCCAGGGTGGATAAAATTTCCTCTTGGCTTTTACTCACCCTTGCGAGTAGAATTTTTGCTCTTGCTTCAGTATGATACATATTAATTGACTTGACTGTTTGGTTGTAAAGCACGCCAGTTTTATTAACGGCTGCTACCAACTGTGTCAATTCTTGATAAAATTTCATTGAGCCCAAGTCAGCGTGAAGGACTCTAAAGTCTTCACGAAGTATTTGTGCTCTCATAAAATCGGATTTGGTTGCCGCCTTTGACTTCTTGAAAAGAGTAATTGCCTTCTGTTGATCTTTCACAGACGGCATTCGGCAAATCCAAGTATCCCATTTTGGTGGTTGAATTTTATCTTTATCAGTCATAATGAATATGTATGTGTAAGTAATTACTTGATTTTTCTTTTCCCCTAGCGACTTTGGAGCGGTCAAACTTCCCACGGAAGCAGGGAGGTTTTTCGTAATACAAACGCAGTTTTGTAATACAAAAACACTACTTGCCCATTCGGATACTGACACGCTGCTGTAGCTAGTTTCTAGTGCCTTTAAATAGGCTACGATTACCTTTATTTGTTTGTTTCAATATCATCATATCATTATTGATGAGACTTCACTATTTGCAAAGCTCATTATAAGTATTGAATAATTGATTTACCGATTGTTACTTATACTTACCGCTTGAATTTTATTATAATAGTTTAACATTATAGAGGGTTAGATAGTAGATATTGAATTGGTGCTTTATCTCAATAGTATGTTTTCATCATCATAGTATTATGATGATGAAAACATATATTATTGTGATGTCACATTAATGTGATAACACAATAATGTGCGAATGGATGATTATAATCTTGCTTGCTACTATCTTCCCCCCTTTTTCCCTTGAAAAGAAAAATGATCGCTTTGGCTATCAAAGTAAGTAACGGCAATTAAATTTACTGATTGTTACTTATTCTTACCGATTTTTACCGATAGTTACTCGTTTCTTTGATGGCTGATATAATACCTAGAGATTTGCTAGTGAATGGTAGATACTAGTTTGAGTTTTTGAAGGTATTAATTGATGAAACAACCTTTATACATAGGTTTCGGCAGTCAGAAAGGTGGTGTTGGAAAAAGCACCATCGCAGAAATTATGGCAAGTGTCTTGCATTATCATAAGCATTACAATTTGCTTGTGATTGATTGCGATGAGACCCAAAATAGCTTTTCCGCCTTACGTAAGAGAGATCATTTTATTTTGACTAGTGAAAATAAAATGGGTCAATCATTAAAAGAGGTATTTACCTCGTATGGGAGAAAAGCATACTCTGTGGTATCAGCAAATGTTTCACAAGCAAAGAAGCTTTCGGACAAACTCTGTAAGGAATTAGGGGATATTGATATTGTATTCTTCGACCTGCCTGGGCGAATGAATACAGCAGAGCTTCTTATGTTTAGTTTGTCACTAGACTATATCATTACCCCTATAGAGCCAGACATTCAAAGTATGTCGTCTAGTCTCATCTATGCAAGCACCCTTCAGGAATCTAGGAGCAAGCTCAATCCAGCATACGTGAAAATCAAAGACATTCTAGTCGTTTGGAACAAAGTGAATAGGAGTGTTCGCAAAGACACCATTGATACATTCTCTCCGATGATTAGAGATTTGAAGCTCAACCTATTGGATTCAATGCTGTATGCGTCTAAAAAATTCTCACTAGAGCTTGGAGAGGCAAGAGATATAAAAGAGGTTTTTCGATGTTCTTATCTAGCCCCCTCTTTAGTCCAGATGGAGGGTACAGGGCTTCGAGAAGTTATTGATGAAATTGAAGAAAAGATAATCAAACCAAACATAAAATAAGCGTATGGGTAATGGTGATAAAAACACAAAAAAGGACATGGCCTCTAATATTCTAGAGGATGCTTTAGGTGGTGTAAATATCCCCAATATAGAGCCATTGTCACTAGCTGATGAATTGTTAGAGGAAGACAAGAGTCAGAAAATAGATGAGACAGATAATGGCTCATTAGAGGCATTCTGTTCTCGCTATTTTAAGAGCAATGGAAATAGTGATGTTAAGCGCAACAATACGGCTCTTAATAGTGATTTAATGGATAAGCTAAAAACCGTCCTTTTTTATTTAGATCCTAAGTGTGCATTGAGCAACTATATTGAAAATATATTGCTTGATCATCTCGAAAGGAATAAAGAGTTGATAAATACTACTGTTGCGAATAGGTTCAATTCCAAGGTGATATAAATAAGCAGTTCTCTATGGACCAGAGCGTTTTCTTTCCGGTTGCTTTCTTCTTACTCATTGGATTAGTCGTAGCCATTTATATGGTCGTTCCAAAAAAGACCTTGAAGAAGATCTTCACCAAAAAGAAGTTGGTGAATGAGGTCACAGAGACATCTAATAAGAAGTCATCTGTTGCTGGAGATAAAAAAGAAAAGCTTCAACAGTCCATACCAAAAGAGAAGGCTCATTGGGATATCATCGGAAAATCGAAAACCAATATTGCCGACTACGTTTATACACTTGGAGAAGGTATTGAAAATGATGACGACGACGACTTCAAAGGTATCAATGTTACTCCAGAAGAATTGGCTCAAAAAGGCATCTCTTCTGATGAATTGAATGAGGATACCGAGGAATTGTGGGATTCTGCCCAGGTATTAGATAGTGAGCAAACAGTAACATTGCGAGATTACAATGCTATTGTCAATAGTATGTTCAACAATTCATTAACAGAAGATGAGATGGAAGTAGCTCAGTCAGCTATAGAAAAGCTTGCAGGAACAGATTTCCTCGCAAACATTAATGTTTTAGTGCAAAATAAAAAAGCACAGGAGGAAGAGGTTAATCAACGATTGTTTTCGAAAATGATAGAATTACAGAATAACATATCAAGTAACTAAGTATGAAACTAAAACGAATTGGTAATAAGGTTTTTCTGACGCTTGCGTCAATGTATATGGGCTTGGAAACTATGTTTGCCCAAGCTGGTAAGGATAGAATTGCCCAAGGTTCTAAAGCTCTTACGGACACAAAATTGAAAGTTCAAAGCTACTTTGACCCATTAGCAGACATCATCTATATCGTTGCCGCCATTGTCGGGTTGATTGGAGCTATCAAAGTTTATTCGAAATTCTCCAGTGGTGACCCAGACACAGGTAAGACAGCTGCTAGCTGGTTTGGTGCTGCGATTTTTATTGTTGTTGCCGTGTATGCCTTGAAGGCAATGTTTATCAATTAAATGAAAAAGTACAAAGTAAATAAAGGTGTTGGTGCTTCGCTGGAATTTCAGGGTATTACCCAGCTTTATCTGTACGTATTAGTTGGGATTGTACTCTCGTCCTTTTTCATAGTTATCGTTGGGACTGTAATAGGAGTTAGCAGTGGTATAATGACTTCAATAGGCATTGTGCTAGGAGCTGCTGGAATCACCTTAACCTTTAGAGTAAGTGCTAAATATGGCGAGCATGGAATCGCCAAATTAATAGGCAAGAGAAACTATCCAAAGTATATTATTAATCGTAAATCTGCGAGTCGGATTTTGATGGATCAAAAGCGATGAGAGTAAAAGGACGTGTATCTACACTTGAGCGATTGTTCCCACTGATGGGCGTGGAGAATGGCTTTATTCTCTCTAAAGACGCTGATGTTACAGCTGTCTTTAGAGTAGAGTTGCCCGAGCTTTTCACCGTATCTGAGAGTGAATATGAGGCGATACACGACACTTGGGGCAAAGCCATTCGAGTACTTCCTTCCTTTTCGATTCTTCATAAGCAAGATTGGTTCATAAAGGAGCAGTATGAAAGTGAAAAAGATGAGGATGGACATCTAAGCTTTTTGGATCATTCCTACCAAGCTCATTTTAATGAGCGTCCCTTCTTAAATCATACTTGCTATCTCTATATCACCTTGACTACAGAGAAGAAGATGAGAGGCAAGAGTGACACGACTGTCCTCGCTCGTAGCTCCTTAATGCCACATACGATTACTGATAAAGAAGGATTGATGAAGTTTGTTGATTCGGTGAGTCAGTTTGAACAAATCATTAATGATTCGGGGTACATTAGACTTACCAGATTGACAGACGATGAGATTGTTGGCAATGACAATGAAAGAGGACTTCTAGACTTTTATTTTTCACTAGACCAGAATAGTACAGGAGTGTTGGAAGACATCACTCTAAACAATGATGGTGTCTCAATTGGTAGTAAGAAGCTTGCTTTTTACACCATTTCAGATACCGAGAGCTTGCCTAAGGAGGTTTCAGTTTGCAAGAGGTTTGAGAAATTAAGTACAGATAAGAGTACTACACAACTTTCTTTAGCCTCCCCAGTTGGATTAATGCTAAGCTGTAATCACATCTATAATCAATACCTCTTTATTGCAGATAAGAGTGAGCTTGAAAAGTTTGAGGCACAAGCAAGGAGGATGACCTCCATGGCTCGGTTTAGCACCAAGAATATTATCAATAAGACTTGGATTGATGAATACGTAAGTCATGCCCGCACTTCAGAATTAACTCCAGTAAAGGCTCATTACAATGTGGTTGTTTGGAGCGAAGATGAAGAAGAGTTAGGTAGTTTGAAAAATGAAGTTGGAAGTGCACTTTCAAGTATTGGTTGCCCAGCTCGTCATAATAGTATAGACGCACCAAATCTTTATTGGGCAGGCATTCCGGGTAATGCTGCAGACTTCCCTTCGGAAGAAAGCTTTTGGACCTTTCCAAATCCTGCCTTGTGTTTATGGTTGAATGAAACCAACTATAAGAGTTCCTTAAGTCCTTTTGGCATTAAGTTGTCAGACAGGCTAAGTGGCAAGCCAGTTCATGTAGATATATCAGACTTGCCGATGAAAAAGGGACTTACTACGAATCGTAATAAGTTTATATTGGGACCTTCAGGTAGTGGTAAATCTTTCTTCACAAACCACCTTGTTCGAAATTATTACGAGCAAGGGACTCACGTGCTACTGATTGACACAGGTAACTCTTATGAAGGCTTGTGCGGTCTTATCCGTCACAAGACACATGGAGAAGATGGAATTTACTACACCTATACAGAAGAGAATCCAATCTCATTCAATCCATTTTTCACAGACGACTATGTCTTTGAAGTGGAGAAGAAAGAGAGTTTAACCAACTTGATTTTAGCTCTATGGCGGTTTGGTGATGAAAAGACAACCAAGACCGAACTGGGTGAGCTGAATAGCTCCATCAGTGCTTACATTGAGATGATACAAAATGATAGGAGCATTGTTCCTTCATTTAACACCTACTATGAGTTTATGCGAGATGTCTACAGAGTTGATCTTCAAAAAAGAGAGATACCTGTAGAGTTGGAAGACTTCAACATAAACAATCTACTGACAACGCTGAAACCATACTATCGTGGTGGGGAGTATGATTTCTTGCTCAACTCCACTGAGAATGTAGACCTGCTGAATAAGCGTTTTATCGTCTTTGAGATAGATGCGATTAAAGATAATAAGATCTTATTCCCAATTGTGACTTTGGTCATAATGGAAGCTTTTATCAATAAGATGAGACGTCTCAAAGGGATTCGCAAAATGATCATCATTGAGGAGGCTTGGAAAGCCATCTCTACACCAAATATGGCAGACTTCATCAAATACCTATATAAGACCGTGCGTAAGCACTTTGGTGAAGCTGTTGTGGTGACACAAGACCTTGATGATATTTTGAGTAGTGAGATTGTAAGAGAGAGTATCATCAATAATTCCGAGATCAAGATTCTTCTTGACCAAAGGAAGTACATGAATAAGTTTGAGTTGATTCAAAAGGCATTAGGTCTTACTGATAAAGAGAGGGAGCAGATACTTTCTATCAACTTAAATAAAGCTCCTAATCGCAATTATAAAGAGCTATGGATAGGCTATGGTGGTAAGGTGTCAGCAGTCTATGCTTGTGAGGTGAGTGAGGAAGAATACTATACCTATACCACCGAGGAGAAAGAGAAAGTTAAGGTTAAAGAGATGATGGCTCAGTGCGATGGCGATGTTGAACGAGCTATCAAGATGTTGGTAAGAGAGAATAGAGAGAGAAGTTAGATATATAAACAGACTAAGACAGTGGTATTATGAAACGTATGATGAAAAGAGCTCTGCTCTGTATTACTTTAGCCCTTAGTAGTATGGGTATTGGCAAGGCACAATGGGTGGTCTCCGACCCTACTAACTTTTTTGGCAATTTAACTAATACAACTTCGGAGTTGACACAAGCATGGAAAGAGTTTGGCTTATCCACCAAGCAATTTGAGTTTTTACAAAAGACGTATGAGAAAGTGTCTCCATACGTAAAGACTTACTATCAGTTGGAGAATGCTTATAGAATGGTTTTAGATCTTAAAAACTATTCTGTTAACTCTGTAAATAAATTGGCTAGAGATCCTTACCTAAAACCAGACGAAGTCGTTAGAATTGTCCGCTTAAATACTATGTACGTTAAGTATGCGACAAGAGAATTGAAAGAGCTAGCAGCTTCAATTAAAGATTTGGGAGGAACCGAACACGAACGAGTGGAAAGGATCGATAGAAAAACTGAATTAATGGAAGAACTCAGAGCACAACTTGATGAGGAGATGCGTCGTGTTGCCATGATTAGCTATGAAAGAAGGCAGAAAGAAGCGACCAATGAGTATATGAAGATAACTTGTGGTTACTAATTTGTATTGAGAAGTTATGACACTATTATCATCTGTATTTAATCCTTCCACCATTGGACAGACTTTGGAAACTGTTCGTAATTCCATTGTTAATGGAAATATATCGGAATTTTCCAACATTGGTCGTGGAATTGGTGCTATTGGAGCACTACTGTATATTGCTTATAGGGTTTGGGGGTCTATGGCTCGAGCCGAGCCTATTGATGTCTTTCCCTTGCTAAGACCATTCTGTCTTTGCTTCTTGATTATTAACTTCAGTATTGTCACAGGTTTTGTTGACTCTATTGTTCATGGGATAGAGTCAAAAACAGAGACAATGGCTAGCAAATCACAGACTAACCTTGATGATGCAACAAAGAAACTTGCTGTCGCAAGAGCACTTGTTGTAAAAAAAGCTGGTGATAAATATCTAAATGTTGATGAGGACACAGGAGAAACTAGTGGTAAGGAGGAAAGTGAAGACAAAGAAAGGACCGGTTTCTTTAAGACCGTAAAAAAAGCTGTTGCAGACATAGCTAGTTTTTTCTGGATAATTCAATCTGGACAAGTAACTTTTTTCCAAGTGGCGGTGCAAAAAATCTTGAAGATAGTCATGGGATTTGCCACCGTTTCCATTGATACTGTTGCGACTTTCTTCTTGGTTATTCTAGGGTTATTAGGCCCCATCGTCTTTGGTATTTCTTGTTTTGATGGTTTTGGTCACATGATTACGAACTGGTTGAGTCGCTATTTTTCAATTGCACTTTGGGTGCCTATTGCTAAGATACTAACCATCATTCTCAATCATGTGGAACTTACTATGATTGTCAATGAAACCGCATTATATACTAGTGGCAATGCGTCCGCGTTGGTGGATGGTTGGGTTTATGTTTGCTTTTATATTATGGGAATTATCGCCTATACTACAATTCCTACGATTGCAGGATGGGTCGTTGATGCTGGTAGTGGTGGCGGTGCCCTTGTGTCCAAGATTGTAGGTGTAGCAACTGTGCCACTAACTACTGCAGCCGCTGTTGGAGGTGCCGCTTTAGGTACAGCTATAGCAGGACCTGCTGGTGCGATGTTTACTTCAAAAGTGGCTAAAGAGGGTGTTTCAAAGATCACTGAAGGTGATGAAGCTCCCCAAGGTTAAGACGGATTAGTGTATGGAATTTAAGAAGCTTAAAAACCTTGAGACCGATTTTCGGTTTATCCGGATTACAGCCATTGTATTTGGCGTCCTTTGCTTTGCTAGTATTGCGATAACGATATTCATGTCTTATCGCTTTGCAGAGCAACAGCGACAAAAGATATATGTGCTTGATGGCGGAAAGAGTTTAATGCTTGCGTTAGCACAGGATGTGAAAACGAATAGACCTGTAGAAGCTCGAGAGCATATTAGGAGATTTCACGAGTTGTTTTTCACCCTTGCCCCCGATGGGCTTGCTATTGAAAACAACATAAATAGAGCTCTTAATATGGCTGATGATTCTGCATATAAGTACTACGAGGACTTAAGTGAGAATAGGTACTACACTCGTTTGATAAACACTTCCTCCAATCAAGTCTTTGAACTAGATAGCATTGTTGTTGACTTTGATGTATACCCGTATGATGTTTTAACCTATGGGAAACAAAAGATTCTTCGCAGAAGCAATGTTACTGAGCGATCTCTCATCACTGGTTGTCAGCTGGTCAACACAGTTCGGAGTGATAATAACCCCCAGGGTTTTATGATTAAAGATTTTAGAGTAATTGAAAACAGAGATATTACAACCTATGAAGTCAGATGAAGTAAAGAACAAAGATACTGTCACTACTACTGATGAGGTAGCTAGTGATACGACACCGCCAAAGTCGAAGGACCGGATAACGATTAAAGAGTTCCTTCACAATGTGATTGGTAACAATTGGGGCAAGCGTAGCAAGAACCAACGGCTTTTGATCATTATCATTCTTGCGGTTGCCCTAATCATCAACTATATCTTGTTGCTATAACAGACTAGAGAAATTATGGAAAAGGATAATAAAGAGAAACTTAAAAAGATGATTGTTATTGGAGTGCTAGTTCTCCTTTTTGGCGGAATAGTATATATGATACTAAAGCCAAAATCACAAGAGTCAGACTCTGAAAATCAATCGGGCATTAATAGTAATATGCCGTCTGCTACCATTGAGGAATTGCCCAATAATAAGCTAGATAGTTATCAGCGAGGTAATGTTACCCTTGAAGATGACGCTTTGAAAAAAGAGCAAGCAATGGAAACTTTTTCAGAGTATCTGGACACCCAAGACAGTACCCTTGTAAATACTGTTGAGCCAGTTACAAAAGACGAAAGGGCTATCTACGAAGCGATGAAAGCTTATGAAGAGGTGGACAAAGCGACTAATAGTTATTACAACGACTATGTCGTAGATGATGAAGAGAACTATCAGCTTAAACTGCAGCTTGATGAAGAAGAGCAGAAGCGTATGAAGCTAGAGCGAGAGCTAGAAGCTTATAAGAATATTGAGGCGCAGGAGGAACGCCAAATGGCTATGCTTGAAAAAAGCTATGAGTTGGCAAGCAAATATAGTGCTCCACAGAATCCTCAACCTGTCGCTCCTGTTGAGCCCAAGAAAGGGGATCGAAATCTAGAGAACATTTCAGTTGTTAAAACTGAAAGACATACTGTGACTACACTTCATCAGCAAGAGCAAGATACCATCTTGTTAGGTCGCTTGATCTCTGAACCTAGCAACAACAGCTTTAACACAGCCGTAGGTAAGCAACGTCCAAATGACTTTTACAAGAATACGATTAAAGCCGTTGTGAGTGAAACTCAAGTCGTGAAAAGTGGCGACAATGTAAAGCTCCAGTTGCTAGAGGATATCCGGCTTGCTAATGGATTAATCGTTCCTAGGAATCGTTATCTGATAGCACGAGCTAATTTAAATGGTAACAGAATGAATCTTGTCGTCCAATCGGTTGAAGTCGATGGTGCTTTAGCAGGTGTGCAACTTAGTGCCTACGATATATCTGGGCAAGAAGGCATCTATATTCCTGACGCTCCTATTACCGATGCTATTGCAGAGTTTACTGATGGTATGGCTAATAGCCTTACCACATCTACTAGTGTAAATATCAATAATACGACTGCTGTAGAGCAAGTAAAAGGAGATTTGATAAGAGGTGCTGTAAGAGGTGCTGCTAATCTTGTCAATGGCAAGGTTAAGACTTATAAAGTAAAGATCAATAGTGGTTATCGCCTCTATTTATATGACACAACTAGAAAGGAAAATAAATAACAAACGAATAAATACAGAAGTAATATGAAGAAGATTCTATTTTCGCTATTGGCTTTATTTGCCATATCAAGCTTTTCATTTGCACAACACCCTTCATCAGGTGACCTTTTTCAAGGTATGACCAAAAGTATACCAGAAGGTAGAACCATCATCCCTTACGGTCTAGAGGTGACGTTTGATAAAACGACCCACTTGATTTTCCCATCACCTATCAGATATGTAGATTTGGGGAGTAATAACCTTATAGCCGCTAAGGCAGAAGATGCTGAAAATGTACTTCGAGTAAAGTCATCGATTAAAGACTTTGAAACAGAAACCAACCTATCAGTCATCTGTGATGATGGCAGTTTTTATGCTTTCAATGTTAAGTATGCTGATGAGCCAGAGAAGCTCAACCTAGAAATGCGAGATTTCCTTTATGGTGGTCCTAACAATGTTCCCACAAATCGAGCAGATATATACTTCAAAGAACTAGGAAGTGAGAGTCCTGTTCTTGTAAAGCTCATCATGCAGACTATCTACTCAAATAACAAGAGATTGATTCGTCATATTGGAGCCAAGCAATTCGGAGTCCAATTCACTCTTAAAGGTCTTTATACACATAATGGACTAATCTATTTCCATTCAGCTATTAAGAATAGTAATAATCTAGCCTATCAGATAGACCATATTAGCTTCCGAGTTGTAGATAAGGATACCACCAAGCGTACAGCGACACAGGAGCTGGAGTTGAAGCCTCTACGAACCTATAACGACCTAACTCAAGTGAGAGGCAATAAAGAGGAGCGTATGATTTACGCACTAGAAGCCTTTACCCTTCCACAAGGAAAGATTCTAGAAGTAACCCTTCACGAGTACAATGGTGGTCGTACACTGACTTATATGGTTGAAAACGATGACATCGTTCGTGCAGAAAACATTAATGACTTGCGTCTTAAGTTCTAAGTAGCTAGAGTTATGAAAAGTCTAATATCAAAGAACAGATTAATCACTAGTGCGACTGTATTGCTACTACTCATTTGTAGCTATAGTGCAGAAGCACAGCGATTAATTCCGAAACAATCGGGTGTTACCGCCCTCGTTGGGACTACTGGTATTAGCCAGTCAGGACTTGTAGAGCGTAATGCCTATAGCATAACTCTAGAACTCTCCCAATACATCAAAAGAGCGAGTTATTGGTTTGCTGGAGTTGAGTATCGCCAAAGAGATACCAACTACACCCATTACAAAGTTCCTATTCAAGAGTACCTAGTGAATGGTGGTTATATGCACCCTGTATTAGTTGACCCTCGCAAAACCGTATTAGTGTATGCAGGAGTATCTGCGACTGCAGGCTATCAAGAGTTGAATAGGGGAGATAGGCTATTGCCCAATGGAGCAACCCTTATTGACCGCTCACGATTTGTCTATGGTGCTACACCACAGTGTGCATTAGAAGCTTTACTCACAGACAACTTCATTTTGACACTTCGTGCCAAAGGAATGTTTTTGTGGGGTAGTGACCTACAATTGTTTTATCCATCCTTAAATGCTGGAGTAAAAATAAACTTTTGAAGCTATGAAGAAATATCAAATACTATATTGTCTATCTATTCTTTTACTGATAGGGATTGGTTCTTCATCTTGTACCCATCGGCTAGAGGTTCAGGAGGGTGCTCCATTTGAAGTGACTCATCTACCCTATTACAGCGAAATAGGACTCCGACAAAGTGCCGAGATACGAATGAATTTAAGTACAGAGGACACGTTCTCTGGCACTAAGTATACCGTTCGGTACTTTCCATATCAAGGGAAAGGATATCTACGGATTGGCGGAGATGGAGAGGCACTTCGCCCCAATGACACTTACCCGATTAAGCAGGGTAATTTCAGAATGTACTATACACCTATTGTCAGTGGTAGTCACGAGCTAGAGTTGGTTTTTGAAAATAACCACAAGCAAAGCTATACTGTCACACTGTCCTTTAACGTTGAAGCCAAAGGCAATAAACCAGGAGAAGGAGGAACTACTTCTCCTAATCAGCACCAAAGTGATGGTGACTCAATGGCAAATGGAGTTCCCTATCTAGGCACTGATGGCAATTGGTACATCAATGGCGAGAACACGGGTGTAAAATCAAATATTGACCCAAGTCTTTTTGATCCTGTGCTAGAGATTAAGGATGGCTTTTGGTACATCAATGGGGAGAAAAGCAAGGTACCTGCAAAAGAAGGTGACACAGCTATCCTCACCATTGGCGAGAATGGCAACTGGTATATCAACGGACAAGACAGCTGGATTAAAGCCCCTAAGATGAATAAACCTACTGTTGGTGTTAATTCCAATGGATACTACACTCTTGATGGGCAGGCAACAGGTGTATTAGCTCCTCCAGAAGAGGAGATAGTATCGATGGATGAATACATCAAAAACAACACTATCGATTTGGATCTATCAACTTTAGAGGCTGGCCAAGTTGAAGTAAGACTTGTTAGTAAACAAGGAACTTCAAAAGTAGAAGTAGAGGGTTCAGATAGTAATGTGGAGTACACTGGTTTAGTCCAAAAAGATGGGAATGCGATTTATCGAGTGTTCCGAGATCAGAAGCCTGTTCCTAATGCGATTGTACGTAATATGCCCAAACTGACTGGTAAAAAGTACCAAGCCGACGATGCGGGTTACTTTATTGTTCCCAATAAAGATCTTGCGTATAAAGGGGATATGACCCCCGAGTCTGTTAGCGTTAGCATCAACGGCAAGCAGTATCAATCAGCCCCAACTACGATTGTACCGAATCGTATTCGAGTTGGTATGGAGCTAATTTATAATGTAGACCATAGTTATTACTTTGGTTTCACCCAAAAGCAAGGGGACAAAGAGACCGGCATTGTTGAGCTTCCAATAGAGGTTGATGATATGAAATATTTCTTCAGAAGAGGAAATTACAATATCCATCTCAAAGGTTATAAGACTGGTGCATTTGGCACTCGTAGAATCTACAAAGGTGTACCTCAATCTGCGATCGCAGTTACCCCACAGTCCTTGAAAATACTATTTATAGATGAGTTTAGAGAAACCCCTGGTGGCTCTCGTAAGGTTGCGTATTACGCCACCTTCTACTGCAAAGGTCCTTATGGTGCTATTGTAGAGAGTTCCATTTTCCTTGGGTTTAGTAAGGAAAACCCCTTGTCTCCGACTGTAGGTCTGATTGATATACTACCATTTTAAGTTTCACCATTAAGAGTTAATAGAAATATGTTGAGAGCAGAAATTATAGGACACATTGGCAAAGATGCCGAAGTGAAAACGATTAACAACAATCAATATGTAGCCTTCAGTGTGGCACATAATGAGTCGGTGAAGTCAAACACCGATGAGAAGCAAACAAAGGTTGTTTGGGTCTCCGTTCTTATGAGAGGAGATGGAGGCAATCTACTACAATATCTAAAGCAAGGACAACAAGTCTTTGTTCGCGGTGATTTGATGAGTCCACGCATTTACACCAATTCAGCAGGTTTGCCTGCTATTGGCCTTACCCTCTTTAGCCGTGAGATACAATTGTGCGGTGGAAGCAAACCAGAAACACCTTTGAGCGAACAGGAGAAGCAGAGAATGTACGAGTCGCAAGCACAGATTGCGACCGACATAATCAATCAAGGTGGCAATTCTGATGAGGACCTTCCATTCTAAAGTGTAAGTAGATATGAGACGAAAATTAATACTTATTGCCCTCATTGCTATTGCAAGTATGGGCTTAGCAAAAGCACAATTCTATAGTGTATCTGCCAATACATTAGCATTAATGAGTGGCACTATTAATACAGAAGCTTCTATGACACTCAATCGCAATTGGAGCTTACATGCCGATATTTCGCTCAATCCTTGGCGTATAGAGCGTTTTCGCATTCAGCACTTAATGGTACGCCCACAAGTGCGATGGTGGGCTACAGAGAGCTATAGGGGCTTTTTCTTGGGTGCTCATACCCTCTTTGCCGGTTATCACTTTGGTATTCCAAAGTATATGACAAAGAAGTACAAAGGGGTTGCTTGGGGTGCCGGTCTTGATATTGGCTACTCTTGGCCGATATCAACACAATGGAATATGGAATTTCAGCTTGGAGGAGGATGGGTCTATGCCGATTACGATATTCTTGAATGTCGTAATTGTGGAGAGATTCAAGATAGTGAAAGTCACCATTACTTCTTGCCTACGAAAGCTGCATTGTCATTTGTTTACCTATTCTAGAGTAAGAAAATGAAAGTAGATAAGAGTATTAAACAGCTTGCTTGCGTCTTTGCTAGCCTTGCCCTTTTTACTACTTCTTGTGGTTCCATCACAAGAAACCTAGAGACTAAAACGGAAGAGGCTACAAAGCTAGGTCTTAACTTCGCCAAAGAAGATAGGACTCGACAGCAAATAGACTCCACCTATAAGATGGTTCTTATTGATACCATTAAGATGAATATTGATGGTAAGGAGGTAACGGTGATGAATGCATACAAGGACGAAGAAACAGGAGAACGAATGGCAGACTTTCAACTGCAAGGTATCATTGTGGAAACAAAGATGCGTAGTCTCCCAGAGCGTAATGGTAAAATCAATATGGATTTTATTGTCACTGTTCCAAAGAGCCTGATTAATAGCCGTTGGCAACTGAGAATTTATCCTAGAGCATTCAAAACTAGTAACGAGCGTATCGAGTTGGAACCACTTCTATTGTCTGGTGCAGACTTCCTTAAAATGCAAAAAGACGGTTACGAGCAGTACAAACGATTTGTTGCAAGTATTGTGCCTGACTCTCTCTATTGGAAGGAGATGATTAATCAGAAAGGCTATAATAGAGCTCTTGCTGACCTCGAACAAGATTATTACAAAGCTTGGGCAAAAGACTTGCTGACCAAAGACCAGTGGATTGATTGGAAAAACAAAATCAATAAAAGATACAATCTTTTCAATAGCAAGATGAGACGAAATCGCCAATCTATTGACGAGCAGTCATTGCTTGCTATGCTACCTGCCTACTGGCTTGAAAGGAAACTTGATAAGCGTACTGTCCCAACCACCTTTGCTGAATATGCATGGGGTAATAAATCGATTGTTAAGCAGACGGTAACGGCCCAGGACTCTCTAGAGATAGAGCGTAAGTATACCGACCTTAAGAAGATTGCGGAAAACGAACGTAAGAAGCAGGAGCAAGAGTCCAAGTACAATAAGCTTGTGAAATTTCCAAAGATTGCTGCACGCCTAGACACTATTGTGGAGAATAAAGATGCCTTTAAGTACTACTACATACAAGAAATGGATGTTGACGGTGCGATGAAGAAGGTGAAATTGGTTCTCGATGGTGATGTGCTAGCAATCGACCTAAGTACATACAAAGTACCTTCATCAGATACTTTGACCTACAATGTGTCTGCTATGGTAGACTTCATTGACGAAGCACCTAGGTATAAGAAAGAGATTGTCTACCGTCAGGTCGAGAAGTCTATGAAGGCTAATATTGAGTACCCAGTCGCCAGTGCAGAAGTTAAGGAAGACTTTTCCAACAACCAAGAGGAGTTTGAGAAAGTTCGGTCGATGATTTCAGACATTGAGCTTGCCGAGGAATTTGTCCTTGATAGTTTAACGATGATAGGCTATGCTAGCCCAGAGGGCAATAGTAGGCTAAATAAATCGCTGTCTGAAAGACGAACCAACAATCTCAAAGCGTATGTGCAAAAGCAACGCTTCTTCACTAAGACACCTCCTATCCGTGCGGTTGCCGGTGGTGAGAATTGGTCTGGTCTGTATGAGATATTGAAGTCTTCTGAAGAGCTTATTCAGGATGAGAAAGTAAAGTCCAATATTATGGGCATTGCAAATAGCTCTATATCGGAAGATGATCGTGAGCAAAAGATTCGGACGCTGCACCCTGCGGAGTATACCAAGATAAAGGAGAATGTCTATCCAAGTCTTCGAGTTACCGAGTTCAGATTTTACACTCACCGAGCCAATATGGTGCAAGATACCATTCATACAACTGTTGTTGATGAAGAGTACAATAAGGGGCGAGAGCTTCTAAGAGATCGTAAGTACAAAGAATCTCTAAGCATTCTATCCGAGTATCCTAATGACTTCAACCTTGCTGTTGCACAGATGAGTCTAGGGTATAACTTGCAGGCTAAATCAATTCTAGAGACCAAGGAGCCTAATGCAGATATACTTTATCTGCTTGCCATCATTTACTCTAGAGATAATGAGGTTGAGAAGGCTGTAAACGCACTATTAAGGTCTGCTGAACTAGACCACCGCAAGGTGTTTAGAGCACAGCTTGACCCAGAACTCAATCGATTGATTGAGAAATACAATCTCTTCGCTGAACATTTGAATTTTAACTAATGATAGATGACTACTAATATGATGAAGAAATTAGCAAAGGTCGGTCTTGTAGGCATATCAATAATATTTTTATTGAGTATTGCCTCCTGCACCAAGGACAGGTTTCGACTATTTGACGACCTAGACTGTGTGGTAAAAGAAAACTTTGTTCGTATTGAGCTGCCAATAACTGACATCAACCCTTCGGGTGGAAAGATCAAACTAGAGACTAATATCTATATGGAGATTGTCAGTTATAAGATGGGGCAAGAACTCGGCAAAGAATATGTACCACTAGATTTCACTGTTCAGCTGGTGAAAGCCCCCGTTGGATATGAGTTGGAGGTGATCAACCGTGATTTGGTCATTACTGCACCAGGTAATTATACAAAAGAGACTATCCCTGTTGAAATAAGCATTACAGCAGGAGGTGTTACTAAGAACTTTGTTTTAACTCAAAAACCAAAGATGTATGATCTCGGTGGAACAATCATATAGGTCAAAATGGCTTGTCATTTTAGCGCTTAGTTTGCTATCTCTTTCAAGTTGTAATGGAAGGAATACTCCAGCGTGTCCGCCCGAGCCAGTTCCAACTCCAACACCTACACCGAAAGAGAATGAATCGGAAAATAACGAATACTTGACTATTGAGCGTATTACGGTAATTAATATCAATAGCTCTGCACCTGTCGAGACCATCACTACATATGAGGAATAAATCACAATAAGAAATATGTTTATGAAATCATTACGAATAATATGTTCCCTGTTTGCATTGCTGTTCATCACGACAGCTTGCAATCAGGAACGAGTGAATCTAGAGCCTAGTCCTCAAAAGGAAGGTTGCATAGTCCGTGGATTTATCGACAACGGAAGTGGCAGACTGGTTGAAATTGGGACTCTCCGAGCAATTGATCAAGATGGGATTAACGTTACTGGAGATGGTGCTTATTTCTTTAATCAAGAGTGCTTGTTAAGGATATTCAGGACTACAAAGAAGAAGCAAGTTGAGTACGTTATTTTTAACTACACAGCTAATTACAGTCCACTTTCGTTACCTAAGACATTCTTGGATTACAAAAGACGTACTAGTCCTACTATTCCGAATGCTGACCCTGATGATATCTACTTCAAGTTTCCTGTTATTGGAGATGTAACATTCATTGTTAAAACAAAAGATGTCCCAGGAGGTATTGAAGTCGATCCAGAATAATTTGAGAAAAAAGGTCAGAGAGACGCTCTGACAATTCATTTTTTACACTTTATAAATATTTATCAAACAATGAAAATGAAATGGTTGATTGCACTGACTGCGACTGTCGGTGCCCTGTTCAGCTTCACAAGCTGTCAAAACGATCGTGGCATATCGCCACAAAACCCTACTGATGCGAGTAAGCACACAGTTACCACCGAGATGTATTTTCTTGATGAGGCTGGTAATCTAACTTCATCGCTTCGTTCTATTAATGATCCTAAAGGTACTATCACTGGTGATGGTTCTTACTTTCACAATGAGAATGTGGCTGTAACTGCCAAAGCAAAAACTGGCTATGTTCTCTATAAGCTTTATGAGAAAAACGCCAAAGGTGGTTTTACAGAAGCCAAGGGAATCGTCAATAAGGATTCTAAGACTATTAACTTTAAGATTACTGACGATATGCACTTTATCGCTGTATTCTCTTCACAAGCTGGTAGTGAACGTGGATACCAAAATCTAAAGATTGCTGGCACGAATGGAGATTACAAATTACCTGCTCTTAAGGGTAAGACTGAAGTAACCAAGAATCTGGCGACTATTGGTGAGGAAGTTAGCCCTCTTAAGACTGCCACTGGTGAGATTACTGGTTGGACTGTAACTAACAGCTCTTACAAGCTATGGAAGATAGATGGATCATTGCCTACTTGGCTTACAGCTACAGTAGTAAATGGTGAGCTAAAGATTGTTGCTAAGCCACATATTGGTAAATCTGCTAAGGCTCGAACTGCTACATTTAAGGTTGGTAAGAATGGTACTATCACTTCTGCTCCTAAGGTTTGGAGAACTATTACTGTAACCCAAAATTCTTATTATGAATCAATTGATCCAGAGGATCCTGATGTTGAGTTTACTTATGGAGATGGTAGTGTAGCAAATATACCTGCTACTTTGTCTACTACCTACCGCCCAACAGGCGAAGCTAAGGATTTGTCCACACTAGACAAGTCACTTAACAGCGATGTATTTGCAAATATTCCTGTGTATGAGAATGGTGTAAAGACTTCAGAAGTAGTTAAGAAGCCAGTAGAAGTAGTGTTTGGAGCTCCTTCAGCTAATTGGTTGACTAAGGCTTCTGGTTCAACTTATAAAGCTGGCGTTAATAACAACAAGGTTGCTAATAGTGCTACTGTAAAGGTTGAGTTTAAGGTTGAAAATGTGGTGCTAAAGACCACCACAATTACAGCAACTCAACAGCCACGCAAGTACAATGTAGGTGGAGAAATTCAGTAATCAATAATTGCTTTCTCTTGTGAGTAATATAGCTAGCGAGCTGTATTACTCCGACAGAGTAGTATGGGGTGACACCCATACTACTCACTAAAATAACTCATAAAAGACCATACCTGTTTATGTACACTCCTAAATTGATAAATTGTTGCTTTATTGCAGTCCTATTGCTATTCCTTACTGGTTGTTCAAATACTATTTCTCACGACCGACCTTCTATCTCTCCTACAAGTGTAACGGAGTTAAGAGCAACGTCTGCAATTAATAAATCGCCTTTGTTTCTTTCTGTGTGGGGAGAGCAACCTGCAGATAGTTTGCTCATCACTACGGTCGAACAAATAGATGAAAAATGGAAAATAGCAGATGATTATCAACTCAAAAATAAAGCCCTCCTATCCATCGTTTCCCCCTTTCCCTTGAAAAGACATAAGGAGGCGCTGCTTGTGATGGAGCAAGACCAAACCCCAATCTATTACGCTTCAAAAGAATTGTCTGTGCCTTCAGAGCCACTTCAACTTGAGCTCAAACAGGTCCAAGCTACTATATCTCTCAGATTTGACCTTAGAGAGTTTGCCCCTAATGATGTGATTAACGAGGTTCGCATTCGTACAGAACACACTTATGGTTGGATACACTTGAATAGTGGTAACTTCATTACAATGGAGGTGCCGTATGACGAGACGGTCGTTTTTACAAAGTCTATAGAGAAGCCTATCCAAACACTCACGTCTAATCAGTTCTACACTTACGAACACCTTGTTTTACCACAAGGTAAGTGCCATATCTATGTTTGGATAATGATTAATGGGAAAGACTATGTCGCCACATTAAAGGCTGATGAGCTTAAGAGCAACTACAAATACCAATATGACATCCACCTATTCAATCGATATGCTTTATCCGATCTCTCCGAGGAAGAGAAGAATCGAGGTTCTCAAGGTACGAATGAAAATATCGAAAACATATTATTCACCGATTATGAATATACGATGACAAGTGAATATATAAACGAAGTTAGTAATAATCACGCTGCATTGTTTTCGTTTTGGTTGGATAGTCGTGTAGATGAATCTAAGGAGCTAGAATACAAGCTAGTTCTGAGAGATGCTACTGGTGAAATTGTTGCTCGCAGTCCAATTTATGGCGGTCTAACAATCAAACCATATCACTATGATGGCTTCTCTGTACCAATCTATATCAATGTTGACAAAGTAGGGGTATACACTCATCAGCTATTACTTCGAGAAAAAGGTAAAACGAATTGGTATGAACCTGACCAAAAGTCTGATGATACACTGGAGAATAAACAGATAAGAATTTGGAGAGAACATTCTGCCTTTATATCCGCATTCAGATTAGATAAAGGAGGTAGAAAAAACTCTATAGGGGAGATTACAGCTCGAGAATACAATAAGAATTACACTGCACATCTCACTATCAGCAATTATGCCAAAGCCACTCTGGGAGCAACGATAAAGCTTTATAGCCGTAGAGATCCCAAGTCCACTCATGGTAATATCATATTAGACGATGAAACAACTTGGAATGACCTTATAGGTACAAAAAAGGTGCTGCTAGATGCCTTTTCTAGCAATGAGGTTTACATTCCTTACACCATAACGGTTAGGCGACCAAGTGTAAAGCGGTTTGCACCTTATATCTGTGCCACCATAACGTATGACGATGACTCTGAGGAATACCCATTATTACTTGATGGTGATATGATATATAAGATGACGTCAGGAGTATACAATCCGAACCAACTTATATCTAGCAGCTTCATTAATAACAAAGCATATATAGATGTGATAGATTAGGGCATTTGAGTACTAGGAATTTTACTTATTCTTACCGATTTTTACCGATAGTTACTCATTTTTTGATTGCGTAAAATAATCTCATTTTATTTGTTCTAGATAATACAACTCAAATATTGTTTTAATAATATGTTTATGAAAAGAAAAGGATTTTCAAATGTTGTAGTTAAGGTGGGAGCGAGAGCTTCTGCCTTAATTGCACTATCTCTCGCAATACCGATGGCAGTAGCTTTGTCATCCTGCGATCGAGAAGAGCCTAACTGTCCAAAGAAAACAGTTGAGGAGCCCAAAGGTATTGAAGTTCTCATTGATTATGAGGACGTAGCGACAGGAGAAACGACTAGGTCTTTGTCTAATGGTCGCTCTCTTGGTCGTCTTGGTGAAGGATTTGATGTGGAGGCTGATGGTCTGAGGCTTTATGGGATAACGTATGACAAGTCAGATAATCCATTGCCCATAAGTCCAGAGCTCACATTCTATGCTAAAGAGAATGTAGTATTTCAAGGCTGGTCTTGGCGTTATGGAACTGATAAACCAGGTACGCAAAGGGATAGCAAGGGTAACATTATAAACGACTATATTGCCACCCCTGCTCTTCAACCTGATGCAGGGCAACATAAGCTTGCTCTTTCAGCTGATAAAACTAGTTTCACCTGTAAGTATGACCCCAATACAGATAATAAGGTTTATGTTAAGGTCAGATATGTAAATGTTCCAAGTGATTTTCCAAGAAAGCCTTATTGTCCTGCGTTATATCTTTTTGATGTGGACAAGACGTTAGGGACATTGGGAATAGGCGTAGGAGATAAAAATGCAGTAAATGGGCAAATGCAAGCATCCAATCTATTTCTAGATCTGCTAAATGCTTGCGAAGAATACTTAACTAATGAATATAGAGGATCTTTAGCGTCTGCTCCTCAATCTACTTATGATTTCTTAAGCGAGTTTCAAAGGAATGTACCTACTATTGATCAAGATCTATTGGAGATAAGAGATGGCTACTATCGCCAATTGCTGACATATAGGCCTCGTAGTCCCTATGTCGGGTATGATAAAATGGCTTTTGCTAAGATTGAAGAGTTACAATTCTTATCTCCTTACTTGAGAACAGAATCAAACTTTAGACACGAAACAGTTGAATTCCTAACTCGTGTTCAAAACAGTCTGAGTAAAAGTGGTTCAAGAGGATCCTTTAATGTTGGGACTCATAGAGTAGACCGTGCCAAATTTGCTCAGTTGGTTGCAGTTTATATGAATGAAATTATTGATATGGAGAGCCGTTTGACTAATATACTCAAGGGTAATGGCATTGGAAGGAATGATGATTTTGATTATGACGTTGTAACGCCCTAATAGACCCAATCACAGTGCTAACAATATAGCCACATAGGAATTCTATGTGGCTATATTTACATTAACGCTTATAGATATTATCTTTCAAAAATTGGATAAGTAATTTCTAATAGGTAGTACAATCAAACATATAAACTTTGTCACCGTAAATGATAGGTTCAATCGCTGCTTCTGTTATTTTCCAATCTCCCTTATTGGCAAGATACCAACACTTGTAGTCCATTGGGGAACCTTTAATTCCATATCTAGGAGCATAAGACTCTCTTATTTTTAACTCTTCTTTGTTTACCTCTGAATCATAGAGCGAAGGCGTAATAAGTGATAGTATTAAAGTTCTACCATCATACTTTGTCCAAGAAGAAATATAGGTTCCATGATGTTCTGCGGGCATAGTTAGATCAATAGCAAGGTTATCAAACTTGTGCCTTTTAGAGAGAAATTTTCGGTAACAAACAAATCTATCCCTTACACTGCCATCTTCGTATTTGTAGACAAACCTAGCAATAGGAGTTACCACTCCTGATATTTTCATTTTCACCTTAAACTTCCTTAGCTCAGAAGGTACACCATCTAGTATGCTAGGTTTGTCCATTGCACAATCAATGACGAACTCTGAATAAGTATTCTCTTGCTTACCAATAAAACTCTGAGTCGGAGAAACATAGTCGTATTCACGAATAGTCGTAGTGGATAGTAATGGCAACTCTATTTTATTATAGTCAATATTTTTATCTCCGGGATAACGATCCCAAGTGCAACCAATAAGGTCTTTATTCATATTCGCTCTTGGAATAAAAATAGGGCTAAGGTTTACTTTTGTTCTAACTATATCCTCTGACTTCAAATGCTTGTACTTGACCTTAACATAAACCTTATTATCGCAAGCTCATTATTAGATTAAATAAAATTTGTATCTTGTCAGAAGTTTGAAAATTCATAAGCATAAGATCCATATGAGAAGTTTTGGAGAATTAGTCGGTGATATTCGTGATATTCTTACAGAGGAGCAAAACTCAATGAAGGGATACCGATTTGAAAAGTGGGTGGTGAAGAACACTAGCATACGAATCGCTTTGTACTATGGAGAGAAGTGTACCGTTAAATTGGGTGGCGATTGGATACTTAGGGAATGGCGTAGCGATAAGTCAGTTCCTTATTCAGATAATGACAAGACAATTGCAATGCCAATATCCTCTTTAGCACCAGACCTAATGTTAGAAGCGACCGATGACTTATATGGCGAAGAAGGCTGGAAAAAGGGTGATGAAATATTTATTGAGTGTAAATGGCGTTCATCTGGTAGTTTTGAACTAGAAGAAAGACAAATCAAAAACTACGAATATGCTCTAAAACGGCATTTTTCAGAGAAAAGTAATAATCCTCTTGAGCATCTATTTTATGTTTTTGGATTTGATTGGAAGGAGGGTGGCGATGAACCAATTTCTGCGTTTTGTATCCCCGCAACAAAATTATATTACGAACTATTTTCTGGAAGAAGAAAGACGAAATACGAATTTGGTATTAAACAGTTAGGATTGTGGGGTGTGCCACTAATTGATAAAGACAGCATAACATATATCCGTTATAAAGAAAAGTAATAGTAGGTCTACATCTTAAAACCATTGGCAAAGATTGCCCCATTATTTTCTGGACTTTCTGCACTAGTCTGTGATGACTCGGCTCCTATAAAATATCCTTTATAGTATGCCCAGCCTTGTTGTTGCAATTTGTTGATCATAGGATAATCTATTCTCATCATCATAGTCTCCTTGCCTGTCTCATCAATCCAATAGAAGTGTATGTAGTTATAAGGACCAATATTAGCATACCCCCTTCCAGCAATTTCTTTCCATTTCTCATCATACAGTGTTATCTCAATTGTGACTTTTTCTTCTTTATTTGAGTGAAGTAGGACATCAGCTCGTCCGACCTCTTTTGACCAGGAAGTATAGTAAAAACTACCCCCCTTGCCGTACGTATTATGATACTTTGCTGTCTGCTCTAATCTCCAATAGCCAATTGGATTAAACATTGGTAAATATTCCGCTTTAGCTACTATTGTCCCTCTGAGTGTCTGATTGGAGTTGTTGACAGTTGTAATTCCCAAAACTTGACCTGTTTTGTAGTAGTTCCACCTCCAATTTTTACCATCATTTAGTGGTTTGTGGTTTTTGCAGTCATTTTTATTGGCATAAAGATAGCCCAAATACCACCGTGGGGCAACATTTGTTGTAGCCTTCCTATCTACAACCTCAATGATATCTATATCTTTATAGATGCTTTTTGCCAAAGGAATAGGTTCGTTGACTCTTTTGTCGTATGGTTTTTTGCCATTTAATGCTTCAAGAGTTAATGAGTCCATTATCGGAATTCTATACCAAGTATCTTTCTCACCTAGTATGTTTTCAGGAAAAGACATAAACAAAACCAATCTATATTTTCCAGCTGGTGCTGTAACATAGTAGTAAAAGCTAGCCGATGCTTCTGTAACATAGAACATCCCTCCAGCAAAACCGCCTATTTTATCTTGATAGTTTGGAGGATAAATCTCAACTATTTTTCCACTATTGATATCTTCTAGCCCATACGCAAACCCCCAATCTGCCTTGTCTGACTTAAGGTGTTCCTTCATTAATGTAATCCACCTAATAAGGTTCATATCATCTTTGTAGAGTTGTTTTGAGTGCATAGATTCATCAACAAGAGGTCTACTGACCACAAAATCCAATAGTCGCATAGTCTCCTCATCTAGCTCACCTTTGTAATTAGACATTACGAGATTATAAGCATCTTGATTAGCGTTTTTCCAATAGGCAACATCAATGGGAGGGTTAAACTCCAATGGCGGGTTATTTATGGCTTCCTCAGGGAAAATAAACTGCAATGTAGTTACACCATTGCCTTCGATCGAAACCTCTCGCTCTATAGAATAGTCTTTTCCGTTATTATCTTTGTACGTCAAGATTGCTTTTACCTTTTCTTGAGCTGTAGGAACTGCCAAGTATATTTCATCAGCTTCTTCACCCTGCCACTCTCTATCTTTGTCTCTGTAGGACACCGACATAGTAACTGGTGAGCCATTCCACATATTATCTTTGTATTCCGCCTTCATCAACACGCCTTCTATCTCAAGACTTATATTATTAATCTGCTTTGAATACTTGCTGTTTTGTAGGATTACTTGTAGTTGTTTGAACGGACTATTAAGAGTCGTATATACCCTCTCTGTTGGTCGCTCCATAGAAGTAAGCAGCACATCTTCATAATAGGGTGATACCTCAAATGAGGCAATCACTTTTTTTGTTTTCATCTTAGGTGTAAAAACCTTCGTCTCTGCGTTGTATAAGCCAGCGGGCAAATAGCCGATGAATAGTTTTCCCGTTTTATTCCAATCTTTAGGAGTGTTATTATTCAAGCTCCACTGCCTGTTATTCTTGAATGAAGCAATCAGCTTAATTGGAATGTTGGTCTCTGACGTATACCCCCACATGCTAACCTTATCCCCAAACGTCCACTCAGAAACTAATTTTCCGTCACGAATAATACCACCATTCGTTAGTGATACACTAACTTCGGTTATTGTAGGATTGGGGTCAGGGGTAGGTGTCGGGTCAGGAGTATTATCTCTATCCTTTTTACAGCCACTTATAAGAGCAAGTAGCATCACCATTGAAGCGAAATATTTAACAGTTCTCATAACAAAAGCACCTTAAAATTATACCTCTATCATATACTCAAATATACAGATAATCAACAAGATAGCCAAATAATTACGGGTTATTTTTCATTTACTTTTATGGTGATTAACTGTAGTCCTAGTGGCTTCAAAATCTTTTGAAGAGTGTCGAGAGTCGGGCTATTTTTGCCGTCTAGCACTCCCTTTATGGTCACTCTGCTAACTCCTGAGAGTTGAGCAAGGCGGTAAGCTGTAACCGCCTGCTCTCTCATCTCATCCTTGATAGATTTAATAATATCAGTCATCGCCTACCTCCTCATCGTAGAGATACCACTCCATATACGCGCTCCCCTTGTGACGACCAAAAAGTATATCACCTTTGTAGCCTAGCCACATAACGATATTGTCACCCACCTTCTCCTTTACATAGTGGCTGTTAAGCTCATCTACCAAGCTCTTCGCACTATTTATCTCTATCACCTCGTAGGTTGTCATATCCTCGCCAAAGCTAGTGATTGGCTCCCCCTCTCTGTAAACTATACCGTCGGAGGTTATAAACTCATCATCTGCTAGTGCTTTGAACTTATCTGTATAGCCCAATGTGTCAGGCAAGAACTTTTCATCACCTATTCTGTAGTAGCGGAAGTTATCTCCGAACTCTCCTGCGTCAATCATAGCCTTTAGGTCAATACTCCCATCAACTAGGTACTCATCATCATAAGCTACGACCTCGCCTCTTCTGCAAATACGTACAATAAATTGTGTCATCTCTAGTGTTGTGCGGTTTTTAAGCATTGCACCCTTCGCTTTTTTTTGATTGTTGTGTTTGTTGCTCCCTCCTCCTTTTATCTATTACAAATATACGCAAAAATTCCGAACTAGTAAAATATATCGTACGAAAAAGAGGGCTTTTTTGAGTTTTGAAAACATAAACAATGTTAAAATAAAAGGTGCTTAAAAATTCTTGGTTATATTTGCGTCAGGTTGCTGGAGACAGCAACTGTTTTGATTGTTGTGAGTTGCAAACCAATTCACAAAGAGGGGTGGCAGGTGACTGCTACCCCTCAATCATTCTATCTCTCCCATACGGTTTACTGGCACGCTTATTGCAATTTTATCACGGTAAACACCAACAGCCCCGCCACAAGTGGCGGGTATTTATCCATAAGTAGAAGTATCTGCACCTGCGGTAAACACTACTTCACATTTCAAATGCCTAAAAACATATAGTCACGATATCCCTACAAAAGAAAAAAGGAGGGGCTGTGAGCGTAGTCCACTTTAGGGGCTACAGGCTCTTAGCCTAAATAAAAGAATGGTGTGGTATCGCAAAGCGATTGCCTTGCCATTCGTCTCTGTTGTATGATTGATTAATTTTCTTTTCCGCTGTAATGTAATTGCCTGTGAGTTCGTCATTCAATTAATCCTCAAATGCTGTAAGTGTTGTTTTGCGTAGCTTTCAGCTTTACTTAGAATGAAGTGGCGTATACGATAGTATAGCCTTTTCATTCGTTTTGGTCAATCAATAGGTGAGCCACACACTTGTATGTGGCCGACCTATTGTAGTAGTCTTAGAGGCTTGTATGGACTGCATATTCGAGAGAAGCGAAAACATAAAGTCCATTACAAGTCGCAAGACGAAATACCACTTTATTTTTGTTCCTAGTTGAAAAGAAAAAACGGCTGTGTGCGTAGCCCCTTGGGGCAAGTACTCAGCCTATGTCAAGAATATTGTGGTACCGAAAGGCAATTGCTTTTCATTTAAATTTAGAAATGTATTCCACAAAATCTTTGGCAAAAAAGAGCATATCTGTACAAAAAAGCAGAGGCACATTGTTTTCATCTACTTTGTACCCATACTCGTCACAATGCTCAATGGCTTTGTGAATATACTTTGGAGCAATTCTAGGGTCTAAACCACCTTTGTGCACATCATTACCTATCTTTTTAAGAAGCTTAGATCGTTGGCTTATGCTTTCATTTTGAAGTGCCTCAATATGTTCTTTTGCAGGATTTCCAACATAACTGTAGTAGAGCCAAGTTTCAAAGCAAGGATTGCTGATAATCCATTTATAACTTCTGTCGTTGGATTTGCTAAGATATAGGCTGAGTTGCTTGTGATATTCATCTACATCCGAGACAAAGAAGACTCTATCTTCATTTGATAACTCATAAACTCTGTCATCAATACACAACACAGAAGTTTCTTCGTCAAATCGCTCCTCCCAATAAGAGACAATATCATTTGGAGCTGAACCATAATGAGACATTGTATTAGCACCAGACTTAAAACCAATAGGACAAGCAAAAACAAGTGGTACTGCCATACCCACAGGCACTATCTGTCCAAGGTTGGAGAAGTACTTATACTCTTTCTTTTCAGCTCCTGAAATAATGATATAGAGCCGTGTACCTCTCTTTGTTTTTACTTCTCGTGAATAGTTTTTTGGAAGGTCGTTTAATTCAAATATAGGTCGGTTTGACGTAGTAAAGCTTGTGAGTTCAAGAAACCTAGATGTTGCCACCCTCTTTGCCTTCCTACTAATTGTACGTGTGTACGATAGTTTATCTGGTTTCATTATTAAGTTCTCCAAGATTACCGCTATAATTGGCACCAAATCTTCCTTCTCTATATTGTTGTGATACCCTTCCATTCATATCACTTATATATGAGTCTAAAGAATATAAATAACTAGCTCCGTGCTTCTTTTCTACGAACCATACCTCATCTGCTCTTAATACACCGATAGAGTCTAGAAGACTGGTATCGTGAGATGTAAATAAAAGTTGACCCTCTGACTTGGAATGCGAGAAGAATGCGACAATATCAAGAAGCAGATTGGAATGAAGGCTTGTGTCAATCTCATCGATGATAACAATACCTGAATTTGCAAGTGCGTAATGAATAGTAGGGATTAAATGCAAAGTCCTTATAGTTCCATCAGATTCATCTTGAACTCCTAAATCATAGACTTTTCCATCTTCTCCAATATGAGAAAAAACCAACTCTAAGATTTTCTCAACTCCATCTTCTTTTACTCTGTTGAACACGGGGCGTTCGTTGTCATAAACGAGAGAATGAACCTCTCTCGGGTTATTTAGCTCCCTTAAAGATATATTACTTGCAATATCAGAGTGCTTTCTGAGCCAAGTGTCGAGATTCGACACATCAAGACGGAGAGCATCAATTCCCATGTCAACGCCTTTTATAAACCTTGAGGAAAAATTCATCAAAGAAGGACTAATATGCAAAAGAGCGTTTATTTCATTATAAACCCTACCTTTGGAGACGACTACTAGTTGTTCTCTAAACCATTGAAAAGCTTCTAAAACATCTTTTTCATCTAATATAGGAAACTCATTAAGAAGACCAAGCAATGAGCGATATTTATTACTTTCCCCCGTCAAACCGCGTTTGACAACATCCTTTGTAGCTGACCACTGAGATAAAGACTTCGATGACAAACTATTCGACAGTTCAACTTTAGAATATCTACGAGTAAAAATTGGTTCTCGACTAAAGTCAGATAGCGATGTTTTGGACAGTTGCTCCAATCTAACACCATCCATATCCAATTCTATCTCATAAGTATAATAATGAGAGCTGACCTTAAACTCGACTAAAATACTAAGTGAACTACTCTTCACTTCCTTGCTAGGAGCAAGCCTATGTAGTTGATTCCATACATCACTACTTTTAAAGTCTTCAAGTGAGATAGCAAAACTCCTTATAAATCTTAGAGCTTTTACAAAGTTAGACTTTCCTGATGCATTATTCCCATAAAGGACTCCCATCTTTAGAATAGGGATGGTATTGCTGTCAAATATATGGTCTGCTAAGTTCGCTATATCCTTATTTGGGAACATAGTAAACTCTTGCACCTTTCTGTAGGAGGTGAAATTTCCAATCCGAACTCTCAGTAGCATATATTTAATGTCTCTATTTTACTCTAAATAATATTTGTTTGCAACAAAGATAGCTATTTTTATCAAACTAATGAACTGTTACAGCTCGCTTGCACATCTTTGGGGCCTTAATGAGCAAACGGCTGTGTGCGTAGCCCCTTGGGGCAAGTACTCAGCCTATGTCTAGAATGGTGTGGCGAAGCGTTAGGAGGGATCGTACTTGAAGCATAGCGAAAACGAGAGTGGAAGGGTCACTCGAAGTTCGCGAGCGAAAGATACGACAACGAGTAGCGAGTCTTACCATTCGTCTTTGTCTCATTAAGTCAGCCACACATTTATATGTGGCCGACTTCTATTGTATTTGCTTTTCCTTGAAATAAAAAAGCTGTGAGCATAGACCCCTGTAGGGGCTACAAGCTCTTAGCCTATATCAATGAAAAGAATGGTGTGGTATCGCAAAGCGATTGCCTTGCCATTCGCCTTGTTCATTCACCTTGTCAGCCACACACTCTCGTATGTGGCCGACCTCTAGTGCATCTTCTTTTCCCTTGAAAAGAAAATAGTCGTTTGCATAGCCTTTTGGCGAGAGCAATCAGCTTTATTTTGGACGGAGTGGCACTGCTTGCAGTTGCCATCCGCCCTTATATTTGTGTGGTTCCTTATTTTTCTTTTCAAGGTTTTTCTAAGGTGCGTCACCTGCAACAAACACGCATATGTATATATAGCGTGTTGTTGCAGGTAGTGCCCCAGTAGTTATTTTGTCTAATCAATTGATTTATAGCGATGTTTGGTGGTATTAATTTTTTTTACTACCTTTGAGGCGTGATGATGAAACACAGTCATTGAGTTCTTAGATATATCGCTTATTGGTCACAAAATGGTCACAGACCTTTTTTGAATTTCAGTAAGTGATTGGAAATAAATAAGATACAAAGATACGTTCGAGTCCGGCAAGAGGCTCAAAGGGTGTTAAAGTGTGGATTTCAGCACTTTAGCACCCTTTTTCTATTGTGAAATGAAGCCTATTTTGGAGGAGAGATATATGTGGTCTTTGTAGAGAGTCTTGGAAAAGATGCAGAGACTGCCAAAAACAAAAAGCTCTTTAATTTACCGATGAAAGAGGTAGATTAAAGAGCTTTAATAATGTCTCCTTCTGAAGGAGGACTGAAAACAAACTGTGATCTGCTTGGGGTTATTCTCTACCTTGAAAATCAATAAGATACAAAGAAGTGGTGCGGATATTCGGACTGGCTGTGAACCCCAATCAGCTAGGGGTCACTCCTCGAGGTTGTCTTTTGACATTAACTTCATTGCATCACTTTTGGCGGACTCCATAATACCAATGTATGGTCGCATTGAGTTGTAATCCGAGTGACCAGTCCACTGCATCACGATTGCTGGGGCGATACCGAGGCGGAGAGCGTTACAGATAAAAGTCCTGCGTCCAGCGTGCGAAGTGATGAGTGCATACTTCGGGTATATGCTCGTGACACGCTCACCAGCTTTTATATCTGTGACGGTTATTTTCTTATCAATACCTGCCAAGGCACAGATTTCTTTGAGGTAACGGTTATATACTTGATTAGAGTAGACAGGCAGTGCATACGCTCCGCCATCGTCTTTGTGGCGAGCTAGTATCTCACGTGAGTAGTCGTTTAAGTCTATGTGGAGGAGGTCGGTGGTTTTCTGTGTGGTGACCACTATATGAGTATCAGTTATGAACTCACGCTTTAATCCTTTTAAGTCACTATACCGCAGTGACGTAAAGCATTGGAAGCAGAAGCAGTCTCGCACATTACGCTGGTACTCCAGTGGAAAATCAAAGTAGTAAAGACGCATCAGCTCGTCCCACTCTAAAAAGATGATTTCCTTTTTCGTCTCTGTAATATTTGGCTTGAATGATAGGCAGTCTTTTGGTAGAGCGTAGCCCTTATCCACGCCCCATTTCAATACGTGGGTGAGCCGTTTGTATTGGTCTACAGCGGTATTGTTGGAGAGCTTATCTGTGTAAATGAGTTTGCGAAAGTAACCCTGCGACCATTTTGTGTCTAGGTCGGTAACCTCGGCTCGTGGTGAGTAGGCGAGTAGCTTATTACGAAGCACTCGGTGGCGTTTTAATGTACCCATAGTCCATTGATTGAGCACCGACTTTTCTGCTATGTATGCGTCTACAAGTTGGATCAGTGTTGTAACGCCTGACGAGGAGCTTCCTCGCCCGACTGCGTGCAGCAGGTCTTTTCGTATTTGCTCTACCGATGGCTCTTTGTCTAGTGCTTGGTAGTTTGCAAATATCCGATCCGTTTCGTCTTTGTAGCGCTGGATGAGGTTATTGATTTCATATGCTGGCGTCTTCTTATCAGTGTGTGTTGAGCGTGGCATCGCCTTTTGCATTTCAACGTCCCACTTGTCCACCTCCACTCTATATCCCAGTGAAAAGGCGATCCGCCTATTATTGTAGTAGATGATGAACCGCAGTCGTGCGGTAGTATCGTCTACTTTATCCAAGTTGATTGTGTACGTATATTTTAAGTGTCTCATTCTTTATAAAGCTGGTAATGATTGAGAGCAGTCTGTCATTCTTTTTCCTTAACGTTATTAACTCCTCGGTGGCGTCCGTCAGCTGTCGCACGAGCTTCGGGTCGTGTATCGGTTGCCGATCCGCAGGCACCTTCTTTATAGGCTGTGGTGTTGGCTCTCCTTTAATCAGATTTCCCTCCCCAGTGAGTACCCATTCAAGCGATACGTCAGGGTACAGCTCATTGAGCTTTATTAGATCGTCCGTATAAACTCGTGTGGCGTTTGATAGGAAGTTGATGTTCCTGCCAAGTGCGACCTCTAATCTATTAATATGCACTCCCTTTGCCTTTGCTACCGCCTTAAATCGTGACTTTATTTTCCTAGTATCATTCATTTTGTTAGCTGTGATATTATGTCGATGAGCTTAGCATTCTGTTGCTGGAGCTCTTGTATTTGCCGTGTTAGCTCTTGCACTTCACCTGCGAGAGTGCTGTTAACATGTTGCGTTTGGCTGTTATTATTGCCATTCGCTGTCTGCGTGATTTGCGTGCTATTGACTGCTCCACTTTTAAGCATACTGCCCTCACCAGTGACAAGCCACTCAAGTGATATATTCGGATATGCTCTGAGTATATTACGAACATATTTTGTACTGATTTCATCTTTAATGGAGCTAATATAGCCATTTGATGCCCCAATTGATTTCTCAAATTGGTAGATGCTAACTTCTTGATATTTAGCCAGTTGCCTGAGTCTTTGCTTGATTGTACTAGTATTCATACCATTACTTAGATAAGCTTGATATTATGTCTATGAGCTTGGCATTTTGTTGTTGTAGCTCTTGTATCCTCTTGGTTAAACGAAGCACATCATCTGCGTCAGCGTTGCTAATATGTTGCAATTGCCTGTTGCTGTCGCCATTTGCAACTTGACTGATTTGCGTGTTACTTGCCGATCCGCTTCTTAGCATACTACCTTCTCCAGCTATGATCCACTCTATTGATATATTCGGATATACTCGCATTATATTCCGAATGTATTTTGTGCTTATGTCATCCTTTATTGAGCTAAAGTACGCATTTGATGCCCCAATAGACTTCTCAAATTGACGGATGCTAATACCTTGAAAATCAATTACTTGCTTTAGTCTATCTTTTATCCCGTCTGTATTCATATTGGCATATATATTAAAATTGGTTAAATGTAGATATTTGCTTGCGGGTGCAAGGAAAATTCTCTACCTTTGCAATGTAGTTAATAAAGCGAATGTACATATATATGTATATAAGTTTTGCAATGTACAAATAAATGTATTTACAACCAAAAAGCGACTAAGAAAATGAACGACAAGACAGTAAAGGTACAATGGGACAATGGAGGAGGCAACGAGCTACAGGGCATCATCAAATTTGATAAGTACTTTTTCAATGTAGGTCTAAACCTACTTGATGAGCCGAGCTACCTAGGTTTTAACGACATGGAGGACAGGAGTGTGCTGGTATTCATCCACTGTGCAGACCCAACATACGAGGAGGTGTATGAGGGTGCGTTTGACAGTCTAGCTACTGCTCTTAATTGGCTACAAGAGATGACGGAGGATGAGATTGTAAGACTAACAAATAAGGCAATAGAAAACTGCAAAGAAGAAAAGACTATGGACGACAAGAATGTAAAGGTACAATGGGACAATGGTGGCGGTAACGACCTAGATGGGTCGTTGCTCGTGGAGGGCTATAAGGTACTAGTTGGGCTCCTAACTTACGGGGTGGATGAAGTATGGATGAGTGATGCTGAGAAACGCAAGGTGGTGCTTTTTCTACACTGCGTGGAGCCAGCCTACTACGAGATCTACGAGGACGTACACAATAGCCTCGCTGATGCTCTTAATTGGCTACAAGAGCTAAAGGAGTCCGAGGTTATTGAGATGATAGAAAAAGAGAAAGAATACTGCAACAGATAAGACCAAAAAGATTATGGACGACAAGAAACTGCCAGTTGTATGGCACATTGGTGAGACCTACTTACTTAACGGGCATGTAAAGTTTGGCGAGTATGAACTATATATAGGGATATACGAGACTCGCAAAAATAGCAACAACCCACGAGAGGCGGCTATGTTTTTACATAGTGGCAAACCCTGCGAGTTGGAGCTGATTGAGGCGACAGTCCCAAACATGGCTGTGGCGTTAAATGTGATAGGTTGGATAACGCAGGCTGATATAGCTAGAATGATTAAAGAAATGATGGAGGAATACTATGGATAAACGACTAAAGCTTGAGTGGCTAGATACTAACGACAACAACGTGTGGCAGTTTTGCCTACTACAATACAAAGAGCATAAACTAAGGATGTCCATACTCGTGGACAAAAGGGGCAAATACGCATTCCCAGTGCTTATTGAGATAATCAAGGAGGACTGCATACTTCCAATACAGATAGCGGTTTTTTATAGCTGCTGGGACGCAGTTGCTTATTGCAAAAACCTCTCTGAGGAGGAGCTTGATGCGTGGATAGAGGAGGAGTCGTTGCTACCAAGTGATGTGGCAGACTGGATCAGTGAATTTCAATAATACAAAAACTATGGACAAGACTAAACTTACAACGGTAATCGCATACAGTGGGCTGGTGCTAGTACTAGTTGCGATGGGGATTGCCTTTTTAGTAACCCCCAGCGGAGATACTGTACTAGACGTGTTGGAGAACGACTGCAGTAATAAGATAGTTGCATCTACCTTACTGCTGATCGGTATTGGAGCAGTATACGTTGCATACCGAATGAGATACGACGACAATGAATAACTAACAATGATGGAGCTCCAGCCAGTCACAGCGGTGAGGGTGCGGTTGCGAGCTAACTTACAAGCACAGCGGGTCGTTACCGCAGGAGCTCCATCATATTTTTGAATAAGAAAAGACTATGAGTTACAACAAAGTAAGAGTGACGGAGGAGCAGTACAACAAGGTGCTCCCATTGCTAAATAGCAAGGGTATTGAGATGCGAGCGTATGCCTACGAGATACTACGTGCCATGCGGGCGTTTGACGAGGTCGGCTATACTTATATCCGTCCTGACGGTTGCGGGTATCAGATCCGCTGGGCGACGAACGACACGCAGATGACAGTCTTACCGTTTGAGGAGTATATGAATCGGATGGCTGAAGGTATGTCTCCAATGCGTGCTTTTGAAAACTAAGATATAAAAGAAAAGACTATGAGTTTATACTGCAAAGTTGAATGCACACTCGAGGAACTTGAGGTGATACGAGTGGAGCTCGTAACTAGGGGGATGAGGTACATAGATACTGAATACACAGAGGACAAAATGCGAGAGGACTTCATAAACGACACAGTCACTCACATCGCACTCTATAATGACGGGAAAGCATTTGGTTGGGTGGATAAAGATGATCCGATGGAGACGATCGATTTTCAGTTATTTATGCGACGGCTTGATATGAACTTACCACCTCGGAGAGCCTTTCGTAAGGTAGCAACCTACAAGATGCCTTATTATCAAACAATTGAAAAATAGAAAAGACAAAAAGACTATGAGCATGTATTGTAAAGTAAAAGTAACAGAGGAGCAGTTTGAAGTTGTACTGCGTGAGATGCGTAACAGAGGGCTAACTATGAGCTCTCTTGCCTCTAGCGACAAACGAGCGAAACAAGATTTCGCTGAGCGTGGCTACTCTTACGTTGACATTGGGTGGAGTGGCAATACAATAGGATGGGCGTCAGAAAACTCAGACCTTGATGTGATGGAGTTTGAGGAGCTTATGGCTCGTCTTGACGCTGGAATACCGCCACTGCGTGCTTTCCGAAAGATACACACATATACAAACAAACAATAAAAACAAAGCGACTATGGAGAAGAAATATGAAATGCTAATGGACGACTGTGTCTCTTTTGAGTATAGAGGAGCATGGCACAAGCTCTACAGAATTAAAGCACTGCGAGAGTTTGGTGACGTAAGTAAAGGAGACGTCGGTGGTTACATTGAAAAAGAGGACAACCTCTCGCACAGTGGAATCTGCTGGGTTTATTGTGATGCCCGTGTATTCGATAACGCCCGTGTATTAGGCGATGCAGCCGTTTCGGGCAATGCACTCATAATGGCAAGTGCAACCATACGTGATAACGCTTTTGTGACAGACGACGCAAGAGTAACAGGTGGCGCTTTAGTTTGTGATGACGCTCATATTGGTGACAATGCGATCGTGAGTGACTCTGCTACAATAAGGGGGTACGCTAAGATAGTAGGTAATGCCAAAGTTCGTGATATAGCTATTGTCGGTGGTATGGCACGAGTAAGGGACAATTCGGCTGTTATTGAAAATGCTCAGGTGGATGGTATATGCTCTATTCACGGAAAAGCACTTATATGTGGAAATGCAATCATAGACGACGATTCAGACTACATAGTATTTAAGAATTGGTGGAGTAGCGGGCGTTACTTCACGTGGACTAGGCTAAATAACATGTGGGCCGTAGGATGCTTCTATGGCACGGGCGAGGAGCTTATTGAAAAAGCATACAAAGACAGCGACATCAGCGGTCGTGAATACGAGCGGGTTGTAAACTATGTAGAGGAGATTTTGAGAGATGGAAGAGAGTGAGCAACTAAAGGTGACCGACCTACGGATAGGCGACAAGGTGCGGGAGAAGAAGACGGGCTTTGAATTTATAGTGACGGGTATTCTTTGGGATTTGTTAGATGAGCCAACGAAAGCAGAACTATACCTAGACGAAAATGGGGGCGAGTTTGTGTATAAGGAGCTGGACGAGGTGGAGCTGATTGAGAAAGGAGGTGAGAGATGAAGACTAAGTGGTATAACTGGTGGGCAGAAAAGGGGGATGTTACGGCGGAGTATGAGGTGTATATGGATTGGAAAGAATTTCCACCATTTTGGGTGAAGTTCAAACTATTCATAGGGCTAGAAGTTGGCGACCGCTTTTGCGTAAACGTGACTGATTGGGAAGGTCGAGATGTCATAGCCCCTAAGAGGTTCGAAAGTCTTAAAGAAGCCGTTGATTATCTATCCAATGTGGACTGCGAGAAGTATGTAGATGAGCAGTGGGAGGAGTTTCAAAAAAAATGATTTAACAACTTAAAACAAGCAAAAGACATGGAAGCTAATTTTGTTTTTAGCGATTGGGATGTGATTATCTCGGGGGTAGAAGTGCAGATGCAAGCAGACGGTACAAGGCACACAGATGAGGGAGTGGAGAGGATCAAGATAAGGATCCGCTTCTTCAATGGAAGTCAGAACCCCGAGCTTAGGCTTAGGAGATATAACGCAAATGGCGTACTGGTGGAGAACTTAGCACTCAGGACCGATTGCAGTACTTACGATTTGTTCGCAACGTGTTACAGACACGTGAAGCGTATGAGAGAGGAGTGATGTTAGAGGTAGTAGACTAAAAAAAATAAGACTATGGAAAAGAAGTACGAAATACTAAAGAATGACTACATCACTGTGGACGGTCGCAGATTATATAGGATCCGTGCGTTGCGGGACTTTAGCACTGTATATGCTGGAGAGCTTGGCGGATACATAGAGAGCAAAAGAAACCTCTCCCACGATGGAGACTGCTGGATAGAGGGTGACGCAAAGGTGTATGGCGAGGCGTATGTTTGTGGTGACGCAGTTGTGTCTTACGAGGCACAGGTGTATGGCTCCGCTCTTGTGTTTGAACATGCACACGTGTACGGAAATGCCAGAGTATTTGAGAACGCCAAAGTCCGAGGCTATGCAATGGTCGGTGACCGTGCAAAACTATTTGACTCCGCTATAGTAGGTGAGAAAGCACAAGTCTACGAAGGTGCGACAATATCAGGTCTTGCACAAGTTGGTGGTAATGCTAGAGTCAGCGGTTGTGCGAGTGTGTTTGATATGGCTTTTGTAACTGGGCGCGCAATTGTTGATGGGCTTGCCGTCGTAAAGGATAATGCGGTTATAGCTGGGAACGCGATGCTCGGGTCACCTGATGGCTATCTCGTATTTACCGACTATTGGAGCTGGTTAGAGCCACGCTATATAACATACACGATGAGCAATAACAAGTGGTACTGCAATGGAAAGATATACGATGCCGATACGATGATAATAAAGTGCGGTGGATGCGATTACTTTTCAAAGACGCAGTATGAGAAAATGGTGGAATACGCAAAAAAGAAATCAAAGAGAGCATGAGAGTGAAATTTCTTGAGGGCAAGGTGGTATATATCGCTGGTGCGGTGTCAAACAGAAATATTAAAGAGGTGGTGATGGACTTCATCATCGTGGAGGACTTGCTAAAGAAGCGCGGTGTGAGAGAGGTGCTAAACCCACTGAGTAATGGATTGCCACTCTCTGCTAGCTGGGAAGACCACATGAAGGAGGATATTCGCCTGCTCACCCGAGCTGATTATGTGTTTATGCTGGAAGGCTGGGAGACCAGCCGAGGTGCAAAGATAGAGCACCGACTCGCAAAGGAACTAGGAATTGAAATAATATATCTAAACAAAAACAAACAATGAGTACAGAAGTATTGCTCACTGAACGTGAGATTTTACAGAAGAAGAAGTACGAGCGTATTGTAGACTCGTACACACGGCTACGAGGTAGCCAGCCTGCGACAGTATCCGACAATCGGATATTCATTGAGATAGCGAAGGAGGAGGAGATGTCCTCTAACCAAATCAGGAACATTGTTAAGAGGATGAACTATGGCAAGGAAGCGTAAGAAAGTGTACGGTATGGCTCCTCTACCTTTTCAGGGGCAGAAGCGTATGTGGAAAAGCGAGTTTAAGGAGGTAATCAGCGAGCTACCAGACGACACAGTTATTGTTGACCTTTTCGGTGGGTCGGGACTGCTCGCCCACTTCGCAAAAGAGACGAATAAAAACCTGAGGGTAATATACAACGACTACGACGACTACTCTAACCGACTCGCACATATAGATGAGACGAACGAGATACTCGCCAAGATTAGAGCGGTGTGCAAGCACCTACCTCGGACGGATCGGTTGCCAAAGGATGCGGAGGAGCAGATTAGAGATATACTCAAGGAGGCGTATGAAAATTATAGATACGTAGATTTCTACACAATTAGCAGAAGCATCGTATTTAGCTCTCGAGCAGTATCATCGTTTGAGGAGGTGCTGAGGAGCGGTTATTACAACAGGGTCGTCCGCAACCCATATACAGTGCATGGCTACCTAGATGGCGTTGAGGTAGTACGTGACGACTATACTGTGATACTGGATAAGTATAAAAATATGCCCAACGTTATATTCTTAATTGACCCACCTTATCTGAGTACAGACAACGCATCGTACGGAAGTGTAGATAGCTATGGGCTGTCGTGGAATATCCAACTACTGGATAATATCAGGCACCACAAGTACATACTATTCACCAGTGAGAAGTCGGAAATACTTGACTTGATGAAGTCGGTCCACAATGGCACGATGCTAGATGGGGTTGAAATCCGCACTCGCACATACGGAGTCGGTACTAAGAGCTTAAAAGGCACTACTGACAGAGATATGATTATGGTTGATGATATTATGATACTAAATATCAAAGACAAACCAAAGGTTACAGACGCCAAAAAAGGCGGGCTTTTTGCGTTTGTGCGGGGCTTATTTTCAAGATAGTAGCAATTAACGCAAAGACGGCAAAAACCCCTAAAAGCAAAGAAAATGAACGTAAACACAAACACGCAAAAACCTGCCGAGGTGGTGGTAGCAACCCCCGACCAGCTTGCGACAATGATCCGCGATGCTGTGAAGGTGGAGCTGGGCGCACGATTGGACGTGCCAAAGGAGCGTAAGATCGTCTCGGGACTAAAGAATATCTCCAAGGAGCTACAGATCTCCGAGAGGAAGTTGCTAGATATGATCCGCACTGGTACGCTCACCAAGAGCATACGCAAAAACGGTAATGTCTACCTATGTGACGTAAATGCTGCATTTGATGAATTATAAAACAGATTGACTATGGAATTTAATGTACTAATGAGCAGGGAAGAGCTGGACGCTTACCTGCGATGGGTGGACGAGACTGCGACACCCGAGATCAGGCAACGCCACGCTGAGGAGGGCAAGGAAGCCCTTGAGGCGGCACAGCAGATCTCCAATGTTGGTGTGCCAAAGGAGAATGGCAATACCGCTCCAGTAGCGAAAAAGCCACCATTGTTATTGAATGGGTCTGACGTGTTTAATCCGTCCGAGTTTGACGTGGATAGCACTGACGTAACACTTGAGGATACCAAGTTGAAGTTAGCAGAGCTGGCTCAGGAGGGTGGTCTGAAAAACGCCTGCTTTAGACTGATAGAGTACTACGCTGGAGCTGGAGCTGGTTTATCAAAGGTGGATCCGAAAAAGTACGGAGCTATATGCAACTCTGCTGACTATCTATTGAAAAACCGAATCGCCCTCACACGTTGGGCATACGGAGAGGACACTACAAAACCAGCACAATGAACGAACCAGTATGTGAGCAGGTAGGTGGCGAACACTATAAAGACCTACCCATCCAGCCGATTGATTATATCCACAGAAACGGACTTGGCTTCGTGGAGGGCTCTATAATAAAGTACGTAACTCGGTGGAGGAAAAAGAATGGACTACAAGACCTGCGTAAGGCAGAGTCACTGATTAAGTATTTAATTGATATAACAGAATTTGAACAGACAGGACTATGAGTAAGGAGACCTATTTTAAGGACAAGGAAGAGATGATTAACGCAGTTAAGTCTGCCAAGATGGTGTATATGCTTACACAAGAGGGCGACAACGAACCAGAGTTGGTACACCGATTCAATATGGAGAGTATGAGCGAGACTATCGCATTTATTGTTGCCAATTTTTTCCACGCTGCTGACTTGCTTGTTGATACGGATCAGGCGGTAGTAATAGCATCGGATGGTGCTACCTCGGTATTTCCAGCAGACCTTATCCGCAACATACAGGTGCTGATGTCTAAAATGAAAATGTACATCTATAAGGATGACGCAGATGACGATGAGTAAAGAAGTAAAGCACGAGGAGCGACAGCACGCAATGCTGTCGCCATCCTCCGCTCACCGCTGGTTACAATGTACTAACGCACCACGGTTTGAGGAACAATTCCCCGACAGCGAGTCGGAGGCTGCACGTGAGGGTACGATGGCTCACGAGCTTTGTGAAAAGGTTTTGAATGGTATTGAGATTGGCGACGACGTGGATCCAACAATGCTACGGCACGCCAAGCAGTACGCTGAGTACATTTACGCCATTGAGGCTAACTACAAAGAGCCGAGCAGGTTTGTGGAGACACGGCTCAGTTTAGATAAGTACGTGCCTCACAGCTTCGGTACTACAGACTGCATAATCATATCCGATAACGACCTCCACGTTGTGGACTTCAAATATGGTATGGGAGTGATGGTCAGTGTACTTGATAACCCGCAGATGATGATTTATGCCCTCGGGGCTTTAGAGGAGTATGGATGGCTGTACGACAATATTCAGACGGTCCACATGCACATCTACCAGCCGAGGATGGCTAACATCTGCGAGACGTCCATGACCGTTGACCGCCTCCGTGCTTGGGGTGAGATGGTGTTGAAGCCACTAGCTAAGAGAGCATACAATGGCGATGGCGTTTGGGACGTCGGTGAGTGGTGCCGTTTCTGTAGAGGTGGTGGTGCTTGTAAGGCTCGCCTTGAAAAGGAGATGGACGCATTCAAAGAGGTGGATGACAACTTCGATGATAACTTCTCCAACAACATCGCTGACGGCAAGTTGCTGGCAAAGTGGCTGGACGCAGGAGCACGCATCACCGACTTGATGAAGTCGGTACAAGACCATGCTCTTGCTATGGCGATGGCTGATCGTGGAAGCATACCCGGCTACAAAGTCGTACAAAAACGGACGATGCGTAGGTGGCGTGACGAGGAGGGGCTGATGAAGCGTCTGAGGCTACTCGGGTACAAAGAGGATACCTATCTAAACAAAAAGCTCCGTGGCATAGGGGAGCTCGAAAGGCGGCTGGAGGGTAGTGGTGTAAATCTCAATGCGTTTATTTACAAACCCGATGGTGCCCCTGAGCTGGTCGTTGCTACAGATAAGAGAGAGGAGATGATAACTGATGAACAGATTTTTTCATAATAACAAAAAGAGAAATGGAACAGATTAAAGTTGATGGTGCATCCATCGTTACTAGTGAGGTGAGACTGTCGTATGTGTATCTTGACAATGCTCGCAAGAGCGACGATACCAATGATGAGAAGTACACTTGTATGCTAATGATACCAAAGAGCGATGCTGGGCTCGTTGCTAGCATCAAACAGGCGATGAGCAATGCAGTGGAGCTCGGGAAGCAACGTGGCAAAGGTGATGTATCTAAAGGTCGCAACCCGCTAAGGGATGGTGACACACACACAAATATGAAGGGTGAGCTTCTTTGCGAGAAGGCTCCTGAGATTAAAGGGCATTACATTATGAACGTCTCAGCGAACACTACTAACCCACCGAGGCTCTATGTACCAAATGGTGATGGCAAGATGCGTCTCGCCAACGTCGGTGAGATTTACTCTGGTTGCTACGCACGAGTGTATCTAAACTTCTACGCTTACAATAACAAATCGGCTGGTATTGGAGCTGGGCTGAGGAGCGTTTGCAAAGTGCGTGATGGTGAGGTACTTGGCGAGGCTGGAATGAGCGACTCTGACGCCTTTGGTGCCGAGGTGGTTGCTGATAACACTGGCGATGAGTTTATGTAATTAGCAATGAGTCTGCCCATCACGCTATGGTGGTGGGCAGACCTTTTATTTTCACTGTATGAGCATAAAGTTAAAACCATCTAGACGATCGGGCAATGTGCTGTCACGGCACCCAACTATGTACTACAGAAGTATCACTGAGGCTAAGCTGAGCAGGCAAGAGGTTACCTCGTTAATTAGTGAAAAATCGGACGAGCAGACGCTGACTGTAAATCGTGTGCTTCGTGCACTGGCTGAGGTGATTGGCGAGTATCTGTCTCGTGGGTGCAAAGTGGAAGTCCACTGCGTTGGTGAGTTTTCAAACAATATCCGAAGTAGTGGTCTTTGCGTTGATGAAAGCCAGCCTCCTAGCGAAGAGGTGCTGAAGTATACAATCCGCTTTTCACCAAACGCAGATGTTATGAAAATTATAAAAGAAACGGGCAAGGAGTTTATCAATGAATGAGTATAAAATTGCTGTAGCAAATAGTCGCACCGCAAAGTTTTGGGCTAACGAGGAGGTGTCGTGGGGGGAGCTTAAAAAACGGCTCACATCTTACGTATTTACGCCTGAGACTGCCGAGGAGTACAAACTATTGACGAACAAACAAAGAGGCGACACAAAAGACGTGGGAGGCTTTGTCGGTGGACACCTAGGTGGCAATGGGGAGCGGAAGAAAGAGAATGTAATATGCCGCAGTCTTATTACAATTGATATTGATAAGGCACACGAGATGCCGTGTTTTGATGGGCTAAAGGACTACCGATATATAATTTACTCTACACACTCATACACTGAGTCGGCTCCGTGCGTCCGCATCGTCTTACCTTTGAATAGAGATGTGGAGCCACTTGAGTATAGAGCCATCTGCCATTACCTTTGTGGCGTTGTCGGTCTTGACGGGATAGACATCAGCTGTTGCGAGCCTGAGCGGCTAATGTTTTACCCATCTGTGCCGAGAGACGTAGTGCCGTTTACTAGTGTAAACGAGGGTGACTGCGTTGATGCAGATTGGATATTATCCCAGTACAGTAATTGGAAAAACCCAGCCGAATGGGCTGGAGCATCTGATGGGGAACTGAGGCGATACGCTGTACCGCTTGTGACGGTGACGAGAAGCGATGTGGCAGGCACGTCCGACCAGAGTAATACGAATCGGATCCGAACGATTGACGTAGGCGAGTCTCGCCTTGCTGTGGAGGACCCGACAACTAAGGCTGGGGTCGTTGGTGCGTGGTGCAGGGCTGTATCAATTTACGAGGCGTTAGCTATTTGCTCCCACGTTTACGAGCCTACTAATAACAGAGATCGGTACACGTTTAGAGGAGCCGAGAGTGACGCTGGGGTGGTAGTTTATGATGGTAAGTGGATATATTCAAATCATAGCAATAAGGATCCAAACGCTGGCAAACTGCTAAATAGTTTTGACCTAGTCAGGCTGATTTTGTTTGGAAGTCAAGACGCCAGCAGTCGTGTACAGATAGAGAGCAACAAACCGAGCTACATTGCAATGTGCCAATACGCAATGGACAATCCTGTCGTGCGTGGGGCGATGACGCAAATGGAGTACGAAGAGGCTAATCGTGCGTATGGCTATGAGGTTGTATATAACGGAGACCAGCAGGAGGAACCAACAGAGGATAACAAATCGCCTGCAGAGTGGATGAGTGAGCTTGACTCCCTCCGTGACGTAAAAAGTGGTGAGCTGAAGCCGAGCGTGCTTGCCTTTAGTTTGATACTAAAGAATGATATCCGACTCATTAAAGGGAACGTGATGTACGATGAGTTTAGTGATATGATAACTGTAGTTGGTGATATTGTTTGGAGGGCTACCGATGATCACCAGTGGACGGATGTTGATATGGCGTGCTTGGAGCTAGAGGTGCAGAAGCTGTGGGGGCTGGAGAATAAAGGTCGCCTGCTGAGGACGGCATTCTTTTCCACGTTTGGGGATAAGACATTCCGATACAACCCAGTCACGGACTATATACAGTCGCAAAAGTGGGATGGCGTACCACGTGTTGAGGAGCTATTCATAAAGTACCTCGGGGTACCTGATGAGAAGCTCTACAGAGAAATCAGTCGCAAGGCTCTGGTCGCTTGCGTTGCACGAGTGTTTGATCCTGGGTGCAAGTTTGACCAAATAACGATACTCAGTGGATCGCAGGGGGCTGGTAAGTCTACACTGCTATACAAACTCTCTGGGGACGGTGAATGGTTTAATGAGAGTATGGATCTGAGTGCACAGAATAACAAACTAGAGGAGGCGGTCGTTGGTAGCTGGATAATTGAGCTAGCAGAGATGCAAGGGCATAACAAAAAAGACGTGGAGAGTATGAAGTCTTTTATCTCAAAACGGCAGGACAAGTTTAGAGGAGCTTATAAGGAGTTTACTGTGATACATAAAAGGTCGTGCGTCTTTTTCGGCACTACAAACGAGCGTGAGATACTTCGTGACCTTACGGGCAACCGCAGGTATTGGATCCTCCCTTGCGATAAGACGAAAGCAGTTGAGGACGTTTGGAGCTTATCTCAAGACGAGGTGATGCAGGTATGGGCTGAGGCGTACGTGCTATGGCGTATGGGTGAGAAGTTAATGCTTGATGATGATATGAGTGCTACGCTGGTGACACAGCAGAAGGAATTTGACGCAAACCAAAGCGAGCTTGCCGAGCTGGAGGAGTGGCTGGACACACCTTTGCCTGCTAAGTCTAATTGGGAGAAGCTCACCAAGGAGGAGCGGAGGTTGTATTTCACCGCTCCGAGGATGCTTGACCTCATCGCATTGGGCGACCCAGTCGCACCACGTGACAGCGTCTCACCTTTAGAAGTGTACAACGAGTTCTATGGTGATACGAATATTAAGTTTAAGACAGCCCAGTGCAAAACGATAGCTCTAATGCTAGATCAGCTGGATGGGTGGAAGCGTGATCCAGTGAGGAGGCGTGTCAGTGGCTACGGTAGACAAATCTGCTACACGAGGATAAAAGGGGACTTTATAAAGCAACCGCAACTGAGTGTTGGTGCTGTAGTTGATTACGAAAACGGCAAAATTTGGACGCAGGGAGCTTTTGAATTATAGTGCGGACGGACTGCAGGTCTGCAGTAATTAGTGCAGACCTGCTGTGCCGTCCGTCGTGAGTTTGTAATTGTAGAGCGTGTAAAACAATAATAATGGTCTGCTGGACTGCAGTATTTATAGTAGTATGTGTGGGAATAGATATAGAGTAGTAGTGTGGTGGTATATATACACACACAATCCTACACACAGTGTATGGGAAACTGTCCAAATGCGGACCTGCGGTGCACCGACCAAGCGACACACCGCATGCGGTGCGTGAAGTCGCAGTGGACTGCGGAGAGAACCCTGCAGTCCACATTGTATATACCACGCAGTCCATTGTATATAATTTATTAAATATTCATAATGATAGAGAGCGAAAAGGTTTTAGAACGGAAACTCCAGCAGATGGTGCGTGAAAAACTGCGTGGAGTAGCAGTGAAATACACTAGTCAGACAGAGGTCGGTTACCCCGACCGACTGTGTCTTGTGAAAGACAGATGCTTTTGGGTAGAACTCAAATCAACTGGTGAGCGACCAACAGCAATACAAGAATACCGCCACAGCCAACTACGCAGAATGGGTCAGCGAGTGTACGTGGTGGATAGTACGGAGAGCTTGGAAGCCGTAATTGAAAAAGAGAGGAGGATCTGCAATGTTAGATAAGTCGCAGATGCATAACTACCAAACCGAGGCGGTCGCTTACATAAAACGAATGAAGCGGTGTGGTTTATTTCTAGAGATGGGACTCGGTAAGACGGTGATCACCCTTACCGCAATAGAGGAGCTAATCTTTTCCGACTTTGAGGTGAGGAAAGTTTTGGTAATTGCTCCGAAGCAGGTAGCCCTCCACACGTGGTCTGACGAGGTAGGTGAGTGGAACCACCTACAGAAGCTCAGAGTAGCCGTTGCGGTAGGAACAAAAAAGCAAAGAATGGACGCTTTACAGTCGGAGGCAGAAGTGTATACGATTAACAGAGAGAACGTGCAATGGCTACTAAACGATAGTGGGCTTCCGTTTGATTACGACATGGTCGTGGTAGATGAGCTCAGCAGTTTTAAGTCACCGAAGGCGAAGCGGTGGAAGGCACTTCGCAAAAAGTTTGGATGCTACTCGTACTTCGTTGGGCTGACTGGTACCCCATCCCCGAATGGTTATATGGACTTGTGGAGCCAGTGTGCGTTGATAGATAATGGCGTGGCACTTGAAAAGACAATGACGCAATACCGAATGAAGTACTTTGTCCCTCTGTATGGGCAGGGGCATATTGTTTACAAGTGGGGCTATCGTGATGGGGCTAGGCAGGCTATTGAGGAGCGTGTCTCTACTATTGCGATGAGTATGCAGGCAAATGACTACCTCACTCTGCCAGCCGTTAATTATGTGGATGTGCCTATCTATCTAACGGACGCTGAGATGAAGCTCTATAAACGTTTTGAGCGTGATCGGGTATTGGAGCTAACAGACGGAGGCGCGATCCTAGCTACCAATGCAGCAGTGCTTTGTGGTAAGTTACTACAATTTTGCTCAGGAGCCGTTTATTTTGAAGAGGATGATACTTTGGACGCAACAGGCACAGAAGAGCCCGTGTGCGTAAAATTAGACGGCAAAAAAGAAGCGTCCGAGGATATTGATGAATTGGAAAAGTTTGGAGCACGCTCCGACGATGCGTCTTATGTTAAAAGTGGGATAGACTCAAAGTATGAACGCTTCCTCGATTTCCTAGACGAGACGTCCGAGAATGTTTTAATCCTTTATAGCTTTAGACACGAGTATGACCGCCTAAAGCAGATCACTGGTGCGAAGTCACTGCACACGGATGGTGTGTTTGAGAAGTGGAATAAAGGTGAGGTCTCTCGCCTACTCGGCCACCCGAAGTCTATGGGGCACGGACTGAACATGCAGAGTGGCGGTCGTATAGTTGCGTGGTACGGTCTTACGTGGTCGCTGGAGGAGTGGCAACAAGCTAACGCTCGCTTATATAGGCAAGGGCAAAAGAAGCCAGTATTTGTTTACAGGTTTTATTGCGTTGGCACTATTGAGGAGCGGATAATAAAGTCCCTGACGGATAAGAAGTCTACTCAGCAGGCTCTGATGGATGCAGTGAAAAGCACCTGCGAAAGTGTTATGGCGGATTGATTTATTTTGTTATCTTTGTCGTGTCTAAAGAAAAGACGTTGCGTTTTTGCATTCGTTGAATTTTTAGCATTTGTCATGTCGTGGTGGAGTTTTAATAGCTCCACCACTTCTTTTGTTTATAGGAAAAGTTTCTACTGCGGAAAAAGTTTCTGCAGGAAAAGTTTCTACTGCAGGAAAAGTTTCTCCGATAAAAGTCTCTACTGCATGAAAAGTTTCTACTGCGGAAAAAGTTTCTGCAGGAAAAGTTTCTACTGTGGAAAAATTTTGTACGAGAAAAGTTTCTACCGCAGGAGAAGTTTCTAAGAAAAAAACCGATGAAATCTTTTGGATTCACATTCAGCGAGCAGACTCGCTCAGTAACAATATCATATTTACATATCACAAAGGCTTGAAAAGATACCTCACGATTATTTCTGCGTGACGTTTGTTTGTATCTTTACAGAGGTACAGCTTATATCATAACGGTACGGAGGTTGCATCATAAGACGGAGGAGGTTGCATCACAGGGAATCGGAGGTTGTATCGTAAGGAAGTGGAGGTTGTATCGTAACGGATAATATTTATAGTCTATTCAGATGGGTGAGAATAAATCATATACTCCAATGCGGAGGAGCGAGCTTTATGTTTCTTTGATTAACACGAGGAGGTGGCGGAAAATACGTCTCCGAAAACTTGCATACCAGCCTCTCTGCGAGGTTTGCCTCAGCCAAGGTCGGACGACTGCAGCACAAGAAGTTCATCACATAGCATCTATTGAGCTCGCTCCGACAGTTGCTGACGCTCGCTCTCGTGCTTACGATTTTGACAACCTCATGAGCGTTTGTCGCAAGTGTCACCACGATATTCATAATCGCTCTCGCAAAGACGAACGCAAAAATCACTTTCTTGAGTCGTTGTCGCTTAATAAGTAGTCGCTCAGTCTCTTTGTTTTATTTACTTGTCGCTGAGTTGCGATTGATGAACTTGCTAGAGATTGATGAACTTCCTAGAGATTGATGAACTTGCTATAGATTGATGAACTTGCTAGAGATTGATGAACTTGCTAGAGATTGATGAACTTGCTAGAGATTGATGAACTTCCTAGAGATTGATGAACTTGCTAGAGATTGATGAACTTGCTAGAGATTGATGAACTTGCTAGAGATTGATGAACTTCCTAGAGATTGATGAACTTGCTAGAGATTGATGAACTTCCTAGAGATTGATGAACTACCTAGAGATTGATGAACTTCCTAGAGATTGATGAACTTCCTAGAGATATAACCACAAAAAAAATACCTTACCACTTTATTAGAGTGGTAAGGTATTGCAACCTATAAAGGGGGGGGCGGTTACTTGATTACGAAATAAACGTAATCTTTTACGGCGGAGTTGCTAGTATAATTTATTTCATATATACCTAGCTTTTTCAAATCCTCAAAGTCCAAACGCATTTTTTGCCCTCCTTCAGATAAAGCGGTAACCGCTTCATCGTATGTTACCCCTTTCTCTTTTATATACTCAAGGAGTTTTTTGTCGGATACTTTGGAGGAAGAAAAACGACGTACAAACGCATTGGCATCCTCTTCCGATACTCCTAAAGTATCGTGTTTTTCCAAAATCTTAGCCCCTAAAAGCTCCCCACGATTTTTTACCTCTTCGGTGCAAAGGTAAAATTTTTCAAGCAAATCGGGGTGGAATTTTACCCCCGTTAGGATACAAAGCTCAACTACACACGTAACGGCTTGGCGGGGGTATCCCTTTTCTAAAAGGTCGCTAACATATTCGGAAGTTAGCTTATTACCCCCAAATGTATCGAGGTTTTCAACACGTTTTACAAACGTGTCCTGACCCCCGCAAAGTAGTGCTAAAGTGGTAGCCCTTGCAATTCCATAGAATTGGCGGTCTATTGTGTTGGCATCTCTTTTATCCCTAGGAGTTGTACCGTCAGCTCCTAGGACCTTGCAAATTAGGTCCCAGCAGTATTGAGGATCCGCAAACATTTGCGGGGTCTTATCCTCAAAAGCGGGGGCGGGGGTGGTTACCTTTTCCTTGAGGGTAACCTGCTTTGCGTCTTTGCTTGCATTCTTTGCGGTTTCCTTTGTAGTTTCCGAATTTTTTACGATATTTGCCATATTCTTTTGTACGGGGCACCCTTTTTTGTTATTCTTTTTTATTTGCCAAAGATAGCAAGGGGGTGCCCCTTTTTGTGCTTGCTAATCTTTAGCTATTACCTTTTCCTTTTCTATATCAAAGATACCAAATACTTAGCAGCCTACCAAATTTTTAGCGGTTAAATATTGTTAAATATTAGTATCTTTGCGTTTGATTGAGTTAAAATTGTGCTACCACTGTAGTACCTATTTCCTCCCCTTTTGTACCTCAAAGATACACATAATAAACGAATATACCAAATAAATAGCTATCTTTTTCGTATCAAAAAATATTAAATACATATAGTACAGTACGCACACACTCGCACCAACTCGCAAAGTATGCAAGCGACCGCAAACAAACGGCAAAGAGCAAAGACAACCTGACCCAAATAGATAGCTTTAGTATCTTGATGATAGCAAAGAGCAAAGACAACCTCACACAAATAGATAGCTTTGGTATCTTGATGATTGCAAGACCAAAGACAACCTGACCTAAATAGAAAGCTTTGATTACCTTGATAATAGCAAGAGCAAAGACAAACTCACCCAAATAGATAGCTTTGGTTATCTTGATGATTGCAAGACCAAAGACAACCTGACCTAAATAGATAGCTTTGGTTACCTTGATGATAGCAAAGACCAACCGGCAACCGGCACCGGCACCGGCAACCGGCAAACTCTCCCAAACGATTGCAAAAATTAATATCCTAAAATAATTAACAAACATACTGACCGAGTACCCCCCCTATTTTTTATACCCCACCCCCGGGTTGCGGAAATCCACCCGCCGCCTGCTTTTCACACGCGAGGGCAAATTTTTTGCGGTTTATACTAGAGTAGCAAAAGCACGGCTAAAAATAGCCCTATTTTGTCCGCACTTCGTTTTATATTTACACAATTAGCAAACTATACTCGGACGAATAAAAGCGTCTAAAACGCAAAAATTGGAGGAAATATGGAATACTTGACAATTACAGAGCTCGGGCTTGGTCACTTGACGTGGGATGAGGTGAGTCCGTGGTGCAGTCTTGATAGCTTAAAACGGCATCTCATAGTTGAGCACGATGTTGATGATGAGTTGATACAAGAATATGCCGTTGCGTCTTGGAACCTCGTTGAGGTGACGATTGAGCGGTCACTAAAGGAGCTTTTTGAGCAGTACGATGGTATTATGCCACCTACACTTATTCACGCTGTGCGACTTTTGGTTGGTCGGTACTACGCTGAGCGTGAGGGTGAGTCGTTTACGAATAGACGAGATATGAGCTTTAGCATATCTGCACTCCTAATGCCGTATAAAGGCATACCTAGAGTGAAGCCTACTGTAGAGGACGTGCCTGAGCCAGCTCCACAGCCTGAACCACAACCCGAACCCGAGTACACGGAGGAGGAGATCGCAAAGTACAGTGCGGTGGCTCAGTTTTTGGGTGTACGGATTTGCGACTTAACAGACGCAGAGAGAAAGTGGCTTGCCTCTACAGAGTACGCCTATTTACAAGAAGATAGAACGCGCGAGGATTTCGAACAGCAAATGAGTATTTACACTGACATAATACAATATAATTTTGAAGAGAAAGCAGATGAGCTAATTGATACTCTAAAAAAGAGACTTGAGGTGGTCCCACTCATTGATGGTGTGACCATGTTTATGGATTATTGTTTTAAGGAACACAGCAGTTTGGCTAAGGAATCTTACAGCCACTATATTGACGTTTATACGACATTCGGTGCCACATACGAAAAGCATGTTGATGGGTTTATTACTAGGCTCCGAGATGCACTTAAAGAGAATGAGAAAGAGCTTGCAAAACTGAATCTGTTTGTGAGAGGCTTTGTGTTGCCACTAAAGCGGTATTTTGAGGCGTTGTGTAAGTATGAGTTAAAAGCGTATGATGCACAAGGACAGCCCGACGATCAAAGTATTAATGAGACGTTAGGATGGAGTGGTTGGTACTATAGAGGATCAATTATACACCAACTTATTTTTTATCAACACTATAAATGGACTGGTGACAATTAATGGGTGCATATAGTCTATGAGAGCAGGTATAATAGCGAGAAACTGGTGCGAGCTCTTTGAAGAGCGTACTGTAAGGACGGACACGGGGGCAACAAAGACAGAGCTAGTCAGTCTCGGCAAGGTGAGGTGTTACGAGGTGCAGAGCAGACCTTACACGTATTGGCAGGAGAACAGAGCGAATGAGCGATTTGTGGACTGGCAGGTGCAATTGATATTCAGGCACCAGCCACACCACAAGTGGAATGGACGGAATATCCGTATAAGGTACAATGGCGACCTATACAGATTGATGTGGTATAATGTATCAATGGGGCAGACCAAGGTACTGCTTCGTATGGATAACGAGTAATATATGGCTAAATCGGGGCTAACAATATCAGTCGTACTAGAGCTGATAAAAAGTGGATTTGACAAGAGTGCTAAGGCAGTAGAGAGCAGTGTAAATCGGCTAAAAGCGTCATTTGTGCGTTGGTTTGCCGTCATCTCGGGAGGAGCTTTAGCACTTACCACACTGGTGCGGAGTCTAAAGCAAACAGCGTTGGCTGTAGAGCGGAACAGAATTGCACTTAAAAACGTAACGGACGGAGTCGTTGACTTTAATAGAGCACAGAAATTTCTCAGTAAGACGGCACGGACTTATGGTCAGGACTTGCTGGCATTAACTCAGGGGTATGTTGGATTCTCTGCGGCCGCTCGGCAAGCGAATGTGCCGATAGAGGATCAGGAGAAGATATTTGAGTCAGTTTCTAAGGCGTGTGCGACATACGGATTGAGTGCGGAGCGGACAGGGCTGGTAACGCTGGCACTGTCACAGATGATGTCTAAGGGCAAGATCAGCTCCGAGGAGCTTCGCAGGCAGATGGGAGAGCACCTGCCAATTGCATATATGGCAATGGCGAGGGCGAGCGGTCTTACTACGGCACAATTTGAGAAGATGATGGCAAAGGGAGCGATATTGAGTAAGGATATCCTCCCCAAGTTTGCCGATGAGCTAAACAAAGCGACAGCAAGTGCCGATTTTGACAACTTTGTAACGAGCTGGACGAAGCTAAAGAACGAATTTGCCATCGGAATTAAGAGCCTAGATCTCCCCGGCAGGATAAAGCCGATGATTGATGGGCTGGTGGCACTAGTAAGGGGAGCCGTTAACAATATGCGAGCTTTAATCGGTGGATTGATAGCATTCATCATATCCAAGCCATTAAAGCGTTTGAGGACTGCGTCTATAGCAACAGCCAAAGGTGTTAAGACGCAGTATATGCATGCCGCACAAGAGATAAAAGCGATTGATGAGCAACTTGCCGCATCTAAGATCACAATGCAGGAGAGGAGTACTGCTATACACAGCAAGTACGCAAAGACGATCGAGAAAATAGAGCGGGACAAGGCAACTCGGCTGATGCTTTTGGATAAGAAGCTGGAGACGTTAAAAGCATCTGCTGAGGCGAACAAGCAAAGGATCGTAACTGCAACAGCACAGAAAGAGATTGCGTTAAAAGCAAATAACGCACAAAAGGTGGCACAGCTGGACGCCACCATTGCTAGGAACAAAGAGCAACTAGCAAGACGTGAGGCACAAATAAATAAAATAGTAGCAGAGGATAAGGTTCGTGTCACCGGGCGTAGCAGTGCGGCAGTCCTAAAGGCTGAGCAGGCAAAGACAAGGGGGCTTGAGGCGATAGCGACTGAGGAGCTCACTCAGCGTAAGTTGGTAGAACGCCAAAAGGTGCTGGAGACCGAGAAAGCGAATGCGGCAGCAGTGCTATCCACGAGTCGGTCGTCGCAATTGATGAAAGCCACGTGGGCAACGCTTGGTAGGGCGATGAAGTCTATGTGGGTGAGCATACAGTCGCTCATCTCTATGAGCATTTTCGGTGCCATTGCGACAGCCATTGGGTCGTTAATAGGGTGGATAACGGACGTTATCTCAAAGGCACGTGAGGCGACACGCGTCGCCAAAGAGGTAAAAGAAGCAATAGCACTGTCGGATGAGGAGCGTGCGGCTCGTGCGGATGAGAACAAGGACTTGAACGCTAATCTGCTAGACGATAATATTAGGATATTAGAGGACCCAAAGTCAAAAACGATTGACAAGCAACTAGCCGCAGAGTCTATCAAACAAACCTACGGTATTACCGATGAGTACCTTGCTAATGGCAAGTACACATTCGATGGCGTCTTGGAGAAAGCGAAGAAACACAGAGACCTGCTACAGCAACAGCGGATTGTACAAGAGCTTGAGGAGGACGTGTTAACGGCACAAGACAATGCAAACAGCAAGTTGGATAAAAAATGGCTCCGTCGCGAAGCACGTGAGGCTGGTGTTGATATTGAGACATACGTCAGCAATTATTATGATAAAAACGTAAGAGGCAAAGAGTGGGCTTCAGGGCAGGGGCAAATATCAAAAAAAGAGGGGCAAGCGGAGGAGGCGTACCTTGCTATTGAAGATCGCAAGAAGTTAGAGGCGAAGTATAATGAGGCAAAACGCAAGGAGGCGGAACTCAAGGCTATAGTTGATGGCGAGGGTGGACAAGGCACCATCGGTGATTATGGTGGGACGGTAGAGGGAGCTGAAAAAGCGTACCTAGAGAAGCTTGAGCGATTTGAAAAAAAGCGATCTGTTTTAGAAGAGAAAGTATATAGTGACGAAAAGTACAAAAAGGACAGAAGTGACGCATCAAAGGACTTTTTAGAGGAGATCGTCCTAGCACAAGCGGAAAAGGCTAAAGACAATCCTTTGTATCAGGAAGCACTGTCTAGGGTAATCCCAGACAAAACAAAAGGAGCTGGGGCGACCAAAATGGAAAAGACCACAGCGGAGCAGGTGGTTGAAGCGGAGAAGCAGTATGCAGAGGGGTTGCGTACTGCTAAAAACCAGCTGGACGCAGGAGTTAAAACCAAGAAGCAGTACGATGAGGAGGTGCTAAGGCTCAGTCAAAAACACGCAGACACGCTGGGTGGGCTTTTGGGTGCTGGGGCGAAGCAGGTGGATAGCTATAATAAGGCAAGTGAGGTTATCATAGAGGCGTCCGATGAATTTAAGAAGCTAAAGGAGAGCTTCAGCAAGGATGCAGAAGTGCTAAACGCAAAGCTAGCCGATGGTGAGCTTACTGAGGACGAATATGCGTCAGCACTAACACAGCTCGTTGAGGAGTATGTGGAGCGTATGTACACAAGCCTAGATGTGGGTGATGCGGAACGTGACTACAAAGATCTGCTCCGTATGCGGACAAAGCTACTACGAGAGAATGCATACGACAGCCCATTTAACATTGACAAAGCCGACATAACCGATGCAGACAAGAATGCTATAGCAGGAGTTGGTGACACATCATCTAGTGCAAAGGATATAAAGGGAAACTTAGATGTGCTAAAGGAAAGGCAGTCGGAGATTGAGGGGGTCATTCGTAAGATAATGGGTGAACTCAGAGATGATGGGTGGAAGCAATCAGACCTAGCAATCATTGATAAAGCATTGGAGGATGGGGAACTGACCGAGGAGGAGGTTAAAAAGCTTTTTGAGATATTTGGCGAACGCATTGTAAAGGATTTACAGAAATACGCACAAGGCGCTGACACTGTAAAGAAAGCTGTGGCGGTTGGTGAGGCTAATTACACATTCAAAAACGAGCGGGAGAAGGCAACATCGGGTGCTTATAAGGAAATTAAAGGATTAGCGTCTAGCTCGTCACGTCTCGTGCGGAGCTTTAAGAGCTTAAATGAGGCGTTTGAGTCTCCCGACACCTCGGGGTGGGAGAAGATGGTCACCTTATTCAATACGCTGACGCAGGCGATTGATACGTTTATTACTATTGGTAAGGGCATCAAGGCAGTTGCGAGTTGTATAGACACGCTTTCAAAGTCCACCGAGACAGCCAGTGCCATTAGTGCGGCCGCAGGGGCTACAGAGGTCGCAACGAGTGAGGCGGTTACTGGAGCAAAAGTGACTGAGACAGTAGCCAAGACCACTAGTGCGTATGCGTCCATACCTTTTATAGGTGTGGCATTGGCTGGAGCCGCAATCGGTGCAATGTTAGCATTAATAGTAAGTAACGCAGGCAAGTTTGCTACAGGTGGTATCGTAGGCGGTAACAGCTACAGCGGAGACAAGGTAATGGCGATGGTAAATAGTGGCGAGATGATACTCAACCAAAGTCAGCAGGCTAGGCTGTTTAAGATGGCCAACTCGGGTGAGATTGGCAGGAGCGTACAGCAGACAGTTGTGGTGGGTGGAACGCTCACTGCAAAAGCAGATAAACTCAGTATGGTATTAAGAAAAGAAGCAATTAGGAAGAGCAGGTTATGAAAGATGAAAAAGGAGAGCAGTTAAGGGCGTTGGTTGTGGAGCTTTTGAAGTCTAGCAACAAGTACTCGGAGATATTAGATCCGATGATTGATGGTTACGTCCGCACGTGTGCGGTACGTGACCGCCTTGGCGAGGATATAGAGAAGTATGGGGCAGTGTTAGAGGAGAAGCGTGGTGAGAATACGACCTACAAAGCTAACCCAGCGATTACTGGCTTTAATAACGCATCAAAAGAGGCTAGGCAGGCACTGATGACACTAGGTATGGATAGCAAGAGTGTGAGTGCGTTGGAGGGGGATGTCGTAGATTTACTAACACAAAGGCTAAATGATATAAATTAGTCCGTAGTAGCAGTGCTATATTCTGCAGAGTATGTGGCACTTACGGCAATAGATGTTATCTTGCCAATGGATATAAGTGTTAATACATTATAGTAGGTATATGGGTAATAAATTGATATCAAAGGACAGAGAGTTGCGTGCAGAGATGCAGGACTTAATCTCCGTTGCTAAGAAAGAAAAGCGTCATCTCACCGAAGAGGAGCAGAAACGCTTTGATGAGCTTCGTGCCGAGCGTGCGATGATTGATATGGAGGTTGAGGCGGAGCGTGAGATCCGCGATCAAGAGGTGCCACAGAGTACACTTGAGAAGCGTTTTGCCGAGATTGCTAGTGACGCCATTACACGTGGTGGGCGGACTAGGGTAGAGATGAGAGAGACAGTGACTACCGAGGCAGGTCTTAACGACAGTCAAGTTGGGGTACAGCTACAGTCCATCATCAAGCCACTGCAGGAGAATTTCATTCTTAACGAGCTTGGGCTGGAACTAGTGAATGCGACCCACGGTGACCCAGTTTGGAGCAAGCAAGGCACAATCACCGCCTCCGTGCTTGGTGAGAACGAGGAGGTAGGTTTGAGCCAGCTAGACTTCGAGGCACTAACTGCTAGTCCTAAGAGGATAAGTGTTAGTGTGCCAGTGTCTAATAGAGCTATCACTAGGAACAATTACGACCTCTATAGCATCGTAACGTCGGCAATGGGCGAGGCGTGTGCTAGAAAGCTAAACGAGATTGTGCTATCCGATAATGCAGTTGGAGCGTACAATGGCCTATTCCAAGACCTAGCTGAAAAGAACAAAGTGACTGGGTCGCTCGATTGGGCAGGTGTTATTGACCTTGAGGGTGCTGTCTTAAATCAAAATGTAAACACAGACAAGCGTACAACTGCTTATGTACTTGGTACCAAGGCTTACTCAACATTGAAAAAGACAGTGGTTGAGAAGGGCGACTCCAAGATGATATTGGATATTGACCAATCTGTGTTGAATGGGTACAAGCTACTCGTGTCTAACTATGTAAATGAAAAGAAAGCACTCTTTGCTGACTTCGGTCAGAGCGGTGTGTGCTACTATGGTGGAGCAAACATGGTGATTGACCCATACACAATGGCACGCAAGAATATCGTCCTATTCACATTGAACATGGACGCTGACGTTGTACGTTTTCGCAAGGAGGCGTTTGCACAGATGACAATTGGAGCTGGGGCAGGTAGTAACATTTGATTTTTTTTCATAGTCGGTTTTCTTATTAGAGTATTTATTGGTTGTTTACTTGTCGCTGGAGCCTGCCCGTAATCGCTAACCCGAGTCGGGTGGGCTCCTTTATTTTTAAGGAGTATGAGCTTCATTCAAGGTCTAAAGCGTTTTTTTGGTATTGCTAGCAACAGCAAGTCTAATGGCAAGGCTGGTGGCTTCAATATAAGTGTAACGAACGGACTCGCCTATACCAACGAGGATGCACTTAGCATTTCAAGTGTATATAGGTGCATCTCCGCCATTGGTAATGCGGTTGGCGGTATGACTCTTCGGTGTTACAGGAGAGGTGCGTTGGGTACGGTTGAGGACACGACTACGTCCCTACAGAAGCTACTCCTAGTCGCCCCAAACGAGAGCCAAACGATGACCGAGTTTCTATCTCAGATAATGAACGACGTGTTTGTGTTTGGCAATGCGTTAATTCTTATAAGGCGTACTGGCGATGAGGTTAAAAGCCTAGAGATAGCCGACCCAATGGTAGTAACGGTAACGCCCAGCGGGTATGTAGTTGCAGGTCGTACCTACAGAAATAAGGACTGCATCCATATTCGGAACTGCTACATTGACAGAGCGACAGGTATGGGCATCAGTACGCTGATGCACGCTTACGACACGTTAAAGCTATCCAAGACGTCTGACAATGAGACATCGGAGATAATCTCAGGCGGTGGGCGTGCAAGAGGTGTATTCACCACAGACGACAGTGGGCTCGGAGTAGGAGCTGGTGCTACAGCGAATAAGAAAAACGAGGTGCAACAGATAGAGGATGAGCTGGCAAGTGGTCGGACAATAGCTTTTATTCCCGGCAATCTTAAATTCATTCAGTTTGCGATGAACCCAGCGGACACGCAACTGCAAGAGGTGCGGAGGATGAATGTACTAGACATCTGCCGTTTCTTTAGTGTGCATCCCGACAAGCTATATGCTAATCAGGCGAGCAACTACAAAGCGAGTGCAGAGGCACAGGCTAATTTTCTAAAGGACTCCGTATTTCCGTGGTGTCGGAGGATATCCCAAGCGTTTACGCAGAAGCTAATAGATGAGTCGCTGTGGGGAAAGTTTTTCATAGACTTTGACTACAAGGAGGCACTACTTGGCGACCCTGATGGGCAAGCGAACCTTTACACAAAGCTATTTAATCTTGGGAGCGTAACCGTGAATGAGGTGCGAGACGTTATGAGGTTAGAGCGTCTCACCGATGGTGATAAGACTTTATTTGATACTGACAACATTGGACTAATTCAAGGACAACAGAGAAAGGTGGAGGAGTGATATGGCTACTGTATCTAGGATAATAGGCATTGAGAATTTCCAAGACTACATGAAGCGTTTGAACTTTGACCCAAAATCAAAGGAGTTTAAGAACGTAGTATATAGGTCTGTGAATAGGTATCGGGCAGGTCTTGTGGCTCACATCAGGAACTCATCCCATAACCGCAGAGGGACACTGCCGCACACCGTTAATCGCAGGGTATTCAACAAGAACGGTAATGCAGCAGTGGTTATTGGACTTAATAACAGAGCCAAAAAGGCAAAGCAGATAGCTGACAATCACTATCCAAAAGCAATAGTGCCAAACCCAAGCTGGATAAATGATGGCACCAAGGAGCGTCCAGATCGAGGTCGCATAATTGGTGATAAATTCATAAGTATATACAGAAGTGCGAACATCGGTCTTGCGGAGCAAGGCTTCCGTGATGGCGTCGTACGTTTTTTAGAGAGGTTATGAAGCAGTCCATTAGAATATTAGCACTTTATGAGGCTATGGGTGGCACGTCCATTCTTAGCGGTAAGGAGCTAACTCACTCGGATATTACGCACCTACTGCACGCATACGTTTGTGTGAAAGGGGAGAAGGCGGTATCCGTAAGTGTGCTCAATGAGATTATGAGCGACACAAAGAAAGGGGGTGAGTTGATGGACGAGATAGATGGTTTCCTAGCGGAGCAAAGTGTATGGGGGGAGCTCATCACTAAAGACGCAAGTAAATCAGATGTGAGCACATCTGATATGACGGTTACGAGTGTAATCGGGATGCTGGTTGCAGAGTGTGGTATCTCACCCAAATACGTAATGGACGAGATGGAGCTATGGGAGATTGCTGTATATGTCGGTGGGCTTAACGAAAAGCAGAAAAAGCACCTAGAGGAGAAGCGGATATTCACATTCCTAGGGATGAGCCCTTTGCTTGGCAATAGTAGCAAGAATTTAACGCCACAAGACGTTATCAAGTTTCCGTGGGACGATGATACCAATAACGATGCACAGGCGTTTGTAGAGCAAAATTATAACGAATTACATAAGATACTAAATGGAACAGCGTACGCAAAGAAATGAGGTGAGGTCGTTTGCTATAGAGCCGACCGTTGAAAAGGACTCACGGACGATCCGTGGGGTTGCTATTCGCTTTAATGAGGAGAGCGTGGAGCTTGGCTTCGGTGATTTAAGGTTTAGAGAGGTTATCTCGAGTGGTGCAATCACACCTGAAACGCTGGCAAATAGTGACATCAAAGCCTATATGGGTCATAACACTGACAAGCTGTTGGCAAGGTCTAATATGGGCAGTGGAACACTAAAGCTGGAGCTGAGAGAGGATGGGCTCTACTTTGAGTTTGAAGCCCCCCATACCACGTCAGGTGATGAGGCATTGGAGCTTATTCGGAGAGGAGACATCCGTGGTTGCAGTTTTGCGTTTTGGGACGCACTCAGTACGTGGGAGGAGAGAGCAGACGGCACCTACCTAAGAACGATAACCTCGCTTCCTCACCTTGATGATGTGTCCATTGTTGTTACTCCAGCGTACACCTGCACGGAGGTGAGCGTGCGTGGGCTGGATGAGATTAAAGAGGAGAAGCCCGACTTGGTGCCAACCTCCTATTATAACAACCTAGAGGCTTCACTATGAACGAGACGAGCGTTGTAAAACTGGGTAAGACTGTATTCCCTATCATACAGCAGGCTCTTGATGAGCACTGTAAAGGGGTGCAGGCATTTCCAGTGATAGCCCCAAAAAACAGTAAAGGGACAATCGTTGTGTACGCACGTGATGGTGCAATAGAGCCACAGACGGTATTTAACAGCCGTGGCTGTACTTTGCAGGTAAACGTGGTGAGCGAGGAGTACGACGAGGGCGTGGACGTTGCTAGTGTGGTGGTGAACGCACTACTCGGGCAGGACTCCTTTGTGTGTGAAATGGTAGACCTGATGGAGATATACAAAGACAACAAGTATTATCAGGCAATAGCGTTTGAGATAAATTTTTACTAACTAACTAAACACATTTAATATGGCTTACAACAGTAGAGATCTGATTAACAGCTTGGGCAAGAACTTTATGCTCGTCATCAATGATGAACTCCTTGCCTACGGTACTAGTGCTGGTGTCCGTTTCGGCAGAGAAACAATTGACACTACAAACTACATGAGTGGTGGCTGGCGTGATGAGCTTGGAGGTATTAAGAGCTGGGACTTGAGCGGCTCGGCATACGTGACACTAGATAAGGACAAGCTTAGCTTGCCAAAACTAATGGACGCATTTAACTCCGACCAGCGTGTGAATGTGAAATTCCTAGAGCCAAGCAAGGATGGGAACTACACTATCACCGACCCAAAGAACGTGCTGGCGGAGGGTGAGGCTATCATCACTTCACTAGACGTTAAGGGTGACACCAAGGGTATTCTCACATTGGACGTCTCACTGCAGGGATGTGGTCCAGTTAAATGGAAGTATGATGGCACCGTGGGAGGGGGCACGCCTAAGAATAGTGGAGCACAGACTGGTGGTAAAAACACGCCATCAGGCCCGAGTACGGAAGGTGACACTGGGTATTAATAATCCCCAATAGCTTATGACACTAAAGGAGCGAGCAATTGCAGAAGTAAATACGCTGTCGGCATATCGCAAAAAGTACGATAAAACGATACGCGATGCGGATGAGCGTGTGCTTGCCTACATTGACAGAGTAGTTGAAAATGTAGACAAGCACAATGCGTACGAGCTTCTTGCAATTGTCCGCTTTTATCATTTCTTGAGCAAGTATGACTTCCGTACAGCAGAGGTGCGGAAGTTTATTTTCTACTTTGAGAATATACCATTCAGTGGGCAAAAAGGTCGCACATTCATCAAGATGAGTGATGTGCAGACATTCCAAGTGGCTAATATAATGGGCTTCTACCATCACCCATTTATAGACAGCTTTAGCGGAGAGGAGGTAACAGATCGGAGGGTTACTCGCGAGGTGCTTCTATTCGTGCCACGTAAATTTGGAAAAACTACTGTGATGGCTGGCTTCGCATGTTACGACCTGCTCTTTGGCGATGCGAATGCACAGGCGTATGTTGGGGCTAATTCTTACACACAAGCGACTATCTGCTTCAATGAGATACGAGCTATATTAAAAGCACTAGACCCAAAGAATACGAGATTTAAGGTTAACAGAGAAAAGGTATATAACAACAGCCCGAACAAGACCAGCTTCGCTGAGTGTCTGAGCAACGCTCCGGCTAGATTGGACGGACTGAATGCGAGCGTCGTCATCCTTGACGAGTACTCGCAGGCGGATAGTGCGGAACTTAAAAACGTACTAACCACATCAATGGGTACAAGGGAGAACCCGATCACGTACTATATTACAACGGCTAGTGGTAAGAACGAGACTCCGTTTACACAAATGCTCGACCACTTCAAAGCGATACTGCGTGGCGATGCTACAGACGACAGCGTTTTTAGTCACATCTTTGAACCTGATGAGGACGATGATGAGTCCGACCCAGCGGTATGGCAAAAGGTACAGCCACACTTTGGCATTACCGTCAAGAGTGACTTCTACCAACAAGAGTATAAAAAAGCACTGAGGAGTAGCGAGGATATGCAGGCATTCCGAAATAAGATGCTTAATATCTTTACTAGTGGTAGCCAAGATATATGGCTGGAGCCGACTTTGATTGAGCCGTTAATGCGTAAGGACGTAGGCAACCTATTTGCGGTGCGTGGATTTGCTAGCGTAGACTTATCGGTGCGTGACGACTTCAGTGCGGTTACTTACCTGCTTTACACGCCTAACAGAGTAGACCAAGTGACTGGCAATGTAATACCGTGGCACTCGGTGAGTAAGTACTACATACCTAGTGCAACGATAGAGACACATACCAACCGAGAGATATATATGCGATGGGCAGATGAGGGCTATTTGAACATCATTAATGGAGAGACGATAGACTACTCACGCATAGCCGAGGATATGATGAAAGTGCCATACGACATTCGGGCTGTCGGGTATGATAGCTACAAGAGCCGTGAGTTTGTAAATATTATGCGTGGTGTGGTAGACAAGAAACGGCTCATCGCTGTACCGCAGACTTATGGTGCATTCACTAGCCCAGTAGAGAGCTTGGAGATAGCAGTGAGGCACGCACAGATTACATTTGACAATAACCCGATCACACCTTACTGCTTTGGTAACGCAGTGCTTGACGAGGACAGGATGATGAATAAGAAGCCGATGAAAGGTAACGGGCGGAGCGGTAAGATAGACGGAGTGATAACTAACTTAATGAACCTTTGGCTGGTTAATAATTTGGAGTAAAAAGATATGAGAGAGAACCTTTGGAATTGGCAGGAGGATAACTTTGTGTACAAAGAAGTGGAGACAGACAAGCACTTTCTCACAAAGGCTGTGTACGAAGTACCATACGAGAATGAGGGTGTTATTTACTTTGTAAATGGAGATGTACCCAACGCCAATGGTGTGGCATTCATTATGCTTGCTAGCGATAAGGTGTTGGCGGACGATGGCATATATACCATATCTTTTGACATTGTAGATGTGCCAAATGGTCTGGTATTATCATATATGGCTGATGACTACTTCGGTGTATCTAATCGAAATCAGCACATCACCGATAAGTACGAGGCGTGCTACAGATTTACCCGAGGTAATCCAGTCGGCATCCGCTTTGCAGTTAGTGGTTTGCCAGCTAAAACGAAAGAGACGGAGAATGTTATTTTCCACATCGCAATAAAAAACATAAAGATGGAGAGGATAGTCGGTAAGGAGGATCCTCACGCAACACCGTACTCTGAATACACTGGGGTTACCAACGTTTGGTGGAATGGAGTGGGTCCAATTCCTAATCCCGAGCCCGATCCTAATCCTGATCCCGAGCCTGAGCCTGAGCCTGAGCCTGAGCCCGATCCCGAGCCTGATCCAACACCTGACAATGGCGAGATACCTAAAGAGCTAAAGCACATTGTGGAGGAGCTGAACGATATGCAGTGGAGCCCATTAGCATATATGCACGTAAAGGATAATAACTTTTTCTACTGCGTTGACCCAGCTGGAGTAACTGAGGGCGAGGAGGAGATGTATGCAAAGACACAAGATGAGGAGACGGTGACTTTGGCTACATTCACAATAAAACAAGAGCGGTATGGCAAACTGCCTGACCTTAAAAGCGTGGACACCACCAATATACCACTAGCGTTTTTTAATAGGTATCGGGCAGACAGCTATTATATACTCCTACAGGCTCGCATACCGATGAGGGGTAGTAGTAAAGACCCTATATTCTTAAAGAGCCACGAGCTTATTGCTAGCTTTTTCCCATTAATGCTAGAGCACGACCCAATTACGATAACTAGGCAGGACTACGACTACGCATTCAATCCTATAAACGGCAGTGACGTTGAGGTTAAACTATTAACACGAGCTCCGCAGGCTTGGATATCCATTTTGACCTACTTTGAGAAGCGTGGTGGTGCTTTGTCTTTGCGTATTATTCCTGTGCGGAGCAATAAGGAAATAGAACGTTATGATAATAGCTGGTGGGTATATAGACGTGCGTCACGTTACGTCCTTGACGGTGGGTATGAGTTTAAGATAGACCCATATTTATGCACTGGCGGTGGTAACGGTGCAACCGTGGAGGATGCGGAGTTGCTTGAAAAGCTGGAGGACGAGCGTGGAAAGAGTGGTGATGACGGCTCTGTCGCCTACAAAAAGCTCCTTGACAAGCTATGGTCGCACCCAGTGCAGACGCTCACTCTTCGAGGCAGTGATACGGCTTTCTTGAAAAGCAAGACATACACACGTGACGTAATGGAGCCAATGCACATAATGGCTATTATTGACGAGTCACTGAGGACACTACACATTCCATACTTGGAGACAAGGTGCAACAATGGCGTGATAGAGGATAAGGACTTGCAGGCTGTGTTTGAGCTTGGCGGTATGGAGGACACGTTTACGCTGTACGACCTCCTGAGTGCTACTTTGGAGACACTCGGCCGATCTGTGGTTATAGACGGGGATAAGGTGCGTCTCGTCCCTAGGCAATTCAAATTCACAGTCCAGCATCCTCTTGACCCTATTTGGATTGACTCTCTCTACCAGCCAATAACTAAAAAGGTACACACCACACAGCTTGAGGTGCGTCCTCCGCTATCATCGTTTGGGTGGTCTTTTGCATTTAATTCAAATGAGTCATCGTTTTCTTACGCACCATTAACGATGCGTAACGAGAGGTATATGGGGAGTGAGGTCGCAGTGCAAAGGCGGGTGGCGAAGCGAGGAAGTGATACATACGACAAAATTGTAGAGAAGCAGAAGGAGGATCGCAATTACGCATCTTACAACAAGGTGCCACACATGCGTCTTTTGCGTAATAAGCAATTACCACCGAGGCTTGACCGTTACTTATTAGGGAACGCACTAGAGGGCGTGGAGTCGTCATCTATGTACGGTCTTGGACATACATACGTCATTGATGGCGAGGCTGCATTCCAGCTGTCGGGGGACTCACCAAGTAAAGACAAAGAGAAGCTGACAGACAATAGCAAGCGTGTACTATTTATTAACACAAGGCACCTAAAACCTCGCACGTCATATCAAACTGAAATGCGGTATGAGCTATCTTTTGACTGCGAGCTTGTACCAATAGAGGAGCTCGTCTCACCTGCGTACTTGGGTGGTAGTATAATAACGAAGTTGCAGGATACGTACAGTGCAGTGATGAGGACGTTGCTACTTGAGTTTGAATTGGAGTTTCTCGTAAATGGACGAGAGACATGCTATGGGACGGTGCAACTCGGCAAAGACGCAAAGGCGGGTGCGACGGTGCGGTGTATTATATCCCAAAGTGAGATTGTGGATCAAGTGTCTATAGAGCTACGTGGAATAAGAAAGGTACAGTCCCGTGACGAGGAAATTCGGAAATTGTGCGATATAAGGTTAAAGGAGCTAGACACGAGTGGCTTCGGCAGGAGTTTTGGCGACAGTCGTATAGACGAGTACATTGCTGGATTGTATAAGTCTAAGTATCTAATGCCGAATGAACGCATACAGATAGAACTCTTACAGGCGATGTTATATGAATGCTTTACACTGTTTGTGAAGTTAAAAGGAGTAACATTAAAAGCAAGCACTCCTAATCGCAGTAGGGGGATGCAGTTTTTTAATCCGGCAGGCGTCTCTAGGTGGGATCGTAATTACTTCGGAAGACCTTATCTAGAGGGTGGTGACAAAGAGGGAACAGCAGAGCCACGTGGCTCAGATTACGGTGGTGCGTGGCTCAGCAAGAACGACAACGGTGACACGGAGGAGGCACAGCTGTTAGCAATGCCGATAACTGAGGCACTTATGCCAACGCAGAACCTTTATGGTATTAGCCTTGATGAGATTAAAGACAACATAGAGAGCAAGTACGCACTTCTAGGGGGAGCAGTGTTTGCTCAAACTGTGACGCTCATCGGGACTAATGGGTTACCACATGCGTATTACTATAGCAACTATGAGAAGAGATTTAACTTTAGCTCGGACGGTCGTCAGTGCATACTTCGCTTTTTGAGCCAATGCGAGTATAGCTTGCAGTTGGATATTACGCATGGAGTAGTATTAACACCAATGTATATCCTAGAGCAAGCCAAGAATGGGGTCTTGTACCCAAAGGCACTCGCCCCATTAGACTGGCGAAGCCCTACCGATGAATATACTTATGTTGATAGTGGAGCGTATGATATACTCAAAAACACTGGGTATTATCCTGCATTATCAAATGGGAAGTATAAGGATATGGTGGAGGACACTGTGAAAGACTATTTTAGACTAAACCGGCTCGTACCAACGAACACTGGCATAGATGGGAGGAGAGTTGGCAGGAGTACAACTGGCAGGCGTAGGTAATTATGAATAAGTTTTTTGATTTTGAGTTGTTAGTGGACAAGGCACCACTATTCGTTTGGATATATGTAGCAGTGGTGATTGCTATTCTAATAGACCTAGTCACTGCTATACATTACGCAAAGCGTAGTGGCATACCGATAGCCAGCTGGGGGCTTCGTAAGACTGTAGACAAGCTGGTGCGTTACTATGGTGTGGTGATGATGGGGACCACAATTGATATAATATTATATCTCTGTGATGTGTATGGTCAGCTAGGGCTATTTACAGCACCGTATGCAACAGCGTTTTTCGCAATACTGCTGTGTGCGATAGAGGTTAAGAGTGTATTCGAACACCGTGACCCAAAGAAGCGAAAACTCATCAAAAAAGCGAGTGAGTCGCTGTATAGGAGCCTGACAAAAAAGGATGCAGAAGCACTGCTGAAATTTCTCACCGAGGAGTGTGATGATAAGGAAGAGGAGCATCTTACCGAGCTTTCAAATCGTGATATCATTAAAATAAAAAAGATAATAAAGGAGTATGAGAGGAAAACAGACAATGCCGAGGGGGTTGAGGAATAACAATCCCGGAAATATTGAACGCACTGCAGATAGATGGCTGGGAATGTCGGAGCAACAGCCTGACCCACGCTTTGTCCACTTTAAGACGATGGCGTACGGTTACCGAGCTTTATTTAAGGTGCTGCACACCTATATCACAAAGTACAGACTTAACACTGTGCCCGCTATATTTCATCGGTACGCTCCAAATAATGAGAATAATACGAATGCGTACATTCGCTCTGTGCTGAACGAAATCGGAGGAACGGAGGCGACGGTGATAGTGGCTACAGACGAAAAGCAGATGAAAGCATTAGCAAAAGCAATAACACGAGTTGAGAATGGGCGATCTTGGTTTGACACGGACATTGATGAGGGCTGGAGGTTATATCTGCGTAGTATTAATCGTTAGCTTGTTTGTTGGATGCTCGGCTTGGACGAGAACGACCAAGTCGCACCGCACTACTGTAGAGCGTATTGACTCTGCGTTTAAGACGGACAGTGCGACACGCAAGTACGACGTGCTGGTGGCACGCACTTATGCGATAGTGGATACAGTCTCTATTCTAAAGACGGAGACAATACGATTAAGTGGCATTGAACGACAGGTTATCAATGATAGGTATATAAAAAGCGTTGTGCGAGATACTATTTACCTTGAAAAGAATAACGAAGGTACCATCGCCGCGGATCCGAGGAGTAGCACCTCAATTTGGTTGTGGGTTGCGGGTGCACTCATAGTGGTAGGGGTGGTGTTGCTTTTTGTTAGTAAATACTTATGAGGTGGGGAAAACCGCACCACCGTCTGTTTTTAGGGGAAAATAATAGCCCCATGTATGCTTCTATGTGCATATATGGGGCTGTTTTGTTTTAATCAATTACAGCACGTGGAGCGACTTTTGACGCATTTGCGAGCGTAAGTATGTGATCTGCTTGGGGCTCGAACCCAAGACCCCAACATTAAAAGTGTTGTGCTCTACCTACTGAGCTAGCAGATCCCGCTTTCAAAGCTTTGCAAAGGTACATAAATATTTCAAGTATACAAAGAAATTACATTGGTTTCTCCTAATCCAACCTATTTCATAACCATTTTGCCATTAAAATGATATGCTTATAAGACTATTCTATAAATAACAGACGCTACCCAGATGAAAACGGAGACCCTATCTCGACGAAGTGACAACAATCAATAGAGGGGATAGGAGTGACGTTCTTGGTGAACCTCTCTCTATTGGCTGAAAAAATGGGTATATTTACAAAATGAAATTAAGGAGGGTAGTGAATAGGGATAGAAGGATCATTTTTTGAAAGTGGCTTATGAGCGAGCAATTGGCACCATTGGCTGAGAGAATGCGCCCTACACAGCTGTCGGCGTATGTAGGGCAGGAGCATCTTGTGGCGAAAGGTGCTCCCCTGTACGAGATGCTGGAGAGTGGCCTGTTGAGGAGTTTTATCCTTTGGGGTCCTCCTGGAGTAGGGAAAACGACCTTGGCCCATATTATCAGTGAGCAGATGGGGCTTCCCTTCTTCACGCTTAGTGCTGTCTCGGCAGGGGTGAAGGAGGTTCGTGAGGTGATCCAGAAAGCGGACGAACGGCGGAGTGGCCTCTTTGGTGGTGGTAAGACACCGATCCTATTTATTGATGAGATACATCGGTTTAGTAAGTCGCAGCAAGATTCTCTGCTTCACGCTGTGGAGCGGGGAAGCATCACTCTTATTGGTGCCACAACGGAAAACCCCTCCTTTGAGGTGATTAGGCCGCTGCTCTCCCGCTGTCGGGTCTTTGTGCTGAAGTCGCTTGACGCCCATGCGTTGCAACAGCTTTTGGAGCGGGTGACGAAGGAGGATGTAGTGCTGAAGGAGTACCAGTTTGATATTCAGGAGACAGATGCCCTCTTTGCCGCTTCGGGTGGGGACGCACGGAAGCTCCTGAATATCCTGGAGCTACTAACCACTATGCCCGATGCATCCCAAAATAAGCGGGTATTGATCAATAACCAGTTAGTTGCCCATTATCTACAGCAAAATCCAGCCGTCTATGATAAGGGTGGGGAGATGCACTACGATATTATCTCCGCATTCATTAAGAGTGTCAGAGGGAGTGATCCAGATGCAGCACTCTACTGGTTGGCAAGGATGATTGAGGGTGGGGAGGAACCCCGCTTTATTGCCCGACGGTTGGTGATATTGGCGGCTGAGGATATAGGCTTGGCCAACCCCAATGCCCTCCTGATTGCCCAGAGTGCTTTTGATGCTGTGGACAAGATTGGGTGGCCCGAGGGGCGTATCCCTTTGGCCGAAGCGACCATTTACCTCGCTTGTAGCCCAAAGAGCAATAGTGCTTACCTAGCTATAGACCAAGCACTGGCCTATGTGCGGAATCATACTGCCCACCCGGTACCTATGCACCTACGTAATGCACCTACAGAGCTGATGCAGGAGCTAGGGTATGGCAAGGATTATATCTACCCACACGATTACCCTGGTCATTTCGTGGCCCAGCAATACCTACCTGATGCTCTGCTAGGAAGTAGTTTTTGGCAACCTGCCGATAACCCACACGAAGCGAGACTTGCGGAGGTAAGAAATAAGAATAAAAATCATTAGAATAAATATCATGCAGATACACAAAGGCTTTGAACTAAAGGGACTCAACACCTTTGCAATGGCTTGCAAAGCGAGTTTTTACATTGAGCTCGAATCAAAAGAAGATATCCAGAAGCTATATCGCGACGAGTATTTCCGTACCTTGCCCATGATGATTAAGGGTGGGGGAAGCAATTTGCTCTTTATTGGCGACTTTAGGGGAGCGGTGCTGCACTACTCGGGGCAAAAGGTGGAGCTTTTGGAGGAAAATGAAGAGATCCTCCTTCTAAGGGTAGAGGCGGGTAAAAACTGGCACCAGTTGGTCATCGAAACCACCGGAAAAGGGCTATGGGGCTTGGAAAATCTAGCCATGATCCCTGGCGAAGTAGGGGCTTCGGCAGTCCAAAATATTGGAGCTTATGGGACAGAAGCCTCTCATGTGATAGAGGCGGTTCATAGTATCAATCTAGAGACAGGAGAAGAGCGTACGTGGACTGCCGAGGAGTGCCAATATGGTTATCGCTACTCTGTTTTCAAGGAGAAGGCACAGCAGTTCGAGCTGATTTATGCGGTCGACTATCGGCTTTCCAAGCTACCGAAGCCCAACCTTCATTATGCAGGGCTGCAGGCATTGCGTCAGCTACCCGCCATTACCCCCCAAAGGATTGTGGAGGAGGTGATTCGTATCCGCCAAAGCAAGTTACCCGACCCCGAGGTACTCCCCAATGGAGGTAGTTTCTTCATGAATCCAATTATTGATAAACCTCACTTCATCCACCTACTGCTTCAGTACCCAGAGATGCCACACTACGCTTTGCCCGAGGAGAAGTTCAAAATCCCAGCCGCATGGTTGATTGAGCAGGTTGGGCTCAAAGGGGTAAGGGATGGCAACGTAGGTACCTACCCACAGCAACCCCTCGTGATTGTCAATTATGGCGATGCCTATAGCTACGAGGTAGTAGACTTTGCCCAGCGGATCATTGAGGCAGTACGTAAGCAATTTGATATAGAGCTACACCCCGAGGTACGAATGGTGCGGAGCGGTGCACAGGAGAGCATTGGAAATATAGGAAGATAAAATGATGGGAAAGCTCACCTTTTTAGGAACCGGAACTAGTACAGGGATACCAGAAATCGGCTGCGATTGCCCCACCTGTACCTCACAAGACCCACGGGATCAGCGATATAGAGCCTCGGCACTGATTCAGTATGGGGGCGAGGATATCCTGATCGATTGCGGTCCAGATGTTCGTAGCCAGTTACTCAGCGTACAGTGCCACAATCTTGATCGTATCCTCCTCACCCACGAGCACTACGATCATACCGGTGGTATCGACGATATGCGTCCGCTCTTTAGGAACAAGCCTGAAGTGCCTGTCTATGCGGAGACCAATGTTATTCAGGCGGTCATGTGCCGACTTCCCTACGCTTTTGTAGACCACCGCTACCCTGGTGTGCCCCATATCGTAATGCACGAGGTTTGTGTAGGCACTCCTATGGTACTTAAGGATGGGAGTCGTGTGGAGCCCATCCGAGTGATGCATGGTAAGCTCCCAATAGTAGGTTACCTATTTGATAAATTGGCTTATATCACTGATTGCAAAACGCTACCAGAGGAGACGATGAACCAACTCAAAGGAATTCCTACCCTCGTGATCAATGCCCTACGGCTCTATGAACACCCTGCACACATCACCCTCCAAGAAGCGCTCCATTTCATTGAGGAGATAAAGCCCCAAAGAGCCTATCTTACTCACTTTGCTCATACCTTCGGCACGCACCAAGAGATTGAGAAGATGTGCCCCGAGGGGGTCTTCCCAGCCTACGACCGCTTGGAGTTGACCTTCTAAAGCAATATGAAGTCGCTCAATAGCCAAATACGCAGTATTGCTATGGAGATGGGGGCCGATGCGGTCGGGTTTGCCCCTATTGCCCAGGTGGCGGATAGCGAAATAGCAAGGTACAAAAATTGGCTATCGCACGGCAACCACGCTGGTATGTCCTACCTAGAGCGATATATGGAGCAACGACAGCACCCTCAGTTGCTTTTACCCCAAGCCTCCTCGGTCATCATCTTGGCAGTTAGTTATTACCCCCCACAGAGGCAAGATGCAACGGCACCAAAAGTGGCTAAATATGCCCTCGGTCGAGACTATCATAAGGTGATGAAACGATTGCTCTTGGGGCTTGCCGAGCGAATCCATACTGAGGTTGCACCCCATACCTATCGGGCAATGGTAGACACCGCTCCCTTCCTGGAGCGTTACTGGGCGGTACAGTCGGGGATCGGCTTTATCGGCCACCATCGCAACCTTATTGTCCCTGCGGTGGGAAGCTTCCTATTCCTTGGAGAGTTGCTGACCTCCCTTAGGTTGGAAAGCGACCAAAGGTGTTCCCACTCCTGTCACGATTGCCAAAGGTGCCTCAAGGCATGCCCCACAGGGGCCCTCACCGTGGAGGGGCTGAATGCCCACCGATGCATCAACTATCTTACCATAGAGCATCGAGGTGCTATTCCACCAGATCTGGCACAGCGGTTTGGACGTCGATTTTACGGTTGTGATACCTGTCAAGATGTCTGCCCCTACAACCAATCTCCTAGGCCCGCCTCGCTATTCACCCCCTTCCCACAGCTCCTCCACCTCGATCGGAAGGACCTTGAGGAGCTCGATGAAAAGCATTACGCTACCCTCTTCTATGGTACCGCAATGACGAGGGCAAAGCTCCCTGAGATGCAACGAAATACCGAAGTATACTTATCCAATAACCCAGAATGAAGAAAATTCTATTCCTACTACTGAGCCTCTTCTTCCTCCTTTGTGAAGGACAGGAAGCCCATTTCTATTTGTCGAACTATGGAGCGGTAGTCAATAAAACCACCAAAACTAATGGCCCCGCCCTGCAAAAGTTACTAGCAGATGCCAAGGTGGCATCCAAAGCTGGAAAGTCGGTAACGATCCATTTGCCAAAGGGTCACCTCCATATTTATAGCGAAACCCTACCTAGCTGCCAGCTATTTATCTCTAATCACGACCATAGAGAGCAGCGCTCCGTTGCTCTTATGGTGGAGGGATTTAAGGACTTAACTATTAAAGGCGACAATACTCACTTGCAGTTTCATGGTGGGGTGATTCCTCTGATGGTCAAGGATAGTGAAAAGGTAACCATAGAAGGCTTTTCTATAGACTATCCACAGCCCGCAATGACTCAGATTGAGGTGGTGGATATTAATCGCTTGAGTGACGAGGTAGTGGTGCAACTCTTGCCAGAAACCAGCTACCTCATCAAGGACAATCAGCTTTCTGTGCTTGCTGACTCTGATACCATTCAGGTATATTCTGCACTTCCTTTCAGTGCAGATGGGCATATGAAGTGGGGAAGAACTGACCCTAGCTTTGATCCTAAGAGTATCACAGAGATAAAAGCTTATACTCTACTTCTAAAGGGGTGGGGAGAAGTGCCCTATCTAGAACTAGGTGACCGTTATGCTTTACGCTCGTATGCTCGTCCTTTCCCTGGTATTGTAATTACAGATTCAAAGAGGGTTAAGGTGAGAAATGTGCAGGTGCATTTCGCTAATGGAATGGGGCTTTTGGCTCAGAATAGTAGCGATATCACTTTGGACCATTTTAGTGTGTCGCTTGAAGAGCATAGCCCTCGAGTTTTTACTACTGTGGCCGATGCTACCCACTTTTCTGGATGTAGAGGGCAGATTATCTCCAATCATGGTCTTTACGAAAATATGGCTGATGATGCCATTAATGTCCACGGCACCTACCTAAGGGTGGATAGTATGCTTTCAGCCACTGAGATGATAGCTACTTTCGCGCATCCGCAGTCCTTTGGATATAATTGGTACCACACTGGCGACACCCTTCGGATTATCTCAAGAGCTACTTTACTGCCCATCATAGAGCTATTGCCTAGCCAAGTGGAGGTGCTATCCCCAAAGCAGCTCAAGATAACAATGAGTGAAGCCCTGCCAGAAACTACTGAGCCGATAGCCATCGAAAACATCTCCGCCTATCCAATCGTATCCTTTGCCAATAATATCGTAAGGAATAATAGAGCTCGTGGGGCACTGTTTTCTACTCCTCGTAGAGTAGAATGCCGAGGTAATCTATTCGATCATACTCATGGGAGTGCCATATTGCTCACAGGTGACGCCAATGGGTGGTTTGAGAGTGGCCCGTGTGAGAAGGTGATTATTGAAGACAACCACTTTATCAATGCCCTTACCGCTCGCTACCAATTTACAGATGGAATTATCTCTATAGTACCACAAGTGCAGAGAATGATCGAAGGAGCGTACTATCACGGAGAAGTATTCGTCAGGAATAATCGTTTTGATATGTTCCCCTCGCCACTAGTTTATGCGCAATCGCTTAGAAAACTACTCTTTGAAAATAATCAAGTAATAATGAATAACGACTATATTTCGCTATTTCAGGATACTACCTCTAAGTTCATTAATGTAGGCACCATCATTACTTCAGATCCACAGTGATTTACCAGTATTAGAGAATAAATAAAGGCTACACTCTACTCAATACTTCGCCACTAACTAACCAACTCATTTCCTCAATTAATAAATACTAGGCTTTATGAAAATAGTTCTACAGGGTTATATCACTAACGACCATTCTGTCTCCTCATATTATATATCAAATTGCCACCAAAATTTAGTTTATTAGACGAGATGGGAGATGATCAGCTAACTAATCCTGTGCCCAAATTTGGCTTAAGAGAGTATTATCTTTGCAAAAAGATAGACGTGGAATGAGGCTCCCACATAGTGTAAGCCTTGAAAGTCAGATTCTTGATTGAGATGAGAGTACTAGCGATAAGCGACACGCATGGGATGCATTGGAGAAGTGAAGCACCTCCAGATGCTGATTTACTTATTCACGCAGGTGATTTTTCTATGATTGGAGCAAAGGAGGAAGCACTGGACTTCTTAGAGTGGTTTACCAACCTTCCTCATAAGCACAAAGTATTCATTTGTGGAAATCATGATGAAGCACTGCTGCGAGGTAATATAAGTGGGTTGCCTTCAAATTGCCATTTTCTCAACTATTCAAGTGTGATTATCGAGGGAATAAAGATCTGTGGCATTCCATTTTATGTGGAGCCCTATGGTAGTAAAGAGCTCCCTCCTAGGCTAAAAGCTATTTGTGAGAATGATATTGATATATTGGTCTCGCATCAACCACCTTATGGAATGCAAGATGTCTCAGAGTTATATGGTCATTATGGAAGCCATACCTTATTAAATATAGTAAAGAAGGTAAAACCGAAATTCCACATCTTTGGGCATATGCACGAAGATTATGGTGTGAAAGAGGAGGATGGTACTACCTTTATTAATTGTGCTTTGATGGGGGAGAGCTATGAGAGATGGACCAAATCCCCAATTCAATTTGAAATAGGTAAATTGAGACTACTATAAAAAAACTAACGGAAATTGCAGTGCTGTGTCTTTATTTTTAACCTTCTGATTTTCTGGTATATATACAAGTGTTAGGATTAGTTGCATCTCGGTGATTGCTTTGTTGCAACTAAGTGATTGCTTTGTTGCATCTCGGCATTTGCTTAGTTGCAACTAAACTTTTGCTTTGATGCAACTCAATTTTATGAGCCTTCGTGCAAGAGTTTTTATTCACTCTATTACACCTTTGAAAGACACCCCCTAGGACAATTTCATTCACATAATAAAAAGGTCTCAAACATTAGCGTTTGAGACCTTTTTATTGGCTTTCTACTTTGGTCCGATAATGCAACTCCTATTATGGTGCTAGTCTTACGAGGGACCAGGTGCCATCTTGTTGGAGTTCGTATAGGAACCTATCGTGAAGTCGGCTCTCTCTCCCTTGCCAAAACTCGATTCTGTTAGGCGTGACTTCAAAACCTCCCCACGTATCTGGTCTGGGGACTCTTCTTAGAGTACCCGTGTACTTTAGGCTCTCCTTGGCAAACTCTGCTACGATATAGGCACGGCTGGGGATCGGGTGGCTCTGAGGGGAGATCCGGGCTCCTACTCGGCTCATATAAGGTCGCTTGCTGAAGTAGGCATCACTCACCTCTGGGGCAACATGTTGGCAGATCCCTTCTACGTGAATCTGTCGCTCAAGCTGGTGCCAGAGGAAGGTGACCGATACGTGTGGGTTGTCGAGGATCTGTTGGCCTTTACGGCTCTCGTAGTTGCTGTAGAAAATAACCTTCCCATCCTTTAGCTCTTTGAGCAATACGGTTCGGGTGGAGGGGTGCCCATCGGGGGTAGAAGTAGCTACAATGATAGCTGTAGGCTCAATTACTTTTTGATGGATCGCCTCTTCCAGCCATTCCTCCATTTTCTTAATAGGGTCGGCGGGCATATCTTTTTTGGATAAGCTCCCTACTTTATAATCCCTTCTAATGTCTTCTACATGTAAGTCCATAGTAAAGTATTTCTTTAAAAGATCTCTATTTAGTTTCTCCAAAAGCTACGGTGTAGTAGCGTGATTACGGTGAATATCTCCAAGCGTCCGACCAGCATTAGGAATGAAAGTAAAAACGTATTGAAGTCGCCTAAGCTAGCATAATTGGAGAAAGGTCCGAAGGCACTGAGCCCTGGGCCTGAACTGGATATGCAGGCGATGGAGGCGGATACGGCATCGGTAAAGGAGTAGCCCTCTAGTGAAATGGAAAAGGTGGCGATAATGGATAGGGTGAGGTAGGCGTAGAAGAAGTTGTACACCTGTGTGATCACTTTATCCTTGACCACTGTGCCGTTATACCTTAATGGTACAATGGCTTGGGGGTGGGTGCGTCGGGTAAATTCATTGAGGAGATTGCGGGTGAGGATGCTGAACCTGATGGTCTTGAGCCCTCCACTAGTGGAGCCTGAACACCCTGCCACAAACATGAGGAATAGAGCAATGATCCAAAATGGTGCCCCCCAAAAGTTGTAGTCTTGAATCACATATCCCGTGGTGGAGAACAAGCTGACTACTTGAAATGTAGCGTGCTCCAATGCTTGAGGAAAAGAGGTGTAGTATTCACCGAAGTAGAGCCAAAGGGCTGAGGCAATAGAGATGACTACGATGATGGAAATGAACCAGCGGAACTCTGAATCTCGGAACAGCTTCTTGGGCTCTTTGCGAACGGTAGCGAAGTAGATCAGGGTGAAGCTGGTGGCACCAAAGAGCATAAAGATAGTAAGGACGATAATGATATAGTCGGAATTAACCTCGGCAATAGATTGATTGTAAATCGAGAATCCTCCGGTGCTGATGCAAGTGGCAGCGTGACAAACTGCTTCGTACAATGTAAAGGGACCAGCCCACAATAGGAGTACACAAAGGATGGATAGAATGATGTAGATAAACATGATCCACTTCGCCATGACGCCGATGCGGGGCACAAAACGGTCGTGGGTAATGCCGGTGGTCTCGTGGTCGTAAACTACGGAGGCACTTTCTCCTGCGAAGGGGACTAGGGCTACAATAAATACGATAATCCCGATGCCCCCGATCCACTGTGTGATACTTCTCCAAAGCAAGATGCTACGTGGGAGTGCTTCGATATCGGTGAGGATGCTGGCTCCAGTGGTCGAGAAGCCCGACATGGACTCAAAGAAGGCTTCTGAAACGTTGGGGATAAAGCCGCCTAATAGGTAGGGCATCATACCCAATAGAGATGTCAATACCCAGCTAAGGGTTACGGTGACCATACCCTCTCTTCGCCCTGTATCATAGCTATTCTGTCCTTTTCCATAGAGTGCTAGAGGCAATCCGACCACGAAATTAAGGCCAATGGTGGTGAGGAGTGCTTTGAATCCATCATCATGATAGTGCAAGGAGACGCCCAGGCATATCAGTAAGAAGATGGTTTGGAATAGGCTGAGTAGCCCTAGCACGAGGGCGACAAACTTGTAGTTGAAGCCTCGCTTGGTTTCGTATTCGTTGTGATCTATGAATGGCATATCGTATGAACTATCCAAAAAGCTTATTCAGATCCTTTGGAGAGGCGTTTTGGGAGAAAACCATCACCATATCGCCAGCTAGAATCTGAGTTTTACCTTCTACGAGTATTACTTGATCATCCCTCACCAAGCCGCCTATGGTAATTTCTTGTGGTAAATTAAGTTCCATCACCGGCTTGGTGGTGACTAATGACTTTTCACGTACGTTTATTTCGAGCACCTCACCTTGCCCTATGGATAGGGTTTTGGCATTGGAGATATCAATATTGAGTAGGTATCTGAATATGACGGAAGCGGCAATCAGCTTTTTATTGATGAGGTTGCCTATCTTCATCTCATTGGCTATGTCGAGGTAGTCGAGATTCTCTATTTGGCAAACAGAGATGGGCACCCCAAGCCTTTTGGCATTGAGGGTGGCGAGCATATTGCTCTCCGATGAACTGGTGAGGGACAAGAAGGCATCGGTTTTCTTGATCCCTTCATTGACCAATAGGTCGGGGTCCCTGCCATCTCCATGAATGACGAGGGTATGATCGGCGACCACTTCGGAGATTTTCATACACTTATCATAGTCTCGCTCTATAATCTTGATGTTCAGATCATCAGGGAGTAGCTGAGCCGTTTTGAGGGCGATTCTACTACCGCCCATGATGATGACTCTATGCACTTCTAGCTTATCCTGCCCGCAGAAGTTCCTCACCTGATCGAGGTACTTGGGCATAGAAGTGATGTAAAGGACATCATTGACCTCAATGCCATCCTGACCACGTGGTATGATGGTATGGCCATTCCGTACAATGGCCAAAATATGCATCACCTTATCCTCAAAGTCTGAGAGATTGATCAGCTTTTTCCCAACGAGAGGGGAGGAGGGAGTCACTCGAGCTGCAACGAGGTCTAGTTTCTTATCAAAGATGGTCCAATATTGCTTGGCCCACGGTAGACTAAGACTACTAACAATCTCTTGGGCGGCTAGCTGTTCGGGATAGATCATATCATCCACCCCAAGGTTGGTAAAGTGCTCTTTATAATTAGGGAGCAGGTATTCGCTATTATTAATTCTGGCTAAGGTCTTTTTGGCGCCCATAGTTTTAGCCATGTGGCAAGCAACTAAGTTGTCGCACTCCTCTGGGGTTACAGCTATGAATAGGTCGGTCCTTTCGGCACCTGCTGACTTTAGATCCTTGAAGGAAATCGGAGACCCTACGAATGGCATAATCTCCAACCTGTTATTGTAGACAAAGTCTAGATTGGTAGGCTCTGAATCGAGGAGCACAATATCATGATCCTCGTGTGATAGCATCTCAGCTAGGTGAGTGCCTACTTCTCCGGCTCCAACAATTAATATTTTCATAAGTTATTACTTAAACATCTGGATAGCTGTATCAATAAGTGATGAAGCATCCAAGCCTACATATTGATACTGAAGAGCCACAGCTCCTTGCTTAATAAACTGATCTGGTATGCCTATTCTTTTAATACGGATAGGAGTTCCCTTATCTGCATAATATTCTAGTAGGGCACTACCTACGCCACCTGCCAATGAGCCATCTTCGACCGTGATAATGGTGTCGTATTTCTCGGCTAAGTAGTCAAGCATCTCTGTATCTAGAGGTTTTACAAAACGGAGATTGACATGTCCTGGGTGATATCCGAGAGAATTTAGCTCTTTTACAGCGTGTTTGGCTTCATTGCCTACTGGCCCATAGGATACAAATGCTACCTTTTCTCCAGTTATGAGCTCTATGGACTTGCCAAGAGGTAGTTCCGAAAATGGCACTTTCCAATCTTTGCAAGCACCCTTTCCTCTTGGAAAACGTATCACAAATGGTCCTTCCTTATGATGCTTGTAGGCTGTGAACATCATCTGGCGGAGCTCTTTTTCATCTATAGGCGACATGATGGTGAGACCAGGAATGGTGCGGAGATAGGCAATATCATAAGCTCCCTGGTGTGTCATCCCATCCTCGCCCACGAGCCCAGCTCTATCTATGCACAGAATGATTGGGGCTGACTGCATCGCTACATCGTGGATTACCTCGTCATATCCACGCTGTAGAAAGCTAGAGTAAATATTGCAGAATGGTATCTCCCCTTTGAGTGCAAGGCCAGCAGCAAATGTTACGGCGTGGCCTTCTGCAATACCCACATCAAAGACACGATTGGGGTACTCGTGTTGCATAAAATTAAAGGAACTACCCGAAATCATGGCAGGGGTGATACCTACTACTCGCTCATCCATCTCTGCGAGCTCATGGAGGGTTTGCCCAAAAATCTCTTGGTATTTAAGTGGGGTGTCGGGAAGCTCAGGTGCCACATTCCTCTTACCTGTATTTGGGTCAAAGGGACCTGGAGCATGCCATACCACAGCACTCTCTTCAGCAGGTTTGTAGCCCTTGCCTTTGATGGTCTTGAGGTGAAGTAACTTTGGACCCTTGAAGTCTTTAATGCTTCTGAGGGTATTAACTAGTTCAACCACGTCGTGCCCATCAGTAGGTCCAAAGTACCGTATACTGAAGCTTTCAAAGAGATTCTTATCATTATTGATGAGTGCCTTCAGGCTATTATTGAAGCGGAGTAAATTTCTCTTCTTAGAGTCATCGATAAGCCGAAGCTTCTTCAATCCTTGATACCCCTTATGTCTGAGGCTATTGTATACTTTGCTCGTATTGATTCGAACCAAATACTTACTGAGTCCACCAGTGATGGGGTCAATACCTATATGGTTGTCGTTGAGTATAATGAGTAAGTTATTGGGGTGGTTGGAGGCATTATTAAGTCCCTCAAATGCTAGGCCACCGGTCATGGCACCATCTCCAATAACAGCGACTACATTCTTCTCTTGATTTTGCAGTGATGCTCCAATAGCAATTCCTAAGGCGGCTGAAATGGAGTTGGAAGCGTGACCGGATATAAATGAGTCGTACCGACTTTCATTAGGGTGGGTAAAGCCACTTATACCTCCCCATTGGCGAAGCGTAGAGAAATCCTTTTTTCGACCCGTTAGTATCTTGTGTACGTATGACTGGTGCCCTACATCCCATACTATCTCATCATGGGGAATATCAAACACATAATGAAGCGCTACAGTCAATTCAACCACACCGAAATTAGCTCCTAGATGGCCAGGAACCTTGCTCAACGTCTCTAAGAGAAAGCACCGAATATCCTCACAGAGTTTGGGTAAGTCTGTGAGGGGCAGTTTCTTTAGATCGTCTGGTGAGTCTATTGTATCTAATAATGGGTAATTACTTTGCTCCATCTTTTATGTGTGTCAATAATAGATTGCGTTCTTATCATATATGCAAAGTTAGTCAATTCCACTCAATCTAGCACACTCGATAATTCGGGAATCGGTATTGAGAGTGTATTGATTATTTATTATCTTTGAATTATGGATAAAGAAATGATACTAAAGGACGAAATATTGGAGGACTACTATGAGTACCTCCTATTAGAGAGAAACTTGGCGAACAATAGCATCCAAAGCTATGAAAATGATGTCAAGCACCTCCTTGAGTTTAGTGAAATGATAGGCAAGAGGTATTTGGACCTATCCTATGATGATTTGGAGCAATTCCTTTCCTATCTCGTAGATCTAGGGCTTGGCAAAAAGAGTCTTAGACGCATAGTTAGTGGTATCAAGAGCTTTTATCGCTTCTTGGAGTTAGAGGAGATTGTTACGGATAATCCTACAGAGACACTTGAAGGGCCTATGGTATCAAGAGAGCTTCCGGAGGTTTTAACTGTAGAGGAGATTGATAGCTTGTTATCTGCTATTGACCTTAGCACACCGCATGGCGTTAGAAATGCTGCCATTTTGGAGCTATTATATAGTTGTGGGCTTCGCGTCTCTGAAGTGTGTGATATAACTTTTTCATGTCTCTTCTTGGAGGAGCGGTACATTAGAGTGGTAGGAAAAGGAACTAAGGAGCGATTAGTGCCTATGTCGGAGAGTGCTGTGGAGCGAATTAATGAATATCTACCAATACGGCAAGCCATTATTCCAAAGCCGCCCTATCAGCATCACCTTTTTCTGAATAGAGTAAGGACAGGAATCAGTAGACAGATGATATTTATGATTATCAAAGACCTGGCTAAACAAGTTGGCTTGAAAAAGAAAATATCCCCACATACTTTGCGACATTCATTTGCAACCCATCTTTTAGAGGGTGGTGCCAACTTGCAAGCCATAAGGGATATGCTTGGTCATGCAGATATATCCACTACAGAGATTTATACCCATTTGGATAGGTCTACTCTTAGAAATGAGATATTACAGTATCATCCACGCAATCATTGATGTCCTGTTATATATTTCAGACTAATGATATCTATCAAAAATAACCTCAATGATTAAATAATCTAAAATTATACCGAACTAATCAATATATCAAATATTTGCTCTATATTTGAAAGCGAAAGATTAGATGCCGTGGTGTTGCTTATGCAGTAGTAGGTCTAGAGGGATTATTTGGTATCTATTTCTTAAGAGTTAGAAATTAATAGAAGTTATTATACACTTACATTTTAATAGTTGAAATTATGAATAAGACTGAATTTATTGCAGCTGTTGCTGAAAAAGCAGAGCTTACTAAAGTTGATGCCAAAAAGGCTGTAGATGCAGGTATCGAGGTAATTACCAAAGAGATGAAGAAGGGTGAAAAAGTAGCTATCCTTGGTTTTGGTACATTCTCTGTTACTGAGCGTGCAGCTCGTGAGGGTGTGAATCCTCGCACGGGTAAGAAGATGAAGATTGCTGCTCGTAAGGTAGTGCGCTTCAAGCCAGGTGCTGCTCTTGACCTCAACAAAAAGAAGTAATGTGGTTTTAGAATCAACCACATTCAGTTACTTCTGATATAAGTGACTGATGGTTTATGCGAACTCTCACAGCATATTGATCTAGCTTTGAGGGTTCGCATTGTTTTGGCAAACCTTTTCTGTAGTCATTTGTTATACCATTAGAGACAGATATAATAAGCTATGACTTTTTCTGTGCTGGTTAGGGACGCTAACCGAAACAGTAATCGTTGATGCTATCACTTAATAATAACATAAATGAGAAAATTATGAAGTTTGAACTTGTAAAACTACCTTATGCGCCTAATGCTTTAGAGCCAGTGATTAGTGAGAAGACTATAGGTCTTCACCATGGTAAGCACCTACAGACCTATGTAAACAATCTAAATAAGCAGATTGAAGGTACTGAGTTTGCTAATATGGAGCTCGTAGATATCGTGAAGAAGTCTGAGGGCGGTATATTCAATAATGCTGGTCAAACCCTTAATCACAATCTTTACTTCCTACAGTTTGCCCCTAAGGGAAGTGGTAAGCCATCGGCAGAGCTTCTTAAGGCAATAGAGGAGAAGTGGGGTTCACTAGAGGAGTTTAAGAAGGCATTTGAGGCTGATGCAGCTTCTCTCTTTGGAGCTGGTTGGGCTTGGCTTTCTGCTGACAAGAGCGGTAAGCTCTCTATTGGGAAGTACACCAATGCAGGTAACCCTGTAGTGGATGGCCTAACTCCACTCTTGTGTGCTGATGTATGGGAGCATGCCTACTATGTAGATTACGAGAATCGTAGGCCAGAGCATCTATCTAAGATTTGGGAGATCATCAATTGGGATGAGATCAACAAGCGCTACACTGATAGATAAATAGCTGATCACTAAGTGAATAATGGGCATATCTAGCGAAAAGCCAGATATGCCCATCTTATTTGTTTAGAACTGGCGTCTCTGCAAAGATGCCCCTCAAAAGACAGTGTTCTACAATAGCTGTTTTTTGGAAACTCTAGTGATTTGAAAGCTCTCAGAAAGTTGAGCAACCATCTTATCGTCAATATTTCCTATCATCGACAGTGTGATAGGAGACTTTATAACCTTGTCTATATGAAAGTCAAGAACCTCCTGTAGGGTTATTGATTTCAGGTTATCCTCAATAATCAAAGCAATATCCTTATTGTAGCCTTGACGTATATGAGAAGCAATTGTTCGGCTCTTCATCCTCATTGCTGGGTAAGTGCTTCGGACATCGCTCCGCAGGGTATTTATAGCTATTTCAAGTCTATTAGGGTCATCAGGACTTCTATGTATCAGTTTATTGAGAAGCTCAATGACCTCTAGCAACTTATCAGTTTGCGTGCTTAGGTATACTAGTAAATCTGTTTGCCCGTCATGGATAGAGTGGGGTGCAAAACTTGCAAAGCTACTTACACTGTATGCTAAAGAACGATACTCACGGATTTCTTGGAATAGGAGTGAGCTCATTCCACTGCCTAGATAGGTCGAATAAACTCTGAGAATACTCTTTTCATAGTCCGATAGTACTCCCATAGGTAGATACCCTTTTATGACTACTTGAGTAGCACTAGGCTCATTGTGGAGTAGAATGCGATTGCCAGATGGGAGGATAGAGGGCACATAAAAGTAGCCCTCTCCACATTCTGATATGGCATCTAGGTTGAAGCTGCTCTTGATGCAAGAGGCGACCTTCTCGATATCTAGCTTTCCAGTATAGTGGATATCCAGCTCTGATTGCAGTAGTTGATGAAAGTCTGTCACCAACTCTTGGGCTGTTATCCGCCTCAATTGCGGAAGAGAAAGGTCTGCCTTGTAAGGTGCCTTTTCTCCATATCTTGCCAAGTCCAATAGTCGCTTAGAGAGCTCCGTGATATCAGCCTTTATCGCTCTATCTGAAATCTTCCTTGCCTCAATTATCTTCTTAATCTGAGGCTTTTCTACCTTTATATCGTTCAAAATGGAGCCAACAAGTGCTATTGTCTCACTAAGGTAGTGGTCAAATCCAGAAATCCGAATACAGAAGAAACTAGGTTTGGACTCATAGGTGATAGTCGCCCCCAAACTTTGTAACCTTTGATTTAGCTCGTGTGCACTCATTTCGGCTCCACCAACTAAATCCAAATATTGCTCTAAATAAGTTTGGAGTGGGTGATAATAGGATTGACGGAAGAAGAGCAAATCGAGAGAAAAAAGATCATTAATCTCATTACCCACCTTATATAATCGAACCAGATCATTTGCCGACAAATCCCTCTGCTCCGCATCCTTTTTGAAGTCCAAATACTTCATAGGTAGCTTCGGGATTTCTAGCGTCTCTAGGTATCGTGAAAATTCAGACTTCGCACCTTGATTCGGTGCTTTCACGGGCTGGTAGGGAGGCTTTGGTAGCTTTTCAACGGCATATCTTCCAGTTTGCTTCTTAACCTCCAGATAGTTGCCGTCCAAATATCTTTGTGCCACCTCCACCACCTCTTCCTTGCTTATTGAGCTAAGCAAATCCAATTCCCTCATCAGGTCACTCCACGTTTCATTCTGTGCAAAAAGTGACGAAAGAAGCTTAGCTTTCTGTTCGCTCGACTCTAATTGTAGGAGGTTGGCCTTGTACACCGATTGTTTCACCTCTTCCAGAGCTTGAGTACTAAAATCTCCTCTTTTAATTTTATCGATTGCCTTTTGGACCCTTCTTTTAACTAGATAAGAGCTTTGGAGCAACTTTGGCATGATGTAGACCCCAAACAGCCCCATATCATTGAGTGCAAAGTTGATAGCCGCTGCCTCCATCACCTTTCCATCAATCGTAAGCCTATCCAGTAGCCCCGTTTTGCCATCGTTATTCAAAAGAGACTGTACCAAGGACAATGCTACCTGGTCCGGATGATTATTGGGTACCGTGTGCCAAATGAACCCCAGCCCCTTCACAAATGGGATAGGTACCTTTATGGTCATTTTCTCGTGTCCATCAAAAGGCATGGGCTGAGGGAGTTGCAGAGGTTTCCGACCACCCGATTTGATTCTTCCGAAAGTCCGCTCAAGCAGAGGTAGCAACCCCTCCTCCTTGATATCTCCGGTCAAGATCAAAGCCATATTCTCGGCATAGTAGTACTCTCTGAAAAAATCTTCCATCGCACGAATATCGGGCGATTTCAGAGCTTCTGTGCTACCGATAATTGGATATCTATAAGGGTGGGGGGCTGCCAAACGCTCCATAATTCTCTGTGTTGGCTCGGTGCTGATATTATTGGAGTACATATTCTTCTCCTCATAGACCGTCTCCAACTCATTTTGAAAGAGCCTAAATACAGGAGCAATCATCCGTTCACTATTCAGCTCGCACCAATGCTCCAGATACTGAGGCGAGAACGAGTTGTAAAATAGAGTATAGTCGTACGATGTGCCAGCATTCAGCCCACTCCCTCCATACTTCGAGATCAGGTGATTGAAGTCATTAGGGATGGCATACTTTGTAGCTTCAATATTAAGCTCATTAATTTTGCTCTGTATCTCCTCCCGTTCTGCACTGTTTTTAGCTGTTTGTAGCTTTGAGTATTGTTTGGTTATCTCCTTCAGAATAGGTGCTTCCTGCTCATAATCCACCGTACCAATGCGTTGAGTTCCCTTAAACATAATATGCTCAAAATAGTGTGCTACGCCACTATTCGGGGTCTCCTTAGCACCAGCCCTTACCACCACCTGTCCATATACTTTAGAATCAGATGAGTCAGTAGAGATCCATACAGTCAGACCATTATGGAGAATAAACTCCTTAACTGATTCATTCATAAATGATTATTTTTCCCCTTGTAGCTTTAGGTGAATAATCACCACTTCGCTGAAGGTGCCAAGCAATATAGGTGAAGACGAAAAGCCTAGTCCAGAGCTCGTAATATAATGCGTTACTCCTCTGTGTAGATATCCATAAGAGTTTTCAAAATTGAGCCATACTAACCACTTAAAAGGGATAAACTGGCCATCGTGCGTGTGTCCATGCAGAGCTAAGTCGATTCCTAATGCCCTCTCCACATCTGGTTCAATGGGTTGGTGATCAAGCAAAATGGTAGTGGCTCCCTCTGGTACCTGCTCCACAAGTGATTTCAATGGAAGTCGATTACTCTCATTATAGGCATCATCACGGCCGATCAGATATAGAGAGTCCGATAGCTGCACCACACTATCCACAAGGAGCGTGCCCACCTCATCTAACCACTTCCGCTTAGGCTCATGATCTATATAATACTCATGATTACCGAGCACATGAAAGATGCGCGACTTATCAGAGTGCAAACTAAGGATCAGCTCAGATATCTCAGGGTCCCGCTCCACGTAATCAAAGTAGTAATCCACCTGATCCCCGCCTACCAATACATAGTCTGGCTGCTCATCTTGCACCATCTTCACCATCTTCTGCAGCACCTCCTTTTTCACCAGTTCTCCTATGTGTAGGTCGGTTATAAAGGCTATCTTTAGTTCCTTAGGAGCTCCATTGTAGGGAAGTGTGATGTGGTAGTGCGTTGCCACTGGATTTATGGAGTTGTAATAGCCTTTAATACAGAGCGCTCCAGTAATAGGAAGCAACACGATGAGAAGACAACTGCGTAATTTTAGCCTTAGTTCTGCCTGCTTCACCACATTAAGTTTCCCCAAAAGCCAAATGATGAAGTAGCCACAGAGTAGGGGCATCATTAGGATCACTATAAATACATAGTAATTGGTAAATAGAGAGGTGCCCACTCTTAGGTACTCACCCCTAGAGTGGTAAAGCACCTTAGATATCACGATCACCAGGAAGTATAGTAGTTCGAAAACAACCCAACCAATCGCTATCCTACGCCACTGAGAGCCTTTTTTAGTGGCCCACCATACGCATAGTAGAAACAGAGCATTCAGTAGCACCTGTCCCGCCAGTGATATCAATAGCATCCTCATACCTTCTTTTCTTCTTTATGTTTCCTAAAAAATAGCACGATTAACGTTAAAGATATGGTAAAGGAGAGCACATCAGCCACCGGAGTTGCCAGCCAAACCCCTTTCAGCTCCCATATCATTGGAAGGAAGTAGATCAGAGGGATCAAAAAGGCTACCTGCCTAGAGATACTAAGGATCATTGCCTGCTTCGCCGAACCAATACTTTGGAAGAAGTGGACACAAGCTACCTGAAAACCAACAGCCCAAAACGCCATATTCTCAATCCTCACAGCCTCCTTAGAGACACGGATGAGCTCATCATCAGTAGTGAAGCACCGCACCAGCCCCTCTGTGAAAAGCTGAGTAATCACGATGCCCACCACTCCTATTATTACGTTGAGCCTCACCGTTTTGATAAAAGCTTCCTTCACCCTATGGATATTTCCTGCCCCAAAGTTATAGCCCACTACCGGTTGCATTCCAATAGCCAAACCGAGGATAAATAAAAAGATAGTGGTGCTAATACTATTAGAGATCCCATGGGCACCCACCGCATAGTCGCCTCCATAAGCTACTAGGCTACTATTCTTAAATAGGTGCACCATACTTGCTGCCAATTGCATCACAAAAGGTGCCACCCCAATACTCAGAATCCCCCATACATAGCCCCACTGGAGCTTGAAGTTCTTAGCGCGAATGCGGAGAAAGGCACCAGTATCTGTAAAGTGATGCATCACAAAGAGCATACCCACAAACATGCTCAGTACCGTAGCCCATGCTGCTCCCTTGATTCCCCATCCTAGTCCGAAAATAAATAGGGCATCAAAAGCCACGTTCAGCACCGCCCCAATAATCATCGTCACCATCGCTTTGCGAGGATACCCAGTCGCCCTCATCACCGAATTGTACGAAAAAGTGAGGTTCGCAAAGATATTCCCCGGGATCACTATCCCTAAGTAGTCCATGGCATAGGGAATCGTATCAGCCGAAGCGCCAAAGGCATAGAGCATCGGCTCCATCAGTAGGTAGCAGAGAGTGATGGTAGAGAGACTCAATACTACAGAGAGCACAAAGGCATTACCCAATAGATTTTCCGCTTCTCCTCGCTTCTTCTGCCCAAGCAAGATAGAGATCCTAGAGGAGGTCCCCACACCCACCAGGAGCCCAAAGGCTTGTAAAAAGATAAGGATTGGAAAGGTGAGTGCTAGCCCAGAAATCGCCAATCCTCCCACCCCTTGTCCAATAAAGATCCTATCCACCAGATTGTAGAGCGAGTTGACCATTGTGCCCACTATTGATGGCACAGCATAGTGTCTGAGTAGCCGCCCAATTGGGAGCGTGCCCAAGTCATGAGTCGTGATCGTGTTGCCTTTATCTCTGCCCATATTTTATCCTAGTTTACTAATTCGCTGTAGCTTCTCCTCATCAAGCACCTTAATACGCCGCCCATTCAGTGCCACTACCCCCTCCTCCTGAAAGGAGCGAAGTGTCCGCACCGCATTGCTCGTAGTCATATTACTTAGGTCCGCCAACTCATTACGCGTCAGATACGCCCTAATAGTCCGCCCGTCCGCCTCAGTGCCATACTTTCTCCGCAAGAGGAGTAGCGACTCCGCCAGTCGCCCTCGGGTGTGCTTTTGCGTCAGTGTAATCGTCAATTGATTGCGCTCCCTTAGTCGCAATGCGAGATCATTCATAAAGTAGAGCCCTACACTCGCATTGCTACGGATAATTGCCTCCAAACTACGGATCGGTACCAGACAAATAAGGCTCGTCTCCACCGCCGTAGCACTCGTCAGAGGGTTCTCCCGTGCGAAGTAGGCTTCATAACCAAAAAACTCACGTGCCCTGATGAGGCTGAGTATCTGAGTGCGGTCCGCCTCTTGCGTCACCTTCACCTGCCCATCCACTAAGATAAATGCATTTTGTGGAATCACCGTAGCATCATAGATCACCTCACCACGCTTATAGATATAGTAACTGCTCCAGATCAAGAGCTCTTCCCGCTCTCGGTCCGAGAGAAGCCCCCAAAGCTGTGGCATAATATTTGATAGGTGCGGGCTATGCTCCTTCCTTACTTCACTTCTTTCTTTCATCACATCTCTAAACCTCCTACAAAGGTACCAATTTTTTACCTCATTATACTTTAATAGCACAATGGTTGCAGAGCTTATGTAGTACGTAGGTCTACCGCAGGGCATTCATCTCAGTGATAATGAGTAAGTGCCTCCTCGAGTGAGTCTGAATTGCCGTATCCATCAAGTCAGATAGATGACTCTAAGCCCTTCACAAAACCTCTATGCTAGTAAAGCAAAAGTTGAGATGCAACTAATCAATCGGCGAGATGCAACTAAGCATTTGTCGAGTTGCAACTAAGCGATCGGCGAGATGCAACTAATCAATCGGCGAGTTGCATCTCAGTGAATGATTATGTAAGATATTGGTTTCTAGTTGGTTGTAAATGGGGGCTCAGTGACTCAAATTTAGCTCTGTATTTCATCTTGGAGATTGACGTACTGCAAGATGAATGTCGAGTGGGGTTAACAACGGATTCGGTGCTGGACGAACTCCAACAATACTTTGGCCAGAAGCTCATTTTTTTGAAGCTTTAATACTGAAAGGGGTGTTGATCTCACTATTTATATATAAGTTTGCTCATCAAAAGGGTAGGGGCAAGGTGAGGGCAGGTAACTTTCTCTACTTGTTGGTCTCCCTTTGAGGTGTTGTGTAAATAATACATATATATATATGAGTATATGAATATGATGAGTAATCAAGAGATGGGAAGGGAGTTTGAGTTGTATGCACATAAGCATCTTGGGATTAATTCTCAATTGGTGAGTGACTATACCAAGATGGTGAGCAGCAGTGCAGTAGCGGAGGGGTATATCTCTCCCACCATTATAGAGGAGCGCCAGATGAATGTGGCACAGATGGATGTATTCAGTCGATTGATGATGGATAGGATTATTTTCCTTGGTTCCGGTATCAATGACTATGTGGCGAATGTGGTGCAGGCACAGCTACTCTTCTTAGAGACGAGTGACCCTGGCAAGGATATTTCGCTCTATATTAATAGTCCTGGTGGTTCGGTTTATGCTGGCTATGGTATCTATGATACGATGCAGTACATTAATTGTGATGTAAGCACTATTTGCACTGGCATGGCGGCAAGTATGGGTGCCGTATTATTAGTGGCTGGTACGGAGGGGAAGCGGTATGCACTTCCTCACTCAAGGGTGATGATACACCAACCGCTGGGTGGTGCTCAGGGACAAGCATCGGATATGGAGATCACGGTACGTGAAATCATAAAGGTAAAGCAGGAGCTCTTTGAGATCCTAAGCCGACACACGGGCAAGACGGTAGAGGAGATCGCCAATGATAGTGATCGCGACTACTGGATGACGGCTGATGAGGCGCTTGCTTATGGTGCGGTGGATAAGGTGCTTCGGAAAGAAACTAAGTAATAGTCTATATTGTATCAATGGCAAAACGAAATCATTCGGATCACAATCAGGAGGAGCGGTGCGATATCTGTGGTCGGCCAGCTAGTATGGTGGACTTCTTGGTGCCGGGACCAGTGGGTAATCTCTGTGATGAGTGTGCTACAACAGTCCACAATGCGGTAGAAGAGGTTCGGCATCAGCAAGCTCATAGGGGGAGGTTTGCTCTGCCAAGTATGGATGAGCTTCCGAAACCTCGTGAAATTGTTGCTTTTCTAGACCAGTATGTGATCGGGCAGGTGGAGGCGAAGAAGACCCTTGCTGTAGCTGTCTACAATCATTACAAGCGACTCATCTACAACGAGCAAAATACTTCGAAAGCCAAACTCAGTGCCACAAAGAGTGCAGCAACTGGGGGCGGAGATGCTAATGATGTAGAGCTCCAAAAGAGCAATATCATGATGGTAGGGCCTACCGGCACGGGTAAGACTTTAATTGCTAAGACGATTGCAAGGATGCTCAAGGTACCATTTACCATCGTAGATGCTACTGTTTTTACCCAGGCTGGCTATGTGGGGGAGGATGTGGAGAGCATTCTCTCGCGTTTGCTGCAAGTGGCAGACTATGATGTGCAGGCAGCTGAGCGTGGAATCGTCTTTATAGATGAGATGGACAAGATTGCCCGTAAGGCAGATAATCCAAGCATCACCCGTGATGTAGGAGGTGAAGGGGTGCAACAAGGGCTCCTGAAACTGCTTGAGGGTGCCGATGTGAATGTACCACCCGAGGGAGGTCGCAAGCATCCGGAGCAGAAGATGGTGCTGGTGAATACGGAGAATATCCTCTTTATCTGCGGAGGTGCGTTTGAAGGCATTGAGCGGAAAATCGCTAAGCGCAAAAATACCCGTGTGGTGGGCTATGCCAATAAATTGAGCCACCGACACCTCGATAGTGATGACGAGAGCCTACTGAAGTATGTTGAGCCTGCCGACTTGAGGTCATTCGGATTGATTCCCGAGCTGATCGGTAGGGTACCGGTGCTCACTTATCTGACCCCACTCGGTCGGGAGGCACTGAAGTCGATACTGACGGAGCCAAAGAATGCGATCGCGAAGCAATATCAAAAGTTGATGTCGCTAGAGGGTATCACTCTGGAGATAGATGATGCAGTGTATGAGCTGATTGTGGATAGAGCTATTGCTCTAAAGACAGGGGCTAGAGGGCTGCGCTCGATATTTGAGGAGCTGATGCGAGATGTAATGTATGAAGCTCCATCATCTTCTAAAAAGAAGGTGCGAGTGACGGCTAAGATGGCGGAGGAGATCTTGGGTGAATAGGGTATGCCCTTTTTGGGCGGTGCCTGATCGGACAGGTCTGACGACCGATAGAAGGTGACGCAAGGCTTTTTAATTTTGAGCCTGGTGGGGTGCCCAACTCACAAGGCGTCGTGGAAGATGGGGTATGGGGTTCTTCCCAGTCGGTCGGAGCTATCGCCCCTCCGACATGGGGGCAATCTATGATCACCACCAAATTTATATGGTTAAAAAGTGTTATTTCGACCTATGCTCGTTTTGCGTCATAATCAGAATAGAATTTGGTCCTTCTCGTGGCGATTGTAAAGGCAACCGTAAGTAGCTTGTTTTTGATGTTGTTCATAATGAGCAAATGTGGCTTGCCTTTGCTCTTCAGCTTTTTCTTGTAGTCTATGAACTTCGAGTTGAATCTGCTCGCAGAGAGTGCCGCCATATGTAAAAGACTTGCAAAATAAGGGTCGGCAAACCAACTCCTATGATTGCCATTTTGGACGGATGTACCTGACTGATTCGGGTGTGGAGAGACCCCTAAAAAGCAGGCAAGTTGCTTGGGGTTATCGAACCTTGTAAACCCTCGAGTAACAACGATCAAAAGAAGGCTTGTGATCTTCCCGATACCTGGTATGCTCAGTAGGCATTTATGGATCTCATTAAGCTCCTCATTGGCTTTGATGATTTCCACCATTTTAGCCTCAATAGCTTTGATTTCTTTCTTCAGAAACCTCTCCTGCTTCTCTAAGCGTTGGATCATGAACTTTAGCGTCTCATCATTGGGTTCTGACTTAAGAATATGCTTATACTCTTTTATCTGACACTTCAATCGCGCTCTTTCTCTCACCTGTCCATATCGGTATGAATAAAGTCTCTCTAAGCTCTCCATATCCTTAGATAGGGGCTTATAGAGCCTAATCTGATCGCGAAAGCGATAGAAGTAGTAAGCGATCTTTTCTGCGTCTATCTTATCGGTCTTGTCGCGAACAATCTTGCCACTACCACATTTGATCGAATAAGCATTTTGTAAGGAGCAATCAATCCCCAGCACATAAAGCTGTTTAGGCAGCGTGATGCTATAGTTACCTGTATCTTCTCCACCTACGAGAACAGAGGAATAGTCGCCAGACAATGCACAAGTCTTATTCAGCCATTTTACAAATCGCTTACAACCTGGCACATCGTTTTTGAACTGCTCATTACCAATGATCTTTGGATCAATAGAGCTCTCTTCAGATACCTTGAGGATAGCTGCGTCAAATGTTTCTTTTGAGAAATCAATTCCCACAAATAATTTTTTATTCATAACTTTGTACATGTAGTGATTAGATAGCCATTAGTCGAACGATAGCTGTTTGTACTCAAGCTGTAAATAGGAGTGAAATCCTAACAATCTATATAGTATCCAACAGCGTGATTAGGTGTCCTTACTGCCCCCAATAGGTTCTATGACCTCGCTACGGTATTAAGGTTTCTCACCTAATCGACTAATGGCTATCTTTCTACAACAAAGATACGACATTAGTCTCGCTATTAGACTATTTTTACTGGCTATTTCATCTTTGATATACCCTTTATCTACGTATTTGAATTTAACTTTTTTTGTTTGATTTTGGCGGGCTCGATAAACTCGCCCGGGCTACCTGCAAACTTACAGCTACGACAAATCGGATCTCCTCGGAGACCCTTGTAGTGGGGAGGGTGGTGGAGTTTATTTTTTTTGAGTGGTGTGGTATTTGTAGGTGGTATCAACTTTTTTTGGTACCTTTAAGCATTGGAAGTTTTTAGGACTTATGAAATTAAGTGTTTTTTAGGAGAACTCTCTATGAATGCTCTAGATACTATTGATAGCCAATTGAAAGCTAAATTGTTTAAGGTGTTGAAGCAGTTTTTTGGCTTTGATGCCTTTAAGGACTTGCAATTTGAAATCATCAGCAGTGTATTGGGGGGGCAAGACACCTTTGTCTTGATGCCCACTGGTGGTGGAAAGTCGCTCTGCTATCAATTGCCTGCTCTAGTATTAGAGGGGACGGCTATTATCATCTCTCCATTGATTGCCTTGATGAAAAATCAGGTAGATGCATTGCGTGCCAATGCAAGTGATGAGAGGATTGTGCATTTTATGAATTCCTCTCTCTCTAAAGCTCAGTTAGAGCAGGTGCATGATGACCTGAGAAGTGGGGTGACGAAGATGCTTTATGTGGCACCTGAGAGCCTGACAAAGAAAGAAAATGTAGATCTGCTGCATGAGATTAACGTCTCATTTTATGCCGTAGATGAGGCACACTGTATTTCGGAGTGGGGGCATGACTTCCGCCCAGAGTATCGAAGGATACGAGAGGTGGTGGAAGAGATTATGGTGCGTCCGATTATCGCTCTTACCGCTACTGCCACGCCTGTGGTGCAGGAGGATATCATTAAGTGCTTGGAGATGAAGCAGCCCAATATCTTTATGAGCTCTTTTAACCGTCCCAATCTGTACTATGAGGTACGGAAAAAGGATGAGGATATTGATAAGGATATCATTAAGTTTATTAAAGCACATGAGGGTAAGACCGGCATCGTTTACTGTATGAGCCGGCGTAAGGTAGAGCTATTTGCAGAGGTGCTGAAAACGAATGGCATCAAGGCGATGGCTTACCATGCGGGTATGGAGAGTGGGGTGCGTGCAGAGGCACAAGACTCCTTTATCAGTGAGGATATTGATGTGATTGTAGCTACCATCGCATTTGGCATGGGGATTGACAAGCCAGATGTGCGATATGTGATCCACTATGATATCCCGAAAAGCTTGGAGAGCTACTATCAGGAGACGGGAAGGGCGGGGAGAGATGGAGGCGAAGGAATTTGCATTGCATACTACTGCGATGAGGATATTCAGAAGCTCCGAAAGCTCTTACAGAGCAAAAACAAAAGTAATAATGAGCGTGAGGTGGGTCGCCAGCTACTTGATGAGATCACTGGCTATGCGACCTCTCCGATATGTCGAAGAAAGTATATACTACATTATTTCGGTGAAAAGTATCATTTTGATAATTGTCATAACTGCGATAATTGTTTGAGTCATAGAAAATCTGTGGAAGCAAAAAATGAATTACGATCTATTCTTCAGGCAATTAAGAGCTTGAAGGAGGAATTTAAGACAGAGTATATTATCAACTTTGTAATGGGTGTGGATAGTGCCGATATTGAGAACTTTTGCCACACCGAATTAGAAGAGTTTGGCTGCTGTAGTGATATGGAGGTGGAGGTGGTTGAAACGATCCTACAGCAAGCTCTGATTGATGGTTATATTGAGAAGGATGTAGAGCGTTTTGGCGTGGTGGAGCTCACCAAAAAGGGGAAAACCTTTATCAAGAGCCCAAAATCTTTCCAGATACATATAGAGGATGATGATGACTTAGAGATCCCCACAGAGGAGAGTGCTACTGGAGGCGCAGGAGTGGCTGATCCACAGTTATTCTCAATTCTAAAAGACCTGAGAAAGAAAATGGCGAAGCAGTTGGACCTGCCTCCCTATGTGATTTTTCAGGAATCGAGCCTACAGGATATGGCTACCTTTTATCCTATCAATGAAATGGAGCTCCAGAATATTTCGGGGGTAGGACTGAGTAAGGCAAAGAAGTATGGCAAGCCATTTTTGGAGGTCATTAGTGAGTATGTACATGATAATGAAATAGACCGCCCTGAAGATATCCGTATTCGTACGGTGCCTAATAAGTCGAAGCTAAAGGTCTCTATCGTGCAGATGATCGACCGAAAGGTATCCCTAGAGGATATTGCCAATACTTACAATCTCGACTTTCCCGAATTGCTCAGTGAGCTGGAGGCAATCGTATATAGCGGCACGAAAATCAATATCAACTACTTTATTAGTGATGTAATGGAGGAGGAGGCTATTGATGAGATCTTTGACTATTTCAAGCACTCAGTGACGGATGATATTGAGACGGCTATGAGTGAATTGGGAGTATATGAAGAGGAGGAGATAAGGCTGATTAGAGTGAAGTTTATTTCGGAGATGGCGAACTAAGTTATATGAAAGGAAATAGGGTAATTGGGGCGCTGGTGGGGACTTTATTGCTAGCCCAAGTCTCTTGTACGAAAAGTAAGCAGATTGATTCGCTTGACGGCTTGGTTACTTGGGAGGCTGTAGAGGCATCGACTGAGTATATTGACCCTTACGTGCTTGAAGAGTGGGAAGGCGATGATGCCATGCCATCGTGTAAAGTAGATATAAAAATGTCGTATCCGACTTTTTCGGATAATAACTATACCGAGATACGAGACAGCTTGGTGAAGTCTATAGCGCAGCGAATTTATCCGGCTCCTTTGGAAGACTTTTCAAAAGAGGGAGTAAAGGCTCATCTCGAAAAGTATGTGGAAGAGCAGGTGGGAGATTATAAGCTCGACTTAGAGCAGGCTAAAAAGCTCAACTTTGATGTCGGCTCCTACAGCGTTTTCAGCCGAGAGTATGAGTATAGCGATAGTATTACTTATTCGGAGCATGGTATTTTGTCTTTGATTTCGAAGACAATTGAATACTCAGGTGGCGCACATGCCAATCAGTTCGCTTCTACCCTTAATTATAATCTAAATGATAAGGCGTTAATTACTGTTTCGTCGCTATTCAAGGAGCCTAATGATGAGGATTTGCTCGACTTGTTATTTAATGCTTTGATGCACTCTTTTGAGGTGGAAACACGTGAAGAACTTGAGTATAAGGGAGTCTTCAATTATCATGCCTTAGAAGTGACCAATAATCTCTATTTTGATAAGGATGGCATTACGTTTTACTACAATCCATACGAATTGGCTACTTACTCAACTGGTCCGATAGAGTTGCATCTATCTTACGACGAATTGGCCCCTTACTTTACTAATGAATACAAGAGACTTGGAAAGCATGGCGAGTGAAATAAGGGAGGTAATTGGAAGGTATTTCCCCAATCTTTCGGAGAAGCAGTGGGAGCAGCTGGAGGCGCTTCCAGCACTTTATAAGGAATGGAACGAAAAGATCAATGTGATCTCACGGAAGGATATTGATAATCTAGTGGTTAATCATATTCTGCACTCTATGAGTATCGGTTTGTATACCGATTTCAAGCCGATGACCGCTATTCTAGACGTAGGTACGGGGGGCGGTTTGCCTGGAATTCCTTTGGCTATCCTGTTCCCCGAATGCCAATTTACGCTTATTGATAGCATCGGCAAGAAAGTGAAAGTGGCAACAAGTATCAAAGAGGCGATAGGGCTAGGGAATGCTTTGGTGCTACAATCGAGGGCTGAAGATATAGGAGCTGGGTTCTTTGATTTTATCGTCAGTCGTGCAACGATGCCTATGAAGAATCTAGTTCGTATTGGAGAGGATATCATTGATACGAGTGACCAATCTAATACCTTGAGAAATGGGGTGATTGCGCTCAAAGGCGGTGATCTTACGGAGGAGCTAAAGCCATTTCGCAAGTCGATTAAGGAGGTGGAACTGAGTACTTATTTGCCAGATTTGCCTTTTTTTGAGACGAAGAAGATAGTTTATTACCCTGTTAGATAATCTCTATTATGCTACAATATAAGCGGTTTACGGTGAATATGGTACAGGTCAATTCCTACCTTCTATGGGATGAGACCAATATTGCTTGTATCATTGACCCTGGCTTTTCGAATGAAGCGGAGTGCCAAATGCTCTCCAACTTTATGGAACAACACCAGTTGCAACTGGAGCGGTCGTTGGCGACGCACTTGCACTTCGACCATGTGCTAGGGGCAAGGTTTATAGAGGAGCACTTCGGGATTGAAACGGAAGCGACTTCGCTCGAGATTTCGCGTCTCCCTTCTATTGAGCAGCAATTAGTGGCCTTTGGTATTCCTGCCGAGGAAGGTAGTTTTTCTTTTACTCCAAAGCCGTTGAAGGGCTCTGTGCACTTCGGTAATACGACGCTGGAGGTGCTGAAGACCCCTGGACACTCGCCAGGGCATGTGACTTTTTACGACTCCACTAGTGGGGTAATGCTCTGCGGTGATGTGCTATTTAAGAATGGAATGGGGCGCTATGACTTATGGGGTGGAGATTATGGCACGTTGATGAACTCAATAGACCAATTACTGCAATTACCAGAGGAGACGGTGGTGCTATCGGGGCATGGTCCGGAGACAACGATTAAGGCAGAAAGAGCTAATTATTGAACACAACAATAAGAGGCCTAAATCTGTTATATAACTGATGACAAACAACACTTTACAAGATAAAAACAAATGCGTATGAACACCAATGATTTTACAATTCGTCACGTGGGGGTAACCAACCACGATGATGAGCAGAAGATGCTGAAGAGCATCGGGGTAGAGAGCATTGATAAGCTCTTAGACAAAGTTTATCCTGCAAATATTAGGCTCAAAGAGGAGCTGGACCTACCTGAGCCTATGACGGAGCGGGAACTGATAGAGCATATCAATGAACTCGGACAGAAAAATAAGGTATTTACCTCGTATATCGGTATGGGATGGTATGATACCTATACACCAGCTGTTATCCAGCGTAATGTGCTTGAGAATCCAGGGTATTACACCTCTTATACTCCTTATCAGGCAGAGGTTTCTCAAGGTCGCCTTGAGGCTCTATTTAACTTCCAGACCGTGATTACGGAGCTTACAGGCCTTCCTCTAACCAATTGCTCGCTACTAGATGAAGCTACTTCTGGTGCGGAGGCAGCCTCTATGTTGTTGAATATTAGAAGTAGAAAGCGTAAAAATGCTAATAAGCTATTTATTGCCGATGATCTATTCCTTTCTACAAAGGGTGTGATCCGTACTCGTGCAGCCCGCTGGAATGTTGAGGTAGTAGAGGGTAAGGCTTCTGACTTTGACTTCGCAGAGGACTACTTTGGTGCTATCGTACAATATACTAATGACCACGGTGAGATAAAGGACTATAAGGAGTTTATCGCAAAAGCTAAGGAGAAGGAGATTAAGGTGGCTGTGGCTGCAGACCTTATGTCGCTCGTGCTGCTCACTCCTCCAGGTGAGATTGGCGCGGACATTGTCTTTGGCTCAGCTCAGAGGTTTGGAGTGCCTATGTACTTCGGAGGTCCTTCTGCTGGGTATTTGGCTTCTACCGATGAGTACAAGCGCGTAATTCCAGGGCGTATTGTAGGTATCTCTAAGGATCCTAATGGAAAGAATGTTTTCCGCCTAGCACTACAGACGCGTGAGCAGCATATCAAGCGTGAAAGAGCCACCTCAAATATCTGTACAGCACAGGCTTTGCTCGCCACGATGAGTTCTTTCTATGCTGTGTATCATGGCCCTGAAGGCCTTAAGGATATAGCTGGCCGAATCCATACTTATGCTGTAGTACTCAGTAAAACGCTAACTAAAATGGGCTATACTCAGTCCAACAAGCAATTCTTTGATACCCTTTATATCACTGGGTTGAGCAAAGATGAGCAAAGCAAGATTAGGGAGATCGCTCTTGATTGCCAAGTGAACTTCAGGTACTATGAGGATGGGGCGATTGGTATTAGTGTAGATGAGACAACACTGCTATCCGACCTTGGTACTCTATACTATATTTTTGCTACTGCTAAGGGTATTGAGGTGCCTACACCTGAGTTACCAAATGAGTACATTCAAGTGGAGGATCAGTTCCGTAGAGCAAGCGACTTCCTACAGTTTGAGGTATTCCAAAAGTACCATACTGAGACGGAGCTGATGCGCTACATTAAGCGGCTAGAGAAGAGGGATATTTCTCTAGCACAGAGTATGATCTCTTTGGGCTCTTGTACTATGAAGCTCAATGCTGCTGCAGAGCTCTTTATCCTCTCTAATCCTCAATTTGCCTTTATCCACCCTTATGCTCCTGCAGATCAGACGGAAGGATATATTGAGATGCTAGATAATACAGCAAGTCTACTAGGAACCATTACTGGTCTACCAGGGGTGTCGTTTATGCCAAATTCTGGTGCGGCTGGTGAGTACTCAGGTATTCGTGTCATCACTGAGTATCTCAAGGCTCAGGGAGAGACTCAGCGTGACCTTATCATACTGCCAGCCTCAGCACACGGTACCAACCCTGCAACAGCATCATTGGCAGGTTATGAGATTATCATTGCCGATACGGATGCCGATGGTAATATTGATGTAGATGACTTCGTGAAGAAGGCTACGGATAATAAAGACCGCTTGGCTGCAACTATGATTACCTATCCTAGTACCCACGGTATCTTTGAGGCAGAGATACGCAAGCTGATAGATACGGTACATGAGTGTGGTGCTCTGGTATATATGGACGGTGCCAATATGAATGCACAGGTCGGTTATACCAATCCTGGATTTATGGGAGCTGATGTATGCCACCTCAATCTGCATAAAACCTTTGCTATACCTCACGGAGGTGGCGGCCCAGGCGAGGGCCCAATATGCGTTACTGAGAAGCTAAAGCCTTATTTGCCAAGCCACGCTGTAGCTTATGGGCACGACTTTATCCCTGTAGCTGCTGCTCCATTTGGTAGTGCTGCAATTGTAGGAATTACCTATGCCTACATCCGTATGCTAGGTCGTGAGGGTCTAAAGCGTGCAACTAGCACAGCAATCCTCAATGCCAACTATATGGCGTCTAGGCTGAAGGATACTTATGGTATTACCTATAGTGGACATACTGGATATGTAGGTCACGAGCTGATTCTAGAGTGCCGCAAGGTGAAGGAGATGAGCGGTATTGACGAAAATGACATCGCTAAGCGTCTGATGGACTTTAACTACCATGCACCTACGCTATCATTCCCAGTTCACGGTACACTGATGATTGAGCCTACCGAGAGTGAGTCGCTTGCTGAGCTAGATCGCTTTATCAGTGTACTTGAAACGATTTGGGATGAAATCCAAGAAGTGGCTAATGGTACTGCCGATAAGGAGGATAACGTTCTGAAGAATGCTCCTCACCCACTATACGAGGTGGCTGGTGATAATTGGACCCATCCATATTCACGTGAAAAAGCTGCCTTTGCACTACCATATCTAAAGGAGGATAAGTATTGGACTAATGTGGGAAGAGCAGATAATGGATTTGGTGACCGCAACCTTGTTGCTACCTATTCATGCTGTGAGTTTTAGTCCGTATCTTTGGACGTAATAACTATACTGATATTTAGGGGCAAGGCAGAAATGCTTTGCCCCTAAATTTGTTTATGCATTTTATTGAGCCCCAAACATTAGGCAATACAAGCTGAATTGAGTAACTTTGCACAATAATTGTAGGGGAGTGTGATTTTGTTTTTTCGGATCTAATAAATGATATGGAGTACAAGTTTACAGAGATAGAAAATAAGTGGCAACAGTATTGGAAGGAGCACGAGATATACAAGGTGACTGAGGAGGCCTCTAAACCTAAGTTTTATATCTTGGATATGTTTCCTTATCCCTCTGGAGCTGGATTACATGTGGGACATCCACTCGGGTATATTGCCAGTGACATCCTAAGTCGATATATGCGACATAAGGGATATAATGTACTCCACCCTATGGGTTACGACGCCTTTGGCTTGCCAGCTGAGCAGTATGCTATTCAGACAGGGCAACACCCAGAAAAGACGACTCAAATTAATAGCAAGAGGTATCGTGAGCAACTTGATAGCATCGGCTTTAGCTATGATTGGAGTAGGGAGGTGATGACTTGCGATCCAAAGTTTTATAAGTGGACTCAATGGGCATTCATTGAAATGTTTGAAAGCTACTATGATAATGTCGCTGAAAAAGCCCAACCAATCACAGAGCTGATCAAGCACTTTGAGCAATGTGGTACGGAGGGGCTTGATGTGGCATGTAGCGAAGAGCTGAGTTTTACTTCAGATGAATGGCGTTCTAAGAGTGAAATCGAACAGCAAGAGGTGCTGATGAACTATCGTATCGCCTATCAAGGTGAAACGATGGTGAATTGGTGTGCTGGTCTTGGAACGGTACTTGCCAATGACGAGGTAAGCGAAGGCCTTTCGGTACGTGGTGGCTTTCCCGTAGAGCAAAAGCTGATGAAGCAATGGCAATTGCGCGTATCGGCTTATGCCAATAGATTACTTGAGGGGCTGAACAAACTGGAATGGAGCAACTCTCTGAAGGAGACTCAAAGGAATTGGATTGGCAAGTCTTCAGGAGCGTTGGTGCAATTCCAGCTCCAAGATTGCTCGGAGGCTATCACAGTATTCACCACACGACCTGATACACTTTTTGGTGTGACCTTTATGGTATTGGCTCCTGAGAGTGAATTGGTAAGTAAGGTGACCACTCCTGAACAGGCTGAGCAGGTACAGGAATACCTGGATAGGACCAAGAAGCGTACTGAGAGAGAAAGAATGATTGACCACTCTGTGAGCGGTGTCTTCAGTGGAGGGTATGCGATTCACCCAGTCACTAAGTCTCCTATCCCAATTTGGATAAGCGACTATGTACTGGCGGGTTATGGTACTGGTGCGGTGATGGCGGTGCCAGGCCACGATACAAGAGACTTTGCTTTTGCTAAGCACTTTGAGCTACCAATTATCCCTGTAGTGAAGCCTAAAGGGGTTGAAATTGCCGAGGATCCTAATGAGTGGGAGGAGGCTGTAGATAGTCAAGAAGGGGTGATGATTAACTCCGACTTTCTTAATGGCTTAAAGGTGAAAGAAGCGATCTATAAGATGATCGACTTCTTACAGGCACAGAAGATAGGATGCCGTAAGGTTAACTATCGATTACGTGATGCTATATTTTCACGTCAGAGATATTGGGGCGAGCCTTTCCCTATCTACTATAAAGAGGGGATGCCCTATGCTTTGGACAAGAGCAAGCTACCTTTAATCTTGCCTGAGGTTGATAAGTTTTTACCTACAGATAGTGGTGAGCCACCACTCGGTAGAGCCAAGAATTGGACTACAGAAGAGGGGTATCCGCTTGAGCTAAGCACTATGCCTGGCTTTGCAGGAAGCTCGGCATACTACCTCCGATATATGGACCCGCACAATGATACTGCTCTTGTTTCTAAGGATAAAAATGAATATTGGAGGGAGGTAGATATCTATTTTGGTGGTTCCGAACACGCTACAGGTCACTTGATCTACAGCCGCTTTTGGAATATGTTCCTTTACGACTTAGGCTATGTCTGCGAGGAAGAGCCCTTTAAGAAGTTGGTAAATCAGGGAATGATCCAAGGACGCTCTAATTACGTTTACCGTATTAAAGGAAGCAATCAATATGTGAGCTTGAATAAAAAGGGGCAGTACGATGTACAGCCTATTCATGTGGATATCCATATTGTGCACAATGACCGCCTTGATATCGAAGCGTTCAGAAAGTCAAAGCCTGAATTTGCAGATGCAGAGTTTATCCTTGAGGATGATGGCACTTACATTTGCGGATTTGCCGTGGAGAAGATGAGTAAGTCGTACCTCAATGTGGTCAACCCCGATGATATTATTAGAGAATATGGGGCGGATACACTAAGGGTATACGAAATGTTTTTGGGGCCTTTGGACCAATCCAAGCCTTGGGATACCAATGGTATTGACGGCGTCTTCAGATTTCTACGTCGTACCTATGCACTACTCTTTGATTCCAGTGACCAGCTCTCAATTTCTGATGATAAGCCAACTTCAAAGGAGTTGAAGGTGCTACATACTTGTATTATGAAGGTAAATCAAGGGCTTCAAAGCTACTCTTTCAACACCTGCGTAAGTGCCTTTATGATATGCATCAATGACCTCACTGCTCTTAAATGCAATAACCGTAAGATATTGGAGGAGTTCACTGTGCTATTAGCACCATTTGCTCCGCACTTAGCGGAGGAGATGTGGCATCTGCTAGGCCATAATGAGAGTATTGTAGATGCTCCATATCCAGTACACAACGATGCTTATCTTAAGGAGAGTGAGATACAGTACCCGATCTCTTTCAACGGCAAGGTGCGTTTTCAGCTCACTCTTTCAGCAGAGATGAGCAAAGAACAAATTGAGGAGGAGGTACGCCAGTCTCCTGAGCTAGAAAAATACTTAGACGGCAAGGCGATCGCGCGCATCATTGTGGTGCCTGGCCGAATAGTCAATATTGTTACCAGTAAATAAATTAACTTTCATATCATAATAAGAACATGCAGTCGAAAAAAGCTTGGTCCTTAATCAAAGATTATGTATTCATCACATTAGGATTACTGATCTATCTAGTTTCCTATTTTTGCTTTATCTATTACCACAAGATTACAAGTGGAGGTCTTGCTGGTATCGCATCAGTGATTAGCTGGGGTTTTGACATTCCCTTCTCTGTCCCTTACAACGCCATTAACTTTACACTACTATTAGTGGCTATCAAGGTACTTGGATGGCGCTTTAGCCTTAAAACTGTTTACAGCGTCGCTTTCCTAGGCCTTTCTACCACATCTATTGAGCAGTATATCCTACCTGCATATCATGATATGATCCCATTGCAAGATAATCCTGCTTTGGCGATGATTATTGGTTCAATAATGATCGGTATTAGCTTAGGAATTGTCTTCTCCATGAACGGATCTACTGGAGGTACAGATATTGTGGCGGCCATTATCAATAAGTATAGACAGGTCTCTATCGGTAGAGCACTGATTTACATTGATGTGATTACCATCACTGCCAGCTGGTTTATCTTCAAGAGCCCTGATAAATTGGTCTTCAGTATGCTACAAGTATTGATCACCAATTCCTCCGTTGATTATTACCTTAATGGGTCACGACAGAGTATGCAGTTCTTCATTATTACGAGGAAACATCAAGAGATGGCCAATGCTATTCTCAAGGGTGTTAATAGAGGGGTAACCTTCTTAAATGGTGAAGGAGCCTACTCACACCAGGAAGTTAAAGTATTGATGGTGATTGCTAAAAAGACTGAGAGCATCAATATTTTTAGAATCGTAAAGGATGTAGACCCCAATGCCTTCATCACTCAGACACTCGTTAGAGGTGTGTATGGTCAAGGATTTGATGTGATCAAAGTGAATAATAAGAAGAAGATTCAGACACAGGCTCCAGATGGAGTGGCATTAAAAGAGTCTGAAATGGAGACTGTTAATCATCCAAGTGAGCTCAAAGGATGAAGCTGTTATTTGCTACTCATAACCCACATAAAGCCCAGGAGATAAGAGATATATTCTTATCTTCTGGCTCTGCTTTAGAAATTACCTCGCTCGTAGAGTTGGGGGATATGGAGGAGATAGTCGAGTCGGGTGATACTTTGGTTGAAAATGCTTTAATCAAAGCACGAGAAGGCTATGCACGTCACGGCTTAGACTGCTTTGCCGATGATACAGGGCTAGAGGTAGAGGCCTTAAATGGCCGACCTGGAGTTTACTCAGCAAGGTATGCTGGTCTAGAGTGCAGAGCGGAGGATAACATCCAAAAGTTGCTAGGCGAACTGCAAGGTATTCAAAATCGTAGTGCTCGCTTTCGCACGGTGGTCGCCCTTATCTTGGATGGCAAAGAGCACCTCTTTGAAGGAGTTGTCAATGGTCAAATTATTGATCATAAAACAGGTGCAGAGGGGTTCGGATATGATCCTATTTTCCAGCCAAATGGCTATTCAATTACCTTTGGAGAGATGAGCGAGTCCGAGAAAAACAAGATCAGCCATAGGGGAATGGCCATCCAGAAGCTGATAGCTTTTCTTAAAAATCAAGAGGGTTAATTCATTATGGGATACGATGCACCACTTTCAAAGCCACAGCAACAAAGCTTCCAAGCAATGAAGCTTAGCGAACTATTGGGCTATGTCAAGGGGGTGCTTAATAATGCTCTTGGAGGGTACTACTGGATCACTGCCGAAGTCTCTAATATCAGCCAGTCTGCACATAATGGGCATGTCTACTTTGATCTTGTCGAGACGCAGAATGGCATTAAGAAAGCATTCGTAAGGGGTAATCTATGGTCGGGTCGTGCTTCGCAAGTATTGCCTCGTTTCTACCAAGTGACTGGTGGACCCATCACTTTCGGAATGGAGTTGATGATGCTAGTGAAGGTTGATATGCATCTTCAATATGGGCTTTCCCTGACTATTTATGATATTAATCCTGAGTACACTTTAGGGCATCTGGAGCGATTACGCCAGGAGACCATCAACAAACTCAAGGCTGATGGTATATGGGATCTAAATCGCCAGCAGTATCTTCCAAGTCTTATCCAGAGAGTGGCGGTGATTACATCAGCTACAGCTGCAGGGTGGGGCGACTTTCAAAAGCAAATCTCCCAAAATCCAGTCGGCCGACTTCTTAAGATTACGCTGTTTTCATCAATGATGCAGGGTGAGGGAACCACCGCCTCTATTGCCAACTCACTTACCAAGATCGCAGAAAACCTTGAGGATTTTGATGCCGTAGTAATGATCCGCGGTGGGGGAAGCAAGATGGATCTATCTGCCTTTGATGATTATTTACTCTGTAGTCTTGTTGCCAATTTTCCGCTACCGATTATTACCGGTATAGGTCATGAAAAAGACCTCTCTGTAGCCGATATGGTTGCTCATACACCCCAAAAAACGCCGACCGCAGTTGCCGACTTTCTCCTAAGGCGAATGGAGCTAGTCGTTACTCAGCTATTTAATGCTGAGAGCAGACTTGAGGCTATCCTCACTGAGTCAATGGAGAAGTCAAGTCAAAAGCTAGACTACCTATCGCAGAGAAGCCAACTTATTTTAGGCCAAATCGAACGGAAATCACTACTCCAACTCAGCGACTTTAGCCACTCTCTTGAGAGAAATCTAAGCGTGCGTCTAAGACTTGAGACAGATAGAGTTCATTCTAATCAATTACACTTGGAGCATCTGCTACAGCTCCACAATTCAAAGAACCACCAAGGAGCGCAGATGATTACTTACCTTTCCCAGAGGCTAACTTCTTGGCTGAAAAACTTGCCTCGGAAAATGCTCGAAACTCAGGTGCAGTATGAGCGGATAGCTGAGCTACATAGTCCTCAAAACATCATGAAGCGCGGCTTTCTGCCAGTATTGAAAAATGGTGAGCCTATCCAAAGTGTCCATTCATTACAATTATCAGATAGCCTAAAGGTGTTATTACTTGATGGGGAGATTACCACAAACATTCAATCTATAGAGAAAAAAGAAGATGAATAACCAAGATACAGATATAGAGCTAACGTACGATGAGGCGGTTGCAGAGACAGAAGCGATCCTAAACGAGTTGGAAAGTCAGCAGTTACCTATTGACCAAATCCTAGCCAAGAGCAAAAGGGTGGTAGCTTTAATTGCCCATTGCCGAAAGGAGATCTCAAAGGTAAGCGATGAGGTGGATAATATCCTCAGTGAATTGAAACAAAACGAATCAAAAACCAATTCACAAGAGCAGTAATACCCAATTACTATGGATCTGATTACCTCCCTCATCTATAAAGCAATGTCTTTTCGCCTTCGTAAGATAGAGCGATACACTACAGAAAGCGACTCCATACAAATGGCTCAGCTAGCACAGGTGCTGAAGCGGTTGAATAATACAGCTTATAGCACAAAGTATAGCAAGAAGTCCATTCAATCATACGAAGAGTTTAGCAAGAGCATTCCAATTGTGGAGTACGAAAATATTCGCACCTTTGTAGAGGAGATGCTTAAGGGAGAGAGAGGGCAGCTTTTTTCTGAAAAGTGCCAGTGGTTTGCCACATCAAGTGGCACATCAGGTGGACGGAGCAAATACCTACCTGTTCCCAATTCTCATCTTCGAAAGTGCCACTATAGAGGCGCCTCCGATACCCTTTGGCTCTATTTGGATACACGGCCCGATAGCCAGTTTTTCAAACATAAAAGTTTAGTTATTGGCGGAAGTCATAGTCCCAGTCAGTATGGTCGAGGAACTCATACGGGCGACCTATCAGCTATCCTAGTCCAAAATATGCCATTGCTAGGCCAGCTTTATAGAGTTCCCTCCAAAAGCACACTGTTAATGGGCGAGTGGGTATCCAAGATGCAGAAAATAGTGGAGGAGGTACACAGCGAGGACGTTGGTAGCTTATCAGGTGTACCGAGTTGGATGCTTGAGACCATTATGGCTATTTTAGAGAAGACCAATAAGCAAAACCTTTCTGAAGTTTGGCCTAATCTTGAAGTGTTCTTTCATGGAGGCATCAGCTTTGAGCCCTACAGAGATAAGTACCAATCCATTATCCCAAGTAGTAGGATGCAATATCGAGAGACTTACAATGCAAGTGAAGGCTTCTTTGGCATCCAAAACGACCCTTCGGATAAGTCTATGCTACTGATGCAAGACTACGGTATATTTTATGAATTCATCCCGATGTCGCACTTTGATGACCCAGAGAGATCGGCCATACCACTTTGCGATGTACAGAAAGGCGTCAATTATGCGATGGTGATCTCCACATTGGGCGGGCTTTATAGGTATGTGATAGGGGATACCATTCAGTTTACCGAGCTCAGCCCATACAAGTTCGTCATCACAGGTCGCACCGCCAGCTACATCAATGCTTTTGGAGAAGAGCTTATGGTGCACAATGCCAATGATGCTATCACCACAGTTGCCAGCGATATGGGGCTTATGGTGCTAGAGTATACTGCAGGTCCGCGATTTAACCTGGACAAAGCCAATGGTTATCACGAGTGGGTCATTGAGTTTGACAAAGCCCCATCCGATCCCACTCTCTTTATGGACCAGCTAGATAAAGAGCTCCGCAAGGTCAATAGTGATTACGATGCCAAAAGGTACGCCGATATGGCACTGCTAATGCCAAAGCTAGTTATTGCCAAGAAGAACCTCTTTAGAGAGTGGTTAATCAAAGAGGGAAAGCTAGGCGGACAGCATAAGATTCCCCGACTCAAAAACGATGCAACGTTTCTTGACCAGCTAATAGAACTGAATAAATAGACAAATATATAAAGAGACTTCTAGGGTATTTCCCTATGAAGTCTCTTTTTTTAATTGCTATGTCCAACTCTACTGCTCTTCTTTTATTTCACCCAATTGGATGGCGATATACCACTTGGTGTCTGGGCCATTGGGGTCGTAGAGTAGGTCTTGTATCGCTTGCTTGCCTTTCTCCTTGGCTTTTTCCCATGCTAGTTCGGGGATAGGCTCAGAGTAGTCGCATCTGAAGTCGCCACCCTTGTAGTAGGCTTCTGGAAGAAAACAAACGCCAAGTATTGGTGAGGTGAGGCTTTGCTCCTCCTTGCTACAAGTTATCTCTATTTGATCGTAGTATCTTGGTACAAAGCCAAAGATGCCGTGGGCGTAAGCATCTAATCGGATCTCATCTTCAGCCAAAAGGTTGGGGTTGTTCAGGATAAGTTCTTCTTTGGACTCTCGTACATCAACGTAGGTGGGCATAGACTTTTCGTCTACCAACTTGTAGATGATGGTCACCTCTCCCTCTTTAATCTGGTGGTAGAGCTTTTCCCTCACCTCCACTTGCAGTGTATTGATGCTGGACTTGGATTTCTGAGGGGCGACAAACTTAAAGTAGTTGGGGCTAGAGGTCAATTCTTTGGTGACTAGGGGGTGATTCATCAATGGGCCTTTGAACCTTTTGCCATCCCACTCATTGATCTTTAGATGATGATTTGCTTCATCGATCATCTCCTGAATGGTGAGTGGTACTCTTTTGAATGGTCTATTCTCTTTCTTCATATGCTTATATCTTTCCTATCAATCCTTGCTTATTCGTCCCAAAAGTCAGTCCAGTCGTCATCTTTATCCACGTCATCAAACGAATCAATAAACCAATTGGGATTTGTTTCGCTCTGTATAAACTCCTCAAGGTCTCGGCGCTCTTTTTTAGTTGGTCTGCCGGTACCTTTTCGTCTGCCTGCTTGGCTAGTCATTCTATGTAGCTCCCATAGGTCATATTCGCTCTGTGGGGTCAGGTTCCTTTGGTAGATATGCACTAGCTTTGGTCCGACCCTATTATTCAAAAGCTGAAGCACCTCAAGCGAAAGGGTCATGGGCGGTTTCCTCACCTCTATTCTGTCACCCACCTTGATCATAGATGAGGGTTTGAGAGTACGTCCAGAGATAGATACCCGCCCTTTTTTGCAAGCATCAGCCGCGATAGAGCGTGTCTTGAATACTCTAGTAGCCCATAGCCACTTATCAATTCTCTGTAGTTCGCTCATCCTCTCTCCTCTTCTTCTTTGAGTGGGTATTGAATTGATTCATTGTCCGCTCTAGCCCTGCCAGGCAAAATGAACGAACTATCTCTGCTCCATTCTTGCAGATCTCGGGTAAGAGCTGCTGCTCATCATCATCAAACGTCCCGAGCACATAGTCAATTTGAGATCCCTTGGGATAATCGCTTCCTATTCCAAATCTTAGTCGGGCATAGGCCGAGGTGCCTAGCGTGGCTTCAATATGTTTAAGACCGTTGTGCCCACCTGCACTTCCTTTCCCTTTGAGACGAAGCGTGCCAAAGGGCAGTGCTATTTCATCGACAATTACCAGCAGACGCTCGAGTGGCACCTCCTCCTCTTTCATCCAATAGCGAACCGCATTGCCACTTAGATTCATAAAGGTAGAAGGCTTGACGATGACTAGCTCTTTATTCTTTATCTTCACTCGAGCAACACTTCCATATCGCAGCGATTGAAATTTTAAGGGATCACCAACGAGTGCATCAGCAATCATAAAGCCGGCATTGTGCCTTGTCCCTTCGTACTCCGAGCCAATATTTCCTAGCCCAACGATTAAAAACTTATTGGGATTCATCTCTCTTTTTTTCTTTGTTTTGAAAATAGAGCTCAGCTTGCTCCACAAGTTGCTCATACCATTCTTTTCCATAAGCTCTAATAAGAGGTTCTTTCAAAAATTGATACACCCTGAGGTTTAGCTTGCGACCCAACTCGCGTGCTGGTTCGCATATGGGCACCCACCTTGAGTAGTTGAGTGCTTTCTTGCCATCCCTTAATTGCGATACCCTGATTGGATAGAGATGACACGATATTGGCTTGTAGAAAGACCGATCAATCCCCTCTGTATAGCACTTCTCAAAAGCACACCGCACGGAGTGGTCCCTCTCAAGGCATGTAAATACACACTGCTCTCCGTCGATGATTTGTGTGACCAAGTCGCCATCGGCATCTTCGTACATTAGCCCATGCTCTTCAATATACTTTAAGTGCTTTTCAGGTAAAAGCCTCTGGACGTTGGGGAAAGCATTGCAGATCATCTCTACCTCCTCTCGCTCAATGGGTGCACCAGACTCTCCCTCGATGCAACATGCTCCGTGGCAAGCCTCAAGGTCGCAGCAGAAGTAGGTCTCTAACACTTCAGAGCTAACTATGATATCTCCAACAATGATCATCTATTTATCATAAAAAAAGACGGGGCAAGTAGCATATACTCGCACCCGTCTTTTCGCTTATCTGTAAATGTTTTCTTGAGATGCGATTACTCCGCTGACTGTGCTGCGTCACCAGACTCTGCAGACTCCTCAGCTGTCTCCTCATCTTCCTCCTCGGTGCTGCTAGCAGCAGAGCGAGAAGTACGAGTGACACGTACGGCACAAACTACAGCATTCTTAGAGTTGAGCAATTCAAGATTGTCGAAAGATAGATCCCCAACCTGAATGGTCTTGCCAATCTGAAGTTTAGACACGTCGATGTGTAGACGCTCAGGGATATTCTCATAAAGCGCTTTCACACGTAGTTTACGCATATCAAGAGTGAGGTTACCACCGGCACGTACACCGACAGCGTGGCCATCAAGCACCACAGGTACTTCCATAGTGATTGGCTTCTCCTTTGAAACCTCTAGAAGGTCAATATGAAGAATATGATCAGTAACAGGGTGGAACTGAATATCCTGAAGGATACATGTGCGTACCCCTGCACTTGTATTGAGCTCAATGACAAAAATATCAGGAGTGTATACAAGATTTCTCAAATCCTTCTCCTTGACGGTAAGCATTGTAGCCTCTTTGCCATCTCCGTAAATCACTGCAGGAACTAAACCCTGCTTGCGAAGTGCCTTCGCCTCTTTCTTGCCTTTGCTCTCGCGAACTTCGGCGGCTAGTTGAAATGTTTTCATTTCTAATGATAAATTAATGTGTTACTCAAAATTAGCCTCTTCACTAATTTCCCATCACACTGGGAGCTTTCCTGAAAAAGCACTGCAAAGGTACTAATAATCTCGCATATCTGCCATAGATCTGCTGTGACACATCAGTGGTTACGCATTAGGAGAGTCAACTGCGGGGTCTCCTATTTATCGGGGCCTATCCCAATTGATCCCATTTACCCCCATGAGATACTCCACCACCCAAAGATTTAGGCTGTGAAATGAGGTGAAGAATCTGACTAAAGTGGATCCACCGAGAGTGATTTTTCAACCGACTGGAATTCAGTCCTATATATTAGCGTTGACCGAGTTGCAACTAAGCAATCGGCGAGTTGCAACTAAGCAATCGGCGAGTTGCAACTCGGCAAATGCTTAGATGCAACTCATTTTTCACCCTGCTAGCATGGGGTTTATGCAATGGGGTACGTCAGAACTTCCTCGGAGAACCTTGCTCGTGTGTCCAATACGAGCTAAGCATATTATTTCATTATGCTTCTAACCATGCGTCACCTCCTAATGTGTCGGTCACAAATTACGATATGTGGCAATAAATGGGTACTTTTGCTTTAGTTTGGACATCATAAGAAATGAAAAAGGATGAATAGTATGTTTAATAAAGACAATGAATTGATATTAGCTATATTTAGCGGTCAGGATAGGCCTGGCATTTCTGCTGCGATCACAGAGACGCTTGCTAAGCATAAAGTGACTATCCTTGATATTGGCCAGAGTGATACTCATAATAATCTAACGCTTGGAATCCTTTTTTCTGCTCTCAGTAGTGAGAATGGGAATATCCTTAAGGAGCTACTATTCAAAGCTAATGAACTAAACGTCCATGTTTCATTTCAACCAATTACTCCTGAGGAGTATACGCAGTGGGTGCAGGCTCAAGGTAAAAATAAGTATATCGTGACCCTCCTGGCGAAGCAATTTACAGCCAAGATGGTCTCTGCAATTACTCGTGAAGTGGCTCTGCAGGGAATGAACATTGATGCTCTGGACCGTCTTACAGGGCGTATTCCACTGATTGAGACGGAGCGTGTTCCCAAAGCAAGTATCGAGATTTCGTTGAGAGGTACCCCTCGGGATAGGGAAGAGCTGCAGCGGAAGTTTATGGAGGTGGCGAATAAATATCAGGTGGATATCTCTTTCCAGCAGGATAGTATGTTTAGGCGTATGCGTCGATTGATCTGCTTTGATATGGACTCTACGCTGATCAAGACGGAGGTGATTGATGAACTTGCCAAGCGTGCTGGAGTTTATGACGAAGTTGCTCATATTACTGAGCGATCAATGAGAGGTGAGATAGACTTCAACGAGAGCTTTGTGGAGCGTGTAGCTTTACTCAAAGGACTAGATGTATCGGTGATGCGAGATATCGCAGAGAACTTGCCGCTTATGGAGGGCATGGAGCGAACCATGAAGATCCTTAAGAGGGTGGGCTTTAAGATTGCCATACTGAGTGGTGGATTTACCTACTTTGGTAAGTATCTCCAAAGTAAATTCGGCATCGATTATGTCTATGCTAATGAGCTGGAAGTGGTGGATGGTAAGCTGACTGGCCGTCACCTAGGAGATATTATCGATGGTAAGCGCAAGGCGGAGTTGCTGAAGCTGATCGCTCAGGTGGAGAAGGTAGATATCCGCCAGACGGTAGCGGTGGGTGATGGAGCTAATGACTTGCCTATGATCAGTATCGCAGGGCTAGGTATTGCTTTCCATGCAAAGCCAAAGGTGAAGGAGAGTGCACAGCAATCGATTACCACAATGGGGTTGGATGGAATCCTTTACTTCTTGGGATATAAAGACTCTCACTTGGATGAGATAGAGTTTTCAATGTATTGATAAGGAATTGAATAATATTGTATGATACGCCATATAGTGCTTTTTGGCTTCGAGTCCTATCCTAGTGGACAGAGTAAGGAACAGTTTTTGAAGGAGGCGAAGGCAGCTTTTGAGGAGTTGCCACAGCATATTGATTGCTTGAAAAGTCTTAAAGTGAGCTTCAATATCAATCCTAATGAGTCGTACGACCTAATGCTGGAAGGGGTATTGAGTAGTGCAGATGAAATAGAGATTTATGCAAAGCATCCGGAGCATGTGGCTAGAGTGAAGCAGTATATTAAGCCTTTTGTGTCAAAACGAGCTTGCGTGGATATAGAAGAGTAGTGGATCGGTATTATTTTCGTTCGCCTGTAGGCATAGTGGAGTGCCTACTAGAGGAGAGCGGGAAGATACTATCTTGTAATCCTTGCAAAACTGCCGACAATTCACTTATTAAGTATGCCATAGAAAGCCACCCAAAGCTAGCCGATGCATTTAGATGTATCTCGCCAGCGCCACCTCAGTATACTTTAGACCTTTTAGCACCAAGATGGGCACCTCACTTTTGGTTGACTTTGAGCCAAATACCATATGGTGCCACTCTCTCATATTCGGAGTTGGCATCTCGTTTAGGACTTAGTAGCGGTTTTGCACGGGTTATAGGTTCTCAGTTGGGAAGGAACAAGCATTTTCTGCTACTACCTTGCCATAGGGTGATAAAATCTGACCATACACTGGGAGGGTATAAATGGGGTACTCAACTAAAGAGAAAGATCTTAGACTACGAACAAAATGGCCAAGCTAATAGATACGAATAGGGTAGATGGACATTTCATGGAGCTGATCATTTGTGAAGAGCTTAGCAAGAGAGGCTTTGTGATTTTGGAACGGAACTACAGGGTGGGGCGACTAGAGATAGATATCATAGCACTGGAGGGAGATGTCCTTTGTTTTATTGAAGTAAAAAGCCGATCCAATCCTATCATTATGTCGGAATTGGATCGACTAGTCACACCTGAACAGCAGAATCATCTCATCTGGGCTTCCAATAGGTATTGCCAAAATCTCAGAAGGGTGAAGTATAAGACAGTCCGCTTTGATTATATTCTAGTCTATGCTCCAGATAAGGTTCATCCAAAGAGTGTCAAGCATATAAGGAATGCTTTTGTCCCAACTGTATGAGGTAATTGTCATAGTGAACAAGCGTTATGGAAGTGGTGTCATTGAGCGCAGTAGGGAATAGTAGGTTGGAGGGAATAAAAGACCTTTGAAGCCTAGAATAACTAATATTTTTTTGGTACCTTTGTATGTAATAGGGGTGGGCTATATGGGGGAGTCTGAGTGAATAAGTACATAGTATATTATGAGTGAAGAATTAATGGCAGGGGTGAGTGGTGTGCCGAATGAGAAGGGTCATTACGACTCATCTAACATCCAAGTTCTGGAGGGGCTTGAGGCGGTACGTAAGCGTCCCGCGATGTATATAGGGGATATCAGTTCTAAGGGACTGCACCACTTGGTCAACGAGGTGGTGGATAACTCAATTGATGAAGCGATGGCTGGCTATGCTAGCCATATTGAAGTGGAGATCAATGAGGATGACTCTATATCGGTGCATGATGATGGGCGTGGAATCCCAGTGGATCGGCACGAGAAGCTCGGAAAGTCGGCTTTGGAGGTGGTAATGACGGTACTTCACGCCGGTGGTAAGTTTGATAAAGGCTCATATAAAGTTTCTGGAGGCCTCCACGGAGTGGGCGTCTCTTGTGTTAATGCACTTTCGGATAAGCTAGTTGCAGAGGTCTACAGAGATGGCAAGATATATAGGCAAGAGTATTCTAGGGGTATTCCACAAACCGCAGTAGAGGTGATTGGGGAAACAGATAGGACAGGAACCTCTGTCACATTCCATCCTGATCACTCTATCTTTGTGGTGACTAAGTATGAATTCAAGATACTTGCCGATAGACTTAGAGAGTTGGCATACCTTAACGCCGGAGTACGGCTTTCCATTACTGACTTTAGGGATAGAGACGAGGATGGAAATCCAAAGAGCCAGAGCTTTTATTCGGAGGAGGGATTGAAGGAGTTTGTCCGCTATCTTGATGGCAATAAGGAGCATCTGATGGATGAGGTGATTCATATTGTCAACGACAAAGGGGAGATCCCAGTGGAGGTGGCAATGACCTATAATACCACGTTCAATGAGAATGTCTACTCATATGTCAATAATATCAATACCATTGAGGGCGGTACTCACCTCACAGGATTTAGGCGAGCATTGACGCGCACGCTGAAGAAGTATGCCGATGACTCTGGTCTTCTGGAGAAGGAGAAGGTGGAGGTATTGGGCGATGACTTCCGTGAGGGTCTTACAGCAGTGATTTCTATCAAAGTACAGGAGCCACAGTTTGAGGGACAGACGAAGACCAAGCTAGGTAATAGCGAGGCGGTAAGTGCGGTAGATACAGCTGTCTCGGAGGCTCTAACCAACTTCCTGGAGGAGAACCCTAAGGAGGCTCGGATGATCGTGGACAAGGTGATTTTGGCTGCTAAAGCTCGTATGGCTGCTAAGAGAGCCAGAGAGATGGTACAGCGTAAGGGGCCAATGTTTTCGGGTGGTCTGCCAGGGAAATTGGCCGATTGCCGAAGCCGTGACCCTGAGATATGTGAGCTTTTCCTAGTGGAGGGTGACTCGGCAGGTGGTACAGCCAAGCAGGGTAGGGACTCTATGTTTCAGGCTATTTTGCCACTGAGAGGTAAGATCCTCAATGTGGAAAAGGCAATGATGCACCGTGTGCTTGAGAATCAGGAGATCCAAGCGATGTATACTGCTTTGGGAGTATCTATCGGTACGGAGGAGGATCCAAAGGCTCTCAATATAGATAAACTAAGGTATCACAAGATCATCATCATGACCGATGCCGATGTCGATGGTAGCCATATCGCTACGCTCCTATTGACCTTCTTCTTCCGCCATATGCGTGTATTAATTGAAAGAGGGTACGTCTATATTGCTAATCCTCCACTATATCAATGCAAGAAAGGGGATATCGTAAGATACTGCTGGACAGACGAAGACAGAAAAAACTTTGTCGATGACTTTGCCGATGGTGAGGAGAGCAAGGTAATTGTGCAGCGATACAAAGGTCTGGGAGAGATGAATCACGACCAACTTTGGGATACAACGATGGATCCTGAACAGCGCTACTTGAAGCTGGTAACCATGGAAAGTGCCGCTGAAGCCGATGTGGTATTCTCTACCCTTATGGGTGAGGATGTGGTACCCAGAAGAGAGTTTATAGAGCAAAATGCTACGTATGCTAATGTCGACGCCTAATTGCTCGGCATCTTTATAAAGTATTAATTTTTCATAGGGGGTACAAGGGATGCATCTCTCTTGTGCCCCCTAATTCATAAATGAACTAGGCTATGAAAGACGATCAATTGCTGAGTAGTATAGATTTCTCTTTAGAGACCTTACAGCGAGATATTGATAAGGTCAATCCAAACTCAGGGAAGAAGCCTGTTATTGGCATTTCTGCTAACCATAATCATCTGGATGAAAATAGGCTCACTCATACATATAGTGATTGTATTCGTCATGCCGGTGGAATCCCTTTGATGATCCCGCAGACCACTGATTTAGAGCTTCTATTGGGTACGCTAGGTCGATGTGATGGATTGGTGTTATCGGGGGGTTGTGATATCCACTCTTTGTGGTGGGGTGAGGAGCCTGCTCCTGGTGTAAATACCATTGATCATCTCAAGGACTATTACGACTTGGCTCTTGTGAAGTGTGCGCTCAAGTGGAATATACCTATCCTAGGCATATGTCGGGGCTTACAGATCCTAAATGTAGCACTAGGAGGTACCTTAATTCAAGACCTAGCCAGTAAGGATAACCTCATTAACCATAATCAAACCGCCTCGAGGTATGAGGTTTGGCATAAGGTATATATTTCGCCGAATAGTCGGCTCCAGAGAATTTTGAGGGAGGAGGAGTTGTTGGTCAACTCTTTTCACCACCAAGCGGTAGGTGTTGTGGCACCAGGTGGTACAGTATGTGCTACCTCTCGCGATGGAGTTATTGAGGCGGTAGATTATTATCCTGAATACAATGCTCTAGGAGTACAATGGCATCCTGAAGCGTTGGCTTGGGAAGGAAAGACGGCACATCACCATCTTTTTACCCACATAATTGATGAAGCGAAGCTTTATCACCACGCTCGCGCTTTCCATAAGCACCATTTGACGCTTGATTCGCACGTGGATACCCCTTCTATTTTGGTGGGAAATCCTTGTGCCGAAAACTTACAGCCTAAAGTGGATTATAGTGGAATGATTACTGGTGGACTGGACCTCGTCTTTATGGCTGCCTATGTACCTCAGGGTTCGGAGAAGCCTTTTGAGCAAGTCCTCGAGATGCTGGAGGCAACGGATGCTTATGTTGCTGCACATCGGGAGGATATGAAGCTCATTTATGACACAACTACTGTGCCTGATGCAAAGAGGATGGGTCTAGTGATGGTCTGTAAGGCGGTGGAAAATGGGTACGCAATCGGTAATGACTTGCACAAACTAGAAGAGTTGGCTCGAAGAGGGGTGAAGTATATGACGCTTTGCCACAATGGAGATAACTTGATTTGTGACTCGGCTATAAAGAGTAGCCAAACCCATGGAGGTCTTAGTGACTTTGGGGTGGAGGTAGTGCGTGAGATGAATCGCCTAGGTATTGCTGTTGATGTCTCTCACGCCTCGGATAGTACGGTGGCTCAGGTACTGGAGATAAGCAATCGACCAATTATAGCTAGCCATAGTTCCTGTAGAGCCCTCTATAACCACCCAAGGAATCTACCAGATGAGTTACTCAAGGCTATTGCAGAAAAGGGTGGTGTGGTGCAGATATGTATGTACCATGGCTTCCTCAAGAAGCAAGGAGCTACTGTAGCAGACTTTGTTGATCACATTGAGCATGCCATCAACATTTTGGGAGCGGATCATGTAGGGATTGGTACCGACTTTGATGGCGGTGGTGAGGTGATAGGATGCAGAAGTACCTCCCAATTACTGAGGGTTACTATGGAGATGATGTCTCGAGGACTTGCTATAAAGCAACTAGAAGGCATATGGGGAAAGAATTTACTAAAAGTTATACTCTAATTTTATTACCTTTGCACACAAGTTTATTGATTTATCCAATACACATAACTCATTATGAATAAAATCGTATCTAGGGAAAACCTATCCGAAAGAGTGGTAAAGTTCGTCATTGAAGCCCCTCGAATTGCAAAGTCTCGTAAAGCAGGGCACTTTGTAATTGTTCGCGTTGGTGAAAAGGGGGAGAGGATCCCACTTACTATTGCTGATTCAGATGTTGATGCCGGCACGATCACATTGGTGGTACAGAATGTAGGACGGAGCTCCAGCAAACTCTGTGAGCTACACGAGGGTGACTATGTTACCGATGTGGTAGGGCCACTTGGACAAGCTACAAAGATCAAGAAGTATGGCACGGTGATTTGTGCAGGTGGAGGCGTGGGGGTAGCTCCATTATTCCCTATTGTACAAGCAATGCACAAGGCCGGTAATCGGGTGATTGTAGTTCTCGCTGCGAGGAATAAAGACCTGATCATACTGGAGAAGGAGATGAGGGCTAATTCGGACGAAGTGGTGATTATGACTGATGATGGTTCCTCGGGAAAGAAGGGACTCGTCACTGCCGGAATTGAGGAGGTGCTTCAGCGTGAGCACGTGGATCTGTGCGTCACGATTGGCCCTGCCATAATGATGAAGTTTGTGGCGGAGCTAACTAAGAAGTATGAGGTGCCAACATTTGCTAGCCTCAATACAATTATGGTGGATGGGACTGGCATGTGTGGTGCGTGCCGAATTACCGTGGACGGGCAGACAAAGTTTGTATGTGTGGATGGTCCGGAATTTGATGCACACAAGGTGGACTTTGATGAGATGCTAAAGCGTATGAATGCATTTAGAGACCAGGAATTGATCAATAGATAATCGTATATGGAACTTGTAAAAGAAAGAAGGGCACAGGAGTGGCGTGAGCAACTTAGAAAAAGCATGAGTGCCAAGGATAGAATGGCCCTTAAGAGGGTGGAGATGCCTTCACTCGATGGAAAATATAGAGCGACTAATCATGAGGAGGTGAGCCTCGGACTTACTGATGAGATGGCCCTTCAAGAGTCTAAGCGATGCCTTGACTGTGCCAGTCCTACCTGTATGGAGGGATGTCCTGTAAGCATTCATATTCCAAGCTTTTTGAAGTATGTAGAAGCCGGAAAGCCTCTTGAGGCAGCTAAGATTATTCGAGAAACGAGCTCTCTTCCTGGTGTCTGTGGTCGAGTATGTCCGCAAGAGAGACAATGTGAGAGTAAGTGTATTTATACTCAGAAACTGAAGAAGCCAGCAGTGGCCATTGGCTTCTTGGAGCGCTATGTTTCTGATTACGAAAGAGTGGCGATTCAATCTGGTAAAGCTGGTGAAGAGCACGGGAATATTGTCCCCAATGGCATTAAGGTGGCTGTAGCGGGGTCTGGTCCTGCTGGTCTATCTTGCGCTGGTGACTTGGCAAAGTGGGGATATGATGTCACAGTCTTTGAAGCCCTTCATGAATTGGGGGGTGTACTTAGATATGGTATTCCAGAGTTTAGGCTCCCTAATGATATTGTAGACTTTGAGATTGATAAGCTCAAAGCCCTTGGCATCAAGTTTGAAACCAATGTGATTGTTGGCAAGACGGTTTCTTATCAAGACTTACATGACGAGGGGTTCAAAGCGATATTCGTGGGTAGTGGAGCTGGCCTGCCAAGGTTTATGCATATTCCTGGAGAGAACCTGGTGGGTGTGATGTCGAGTAATGAGTACCTGACGCGTGTCAATCTAATGCATGCAGGGCAGCCTGGTGCTGATACCCCTGTATCTCACGGCAAGAGAGTGGCGGTAATAGGTGGTGGTAATACCGCTATGGACTCTGTTCGTACCGCTCTCCGTCTTGGCGCTGAGCGTGCCATGATTGTCTATCGTCGTAGCGAAGAGGAGATGCCAGCTCGTCTGGAGGAGGTACATCACGCTAAGGAGGAAGGGGTGGAATTTATGACGCTCCACAATCCTGTAGAGTACGTAGATGATGGTACTGGTAAGGTTTGTGCGATGAAGGTACAGAAGATGGAGCTTGGCGAGCCGGATGCCTCTGGTCGTCGCAGTCCTATTCCAATTGAAGGGGCTATTGAAGAGATTCCAGTGGACCAAGTAGTAGTTAGTGTGGGGGTATCTCCAAACCCTATCATCCCAAATAACTTTGAAGGACTTAATATCTCTAAGCGGGGCACTATTATCGTAAACGAAGAGAGTAGTCAGAGTGACTTGAGTGATGTTTTCGCTGGTGGTGACATTGTACGAGGAGGAGCAACTGTGATTCTTGCTATGGGTGATGGTCGTAAGGCGGCTGCAGGAATGCACAAATACCTACAAAGCCTTCAGTAGTACCGTCGCCATTCACTAAGAACTATTATGATAGAGGGGGTATTGAAACTCACACGTTTTAATATCCCCTCATTTTTTGCTATCTTTGCAACCGAGTTATTACAAAGTTTAATTGAATAGAGATTATAATGAAAGATAAAGTTAGTTATGCCCTAGGCTTAAGTATGGGGCACAATTTCAAGGCAGAGGGCTTTGAGGTTAAGAGTGCTGAGGACTTTACCAAGGGCCTACTAGACGTTTTAGAGGAGAAGGAAAAGGCAATGACGATGGATGAAGCTAGAGAGGTGTTAAATGCCTATCTAACTAAAGTCCATGAGGAGCGTATAGAGCTAAATAAGAGTGCCGGAGCTGAGTATCAGCTCGTAAATAGCCACAAGGCGGGGGTAACAACATTGCCATCTGGGGTACAATATGAGATCCTAGTGAAGGGCGATGGCGAAAAGCCTAAGCTTACAGATAGCGTGAAGTGCCACTACCATGGTACCCTTATTAATGGCGTGGTATTCGATAGCTCGGTTCAACGTGGCGAGCCAGCTACATTCCCAGTGAATGGAGTGATACAAGGGTGGCAAGAGATTCTTCAATTGATGCCTGTGGGCTCGAAGTGGAGGGTGACCATCCCATACCAGCACGCATACGGCGAGCATGGTGCAGGCCAGATGATTGAGCCATATAGTACTCTTATCTTTGATATTGAGTTACTTGATATAGTAAAATAATAAATACAAACAAATTAATATTTTAAGCGATGAAAAAGATTTTATTAGGTGGAGCAACTATCCTATTTTCAGTAGGAATGCTTCTTTCTTCTTGTGGTGGTAAGGTGAAGCCTGCAAAGTTTACCAATGACACTGATAGCGTATCTTATGCTATTGGAGTGCTTAATGCTTCACAGATGAAAAATTACTTCCAGCAAGATTCTACTATAAAGCTTGATGATTTGATTCAGGGAATCATTGATGGAGCTTACGAAAAAGGTGGAAAGTCATCTTCTTACATGCAGGGCTACGGAATGGGTGATAACTTCCGTCAAGGAATTGAGCAAGATACCACTATTAACCTTGACAATTTCATTGCAGGTGTTGTAGCTGAGCTTCGCGATAAAAGCGTTATTGACCAAGATGCAGCCAATAAAATTCTTCAGGACTTCCAAGTGAAGATGCAGCAGAAGCAAGCTGAGGAAGCACGTCTTGCTAACGAAAAGAAGGTAAATGCTGAGAAGAAAATACTCGAAGAACTCGCAGCTGATGCTGATGTTCAAAAGACTGAGAGTGGTCTGATGTATAAGGTTGAAACTATGGGTACTGGTATTAAGCCAAGTGCTGATGATACTGTTACTGTTCACTACAAGGGTACTGATGTACTTGGTGAGGTATTTGACTCTTCTTACGATCGTAAAGAGCCAGCAGAATTCCCACTTAATGGTGTGATCAAAGGCTGGACTGAGGGCTTCCAACTTATGCCAGAGGGCTCAAAGTTTACTCTTTGGATTCCAGGTAACCTAGCTTACGGTGAGATTGGTGAACAAACTTATGGTCCTACAGGACTTCTAAAGTTTGAGTGCGAATTGATCAAGGTGACTCCTGCCAAGAAGTAAGGAAGTCATATTGCACTACATTAAAAGCGGTCTATCTGGCTAGATAGACCGCTTTTAATGTATATAGGTTATCCAATTGGCCGGATCAACTCTCGTAGTAAAGAGTCACTATCACACAAACTGGATACTAGAACCAGTATCCTGAGTCGGTGTGTTCGGAATCGTCATGAAGGCGAATGAGGATCTCATCCAATGCCTCTTTCTGGGTAATTCCATACGCATGAGCAATTGAATTAAGGTATTTCATATCGCTTTCAGTCATATTCTCTAGTTCGTAGTGCTCTACCGCCTCGTATCCATGAGCAAAAATGGTCACTGGTATTGTTAGTTCTACAAGCTTTTCACCTTGTGTGGGTATTTGGTAGTAGCGGTATGGGCTACCGCTTGATAACTTCCCTATAGAAGTGAGGTCGCAGAGGGTGATATGTAGAGAGCATTCAGAGCGGGGTACAGAGAAGCCTAGGTAGCCTTTGTATCCGATAGGGTTGGTTGAACCTACTACCTTAGCTCCATCTTTGATCCGTGCCGATAATGGATCGGTGTCGCAGTATATATAGGTAATGAAGTCAGCAGACTCTTTATATTTGTCCACTTCATTTTTATCTCCATCAAAAGTAGGGTGGGTATCTGAAACAGTAAAAAAGTGCTGAAGTCGTTTTGAATGATCTCCACCGAGAACTTTATCAGTTATCTGATTACCTTGAGCATCATAGTACTCTACCCAGAAACCGTAAGCAATCGCTATCTTTTTGCTTAGCTCGCTATCATTATTGATTTTTGGATCGTGCTCTCCGATGCCGCCTACTGCAAAAAGATGTTGCTCAGAGGTGGAAGATAAGATCATTGAGCCATCCGGCCCTTTTTCAAATATAAACCTATGAAAACGTCGCATATGTTTTTGTCCCTTTGCGTCTGCAGTTTGGTGAAAACCATAGGTGCCGTGTAAATGTCCCTCAATGACCACCACCTCCACCTTGGCTACTTCTGGTAGCTCTATTGGAGTTTGATTATTGGGACACTCCACATATTTGCAAGCTACAGCCATAAGAGCTGTAGCAATAAATAGTAATATATTAAGCTTCATATTTTGTGGTTATTTCTTAGGTTTTACATTGAGTTCAAAGGTAAAGTCTAGGTCATACTGCCCATTCGCTGTCCAAACACTTGGTTGGTAGAATGGCGACACCTTTCCCTCACTGCTCCACTTACTACCTCTTGCGTGAAGTAACCTAAGCCGTATTTTTAATTGTTCCGTAGGCACCTTAAAAGTCATTACGCCCTTGAGACCAATCGGATTCTCTTTGCCGATCACCTTGGCATCAGTTGAGATAGGGGCATCCCAAGGGTCTGTATCCAAGTACCTATAGTCAATTATTGACGTTGCACTTAGATTGCTTTCTTCAATCTTTGGCATGAAAAAGTGTTGATGTATCCGATCTTCCCCATTAGTTACATACTCACGGTTGATTGATTGCCCCGACTTGCTATAGTGGGTGACTTGGACGAAATAGGGGGTATCAGTCTGGAGAGTGATCACTTTGCTCTGTCGCCATTCGCTCGCTTGCGAGGCTATGATAGAGGCCGATGGCTCACCCGAAGGGATGAATTTATCCCCTTTCATAGCTCCAGGGGTGAAAGTTATCTCTATTTTATGTGTATCCTGATGATTCTTTTGCTTTGTTTCATCCACCGCCTCTTTTGGTTTGCAGCTTGTTGCCATTATTAGAATAGCGGATAGGGCTGCGAAAAGTAATTGTCTTGTTTGCATAATCTTTATTCAGTTAAAAGTTGTATGATATTGAAAATTGTATGTTCCTTCCTAAGTCATGAGCATAGTATCGTGCCAAGTTGGTGTACTCCTTGTACTCCTTATTGAATAGGTTCTCGATGCTAAGTTGGTAGGTGATTTCGCTATTCATTGCTATTCCCCCTTGAGTAAAACCCACATTGAGACCTACCAAATGGTAGGCAGGTGGGGCAAACTTAATAAGGTCGGTATCAGGGTCAAATCGCTTTTGCTTAGCAACGAATTTGTGCTGGAGTGAGATAGAGGCTTTATGTTTTCCTCCCAAAACTGCCCACTCTCCCTTGATCTCCTCACGAATGTGTAGCGGAGGCATATAGGGTAGATAGCGCCCTGTAGATTGCTCATTAGCCCATATCATGCCACTCGAAATAGTGTAGCTTAGCCATGAAAAGGGGTATACTGTAACTTCTGCATCTACCCCATGAAGTGCCGCTGATGTTTGTTTGATAGCGAATAGTGGATAGGTGCCCGATACTAGAGTGCGATAAGCTTTCGTAGGCTCTTGGTAAATATAATTATTGACCCACTGTAGGTACCCCTCTATATCAGCGTGCAACCAACTATTGAGGTAACTCAATGAGGCTACCCACTTCAATACTCTTTCGCTCTTTAGGTCCTTGTTGCCGATCATATAAATACCCCGCTCCATATCTAGACCATTGCTATACAACTCCGAAACATGAGGGGCTCTCCAAGCACTTCCAATCTGACTTCTAAGCGTTAGGCCGTTGGCAATTTCGGCATATCCTCCGATAGAGTAGGTGAGGTTATTTTGGTGCTCAATGCCTCCATAGTTTTGTCCATCATAGTCTATTCCTACTGCCTCAGTGCGTTGTCCATCCCCTCTAATCCCGATCTCTACACCCCACATATCTGTGTGGTACTTTGTAATTGTATAGACTCCCCATCCTCCTTGTACATAGTTGGGGATCATGGGGACCACGCCAGTCCCTGGTTTGTTGTAATTATCCGTGAAAGTGCCTAGTATTCCACTCTCTACCTCAAGGTGCTTATTAGCAGTATAGTGCCAAAGAAATTCACCTTCCACATTTTGTAATACAAGTGCAGATTCTGGTACGTGACTCAGTTTATTCCTTCTCAGATGATATTCGTTTCGAAGGTTGAGTTGATAGGCGATCATTCCCTCAAAACGATGGCGATTATTAGGGGTATAACCCATTTTTAGCTTTGCAAGACTATGGGAAGTCGTATGGTACCCATAATCTATTTTACGGGTAAATGGGGTAATGACATCTTGGGGAGGCCTTCCCATTTCAATACGTTCCTTTAATAAGTCTACATTCCCCATCTGTGCACCAAAGTAGGTGCCCTCTTTCTCTTGTAGAGAGCTGATAAGTAGCTCAGCTTCTAATGCAGTGCTTCGCCAACCTAGTTGCCCCAGCATACTCCACTGACGTTGTCCTGTATTATTGAGCAGATATTTGGCTGTTCTCTTGTCACCGCTATTGCTGTAGTCACCGAGAACTCTCCACGCAAGGTGATGTCCCATCCCTTTTTCTACCTTTCCAGACGCTCCATAGGCCAGTCCATTAGTGGCTCCATACAGAGTCGTTGACCCTTTAATACCCTCTTGAGTATAAGGGAGAGATGCTTGCTCTACAATGATAACACCTCCAAGGGCATCTGCGCCATAACGGACACTCTCAGCACCTTTTAATACGGTCACACGGCCAGCTTGGGCAAGGGCTATTTCTGGTGCGTGCCCCTGCCCCCACTGCTGGCTTTTGTGCCTCACTCCATTGTTGAGGATGAGAATACGCTCCCCATACATTCCATGGATTACTGGTTGAGATGATGAAACACCATTGGAGATAAGGCTCACCCCTCTCACCCCTTGTACTGCCTCCCCTAGGTTTTTGCCCATTTGCATGCCTAGAGTGAGGGCCCCAATGCTCTGACCCACTGCCGTCCGTCTTGTGGTATTTCCTTCAGTAGTTACCACCACTTCTCCCAAGGCTTCAGTAATAGGTGTCATGTGGATTACTCCACCTTTGCTTCTCCTCAATTTGTCTATTGATAGGCTTATCTTTTGATATCCGATGTAGCTAAAACTCACCGTCGTATTTGCTGCCAATCCTTGAGGCAAATCAATATTGCCCTCTTCATTTGTGACATTTCCTTCCCTACCGTAATGGACTAGCACTCCTGGAAGAGGCTGTAGCGTCTCATCATCAATTACCCTAATGAGTAGCCCTTTTGATCTCTCTTGTGCAGAGATATTAGCTCCACCATTCACCATGGCAAGAGCAATGAGGAGGAAAGGGATAATCCTCCTAAATATTAAGTTCATAAAGTATGTGATTTCCTAATTCCGTAGCAGTAGGCCAAGTCTTTGCACCACAATAATTGATGAGGTACAGGGACTTATCTTACTTGCTACAACTACTAACTACTAATCTCTAGCAATCAATAGCAAGAAAAGGAGGTGCACGAAGTAAGGGGTGCGAAAATGGATAGGAGGTGATTAGTGAAATATCATCGGGGTACTGATACTCAGTGCTACCGAAATGTACTATTTGTGCTTCGGATTGATCGCAACAATCAAAAGGGGAGTTGCCAAAGACTAGCAGGATACACTCCTCCTCACCTCCTGTATTTGTGTTGTCGGTAGAGGTGGCATGATGTAATAGGTGCTCTGGGGAAAGAGTATGCATACCCATAGCTCCTCCGAGCCAGAGTAGCACTACAAAGAGAGCGGCAGCGATCCATTCTCTCTGATGACCTAAATATCCGAATATACTATCTCTCCTTTTCACGCCACAAAGATAAGAATATATCTTCTAATTTTGAAGTCTTTTATCGCTATCATTTGTGTGCCTATTCAGGAATAGAATACAAGAAGTGTCAACACTTTCAGGAATAACGGGTGACTGGTGTGTACTATTTTCAGGAATACCACATGCTCTTTTCAAGGATACTGCATCAACCTCTTATTCCGTATGCGTGCGGAATGAATTCCGCAGGGCTACGGAATAGATTCCGCACGCATACGGAATACGTTCCGCAAGTATGCGAAATTTGTGGTCGGTATATTATCGCGTTCCTGATAGTGTTGACACTCCGGTGGATACCACTTGGAAAGACCTTTGTAATACGTAACCCCGGACATTTATTCTTAAGGATTGTTTCGAACAATTTATAGTTAATATATTTTTGAGTTTCTAAAAATATAGCTACATTTGGAGAACTTAAGTGATTGCGGACTTACTTTTTGCTGTACACCCTCTACAGCCATTTTCTTCGTTCGCAGTCATTACGAAGGAGAAGGATGTAACCTCCTCTTCATTGATTTTATTAACGACATAACCTACTTGATGTGACGGAAGTTGTATGGATGAAGTATTAAAAGAAAAGAAAATAGGGCTTTTTATCCCTTGTTATATTAATGCGGTCTACCCCGATGTGGGGATAGCTTGTTATAAGCTACTATGCTCTTTAGGGCTTGATGTAGACTATCCAATTGACCAAACTTGTTGTGGACAACCTATGGCCAATGGTGGCTACCAATCCAAGTCCAAGCACTTAGCTGAGAGATTTGACAAACTATTTAAGGAGTACGATTATATTGTAGGGCCTTCTGCTAGTTGCGTTGCGTTTGTGAAAGAGTTTCACCCTCAGATTCTAGGTCGACCAGTTCACGAGTGCCATTCCTCAGAGCATATCTACGACATTACTGAGTTTTTACACGATGTGGTGAAGCCAGAAAAATTTGCTTCAAAGTTTCCACACGTTGTCAGCATACACAATAGCTGTCACGGTGTAAGAGAATTGGGACTATCAGCTCCATCGGAACGTACTGTGCCCTACTTCAATAAAATCAGGGCACTACTTGAAAAGGTGGAGGGGATAACTGTAAAGGAGCCAAGTCGGCTTGATGAGTGCTGTGGTTTTGGAGGGCTATTTTCTGTAGAAGAACCCGAAGTCTCAGCTTGTATGGGACGTGACAAAGTTAATGACCATATTGCTACTGGTGCTGAATACATTACTGGGGCTGATAGCTCATGTCTGATGCATATGCAGGGCGTGATCGATCGAGAAAAGCTTCCAATTCGCACGATACATTTTCTAGAAATCCTAACCGCTAATCTATAAAGATCTACTGAGTTATGAGTACACAGCATGCCAAAGCTGCTAAAACCTTTTTAGCCGATAAGAAAAATGCCAAGTGGCACGATGAGACCCTTTGGCTCGTTCGTCAGAAGCGTGATAATCTGAGCAAGCATATTCCTGAGTGGGAGAAGCTAAGAGAGACAGCCCGTGATATAAAGATGTATAGCACCTCTCACATGGAGGAGCTAATTGAGGAGTTTGAGAAAAATGCCACCGCCAATGGGTGTATCGTCCACTACGCAAAGGATGCCGAGGAGTATCGTAAGGTGATCTATGATATTCTCTCAAGTCATGGGGTGAAGAAGATGGTAAAGAGTAAGTCGATGCTCTCCGAGGAGTGTGAGCTGAATAACTATCTATTTTCCAAAGGCATAGATGTGGTAGAGAGTGATCTAGGGGAGCGTATCCTACAATTGATGCATGCCCATCCTAGCCATATTGTACTCCCTGCAATACACATTAAGCGTGAAGCTGTAGGCAAACTATTTGAGGAGAAGCTAGGGAGTGAGAAGGGTAACTTTGACCCTACCTATCTGACCCACCAAGCTAGGAAATCACTTCGTGAGGACTTCCTCAGTGCCGATGCAGCTATGACGGGAGGCAACTTTGCTGTGGCTGAAACTGGTGAGGTGGTGGTCTGCACCAATGAGGGAAATGCTGATATGGGCATGTCATGCCAAAACCTTAATATTACCGCGTTTGGCATTGATAAGTTAATTCCCAACTTAGATAGCCTTGCAGTATTTACAAGGCTCTTAGCTCGATCTGCTACCGGCCAGCCAAGCACTACCTATACCTCGCACTTCGGAAAGCCACATAAGGGTGGAGAGCAGCACTTTATACTAGTAGATAATGGGCGTACGGACATCCTGGAGCAAAAGGAGCACCGTAAAGTACTCAATTGTATACGTTGTGGTGCTTGTATGAATACTTGCCCTGTATATCGTAGAAGTGGCGGTTACTCATATAGTTACTTTATCCCAGGACCTATTGGTATCAATCTTGGTATGCTAAAGGATCCCGATAAGCACTCAGGCAATGTGTCGGCATGTTCGCTCTGCCTTTCTTGCTCCAATGTATGCCCAGTGATGATTGATCTAGGAGAGCAGATATATGTGTGGCGACAAAAGCTGGATAAGTTGGGCCAAGCCAATAAGGAAAAGAAACTGATGGTTAACGCAATGACCCCTGTATTCAATAGCCCATTTATGTTTAATACTGCCATCAAGATGGCGCCAGTTGTCAATCATCTCCCTCGGCCTCTTATCTATAATGGCTTGAATGCTTGGGGTGAGGGTCGTGAGTTGCCAAAGTTTACTAAGCAGTCATTCAATAGCTGGTGGAAGGAGCATCATAAAAAATAAAGCACTATTATGGATCAAAGCAAACAAAAGATATTAGACAATATAAGGCGTCACACCCATGAAAAGTATGAGATGCCAGACCTTAGCTTTCAACATATCACCTACGATGATAGGCTACAAACCTTCCTGAATATTTCGGCTGGAGTAGGTGGGCGTGCTGAATTGCTGGGTGAAGGTGAGACTGTAGACCAAGCTATTCAACGACTTTATCCAGATGCCAAAAGAGTGGCTTCCAATCTTCCAGAGGTTCATGTAGCTACTTATAATCCTGATGAGATTGAAACCCCACGAGAGCTTAATGGAACGGATCTCGTAGTTATTCGCGGTGAGTTCGGAGTGTGTGAGAATGGAGCTGTTTATATAGAGCAATCATATAAGCATCGTGCTATCTACTTCATCGCAGAGGCAATGGTGATCATACTAGATCGTAATGCACTCGTGGATACGATGCATGAGGCCTATCAAAAGGTGCCAAAAGAACTCTCCAATGAGTTCCGTGGGTTTATCTCTGGGCCTTCAAAGACGGCTGATATTGAGCAAGCCCTAGTGAAAGGAGCACACGGTGCTAGAGAGACCGTGGTGTTACTCGTGTGATTGAGTATCTATCATCATCCAACAATAGATAAATATGAGCGTGTTATTTTCTATTCTTCCGATTGTCCTCCTTTTCGTCTTGATGCTCGGCTTTAAGATGGCAGGACACAAAAGTGCCCTTATCACCTTGATCGTTACCATTCTTATAGCCCTTTTCCTTCCGAATCAATTTGATTTTGCACCAGAAGGGTATGAGCAGAGTGGGGTATGGTGGGCTGTGCTAGAGGGATTCCTTAAAGCAACCTTCCCGATCTTGATTATCATACTGATGGCTATTTATAGCTATAATGTACTGCTTAAGAGTGGTGATATAGAGATTATTAAGCGTCAGTTCACATCACTTTCTGATGATAAAGGGGTCACCGTGCTTCTCCTAGTATGGGGATTTGGTGGGTTGCTAGAGGGTATGGCAGGATTTGGAACTGCCGTTGCGATTCCAGCTGCTATCCTAATCTCTTTGGGATTTAAGCCTGGCTTTAGTGCTTTGGTTTCATTGATAGCTAATAGTGTACCCACAGGATTTGGTGCTGTGGGCGTGCCTGTGACAACTCTTGCGAATGAAGTCTCTGCAAGTGGCGTTGCAACACAAGAGGAGATCTTGGATATCTCTTCTAAGGTGGTTGTACAACTCTCCCCACTGATGATTATTCTGCCCTTTATTATTCTGTTTTTAACCGATAGTAGTAAGAAGGCACTAGGTAAGAACATTGTACTGGCACTACTTGTAGGTATTGTATCACTCGTTGTGCAATTTACATCAGCTAGATATTTAGGAGCTGAAACTCCAGCTATCTTTGGAAGTATTGCTTCTATCTTTGTAATCATACTATATGCTAAGCTATTTACTAAGAGTGGCAAGAAGGTAGAGGAAGAAAAGGTATCCACCAAGGCAAACCTTAGGGCTTGGAGTGTGTACTTTTTCATCCTCCTATTTATTGTGCTCAGCGGTCCACTAGTTCCTAGTATCAATGGATTCCTTAAGAGTACCCTTGTAAGTAAAGTTCACTTGCCCATATATCCTGAAGGGAAGTTCTTTACCTTTGGATGGATCTCCAATGCTGGGCTTATGCTCTTTTTGGGTAGTGTAATTGGTGGACTTATTCAAGGGCTGAGTGTAAAGACCTTGCTCACTGTATTAGCTGAAACGGTGGTCAATCTCCGAAAAACAGTGGTGACCATTCTAAGCCTAGTGGCTATTGCTTCTGTGATGGGATACTCGGGTATGATATTGGTGATTGCGTCAGCGCTTGCGGCAGCTACAGGTGCCTACTACCCTCTATTTGCACCACTGATAGGTGCTATCGGTACCTTTGTGACAGGTAGTGATACCTCCTCTAATATCCTATTTGGTAAGCTTCAGGCAAATGTGGCCACTCAGATTGGTTATCCTGACCCTAATTGGTTGGCAGCAGCGAATACTGCAGGAGCTACTGGAGGTAAGATCATTTCCCCACAGAGTATTGCTATAGCAACTGCATCGTGTGGTATGGAGGGTGAGGATGGTAAGATTCTTGCCTCTGCACTTCCCTATGCCGTGGGCTATATTGTATTGGCTGGCCTTATGGTGTACTTCTCAGTCGGAGTTATCTAGATCTTTCTCTGACTTTTGAAAGGTACTTTGCAATAGATTAATTACTTGAAAACAAATGGTTTAATGTGATATCATCAAGGAGTTTATGCTAAAATAGCTCTCTTAAAGCAGAAATCATAGCTTTAGTATTTTGTCATATAGATTTTTGTAGTTATCTTTGCGGAGCCTTAGGGAAGTTGCTTAGGGCGTGAGTGACCTATGGTGTAATGGTAGCACAACAGGTTTTGGTTCTGTTTGTCGAGGTTCGAATCCTCGTAGGTCAACTTTTTAGATAGCCTATATATTAAAACGCCTTCTCGGTAATTCCCTAGAAGGCGTTTGTTTTATTTCAAAGGTTAAGATTATATGAGTACCAACGAGCATAAACTTTCTGCTACCCCAACCCTCCCCACTCTTATCATGGAGACTTCGTGGGAGGTCTGCAATAAGGTGGGGGGCATCTATACTGTACTTAGCACCCGTGTGGCAACAATGATAGAGAAGCATGGGAGAGAATCCCTGTTATTTATAGGGCCAAAACTTGAGACTCCACAGCAGGACTTTATCCCTTCTAGAATAAAGAGTGATCATGAGCTGGCTGATAAGCTCTTCGCTGAAACAGGGATTAAGGTACATTTGGGGAGTTGGGATGTTGTCGGCAAGCCTCGTGTGGCACTTGTGGCTTATCAATCGCTAGCTAGTCAGAAAGATGGGCTATATTATGAGATGTGGCAGGAGTATGGTATTCGTGGAGAGATAGGATATGGCGATTATGATGATTCTTGCCTCTTTAGCCTTGCCGTTGCAAAAGTGATGAAAGCATATATTATGCTTTTTCCTTCTGAGTATCCTTTGGCCATATTCAATGAGTGGACAACTGGTATGGGGCTCCTAGCACTTCGGAAGTGGGCTCCTCAGATTTACACACTATTTATTACTCATGCTACCTCTGTAGGACGTTCTATAGCTAGTAATGGGAAGTCATTATATAGCCAGCTGCCTAATTATAACGGTAATCAAATGGCCGAAGAACTTGGCGTGTTGTGCAAGCATCAGGTGGAGCGTTCAGCTGCTCATGTGGCAGATGTCTTTGCTACGGTCAGTGAGGTAACAGCACTTGAAGCTGCACAGTTAATAGGTCGTGAGCCAATGGTGCTTCCAAATGGTTGGGAGGAGGGGGTGATACCTTCTGGATACCAATTGCGCAAACTACGCGAGGGAGGAAGAAAAGCTATTTGTCATCTCGCAGAGACGCTTTATGGAACTAAGCTAAGCGACGATCCATTTATAGTAGCCACTTCTGGTCGTTGTGAATATCGTAATAAAGGGCTGGATGTGTTTATTGATGCTTTGAGGCGACTACATAATATGGACTTAACTCGCGATATTGTGGCATTAATATTGGTGCCTAGTTGGGTTAAAGCTCCTAGGCCTGAGCTCCAAGCAGCTTTAGCTAGTGACAAAGCTACTACGCTTGCAATGCAGATGCCGTACGTTACTCATGAGCTTAATGATGGATTGGGCAATCAAATTTTCGCACATCTCCATTCTTTAGCTGAGAATTGGGGGCAAAATATCTATCCAATATTTATTCCAGATTACTTGGATGGTGCTGATGAGGTGCTTAATATTACCTATTATGACCTTTTGCCGGCTGTGGACTTAACGGTATTTGCTAGCTACTATGAGCCATGGGGGTATACACCATTAGAAAGCATCGCTTTTGGGGTGCCTACACTTACAACGAACAAAGCTGGCTTTGGTATGTGGGCCATGGAGACCAATACCAAGAACTGCCTGAGGTATGGTGCAAAGGCTCTAGAAAGAGAGGACGATGGCTTTGAGAGCTTGGCGGAGAGCATTGCTCAAAAGATTGCACGATTCTCTTCTTTTCCTAAAGAGATGGTCACACAAAGCAAGCAACGTGCTAAGAAATTAGCTCAGAAAGCGAGTTGGCACTGCTTCTATACCCAATATTTAGAGGCCTATAGTGAGGCAATTAATCGGAACCCATCTAAAGAGAATTGAGCAGATGTGTAAGTTTTCATTCATTATCCCGATATATAATAGACCAGATGAGCTACGGGAGTTATTAGCTTCTTTTGTTTCACAAGAGCAGGTAGAAGGTATTGACTATGAGGTGATCGTGGTAGAAGATGGCTCTACCAACGACTCTGAAGATGTTGTAAGTGTCTCGGGATTGCCTGTGAAGTATATTGTGCAGGAAAATACCGGCCCTAGTGGTGCTAGAAATAGAGGTGTAAAAGAGGCAAATGGTGAGTGGGTAGTCTTTTTGGATAGTGATGCGGTACTTCCCAATAACTACATTCATAGGGTAAATGAATACGTAGATAATACAGCTTGTGACTTGTGGGGAGGTCCAGATAGGTCTAGAGAAGACTTTACAATAATACAGAAGGCGATTGACTACTCTATGACCTCGTTGCTCACTACAGGTGGAATTCGTGGCAAGAAAAAGAGTGTTGACCATTTCTATCCACGCACCTTTAATATGGGGATACGTCGGGAGTTATTTAATCAGTTGGGTGGCTTTAGGGATGGTATGCGGTACGGAGAGGACTTAGACCTAAGTATGCGAGCTTTGGAGAATGGTGGAGTTTCTGCTTTATTTGAAGAGGCATGGGTATACCATAAGCGTAGAGTTGATTTCAAAGCTTTTTTTCGACAGATTCGTCAAAGTGGTAAGGCAAGAATTGTCCTAAATCGGTACCACCCTGGCACGCTCAAGTTGGTACATACATTGCCTAGTCTATTTGTGATATTTAATGTGGCTGTATTACTGACCCTCTCGCCTGTGCTTTATTCCATTTTGCTTCTTTACCCGCTTGCTATCGTGGTAGATATATACACCAAGGGGGGGAGTTTAGAGCTCGCTGGCTACGCGGTAGCTGCTGCCTATGTGCAGCACTTTGCCTATGGGTTAGGGTTCCTTGAAGAGTGGCTATTCCCCAAGACAAATTAGCCTCCTATTTTTAGATGGAGACAAAATAGTATCTTTGCAGAGTATGAGTGATATTGGACATCTATATTATGAGATTGCTGGAATGCCAGTAGTTCTGGAGACACCGAATGCCGATCGTGTATCGCAGCTATTGATCCCCTATGCTCCTTTCCTTTTGAAATGTAGTAAAGGTGTTGAGGCAAAGGTCTGCTTTACGGCAGGGGTAGGGATCTCCATTCCTAGTGATTTAACTCCAATCGATACTGGTGAGTTTGAGGGAGGATGGTCCAAAATATATTGTGATGACCAATACTACTATACAGAGATGGAGCTCTTTGACCATCTCTACTATATGCGTGCTACAAAGGATTGGTCTAAAGTCGAAAGCGATGTGGATCTATTGCAGAAGGATGCTATTTATGTATTGAACTCTTTTTTGATACCAGCTTATGGGATGCAACTCATCAAGTTGAAGGGCTTAAAGATGCATGCTTCTGTAACGATGGTTGATGGAAAAGCTTTGCTCTTTATGGGAACTAGTGGCACAGGAAAGAGTACTCATTCAATGTTATGGAGGAGGTATGTCCCTGGTGCTTGCTTACTGAATGATGATGAACCTATCATTCGTCTTTTTCCAAATGGAGAAGTAAGAGTGTATGGCGCTCCGTGGAGTGGAAAGACCCCTTGCTATATTAATGAATCGGCAAAGGTGGCAGGAATGGTGCTTTTGAAGCAAGCTCCTGAAAACAAGATCTATAGAGGGAAGTTTAGTGAAGCTTTAAGTGCATTGGTGATGTCTACAAGTGTGCTTAGAACAGACAATGACCATCGCAATCAGTCGTTTGAGCTATTGACAGATATTGCCCAGCAGATCCCATTTTATACGTTGGAGTGTAGACCTGATAGAGGGGCTGTGGAGCTAACGTACCCATTATTGTCTAATGATAAATAGTAATCTTATGAAACTTAGAGACGATATCGTAATTCGTAAAGTAGGCGGCGAGTACATTACAGTTGTACCTAGCCCTCAGGGCGTAGGATATAGCTCTGTAGTAACGCTTAATGAGAGTGCTGCTGAGGTTGTCAAGACTTTTACTGGACTTGAATTTAGTGCAGATTTAGTAGCCACTTTTTTGCTGAATAATTATGATGTTGATACTGAGAAAGCCCACGAAGATGCAGTTGCTCTTGTGAAGCTTATAGAAAGTTCAGGCTTGATAAGCTTAGAAAATCATTAATTTTTTTCTAGTAGGGAGGGAAATGGAAGATCTGCTCGGTTTGGCAGCGAAAGATTTATCACAAGGATACCGAGTGATAGTAAGAGCCAGAGGTAATAGTATGTATCCTTTGATTCATGATAAGACTGATAAAATAGTTCTAGCACCTATTTGTGCCCGTCTTAAGGTGGGAGAGATAGTGTTGGCTATTAATGATGGCGGCTTCATTTTACATCGAATTGTGAAAATATACTCTGACAGTGTATTATTACGCGGTGATGGCAATCCTGCTGGCATAGAGCATATTAAGATTGACTCAATATTAGGAGAAGCAATAGCGATAGTACGGAGTAATAATAGAGTGATTCAGAAAGGTTCACTACTATGGCGAGGCTTTCAATATCTATGGCCAAAAGGTGGCTGGTTTAGGAAAAAGTCTTTGGGGGTCTTACGACGACTAGATTTGATTTAGATTATGGATAGAGCATCGCTACTTTTTATTGAACTATTGAGAGCTTCTATTAGGGGCATTCTATTTGAAAATAATGGCTCCGATTCAGAGTTCACAATACAGCAAGTACCACAGATATGGAGACTTGCTAAGCAGCATCAGGTAGAGGGAATGATTGCCGACCAATTGCTGACACTCCCCGACTTGCCTATGAATATTTCGGTCCAACTGATGAGCTATTTGCAGAGTTTGGAGAGGCTATCTAATGATATGTCGTCTGTCTTAGCAAAGCTCTATAAAGAGTTGAAGGCACTTAACATTCACCCCATCCTTGTCAAAGGCCATGCTAATGCTGCTCTTTATCCCAATCCATTACTGAGAACCATTGGAGATATTGACCTATACTTTCAAGATAAGTCTGATTTTGAAAAAGTTATAGAGTTGATGAGTAGGAGGGGATACAAAATTCATAGTGAGACTAAAAATAATAAGTTACTCCATAAGGCGGTGCAAATGGATACCTTCTTACTAGAGTGCCATGGTCAATTACTCTACTTACCTTTGACTACTAAGAATAAGGTATTTGAAGAGTACTACAATCAATTACTCAATCACACTGAGAAAAAGACTATCTTGATTGATGATGTTCCTGTACAAGTGTTACCCGCTGAACTACAGCTAATTCATACTTTCCTGCACTTTTTTGGAGACTTTTTATATGGTGGTGCTAATTTTAAGCGACTATTGGATTGGTACTTTGTGGTGAGTAAGTATGGTCAAGTTATTGATCAAGACCGATTGTCACGCTTGCTTAAAGAAATGAAGCTAGAGTATCAAGTAGGTCTCTTTGGGGAGCTCTTGAATAGATGGTTTGAGCTTCCAGCAGAGTCAATTCCATGGAAAAGACCAAAGCAAACACCTAAATTTCATCGCGATTTAAAATCACTAAAGCACTGCTATTTTGAAAATAGGGTGGAGCAGTTAAAGAGTAGATCCTCTCAAGGAAGTGTCTGGCAACAACGCTTTTGGAAGTGGTGGAGTGTAGTGGATCATAACTTCCATTATAGGCACGTAATAGGTCATTATACCTATAAAGCTCCGATGGATATGCTTCTTTTTAGGGCCAAAGAAACTGTGATAAGGAGATGAAAAAGAGAACAAAGATAATTTCCTTATTGTTAAAGGATTATTGGGTAAGACTGCTCTTAATCTTTCTTCTAGGATTGGTATCAGTGGGTCTTAGCTTCCTCTTTGTCTGGCTTAGTAAGCTATTAATTGATGTGGCTACAGGGGATTCATTGAAGTATGACTTTTGGTTTGTAGTGATATGGTATTTATCACTTATCTTTGGACGAATACTACTGACCACTTGGAATAGATGGTTTTCAACTACCACGTCGGCAAAAATCACTAAAACGCTTCGTACTAGGCTCTATGACGAGCTACTGTATACTAAGTGGAATGAGCTATCACACCTTAGAAGTGGGGATCTTACTTCAAGGTTACTTCAGGATGCAAAGGAGGTAACTGGATTACTGGTTTGGCAGTTACCTTCCTTGGCAATTGGGGTGATTCAGTTGATTGGAGCATTAGTATTCATGTCCTTCATTGATCCTCGAGTGACGTGGTGTGTCGTCTTTTTTATCCCCTTCGTCTTTTTCTTTAGTCGAATATACTTTAGGAAGATGCGAGTGATCACTCACAGAGTGAAAGGACGGGAGAGCGATCTTTTTTCCTACTTTAATGAGGTAGTTCAGCATCAACTAATCATACGAATTTTTGGTCAACAACCTAAGACGCTCTCTAAACTAGGTAAGGGGGAGAAACATTTGGTGGACATGATTAAAGAGCAACTACGCTTCAGTGTATATAGTGGTTTAGCTTTGAAAATAGTATTCACTGGGGGGTATGGAATAGCTATGGTATGGGCCATCTACCGCCTGCACTTAGGGTTGATTACTTTTGGATCGGTAGTAGCTTTTTTGCAATTGGTCTCTTACATTCAATCACCCACCTACAATACCGTAAAGTTATTGCCTGGTATTGCATCTTCACTGACTGCTATTGACAGATTAGAGGAATTGCTTTTGCTTCCATCGGAACTAAGAGCATCTAGAATTATGGACTTCAATTCCATTGAAGGTATCCAGGCAAAGAAGGTAAGCTTTAGCTATAAAGGAAGAAAAGAGGTATTGAATCAGGTTGACTTTGAAATCAATCGTGGTGAATTGGTGGCATTAACTGGAGTTACTGGTACGGGAAAAACTACGATTTTCAAGCTCTTGATGGGACTAGAGACTCCTATGAATGGCTCACTGCATTTAGCTCTCTTGGGAGGAAAAAAGGTGGAGATAGACGAACAAACTCGTGATGCATTTGCATATGTGCCACAAGAGACAGCACTTTTCTCTGGAACGATCAGAGATAATTTATTACTCGGTGCTCCTGAGGCTTCTGAGGAGCAAATGATAGATGCACTGCACTTGGCTGTTGCAGGTTATGTATTAGAACTTAGTGACGGCTTGGACACCGTCCTTACAGAGGGCGGAGTAGGGCTATCGGAAGGGCAGGCACAACGCATCTCTATCGCTAGAGCCTTATTATCAAATAGACCCATATTGCTACTTGATGAAGCAACTTCTGCCTTGGATCCTGAAACGGAGTCTCAATTACTGGCCAATCTCCAACGATTGACTATTGAAAGAGGTCTAACGACACTATTTATTACTCACAATCCGAAGGTGGCAGATCATTGTAACCGCACCCTCAACTTAGCACATGGTAAAATCAACGAATCGTATGAATACAACTAAACTCCTATCAATCATTATTCCAGCCTACAATGTGGCCCCATATATAGGCAAGTGCTTAGATAGTTGCTTAAACCAAGACATTCCACACGAGCATTATGAAATTATAGTGGTGGATGATGGGTCGAAAGATGACACAGCACTAGTTGTAAAGCAATATTGTAATGAATACCCTAATATCTCGTATCACTATCAAGAGAATGCGGGGCAAGGCGTTGCTAGAAATGTTGGCCTTAGCTATGCGACAGGTGAATATATATGGTTTGTCGACTCAGACGACTGGATAAAAGAAAATTGTATCAATTCATTGCTTGATTATGTAAGAAAACTCCAGCTAGATATCTGCTTGTTCCCTGTGGCCAAGGTAGATGGAGAAAGGAAAAACATAAAGGATGATTTCGCTCATTTTAATGAAATTGCATACTCTTTAGATGAGTTTGCTGAAATGGGAAAGATGACCTATTCTCCTTGCAACTATTTGTTTTTACACGCGCTTAGTAGCTCAAATAACATCTGTTTTTTGTCGGGAATATATCATGAGGATATAGAGTTTAATACCCGGCTTATCATGGAAGCAACTTGTATCGGGCATTATAAAAGTAGTGAAGGACTGTATTACTACAGATATACTCGTGAAGGTTCTACAATGAATAATCGATCTGAGCCATCCTTGCGAAAACACATTTTAAGTCTATTTATTGTCTTAAAATCAATGCGTAATACTTATACTCAAGCACAAGGTGCCTACAAATCGTTATTAGCCATTACACATAATAGTCTGTTTCTCACCGCTCTTATTCCTATTTTTGAGACCTGCGATTTGCCAAATAAGGATCAGTTATATCGCGAGTATGCCAAGGAGTATCAATTTGAATATCTGAAACCGAAAAAAAGGCTTTCAAAGGTGGATATTATGTCTCCTTTTCGCTACTCTCTAGCTCTCACAACAAGACTACAACGCACATTCCAATCCTTTAGAGCCTTAATAAACCACACTAGATTTTAGGACATGATTAAATCATAATCTAAACAGCTATTACTTCTTTTTCAGTAGTGTGGTCAGAGTGTCTTTAGCTTTGAGTAGTCCTTGGAATATTTGCCCAACTATTGGAGTTTTCCAAATGTTGTACAACTTATGTGCTTTTTTTGACACCTCCATTTGTTGTTTTAGCGACTCTGGAAGGTGGATGTAGTAGTCCCACCACTTATCAAATTGGATGGCATATCCTTTCCAAGGTTTAGCAGAGGTGTAATGCACATTGCCATGACGGTGTACTGCTTTCCAGTCATCATTTGTATAGACCTTCAAAAAAGCATCTTTGTATATACTTGGATAGAAGGTCCGTATACTATTGTAGTAGGGGGGTAGGGATATGATTTTGCCGTGTGCTAAGATGTTGTAGGCATCTTGATCTGGAAAAACAAAGCTCTTTGCCCTCTCCGTCTGTAGCAGATCCATCATCTGCTTGCTGAAATTCACTCTCCTCATCTCCTTGAGGTTCATCAAAAGGAACCCGCTATTGATGTACCATGTGGGGTCATTAAGTTCAAGAGACTTAAAGTGATCTATATTAGCGCCTATTAGTGTCTCCCGTACTCCTCCTAATAAGTTTTCATCCAGGTCTATAGAGAAGAGCTTGGAGAGGTCGTTTTGCACAATAATATCACAGTCTAGGTAAAGAGCAGTATTATACTCTGGAAGAAGCTCAGGAATCAGAATCCTATACAGTGACCCTATGGAGAACGATCCAAAATAGGCACTTGGCACGCGACCCGACATATCTATAAAGGTCCACTCAGACACGATACCTCTCTTGTCCAATCCTTTTATCCTCTGCTCAATAGAAGAGGATAGCGGAGCCTCAACAAGTGAAATGATATGGTACCTTGTATTAGGGCTTGCACTCTCAATGATTGATAGTAGAGTAGTAGCTGCAGGGACTACGAAATTGGTCGTGTAGCAAACAACAATAGAAAGTGGCATAGTCGTATTCATCATTGAAGCAATTCATCAAATAGTTTTGCCCAAGTATTTGCAATGGGTGGGGTAGGGTTGGTTATAGGTGTGGGCATAAAACTTCCATATGCTTCTTCAATAACCTTCTTCATTAAGTTAGCTAGCTCGTTAGCATCATGAGGAGAAAAATAGGCTGTCTGTAAAAGTCCACCAGCAGTTTCGTGAGCATAGGGTAAATCTGCTAGTAAAATTGGGCGACCATATCTTCCAAATTCTGTAATAGGAAGCCCCCAAGTCTCCACTTTAGAGGGAAAGACAAGTGCATCAGCCTTGTCATATAACTCCCTCATCTGAGTCTGATTTTGATAGCCAGCAAAAGAGATAGAGCTGACTTCGCCCCATCGGCTGTATAGATACTTTGCATACCTGTTTTCATCTCCTTTGAGGGTCAAAATGGTTTGAAACCTTCCTTTGCCTATCTGCTCTTCTAGCAGTTTTGAAGCTTGACAGAGTAGTTCAAAATTCTTGTGTACATTTGGAGCCGCAGGGTAGAAGAATGTAGTAGTCCTGGAATTGTTTGCTGGCCTAATTTCGTCATTTCTTATTGGCATCATTGGAGGGAATACGATAATTCTCTCAGATGACAAACCGAATAACTTCTCAAATGCATCCTTAAACCACTGAGTTTGTACAACCACAAAGTCGTTCTTCTTTATATTGGGTCGATAGATAAAATTCTTTGATAGCCATGCAAAGAAGAATATCTTGTAATTAAGGCAAAGGTCTCTAATACTTCCCTTATAAAAGGGGAATGGATTATGGCAATATACGGCCCTTTTATTAGCAACAATATTTGGTGTTGTATCATGTAGAGAAAGCCAAAGATCGATTGAAGAGAGCCTTTTAGAGAGTTTTTTTAGGGTAATATGTTCACACCAAAGACGGTGCATCCAAGTCTTCTTGGCCCATGGAATTTCTATGTATTCAATCCCTTCATATAGAGCTAGTTTTTTATCGTGTACAATAGCGATGACTCTGAGGTGATCAACCTGAGTGGATAGGTACTCGAGACAATTATTTAATATCTCAAGCGTACCCCCTGTATTAATATTTACAGCTGAAATTACGATTAACTGCTTATTCATATAGAACCTTATTAAAAAGTGATGTCCACAGCCTCATTATTCTTTCTTCATCAAATCTCTTTGAAGAAACTACTGCTGCATTTCCCATGCGTAGTCTTAACTCTTGATCTTTAATAAGCTCAAGTAGTTTATCAGCAAATAACTGCCGGTCGCCCATTGGAATGATATAGCCATCAATTCCGTCATTGATAATGTCTTTTGGCCCACACTTACAATCGTAAGAGATTATTGGCAACCCACAAGCTTGGGCTTCTAAAAGCACCATCGGAAGTCCTTCGTAGCGAGAAGTCATTGCGTATATGCTCCCTGTGAGATACTTCTCCTGAATAGTGGAAGTAGCAGGTGATAGCGTCACTTTACTCTTGAGACCAAGACCATCAATTAATTTCTGGAGCCTATCTTTATCTGGACCATTACCTATGATTTCAAGGCCCCAATCAGGTGCCTTATCGTGTATAGCATTGAAAATATGTATTAGTTCAGAAAAGTGTTTTTGGTGTGCCAGTCGTCCAACAGCTATAATCTTATTGGTTCTTTCTGTTTCCTTTAAATCAACATTCCTGAATGTATTGTTTAGAGCATTAGGTATAACACTTATATTTTTATCCATACCCCAGTAGCCTTTGTCCTCGTTTGTAAGAACTACAAAATGGTCGTATGACTTAGCTGTTTTAAGATCTTGTTTGCTTAATATGCGATCAATGATGCCCAATAATCCTTTCCTTTCATATTGCTTCCTTTTGAATCTTGAAAAATGGACTTCAAGGATTTTCTTGCTTCCATCATTAATTTTTGGAATGATAGATGACCCATTGTCAAAGAGTGAGACAACTATGTCGGGCCTAATTGATCGCAGATGTTTGGAGAGAATGCTTTTATGCTTTAAGAGTTTAAATGGGTATGAAAAAAGCTTAGCTGCTATCCCCTTGCTTTCTTCGTAATTAATGCCCAAGTCAATTTGCTGAATATTTGGATTGAGAGGAAAAAAAGCATTGCGTCCTCTCTGCTCTGTGGTGATAATCGTAATTTCATATCCGTGAGACGACAGCCAGTTTGCCTTGTTCGAAAGCACGCGTTCCATACCTCCAGAGTTATAGGTCCCTCCTATGCAGTAGACAAGCTTGATATTACGTTTTTCCATACTTTGTTAAACAGCTGCAATTTTATATTTAGACTGAAATTCATCTAGCCAGTAGAATAGGGCAACAACATAATAAATGTCGGTCGATACTTTTATCCAAACTACAAAGGCAATAATTAATAGTAAAATAAAAAGCAACCTATAGTTTGGAATGGCTTTGCAAAAAGAGAGAAGCTGATAGATAAAGAATATCGCAAAGATAGTCAGACCACATAATCCAGAATACAATACAAATCGGCAATATCCGATATCTGTACCAAAATACCAATCTTCAAATATCCCATAACCAATGATCCACCCCTGTAAATCTGTAGGCCATATCCACATCGTTTGGAGCACATCTGTACTCCCTGTTTGCCACACTCCAGTTTCAAAGAAACTGAAAAATCCCTCAAACCCAAAGCGGAATAGGCTTCTAGCCTCTGCACTCACATTATAGATCAGCATACTTGCCAAAATTGAAATGGCTAAAATAGCAAGGAAGCTATTAATCATAGGCTGGAGAGATATCTTGCCATTTCTATCATTCGCGAAATAAGAACCGATTATAACAATCAGACCAATCACTACTCCTATAAGTGTAGTACGTGAAATCATATTACCAATGATTGATATGATTAAGAAGGAGCAGATAAACCACCTCATACTACTAGAAGAGCCATATACTAGCTCATCCTGTGTCATTACAAATGCGGCCATCGTAAGTGTTACTGCAAAACGAACTCCAGCCGGGTCTAGTGATGCACCTATCCCATATAGCCTCCCCCCTTCCTTCACAAATTGGTTGCCAGTGGTAAGATAGTTATCAACGATATATGCCACCATTGGAATATTATCAATTAACAAGGCAATCACACACTGAAAGAGACAGACTGCAAGAAAATAGCTAGTAATTAGCCTAAGATTTACCTCTCTATGCACTACACGAATTAATTCAGCTACAGTATAGGCCGAAAAAGTCCAAGTAAAAAATGAGACAAAATAATTGCTATAGCCATAGTCTGAAGTGGCATTAATCTCAGTAGAGAGATAATTAATAGTCGAAAATAAAAAAGCTATAAGAGTTGCGAATATGAGTTGCAGTGGAACGGTATTATTCTTTTCATTAAAAATGCCAATCAGGAATAGGACTGTACCAACTATTGCTAGCACCACTTTAGTATTAGGTCCACCGTATGCACCTAGGAAGCTTGTTGGAAAAAGGTAAAAATCAACTGCTAGAGCACATATAATAATGCCCATAGCTTTAACAATGTTATTAAGCGAAAGGATGTTATTCATGATCTCTATCTCTCTTAATATCTCAATCTATAAGCTATCTTATAAACATAATTAAATAGATCTACCAACCAAAATTGTCCCTTCATGGCACACTTCTGAAGCCATTGATTATATTTATGATCTGACGGGTATTCATCTATAAAGAGATTAGCCTCTGGGAACAATTCCTGCCATTTCTTATATTGGTTCGCGTCTCTAGAATATAGAAAGGGAAGCTTAAGGGTGAGCTTCAAAAAGTTGATATCATCAGTGTAATCGTGACTACTGACTTTTGCCATTATTTCCTCTAGAGCTTTAATATTTGTGGCGATATCATCGTAGTGCTTATTATTATAGTTTTTAGTGAGAGAGGCTTCGTTAGATGTCATATAGTGATAAAGGGGGGCGTTTAGCATTTGAAAGTCTTTAGCATAGAGCAATACCTGCCCCATAAAGTAGAGGTCTTCACCCATATTATACCCTGAAAGGAAGTGTATATCCTCTCTCACGATCAACTTCCGCCTTATCATAAAGGCCCATAAGTTCCATTTCATTTTCCCTTCACAGATCAATTTCAGAGCTGCTTCGGGTGTATTAGGTTTGGGACAGTCAATAAGTCTTGATTTCGCCTCATTCTGCAGATAATAGTTATATCCGACGACATCGGTTTGCGGGATAGAAAGTAGCTGCACAAAGGAATTCGGAGCATAATAATCATCTGCATCTAGCCATAAAACATACTCCCCAATTGCATGGGATAGAGCAGTATTTCTAGCCTTGGCCACTCCTCCATTCTCTTCATGCTGTATAATCTTTACGCTAATATGTTTAGGGGCATTAATCGAAAATTGCTCAAGCACTTCTGACGTCTTATCAGTAGAGCAGTCGTTAACCACGACGAGTTCAAAAGGAATTGCCCCCTGATCTAGGAGCGAGTCCAAACTTCTTTGAATCGTATTTTCACCATTATAAACTGGCATCAGCACAGAAATCAATGGGTGAGCAGTCACTTTTTGTATATTGTCACAATTTTGCATAAGACGCAGCTTTTATCATCTACTTGCAAAGATAAGGAATAATTTTGAGGTGGGTGGTGAAAGTCATCTTAGGCACAATCACTAATGGATAGTTGAAAGATCGGATGGTGTGGATATTGGTGAGGTGAAGTCGAGTATTAATGTGTAATCGAACAGTCGTGGAGATGTGAGCTTGGGGAGATTTGCAGTGATATGGGGCTTAAAGTTGGTTCTATTAGATTAAGAGAAAGAAAGAATGACGATTATTCAACAATTGGGGCTGTAGTCTAAAACACATTGCATCTTGCTGATTTAAAAGTGTGATTGATTATTTTGAAGCAGTAGCAAAAGGGTTTACTGCTATAAGAAGGGGCAAGATTAGAGCAAATGGCAAGCCTACATATCTTTTAGAGATGTCAGATGGTAAAAGCAAGACCTTGTTTGTTGAGTTATCTGACTATGGTGGATATTATGAGGTTAACAAACAGTGCGGGTGTATTTAGACCAGAATACGCAAAAAACAAAGAACTGATTTGAACCGAACCCGCCACTGGTAACAGTGTAACTACCGACACTGCTGAGTCTGACACACAATCAAAGGGTAGTAATGCCATTAAAGGGAATGCTCCACAAATCAGTTCTTCTGAAAGCAAAGGTAGTGATAATGTAGGAGATGTAGAAGTAGAATTTAGAGATAAAGAGACTGGCGAGCTGATGTGTGAGAAAAATAGAGATTTGAACCAAAAAAGGTGGATGAATAGGTGTTATCTGAAAATAATTGGCCGTCTAGCAGCTTATGCAACCTTAAATCTATTGTGGGTCAATAATTATTGGTAATTTTGAAGCAACTAGTTATGACTTATAGATATTAGAGATGCCACAGTTTAGTTTTGATCAACCGATTGAGCGAAAGGGTACCAATAGCGTAAAGTATGACGGCTTTGGTACCTTTCAAAGCGACTATGATTCAGTCATTCCGCTATGGATCGCAGATATGGATTTTGCAACACCACCTTTTGTTGCCGAGGCGATCAGGGAGCGTCTGGAGCATCCGATTCTTGGCTATGGCACTATTCCCAACTACTATTATGAATCTATATGCAATTGGTTTCAACTAAAATATGGATTCAAACCCACTGCCAATGAGATTAAGTATATCCCAGGCATTGTCTCTGGAATTTACAAGTTGCTTGAATGCTTAACAGATAAAGGTGATCAAATACTCATTACCCCACCAGTTTACTATCCTTTTTCACAGGTAATCATCAATAGTGGACGGAAAGTGGTAGAAGCGCCATTGCAACTACATAATGAGAGATATGAATTGGATTGGGGTAAGCTGGAGTGGGGCATGCAAGAGGCAAAAGTATTCCTGCTCTGTCATCCCCATAACCCTGGTGGTAGGGTCTGGCGTCGCGAAGAGCTGGAACGGATTGCAGGTTTGGCTATTAAATACAATACGATAGTCCTAAGTGATGAGATTCATGCAGATCTTACGTATAAAGAATTTGTGCATATTCCTTTTCCATCTGTCTCTGAAGCTGCTAGCAAAGTAGGCATTTCGCTTATGGCTCCTTCTAAAGCTTTTAATATGCCTGGGGTTGTTGGGTCTCATCTATATATTATGGATGAAATATTAAGAGATAGGGTCTATTCATATATTGATAATAATGGACTTGGTATTGGTGATTGCTTTACTTATGATGCAATAGCTGCGGCTTATAAGCAAGGAGCTGAGTGGCTTGATGAATGTACTGAGTATATTCAAGGTAACGTAGCATATGTACAAGACTACTTAGCCAGGCATATACCGAAGATTAAAATGATAGTACCTGAGGCCTCTTTCCTTATTTTCTTGGACTGTAGGGGATTAGGTTTATCTAGCACTGAAGAACTCAATGAGTTTTTTATTAAGCGGGCTGGGCTTTTCCTAAATGATGGAGCTATGTTTGGTACAGGAGGAGACTATTTTATGAGATTGAATATTGGTTGTCCTCGCCAATTGCTTACGCAAGTGATGGAACGACTTAAAGGTGCGGTGAAGTAATTAAATATATAATAATATAAGGGAATTATGAATTCACTAAAAGCAATATCGCCAATTGATGGACGATATAGAAAGCAGGTTAATGAGCTAGAGAATTACTTCTCAGAGTATGCCTTAATAAAGTATCGTGTTAAGGTGGAGGTAGAGTACTTAATAGCTTTATCAAATGAGCTACCTGAAAGGCTATCTTTGCTACAACAGGATGAGATCAGAGATGAATTGCGGAAGCTGTATGAAGACTTTTCTACTGAAGATGGTCAGCGTGTAAAGGAAATTGAGTCTGTCACAAACCACGACGTAAAAGCAATTGAGTATTTCATTAAGGAACGACTTAGTGATGAAAAGTATGCTCCAGTACTAGAGTTTGTACACTTTGGTCTTACCTCACAAGATATCAATAATACTTCACAGCCAATGATGCTTCGAGATGCTCTTGAAGATGTTTGGTGTCCAATGTTGGAGGAGATTATTGCCGAACTTACTGAGAAGGCAAATGAATGGAGAGAGATACCAATGCTGGCTCGTACTCATGGGCAACCTGCTTCTCCCACAACACTTGGCAAAGAGATTTACGTGTATGTTTATCGTCTTTCTGAGCAATTAAAACTACTTCAGTCTGTACCACAAAGTGTCAAGTTTGGTGGAGCTACAGGAAATATGAATGCCCATCACATTGCTTATCCTGAGATTGATTGGCGACAGTTCGCACATACATTTGCAGAAGAGTACCTTGGGATGGATCTAGAGGAGTATACCACACAAATCTCAAATTACGACAATCTCGCAGCATTGCTGGATAGCATCAAGAGGATTTGTGTGATACTTATTGATTTTGCAAGGGATATGTGGACCTATATCTCTGAAGAGTATTTCAAGCAAAAGATAAAAGAGGGTGAAGTAGGCTCTTCTGCAATGCCTCACAAGGTGAACCCTATAGACTTTGAGAATGCTGAGGGTAATCTAGGAATAGCCATTGCCTATTGTGAGCATTTGGCTCATAAGCTACCAATATCACGCCTTCAGAGAGACCTCACAGATAGCACCGTGATGCGAAATATCGGAATGCCTATTGCTCACAGTTTGATCGCTTTTAATAGTCTTAAGAAAGGAATAAATAAGCTATTATTGCACGAGGAGTCTATACTTGAGGATCTAGATAATGCACTCCCTGTAGTGGCAGAAGCGCTTCAGACCATTTTGCGTAGAGAGGGGTATCCTAATCCTTACGAAGCTCTTAAGGGGCTTACAAGGAATAATGAGGTGCTGACACGTGAAAAGCTGGATCGTTTCATAGATAATCTTGATATCTCTGACGAGCTCAAGAAGGAAATGAAGCAAATTACTCCACGAAGTTATACTGGAGTATATTGCTAATTAATCATATTAAAAGAGGGTTTGGAGATGTCTCTCCAAACCCTCTTTTGTTAGGTATGACGGACATGTCATACATCTGTGGTGGAAGTCCACTCGGGGCGTAGTTGCCAACGAACCCCATAGCGACTTGCAAGTTTCAAGGGGCGACCCTTGGGAGAGAAGAAGCAATAGCGAATTCGTGGCCTGACGAACAGAAACCTAATACCAAGGCGTATCAAGCGGACAAGCTGGCCTAAGACAGTGAAGTTCCAAAAGGCAACCGTAACCTTGATGCGTAAATTAGGCAGGTAAACGATGAAAGATGTATGACTTATCCCGTGAGGCCTCGGCAGTCCTATAGGATAGTAACAACGAATGTCGAGGAGTCAGCAGAGGTCGAAGTAGCCGTTCTCGTGCAGGACAAGGCGAAGGACCGAATAATTTGTAACGTTAATCAAGAATGTATGTTCCGATGTCTTTGCTGACGAGTGGCAACGTTCAAAACGTCAATGCGAGCGCCCACATAGAGCTAAGCACGTATGCATTGGAAGCGGAAATTAAGAAAGACGGAAGATGAAACTAATCGAATATGATTAGTCTCTCTTTGAAAACGAATTAAACCGCCGTATGCCGAACGGCACGTACGGTGGTGTGAGAGGGAAGGAAACGAAAGTAGGTCAGAAAACTTTCGTTTCCCGACCTACTCAATTTATAAGATGGGGTTATTAAAACCCTTCAATTACTGGTAGGAACTTCTCTGCTGAGAGTGAGGCTCCACCAATAAGTCCACCATCTACATCAGGTTTGCTAAATAACTCCTTAGCATTGCCACCATTGGCACTTCCGCCATACAGAATGGTAGTATTATCAGCAATAGACTTGCCATACTTATCTGCTATTACCTTACGAATATGTGCATGGATCTCTTGGGCTTGATCACTCGTGGCAGTTTTGCCAGTGCCAATGGCCCAAACAGGTTCGTATGCCAATACAATATTCTTGAAATCACTTTCAGATAGATCAAATAAAGCCTCTTTTACCTGACGCTCTACCACCTCAAAGTGTTTACCCACCTCACGCTCTTCGAGTACCTCTCCAATACAAAATATTGGCTTTAGCTGATTAGCTAGAGCAAGCTCTACCTTCTTCTTAAGAATAGCAGAAGTCTCATGGTAGTATTGCCTGCGCTCGCTATGCCCAAGGATTACATAAGTGGCACCAGTAGAGGCAACCATTTCAGCAGATACCTCACCAGTAAATGCGCCTTTTGACTCGCTAGCACAGTTCTCAGCAGCTACCTTGATAGGGCTACCTGCTACAGCCTTTGCTACCTCGCTAAGGTGGGTAAATGGTACGCCTAGAATCACCTCGCAGTTAAGGTTTTTACCTTCAATAGAGCTACGTACATCTTTGGCTAGCTGAATGCCCTCAGGGAGTGAGGTGTTCATTTTCCAGTTGCCGGCAACAATGTTTTTTCTCATAATCATTTCTCTTTCTTACGTTTTACAATATTTATCCTTCTAATAATTCCACCACAGAGGGTGATAAGTATATATAAAGCTGATAGTACCCCAATAAAACCAAACTTGTCAAATTTGCTATATATCGGATGGTCCAGGCTAGGTAAATTACTTCTAATATCTTCTTTATTTAATGCAGATTCAAAGTCACTTCCAGATAGTTTGTCTACAATTTTTCCTGCTTTAATCAGCAAAACCCCTGGATTGCTACGCACAATAGTAATTGCAGTGGTTTTATCCAGAAAAAAGATTTCAGCAAACCTCTTCTCAAGCTTTGTATACCTTGGATCGCTCCAGATATCAGCTGTATTGCCCATAGCAAGGAGTAGGGGGTATGGAGACTTTTCAACCATCTCTTCAAGCATTTTGAGTTGAACCGCTGTTATATCAGGGGAAATAACTAAAATAGCTTCGCTCTCTTGATAAGCCAAGTCCTCCATCGCATTACTGCCATCTTCTCTAGTGAGTACAAAGTCAGCACCTGGAGGCCTAGTTGCCTCTTTGATAACTTCAATCTCGTCCCTCACAAATATCCAAGTGGAGTCTAAGTCATTGAGCTCATCAATTCCGAATACCTTTTCAACGCCATCTTTTTGGTAGACAAAGTTGTAGATGTATTCTCCTTCCGATCCACCAGTAGTGGTCAGTTCCATAAGGTCGCTTCCAACCTTATATGGACGGAAGTCTATAATGGGTAGGTGTTTGATGTTTGCAAGGTTAAAGCCTAGAAAAACGATCACTCCCGCAAGTAGAGCATAATTATTGCCTTTCACATTTAACCAATGATACCAATGGTCTCCATTAAAATAGAGGTAGATAACGAATGAAAGGAGTACAACATTTTTCCAGAATGTAGCTTTGTTACTAATGATGATGGCATCGCCAAAACAACCACAGTCTGTGACAGGATTGAAAATATAGATATAGAGGGTGAGCAGAGTCATAGCACCCATTAATGCGAGTGCTACAAACTTCGTCTTTGTAGGTCTAAATCCTAAGAGAAGAGCAATGCCAAGTGCACTCTCAAAAAGATTAAGCGCTACAGAAAAGACAAGGTCTACACTAGGATTGGAATGGATGCCGAAGCTGCTAAAGTACTCTCCAATTTTTATTGCGGTACCCACTGGGTCTATACCTTTCATAAGTCCAGAAAAGACAAAGACCAAGCCCACTATAATCTGAAGAGTGGTAGTCAATATTTTTTTTGACTTAATCCATTGCATCACATCCTTCACTAATTTTTATTAGAGCGAAAATGGCATAATTGATCATGTCAAGGTAGTTGGCATCAATACCTTCGCTCACTTTTGTAGCTCCTTGATTATTTTCTATCTGCTTAGTCCTAAATATCTTTTGAAGGATGATATCGGTAATGCTGGAGATACGCATACTACGCCACGCCTCACCATAGTCATGGTTTTTGGAAAACATCAGTTCTTTAGCCTTAGCAGCATACTCACCATACCACTGAAGGAGTAGATCCTTATCTTCAGTAGGTTGGTCAGTATATCCCTTTTCTAGCTGAACCAATCCCATAATCGCATAGTTAACGATCCCTATAAACTCATATTTAAGAGCCTCTCCGACCTTGTTTTCCCTCTTTTCCTGCACAGATCTTATCCTTTGAGCTTTAATATAGATTTGATCTGTGATAGCAGTAGGGCGCATTACACGCCAAGAAGCACCATAATCCTTGAATTTATGGATAAAAAGCGTCTTGCAATTTGAAAGCACCCCTTCAAATTGTTCCTCCGTCTTTTTGTAATCTGCCATTTTATTCCATTAAAAATTGAATGTCATCCGCTGTGCTATACTCAGTAATCTGTTTGCCCTTTTTGAATACACGAAGTGTCCTAACGCCAATAAGCTTTATCTTGCCATTTTCCACTAAAAAACGACAGCCTTCCCTCAACCCTGCTACATACATTGTGGGATTGGCTTCAATATATTCAAGAATACGGACCTCTCGTGTCTCACCTCCGTGATCAGAAGGGTGGGTATCAAGGTAGTGAGGATTAATCTGGAATGGAACTAAATTGAGGACATTAAAGCTCAATGGCTCTACAATCGGCATATCATTCGTAGTACAGATAGTAGGGCATGCGACATTGCTACCAGCACTCCAACCTACATAGGGAGCACCACCATCTATTACCTTTTTTCTAATCGCTTCTATAAGACCTTGCTCTTGCATCATCTTTGCAAGCTGAAAAGTATTACCTCCGCCTACCATTATGGCACCAGCTTCTTCTACAGCTTTAATAGGGTCATCAAAGGTATGAACGCCTTTGACCTCAACACCTACGCCCGACAAAGCTTTATTGACCTTATCAACATAGGCATCAAAGCTAAAGGTCACTCCTGCGAAAGGGATGAAAACCACATTCTTCTTCTGATTGCCAAGAAATGTTGCGATATCTTGTGCTGGCTTCTCTAGATACTGTTCACCAGGGGAAGCAGAATTGCTGATTAATAAGAGTCTCATAATTAAAGCATATTTATGGATTAAACATTCTTCTACAAAGATAACAATTTCTTTGCCCTCTTCAAATGCCCAAGTCACTTGCCTCAAATAAACAAGATAAATTCACATTGTAAATAACTACATGTGTGAATAAATCCGTTTGCATTCACATTTGAAATCTATTGAGTATATAATTATGAATAAAAGCCCCATTGTTAATTTATCGTATAGACAACCATTTCTTTAACCGAGCTAGAAATTAAACAATTTAAGCCAATGCGAAAACACGCGTTATTTCACTTCTACTCGATTAATAACAAATGTATAACTATATGATTTCCAACCTATTTCCAATATTATATACAACTATTCTAAGACGTACATGAATACAAAAACCAATGTAATGCGAACGCATCAATGACGGGACCGCCTAAATCCCACAAGCACTTAATTGCTAATCTATTATAAATATAACATATATTCATTATAGGCTTTAGCAGTTGCATTAAGCTGAAGTGGTCGATTTCATATTTATCTGGGTTGTTTATTTGATATATTTAGTTTAACTTTGCAGTGAATTCACATTCACATTGTATACATTTCAAGTATATTTATATTGTAAATCTCAATTCACAATACTCTATGGATGAGAGAGAGGAAAAATTAGTAGAGCAGGGGAGAAGAGTAGAGTCCATTATCAATGATGAAGGACTTACTCAAGCTGAATTTTCAGAATTAACTGGGATAAAAACTTCTACGTTAAATCACGTCATTAAGGGGCGAAATAATATTAGTCCAATGGTGATGTATCAAATTCTCTCTGCATTTCCCATTTATAATGAGGAGTGGATTCGTAGTGGTCAAGGAGAACGAACTAAAGATATTAATTCAACGAGTAATACTAATGTTGCTTCAGGAGAAGCTCTTTCGCATGATAACCTTTCCCAGCCCTCTTTCGTCGGTTCGAATTCTCAGCGAACTCTATTTAGTGCTAATTCTGAGCCATTAAGAAATAATACTGCGGAGCCTAATCAGGATAATTCAACTTCTACTACTATTGATAAACAGACAGTAATGTCTGAGGTGAAAAGAAGTATCACCAAAATAATCGTTTATTATGATGATAATACATTTGAAACCTTTACTCATTCCGCTGAGTAAGCTATTATCCTACTAATCATATTTCTTCTTGCTATATTAATATGCAATTAGGAATTGAAATTATTTGGGGGTATATAATTACTTATGCAAGTAGTGTAAAAGTTGAGATGCAACTAAGTAATCGGCGAGTTGCAACTAAGCATTTGCCGAGTTGCATCTCGCCGATTGCTTAGTTGCAGCTCGGATGACGATCATATAAAGTATTGAATTCCAGGTGATTGATAAGAGGATTTTTGAAAGCCCTCTTTTAGCTCCTTTTTCCCCTTATTTTCAGTTAGAAGTTCAGAAAAGTTACAGTGCTCTTTGTTTGGGAGAATAGATTTGTTGGCACTGAAGTTTTCCCGAAGAATTAGGAGCCTTGATCGGTAGTATCTCTAATAAAGAAACGCTAGGCATATTAACGTTCCATTGAGCATACTATACTAATAAATAGAACTCTATTACAGCAATAAGTATTCTGTAGTGATAAAGATATTATGCGTCTGTTATACTTGCTAATAAAAAATCAATAGTGCTTAAATGGGGGAATTATATGGAACTTTCCATCTCCTTTATGCTATTATTATAATAGGTGTTATGTTAAGTAGCATATTGTAATTATTTGTGGAGCCTACAATTCCAGGCAATTAAAAGGAGATGAACGACCACACATTCTTAGTGAGTAACCCAAGAGAAATAAAAGGCATGCTCTTAGATGTGTGTTGTTATGATTATTTCTCTATAAGTCGCTTCATAGACTTATAGCTCATTAGTGCGATTGAAAGGAAGTAGATGATTTCAACTGTAAAGCACATTGCCACTGTGCCATTAAGCAAGTAGACAACTGTAGCGCCATAAATCAGATAGAAAGATGCATTGAGCATCTCTATCTGGAATACCCTACGCGTATTACCACTTGAGCTAACCGCATTGAAAAACATATTACCAGCTGATGCTATTAAAGCAGCTGTGGCAAGCACCCTCAGGGTTGGTACAGAGGATTGGATTAAGTCAGCATTATCTGTAAAAATACGCAATGGTATCTCAGGGAAAAGCTGGACGAATGTAAAGAAGATCAACATGGTGCCAAATGAAAGCTTTATAGCTCTCAATAAATAGCTCCATAGCTCATCTATCATACCAGCACCAACAATATGACCGACGGTAGTGCGAACTGCTGTGCCATACGAATTGAGTGGTATAAAGAAAAGCACGTACAGCTGTCTTGTGATAGATGCCACTGCCAACTGACGCTCTCCCAAACTTTCAATCATAAAGAAGAATATTGCCCATGCGGCTTGGCTCACAAAGGCCTGTAGCATAAGGTAATAGCTAAGCCCAAATAGTTGCTTTGAGAGGCCTTTGTCCCATACCATCAGATTTGCCTTATTAAGGCCAAAGAAGTTTCCATCTAGTCTCCACAATGTATACAAGAAATAGAAGACAAGCGAAGAAAATTCCGCTATCACACTTGCTAGAGCAGCACCTTTAACCCCCATTTCTGGGAGGCCAAAATTGCCAAAAATAAGTCCGTAATCAAGGGTAATATTGACTATGGACATTACCACTGAATTAAGGGTCAATACCTTAGTACGTGATATGCCAACGAAAAAAGAACGAAAGGTAGAGGCAAGAAAGGCAAATGGAAAGCCAAAGCTACGATAAGTCCAATAGTCTACAGCACTATTAGCCACATTCTCGCTACTTAGTAGCGAGTTGAAGAGCTTTGGACCGAGTGAGAAGCCTAGTGCCATGACAAGTAATGCGGCAAGTAACAATAGTCTGATACCCTGCCCTAAAACCCTTCCTATCTGGTTAAACTTCTTGGCACCGTATCGGTGGCTAATCATTATCTGAGTGCCACTTGCTAGCCCCCACCCTACAGTATATATGCTAAAGTAAACAAGGCTTCCCATAGCAGTTCCACCAAGCTCTACTTCACCAACCCTAGATACGAATGCAGTGTCAATCACTCCAATCAGATTTTGGGCAATTAGTGAAATAAAGACTGCCCAAGATAGCCTAAGAATCTCCTTCGTTGATAGGTCTATTTTCCCTTCTATCATATTACTTTAGCAAAAAGAGGGGCTAAATACCAATTATATGGTATTCTGCCCTACTCTTCTCATTTAAAAAGCTACAAACTTATTCCAAGCTATCAAGTCTCGTTTGAATAGTCTGAAGCTTTGTAATTGCATCTTGCTCTTTTTTACGTTCCATGGCAACAACAGCCTCTGGAGCCTTATCGACAAACTTAGGGTTATTGAGCTTGCTCTGTACACCTTTGAGGAACTTTTGCAGGTGCTCCTGGTCTGCCTTCAGCTTTTCGATTTCTGCTGCTACATCAACAAGTCCTGCCACAGGTATCCCAAAGAGAGATGTTTCAATCTGGAATGTAACCATTTCTGCATCTTCACGTGGCTGTTGGTGTTGATAGCTAGTGATATTAGCAAGTTTGGTAATAACCGCCTTTGAAACGTCGGAAAGATTAGCCTCTGTATGCAGCTCCAACTCTTCCTTTGGAGATAGATTTTTCTTGGCTCTCAAGTTACGTATTTGTGTAATTATAGAGCGATCTCTCTCCATCTGTGCTATAACCTTCTCATCGAAGGACTGTAGCTCTCTTACTTGGCTTACCATAATGCTCTCCCCCTCCTGTCTCTCAGCTATCGCTTGCCATAGCTCCTCAGTGATAAATGGCATGAATGGATGTAGCAGCTTCAGAAGTTCTTCGAAAAAACGATTCGTTGCCATGATGGTAGCTCTATCTATTGGAGCACCATAAGGGGGCTTAATCAGCTCAAGATAAGTTCCAGAGAAGTCGTCACGAATTAGCTTATACATCAATAAAGCAGCGTCATTGATACGATACTTCTTAAAGTGGTCGGCAAGAATAGTCTCTTCTTTCCTAAGAAGTTGTTCGAACCAATCAATCGCAGCTTTCTGAGCCTCCTCTTGAGCGATAGTATCACTTATTTCCCAGCCTTGGATTAGACGGAAGGAGTTCCATAACTTATTACTGAAATTACGTCCTTGCTCCACCAATCCCTCATCAAATAAAATATCGTTACCAGCCGAAGCAGCCGTCATAAGTCCCATGCGTACTCCATCGGCTCCATACTTATCAATTAGCTCTAGTGGGTCAGGACTATTACCAAGAGACTTACTCATTTTACGCCTCAAGTTATCCCGCACTATTCCAGTAAGGAAGACATTCTTAAATGGCTTTTCTCCCCTATACTCATAGCCAGCAATAATCATCCTAGCAACCCAGAAGAATAGGATATCAGGTCCTGTTACTAGGTCAGAAGTTGGGTAGTAATAATCCAACTCAGCATTATGCTTCTCCAAAGGGTCACCAAAGAGAGAAATAGGCCACAGCCACGATGAGAACCAAGTGTCAAGTGTATCGGGGTCTTGAGTCAAATCCTTCATTTCAAGGCTTTGATCTCCAGTCTGTTTCCTAGCTTCCTTCAGTGCTATTTCAGGAGTTTCTCCTACCACAATAGTGCCATCAGTAAGGAAGTAAGCGGGGATCCTATGCCCCCAATAAAGCTGACGAGAGATGTTCCAGTCCCTTACATTTTCCATCCAAGAGGCATACACTCCCTTGAAGCGGTCTGGTACCAATTGCACGTCATCCTCCATTACAGCTCGATATGCAGGTGCAGCCAATTCCTTCATCTTGAGGAACCATTGCATAGAGAGCTTGGGCTCTATAGGCACATGAGTACGCTCAGAAAGACCCACCTTATTGGTGTAGTTCTCTATTTTTTCTACTAATCCAAGTCCCTGCAACTCCTCTATGAAGCTATTGCGCACGTCCATACGATCTTCGCCTTCGTACTTGCCACCTAAGTGGTTGAGAGTACCATCGTCATTAAATATATCTAGCTCAGGAAGGTTGTACTTCTGACCTAGCATATAGTCATTGACATCGTGACTAGGAGTCACTTTAAGACATCCCGTACCAAACTCTCTATCTACATATTCATCGTGAATAATGGGGATGGCACGCCCTACCCCTGGCACTATTACCTTCTTGCCCTCAAGCCACTTATAACGCTCGTCCTCTGGGTGAACGCAGACGGCAGTATCTCCAAAAATAGTCTCGGGCCGTGTCGTGGCTACTACAATGTACTTATCTGCCTCACCCTCAACAAAGTAGCGAATATAGTATAGCTTGCTCTCCGTCTCGTGATAAATAATCTCCTCATCAGAAATAGCTGTTTTAGCCTTTGGATCCCAATTAATCATTCGGACACCACGGTAGATAAGTCCCTTGCGATAAAGGTCGCAGAAAACGTTTATTACCGCTTTGCTACGTGTCTCATCCATGGTAAAGGCTAAGCGATCCCAATCGCATGAGGTACCGACTTTTTTGAGCTGCTCAATGATAATTCCGCCATGCTCATGGGTCCACTCCCATACATGCTTTAAGAACTCCTCACGAGAGAGGTCACTCTTTTTGATCCCTTTACTAGCTAGGCGTTCCACAACTTTTGCTTCCGTCGCAATAGAAGCGTGATCAGTACCAGGTACCCAGCAAGCATTGTAGCCAGTCATTCTTGCCCGGCGAATCAATATATCTTGGATAGTATTATTAAGCATATGACCCATGTGCAACACACCTGTGACATTTGGTGGTGGCATCACAATTGTGTAGGGTGGTCGGTTATCTGGCTTAGAGGAGAACAGCTTGTATCTCATCCAATAGTCGTACCACTTCGATTCTACCTCTGATGGGTCATATTTTGCGCTTAATTCCTTATTCATATGTTTATAGCTATTTGATGTTCAGTTGGACAAAGTTACCTTATTTTTTCCGCACTATTTAGATTCAGACTATTTTGGAGCCGTTTTTCATGCTTATTCAGTGAAATGTAAATCTCTTTCATCTCCTCCAATGCAGCTACATACTTGTAGCTATTGGTGATGGCCACCCTAGCCTCTTGATTTAGATCAAAGCGTACCTTTGCTTTTCCTTTTTCATTGCAAAACTCTACACCTAGCCTAGAGTTATCTGGAGCTAGGGCTACAAATTGCCCTAAAGGCATTCCCCTTTTTCCCGCAAAAGTAAGTCGTTCATAATGGCGACCTAGGTTGCTATACCTATAATTCAGCCCCCCATCGTACTGCAGCGTGTCGCTAAGTATATAAGTGTCATTGGCACGGTCAGAGATGCGAATGAAGACTATATTTAACTGGGTAGTACTTGAAGCTGATGCAATTAGCTCAAGAGTGCCATCATTCGCTACATAAGCGTCGATAAAAGGCGACTCTGGTGTCTTTGAGGCTGGGTCGTACCCTCTAAATCGAAGTATGTTTTCATCGGGCATATCTTTAGCCGGAATGAGTCTAAATTGTTGATATAGACTATCGGTATAGGCTTCAAGAAGACCAAGACGTTCTACAGAAGCGAGAGAGTCTCTGCGACTCAGTTCGAGCCTAACATTCCTAGACTTTTCTAGGGCTTTACGTCGGCTCTCAACCTCATTCGGATATACCACTTTCACACTATCCAGCCACTCTAAAGCACTGTCTAGTGCATCAATATTAATAAGGCTATCCGCCGTAGCAATCATCTGCTCAGCTCCCTTTTTAGTCTTACTTTGGCAGCCCACTATGAGGATTGAGAAAAGTAGGGTGCTACAGATGAGTATTGATATTCTTTTCATACTTTCAGTTGGTCAAAAGTTTTCTCGCGATATATGTGATATCGTATTAGCAGTGATCTTTTATAGAGCTTTTGAAAGGCTACTTCTCGGGCCTCACTATCTCCTGAGACTGTTTTTCCCATACGACGATAGGCTCGAAGTGCTTTGACTACTGCTTTAGCATCCCCCCATTTACCTTGTACCATAAAAGTGGCCATGGCAACTAGATCCAACAACCACCTCACTGTTAGTATCCAAAAGCGTTTACTATCTGGGAGGTTCTTATAGAGCATTTTTCGGTTATTGCGAAAATTGAGAAATGTTTTACGAGGATCAGTACTACTGAGCGAAGCACCACCATAGTGATACACAGTACTTTCAGGTACTACAAATAGTCGATGCCCTGCAATGTGCCATCGCCAACATAGGTCTATTTCCTCTTGATGAGCAAAAAACGAAGCATCAAAACCTCCAGCATCAATATAGACTTTCCTGCGAACTAACATTGCTGCCCCACTCGTCCAAAAGACCTCTTTAGGCTCTAAGCCGTATTGCCCGTGATCCTTCTCAAGTGTCTCAAAAATACGTCCTCTACAAAAAGGATATCCGAGGTAGTCCAAATATCCACCTTCAGCCCCAGCATATTCATAGCTTTGAGGAGCTCTATCCCATCTTATCTTTGGCTGTACTGACACCACATCCCTGTGGGTTTCCATGAAGTGGTAGAGGGGTTCGAGCCAGCCTGGAGATACTCGCACATCATTATTGAGTAGTAGTACATAATTATGTTCCAAGCGAGCTATTGCTTCGTTGTAACCTCTAGCAAAACCATAGTTTTCTCCTAATTCAATTACCTTTACGCCAAGACTTTTAGCATAAGCTACAGAGGCGTCGCTACTACCATTATCTGCTAGTATAATATCAGCAAGATCTAGAGGGGTATGCTGTACTAAATCAGGCAAATACCGCTCCAATAATGGTTGTGCATTCCATGAAAGTACTACTATGGCTATCTCTTTCATGCCATTTCTATATCTTTATGTGGAAAGCGCTCTTTTACTAGCTCTGGAGTCACCTTCCACCGTTTGTGAGACCAAAGCCATAGCTCAGGCTTTCTTCTGATGGTCTTTTCCAGTAGCTGCATAAAGTCTTTTGATAGTTGATGTTTATGGAGCTGACTAGCATCTCTTGTCATTTCCACAAGCTTAAGTCGGTATTTCCCAAGTTTCGGACGCTCCACATCTACATAGACTACCGCTGCTCCTAACATCTTCGCCAGACGATCCATACCAGTAACTACTGCTGTGTATTGGTTTAGAAAGTTAACGAAAAGCTCTGCTCCTTCAATACCTGGAGCTTGATCAGCCACCATTATATAGGTCTTATTGCTATTATCGTTTCTTTGGTGCAGAATAATCTTTGCTGCATCCCACTTATCCATCAATTGAGCGCCAAATTTGCTTCTAAGCTTTGATAGAACATAGTGCCAAGCACCTTTCTGTCGCACAAAAGCAACGTTGAATTCAGTCACAGGTAGCAGCAACTGACATCCCGTATACCACTCCCAATTGCCGTAATGGCCGAGTAAGAAAAAGATGCGCTTATTTTCTTTGTGTAGTTCTTCAATCAGCTCAGGATTTTCAATACTCACGTGGCGCCTAAACCGACGCTCTCCAAATGCGGTTAGCATCACCGTCTCTACTCCCACATTGCATAGGTGATGATAGAAAGCCCGCTCAAGTTTTCGGAGCTCAGATTTACTCTTTTCGGGAAAAGAATGTGCTAAATTGGCTTGTACAACTTTCCTACGATAGCCAATCACGTATTGCAGTAGATATGAGATGCACCAACTCATACCATAGTGCCACCAACTAGGTAAATATCCGATTAGTCGTAGTAGGGAATACAATAGCTTCCCTCGCCAAATTTCCCCTTTACTCAGCTCTTTCATCGTCTATAAATGAGCCACTAACTACACAGTCGCCCTCAATTATATCGTGTAACTTCACCTCCACAAGGCGCCCTTCTATATTTGATCGGAAAGGAAGACGCACGCGAACATAGTTACCAGTATACCCATAGAGCCACTGACCATCAGCACCAGATGCGTGATGCTCCACCAATACCCTTCCCTGAGTACCAAGTTGTGATTGAACGAAGGCAACATGTTTTTTATCGCTCAGCTCCAACAATCTTTGGCTTCTTTGGTGCTTGACTTCGGGAGGAACTATCGGCTGGATCTTTAACGCATCAGTATCAGGGCGCTCACTATACGAAAAGACATGTAACTTGCTGACTGGTAATTCGCCGATAAAATTGAGCCCATCCTCAAAATACTCATCCAACTCGCCACGCATTCCTACAATCACATCTACCCCTATGAAAGCATCAGGCATTATCTCCTTAATAAGCATCACCTTGTGCTTGAAAAGCGATCGATTGTACCGGCGACGCATGAGCTTCAACACCTCATCGCTACCACTTTGGAGCGGAATGTGAAAGTGAGGAGCAAACCTCTTAGAGTGTGCCACAAAGCGAATGATTTCATCCGTAATAAGGTTTGGTTCAATGCTGGATATTCTATAGCGATCGATCCCTTCCACTTCGTCTAAAGCACGTAAAAGGTCAATAAACTGCTCCCCTGTACTACGTCCAAAGTCCCCGACATTTACACCTACAAGAACTATTTCACGGCCTCCACTGCGTGCTACTCCTCGAGCCAATTCTACTAGTTCCTCTATCGTCCCATTCCGGCTTTTTCCACGAGCTTTAGGAATAGTACAATAGCTACATCTATAATCGCAACCATCCTGTACCTTTAAGAAGTGACGGGTGCGGCCTTCACTTGATATAGAGGCCTCAAATGAATCGACCTCCTCAATAGGGGTATGTACTAAGTGACCATCTACTCCCCTACTCTCAAGCCCTTCAATATATTCTAGTAAACGCCCTTTATCTCGAGCACCTATAATCAAATCGACTCCCTCCAGACTTAAAAATGCCTCAGGGTTAAGCTGAGCGTAGCAACCAGTAACTACTATACGTGCACCCGGATGCTCTCTATGGAGACGCCTAACTAGTTGACGCCCTTTCTTTTCAGCAACCTCTGTAACACTGCAAGTATTTACCAAGCATATATCTGCCACCTCTCCTGAGTCAGCAACCTTCATGCCTTTTTCAATCAAAGCACGAGACAAGTGACTCGACTCAGAAAAGTTAAGTTTACACCCCAACGTTTCAAATACAAAACGCTTGCCTATGAGGGTTCCTTTATCTCCTATATTATCTATCATCATACGTAATGCAAAGATAACACTTTTTGGCTATAGATGAGGTCGATCAAAGGAAGTAGAAAAGAGTGTAAAGGACCATGGAGACAACCATCATAAATATAAACATCAGTAGATAGGTAGTGTCATCAAAAACCATTTTGCCTTTCTGTCTTAATCCCATCATGTGTAGAGGCATCATAAAAGGTATGTATAATGCCATGTTCTGCAAGAAATAACTCTCAAAGAAGAAATGATTGGCAATGTGCAGTGAAAGTGCTAAAAGCAAGTAGCTACAAGTGTAGCCATAAACTCGTCTAGTAGTTTTCTTGTCCATGATGAGTTGATTCAATTTCGTTATATCCGATCTGAAAGTAATCTCTATTAAAGTCTTTGCTTCGAAGTATTTGGCTATCCATAAGCACCACATCAATATCCAGAGCTACATCACCAGTGGGTTCTTTCTTCCTCCCAAATTGAGATTCAATTTGCTTTGTCTTTGCAATCATCTCATCTAGTGTAAGGGCGCTTTCCACTCGTAGCACACTATTTAGGTACTTTCTTGACGAGTACTCTGATACATCATCGGTGATGTAAAAGCTAGAGAACTGACTGCTTGGAAATTCAGTTGCGAGATAATTCTTTATCTTTTCTTCCGAATCCAAATAGGTGGTCCCTACCGAGAGCGTGTAGACATACTCAAAGGGCTTACCTAGCCCAACCATCTTCCGAGACATAAGGATTTGGCACCCACCTCTCGCCAATAAGTACATAACAAAGGCTGCCCAAAGATTATGATTGACATCTGTAAATGGTAGCGTAAAATAGAGAGCAAAAAATACCGCAACAGCAAACAACATACTTAGTAGCATTTCGCGAGTTGCAGTAATCCCTACAAATACGCCATCGTATAAGAAGGCGAGGAAACCCAAAACAGGCAATAGGTAGACCCAAATCAAATAGTTGTGAGCAATATTGATCACCTCTTCCTTATCAGTTAAAAAGGCAAGAAAAGGCTCCGAAATAATGAAATACAGCAAGCTAGTTATTAATGCAAATGTAGCGCCCCATACTATCAGCAATTTAACCGACTTTGTAAGCAAGTGCCTATTTTTCATCCCATAATAGTGTCCTACAATTGCTTCACCTGCAAATGCAAAGCCATCAACAAAGTTATTGAAGAAGGTAAAGGCCTGGTATAGAAGCGCATTTGCAGCCAGTATCAAAGCCCCTTGGGTAGACCCCGCATAGGTGAAAAAGGCCGAAATCAATGAGATGAGTATAGTACGCAGAAATATGTGGAGATTGGTGCCAAAGTATCTGCGTAGCCCCACCTTTAGCTCTTCTAGCTTTCTCGGTAGCGAGACACGATTTTTCTTAAAATAGAGCAGATAGGCTCCGATCAGCAGTGATGTAGCACCAAGCCATTGTGCCACAAGGGTACCAGTAGCAATACCGGTGATGCCTTTTCCCCCCAATATCACCAAGCAGGCACTAATGGCGATATTAGTGACATTGGTCATAATACTAACCGCCATCGGATACCAGGTGTTCTGCATGCCAATAAGCCAACCATTGAGGGCTAATGTGCATAATACGGCTGGAGCTCCCCATACAACTATATCATAATAGATCGTGGCGTATGAAATAAGCCCACCCTCTGGCTTAAGAATCAATAAAGTGAGATTTAATATCGGTTGCTGCAATAGCAAGATAAATACCCCACCCATTAAAGCAATCAACAGCGATTGGGTGAGGTTCCGACCCATAGCAAGGTGATTGCCAGCTCCATGAGACTGTGCGGTCAAGCCTGTAGTACCCATTCTAAGGAACGAAAAATTCCAATAAATGAGATTGAACATAGTGGTAGCTATGGCTATGGCACCTATGGCATAGGCATCTTCCAAGTGTCCTGAGAGCGTGAGGTCTACAATCCCTAGAAGAGGTACTGTGAGATTGCTCAGTATATTAGGCAGAGCGAGTTTAAGTATTCGCCTATTTATCGCACTGGTTTCAGACATTTGAGCTTACCTGTCTTTTCTTGAGCAATGAGCCATCTCCATAGCTTAGAAAGCGATAATCATTACGCAAAGCAAAGTCATATATCTTGTGCCAATCGCTCCCTATGAATGCAGCTACCAATAATAGCAGAGTGCTATTGGGCTGGTGAAAATTGGTAATCAAATAATCAACCAGCTTATAGGCGTATCCAGGAACAATGATTAATTGGGTCTGCCCAAACAATCGATCAACACCCTTGTCCTCCAGGTAGTCTATCAAGGCTTTTATCGCCTCCTCAGTTGTAGCAGAGGTTGTTGTTTCGTAGGGTATCCATTGAGGTACACTGAGGGGGTCATTTGCCGACTCTATAACCTGAATACCCATATAGTACAAACTCTCTAAAGTGCGGGTGCTGGTCGTGCCTACCGACACTATAGGCCTTTTTTCGAGGAGTGCATTATAAATAGACTGGAGAGATGAGAGCCGTACTTCAATCACCTCAGTATGCATCTCGTGCCCTCCCATTGTAGCACTCTTCACGGGCAAAAAAGTACCTGCACCTACGTGCAGAGTTATTGGGATCTGGTCTACCCCCTTCTCCTTGAGCCTTGAAAGCAGGTCTTCTGTAAAATGAAGGCCAGCCGTAGGTGCGGCCACACTACCCTCTTCACGAGCATAGACCGTTTGGTAATCCCTCAGGTCACTCTCCTCTGTATCTCTATTAAGGTACGGGGGAATAGGCAACTCACCCAAGTGCTCAAGGAGTTCTCCAAAGGTCATCTCATTGGACCATTCAAATCGAATTAAAGAGCCACTGCTGCAATGACCGTCCACTCTACTTACCCTTAATAGGGTACCATCTGCAAGAGGCTGGTACAGGTACTCTTCCTTCCATTTACGTGACTGCCCCACCAGGCAATGCCAGATGACCTCATGTTTTGTGCTTAGTGACAACTCATAGAGCGATGGAGAGTACGGCTCAAGGCAAAAGACCTCTATTCGAGCACCAGTTTGACGAAAAAAAGTCAATCGAGCTCTAATAACCTTGGTGGTATTCATCACCAATACCGAATTGCTAGGCAATAGACTAGTCAAGTCGGTAAAGTCATAACTCTCTATATTGCCCTCGGAATAATAGAGCATCTTAGCGTGGTCTCTCTCCTCCAAAGGATACTTTGCAATCCTTTCTGGTGGGAGGTTGTACGTATAATCTTCAATTCGTATCTCTTGCGGATTCATCATTTCCATATTTTATTTACAAAGCTAATTAAAAGCTTTGACTACTTAGGATATTAAAGCCTCAAAATAGCAAAGAGGTACTGATCTAGTCAATACCTCTTCTGCCTTTAATATACAAAAAGTAAGCCTTATGAGCGAGCTTGCTCTACGATGGCCTTGAAAGCTTCAGGGTGATTCATTGCTAGGTCAGCTAGAACCTTGCGATTGATATCTATACCCTTAGCCTTAAGCATACCCATAAACTTAGAGTAAGATAGACCTTCCTCTCTAGCAGCTGCATTGATACGCTGGATCCATAGTGAGCGGAAATTACGCTTCTTGGTCTTGCGGTCACGATAGGCATACTGAAGGCCTTTCTCCCATGTGTTCTTGGCTACAGTCCATACATTCTTACGTGCACCATAGTAGCCACGGGTTTGCTTTAAAATCTTTTTCCTCTTCGCTCTTGAAGCGACGTGATTTACTGATCTTGGCATTGTTCTAAAAATCTTTGAGCGTGAGCGGCATCACCTACATTGGTAAGGCTCTTGTAAAGGGCAATCACACTCTGTTAAAAAAATCTCTTTTCTCTGCTTAAAAACTTACTCAACCTATACCGAGAAGCTTCTTCACACCACGCACATCAGACTTGTGTACAAGTCCAGCGTTAGTGAGGTTACGCTTCTGCTTCTTGGTTTTGTGAGCCAAAATATGGCTCTTGTAAGCATGCTTGCGCTTGATTTTACCTGATCCGGTGAGAGTAAATCTCTTCTTAGCACCGGGATTAGTCTTCATCTTAGGCATTCCAGTCAATTATTAATTAGTTATCAAATAAGTCTACCTTCGGCAGTAAAGAAGAGTTGCATCCCTTCTCACCACCTCTGATAGAAGTCGTTACTTTTTCTTGCTAGCTCCCTTTAGAGGTGAAAACATCATAATCATCCTTTTCCCCTCAAGTTTAGGCATCTGATCCACCTTGCCATACTCTTCAAGGTCTTGCGCGAATCTTAGGAGAAGCAATTCTCCTTGATCCTTAAAGACAATAGAGCGACCTCTAAAGAATACATAGGCTTTCACCTTATTACCCTCTTCAAGGAATCCCTTTGCATGACGTAGCTTAAATTCGTAATCGTGATCATCGGTCTGAGGACCAAATCGCACCTCTTTTACTACAATCTTCGTCTGCTTAGCTTTCTGCTCCTTAGCTTTCTTCCTCTTCTGATATAGATACTTTTGGTAGTCAAGTATCTTACAAACTGGTGGTTCAGCATTAGGCGAGATCTCTACCAAATCCAACTCTTGCTCATCCGCAATTCGACGAGCCTCTTGTATGGAGTAGATTCCCTGCTCAACATTGTCACCAACAAGCCTTACTTCACGAGCTCTAATCTGCTCATTGATCTTCTCTTGTGGCTCATCGGCCTTATTATATGGGCCCCTCGGATTTCGTCTATTAATATTCCCCATTCAGTTTGTAGTCAATCAGTCGTTTATTTATGCTAGTTTGTTTATTGTTATTACTTATTTTTTCTCTGTAGCTTGTTGCTCATAGCGCCAAGCATTCATCTGTGCGTCAACTTCCTTCAACACACGGTCTGCAAAGATACCAATTTTTTCGGAACCTTGATCACCTTGCCCCTGAATTCTCACAGATACAGTACCCTCCTCGGCCTCTTTTTCGCCTACGATTAGGAGGTATGGAATACGTTTTAGCTCATTGTCGCGTATTTTCCTGCCTATTTTCTCGGCTCTATCGTCTACTAAAGCTCGAATATCATGCAGTGCTAGCTCTCTCAATACCTTGAATGCATAATCATTAAAGCGCTCTGAGATAGGAAGAATAGCCACCTGATCTGGAGCCAACCACAATGGGAATTTACCACCTGTGTGCTCAATCAAAACAGCTACAAAACGCTCCATAGAGCCAAATGGTGCTCTGTGAATCATTACCGGACGGTGCTTTTGATTGTCTTCGCCTGTGTACTCTAGCTCAAAGCGTTCAGGTAGATTGTAATCTACTTGAATGGTACCTAGTTGCCAGCGACGACCAAGCGCATCCTTTACCATAAAGTCGAGCTTAGGACCATAAAAGGCCGCTTCTCCATACTCTATGTGTGTCTTTAGCCCCGTCTCATTACAAGCTTCAATAATCGCTTGCTCAGCCTTATCCCAATTCTCATCCGAACCAATATACTTCTCCTTGTTATTAGGATCTCTCAGCGAGATTTGAGCTTCAAACTGATTGAAGTCAAGAGCTTTAAAGATGATAAAGATAATATCCATCACCTTGATAAACTCCTCCTTAATCTGATCTGGACGGCAGAAAAGGTGGGCATCATCCTGAGTAAATCCACGCACGCGAGTGAGACCATGGAGCTCCCCACTCTGCTCATATCTATATACCGTTCCAAACTCTGCCAACCGTACAGGGAGATCGCGGTACGACCTTGGTTTGGTCTTATATATCTCGCAGTGGTGAGGGCAGTTCATCGGCTTCAGCATAAATAGCTCACCCTCTTGTGGCGTCTCAATAGGCCGGAAGGCATCATCCTTGTACTTAGCATAGTGCCCAGAGGTTTTATACAGGTTGATATTCCCGATATGTGGTGTCATCACCTGCTCATAACCATATTGCTTTTGGATTTTTCTTAAAAACTCCTCTAGCTGAAGCCTTAGCTGTGTACCACGAGGTAGCCATAAGGGCAATCCTGCACCTACATTTTGTGAAAAGGCAAATAGCTCAAGGTCTTTACCTATCTTTCGGTGATCACGCTCCTTAGCCTGCTCCAAAAGAGCTAGATACTCGTCCAGCATCTTCTTCTTAGGGAAGGTGATGCCATAGATTCTAGTCAGCTGTGGTCGCTTCACATCTCCTCTCCAGTAAGCACCAGCTACGGTGAGGAGCTTGATGGCTTTAATACTAGAGGTATTGGGGAGGTGAGGGCCTCTACAAAGGTCGGTAAAGCCACCCTGAGTGTAGGTGGTAATGGTACCATCCTCCAAGTCTGTGATCAGCTCCACCTTGTATTGGTCGCCTTTCTTATTCCAGTAATCAAGTGCCTCTTGCTTTGAAATATGCTTCCTCACAAGCGTCTCTTTCCTAGATACCAGCTCCCGCATCTTCGCCTCAATGGCAGGAAGGTCCGACTCTTTTATCTGTACCCCCTCACCTGGGTCTACATCATAGTAAAAGCCATTTTCAATGGCGGGTCCTATACCAAACTTAATCCCAGGATAAAGCTCCTGAAGGGCCTCTGCCATCAAGTGTGCACTGGTATGCCAAAAGGCATGCTTAGCTTCGTCATCCTCCCACTTATGCAGCCGGAGCGAAGCATCTGTCTCAATAGGACGAGTGAGATCCACGATTTTATCGTTAACCGTCGCAGCTAGCACCTCCCGAGCCAACCTCGGACTAATATCCTCAGCCACTTGTAGTGCAGTCACCCCACGCTCATACTCCTTTTTCGAACCATCTGGCAGAGTTATTGTAATCATATCCTTACTCATTATAATATCTGTATTACGGTATCTCCTAATCTTTAATCACACAAAGATAGTATAAATATCGCAATCTCATCATCGATAAGCGAATGTAAATTGGCTTATTGGACAATTCATGATGTCTGAAGGTAAGAAATAAGGCCATTAGAGGGAGAGGGTAACCACCCGCAAGACTAGAATCGAGCATGAAAGCATCGATCCTTCATACTCGATTCTAGACAGCAAGAGATCGCTTGCCCTAAATATCAAACTGCATCAGATGGCTTTCTCCCGAATAGCTTTTCGATCTCATCGGCAGACATAGAGCAAAGACGTTGGTAGGTCTCCCAAATCTCTTTGTATTTCGCTGAGAGATGTGGAACCGACAAATGCCTACCACTCATACCTATTTCATCAAGTTGTTGCTTGAGATCCTCTACAATGGTTTGATGTAGAATAGTAGCATCTTGAATGACATGTGGTTCTACCACTTTTCTATCAACAATACCAGCACTAATGAAGATCTCTTCCGCAACTTGGTGAATATTGGTCTCTTCCATATATGGATTAGATGGTTGTAAGTAAACAGAAAGGAAGAAGTCCTTATTTCCCTTTGACACACAGCTAAGATCTCGAGCTACTCCAGAGAAGTATCGTACCATGTTTTCTAGAGTCACGATATTGGCCTTCTTAGCTTCGTCTTCAAGCCAAGATTTAAGGCTAAAGTCACAAGTTAGATCATTAAAATGATTGAATAGTAAAAAGAGCGAGTTAAGTCTTGAGAACTCAAGACCACCCTTCTCATTCGTCTTTAGCTTGTTTAGCTTGGCATTCATTTTCTCAATCCAATGGAAGGTCGACGGTATGTTAACCGAGTCTGCGATAGTGGGTAAGATGACACAGTCCATTTTCGTCAGATAAGTGAGGGCTTCCTCATTGTCTAGAGAGTCCTTAAAGTCATAGATATAGACATCACATTCAGGATAGACTTTCTCTATAGCTTCAGGCATCATCTCCTTTTCAAATCCTATTTGCATATTGATAATAGGGGGTGCAACTCTCTTGCTAATATCCAATCCGTGAGCTCCAAATATTTCTTTTGCTAGCTCTTTATTCTTTTCAATAAAATCCTCTTCCCACTGCTTTTGGGCTGAGATAGGATGTTGATAAAAGTCACAATCAACAAAACACACCTTCTTGCCGTAGGTTTCACGAAGAATAGTACCGAGTACTACGGATAATGTGGTTTTACCAGTGCCACCCCTGGACCCAGCTAGGGCAATTCTTTTCTTTTCCATAATAAAACACTTTTGTAATTACTAATAACATTTCAAGGCATAACAATCTAAGTAGCGTTAGCATAGGGAATTTAGCCTTACCATCAGAGATCGTTAAGCTCAATATGTATTTACCTATTTGGGTCACTACTTGACAGAAGCGCAAGCAGTTTGAAACATCAGCCGTACCACTCATCACCAGATGGTGATACGGATTGTGCATTCATAGATTGCTTTCAAAAAGCAGGAATGGCACAATAATCATCTAACTATCCGACTGGCACACACTTACTCAAAGCGATTAAAACCAATCTTCAAAAATACGGCACAAAAATAAGTTGAATAAGAAAGCCCATAGAAATGGTCTCTTCATCAAGCTTAAAGCCAAAAAACACAATATTTTTAATGAGGGTGGAGCTTTTACTCCCATACACCTCAGGTCGACCCATTGCAAATCTAAGAATATTTTCTGACAATTGCATCGTATTTTCAAAGAAAAGCGCACATCCTGCCATACGATTCTTCAATATCAGTGATTTTATCTATCAAAGTGATATTACTGGAGGTTGAGGCTACCTTGGACCAAAACTTATTCTTCTTTTGTCTTTATGCGCTCCAATTCAAGAGAAACCATCTCTTTGAATTGCAATAACCTCGCTGCATACTCCCCATAAAGAAGCGTGTGAGAGCAATCTTTGATTTTAAGCTCAATGTCTACATTGGATAGCGTTTTCTCTATAGCGGTCCACATCTCAAACTCTGAAGTCATACCAAGCTTTTGCCTTAAATAATTACTATCAGGTCTTGCAAGTCCTAAGAGAAACGTCAAATCATAAAGATCTGCTCCTCTTTCCTCATTGATAAAAGCGGCAACTTTCATTGCACATAATATCTTTATAGGTGGCAAGCAAACTGGGAAAGTAAAGCCCGCTCGAGAGATGAATTGATACTCTTCTCGATAATCTACACCTTTTTTATGAGCTTCTACCCGTATATGGATATCTTCCCCATCATCTCGGAGCTGTGGAAAAATGATATCTCGTCCATACAAATTTAGAGAAGAGTTATCCAGGTTATCTGAAACCACATTTAATCCATTACCCTCTAAATATCTAAGGATATCATCTGCCAATTCATTGAACTCTTTTTTTGTAAGAGATTTGAAATGAAATTCAAGTTTCTCAGCAAATCTATTATTATTATAGACGAGACGTAATGCTGTCTCACCAACTAGGATCAATCTATCACTGTATTTATGCCGAGATATGAAGTCTAATATCTCTATTTCCAAATACTCCCTATGAACGTGATGGTTAAAAACGGGAGCTACAGGGATAAAACTCCCCAATAGTCTTCTTATATTATCAATCCTCAGCATAATAGCACACACCTAAGATCAATTCATCTCAATACTATTTAGCAATACACTTGTAATAGTAATCGAAGTCGATGATCTAAACTACTGACGCCAAAACGCTGAGAGTAAGATAGTAATGTCTCACGATCCAGCACATCATTCATGATATAGTCATCAAATCTCAATTCGATAAAGTCTTCTTCTGTATTGTAATATGGATTCAAGTACAAGAAGTCCAACAATGCCTTTTCAAGGGAAGCTAAATTATATGCTTGTTTACCATTATTCATCATAAACCGCTCATACCCCCAGAATAGCTTTGGGCTAATCGTTTGATAAGCGAAGGAAGAGACTTCATTGCTAAAAGTCATGGTCTTAAGTGTACTGACAGCGGTAGTACTAAATATAGCTTCGGGTATAAGACCATAAAGCGATAGGGCAGTCTGTAAGCTGATATAGGACGGTCTGTAGATAAATTGAGATAAGAAATAGTTATTCCTTCCACCGCCTAAGCACTCTCTAAATGCATAATAGCCATTTCTAAGCTTGATGATATAACCTTTCTTACACCAACGGTAAATGTTGGCCATATTGAATTCAGGAAGCACCATCATTACTTGCCTAGTAGTGAATGCAACCCCACCAATAAAGAGCTCTCTAAATTGTATATAGTTCATACCCTTGCTAAAGAAGCAAATGTAAACAAAATATTAGTAATTACTAAGGTAAAAAGCGAAAATTCCCAGGGGTTACACATTTTAGGACAAAGGGCTTCTCTAGGCACCTCCATAAATCCCCCCATGCTGGTAGGGTAAAAGTTGAGATGCAACTAAGCAATCGGCGAGATGCAACTCGGCAAATGCTTAGTTGCATCTCGCCGATTGCTTAGTTGCATCTCGGTTGAAGCTTATACTAGAGTATTGAATTTCAGTTGTTTGTGAAGTGGCCTCTAGGACCCTCTTTTAGCTGGATTGCTCACCTTATTTCGTAGCTTGAAACTTCTGGAAAGCGAAGTACCCATCTTCAAAAATCGCAAGTTTGACTCTTTATGCTCTGATTATGATCGTCATTCCGAGTACTTCACTCCAAGTGAGATGCCGCGACGAAACCGCTTCTTTAGCTTTTCAGCGCCAACCCGCATTTGAAGCGAGGCAATTGCCTCAGGTAATAAAGAGGTATTCGCCCACTTCGCTTTTTCTGGCAACAATAACGGCTCTAGGGAAGACATTAATTGGTCATTAGTGAGTTTTTCTAAAATAGAGATATCAAGGGAGAGCTGCTCTACCAAATTACGCCCCACCCACTTCATTACGATATCACCATTGGGCATGATATATTTTTCTCCAAGAAACCAGATATCAAATATCTCTTTTCCAGCTACATTATCTCCCTTTCCTAATGCAATTAACTTGTGAGTATAAATATCGGATAGGCTCATCACATTTAGAGAAAAGCCATCTAAGCAGAGCAAATCAGTCTCTTCTCTCCAATATTGATTTGAGATCTCAACCTCTAAGGGCCAACCCTCTTCACCATACTCTAAAACAACTTTCGCCCCAAATAGCCCTATGACCTTCTCACAGATGGTTCCATACATACTGACTATTTTAAGCAAACGCTTAAAAACAAGTAGTTCCTGCTTTCTATCAACTAGCGTAAATTCCAAATTCAATGAGAATCGTGGTAGATCATAAAAGAACATCAACGAGGTGCCACCTTTAAATATCAGTAGTGGAGACAACACCTTATCTAAAGCTATATCTTTAAGGATATTGTATAAATAGGAATAGTGGGTATCCATCATTCTCATAGCGATAGGATAGTTGAAACTCGTTTTGTTAATGCTTTATTATCATAAATAGGGAGTAAGTCAAGCACCTTATCCTTATCTATGGGAGAAATATTTTCATAAGTTCTCCATTTATCCACATAGCATAAGTCTAGAAATGCACGCTCCAAACTGGCAATTGTATAGTTTGGATTGATAACCTTACCCTTTTTATTAATTAATATAGAGTTAGATAGCTTTCTGAATATAAAAACATTTTCAGACGGAGCAAATATCAATTTTGGTTGGTATGAGGCGAGAGTGATAGCGTTGTCATATTGAAAAATAATTCCATGCATCCTAAGAACTGTCTCCATAGATATGTAGGAAGGTATTTGGATCTTATTAGCGAACTCAAATATTTCATACCTAGGCAGTGCATAAATGCCGTATCTTAACCTCAAAAGATCACCACTAAGCACTAGACGGGACAAACGACCAGGCAAGGATGAAGCGGGGATCACTCCTTGTGTGAGAAGCCTTACTTCCTGAGTGGTAAATACAGTCTTTCTAGAACTATATAAAATTCCTATTAGTGTTTTCATAAGGGTAAAGGTAAGTTAGAAATATCATATATACAAATTTCAGCTCATTTTTTAAGCCTATTAGTCCCATCACCTTATTTGGTGTAACATACTCTACAACCCTAATGGAGCACAACTCACAAAAATATTATACTCCCTACTCCATTCATGCAAAAGCATTTGATTGGCATAGTCTAATCTTTTCTGTAACTTTGTGGACCTTGCAGGAGCGAGGTTGATAAAATTAATAGGACTAGTAACAACGACACAACTTTGTATGGAATGGAGAGATAAGCTATCCCAAGAGCCACTTGAGAGAAGTAGCGGAGAGGATAGCAAAGGGAATCGGTACCGCCGTGAGGCAGGAGATAACTCCATGAAGAGCCCTCTTGGCACTTCAAGACAATATAACCACTCGGAAGGATCGGAGGAATCAAGACCCTTCCGTGGCTCACAGGTGCGGAGACGACGTCGTATAAGCGAAATGGATAATGACAAGATCTCTAGTAATAGGGGTCGCTTTTCGGACGGTGGACCCCAACTTAGCAATCGACAGCAGGGCGAGGAGCAGGCAAGTGACCTAGCTGAAAATAGGAGCCAAAGGAGCTTTTATAAAGAACAATACTCACAAGTGCGAGAAGCCAAGAGACAAATCTACGCTGAGGGGGAGGGTAGGGATGATAAGAGTGAGTATGGTGAAGGATTCACTCGTGGCAATAACTATAACAACCACAAAAACAGGGCAAGGGTCAGCCGACAAGGAGCTAGCGGAAGGCCCCAAACTCAATCACGCGGGGCTCGCTCCAAGAGAAAAAGCGAGATGGTGCCACCCGTGTACGATCAGGATCCAATTGATATATCTGAGGAGATAAGGCTCAATAAGTTTCTCTCCAATGCTGGGGTATGCTCTAGGCGGGAGGCCGACGAGCTGATCAAGGTGGGGGCTGTTCTGGTTAATGGAGCACCGGTGACAGAGCTAGGCACCAAAATCACCGCTAAAGACCTTGTAGAGGTGAATGGACGTGAAGTACGGCCGGAGCAAAAAGTCTACCTACTTCTGAATAAGCCACGGAATTGTGTCACCACCACGGATGATCCTCAGGAGCGTCTCACAGTGACTCACTTAGTAAGGAAGGCATGCAAGGAACGCATTTATCCCGTAGGGCGTTTGGATAGAAACACTACAGGGGTACTCCTTCTCACCAATGATGGGGACCTCGCAGCACAACTCGTCCACCCTTCTCATAAAAAGAAGAAAATCTACCATGTGTGGCTGGATAGAGAGGTGGCCGCTGAGGATATGCAAAAGCTGGCCGATGGTGTAGAGCTAGAGGATGGCGAGATGCATGCTGATGCCATTAGCTATGTCACTGAAGACGATTTATCGCAGGTGGGCATAGAGATTCACTCTGGACGTAATCGGATCGTTCGCCGCTTGTTTGAGCACCTTGGGTATCACGTAAAGAAGCTAGATAGGGTCTACTTCGCTGGACTCACCAAGAAAAATCTAGGTAGGGGCAAGTGGCGCTACCTAACTCAAGATGAGGTGAATAACCTTAAGAGTGGAGCATTTGAATAAAATTAATTTGTAGAAATGATGGAACGCAGTAAGATTGTAGATATACTCATTGCCCCAAAATTGGGGAATGATGTAAATATAAAGGGATGGGTAAGGACCAAAAGAGGCTCTAAGGAGCTTAGCTTTGTGGCGATCAATGATGGTAGCTGTATTCATAATATGCAGGTGGTGGTGGATCACAGCCTATTTGATGCCGAAATGCTAAAGGATATCACCACAGGAGCGGCGGTAAGTATTATCGGGAAACTCACAGAATCTCAAGGCCGTGGGCAGAGTGTGGAGATACAGGCTTCGGCTATTGAGATATACGGTAAAGCAGACCCTAATAGCTACCCACTCCAAAAGAAGGGGCATAGCATGGAGTTCCTTCGTGAGATTGCTCACCTACGCCCTCGCACCAATACCTTTGGAGCGGTATTTAGGATCCGGCACAATATGGCCTATGCCATCCACAAGTTTTTCCACGATAGGGGTTTCTTTTATTTCCATACTCCTCTGATCACCGCATCGGACGCAGAGGGGGCTGGTGCTATGTTTGAGGTAACAACTCTGGACTTGAATAACCCTCCCCGTACCAAAGAGGGAGGCGTTGATTATAGCCAAGACTTCTTTGGAAGGCGCACCAATCTGACGGTATCAGGTCAGCTGGAGGGAGAGCTAGCTGCCACTGCTCTGGGTGCCATCTATACCTTTGGCCCTACCTTTAGAGCGGAAAACTCCAATACGCCTAGGCACCTTGCGGAGTTTTGGATGATTGAGCCAGAGGTGGCCTTTTATGAGATAAAGGAGAATATGGACCTCGCCGAAGAATTTATCAAGTACCTGGTGCAATGGGCTCTGGATAATTGCAAGGATGACCTAACCTTCCTGAATGAGCGGATTGATAAGGGGCTTATTGAACGACTGGAGTCGGTAGTTAAAAAAGACTTCATACGCCTCTCTTACACTGAGGGGATCAAGATACTGGAGAAAGCGGTAGCTGATGGGCATCAGTTTGAGTACCCAGTCTACTGGGGTGTGGACCTCGCGTCGGAGCATGAGCGGTATCTAGTAGAGAATCACTTCCAATGCCCTGTGATTCTGACTGACTACCCTACCGAGATTAAGGCCTTCTATATGAAGCAGAATGAGGATGGCAAAACGGTCCGTGCTATGGATGTGCTTTTCCCAAAGATTGGTGAGATTATTGGAGGTTCGCAAAGGGAGGAGAGCCTTGAGAAGCTCATCAGTCGCTGTAAGGAGGTAGGTATCCCACTCTCCGAGATGGATTGGTACCTAGATACTAGGCGGTTTGGTAGTGTGCCCCACTCTGGATTTGGGCTTGGTTTTGAGCGACTACTGCTATTTGTGACGGGAATGGGTAATATTCGTGATGTGATCCCCTTCCCACGCACTCCCAACAATGCTAACTTTTAATCCATCGGCGTATGAAAAAGAAAGTCTTATATATTTCCCTACTGCTCCTCGCCATTCTATCTACTACAGGGTGTAGAAACAAGCGCATCTCCTATACCGATATGATAAAAAGGGAGCATAAGGAGATCCAAGCTTTTATGGATAAAAAGGGGTTTAAGGTGATTAAGGAGCTTCCTAGTGACCTCAAGATGGCACCCAACGAGTTTGTGGAGCTAAAGAATGAGGTGGGCGAAGGAATAGGAGTATGGATAAACGTGATCGAGGCTGGGAAGGCCGAGGAGATGGCGATTAGTGGGGTAACCCCCATATTGGCTAGATTTTCGTATCAGGCGATAGGCGACCGAATGAAAAGCGGGCCTACCTTCTTTAACAATATTGGCTCTACACAAAGTAGTGAGCCCGGCGTCACCTTTATTTATCAAGCTGATATTAATATGGAGTATTTTCGTGGTGGCATCCAGCCAGCACCCAACTCCACGAGAGGTGAGGAGAGCATGCAGCCTTTTGCCTGTAATGCTATGATGTTGGCACTTAAGTATGTGCCCATCGGATCTACCATTCAGATGATTGCCTCATTTAGAGAGGGGCCAGCCTTTACGTTCCAAAGTAGTTCGTTTTTCAAAAACGATAATGATATTGGTATCGCACTTTACTACGACCAGCTGAAGTTCAATAGAAAACAGTGATCAATTATGAGTCTAATTACATCAATATCTGGCATCAGAGGTACGATAGGAGGAGACCAAGAGAATGGTCTCAACCCGATTAATATAGCACAGTTTACTGCTGCCTACGCGCAGTTTATCCGCCACAATAGTCCGCTCAAAAGTGGTAAGATAGTGGTAGGGCGTGATGCTCGCATCTCGGGCAATCAGGTGAGGCACGTGGTTATTGGCACATTAATGGGTATGGGATTTGATGTGGTGGACATCGGTTTGGCCACCACACCTACCACCGAACTAGCGGTTACATACGAGCAAGCCGATGGTGGTATCATCATTACAGCGAGTCACAACCCCAAGGAGTGGAATGCTCTGAAGCTACTCAACCATCAAGGTGAGTTTTTGAATGCTGAGGAAGGTGCCAAGGTGCTTTCGCTAGCGAAGTCGAATAACCTTCAATTTGCGAGTGTTGGGGAAATTGGAAAGGTTTCTGAGGAGTGCTATACCGATCGGCATATTCAAGAGGTTCTTTCCCTTCCTGAAGTGGATGTAGAAGCAATAAGAAAGGCAGGGTTTACGGTAGCTGTCGACACCATTAATTCGGTTGGTGGAATCGTGATTCCAAAGCTACTTGAGGCGCTGGGCGTAAAAGAATACCATATAGTACACGGTGAACCAACTGGTGATTTTGCCCATAATCCTGAGCCTCTGCCACACAATCTACAAGATCTCTCCAAGTTGGTGGTAGAGAAGAAGGCATGCGTAGGCTTCTCCGTTGACCCAGATGTGGATCGACTAGCTATATACAATGAGGATGGTACACCCTTTGGCGAAGAGTATACACTGGTGAGTGTATCGGACTACCTATTATCGCTCTACCCAGGGCACAATACGGTCTCCAATCTTAGCTCCACACGTGCACTCCGAGATGTAACTGTGAAGCATGGAGGCAAATACTATGCTGCTGCAGTTGGCGAAGTTAATGTCACTACGAAAATGAAAGAGGTAGATGCGCTTATTGGTGGGGAAGGCAATGGTGGAGTAATCTACCCAAAGTCGCATTACGGTAGAGATGCCCTTGTGGGGATTGCACTTTTCCTCACGATGTTGGCGAAAAGAGGGGCAAAGCCTACGGAGATCTTAAGTACCCTTCCAAAGTACTTTATGATCAAGAAAAAAGCTGAGCTAACCCCCACCCTACAGGTAGATAAAATTCTCAAAGAGATAGAGGACGAATACAGGGAGAAGGCAGAGGTGACTACCATTGATGGAGTGAAGCTAGACTTCCCCGACAAGTGGGTTCACCTTCGGAAAAGCAATACGGAACCTATAGTGCGCATCTATGCCGAGGCCAAAACAGAGGAGGAGGCAGAAAACATTGCGAACGAAATAATCACTAAAATTCAAAAATAGTTATGAGACACCCAGTAGTAGATAGATTTTTAAGATACATCGCTATTGATACTAAATCGGATCCTGAATCAACCACTACACCTAGTACAAAGATTCAATGGGATCTAGCCCATGAGCTCCAAAAAGACCTAGAAGAAATGGGGCTAAAGGACATTTCTCTAGATGATAACTGCTATCTAATGGCAACTCTTCCAGCTAATTGCGATTGGGATCAGCCAACGATTGGATTTATTGCACACATGGATAGCGCTCCAGATATGAGTGGAAAGGATATCAAGCCACACTTTGTACAGTATGAGGGGGGCGATATTGTCTTAGACCCAAATGAAGATATTCGGATTTCCCTGAAAACGTTCCCTGAACTTGAGAAGTACAAGGGTCAGGAGATCATCGTAACTGATGGGCACACCCTTCTTGCAGCAGATGATAAGGCGGGTGTTGCTTCCATCTTAGAGGCGATTCAGTACTTGATCGACCACCCTGAGGTTCCTCACGGAACCATAAAGGTGGGCTTTACCCCCGATGAGGAGATCGGTAGAGGAGCTGATAAATTTGATGTAAAGAAGTTTGGTGCCGACTTTGCTTACACCATTGATGGCGGTGAAATCGGCGAGCTACAGTATGAAAACTTCAATGCAGCTGGTGCGAAAGTAACTTTCAAGGGGCTAAATGTGCACCCAGGAAGTGCTAAAGACAAAATGATAAATGCTCAGCTACTAGCTATGGAGTACAATAGCTACCTGCCACAAGCACTGCCTAGCAACACCGATGGCTATGATGGGTTCTATCACCTAGTAGGCATGAGTGGTACGGTGGAGGAGGCTGAATTGCACTACATCCTTCGAGATCATGACCGAGAGCAGTTTGAGCTCAAGAAAAGTTGTATCAAGGAGGTGGCAAAGCGCATCAACGAACTATATGGAGAGGGCTCCTGCATTGCAGAGGTTACCGACCAATACTTTAATATGAAGGAGGTTATTGCCGATAAGATGTATATCGTAAACCACGCAGCAGAAGCGATGAAGGCTTCTGGCGTAGAGCCTATAATTGAGCCTATCCGTGGTGGTACAGATGGTTCGAAACTCTCCTTTATGGGATTGCCATGCCCCAATATTTTTGCTGGTGGGCACAACTTCCATGGTCGTTACGAATACCTACCAGTACCTTCCCTAGTCAAGGCAATGGAGGTGATCGTGAAGATCGCTACTACTAAAGTGACAAAATAGAGATTTACTAATACTTTATAAAACAACATTATGGAACTAAAGAAAACACCCTTTACAGACATCCACATTGAGTTGGGTGCCAAGATGAGTGAATTTGCAGGCTACAATATGCCTATTCAGTACGAAGGGATCAACCCTGAGCATCTCAATGTGATTGAAAATGTAGGCGTCTTTGATGTCTCTCACATGGGTGCGATCGTAATAAGTGGACCAAAGGCACTTGAATTTATCCAAACCATCAGTAGTAATGACGCTACAAAGTTGGAGCCTGGCAAGGCACAATACACTTATATGCCAAATGGTAATGGTGGTATTGTAGATGACTTTATCATGTATCTTCTAGATGGTGGTAGGTATATGTGTGCTGTGAATGCTGCTAATATCGAAAAGGACTTCAACTGGATGAAAAAGCACCAGATTGAGGGCGTAACCATCGAAAATGAATCTGAGAGAGTAAGCATCTTGGCCGTACAAGGACCTAAGGCAAAGCAAACCATTCAGAAGTGTGTGGATATTGACCTGAATACCATTGCTTACTACCACTATGCCTATGGAAAGTTTGCGGGGATAGATTGTATCATCTCCAATACTGGCTACACTGGTGCAGGAGGCTTTGAGCTTTACTTCAAAGATATAAAGGATGCCCACAAAGTATGGGATACTCTTTTTGAAGCAGGTAAAGAGTTTGGCATCAAGCCCACCGGACTTGGAGCACGCGATACACTACGATTAGAAATGGGCTTCTGCCTATATGGCAACGACATCGACGACACCACCAATCCACTAGAGGCAGGTCTAGGATGGGTCACTAAGTTCGTTGAGGGCAAGGAGAAAATGCCAAGCCGCGACCTACTCCTTAAGACAAAGGAAGAGGGAATCAAGAATCGTCTCATTGGGTTTGAGCTGAAGGAGAAAGGTGTTCCTCGCCATGGATATGAGATCCAGAATGCAGCTGGCGAGGTAATCGGCCGAGTTACTTCTGGAACGCAATCGCCTGTACTAGGCAAGGGAATTGGCCTAGGATATGTACAGGTGGCCTATAAAGAGCCAGGAACTGAAATCTTCATACACATCCGTAAGAAAGCAGTACCTGCAGAGGTTATCAAGCTCCCATTCCGAAAATAACATCTCAAGGACTTTATAGAATAATAGGAGGAAAACAAGATTTTTGTTTTCCTCCTATTATATTTACAGCTAAAGCCTCCATCACACTACTGTTTTTCTCGCTCAATAGTAATAATAGGCTTATCAAACCTAAGTGATAGCCAACTACGGATTAATTTCTCACGCTCATCACTGATTCTCTTATCCGTAAATAGCTTGATATAAGGAATGGTATCTACTACTTGTGTACTAACCATTGAGGAATCCTTCATAATGGAATCGGTATGGAAAGAGTATAATTCCCCAAATTGGCTATACGTAATTTCATCAAAAAGCTGCTGAATCTCGTGAGTAACGGCTTCGGCTTGAAAATAAAAGGCTTGTTGATTGCGGAGTGCCATATTGAGAGAGTCATTTTTTAGTTGCAGATATCTTGAGAAGCTCTTATCGGAGTCACTTTGCATATCCTTCAATATCGAAAGCCTAAGGTTTTCAATATTGGATTTATCTGAACCTTGTTTGATCGATAGTATGGTATTTTTCAGACCATAAGATGGAAGTAGGTCTTGAAGTCGCTGAATTTCGTCGGGTGAAATCTCCTCCCCTATGATATTGACATTGAAGTAATCTACAGAGTCGGTCTTAGTATTATTGTACGAGAGCACGAATGAATTATCGAAGATCATCTCCTCCTTAATAAATTTGTCCTGCTGAATCTCTTGGAACGTATCCTGCACAAATCGGTATGCCAAAATCACACTTGGAACTATGGTACATACCACGATTACTATCACAAGATTATTTAGTCGCTTTCCTCTTACCTTATCCACGTAGGTAACTCTGCGATACTTAAGAAGTCTGATCACAATGAATGTAGAGAGACCAATAAATACAGTATTGATAATGAAAAGATAAAAAGCCCCGAAGAAATAATTCAGTTGCCACGTAGCCAACCCGTAACCAGCGCTACATAGTGGAGGCATCAGTGCAGTAGCAATCGCAACACCTGGAATAACCTGACCTTTTGACTTACTAGTGCCAGCTATAATACCTGCAGTACCGCCAAACAGTGCAATAAGGACATCGTAAGCAGTAGGCTGTGTTCGTGCCAAAATCTCACTCGATGCAACGCTGATAGGGCTGATCAAGAAGTAAATAGTAGAAGTGATAACACTGATGGCCACTGCCATCCCAAGATTCTTGACGCTTCGTCCAACGAGGTTAAAGTCTGTAATCCCTAATCCTAATCCAAAACCGATAATCGGGCCCATCAAAGGGGAGATAAGCATGGCACCGATGATCACTGCAGTGGAATTCATATTCAGCCCTAAAGAGGCAATCAGAATCGCACAGATAAGGATGAACATTTTAGTGCCTTTGAACTCCACATCTGACTTGAGGGCATCAATAATCACCGTCTCATTTTCCTTTTCATGACGCATATCAAAAAATGAAGCGATAAACTGCCAAAGAGATTGACCCGACCTTTCCATATTACCTTGAAATAAGTATAATCTTGTGGCTCTGGAGTAATAAAATGAATAGAATTAATTGATTCCTTTCTGAAGTCTATTTTTCCTATCATTAACTAACGCAGATACCTTTTCTACAATAATCTATTGCAAAGATAATAAATAATAGAGACCGTTGCACGAAGTGCGGAGAAGAGAATATATCCCCCCGTACAGATAAACATTTTCTCAAAAAAAATCAGTAAATTGCCATCGCGTAAGTTCCACTTTAATGACAAAAGTTCATTGGGGCTTATTGTGGTCTATTTCAAGAATAAATAAACAAGGAATTATGAACGAAACGATACTGGTAATATATCTGGCGGGGGGCTGTTTTTGGGGAGTAGAACACTATATGAAGTTGCTACCAGGTGTGGTGGAAACAGAAGTGGGATATGCCAATACTATTGTAGAAAACCCATCATATGAGGAGGTCTGTACAGGCAAGACTGAAGCGGCTGAAACAGTGAAGGTATCTTATGATTGTAGCAAGGTGTCGTTATCGTTTTTACTAGACCATTTCTTTCAAATCATCGACCCAACCACTCTTAACCGGCAAGGGAATGATAGAGGAAGTCAGTATCGCACTGGGGTTTACTATACTGATGCTGCTGATAGGCCCATTATTATGAATGCTTTTGCAAGACTACAGAGCAAGTATTCTAAGGTATTGATGGTGGAAGTAAAACCTCTTAAGAACTACTTCAAGGCTGAAACCTATCACCAAGATTACTTGAGCAATCGACCAGGTGGATATTGCCATGTACCGATAGAAATGTTTGGTCTTGCTAAGAATGCAGTGGTACAGAAAGAATCAATAGCATCAGACAATGCTATTCGATCCGCCGAGAGGAAAAGATTGTCGGAAAGCAAAGATGAGCTAAAACAGAGGCTCTCACCCATCCAATATCTAGTAACTCAAAATGAGGCAACAGAGCGTCCATTTACTAACGAGTACAATGATACTTATGAAGATGGGATCTATGTGGATATTGTCTCGGGCGAACCCCTTTTCTGCTCAAAAGATAAGTACAATGCAGGGTGTGGTTGGCCATCTTTTACTAAACCTATCCACACACAAGGTATCAACAAGAAATCTGACTTCAAGCTGGGCTATGAACGAATAGAAGTTAGAAGTAGCTCAGCAGATAGCCACCTCGGCCATGTATTTGATGATGGACCAAAGGAGCAGGGTGGCTATAGATATTGCATCAATAGTGCGTCAATAAGGTTTATCCCAAAAGCCAACATGAAGAGTGAAGGCTATGGAGACTACCTCTATTTATTTGAAAATAATAACGATTGATAGGTGCTACTTAAATGATTGCAGTGAAACGAGAGATGCATACCTACCATTCTTATCCATCAACTCTTGATGTGTCCCTTCTTCCACGATAGAGCCATCCTCTAGCACCACGATCTTATCTGCATTGGTAATAGTGGATAGTCTGTGAGCGATCACAATGGTAGTACGCCCCTTCATTAAGCGTTCAAGAGCTTCTTGCACTAGTCTCTCAGACGCTGTATCTAGTGCAGAGGTGGCCTCATCTAGGATAAGTATTTCAGGATCTTTTAGCACAGCTCTGGCAATACTAAGCCTTTGACGTTGACCACCACTAAGCTTTCCGCCTCGGTCTCCGATATTGGTGTCGTAACCTTCTGGAAGCTCTGCAATAAATTCCTCTGCATTGGCTATCCTTGCAGCTCTTTGCACTTCATCAAGAGTAGCCTTTGTACCAAAAGCGATATTATTGTAAATCGTATCATTGAAGAGAATAGCCTCTTGATTTACATTGCCCATAAGTCTTCTTAGGTCAAGCATACGTACATTACGAATGTCTGTATCGTCAATGTACACCCCACCCTTTTGCACATCATAGAAGCGAGGTAGCAAGTCCACTAAGGTACTCTTCCCTGATCCACTAGCCCCTACGATGGCCACTGTTTGTCCCTTTTTAATGCTAAGATTGATATCCTTCAACACCCAAGTATCTTCATATTTGAAAGAAACATCCTTAAAGGAAATAGAATGATGAAAAGCGATATCTACAGGCTCCTTGGGGTCAGTAATATCATTCTGTGCTAGTAGAATCATATCTACTCGCTCTAGGCTAGCAAAGCCCCTTCTGATAGCATAGCTACTCCTTGAAAAGTCTTTGGCTGGATTGATGATGCTGTAGAAAATGACTAAGTAGTAAATGAATGTACTAGCATCTAACCCACCTGCTTGGTCTAATATCAATGATCCACCATACCAAAGTACAATAGAAATCGTAACTGTACCTAGGAATTCACTCATAGGATGCGCCATCTGCTGCCTTTTAGACACTCGCATTGAGGTGTTTCTGAAGGTGTCATTGTAGCTAGAAAAACGCTTTCGAATCATCTCTTCGGCGTGAAAAGCTTTGATAATACGCAATCCACTCAGCGTTTCCTCGATCATACTAATCAGCATACCCCATTGCTCCTGAGCTAAAAGAGAGGTCATCTTGAGCTTCTTACCCACTTGTCCCATCACATAACCCGCAATTGGAAGTACAATAAGAACAAATAAGGTTAATTCAGGACTAATGGCCACCATGGCTGCAAGTGAGATCAATATCATCAGAGGATTTTTGATCAGGGACTCTAGTGAACTGATGATAGAAGACTCTATATTATTTACATCACCCGTCACTCTAGCAATGATGTCTCCCTTTCGCTCATCACTAAAAAAGCCCAAAGGAAGCTCCATAATCTTATCATTGATACTATTTCGGATATCTCTTACCACACCGGTTTGAACAGGGATCATGCAGTAAAAACCCATATAAGCCGATGCCACCTTAAGAAACGTAATCACAGAAAGATAAACGCCCAGTATAATTAAGGTATTCGAAGCACCGTACTCCGTAATAAGCTGGGTAATATAGTAGAAGAAATTATTCTTGACAACTGTACCCAAACGAGATAATCCTCCCTCTCTCCACAACTGTATGGTATCCCAAGAAATGAATTGATAAATCGTCTTATCGATTTTGAATAGGATATTCAAAATGGGCATAATTAGAGAGAACGCGAGGAGGTTCAATATAGGCGTTAAGATATTAAAGAATATATTACCGACTATATACCACTTATAGGGTGGTATAAATCTCTTGAGTGTCCGGAAAAGCTCTTTCATAAATACCTGATAATTAATTTCGGCATAAAAGGAGGATGTGGCATAAAGCTACACCCTCAAAGATTTGCTTGAAAATGTACTTCGGCAAAGATACCTATTCTATACCATAACAGAAAAGCTACCACATAGAAAACCTCGTGGTTCACTATGTAGTAGCTTTATTAGTTCCGAGAATCGAGTCTCGTATTATTCCTCAGTAGTCGCCTGCTCTACCTCAGCACTCTCTTCCTTAGTGGTTTCCTCTACCTCCTCAGAAGTCTCAGCCTTTTCAGTCTTAGGCTCTGCCTTAACAATAGGGGTATCTGACACAATAGTCAGTGGCACCTCTACAGTTACGTCCTTGTGCAAACGAACCCTAGCAATATACTCACCCACCTCCTTAATACCAGGAACTTGGAGCATCTTACGATTGATCTCAGTAAAGCCAAGCTTTTCTAGTTCATCTGCAACCATTGAAGCAGATACTGAACCATAAATACGGCCCACATTACTTGTCTTAACCTCAATAGTTAGAGAGGTTCCTTCAATCTTATCAGCTATCTTTTGAGCATTAGCAAGTTCAGCTTCAAGTTTGCGAGCCTGCTGTCTTTGATTCTCTTGTAGGATCTTGATCGCAGACTCTGATGCGATTACTGCCTTTCCTTGTGGGATTAGAAAGTTTCTACCATATCCAGCCTTTACATCAACGATCTCGCCCTTAAAGCCTAGATTTGGCATATCTTCTTTCAAAATAATCTTCATATTCTGTCTCCTTAAGTTATTATTATTCTTTGCTATTTATTAGTAACCCTATGCCATCATATCTGTCACGTATGGCAGAAGTGCCAAGTGACGAGCACGCTTAACAGCTTGTGCTACACGACGCTGCATTTTAAGAGAGTTACCGGTCAAACGACGTGGATATATCTTACCCTGCTCATTGAGGAATTTCTTAAGGAACTCAGGATCCTTATAGTCTACGAACTTAATCCCAGCCTTTTTAAAGCGACAATACTTCTTACGATTTCGCTCTATAGAGAGTGGTGTAAGATAACGCACCTCTGACTTACCTTTACCTTTTTTCGCCATAATCTTTACTTTCGTCTACTTTAATTGTTTTCTTCCGATACTGTACTGCTTGCCTCTTCACTCTTTACAGGCTCTTTGCGGTTGCGACGACGCTTCTCAGCATACTCTAGTGCATACTTCTCCTGCTTGAATGTAAGGAAACGAATCACCCTATCATCACGACGATAGTTTACCTCTAGCGTCTCAATAAAAGAGGGCTCGCTCTTAAACTCTAAGAATACATAAAACCCAGTAGACTTTGCTTGGATAGGATAAGCAAGCTTACGCATACCCCACTCCTCACGATTCACTAGCTCACCACCATTATCGGTAATCAAGCCAACGAACTTATCTACCGCTTCCTTTGTCTGGTCTGCAGACAAATCGGGAGTTAAAATGAAAACGGTCTCGTAGTTGTTCATCATAAATTATTAATCTATTATTTTGTGAAAATAAAATCCGACTGCAAAGGTAATCATTTTCAGTTGAATAGACAAACCAATCGCTCTATTTATTTACAAACAGATTCGGTTGAAGACTTCTGCAATAACTGTTGATATACACTTGAATCACTTATAATAGCCGATGCTGTCTCTTGTCCTTGATTAACGATATCGTCAATTGCCTTTAATTCAAACATCTTGTAGTCTTTAAGACCTTTCATGTCAATCAAAATGTCTGCCAACTCAATATCCTCTTTCATATTGGCTTTTGAGATAATTTCAAAATATCTCATCGCCGAGCTCTTAATACTTGATGGGGATTCAAAAGGACTTAGTTGGTACAAGTTAATGCCCACGACACACTCCGTCTCTTCTCTGATTACAGAGACTGGGAAGTTTTTCAGCACTCCACCATCTACATATTCAACCCCCTTTATTTTAAGTGGCTGAAAGACGATAGGTACTGTACAAGAAGCCACGACCGCCGAAACCAAGTCATCACCATCTCTAAAGGCTGTTATCTCTGCTGTCTCCCAATTCGTAGCAACGGCGACAAATGGGATTTGTAATTGCTCAAAGCTCTTAGCACGGAGGTTCTTTTTTAGCATTCTTGCTACCCCACTTGGCTTTAGTATGCCTCCTGAAAATAGACTTAGTTCGGCAAAGTCCATTAGCTTATGTCCTCTAAAAAGATCTGCTATCTCCTCAGGTGCAAAACCATCGGCATACAAGACTCCTGCCAATGCACCTGCACTAGTTCCAGCTATAATATCTGGCTTAATTCCATACTTCTCAAATACTTTGAAAGCGCCAAGGTGAGCAAATCCCTTAGCCCCACCCCCTCCGAGTGCGTATCCAAGACGATATTTCTTTTGATTCTGACTCTCGTCCATATTACCCTAATATGATTAGTGACTTTTTCACAGCTTTAATAAAACTATCTACTTCTTGCTTGGTATTGTAAAGTCCGAAACTAACCCGAGCAGTTCCTTCAATACCAAAACGTTGCATCAATGGCTGGGCACAATGATGACCAGTCCGAATAGCAACACCTTGTTGATCAAGCAAAACTCCCAAATCGTACGGATGTACTCCCTCCACTAAGAAACTGATTACAGCCTCTTTGTCGGCAGAAGTACCATAAATCTTCAACCCATCAATATGGAGCATCTGCTCCGTTGCATGCGAAAGCAACATAGATTCATAGGCTTGGATTTTATCTAATCCAATATTTGATACATAATTGATACTTTCGGCAAGTGCCACACTATTGATAAAGTCTGGGGTACCAGCTTCATACTTATAAGGCAACTCATTATAGGTAGTCTTTTCCCAACTCACGTGCTGTATCATCTCACCTCCACCATGGTAAGGAGGAAGCTTTTCAAGCCATTCTCGCTTTCCGTAAAGCACACCTATTCCAGTAGGACCATATATTTTATGGCCACTAAAAGCCAAGAAGTCAACGTCTAAGTCAGTAACGTCTACCTTACGATGGGCAATAGCTTGTGCTGCGTCTAAAAGCACTGGCACACCATTGGAGTGTGCATGAGCAATAATCTCTTTTACAGGATTAACCGTCCCTAATACATTTGAAGCGTAGCAAATGGAGACCAACTTAGTACGGTCGGTAAACATTGACTTCATAGTCTCCATATCTAATTCACCATTATCAAAACAAGGAACGACCTTAATCTTTATTCCTCGCGCCTCAGCTTGAAGTTGCCAAGGGACTATATTTGAATGATGCTCCATAGCACTAAGTATCACTTCATCTCCTGCCTGCATTTGAGACGAACAAAAAATACTCGCAACCATGTTGATGCCTTCAGTAGTCCCCCTTGTAAATAAAACTTCTGCTGCCTCCCTAGCATTGATAAACCTTGCTATCACTTCTCGAGCATTCTCATGAGCCATTGTTGCTTGCTGGCTGAGCGTATGCACGCCCCTATGTATATTGGCATTACGAGTGGTATAGGCAAGATACTCTGCATCTAGCATCTGCTTTGGCTTTTGTGTCGTTGCCGCATTATCTAGATATATCAATGGATATTTGTCGTGTACCTTTATATCTAAAGCTGGAAAGTCAGCTCTTATCTTTTCAATATTATAGGACATAAGATATTGATTAATTTAAAATATGATGAAGGATCCCCACATAGATCCCTGCAGTTTCGGTTCGTAGTCTTTCACTTCCTAGAGATACAGTCATAAAGCCATGACTGAGAGTTAATGCAACCTCCTCACTTGTAAAATCTCCTTCTGGACCAATAAGGAAACTACTATCCACACCTGAGATAAAGGTCTCTTTCAGCTTTCTTTTCTCAAATGTATCTGCACAATAACCTATATAACGACCCTCATAGGTAAGTTGCGAAAGGTAATCCTTTAGTGTAGGGAAAAGGTTGAGCTCTACCGTTCTGATCTTTTCGGACTGCTTCATTGCTGCAACCATTATTCGCTCCAGACGCTCCATATTGACGCGTCTTCGAATGGTATGCTCCGTAACCACTAGCGAAAAGCGAGTTATTCCTATCTCTGTGAGCTTTTCAAGGGCCAACTCTATTCGATCTATATTTTTTGTGGGTGCAATAGCTACCTCTAGCTTTGGACACATTGGAGGTGTAGTCTCGACAAGCACCAGGTCGGTTATATTCTGGCCTTTAAGTGAATTATTGGATATTTTGGCACTATATAAGTTCCCCAGACCATCAGTAATCAATACATTTTCCCCCACCTCAAGACGTAGAACCCTAAAGGCATGCTTTGCTTCATCTTGTGGTAACGTTAAAGAGCTACTGATATCTGGAGCATAAAAATAGGGTAGATCACCAATATTACTTTTCATCGCCTTCTTTTTGCTCAATTATTTCAGCAAATCTCTTTGCCCACTCATACTTCTCCATCTCCACCACTTTCTCCTTGATCTCCTTTAACTCTTGTATTGAAAGGGAGGACTTCAATTCCTCATCTGTTAGTCTCGATAAAAACTCATGATTAGCCTCCTCTTGATCAATCATTAGCTGTAAGACGGCCGACTTACTTAGTTGAATAGGAGCACTATGGCTAAGTTGTTTTTGGATATCATCTAGAGATACCACAGGTGAGTCTTTTTCCAAGAGAGCATCCTCTGCCATTACAGGCAATTGATGTAATACTGCATGCATCACCGCTAGGTATATAGGTACTCTGCAGTAACTAACTTCGCCCATATCAGAAAGGGTATAAAACCACCCTTCTCTCTCCCCTCCTTCACCAGCTCGAATGATCACTTTATGTAAGAATATTCCTGTAGCAGATTGGTACTCATCCAACGCATCTATTCGAAGGTCGAGTTTAAGCATCCTTGCTTGTAGCAATAGTTTGTAGGAGCCCACCAATGAAGGTGGAATAGAGATACTCAATCGGCGATCATCTTCGTTATTATTAGGACAAAACACCAAGTCTATTCCTACCATTTGCCCATTGACCATATACCCTTGGACATTACGAAAATGAACGCGGGTGAGGGACGATGTCTCCAAACATTCCTCACGTTTAAATACCTCTTTCCAATCTCTATCAATCACGATTTAGCTGTTTTTAAGTACAGAAATCCATTCATAGTTTTCAGAGTCTACTGCCACCTCAAGTAGATTCTGAATAAGCTCATCACTCATAGAAGCAAGCATCTTAATAAGATGCAACACAAGAGGGTCGTCAGGTTTTACACCATTAGAAATTTGCGACTTAAGCTCATTGTAGTAGGACTGCAATGGAGAAACATCTGAAGGTAAAAGAGAGTCCTTTTGTTTCACATCAAAATAACTAGCCGCTTTACTGAGAAGCTTATAGTCTATTAAGATATCCAACCGCTGCTCCAGCGCAGTCATCAAACCATTAGGCATAGAAGTCTTAAAGCTACCACGTGTGCCATTCTCACCCACATAATAAAGTTCGGACTTTATGGAATATCTCCCCTCGTATATATGGAGTGCCGTCAACTTGGTATCAGAAATTAGCTCAAAGTAATAAGTCAGATTAGGGAGATCTACATTACTAGAATAGAGGCTATTTATCTTAGAGAAAAAAATAGGACTCAATTCAGAAGGAATGGCAACAGGATAAATCATTTCATTACCATTTGGCAATTTATATTTATCCGAATCAATAGGAGATAAGAGTGCCACCATCACATCAGGGGATTGTGTAGCACTTCCTATCCCACGAAGAGAGAGAGCAACCATCTCAATTCCTTCTTCATGATTTTCTGGTAATTCAACTCCCATTTCCTTCATTATTGATAGCTAGACCTACTAGGTCAAATCACTTATATTTATCTTCACTTCTATTAATGAGGTCTCGAATTTGGTGTACCAATCTCGAGACCCATTAATCACGACAAATGCAAAGCTTCTACTATCCAAGATAGCTTCTCAGTTGCGTTTCATCAGCATTCTTACGTAATTGGCGTATTGCCTTTTCACGTATCTGCCTTACTCTTTCACGGCTCAATCCTACTGCAGATCCGATCTCATCGAGACTCATTTCCTGCTCACCACCTAAGCCGTATGTATGGATCAAAACATATTGCTCCCTCTCGGAAAGACACTGCATAGCCGAGCGAATCTCATTGACTAAACTCTCATCAATAAGCCCGCCATCAACATCTCTAGCATCTTCATCTTGCAAGACATCTAAAAGTGTATTAGATTCGCCGTCATCAAAAGTTTTATCAACAGAAACTTCACCCTTATCGATTTGGATAATATCAATCACCTTATCCACCTCCATATCGAGCTCATCTGCCAATTCTTCTGGCGAGGGAAGTCTCTGATGAAGTTGCTCAAATCTATCTCTTGCAGCTTTGAGCTTCGTCACATTTCCTACTTGATTCTGTGGAAGGCGAACAATACGCCCTTGGTCTCCCAAAGCCTTTAGAATACTCTGTCGTATCCACCAAACTGCATAGGTAATGAACTTAAAACCACGTGAGCCATCAAAACCTTGAGCTGCACGTATCATACCTAGATTACCCTCATTGATAAGGTCAATAAGAGGTAGGCCCAAATCCTGATATTGCTTTGCCACACTAATCACAAATCGGAGATTGGCACGCACCAGTTTATCCACAGCAGCTTCCGAATTTTCGTCATTCCGCTGTATTTGCATCGCTAATTCAGCCTCCTGCTCAGGGGTAATCATCTCCTCCTTAGCAACCTCCTTCATATAGCGATTCATCACTGCGTCGTCCCTACTCGTGATCGACTTCTCAATCTTTAATTGTCTCATACGTACTCCTATATATTCAAAAAAGTGTGCAAATTTACCTATTTATTCACAGATACTCAATATACCTATGATACAGTACAAGATGCGTGCCAAGGACAATCTGTCCACATCATCAATTGAATAACAAGACCTACCGCCATTTTGTTCGCTTCAGAATAATGATATAAAAGGTGTTACCTATCAACTCATCAAGGTAACACCTTTTATATCTCATTAATTAGTTTAGTTACTTGAGTAGTTCCTTTACAGCAGCTTCAATCTGAGTATCTTTTCCATCTAGGACCTTCTTGAAGTCTAGGTTCACCTTTACATCAGGCTGCAATTCAAAGTTCTCTAGATAATAGCCTTCGGAAGTCTTGTAGCCCACAGCTGGAATTCCAAAGTAGAGTGATGGATCCAATAGCGTTACCCAATTCACACTGGTCATCGTTCCAGGCACAGGCATTCCCACAAGTTTACCTATTCCCATATGCTTATATACCCATGGCGATCCGTGAGCATTTGAGTAGTCAGCCTCACACATCACCATAACCGAAGGCTTAGTCCACCTCTTACTTGGCATATCGCAATAGTACTCACCTTGAATCTCTTGAGTTAGGTATTTAGTGCCCGAAAGGAATACCTCCAAATCCTCGTGTAGTCTTCCACCACCATTGTAGCGGATATCTACTACAAGGCCATCAGTCTGGTAATACTTACCCATAGCATCGGAGTAAACTCGTCTAAAGCTATCATCGTCCATCGAGGCGATATGCACATAACCCAGCTTACCACCCGACAGACGCTTCACCTCCTCAGCACGTTGCTTGATCCAACGCTCATATAGAAGGCCATTAAGGCGTCCACTAGAGATAGGCTTTACCACCTCCTCATAGGTCTTTCCACTCTTTGGAGAGTAGAAAGTAAAGAGTACATTCTTACCACTCTTACCAGCAAGAAGAGGGAAGAAGTCTACATTGGCACCAATCTCCACACCATCAATCTTAGCTAGATAGTCTCCTGCACGCACCTCACTCTTGTGCGTATCAAATGGACCACCAGCTACTACTTCCTCAATGAGTAGCCCCTCATCAGTAGCTTGAGTAAGATCAAAGAATAGCCCAGTCTCAGCTACCCTTTCGGCAGAGCTAAATTTACCATAACCACTACCAGTGTGTGAAACATTTAGCTCACCCAGTAGCTCTGATAGCATCTCAGAGAAGTCATAGTTATTATTGATGTGTGGCAAGAACTTACGGTATTCATCCGTCATAAACTCCCAATCTACACCGTGCATATTCTTAACGTAGAATCGCTCTGCCTCCTCTTTCTTAACGAAGTCAAACATAAATTCTCTTTCCGCCTTAGCGTTGAGATTCATCTCTGCTCTGATAGAGACAAACTCCAACTTCTCGCTACTCAAAGACATCTTTTGTACCCCTCCAGTGCTGATAAAGAAGAGATTCTCCTCCTTTGCATCAGGCTCAAAAGAGACATAAGAGCCATCAAGCTTCTTCAGAAGTTTGGTATCACCTTTTCGCAGATCCTTTACCCATAGGTCATATCCACCCTCAAAAGCAGCCATATAGTAGAGTTTTTTGCCATCTTTAGTGATATAGGCGTCACCTAAGTCGCTAGAAGTAGGGGTTAGTCTCACGATACGATCTTGGATATTCTCAAGCTCCACTAGGATTTCATCACTCTTACTCTCCTTGTCCTTAGTCTCATCCTTATCTGCATCCTTTTCGGCCTTCTTCTCCTCGTCAAGTAGAAGCTCATAATCCTCCTCATTGAGTTTGTACTTATCATAAGCAGCACGGTTCAGGAATACGATCATCACATCATTCATCGAACCCCAACTAGCGTGGTTACGCATACCATATTGTTCCGAAGCATAGATAATCGCATTTCCACCCATCACAAATCGAGGGTTCATATCAAAATACCCACTCTGCGTGATATTTGTCAATTCACCTGTAGCCACATTCAATAGAATAATATCACAGAAAGGCTCGTGATGATTATCAGAGAGCTCCATAGCTATCCAACGACCATCTGGCGACCAAGTATAGTTGATTCCACCAGTTTTATCGGCCGTATATCTACCATCATATACCACTCTCGAGCTCTTCTTCTCCACATCATAGACCGCCAACGTCTTGCGATCCTTAACATAAGCCACATATTTACCATCAGGCGAAAAAGTAGGATGCATCTTTTCAGACTTTTCACCAGGGATCAAAAGCTCCTCATTTACAAGAGTAGCATTGGCAAAATTAGGATCCTCTTTACGAGCCATCTTAGCGATATAAAGATCACTTTTACCCCCTCGTTGCGACTCATAAACTACACTTCTATTGTCGCTACCGAAAGAGACACTTCTCTCCATTTCTGGAGTATCAGTAATCCGCTTAGTAGTTGAGTAGTCGGCACTCGTTACAAATACCTCACCACGAATAACGTAAGCAAGCATTTTGCCATCAGGCGAAACCGAAGCCGAAGTAATACCACGCATAAAGGTGGTTTTTGTGATCTCCTCCTCGTCCACGTCGCTCATTATCTGGATAGCCACCTTTTGAGGTTGACTACCCTCCTTCATTGTATAAATGCGGCCGTCATAACCGAAGCAAAGCGTTCCATCTCCACCTACAGAGAGGAAACGCACTGGATGATTCTTGAAATGGGTCAAAGCTACTGCACTATTGTCATTACTGCTATTCAAAGGCTGCTTAAACACATTAAAGGTCCCTTCACGTTCACTCAAGAAATAAAAGCTATCCCCCTTAGGAGCAAATACAGGGTTACGATCCTCACCCATCCAAGTTGCAAGAGGCTTATATTGCTTGCTCTTGAAGTCGTATAGAACGATATCCCTTGTCACCGAAGAGGTGTGGTGCTTACGCCATACATTTTCAAACCCTTTGATATCCTCATAAATCAACTGGCGCCCATCGGCACTAATAGCACCCATACTTACAGGGGTAGCCATCACCATAATAGAGCGACCGCCCTCCACCGGCACCTTGTACACCTCATTTAGGCGAGCTGTAGGGAAAAGTGCACTACTTGCGGGATCCTGAATATGAGCCGTATAATAGATATACTTACCATCAGGCGAAAATGCTAGGATCGACTCCGACGTAGAGTGAGTTGTCACCCTTTTAGCTGCACCTCCATTGGCATTCATCACATAAATATCCCTACTCCCATAGTATCTATCACTTACGAAAGCAATTTTCGAACCATCAGGGCTCCACATAGGAGTGGTATCATAAGCTTCGTGTGTAGTTAATCTAGTGGCCACACCTCCAGTGGTAGACACCTTGTAAATATCCCCCTTGTACGCAAAAGCGATTTCTTTGCCATTTGGCGATATGGATGGATATCTCATCCATAGTGGTTCATCATTTGCAATTGCTGCTCCAGCCATTCCGATAAGTGCAAGAGCAACAAAATAGATTCTTCTAATAATCCTCATATAGGCTATGAATTTTTGTTAGTTAAATTACTAGTTACAAACTTAATCATTTTTTCCCTAACCGTCTTGGATTCTAAGTAGATAATACTTAGCCATCAAAACAAAGCAAAAATCAAAAATGGAGCAGAGATTATTAATAACAGTAACACCTCCACTTTACGATTCGTTTGGAGTGCAAATTTCAAATCTCTATCCGTCAGTGGGTGTGTTGAAGAGCCTATCGTAGGCTTCTCCACCATTTGCCCTCCATAGGCGTGCGTTCCACCAAATTGACACCCCAGCATCAACGCAAGAGCCGCCTCGGGATATCCCGAATTCGGACTTGTATGCTTGCGCCCCTCCTCAAATACCTTGGTACGCAGATCCCACCGCCTATTCGCCACAAGCATAAGCAAAGCAGTAATCCTTGCAGGAATCCAATTGGCCACATCATCAATCTTAGCGGCCACGTATCCAAACTCCCCATATCGCTCATTCTTGTACCCAATCATCGAGTCCAAAGTATTGATCATCTTATAGGCCACAATTCCAGGCACTCCAAAGATCAAAAACCAAAAGAGTGGAGCGACCACTCCATCCGAAAGGTTTTCGGATAAAGTCTCTAATGCTGCCACTTTGCACTCTTCCTCAGTGAGCGAATCAGTATCCCTTCCTACGATGCGAGAGAGTTGCTCTCTACCAGCAGGAAGTGAGATGGCAAGCTGTCGAAACACCTCCTCTACCTCCTCTATTAACGTGGTCCCAGCTAGGCAATAGTAGACCAAAATAGCCCCCACCACCACAGAAAGCCACGATGGCAAGAAATAAATCAAGAGAAAAGAGAGCAGTGCCACCGCAAGAATCAGCGATAGTGCCACCATCGCCCCATTCCTACACCGGTGCTCGCCGTGATTATACTTTCCCTCTGCCCACGAAATCACCTTACCAAAACCCACAATCAGGTGAGGCAACCGCTCTGGGTCACCTAATAGGCGATCCAGTAGCCACCCTAGCCATAGCATGATCATCCGTGCCAAAAACAGAGCTTGTAGTGAGTAATAGGTCAGCATAGCATATTATTCAAATCATTGAGAGCCGTTATCAGCTTCTCATTTTGCTCTCTACTCTGTGTTGCCAAACGAATATGATAGGGAGAGAGCGTGGGAAAATTAGAGGCATCACGAATCAATATTCCATGGTGAAATACCAACCAATCCTTCACTTCCGTAGCGGTCAAACGCTTCAGTTTAGCAAGGAAATAATGCGTATCTGTAGGATAAACCTCCACGCCACCTAACCGAAGAAGTTGCTCCACCAACCACCTCCGCTCCTCAAGAAGAGTTTCCAAATGAAAGGAGTGCCTACATCCCAGCAGATAATGCCCCGTCTCTACCGCCATAGCATTGACACTCCACGGCAGTTTCAATGCCACTAGCTGCTCCAATAAGGCAGGAGTAGCAATAATATAACCTAGCCTTAGCCCCGGTATTGCATACGACTTAGTAAGGGAGTGAATTAAGAAACAATTGGGTAGGTCCACCACCTCCATCGGTAAGAGCACCCGTTTTGGAGTAAACGCTAGGTAAGACTGGTCAACCACAAAAGTGACCGAGGGGTTACTTCTCATCAAATTCAGTAACTGCTCGTGATCATACGTAAGACCGGTAGGGTTATTAGGATTACAAAGCCACACCACACTATTAGGGGCAAACTCCATCTTTCCCGACATTACCTCGTTAGTTCCAATCTCTATGATTGTATGACCATAGAGCTGTGCACTATGGCGATATTCCGAAAAGGTAGGCTGTGGAATATAAGAGCGTCGCCCTGCAAAAAGGTGGGCAATCATATAAATCGCTTCGGTAGCTCCACTCGTCACCAACACAGACTCCCCAGGCACTCTAAACGAGCCAGCAATTTTATACTCCAAAGAGTAGACACGTGGCTCAGGATAACGATGAAGGACCTCCTTTCTTGAAGTAAGATAGCACCACAACCCCTCATCATCAGGAAGGTGTGGCACATTAGAGCTAAAGTCAGCAACAATCTCTACCCCTGGATATCTATATCGGTCATCTCCGTGGTCATTAAGCTTCATATCTCAGTATCTTGTATAGAAGCTCCACATCAATATGACTTCTCAGATGGCTCGCAAGTTGGTCAAAAGTATCTTCCAACTTCTCAATGTCCTTATCAGTGTAGTCGCTCTTATGCGCACTTTTATCGCTCAAGGTATCCTCGCTAGGGAGCTCTACTCCCTCCATATAAGGGATCACTCCAAGAACAGGCACGCCACAAAGCTCCTCAATCATCTTCGTTGCTGGCGCAAAAATAGAGAGGTCGCCCCGAAACTTATTGATCAGGACCCCCTTAATCAGCTTACGATGCTCCGGACGCTGAAGCATCACAGAGCCATACACCGAAGCAAAGACACCACCACGCTCAATATCTGCCACTAAAATTACTGCCGCATCGGCATGCTCCGCCATCGGCATATTCACAAAGTCGGTATCAAGTAGATTGAGCTCACTCACACTTCCCGCCCCTTCGAGCACAATAGGATTGTACCGAGTTTTCAGCTTATCAAAAGCTTCCCAAGCATGACTTTGAAGCTCCCTTCTCCCTTCACTTTGGCGAAAGTAGTCTCTTGCATGTTGCTCCCCTACCTCTTTGCCTAAGCAGTAGATATGGGCATTTGTTACACTCGAAGGCATCATCAACACAGGATTGAGCAAAGCCTCTGGCTCCACACCGGCCGCCACAGCTTGCAACGCCTGTGCCACACTGATGCGATCTCCATTCGGTGCAGTATAGTAGTAGGGTGCCATATTCTGAGCCTTAAATGGGGCAGGCCGAAATCCATCTTCCCGTAGCAGACGGCACAGAGCTGCCACAATCATACTCTTCCCCACATCACTCCCCGTACCAGCTATCATTATGGGACGCATTTTTTCCATACCTTTACGTTTTATGGTCCTCAGTTTAATATCCTTTTGCGCGTTTCTTGATCACTTCAACTTGAGCTTTTGGGGCAAGTCTTCGCCCCTCAAATAATGCCGTCTCCCATTCACCGTAATTGGGGTTAGGAAGCACAATATAGATAGTTCCAAAATTGCTCATATCGTCACAAGCCACCTTACTTCTCTGCTTCTCATTCAAAGCGTTGTAACCAGGGAAGTCGGTCAGTTGGTCGCCCATATAGATCACCACATCAAAGTCCCTAAGCACCTGCTCCCTACGCAAATCTTTATTGCTAGTATCGCCTTTAAGTAGCAAGTGATCATTATCTGCAAAAGGGAAATCGTACTTCTGTAGGTTGAGCAGAGTCCCCTCTCGCTCATTAAAGTTGCGGTTAGTGATATAAAATATCTCTACCCCTTCACCCGCTGCATACTTAAGGAAAGCAGGAGCACCTGGCACTGTGTCAGCCACAGCCATTGCACACCACTCAGTCCACTCTGCAGGATCAAAAAGCTCCCCTTTTAGCCCCTGGTGAACCGCATTGGGAGAGTTGTCCAAGATGGTCTCATCAATATCCGTAATGATCGCCAATGGCTTATCCCCCTCTTGCGACATAGCAAGTGCCTGATCCAGATAGAGTCTAGCTCCATTAAAAGCTTGATAGCAGAGTGCTTCATACTCTGCCGACCGTTGCATCCAAGCAGCGGTGTATATTTTGGCAAAAGGGAGCTCACTCTCCACCACACGCTTCTGAGTGCCACACCCACATAAGAGTAGCAGCAAAGGAGTCAGAGCAACAATTCCAAACGAAGTCAATCTATTTTTCATACTCTACGATTAAAATTTAAGCGTTAAAGCAAGCATCCCAGTAATTCCCTGACGCTCATAGCCCAACCATCGGCTTTGCTTTTGATGCAAAAGATTCTGACCAATGATAGAAACCCCTACATTGCGGTGTGCGTCATAAGTAACTCTAGCTCCGAGATTCAGACAATTGTAATGATCCTCCACCTTACTTTTCGTAACCACCCCCTCTACATCATCGATCTGAGGCACAAGGTACTTAATACCAGTCAAGGCTTGGAAGTCTACATGTAGCGTCAGCTTATCCATCAGCAGGTAGTTGGCATCGATTCCTAGTTCCATCGTAGGCAACCCAAAGCCTACCGTTGGCTTCTCCTCTAGTGTGCTCTGATACCTATTCACCTTCACCTTGGCTCCAAGATCCAAACCAATCGGTGAGAGATAGCGTGCCTCTGCCTTAACGAATACTTGCCCTACACCACCACGATTGACCTTGGTAAATAATGGGGTAAACAGCCCCTCTTGCTGGCTACTATTTGACGCCATAAATGTGGTATTATAGAGTGAGTAGTCCCAATCAGAGAAGTCACTAAAGTGCGTATATCCTCCATTAACATCAAGTGAGAAGCCATTGATATTCCCCAACTGAACCCCCACCAATGCTCTGTACTGAGCTATGTCAAAGCCATTGTACACAGCCTCTGCAGAGAGCCACCTATTCTCCTTGTAGAGTTCTCTAAGCCCATGGAATCTAGCCCCACCATCGGCAAGAAGATAGAGCGAAAATAGCTCGTGTGCTCTATAGCGGAACTCCACATCGGGCACCACCAATAGCTTGCGGCTACCACGATTGACAAATTGCACCTTGGCACCCGCCGATAGGTGTAGGTTAGGAGCACTGTACCCCACATGAGGCGCCAATGAGATCTGTTGCATCGGTGAATGAACGTCCAAGAGCGTATGTAGCGCTGAGATAGCAATTAATTGATATCTACCATCCACACCAAAGCCCCAGTCGCTTCCGGCAAATTTATAGTCAAGGTTTGCCACTAAATCCAGTCCTAGCTCCGACACCTTCTCAGGCTTTGTCCTCTCTTCACCTAGTGGGAGCACTAGCCTATTTTGCTCATAGAGCATCGAGGCATTATCCTTGCCCGTATAGCTCACCTTTCCACGAACAGCATACTGCCACCGGCTAGCCAAGGCAATAGGCGAAGGGCTAAGAGAGAAATTAATTTCCGCCCCACCCATCTGATACATCGGATAGGTAGCATCTAATAGCGATGCAAAGGGCTCCTTACGTGGAGAAAATAGTCCATAAAACGTATTGGCATGATGAAATAGCTCCACTCCACCCCCTACAGTACGCTCTTCAAGTGCGTGATTGTAGTTGATCCCTATGCGGGTGTCGTGTGTCTCATCAATCTTTTTTATACCGATAGATGAATACTCCCCTCTCACATACCTAGATAGATGATCTGCCGATAGCATCAGCGTACCAGCCTCACTTGTCTTGGTGAGGAAGGCCAACTCGGCACCACCGATGCCTGGATAACCTCCAAATAGTCGCGCGTGGAACTTTTGCTTCACCGCTTCAGGAGCCAGAGGATTATCCAAGGGCTCAAATAGCTTGGGCGTCACATTCATAGCAATCGCATAGGTATTGCGGGCAAAGCGAATCGGTTTCAGCTTCTTAGGGACACTTCCCTCCAGAGGATTAAAAAAGACCTTCTCAGCCTCCTGCCCCACAGGTTGGTACTCTCTCTGTAATACCATCTCTCTCTTCAGCGTATCAGCAGCAAAAGGGTTGGCGAGTGCCTCACCTCCAGCAAGTAGTAGAGCTCCAGTTAGGAGCCACGGACGGATATATTTCATCATCATCTATTGATTCTATTTTAATCTTCCCAAGCGGGTATCAATCATCTTAAGTATTCCATCATTGCGATTGGAATAGCTCCCCTTCACACTCTCAAGATAGAGTTTTGCACTCTCCTTATCGCCCAGCTTATCGTAGCAGTCCGATAGGAGGATAAAGGCCCTAGCTAGCCAGTAAGCATCCGTAGTGCCTCTATTGGTCACTCGCTCCATCTCTTCCTTAGCAGCTTGATAATTACCTTGATCGTAGAGATCTAGTGCCAAAATGGTACGAGCGATGGCATGGCCACCAAAATCCTTATGCTTCATTACCAGCTTTGCATAGCGGAGGGCTTGCGACTTTTGATTGTCGAGAGCCGTCAATTTTGCTGCAGAGAGGTAAACCTTTGCCGCTGCTTCATCGCTTACCGATAGAGTGCCATTAGCCACCTGATTTGCTAAGCTCACTGCGAAGTCGATACTACCACTCGTTTCGGCACGCTCGGCAGAAGAGATGACCCACGTACTCCGACCAGCTTTGTCGCTCACGCTAAGTGCCAACGACAGATAGGCTTCTGCTGCCCTACCCGGCTCATTGAGTTTATCGTAGCTAGAGGCCAAAAGGCGATAGCTATCCTCTGCCAACTTGCCTTGGAACGTCTTCACACGACCGCTCAGCAACGTTACCACATCGCTATACTGACGGGCTTGATACTTCAGAAGTGCCTGGCTGTAAGTGGCTTTATCCACAAAAGCCCCTCGTGGATAGCTCTTTATGTAAGACTCTAGCGCCTCAATGCCCTCTGCATTGGCACCACGAGCCACCACACCTTCGGCAGCAAGGTAAGCGAGGGAATCGAGCTCCGTCAAAGAGAGCTGCTCCGACACCCCAGTCTCTTGCACTAGTCGGCTATAACTATCCACCCTATTGAGCTGGATACTGATGCTTTTTAAGTCCTGAAGGGCACTCTTTGCCTCGCCACTCTGCGGATAATTTCGTACTACACGCTCATAAGCCTTTACCGCATCGTCCAAACGGCTCTCCCCATAGTAGGTAAGAGCCAATTGTAGAGCTACTTTTGGTGCAAATGGGCTATGGGCACGCTCTCTCAAAAAGCGAGTGAAGAGCTGCTCAGCCCCCGACACATCACCCACCGATTGTCTGGACCTTCCCTGCTCGTAGAGTGCCTGATCAATCAAGGAAGATGCTGGATATCTCTGTGGAAGAAGTGCTAGAAGGGTTGCTTTCTCTTGATACTTTTTCTGCAATCCAAGGATCATCGCCCGATTGAAAAGTGCATGATCTGCTTCACGACCTCCTGCCTGCTCTGCCTTTTGGTAGTACCTCACCGCCTCCTCATAAGCTCGGCGTTGCATAGCAATATCGCCAAGTCTACAATTAACCGCACTTTTCTGGTCGGGAGTAGGCTCAGTCAACTCACTCTCAAAGCGCTTTAGCCACCCCTCAGCATCGCCATAGCGACCCAAGTTGTAGCAGGCATAGCCAAGTGTGTAGTAGGCATTGGGATTCAGAGGCAAACTACTAGGGCGAACCTTGAGGTATTGCTCAGTACTGCGAATGGCCTCGCGATAATCCTTGGAACGGTAGGCTGCTTCGCCTTTCCAGAGATAGGCCTCTGCCACGCTCTCAGCATCACGTCCGCTCTTGATCAATTCGTCGTATTGCTGAGTGGCTACACTCACATCGCCACTAGCAAGGGAGGTGCCAGCACGGCGAAGCTTCACACGATCTCGCACTCGCACCAATTCGGTGGGTAGTGGTGAAAACTCCTCAAGCGCCTTCAGTACCGCCCCACTATTGGGCTCATGAAGATAAGCTTCCTCTAGGTAACTCAGCACCTCTCCTCGGTAACTACTCTGAGGGTATCTTTCCAAGAAGCGAGCCAAGCGACGGCTCCCATCGCCCAATCGCCCTGGTGTCCCAGCATAGCTAGCGAGTGCTGCATTGTAGGCCGAGACTTCGGTGATAGGTGCATATACCCCCATCGCTGAAGCTCTGTCGAATAGATCTATTGCTCCCCCTAGTTTGCGCTCAGAAAGCCTACAGAGACCAGCGTAATAGAGTGCCAATTGGCTCATAAAGTTCGTACCTTCTTCCCCAACCTGTAGCAAGTAGGGCTCCGCCTCTCCATAACGGCCTAGAGCCAATAGCTCCTTACCGAGCGTAAGGAGCTCTACACCACCAGCATCACCGCCAGCGGCCAAATATTGCTTCAAATAGCGCACCGATGCCTCACTCTGCCCTAGCAAGCTAGTAGCAAGTCCAGCAGTACGAGAGAGCGACGCTTGCACAGATCGGTCGGCATCGCGACCACTAGATAGTCCACGCTCAGCCAACTGAAGTGCCTCGCCATAACGCCCTTCGGAAAGGCGGGCCTCACCCAGATACGCCAAGGCATAGCTGCCATATTGTGGGTGATTTACCAACTCACCAAGATAGCGACTTCCCTTGCTCAGGGCACCCCCCTTCATCGAGAGATAACCGGCGTAAAAAAGGGCATCTGACTTTCGTTTCTGGTAGTAGGTAAGAGGCTCAAAAAGTGCCAAAGCCTCACGATCTTGCCCTTCTCGCATCAAGGCGTATCCAAGACGATACTCCACCTCCGCACAGAGATCCTCGGGAAGAAGTGCCCGATTAACCTTTCGGAGCCAGTAAACGGCACTGCCATACGCCTCCGAGGCGTAGTAGAGCCCACCCAGAGCTGCCATCGCCCGATCGGTGTAGCTGGAGTGCGGATGCTGCTCCACAAAGTGCAATAGCTCTAACTCGCTATCACCACACTGCAGCGTACCACGAGACAATGCAAGCAGGTAACGACTCTCCACATCCTCTGCGCCAAGCGACCAAGGGCTATCCCAAGCACCACCAAGAGCGCCCAAGACACCCACATCACTTCCCGTAGCTGTTGCCTCTCGAGCCAACTCCACCGGGGACTTATAGCCACTTATGCCGCCTAGCTCCTGACCATGGACTACCGAAGAAAGTCCAAACATTGCCAGAAAAAATATGCAGAAACGATTATTCATCATGTCAAAAAACTTCTCAAAAGTTACAATTCTCCTCTCCCTATAACCTTCCGCAAATGTACCCAAAATTTGCGACCTGAGCCCAAACATTTTGCCACGTACTGGAGTGCAAAACAACCTCTGGAAAAAGCCGAATAAATTGCGGGCAAAAAATCAGTTGGAGAAAAATAAAAAGACAAGGCAAAGCAAATTTCGCGGGTGGTTTAATGGATCAATATTCCCTATAGAGTATAATAAATACCTATATTTAGTACCTAATATATACCTATTTTAGGGGTCTATTATAGAGTATTAATCCAATTAATCCAATAATAGCTAAGCAGTATGAATATCAATGGGTTACAAGTGGATCAATAAAACCCATGTGGATCAATGACTTTTGTATATTAAGGTCTGTTAAGGGTTGAAAAATACAAATCGCAAAATTAATAATCAGACGAATTGGATTAATCAATCCACCTAAAAGCAACCGATTTTAATATAAATGAATATCATATTTAATCCATAGATTACATATTTAACAAAACAGCTTTGAAGCAAGAAAACAGCGGTTTTCATACGTAAGTAGTTCACCTTTGAAAGGTATTCACCTTAGGTTTGCACCGTGCAAACTTCTTGATTGCTCGTATGATACACTTCAATTTGCCCTTAAAAATCGCCCTTTACATTATCATTTTCACGAAAATATAACATAGTTTAACCTTAGGGGGCTTACAAACACTCATATTTAACATATAATTAAGAGCGCTTTTTGCCACCGAAACCACTTTTTAAGCCAAAAGAAGTAAATCGAGGAGCAATTGTGCGAAGTCAACCCGCCTTAGTCACCACGTAAAATGGTTGATTACAACTCACCAATCTTTTAGCTAGGAACAAAGCAATCGCTTAGTTGCATCTCGTCAATTGCTTAGTTGCAACTCGGCGATTGCTTAGTTGCAACTAAACTTTCACTCTCCTAACCTATTGAATTACTGAGGGCTACAATCAATGTATACAGAAGGTAATTAGGCTAATGTGTAGCAGTCATTAATCAGCCTTTCTTGTGCGTCAACTTTGCTTCAGAAGTTGGAACCTTATGTGATCCGAGCTATTTTCAGTATCTTTGTAAGTGAAAGTGAGGTTTTTTAATTTATCCAATAGATTAAGTACACATATATTATATAGCTATTTTATGAGTAAGATGATATCCAATCTAACGCCAAGTGCGTTTTTTGTAACGAAGGGAAGTGGTGAGTCGGACCTAGAGCTACACGCTGGTTCTTATCACATGGCGCTTTATGATGCAGGAATCAATGACTATAATATTATGGTCTACTCCTCGATCTTGCCCAAGACAGCTCATCTAGTAACGATGGATGAGATTGATTTGCCCCCATTTGGTTCGGAGATGAAGACGATTATGTCGGTTTCGCACGGGACGCAGGATGAGTTTGTATCAGCTGGAATCGTTTACGCATGGATGTATGCCGATGAAAACTTCGATGAGAAGATTGGCGGACTGGTATGCGAGGTGAATGGTCGATACCGTATTGAGGAGCTAGAGGCTAGGCTTACCAGGGTGATCATAGACCTACATGAGAAGACTTATAGCCAATATTACCTAGGTGAATTGAACTTCGTGACCGAGGGAATCACTATCGAAAAGCGATATGGGACTGCACTCGTCGGGCTCTGCTTTATGGACTTTGAGCAGAATGAGAGTTCAATCGGTGTATAATAGTCTTTGTTAGATAACATTCACTTAATACTTTAAGGAAGAAGGGGGGTGGCTCTAATAGCAGACCACCTCCCTCCTCTTGAGGTATCTGAGACGGTCACCCCAAAAGTATATATATAATATGGCAAGAAAAAGCAAAGCTCCAGAAATAGTGGAGGGGATAAGGATAGAGCGAATGGCGGCAGAGGGTCGCTGTGTGGGACATCTGGAGGATGGTCGTGTGCTCTTCGTCCCTTACTCTGCGCCTGGTGACATAGCAGATATTACACTCGGCAGACGTCGGAAGTCCTATGCAGAGGGGCGGATTGCTAGGCTATTGGAGTCCTCTCCTAATAGAGTGGAGCCACGGTGTACCCACTATGGTCTATGCGGTGGCTGCAAATGGCAGCACCTGAGCTATAGAGCACAGCTAGAGGGGAAACAACAGCAGGTAATCGACCAACTGGAGCGTGTGGGACATCTTGAGATTGATGAAATGCGTGAAATCATAGGGAGCGAAGAGACTTATGACTATCGCAATAAGCTGGAGTTTACCTTCTCCAATCGTCGCTGGCTTTCTCGAGAGGAGCTCTCAGAAACACCTAAAGAGGAGGCTTTAGATCTTGCGGGGCTGGGCTTTCATGTACCTCGAATGTTTGACAAGGTGCTGGATATTGAGCAGTGCCATTTGCAGGGGGAGCTCAGCAATAAAATTAGGTTGTTTATCAAGGCGTTCACCACTCAGCATTCCGGCTACGACTATTACGACCTTCGAAAGCATGAAGGGTATATGCGGACGTTGATGATCCGAACTAGTAGCACGGGCGAAGTAATGGTAGTGGTAGTCTTTGCTTATGAAGATAAGCAAAAACGGGAAGCCCTCCTCGATGCTCTTGCCAAGGCTTTTCCTGAGATCACCTCACTGATCTATGTGATCAACAATAAATTGAATGACGCTTGGGGAGATCAAGAGGTTTTCTGCTACGCAGGTGAGGATCATATATGGGAGGAGATGGAGGGTCTTCGCTACAAGATTGGGCCAAAAAGCTTTTATCAAACCAATAGCAAACAGGCACTTAGGCTGTACCAAGAGGTACGAAAACTAGCCAATCTCCAAGGAGATGAACTTGTCTACGACCTCTACACTGGCACCGGTACCATCGCTTCATTTATCTGCCGAAATGCTAAGCGCGTGATAGGTATTGAATATGTGGAAGAGGCGATTGAGGATGCTTGTATTAATAGAAGTGTAAATGGACTGGAAAACCTGGACTTCTATGCTGGAGATATGAAGGAGGTGCTCACAGATAGCTTTATTGCTGAGCACGGTAAGCCTGACGTACTGATTACCGACCCGCCTCGGGCTGGTATGCACCCCGATGTGGTGCAGACAATCCTTAGGGCAGCACCGCAAAGGATTGTATATGTAAGCTGTAATCCGGCCACACAAGCAAGGGATGTGGAGATGATGAAGGAGGCATATAAGGTAGTGGTAGCACAGCCTGTAGATATGTTTCCTCATACCAGTCACGTGGAGACGGTAGCTCTGTTGTCCAAAATACAGAACATCATTTAGATATAGAGTTTGACGCTATTAATAAATGACAAGTATATGAAATTGGTTTTACCTAGTTTAAAAAAGAAATTATAATGAAAATATGGAGGCTAAGAATATGAAGATTAATAATGAATGTTGTTGTGGATGCAAAACAGAAAAGCCGGATCAAATTAAAGACAATTGTCCTGTATGTAATAATGAAGGGATTTCCGTTAGTAAAGTAACTGTTGAACATCTAGTGGTAGATAATTATCGTAATGCTGTTAACGGAGATCAATATAAGATTTGCATGAACGAGGACTGCGACGTTGTTTACTATAACTTAGATAATGAAATAAAATTCTTGAAAGACCAAGTTAGAGTTCCTATCTGGTTTAAGAAAGATGCAGATCCTAAGTATGCTTGTTATTGTAGCGAAGTCACAGAAAATCAGGTAATTGAAGCAGTTGTAAAGCATGGCGCGAAATCCGTAAAAGAAGTAAATGCCATCACTGGGGCAATGAAAAATTCTAATTGTAAAGAAAACAATCCGTTGGGAGTTTGTTGTCATAAGATTATTCAGGAAGCTATCGATAAAGGCTTGAAAATGAAATAATTACAGTCGATATATTCCTACAAACGAGAGCCAATCTTTGATATGTTTCCATCTACGAGCGTGGATATGTTCCCCATAACCATAGGGGTTGAGAATATCTTGCTACTCCAGAGGAGGGCAGAGGAGAATGTTGCACGAAGTGCCATTCTCGCACATTTGATTTAAATGTGCAGAGACTTTGCACGAAGGATGAGATGCTAGGCAACCGATAGGGTGCCAAGGTACCTAAATAGGCGCTGAGGGTGAGGGTGCTGGGAGCGTACTCACGTACGTGACCGAGCCCGAATCCCGAAAGCAACGTAGCAGATCGCCTTCGTGCAACAGTCTCCAGAGGGGTAATCCTATCTCTACTACTAATAAAGTAAAAAGAAGTGGCAATTGGCACTGCGACGGTTATTTTTTGGTACATTTGTGGAATGTAAAATTTAAGTATCAGTGACAGAACGTAATCACCCATTGAAAACATCAAATAAGACAACAATAGCTCTTACAGAAGCTATCGTGGAGGGAATCAAGGAGAAGAAAGGTAAGCACATCACTCTCATAGATATGAGGAGTGTGGAGGAGGCTTTTTGTGACTATATGATAGTGGCAGAGGGCAATACGGCAACGCAGGTAGGTGCCCTCGAAGGGGCGGTATGGGATAAGGTGCTCCAGCTGACGGGCGAAAAACCAATACACACCCATACAGGATCAGGTGAGTGGATAGCTATGGACTACGTAGATGTAGTGGTTCATATCATGGTGCCTGAGCTTAGAAACTACTACGGGCTGGAGCAGATGTGGGCAGATGCAAAGCAGACGATCATCCCCGATGAGGAGTAAGTAAAAAAAGAAATAACAAGGTCATGGCACTACAACAAAATAATCCAAAAAACTCTCCAAATCGAAAAAAGAAGAAAAAGGGATTTGGACTGGGATGGGTTTATACCCTGATGCTACTCTCAATTTTGGGGATTTTGCTTTTCTCAAATGGTTCTAGTGGAGAAGAGGTGGAGTGGAGCCGTTTTCAAGCGATGCTCCAGGATGACCTCTTTGAGGAGGTGACGGTATATAGCTCTAAAGGTACTGTGCATGCTGTAGTCAAAAAGGAGGCTGAGTCAAAAGCAAAGAAGTACCAAATTGCTAGTAAGGAAAAGGATCAGAAGCGTCCTTCCCTACTCTCTAAGATTGAGGTGACGTCGGAGATTCCTGGAGCCGGTGCTTTCAATGACCTCTATCAGGAGATCATGGCGGGGAAGAAGCCTATCTCGGCCAAGGTCTCTTATGTCAATAACACCGCTAATTTGCTCAATATCATTATTAGCTTCTTGCCCTTATTGATTATTATATTCTTTTGGGTCTGGATGAGCCGACGCATGATGGGCAACATGGGTGGAGGCTCAGGTGGCTCTGGAGGTGGCATATTTAATGTAGGCAAGTCTAAAGCACAGCTATTTGATGCCGAGAATAGAGTGAAGGTCACTTTCAAAGATGTGGCAGGTCTAAGTGGCGCAAAGCAGGAGGTGGAGGAGATTGTTCACTTCCTTAAGGAGCCTCAGAAGTACACTGAATTGGGAGGTAAGATACCTAAGGGAGCTCTGCTTGTAGGACCTCCAGGAACTGGTAAAACACTCCTTGCTAAGGCAGTAGCAGGAGAAGCGGGGGTGCCATTCTTCTCGCTCTCGGGCTCAGACTTCGTGGAGATGTTTGTGGGTGTGGGTGCCTCAAGAGTTAGGGACCTATTCAAAACAGCCAAGGAGAAGTCGCCAAGCATCATCTTTATTGATGAGATTGATGCCATCGGTAGAGCAAGAAGCAAGAACGCAGGCTTTAGTGGCAATGATGAGCGTGAGAATACGCTCAACCAACTGCTTACTGAAATGGATGGTTTTGGCACTAATAGCGGGGTGATTATCCTCGCTGCGACCAACCGTGTAGATATTCTAGATAAAGCACTCCTTAGAGCAGGTCGTTTTGACCGCCAGATTAGTGTGGAGCTACCAGATGTGCATGAGCGGAAGGAGATTTTCCAAGTGCATATGCGTCCGCTTAAGATGGATGATACGGTGGATATTGACCTACTTTCTCGTCAGACGCCAGGTTTTTCGGGTGCCGACATTGCCAATGTTTGTAATGAAGCAGCCCTACACGCCGCAAGGGCCAATAAGTCGGTGATCCAAGGGTCGGACTTTATGAGTGCTATTGATCGAATCGTGGGCGGTCTGGAGAAGAAAACCAAAATCACCACAGAGGAGGAGAAGCGAGCTATCGCAATCCACGAGTCGGGTCACGCTACAGTTAGTTGGCTTCTAGAGCATGCCAATCCATTGATCAAAGTCACGATTGTGCCACGTGGACGCTCACTTGGTGCAGCGTGGTATCTTCCTGAAGAGCGACAGATCACAACTACGGAGCAACTACTGGATGAGATGTGTGCTACACTAGGAGGTAGAGCAGCTGAATTTGTCACTTACGGGAAGATCTCTACTGGGGCTGCCAATGACCTGATGAAGGTAACAAGGATGGCACAAGCTATGGTCACCTACTTCGGTATGAGTGAGAAGCTTCCAAATATCAACTATGAGGATAACCAAAATGAATATGGATTTACAAAGCCTTATAGTGAAGCAACGGCTAAGATGATTGATGAGGAGGTGCTACAGATCATCAATACTCAGTATGAGCGTGCTAAGCAGATACTTATGGAGCATAGAGACGGGCACCAAAAGATTGCTGACTTGCTATTTAGTAGAGAGGTGATTTTCACCGAAGATGTGGAACAAATCCTTGGTAAAAGACCGTGGAAGTCGAGGGCAGATCAATTGCTTGATGCGGAAAATAAGTCAAAAGAGCAGGAGCCTACAATAGAAACCCCTACTGAGGCAACGGAAAAGGAGTAGTTTTTACAGTCTAAATAGTTGGGTGGTTAGAAGAATAATAGTATATTTGAGGCAGACTGGAGATAGTTATTTTATTAACTCTTAAACCTAAAACAAATATGCTAGACCTAAACAAGTATCCAGCCGAGCCTTTTAGAATTAAGGCTGTAGAAACTGTGAAGATGAATTCGCTCGAGGAGCGTAAAAGACTTATCAAGGAAGCAGGTTACAACACCTTTCTACTCAATTCGGAAGATGTCTATATTGACCTGCTGACCGACTCTGGAACCAATGCGATGAGCGACAAGCAGTGGAGTGGACTGATGATTGGTGACGAAGCCTATGCAGGAAGTCGCAATTTCCATCACCTTGAGGAGACCGTTCAAGACATTTTTGGTTTTAAGCACTTAGTGCCTACGCACCAAGGTCGTGGTGCAGAGAACATCTTAAGTCGTATTGCCATTAAGCCAGGACAATATGTACTGGGTAATATGTACTTTACCACTACTCGCTACCATCAAGAAGCCAATGGGGCTATCTTCTTGGATATTATCCGTGATGAGGCACACGACGCCTCTTGCTCTATTCCTTTCAAGGGGGATATCAATCTGGAGAAGTTAGAGCAGATCATCAAGGAAAAGGGAGCGGAAAACATCGCCTATGTTTGCCTTGCAGTAACGGTAAACCTCGCTGGTGGACAGCCAGTCTCAATGAAGAATATGCGAGAGGTGCGGAATATCTGCAATAAGTATGGGGTAAAGGTCTTTTTCGATGCAACGCGTTGCGTAGAGAATGCCTACTTTATCAAAGAGCAAGAGGAGGGCTATGCCGATAAGACCATCAAGGAGATTGTGCGTGAGATGTTTGGCTATGCCGATGGCTGCACCATGAGTGGCAAGAAGGATTGTATCGTGAATATCGGTGGATTCCTCTGTATGAATGATGAGGAGCTATTCCAAAAAGCCAAGGAACTAGTGGTAGTATTCGAGGGAATGCCAAGCTACGGAGGTATGGCTGGTAGGGATATGGAAGCTATGGCAATAGGGCTCAAGGAATCACTTCAATTTGAGTACATTGAGCACCGCATTCGCCAAGTACGTTATCTTGGTGACCTACTCCGGGAGGGAGGAGTACCTATCGTAGAACCCACTGGAGGGCATGCTGTATTTATTGATGCACGTCGTTTCTGTCCGCACCTAACACAAGACCAATTCCCAGCACAGGCACTCGCTGCAAATCTATATGTAGAGGGCGGCGTACGCTCTATGGAGAGGGGAATTGTAAGCGCAGGTAGAGATCCTAAGACCGGGGAAAACCATAGGCCAAAGCTCGAGACAGTACGGCTCACCATTCCAAGACGAGTTTACACCTATGCACATATGCAGGTGGTAGCAGAGTCGGTGATCAAGCTTTATCGCCACGCCAAGACGATCAAGGGGCTACGATTCACCTACGAGCCTCATCAGCTTCGGTTCTTCACCGCACGCTTTGAAGAGATTTAACTAAAACACTTCATATAATAGGGGAGTAGAGCTAATTCCACAGCTCTACTCCCCTCCTTTAATATCCACCCACCCAAATGAGCACGAAATAAGTCGCCATCCACTATGAAAGACTGTTACAAGATCGGTACTGCATTCTTTTTAGAGTTTATTAGTGGTGGCGAAGCGACTCACGTAGCTTCTGGAGATATCGCTTTTTGAGTGAAGGGTTAGAAATCACAGGCGAGACCTCTGGGTGGGTCAGCTTGATTTCGGCAAGCAACCACGCATTAGCCATCTCCACATAGTAAGCAGAATCATTTTCTAGTAGGGCAATATGCTGTAGCACTTGCTCGACACTGACCAGCTCTTGTCGCAGCAGTGGAAAGTAAGCAACGATGGAGAGCCTACGAGCGAACTCATTTGGACTAGTTGCAAACTTCTTAGTGGACAAAAGCACCTCTTCAAGGCTCCATAATTTGGCAAAATGTCCAAGCACCTCTTGGTATAGGTCTGATACAGCCCATCCGTCGCATAGCGAATAAAGCACTGGGATAGTTTTTCCGACTTCATCCTCTTGCGTCACCTCCTTTAATACCAGTCCTAATAACAGTTTGTACTCATACCATCTTTCTGCAAGAGGGTATAGAAGTGTAATAGCACCATCGGAAGTTAGATACTTGGAAAGTTTATGGGCTATTCGTCGTACCACTGGCATCCGTATTCCCAGTATGCTATCTGGATAGCAAGAAACCTTTAGCTTGGTATTGAAAGACTTATAAGATAGGTCGGCAGAAGAGCGAAACTCTTCGAGGAGTTGCTCTACTGCCGACCTCATTTCTTGGTCAGTACAAGGCATTAGCTAAGGCCGTGGATCACACCATCCACCAAATCCATCTTCATAGCAGCTGGCTCCTTAGGCAGACCAGGCATACGCATGATGCTACCCATAATCACCACTACCAGCTCAGCACCAGTATTCACCACCACGTCCTGTACGTTAAGCTCAAAGTTATCAGGAGCACCGAAGCGCTTAGCATCATCGGTAAATGAGTACTGAGTCTTGGCAATACATACTGGGAACTTATCAAATCCCTGCTCCTCGAGCTTCTTAATCGCCTTCATCGCCTTCGTCTCATAATTGACGTGCGATGCTCTGTAGATATTCTTGGTGATCGCATCTACCTTCTCCTTGATAGACATCTCATTGTCGTACAAGAATTGTAGAGGCTTAGAAGGGTTATTGTCAATGGTATCTACCACCACCTTTGCAAGCTCTACGGCACCCTCACCACCTTCGCCAAACGCAGTATTCACTGCAAATGGTAGGTTGTTCTGCTCACAGTGCTCTCTAATCAGGGCAATCTCGTTATCCGTATCAGTGGGGAAGCGGTTGATACAAACCACTACACTCTGCCCAAACTTACGGAGGTTCTCCACATGGCGATCCATATTGCCAAAGCCCTTCTTCAGCGACTCAAGGTCTTCAGCCTTAAGGTTCTTCTCATCGGCACCACCATGTAGCTTCAATGCCTGAGCAGTAGCTACCAGCACACTTGCCTTTGGTTGTAGCTTAGCGTGACGACACTTAATATCAAAGAACTTCTCACCACCTAGGTCGGCACCGAAGCCAGCCTCCGTGATAGCATATTCGCCATACTTCAAGGCCATCTTAGTAGCCATTACCGAGTTACAGCCGTGTGCAATATTAGCAAATGGACCACCATGGATAAAGGCAGGAGTATTCTCCGTTGTTTGCACCAAGTTAGGGTTAATAGCATCCTGCAGAAGGATAGTAAGTGCACCACCGCAACCAAGGTCCTTTACTCTAAATGGCGAACCATCCTTTAGATAACCCACAAGGATATTATCAAGTCTTCTGCGGAGGTCCTTGATATCTGTAGCCAGACAAAGGATTGCCATAATCTCCGAAGCTGGAGTAATATCAAATCCAGTTTCACGAGGCACACCATTACCTACCCCACCAAGACCAGTAATCACATTACGTAGATTACGATCGTTCACATCAAGCACACGCTTCCAAACGATGCTGCTGAGGCCCTCAGGCTTATTTCTATTCTGATAAGCATAGTTATCCACAAGTGCGGCAAGCGTATTATTCGCCGAAGTAATAGCATGGAAGTCACCAGTAAAGTGGAGATTGATCTGATCCATAGGTAATACCTGTGCATATCCACCTCCAGCAGCACCACCCTTCATACCAAATACTGGTCCGAGTGAAGGCTCTCTCAATGCTACAAAAGCCTTCTTTCCTATCTTGTTAAGTCCAAGTGCTAGTCCAATAGATACTGTAGTCTTACCTATACCCGCTTTGGTTGGAGTAATAGCTGTTACAAGAATCAGGTTACCCTCATTGTGCTTTTCCTCAAGGAGAGTGCTATCCACCTTAGCCATATACTTTCCATAGGGGGATAGTCGATCCTCTGGGATACCGGCTTCCTCAGCAATTAGGTCAATCTTCTTCAGTTTCGCTTCTCTTGCGATTTCGATGTCTGTCTTCATAAGTTAGTTAATCAATGTTATTCTATAGTTTTACATTACAATCATCACCACCCCTCCCCACACATACAACAAAGGTGCACCCCCATTAGTTCGCTACCTCCTTTATTTGTAGCTGATAAATGGCACTCGCGCCCTCTTCAAATTCCCTCGCCCTACTATTAGGCACCTTTATTTCCCATATATGCCCCTCCGTATCCGCATCACTCAGCACCGTTTCCGCCTCATATTGCCTCAAGACCATCATCACAGGATTGATAAGGTCAAAAGGGAAAGTAAGCCGATAGTGACTATAAAGGGTCACCTCCACAATTTCACTATTCTTGATCGCCTCCTCCGCTGCAGTGCGATAGGCCACAATCAATCCACCAGTACCCAGTTTCACTCCGCCAAAATACCGCACTACTACAATCAATAGGTCGGTAAGCTGATAGCTAAGCATCTGACCCAATATCGGCTTCCCTGCGGTACTACTCGGCTCACCATCATCATTTTGTCGCTCTATAGGCTCCCCCTTCCCGATGCGGTACGCCCAGCAGACATGCCGAGCATCATAATATCGCTTCCGCAACTCCTGAATCTCTTCCATAGCCGCCTCTTCCGACTCCACTGGTATTGCAAAGGCAATAAACTTACTCCTCTGCTCCGTGTAAATAGCCTCCGAATGGCTTTTAAGAGTTCGATAACTAGAGAACAGCTCCTCCATCACCCCAGCATTTTATCCAAAACAGGTCGCCAATCCTCACCATTCTCAGGGCAGAAGGTGACAAAGCCCAGCTTCCTCGCCACCTCCGTATTAGCAGGACCATCATCAATAAAAAGTGTCTCCTCAGGGCGGATATCCGACTCCTTCACAATCAGGTCAAAAAACCTTCTATCTGGCTTACACACCCCATACTCATAGGAGGGATAAACCTTCTCAAAAAAGTCATCCACCGAGTAGCCACCATCAATCATCTCACCCGACCGAGCATACTCCCAGATAAAAGGATTGATATTACTGATGCCTAGCAACCGCAACTCCTTCGGTAGCTCTTCGCGTATGTAGCGAAACTTATACTGTTGCACTTCGGCAAGGAAACCCATCAAAGCCCATCCCACCTGCTCTTCACTGAGGGCAAGAGAATAAGCTCCGTTCAATGCTTCAGTAAATTCCGCCTTATCATATTGTCCCTCCTCCAGCTTCAAGAAAAGACCTTGTTGCTGGTAGGGATCTAGTAGACCATCTGCATCATGTACTCCTAAAGTCTCAAAACGCCTTACCGACTCCTCTCTATTCAGTCGTACAAATACCCCTCCAAAGTCAAATAATATATTCTTAATCACTCTCTAATTCTCCAAATACCATTGATACAATCGCTCCACTCCCTCCTCTTGCTCCACGCGATGCCTCCATCCAAGGGCATGCAGTCGCGATACATCACAGAGCTTCCGTGGAGTGCCATCTGGTTTCGTGCTATCCCACGAGATCACCCCATCAAACCCCTCCACCCGAGCAATCAATTGAGCCAGCTCCTTGATACTAATCTCCTTGCCTGTCCCGATATTGATATGGCAATTACGTACTTCTTCCGTTCCCTTAGGGTAGAGGTCGGCAACGTCAGTATTCAGAAATAGGTGCACCGATGCATCCGCCATATCCTCACTCCAGAGGAACTCCCTCAGTGGCTTCCCACTTCCCCAGAGTCTTACCTCATTAGGGTAAATCCCCATCTTCGCCAACTCCTCAGGCTCCACAACCCCCTCCACAGGGCGTCGTACCAAGTCCCTCTTCACGCCGCCCAAGTCACCAATACCCAAGAGCTTTGCCAAGTGAATCTTCCGAATCATCGCAGGAAGCACATGGCTATTCACCAAGTCAAAGTTATCATTCGGACCATAAAGATTGGTCGGCATCACCGCAATATAATTGGTGCCATACTGTAGATTGAGGCTCTCACAAAGTCTAAGCCCCGCAATCTTAGCCAAAGCATACGGTTCGTTGGTGTACTCCAAAGGCCCTGTCAGCAAGGCCTCCTCCCGAATAGGCTGAGTCGCATCACGAGGATAGATACAGCTACTGCCCAAAAAGAGCAACCGCTGCACCCCACACCGCCAACTCTCCCCAATCACATTCTGCTGAATCTGCAGATTCTCATAGATGAAGTCGGCCCGATACCGCTGATTAGCCACAATACCGCCCACCTTAGCAGCCGCTAGGATAACCCCTTCCGGTTGCTCTTGCTCCATAAACCGACGAGTAGCCACGGGATCCAAAAGGTCCAATTCCCGATGCGTCCGTCCCACAAGGTTATGGTACCCACGTGCTTTTAGATTGTTCCAAATTGCCGAGCCCACCAACCCCCGATGCCCAGCCACATATATCTTACTATCCTTATTCATCACCCTTCACACCCCAGGTGAGCACACCGCACCACCACTACTCTGTACCAGAGCCATATCATGCTCCTCCATCTTCTGCACCAACTCCTCAAAAGAGGTTGCCCTCGGATTCCAGCCCAGCTCCTTACGTGCTTTTGAAGGGTCACCCAAAAGCGTCTCCACCTCCGATGGCCTAAAGAAACGAGGGTCTACCTCCACCAATACTCGACCACTCTTACGATCAATACCCTTCTCCTCCAAGCCACTCCCCTTCCACTCAAGCTCAATACCGGCAAAGGCAAAGGCAAGCGTTGCAAACTCCCGCACTGAGTGCTGCTCTCCAGTTGCAATCACAAAGTCCCGAGGAGACTCCTGCTGTAGCATCAGCCACATACACTCCACATAATCCTTGGCATAGCCCCAGTCTCGAAGGGCACTAAGGTTGCCCAAATAGAGCTTATCCTGTACCCCAGCGGCAATCCTCGCCGCCGCCAAGGTGATCTTACGCGTCACAAAGGTCTCTCCCCTCCGCTCACTCTCGTGATTAAAGAGGATCCCATTCGCCACGTACATTCCATAGCTCTCTCGATAGTTATGGCAAATCCAATAGGCATACTGCTTCGCCACCGCATAGGGGGAAGAAGGTCGAAAGGGGGTCTGCTCATTCTGCGGGCTTTCCACCACTTTTCCAAAAAGCTCCGAGGTGCTGGCTTGGTAAATCCGCACTTTCTCTCCCATCCCAAGAATCCTAACCGCTTCCAAAAGTCTCAGCGTCCCAAGAGCCACCGTCTCAGCGGTGTACTCAGGCACCTCAAAGGAGACCTTCACATGGCTCTGTGCCGCTAAGTTGTACACTTCATCTGGCTTCACCTCCTGCAAAATACGTAGAAGCGAACTAGAGTCGGTCATATCACCATAGTGAAGGTGCAGTGACCGCCCCTCGTGCATATCCCTGATCCATTCATCTAGGTAAAGATGCTCAATACGACCTGTATTGAACGAACTACTCCGACGCATCACACCATGCACCTCATACCCCTTTCCGAGTAAAAACTCAGCAAGATACGAACCATCCTGACCCGTAATTCCTGTAATTAGTGCTACCTTCATGCCAACACCCAAAACTTATTCTCTAAATAGTCAATATTCCTCACTCCCTCCCTTACTGCAAAGCTACCAAAAATATCACTCTCTACAGAACCCCCTGTCGAGCGGAGCCAGGGCCTAACAACCTTTTTCAGGAAACCACAGTCCGACTCGTCCGATCCGTCCGACTTGTCCAACTTGTCCGATAAGCCCCCCCCCACCAAAAAGGAGCCTAAAAAAGCCACAGTCTCAAGTGGTCAAAAGTTTAGTTGCAACTAAGCAATTGCTTTGTTGCATCTCGGCATTTGCTTAGTTGCAACTCGCCGATCGCTTAGTTGCAACTCAGTTTTTGCTTTTATATAGTATTGAATATCAGTTTATTACAAATGAAGAAAATTGCACGAAGTGCCATTCTCATAGAAGAGAGCATCCAGGAGGGTGCTCCGACTTGTCCGACTTGTCCGATAAGACACCCCAAAAGCACCTCTTTTTTCATTTTACTTCACGTTGTCACTCACTTATCTGCCATTAATTTGGTAGCTTTGTAACCGATTGATTTTTCCATACATTATATAAAGGTATTAGCGATGAACTTTATTAAGGAATTAGAGTGGAGAGGGATGATTCACAACATGATGCCAGGGACCGAAGAAGAGCTTCTGAAGGGGCCGGCCTCGGGTTATGTAGGCATCGACCCCACCGCAGATTCGCTTCACATTGGTCACTTGGTAGGAGTGATGATGCTACGCCACTTTCAGCAGGCCGGTCACCGACCCATTGCCCTAGTGGGTGGAGCTACCGGTATGATTGGCGACCCCTCCCTCAAGTCGGCCGAGCGCCAGCTTTTGGACGAGGAGACCCTTCGCCACAATCAGGAGTGCATTAAGAAACAGCTCTCCAAGTTTTTGGACTTTGAAAGCGATGCCCCCAATGCGGCAGTATTGGTGAACAACTACGATTGGATGAAAGACTACTCCTTCCTCAGCTTCATCCGCGACGTCGGCAAGCACATCACCGTCAATTATATGATGGCAAAAGACTCCGTGAAGAAGCGGGTAGCAGGCGAAGGTGGTTCAGGCCTTTCCTTCACCGAGTTTTCATACCAGTTGCTTCAAGCCTACGACTACCAATATCTCTACGAGCACCTAGGGTGCCGTGTACAGTTGGGTGGTTCCGACCAGTGGGGCAATATCACCACAGGAGTAGAATTGATCAGGCGTCGCCTAGGAGGTCAAGCCTACGCCGTCACCTGCCCACTTATCACAAAGGCCGATGGCACCAAGTTTGGCAAGACTGAGAGTGGCAATGTGTGGCTCGATCCACGATATACTTCGCCTTACAAGTTCTACCAGTTCTGGATGAATGTCTCCGACGAAGATGCTGGCCGCTTCATCCGCATCTTTACCAGTCTCAGCCGTGAAGAGATTGAGGCACTAGAGGCAGAGCATCGTGAGGCTCCTCACAAGCGAATCCTACAGTCAAAGCTAGCAGAGGAGATCACAGTGATGGTACACTCTCGTGAGGAGTACGACCTAGCTGTGCAGGCCTCAGAAATCCTATTTGGTCGCTCCAGTGTAGAGACACTCCATAAGCTCAACGAAGAGACCTTCCTCAGCGTGTTTGAAGGCGTGCCAATGGCAGAGGTTTCCAAGGATAAGCTATCAGCCTCTATAGGCCTCATGGACCTCTTAGTGGGCGAGTGCAAGTTTTTCAATAGCAATAGCGAGCTACGCAAACTGATTCAAAGTGGCGGGGTAAGCCTCAATGGAGAGAAGGTGACGGACTTCCAGTACCAACCCACCTCTGCCGACCTTCTGAACGACAAGTATATGCTGATACAGAGGGGCAAGAAGAACTTTTTCCTCGTGAAGATGGTGTAGCGGCTTATGCTCCTCAACTATATATGGGTGGCATTCTTCCTGGTAGGGATACTCGTAGGGGTAGTACGGGTAATCACCTCAGGTGATGCCACCCTATTTAGTGAGATGGTGCAGGCACTCTTTGATACTGCCACCACCGCTTTTAATATATCATTAGGGTTAGCAGGGATCCTTACACTCTGGCAAGGGCTACTTCGTGTGGCAGAGAAGAGCGGCCTCATCGCTCGCTTCGCAAGATGGACCGCCCCTTTCTTTCAAGTCATCTTCCCTACCCTACCGAAAGGGGCACCCGTGCTAGGCACGATGCTGATGAACTTCAGTGCCAACCTCCTGGGGCTCGACAATGCAGCTACCCCATTGGGTCTGCAGACAATGAAAGAGCTTCAGTCCCTCAACCCCAAAAAGGATACCGCTTCAGATGCGATGATCATGTTCCTCACCATCAATGCGAGTGGGCTCACCCTCATCCCCATCACCATCATCATGTTCCGCCATCAACTGGGGAGTGCGTCACCGGCCGATATCTTTCTACCCATTCTCATAGCAACGGGTGCAAGCACCCTTACGGCGGTATTGCTGGTATCGTGGAAGCAGAGGATCAACCTCCTCAAGTGGCCCTTTCTACTTCCAGCAGGTCTATTTGTGGCGTTGGTCGTGTCCCTTTCGTTTATAGTGAAAGGGGCCGATAAAGAGCTCCTCACCACCTACTCTACCGCCATCAGCCATGTGGTATTGCTGGGTGCCGTGGCATTATTTATAGGCAGTGGCCTCCTTGCCAAGCGAAATGTGTACGAAGATTTTATAGAGGGGGCAAAAGGGGGATTCCAGACGGCGGTGACCATCATTCCCTACATCGTCGCCATCCTAGTAGCAGTAGCACTATTTAGAGCCAGTGGAGCCATGGATTGGCTCACCATAGGAGTCGCCTCGCTATTTGGAGCCATAGGAGTAGATACCACGTGGGTAGATGCACTGCCAACGATTCTGATGAAACCTCTCAGCGGAAGTGGGGCGAGAGGATTGATGATTGATGCCATGTCCACCTTTGGAGCCGATTCCTTTGTCGGTCGCCTAGTCTGTGTTGTTCAGGGCACCACCGATACCACTTTCTACGTGCTGGCACTCTACTATGGTAGTGTAGCCATCACCAAAACCCGCTACACACTTGGCGTCTCGCTCATTGCCGATGCAGTGGGAGCGATGACAGCAATTTTATTGGCTTATGCATTTTATGGGTGATGAATACATTTGGTAGATATTTTAGGCTCACCACATTTGGCGAGTCGCATGGTCCTTATGTAGGTGGAGTGATCGATGGTTGTCCCGCCGGAGTGGAGCTAGATCTCACGTTGATTCAAGAGGCACTACAACGTCGTAAAGGATTGGCAGGGGTCAGTACCCCACGCACCGAAGCCGATCAGCCAGAGTTTATCTCAGGCCTAATGGAGGGAAAAACAACCGGCACACCCCTCGCATTTCTTCTGCCAAACCAGCAGAAAAGAAGTGGCGACTACGATGCCCTCAAAGAGGTCTATCGCCCTTCTCATGCCGACTTTACCTATCAGATGAAATACGGTATCCGCGACCATAGAGGGGGCGGAAGGGCAAGTGCCAGAGAGTCGGTGGTACGCGTGGTGGCAGGGGCAATCGCCTACCAATTGCTCCGAGAGCAGGGAATAAGGCTCAGAGCCTTCACCTCGCAGATAGGCGAAATAAAACTCCCAAGCCACTACCAATACCAGTGGAAGGAACTAGGAGAGGTGGGCTGTCCAGACCCTCAAGTAGATCAAGAGATGCACCAACTCCTCACAAAGGTGAGGCAGGAAGGCGATACCCTTGGGGGCGTCGCTACCGTCGTGGTGGAGGGGGTACCCGCCGGTTGGGGTAGCCCACTCTACAGCAAACTCGATGCCCGACTAGCAGAGGCAATGCTCGGCATCAATGCCTGCAAAGGTTTTGAGATGGGAGATGGATTTGAGTTAGCATCAATGAAAGGGTCACAAGCCAATGACGCCTTCACCTCGGAGAAGGGAGTGATCAAGATGACCTCCAACCACTCTGGTGGCGTCTTGGGCGGTATCTCCACAGGAAGCAAGATCTATTTCCGAGCCGCCTTCAAACCGATCCCCTCCATCGCACTACCACAGCAGACCGTCACTGCCTCGGGCGTACCGACAGAAATCACGATTAAAGGGCGCCACGACGCCTCCGTATTCCCCCGCGTCCTCCCCATTATCGAGGCGATGACCAGCCTCGTCCTCGCCGATGAGATGCTCGCCTCCAACCACTAAAGGAAAAGGTCGCCTTGTTGCCACCCATTTTCACGCATTCTTCGTTCTATAAGGTGTACAAATTGGTAGTTTTTCCACCCCCACTTAGGAGCCATCAATAGCTCAGGAGGGGATTGGGAAACGAAGCGATCAAGATATATCCTTCTTGGCAACCTCCGTAGAAGTCTACAAATCACATCTACATACTCCTCGGGTGTGAAAAGGCTGAATGTCTCAGGATTGCTCCTATATTGATGAGCCATAATCGTTCCCTTGAGGATCTGTAATTGGTGCATCTTAAGCGTAGTGATGGGGAGAGATGCGAGGCGATCAATGTGCAACTCAAAGTCGGAATAAGCCTCACCAGGTAATCCTATAATAAGGTGTGCCCCTACTGTAATACCCCGTGTAGCAGTATCATGAATCGCCTTTTCAGCCTCCGCAAATGTATGACCACGATGAACGCTTTCAAGCGTCTTATCGAGTGTACTCTCCACCCCATATTCAATTGCCACAAACGTCCGCTGATTTACTTCAGCAAGATAATCTAACACCTCCTCATCAACGCAGTCGGGTCGCGTTGCCACTACAAGACCTACCACATTAGGGGTAGCCAAGGCCTCCTCATATAGAGCCACAAGGTGGTCCAAAGAAGAATAGGTATTGGTATATGATTGGAAGTAAGCTAGGTATTTCATATTGGGGTACTTACGTCCGAAAAAACGTTTTCCAGCCTCCAACTGCTCAGCTACTCCACCTTTACCTACATAGCTAGGACTAAAAGAACTATTGATGCAGTAGGTACACCCGCCCCTCCCCTTAGAGCCATCACGATTGGGGCAAGTCAAGCCTACATTCACCGAGAGCTTCTGCACCTTAAAATCAGGAAAAACACTTCTTAGATAGCTTCCATAGTCATTAAAAATCCCCTCACTTATCATACCACTACTATAAAAAAGAAAAAGGCTGTCTCACGACAACCTTCAATCTTAATATTAACCTAAAATCTAATACTATGAAAAACACGGTGCAAAGATAAGAGATATTTCTTACTTATGCAAGTATTTAGATGAATATTTTTAGGAAGGGCGCCGTTTTAATCTATTTTATGCCTTAATTAAGTCATATTCTATATTATTTAAGCACTTCTACTCCCTCTCTTATCACTTCAAATGGTTCTTGAAGGCAAGAGACTACAGTGCTATCTACAAGTTGCCCTATTCCTCCATCTACTACATAAGCCACCTCATTTCCCCACTGCTCTTCCATCAGACTTGGGTCATAGCCATAAGCTTCATCATCAGTACTATCTCGATCTAAAGGCAGTGAAAAACCAGTTAAGGGATGACCAAAATAGTCGACAAGCTCTCTCACAAAACAATGTCTAGGTATACGAATCCCTACCTCCTTACGCCCACGATATAGCCGTGGAAGGTTGTGACCCGCTGGTAAAACAAAGGTAAAGGGACCTGGACAATTGCGACGCATGAGTCGAAAAGCTGAGTCATCCATACGAGCATATTCACTAACCTGTGAGAGGTTGCTCAAGAGGAGTGAAAAGGTAGTACGCTCTACTTCAACTCCCTTTATTCTGGCTAATTCCTTCACACACACCTGATTGAGTGCGTCACCACACAAGCTGTATCGAGTGTCGGTAGGAAGAATCAAAAGCTCTCCACGCCCCAAAGCCTCAGATAGCGTTGCAAGCACCCTCTCTGGTGTTGCAGAATCATCATACACCTTAATCATCATCTCTTCTTACAATATAATCCCATAAATAAAAGCTGCTAATAAGATGAGTTGACTAGTCGTCTCCTCTACCAAGCAAAAAGATTGCAGGGCGCTTGTGGTACGAAAGACCTCCCTTTAGATGCTTTGACCAAAGAGAAAGAGGCAGAGTGGTGATTTCCTCCTCACTTGTAGTCAAGTCCACTGCTACAGAAAGGTACAGCGCTGGGGAGAGAAGGTCACACAGCTCTCTTATCAATTGGTCATTACGATAAGGTGCTTCAATAAATATCTGTGTTTCTCCCTTATCCAGCACACGACGTTGGCACTCTAGTAGCTGCTGACGCCGTGAGGCACGGTCATGTGGGAGATAACCATAAAAGGTAAAATATTGACCATTAAATCCAGAAGCCATTAGAGAAAGTAAGATAGACGAAGGCCCTACCAAGGGAACCACTCGCATACCAGCACGGTGGCAATCAATCACGACACGGTGACCAGGGTCGGCTACCCCAGGGCAACCTGCCTCACTCATCACTCCCACATCTTCACCTTGACGAAGTAGTTCCATAACCTCCTCCCGAGGATAGGAATACCCTTGATGCTTATCTAGCTCATAGATTGTCAAAGAGGAAATATCCAGCCCTGGCACCGACCGGGACAAATATCTCCGAGCGGTCCGAGCATTTTCCACCACATAATAGCGAAGTCGCCCAAGGAGTTCCAATATCCGCTGTGGTTGATACTGCTCTACCTCCACATTACCCAGCTCTATGGGGATTAGGTAAAGCTTTCCCAATCCTTCATTATTCCCCATAAATATGTTGCAATGCTCTAGAAATATCTGGATATAAGTAGTCAAAACCCAGCTCCTCAATCCGCTCAGAAGCGACCCTCTGGCTATGCATCAGTGGACCGCCCCAAGCCCCGACAGCAGCACGCCACACACCACGAGGGATAGGTAGAGGGAGTGAGCGTCCACTCTTCATCTGAGCCGATAGTGTAGCTATCTCCCGATAACTAACCCATTCTGGAGCAACGACATTGTACACCCCACGCATCTCACGGTTTTCAATAGCTAGCCAAATAGACCTCATGGCATCACTCACATGCACCCAAGGCACTAGCTGTTGACCTATGCCACACAGTAGGGCAAGTCCATAATTACCACCAACGGCCATATATGGTAGAACTCCGCCATAACCACAAAGCACCTCCCCCATTCTAAGCGATACCCACCTCTTAGCCAATGCTTCGGCCTCAAGTAGATACGCTTCCTCCTCACCACCTACATAGAGACCGGCAAGGAAACCACTCCCGACAGGTGATGCTTCAGTGTGAATGTATGGGTCTAGTCCACTTCCATATATAGCTGTAGAAGAAACGTTTACGAAGCTCTCAAGCTGAGCACCACTAGCCAATAGATGACGCCCGATCAAAGCGGCACCTCCCACACGCTCACGCCACAAGCGATCCCTACCTCTAAGGTCTAGGCGACTTCCCACGCCAGCTATACCAGCCGTATGTACTATATGATTCACCCCCTCTAAAGCGGCCGGGTCTAGCTCGTCACGTAGAGGATTCCAATAAAACTCACCAGCTCTTGAAGGACGCCGACAAAGTAGTCGTACATCATAAACCCCACGATACATCCTCTCAAAGTGTCGAGCCAATAGCTCCTCACCACCTGTTACCAAAATCCGTTCCATCTTCTTCTCGCACTCCTATATTATAGTATATTTCATCACTCCCATACCTCTTCTTCAAAGATACAAAAAAGTAGCAACCACCACAAAAACGTCTCTTTATAAAGGCCCTAAATTACCTATTAAATAGCGGTTTATTGGCGATAAATGAGTATCTTTGTAAAGTAAGCCGATAATTAAAATAGTTTATAAGTAAGGTTATGGCACCATCTGCTGGATTTTGGAAAGGTTTTAAGCGGACACTTCTTGTGCTGATTGTATTGTGTCTGATAGGTAGTATACTCTTCTTTGTACTACTACCAGGCGCCAAGGGGCTACTCTTTGGGGGTTGCACCTTGATTTTGGTGGTTAATCTAGCATTGATGCTGATATTTGTCCGTACCAATGACCAAAAACGCCCAGGCAGTCGAAGCAGAGATAGAGAGCCAAAGCGCTTCGACTTTCATAGAGATAGATAGGTTATTCAACTATATAATTTAGATAAGAAAGATGAGAACAATTAGTCCACTTCAAAAGGCTCGCTCAAAATATGAGCCTAAACTTCCCAATGCACTAAAGGGCAATGTAAAGGTAGTAGAGGGTAATCCTACCCACTCAGTAGATGACCAAGAAGAGATTAAGCAACTCTTCCCAAACACCTACGGACTTCCTACGATTGCATTTGAAAAGGGAGATGCACCATTGCATACCAAGCCAATCAACGTCGGCGTGATCCTATCAGGGGGTCAAGCTCCTGGCGGACACAATGTGATTGCAGGTATCTTTGACGGCATCAAGAAGATAAATAAGGATAGCCGGCTCTATGGATTCTTAATGGGTCCTGCCGGACTTATCGACCATAAGTATATGGAGATCACCAGCGAAATTATGGATGAGTACCGCAATACTGGTGGTTTTGATATCATCGGCTCTGGTCGTACCAAGCTTGAGACTGAGGAGCAGTTTGATAAGGGTCTAATCATCCTTCGTAAGCTAGATATCCAGGCACTCGTCATTATCGGTGGTGACGACTCCAACACCAATGCATGCGTTTTGGCAGAGTACTACAAGAAGATCAATGCTGGTGTTCAGGTATTGGGTTGCCCAAAGACTATTGATGGCGACCTTAAGAATGAGCAGATTGAGAGCTCCTTTGGTTTTGATACCGCCACTAAGGTCTACTCTGAATTGATTGGCAATATCCAGAGAGACTGCAACTCTGCACGTAAGTATTGGCACTTCATCAAGTTGATGGGTCGCTCCGCTTCGCATATTGCTTTGGAGTGTGCTCTTCAAACCCAGCCTAATATCTGCATCGTCTCTGAGGAGGTACTGGCAAAGGAACAAAGTCTTGATGATATCGTCACATACATTGCTCAGATCGTGGCTGATAGAGCGAAAGAAGGCCTTAACTTCGGTACCGTATTGATTCCTGAGGGTTTGATCGAGTTTATCCCAGCAATGAATGCCCTCATTGCCGAGCTCAATGATCTATTAGCCCATGAGGGCGATGCATTTGCCAAGCTAAATAAGGAGGCTCAGAGAGAGTTTGTGATAGACCGTCTTTCTGCAGAGAATAGCAAGGTCTTCAAGTCACTGCCAGAGGATGTGGCACGCCAGCTCACTCTAGACCGTGACCCTCACGGCAATGTGCAGGTATCGCTGATCGAGACTGAGAAGCTCCTTGCCGAAATGGTTAAGGAGAAGCTCAAAGAGTGGAAGGCAGAGGGTAAGTATGTAGGTAAATTTAGCATCCAGCGTCACTTCTTCGGGTACGAAGGTCGTTGTGCTGCTCCATCCAACTTTGATGCCGACTACTGCTATAGCCTTGGCTACAATGCAGCTCAATTGATTGCAGCAGGCAAGACGGGCTATATGAGCTCTATCCGCAATACTACTCGCCCTGCAGCAGAGTGGAAAGCTGGTGGTATTCCTATCACTATGATGATGAATATGGAGCGCCGCCACGGTTCTATGAAACCTGTTATTCGCAAGGCACTGGTAGAACTTGAGGGCAAGCCTTTCAAGACCTTTGAACAGTATCGTGATAAGTGGGCTCACGAGACCTGCTTTGTTTATCCAGGACCGATCCAATATTTTGGACCTAGCGAGGTTTGTGACCAGACAACTGAGACTCTTCGCCTAGAGCAAGAGTAAGACTTAACAAGCATATTTAGAGGAGCAAAGGGAGATAATGAACTCCCTTTGCTCCTCTATTTTTATGATCGGGTCAAAATGAAGGAAGAGAATGTTGCACGAAGTGCCATTCTCGCACATTTGCTTCAAATGTGCCGAGACTTTGCACGAAGGATGAGATGCAAGGCAGCCGCTAGGCTGCCAAGGTACTCAAAAAGGCGCTGAGGATGAGGGTGAAGGGAGCGTACTCACGTACGTGACCGAACCCGAATTCCGATAGCAATGCCGCAGATCGCCTTCGTGCAACAGTCTCAAGGAAGGTAATATGCCTCTTCGCATTTCAGCAACTGTGGCATTGTAATCATATACTTTACCCCCACACGAGGCACCCTACTTTTCAGAATTTCAAGCTGCAAAATAAGATGAAGAATCAGGCTAAAAAAGGGTCTTTGAGACTCCTTTTACAATCAATTGAAATTCAACACTATATATTAGCGTCAACCGAGATGCAACTAAGCAATCGGCGAGATGCAACTCGGCAAATGCTTAGTTGCAACTCGCCGATTGCTTAGTTGCATCTCAACTTTTCCCTACCAGCATGGAGGTTTTATGGAGGCACATAGAGATGGCGATCTACCCATGTAATTGTCTTGTTCTTGACAAGGGGGCTAACCCGCAAGGAGAATCTGCTGACCCCATCTATTATTTTAGATGAACACCTCAAATAAAATGGTTAAGTTTGCAAGTCATATAGGGTAGTAAAAATGGACAAGAATAATAATATAAATAGCCAGTCACAAGAGCAACAATTGGTGGTGCTGGGGGCTCGCGAACACAATCTCAAAGATATAGATGTAGAGATTCCTCGCCATTCACTTGCCGTAGTCACAGGCTTGAGTGGTAGTGGAAAGTCGTCGCTTGCTTTTGACACCATATATGCGGAGGGGAATAGACGTTATATTGAGACCTTTTCGGCATACGCAAGAGGCTTCCTCGGTAATCTCGAACGTCCAGACGTAGACCAAATCATTGGGCTCTCGCCTGTTATCTCCATCGAGCAAAAGACCACTGTCAAGAACCCAAGGAGTACCATAGGCACCACGACAGAAATCTATGACTTTTTGCGACTGCTCTATGCACGCACCGCTACCGCTTATAGCAAAGGGGGCAAGGCGATGGTCAGCCACAATGAGGAGCAAATCTTCGCTATGGTATGTAGGGACTTCAACAACCAACGCATCCAAATATTTGCCCCGATAGTGCGGGATCGAAAAGGGCACTACCGGGAGCTTCTAGAGAGTATGCGACGAAAGGGCTATCTCTATGTTCGTGCCGATGGAGAGATGCTGGAGCTGAAACCTGGACTGGCATTAGCACGATACCAAAACCATAGGGTAGAGGTGCTTATTGATAAGTTGGCTCTACAAGAGAATGAAGAGTCGCTTTCTCGGTTAAAGGAGGCACTTCGAGTGGCACTTCATCTTGGAAAAGGCGTCGTGATGGTTCAGAAGTATCAATCTACAGAGGAGCCCCTATTTTACAGTAAGCAATTGATGGATGCCGAGACGGGCGAAAGCTTTGAAGAGCCAGCACCACATACCTTTTCCTTTAACTCACCCCAGGGAGCTTGCCCCAAGTGTAAGGGCATTGGGGAGGTTCCGGCTCCTGATATGAGCAAGATCATCCCCGACCCCTCTCGAACCATTCGTCAGGGAGGACTGGCTCCATTGGGCAACTTTAAGCCCAATATGATATTTAAGCAACTAGAGGCGATCACTGAGCACCACGGTTTCACCATCAATGACCCGATTAAGGAGTTTCCAGAGGAGCTGATGGATGATATTATGAATGGTGTAGACTATCCTCTCAAGCACAAAGTGGAGGCAACAGGTAAGGTGGAGCGTCTCTTTTCGTATGATGGGCTGATTGCCTATCTCAGGGCTTTAGCAGACGAGGAGGAATCGAGCAAAATACGTAAGTGGGCCAATCAGTTTAGTACTTACAAGTGTTGTCCATCTTGCGGAGGTAAGCGACTTAATAAGGTAGCACTCTCTTTTAAGATTGATGGGCACGATATTTCTGAGGTTTGTAATTGGTCGCTTCCTAAGCTGCTAGAGTGGATCACGGGGGTCTCCGACAAGATTGAGAAGCGGAAGAAGGTGGTGGCGAAGGAGATTATCAAGGAGATTGTGAACCGTCTGGAGTTTTTACTGGAGATGGGGTTGGACTATCTCACGCTTAATCGCACTACTGGTTCGCTTTCGGGCGGAGAGATGCAGAGAATTAGGCTGGCTACACAGCTAGGAAGTAAGCTGGTGAATGTGCTTTATATTCTAGATGAGCCGAGCATCGGTCTGCACCAGAGAGATAATACAAGGCTGATAGAATCACTAAAACGACTTCGGGATCAAGGCAATTCGCTGATCGTGGTAGAGCACGATAAGGATATGATGCTGGCAGCGGACTACATCGTAGATATGGGTCCTGGAGCTGGACGCAAGGGTGGAAAGGTAATCTATAGTGGCACGCCAAAGGAGATGCTCTCGGCGGATACGTTAACAGCACAGTATCTTAATGGCACCAAAGCTATTGAGGTACCCACTAGTCGGAGAAAGGGGAAAGGAAGTTCGCTCCGATTGATTGGCGCCACTGGGAATAATCTCAAAGGGGATACGCTAGAGATTCCATTAGGAAAGCTAGTACTGGTGACGGGGGTATCGGGGAGCGGGAAGTCAACCTACATCAATGACACCCTTTACCCAGCCCTCTCCAAGCACTTTTATCGCTCTTTGGAGGAACCCCTACCCTATAAAACAATTGAGGGGATTGAAGAGGTGGATAAGGTGGTGCAGGTAGATCAATCACCCATTGGAAAGATGCCACGAAGCAATCCTGCGACCTATACGGGGGTGTTTACAGATATCCGCAATCTCTTTGTGGAGATGCCGGAGAGCAAGATTCGTGCCTATAAGCCAGGGCGTTTCTCGTTTAATGTGAAGGGTGGACGATGTGAGACCTGCAAAGGCAATGGTTATAAAAAGATTGAGATGAACTTCCTACCCGATGTCTATGTGCCGTGCGAGACGTGTAAAGGGCGTCGCTATAATCGGGAGACGTTGGAGGTGAGGTACAAAGGAAAATCAATCGCCGATGTACTGGATATGACAGTGAATATGGCGGTAGAGTTTTTCGACACCCAGCCAAATATCCTACGGAAGATAAAGGCTCTGCAAGATGTGGGGCTGGGCTATATCAAGCTAGGACAGTCGAGCAATACGCTATCTGGTGGGGAGGCACAGCGGGTAAAGCTCGCCACAGAATTGATGAAGCGGGATACGGGGAAGACGGTTTACTTCCTCGATGAACCCACTACAGGACTTCATTTTGAGGATATCCGGGTACTGATGAATATTCTTCAGAAATTGGTAGACAAAGGCAATACGGTAGTGATCATTGAGCACAATCTAGATGTCATCAAAGTGGCGGATCATATCATTGAGATAGGTCCTGAGGGAGGCGAAAAGGGAGGTCGCATTGTTTTTGAAGGAACTCCAGAAGAGATGATCGCACAAGATAAGGGGTATACCACTCCTTTCTTAAGGGATGAATTAAAGCAAAATGAATAGAGAAGAACTACTTAAGGAGCTCAATCCTGAGCAAAAGGAGGCGGTAGTCCATAGCGGCTCTGATAGCTTGATACTGGCAGGTGCTGGGTCAGGCAAAACGAGGGTGCTCACCACAAAGATCGCCTACCTCCTTACCGAAGGGGTGGCTCCGTTCCAGATATTAGCACTTACCTTTACCAATAAAGCAGCTCGGGAGATGCGAGAGCGTATCGGTACACTGGTGGGAGGCCCGATAGCGGGATTGATCACTATGGGGACGTTTCACTCGGTATTTGCTCGTTTTTTGAGGAGCTATGCCGATCGCTTAGGGTACAATCATTCGTATACAATCTATGATACCACCGACTCTAAGTCTTTGGTGAAGATGATCGTGAAAGAGCTCCAACTAGATGAAAAGATGTACAAGCCCAGCTACATTCAGGCGGAGATCTCTAATGCTAAAAATAGTGGGCTTTCGCCTAGAGACCTAGCAGATGAGATGGTAACCCATAGGCATGACCTCCGAAAAAGCGTACCCGCATTGCCCAAAATATATCGGGAGTACGAGGCGAGGTGCCAACGAGCTAATGCAATGGACTTTGATGACCTTCTGCTGAATATGCTTCGATTGTTGCAACAACATGAAGATGTGAAAGTGTCATTTCATGAGCGGTTTAAGTATATTCTCATCGATGAGTACCAAGATACGAATAGGGTCCAGCACAAGATTGTACAGCAACTCAAAGGACCTTCTACGGAGCTGATGGTAGTGGGTGATGATGCTCAGAGTATTTACTCATTCAGAGGGGCAGTGATTGATAATATCATCAACTTCCAAACTACCTTCCCAGGGGCTAAGCTATTTAAGCTCACCAAGAATTACCGCTCTACTGGTAATATCGTGGAGCTAGCTAATGGCTTGATCGCTAAAAATGAGAAGCGGATCCCCAAAGTGGTGGAGGCGGTAGCTGGTAAAGGTGAGAAATCACTGCTTTTTGAGTCGTTTAGTGCACCTATGGAGGCTCAGCAGGTGGCAGCACAAGTCAATCAACTCATCCATTCAGATACTAACCCTGAGGATATTGCCATTCTGTATCGCACCAATGCACAGAGTCGATTACTAGAGCAGTACCTCAAGATGTTTAGTATCCCCACCCGCATCTATGGTGGGCTCTCCTTTTTTGATAGAAAGGAGGTGAAGGATTTACTCGCTTATCTAAGGTTAGTAATCAACCCGGACGACGACGAAGCCTTCCGAAGGGTCTACAATGTGCCAGCAAGAGGAATCGGGGCGGTGACCTTTGAAGGCATAGCTAAAGTGGCCAATGAAAAGGGGTTGTCTCTAATGAGCACCGCCAAAAGTCCAGAGCAACTCTCAGGTGTGGTGCGAGGTGCAGGGATCAGCAAGCTAAGTGCTTTCGTGGAGCTGATAGAGGTGATTACAAGTCTAGCTGATGATCTAGCCCCGATCCCCTATCTCCAGAAGGTAATTGAACTAACAGGGCTAAAGGGGATGTACAATGATGGGAGCGTTGAGGGGCAGTCGAGAATGGACAACATTGCGGAGCTGGTGAGTGCCCTAGATGATTTTATCACCCGAAGAAAACTGGAGCAAGGCGAAGAAGAGCCCTCTCTTGAGGACTTTGTAAGGGAGATGACGCTTTATACCGACCAAGATACTGAAGACGACGACACCCCAAAGGTGACTCTGATGACCATGCACGCCTCCAAAGGCCTTGAATTTGACCATATATTTTGTGTGGGACTAGAGGAGGGTATAATTCCAAGTAATAGAAGCACTGGTATAGCTGATATTGAGGAGGAGCGTCGCCTACTCTACGTGGCAATTACACGTGCGAAAGAACACTGTACCCTGAGCTATGCAAGGGAGAGGATGGTAAATGGGCAAACTAATATGGCCATGCCAAGTCGGTTTCTGAGAGAGCTAGACCCGAAGTATGTGAAGGATAACTCTGGAATCGTTTCGGGTGGTATTATGGAGAAAGCCATTGAAAAGCTACAGCAATTGCATCGTGACCTTCCCCCCACTCCCTCTGCTCCAAAGCGGATGACGCGCATCAAGCATAGTCGGCAGGTAGGTAGTGATGGTCCAAGTGGTAGAGATAATGAGGTGCTGACAGATACGGCGGCCGATACCGACCTAAAGAAAGGGGACATCGTCTATCACAATCATCTAGGAAGGTGTGAAATCCTAGGTTTCGTGGAGACTTCAATTATGGGAAGTAAAGTGAGTGTGCGATTGGAGGATAACTCAGTTCGCCAATTGATTCTTAAATTTGCCAAACTACGTAAAGAATAACTTGATAAGATATGACACTAGACGATCAAATCACAGAAGGATATCACCAACAAGGGGTGCGGACAGGAGTGCTTGAGGTAATCTGCGGCTCAATGTTTTCGGGCAAAACGGAGGAGCTGATGCGACGTATCAAGAGGGCTCTGATCGCACGACTCAAGGTGGTGGTGTTCAAACCAGTTACCGATACTCGCTACCACGCCACGAATGTGGTAAGTCATGACAAAAACTCCATTCCAAGCATCCCTATTTCCAACTCAGCACAAATGCTAGACCTGATTAAGGACGCAGATGTGGTGGGCATAGATGAAGCTCAGTTTATTGATAACGGCATCATAGACGTTTGTCAGAAATTGTCGGATAATGGCATTCGGGTGATCGTGTCAGGACTGGATATGGACTTTATGCGTCGTCCCTTCGGGCCTATGCCGGCTCTGATGAGTATCGCTGATAGAGTCACGAAGGTGCATGCGGTCTGTATGGACTGTGGCGCCCCAGCCAATTTCTCCTATCGCCTTGGCGACGATGACCGCGTAGTAGTGCTTGGAGCTATGAAAGAATACGCCTGCCTCTGTCGCTCCTGCTATCTTGCCCGCATCAAGAAAATAGCCGAATAGATAAACAAGAGATCTAAGCATACAGAATAAAGGTCGTTCAGAGCCAACGCTTTGAACGACCTTTATTTTACGGAAAAGACTATGTCAATCAGTGAGGGAGGCGATTGCCTTTTTCCTTGCTAGCATACAAGCCCCCATCACACCAGCATAGCGGAGGAGGATAGACTGCTTTAGTTCGGTATCTTGGTTGACCATGTTGAGCGAATACTTACGTATAGCACTTTGGATGGGGTGGATAAGGTAGTCACCCACCTGTGCCAGCGGACCACCAATCACCACCACATGAGGGTTGAAGATATTGATGAGGTTGGCCAAATGCAAGCCTAGCTGCTCACCCACCTCCTCCAGAATCTCAATACAGAGCATATCCTCCTTCAGCGTCGCCTCAATCAGGTCATCCAGCGTGATATCCTCAATCTTCTTTCCACTATCTGTGATGATAGAGCGGTCACCCTGCTTCACACGCTCAATAAACTTACGGTGCATAGCACGTCCAGAGGCTTCAGTCTCCAAGCAACCCTTCTTCCCGCAATGGCAAATCACTTCATTCTCATAGCAATGGGTATGCCCAAACTCTCCACTAAAGCCCGACTTTCCCGCATAGGGCTCACCATTGATAATGATGCCTAGACCAAGCCCCCACGTAGCATGCACGAAGAGCAGATTCTCCCCCTTCTGCCGATAATGCAGCATGTACTCCCCGTATGCAGCAGCACGCGAGTCGTTATCGATAAATGTAGGGATACCGAAGGTATTAGTAAAATAGGTGGCGAGAGGAGTCCCTTCAAAATTGAAGTAGGTATAGCTATAGCCAGTATGTGGATTGAGACGGCCCAAAATATTGATACCGATGCTCACAATAGAGTGACGTGGCACATCTATTTCGTGATCCATATAATTATTGACTTCATTGCAAATAGTATTGAGGCACTCCTTTGTATTGGCAAACCTAAAGGGGATATCCATCTGGGAGTGCACCTGATTACCCGAGAAGTCCATCAGTACAAAGCTAATATGCTCGGAAGAAAAGTCCACCCCTAGGAAGTAAAAGTCCTTATCGGTCAGCCCAAATAGAAAGGGGTGCCGACCGGTAGAGGCCTCCAGCTTACCAAAATTACGCAAGAGCCCATGATCCACCAGCTCCCCCACCATCTTACTGATCGTCGGCACACTCACCCCCAAGAAGCGAGCCAATACCGGCAAGGTCTCAGGACCATTATCCACTAGATACTCCACAATCTGTCGCTTATACTGCAGATTCTTAGGATTGGTATCAAATAATAATCTAAATTCGTTCTCCGTCATAATATTAATAATGCAACTATTACTACCTACAAATATATATAATATTTTCATAACTAATCTAATTATCACCTCAATCTTACCAATTTCTAAATAAGAAAGCACCTATTTACTTAAATTAGATAGAAGCTATCCCCCGATAACTTCCCCAAAAATCTAAGAGCTGAGCAGGCCAAAAGTTGAGTTGCAACTAAGCAATCGGCGAGTTGCAACTAAGCAAACGACGAGATGCAACAAAGCAATTGCTTAGTTGCAACTCAACTAACGCCAAAATACAGCACTCATTATCAATAGGTTACAAACGCCCCAAATGAGACTATTGCACGAAGGCGATCTGCGGCGTTGCTTTCGGGATTCGGGCTCGGTCACGTACGTGAGTACGCTCCCAGCGCCCTCACCCTCAGCGCCTTGCATCTCATCCTTCGTTCAAAGTCTCAGCGCATTTGATTCAAATGTGCGAGAATGGCACTTCGTGCAACATTCTCCAAATAATCCCTATCCGCACCATTTTTCGGCAATAATATGGCGAAAAACAATAATACCCGTCTTTTTTCTTCGCAAAACCCAACAAAAGCCTAATTTTAACACTCCTATAACCAATTGATTATATGCCTATTACAAAAATATTAGAGCCAAGAAAGAAATAAATATGCACTAATTACACTATTGTGGTGGAAAAAGTGTATATTTGTCCCAAGATACAGTGAGTCAAACTAAAAACTACTATCCATATGAGTACCGACCGCAAAAAACAATATATCGGAAAAGCAATAGAGATCCTCAAGCAAGAAGGCTTCAGACTATCCCTAGATGAGATGGCGACGAAGATGGGCATCACCAAGAAAACCCTGTACAATAACTTCAGCTCTAAAGATGAACTACTTAAAGAGTGCGTCCAGGCGATCTCTGAAGACTTCAAGACCGCATTAAAAGATCTAGATAATCCCGATATAAGTGCCAAAGAGAGCGTCATACGCTGTTTTAATCAGCTAGACAACCTGTTTACCGAACTCAATCCGGTATTTTTCTCCGACTTGATGCAAAGCAACCCCAACCAAGCGATGCTCGGACACATTATGGGCTCCAATTTATTCCGGGAGAAAATGGCCAATAACCTCCAGCAAGGGATCCAGGAAGGGGTTTATCGCCCAGATATCGACATTTCTTTCGTCTGTGAGTATATGGCCTACTCCATATTTGGATTTTACATCCACTCCGTCACCAGTAGTCGCCTCCCCTATTCGGAAGAATACTTTGCCAACATTATAAAGTATTATCTGAGGGCGCTCCTCAAAGAATAAAAACTAACAACCAACACAATAATAACACACAACCATGTATCTATCCAAAAACATTTATGCTGATGGTGGTCGATTCACAGACACCTTCGCCTCAATTGGCAAGATGAGAAAGTGGATTGTGTACACCGCCCTACTTCTGATGACCACACAAGCCACTGCCCAAGAGGTCTACACGCTATCCGACTGCCTGGAATATGCGCTCCAGCACAATAGCGACATCCAGAAGTCTGCTTACGAGCAGCAAAAGGCAAAGCTGGCTCGTCAGGAGGTGCTCGGAGCACTTCTTCCGCAAATCAATGGTTCTGCTGGCGTCAATGACAACCTAAAAAAGGCAAAGTTTGTGATGCCCAACTTCATGAATAATATGCTCCCAGAGAAGATGCGCGACCCCAATGCATCGCAGTACATGACCGTGGAGATGGGCACAAAGTACACGGCTAATGCAGGGGTAGCCCTTAGCCAGCAGATACTCAATATGCCACTCTTCAACACCCTCGACATCGCCAAGGTATCCCAAGAGATGGCTGCACTTGGTGCCGAAGCTACAGAGGAAGAGGTAGTGGCCAAAACCGCCACTCTATTCTACGGCATTCAGGTAACAGACTACGCAGCACAGCAGATGGGGAGAAGTGTAGACCTTGTAGAGAAGATGCTGAAAATGATGGAGGTCAACTACGCCAACGGCCTCGTCAAGCGTATCGACGTAGACCGAGTACGAGTCAATCTCACCAACCTAAAGACGCAAAAAGCGGCAATTGAAAGCGGCCTTGAGGTACAGAAAAACCTACTCAAGTTACAAATGGGATGGAATATCGACCAACCCATTTCGCTACCGCCAATGGACTTCTCACTAGTAGACAGTCAGAGCCAAGCCGATACCTTCAGGCCCTTCAACCTCATGCAGCAAGTCGCCTACCGACAATTACTAGCACGCGAAAAGATGGCTCAACTACAAAATAGAGCCAAGAAGTACGAGTATCTTCCTACTCTCACCCTGATATTCAACCTACAATATAATAGGATGAGCGACCAACTCTTCAAGAACACCAATAGCTATAGCTACCCTACCGCCATGGTGGGGCTCAATCTCAAAATCCCCATCTTCAGCGGACTCTCGAGAAGTGCCAAGGTAAAGGAGAGCCACATAGACCTCCTCAAAGCACAGGAGGATCTACGGATGCTAGGGCAATCGCTACAGATGGCACGCCAAAATGCCCTCCTCAAGCTACAAGACACCAAGAGTACCATCGCCCTACAAAAGGATAACCAAGCCCTAGCCGAAGAGGTATTCCACCTGGCACAGAAAAACTTCGACTCCGGCGTTGCCTCCCTCTCCGATGTGCTCAATGCTACCCAATCGCTCATACAGGCACAGCTCTCCTATGCTAGCGCCTTAGGAGACTACATGCAAGCCTATATAGACCTCAAGAAAGTCAATGGCGAAGTCATGGAAATGATCACCAACAACCATTAAACGATATATATTCTTATGAAAAAGAAAGTTCTCCTCCCGATAGTCATCATAGTAGTTATCGGGATCATCGTGCTCACCTTGATTGGCAATAAAAGAAGTACTGCAGCCAAGACAGAGGGTATCCTACTCGACCAAACAGCCGTGGCAGTTCGCACAGAAATCGTCAACGAACGCCCCTACTCCCTAGACTTCACCGCCAACGGACTAGTGCGTGGTATTTACGACCAAACCCTCACCTCGGCCATAGGCGGACGTGTTATTACTCTTCGAGCGAAAGAAGGCGATAGAGTTTCAAGGGGGCAATTGCTCCTGCAGATCGATGCCGAAACCCTCGGCGCCGATGCAGAGTCGGCTAAGGTAGCCTTTGAGGCAGCTCAGCGAGACTACCAACGCTTCGAAAATGCACACGCACAAGGAGGGGTTTCCGACCAGCAATTAGCCGCTATGCATACCCAGATGGTCGCTGCCGAAGGGCGCTACACTGCTGCTCGTCGCCGCCTTTCCGATGCTTCGGTCGTGGCCCCCACCTCAGGCCAAGTCTACAAGAGCTACGTAGAGGTAGGGAGCTTCCTCAATCCCGGGGCCAAGCTCTTTGAGATCGTTGACGACTCCCAGCTCAAAGTCTCTTGTTACGTCACCGAGCGACAGCGTCTTCAGCTCACCAAAGGCCAGAGCATACACCTCACGAGCGAGCTCTTCCCCACCCGAGAGATCACCGGACACATCTCCATGATCGGCGACAAAGCCAACCAAGCCCTTTCGTTTCCCGTAGATGTGATACTTGATAAAGAGACCTCCGAAGGGTTACACCCAGGAATGTACCTCTCCATCTCCTTCGGTGGCGCGTCGGAGCAAACTGGCATACTCATCCCTCGTAAAGCCATCATCGGAAGTATCAATGATGCAAAAGTCTACATTGTACGCAACGGTATGGCATTACAAAAGGCCATCACCGCCGGCAACACGGTAGGAGATCACATCGAGGTCCTCGATGGGCTTCAAAAAGGCGATAGCCTAGTAGTAGCTGGACTGATCAACATCTCCGATGGTGCCCCAGTCAAAAGCATCAAAGAATCATTAAACGAATAAGGCGATGAAAATAGTTGAAACTTCCATCAAACGCCCCATATACGTTACGGTTCTTTTTATATTATTGGCCGTTTTGGGATATCTGAGCTTCAAGAGCCTGAGTGCGGAGCTGATGCCTAAGTTCACCCCACCTATCCTCACGGTTCAGATCGTATACCCTGGGGCTTCTCCGAGCGAGGTTGAGCTTTCCCTCACTCAAAAATCCGAGGAGGCACTCTCCAGTATGGAGGGCATTGACCATATACAGTCTTACTCCTTTGAAGGAATGTCGATGATTATGGTCTCCTTTGAGTTTGGCACCGACATTGATAAAGCAATGACCGAAGCCCAAAATCGTCTCAATGCCAAGCGGGCAGAGCTTCCACGTGATATCCTCTCCCCACGAATCTCCAAAGTCTCCGTAGATGAAAAACCAATCCTCATCCTCTCCGCACAAGCCAACATAGGCTCTACAGAGCTATTTGACTTGGTGGACAAACGAGTACGCCCCGACCTTTCTCATATCCGAGGAGTGGCCAATGTAGATCTTGTGGGTGGTGTACAGCGCGAGATTCAGGTCAATCTCAATCAAGACCGTATGCACGACCTCGGCATCAGCCCAATGATGGTCCAAGGTGCCATACGAGGTGCCAACCTAGACTTCCCTACTGGATATCTACAGAGCCCCTCCACGCAGATGGCAGTTCGGTTATCGGGCAAGATCACTTCGGTTGATGAACTACGTAAGATAGTGATTCGCTCCGCCAATGGAGCCATGATTCGCTTGGAGGATGTGGCAGAGGTATCAGATGGCACTAAAGACCCTGTAAAAATTGGTCGTGTCAACGGACAAGAAGCTATTCTGATTAATATCCTAAAGCAGTCCGACGCCAATGCCATTGAAGTAAGTAAAGCGGTCAATAAGCAGATAGAGTGGCTTCAAAGCCAGTATGCTACCGAAGGACTCCAAATAGAGGTCGCACAGGATACCACCACCTTCACCAGCAATGCCATCAAGTCGGTACTCACCGACCTCCTTTTGGCAGTGCTTCTGGTTTCCCTTGTGATTCTATTCTTCCTACACAACGTACGGAATGCACTCATCGTGATGGTGGTAGTGCCGGTATCCCTCATCTCTTCCTTCATCGGAATGAAGCTATTTGGCTTTACCCTCAATATGATGTCGCTCCTAGCCCTCTCCCTCGTGATCGGCGTATTGGTGGATGATGCTATTGTGGTGATTGAAAACGTCTACCGACACATGGAGATGGGCAAAAATCGCTTCAAGGCCACCTTTGATGCGATGAACGAGATTGGGCTAACCGTTATTTCAGTCACCCTAGTACTGGTGGCAGTCTTTCTCCCTATCATCTTCACAAACACACTGGTTTCCGATATTCTACGACAGTTCTGTGGGGTCATCGTTATTGCGATCCTCCTCAGTCTACTAGCCGCACTTTCATTAGTTCCTTTGCTTACTTCTCGCTTTGGCAATATTAAGCAACTGGATAAAGAGCAACCATTCGGACGGATACTCAATGGTTTTGAAAATGGCATCGACAAGTTTGCTACTCACATTTCCTCTATCGCCCAGTGGGGACTCTCGCATAGGTGGCTCCTCTTAGTAATTGTACTCTGTGTAATGGGCTCCGTGCTACTACTCTTTCCATTGGGCTTTGTGAACTTTGAGTTCCAGCCCTATATGGACCGAGGTGAGTGCATTGTGCAACTAGAGATGCCCAAAGATATCTCCATGGAGGAGTCCAACCGATTGGTTCGGAAGGCGGAAATCTGGTTTATGAAACGCCCTGAAGTGGAGAAAGTGGTGACTATGGTAGGGCAAACCAGCGACAATTCACAGAGCAATAAAGGAACTCCTTATTTGGCTGAGCTCAATGTAAAACTCAAAAAGCAGAAAGAGGGAACCGAAGCCTATATCCAGCGGATCCGAAAACCGCTATCTGACCACTTAGTGGACGCCCGAGTCAATATCTATAGCGTGAGCATGACTGGCACCGTCTCCAAGGCAGCGGTGGAGTACATTATCTCAGGATCCGACAAGGATTTGGTAGCTACCTATGCCGATAAAGCCCTTGATATAATGAGGAGCATCCCAGGTGTAGTACAGCCCACCCTCTCGGTAGAAAACGCCACACCCGAAGTGGTGGTAAAGGTACAAAGGGACAAGATGGCCGACCTCGGACTCACCCTCGACAACGTAGGTATGATGATGCAAATGTATTTCCAAGGCAATGACCAATTGAGATACACCCAAGGGGAGCAGGAGTATGCTATCAACATTCGCTCCGATAAAGCATCCCGTCAATCTATTGACGATGTCTCCAATCTGATGCTGACCAATGGTCGTGGCGACCAGATCCGTTTAGCACAGTTTGCCGATATACACCTCGGCATTGGACCCAGCCGTCTGGAGCGCTTCAATCGCAATAGCTCTGTCACGCTACGTGCTCAGGCATACGGGGTATCACCGGGGGCCATCTCAAAGCAATTTATGAAGGCACTGGACCGGGCGGAGATGCCTCAAGGGGTCGAGGTACAAGCTACGGGGGATATGAAGAAGATGTCGGACTCTATGAGTGTGCTCCAAACCGCCATTCTGCTTTCACTCTTGCTGATCTATTTATCACTCGTACTCCTCTACAATAACTGGACCGACCCACTCGTGGTGATGATCTCCATTCCTTTATCTGTAGTAGGTGCTTTACTTGCTCTAGCACTCAGCAATACAGCTATGAGTATCTATGCGATGCTCGGAATGGTAATGCTGATAGGATTGGTAGCCAAAAATGCAATTCTATTAGTAGACTTCGCCAATGAGGCAATGGCAGAAGGGCTAGCAGTAGATGTGGCAGTGATACGTGCTGTGAAGCTTCGCACCCGTCCAATTCTTATGACGGCACTATCCACGATTATCGGAATGCTCCCCGTAGCACTAGCTACTGGAGCAGGTGCCGAGCTACGAACTGGCATGGCCTGGGTAATCATCGGAGGAATGGCCCTTTCGACCCTTCTCACCCTCATCGTAGTACCTGCCCTTTACAAAGCGTTCCACGCTCGGCAGAAGAAGCACCATGAGGTGATAGACATTGATAAGATGATGAGAGAGTAACTGCCCATCTTTATTAAAAGACAAAGGTGGCAGAGGAATAGGGCTTCTCTATCACCTTTGTCTTATACTTTATCAAGGCAACAGCAGAACGGTTAAGCGTTATTATCGGTATATTTGCCATTGGTATTATTAGGTCCAAAGAGAGTTTATATGATTAACTACTCATTATTTATCCAGAGTGCCAGACGCTTGGCAGAGCAACTCCACAAGGGTCAGTGCGATAAGGCTGGGAAGGATTATTTTGAAGGGCACCTTCAGATGGTAGCAAGCAAGGGGGAGACTTGGCTGGAGGTGATAGCTGGATACCTCCATGATGCGAGTGAAGATACGCCTCACTCTACTGCTGAGGTTCTTCAGAGACTTGAGGAGATTGCAGGCGAGAAACTGCCTTCTGAAGCACGGGAGACGCTTAAGACGGTGCTCGAACTGCTCAACAGCCATCGGTATGGCACCAGAGAAACCTACATCAAAGCAATCGGAGAGCACCCAGTGGCAACGGCTGTGAAACTCCACGACTTGGAGCACAATTTAGATATTTCTCGAATTCCTAACCCTACCGAAAAAGATCTCACGAAGCATCAGCAATACGAGGAGGAGTACCGTTACTTAAATGCTCAATATAAGAAAATGAGAAAGCCGAGAATACTCTTTATCCATGGCTACAGTGGTGGGGCTTTTGGTGCCACAGCAACCGAACTTCAAAGGCAACTAGGAGAGGGGGCTACCCTTTTTGCTCCAGCCTTTAGCAATGAGTTGAGTTCCTTCGAAAATATGCTGGCAAATATCCATCAAGCACAAATGCTGGTGGATAATGAAGGAATTGACTTAGTCATCGGCTCTAGCATGGGAGGATTTACCGCTCTACGAATTAAGGGATGCCCTAGAATAGTCATCAACCCCTGCATGAAACCCTCGGAGTTATTATATTTGCCAGAATTCGGCAATGCCACTCAAACCGAGATAGATAAGTATATTCACTTGGAAGAGTCATTGGCGCCCTCGCCCTTTGAAGTAAAAAACACGTGGGCTCTTTTTGCTGAAAATGATGAGCTATTTTCCTATCGTTCCCTCTTTGACCAGTTATTCGATTCCTCGCACGCCTTCGCAGTACCAGGAGAGCATCGAAATAACCCGATCAGAATAAGAGAGAATATTATTCCGCTGATCCAAGAGATTCTCATACAAAGATAAAAAAGAGAAGTGCAAGCGTAAAATATTTGGAAATGTATGGTATTATATGTACCTTTGCAATCCAATAGAGAATATTAGTCAGAAACTAATTAAAGCATAAGATAATAATGAAGAAGGGTATTCATCCTGAGAACTATCGTAAGGTAGTATTTAAGGATATGTCAAATGACGAGACATTCATCACTCTCTCATGTGCCAATGCACGTGAGGAAATTGAGATTGACGGTGTGACTTATCCACTAATTAAAGTCGAGGTATCAAGTAGCTCACACCCATTCTATACTGGTGTAGCCACTCTTGTGGATACTGCTGGACGTGTAGATAAGTTCCGTAGCCGTTACGGTAATCGCAACAAGAAGTGATTCTACCGCCCTTCTAGTTTTTGAGGAGGGAACCGCTATAGCGGACAGATAAGAAACATTTTTGAATTCATCCTGGCGTTTTGGGGTACCTCGCGAGAGGAAAGGTGGACGCCATGGATGGATTCTTTATGCTATATGTAGAAGCCAATGGAGCACAATAACTTCGAGGATACAATCTGTGCAGTAGCCACACCACACGGCATGGGAGCACAGAGTACCATTAAGGTATCAGGGACAAAGGCAATTGAGATAGTCAATAGCCTGTTTAGGCCTACGAAAAAAGATACTTCACTACTCACCGCAGCTCCCTACTCTGCTCAGTATGGTTGGCTATACGACCCCAAGGATGGAAGTAGGATAGATGACTGTATCATCCTAGTAATGAGGGCTCCACATTCGTATACAGGCGAAGATCAAGTGGAGATAACGTATCATGGCAACCCTCTGATCTCCCAATTACTCTTGGATCTATTGATTCAAGCGGGAGCGAGGATGGCGGAGCCAGGCGAATTTACCCGTCGGGCGCTCTCCAATGGCAAGCTCGACCTTTCTCAAGCCGAAGCTGTAGCAGATGTGATTGCTAGCACCAATAGAGCAGCTCTCCGCCTTTCTATTACTCAGATGCGAGGTCTTTTTCGCAAAAAGATTGAAGAGCTAAGAGAGCCACTCATTCGTTTGGCCTCCCTCATTGAATTGGAGCTGGACTTTTCGGAGGAAGATGTTGAGTTTGTCCCGAGAGATGAACTGCTGACCCAGTGCCAGGAGATCCGAAAAAGTGTCTCGTCGCTAGCCGAAAGCTACGCCACTAGTGAGGTGATCAAAAATGGTATTCCCATTGCTATCGTTGGAGCTACCAACGCAGGCAAATCAACGCTTCTTAATGGGCTTCTCAATGAAGAGCGTGCCATTGTCTCCAACATTCACGGCACCACAAGAGATACTATTGAGGACACCCTATATATTAAAGGACAACAATTCCGGCTAGTTGATACGGCTGGACTCCGAGAGACGACCGACACAATAGAGCAAATTGGGATTGAGAGGACACTTGAAAAGGTCGCCAATACGGAGCTAGTCCTTTGGGTGATTGATCCGACTGAGACGGCTGTAGAATGGCAAAGTGTACTAGATAGGATCGCACCCAAAACCTCTAAACAGCAAATCGTAGGCATCATCAATAAGATAGATATTGCCCCAAAGGAGCAGGTTGAGGCCTTGAAAGGATGGCTAGCAGAGCAAGAGATCAACACCACCCTACCCATTTGTGCCATGAAGACCGAAGGCATAGAACAGGTAAAAGGACTACTTCACCACCACTTCTCTGACCTAGCAGTGGCTGACGACCAATTAATGGCTATCAACCTACGACAATCCACAGCACTTAGGGAGGCTGCTCAGCACCTCCTCTCCGTAGAAGAGGGCATCCAAGCCCACCTCTCAGGCGAACTGATTGCCCAAGACCTACGTGCCGCTACCACCTCCCTCAGCACCGTCATCGGCGAAGTCACCACCGACACCCTCCTCTCCTCCATCTTCGCCAACTTCTGCATCGGCAAATAAGGACTACTTACTATCCTAATAAACCATCACAAAGGCACTCAAATTGAGTGCCTTTTGTTTTATCCAAAACACTCGTTCGTCAACTTTTCAGTCGTTATTACGTCCTTTTCTGAACTGCATACCTACCCCATACACTTTTTTCCCCCATAGGTGCTGGACTCATGTAACACAGAGAGACGCCAATATGCAGTATGAAACAAAAACATGGCGAAATGAGGACGAAGTATGGCTAGAAGTAAGATACCTATAAAGAAGTCCTGCGAAATCGCACTTGTTTTTTAAGTCTATGGGACCAAGGAAACTTGGAATTCAATAAGCCATGCGAGATTTATTTGTATCTTGTGCTCATATGTTTCTATGGTCATCAACCTATGTTTGAAGTACCATTTGAGATAGCAAAGACCATACCTTTTGCCCCGTAAAGATTATAAAAGCAATCAATAGAACCGTAATGAAGTCTGGAATATACGAACATATAATTAATAAGGAAACAGAACGTGATATTCAACAAGCAGAACTGTCTGGATTAGTATGCATTCAGCAGCCTATAGACAGTGCCGAGTCGCCACAAATATTGGCAAATTATCTTGCAAAAGCTATTCGTCAGAAGCTTGAAGATATTGAGGAGCAACAAGATCGGGTAAATCTTATCAATCGTATTATGATTGATGCAGGATTGCTTGATGACAAGCAAATCGTAAAACCTTCAGACTTATTAGCTGAGGTGATGAGCCAGCAGAAGGCTATTCTACAAACTCAGAGCAATACACATACAGTTCGCCCTATATCTGGCTTTCGTGTTAGCAACCTTTTTACTGGTGGTAGTAGCACACTTTCTTTGAACGAGGAGATCCGTCGAGAAATCGCAAGTGCCGATGAGATATGCTTTATCGTATCATTTCTAAAAGTTTCTGGTGTCCGCCTCTTGCTCGATGAGCTCACTAAATTTTGTAGCCGTGAGGGGACTCGTTTGCGTATCATCACCACGACCTACTGCGGAGCCACACAGGCAAAGGCCATTATGCAGTTAGCTGAATTGCCAAATACAGAGATAAGAATTTTATACAATACCAATATAGAACGATTGCATGCCAAGTCGTATATATTTGTTCGCAATTCTGGCATGAACACAGCCTACATCGGTTCATCAAATTTATCCAAGTCGGCACAGACTGATGGCTTGGAATGGAATATGCGTGTTACGAGTATTGAGAACCCACATATTATTAAGACTGTACTTGCGACTTTCGAGATGTATTGGAATAGTCCCAACTTTGAGGATTTCCGTATAGGGGGCATTGAGAAATTCAATAAAGAAATTCATCGCAACTTATTCCACTCAAATACTTCTGAAATGGTTTATCAACGATATTCGCTGTTACCACATCAGAAACAGATTCTCGACAAGCTACGTGTAGAGCGTGAGGTGAGAGGTAACTTCAAGAATCTTATTGTGGCCGCAACAGGAACGGGCAAGACTGTCATTTCCGCATTCGATTACCAAGAGTTCGCCCGAAGACATTCAAGGTCTCGCATTCTTTTCACAGCTCACAGAGAAGAGATTCTGAGACAATCGTTGAGTACATTTCGAAGTGTATTGCAAGATGCCAATTTCGGAACACTTTGGGTGGGAGCAAATCGTCCTTATGACGCAAGTGACTACGATCATTTGTTTGTCTCTATTAATATGTTCAATTCTCGTTTCGAGGAGTTCTTTGCATCGTTGGAAGCGGACTATTACGACTACATTGTAATTGACGAAGCACATCATAGCCAAGCAAATAGCTATCGTAAACTATTTGGTCACTTTAATCCAAAGCTCCTTATTGGTTTAACAGCAACACCGGAGCGTATGGATGGTCAAGACTTACGCCCCGATTTTGGTGGCAGAATAAGTGCTGAAATACGATTACCTCAGGCGTTGCAGGCAGGATTGCTAACACCATTCCAATACTTGTGTATCTCTGACGACATAGACCTAAGCGACGAAAGTTTATGGAGTGGATTGAAGTATAATAATGATCGTCTTGCTGATAAACTATGCTCTGAGGCAAGAGCAAAACTTATAGCTGATTCATTACAAAAATATCTGGCTGATGAATACAAATGCCGAGCATTATGTTTCTGCGTAAATAAACGCCATGCAAACTTTATGGCCGATCAGTTGAGACTATATGGATTTACGGCACAAAGCCTCACATCAGACACGCCACCTGATGAGCGTAAGCAGCTCTCAAAGAATTTAAGAAATGGCTCTCTTCAATATCTCTGTGTTGTTGATATCTTCAACGAGGGTATCGATATTCCAGAGGTTGATACTGTATTATTCCTTCGTCCTACCGAAAGCTTAACAATTTTCCTTCAACAATTAGGTCGTGGTTTGCGTCTTTCTGCTGGAAAGACAGAGCTAACAGTCCTTGATTTCGTTGCACAAGCCAACTGCAAATATGATTTCGCAAGCCGATTCCGCGCACTCACATTACACCCTGAAAAAAATATCAAAAAACAGATAGAAGAAGGTTTCACCCTACTTCCTATGGGGTGTAGTATTGTAATGGAGAAGATGGCACGACAATATATTCTCGATAATATATCAAGTGCTATCTACAACAAAAGGCGCATCATTAAGGAGATAAATAGTTACACATCAATACCGACTATCTCACAATTCTTAGAGAATAATGGGCAGGATATTCGCGTGATATACCAGGGAGCAAATTGCTGGTCTTCATTGAAACGTGCTGCTAGACGCATCTCATATAATGATGATGCGATAACAAAGCGCTTAGAGAAAGGAATGGCAAATTTGATTCACCATAATACAGTTTCATTTCTCCACTTTGTTGCACGGTTTATTGCTGGCGAAGGTGTACACCTTGAAGAAGCATATAAAACCTATGCAATCATGCTATATTATGCACTATTCCAGGATAAGATTAGCAAAGTTGGCTTTCAAAACATAAATGAAGCATTGGAGCTACTATTCCACAATATATTATGCTTGTTTCAAACAGGAAATATCAGAAATAGTTTCCTACTTGTTAGCTAATTTAAGCATCAAAACTGCTCCAATTGGTATCGAGAGTCTTCCTAAAGTAGAATTGTATGGCTGTTACACTCGTGAGGAGATATTTACACTTGTTGGGCGTCAGACGCCAGAAGTTAAAATGCAGGGTGCAGCATCTGGAGTCTTTAACCTTCAAGAACATAACGCTACGTTATTATTTGTAACACTTAACAAGTCGGAAAAGGATTTCTCTCCTTCCACGCAGTATAATGACTACTTAATTAATGAAGAATTCTTCCACTGGCAATCGCAGAATACAGATTCGCACAATAACAATGGTGGCCGCCGATATACAGAGCAATCGAAAACAATAAACAAAATCATACTATTTGTCCGTGAGGAGAAGAAAGATGGATTTGGCTTTACATCCCCTTTCCATTGTTTCGGTATGGTAGACTATGTTTCATCGCACGATGATTTCCCAATGAACATAACTTGGAAACTGCACAAACCTGCAATGTCACAATACTTAAATGCTATTTAACGATGAGGATTATAGAAGTCGTAGCAGCGGTTATACATCATAACGGGTCTTACTTCGCCACACAACGTGGATATGGCGAGTTTGAGGGAATGTGGGAGTTCCCTGGTGGCAAGATCGAACCGGGTGAAAGTCGTGATGTTGCTCTCAAACGCGAAATCCAAGAGGAATTAGGTATAGATATTGCCATTAACGAATTTCTCCACACAATCGAATACGACTATCCATCATTCCACTTGATTATGCACTGCTACTTGTGTCAAATTGAGGCAGGTGAAATTGAACTCCGAGAACATAAATCAGCACGCTGGCTAACCGCTGAAACCCTTAATAGTGTGGAATGGTTACCAGCAGATAAGGAGCTTATAGGAATATTAAAAACACAATTGACAAAATAACAACTGAAATCAAAGTTGGCGCTTTTTGGCAGTTAAGATAATTTTATCTAAATTCGCATTCGAATATCTAACTATACAATCCTACAGTATGAGAAGACTACTATCTATTATCCTATTAGCACTCATCGTAAGCTCATGTAATTCAAGGGTGGACCTTGGATACACCCCACAGACTTCGGACGATGAAATCATTCAAGTATCTTTTAATGGCCTCCTAGCTGGCTTTTCACAGGGCGGGTTAAAAAGCTATCCAACTGGAACTGCAGAAAAGCTAAAACATCGCATCCATTTTAGCGGTATTCGCATAGTGCTATACTCGGTAGACAAAGACGACCCCTCTCAGCCAGATAAGGTGGCTTATGTATTTGATAAGGATGTAAAGGCTGTAGCAGGAGTATTCTCAGGTGCTGACTACCTTCCCTCTCCAGCATCAAGTAACGAAGGCATCGCTTTCCAGATAAAAGGAAGTGAAAAAATCAAGGCGGATAACTACCTTGTATATTACTTTACATCGTGCAATGACCAGCTCAAAAGTGCCACGACCGTGGGGAATCCTTTTTCTGAGATTACTGGCACATTAAATTACGATCGCCAAAAAGACTTTGACCATAATAGGCTGATTAATAACATCTACCACAGCCCCGAACCAATTAAGATCTCCAAATCTCTATTCAACGATAATGCTATTAATAAAACATACCAACTAACAGCACCAAAGCTTACTGCTATCAATGCGTTACTCTCTGTTAAGTGGAAAAATGCAGTCAAAGATGATAAATATGAGATTCTAGGTGATTATATTTTGGTTTCGCCCGACGTACAAAATCTGAAGTACATTTTGTTTCCTGAAGTAGATGAGCATCTCAAGTCGAAATTTCAAGTATACTATCCCATCGACCCCAATTATGGAGGGTTTAGCACAAAAAGTATAGAAGAACTCACAAATGAGTTCCTTTATCTTGGCACCTATACAAGATGGGCAAGATCAAGCCACGACACAAACTTTACGAGTAGCTATCGACCTATCCCTGAGAATACGGTAGCCTCATCTGAAACAAGTGCCAAAGTTATTACAAGAGTCCTTCTCAGTGTTAGGATGTTGCCTAAAAGCCTTAAGTCGCAACTCTCTTCTACACAGTTAGAATCTCCCGATCTTGGCTGGGTCAATTATAAGGGAAAGCCCTATCTTGATACAGACTTCTTACAGTTGTATCAAAGCCTAATTAAAAAGAGTAATCCTAGTAATGAGGAAAAAGACTTTCTAGAGATAGGCAGTCGTATTATGAATAGCTCAAACAATGGATTAGCGAAAAAAGGATATCAGGATGATGATATTCAATATTTCTACCACTCCTTAAATTACTTTTCGTTCCCTATCACTCATACCAACTTGGATACCGTAGGTGGGTCTATCGATAATGGCGGGTATTTTGGTGTCGTACGCAACCACCATTATGAGTATATCATTAATTCCTTTTCCACAATAGGTAATGCTTCACCATACAACTTGTCTTATGACCTAGATTACCTCACCGATCAATTCATCTCCTCATCATGTGAAATAGGAGATATGAAGGAGATCGTCAACGAGATTGATGTGTAATAATCTCCTTTATCTCCTGAATCATTAACGGTCTAGCAACTACCAGGTGTAGCAAAAGGAAAAGAAGAGACCGCTCAAAGCCAATGTATTAGGCTCTGAGCGGTCTCTTTTAGTGGAGATGGAGGAATTCGAGCCCTCGTCCAAACACGGAACTAATCCGCTTTCTACACGTTTAGCTTTGCTTTGGTTGTCGGCAGTTACCTAGATTCTGCATGCTGAGTGAGGGGTAAAAATGAAGAGTGAGATTTCTTGCAGTTTCTCATCCTTTGTCGTTAGAAATCTTGACTTTACTTTATACCAACTCATTGAATAACAATACCTAACGTCATATTATAGAATAGAAAATATACAGGTAATTTCTGAGAGAGCACAGCGTTTTGGCGGATGACATTTCGTTTTACAGTTTAAGGTGTACAAAAAGACTCATAAGCTGTGCGATAAGGAGCTGGGAGTAAGATGTAGTTCAGGTGGTGGGTACTCTTATTCGGAGGTAATCAATGTCCTGTTTCTCAGAATTTTATGTGGAGGCACAAGTATTGAAGACATTAACCACTTAGTCCTCAAATTATCTCAATTCCCCCAAAAAGGCTCCGAGTGCGAATAGTGTACTTAGGACACTTAAGACACTTTCGGTTGATGACGATCTGGTAAAAGTGAAAAAGTCAGGGATAAACTATACATTCAACCTCAATTCAAAGCAGAACGTATTCTTGATATAAGGAATATTGAAGTAGAGCTATTGGAGCGTGGCAATGCCTCCGACTTCGATTACAAAAATCTAGATTATCTAGACAAGGAAACGAGACTCTGCATGAATCTATAAGGACGTAAAAGGGTATGCGTCCGGCATTGTCTTTTCAATGGTCATTCCATAAGCATTAAAGGTCGTGGCGGAAATGTCCCTGTGATTTTTGATCAATCTAGGACACTTCGACTAACCTATGAAGCACTTATAAAGGAGGGTGTCAAGGTGAGGAGTTCCAATAAGCGTAGTGTTTACACAAATGAAAGCAATGAACTCATCGCAAAGAGATAAATAGAAAATACGCAGATTTCCATATTGAGCCTTTGGTCTGTCAAATAGTCGGAATACAAGAAAAAACAATCAATAAGTACCCGACTAAAGCAATAAAAATTCAGCCTGCGGAATTGAGGGAGTTCTTGAAGGTATGGGTATCTCACCCATTCTAGCTATATTTGCGTTGCATTATGAGTTAGAGACAATAATCTTACGCATACATTCAAAAAAGATTACATAGTTAGTGGCTACAATAGCAGAGAAACAGCTGAGCAGCAAAGCGTATTACATAGCTTTCTGCGTTGCATTATTACCGATATTACTGTTGCGTGATTTTACACCTTCAAACGAACTGAGGTACCTCAGTATCGCTGATGAGGCGTTGCGGAATGGCACTTTCTTCACGTTTTACAATCACGGTCTTCCCTATGCCGATAAACCTCCGCTTTACTTCTGGTGGATCATGCTGGGAAAATGGCTCTTCGGAACGCATCAGATGTGGTTCCTAACCTTAGCATCAATGGTTCCGGCACTGATCACCACTCGGGTGATGGAGCGGTGGGTGGCACCCGAGACTGACGAAGATACGGGCAAAATAGCTCGTATGCTACTGCTGACGGGTGGGCTCTTTACTGGAATGGTGGTGACACTACGAATGGATATGCTAATGTGTATGTTCATCGTGTTGTCGCTCCGCACATTCTTTACGATGTCGACCTCTGCAGAGATTCCCAAACGGGAAGGGTGGCTTTTTCCCCTCTATATTTTTCTAGCAGTGTTCAGCAAAGGGCCCTTTGGGCTACTCATTCCGCTACTTTCGACTGTAGTTTATCTCCTCATTACGGGGCGTATCAGAGAGATGGGTCGCTACTGGGGGTGGCGTACGTGGGTGGTACTGGTGTTCCTATTTGTGGTATGGTTTGGCTGTGTCTATGCCGAGGGAGGCATGGAGTATCTCAATAACTTGGTATTCCACCAGACGATAGACCGTGCTGTAGACGCCTTTCACCACAAAGAGCCTTTTTACTACTATGGTCTCTCTATTTGGTATTCTATCGCACCTTGGTCCCTACTGCTGATTCCTTTGATGTTGGTGGGAGCTTTCAAGGGTGGCTTAAAAAGGGATCTAGAGCGGTTCTTTTTTGTAGTGTTTCTCACCACTTTTATCTTGCTTTCTTGTGTCAGCTCTAAGCTACAGGTCTACCTATTGCCTGCTTTCCCTTTTGTGATCTACCTAGGGGTGCTCAATCTTACAAGGTTTAGTGGGCAACTATGGGTGCGGCTATTATTTATCATCACGGCTACTATTTTTATTTCGGCACTTCCTCTGGTATGCTACTTTGCTCTTTATAATGCTGACACTGCCTTCCTCGATCACGCACTCATTTACTTTGCCGCTGCCATCATGACGCAAGGTGGAGTGGTCGCACTGAGGAATGCCTTTAGAGCACAAGGAAGCATAGAATCTGGATTGTGCACCCTAGTATATTCCCTTACTTGTACTATCTTTTTGGCGGGATGGGCACTGCCTTCAATCAATCCGTGGATTGGATACGGAGCCTTGTGCCAAGAAGCGAAGGAAATGGCGAAGGAGGTGGGAGCGGAGCAATATATTGCTTATGGAATGCATCGACCCGAAAATATGGATGCGTACCTTGAGCAACCAATTATAATAGTAGAAAAAGAGGAGGTAGAGACCATTTATGCACTTCCTAATGCTGTGGTGATGATGCCTGCTAATTATCTGGAAGAACTGGGGAATGTGGAAGCAGAGGTCTTGGGACCCTATGCGATCATTAGATCGGACGAACTACAGCAGAATAATAAATGAGATTGAGAAATAGAATGAGTGTAAATAAAACATCGGAATACGAACTGACCATCATTGTGCCAGTTTTTAATGAGGAGAGTAATATCTATCCGCTTGAAGAAAGGCTCTCGGCTTTTTTACCTGAGGCACTCTGCAAGAGCTGTGTGCTATTTGTGGATGATGGGTCTAAGGATGGTAGCTTGGGGCGGATTCAGGAGGTTTGTGCCCGGCAGAGTCACTTCTATTATCTAGCATTCGCAAAAAACAGTGGTTTGAGTGCTGCACTTAAGGCGGGTATTGATGCAGCTCAATCAACGTATGTGGGCTATATGGATGCGGATCTACAGACAGCTCCAGAGGATTTTAATCTCCTCCTCCCCTATCGTGAGGAGTATCAGCTGGTGACGGGTATTCGGGCGAATCGTAAGGATACGGCATTCAAAAGGTTTCAGTCTCGTTTTGCCAATGGTTTTCGCAACATGATGACGCACGATGGCATGCAGGATACGGGGTGCCCACTAAAGATTATGCAGAGTGACTACGCTAAGCGAGTCCCATTTTTCACTGGGATGCATCGATTCCTCCCTGCCCTTATCCTCCTTCAGGAGGGAAAAATAAAGCAGTTGCCTGTGCGTCACTTTCCTCGACTGCATGGGGAGTCAAAGTATCACCTTTGGAACCGTCTGTGGGGACCATTTATGGATTGTTTCGCATATCGCTGGATGAAGAAGCGCTATATCAATTATAAGGTTTCGGAAGGCAATTTTCAGTAACCTGCTTATGACAAATGAGTAGTAATATTGCCATACTTTCGATCGGCTTCCTTGCCCAAGCTTTTTTCTCGGCACGCACGTTGGTGCAGTGGATCCTATCGGAAAAAGCGAAGAAGGTGCTCTCGCCCACTATTTTCTGGGTGCTGAGCCTATTGGGGGCCTATCTTCTCTGCATCTACGGATGGCTCCGAAATGACTTTGCGATCATTCTTGGGCAGTTTATCTCTTATTATATCTACCTTGCCAATCTTAAGCTCAAAGGGGTATGGCAACGACTCCCAAAGGTGATAGGATATCTGCTATTGGCAACACCTATTGTAGCGGTGGCCTTTGTAGCACAGGATGCCTCTGCCTTTGTCGCTCGCTTTCTTCATAATGAGGAGGTGGCACTCTGGTTGCTAATATTTGGCTCGGTGGGGCAAGTGCTATTTACGCTCCGGTTTGTCTATCAGTGGATCTATTCACAACGGCGAAAGGAGTCGCAGCTACCAGCAGGTTTTTGGATCATTAGCCTGACCGGTTCTCTCCTCATCCTGACCTACGGCATCATCCGAGCAGATGCGGTGTTGATTGTAGGGCAGATGTTTGGTGCAGTGGCCTACGCACGCAATCTTTGGATCATAACGCACGAAAAGAAGAACTCATAAGGAAATGAAGGTATTAGTGACAGGAGCAGCTGGATTTATTGGGGCTGCATTGGTGAAAGCTCTCGTGACTGAAGGGCATGAAGTAGTGGGCATGGATAATATCAATGATTATTATGCACAATCCATAAAATATGCTCGCTTAACCGATACTGGCATTGACACCTCTACCATCGCTGAGGGTCAATCTGTGATGAGTACCCACTCACCTAGATATCAATTTGTGAAGATGGACCTGACCGATCGTGTAGCGATGGAACAGCTCTTTGCTACTCACCGTTTTGATGCTGTATGTAATCTTGCAGGACAGGCGGGGGTGCGCTATTCAATCGATAATCCTTTCTCCTATGTGGATAGCAATGTCTATGGCTTCCTAAATATCCTTGAAAATTGTCGGCATTATCCGGTGCAGCACTTGGTATATGCCAGCTCAAGCAGTATCTACGGAATGAATGAGCAAATCCCCTACTCCGAAGAGGATAAGACGGATAGCCTGGTTAGTCTCTATGCTGCGACTAAAAAAGCCAATGAATTGATGGCTTTTTCTTATAGTAAACTCTATGGCATTCCAGCTACCGGGCTTCGCTTCTTTACGGTGTATGGTCCGTGGGGGCGGCCGGATATGGCTCCTTTCTTATTTATGAAGTCAATCCTTGAGGGCAGGCCAATTCGTGTTTTCAATCACGGTAATATGCAACGCGACTTTACCTACATTGATGATATTATCAATGCGGTACTCTTGGTTTTGGCAAAACCATCTTCAGCAGCGGTGCCTCATCGGGTTTACAATATTGGGCACTCTAGCCCTGTGCAGCTAATGGACTTCATAAAAGTGATTGAAGAGGTGACAGGACACCGAGCGATCATGAAGATGGAGGAGATGCAACCTGGCGACGTGACTTGCACTTATGCCGATATAACCCACTTGCAGCACGATTTTGGTTTCGTACCCCGTACCTCTATCCAACAAGGCATCCACTCCTTTTACCAGTGGTTCCAAGAGTACACCTACCTATTCTAGTCCATTTAATGAGGTGATTTTCCTTGGAAAGAGGCATCTCTGATGGCTTTGAATTCAGACGTATCGCTCCAAGTGGGGAAAGTGCTCTCATTAGAGAGCTGCCACCCAATCTTGAAGAATAGCTGGGCGTCCTCTACATTGCCAGAGAGGTCGGCCAACTGCTCGTCAAATTCATCTGCCGGTTTATGGTAGGCCGTCTCCCAGTAGTGTGCTATCTGTGCTTTTGACCACTCTTTACCGTGCTCTCGGCTCTCCTGCCACCCTTTTATAAAGAGGGAAGGGATGCCTACTTTGGCAAAACTAAAGTGATCTGAGCGGTAGTACATCCCATTTTCGGGGAAGGGCTCTGGGGCAATGTACCGGTCTTGTTCTTTCGCAAAACGCTCGGCATAAGCATCAAGTTCCGATTGGCCGAAGCCAGTGATGGTGACATCTCTCATCCGCCCCATTGGGAGGGGGAGCTCATAATTAAGGTTGGCAACTGTCTTATTTGGTGGAAAGAGGGGGTTGAGGGCGTAGTAGAGCGATCCTTGCATACCTGTTTCTTCGGCGGTTGGGGCAAGGAATACCACCGTCCGCTCTGGTTGTGGTGCTTGGGCAAAAGCTTTCGCCGTCTCCAGCATACAAGCAACGGCAAGGGCATTATCTGCGGCACCATTGTATATGGAGTCGCCGTTGTCAGGGACACCAATACCAAAGTGATCCCAATGAGCGGAGTAGACGATGCACTCATCCTTCCTACTTTTGCCCTCAATAATGCCTACTACATTGTGCGTGATATCCTGCTTTAGGTCATTCTGAATAGTAAGACTCATATGGGTATTTAGGGAAAAGGCTTTGAACGATGGATCTAGCACATCCTTTTTAGCCTGTGCAAAGTCCAAGCCATTGTATTCAAACATCTTTTGGCACGCCTCTTCGGTAATCCATCCAGTGAGGGCACACTGATCCATATTGTTATTCTCCGTCAGTAGGTAAAGGTTGGTACCCGAGGTATTGGAGAGGGAAGCCCAGGGATATCCAGCTGCAGCGGTTTCGTGAATGACCAGCACGCCCTTAGCTCCATGACGAGCTGCTTCCTCATATTTATACGGCCATCGACCGTAATAGGTCATTGCCTTTCCATTGAAAAGCGAAGGGTTTTGGGTGGCAAATCCAGGGTCATTGACCAGAACAAGCACCACCTTATCCCGCACATCAATATCGGCAAAGTCGTTCCATCCATACTCGGGTGCCACAATGCCATAGCCTGCGAATACCACTTCTGCCTCTTGGATTTCTACCCGATCAGTGATGTGAGGGGTTTTGGCAAGATAGTCTTTGCCATTGTAGAGTGTCAGAGACCCTTTAGGCAGGTTCAGCGTGATGGTAGGGCTTGGGTGGTAGGTCATCCCCACCATTGGCACTTCCTGCAGATAGCTGCCATTGTAGGGGGCTTTGAGACCAATCTTTTCAAACTCTTTGGCAAGATACTCAATGGTCTTTCTTTCCCCTTCAGTAAAAGGTTTACGCCCTTGAAATTCATCTGATGCTAGCACCTTTACATGTTCAGCTAGCGTCTCGGCACAAATACTCTTTTCAGCAAGTAACACCTGCTGTTCTCTGCTGCTACACGCTGCTATCAAAGGAATTACTAGGAGGATACTCCACTTTAGCACACTTACGTTCATAATGTGTATTATCTTAATTGTTATGCACGTGACCCAAGTCTCTGACTCACTTATCAGCAAGGTACATAAAATTGAGAAACCAACTCCCTTTTTTTGCAAACGACTACTTTCTTTTGAATGATTCATCTCTTATCTTAATATTGAAGTTCTCTTCGGCAACATTAATCAGTTCTTCCAACGCTTCAGTCCAAACAGTCTGCCTAAAGAGTTGCTCCTCCAGCTCTCGCTTCCTCTTCATCAATTCAGCTATGGTCTTCTCATTTTCTTCGCCTCTGCTCTGCTTACTCAAACGGTCCTTGCCACGTTGTGGGCGCCACCTTGCTGTTTCTTTCTCATTGCTTCCATCTCCACATTACTTTTATTTCAAATCCATAAAAACGTGATTGAGTCGTCTTTAATAGGGGGTGCCTTAGACTGGTTTGGAGTAGATCTTACCACCTTCACTCTGGAGAGGGTCCAGACGAGAAGCGACATAACGAAGAAGCGGGGAGCCTGGAGTCGCCATACGCACTTCATCATCAGAGAGTAAAATCAAGCCATCTAGTGCCATCGCCTCCATCTCTTTTTCATTAAAAGCAGTTGCCCCCTTCACCTCTTCCGGAGTTAGTTGAAGTCTTTGGGCAAGGTCGCTCCACGAGATGCGCTCATTGCACATAAAGGTGGTGATCACCTCTCGAATAATTCTTTGTTCCCTAGTAAGCAGCAGACCACGATCAATAGGTAGGTGACCCGACTTGATGGTCTTAAGGTAAGTAGGGATATCCTTGGTATTCTGCACATATGCCGAAGTAAGCTGTGAGATAGCCGACACTCCAAAAGCATAGACCTGCCCTGTAGTACGACGTGTGCAGTACCCCTGGAAATTGCGGTGTAGTGTTCGTTCCACCGCCGCTTGATGAAGCTCATCCGAAGGAAGGACAAAGTGGTCCAATCCTATCTGTAGATAGCCACTATCTAGGAGCAGCTTCCTAGCACGCTGATACATCTCTTCCTTGACCTCCGAAGAGGGTAATCCCCTCTGCTCTAAGATCTTTTGGGCAGGGAACATTGATGGGACGTGTGCATACGAAAAGGTGACTAGCCGACTAGGGTGCAAAGCAATGGCTCGCTTGATAGTCTCCTCAAAACTCTCCACCGTCTGCAGTGGCAAGCCATAGATAAAATCCAGATTAAGGGGCACTCCATAGCCCGACATAATCCTTTGCACCTCCTCTATCGGGAGGAGGGGTGGCATGCGATGAACCGCCTTAAGCACCTCAGGATTAAAGTCCTGCACCCCCAAGCTCACCCTTGTAAAGCCAAGAGAAAGCAACGCCTCATACCCCTCACGCGTCAAGTGACCAGGATGGCACTCAATAGCGATCTCTGGCTTTTCAATCACCGCAAAGCGAGAGGTCAATCTATCAATTACCTTACCCAAAAGTCTTGGATCGGCAAGGCTCGGGCTTCCTCCGCCAAAGTGTATCTGTGCAATATTACGAGAGCTATCAATTCGCTCAATCACCCTATCTATCTCACTCAGCACCGCCTCAAAGTAGACATCGTCATCCCCCTCCTTACATTTGAGGTAAGAATTACAGCCGCAGTAAAAGCACTTCTGTTCACAGTAAGGAAAGTGGATATAAAAAGAGAGAAGCGACGGCACCTCATCATTAGACTGCTCCACAGCCTCCAAGAAATCTCGCTCCCCGACACCAGCATGAAAGAAATTGGCAGGGGGATAACTAGTATACCTAGGAACAGGACGATTGTACTTATCTAATAGCGGAATCATCTATTACTTTCTTTGGATTGTAAAACCATATATATAGCGTTGTGAGTAGCCCCATTACTAGTGAAAGGGTAAATAGACCTTGGTACCCAGTCACATCGGCTACACGGGCAAAGGAGATAGAGAAGAGCATAGAGCTCAAGTGAGTCACCACGATTTGGAGAGTAAAATCAGTCCCCTCCCTACCCGATCGCACCAAGTCCATACTAGTAGTATAGACCAAAGTGGAAGCCATCCCGTAGGTAAGCCATACCGACCCAATAGCCACAAATATAAAGGGGGTATGCTGTCCAAGGAGACCTCCATTATAAGTGATTAAAAAGAGCGTAGCGGTACCTACAATCAGTAGCGACACAAGTCGCCTCATCCACTTTCGGCCCAGATACTTCACCCCGAGTCCCGATAAAAAAGAGCCTAGAATACCCATAGCGGTACCACAGATACCCACGATAAAACCAATCTCCTTCATCTCATATCCAAAGTCCACCATCATAGGGCGAAGGTTGGAAAGCAGACCGATGATACCAGTGTAAAAAAGGAGTAGAAAAATGACATGCTTGTATATCCCCTTTTGCGTGAAGAAGGTGAGCATATCCTTAGGTCGTGCTATAGGACGCTCCTTTTCGGCTGTTGGTTGGAGCTCAATTCCTTTATTCTGCAAAAGTGGTATCAGGGCAACCAACACAAAGAGTGCCACCCAAGGCAACATATGGTGCCACCCCAGTTTGTGAAAGAGCACCAATAGCACCCCACTACCCACCATACTACCGGCAAAGGAGCCCATCGACTGCATGCTATTAATCAATCCACGATCACTAGGGAGAAAAGAGCGAGCCGCCAGCGCATCGGTAGCAATATCTTGAGTCGCCGACATCAGGAAAGCAATAAAAATCAACCCTATGACCAAGATTGGAGTAGTATCCAATTCAAGAAGTGCCACTACTAAAATAATCAAAGCATAGAGTATCTCCGAGACCACAATCCACCGCTTGTAGTCCAGCACCTCCTTAGTATGCCGGTCCACCAATGGCGACCAAAGGAATTTAATAATCCACGGAATCTTAATCAGCTTAATGAGCGCAATAGCGGTGAGCGAATAAGCTCCTTGTCGCATAAGTATTGGTAATACTGCGGCAAAGAAGCTCATCGGCACCGATTGCGCAATGTAGAGCGAAAAGAAGGTGAATAGGTTGTAAGACTTTTGTCGCCCCATTTAGCCTTAGAAGTTGAGTTCTACAGTCACCCCAGCTTTAAGAGGTGCACCTGGCTTACCCATATTCCTTCCACTTTGGGTGTAGAAGTAGCCTAAGTAGTAGCTATTCAATAGGTTGGTACCCCAAAGTGTACAAGTAAATCCAGCACGCTTAAAAGATAGAGACGCATCTAGGAGCTGGTAGAAGTCCTGCTTTACCTTATTATCCTCATGCCAATACATATCACCGATACCTCTATAACCGAGGTGGATAGTAGCACTATCTAGCAACTGACCCTTGAAAGGAATCCGATATTGCGTATTCACTGCCAATGTATGCTCTGGCACAAAGGGGAGATATTTACCCCCAAAGTCAATCCCCTTATCCGTTACATAGTCAGTAAACTTCGCATTAGTAAAACCGTATGAAGCCGAGAGCCCCCATTGCTTAGTCAGCTGAGCATCCAGTGCAGCCTCCAGACCGATACTTCTAGAAGCACCTGCGTTATAGGTAACTTGGCCTGTTACAGGAATTATTTTACTCAGTTGTTTATCTCGCGTTGTCACCGCAAAGGCCACCAACTCTGTCGTCAATCTACCAGGAATGATCTCACCCTTAGCACCGACCTCATAATTCCAGCTATGCTCGGCATCGTAAGAGCGATTTTCCGTACCCACATAGACAGTATTGAAGCCTCCCGTCACATACCCCTTAGTTACTGTAGCATAGACCTGAAAGTCTGGCACTATAAAGTACTGAAAAGAGACCTTAGGACTTACTTGGACGAAAGGAAGGGAATTATCACTCTCCGACTTCTTGCCATTTTTATCCTCCGAATAGGCTAGTCGGCTTTTCTCGTAATCAACACGGACACCCGCTTCTATCTTAAACTCCTCCGAAAGAGAGAACTTACTCTGGTGATAAAGTGCAGCGCCCCAAGTAAATTGATCATTCAAACGCTTGATGAGCACCGACTTAGGCTTATTTATCGTCACATCCACATCCCTATTGATCTGCTGTTCAAATGCAAAAAGGCCAAAGCTCCAATTGTACCAACCCTCATTTTTACCAATCATAGAGAGCTCCTGTGAGAAGAGACGCTGCTTCTCCTTTTGTAAAGCATAGTAAAGGTCTTTAGGAGAACCATCTTGATCCACATCATAGCTTGCATTCACGATATGCGAAGAGAGCTGCCCTTTGAGCAAAAATTGATCACTGTGGTAGGACGCAGAAAGGCCACCATCGTAGATCAGGCGAGTGTACTCACTAGGGTGATCCAAACTAATCGTAGGCACCTTCATCGTCTCCATATCTACAGTACCATAGGTAAAGGCACCCTGCTTTACATAGTCTACACTCTGAGTGAGCCTATAGAGTGTATTCTCATTAGGAGAGTACTCCAGCTTGGCATTCACTCCGCCCTTATCGGCTTTATCGGCACTTGAGTCATCAAAACTATTTACAAGATACCCCCCTAGATGCTGATAGTTACCTGCAATAGAGTAAGCCCAGTGCGTACCCACCCGAGCTAGTCGAGACGCATCTACACGCACTTCATTGAAACGACCGTAGCCCACTCTAACTTTATTCCCTTGGTACTTAAATGGTGAACGAGTCTGCATCAAGATCACTCCGCCAATGGCATTTCTACCAAAGGTAGTGCCTTGTGGTCCTCTAAGAAACTCTAGCTGCTCTACGTCGTTTAAGGAAAGATCAAATGTCGACTTCTCAAAGTGAGGAATACCATCCACATACATCACCACCGCGGGTTGTAGCTTCGAGCCAATACCACGCACCAATACCGAAGAGGTATGAGGAGTATCACGATCAATCATAATGAAGTTGGGCACCATTCCAAGCACCTCCTTCACACTATTGACATTCCGAACCTGTAGTTGCTCAACTCCCAACGAGGTAGAGCTAATCGGTTCAACGCGAAGCTTAGACTGCTCCTTAATCCCCATTACCACTACATCCTCTAGTGAATAATGCATCCACACTGAGTCCAAAGGAGTAGGTCCTAGGTTAACTGGTTCATTGGCATAAGTAGTTAAGGCTAGTGCGCTTATAGTCACTGCTAACAGAGAAGATCGCCCTCTCCATAGTTTAGAGCTTATACGTTTCATTTTGATTCAATAGTAAGTATAGATTCACTTTATGACTTATAATTCTTCTTAGAATAGTTAAACTTTCGCAAAGATACCTCTTTTTACGCAAGTTACACGAGATTATTCGAAAATAGGCTCCAAAACATACATATTGAGAATGTTGCACGAGGTGCCATTCTCGCACATTTGAAGCAAATGTGCTGATACTTTGCACGAAGGATGAGATGCAAGGCAACCGTTAGGGTGCGAAGGTACCTAAATAGGCACTGAGGATAAGACCGAAGGGAGCGTACTCACGTACGTGACCGTTGGCGAATTCCGAAAGCAACATTATGTACCTTGGCATCCTTACGGAAGCCTAGGCGCAGCAGATCGCCTTCGTGCAACTGTCTCATATTGTGAAGGAGTAGATACTTAATCTGGTACCAGCTAACCACTAAAAACAAAAAAATGCGCGATGGTAGACTTTTGCTACCACCGCACATCTGTTTTGCAAGTTATTCGTCCTTATTACTGAGCAATAATTGAGTCAGTAGGACAAGCCTCTGCACAATTACCACAATCAATACAAGTATCGGCATCAATAGAGTAGATATCACCCTCAGAAATTGCCCCTACAGGACACTCGTCAATACAACTTCCACAAGCGATGCATGAGTCTTGAATAAAATGTGCCATAATAAAAATGATTGTTTCTTAATGATTAGTTAATTATTTGCCACAGCAAAGATACCAATAAATAGGTATTCACACATAGTTTTCAAGCAGAAAATACAGTTTTCCCTCATACTTTATGGGTAGAGCCCCTATTTTATAGCCCTCAGTTACCCATATAAATCTGATCTATATATACGGTGTATATGAGTATTGACAGAAAAATCATCAATTACCATTCGACCCATTGTCTATTGAACCACATTATTTATAGGACAAAGATGCCATCTCTTGCCCTCCATAAAACCCCTATACTAGTAGGGTAAAAGTTGAGATGCGACTAAGCAATCGGCGAGATGCAACTCGGCAAATGCTTAGTTGCAACTCGCCGATTGCTTAGTTGCATCTCAATAAGTGCCTTTCAGTCGGTTGCAAATGAAGCTTCGGGTCCCCATTATTGCTAAATTTTCACTCCGTTTCGCGGCATTTATTTCTAGAAAGTGAGTGTTCCATGGGGATAAGAACAGCTCTGGCGCCAAACATGCCCGATAAATAAGAGCCCTCATAGTGCCCACCACTAATAGATAACCACGTGATTTTTTAGGTTGTATAGAGCACCGATCTCAAAATTTATTTATAAGTTTGCTTATCAGTTATGGGGAGAAGGATAGATTACATTTTTTATATGAGTCGTACGAAAGAGCGTTTATATTTGAGGGGTCTTGGTACTGCCCTTGTCACTCCCTTCAAGCAAGATAAAAGTGTAGACTATGACGTACTGGAGCGTCTAGTAGAGCGACAGATAGTGAGTGGTGCCGATTTCTTGGTAGTTTTGGGCACTACTGCAGAGACTCCAACCTTGAGCGAGGAGGAGCAAGACAGGATTATCCACACTTGCGCCAAGGTGAATAATGGTAGGGTGCCAATGGTGGTAGGAGTGTCGCATAATGGCACACTAAGGGTGATCGACCGCCTAAGAAGTATGCCTCGGGATGGCGTGGACGCAGTATTGGTGGTATGCCCCTACTACAATAAGCCGTCGCAAGAGGGTCTGTACCAACACTTCCGGGCGGTATCAGAGGCTTCTCCATTGCCCATTGTGCTCTATAATGTACCAGCTCGCACCTCAGTGAATATGTTGCCTGCCACCACTATTCGGCTAGCTAATAATTGCCCAAATATCATTGGGATTAAAGAGGCGAGCGGTATAGTAGGCCAAATTGATGCTGTATCTAAGCAGCGCCCAAAGGGCTTTTTTGTGCTAGCAGGCGATGATACTATTACTTTCCCTCTTATGACGATGGGTGTGGATGGGGTGATCTCGGTGATTGGCAATGCCTTTCCGCGTGAGTTTGGACGGATGGTGCACTTAATTGAGGAGAAGCAGTATGATAAAGCTCTTAAGATACATCACTTCTTTAAGGAGCTTTTCACCCTCCTTTTTATCGATGGCAACCCAGCTGGGGTGAAGTGTGCCATGGCTGAGCTTGGACTACTGGATGAAAACCTACGGTTGCCTCTTGTGGAGATGCAAAGCCCTAATAGGGAAGCCATGATTCAGCTGATAAGTGACATGCGTAGTGATAATTTTTTGAATGAATGTATGGAATAATGCCATTCAGGCATATAGATAATTAGTTTTATGGGAAGAGATAATGGTGCACTGAAGCTGAGACTGATCATCATGAACTTCCTCCAATTTGCAGTTTGGGGAGCATGGTTGATTTCACTAGGTGCTTACTTAGGGGGAACGTTACACTTTACGGGGCTACAGATAGGTAGTTTCTTTGCTACTATGGGAATTGCCTCTATTTTTATGCCCACATTGATGGGTATCGTGGCGGATAAGTGGATTCCAGCGGAGCGACTAATCGCCTTGTGTCATTTATTTGCAGGTGTACTGATGATTTATGCGGCTCAGAGGGTAGATTATGCTGGTCTTTACAGCTTTATCCTCTTGAGTGTCTGCTTTTATATGCCTACTCTTGGGCTCACCAATTCTGTGGCATATAGTAAGTTGGGGGAGGCGAATCTCGACGCTGTGAAGCACTTTCCCCCCATCCGAGTATTCGGCACCATTGGGTTTATTGTGGCGATGCTGATTGTAGATTGGACTGGAGCAAAACTTACCCACGTACAGCTATACATCTCTGCTGGGCTCTCTTTTGCACTGGCACTCTATATGCTTACGTTCAAGCCCACCCCTATCGTCAAGGTAGCAAGCTCTTCTAGTAAAGGACTTGTAGCAAAGCTAGGGTTCGAAGCCTTTAGGCTATTTAAGGAACGAAGGATGGCTGTATTCTTTATATTTAGTATGTTGCTAGGGATCTGCTTACAGATCACCAACGGCTTTGCCAATGATTACTTGGTGAATCACTTTGGAAGTATGGCAGAGTATGCCGATAGTTTTGGAGTGAAGTACTCGAGTACCCTTATCTCACTATCGCAAATATCTGAGGCACTTTGCATCTTACTCATCCCCTTTTTCCTAAAGCGTTTTGGGATCAAGGTGGTGATGCTAATCAGTCTCTTCGCTTGGGTACTGCGGTTTGGCTTTTTAGGTTTAGGTGACCCCGGGAGCGGGGTTATATTCCTCATTCTCTCGATGCTTGTGTATGGAGTAGCCTTTGATTTTTTCAATATCTCGGGCTCTCTTTACGTAGACCAGAATACCGACATTAGTATTCGTAGCAGTGCTCAGGGGGTATTCCTGATGATGACCAATGGTTTTGGCTCTTTTATTGGATCGTATGTAGCTGGTTGGGTGGTAGATGGATATGGATACCCCAATTCGTGGTTCATCTTTGCCACCTATGCTCTAATTATTACCATTGCGTTTTATTTCTTATTTCATGACAAACCAAAAACAAATAACACCTATGGACAATATGCTTGATCTATTGCGGACACGACGCTCAATCCGAAAATTTGACGCTAAGAAGGAGGTCCCGCATGAGACGTTGGAAAGGATTATAGAAGCGGGTCATATAGCCCCATCGGCATGCAACCGACAACCATGGCATTTTTATCTCATTCGGAGTGAAGAGGCGAGAAAGAAGATTTGGGCATGCTACGATAGGGAATGGGTACAAGGGGCCTATGCCTATGTACTCATCACCGGTGAGGTAGATCAGTGCTGGACCTACCCTGATGGTGTGGGGGATACTTCGCTGTATACCGACTGTGCCATTGCTACTACTAGCATGATGCTTCAGGCATGGTCCGAAGGGGTTGGAACCCTATGGATTTGTAATTTTGACCGTCCTAAGTGCTGCGAGCTTTTTGGCTTAGATGTAAATGTACGCCGTCCTATCAGCATTTTAGCGATAGGCTACCCTGAGGTAGATCCGAATACTCTGCCCTTTAAGAGAAAGGAGCTGGATGAGGTTTTGACCGAGCTCTGATTTTTACACACAAACAACATAAATACTATGAGAACACTTACTCGCTCCGAGGTGGCAGTACTAGAAAAAAATAACTGCCGCTCGGAGCAATGGGAATTGGTAAAGGTCGCAGAGACTTTTGACCCAGAGAGCTGTAGAGATGTACAATTTTCAGGGAGTTGTCAGATCGGCGACTTATCGGGTAGTAGGGTGAATGAGTACGGCATTGCTGTACAGAATGGCATTAGGTCGGCAAGTATTAGTGAATGCAAGATCGGCAATGGTGTCTGCATTGATCACGTCCATGATGTTATTTCGAGATACGACATTGGGGACAATGTAACAATTAGCAATGTAAATGTAGTGGCGATGAAGGGAAGTAGCACCTTCGGGATAGGTGTACGTGCTTCTGTTCTGAATGAGACAGGGGGTATGGAGGTGCCAATATCTAGAGATTTAACGGCACAGACTGCCTATATGTTTACGCTAATTGGTCGGCAAGATGGTACTCTTCGTGGGTCGTTAATTGATTTAGTTGACCAAGAGGCAAGGGAGGCGGAGTCGGAGAGAGGAATCATCGAAGAGAGTGTGTCGATACGTAATTGTGGTTCTATAGTGAATGCCTACATAGGGGCACACGCTAAGGTGGAAGGGGCGACATTTCTTGAAAACTGTAGTCTCTGCAGCTCTGCAGAACACCCTATCGAGATTGGGTACAATGTGATGGGGCGTGACTTTGTGGCCTCTCTGGGTGCGAAGATAGGCGGAAGCTCTATTATTGAGCGCTGCTTCATAGGGCAATCTTGCCACATAGATCATCTATTCTCGGCACACGACTCGCTGATTTTTGCCAATTGCAATTTGGAGAATGGAGAGGCGTGCGCTATTTTTGCTGGGCCATTTACCGTTTCTAGCCATAAGAGTAGCTTGCTGATTGCAGGTCACTTTTCATTTCTTAATGCCGGAAGTGGTTCTAACCAAAGTAACCACCTTTATAAGCTGGGGCCGATCCACCAAGGCGTTGTAGAGCGTGGGTCTAAAACTAGCTCGGACTCTTATATCTTATGGCCATCGAGGATCGGGGCTTTCACCCTGATTATGGGTCGACACGTGCATAATGTAGATACCACGGATTTTCCCTTTAGTTACTTATTGGAGGATGACAATAGGAGTTACTTAGTGCCAGGACGCAATCTGCTAAGTGTGGGAACTATGAGAGATGCCAAGAAGTGGCCAGCTCGCGACAAACGTCCTGAGACGATTCGCCCTGATTGTATCAACTACAACCTTCTGAGTCCTTTTACTATAGGTAAGATGGAGCGTGCATATAATAAGCTACTTTCGCTGAAGAAGTTTCTGGGTGGGCACGAGCACGTCTATGTCTACTACAATCTCTTCATCAAGCCTAGCAGCCTAGAGAAGGGACTACAGATCTATAAATGGGGGATTGAAAAGTTTATCGGCAACTCTTTGATTCAAAGGATTCAAAATAAGTTTGGAAATGAGGCGATCGCTTCAGAGGAGAAGCTACTAGAGTCTCTAGTACCGGACCATTCTTTTGGAAAAGGGGAATGGATTGATGCTAGCGGTATGATCGCTCCACTTGGGTGCATTCAAGAAATCGTTGGAGAAATTAAAGGGAAGCAACTGAAGTCGCTCCCCGAGATTAATCATAGGATTCGAGGATTGCACAAGCTGTACTATGAGTATGAGTGGGATTGGAGCTTCGATCTGCTTTGTCGTTGGTACGATATTAATGAGGATCATCCACTAACCATTGAGCTTATTCGCTCGATACTTAAGGACTGGATTGATGCTGTATTAGCGATTGATGATGCATTGCTGAATGATGCGCATAAGGAGTACAACATCATCGGTCGTGTCAATTTCGGAGTGAAGAATTCGGATATGCAGACGACTACCTATACCGAACAGATAGAGGCAGAATATGCGGAAAATCCTATCGTATTATCCGTGCTTGAGCATATCTCACGAAAAAAGGAATTGTATGCAACTACCCTAGAACAATTAAATGGAATACTTTGTTAAAATATAGGGCAGAGCGAAAAAGCACAGCAAATCTTTCAGAATGCCAATTAAAAATGGTACCTTTGCAGTCCATTGATATGATTGATAGTCAATGGGAAGGCATTTATAAGCATTCCAATAAGTTTATAACGAACTAGAAAGATATATAAAGATATGACTAAAGCAGAACTTGTAGCCGAGATCTCGAGAAAGACAGGTCTCGAGAAAAAGCAAGTCATGGACACTGTAGAAGCATTGATGGATGTAGTGAGTACAAGCCTAGCATCTGGTGAACCCGTATACCTCCGTGGGTTTGGTAGCTTTATTATTAAGCAACGTGCTGCGAAAACCGCTAGAAACATTACTCAAAATACGACAATCCAATTGCCTCCACGTAAGGTGCCAGCATTCAAGCCCTCTAAGTCATTGACTGTAAAAGTAGATAAGAAGAACGCCTAAACTACTGGTTTAGGTAAGTAGATAATAACTAATATAAACATTTGTATTATGCCAAGCGGAAAGAAAAGAAAAAGACATAAGATGGCGACGCACAAGCGTAAAAAGAGACTGCGCAAGAACCGTCATAAGAAGAAGTAATATCGAACGTATTAGTGAGGACTCATTTTGATATACTTCACTAATGGGTGGTTTCTAGTACGAATGCTAAAAGCTTAGTAGTGGGTGGCTAGTAGCCTTCCGATACCAGAAATAATAAGCTCTGGGAGATGTGGCTTTTTCAATCTGAATAGCGACAGCTCTAGGAGCTTATTCCTTTTTTAGGCATTTTGCTAGATATATTTATTAATCATTTATTACCAGATTTCGAGTGAAAAGTGAATTGATCATTGATGTTAGACCCAAGGAGGTCTCCATCGCTGTATTAGAAAACAGCAGATTGGTAGAGCTCCAAAGAGAGAAGCAAAATATTGCTTACTCTGTGGGCGACATATACCTCGGCAAGGTAAAGAAAATTATGCCAGGACTGAATGCGGCATTTGTAGATATTGGTCATAAGAAGGAGGCCTTTCTTCATTACCGAGATCTAGGTGCTAACTTCAAGACGGCTAAGAGCTTTATCCAAGCTGCGAGGAAGTATGGCAAAAACTTTTCTCCCGAGAGAGTAAAATTGGAAAAGGAGATAGACCGCTCTGGATCTATCGCTGATATGCTTCAGCAAGGCGAGGAGCTGATGGTTCAGGTAACCAAAGAAGCTATCTCCACTAAGGGTCCTAGAATCTCTACCGAGCTATCATACGCTGGTAGGTATCTAGTGCTAATCCCATTTGCTGACAAGGTCTCGGTTTCTCAAAAGATCAGTCAGCCTGAAGAGCGCGTGCGGCTTAAGCAATTGATATTGAGTATCAAGCCAAAGAATGTATCCGTAATCGTTCGCACCTCTGCACAAGGTGTAAAGGTAGCTGAGTTGCACCACGAGCTAAGATCTCTGGTAAAGAAGTGGAGCCAGACAGTCGAAAACCTTAGCCGTGAGCCACAAAACAACCAGCCGCAAGAAGCTAAAGGTGGTAAAAAAGGAGGCAATAACACCCCTGATGTATACATGCTACATCAAGAGAGTAATCGCTTGCTAAGTCTTTTGAGAGATACTTACAACTCCAACTTTAAAGACATATACATCAATGATAAGTCTCTTGTGCAAGAGACTCAAGATTATATTGAGCTTATTGACCCAGGGCATGGCAATATCGTCAAGCTCTACGAAGGGAAAAGGCCCATATACGACTATTTTGATGTAAGCAAGCAGATTAAGCATTTATTTGGGAAGACTGTTACCTACAAGAGTGGTGCCTACCTAGTGATTGAGCAAACTGAAGCGATGCATGTGGTAGATGTCAATAGCGGGAATAGATCTAGAGGTTCTAAGCAACAAGAGGACACCGCTGTTGATGTCAATCTGTCGGCAGCAGAGGAGATAGCAAGGCAGATGAGATTGCGCGACTTAGGTGGTATTATTATCATAGACTTCATTGACATGGCTCAAGCAGCAAATAGACAGAAGCTTTTTGAGCAAATGAATGAGTATATGAAAAATGACCGGGCCAAGCATACCATTTTACCATTGACCAAGTTCGGTCTCATGCAAATAACCCGTCAGAGGGTTCGCCAAGCAACTCGCATTGAAACAGAGGAAGTCTGCCCAACTTGTCATGGTAAGGGACAAGTTCAGCCCACTCTATTCTTTACTGATGAAGTGGAGAAGATGGTTAACCAGTTGACGAAAGAGGAGGGTGTTAAGAAGTTTAGCATCCATTTACATCCTTTTGTGGCTGCCTACTTAACCAAAAAGAAGGGCTTCTTAGGAGGTTCTATCCTGTCCTCATGGCGTAGCAAATACGGGAAAGGCATAGATATTATCGCCGATGAATCATTAGGAATGCTAGAGTATGAGTTTTATGACTCTGATAAGAATGAGCTTTCCTATATGCTGGATACGGATGATGAGGATCCTAGCCTAGAAGATTAACAGTAAAAAGTTTCCAATTTACTCTTAAGGAGAAAACAATTAAAAGAGAGGTAAGTTCAGACTTACCTCTCTTTTTTCTACTTATAGAGAATGTTGCACGAAGTGCCATTCTCGCACATTTGAAGCAAATGTGCTGAGACTTTGCACGAAGGATGAGATGCAAGGCGCTGAGGATGAGGCTGAAGGGAGCGTACTCACGTACGTGACCGAGGCCGAATTCCGAAAGCAACGCCGCAGATCGTCTTCGTGCAACAGTCTCTTATAAGTCAAGAAAAGGAGGGGAACAAGCTCCCCTCCTCTTAATTACATTCGTGTAAGATACCGTAAGGTATTACAACCGCTTAACATACTCCTTTTGCTCCTCAGGCTCGGGTAGGAAATCCTCACAGTCATCCATGTAAGCAATCACATCGCCCTTACGTACATGAGCACCTTGGTCGGCTACAATCTCACGGATACGTCCAGAGATACCAGCCTTGACATCTACGGTATAGAGTACATTGGTCTGGATAAAGCACATCTTGCTACCAGCTCTATAAGAAGTACCAACTGCTGGTGCAGCAGACTGATCCTCAAAGTCTAACTCCCAGAATACCTGACCACTTGCAGGAGCAGTCACAGGGATGTAATTCGCCCTCACGAGCTCTTTAACATCATCAGCTGTATAACCCTTTTTAGCCTGATCCTCGGCACGTAGTTTAGCCAAGTCTGCCTCAAAGCGCTCTTTAGCTACGCCACTCTTATAGTCGCGATACTGCTGTTCGTGCATTGCCAATTCGAATAGCTCCTCATCGTCCTGACCATAGTCCCAACCCTCTTCATCCATGATCTTACGGTACTTATCCAGCTCATCTGGGTAGTAGTCTTGTGGGTTGGCATCGGTAAACTCCTCGCCCTTCTCCTTAGCTAGCTCTATAATCTCTGGAGCCAGGGTGCCTGGTAGCTTGCCAGACTTTCCTGTGATCATACCCCATGTATTCTTATCAATAGCCTGCCAACGTCCTTCGCCACGCTCCATATTAAATACATTCATTAGGGCAACGTTCTTGACATACTGGCTAAATGGAGTTACCAATGGTGGGTTACCCAGCTTTGGCCATACATATTCTACCTCCTTAAAGAGTTTCACCATCAAGTCATCAATGGTCAGCTCAGGCTCATTATTTTGCTTATGATACATATTGATCGCAGAGTGGATACCCTTTAGGTCGGCCATCATAGATCCCATCATACCACCTGGCAATCCACAACCCACGAGTAGAGAAGAAGACTGTAGATTACCAAAGTTTGTAAAGTAGCCCAAGAAATCATCCAAGAACTCCTGAGTCATACTCCTTACTTTCATATATGCATTCATATTGATTTCAGGCACATCAAAGCCATCAGCCTTGAGCATCGCTTGTATGGTAATTACATCAGGGTGGATTTTACCCCAAGCTAGTGGCTCTACTGCACAGTCAAGGATATCAGCACCAGCACGAGCCACCTCTAGCATAGAAGCAGGAGAGAAACCAGGACCAGAGTGGCCGTGATACTGTACAATCACATCAGGATTATACTCCTTAATTGCCTTAACCACCTTACCAAGAAGAGTAGGCCTACCAATACCAGCCATATCCTTCAAGCAAATCTCAGGAGCACCAGCATCGATCAGTTGCTTAGCGATACCTGTGTAGTACTCAGCGGTATGGATAGGTGAGTGAGTAATACAAAGAACAGCCTGAGGGATCATCCCTGCCTCCTTGGCATATTGGATAGAAGGGATAATGTTACGTACATCATTAAGACCACAGAAGATACGAGTAATATCGACTCCTTGTGCCTTTTTCACCTTGTACATCAAACGCCTTACATCAGCTGGTACAGGGTACATACGAAGTGCGTTCAAGCCACGGTCAAGCATATGTGTTTGGATGCCCGCCTCATTAAAGGCTTTTGTGAAGGCTCTTACTGCCTTATTTGGGTTTTCACCATAGAGTAGTTGAACTTGTTCAAAAGCTCCACCATTAGTCTCTACACGTGCCCAGCACCCCATCTCCACGATGAGTGGTGCCACTCTAGCCAATTGGTCAGCTCTTGGTTGGTATTTACCAGAGCTCTGAAACATATCTCGGTATACGAGACTAAACTTAATAGATTTCTTTGCCATATTCAATGCTGCATCTGTTAGGTATTTATATAGTTTATATTATCACGTTTATAATTTCTTCGCTGCCATATCACTGAGGTGTGAACGCTCACCCTGCACAAGATTGACGTGACCAAAGAAGTCCTCTCCCCTCATTCTCTCAATCATATAAGCAAGACCATTGCTCCTACTATCAAGATAAGGGCTATCAATTTGATGCACATCACCAGTGAATATCATACGCGTATTATCACCAGCACGCGTAATTACCGTCTTTATCTCCTGAGGAGTTAGGTTTTGAGCCTCATCAATGATACAAATTACATTAGAAAGGCTACGCCCTCTAATATAGGCAAGTGCCTCGATCACTAGCTTCTCGCTCGAAAGCATATCTTCCAACTTTCTCACTTGGCTAGAGTTCTCACCAAACTGAGCCTTAATCACATTAAGGTTATCAAACAATGGCTGCATATAGGGCATAATCTTCTGCTTGTAGTCACCAGGGAGAAATCCCAAGTCTTTATTGGCAAGCGAAACGATCGGACGAGCCAATAAGATTTGCTGGTAATCCTCTTCCTGTGCAAGTGCTGCTGCGAGAGCGAGTAAAGTCTTTCCCGTTCCTGCTGTACCTGTCATTCCAATTAGGGATATTGACTGATCAGCTAGGAGATCAAATGCCATTGTTTGCTCCGCATTTCTAGGGGTAATACCCATAAAGGTCCGTTTTTCAATGCGGCGAACGCTCTCTCCAGTACTTAAAGTCCTCACCAAGACCGAGCTCTGTGGGCTTTTGAGAATAAAAGTTTGATTGGGAATAGGAGCAGATGGCAATGATAGCTCACTTACTGGCAGACCTTCATTACCAGCACTATATAATGAATCAACCACTGCTGGGTCATCCACTTCCACCTCGCTAAAGTCGGAAGTAGAGATATCCTCCACATCCACCTTGTCGGTAGTATAATCCTCGGCTTTCAATCCTAATGAAAGAGCTTTGATCCGTAGATTAAAGTCTTTAGTCACCAGTATTGTTGGTAGGTCAGAGTGCTCAGAGAGAGTAAGTGCTGCAGATAGTATCCTATGATCATTTAGATCTTCCTTAAATACTTCTGATACCTTACTGTGATGCTGCCCACTAGTTAGTATAAATACTTTACCTCCGTCGGCATTAATAAGCACCCCATTTTCCTCAATCTTGACACCATTTTCCTTAGCAGAAGAGTCAGCCTCAGCACCACCAATGATTTCATTAAGTGTGCGAGTAAAAGCCCGAGCATTAAAATTGATTTGCTCGTAACCTTTTTTAAACTTATCCACCTCCTCCAAGACAGTAATTGGTATGTATACATTATTGTCCTGGAAGTTATTGATACACTTATAATCGTGAAGTATCACGTTGGTATCCAACACATAGTTTTTTTTCGCCATAGTTTATCTCCTTTCACATAGTTATGTCATTCTGGTGGAAAAGTGTTTTTTCATCTCCGCAACACCGACATTACTTCGATATTTGTTATCACTACAAATGTACCTAATTATTTTACAATAACGACATAACCCCCTAATTCTTTTTTCCACCCGACCAATATATGGTAGAGAAAAAAGAGAAGAGGTACATCGTAAAGAACGATATACCTCCTCATTAATACTATGTGTAATGAAGCTTTTGCTTATTGCGCCGCATCCATTTCGGCCATTTTGTCTTCCATACCAAGATTATAGTACACATTATAAAGTGCGGTACGGAATTGAGAATTCTCTGGATCTAAGTTGTGTACCTTCTCTAGGTAAGGCAAGGCCTTTGTATAGAAAGACTTTGCCTTCTCAAGAGCAACAGTATACTTATCTTGATCGGTGATGTTATTGGCCTCATTGATGGCATCAGCACCTTGGTTGAAGTAGACCTGTGCAAGGCCATAGATAGCCTCTTTTGAGTCAGGATTTAGCTCCACTGCCTTGAGGTAGTAGCTCTCACCAGTCTTATAATCCTTCTTACCCTCAGTATAGATCTGCCCCATAGTAGAGAGTACTAGTGGATTAGTTGGGTCCTTCTCCAATAGTTGATTTAGGAAAGTCAAAGCTTGGTCATTCTCACCCTTAATGATCAAAATATTGGCAAGGTTGGTCAAGAATATTGGCTCTTGTGGGACTACGTCAATAGCCTCTTTAAGGGTATTCTCGTAGCTAACAGTATCACCAGAATTGATGTACTGAAGAGCGAGAAGCTGGTATACCTCATTTTGGTTAAATGGGACGTCTTTAATGCGCTTCAATTCCTCAATGGCAGCAGTAGTATTATCTTCCATCTGAGTAGCAGCATAGGCAGAGAAGAAAGCCACCTCCATGCTTAATGAGTCAGCAGTAGCGACTGGAGTACCCTCAAACATTGGATGATTCTTCATCTCACCGAATTTTGAGAAATACATATTGGCCTTCTTAAAGTCGCCACTTTGTAGCCCTTCATTACCTGCATTAATCAACTGCGTATAATAGGTGCTCACAGCCTCACGAATCTTCTTCTCAAACTTAGGTCTCACACGGCCCTTATCATTGGGCTGATGATCCAGCTCATACGCCTTCTCATAATAATTAACCATGTCATAAACAGGCTTGTAGAACCCTGCCTCATCCACAGCCTCACCTAGTTGTAGCTTAATAAAGCCTTTCTCTACAGCCTTCTCCTCTACAAATCCAGCCACATACCATGCGTGAGCCGAATTAGCGGTCTCTGGGTTTTCCAAAGTGGTCTTGATTAATTGTCGAGCTGCATTGATATCAGCCTTATCACGCTTCACGGTACGCTCTACCTCTTTTACCACTTTCTCTTGTGCAAAAGCTGGCACTACTAAAAAAGCACCTAGCAAAACAGACAGTGTACCTAAGAAAAATCTCTTCTTCATATCTTCTAATCTTTTTATTAGTAATAATATTTATTCTCTTTTACTTCTCAATAGTATGACCCTACACGGTCGGTAAGGTTTAATCAATTACTCCTGGTCAGAATCGTGATCTGCATGATCATCTGAGAACTCGCTATCATCTATATCCGCACCATCAGCTTCGTAAACACCTTCGTCACGCTCCTCCACTTCAGGCTGCTGCTCCTCTTCTGAGAGCACTCTACAGGTACTAGCTATCTCATCGCCACGCTTTGAGAGGTTGATCAGCTTCACACCTTGAGTATTTCTACCAATCACGGAGATATCTTTCATACTCGTTCGGATGGCCACACCACTCTTATTAATAATCATAATATCGTGTGCATCCGTAACGCTATGGATTGAGACCAGTTCTCCAGTCTTCTCAGTTATCTTAAGAGTAATAACTCCCTTACCTCCTCTATTTCTCAGAGGATAATCCTCAAGGCTAGAGCGCTTACCATATCCATTTTCAGAGATCACCAAGATTGTCTCCTCCTCTGGCTTCTTAATGCATACAGCTCCGACCAGCTCATCACCGTCCTCTTCCAAACGCATTCCCCGTACCCCCATAGACGAACGTCCTAGAGGCCTAAGCACACTCTCAGAGAAGCGTACAGCTCTACCCTTTCGACTTCCCAATACAAAGTCGCACTTACCATTGGAGAGCATCACGCTCACTACCTTATCATCGTCACGTAGCTTTATCGCTATAATACCAGACTGGCGTGGCCTTGAGAAATCCTTAAGTCTTGACTTACGTACCAATCCACTCTTCGTGAAGAAGGTAAGATAATGGGTATTTACAAATTCCTCGTCAGTAGTTAAGTCTTTTACTCTTAGGACTGCATTAACTCTATTATCGGCATCCAAATTGAGAAGGTTTTGAATTGCTCTTCCCTTAGAGTTGCGAGCTCCTTCAGGAATCTCAAATACGCGAAGCCAATAGCACCGACCCTGCTCTGTAAAGAATAGCAAAGTAGCATGCATAGAGGCACTGTAGATATACTCCACGAAGTCCTCATCGCGAGTATCGCTACCCTTAGCCCCTACTCCACCCCTACTCTGAGCGTGAAAGTCGGCAAGTGGTGTACGCTTGATATATCCCATATGAGAGATGGTTATCACCATATCCTCATCGGCATAGAAATCTTCTGGATTCATATCGGCAGTAGCATAAACGATATCACTTCGTCTATCATCTCCATACTTTTCAATGATTTCGCGAAGCTCATCACTGATGACGCCATAAAGAAGATTTTCATCAGCAAGCAGGCTCTTGAAATAGGTCACTCGCTCCGACACCTCATCGTATTCAGCATGTAGCTTTTCTAGCTCCATACCTGTCAACTGACCAAGACGCATCTCTACAATAGAGCGTGCCTGAATTTGTGAAAGGTTAAAGCGAGCCATCAGCCGCTCAATAGCATCAGACTGCTTTTCCGAGCTCTTAATGATCGCTATTACCTCATCTATATTATCAGCAGCTATGATTCGTCCTTCGAGGATATGGAGCCGCTCCTCTGCCTTTCTCAGATCGTAGGTAGTACGCCTAGTTACCACCTCAAAGCGGTGCTTCACAAACTCCCCAATTAAGTCCTTAAGGTTCAACAATTGAGGACTGCCATTGACAAGTGAAATATTATTGACGCTGAACGAGCTCTGCAATGTAGTCATCTTGTAGAGCTTGTTGAGTACTACACCAGCATTGGCATCTCGCTTGATATCAATGACAATGCGCATACCTGTCTTACCACTCGATTCATCCTGCACATTGCTGATCCCGTCAATCTTTTTAGTGGTGGCAAGGTCGGCGATACTCTTCACCAAGTCCTTCTTTATCACATTGTAGGGGATCTCTGTAATTACGATCTGCTCGTGCTGACCATCTACCTCTATCTCCGCTCTACCACGAATAACGATTCGACCCCGTCCGGTCTCAAAAGCCTCCTTCACTCCTTGGTATCCATAAATCGTACCACCGGTAGGAAAGTCTGGAGCCTTTACGTACTCCATAAGTTCTGCCACAGAGATATCGCCACGCTTATCAATATAGGCCAATGCCCCCTCAAGCACTTCTTTCAAGTTATGAGGAGCCATATTAGTGGCCATACCCACAGCAATACCCGATGCACCATTCACCAAAAGATTTGGAATACGGCTAGGGAGCACAGATGGTTCCACAGTAGAGTCATCGTAATTGGGCACCATATCTACCGTCTCCTTATTGATATCAGAGAGCATCTCCATAGCCAAAGGAGCCAATCTACTCTCCGTATATCGCATCGCAGCAGGGCCATCACCGTCTACTGAGCCAAAGTTACCATGAGGGTCTACTAGCGTGTAGCGCATACTCCACTCCTGTGCCAAGCGCACCAGAGCGAGATATATGGAGCTATCGCCGTGGGGGTGGTACTTACCCATCACATCACCCACAGTACGAGCACACTTCTTATAGGGCTTATCAGGGGTATTTCCCAACTCATTCATCCCATAGAGGATGCGCCTATGTACAGGCTTAAAGCCATCACGCACATCAGGCAATGCACGGCTCACTATCACAGACATTGCATAGTCGATATACGCCGACTTCATCTGCTCCTCTAGATTTACCTCAATTACCTTTCCCCCCTGTTTATTTTCCTCTTGCATCAGTATCTAAAAACTTTTTCGACTCTTATCAACCTATGTAACAAGTATAAATCGGTCAAAAACCAATTCATCATCGCCACAATTCTTTAGCCAAAGGTACAAAAAAATTACAACTAAGCCTACATTATAAGTCAAGAGATCCGGGATTACACATTGAGGAAGCCAAACATCAGGGCTCGACTAGCTACGAATCCATTTTCCCTTACGAGGCACTCTGCAATCCATAATTTTCAAACCATGAAATTAGATGGAAATCCAGACAATATTGGGTCACAGATACATTCATCACAACCAACTGGATTTCAACACTATACCAAAGTGCTTGCCGAGATGCAACTAAGCAATTGGCGAGATGCATCTCAGCAAATGCTTAGTTGCAACTCGCCAATTGCTTAGTTGCATCTCGACTTTTGCCCTACTAGCATAGAGGTTTATGGAGGGCTTGGGGCAGGCTCTCCTCTGACTTGGTTGCCACAACAAATCGGATCGCCTAGTAAGTCCTTACCCATAGACACTCAGTGCACGGTAAAACACCAGAAATACCAGAAAGGGAGGATAAACAGCTTGATACTTAGTGCTAAATTGCTATATTTGCATAATTAATTACTAGTGTATACGTAACGTAATAGATATGACAATGCAAATAAGAAAGGCTGTATATAGATCCTTGGCTTTCTATATACTATTCATAGTCACCTTGAGTGCAAATGCACAGCAAGGACATAAAGAGCATATTGTAGCAAAAGGGGAGACATTATATAGGATTAGTCTGAATTATGGAGTAACCATTGAGGATATCTGCCGATTAAACCCTCATGCTGCTCAAAGCATTAGAGTGGGAGAAAAGCTAATCATCCCGATGGACCAAACAAGTGACAATACTCCAAATAAAAACACTCCAATTTACCACAAGGTGGAAATGGGGGAGACCCTATACTCTATTGCTCGAAAATATGGAGTATCGGTCAATTCAATTTTATCTGCCAACTCTTCCATAAATAATGCCGATAAACTTTCTCAAGGCATCATCATTGTCATACCTCAATCTACATCCGAGAGTGGTGTCTACCGTTCTGAAGGGTCAAAGCCTTCGCCAGTGCCTACCAATGGAAGTATTACAGGCTTAATTGCATATAAAGTACCGGCTGGAGCCACAATATATAGTTTGCTCCAAGTGACTGGGTGGAGCGAAGAGCAGCTCTATCACTACAATCCTCAGATCAAGAATGGATTGAAAGCAGATGCTACAATACTGATTCCAGACAACACCCTTGCCAATAATGAGGCACTGGGAAGTCGCCCCGCATTTCCCGTAGCTAGTGGTTTTACTGTAGCACTTGCCCTACCCTTTAGCGAAGACAAAGGACGCCGATTTAGTATGTACTATGAGGGATTCTTAATGGCTCTACTTGAAGCGAAGAAGAGCGGAATGAGCATTCACCTCCATGCAGTTGATTGTAGCGACCAAAAGCTCGAAAGCTCAATAGCCGCCCTCAACGGGCTTCCGAAGATTGATATGATTTTAGGAGGCGTCTCAGACACTTCTATTGATAAGCTATCACAGATTGCAAAGGTGAAGGGAGCCTCTTACGTCATCCCATTTACATCAAGAGATTATCCTCAAGTTGCACGTAGGAACTCTAAGACTTATCAAGTCAACACCCCGCATAAAGCACTCTACAAAACGGTAGCTCAGAAGTTTATTCAAGAATTCCGCAACTCCCACATTCAATTTGTGAGGAGCAACTATGATCAAAGTAATAAGGACGACTTCATTTCGATATTACAGGGTGAATTAGACAAATACAAAGTGTCGTACAGTGAGATTGATCTAGCCCTATTCAGCAATCTAAATACAGTCAACAACCTTTCATCCCAAAGTTCCCAAGTTGTTGTGGTGCCAGATGTAGGGTCGTTGTCAGTCGCCAAGAGTATACTTGAGACGCTTAATGTTGCTAGAGACAGCCTATCAGTCACCAATATCATACCCTTCGGATATCCTGAATGGCAAACCTACTCGCACTCTCTTGGTAATGATCTGAAAGTGAATAAAGCTGTTTTCTATACTACCTTTTTTGTGGATCCCGAGAGTACTACTTACAAAAGCTTTGAAAGCCAATTTTCAAAATGGTTCAACCATGGTCTAGGCTCCACTTACCCACGCTACAGCTTGCTCGGCTATGATACAGCGAGCTTTTTCCTTGGACGCTTATCCTCAAAAAATAACAGGTCGGAGATGTCTTGGAATGGGGTGCAGAGCAAATTTGATTTCGTTAGCCGACCAGGGAATGGGGAATTCAAAAGTAACCTAGGAGTATTTTTCGTGCAATATCAAGAAAGAGGGGAGGCTAGGAGATTTTGATGAAGCGTTTATTTTTCACTACACTTACAGCACTACTGCTAGTAGCCATTGATGGTGCTGCGCAAGGTGAGCCAGAACCTTTTCAGCGCAAGTTTATGATAGGACCTACCGCTGGTGTTAACCTGAGCAACCTCATCTTCACACCTAGGGTACAACAGGGCCCCAAGATTGGCTTTGATGCAGGGCTGGTGATGCGATACGATATTGGCTACGTGTACAACCTCTCCAATGTCGTTGGAGGAATTTGGATCGAATTTGATTATTCTCAGAGAGGGTGGATGGAGAAGCCGAAAGACCTAGAGGAGCCATACAACCAGTTAGGGCTATTCTATGATCGCACGCTCACCTTCGTCAATATGCCTATAATGACCCAATTAACCTTTGGCAAGAAGGCTCTAAAGCTAACCATTGATATGGGGGCTCACTTTGGCTATCTCATTTCCGAAAGCTCTAAGAGCAATTTTGGCGACCAAAAGATACCTGGTGTCGTCACCCGCCAGCATGAGATGCCCGTTGAAAACAAGTTTGCATGGGGTATCGGTGGCGGTGTAGGCACGGAGTATCATTTTTCACATTTCGTTGCAGGTATAAGGGGTTCATACGTTTATGGACTTGGAGAGATCTATGGCAATTCACGGAGCGATTACTTTGGCAAATCCTCTGAGCAGATAATAGCGATAAAAACCTACCTACTCTATTCTTTTTAGATCATAAGGTCTTTGCCTACCACTAAATACTAGCATCCTTATTGTCGAAATATTAGAGGCACCAAATCTTTTAATTGATACCCTTGTATATTTCGATTAATATCAGTAATTTTGTAACTCATTTATCAAAATCACCTCCTTTCTGTTCCTTATGCATACGCGGAGACGGAGAGGAATTATTTATATTACATATGAAACCAGTTAATATAGAACGTCACTTAGGCTGCGACTGCTATGCTGGCAACAACAAAACCAGTGCTTATAAAGAGGTAGCAATGAAGCCTGAGCAAAAAGAAGAGATAAAGAGTAGCGATAAGACACTCCTTATTTTTGTGGATAGCAGTGATACTCGCTATAGTATCACAAACGATCTCGACCCCACCTCCACTGATATCAACGAGACCCGCAATGCCCCTTTTGGGATGCTTGTTGAGAGTAACAACACACTCTCAATCACATTAGGATGTGAAGGCACCTTACAGATATTTATGTTTGATAGGCTCTCTCATCTCTGCAGTGGCTACACTTTCAACAACTTGAGAAAATACGCTCCTATTACCATGGTTCACCGCACCATCGAAATCTATGAGCCACTAAAGCTGAGCTTGATGACCATTCATCGATTCTACCAAGATGGGCTTCAATGCGTAGAGATTATGGAGCAAAAACTAAAGGAGGTATTCTTTGTACTTGCAGGATACTACAAACCTGAAGTACTTGGAGAGCTCTTGGCACCACTACTTAGGAAAGAGGTAGACTTCAAAGAGTTCGTTATCATGAATCACTATAGAGCTAAGTCGGTCCAAGACCTAGCCGATATGCGTAGAATTGATATCCGCAAGTTCAATAAGCTATTTAAGGAGACCTTCAACGTGCCCCCATACACATGGATGCTAGACCGCAAGGCCGAGATGATTGAAGAGCGTTTGGCAGATCCAACCGTGCCCTTCAAAGACATTATGGAGGAGTTCAGATTCTCTAGTCCAAGCCACTTTACCGTATTCTGTCGTAGGCAGTTCAATAAAACCCCTTCACAGCATCGCAAGGAGCTAGTCAGAGAAGAGGCAGAGAAAAGAGCTGCTGAGAGAAGAGCCAATAATATGCATTACTACAGAACCAACTATTCTGATAAGTAATTCACATTCCATAATTAGTAAAAAGAGTGAGGTACACTGTGTAGTGTACCTCACTCTTTTTTTGTCCGAAATACTTGTATTTAGACGTTAAACCTAAAGTGCATCACATCTCCATCTTGCACTACGTAGTCCTTACCTTCGACTGAGAGCTTACCAGCCTCTTTAACCGCTTGCTCACTCCCGTAGTGGATAAAGTCTTCATACTTAATCACCTCAGCGCGAATGAATCCCTTCTCAAAGTCAGTATGAATCACTCCCGCTGCTTGTGGAGCCTTCCACCCCTTAGTATAAGTCCATGCTCGCACCTCCTGCACTCCAGCAGTAAAGTAGGTCTCCAGATTAAGCAAAGCATAGGCACTTCTAATCAGCCTAGATACCCCACTCTCCTCTAGTCCTACTGCTTCAAGGAACTCCTGGCGCTCTTCATAAGTTTCCAATTCAGCAATTTCGCTCTCCGTCTGAGCGGCAATTACCAATAGCTCAGCGTCCTCCTCCTTAATTGCCTCGCGTACAGCATCAACATACTTGTTGCCGTCCACAGCAGAGGCTTCGTCCACATTACAGACATAGAGGATTGGCTTAGCCGTCAATAGGTAGAGCTCTTTCATCGCTTTCTGCTCTTCAGGCAAATCAAAGCTAAGCGATCGTGCAGACTTTCCTTGTAGTAACACCTCACGAACTTGCGAGAGGACATTAAAGAGTACCTTAGCTTGAGCATCGCCACCAGTTTTGGCCTGCTTCTCCACCCTCTGAATGCGGCTTTCCACAGTCTCCAGATCTTTCAGCTGAAGCTCTACATCGATCACCTCCTTATCACGTACTGGATCCACCTTGCCATCGACGTGAGTAATATTATCATTGTCAAAGCACCTCAATACATGGATAATGGCATCAGTCTCACGGATATTGGCCAAAAACTTATTACCTAATCCTTCGCCCTTACTCGCTCCCTTTACTAGTCCTGCAATATCTACGATCTCCACAGTCGTTGGGACTATACGATTGGGGTGAACCAATTCAGCCAATTTATTTAGCCGATTATCTGGTACGGTAATCACACCCACATTGGGCTCAATCGTACAAAACGGGAAGTTGGCCGACTGAGCCTTTGCATTCGAAAGGCAATTAAACAGGGTTGATTTCCCTACATTTGGAAGCCCTACGATTCCACACTGTAATGCCATATTTACTTACTTTTACTCTGATTTAAACTCTCTCTATACTCTTGAAGATGTCCCATAAGATCAATAGGATTAGAGACCTTTTCGTCGCTTAGTGCCACTTGGATCACCTCCTTAATATCCTTAACATACACGAAGTTAAGTCCCTTGATATAGATATCTTTGATCTCCTCTATATCCTTCCTATTCTCTTCACACAAGATAATGGTCTTGATTCCATACCGCTTGGCGGCAAGGATTTTCTCCTTGATGCCTCCTACGGGGAGCACCTTACCCCGAAGAGTAATCTCTCCCGTCATCGCTATCTGAGGATTCACCTTACGCTGAGTGAATGTAGAGATAAGCGAAGTGACCAAAGTGATACCTGCACTAGGTCCATCCTTAGGAATAGCCCCTTCAGGAACGTGGATATGCACATTCCAGCACTCAAATAGATCCGCAGGAATATCGTACAGACTGCTATGGCTCTTAATATACTCCATAGCCAAAATGGCCGATTCCTTCATCACATCGCCAAGGTTACCAGTGATGGTAAGTTTACCCGCCGTCCTAGCTGGACTTATAGCACTCTCTACTAAGAGAGTTTCCCCTCCCACGCTAGTCCATGCGAGTCCCGTCACCACACCAGCATTGTCATTGCCCTCATACTGCTCCGACAAAAACCGTGGTGATCCTAGATACTCTTTGAGATCTTTTGGGGCAATAGTAATAGGACTACCCCCTTCAGCTACAGCATCTTCATCAGCCACCTTTCTTGCCACCTTACGCAGCAATGAAGCAATCGTCTTTTCCAATTGGCGCACACCACTTTCACGCGTATACCCATCGATCAGTGCTGCAATCGTCTTGCGAGAGATCTTCACCTGATTCTTCTTAAGACCATGACTAGCGATCTCCTTAGGCACCAGATGCCTCATAGCAATCTCCACCTTTTCCTCTAGGATATAACCACTTACCTCGATCATCTCCATACGGTCACGGAGCGGTGCTGGGATATCCCCCACATTATTGGCCGTGGCTATAAATAGCGCCTTACTTAGGTCGTAGTCTATATCAAGATAATTATCGTGGAACGTATTATTTTGCTCAGGGTCAAGCACCTCCAAAAGGGCAGAAGAGGGGTCCCCCTTGTAGTCCATCGCTAGCTTATCCACCTCATCAAGCACAAAGACAGGATTTGACGAACCAGCCTTCAAAAACCCCTTAATAATACGCCCAGGCATTGCACCGATATAGGTACGCCTATGGCCTCGGATCTCCGCCTCATCGTGCAGACCGCCGAGCGAAATCCTCACATACTTCCTATTAAGGGCATCAGCAACACTCTTTCCTAGAGAAGTCTTTCCCACTCCAGGAGGGCCATAAAGACAGATAATTGGCGACCTCATATCCCCCTTGAGCTTTAGTACAGCCAAGTGCTCCAGAATACGCTCCTTTACCTTATCTAGGCCAAAATGATCTTTATTCAAAGTCGCCTCAGCATTCTTAAGGTTGAAGTTATCCTCCGTACACTCACCCCAAGGCAAATCCAATATGGTCTCAAGGTACTGAATCTGGACACTGTAGTCAGGGCTCTGTGCCGACATTCTTTGGAGCTTAGACACCTCCTTCTCAAAAATATCACCGACCTCCTTAGACCACTTCTTAGCCTTAGCTTTTTTCAAAAGCTCCTCCACCTCAAGGTCCTCACCCCCTTGCAACTCCTCCTTAATCACCTTGATCTGCTGCTGCAGATAGTAATCCTTTTGCTGTTTATCAATATCCACCTTGGTCCTCTGGTGAATCTCATGCTTCAGCTCCTCTTGAGCCAAAGATTTATTGAGCATCCGCTGCACCTGGAAAGCTCTGGTCTTGATATTGTCCAGCATCAGCAACGTCACCTTATCCGTCATGGACTCAGGGAAGTAGACACAAGCAAAGTTGACGATACTCTCCTTATGAGTCAGCTTCATCAAAGAGGCCACAAATGGTTTTGGAGCTTCACCCTGAAGGATTAGCTGCTTCACCATCGTCTCCTTAATCAGGTCGGTCAGAGCTTCAAACTCCATATCCTCCTCAGCTGGGTGTACATCCTCAAGGAGTCGATACTTACCCATCCAGAAAGGGTCGCTCTTAGTCAACTCTGTAAGCTCCACCCTCTGTTTCCCTTGTAGGATCACCGTTACCAGATCATCATTTACCTCCAGTACCCTGATCACCTCAGCTATGGTACCGTATGGAAATAGATCCTTCATCTCAGGATCCTCCACCTCAGGGTCTTTCTGAGCCACCACAATGATATGGCGATCCCTCTTATTTTCTAAGCTATCTACTATCAGTCTACTCTTCTCTCGCGCCACCATCACAGGTATGGTCACTGCGGGGAAAAGTAGCATATCCCTCAATGGGAGCACCGGAAGCGATTTATTCAGCCTTTTGCTATTAAGACTATAGTCTGGCATAGCGTCATCATCAGGTATGATCATCGGCAATACATTTGGTATCACTCCGTTGTCCTCGTCAAAGTCATTCATATAATAATCAATATTCATCCTTTATTCCTAAAAGTAAAAAACCTCCCAATCATTTACTTAGTAGTAGCAAATAGTATGCCAATCAAAACATAAAGTCCCGATAAAAGTCCAAAGCCTCCTCCCATTGCTTACGAGTTACCTGCTCTGTCATTGGGCAACCCACCTCACTTAGCAATACCATGGTGAGCTCGGCACCCCCAGAATTTTTCTTATCCTTCAAAGCCAACTGCCACATTTCCTCATAATCATCACAAGAAAAAGCAACTCTAGGGAATCTATCTTTAGCCACCCGCACCAACTGAGAGAGCACCTGCTCCTCCAGTCCGTACCATTTATATGAAATATAAAGTGCCACAATTAGCCCCGCCATCACTGCAATACCATGTGGCAATACCTCACCACGAGATATCTTGAGTGCCTCAAGGCTATGAGCCGTAGAATGCCCAAGGTTGAGCACCACTCTTCCGCCTTCATCTCGCAGATCAGCAGCCACCACATCCAGTTTATATTGGATCACCTTCGCAATCAAGTCCGGTGCGATGACCTCAAGGTCCAAAGTCTCTTGATAGAGTTCATCACCATCTAAGAGACCATACTTTATCAGCTCCCCCTGACCACTTAGCAGTTCCTGTTTTGGAAGCGTCTCTAAAAAGGCGAGCGACACCCACACCTCATTAGGCTCATAAAATGATCCCACAAGGTTTTTAACCCCTCTGTAATCAATAGCTGTCTTGCCGCCAATACTGGCATCAATCATCCCTAGCAATGTGGTAGGGATATGTATCAGCTGAATGCCCCTCATGTAGGTACTCGCCACAAATCCACCCACATCACTTACCGCACCACCCCCCAACGTGATCAAATAGTCGTAACGAGTATAGCCAAGGTCGGCTAGAGAGTTCCATAAAAACTGAACCACCTCCAGAGACTTTGCCTCCTCTCCAATAGGTACTAGAAGAACATCTACCTGCTCATCATCAATCAATGGATAGCACTGCTCAATAGTATTGTCGTCGGCCAGTAGAGCCACCTTGTGCCTACTTGCCAAGTCGTGCACCCTTTCAGCAATGCTCCCAATATCAAGTACTAATGCTTCAGTCTTCCCCAATGAATTACAGATCTAAACTTTCAATGATTTTATCCAGAGCACCCTTCACACCACTCTTATCCCTACCTCCAGCGGTAGCAAAGTTGGGCTGTCCACCGCCACCACCTTGAATCAGTTTTCCAGCCTCACGCACCAATTGACCAGCATTAAGACCCTTTTCTACCAATTCATCAGATAGCATCAAGGTCAGTGATGGCTTGTCATTATCCACCGAGCCCAAGGCAACAACAAACTTCTTGTCCTTCAGACGAGGCTTGAGTGCAAAGGCAACATCCTTCACTAAACCTGCTGGAGCATCGAGCTGAGCGGTGATCACCTCCACACCCGACAAAGACTTTGCCGAAGTAAAGAGCTTATCCACTAATTGATGTTTCTGCTGCTCATGAGCTTGCTTCAGCTCCTTGCGCAGCTTTTCATCTTCCTCAATCAGCTTTTTCACCGCCTTTACCAGATTGGGGGCATTCTGAAGCATCTCCTGCACCTTCAATATCTTATCTTGTTGCTCAAAGTAATATTCATCTGCCCCCACCCCAGTCACTGCTTCAATACGACGGATACCAGCAGCAATAGAGCTTTCCGAGACAATTCTAAAGGAACCAATCACTCCCGTGCTAGGCACATGGGTACCGCCACAGAACTCTATGGAGTCGCCATATTTTATCACACGAACCTCCTCGCCATACTTTTCACCAAAGAAGGCCATCGCACCCATTTTTTTTGCCTCTTCAATAGGCATAGAGCGGTGCTCTTCCCTCGTGCTATTCTGCCGAATCGCCTCATTCACCTTCACCTCCACTAGGCGAAGCTCCTCTAGACTCATCTTTGAGAAGTGTGAGAAGTCAAATCGGAGTAGCCGATCACTCACATACGATCCCTTCTGCTCCACATGCACACCTAGTACCTCCCTTAGGGCATGGTGCAATAAGTGGGTAGCACTGTGATTCGCTTCAGTCTGTCGTCTCAGTTTCTGATCCACCTTCGCCTCAAAAGTTTGGCTAGGGTTACTAGGAATCTTCTCCAGCACCGAGATAGGGAGGTTATTTTCCTTGATGGTATCCACCACCTTTATCTCCTCTCCATCTTCAGTACCGACCAATACCCCTCTATCGCCAATCTGGCCACCCCCCTCGGCATAGAATGGATTGCGACTAATCACTGCCTGAATCGTTTTCACCTTATTTTGCTCAATTTCCCGATACCTCAGTAGCTCGGTCTCCACATCAAGGAAATCATAGCCCACAAACTCTTGTTCGCCAGCGTGCACCTCTACCCAGTCACCCGCAGTAATGTGCGCGGCATTCCTAGCGCGCTCCTTCTGCTTTTTCATCTCCACCTCAAAGCCCTCAAGGTCTGCACTCAACCCTCTTTCCCGTAGGATAAGGTCGGTGAGGTCGGTAGGGAATCCATAAGTATCATATAGCTCGAAGACTACCTTGCCATCTAACATTCGGCTATCACCCATCTCACGGATATGCTGCTCCAATAGAGACATACCCGTCTCTAGGGTGCGGAGGAAAGAGGCCTCCTCCTGCTTGATCACCTTCGTAATGATCTCCTCCTGCTGCTTTAGCTCAGTATAATGGTCGCCCATCGATTCGATAAGGGTCGGTATCAGGCGGTACATAAAGGGCTCGTGCTGGTTGAGGAATGTATAGGCATACCTCACCGCTCTACGAAGGATACGCCTAATCACATAGCCTGCCTTGGCATTACTTGGCAATTGCCCATCAGTAATACTAAAAGCAATCGTGCGGACGTGGTCGGCAATCACCCTCATAGCGATATCCCTCTTCTCATCCTCACCATATTTACTCTGCGACAGCTCTGCAATCTTATCAATCAGTGGGGTAAAGACGTCGGTATCATAATTACTCATCTTGCCCTGCAAAGCCATACAGAGGCGCTCCAAGCCCATACCAGTATCAATCACCTTATTAGGCAGACCTACCAGCGAGCCATCGGCCTTGCGATTGTACTGCATAAAGACAAGGTTCCAAATCTCCACCACCTGTGGGTGGTCACGATTCACCAAGCTCTTACCATCCACCTTGGCACGCTCCTCATCGCTACGCAAGTCAATATGAATTTCGGAGCAAGGACCACATGGTCCTGTCTCACCCATCTCCCAAAAATTATCGTGCTTATTGCCATCAATGATGCGCTCCTCTGAAATATGCTCAGCCCAGAAGTCGTGTGCCTCATTATCACGCACTAGCCCCTCACTCTCGGCACCCTCAAAGATCGTCACATACAGGCGGTCTTTATCGATACCATATACCTCCGTAAGTAGCTCCCACGCCCAAGCAATCGCCTCCTTCTTGAAGTAATCACCAAAGCTCCAATTACCTAGCATTTCAAACATCGTGTGGTGGTAGGTATCATGCCCCACCTCCTCCAAGTCGTTGTGCTTGCCACTCACCCTTAGGCACTTCTGGCTATCGGTCATTCGGCTATATTTGATCGGCACATTCCCCAGTATGATATCCTTAAACTGATTCATACCAGCATTAGTAAACATAAGTGTAGGATCATCCTTGATCACCATAGGTGCCGAAGGCACCACCTTATGACCCTTACTCTCAAAGAACGCCAAGTACTTCCCCCTTATTTCATTAACTGTCATCATATTAATTCAAATATAAGATCAAACGACCAAACCTTCAACTCGCAAAGATACCAAATAGTTAGCAGTTACTCTCCACAAAAATCACACTTCGCTTTAGAACTTAGCTATAAGCCTAGTCACCTAGATAATGGGGAAACGCTACTCCAAGCATTAGCTAGGTGCAAACACACATTCCTTGCCCCAAGAAGTAAGTGGACGTCTGACCAAAAATTGCGGGCAGAGATAATCTTTGACAGATACAATGGGCTTAGGGAAACTCACGAATTAATCAATGATTTCAGAACTCTTTACAACAGAATAATGACACCAGACGAAGCAAGAAAGAGACTTTTAGAATGGTGTCGGCAAGCCCTAACATTATCCAAGAAACAATTTGCTACAGTGGTAAGTACGATAAAGAACAATCTCTTTACAATAGCCAGTTATTTCCGAAATAGAGCAACAAATGCATCAGCAGAATCTTTTAATGCCCAAGTGAAATTATTCAGAACGCAACTAAGAGGGGTGGCTGATACTTCGTTCTTTATATTCAGACTTACGAAATTATTCGCATAGCTCTACCAACCTAAAATATCTGTTGACGACCAAAGTGCTTGACCACCATAACCAAGCACGCAGGTCCACAATCCATCGCATCTCGCTGCTTAATTAGGTGCATGACAAGTTGAAGCGTTTTAGAATCTGAGGTAAAAGCCGAGAAGCACCTCTAGTGGGCGAATCTGATACTCCGATGTGTAGCTCGTCAGTGCACTGAGCGATGTGTAGCCATAGGTGCGGTTATTAAATAGATTGCGAGCCGTCAAATTCGCTTCCCATCCTGCTGGCGAAGAGTACACCAATGAAGCATCCGCCAGCAGATAGTGCTTCCGTACATCTGCAGCAATCTCATTGTAATAGTGATTACCAGTCAGCTCCACACGCCACAGTTTACTTGGAATAAAAGCAAGGTCCAGCTTCTGAGCATAATTATTTCTCCGCTCAAATCCCTTACCCTCCTCTGCCTGACCGCTCTGATTATACGAAATCTCATAGAGCAGACTCGCCCAAGTCGTAGGACGCATAGAGATTTGACCAGTCAGCATCAGCATATTATAGCGGTACGGAGTCAGCTCTTTTTGTAGTAGCAACTCCTGATTACCCAACGAGTAGAGAGCATTGAATGTCAGCACACTTCTCAGCCACATAAATCCCTTACTCACACGACCATTGAGCGTCCAGCTATCACCTCTACTCTCCTGTGCTATGGGCTGCAAAATCATATAGTGATCCACGAAGTCTCGACTACTCAGATGACTGGTGCAAAAACGATTATAAGAGACCGATGCACTCGCAAATAATGCCTCTAGTGCATTGCGATAGTTTGCCGAAAGGCTCGCGTAGCCACTTTCACGACTTTCTAACTCTTCCAAGCCTAGTGATAGCGTACGATAGTTATTGAGGATATATCCGTCGTACCACTCCTGGTCATCTAGGATTTCATTACGATAGCGTGCTGTAGCAAAGAGCTTCAATCGTGTCGTTGCCTGCAGTTCCAGCCTGATATGCGGAGAGAGAGGAAAGCGATGAAGTCTAGTCGTCTTACCGCTCTCAAAGCTATATGGCGTCCAAGCAATAGGTGCCTCTATTTCGCTCTTAAAGTTCTTGTAGCTATAGCTTAGTTGATGTGTCGCATAGAACTGATAATAATTGGCTTTTACATCATTTTCTAGCGGAGAGAGCGACAACTGCAAACCACTTAATTCACTCCCCATACTTCTGTGCATTGTCGCCACGCCCAGCTTAGTGGAAAGCACCACACGACCCAATATGTAACTAAGGCTAGTTGAAGTATTGGTAAATAGTAATTGTGACGAGAAACGAGAGACGAGAGACAAGTGACTTCCATCATCGGACTTCGGACTTCCAACTACTAATACATTTGGTCGCCTCTCCCACTTTACAAACGAATTGAGTGAGAATCTACCTTTACCTTTACGCACTAGCAAGTTGAGTCTATTTTCCAAACTTTGTCGCTCCCCTCTCACTGTTTGACTATTTGGATACGTTCCAGCTGTTAGCAGTTCTATATTGTTCCACTCAAAGTTTCCCGACAACTTATTACTCAAATAGAGCTTAGGACGATTGACCAGCAGATTGACATCCACAGATAGAGTCTCGTCACGAGCTTCCGAATCCTCCTCGCTCTCAATCACTCTATTGCCATCATTGAGGAAGTAAATCATCTCCGAGCGACTCCTAGAGAGATCCGTTCGATGACTATAATTGATCTTACTCGTCAAATCTATATTCTCACCCAGTCCCCACAAGTTATTGGTACTCACCATATGCGACGGACCTTTACGAGTTCTGTTGCGATCCAGTTGATACGGCACTGATGGCGAAACCCTTATAGGATTAGAGAGCGAATACTCGCCACCAAGTGGTGAACCATCACTGTCAAAGATGAGATTGGAGCTAAATGCATTCGCACTCTTACCAGCATTGGTACTGCACCCCGTGATAAGTACTTGACTCTCCTTCTTAAATCTCATCAGAGTCGCCTGAGCATCCCAGAGCAGAGCTGGCTTAGCATCCATATAGCCACCGCCCAATGTCGCTGTACCGACCCAGCGACTTTTAGCATCCTCTTTAAGACGAATATTAATCGCAGGATTTTGAGAGAAAGAGATATCCTCTAGGGTCTTAATCGGCTGGTGATTTTCCAGCACCTCTACAGAGCCAACATCATCAGGATTAATCGTATTGGTCGCGATACCATAGCGACCACCTAGCATATCACGCCCCTCGATATAAAACTTATTAATTGCCTGACCTTGATACTTAATCTGACCGCTCTCCGACACCTCTATCCCTGGCATCTTCTTCAGCACATCAGCAAGGTTTTTGTCCTGTATCTCACTAAAGTTGGAGACGAGATAGCGAATTGTATCCCCTTGAGCCGTAATCGCTCTAGCCGTCACTTTCACCTCTTTGAGCTGAGTCGTCTGCTCACGTAGCTTTATCTCATAATAGCTCCGCCCCGCTTTTAGTTCCACACTATCCTTAGCATATCCAAGCATAGAGAAGTGTAGCCACACTCCAGATTTTGGCTCAAGTTTCAGCCTAAATTCCCCTTCATTATTCGCTCTTTTGTAGCCTATAATCCTATCCTCCCCAATTCTTTTAGCCGTAACTATAACTCCAATTAGAGGTTCTCCATTTTCTATATCTACTATCTTTCCACTTACTTGCCCAAATAGTGGTAATGTAATAAGGGAACAAAGAATAAAGAACACAAACCTATTCTCAGTCATACACTAAGTTATCTGTAGTCCTTTTCTAAAAAATCATTATGTTGAACTCCCGTGTCTGAAATTCCTAATAAGGATTGGGACTCAGCATCAGGAAGAGTTCTAAATTGGTGGCACTTTCTTAAAAATGTAAGTCTATCAATAACCTCAAATTCCTTGCGAAAGCCATAAACACCATATTCTTTGTCTTTAATTATCGGATAACTCTCCATTAGGTTAATACCAATTAAAGTAAAGTGGTAGTGATTTGCTTCATCATAAGCCTCAAAGATTAACCCTGGCAAACCACCTAGTTTCCAAGGTCCATTATCTAATGGCACCTCTGGAGTAAACCAAACAGTCCAAATCCGGCCTCTCCATTTTGTTTTCGCTTGAAACACTTTATATCCAGCGATTTCCTTAGATACATTATCTAGTAGCTCCCACTTCATTGAATGCAATTCATCTTCATATTCATATCTATAAGTAGAAAAACCATCTTGCACTATCATCGCTTCCGATCTAAAGTCTTTGAAAATAATAAATGTATTACGTTTGTGAGGAAAGCTATTAAAACTATCTCCCTTAGAGTCCTCCAAAGCCCTCATGAATCTATCTCTCCACACCCTTTTCCCATCTTGCGAATTCATTAACGAATCACTTTCATGTGTATAATAACTATAGCATTTAGAATAATTTTGACCAATATCTAGATATATGAGGTCGCTTCTTTCCATACTATGCGAAACGGTGTCAAGTTGATAGACCATATCATATTGTATACGACAATAAGCAGTATCTAAGACCTCTTGTGCATATAAAGTTAATGGCAACAATAAAACAAAAATTACAATGATTTCCTTTTTCATACTAGTCAAGGTATAATGCGTAGATTCAAATTACTAGTGCAATTTACTTATTATTTTCCAACCAGACAGCCAGTGGGCTCTTGTACCAGTGTTTTTTTTCTTGGTCTTGAGTTGATTTTCTGTACATAATTCAGTACTTGCTTATTGCAACATTCTCATTATATATAAGTATAAAGTCCGAAGTAATTTTCTAGAGAAGAGATAAGGATGCCTTTATTGTGCAGAGTCCTCATGACGGCATTGGTTATGATCCCCTTTTGTAACTGGCCAGATGGAACCTTGCTCCTGTCAGAGGTTGGAGTTAAGGCGATAAGGGGAGATCTGCGATAATCTATGATCGGTTGTTAGACATTTCTGGAACGGGGGAGAGAGATTCTTTTCTCTTGTATTTCGTTAGCGACGCGGATAAAGTGCTTGCGTGCTTAAAATAGGTTAATGTTTGTCGGGGGAGAAGGGAAGGTGGGGTGAAGTGAAGGGGTTATTGTATGGTGTTATAAACCAATGAGTTGGGAGGGTGGTTGTTGAGCCCGTATCTAAGCGATTGCTGAGCCCGTACCTAAGCGATCGGCGAGTTGCAACTAAGCGATCGGTTTGTTGCAACTAAGCGATTGCTTAGTTGCATCTCAATGGAGGCTCTTGTAGGGTGTTGGAAATCAGTGGGTTGTGAGGGGGTGCTTGCGAAGCCCTATTTTGGGTAGGTTTTTCACTTTATTTTACAGTTTTTTGTGAGCCTTATCGGACAGGTCAGACGAGTCAGGCCAATTCTTTTTCAAGCTCATATGAGAATGGCACTTCGGGCAACATTCTCGACTTGTCAGACCTGTCCGATAAGGCGTTTAGGATAAGGCGTGAAGGACCTCCGTGAGGAGGTCCGATTTGTTGTAGCCCCCTGTCGGAGGGGCGTTAGCCCCGAACGACTGGGGGTTGTCTAACGTGGCCCCCAAATCCACGACCCCTTGTGGATCGGACCACCTATCAAAATTAATCCTAGAATTGGTCGTCCGACCCGCAAGGGGTCGAATATATTCGCGAATTATAGCCTCCCCTGGTCGTTCGGGCTACACCCCCCGACACAGGGACTACAACAAATCGGACCTCTCTGAGGTCCTTTCTCGCTTGTCTAGTACAAGCTATCCATATTAAGACTGTAACTTAAGTTTATATTTCTAATGCGTAACCCATGGACTAGGTTGGCCCTCTACTTGGCATAATCTGAATAATTGATTAATTTTGTGGCAAATTGAGCCAAATGATGAAAGAAAATAATCAAAACGAACATATTGACGAGCTAGACCAAAATAGTGAGCATCTGCCAGCTTCAGATCACTCCAGCGAAGACTCCATTAAGGATGGGAGTGGTAGCTATGTACTGAGCGGAATGTATCGCAATTGGTTTCTCTCCTATGCCTCTTATGTAATTCTGGAGCGTGCGGTGCCCCATATAGAGGATGGTTTGAAGCCGGTACAGCGACGCATTCTCTACACGATGTCGCAGATGGACGACCGCCTCATTAAGGTGGCGAACATTGTGGGTCAGACCATGTCGCTTCACCCCCACGGAGATGCCAGTATTGGCGATGCACTGGTTCAGTTAGGTCAGAAAGACTTATTGATTGACTGCCAAGGTAACTGGGGTAATATCCTCACGGGCGATGGGGCAGCTGCCGCTAGGTATATAGAGGCAAGGCTCACCCCTTTTGCCAAAGAGGTGCTTTTCAGCGATAAAATCACCGACTACAAGCTCTCCTACGATGCCACTCACAAGGAGCCGGTGGCACTACCAGTGAAGTTTCCCCTACTCCTTGCTCAGGGTGCAGAAGGTATTGCTGTGGGGCTCTCCTGCAAGATACTCCCCCACAACGTCCGTGAGCTACTGGAGGCTTGCATTGCTTATCTCAAAGGAGAAGAATTTGAGCTTTATCCCGATTTTCCAACAGGCGGGCTGATGGATATTAGCCGTTACAATGACGGCGAGCGTGGCGGGCAAATCAAGGTGCGGGCACTGATAGAGAAAAAAGATGCCAAGACCCTTGCTATCACGGAGATCCCCTTTGGTCGTACCACCAGTTCGATTATTGAGTCGATTATGCGGGCGAATGATCGGGGTAATATCAAGGTGCGGAAGATTGATGATAAGACGGCTGCCACAGTCAATATTGAGATACAGCTACCTCCTGGCACTTCGTCCGACAAAACGATTGATGCCCTCTACGCCTTTACTGATTGTGAGGTAAGCATTGCCCCCAATTGTTGCGTGATCCGTGATGACAAACCAGAGTTTCTCACTATCACAGAGGTACTCAAAGATGGGGTGGAGCGCACCATGACCTACCTGCGTACTGAGCTAAAGATCAAACTAGCAGAGCTAGAGGAGCAGCACCTTAAGAGCTCTTTGGAGGAGCTATTTATCCAGAGACGTATCTACAAGGACAAGGAGTTTGAGCAGGCCAAGAATCTAAAAGTGGCGATTGCTCATATCCGTGAGCGACTATCCGATGCTTTGGAGGGAATGATACGCCCTGTGACGGACGATGACTTAAAGCTACTGCTTGAGCTCCGGATGGCACGCATCCTTCGCTTCAATGAAGAGAAAAACCAACTCTTCATTAAAGGGCTTGAAAAGGAGATGGCAGAGATCAAAGAGACGCTGAATGACATCCGCTCTTACACCATCAAGTGGTACCAAAAGCTACTCAAAGAGTATGGCGATAAATATCCCCGCCTCACCAAGATCCAAAGCTTTGATGAGATTCAAGTCGCCAAGGTGGTGCTGAAAAATGAAAAGCTCTATGTAGATCGTGAGGGCGGTTTCATCGGCACAGGTCTGAAGAAAGACGAATTTGTCTGCGAAGTCTCTGACCTCGATGATGTGATTGTCTTCTTGAGAGATGGACGGTACCTCATTACCAAGGTGGCCGATAAGGCCTTTGTAGGCAAAGAGATCATACACATAGCTCGCTGGATCCGCAATGACAAGCGTACTATATATAATGTGATCTACCGAGATGGCAAGAATGGGGCTGCCTACATCAAGAGGTTTAATATTCCATCGCTGATTCGTGATCGGGAGTACCATGTGACACAGGAAAAGCCTGGTTCCAAAATCCTTTACTTCTCCGCCAACCCCAATGGAGAGGCTGAGACGGTAAAGGTGGTTCTTCGGCCTACCCAAAGGGAGCGGAGGAGAAAGCTGGTCTTTGAACGAGATTTTGCTGAGATCTTGATCAAAGGGCGCACCGCCAAAGGGAACCTCCTGACCCGAGGAAATGTATTCAAGGTGACGCTCAAGGAGCAAGGGGCTAGCACGCTTGGGGGCCGAAAGGTATGGTTTGACTGGGATGTCTTCCGCATCAATTACGATGAGCGGGGTAGCTACCTAGGGGAGTTTGCTGGCGACGACCAAGTTTTGGTGATTAGGGAAAATGGAGAGTGCTACACCACAGGGTATAGCGATGCCACCCACTTCGAGCGAGATATCAAAGTGATTGAGCCATACGACCCTGATAAGATATGGACCCTGGTCTACTACGATGAGGAGGCAAAATACACCTATATTAAGCGCTTCCCAATAGAGGAGGATGGTGGGCGAACCTTTATCCAAGGAGAGGAGCAAAATAGAGTGCTACTCCTGAGTGAGGAGGTATATCCACTGATCAAAGTGACCTTTGGCGGAGGAGACGAGCACCGTATGCCGATCGAGATAGACGCCGAAACATTTATCGGTGAAAAGAGCATTCGAGCCAAAGGAAAGCGGATCAGTAACTATGAGGTGGCAGAGGTAGAGGAGCTACCTCCTGCAAGAGTACCAGAGGAGGGGGAAGAATCGGAAGAGGAATCGGCAGAAGCTGAGGAGTCAAAGGAAAGTAGTAAGAAGTCCAAAGATGACCTTAAGGAGACGCTGCACCTCATAGAGGAGGCAACCGGACAGAAGATGCTACAGTTTGAAGAGGATGATGAGGAGGAATAAGCAGAACCATTGGAGAAGGGGGTGGATACTCGTGGCACTTCTGCCTATCTATTGCTCTGTAGCTTTGGCACAAGAGTCTACTCAGGAGAAGTGGTACCACAAACTAGGTAAGTGGGTAGAGGGAGAGCCTTGGAGCTGGGAGGGTAATTTACCCATGACCCACACTAAGTATCTATTTCACATTGGGGAGATGGGGGTGAAGGACCAATACCTTAGCCCCATAGCACACCGTGGAATGGAGGGAAAGCTCTCTTTCCTCACCGACTTTGTCGCATCGAGCCAACGCTCATGGCATATCTATCAAGATGTGTCACTCAATCTAGCTTCGCTCAAGAATAAAGCCAATGGTACGGTGATGTATAGTCTCGGGGTGGACTATGCCGTGGGTTCTAGCTGGCGAGTAGTGAAGCACAAAGGGCTATCCCTAGACCTTGCCCCGCTCCTAGCACTCAATGTGGGAGGGCATATCAAGGAGTCCAACACCAATAATATAGGCAATGTGAAGGCCAATATTGGACTAGATGGTTGGGGACGCCTGAGGTATCAAATCCCATGGAAGACCATGCCACTCAGCATCAGCTACTCTGCTCAAATACCGTTGATGATGGGGGCGTTTCACCCAGAATATGGGCAGAGCTACTACGACTACGTTTCGGGTGATAATGGAGCCAAGATAGCCATTCACTTCGGCTCTTTTCATAATACAATTGGCATCAAGCAGAGGCTACTTATTGATCTACCTATCCACAATCTCACCCTCACGGTGGGGGCGGAGCATAGCTATTTCGGACAGAAAATCAATCATACCACCTACAAATCGGGGTGCTGGAATCTAGTGGTGGGACTTTCCTTCGATAGCTTTAAGCTCTCGGGAGGGAAAGCGGTTGCCTCGCCACAAATCACCAATAGATATCGCGACTAATGAATAAGATAAGACTAGCCATACTTTCACTGGTGGTGATTGCCCTAGGTGGTTGTATTCCAGAGACACCAGGAGAGGCGGATCAAGTGACCAACTTTAAAGCACTCTGGAAGATCATGGATGAGCACTACTGCTTTTTTGAGGAGAAGGGGGTGGATTGGAATGAGGTGCACGACCGTTATTTGGCAAAGCTAAAGGAGTCAGAGCAGAGTACTCTGAGCTTCTTCTATTTATTATCGGATATGCTGAATGAGCTGAAGGATGGTCATGTCAACCTCTACTCCGACTTTGATATCAGTGGTTACCCCATTTCCCCCGACCCTACTACAGGGCTCAATATCTATGCACGACGCAGAGATCTATCTGGGCGTTTGATGATTTCGGGCGGGATGAGGTATGGACTCTTTGCCACAAAGGAGCGGACCCTCTCTTTTGGTTATATGTCCTATGGTAGCTTCTCCAGTGGTATTGGCAATATGCCGGTGATCCTTTCGCTTTTTGAGAAGAGTGATGCCATTATCCTAGACCTTAGGGGGAATGGCGGGGGCTCCCTAGATAATTGCGATAAGCTACTTTCTTATTTCATTAAGGAGAAGTGCCTAATCGGCTATACAGTCCACAAGACAGGACCAGGGCATCACGAGTTCTCCAAACCCAAGGCGCATTATATCAGTCCGAGCTCTATCAAGACACTTACGGAGAAGCCGGTGCTGATTCTGCAAGATAGGAGTAGCTACAGTGCCACCAACGACTTCCTATACAAGGTGAGGAGTGCTAAGAATGTGATCAGGATAGGAGAGCAGTCGGGCGGAGGAGCTGGCATGCCAGCTTCAGCCGAATTGCCTAATGGCTGGCGGGTACGCTACTCAGCCGTGAAGAGCTACGACAAGGATATGGTGCTACTAGAGGGAGGTGTGGCACCCGATATTGAAGTGCATAATGATAGCTTTTATGAGAAGCCTGATGCAGAGGATAGGATTCTCATCACAGCGATAAAGAAAGTATTTGAAATTAAAGGGGTACCCTACCCCACTAAGTAAACCATAAAGATGGAAAATAATTTAATGCAGATGGAGGAGGAGATCGTAAAAGCACTACGAACAGTTTATGATCCCGAAATACCAGTGAATATATACGACCTAGGATTGGTCTACGATGTAGATGTGAATCACGAAACGGGGCATGTGGTGGTGACGATGACACTCACCTCGCCTAATTGCCCTGTCGTAGACTTCCTCATCACCGACGCCCAGATGAGGGTGGAGAGTGTGAAAGGGGTGAAGAGTGCTGAGATAAAGCTCACCTTTGAGCCAGAGTGGCACCGAGATATGATGACCGACGAGGCAAAGCTGGAACTGGGACTACTCTAAGGAAGGTGTATGATCTACTTTGCCTCGGACACCCACTTCGGTGCCTACTTTCATCAAGACCCTTTGGCTGTAGAACGAAAGTTTCTACGCTGGCTGAAGGAGATAGAAGTAGATGCAACGCATCTCTTTCTGGTAGGAGATATCTTCGACTACTGGTTTGAGTACAAATATGTGGTACCTAGAGGCTATACCCGTATCCTTGGGAAGTTGGCCGATATGGCGGATCATGGCGTTGAGATTCACTTCTTTACTGGTAATCACGATATATGGGTGTATGATTACCTTCCTAAGGAGATTGGTTGCCAAGTGCATAGAGTTCCTACCACCTTTGAGCTGCTCGGTAAGAAGTTTTATATCGCACACGGAGACGAGTTTATCAAGGATGATAGGGGCTTTAGGATCATCAGAGCGATCTTCCATAATCGGATATGCCAAAAGCTATATGGAAGTCTGCACCCTTGGCTCACCGTGGGCTTCGCACACCGCTGGGCACTGCATAGCCGCGAGAAGGGATTGAAGGATCAATACAAGCAGGAGTACCGAGGTGAAAAGGAGGAGTATCTAGTGGACTTTGCTAAGGAGTATCTAGCAGAGCACCCTAATGACGCCCCCGACTTTTTCATCTTTGGGCACCGCCATATAATGCTCGATCTGATGCTCTCTCGCCAATCTAGAGTGGTGATTCTGGGCGACTGGATTACCCACTTTAGCTATGCCCAATGGGACGGCATCACCTTCGCCCTCAACCTATTTGAGGAGTAGATCATATATCATATATTATATGTATCTTTACGATGTATTAACAATGGATTGGTTATAAACTTTTTGGATTGTGGAGATGAAAAAGATTGCTGCCATTACGATGGTGCGTAACGACGACTTTTACCTAAAGCACTGGACAAGATACTATGGTGCTGAACTGGGCGAGGAAAACCTATACATCTATCTCGATGGAAAAGATCAGAAGCTACCAGACTGGTGCCCCAAAGCTCAAGTGGTGGCGGTAGATAAGATCAAAGGTCAAGTGGTATCGGCGGAGAAGGAGCGCTTGCTATTTCTCTCCAATAGAGCTAAGGAGCTTTTTGAGAAGGGATATGACCTTGTGATCGGTGTAGATGCCGATGAACTCCTAGTGGTAGACCCTAATGTAGGCAAAGGACTACGCGAGTACCTGAGCAGTCTGGATATTAAGAATAGTGTTTCTGGTCTTGGAGTGGATGTAGGACAGTTCCTTGGCAAAGAGGCGGATATCAAGGAGGATGATACGCCATTCCTCAATCAGCGTAAGTACGCACGCCTCTCCACTAGATATACCAAACCGAGCGTATTGGCAGCACCTCTACAGTGGGGGTCTGGATTCCATCGGATCAAGGGAAAGAACTTCTATATTGATAAGAACCTTTACCTATTCCATTTCGGGTACTTCGATATGCGACGCATTGAAGCAAGGTTTGCCGACCCAGACCGAAGAGAAGCAGGCTGGACAAAGCACATCGCGAAGCGCTCTAAGACCATCAAACAGGTAACGAATCATAAAGCACGCGATTGGGACCGCACCACTAAGATAGCCCGCACAATGCAGACAATCATACGTCCGCCCTACGCCTGGAATAAGCCAGCCATGCTCGGCCTCTGCTTCATCGTCGAAATTCCCCCCCGCTTCAGAGATATTGTATAACACCTTGACTTTGACAATATTATGCCAAAGATTTCAGTAATTATCCCTGTGTACAATGTAGAAAAGTATCTAAGGAGATGCTTGGATAGTGTGCTTGCTCAAACTTTTACGGACTGGGAAGCTGTTTGTGTAAATGATGGCAGTCCAGATAATAGCCAATCAATTTTGGAGGAATACGCCTCAAGGGATAGTCGCTTCAAAATCGTAGTCAAAGAAAATGGCGGCCTATCTGATGCTCGGAATGTAGGTATGCAAAATGCTCAAGGGGAGTATATAAACTACCTTGACTCTGACGACCTCATTCACCCACAAACCTTTGAGCTAGCTCTTGCTCTAATGAAGAGGGAGAAGGCAGAAGTGGTAACCTGGTATAAGGATCCCTACTTTCGCCCCTACTTACTTGTTCGACATTTCCTAGGCTTTAATATAGACAATGCAGTACCTAAAGGGCTCAAGAAAAGATACGATCTAAAGGAGATCAAGAGCTATACAACCGATAATGTATTTGAGCATATTACAGAAAAAAGCCATACCAATATTGAGAATCCTATCAAGCACTTCTATGTTTGGCGTCACCTAATCAAGAAGGAGCTCATTGAAGATATCCCATTCTTGAAGGGTGTGATATTTGAGGATTTTCCCTGGTGGAGTGAAGTGGTACTGAAAGAACCACGAACAGTAATCACTAACCTACCTTTCTACTATTACTTTCCGAATATCGGTTCAATTGACCGCTCCTCGACCCACTGTAAAAAGGTGAGGAATTGGATCATTGGACTTGAGCATACCGATGACCTTTATAAAAGTAAGGCATCAAGTTATCAGCAAAGCAAATGGAGCGCTGAATGCAAGTGGCCAGTAATCAAAGGGCAAATTCTTTCTAAGCTTAAGGGCAAAAAAATGAACCTGGAGGATAGAAAAGCTCTTGCGATAGAGCTACTACGGCTCAAAGAAAAGGGAGTGTTTGATAATCCACCCACAGAAAAAGAGGTTAAAACCCAGAGAACTCTTTTTCAGCTTCTTGATGAATTGGCACCCAATAAATAAGCAATATGAAGGTCGCTTTCTTGAGAACAGCCTTCGGGCGAGAAGGTGTAGGGACAGTTACCAACACTACGGCAAAGCTATTTCATGATAAAGGAATAGAAGTATGCTATATTGTCCAATACTTTTGGGGGTCAAAAAAGCTACCATTTGAGGGTTTGCAGGCACTTCAACCTCCAATTAATTACAAAGAGTATACACTAAATATCAACAATCAGAGATAGACTAAGCTTTTCTCGGACTTAACTGGAGTAACAACAGGCATTTAATACAACTAATTTTCATCACTGCAAATGATAACAACAAACAATCGGTGGGTGGCTATAATTTGGCATACTTTTGTTGCACTATTAATGATGCAACTTTGCCGCCTACTTTACTTCTACTACAATCAAAGTCATTTCCCAAATGTAGATTTTCAACAACTAATAAGTCTGATGCGTGGTGGCTATATCATAGATATGGTTGCCATTGGATTTGGCTTTATCCTCTACTATTTGATGATGATAGTTGGGGCTTACCTACCTGCAAAGATTGAAATGAATAAGTGGTATAGACGGATTTGCTATGCGGCTTACTTTATTCCCTTTACCTTATTTGCATTCTTGAATGTATCCGATACAGGATATTATCCTTTTGTTCTGAGAAGGGTCAATTCTACCGTATTCAGCGAGTTTGAGGGTAAAAGTATGTTTGGTTTCTACAAAGACTTCATATGGGAGTTTTGGCCTCTTACCCTTGCTTTCTTTGTGATAATGATTATCGGTATTGTCTGTTTTAGGTTGATAAAGTACGAAAGAGACCCTAATCACAAGCAACCTCTACTACTCAATATTGTAGCCTCTCTACTGGCTATCGTATTTTTATTCTTTAGTATGCGAGGGCGTTGGGACTTAGAAGGAAAACCTCAGAGTATGACCATATTAGTTCCCTATATGACTGATTATGATCAACTTCCAATAATTTATAATTCTCCGTTTTCTTTATCTCAAGATCCAAGTGGTCATATTGAATATAGCTTCTATAGTGATAATGAATTGGCTAAAATCTTTACGCCTATATACCAATTTGCACCTATTGCTGAGAACGATAGCTTATCTGGATCAATGAAGGGGCGTAATGTGATGATAATTCTCTTAGAAAGTATGGGTAAGGAATATATTGGATACCTCAATAGAGATATTAATGGTTTTCCCTCTTATACACCTTTTTTAGACTCTTTACTACCAAATACTCTTTATGCCAAATATGGATTTGCCACAGGAAAGCGATCTGTAGAGTCTTTTCCATCAGTATTTGTCTCACTACCATCTTTTGGTGGCACATTTAATGACGACGATTGGGAAATGAATAACTATCAACATTTCTCTACTTTTGATACTGGATTGCCTCGATCCCTTAAGGACAAAGGTTATCACCTTAAGTTTTATCACGGTGACTCTGATGGCGTAATGGGATTCTATTCTTTCTTAAATAAGCTTGGGCTACAAGAGCAATATACTATCACCAATTATCTTGCAAACTATCCAGATGATAATAATATAAAAACAAGTACTTGGGGTATACACGATCTACCGTTTGAGCAGGCTATGGCAGAGGATATGGATAATCTGAAAGAGCCATTTGGAGCACTCTTCTTCTCACTCTCCAATCATCACCCATTCAAGCTGCCTCCTGGATTTAAGGGGAAGTTTAAGGAGGGAACCTTGCCTATCCACCAGACCGCACAGTATGCCGACCTGGCACTTAAGGAGTTCTTTGATAAAATCAAAGATAAGCCTTGGTTTGAGAACACCCTATTTATCATCACAGCCGACCATACTAATCAGAGCGATCACCCGGCGTACAACAACTTGGCGGGTCATGCGGCAGCTCCTATTGCATTCTATGATCCGCAAGGGAAGCTCAAGGGAGAGATTAAGGACTATGTGGTGCAACACACAGATATCCTCCCCACTCTGCTGTACCTACTTGGCATTGAGGAGCCTGTGCTCAGCTATGGAAGCAATATCTTTGATACGAAGGCGGAGCATATAGCACTTAATTACTTCCAAGGCCAGTATATCTTTTTTACCAAAGAGATTACGCTAACGATGACTCCTACTGGAGATATCAAGGCTTCGGCTCCTGTACCCTATCTACAGACCGAACCCGATAAAGCAGTTATGCCCCCTAGTGAGGTACAAGAGCACTATACACGTCTTTTCAAGGCCATCGTCCAAGACTACAATCATAGAGTCTTCAAGACATCCTTTTCCATTAAAGACGTCCTTCCCCCACCCTCCAAAGAAGAGTAATAGGTCCGATATGAGAATGTTGCATGAAGTGCCATTCTCGCACATTTGAATCAAATGTGCTGAGACTTTGGACGAAGGATGAGATGCAAGGCGCTGAGGGTGAGGGCGCTGGGAGCGTACTCACGTACGTGACCGAGCCCGAATCCCGAAAGCAACGCAGCAGATCGCCTTCGTGCAATAGGCTCTATATACAAGAAGGTGGAGGTGACCAAAGTCATCTCCACCTTCTTCTTATTCCAACTGAGCGAATTAGATAGCTGCGATCACCTCAAGCTCCACAAGACCACCTTTTGGTAGTGCACATATTTGGAAAGCACTACGAGCAGGGTAAGGTGCTTGGAAATACTCAGCATAGACCTCATTTACCTTAGCGAAGTCTGCAATATCAGTGAGGAACAAAGTAGTCTTCACCACATTTTGGAGGGTCAAACCCTTTGCCTCAAGGATCGCTTGGACATTCTTAAATACCTGATGTGCCTGACCCACTACATCCTCAGCAGCAAATTGACCACTCTTAGGGTCTAATCCAAGTTGGCCAGAAACAAATACAAGCCCATTGGCAGCTACGGCCTGTGAATAAGGGCCTACTGCTGCAGGTCCATTTGGAGTACTAATAATCTCTTTACTCATAATCTTAGTTGTTAATATTAATGATTCAATTATCTCTTCTGTCTTACCGCTTCATAGAGCAACACCCCCGTTGCCACCGATACATTGAGCGAACCTATTTCGCCATATAGAGGGATACGGGTAAGGTGGTCACACTGACGTATAGCATACTCCGAAAGCCCCTTATCCTCAGCACCCATTACGAGAGCTAGCGGACCTTTCATATCGCAATCGTATAGCAACTCGGAAGCTTTTTCGCTAGCTCCTACCAGCTTCACACCAGATTGCTTTAGATAGTCAATTGCTCGCTCTATAGAAGGCTCACGGCATACAGCCACTCGAGAGAGTGCCCCAGCCGATGTCTTTACCGCATCGGCAGTCACAGAGACCGAGTTTTGCTCAAAGATCACAATAGCATCTACACCAGTACACTCACAGGTACGGGCGATGGCACCAAAATTGCGAACATCAGTAATGCCGTCCAATATCACCAAGAATGGGTCTCTACCAGCCTCAAAAAGCGTAGGCACCACCTGCTCCAGTGTAAAGTAGTGGGCAGCTGCCTTAACCGCCACAATCCCTTGGTGACTACGACCTGCCAAACGGTCCAGCTTCTCCACCGGCACCCTCCTTAATGGCACCAGATGATTGCGGAGTAATTCTATTAGCTCCTTAATCCCATCGCTACTATTCTCCCTCTTGAGATAGACAAAGTCAATCTGCTCTCCAGCCTCCAACGCCTCACGTATGGCATGGATACCAAATATCATCTCATCACGTTCTCTAGATCTATTGGGGTATCTCCTACCTCCCCTTGCATTATTCCGATACATCATATTACGTTACTTATTTCGTGCTAATAGTGCTCTAGCATTGGCCAATGCTGCCTCCGTCATCTCCGCACCAGTCAGCATATTTGCCATTTCCCTAACCCTCTCCTCACCACTCACCTCCCTAATGGTGGTAAAAAAACCACTCTCTTCCTCCTCCTTACTTACCACCAACTGATGGGCCGAAAGTGCAGCAATCTGAGGGAGATGCGTGATCGATAATACTTGGATATTTCGCCCCAAGCGCTTCATCACTCCGCCTAACTTCTCAGCCACCTCACCACTAACACCGGTATCAATCTCATCAAAAATTACAGTAGGTAATACACTATGCTCTGCCAAGATGGTCTTCAATGCCAGCATAAAGCGAGCAATCTCTCCACCAGATGCGATCTCCCTAATCGGTTGTAGCTTGGTCTGTTTATTGGTGGCGAATAAAAACTGAACCGCATCAGCACCACTCTCCGTGAGCTTATCCAGAGGCTGCAAATCCACCTTGAATGTAGCCCCAGCAATACCCAGCTCCTTCATCAATGCGTGCAGTGGAGGCAATAGCTCCTTTGCCACCTTAGTACGGCTCTCAGTAAGTCTCTTTGCCAGTGCTTTTGCCACATCCTGCTTCTTCGTTAGTTCCTTTTCCAACTCCTTAAGATAGGCATCCGAATTAGTGATATTATCCAGCGTCTGTCGGTACTCATCACGAAGCTTAATCAGGTCATCGCTATCACTTAGCTTAAACTTAAAGAGCAATCCTTGCAAAAGGTCTATCCGCTCCTCAATCTGTGCCAATTCACTAGGGTCTACCTCAATGGTATCCAAAAGCCCCCCCGCCTCACGGATCATATCCGATAGCTCCAGCTCTAGCGAGGAGAGACGCTCATGCAATTCCTCCACTTGCGAATAGTGCTCAGCAGCATGGGAGAGCAAACGGGTCGTCGTATGAATCTGCTGTACCACTCCAGGGATCTCCATATCACTATCAGCAAAAGAGATAAGCATATTGAGTGCATCGGCAATCTCACTGGTATGCTGTGCCATGGACTGCCTTTCCTCGAGCTGAGCCAGCTCACCACTTCTAAGATTAGCTTGATCAAGTTGCTCCAGTTGGAAGGAAATAAACTCCTGTTCCTTTGCTTGCTCCTCTATCCTTTTCCGCTCCTTTTCCAGCTCTTTAGCAGCTTTTTGGTAGGCATTGTATGCACCAAGATACTCCTCAAGCAAAGGCTCATTGCCACCTAAAGTATCTAGGATACTCATCTGGTAGTGAGCCTCACCAATCAACATATTGTGGTGCTGTGAATGAATATCGGCCAACCGCTCACCAATCAGCTTCATTACCGTTGTATTAACCGGCGTATCATTAATAAAAGCACGGCTTTTACCAGCCACCGTCAGCTCCCTACGCAGTCGACAAATTGGCTCAAAGTCTAGGTCATTCTCCTCAAAAAGTTGCTCGATACCCAACACTCCATTGAGGTCACAATCGGCCTCAATAATGGCCTTCTTAGCACCCTCCCGTATGGTGGTGGTATCTGCTCTATTGCCCAAAATCAGGCCAATAGCCCCCACTAGTATAGACTTTCCCGCCCCAGTCTCACCGGTGATAGAGGTAAAGCCCTCCTTGAGTCCCAGTTCCAGCTCTTTAATTAGGATAAAATCCTTTATATACAACCTAGTAATCATCGACTAAACACAACACTTGGAAATAACTCCTCTACTAAGCTACGAGTGTTCCCCACCTCTAAAGAACCCTTATTGGCTTGGAAATGTGCACTCATGTCCTTTTCCTTAGAATCAAAAAACAAAGTCAGAAAGGAAGTGCTACTATCATACTCCCTTAATTGACGAAGCCCTTGTAAAACCGCAGTCAACACCCTATTATAAGCAGTAGGAAGAGGGCTATCAAGTCCCTCCCTATGGTATAGATACCACAGCTCGCGAAAATAGCTACCCCACTTAGACTGCAACTCGGGCAAGTACTTTGAGGGCGAAAGCTTGGAGGTAAGATAGGCATTGCTCAATCCACTACTATCTTGCCAACCCGCTTCAAAGAAGCCACTTCTTGACACTAGATAATTAAGGAAAGGGTCTCCTCCATAGAGTGAGAAGCTATCATAGTAATACATGGCACCCAATGTAGCGTAGTAATACATCACCTTAAAGAGCGGTGACTCAGGAATCTCACCTCCGATAAAGGTAGGACTGAGTAGTGGGTCAAAGGTAAAGAGCAGATTTTTCTCATGAAATAGCACTAAAAGAGCCTCCTCATCAGCTCCATATACTGGACGAAAAAGAGCTATATCCAGATGGCCACTATACTCGTCACCTACCGACTGAGTAACTGAGAGAGAGAGCTGAATACGAATAGGCTGCTTAGGTCGCAATGTCACCTCTATCTCTGGGTCATAACCAATGAGCATATATTCCAATTGACGTTGCAGCCCCTGCAAATCCGCCTGCTTTTGCTCAGGAATCCCCTGTAAATTCAGAGAGACTTCTGGTGCAAAAAAGCTTTGTCCAGTAGCGGATAACCAGCTGAGCATAAGCCCAATAATGATGCCCCACGCCCTCTTCATACATCTAGATACTATATAAAGCGTAACTCCTCCATTCGATCAACGATGGCTTTCGCCACATTACGTTTGCTCATCAATGGCAAGTCTACAGTACCGCCATTAAGTGCATCAAAGATAGTCACCTTATTCGTATCCACCTTAAATCCAGCGCCTTCATTTTGCAGAGAATTCAGTACAATCATATCCAGATGCTTCCGAGACATTTTGTCTATCACCGCTTCAGACTCCGCATTTGTCTCCAAAGCAAAGCCAATGTGCCACTGCTTAGCAGACTTGAGCTTGCCTAGCTCCGCAGAGATATCGGGATTAGGGATCAAGTCCAAAGAGAGTGCCCCTACCTGCTCTCGCTTAATCTTATGGTCATTGGGCGTAGCTACTCGATAGTCTGCCACCGCTGCACAGAAGACCGCCACATCATACTCATCACGTACGCTTAGGCAAGCCCGATACATCTCCTCGGCACTCTCTACAGAGATCACATGGATATTATCCGACTTTGGAAGTGACTCCACAGGACCAGAAACGAACGTTACTTTTGCCCCACGCTCAGCCAGCTCTTCAGCAATCGCCTTGCCCATCTTGCCCGACGAGTAGTTACCAATAAAACGAACGGGGTCAATCTTTTCGTATGTAGGACCCGAGGTCATCAATACATTCAGCCCCTCCAATGTCTTTTTAGCGGGACCATCAAAGTACTTTTCAAGCGTCTGAAAGATCTCCTCTGGCTCAGCCATTCGCCCTTTTCCCACTAAGTGGCTCGCCAACTCTCCCTCTCTCGGCTCAATAATATGCACTCCCCAAGAGGCAAGTGTCTCCAAAGAACGTTTGGTAGAGGGATGAGCAAACATATCCAAGTCCATCGCAGGAGCCACAAACACTGGAGCTCTACAGGATAGATAAGTGGTTACCAAGAGATTATCCGCAATGCCATTGGCCATCTTACCGAGGGTACTTGCTGTAGCCGGTGCTATCACCATAGCATCGGCCCATACCCCAAGGTCCACATGGCTATTCCACGAACCACTCCGCTCCTCAAAAAACTCCGAGAGTACCGCTGGCCCAGTAAGCGTTGAAAGCGTGAGAGGGGCAATAAACTCTTTGGCTGCTGGTGTCATCACCACCTGTACCTCGGCTCCTGCCTTCACCAGAAGCCGAGCCAAGACGGCACTCTTATACGCCGCAATACTTCCCGTAATGCCCAGTACTATCTTTTTCCCTTTCACTTTCTTTCGGCTTCTATCATTAGTTTTTGCAGATGCATCTTGGTATCTCTTGGAAAGTCTCCATTCATCATCCAACCGAAATATCCAGAATCCTTCCGAAGTACCTCAACCACTGGCTGCCCTTTATACTTTCCGAAGTTGAAGCAAGGAGTACCACTTTCATCGTAAACCATACGTCCGCCAAGATCCACAGTATCCATCTGCTTGGTATAATCACTGAGACTCTCCACATCACAGGGAAGGTCGCTATACATCTCCAGCTGCCCTTTAAGCACCTCATACGTAGCCATGGTATCCACATCTGCCGAGTGTGCTCCGTCCAGTGGTTTATTGGTATAATACTGGTAGGCAGCAGTCAGCGTTCGTGGTTCCTGCTTATAGTAAATGACCTGTACATCTACCACCTTGCGGTGACTAAAATCCACAGGGGTCCCTACCCTCTGCAATTCTTCAGCTAAAAGAGGCACATCAAAGCGATTGCAGTTGTAACCACCCAAGTCACAATTCTCAATGAAAGCGACTACTCGTTTGCCCACCTCTTCAAAAGTCGGTTTATCAGCCACATCAGCATCACTGATGCCGTGCACTGCCGTAGAGGTTTTGGGAATAGGCATTCCTGGATTTACTAGCGTGTGTAGGGTCTCCTCAGTGCCATCGGGGTGTACTTTTAGGAGAGCGATCTCCACAATTCGATCCTTTACCACGTCAAGCCCCGTTGTCTCCAAATCAAAAAAGACAATCGGCCGTTTCAAATGTAGCTTACTCATAATCCTCTCCGCTTTTGATTAGCCATATACGAGTGGCATCACCGCCACTACAATCTCCACACCAGCTTCACCTCCAATTGGTGTCACCAAAGCAGCACGCGAAGCATCTCCGATCCGCATAGAAATAGTTTCCGAAGGCATCACCGTAAGGAGCTGTATCAGATGCTCAGCCCTAAATGAAAAACGCGCTTCAGGAGCTGAGAAGGAGACAGGCACCGCCTCCTCTGCCTTCGTACTAAAGTCCTGATCGGTTGCCTTAAGTACTAGCTCAGATGGTGAGAAGTCGAAGTTGATAAGCCCCATTGCTTTATTGGCAAAGACTGCCACACGCCTTGTAGCTGCCAAAAGTTGCAGTCTATCAGCTTCCAAAAGCTTATCATTATCCTTAGGGATCACCGTCTCATAATTTGGATACTTACCCTCTAGTAGCCTACATTGCAACTCCAACGTCTCCGTCTTGAAGAGTGCAAAGTTGGGGTGAAACTCCAGCTCTATATCACCATCATCACTCTTTGAAAGCACCTGAAGGAGTAGTTGAACGGGCTTTTTGTGCAATGTATATCTATGCTGCTCACTGACATTCAACTCCAACATTGAATGGCGGTAATAGGAGAGCAAAAAGCCATTGGTCGCAACGAAAGTGATATGCTCCGGACGAATATCCACATGCACACCTGTCATGATAGGGCGTACATCATCCACAGTAGTCGCATAAACAGTATTATCTAGCCCCTCATAGAAATTAGCAATGGGCATCTTCACCTTCAAGCCTTCATTTCCAAGAGATTGCACATCAGGGAAGTCCTCGCCCTTAATCACTGGGAAAGAAAAGAAGCCATTATTATACTTACCGTGGAGCTCGTAGTCCTCCGTGTTCAGCTCAAACTGAATCATCTGATTGGGAATCTCACGAAGCGGTTCCACGAGCTGACGCACACGGACGCAGAAGCTCATATCCTCGCCCTCCTTACTACTCAAGTCCACATGACTGCAAATCCTAGTCTCACCATCAGTAGCGGTCAGACTCATCTTCTCCCCCTTCACTTCTACTAGGGCAAACTCCATAATGGCTAGCCCCTTACCTCCTATCACCTTGGCAACCAATTGCAAATGGTCACGAAGCAAGTCACTTAGTATCGTTAACTTCATAGATATATAATATTGAAATTCTAACTTTTCTCTCACAGTTTCACTCCACCCCTTTTGATTTCAAATTTACCAAATCTTTGGCATACCCCCAAGGGTCAGACGAAAACCCATCAAAGAAGCCTCATCCGATATTCTGCGTGATGGAGTGATTGTGACATCTTGAGACTACTGCGTCAGCCTGTATACACCAATCATCTTGCGGGATGAAATCCGCAAGAAATGGGCGACGGAATCTTTTTTCTCTTTGTAATTTTGAAAGAAAACTGTAAATCCATTATAATTGAGCGAATTATCCAATAAACGTAGGATTTACACAAAAGAACACAATGAATACATCATAAAGAAATAAATAGAGCATAAGCAGACTTCCATATAGAGATTTTGGTCTGCTAAAAAGTCGGGATACAAGAAAAAACGATCAATAAAGTACCCGACTAAAGCAATAATAACTCAGCCTGCGGAATTGTGAGATGATATTAAGAAGGGGGTATGTTGTAAATATTCCTTATATTTGCCAATACAAAGGGAAGATGTAACTTGTAGCTAATACTTTTTCAGATAATAAAGATAATAAAGTTATGTATCAAAATTTCAAAACATTGCTCCTTAGCGGTATAGCCGCTATCAGTCTGCTTGCAGTGGGCTGTAAGGGAGAGAAAAATGATCCTATGGAAGGAAATCCATTCAACGAGCCTAGCGCACTGGCTTTTCACGCTCCAGACTTTGGCAAGATCAAAAATGAGCACTACAAGCCTGCATTTGAGGCTGGTATCGAACAGCAAAGAGCTGAGCTTAAGGCCATTGTAGACAATGAGGAGAAGCCAACATTCCAGAATACCATCCTCCCTTACGAGGATAGTGGGGCACTTCTTTCACGTGTTTCCAATGTATTCTTTGCCATCTCAAGTGCCGATGGTACTGATGAGATCAAGGCAATAGAGGCCGATGTGATCCCTATGCTCACCGCTTGGGAGGATGAGATCACCTTCAACCAACCACTCTTTGATCGTATCAAGGTGGTTTATGACAATGAGTACGAAACCCTTCAAGGTGAAGACAGGAAACTCCTCAAGGAGATTTACGACGGCTTTGTAAGAGCAGGTGCCAATCTTCCAGAAGAGAAGAAGGCTGAGCTTGAGAAGGTCAATGCTCGTCTAGCAGTACTCCAGCAAGAGTTTGTAAAGATGAATATCGAGGCTCGCAACAAGGCCATCGTTCCTATTGAGGATGTAGAGGAGTTGGCTGGCCTTAGCGAGGGTGAGATTGCTCAATGCAAGGCTGATGCCGAGGCAAATGAAGCTGTTACTGCACCTTATGCTATTGTAATCAGCAATACTACACAGCAGGATATCCTGACATCTCTTGAGAATCGTGCAACCCGTGAGAAGGTATTCAACGCCTCTTATCACCGTTCGGATAACACTAGCAACCAAAATACCTACCCAATCATTGCAGAGATGGCTCAGCTTCGTCACAAGAAGGGACAGCTACTCGGCTTCAACAATTTTGCTGAGTACAGTCTTCAGAATACGATGGCTAAGACTCCAGAGGCAGTGACTAGCTTCCTAAAGAAGCTTGCAGAGGAGTATCAGCCTGTAGCTGACCGCGAGACTAAGGAGATTGAGGAGTATGCTCGCAAAACTATGGGTAGCGACTTTGAGCTAAAGCCATACGACCGCTTCTACTTCTCAGCCAAGATGAAGGAAGAGAAGTATCACTTCAATGCTAATGACGTTAAGCCTTACTTCGAGGTAGATAGCGTCCTTAAGAATGGTGTATTCTACGCTGCAGAGCATGTTTATGGTCTCACCTTCAAGGAGCGCTTTGACCTCCCAACCTACCATAAGGATGTACACGTTTACGATGTACTCAATGCTGAGACTGGAGAGCAGGTAGCTCTATTCTATACCGATCTATTCAGACGTCCTACCAAGGGTGGTGGTGCATGGATGAGTGAATTTGCATCTCAGAGCCATCGCAATGACCAGCTTCCAATCATCTACAACGTATGTAACTACACCAAGGCACCAGAGGGACAACCTAATCTAATTACTTGGGATGAGGTAACTACTCTATTCCACGAGTTTGGTCACGCTCTTCATGGTATGCTATCTAATGTAGAGTACAAGTCTCTCAGTGGCACCGACGTGTTCCGCGACTTCGTAGAGATGCCAAGCCAGTTCAATGAGTACTTTGCTACTGTGCCCGAGGTATTTGCCAACTTTGCTAAGCACTATGAGACAGGCGAGGCTATGCCAGAGGATCTTAAGAATAAGATGCTGGAGTCGGTTAACTTCCACGCTGCCTATGCTCTAGGGGAAAACCTTGCTGCTTCTACTGGCGACGTAGCTTTCCACATGCTTACTACAGGTAATGAGGTAAATGCAGAGAATGTAGAGGAGTTTGAGAATAACGCTCTTGCAGCGGCTGGGCTTCTCAATCCACAGATTCCTCCACGCTACCGCACTAGTTACTTTAACCACGTTTGGGGTGGTGGCTACGCTTGTGGTTACTATAGCTACCTATGGTCTGAGGTACTGGCTGTAAATGTTGGCGAGTATTTCACCAAGAATGGTGCGCTCAATCCTGAGGTAGGTAGAGCTTTCCGCGACAAGGTTCTTTCCAAGGGTAACACCGAGGATCTAGCACAGATCTTCTCCGACTTCACCGGTCTTGCAGAGCCTAATGTAGCTAGCTTGCTCCCTGCACGCGGTGTGAAGTAAGCACCCACGACATATTAAATACGAAGGAGCCCTCACGCAATGTGAGGGCTCCTTTATTTTATACTAAGATGAGAATGGACTTAGTCGAGAATGTTGCACGAAGTGCCATTCTCGCACATTTGCTTCAAATGTGCCGAGACTTTGCACGAAGGATGAGATGCAAGGTGCTGAGGATGACGGTGAAGGGAGCGTACTCACGTACGTGACCGAACCCGAATTCCGATAGCAACGCCGCAGATCGCCTTCGTGCAACAGTCTCTAGTCGTCTAGCTTCTCACCAAAAGAGAGATCTCCAGCATCACCGAGACCTGGTACGATATAAGAGTGCTCATTGATCTCAGGATCGTTGACAGCGGTCCAAAGCGTACAATCCTCAGGCATTACCTTCTGCAGATAATCCAGTGCTGGTTGACTAGAAATCACAGAGGCCACATGCAATACCTTAGGAGTTCCCTTCGTGAGGATTGCCTTGTATGCCAGCTCCATAGAGCTTCCAGTTGCCAGCATTGGATCGACCAAAATCAGCGTTTTACCCTCTATTGAAGGAGAGGAAAGATACTCAATCATCACCTCAAAATTGAGCCGGTCCTTATACCTACGATAAGCCGAAACAAAGCAGTTCTCCGCTCTATCAAGATAATTAGTAAATCCATGGTGGAGAGGAAGTCCAGCACGTAGAATTGTGGCAATCACCACCTCATTCTGATCCAATTGGTCGTGCGAGATCGCTAGTGGAGTCTGCACCTCCTTAGGCTGATACTCAAACGTCTTACTAATCTCATACGCCATCACCTCGCCTATCCGCTCAATGTTTCGCTTGAAGCGCATACGATCCTTTTGGATATTGACATCTCGCAACTCCGCCACAAAGCGGTTGAGGATTGAATTCTGTTCCGAAAGGTTGATTACTTTCATGATCTTATATACTATTTCTTATGGTTTGAATTTTTCTTTTGCAATAAAGCGTGGTACACCTGACTTCTACTCATCACATCATCCACATAGTTAGCCGTCTCCTTACCTCGCAGGTATCCAAAGCGAACCACTGGGTCATTGTAGTACTCTGGATGGCTTTTCAGTAAGATATACTCCCTCACCCCGCCCTGCCATATAGAGTCGGGGGCATGATGTTTCCGGGCAAGCCGCATTGCATCCTGCACATGTCCCAGTCCGGCATTATAGGCTGCAAGTGTGAAGCTCAATTGAGTCGCCTCATCAGTCATATCTCCGAAGCTCTTCCTCACCTCTAAAAGACAGTCTACCGCCACTCGAATTGATACCTCAGGCCGAAGTAACTCCTCCTTCGTTGCCCCATAACTAGCACCAGTGCGTGGCATAATCCCCATCAACCCCCTAGCTCCACTCCAGCCTACCACATCGCTTCTAAAACGACTCTCGTGATAAGCAATAGCCGCCAACACCGTCCAGTGCCAAGGCAGCCTAGCCCCCTCTTTTTCAAATAAAGCATCGTACTGAGAGATCACCCCTTGCGTCAATTGCACCCGCTCCGTTACCATCGCAAACTCCTGAATATAGCTCTGCAGATGGCTATTCTGGTCACGTAGCCGACTATAATGCCCCAACTTTTCACCTGTTAGGAAGTAGGTATCCAACTGCTTCTTTAGTGAATTATTCTCTTTACAAAGAGCCCACCCATACTTAATCGGTGCACTCACCCGAAGGTTGGCATTAAGCGAAGGGAAATACCTCATCCCCAACTGCCCCAGATGCTCATCTACGAGTAGGAAGTCTATTCCCTCCTCCGTGCCCATCTGCACCAAAAGCTCCTCCATACTGAGTGAGTCCGAAGGGACCACTTCAATGTTTTCCCCTATCTCCTCCTCAATCTGATGCAACCGAACCTCTGCAGCACCCCCAGCATCTATCCACACTTTCTTACCTCCCAGTTCTGAAAGGTTTGAAATCATCCCCTCCTTTGCCTTTCTCTGTACCAGCACTAGAGATGCCGTATCAATGATTCCGCCAAAAGAAAACCGCTCGAGATTTCCTCGTGACATAGCCAAAGGGGTAATACAAAGGTCTATCTCCCCTTGCTCCAACCGCCAAAGTAAGCTATCCAAGCTCCGCTCAATCTGCACATCCAGTACAAGTTCGTGAGCTTGTGCAAAGTCCACCGCCTTTTGATACTCCAAACCCATCATCTCACCCCTCAGCAGGTAAAAGTCTTCGGGCGAGGTAAGCGTCCCTATCCTCAGCGTATCACTATCTACCACCTCCTGCCAGCTACGGAAATGCTGTGCCGACTCATTCCCCTCCTCCTGACTACAGGCAGAGAGCAATAGGCTCAAAAGCAGACCAAGTAGATAAATAGTTCTCATCATCTCTTAAGACACATAGAGCAAAAAGCCCTTCAGATAACTCCCCTCGGGGTGGTAAATACTTACTGGGTGATCGGCAAACTGACCAAACTGCTCCAGCACCCGCACCTCACGACCAGCATGCAACGCAGCGGTAAAAATAGCCTGCCGGAACTCCTCTACCCCCACCACTTGTGAGCAAGAAAAAGTAAAGAGTAGCCCGCCCTTTGCTATCTTACGAAGTGCCGCACTATTCAGTTTGCGATAACCTTGCAGACCATTTCGCAATACCTCCCTCCTTTTTGCAAAAGCTGGAGGGTCCAAAATAATCATATCAAAAGCCCCCTCCTCCATCTCATACAGATACTTAAAGGCATCCCCTACCACAGACTCATGGCAAGTAGGAACTTCACCAAAGTTGAGCTTCAAATTGCCCTCCAGCAGATCCATCGCCCTAGGCGAACTATCCAGCGACACCACCCGCTCTGCACCACCTCTTAGGGCATAGAGCGAAAAGCCACCGGTATAGCAAAACATATTCAGCACCCTTCTTCCCTTCGCCAGCTCCCCTACTCTAGCTCGATTCTGACGTTGATCAAGGAAGAAACCAGTCTTCTGCCCTCTTAGGATATCTGGGGAGTAACGAATGCCTTGCTCCTCTGCCACCACCTGCTCCACAGCATCAATAGAGCCGTAAAGCAATTCATCCACCACCCCCTCCACCATCGGTAGAGAGTCCGACGACTTATAGTAAACCGCCTCCAATCGCTCCCCTAGCACCGTTGCCAGTGACTCCGTCAGTTCTCTACGTCTCAAGTGCATCGTAAGCGTATGAGCTTGCATCACAGCCACCCCTCCGTAGAGGTCCACAATCAGTCCTGGCAAACTATCTCCTTCCCCATAGACCAAGCGGAAACCCTCACGAGGAGAAGCCAAAAGTCCAAATGTCTTACGAGCCTCCAGCGCCTCTTGAAACCGCCTTTGCCACAAAGAAGCATCTATCTGCTCCCCCTCCGCAAAGGTCAAAAGCCGTACCGCAATAGAGCCACCTTCATAATAACCTCTTCCACAAAAGTGCCCCTCACTATCCAGCACCTCCACCATATCCCCAGCCTCTATCCCTTTAGTAGAGACAAGGGCACGTGAAAAGATCCAAGGATGCTTACGCTCCACTGAGGCCTCTCGCCCCGCTTTTAGCTCTATCTGCTTCATATTGACTACTATTTCTTTTTTGCTACTTTACTCCCCTTACTCTTGCCCCTATTCTTTGCCTCCTTTGTTTTTGATGTCCCAGCGGTTCGCCCCCTTTTCAAAGACTTCCGGATAGAGCGTTTATTTTTCTCCTTAGGCAGCCCCTCTAAGTCCCGATACATTTCCTCATTTAGCCACCCCTCCAAAGCTTGGTAGATTCGTAGACCAGCCACCGCATCAAGTGCTGCATAATCCAATTGAGCCTCCGTCAACTCCTCACGCTCCCAATCCGAGAGGCGCTGCCCCTTACTAATCCGCTTACCGAATAGTACCGCATAGAGTTTTGAGAGCGAAAGCACCTCAATACCAGCTGCCTTAGAAAGCAGCCTGAGATCCACCATCCGATTGAGACGCAGTTGGCGATCCTTCCAAAGTCCCTTGGCATCATCACCAATACCCACTCCCACCTTAGTGATTTTTTGATCCTCAAGTAGTTTCTTCACTGGTGCCAATTGCTCTTGAGAGAGTACCGGCTCCAATCGAATCAATAGTGCTCGGTCGGCAGTCGCCAATTGTAGAAGTGATACCTTATGGCTACAACCACGCTTAAAGGCCGGTTTCGTCTCCGTATCCAGCCCCAGCACACTTACCCCATCACCCAGTGCCGAACACTGAGCCACAAACTCCTGAACAGAAGTTCTATGCGAAAGCACCACTAGTGGCACCTCAAGCACCTCTGCTTCTAGCTCTCTCAGCTCCTCATTGCTGATCTTACTCCTAGTTATCTCCTCCATCTTCCTCTTGAAGTTCAAAGAGAGGGTCGTGGTATAAGCGATGCAATTGCCTCAGCACCGTCAGCAATAGCTCACCCCAACGTTCCTCCATCGTGTAGCGACACTCCGCCACCGCCTGATACATTGCTCGTTCATTACCCCCACGCATTACCCATACAAAGTCGCCCAGCACCTGGTAAATATCGGCCAAAAGCTCTGCAGTGCTCACACCGATAGGCGTCTCGGAATACTTCATCGCCTCCTCCTCAGCGTCAAGAAAGTAGTCATAGCTCCCTAAGATGCGAACCAACCGCTGCCGAACCAGGTCATACTCCTCCTCCGTCACCAACCGACCAGCTTCCTCCCCAAAAGCCTCCATAGTCCAAGTGGGTAGCCGTAACCCCTCAGCATAGATATCTGCCAGTACCTGCCGACACTCCGCCAAGCTCTCCCTGGTCCACAGCGGTGTCGTCACCGGTTCCACCAAAGCACAATAGCGTGCGGTGGCGGCCACAAAGCCCAGCACCCCACTATTCCCCAATACACCTGTACCCCCCTCACTGCTCTTAGCTCTCATGCTTATCGCTTCTATCACTCATTAAATGTGTACTTCATACAAAGGTAGACATTTTTGAGCAAATACCACTCCTATTCTCCAATGCACGTCATGAAGCGAGCCACCAAAGATTATCTACCCCTTTTTTGGTAACTTTGTGACTGAGGGAGAAGGAGCATTGGGATACTAATATATATATGTGTGGAGAAAACTCTATGAGACGAATCAATATAGCCCTAGATGGGCACTCTTCTTGTGGCAAGAGCACCATTGCCAAGCGACTAGCTAGCCAACTCGGCTATACTTACGTGGATACTGGGGCGATGTACCGCGGGGTGACCCTCTGGTCGCTCCGAGAGGGCCTTTGGTCCGATGGCCAACCTTGCGAGGAGACCATCAGCCAGCGAGTGGTACAGGAGGTCACCCTCGCATTTGAAGCAAAAGCAGATGGCCAGCACCTCCTCCTCAATGGAGAGGATGTAGAGCGAGAGATTCGGGGTATGGAGGTCTCCAACCACGTGAGCCCCATCAGCACCATCGCAGCGGTACGAAAATACCTGGTAGCCATACAGCAATCATGGGTTTCAGCAGGTGGTGTGGTGATGGATGGCCGAGATATCGGCACTGTAGTCATGCCCCATGCCGAGCTCAAGTTTTTCGTCACCGCCACACCCGAAGTACGAGCTGCCCGACGTGTGGCAGAGCTACGTAGCCGTGGCGATGAGGTGAGCTACGAAGAGGTGCTACAGAATGTAGAGGCACGCGATCGGATCGATAGCACCCGAGCCATCGACCCCCTTCGCCGTGCCGATGATGCCATCCTGCTAGACAATAGTACACTATCCCTCGAGGAGCAACAGCAATTAGTATGGGAGGTGGCGATGCGCGTCATTCGGGGCAACTCCTCGGGCGAGCTATCAGTAGAGATCGATGAGGGGTCGGGCTTTTGCTTCGGAGTGATCCACGCCATCAGCAAGGCCGAGGCCGAGCTAAAGCTTCAGCGCCCCCTCTACTCCCTCGGCGATATCGTACACAACAGCGAAGAGGTTGCACGCCTCTCCCGAGAGGGGCTCCATGCAGTCGGCTACGACCAGCTACCATCGCTCAAGGGAGAGCGAGTACTCTTCAGAGCTCATGGCGAAGCCCCCAAGATCTACGAGGAGGCCCGAAAGCAGGGCATCGAGGTGATAGATGCTACCTGCCCTGTGGTACTCACCCTCCAAAAGCGGATCCGAACCAAGTACCTTGAGGGATTAGGGGAGGGGCAGCAAATCGTGATCTTCGGAAAGCGAGGGCATGCCGAGGTAAATGGACTGGTGGGCCAAACCGATGGCACCGCCATCGTGGTACAATCGGTAGAAGAGGCACGTGAATTGATTGATCCTAATCGCGCTGTAGCACTATTTAGTCAGACCACTATGGATCAGAAACAGTTTGAGGCACTTCACACCGCCCTGCGTGAATGGGTTCACGAAGGGGTGAAGGTGGAGTGGTACGATACCATCTGCCGACAGGTCTCCAATCGGGTCCCCGAAATCACCCAGTTTGCCAAGGAAAAGGATTGGGTCTACTTCATCGCCGGAGCTCACAGCAGTAATGGCAAGGTGCTCTACCAAACCGCCCTACGTGCCAACCTTAATACCCACTTCATCACCTCCCCCGACGAGATCACCACTCGCCTCCCCTCCTGGGTACACACGGTGGGTATCTGCGGAGCTACCTCTACCCCAAGGTGGCAGATGGAGGCGGTAAAACAAAAAATAGAGGAGCAAGCTTACACATCCCAACCTCACGACAAATAACAGATTTTTACCCCCCTGCATCTAGGCAAAAGTGGAGATGCAACTAAGCATTTGCTGAGTTGCAACTAAGCAATTGACGAGTTGCAACTAACCGATTGCTTAGTTGCAACTAAGAAAACGCTAGTGTATAGTACTAAGAATCAATCCATTACAAAAGGCGATTTTATCGGGCAAAAAAGTCGAGAATCTAGTTGTCGGTATTTGCCAAAGAAGAGTAATCAACAGCCTCTGTCTGAGACTGATGATAAAGCTATTTTTCACCTCAGCTGGAGAAAAATTACTAGCATTATGACGTATACAGGCAGTAGGGGGAATTCTAATTTTTCAGCTATGATAACTGTCTCGAAATATTGAGGTAGCCGCGATAATTTTTGGTAGATTTGCGGAAAGGTGTGGGGTTAGTTGGGGGAGTAGAATAGATAATCAATTAAGGCATGACGAGTAATCATCAATGGGTTCGATGGATCTTGGCGCTAGTGGGGTGCCTAGCACTGCTCTTGCTAGTGGAGAGTTGCTCCAAGCAGTCGCCGATTCCCATGAGTGTGAGGAGGCTCTACCTTGTGATACTGGAAGAAAAGGATGAGGCTGGTAGATACCGTACGCTCATCAAGGAGGAGGGGTCGACGACGCCAAAACCTTTCATTGCTATCAAGGAGATTGAAGGTTTTGACCGCCATTATCAGGAGGGACAGCGATATCAGATCATCGTAAAAGAGTTGACCTCAAGAGGAGAGATAAGGTTTATATGGACAGGAAAAAATTGGCCGGAATAGGTGGAATAGCGATATGAGTGACGAAAGCTCTATAGTGAGGGAAGCCCCGACGCAGGCGTGGTGGCACCCCAATAGGCTCTTCATCGGTAGCAAAGCAATATGGGCTATAATGCTGGTACTGATGTCGATTAGCCTATGGATTGTCTTTTCTTCGACCAGCACCAAGGCGTTTGGCTCTTGGGCGAGTGGAGGTGGCTTCTTTAATATGTTTGGAAAGCACATACTTTCAATGGGATTAGCCATTGGGCTCTGTGTGGCGGTATCACATATTCCACTACGTTTCTTTAGGAAGTATGCGAGGCTCTTTTTATTTTTCAGTTTTATCCTACTCCTCTACGTGCTTTTTAGGGGTCAGGATCTCAATGATGCAAAGCGACAAATCTCACTCGCTGGTATCTCCTTTCAGCCTTCAGAGCTAGCGAGGCTCGCCTTGATCAACTTTGTGGCAACGCAACTGAGGTTCAAAGATGGGCGACACGCTTCGGCACGTAACTTCTGGGTGATATTCATCACCACCGGTTTATTTTGTCTGCCTATCTTCCTAGAGAATATATCGACAGCTCTGATCCTCGCCTCGGTGGTCTTTTGTATCTCTTACATGGGAGGTGCCAATCGGAAGATGATGAGGCGATTGCTTTTGGGGGGCTTAGGGGCTTTGGCATTGGTGATTATGCTACTAGTTTTGGTGCCAAGTATTCGAGAGGGCGGAGTAACTCGCTTGGGCACAGGCTATGCTCGAATTGAGCGATTCATAACGCAAGTGGGAGCACCTATCAATTCGGATACCTACAGCGATATTGATGGAAAGGATCTGCAGATTGTTTCATCACAAAGAGCGATTGCCAATAGCCACCTGCTGGGTGTAGGCTTTGGTAAAAGTGAGATGCGTAACCTCCTTCCCGAGCCATATTCGGACTTTGTATTTAGCATCTTGGTGGAGGAAGGGGGAATTGCCGCAGCTATCTTGGTGGTACTGACCTACTTGGCTCTATTCTTTATTATCGGAGGGATCGGAAGGCGTACCAATAGTGTCTACCAAACCCTCTTGGTACAGGGGATAGGGTTGATTATCACACTACAAGCCTTCCTGCATATGCTCATCTGTGTCAATCTATTCCCGATCACTGGGCAAAACCTCCCATTTATCAGTCGAGGTGGCTCTAGCTATCTAGTGACGGGGATTTACTTCGGCATCCTTTTGGCGGTAAGCCACGATAATAAACGGAAGGAGGAGGAGCGGATTGCCAAAGCAGGGGGTCTCAACCAAATTGTTGCTACAGAGGCTATCCCAGAGATGCCTCCAATAGAGAGTGAACCAATAGAAAATGTGGAGCCATGAGTACAAAACTAACCAATGTAATCATCAGCGGTGGTGGCACAGGGGGGCATATATTCCCCGCCATCTCTATTGCCAATGAGATAAAACGTCGATACCCAGAGTGTGAGGTGACCTTTGTGGGCGCCAAGGGACGTATGGAGGAGGAAAAGGTACCTGCAGCAGGGTATGATATCATCTTGCTACCGGTAGAGGGATTGAGCCGAGGCAAGAATCCCATTAAGCTATTCATCACCCTTTGGAAACTACTTAAGAGCCGACAACAAATCCGTAAAGAGCTAAAAAGGATCCGGCCACAAATCGTGATCGGTGTGGGAGGGTATGCCAGTGCCCCTACCCTTTTGGAGGCAAATGGGCTAAAGATACCGACTTTGGTGCAGGAGCAAAATTCATTTGCAGGCAAAACAAATAAATTAGTCGGCAAAAAGGCGGAGACAATTTGTGTGGCATACAAGGATATGGCTCGCTTTTTTCCGAAGGGAAAAAACCTCATACTTACGGGAAATCCAATCCGTAAGCAATTGGCTGATATACAACCACACGCTATAGAGGCGTATCAGCACTTCAAGCTGGACCCTAAAAAAAGAACGCTCTTAGTGATTGGGGGAAGCCTTGGAGCACGGACAATCAATGAGAGTATGGCAGCTGCTGTGAAGCTTTTTGCGAGCGAGCGGGAGACCATGCAACTCCTATGGCAGTGCGGAAAGGGCTACATAAAAGAGGGGCAAGAGCATCTCAAAAGCCAAGGGTTGGAAGATAAAAACATTGTACTCACTGACTTTATCAACCGTATGGACTATGCCTACTCGGTGGCCGATCTGGTGATCTCTAGGGCGGGAGCTAGCTCTATCTCGGAGCTATGTATGCTGGGGAAGCCTTCGATCTTGGTACCTAGCCCTAATGTGGCGGAGGATCACCAAACTAAAAATGCTCAAGCTCTGGTAGCGGATAACGCTGCGGTGATGGTGGCGGATGCCGACGCACGAGAGGCTTTGGTGCCGAAAGCTCTGGAGCTACTTGGGGCTGAGAAACAGCTGGAGGTGCTGGGCACCAATGCCCTGAAGCTAGCCTGTCCAAAGGCGGATGAGACGATCGTGGATGAGGTGGTGAAAATTGTGGAGAAGTGGGAAGCGATGAAAGCCACAAAGAAGTAGATATGAAAGGGAAGAGTTATTTTTTCATCGGTATTGGGGGCATCGGCATGAGTGCCATTGCCCGCTATTTCCTTGCCGAAGGGGCCCATGTGGGAGGATATGATAGGATTCGCTCAAAGGTTTCCACGGCTTTGGAGGAGGCAGGAGCAGAGATTATCTATGAAGATCGTCCGGAGCTGATTCCCACCAAATACCAAGCACCTAAGGAGGTGCAGGTAGTCTACACGCCTGCAATACACGAGGATAATCATATCCGCCAATACTACGCACAGCACGGCTACGAGCAGGTGAAGCGTGCGGTAGTGCTGGGGCAGATCACCCGAAGGCAAAAAGCACTCTGTGTGGCGGGCACGCATGGTAAGACTACTACTAGTACACTTTTGGCTCATCTCCTTGAGCAGTCGCACATTGGTGCCAACGCATTTCTCGGTGGAGTTTCCCAAAATAGTGGAAGCAATCTTTACTTAAACCCCAATAGCCCTTATGTGGTTATCGAAGCGGATGAGTATGATCGCTCGTTTCATCAACTAACCCCAACGCACGCGATTATCACCTCTACAGAGCCAGACCACCTCGATATTTATGGAACACCTGAGGCATACCGAGAGGCTTTTCAGATCTTTGCCGAAAAGATGATTGCAGGAGGAGTATTGCTCCTCAATGAGAAGGCACATTTAGATAGATGCCCTGAGGGGGTGACGCTATTTCGCTATGGGAGCTCCTCACAATCGGACTATTGGTATAGTAATGTGACCTACCGCGATGCGGAGCTTTTTTTTGACTGGCACTACCCTAGAGGGTGTTACCAACAGCTCCAAATCGGCACACCAGTGGAGATCAATGTACTGAATGCTACGGCGGCACTGGCACTAGCTCAGCACCTAGGAGCGACTGAGGAGGAATTGAGGGAGGGATTGAAGAATTTCTTGGGAAGCCGTCGCCGCTTTGAACGATGGCTCAATGAGCCCCAACACCCGGTGATGATTGATGATTATGCCCATCACCCCGATGAAATCAAGGCATCGCTCACCTCTATTCGGAAGCTTTACCCAGACAAAGAGATCGCAGTGGTTTTTCAGCCCCACCTCTTTAGTCGTACTGCCGACTTCATGAAGGAGTTTGCCGAAGCACTTTCGGTGGTGGATAATGTGATATTAATTCCAATCTACCCGGCCCGTGAAGAACCTATCCCGGGGGTGACATCAGATGCATTGGCAAAGTTGGTTACCTCTCCACTAAAGGCCTCTGTGACGAAGGAGGGGTTGATCCCTGAGCTACGCAAGCACCACTTTGATGTGCTAGTAATGATGGGGGCAGGAGATATTGAGTATCTGCTCCCCGAGGTACGTGACTATCTCAAGAGTGTAGTGATATGACGAGAAAGAAAGCCTCAACCCTATTCATTTGGCTGATAGCACTCACCCTATTAGGGGTTATGGGCTACTCTTACTTTGCCTTCCGAGGGCAGTCTCGCTACATTGTGCAGCCCAATCGTACTCGCATAGTGATCCATGGGAGTGAGGCAGGTTTTTTAGATAAGGATGATGTGTCGCGCATACTTCCCATCGATATTACCGACACCACGACGGTCTCTGTGGATTTGGCAGGGATAGAAGGCCGAGTACGCCAAGAAATACCCTATGCCAAGAAGGTTAATGCTTATATTTCGCCCACTGCGCATCAGATGACGGTACAGGTAGAGAGTCGCAAACCAGTCTTGCGCTTTTTCTCTGACCAAGGCTCCTTTTACCTCGATGATGAGGGGAACCCAATGCGTACGAAGGTTGGCGTCTCGGTATACCTTCCCATTGTAAGAGCTCACCAGGTCGACTCTATCACGCTCAAGCAGACGCTTTTACCTCTCAGCCAGTTTATGCAGACACACGAGGATTGGGCCTCTTTTTTCAGTGTGATTGAACTGAAGGAGGGCAATCGCCTGCACTTCTATCCACGAGTTGGTGACTATATATTTGAGGTGTTGGGAACGACTAATCTGGAGGAGGACCTGGAGAAGATACATACCTTTTACAATAAGATTGTGCCACAAGTGGGAGCAAATCGCTATCAACTGGTCAAACTCTCTTATTCTGGGCAGATTGTGTGTAAGCGTCGCCCATAACCGACCTCCAAAAAGAGACGAAAAAGCTTTAATCATTAACACCACTCAATAATTTTGGGTAAGTTTGTGCAAAGAGTTGTATCACCCGATAGGGCAACCTATTGAGGGGAACATATTAGACATTATAATATTCTATATATAGATGAGTACTAGAGAGCTAAGTGAGCAGGAGGTATTAAGACGTCAGAGTCTGGAGAAGTTGAGAGAAATGGGAATTAACCCCTATCCAGCAGAGGAATTCAAAGTGACTGCATATGCCGATGAGGTATTGGCGTCATTTGATGATGAAGCCCCTCGGAGAGAGGTGAGTATGGCAGGACGTATTATGATGCGTCGTATCATGGGTAAAGCTTCATTCTGTGAGCTACAAGACTCCACGGGGCGTATCCAGCTCTACGTAACTCGCGACGATATTGCACCTGGTGAGGATAAAGAGCTCTATAATACGGTATTTAAGAAGCTCCTAGATATCGGTGACTTCATTGGCATTAAGGGATATGTATTCCGTACCAAGATGGGTGAGGTATCTATCCACGTACAGGAGCTGAAGCTCCTATCCAAGAGCTTACGCCCTCTTCCTGTGGTGAAAGTGAAGGATGGCGTCACTTACGATGCGTTTGGTGACCCTGAGCAGAGGTACCGCATGAGATATGTGGACCTTGTGGTGAACCCTCAAGTGAAGGAGGTATTTATCAAGCGCAGTAAGACGTTCAAGGCGATGCGTGAATTCCTAGATGCACGTGGCTATCTGGAGGTAGAGACTCCTATCCTACAAAGTATCCCAGGTGGTGCTGCAGCTCGTCCTTTTGTCACTCACCACAATGCTCTGGATATACCACTTTACCTGCGTATTGCTAATGAGCTTTACCTAAAGCGACTGATTGTGGGTGGATTCAATGGGGTGTATGAGTTTAGCAAAAACTTCCGCAATGAGGGAATGGACCGTACCCACAATCCAGAATTTACAGCGATGGAGGTCTATGTACCCTACACCGACTACAACTGGATGATGGAGATGACGGAGCAGATGCTAGAGTACATCGCTATTCAGGTGAATGGGACGACTAAGACTAAGGTGGGTGACCGCGAGATTGACTTTAAGGCGCCCTACCCTCGTGTAACGATGCGTGATGCCATCCTGAAGTACACTGGCTTTGACATCAAGGGGAAGAGCGAGGAGGAGCTGCGTGAAGCATGTAAGGCTCAGGGAATAGCTGTGGATAAAACCATGGGCAAGGGAAAGCTGATTGATGAGCTATTTGGTGAGAAGTGTGAGGGAAATTACATTCAACCCACCTATATTACCGACTATCCTGTGGAGATGTCGCCACTTACCAAGATGCATCGCACTGAGCCCGAAATCACGGAGCGCTTCGAATTGATGGTCAATGGTAAGGAGCTTCTCAATGCCTATTCGGAGTTGAACGACCCTATTGACCAATTGGAGCGTTTCCAACATCAGATGGAGCTTTCGGAGAAAGGAGATGATGAGGCGATGCTGATTGACCAAGACTTTGTCAGAGCTCTGGAGTATGGTATGCCACCAACGAGCGGTATGGGAATCGGAATGGATCGCTTTGTGATGCTATTGACAGGACAAGAAAGCATACAAGAGGTGCTTCTATTCCCTCAAATGAAACCCGAGGTAAAGGCGAAGAGTGAAACAACAGAAAAAGACGATGAGTAGCTGGCAACCGGGTAAAATAGGGATCATCGGTAGCGGTAGCTGGGGCACTGCTCTTGCCAAGATTGTCTTGGAGCATGAGGAGCGTATCAATTGGTACTTCCGCTTCGGAGAGACGGTGCGGCAGTTTAAGCACTCGCAGCACAACCCCACCTACCTTACTAGTCAGATTTTTGATACAGATAGGATTGATTTCTTTACGGATATTCCTAAGATCGTAGCTAAGTCGGACACTCTTATATTAGTGACCCCATCCCCTTACATCAAGGGAACACTTGATAAAGCAAAGCCTGGCTCGCTTCAGAAAAAAACCATTCTCAACGCAGTTAAGGGTATTATACCTGACAACTATGTGGTGATTTCGGACTACTTGAGCGACCAACTACAGATACCAGAGGAGCAAATAGCAGTGATCAGTGGTCCAACTCACGCAGAGGAGGTGGCACTTGAGCGATTGAGCTACCTCACATTGGCTTGTAGTAATGGGAAGAGGGCAGAGCAGATGAGTCAGATATTTAATTCTGATTACACGTTTTGTAATGTCAGTACGGACGTACGTGGAATAGAGCTGGGGAGTGTACTAAAGAACATCTACGCTATAGCTGCTGGGGTATGCCAAAGCCTTCGCATGGGAGATAACTTCCAAGCGGTACTGCTCTCCAACGCGATAAAGGAGATGGACTACTTCCTTTCGGAAGTGACTGATGCGGAGCGAAATATAAATGACTCTGTATACCTTGGTGACCTATTGGTAACAGGCTACTCTCGCTACAGCCGCAACCGCACTCTCGGCACTCTGATAGGAAAAGGGTACTCGGTGATGCAGGCACAAGATGAAATGGAGCTGACACCAGAGGGATATTATGGGGCTAAGTGCATCCATGTACTCCTGAAAAAGCACCGAATTGAGCTGCCTATAGCACAAGCTGTCTATGACCTCCTCTACAAGAAGGAGAATGCACGGGAAACCTTTGAAAAACTGAGCTTAAAACTTAAGTAAATAAAGATAAGATGAAAGTAAATATAAATAATGCTCTTGGGGATAATAAGGTGAAGAGCCTTTATGAAGCACTCTTGCCAAAAGCTAAAGAGAGTCACCAACTCCTACACTCCGAAGAGGGCAAGGGAAATGACTTCCTAGGCTGGAGAGAGCTTCCATTTGAGATCTCTGATGAGATGATAGCAGATATCCAAAAGACTGCTGATAGGCTACGGGAAGATTGTGAGTACGTTATCTCAATCGGCATTGGTGGTTCCTACCTAGGTATCAAAGCGGTGGTTGAGGCTCTTTCGGACTCGTTTGCCCATCTAAAACCAGCCACGGGTGCCCACTTGCTATTTGCAGGTCACCACATCTCTGAGGATTATCTTTCAGAGCTTCTGGACCTAGTGAAGGGGCATAAGTTTGGGCTGATCAACATCTCAAAGAGTGGTACTACAACTGAGCCAGCTATTGCCTTCCGTCTTCTTAAGCAACTGCTAGAGGAGCAGGAGGGAGAAGACTTTGCTCGCCAACATATCGTAGCCATTACCGACCATTCAAAGGGAGCCCTCCGCACACTTGCCGATAAGAAAGGATACAAGAGCTATGTTATACCTGACAATGTGGGTGGGCGCTTTAGCGTACTGACCCCAGTAGGTCTATTACCTATAGCTACCGCAGGCTTTGATATTAAGGCCTTGGTTAATGGAGCGAAAGATATGGCTCAAAAGCTAGATATTAATAGCAGTGAGGCGACTATTGTAGAGCAACACGCTGCCACACGAATTGCCCTATATCAGAGTGGCAAGAAAATTGAGCTTTTAGTCAACTTTCACCCCAAGATGCACTATATTAATGAGTGGTGGAAACAATTATTCGGAGAGAGTGAAGGAAAAGACCACAAAGGAATATTCCCAGCTGCTGTGGACTTCACCACCGACCTACACTCTATGGGGCAGTGGATCCAAGATGGGGAGCGGATTATCTTTGAGACCTTTGTGACGATTGATGAGAGCGAGCACCGCCTTGAGATACCAAGTGATCAGGAGAATCTTGATGGACTTAATTTTATTGCCGGTAAACGGATTAGCTTTGTCAACAAACAGGCTGAGAAAGGGACTATGTTGGCTCACCTAGATGGAAGCGTGCCACTAGTTAATATCACCTTACCACGGCTAGATGCATACAATATTGGGCAACTCTTTTATTACTTTGAGAAGCTGGTAGCGATTAGTGGATACCTCACTGGGGTCAATCCATTTGATCAACCAGGTGTAGAAGCCTACAAAAAGAATATGTTTGCACTGCTGAATAAGCCTGGATATGAGGAAGCCTCTAAGTCTATTCAAGGGCGCGTCAATGAACTGTAACACCTATGGATAAAAGCTACAATACACTTTCAAAGCCTCTGATCCTACCTGAATATGGGAGGCATATCCAAAATATGGTGGATTACTGCTTGACTTTGAAGGATGAAGCGGAGAGGCAGCGCTGTGCAGAGTCAATTATAGCTACGATGGATATGGTCTCAACCCGTGATAAGGAGCGGGAAGATCATATGCAAGTGTTGTGGGATCACCTATACATTATGTCGGACTTCAAACTGGATATTGACTTCCCCTATCAGGTGACCTCAAAAGAGGAGTATCGCTCGCAGATTAAATGTGCGCTAGATAATGACCACCAACAAAAACCTCTCTATAGGCACTATGGTAGGATTATTGAGCGAATGATACAAGCAGTATTGGCACTGCCAGAGGGAGAAGAGCGTGACGCATTGGCAAAGGAAACTGCCTTGCAGATGAAACGTAGCTATATGCAGTGGAATAAGGACAGCGTAGCCAATGCTAAGATTTTCTCAGATCTCTATGAGCTATCGGAGGGGAAAATATATTTGGATGAGCTAACTTGTCAGCTACCCGATGCTAAGGAATTCGCGTCTCAAGCTCCACAAAAGGAGAACCGAACTTACACGATGAAAAGGAATAAAAACAACCGTAGGAAGAGGAGGTAATTACATCATCTATTAAATATTAAAGTACTATGAGTTCGTTTGTTGTAGAGGGTGGTCACCAACTCCGTGGTAATATCCATCCACAAGGAGCAAAGAATGAAGCCCTGCAAGTTATTTCGGCAGTGCTTCTCACTAAAGAGGAGGTGCAGATCTGCAATATCCCTGATATCTTGGACGTCAATAACTTGATCCAGCTCCTAATGGATATGGGGGTGCAGGTAAAGAAACTGACAGCGGACACATATTCTTTCAAGGCCGATAATATCAACCTAGACTTTGCCTACTCTAAGGCTTTCCTAGAGGCAAGTGGAAAGCTTCGAGGTAGTGTGCTTCTCATTGGACCGCTTTTAGCTAGGTTCAAGAAAGCATTGATAGGCAAACCTGGTGGCGATAAGATAGGAAGACGAAGGCTAGATACTCACTTCCAAGGATTTATAGACCTTGGTGCTCAGATGAAGTATGATGCCACAAAAGAACTCTTTACAATAGAGGCAGAAAAGCCAATGCGGGGCACCTATATGCTGCTGGAAGAAGCCTCTGTAACTGGTACAGCAAATATTATCATGGCAGCTGTGCTCACTGAAGGTACTACCACGATATATCACGCTGCATGCGAACCATACATTCAGCAACTTTGCCGGATGCTTGTACGGATGGGAGCAAAAATTGAAGGTATCGGGAGCAACCTACTTACCATCACTGGTGTGGAGAGCTTAGGAGGTACACAGCATAGGCTTTTGCCTGATATGATTGAGGTGGGTAGCTTTATCGGAATGGCAGCTATGACAGGGTCGGAGATTACCATCAAGGAGTCCGATGTACACGAATTAGGTATCATTCCCAATGCCTTCAGGCGATTGGGGATTACCGTTGAAGAGCGAGATAATGACCTCTATGTACCAGCACACGACCATTATGAGATAGAGAGCTTTATGGATGGCTCCATCATGACCATTGCCGATGCTCCTTGGCCAGGGCTAACGCCAGACCTTTTGAGTGTGTTACTCGTTACTGCCACACAAGCAAGGGGTAGTGTCTTGATCCACCAAAAGATGTTTGAAAGCCGACTATTCTTTGTAGATAAGCTGATTGATATGGGAGCTCAAATCATACTTTGCGACCCACACAGAGCTACGGTGATAGGGCTAGACCGAAAGTTTAAGCTCAGAGGCGGCACAATGGTTTCGCCAGATATCCGTGCTGGGATTGCACTACTCATCGCAGCGATGTCAGCCGATGGAACTAGTAGAATCAATAATATTGACCAAATCGATAGGGGCTATCAATTTATTGATAAACGACTCAATCAATTAGGAGCAGCCATCACCCGCGTATAAATATATATAAGGAGTATGCTCAACCCCTACCCTACAATAGAAGGTAATGATCTAACCCTTTACGGAAAGGTACGTAGGACGCACGGATACCAAGGGGAGCTTTTGGTGGCACTCTCTTCGCCAACATACGAGGAGATACTGCCTGAGTTTCTATTTCCTGTGATTGATGAGATACCTATCCCCTATCGTGTAGAGCAGATAAGAGGAAGTGCCGAACAACTAATTATCAAGCTCCAAGAGCTTCATAACCTATGCGAGGCGGAGCCCTTCGTAGGCTGTGACCTTATGATCCTTAAGGAAGAACTACCAATGGGCGAAGCGCCTGAAATTTCAAAACTCATTGGCTACACCCTACTACATGATAATGGAGAGGTGATTGGAGAAATAGTAGCAATAGATAGTACCACAACCAATCTCTTGCTCCTAGTAGAGCTTGCAAAAAACAATAAGCAAGTACCTATACCACTTACCCCTGAGTGGCTAATAGAACTTGATGAGGAAAGTAGAAAACTAACTCTCAACTTCCCTATGGAGCTACTTGAGCTTTAACCCATCTTTACCCACTTCATTCTTAATAAAAACAGTGAGAAGGGGGTCAAAAAGATGTTATTTTGCAAGGTTTGGCACATTCTCAAGGTTATTTGAAAGGTATTGGGTACCTTTATCATCGAATATAAAATCATTATCGTTTATTCACACTTTAAGAAACACTGTGACAATGAAAAAGCACAATTTTTATGCTGGTCCCTCAATCCTAAATGAGGGAGTAATCAAAGAGGCTGGCAAGGCAGTTGAAAACTTTGCAGGTACTGGCCTTTCAATCCTAGAGGTATCTCACAGAGGTAAGGAGTTCGTAGCCGTAATGGACGAGACCGTAGCCCTCTTCAAGGAGCTTCTAGACGTTCCTGAGACACACGAGGTTGTTTTCGTTGGAGGTGGTGCTAGCCTACAATTCTACATGAGTGCACTCAACTTCCTTAATAAGAAGGCTGCCTATCTAGATACAGGCACATGGTCAAGCAAGGCCATCAAGGAGGCTAAGCGCGTAGGTGAGGTAGTAGTAGTAGCAAGCTCTAAGGACGACAACTACACTCATATCCCTGAGTACACCGTGCCAGGTGATGTAGACTACTTCCACTACACTTCCAATAACACCATATATGGTACAGAGATCAAGAAGGATCCAGAGGTTAGTGTACCTCTTATCTGCGATATGTCTTCTGATATCTTTAGCCGTCCAATAGACGTATCTAAGTACGATCTTATCTATGGTGGTGCACAGAAGAACCTTGCCCCTGCAGGTGTTACTTTCGCAGTAGTAAAGAAGGATGCTGTTGGTAAGGTAGATCGCGACCTTCCTACTATGCTCAACTACCAGACTCATATTGACAAGGGTAGCATGTTCAACACTCCTCCAGTATTCCCAATCTATGTAGCTCTTCAAACCCTTAAATGGTACAAGAGCCTAGGTGGTATCCCTGCAATGCAGAAGAGAAATGAGGAGAAGGCTGCTCTTCTTTATGATGCTATTGATAGCTCTAAGATCTTCCGTGGTACTGCTCGTGAGCAAGATCGTTCACTTATGAACATCTGCTTTGTGATGAAGGATGAGTACAAGGAGCTTGAGAAGGACTTCTTAGACCTAGCTACTTCTCGTGGTATGATGGGTATCAAGGGTCACCGCTCTGTTGGTGGTTTCCGTGCCTCTACATACAACGCACTTCCTATCGAGAGCGTAAAGGCTCTGATAGATGTGATGAAGGAGTTTGAGAAGAAGATCTGATCACAGTCAATCATTAATGCCGCATCTATGGAGCAGTGGTCATGACCACTGCTCCGTGGACGCGGTTTATATCAAAATACCAAATACACTAAATAACGAATATAGAAATTATGGCAAAAGTATTAATCGCTACTGAAAAACCATTTGCACCTGTAGCTGTAGAGAAGATTAGAGGCATCATTGAGAATAACGGTCTTGAGCTTGTACTGCTAGAGAAGTACACAGAGAAAAGCCAACTACTAGACGCAGTAAAGGACGTTGACGCTATGATCGTACGTAGCGACAAGGTAGATGCAGAGGTAATTGAGGCTGCTAAGAACCTTAAGATCGTAGTGCGTGCTGGTGCAGGATACGACAACGTAGACTGTGATGCAGCTACAAAGCACAATGTAGTAGTGATGAACACCCCTGGACAAAACGCCAACGCTGTAGCAGAGCTCGTATTTGGCATGCTACTCTATCATGTGCGTAAGAACTTCACTGGAGCGTCCGGTAGCGAGCTTATGGGTAAGCGCCTAGGTGTGATGAGCTATGGTAATATCGGTGAAAATGCTGCTCGTATCGCTAAGGGCTTCGGTATGCACGTATATGCATACAGCCGTTCAACCCCAGCAGACTATTTCTTTAAGGATGGCTATGAGTTCTTCGTAAATCGCAAGGCAATGTTTGAGGTTTGCGACATCATGGTACTTGCTATGCCATCTGCAGCTAATACCAAGGGCATGATCAATTATGAGCTAATGAGCGCTATGCCAAAGGGGGCTATTCTAGTAAATATTGCTCGTAAAGACCTTATCAATGAGGCTGACCTCATGAAGGTACTAGCAGAGCGTCCAGACCTTAGCTACCTCACCGACGTGAAGCCAGATGCAGAGGCTGAGATCATAGAGAAGTTTGGCAAGCAGTACTTCTCAACTGCCAAGAAGATGGGTGCACAAACCGCAGAGGCTAATATCAATGCTGGTATGGCTGCTGCTTCTCAAATCGCTAGCTATCTTCTTACTGGCAACGAAAAGTTCAGAGTAAATAAGTAAATCATAGTAGTAAGGTAAGCAGATGGAGTGATGGCTAAAAAAGTCGCACTCCATCTACCTACCCCTCACTCCTCAATACAAATAAGAAAGATATGATCGTTAAACCATTTAGAGGCATTCGCCCTCCAAAAAACCTAGTAGAAAAGGTTAATTCTCGCCCTTATGATGTACTGAATTCCGACGAAGCTCGCAAGGAGGCAGAGGGTAATGAGATGTCGCTTTACCACATAATCCGCCCTGAGATCAACTTCCCTGTGGAAAAGGACGAGCACGATGAGGATGTGTATGAGATGGCTGCAAAGCAATTTGCACTATTCCAAGAGAAAGGGTGGCTCGTAAAAGACGAAAAGCCATGCTACTACATCTATGCACAGACCATGGATGGTAGGACACAGTATGGTATCGTACTTGGTGCCTACGTAGATGACTATATGCAAGGCAGGATCAAGAAGCACGAACTTACTCGTAAGGATAAAGAGGAAGATCGTATGAAGCACGTGCGTGTTAACAACGCCAACGTAGAGCCTGTATTCTTTGCATTTGAGGATAATACCACCCTACAGGGCATCATTGACAAGTACAAAAAAACTACTCCAGAGTACGACTTTGTTGCCGATATAGATGGATTTGGACACACCTTCTGGGTGATTAGTGACGATAAGGACATTGAGACCATCACCAAGGCTTTCAAGGAGATCCCTTACATGTACATCGCTGATGGACACCACAGATCTGCAGCTGCCGCACTTGTTGGAGATGAAAAGCGCAAGCAAAACCCCAACCACGCCGGCAATGAGGAGTACAACTACTTTATGGCTGTTTGCTTCCCAGCTAGCCACCTACACATCATAGACTACAATCGTGTGGTAAAGGATCTGAATGGGATGACTCCTGCTCAATTCCTAGAGAAGCTAGAGGATAAGTTTGTAGTTGAGGACAAGGGGACTGATATCTACCATCCTAATAAGCTACACAACTTCTCACTTTACCTCGGTGGTCATTGGTATTCACTAACCGCTAAGGAAGGCACTTATGATGATAATGATCCAATTGGTGTCCTCGACGTAACCATTTCAAGTGATTACATCCTTCGCGATCTTCTAGATATTCAGGATCTTCGTACCAGCAACAGAGTTGACTTTGTAGGCGGTATCCGTGGACTGGAGGAACTCAAGCGCCGTGTAGATAGTGGAGAGATGATCGCTGCACTAGCACTCTATCCAGTGACTATGGATCAGCTTATCAATATTGCCGATACTGGTAATATCATGCCTCCAAAGACCACTTGGTTCGAGCCAAAACTGCGCTCCGGACTAGTTATCCACTCATTAGAGGAGGAGTAAGCAGCAGCTATGCTACGATTAGCAGGAATTTATTATATCTAAATACCAAACAAAGAGAAAGTGACACACTCCCCACCGCGGGGACTGTGCTCACTTTCTATATTTATTACTATTTCGCAATATTATTATGTCATCAAAAAAGAGAGTTGAGAGCGATTTACTAGGCGAGGTGGAGCTAGATAATAGCCACCTATATGGTGTACAAACGGCACGTGCCATTGACAACTTTAAGTTTTCGCCATTCAAAATCAACGATTATCCACACTTCGTTGAGGGACTAGCTCTTACCAAGAAAGGGGCAGCGATGGCCAATCATAAGCTGGGCCTACTCACCGATAAGCAAGCTAAAGCTATTGAGCAAGCTTGTGACGAAATCTTGGCTGGCAAGCATCACGAGCACTTTGTGGTAGATATGTTTCAGGGAGGTGCAGGTACTTCCACCAATATGAATGCCAATGAGGTCATCACCAACCGTGCCCTAGAGATTATGGGCTACGAGAGAGGCGACTACAAACACCTCAGCCCTAACGACCACACCAATCTATCACAGTCTACGAATGACGCTTACCCAACAGCCATCCACCTAGGTCTTTATACCACCTATGTAGAGATGATCCCTCACATTGAAGATCTGATCAAGAGCTTCAAAGCCAAAGGAAAAGAGTTTAAGAAGATCATCAAGATGGGGCGTACTCAGCTACAAGATGCAGTGCCTATGACCTTGGGTCAGACCTTCAACGCGTTTGCTTCCATTCTTGAGGAAGAGCTACCCAACCTTAAGCATGCTTGCGACCAACTATTGGTAAACAACATGGGGTCCACTGCTATTGGTACAGGTATCTGCTCAGTGCCTGGCTATCGCGAGGCGTGTGCCGAAGCATTGAGTGAGATCACTGGGTGGAAGGTGAAGATGGCAAAGGATATGGTTGCTGCCACTTCCGATACCTCACACATGATTGGCTTCTCTGGAGCCATCAAGCGAATCGCTGTAAAGCTCAGCAAGATATCCAACGACCTTCGTATCCTATCCAGTGGTCCAAGAGCAGGACTTAGCGAGATCAATCTTCCTGCACGTCAGCCAGGATCCAGCATCATGCCTGGTAAGGTCAATCCAGTGATCCCAGAGGTAGTGACTCAAGTTGCTATGAAGATCATTGGCAACGACATGTGCGTCACCATGGCTGGCGAGGCTTCACAGATGGAGCTCAATGCCATGGAGCCAATTATGGCACAGTGCTGCTTTGAGAGTGCTCGCCTATTGGTAGAGGCTTGCGATACTCTTCGCACACTCTGTATCGATGGCATCACTGCCAATAAAAACATCACCGAAGAGCAAGTACATAGTAGCATTGGTGTTGTTACGGCACTTAACCCATACATCGGCTACAAGAACTCTACTAAGATTGCCAAAGAAGCGATCAACACCGGCAAAGGCATCGTAGAGATTGTATTAGAAAAGGGCATCCTCTCCAAGGAGCAACTAGACCAAATACTAGCGCCAGAAAACCTAATCAAGCCAGTACGTCTAGATATCAAGCCTCTCAAAAACTTCGAGGACTAATCCCCTCACCCACATAATACATTAAGGAATATGGGGTGGTGCTTAATGCACCACCCCATATTCGCATTAATATCCACCTAATCAAATAATATTCTATAATAATGAAGCAAGAAATGACACTACAATAGGAACGCTTAAGTCACAAACAAATCCATGATAAACTGAATGAACCAAATACTCAGTACCAGACGTTCGAAGTACAAAGGGAAGAGTTACATCCATCGTTGTTGCACCTCCCGCTGCAATTGGCGCAAAAGGGCTAAAATAACGTGCTAGTATGGGACTTAACAGAATGGCTATCAACTCTCTAAATATATTTGATAAGAGTGCTATAGTACCGATAGCTACACCTACGTTTTCAGAAAGGATAATACTTGATAAAGAATAATATCCCAATCCTGCAGAAATCGCCATGGAAGAGATTGCATCTACTCGGATTATTAGTGACGCAATTAAACCACCAAATAGAGTACCAAAAATAGTTAGAAAAGGCAAAAGTATCACACGAGAAGACAACTTTCTAAAACTTCGTAATGTCTTAACATCGTTACCAATAGAAATGCCAACCACAAACATCAAAGCATAAAGAAGACAAGTAGCATAGCTGAAACTTACAAAAACATTTTGAAAGATATCAATCCGTCCAACTACTACACCAGACAAAAAAATAACAACTAGAAAAATATTATCTTTCATTTTTTTCCTTACTTTTTGTGCTCCAATTATAAAGAAGCCATGCCAATAGGACACTAAAGAAAACGGATAACAAAGTAATGACTATTGCGTTCAATCCTAATGCATGTAGGTTATAAAAGATCTCATCATTAGACCCTATTTCTAGGCCCAACGTAAACAACAACAAATACACAAGTAAAGAGATCAAGTATCCAACCGACTTTAAGCGACGCCTTCTAAAAAGCCAGCCACAAAAAAGTCCCATAAGCATGAATACGATAATTTTCACCATACAGTCCTTTCAAATAGATCATAGGAGGTGACTAAAAGCACCTCCTATGAAAATTCACAACATCATGTTTTATAGTTCATACTCATCATAAAGCATCAAAAGATGGGCTGCAGTCCAAGTAAAATGTCTAGCTTGTAACTGCTCTCCTGTCAGAGGGTCATAGTTTTCACATAATGGACCATCACCAACTGCTCCATCTAAATGATAAAAAAGCTGCTTGGTAAAAGAATTAGCCAGCTCTTTTTGTCCGTTTTTTCTCAGTCCACTAATGGCAAAATAAACTTGATCAACCCATATTGGTCCTCTCCAATAGCCATCATATGTAAAGTTTGGATGATCAGCTACTAACGTAGGAAACGGCACAAAAGTTGCGAACTTTGTACTATCCATGAGAATTGGCAGCATTCTATCCAACTGCTGAGAAGTGTTAAGCTCAGTCCACAGAGGTGCATACGCTTCACAACCTTTGACTCGAATAAACTCTCCATTAGTAATTCTTCTGTCATAGAAAAAGTCATCAACAGGGTCGTAAAAGTAGTCAGCAAATTCTTGTGCACTCATTCCTTGCTCCTCAAATTTAGTTCCTAATATCAATGAGAACTTTTGTAAAAGTGCTCTCTCTTGAATGAGAAACGCATTAAGGTCAACGCTTTCTTGGTCAAGAGATGATTGTCCACCTTTCGTTGAAAGCATATTTGCATTATCAAAACGCACAGCATTGTCCATACCACTCTCCCAAGCAGCTGCAACCCGAGTGCCATCTGTAGACCCATATTCACATATGCCATTTTTATTAACATCACGGTAATTATACCACCAATTATGATACTTAACTAATTGTGGAAACACCTCTGCTAGAAAAACAGTATCTTTTGTCACTTCATAAATCGCATCAGTGGCCCAAGAAGCTAGGGGTGCCTTAGTATTACGCCAATTGTTTTCCAAAGAATCAGGATAAACACAGTCTGCTACCATCCCTAGATCATCTTGAAAAGTAAGCATAGAACGTAAAAACTCCTTAGATAATTCAGGTGCAAACTTGACTGTAGACACTATTGCTTTCCAAGTATCCCAAGCCCATAAACCCACAAAGTAGCCTTTAGCATGACTTGGAATAATTCCATCATAAGGGAGATCTCCCTCAGGTGATACCCAGTTAGATATAAGTGTGACAATAGATTTAACTGCTATTCTATCAAACCCTTCTGGCATTTCTTTCTTCAGAACAGACTGCAAATACTTATCCCATCTACTCTTATTAAGGTCAAAGAAATGATTGCCATCGTTTAATAGACTTTTCACCTCATTAATATCTCTTCCATTTCGATCGTGAACGAGTGATATTATAAGCTCTGACTTTATAGGCACTTCAAACTCTATATGATCCTTTTGTGTAGAGACATCAACAATATTTTCAGGTAAAACCAAAAAAAATGTTTCCCTTTGAGAGCTAAGTTTAAGGAAGCCATTTTCCAAAGACGTTTCATACCCAATCATAGGGGTAATGCATAACCTAAATGCAGAAGGTTTTGAGCTTCGAAAGCGGATCAAGGCCATATCGCTATCAGCAAAAATCAGTTCCTGACTCACCTCTATTCCACCGTCAAATTGGCCAGTAATAGCAATAATTCCTGGATAATACTCTCTTTTAATGTTGGAAGCTTTTACTCCTGTAGATGACCTCAGCTCCAACATTGACTCTGCTGCCCATTCATAGGTGCGCAGTGAAAATGGTCCGCAGAAACCGAATATATCAGATGAATCTTCCGAGTGAGTAAATCCCATCCAACTGCCTTGATCACTAAAGAAACCCAACAGCTGATCCTTTGATGATCTTGGTGTTTGCTGAATATTAAGGATAGACTGAAAAAGCTTATTATCTCTTCCTCCTGAATACAGCTCCTCTTGGTTGCTTTTGCTTGGCAAGCTACAGCTAGCAAAACAATAAAGAATAGACGCCCACAAGATAAGCAACTTATTTATTTTCATACAATTCGACTACAAATTTATATTCCATTTCATGAGGTATAATTGAATATTCAGGGTGCACTCTTGCTCCCCAGGTATTATCACCCCCCACTCCCATTTGAGAATGGTCAATATTTAACCAAACAAGATCACCTAGCTCAATACTTCTACCGTGCTTCCTTTCTATATCATAAGGTATATAGTCAATTTCGTCTTGAGAAAAAGGCCAAGCACTCACATTTAATAGATGATCAATTGCTACGACACGAATAGTATACTGCTCATCTGACAACTCTGCCCATCTCACATCACACTTATTACCTGTCTCTTGAGGTCTCAAGTATCGATAGAAGTCAGTACGAACATCTGAGCTGTATTTTCCAACTAGTGCTGAACTCTTACGATCTGCATAACTTTCGTGTGGGCCACGCCCATACCACGTCATTTGAGTGAACTCCTTAGGAAGCTGCATATAAACTCCAAATCGAGGCATTTCTGGCAAAGTCAATTTCCCTGGAGCAAAGTGCACCGTCACCTCTACCTTCATCTGACTATCAATTAAATAGGACATCTTAAATGAAGAGTGTTGTTCTGGCAAAGAGTATATAGCAGACACAAGAAATCCAGAGGTCACTTCTTCTGTAGTAAATGATTGTAAAGATAATTGGTCTTCAATTCTTTGCCAGGTTTTACACCTATTTAAAGTATTATTAGCTACATCATTATCAGTTAGTGGTCTCCAAAAATTCGGACGAAATCCCTGCTTGAGGAACTCCTTTCCTGCAAAATTCAAACTTGTGATAAACCCTGTTTTGAGATCAAAAGTAACGCTTTTGTTTGTGTCAAAGTTTGTAAATACTACCGATTGACTAGTGCGATTCATTTTGATATTTTGGGATTTGCCTTCTAAAGCCAATTCATTGGGTAACGCTGAATGAATCATCCATTCACTAATTGAAACCACATGCCCTTTTGGTAAGATAGCTGTAGAATCTTTTAGATGAGCAGATAACCTAAGATAGTATTCATGATTATCTTCATTCACGAAACTTTTCCATGGAATATGCAGTACGAAATTATCCTTTGGTAATATACTAGGAAATTCACCTACTTGATGATGAATAGCTTCTCCATCTCGTAAGATATCCCAAGAATAGTAAAACTTATCTAGTGATATAAAGTCATACCCATTAGATGCTACAAACATTTCTGGCTCAAATGGGATAGAATTAAATTGTATGCTCTGATAAACCTTCTTAACCTCCCAAATATGAGGTTTCAGACTTCTATCGGCTGCGACTAATCCATTAGCACAAAAATTTGAATCATTGGGAACCCCGACATATCCTAGATCTCCTCCATATGCCCAAATATTCCTACCTTTTTTATCTTTAGATTTAAAAACTTGGTCAACCCAGTCCCAAATAAATCCACCTTGCAGTTGATCGTACTTATTTATAAGGTCCCAATAGTCTTGCAAATTACCGACACTATTACCCATAGCATGAGCATATTCACAAAGTATCAATGGGCGGTCTTGGATCTGATTTGCATGTCGTCTTAATTGCCAAATCCGCGCATACATTGGAGCAAATATATCAGAAACGCTATCAAATCCTCCTCCTTCATACTGAACTGGTCTAGTAGGATCCGTTGTCTTTATTTCATGATACATGGTCTCAAAATGACGTCCATAGCCAGATTCATTTCCCATTGACCAGATAATAATAGGAGTATGATTCCTATTATATGCTACCATACGAAGCATCCTTTCTCGAAATGCCAATTCCCACTCAGGGAAATTAGCTAATGTCTTAACGTTCTCATTGAACTTCATGCCATGGCTTTCAAGATTTGCTTCATCTACTATGTAAAAGCCCAAAAGTGTACACAATTGGTACCACTCAGCACGGTTAGGATAATGGCTACTTCTTACAGCATTGATATTAAAGGCCTTCATAAGCTTTAAGTCCTCTACCATACTTCCAACCGTAATGGTACGACCCATAATGGGATCATGCTCATGTCTATTAACACCCTTAATCGTAATAGGCTTCCCATTGAAGAGGAGCAATCCTTGTCTCATTTCTACAGTTCTAAAACCAAAGAAATGGCAGAAAGACTCTAATTCTTCGCCAGCTTCATTATGAGTCGTTATAAACAGTCTATAAGAATAAGGTGACTCTGCAGACCATGGTATAACCTCTTCAATCTTAGTTTTAAAACTATTGCTTTGCAACTCAGTTCTGGGGATAATTGGATGCCCAAATTCGTCAAGAACAGTAATAGTGATCGACTCTCCATTAGTTCTTTGACGGGATAGGTCTACTGAAAGATCAAGAATTCCACTTTTGTAGTTATCAGACAAAAGTGCATTTAATCTAAAGTCATTCACCCTAAACGCTGGACGCGAAGTAACAAAAACCTCACCTTCAATGCCACTATATCTCCAAAAATCCTGCCCTTCCAAGTACGAGCCATCAGAATATCTAAAGACTTTAAGGACAAGTTTATTCGAACCATCTTTAAGAGCGTTAGAAACATCAAAACTAGCAGGCAGTCTACTATCTTCACTGTAGCCTATAAATACACCATTTAGCCAAACATAAAATGCCGACTCCACAGAATTAAATGTAAGTATGTGTGACATGCTAGCATCCCCATTCCAATCAAATGAAGTTGCATATATACCTACTGGATTATAATCCTCTGGAAGGTGTGGTGGATTAGGGGGGAAAGGATAGCGCTCATCCGTATAAATAGGAGCATCAAATCCTTGCAACTCCCAACTTCCAGGCACTTGGATGTTACTCCACCCAGACATATTCTCCTTGAGAAACGAATCATCAGCACATTCTGTAGGGTTCTTGTACAGCTTAAACTTCCATACTCCGTTCAGAGAGACTCTTCGTTCATTCGAGTAATTAGGAAGGAACCTAGCCTCTATAGGCAATTCTGATTGAGCTTTAGCAAAAACCTCATTCTGAAAAGGGGAGAAATATGCCGATATAGGTAATCGATTGATCGCATTGACTTGTGGATCTTTCCATGCGGTGGTATTATACTCTCCTGCGTTAGTCTTATGAGATAAACCCAAAGTAGACACGACTACTGCAAATGAGAATATTGTACGACAAATGTATCTTAATCTTTTCTTCATTTTTTATTCTTTATAGACTTATTAGAGTTTAGCTCCACAAGAGGTATTGGGTAAAAAGCATGCTTTTCATAAGAAAAGTTTCTTCTATTATTTTCTTTCATTGCCTCTTCAAGTTTTCCCCACCTTCTCAGATCATACCATCTCCAGTTTTCTAGTGGAAACTCTAGCATTCTTTCGTGCTCGATTTGAGAACGAACTTCAGAGGTCGTAGAACCTTGCATCTTAGGCATATCACCATGAACCTTACGCACTTCATTAATAAGTGAAATAGCCTCAGAAGTACGTCCAAGTTCATTTAGCACTTCAGCTTTCATAAGTATTACATTAGCATATCTCATCAATGGTATATTAATTGCACAGTAATTTTGGTTCATCCCCTCTTCAGAACGTGGTAAAAACTTTCTAAACACTGGTTTATCTATATTAAATCTATCATCATAGTCTTTTCCAAATACTTTTCCAGTTCCATCATTGTAATAATCATCCTTGAAAAAGAGGGTCTCATACATCCGAGTATCATAATTACCTGTAGAAGAAATTTTACCCTCCTTCTTAAACGTTTCCACTAAAAGGTCACTCGGTAATATCTCATCCCATCCTCCCAACTCTAAAGCAGCAATCCACTTATGAAACTGAGTTCTATAGTTTGCACCACTAGCAGTAGACATAGAGAACTGTAGTTCAAAAACACTTTCGACACAGTTTTTATTTTCACCTGTAAACATACTCAGAAATCTCTTCTCTAATGCATACCCTTTTACATTTTCAAATGCTTCTAAGGCCTTTAATAGATACTCTTCTTTTTTATCTGCTTGTTCATATGCCATTGTTAGATAACTGAAACCTAAGTAAGAATAAGCAGCTCCAGATGTAGCTCTTCCTATATTCTCAGCATCGTACCTTAATGGCAAAGAAGTAGCAGCTTTCAGATCATTAACAATAAAGCTCCATGCCTGTTCTCTTGTTGCGACATTCTCTTCTAGGTCTTTTTGATCCACTATATACTTATCTCTAATAATAATTTTCTCAAAGTTCAATAGAAGTTTCAAGTGATAATACGCTCTTAAAAAATGCGCTTCCGCCAAATTTAGCTTTCGTTCCGTTTCTGAGATTTTCCCCTCTGGTATCGTAGGTACCTTCTCTAGCACTTGATTACAAAAACTAATACCTGTATAGTTATTGTCCCAATAGGCCAACAATTGAGAATTACCATTACTGTAAGTAAAAGTTGAAAGTTCCACCCAGTTTGGATAGTTTGTAGCATCTGCTCCAAGTATTACCAGATCTTCTCTATAAGCCTCAACTGGCCACTTAACTTCTGCAAATCCCCAAGTATCGATTGAGTATTCAAGCTGTGAGTATGCAGCAGAGATACCAGCATCCGCATCTCTTGCATCCCTCCAAAAGGCATCCGATGTAAGTTTATCTGAAGGTCGTAAGCTGAGATAATCATCACAGCTACTAAGTCCTACCAAAGTGCACATCAATAATATGCAAGTAAATATTTTTTTATCCATAACAAGTTAGTCATCTTAGAAGGTTAATTGTAATCCTACTGTAAAAGAACGGGTAAAAGGATATATAAGTTTATCAACACCAGTATTCAACACACTGGCTCTAGAAAATTCAGGATCAATTCCTGTATACTTAGTGAGGGTCACAAGATTCTCTCCACTCAAATAAATTCTGAGTTGATCAATTTGTAACTTATTGGTCACTGACATAGGAATAGAGTATCCTATTTGTAACTGGCGGAGCCTTATAAAATCTCCACTCTCTAAGAATCGATCTGACTCAAGTAAGTTCCCATTAGGATCAGAATACACTGCACGCGGAACATTAGTATCTCTATTATCTGGGGTCCAAGCATTTAGGGTACTCTTTAGGAAGTTAGATCCTGAGTTCATTCCCTCATAGAAATATCTATTACCGTTATAAAGTTTGTGACCAAATGCACCACTCAATAGCATAGACAGATCAAACCCTTTATATGTACCTGAAAAAGATAGATTCGCTTCTAGTTTTGGCATTCCAGTGCCACAAAACACTTTGTCATCCTCATTGATTAGGCCATCCCCATTAGTATCCACATATCGAATATCACCAGGTTTAGCGTTTGGTTGCAAAGGGCCATGAATGCCCTTATGAGCTGCAACCTCTTCTGAACTCTGAAAAATTCCGTTCGTCTTATATAGATAAAAAGATCCTATTGGCAGACCAATTCTAGTTTGAGTAGGGAAATGTTCCGAACCATATTTAAGTCCCTCCCCATAAATCGCTTGCCTCTCATCAGAAAGGCTTAAAACCTTATTGTGTAGAGTGCTTAAGTTCAATCCTACGTTGTAGTTCAAGTCCTTAAATGTATCTTTCCATTGTAACTCAAATTCTACCCCACTATTCAGCATCTTACCGACATTGAGGGTTGGATTATTAAGACCTGCTGAAGGTGGCAATACTTTTGTAATAAGCAAATCTTGCGTTTCATTAGCAAAAACGTTAATTGATCCTGTAAGCCTATTTTTTAAGAGCCCAAAATCAAGACCAATATTTTTATTGTCTGAGGTTTCCCACTTAAGTCCTCTATTCTCTAGTTCCCTAGAGATACTTCCAGGCCATGGGTTAGCACCTTTACCTCGCACATAACCTTGTGCCTTTGTATTACTCGTAGAAACTAATGAGACGAAGTCATACTTACCAAGTGCCACCTCATTTCCTAAGCGACCCCAGCTAGCTCTAAGTTTAAGATCTGTAATTACACTTGAGTTAGGGAAGAAATCTTCTTGACTGATACGCCAACCCAAAGCTACAGAGGGGAAGTATCCCCAACGACTATTAGCCCCGAACTTAGAGGATCCATCCTTACGCAAAGTTACTTGAGCCATATATTTGCCTTTAAAGCTATAGTTTAAGCGCCCAAACAATGAAAATCTACGATACTCTAACTTAGTACCAGAACCATCATAAGTTCCTCCCTTTCCAGCATCGATTGTATCAAAAGATGGATCCAGGAATCCTGAAGGCACCTCCGTAGTCACTAGCTTTCCATGTTCGTCAACACTATAAACAGTTGTCTTACCCTCTACACCGACTCTATTCCAATTATATTTCTCATCGGTTAGCGATGTACCCAACATGGCAGCAATACTATGAGTATCACTAAAAGTGCTATTATAATTGATTACATTATCGAAAACTTGCTCTTCCCAATAAGCGGAGTACTCCGAATGCTCAGTATATTGCTGTTTGGACTTTACATCAGCCACATATGGGGGGACATGCTGGCTTTGCTTTTCGTGCTCGCCACGATAACCGTAACTAGTGCGGAAGGTAAGCCCTTTATATATATCAAAAGTAAATCCAATGTTCGCTGTTGTTTGATATTTAGACTCTAGAGCATTTCTAAAGTCGTTGTCTGCCATAACATTTCTATTGTTAGGAAGTCCATCAAAATTAGTTAGGCCATACCCACTCTCCTGAGATTTGTCATAAATTGGAACTAATGGGCTTATCATATACATCTCCTTCAGACTGTATTGAGGCTGCCTACTAGCAGTGTATTTAAATCCGAGATTAGCATCTATTGCAACAATTCCTTTACGCAAATTTAGCTTCGTCCTAACCAAGTCGTGTCTATAGTTGTTCCCTAAGAATATTCCTTTGTCATCACTTCTATTATAAGACAGTGAAAATTGCCCCATTTCTCCACCACCTCGAACTCCGACCATATAGTTTTGAGATAAGCCAGTACGAAGCATAGCTTTTTGCCAATCTGTGTCCACATCAGTTTCTTTAGTGACATATGCAGGTAGAGGCATTTTATCTGATTCACTGGCAAAGGCATTATAATTATCGTACATTGCACGATGAACTTGCTTATATTCACGAGCATTAAGCAACTCCAATTTCTTAGCAATCTGATGCAAGCTAAGATAGCTACTGAACTCTACCTTTATCTCACCCTTGCCACCCCCCTTAGTGGTTACGATTACTACACCGTTTGCCGCCACAGAGCCATATATGGCCGCTGCTGCACCATCCTTCAAGAGCTCAATTGATTCAATATCTTGAGGGTTAATTGCATTTATATCACCAGGGAAGCCATCAATAACATATAGAGGTTCATTACTTCCAAATGTACTGATTCCTCTAACCTTAACACTCACTCCAGAGCCGGCATTACCTCCGCTCTTCATAATACTAACGCCTGCCATCTGTCCCTGAAGTGCTTCAGCTGGGTTGGTCGTTGAGCGCTTAGTTAGCGTACTACCATCAATAGTAGATATAGCACCTGTAACATCACTTTTTTTCATTACGCCATAGCCTACGACTACTAGATCATCGAGGAGTTCAGTATTTTCGATGAGGGTAATCTGCAAATCTTTTCGAACTTGGATAGTCACTTTGATGGATTTAAAGCCTACAAAGCTTACCTCCACCTCCTCACCAATAGAGACAGGTAGTGAAAACTCGCCATCAAGATTGGTGGCCGTACCTCTATCACTTCCCACAACTCTTACGGTAGCACCTATAAATGGAAGCCCTTCTTGGTCAAATACTTTTCCCTTGAGTGTAAACCTCTCGCTAGTGCTAGACTTAGTAGACTTAGAGAGATTTTTCACTGAGAGATAAGAGCCATCCTTTGTTATCTGTACACCAATGGTCTTTGAAATAAAAAGAACGAGCTCATCTACCGACCAATTCTTCTTTGAAAGCTTAATGGTCTGATTGAGATCCACCTGTCCATTTTCAGTAATAAATAGGTGGCCGGTCTGTTTTTCCACCGTACTCATGAGCTCCTTTAGCGTAAGCTCTTGAGTTGGCAGCACTACAGAAGCAGTCTGTGCCCAAAGCATAACTGGCACAAATGCTACTGCCAAAAAGGCAAAAAACAGTTGACCAATTAATCGGATACAGAAGTGGTTAATTCGCATTTCCATACTCTTTTGATTTAGTTTTAAGTTTATCTTATTACGGTTATTATTAGCTTTATTATTTTGAACAGTCACGAATACGCACTGACCCATCAGGGTTCCACTCTACACTTATTGAAAAGCTGGATGAAATTGCCTGAATAATCAGTGGGAGTGGGTCACCCAACTTGATCTTACCTGTCATATACAGTGTGTCTTTGCAGTTATTCTCAAAGGAAATGGGTACCTTATACCAATACGAAAGCTCTTGAAGTACATCTTTAAGTGGTACACTACTGTAGCTAATGACTCCTCTTTGCAAAAGTGAAATCTCCTCAACATCTCGATCTTCTTTGATAAATCCAGATTGGGTGAGAGTCAACTCTTCTCCAGGCTTTAGTTCATCTACTAATAAGCCACTAGCCCCTTCCTTATACACAGAGACAGCCCCTTTCTCTAGTGACAATGAAAATGGCATAAGGGAATCAGACTGCAAGAAAAACTCAGTTCCTGTGACCTTCACATCATATCCCGCTGGAGTAGAAATCAAAAAAGGATGATCCATATCCGACTCCACTTCAAAGTAAGCCGAACCATCAAGCTCCACTTTCCTTTGTTTGGATCTACCATAATCCCCAGAAAGAATTAATTTAGATCTAGGGGAAAGATACGCCACAGTCCCATCACTTAGACGATACCTAAGTCGTTGTCCCTCGGGTGCCTGTACCTCCACTCTAAGATCTTTAAGGGTATGCTTGATACGAAAGTCTCCATATAAATGTCCCAAAAGAATAGCTAGTACTAACACCGCAGCCACCTTTATCGTAGCACTAAAGATGCCTGCCCAATGCTTCTTCCGTTGGCACCTTCTAAAAGATTTTAAGTTTCGTAATCCCACCTCATTGTCGTCAGGTTGGGTCTCCAATAAAAGTAAGGAGCCTAGATTATACTCTTGTCTTAGAGACATGGCCTCATCTGGGTTTTCCGTCATATAAACTCTAAGCTCTTCCACTTGTTCTGGAGAAAGGCTTCGCCACTCTCCTCGTAAGTATTTAACTATAATCTCAGGATGCTCACTTATATATCGCTTGGTTTTCTCCATTCTCATGTATTAAAAAGTCCACGTATTTTCCCTCAACTTAATACATAGACGCACGAACATCCAAAAACCCTTAACAGAAAAGAGTTAAATAACCCTAATCAACTAAAGACATTCAATTCACTATGAGACTGCGACACAAATGCCCTCAGACATATTCAAGACACAATAAGAATATGACCGTACCAGATTGGAAGGCATACTTGATTACGTGACCGAGGCTAAATTCCCAAAGCGAGACAGCAAGTCACCTCCGTGCAATAGAACCAAAAAAAGCGGAGTATTTCCTTCTACATACCCCTATTTACGCTGCATAGAAAACAACTCGGACTGGCTAAGAGAGCAACTTCCACCAGATTAATAGCATAAGTGGCATACTTTCCCGGAGTTTCTTCATAGCAATTCTTAGCTGTGCTTCCACTGTCCTAGGAGAAATTTGCAGTTGATCAGCTATCTCCTTGTAGCTTTGACCTTCAAATCTGTACATTCTGAGTATTAGCTGTTGTCTAGGGGGGAGATCAGAGAGCGCACGCTCCAATTTGAAAATAATATCCTCTTCCATCGGATTCGGAGCTTCTAACACCTCCAAACTATGAAGGCGTTCCTCAATCATCCAAAGCTGCTGCTCAGAAAGGGTAGACATTGGAGTAGTGTACCTCATTTTACGCAAGTGATCTATGCACTCATTTCTAGTAATTGTAAGGAGGTAGTTAATCACAGAGCGGATATCTTCCAAGACTTCTGGTCTCTCCCAGATCTTAGAAAATACATTCTGCACCAAACTCTCAGAGGTTGCTCGATCTGCTATATAACGATTAGCGAAACGACACAACACTGGGTAATACTCTACATAGAGAGCTTCAAACTGAAGCGTCCAACCACCACGACTCCTTATCATCACTAGAGTTGATTAGTTTTTTAGGTCATTATCACCATTTCATTAACCTATTTCTACAAAGATAATAAATTTAGCCATAGCCTCTTTAGATTAGCTCCCATACGGGTGGAAAATATCATCTTGGACATCACCAAGACATTTGATTTGAGACCTCCATAAAACCTCTATGCTAGTAGGGTAAAAGTTGAGATGCAACTAAGCAATCGGCGAGTTGCAACTAAGCAATTGCCGAGATGCAACTAAGCATTTGCTTTGTTGCATCTCAGCAAACGCTTTTGTATAGCTCTGGATATCAACTGGTTTTGAGGGGGGCTTTGCCCCTGTTTTAGGGAAGCATTTCACTAGGTACTTCTAATGCCCAACCCCTACGATCCATTTTCCATCTTGGATCGGGCTGAATTGAGTACTTAAAGTGCACTAGTAGAGAGTCTCGCGAGAGAAAACACAAAAAGCTTCGAAATAGCGGCTTTTGCCTATGTGCTGAAAAATGAGTAACTTTGGGGAGTTTAATGGGGGATGGATAGCCTATTAAGACGGCTGTTTGCCAAGTTATTTAGCGAGGGAATTGGCAGATATATATTAAAAACAAAGGAGAAAAAGAATGATAAGGAAACGGCGACAGGCAAGGAAGAAGGTGCTATACTTAGCACAAGAAATCTATCCCTACCTAGAGGATAGTAAGGTAGGTAAGGATTCAAAACTTATCCCTTTGGGCATCATGGGTAGAGGCAATGATATCCGTACATTTATGCCCAATTATGGAGTGATCAACGAACGTCGCCACCAACTTCATGAGGTGATCCGTCTATCGGGTGTCAATCTTACTGTCAATGACAAAGTACACCAGCTAGTGGTGAAAGTAGCGAGCCTTATGCCTCAGCGTATGCAGGTCTATTTTATTGACAATGAGGATTTCTTTGGAAGAAAAGGGGTATTCACAGATGAAAAAGGCACCTACTACGAGGATAATGTAGAGCGTGCAGTATTCTTTATCCGTGGAGTCTTTGAGACCGTAAAGAAACTAAGATGGGTACCCGATGTGATCCACTGTCACGGTTGGTTCACCGGATTAGCCCCCCTTTATTTGAGGACACTACTCAAGGATGACCCAGCCCTCTCACGTGCCAAGATCGTCTACTCTGCTTACGATACAGCTCCAGAGTATCCGTTTGATGAACAACTCACCGAGGTACTGGCGTATGACCAGATCAAGCACCCACTACTGGATGGGCAGGCACTTAATCGGGAAGCGCTTGTAGAGCTTATTCTACAGTATGTGGATGGCATCATCTACTCCAAAACCAATAGTTCTGAGGAACTCATTGCTGCAATAGAAGACTCGGGCAAAAGTGTGCTAGACTTCCAAAGCGACGACCAACTTATAGAGTCGGTGGCCGACTTCTACAATAGCATCATCGGTGCTGAGGAAGAGGAGAGTGAAGAATAGGGACAACAAAAAAGATGTTTTTCCAATAATAAAATTCGGTAGGATAGCTGTATAAAAGCTATCAATATATAGAGCAAATATATGAATAGAACTATAAAAGGTTGGCTAAGTGTAGGAGTAGTGCTAGCAATACTCCTAGTGGGTTGTGAAAATGATCAACACGCCACTGGATTGGATTTGCTCCCTGAATATCTTAAGGGAGAGCCTATAAGCAAAGACTTTGCACTCACACTTCGCACCGTACCAGCAGGTACCGAAGCTGGGAATAATGATATCTATGTAGGTAGTGCATTGGGCTACCTAGGTCGGATGTCCAGCGAAGAGTTCGGTGGCATTGAGACAGAATATCTAACCCAGTTTTACGTTCCTAGCGGATTTAGATTCAAAGACGAGTCAGTCATCACTGGCATTGACTCCGTAAGGCTCTACATCTACTACGACGGATTTGCAGGTGATACTATTTCAAGCATGACCGTGACTGCCAACCGAGTTAAGCGACCACTGAAGCACAATAAATACTCCATCACAGAGGTAAAGGAGTATGTGGGAGAAGAGCTCGGCTCCCTATCCTACTGGGCAGGCAGAGGTTCAAAGAGGATACAAGGTAATTCAGGAAAAGGAAACTATATGCTTTCCATTGCACTCCCCAAGGAACTTGGGGAGGAGTTCTTCACACGCTCCAAAGCTGGAGACCCCGTCTTTGCCAATCAGGCCGCTTTTGACCAGTGGTTCCCTGGTCTATACCTTCACACTACGGCGGGGCAAGGAAGTGTCATAAGAGTCACCAGTACTGAGCTAGCCTTTTGGTACTCCAAGGAGGTTGAGGTAGAGGATACCAAAACCAAGAACAAGAAGAAAGAGATCAAGCCATTTGCACAGAGATTGATTCACACCTCGGAGGTACCACAGCTCTCGCGCTTTGTCAATTTCAGAGTGGATCAGCTACTTGAGGATCAAGGATTTGCTACTATCAAGGCACCAGCAGGCCTTTGGATAAAAGTCACACTACCTACTCGCGCGATTGCCAAGGAGCTAAAAGAGGCGCCAACAGGCTACTCCCGCACACTCAATGCAGTCACATATACCCTGCAAGGGACTACCGCCTCAGCGGCTACTGCCACAAAATATGGCATTCCCGAAACCCTTCTCATGCTACCAGTAGATAGTACCAAGACGTTTTTTGAAAAGGAGTTAACTGAAAACTCACTTGGAGCTGCCTATACCTCATTTATCGGTGAGATGGTCGTAAGGGGCTCCAGCACCTATCACTTCGGCAATATTGGCTCCGCTATTATCAAGCATATCAAAAAGAAACCAAATAAAGACCTAGAGGTCTACATTCTCCCTGTAGAGCTAACGAAAGCGAGCCAAGATGCAGGAGGAGCCACCATTAGTCTTACCCACTTGGTGCCACCTTCAGCAGTTAAGGTTGCCATCACCCCACAGAATACTAAGCTCGAAGCTACTATCATACAGCGTAAAGAGGGTAAGCCCTTCTAATTGATTAGAAAGCTGGCATTTCCACACCATAAAAGTTTTGTAGCATCACTATGAGCCACACTTCATACCTCAGGGGACTAGCACAGCATTTCTTTCGGATCGAAGGCAAGCAGCTCTATAAGTACCGTTTCTTCTTTCCCAACAAAAGATCCGGTCATTTCTTTCTCCACTATCTCAGGCAAGTGGCAGGAGACGAGTTGCTACTACTTCCTGAGGTAACGACTCTAGGCGCTTTTTTGAGGCGTGCAGTCCATCTTCCGGAGGAGAATGTCAATAATGAGTTGCTACTCATCTACCACCTCTACACCAGTTATAAGCTAGTATACAAAGAGAGTGAATATAGCTTTGAGAACTTTTACGAAATAGGGAAGCAACTCTTGGCTGACTTCAATGATATCGACAATCATCTTGCCGATGCGTTATCGATATTTGAGAATATGGATTTACTCGATGAGCTCACGATACCAGCCAAGGATCTACTGAACCAAGATCAGATTGACGCTCTAAAAAAATATGCACCTAACTTCGAGAAAAACCTAGACAAGGGATATACGGCTTTTTGGCAGTACGTCCCTGAAATCTACACCCAGTTCAAGGAAACCCTTCGCGGTGAGGGGCTAGTCTATAATGGCATGCTTATGCGTGACATAACCCAAAGACTAGAGAATGGGGAGTTAAAGCTATTCAAAGAGCCCAAGGTCAATGTATTTATCGGACTCAATGCACTCTCACAAAGCGAGCAAAGGATACTCAAGCACTTCAAGGAAAATAGTGCGACCCTTTTCTATTGGGATTATGATAGCTACCTCGTACAGCAGAAGTTTACAGATAAAAACAGAAAAGTAAGAGATAGCCTTTTCCCTGAGCCTACAGATGATAAGCTGGCTTATACGAGAGATAAAAACTCACGACACCAGCCACAGCTACATATTATCTCTATCCCCTCCAAACTAGGTCAAGCAAATTATATTGCTCAAAAGATTATCCCGCAACTACAGACCGATGAGCTGATCAACCTACGCGACCCCAATACCGCCATTATCCTTCCAGATGAAAGCCAGCTCACCAATCTCCTTTCCAACTTACAGGATAGTGAAGTTGGGGAAGCTCCCCTCAAGCTCAATATCACTATGGGCTTTCCCATCAAGTACCTTCCGATTATCGCCAAACTACTACACCTCCTGAATCTCCAGAGATTAGCCTATGGACGTCGGAAGAACGAGATGCCTATTTGGCGGCGGGAGGAATTAATTGATCTCTTCGGGCTGGAGCTAGATCAGGGCACTTTTGATACCACCAAGCTACTCAACCCTAAAACCTCTAAGAAGCTCTACTTCACAGAGGAGGAGCTCTCTCAGGCGATTGAAATAGAGCAGCACCAAGACCTACGCCTGCTTTTCAATCTTGACAGATCCGAGCAAGGTGACCTATTACATAATACGCTCACGCTACTCACACACCTTCAAGAGAAGTTTTCCGATGATACTACCATCAAAATGGCTCTTACCGTGGTAGAAGAGCTACTCCTGGAGTTCAAAGGTTCGCTCGACAGATTTGTTACGGCCCACGAAACGGCACGAAATCAGCTCACCCTACCCCTCCTATACGACCTTATTCATACCACTATTTCTCAAGCTCGAATTCCATTCTCCGGCGAACCTCTTGAAGGGGTACAAGTGATGGGAATATTGGAGGCACGCTCCATAGACTTTGAGAATATCATCGTGATGGATGCGGGCGAAGGGCTCTTACCAGCCAAAAGCCGGAAATATGGACTCATTCCTCAGAATATTCGGTATGAGAAAGGACTCCCCACCTACAAATGGCAAGATGCTATCCGTGCTTACAACTTTTTCCACATGATTGGGCGAAGTGAGCGACTGTACGCCCTCTATGATTCTCGTAAAACGGCAAGAGCTAGCGGAGAGCCCTCTCGTTACCTTACACTTCTCACTCATATTTACGGAGTGCCAGCCAAGCGATACAATGCTTACTTTCCACTTTCTCCCATACCTTCTAAAGAGCTACAGCCCGACCTTCAGAAGATCCAAGCATATAGAGCCCAGTTGACTAGTAAAGAGCCGCAATCCAAGTATGGGCTCTCCCCGAGTGCTCTCATCAACTACCTCACCTGCCCCCGAAAGTTTTACTACCAAAACATTCTTGGACTACGGGACCCAGACGAGCTCACCGATGTACTAGAAAAAAATGATGTCGGAACCATTACCCACAAAGCCCTTGAGATACTGTATAATGGCTTTAATGGAACCGTGGTGACCAAAGAACATCTAAAGGGGATTCTTGACAAACCCGATCTTATCACCAATGCCGTCCGAGAAGCTTACTACAAAGCCTATCAGACAGATGAAACCCAATTCAATGGTTATTTTGAGATGTACAAAGACCTCATCTTTCAAGACGTCCAAAATACCATTCAACTGGACATCAACAAAAACGCCCCTTTTACCTACTGCGGAGGGGAACAGACCATATCCACACTGTATTCTTACGGACAAAATGGAGAATGCATCCATCTACGTGGCACCATCGACCGTATTGATATCAAGCAGGGCAAAATAAGACTGGTAGATTACAAGACTGGTAGCGATAAACTAGAGTTTAACCTCGAAAGAAGTTTTGACCCCGAAAACAGCAACATTGATAGGGCCGCCATACAGCTTCTCACCTACTGCGTGATGTATCTAGAGGCTTATGGAAAGAAAGCGGTCAAGGATATCGCTCCTATGCTCATCAAAGTACGCGATGCCGATCAGGGCTGGTTTGTACACAATATTGACAAGACTAAAAATGAGACAATTGATAGCTTTAGTCTGATTGAGACAGGATTCAAAGAGCAATTGAATGAAGCCCTTCGTCGTATCGCCGAAACAGATGATGAATTTATTCCCAACAACCGAAAGAATAGCTGCAGCTACTGTGCTGGTAGAGAGCTCTGCAATAAGGCAAAGCTCTTTCCAAACAGATAACTATATATTACTATGGATATTCAACTCATTGACAATAGCCCCACAGGTCAGCTCATTAGTTACCAAGACTCACTTGCTCAGCAAAAGGATCTCTTCCAGAAAGCCCTTGAAGCAAAGCGACAACACCTACCAGTGCAGCACCATCTGATTTTCAATCAACATCACCCTGTGCTCACACTTGGTAAGCATGCCGACCCGCATAATATCCTACTCTCTCCTGAGCGCCTTCACGCCCAAGGAATAGAATGCTACCAGATAGAGCGAGGAGGGGATGTCACTTATCATGGGCCTGGGCAGTGGACAATTTATCCCATATTCGATCTCGAGGAGCTAGGGATAGGACTGCGTCGCTATGTTGAGTTACTTGAAGAGGTGGCCATTAATGTGGCTGCTAAGTATGGTGTAAAAGGGGAGCGGATGCATGGGGCTTCTGGTGTTTGGGTAGATCCTTCTCAACGGCCACGCAAACTATGCGCCATCGGGATCCAAGCTAGCAGGTTTGTTACCATGCACGGCATCGCCTTTAACGTTAGCACACCACCTCAAGCCTTTAATGTGATTAACCCCTGCGGATTTACGGATAGAGGGGTTACCAATCTTTCTATTGAGGCTCAGCACGAAATCTCTATGAAGCAAGCTAAGGAGGACCTTATAGAGAGCTTCCAAGAGTTATTCCAGAGAAATATAGCCCTCTAATTTGGTAAAGTCTCTGTAGCAAGGTGGGAAAAGTCGTTTTTGCCCACTCTTTGTGATGAGTGTCATAAATTATCTTTACTTTTGTGTAGAATAGTATTAGTTAGGGGAATATGGAGAATGGTAATTGTATTGACTTATGAAGATAGCAATGACTAAAGCGGAGCTAGTAGCTCAGCTAAATGAGATAAGAGGGGAGAAACTGGTGGGCTTTGTACCTACTATGGGCGGACTACATGAGGGACATATGAGCCTCGTGGAGCGTAGTTTGCGTGAATGCGAACTAACGGTGGTGAGTCTTTTCTTGAACCCCACACAATTTAATGACCCCAACGACCTGAAGACCTATCCGCACGATATGGCGGAGGATCTGAAGCTACTGGGCGAGGTGGGGGTAGATATTGTCTTTACTCCAACTGCCGAGGATATGTATGAGGAAGGAGAGGAGGCACCTAACCTAGACCTCGGACGTGTAGGAGAGGTGATGGAGGGTGCACACCGACCTGGACATTTCCGTGGAGTGGTATGGGTAGTGAGCAAACTCTTCCGCTTGGTTCGACCCAATAGAGCCTACTTTGGCTTGAAAGACTTTCAGCAGATTGCGGTCATCAAGAGGATGTGCACTCTTTGCCCCGACATGGCAGATATTGAGATTATCTCTTGCCCGGTTATTCGTGAGAGTGATGGTCTAGCGATGAGTTCCCGCAACCGTCGACTTTCTGAGGAGGAGCGAGCAGCAGCCCCTAAGATCTATGAGGCGTTGCAAGAGGGAAAGCGACTAAAAGAGTCTGGCAAGAGCGTTTCAGAGGTGCATGAAGCTGTGGTGAAACAGATAAATGCAGACCCGCTCCTTCGGGTGGAGTACTTTAGCATCGTCGAGAGCGACACTCTGGAGGAGGCTAAAGCGTGGAACGGCAATACTACTGGCTGTATCACAGTCTACTGCGGTGAAGTACGCTTGATAGACCACATCTCATTCGAAGGATAATAGAGGGTGAGCAAGTTGCAATCTGTGAGTAGGCAGAGACAAATAGTCGCTCTACTCCTTGTGGGCTTCCTTTGGTTCTCCACATCATCATTGTGGGCATCAGAGGTAGGCAGAAAGTATGAAATGAGAGCGGTGTGGCTTACCACAAACTACGGTCTTGACTGGCCTTCCCGCCCCGCCACTAGCGTATCAGGAGAGAGACAGCAGCAGGCAGAATTGGTACGGATGCTAGACCAACTCCACAAACTGGGCATCAATACCGTATTTCTGCAGGTGCGTAGTAGAGGGCGAGTCATTTACCCCTCAAAGATTGAGCCGATGAGTGGCGACTTTGTGCCTGTAAGTAGTAGCTACCAACTGAGCTACGATCCCCTTGACTTTGCCATTAAAGAGTGCCACAAACGAGGAATGGTGGTGCATGCGTGGGTGGCAGTGACGCCCATGGGCAATGACAAGCAGGTGAATAGCATGCCGTCGTGGAGCTTTCCCAAAAAGTACCGCAATGAGATGGCGAGGTATAAACGGGGCTGGTATCTAGACCCAGCCAAGGCGAGTAGCACAGAGCTGATCTGTAGTGTGGTGCGGGAGCTATTGGATCACTATGCTTTGGCTGGCATTCATCTGGACTACATCCGTTATCCCGATAGAGCCAAGCAATTTCCCGACGCCGAGGAGTACCGTAAGCGGGGCGGTAGCATGAGTCTGGACGAGTGGCGGAGAGAGAACATCAATCGGATGGTGCGAGCGATTTACCAAACAACGAAGGAGGGACACCCTGACGTGCTACTGAGTGCATCGGTGATTGGCACTTACGACAATGTGCCAGGGCTGAAGTATAGTGGTTGGACCGCCCTGAATGAGGCTTGGCAAGACCCAGTGGCTTGGTGCCGTGATAGTATTATCGACTTCGTGGTACCAATGATGTACTCTCGTGGCGAACGCTTTTACCCTTTTGTAAAGGAGTGGCAAAAGCTACTCAATGTGCCACTAGTAGTGGGCTTGGCTCCCTATATGGTATTGGAGCGAGAGGGTAATTGGCCCAAGAGTGAGGTGATGAACCAGATCAATTATCTTGATAGCCTTTCCAATATTGCTGGGGTGGCTCTTTTCAGAGCAGAGCACGCCATCTCGCATGGCATTGGTTTGTCTACACCATTGAGAGAATTTTGGGATAAAAGAGCACAGTTGCCCCTCGATAGAGGAGTATGGATGGACTGGCTCGATGGCCAGGAACTACAGATTGAGGGACGACCTAATGGGCTACATGTGGCGTGGCATGGAAGTAGTAAGGGACAATTATTTGCGCTCTATCTTTCACACGATGGAGAGGTGCCAAATGGGGTAGAAGCCCCCTTTCTTGTTACAACTAAAGAGGAAGCAACTATCCCATGGAGTGTCTTGAAGCGGGGTCAGCTCATCGGTATCAAAGTAAGTGAGTACGATCTATCAACTCAACTAGAAGTACTTCCGCTGACTGGAGGGGTCTACTACTATAGGGAAGAGGAGGCCCCCGTGCAGTAGAGAGATAGGAAAGAACGAGAAAAAAGAGTATCTTTGTGAAGTAGTAAGCACGCAAATAGAGGATAAATAGGATGAGAATAGAGTTACGAGATAAGGTTTCGGATGTTACGAAAAACCTCATCATCATCAATGTGATATGCTGGCTAGCACAGTCTGCTTTACCAAGGATAGGGTATGACCTCACCTGGAATATGGGTCTGCACTATATTGGGTCTGACTCCTTTAGGATTTGGCAGCTGGTCACCTATATGTTTTTACACGCCCCAGGACTGGGTCACATATTCTTCAATATGTTTGCCCTTTGGATGTTTGGCAATACGTTGGAGCGGTTGTGGGGCAGTTGGCGATTTCTCCTCTTCTACCTCATTACAGGTATTGGTGCAGGGCTGATGCAGGAGCTGGTGTGGAGCTTTAGCTTTTCGGGATACCCACCCTACCTCCTTGAGCAGCTGCTTACGATAGGGGCCAGTGGTGCGGTTTATGGCATTTTGCTCGGCTTCGGCATGATGTTTCCAAATGTGCCACTCTTCATTATGTTTATCCCTATTCCTATCAAGGCAAAGTGGCTGGTGATCGGCTACGGTGTGATGGAGCTCTTCTTAGGAGTGACAGGCTCGGCAGATGGAGTAGCTCACTTTGCCCACCTAGGGGGGATGCTCTTCGGATTTATTCTAATCAAACTTTGGGAGAAGAGAGCTAGAGCACGACAACTCGATGATGGCTGGCAAGACTTTTACTAATAGGCGATTTGCACTGCTTATCCCGATACTTCTACTCTATTGGGTAGTGATATCGTGGGGGCATGGGACTATCAGTAGGCTAGTACTTCCTAGTGATGGAGGCACCTTCCTCAGCCAGCCGTGGAGCCTAGTGACCTACGGCTTTGTGCATACCTATTGGCGTCATATAGTAATCAATGTGGGGATGCTCTTAATGCTACTACTCTTTTCTGTGGGTTGTGGCATTAGTAATCGTACGGTACTAGGGCTATTTCTCTGCGGTATTCTCTCAGGGGGCTTGCTCTTTCTGCTCATAGGCGATGGCGTATTGGTAGGTGCTTCTGCTGGCATTGCCGCCCTTGTGCCACTAGTGCTCTATAAGTCGGTTCGCCAAAAAAGGGCGTGGCTACTCTATGCAATGTTATTTGTGCTCATCTTTGACTTCGCAACGCAAAGAAAGCTAGGGCAGGTGACTCAAGGGGTACATCTGATGGGCTATATTGTGGGAACTCTATGGGTTATTTTCTCTGAGCGGAAGAAGCATTTAGAGGAGACACCATCTGCCGAATTACTCGTGGAAAAGACGAGGGTTTCTGGCTATCATTCACTCACGAGGGAGGAGCAGGAGCAGCTCAAGTAATATGAAAGGGATGCGTAAGGATAGGACTATTCGTCTGCTCAATACCACATTTCGTGCTATTGAGTTGATTCCGAACCTACTCTTTATTGCACTCTACATTCTGGCGGTGCTATCTCCCTTTATCTCGCCGCTGAAGACGCAGATCCCAGCCTTTCTTAATCTTGCTTACCCCCTATTGTTAGCTGGACTGTTGCTTCTTTGGCTCTTTTATCTACTCCGTCGTAAGTGGCTCTACTTCGGCTGCTATACATTGCTATTCATCCTATCAATAGGCTATATATTTAGTTACTTCCCCATTCATTTTGGTAAGGGTCTAAAGAAGGAGTATGACCTCAGGGTGATGAGCTACAACGTACAGAGTTTTCTGGGCAGAGACGAAGCGGGAACACTCTTAGCACCTCAACTAATTAAAAGCTACGACCCCGACATTCTAGCTCTCCAAGAGGCCAATCTATACCCAGACCAATTCCCAACAGACGGAAAGCTTAAGAGCCTTTTCAGCAGCTACCCCTACCGACATATCCACAAGACACAAGCCATCCTATCAAAGTTCCCAATCAAGTCTGTAGAGGGTATTGAGTATGAATCGTCACACAATGGATCGTGCGGGTACCTCATTGAATTAAAGGAGGGCTACACTCTACTATTGGTCAATAACCATCTAGAGTCTTATAGCCTTAATAGTTCGGAAGTAGAGGAATACAAAGGTTATATTAAAGACTTTAGCATAAGGGACCTACCTCAGCAATTTATCAAGGTGAAGCGTCGATTGGGTCCTAGACTGAACCAACGGGCTAGCGTGGCAAGTAAGGTGCGAAAGGATGTGGAAAAGCTACAGAATAAGTATCAGCCTCAGGCGACAATTGTTGTAGGGGATCTCAACGATACGCCCATGAGCTATACCTACAGTCAGCTAAGGAGCCGGATGAGAGATGCCTATAGCGAAACTGGGCTAGGACTTTCTGTCTCATTCAACGAACGATTGATGCCCTTCCGGATTGACCACCTCTTTTATGAGGGGGAAATTAAAGCGATTGGAAGTAGTATTCCAAAATATAAATTGTATAGTGATCACAATCCACTTATTGTTGACTTCAAGTGGAATTAGCAAAATATCTGTATGTCGAAACTTAAATCATTAGCCTCACGAGCGGTTACAGGAGCTGTCTATGTCGGTATCATTTTAGGTTGCATACTGACCAATCGGATCGACTTAATGGCCTGGGTATTGGCATTATTTGCCATGCTTGGTTCATACGAGTATCAATTGATGACTGGGGCCAATCTCTATGCACTTTTCCTAAGAATTGTTCATGGCATGGTGGCTGGGCTCCCTATCTTAGCCGCCTATACACTGATTGACTATTCGGGGGATTGGCAAAGGACACTCCTAGTGCTACTCCCTTACTTTTGCTACCTACTATTCTATCTGATTGGAGAGATCTATAGGCTTCAACGGCAGCCCTCAGTTGAGTTGGGGCACGCTTTCTTTGCCCACCTTTATACAGCTCTACCACTTGGTCTACTGGTACTAACCATGGGAAGCCGATATGGTGTGGCTGAGCGATTAGGTAGCGACTTTGCTTTCCCCGACACCTTTTGGCTACTGCCCATTATGGTAACCATTTGGCTCAATGATACTGGAGCTTATCTCATCGGCTCGCTACTGGGTCGGCACAAGCTATTCCGCCGTGTATCCCCTAATAAGAGTTGGGAGGGTGCCATCGGTGGTGGCGTGGTAGCCATTCTTGGGGCTATTGGGTTTCACTCCCTTTTCCCTGAGGTAGCAACTATATCTAACTGGATTACATTGGCGGTATTGATCGTTTTCTTTGGCAATTTCGGTGACCTCTTTGAGAGTTTCTTGAAACGCTCTTATGGAGTAAAGGACTCGGGCAATATCCTCCCTGGGCATGGGGGCATCTTGGATCGGATTGATAGTCTTCTCTTTGTAGCGATCCCATCCTTTTTCTACATTAATTTGGTCATCTTGGCGTAAGGGAAGCATCTGCGCAGATAGTACGATCCGCTATTTTCCGCCACGAATAAATTGATTATCTTTGCAATAGACAAAGGAAGTGATAGCATGGAAAGCAGACAGATACATATCATAAACGGTCCCAACCTCAATATGCTAGGGACAAGGGAGCCAGAGATATATGGGAGCACCCCATTTGATGAATACCTCGAACGCTTGAGGGACCTATTCCCGGCATGGGAATTGGTCTACTTCCAAAGCAATCACGAAGGAGACTTAATTGATTATATGCAGAGCCAAGCCCCCTACTCTAGTGGGATGATTCTCAATGCTGGTGCCCTCTCACACTACTCCTATGCCCTACAGGATACGGTGCGTGCGATAGAGTGTCCTGTAGTAGAGGTGCATATTAGCAACCTTGCTACACGGGAGCCTCACCGACACATCACCCTCCTGAGCGAGGTGTGTGTAGGGACCTTGATGGGGTTTGGACTAGATGGATACCGCTTGGCTGTTGCACACTTAATTGCTAGAAGGTAAAAGAAAGAAAGAAAGAAAGTATATATTACGATTGATTGATTATGGACAATAAAAGGACAAAAATAGTTGCCACAATTTCTGACCAAAGATGTGACACAGAGTTTCTTAAAAGGTTATTTGATGCCGGTGTTAATGTCGTTCGACTCAACTCGGCACATATTGATAAGGAGGGGTTTGATCGGATAATTGACAACGTCCGTAGCGTAGATCCTCAGGTACCAATTATGATTGATACCAAGGGGGCAGAGGTACGCACCACAAAGTTTGAGCATCAAGCTAACCTCGTAGCCGGAAATAAGATCACCATAGCGGCCGACCCTAAGGGAACCTCCACCGAAGCCTGCATTTATGTGAATTACAAGAACTTTGTACACGATGTACCTGTAGGGGCTCGCATCCTGATTGATGATGGTGAAGTGGGTCTTAAGGTATTGGACAAGGACGCAGAGAAGCTCTACTGTGTGATAGAGAATGATGGCGTCTTAGGCTCTCGCAAGAGTGTCAATGTGCCTGATGTCCATATCAATCTACCTGCAGTGAGTGACCGAGACCATCAATTCATCCTCTATGCGATAGAGAGAGGGCTTGCGTTTATCGCTCACTCCTTTGTACGTAGCCATAAAGATGTGGATGAGGTACGCCGTATCCTAGATGAAAATGGTGGCGAGGCGATCAAGATTATCTCTAAGATTGAAAATCAAGAGGGAGTAGATAATATTGATGAGATCATTGATGCCAGCTATGGTATTTTGATCGCTCGAGGCGACCTTGGCATTGAAATAGACTTCGAGAAGATTCCAGCCATCCAAAATGATATTGTACACCGCTGTATCCTGAAGAAGAAGCCAGTAATCATTGCCACACAGATGCTCCACAGCATGATCCACAATCCTCGCCCTACTCGTGCAGAGGTATCGGATGTCTCTAGTGCTATCTTGATGAATACTGATGCGGTGATGCTGAGTGGGGAAACTACCAATGGTAAATACCCTGTGGATGCAGTTAAGACGATGAAGCGTATCATCGTAGAGGCGGAGAAGCATCTTAGCTATCGGGGCGGTATTAAGCTTCGCAAGGGCGAAAATGATATCCTAGGGGTTACTAGCTACCTAGCAAAGTACACCGTGAAGTCCACCCTCCGGCTTGGAGTGAAGGCGATCATCACAGATGTGGCTTCGGGAAGATGTGCACGCAACCTAAGTGCCTACCGAGGAGAGGCTCCGATCTATGCTATTTGTAAGGATCAATACATTACCCGTCAGCTCAATCTCTCTTTCGGTGTCTATCCTATCTACCTAAGTCATGAGGGATACAATAGGCGCCAGTATTATGTCAAGGCGGTAAAGACACTTTTGGAGCGTGGCCTACTGAAGACAGATGACCTCATCGCCTATATTGGTGGTACCCTAAGCAATGAGGTGGGCACTACCAGCCTTGAATTTAATAGAGTAAGTGACCTACTTGACTTCTATAGCGAGGAAGAGCAAAAGAAATGAATCGGCGATTAGAGGAGCTAGCAAGGGAGGAGTACATCGCCACCCACTCCTCACCAGAGCCAGATCTATTGGCCAAAATCAGTAGAGAAGCTCACCTCACGCTCACCCATCCCCGCATGGTGTCTGGGCATATTCAGGGCTTGTTTCTCCAGATGATTGTAGAGCTGATGAAGCCCTCAAAGGTACTAGAGATAGGCACTTTTGTCGGTTATGCTACCATTGCCCTCTCCACGGCTCTGCCGAAGGGAGCAAAGCTCACCACGATAGAGCTGAATGACGAATTGCGTAGTCGTATCCTTGACCACCTCCAGCAAGCGGGCGTAGAGGATCGAGTGGAGCTACTGATGGGTGATGCTCTTGAGATCATCAGCGAGCTACCGCTAGAGGAGTACCAGCTAGTCTACCTTGATGCCAATAAGGCTCAATACCCTGAGTACTACCAATTGCTCGCCTCTCGCCTCCCCAAGGGCGCCCTCATATTGGCCGATAACACGCTTTGGGGCGAAAAAGTATGGCACGATAATTTTCACGATCCACAAACTGTGGGAATACGTAGATTTAACCAACTTGTGGCCGAAGATCAGAGGGTATCGAAAGTGATCCTCCCGATGCGAGATGGGCTCACAATGATCATGATTAACTAATAAAAGGAGATAACTATGGATCAACTAAGAACTAAAAAAGTAGCACGAGAGATACAACGCCAACTAGGAATACTATTTCAGGAGGAGACCCGTAAAACCAAAGGGATCATGATATCGGTAACGGAGGTACGGCTCTCACCTGACCTAAGTAGTGCTCGAGTGTACCTCAGCATCTTCCCCGATGAAAGGGCGGAGGAGATGATGAAGTGGATTAAAGAGAATGCTTCGACGGTTCGCTATGACCTAGGCAATCGGATGGCGTCACAACTAAGACATATCCCAGAGCTTATCTTTGAGATAGATAATAGTGAGGCCTACGCTCAGCGAATTGATGAACTACTGGGGCTAACTGACCAACCAACTAAGGAGTAATCCGCTTGGAGCTACTTCCTCTTTTAGGAAGCTTTCTACCAACCGTTCAGCCTATATGTCGTACCACTTCACCAATGCATTTAGGATTGCGTGGCGTTACTTTTTTTCGCCAAAGAGTACCCACGCAGTCAATATCCTATCTATCATAGCAGTGCTAGGAATCTCCCTAGTGACCACAGCTATGGTGGTGGTACTCTCTGTATTCAATGGCTTTGAGCTCTTCACCACCTCACAGCTCTCTAGCCTATCGCCCGAATATAAGTTACAGCGAAATGATGGGCAACCTTTTTCGCCCTCTGCCTTTGGGATTAGTGAGGGAGCTGGGGTGCTCGAAACGGAGGCAGTAGCACGGTTTGAGGATAATAGCACCGCTATCAAGTTGGTAGGATTGGGTGATGGCTACTCGGAGATAGTGCCATTGCAAGAGTATCTTTTTTCTGGAGACTTTGACCTTGGGACTACTGAGGTACCTACAGCTATCTTAGGCCTAGGGGTGGCGATGCCATTAGGGGCTGGAGCAGGATATGTCTCACCACTGGAGGTGATGCTGCCAAAGCGACTAGGGCGTATCTCTACCATCAACCCTCTTAGAAGCTTTCAGAGCGGTAGCTACCATATTACAGGCATTTTCAGTACCGATCAAGCAGAGGATACGGAGGTGGTATTTGTACTGCTAGATGAGGTGCGGAGACTTCTACAGTACGATGAAGATGAGGTAGGATATCTAGCCCTCTCAGCACCGATTGAGGTGCCAGAGGGCTTTGAGCTCCTCGACCGCTACCAGCAACACCCCGATGTCTATAAAATCCTACAGATAGAGAAGTGGTTTTCCTTTGTACTACTCCTATTTGTGCTATTGCTCTCCCTCTTTAGTGTGATCAGTACGCTTGGTATGCTGATTATTGAAAAGCGAGAAGATGCTCGCACGCTGATGTTTCTCGGAGCAAGGGATAGGATGATCAATTTGATTCCTTTGATTGAAGGGTGGCTACTCTCAGCAACGGGCTTGGTAATTGGTTTGGTGGTAGGGTCAGTATTGGTATGGCTCCAGCAGCAGTTTGGCTTTGCAAAGCTAGGAGGAGGAGGAGATACCTCAATGTTCCTCATCGAGGCCTATCCTGTAGACTACCGACCACTCGACCTACTGCTCGTCTCACTAGTGATCCTGGTGATTGGCATACTGAGTAGTCTCATTGCCTTCCGACTTTTCCGCTGGAATAAACGAGGGTAGGCTCTGCTTATTACGTTACTTGCAACTCCTATCCAAAGTACGGGGTTATGTATTAGAGGCGCGAAGGCACCTTTTTTTGTACCATGGGGGACTCACCTTTTCAGAGTTTGAAAAAACCGCTTAAAAAAGAGCAAAATGCGACCCTCATAACCCACTGAAATTCAAAACTATATACAAGCGTTAACCGAGTTGCAACTAAGCAATCGGCGAGATGCAACTCGGCAAATGCTTAGTTGCATCTCGCCGATTGCTTAGTTGCATCTCAACTTTTGACCTACCTGTACAGCGATATAGTAAGAGTAACCAAATACGTCACCCTTGTGCCTAAAATCGCCATATATGGTTGCCCCACTCTTTTTTTGGTACCTTTGTGCGAGGGAGTAAGTAATTAATTAGTAATAATATAACAAAGTAATATGATCAACTCACCCGCTGAAGTGCTAAAGAATACAGAGCAAATGGCACTTAATAAGTATCAGGGGTCGCAAATTAAGCTAGCAGTTCTAGGCATCCTAGGTGGTGCATTCATCTCTTTAGGTGGTTTATTTTCCTTTTATTTAGCCTACGGGTCACTAGGCATTACGGAGGGGTCTCCTGGTTTTTTCAGGCTCATACAAGGATTGTCTTTCCCCATTGGTCTAGTACTCATTTCATTAGTAGGAGGGGAGTTATTCACCGGCAATACGGCAGTCCTCTTCACTGGTGCTCGTAAAGGTTTTATCTCGTGGAGATACGTATTTGCCAACTGGCTGATGACATGGCTTACCAACTTTTTGGGTGCGGTACTGGTTTGTTTTTTTCTCGCACATCTAACAGGGTTACTACAAGTAGAGCCTTGGCAAAGTGGCATCGCTAGTATAGCTAGCAGTAAAGTTTCGCAGCCTTGGCACGTAATATTTCTAAAAGGGATTGGTGCCAATTGGTTGGTATGCCTTGCTATTTGGCTGGGAATGAGTTCGAATGAAATGTTTGGCCGATTGGTGGGGCTTTGGCTCCCTGTGATGGTCTTCGTGACGCTCGGTTTCGAGCATAGCATTGCTAATATGTTTTATATCCCTATGGGGATTATGTCGGGTGCCGATGTGACCGTATGGGAGATGGTTTGGAATAACTTGATTCCCGCGACACTTGGCAATATTGTAGGAGGAGCTATCTTGGTAGGTATGGTCTATAGCTATGCTTACGGATCAAAAAAGTAAACTATGAAAAGAGGAGTTATTTGGCTGGTACTAGTAGTTTTCAACACACTAGCATTGCAGGCTCAGAACATCACGCTTGGGGAGTGCCTAGAAGTGGCTACTGCTCACCACCCTACTACCGAACAGATGCAGCTCCAAGGGAAGCTTGGGGAAGAGCTACGCAAGGCCCTTTGGTTGGCTTACGTCCCACAGCTATCGCTAGAGGCCTCTGCTAATTATCTCAGCGATGTGGTAGAATTGGATATCAAGATGCCAGAGGTGATGGGGATCAAGGTGCCTCCTCCGGATCTGCCCAAGATACCTCACTTTCAGTACAATACCTACCTTCAGGTGACGCAACTGATTTGGGATGGTGGCAGAGTAAAAGCTGGCACCGAGGCGATAAAGTCGGAGACGGCGGCTCAACAAGCGAAGACTGAAGTTAGGGCTAAAAAGGTACGTGATGCGGTAGTGGAGCTCTACTTTGCTCTGCTATTAGTGGATAAGCAGATGGAGCTACAGAAGGTGGTGATAGAGGAACTCGCTCGCCAAGCCGATAAGGTTACTTCGTTACTGGCCACCGGGATGGCTAGCGAAAATGACCTAGATTTGGTTACTGTAGAACAAATCAAAGCAAAGCAAACGAGTGACCAACTCCAGCAAAGTCGGAAGGCTCTACTAGAGACGCTCTCCATATATACAGGGCTGAAGCTCTCTCAAGGGACGATGGCACAACTGCCAAGTTTACCCACCCTCCCCTCCAATACAGGGACTCGGGTGGCACCCAATAGGGTTGAGCATCTGCTACTGGATAGCCGGCTGAGGAGCTTATCGGCTGATTGGAAGGCCTATCTAGCTAAAGGAATGCCTACTTTGGCTCTATTTGCTAGAGGGGGATATGGTCGACCTGGTCTGAATATGATGAACCCCGACCCTTCATTCTACTACATTGCAGGAGCGAAGCTGAGCTGGAACTTTGGCAAACTATACGATCTTTCGACACAAAAAAAGAAGCTCCACCAAAGTCAACGTCTGGTAGAGCTGGAGCGAGCATCACTCGAAAAGGAGTTCCAACGTGAACTGAGTGAAGCATACAATGAAGTAGAGAGGTATGAGACACAGATCACTAGCGACAGACTGCTAGTGGAAACCCTAGAGCGGGTGCTGGATCGCACTAAGAAGAGTGAAGAGGAGGGTACACTTGCCACCTCGGAGTATTTGGAGCAGAAGAGCAAACTAGATGCAGCCAAAAGGACACTAGAGGTAGACCAACTACAGCTCTTAAGGGCTAAGTATCGTGTACAAAATAGATTAGGACTATGATAAAAAGGAATCAATGGGATCATTGGATGGGGTGGCTAGCAGTGGCTACTGCTACACTTTTCCTATCGGCTTGCCACAACCAGAAAAGCGAGGTAATTGGCTCGGGGAGCTTTGAAGCAACCGAGGTGCTGGTCTCTAGCGAGGTGAATGGCAGAGTACTGGAGTGGAATATTGAAGAGGGAAGCACCATTCAGCAAGGGGAGCAAGTAGGATTGGTAGATACTACTCAGCTATTTCTACAGCGTGAGGCACTCCTTCGCTCGGGCAAAGGGGTAAGGGCGAATCAGCCAAATATCGCAACTCAGACCAAAGCTCTGGAGGTAAAGTTGGAGGAGCTACAATCCAATCGCGACCGAACCGCTCGTCTGCTAAAAGCTGGGGTGGCGACACAGAAGCAACTGGATGACCTAGATAGTGGCATAGCTGCCGTAGAAAGTCAGCTCTCGGCTGCTCGCAGTACGCTTTCTAATCAAAGTAGTCAGATTACTGCCCAAAGCTCTGCCATAGACATACAGGTGGCACAGGTGGATGATTTGATTGAGCGATCAAAGATTGCGGCACCGATCAGCGGTACGGTACTAGCCAATTATATTCACCGTGGGGAACTAGCAGGGCAGGGGCGCCCACTATTTAGAGTGGGCAATCTTGAGACGCTATTCCTAAGAGCCTACGTACAGAATGACCAATTGGGCACTCTCCACCTAGGCGATGAAGTAAAGGTGCAGGTGGATGGAGAGAATGGAGAGAAGCGTAGCTACCCAGGTAAGATCTCCTGGATCTCTAGTCGGGCAGAATTTACGCCCAAGACGGTACAGACCGATGATGAGCGCTCCAATCTAGTCTATGCCATTAAGGTGCGTGTGCCTAATTCTGATGGCACTCTTCGGATAGGAATGTACGGAGAGGTAGTACGATAAAAGTGTGGTATGAGTGTCGTACAGAGTGAGAAAGCAGCAGCCATATCGGCAGAGGGACTACGACTTACTTTTTCATCCCCTACAGGGGGGAAAGTAGGTGTAGGGACTGCTCCCGGTGGGTTGACCTTTGAAGTGGAACAAGGGGAAATCTTTGGGGTGATCGGTCCTGACGGGGCTGGCAAAACCACGCTTTTCCGACTGCTCTGCTCTCTAATGCTACCCGAGAGTGGTACCGCCCGAGTAGTGGGGTATGATGTAGTGAAGGACTACAAAGCACTGAGACAGGTAGTGGGCTATATGCCGGGCACCTTTTCGCTCTATCCCGATCTATCGGTGGAGGAAAATCTCAATTTCTTTGCCACCATCTTTAATACGACTATCGCCGAGAAGTACGATCAGATAAAGGACATCTACAGTCAGATAGAGCCTTTTAAGCACCGCAAGGCAAAGTCACTTTCGGGAGGAATGAAGCAAAAGCTGGCACTCTCCTCAGCCCTCATTCACAGCCCCGAGATACTCTTTTTGGACGAACCGACTACTGGCATTGACCCGATCAGTAGAGTAGATCTTTGGAATATGCTTCATAAACTCTCAAAGCAAGGGGTAACCATCGTGGTCTCAACTCCCTATATGGACGAAGCAAAGCAGTGTGACCGCTTGGCCTTTATGCAAGAGGGAAATTTTCTCACGATTGATAGTCCTGAGCAGCTCACCAAGCAATACCCCTACCCCATCTTTGAGGTGAAAGGGGAGAATCGACTGGAGCTTCTCGCAAGGCTCAGTAGCTTTCCGAAGGCGATCAATAGCTTTGCCTTTGGCGATGTCTTTCACATTACTACCGAGGCAGGAGTAGAAGCGAGCGATATTGCCCGACATATTGGAAGTGGGGAGGTTCGCCCCATCACAGCTGGATTGGAGGATGCCTTTTTACTACTTTCCAAAACCGAATAAGGGAGCCTATGAGAGTCAGCGATCAAAATGAAATAGTGATTGAGGTCAAGGAGCTCACCAAGGCGTTTGGTAGTTTCTTGGCGGTCAATCATATCTCCTTTGAGGTGAGAAAGGGAGAAATCTTTGGCTTCCTTGGGGCCAATGGAGCAGGCAAGACCACGGCGATGAAGATCCTATGTGGATTGAGCAAACCAACGAGTGGCGAGGGACAGGTGGCTGGGTGCGATATCCTGCATGAAAACGAAGAGATCAAGAAGCATATCGGCTATATGAGCCAGAAGTTTGCCCTATATGAAGATCTTACGGTAGAGGAAAATATCCGTCTCTTTGCTGGCATCTATCGCATTCCCAATTCCGAAATCAAGCAGAAAACCACTCAGCTACTAAAGCGTCTTGACTTTTTGGAATACCAAAAGACCTTGGTGAAGAAGCTGCCACTTGGGTGGAAGCAGAAGTTGGCCTTCTCCATTGCTATCTTTCACCAACCTCAGATCGTATTTCTCGATGAGCCGACAGGAGGGGTGGATCCTATTACTAGGAGACAATTTTGGGAACTGATCTACGAGGCGGCCTACGGTCAAGGGATTACAGTATTCGTCACCACGCACTATATGGATGAAGCGGAGTACTGCGATAGGGTCTCTATTATGGTGGATGGTGAGATTAAGGCTATGGGGACTCCTGATGAGCTCAAAGAAAAAACGGGAGCACGCAATATGGATGAGGTATTTAAGCAATTGGCAAGAGAGGGGAGGCGAGTAGAATGAAAGTGTCAGGTATCAAGCAATTCCATGCCTTTGTCTCTAAGGAGTTTATCCATATCTTTAGAGACCCTTATACATTGCTAATTCTGCTACTTATGCCGGTGGTGGAGTTACTACTCTTTGGCTTTGCACTCAATATGGAGGTGACCAATATCCGTACCGCATTAGTCACCTTGGAGCCAGATAGATACACGCAGCGACTAGAGGCGAAGATCCGAAGTCATCCCGACTTTATCCTCTATGAGGAACACCTTTCGGTGGCTGAGGCGGAGGAGCTACTTCAAAAGGATAAGTTGGATCTCTTCATTGTGATGCCCACCGCCTTTGAGGCAAGTATCTACCGAAAACAGCCGACGCAGGTGCAGATGGTGGTGGATGCCTCCGACCCTAATGCGGGAGAGATACGGGTATCCTACGCCTCTGCATTGCTACAAAGTGTAGTGCTAGAGGATATTGGCGGCGGTAGCCAACTTCCCTATTCTATAGAGGTCAATAGCCGAATGCTCTATAATCCAATGATGAAATCGAGCTACAACTTTGTGCCAGGAATTATGGGACTGGTTCTGATTGTGCTCTGCACCATTATGACTAGCGTGAGCATCGCTCGCGAGAAGGAGCGAGGGAGTATGGAACTGCTACTAGTCTCTCCAGTGCACGCCACTACCATGGTTCTAGCGAAAGCGGTGCCCTACTTTGTGGTGTCGCTCATCAACATTGCTTCTATCCTGATACTCTCCTACTTTGTGCTAGGAGTACCCATCCGAGGTTCGTTGTTGCTCATCATCTTGGTTACAATGCTCTACGTACTCGTTGCCCTTGCCATTGGATTGGCGATCTCCAGTCTGGTTAGCCAGCAGAGAGATGCAGTGGTGGTCTCAGGCTTTGGTATGATGATGCCCACTATTCTACTCACAGGTATGCTCTTTCCCTTAGCTAATATCCCGGCCGCCCTCCGATGGATCTCCTATCTCGTGCCAGCCACCTACTACATCGGTGCCACACGAAAGGTAATGATACAGGGGCTCTCCTTTATGGGAATATGGCAAGAGGTTCTTGCCCTCACCCTCTTTGCGGTGCTGATGCTCACCATCGCGATTGTAAGTATTCGCCCAAGATTGAAGTAGAAAGATGGTACTAGGTTATTTACTTGAAAAGGAGTTCAAACAACTCTCTAGAAACCCTGTCATTGTTGGGGTGCTGATATTCTACACCATTATGGTGCTCTTCTTCTTTCCTTGGCCAGTAACTCAGGAGCTGAAGTCACTTAAGATTTCCATAGTCAATAGCGATACAGGCGGTTATGCCCAAAGGTTGATCGGGAAGCTGAAGGCAACGAAAAGCATAGAGGTGCAAAGTATTTACCCCGACTATCCATCTGCCTTGAATGATATTGAGCAAGGGAAAGCAAAGGCAGTGATGGTCTTTTCCAAAGATTTTAGCGAAAAGCTACAGCTACAAGAAGAGCCTTCGATTCAGCTGCTCATCAATGCGGTGGATGGCACTCAAGCGGGACTAGCACAGAGCTACTTACTCCGATTGGTACAACATTATTCGAAGCAATTACGGATGGAGGAGCTTGGGCTTTCGCAAGAAGAGATCGAACCAATAGCCGTACTCCCAACCTATCGGTACAATAGTACACTCAATTACAAGTACTTTATGCTACCTGCCTTGCTGGTCATTATGCTCACCATGTACTGCAGTATATTCCCAGCTATGAGCATTGTACAAGAGAAGGAAAAAGGGACACTCCAGCAACTCAATGTGACCCCTATCCGTCGCTCCACCCTTATCCTCTCCAAGATTATACCGTTTTGGATATTGGCAATCATCTCTGTCCTCATCAGCATTCCGGTTATCTATTGGGTCTATGGGCTAGCATTCCAAGGGAGCATACTTCTCTACCTATTTTGCGTATTGATCTTTGCTATCGCTCTTTCGTTTATGGGGGTAATTCTCTCCAACTTTTCTGAGACATTGCAGCAATCAATGTTCCTCACCCTCTTCTTTATCCTCATATTTTTCCTAATGAGTGGGCTTTTCTCCCCTGTTGATGCCATGCCAGCTTGGGCAAAGGTGATCGCCTACGCCAACCCCCTCACCTACTTTAATCGCCTCACCCGAATGGTCTACCTACGTGGATCTGGTTTCCTAGAGATAGTCCCCGACCTTTTGGCTCTTCTCGTATTCCTAGTGGTATTTGGGGTTATTGCGGTAGTGACGCACAAGAAACGAGCCGACTGACAATTGGGCCGATTGGCAAGGTTATTGCTAGTAATAGGATAGAAACATAAATCAAATAAGAAGATATGAAGAAAGATAAGGATATAGAGAGAGAGGAGCAACTCCTCAATGAGGAGCAGGTTGAGACCTCCGAGAACATGGAAACAACTCAAGAGGAGCAACCAACAGAAGTAGATGAGGTAGAGGCACTGAAGAGCGAGCTAGAGACGCTTCAAGACGACTACCTAAGATTGCGTGCGGAGTACGAAAACTACCGCAAACGCACACTGAAGGAGAAGAGCGACCTCATCAAATATGGCGGTGAGAAGATAGTGGGGGGCTTCCTAGATATTATGGATGATATCGAACTAGCCATTAAGAATATGAAGCAGGCGGAGTCGGTAGAAGGCTTAGTGGAGGGAGTAGAGATCATACAAAATAAGTTTGTCTCTGCCCTCAAGGCACAGGGGGTCAATGCCATGGAGGTGATCGGCAAGGACTTCGATGCCGACCAACACGAAGCAGTCGCTATGGTACCTACCGAGGAGGCAGATAAAAAGGGCAAGGTGATTGATTGTGTACAGACTGGCTACACCCTCAATGACAAGGTAATTCGTCACCCCAAAGTGGTGGTAGGCAATTAATAGCAGAGGAGCAAGACAATAATGGCAGAAAAGAGAGACTACTACGAGGTCCTTGGTGTCAGTAAAGGTGCCTCGGACGATGAGATAAAAAAGGCATACCGCAAGACTGCACTTAAATATCACCCCGACCGAAACCCTGGTGACAAAGAAGCTGAGGAGAAGTTTAAGGAGGCAGCAGAGGCGTATGACGTCCTTAGCAATCCCGATAAACGAGCTCGCTACGACCAGTATGGACATGCAGGAGTAGATGGCAACGCTGGATTTGGAGGTGCTGGTGGCATGTCCATGGAGGATATCTTCAGCCAGTTTGGTGACCTCTTCGGAGGTATGGGCGGCTTCGGTGGCTTTGGAGGCTTCAGTGGCTTTGGAGGAGGCGGAGGAAGCACCGTCAATTATGGCAGTGACCTTCGCGTTCGTATCCATGTGACGCTACAGGAGGTACTCAATGGCACCACCAAGAAGATCAAGGTAAAGAAAAACGTAGCTTGTAGCCACTGCCACGGCTCAGGTGCAGAGGCGGGAAGTAGCAAGGAGACTTGCCCTACCTGTCACGGTTCGGGTCGTGTCATTCGGACGCAAGATAGTATCTTCGGACGCATGCAAACCCAGTCCACCTGTACCACCTGTAATGGTACGGGACAAGTGATCAAGAATAAGTGTACCCACTGTTCGGGCACTGGGATAGAGCAAGGCGAAGAGTTGATAGAGATCAATGTGCCAGCCGGTGTCGCCTCGGGTATGCAAATGACCCTGCGTGGCAAGGGAAATGCAGGACCGAATGGAGGACCGAATGGCGACCTACTAGTGCAGTTTGAGGAGATCAGCGATGCAGAGTTTATCCGCAACGGCAATGATGTGGTTTACAACCTACTCATTCCTGTCACTACAGCTCTACTAGGCGATAAAGTGGTCGTACCCACACTTGATGGCAAGGTTAAGGTAACCATCGAGCCTGGAACTCAGTCGGGCAAGATATTGCGACTGAGGAATAAGGGACTACCAAGTGTGAGAGGGGCCGGCAAGGGCGATCAGTTGATCGTCGTACACATCTTTATCCCAGACAAGCTAGATGCGAAGGATAAGAAACTGATAGAGCAGCTCAGTCAAAGCAAGCACTTCGAGCCTTCCGAGGCCGATAAACGCAAGCTAATCGAGCAGCAACGAGCCAGATACGAAATGTAAAGATAAAAAACACCCTAGCGGGTGTTTTTTTTTGCTCATTATTATACCCCGAAGGGGTTCGTCCGACTCATCCGACTTGTCCGATAAGGCACCCCAAAAAGAGCACCCGACAGGGTGCCACTCAGCTAGCCCCCAGTCGGAGGGGGCAGAAGCCCCCGAACGACCGGCGGGAAACGAGGTACCCACCCCAACACACGACCCTTGTAGTCGCACAAACCTATCCAAGTGCGACCACAAGGGTCGAATAATATTTACCGTCACCTATCCCGCCGGTCATCGGCTCTACGAACCTCGACCGGTGGCTAGCTGGGTGGCACCCTCGCGGGTGCTCCGACTCGTCCGACTTGTCCGACTCGTCCGATAGGGCCCTTGCAACCCGTTGTGAGAGACTTAGAAGAAAGCCTTCTTTATCTCATCTACCAATGATAGCTGCTCCCAAGTGAAGAGCTCCACCTCCTTATCCACAGCCTGTCCGTATGGGTCATCGAAGTGCTTCACCACACTGCGAGGGGTACGTCCCATGTGACCATAGGCCGACGTCTCCCTGTAGATTGGGTGCTTCAGCTTCAGCGACTCCACGATACTGTAAGGGCGAAGGTCATAAACCTCCAGTAGCTTCCGTGCAATCTCAGAGTCACTATACCCCACATTGCTACGGCCATAGGTATCCACGAAGAGACTTACTGGCTCCGCAATACCAATCGCATAAGCCACCTGAATCTTCACTTCATCAGCCACTCCAGCAGCCACAAGGTTCTTAGCGAGGAAGCGTGCCGCATAGGCAGCCGATCTATCCACCTTCGAACTATCCTTTCCACTAAAGGCTCCACCACCGTGCGACGACTTACCACCATAGGTATCCACAATGATCTTACGACCCGTCAACCCCGTATCACCAGCGGGACCACCGATTACAAACTTACCAGTTGGATTAACGTGAAGAATCACCTTATTATCAAAAAGCTTCTGCACCTCTGGTGAGTACTTTTCCACCACACGAGGGAGCAAAATAGAGTGAATATCCCGCCTGATCTGCTCCTGCATGATCCTATCCGCCTCCTCCTGCGAAAGCCCCGCATGAGGCTTCACAAAGTCATCGTGCTGTGTACTCACCACAATCGTATGCACACGCTCAGGAGTGCGGTCAAGGTTGTACTCTAGCGTCACCTGACTCTTAGCATCGGGGCGAAGGTAAGGCATCAAGTCCGGCTCCTCCTTACGGATACGGGAGAGCTCCTGAAGGATCGTATGAGATAGCTCAATAGGGAGTGGCATATAGTTATCACTCTCCTTAGTGGCATACCCAAACATCATTCCCTGGTCCCCAGCACCCTGCTCAGCAAGGTCCTGACGCACCACACCACGGTGGATATCAGGGCTCTGCTCCTTAATCGCCGTGAGGATGCCACACGAATTGCCATCAAAGAGATACTCCGCCTTATTGTAACCAATATCATTGATCACCCCTCTCACCACGGAAGGGATATCCACATAAGCCTGCGATGAAAACTCACCCGAAATCATCACCTGCCCAGTGGTCACAAGGGTTTCACACGCCACTTTACTCTCCTCATCAAAAGCGAGGAACTGGTCTAGGATTGCATCCGAAATTTGGTCGGCCACTTTGTCAGGATGTCCCTCACTTACCGACTCTGAAGTAAATAAATAACTCATAATAAAACCATCTGTCTTATATAAGGCCAAATAGACGAGGCAAGAACTCTCCACAGATAGCTAAAGGGGTGTCAAAAACCAGTCTGTCAGAAGATACAGTGACTGGTAGGGTCACTCATTTAGCATTTTTTACCGTGGTTGCAAGCAAGCACAAATCTCTCCACGACTATCTAGCGATAATATTAATAATTTCTTTCGTTCCGCAAAGGTAGCAAAATAGTTGGCATCCACCACAAGATTAACCTCTAAAAATGATTAACTTTGAACTTCCAATCAAGTTCAATATGAAAAAGAGCCGATTGATCACCTCATACGCAACCAATGGAGATAGTGGTTTTGCCTGCCTAGCTATGGTGGCAACCCACTATCACATCACCCTGCCCTCATCCTTTTTTGATCAGAATGCACAAAGCACCCTCATCACCCTCGCCAAGCATGCTGAAAGCCTAGGACTGAGAAGTATCGGGGGTCACATTTCAAAGGAGAAATTAGCCACCCAAGCCCAGCTCCCCTGCATCATTCCATGGAGCAATGGTGACTTCGTGCTACTTGAGAAGGTAACTAAAAAGTGGAGAAAAGAGCGTACATACCATATCATTGACCCCTCCAACCCGAAAGAAGCCTACCAATGCTACGACGAGAGCGACTTCATCTCCCATTGGGGCAAAGGAGGTCTTGGTGCTGCACTGCTACTAGAGCCATCACCATTGCTACAATCACCCAAGATCACCCAAAGCAAACTCACCTTTCTCTGGAGCTACCTACAGCGATACCGCTCCCTATTCATACAGATTATGCTAGGCCTTTGGGTTGTAGCACTACTTCAGTTACTATTTCCATTCCTCACACAGGCAGTAGTCGACTATGGTATCGGACAGCGACAGATCAGCTTTGTATGGCTCATACTCATCGCACAACTGATGCTGATATTCAGCCGTACCGCGATAGACCTCTACCGAGATATCATCTTACTTCACATCGCTAGCCGACTCAATATATCACTCATCTCCGACTTCTTCATCAAGCTGATGAGACTGCCCATCGCTTTCTTTGATCAGCGACAATTAGGCGATCTCCTCCAAAGGATTGAAGACAATCAGAGGGTGCAAAACTTCCTCACCTATAGCCCCATCAGCCTTCTCTACTCCCTTTTCACATTTCTACTCTTCAGCATCGTCCTCACCCTATACCATTGGGGTATATTCCTCATCTTCGTGGCCGGGACAGTAGTTTATGTCGTATGGAAAGCCCTTTTCCTCAAAAAGCGAAAGCAACTGGATTATCAGCTCTTCGCAAAAGAGAGCGAAAATAGCAACGTCACCTACCAGCTCATCAATGGCATGCAAGAGATAAAAATACAAGGGTGCGAACAGCCAAAGCGGTGGGAGTGGGAGCATGCTCAAGCAGGGCTCTTCAAAGTCCATCTTAAAAGCCTCAACCTCCAACAAACTCAGGCTGCAGGCTGCACAGCCATTAGAGAGGTCAGCAACGTCATCATCACCATCATCTCCGCTACAACCGTCATCAATGGAGATCTAACACTCGGTATGATGCTAGCCATCCAGTCCATCGTTGGGCAACTCAATAGCCCCGTAGAGCAACTCATTGGATTTATCTACTCATGGCAAGATGTCAGCATCAGCCTTGATAGAGTCCAAAAGATTCACCACCATAAGGATGAGGATAGCGATACCTCCCTCCTCCCCACTGGTCAAATAAAGAGCGATATCCACCTCAGCCATCTCTCCTTCAAATATCTACCCAATAGTCCAAGAGACACTCTCCATGATATCTCACTCACCATACCTCACGGCAAGATTACCGCCATCGTGGGACCAAGTGGAAGTGGCAAAACCACCCTCCTCAAGCTACTTCTAGGCTATTACCAAGCCTCACTAGGGGAGGTAAAACTAGGCTCCACCCCTCTAGATCAATACAGCCTAGAGTGGTGGCGTAGTCAGTGCGGCGTAGTGATGCAAGATGGCTACCTATTCTCCGATACCGTGGCAAAGAATATCGCGCCCTCCAATATCCTACCCGATGAAAAACGACTACAAGAAGTGATCCAGTTAGTTGGCCTCTCCAACTGGATCGCCCAGCTCCCTCACGGCATCAATACCCTCATAGGCGGAGAAGGGCAAGGAGTTAGCGAGGGACAAAAACAGAGAATACTCATCGCAAGGATGCTCTACAAAGAGCCAGACATACTACTTTTAGACGAAGCTACAAGTCATCTTGATAAAGATAGAGCCACCCAATTGATAGCGCAGATTTATCGCCACACTAGGGGCAAAACGATCATTGTGATCGCACATCAGCTAGCCACCATTCAGCAGGCCGATCAAATCATATACCTCAGCAAGGGGCAGGTAATAGAGCGTGGTACCCACCAACAGCTCATGGAGAAAAAAGGCGAATACTACAGACAAGCACTTAAGGAGTCTAACTATGAAAAGTAATAAAGAGATAGATATTGAAGGCAAAGTACCCTCTAGCCTTACCATAGTAGGGCTTTCACTCATTGCTATCGCACTGGTCGGCATCATCGTCACCACCTACCTACTACCCTACGAGAGGAAGATGACTGGTACAGCTATGCTCAGCGATCTAACCCCCTCCAACGACAGTATCAAGGGAGTACTCCTACTAGAGCTCCAAGAGGAGCTACCTAACCACCTAATGCACTCCTCCGGCATTCCCATTCAGCTACGAGCAGATGAAAGAGTTATCAACGCCACACTTCTCAGCATCACTCAAGTAGACAGCATCAATACATTCCAAGCTAATTGCCTGATAGCACCCACAGACACCACATTTCTCCACGTCCAAGAACTTACCGCCACCCTCCACGTTACCCCCACTAGCTTCACCCAAAAACTATACTCTCTATTCATCGCCAATTGATCCCCAAAGCAATACACAGGACGTTCGAGCACCCACCGAAAAAGGACCTCGGCAGAGGTCCGTGCTAAATAGGCACAGGTCGAGGGCGAAGCCCGAAGTGTATAGGAGACCACCACACCCCACGACCCTGGCCGAGGGGTCGGACAAACCCTATCTCTAGGTCTGACCCCTCAGCCGGGGTCATGGATATAGACCGCCTATCTGTACACAGGTCATGCGGGGCTAACGCCCCTTTGACCTGTGCCTATTTAATAGGAACCCCTCAGCCGGGGTCCTTACCATTGACCCAAGCGTCCGACCTGTCCGACTTGTCTGACCCGTCCGACTTGTCCGATAAGCCCCCCCAAAAAAAGAGCACCCGACCCGTCCAATAAGGTGGCTACTCCTTTAGTAGGGCAGCAATCACCTGGTGCCACTCACTGGGAGAGAAACCCGAGGCAGGGTGCTGCACAGGCAATACCCGCACCTCATGGCCATTCCGCAAAGGGTAAATCCACGTCTCCACTCCACAGCAGTCAGCACCTTGATGACCCGCTTCGGGCAGATGGTCATAAAGTCGGCTTCTACCCCATACCAGTACCACATCGGGCTGATACTCCTCCAGCACCTCTATGAAAGCAGCCTCCGAAGCCACCAGCATCTCTTTTGTAGGTGCAGTACGAGGGCCAGTAAGAGGTTGTTGGACAAAGTTGTAGTAGAGCACCTCATCCCACACTGCCTCCGAAGAGAAGCGATCCTCCTGACGCCCACTCAGCGCACTTGCAAACTTTGTGTAGGTATTCATCCACCTTTCAAAGTCACAAGAGCGGTCAAACTGCCACTCAAATACCCTCTTAGTGATGTCGGGAGTTGCGTCACTGGGGTTGTCACAATAGTGGCTCTCCCCCAACACCATCACACGCTTGCCCCATCTGGAGCGATCATAGCTTCTCCCTACTCTCGGTAGAAACTTCACGTTATGCATCATAGTTATTAATTAATAAGTATCATGAGAATGTTGCACGAAGTGCCATTCTCTCGCATTTGCTAAAATTTACTGAGACTTTGCACAAAGGATGAGATGCAAGGCGCTGAGGATGAGGGCGAAGGGAGCGTACTAGCGTACGTGACCTAGCCCGAATTCCGAAAGCAACGCAGCAGATCGCCTTTGTGCAATAGTCTCTACTTGTCCTTATTATATAGGTGATACAAGTCATCGACCCATTTCACAAACTCCTGACGCACCCACTCCGGCTCCAACACCTCAATCGTTCCACCCATCGATAAGAGGGTCTGAAAGAGGTCAAAGGTAGGGCGGAGCTTGTACTTAAAAATAACGTAGTTACCATCCTCCTTACAGGGGTACTCCTTCTGCGAATGATGCAGCGGAAGTGTCCGGATATAATTCGCCTGCTTCCTTGTCGCCCTGATCGTGATATACTCGAAGGGGTCATCGCCAAGTATGATCCCATAGCAATCCTCAAAGAGCGACTCCATATTAAACTCCTTAGGATACTCAAAAGTCTCCTCCAAGAGCGTCAGGCCATGCAAACGATCCAACCCATAGATCTTTAGCCCTGTAGAGAGATCTATCCCCTCCTCATCGTAGCAACCAAAAGGCGATAGGTCAGACTCCTTCACCTCCTTCGCAATAAGATACCACCGCTGCTTAAATAGCCGAAGGGCAAAGGGATAGAGCCTTAGAGTAGCTGAACCACCAAGTGCAAAACTCTGATATTCAATCTCTATCTGACGATTCTGCTGAATCGCGTCTAGCAACTCAAATAGATAAACCGAATCATAGCTAGGCACCTCCTCAAAAATCACCCGATCATGGATGTCCTGATATTGATGAAAAAGAGTATTAAAGGTAAAGTTATCCAATAGCCATTGATTGATTTTCTTCTGACCACGAATAGAGTTGGTATCAATCGTATATCTATTTCCCGCCTTTTTATTGCAGCTAATCTCCACTTCAAAGAGCTCCATCACCGCATTCTTATGCTCATGGAAAGTCCGCTCCGACAGCGGTTCGCCCAACTCATTGAGAGGCGACTTCTCCCACTGCAGAGAGATCTCCTCACGTGTCAATCCACGTGAGCGAGCCAACGTATCATATAGCCATAGATATCTCTTCAGTAGTCGTGCTATACTTGTACGACCTGTACCACTATTACTTCTCGCCATAAAATCGGTCACTACTCATTAACGATTCATAGGCAAATATACCCAATGATACTGCAACATCTCCGCAGTACCCTACCACCCACCCCATATTTAACATTTACCCCCCCCAAAAAAACCTTGTCTGACCCGCCCTATAAGGCAACGTCAAAAAGCCCTGTCAAAGCGGGTAGCAAAGCTAAGCACCTCACGGCTGGGGATACCTAGCTTATTGGCGAGTTGTCTCCACCTCCTCATAGTCTCCGTAACCTCATCAATAATCCGCTGAGCAACCTCCTTCTCAAGCATATACTCCTCAGATGCATCTGCCAAAAAGTGCAAGTTAGCTTCACACGTATTGGAGTTGATGAGAAGACTTTGATATGGATTAAGCGTAGGGTTCATATCGTAAGCAGGAGACAAAGTCCATCCTTTAGCGGTCAATAAAAAACCATGGTTACGAAAGTGGTCATCACTATTACCAATACAGATATTAAAGGCCACCCTTCTATATAGTTCTTGTAGATTCGCTTGCACATCGGTACAATGCTGGATAATAAAATCAACAATATCTAGGTAACCAAAACCATTAGATGCATTGTCTCCATCACTCAACCCTAGCAAAGTCATTGCCGATGCAAAATGAATACGCTTATTCCCTTCCACCCTATCAAATCTACGTGATAATAGAGTATGATATGGAGTCTCTGTAGTTAACACCTTCGTATCAGCCACATCAATACCAGCCTCTTTTGCCAATAAGTGACAAACGTGCTCCCACAACCCTGCATCATAATCATCCTTCCTAGATGGAAACTTAGCGATGTATAAGGTTCCATCAGTATCTACCACATTAGCCTTTGGCCTAGCTCCACCAAGCGAGGAGCCAGGTTGCAATAGTTGTGTCAACCACTTCTTATCTGGCAATTCGCTCGCCTCCTCGCTTTGTTCTATTTCCTGGCTCGCCGCTTCCAAAGTCCTTAAATCAGTCAAAGGAGGCACCCTCAAGAACGGACTGTTATTGATAAATTTCCCATCAGCTACCTCCTTAAATCTAAAGCCACCCATACGAGAAAAGTCATCAATACCAAGGAGATAATCAAACGAGGTAATACGATGGAGAGGTCTTTGTTCTTCCATCGCTTGGATTTGCTCCCTACGCATAAAAAGCATCCTTCCCCAGCGATCTGGCAGTGCGTCTGAAAAGCAACCAAAAATCTCTTTACCCTCCTTGGTGTACTGCATACCAATAAACGGCTTAAGGTCAGCACTCAAATAGAGACTACCATAATCCCGAAGCCACTCTTTATCAAATGAGAAACCATAGCTATCAGACCCTCGAATCGATTCGTAAGACAATTCTCCGACCAGCCTAACCTCATCAAGCCAATCAAAATCAGCATATACCAGCAAACTTTTCATGAGCATTATTTCTTTGAAGCACGTTGTCTATCCACCATACTCAGGTCTTGTAGACGGCGACCGAGTTCATCCTCTTTGGCCAACCAAAGGATGTCATCTTCAAGTTGAAGGGCATACAGCACCCTAAGGTAAATACCAATCGCCACGGTAGGAGTCCCCTTCTCTATCCGTGAAACAGTAAGAGGCGAACAGGTTGCTCGCTCTGCCACCTGTGCAATGGTAAGATTTCGTCTTAGCCGTGCCAGCTTAATCTGTTCGCCTACAATCTGCATCTTCTGCTCTAGTTTACGGGGCAACTTCGTCCCCATCGTATTCTTTGCCATACTACTTAACCTATCATATAATATGCAAATATACACAATATCTATATTTAATGATATATAACAGGACCTCGGAGAGGTCCCTCTTAAATAGGCACAGGTCGAGGGCGAAGCCCTGTGTATTGGAAACCGCCCCTCCTCACGACCCCGGCCGACTTGTTCGAGAAGGCACCATAAAAAAGGACGTTGAAGCAGGCGATTTGCCGAGTTGCAACTAAGCGATCGGCGAGTTGCAACTAAGCGATTGCCGAGATGCAACAAAGCAAATGCTTAGTTGCATCTCAGTTTTCGCCTTCATAATCTACTGATTGATAGTATGATACAACCATCAGATTTTACCCTCTCCTTATCCGATAGAGGCACCCCAAAAAGAGGACCTCGGAGAGGTCCGATTTGTCGTAGCCCCTAGTCGAGGCTCGAAGAGCCGATGACTAGGGGGATCCGCGACACCCCCTCCCCCACGACCCCTTGCGGGTCGGACAACCTTTTCCAGGATTAAAGGATGTGTCTTGTCCTAGAAAAAGTTGACTCATAGATAGATTTTTATGAGTAAGTTTGTAAAAAGGAGTCAACTCCAGAAGATTTATTTTGACCGAGTTATTCACCTCTATTTTGAGGAAAACTTAGGTTATACCCAGATTTCACACCTTGTCCCTATTGGAAGGACTACGATCCTGGAGTGGGTTCATAGGTACCTAGATTCTGGGTTAGACGAAGTTATAGAGATGAAGGCGAAGAAAAAGAAGAAACAAGAAGAGCACCGCGGATATCGCAGGTATTATTATTCGGATGTGGCGTCAGGCGGGGCGTCAGGCGGGGCGCCTGAGAAAAGCTCAGTTGATTTAGAAAGAAGGGTTCAAGAGCTTGAAAAACAGCTTTTTAGGCAGACTGTTTTGACAGATGCATTGAATGAATTAATCAATGTGGCAGAAGAGAATTTCCGCATCCAAATAAGAAAAAAAGCTGGCACCAAACGGTAGATCGCTTGCACGCACAGGATCTGAAGAAATATACAATACAGCTCCTTTGCGACCTGTTTGGTGTAAGTAAGCAAGCCTATTACAAGCGAAAAAAGTCAAAACTTCATGCCAATATGGCACTTGAAGAGATGGCTGTTGAGTACGTTCTTGAGACCCGAGAGAAAGCCCCTGGCATGGGCGGTAAGAAGCTGTGGCATATGTATAAGCGAGAGTTTAAGGAGGGGACTCCACTAGGGAGAGACCGTTTTCTTGACACTCTAGACAAGCACGGCTTGAAGCTAAGGCAACGTAAAAGAAAGCCGAGAACCACCAACTCCAATCACGGTTTTAAGCTCTATGGTAACCTCGTAAAAGATATGATACCAGAAAGAGCTAATCAGGTATGGGTGAGCGACATAACGTATATCCCCATCCATTATGACGGAGTACATCATAAGTTTAGCTACCTATCCGTGATCTTAGACTCATACTCAAAAGAAATTGTCGGGTGGAGCCTAGGCGATAGCCTAGACACTAAGTACCCTATTGAAGCTCTAAATCAGGCACTTAAGAAACTTAAATCGAATGGTAAAGCTAACGATAAGCTCATTCATCACTCAGACAGAGGCTGCCAGTATGCCAGCCACCAGTATGTGGATATTCTTAAAAAGAATGACATAGATATAAGTATGACAGAAACCCCAGATCCCAAAGATAATGCACAAGCAGAGAGGATCAATAACACTATAAAGAATGAGCTCTTAAAAGGCAAACGTTTTAAAACCATCAAAGAGGCAAAGGCTGAATTAACCTCAGTCATAGAGTTTTACAACACAAAAAGGCCTCACATGAGTCTCGACTATATGACACCTGTTGAAGCCTCAAAGTGCAAAGGGAAAATCCCCAAGAGGTGGAAAAGCTATAGAGAGGAGTACCTTGAAAATCAAAAAATAGGATAGGTGCCCAAGTTTTGGTACCTTTAGTCCTGTGAGGGGTTTCCTTACGGGCTACGCCCTCCAGTCAACCCCTCACAGGACTAAAGGCTAGAAAGTCAACATAAAGCAGGATTAATAACAACGTAACATTAACCGAGTCAACCTTTTTCAGGAAACCACAAATATTCAGATAATGTTGTCCGACCCGCAAGGGGTCGAATATTATCGGCCCGCCATGAACCCCCAGTCGTTCGGGGCTGACGCCCCTCCGACAGGGGGCTACAACAAATCGGACCTCCTCACGGAGGTCCTTTACATTCGCCCCGTCCGATAGGCACCCGAAAAAGAGCACTAGACAGGGTGCACCGACCCGTCCGATGAGGCACCCCCGATAAAGGACCTCGCAGAGGTCCGATTTGTCGTAGCCCCTAGTCAAGGCTCAAAGAGCCGATGACTAGGGGAAGCCGCGACACCCCCCTCCCCCACGACCCCTTGCGGGTCGGACAACCTATTCCAGGATTAAAGGATGGGTGGTCCGACCCGCAAGGGGTCGATTATTATCGGCCCACCATGAACCCCCAGTCGTTCGGGGCTAACGCCCCTCCGACAGGGGGCTACAACAAATCGGACCTCCTCGCGGAGGTCCTTACCCATCCGATCTATCAGATGAGGCACCCCCGAAAAAGGACCTCGGAGAGGTCCGATTTGTCGTAGCCCCTAGTCGAGGGCGAAGCCCGATGACTAGGGGAAATCGCGACACCCCCCTCCCCCACGACCCCTTGCGGGTCGGACAACCTTTTCTAGGATTAATTTTGAGGTTCTAGATCATATTGTCCGACCCGCAAGGGGTCGATTATTATCGGCCCGCCATAAACCCCCAGTCGTTCGGGGCTGACGCCCCTCCGACGTGGGGGCAATCTATGATCACCACCAAATTTATATGGTTAAAAAGTGTTATTTCGACCTATGCTCGTTTTGCGTCATAATCAGAATAGAATTTGGTCCTTCTCGTGGCGATTGTAAAGGCAACCGTAAGTAGCTTGTTTTTGATGTTGTTCATAATGAGCAAATGTGGCTTGCCTTTGCTCTTCAGCTTTTTCTTGTAGTCTATGAACTTCGAGTTGAATCTGCTCGCAGAGAGTGCCGCCATATGTAAAAGACTTGCAAAATAAGGGTCGGCAAACCAACTCCTATGATTGCCATTTTGGACGGATGTACCTGACTGATTCGGGTGTGGAGAGACCCCTAAAAAGCAGGCAAGTTGCTTGGGGTTATCGAACCTTGTAAACCCTCGAGTAACAACGATCAAAAGAAGGCTTGTGATCTTCCCGATACCTGGTATGCTCAGTAGGCATTTATGGATCTCATTAAGCTCCTCATTGGCTTTGATGATTTCCACCATTTTAGCCTCAATAGCTTTGATTTCTTTCTTCAGAAACCTCTCCTGCTTCTCTAAGCGTTGGATCATGAACTTTAGCGTCTCATCATTGGGTTCTGACTTAAGAATATGCTTATACTCTTTTATCTGACACTTCAATCGCGCTCTTTCTCTCACCTGTCCATATCGGTATGAATAAAGTCTCTCTAAGCTCTCCATATCCTTAGATAGGGGCTTATAGAGCCTAATCTGATCGCGAAAGCGATAGAAGTAGTAAGCGATCTTTTCTGCGTCTATCTTATCGGTCTTGTCGCGAACAATCTTGCCACTACCACATTTGATCGAATAAGCATTTTGTAAGGAGCAATCAATCCCCAGCACATAAAGCTGTTTAGGCAGCGTGATGCTATAGTTACCTGTATCTTCTCCACCTACGAGAACAGAGGAATAGTCGCCAGACAATGCACAAGTCTTATTCAGCCATTTTACAAATCGCTTACAACCTGGCACATCGTTTTTGAACTGCTCATTACCAATGATCTTTGGATCAATAGAGCTCTCTTCAGATACCTTGAGGATAGCTGCGTCAAATGTTTCTTTTGAGAAATCAATTCCCACAAATAATTTTTTATTCATAACTTTGTACATGTAGTGATTAGATAGCCATTAGTCGAACGATAGCTGTTTGTACTCAAGCTGTAAATAGGAGTGAAATCCTAACAATCTATATAGTATCCAACAGCGTGATTAGGTGTCCTTACTGCCCCCAATAGGTTCTATGACCTCGCTACGGTATTAAGGTTTCTCACCTAATCGACTAATGGCTATCTTTCTACAACAAAGATACGACATTAGTCTCGCTATTAGACTATTTTTACTGGCTATTTCATCTTTGATATACCCTTTATCTACGTATTTGAATTTAACTTTTTTTGTTTGATTTTGGCGGGCTCGATAAACTCGCCCGGGCTACCTGCAAACTTACAGCTACGACAAATCGGACCTCCTCGCGGAGGTCCTTTCCTGTCCGACACACCTAATGGGGCACTCCCGAAATCGGACCTCCTCGCGAAGGTCCTTTCCCATCCGATCTATCAGATAAGGCAACCCCGAAAAAGGGCCATTCGCTTATCCGATTTATCCTATGAAATCAGGGGTACATTATCAAAAAAGCAGTATTTTTTTAGTAAAGCTCAAATATATTACGTACCTTTGCTCGGAAATAGTGTATCGTATTGATACATTAAGAATGTTGAAATAGTAATGAGAATGCAATTTTTATACAACAAAACTAATTTGAAAATGAGTAAGAAATTTTTTCTAGCACTGCTCGCCCCTCTTTTCGTGGGCGGTCTCGTGGCTTGTAACAAGCAGGCCATCAACGACCTGAACCCTGAGGGTCAGAGCACCGGTGACACCTACATGTCTGTCACCTTCTCTACAGCCAACCCTAACTCCACCCGTGCAGCAGAGGACAAGAACTTTAACTCTATCGGTGAGTTCATCGGTCGTGACAAACTGGATAACGTCAATGTCTACGTGATCAACCTCCCAGAGGAGACCGTAGATATGATGCAGTTTAATAACGCTCAGGTTACAGAGAATCCTGACAAGAAGGATGACACTAACGACTTCCGCACCGAGGCATGGAAGACCACTGCTGGTGACAAGATCGTTTATGTTTACGCCAACATCAAGGGCACTGACATCGAGAAAGCACTCAATGCAGCCACCTCTAAGGCAGCTTTCGAGGCAGCTAACAAGCAAGCTTTTACACTGACCGAAAACGGTGCAGTAAAGGAGACTTATGCTAAGTTCCAGGGCGGCAAAGACATCATCGCTATGAATTCTACCAAGGGTGTTGAGATCACGGTTGAGGCTGGCATCAAGAAGGATGCTGCTGAGGCAGGTACTGACAACTGCGCTAAGGCCACTGTTCGTCGTCTTGTAGGACAAGCTGCTGTAACTGCTTCTGCAGATAAGTTTGAGATCAAAGAGGAGGGAACCGACAACGTACTCGTTACCCTAAGCGATCTTAAGTGGGATGTAATGCAGTTTGAGCAGACTACCTTCCTAGCTCCACAACCAATTGACGCTACTGCTAATCCTGCCCAGAACCCTATGCTTACACAGTTCTGCAAGTCTCCATCTTTTGAGTTCATTACTACTGCTACCAACTTTACTGCAACTGAGGCTGGTAAGAAGTATGCTTACCGTGCGTTTAATGGTGAGGCTGTAGCGACTTTCACTCGTAGCAATAATGCTAATGTTGACGAAAAGAATAAAGAGGATGTAACTAACATCGTGAAGAACCCAATGAAGTTCATCACCGAGACCACTCACCAATTTGGTGGCAAGCTCAAGGCTGATGATCCAACCAACACTGGTGACGAGACTGGCTACCGCAAGGGTAACACCGCTTATGTGATTGTTTCTACTCAGATCACTCCACAAGGAAAGGCTTTGGCTGAGGGTCAAACCTACACTGCTGGTAACGACCTATTCTATGGTGTACAAGACAAGAAGTTCTATGCTGACGAGGCTGCTGCTAAGGCTGCCAATAAGTCTACTTCTGATCTTGGTGAGGACAGAGACAACGTGATCAAGTACGCTAAGGGTATTTGCTACTACGTAGCTTGGCTCAACCCAGATGTTATTACTGATCCAGTGAAGTCTCCTGTGCTTCGTAACAACATCTACCACGTAAATATCAATGCGATCAAGAAGCTTGGTTACTCTGGCAACCCATTCAATCCAAATGGGGACGATCCAAAGGATCCAGATGACAAGACTCCAGATCCAAAGGAGACTCTTTATCCAAATGAGACTTGGATGTCTGTAGAGATCAACGTGGTTAACTGGGGTGTACACTCTTACGACCAGGAGTTCTAAATAAAGTCCTAGGGGTACTTGACACTTAAACCCCACAGGCAGGAGGTGCCTGACCGCACCTTCTGCCACTAAGAGAGAGGGAAAAGAAACAACAACAGACGCAGAGAATAAATATGACGAATATAAGCAGATCCATCAATCAAAAGCTAGCCACCCTGAGCGGCGTGCTACTAGCACTGCTCCTTAGCCTCACCGGCTGCCAGAAGGAGCGTTTCGTCCCCGAAGAGGATCTCGGCTACCGCCACACGGCAGAGTTTGATGAGGGCAGCACTTATATGTCCCTCGCTATTCGCACCACTCCCCCCACTACTGACCCCGCTACGCAGCAAGAGGCCGGGGCTAAGGATGGAAAGGAAAGTGCAACGGGCGAAGAGAGCTTTACCACATGGCAGGGCGATGACATCATCGAGAACTTCGCCGTCTACATCGTCTCCGAAGGAATAGATAAGGTACAGCCCATCGCTGGCTCCGTGAACGATAGTAGCCTAGCAACATGGGACCCTGACAAGCAGGAGTTGCTCCTAAATCCCTTTAGGTCGGCACCAGTGAGCAAGCGGATCTTTGCCTTCTTCAATATCCCCACGCAGTACCAGAAGTACCTAGACGAAAAGCTCAATAATAAAGAAGAGTTCCTCAAGCGAATTTCAGAGCCGATCCCCTATATGGGAGAAAAGGGCATTACCTACGATGGGGATGCCCCCCTCCTAGAGGCCTTCCGCCCCGACAGCCATATCGCCACGAAGGAGATAGCGACTGGTCCCTCCGCCATGATCCCCGACGTGCCATCTTTTACCGATAAGGGAAGACCGGGGTATGATGGAAGGAACCCAAGGAGAAACCTTGATTTCCCCACTGCATTCTTTGATACCAGGATGAACGAAACTAAGCCTGGTCCTCTCCCATGTATCAAGCGCAAGGATCGGATCCTCTCTTCTGGGGTACGGTACAATTACCTGCCGGAGGACAACATCACGGAGGAGGAGGTAAAGGATGGACGCAATCTGGTACAGGTCTATACCCGCCGGGTCTTGGCACAGGCTGTAGTGACTGCCGAGGCGGACCTCGTAAAGACTCCTATCCCCGAACTGGGGGGCATGGTGATCAAGGGGGTAAGCTTTCAGGTCTTCAACTTCGAGCCTACCTTTTACCCAATAGCCAAAACTACAAAGGAGGGCGAGTGGCCGGGGAATAAAAACACCGAGACGCCTCTCTACAATAAGACGGACAATAGCTCGCGAATCAATATGACGACCTACCAATCAACGATTGCAGATGAAGAGTTTACTGCAGATGCACTGGTACGGGATCGCTTCTTCCGCTCAGCTCACTTCGTTTATGGGGAGGGACCTGCCGAGCTGGATCCTGCCGATGAGAATTATGCTCAGAAGCTCTTGCGGGAGATGAGGATAGAGTACAAGGATTCTAAAAAGCTGTATGATGGCATCGAGAAACAGGATATGAGCGTTCCTACACGTGGCACCACATTCTGGGGAAGCTGTTATGTGACGGAAAGCACTCAAAAGTGGGGAACTGATGCCTCCAGTGGCTACAACACCTCCAACACCCCCTTCTTTGCCGTCGTAGCTTACTTTGATACAGAGAAGCTCCCATGGGGAGACAAAACAATAACTACCGCCAAAGCTAAAATTGACAACAAGCAAAAAGACCTCGATAATCAACTGAAAGAATGGAGAGATAAGCGCGACGCTAAGCAGGCGGAGCTAGACGCTTTGCCTAAGGCCGGTGGCGGTAGTATAAGTGAGGCGGACGCCAATGCTATTTTCCAGGCCTATGTGCAGTGGTGGGAAGACCATCTCAAGAATTCAAGGGGGGCGAAGAGCTATTTAAACAAGATCTCAAAGCAAAGGGATAAGTTTATTAAGACAAAGGAGCTAGACGAGGCGGGATATCTGGATAAGATTAAGCGAGAGAGGAGCACACTACGCGGACAGGATTTTAAGGACGGTACAAAATTAGCTGACAAAGGCTACCGCAACCGCAAGTATCCCGAAAACAAGAGAGTCGGTAGCCCAACAGAACTAGACGCTCCGGATCTAGATGTTGAGCAAGAAGAATTTAAGAAGACGTTCGAAGCGGATAGGAAGCTGAGAGCGGGCGACCCAAATGCCGAGAAGCGTCAGCAGCTCAACGATGAAATTAAAGCTCTTAATAAGAAGATTGAAGACTTTAAAAACGAGTTTAATTCTTCAGGAGATAAATACCCAAAGTTGGAGAACACAACAACTAACAAAGAGTTTTACACTCAATTTATCTATGAGCAGGGGATCAATAGGATTTTCTATTCTCTGGCGGATCACAAGTTCTATCTCAATTACCACGAGATACCATTCGCCAAACGTGGTGGTCAACGGCACACCCTAACAGAGAACGATCCTTGGCTAGACGAGCTGAAGTCCAAGCTGCCCAACGGCAAGGACTTCCCAACCGAAGCCAACGAGGCTCCTGCTACTGCAGCAGTATTGCCACCATCTGCCGATCTGATGAGTAGGCTAAGCCAACTACTGAATGGGGAGATACCGGAGACGGACCTCAACCCCGCTGAGCGTCGCTCAATGGACTTCTACCTATATGGTCGTGTAGCACCGGGATTGGTGCAGTACTTCGGTGGTGCCGAGCGTATCGATAGGATAGACCTCCAGAGTGGCTATGTAGCATGGTACACCGCCAATAAGAAGGATAACGTGGTGAGCTACCCTTGCTATGTCAGGAATAAGAAGGTCGATAACGATGGTAAGGAAACGAAGAGCAGTATCAGTAACGTTCGCCTGATGATGGTCTACTACGCTTGGCTCAACCCCAACACCCAGGAATCAGGTACCACCTACGCTTCCCCAGTGTTGCGTAACAACATCTACCACATGCATATCACAGGTTTTACCAAGATGGGTCTTTCAGCAATCCCCTTTGTGCCAAGGGTACCAGAGGGCAATGGCTACAAATTCCTCCACTGGAAGCTAGACCCCGATGAGGAGGTACCAGCAGCTAATGCACCACTCAACGCTACAAGTGGTACGGGCTCACCTACCAGCCTATCAACGCCACGCTCATCGAGCTTTTCACTTACATTCTGATCAGAAATAAAGATGATGACTAAGATATACAGACATAACCTATTTAGCCTCTTGATGGTGGCACTGCTCCTCGTAGGAGCGAGTAGCTGCCAGAAGGAGCGGTTTGTAATAGACACCCCAGATGAGGAGCAAAAAGGGGTGACCCCCTCCTACGGCTCCACCTATATGTCGCTCAGCCTCCGCACCGGCGGCGGCAGCGACAAATCGGAGGACCAAGACTACAACTATCAAGGGGACTGGGCAGGTACTGACGACATCACCTCCTTCGCTGTCTACGTTGTCTCCGAGGATCGCGACGAGATCCATTGCATCTACAGTAATAAGATTGTGGTTACTCCTGGAGAATATTACTGGGATGCCAATTGGGAAAGGGCTAAGCGCGATGACGTATTGGATCCCAATGTACAGACGTGGAAAAATAATGTACTGACGCTCAAGCCATGGAAGACCTCACCTGGGAAGAAGACCATCTATGCCTTCCTCAATCCACCAGCTGAGTATATCAAGTACCTAGAGCCTACGCTCGGCAACAAGGGTCAGTTTGAAGCAAGGGTCAAGGAGCCTATCCCCTACCAAGGAAAGGCGGGCATGACCTACCCCGACACCGACGCCCCAAAGCTTGGAGGCTTCCGCCCCGACCCCAACATCGCCAAGAAAGTACTCTATAAAGATGTTAGCGGTGATGCGCTTACCCCTGGTAACATAAATATGAGTGAAGGAAGTTTTGGAGAGCTCAAAGACGATGGTTTTGACAGTCGGTTATTTGACCTTACGAATAATCCGAGTGGGGGTAAGCCTACGAACGGGTTCTATAAATATTCAGACCACATCATGTGCTCAGGCATAAAGGAGGACTTTGCCGTTGCAGATAATATATCGGAGAGCGAGGTGGTCAATAGTCGCGAGAATCTGGCTGTGGTCAGTGTCCGGAGGGTACTGGCTCAGGCCGTCGTATCGTGGGACAAGAAGATCATCGGAAAAGGACTTAAGGGCGATCCTGAAAAGGAGAAGATGAAGCTAATGGGCATCTACTATCAGGTGCTCAATTTTGAACCTACCTTCTACCCTATTGCCAAGCGCACCAATAGTGATTGGTTCAATATCAAGAATACCAAGAGCCCCTCTTATGGCCAAGATTCCCCCTCTGGGTTGATTGATTTTACCACCTATCAGCCCCATAAGGAGAAGAATAATAGATTTGACCCCGCGACACTTGACTATGAGCGCTTCTTCCGCAATTCTATCCCAGTGGATAAAAGCCAGGTGATGCCTCCTAGCAATGATAATGATCTGACGATGCAGCAGCTTTTCCGTCGGAAAGTGATCATCGGGATGTGGAATGTGGAAGATGGAGAGAATTTCACTAATATCCCCTCTTACCCCTATGAGACGCCCACCGTGCACTGGGGGGGCTGTTACCTGACCGAGACCACCCATCCTTGGGGTGACGGAGAGGATAGTGGCTACCGCAAGGGGAATACCCCTTTCTTTGCCGTCATCGCTTCTTTCGCCATCAACTCCTTACCTTGGTCCCCACAAACGAAAAAGCAAATTCAAGATCTTCTTGACGAAACAGCTAGGCAAAAGGCAATTGAAATGGGGGATAAGGAGCAGCGCCTAGCTGACTTGATAGCCGCAAGAGATGCCGATCCCCTTAACGACCAAATAAAGGCAAAAGAAGCAGAAATAGCCGCGGTGAAAAACAATAAGACACTTTCTCTCAAAGAAAAGAGAGCATTATTAAAACCATTAAATGCCGAGTTGAAAGCCCTGAAGAAGCAGTTGAGTGATAAGTACCCAGATATTCCTGATCTTGAAAAAGAAATAAAAAGGATCAATGAGAAGTATTCAAAAAAGGAATATGATGCTGGAGACGATGTCACTCCTATCACCTACGCCCATGGCATCAACCGCATCTACTACTCGCTGGGCACGCAGAATTTTTATCTCAATTACCACGACATTCCAGTTGCCGACCGTGGTAATGTCACCCATCAGCTAAAGACTACTGACGAGTGGTATACCAAACTTACCAACGCCATTCCTGGGAATGCAATACCAAAGGCGTCACAAGATTTGCTGGATAAGTTTAGCGGGGTGCTGAATGGCACCATCCAAGCGGAGACGCTTTCCGCTGATGAGCAGCGTGCGATGGACTTCTACCTCTATGGTAGGGTAGCTCCCGACTTGGTGACTGCATTCAATGGTACTAGCAAGTACGACCGTATTGACCTTCGTCTCGGCTATGTGGAGGACTACACCGCCAATCCTGAGCACAAGGACAAGGTAGTCAATTATGAGATTATGACTAGATATCGTGGGGTAAATATAGATGGTCAACTTGGTGATTTTATGCAGAATACCCGCCTGCTGATGGTCTACTACGCGTGGGTGAACCCCAGTACCAACAACAACCGCACCTGGTACTCATCACCTGTATTACGTAACAATATCTACCACATGCACATCACTGGTTTCACGAAGATGGGGCTCTCAGGCATTCCCTTTGTGAAGACGCCTAACGACAAACGCTTCACCTATCTGCATAACATTGATCCCGATGAGAAGGTGCCATCGAAGGATGAGTATCTACCCATTCAGGATCCTTACATGAACGTACAGGTGACGAATGTCGGCTGGGGGATACATAGCTATAAAAAACAATTCTAATCACTATTAGATATGACTAAGAGAATACTAAATAGGGCACTTGCCCTCCTCCCAATTCTATTTCTTGGAGGGTGTCAATCGTTATTGCACGACCAGCTTAAGGAGTGCCCACGGGAGATAGAGGTTTCGCTCTATACTCAGACCGATTGTGATGCGGCACGCACCTACCCTACCGATGTGAAGAGTGTGCTCCTCATTGCCTACAATGAAAAGGGCGAGGCAGTGGCGACACAGACCCACGAAGGACCTATCTCGGCGGAGACCAAGGTGCGGATGACGGTGCCTGCAGGCGAATCGGTTCGAGTTGCAGCATGGTCGGGTCTTTACAAGGACTACTTTGCACTCACCCCTAATGCCAAGCTAAGCGAGCAATTTGTTCAGCTAAAGGCGGGTCAGGACCTGAAGGATCAGCGAATCCGCCAAGGGATTAGCCGTGAAGTAGCTCTGAAGCCACTCAATGAAGAGGGGGCGAATGAGGTCACCTCTGTAGAGGTGAATCTACTGGAGCTGACCAACCGCATCAAGGTGCACATCATCGGTCTTGAAGATCCAGATAAGATCTCTGTGGAGGTGGTATCGGCCAATGACCGCTACAGTGCCGAGGGTAAGATGCTGGGCAATAATGAGGCTACCCCTTATCCCTACCCTACCACGATTACGACCAAGGCCAATACTTTTGTAGGCCCAGTAGAGCCAGGTTGTGAACCTGGGTATGATGGCGAGCTAACAGCAGAACTGACCACCCTACTTCTGAGAAGTGGCCACAATAGTTGGGTCACCATGCGTAAGGCAGGTCAGGAGCATCCATTTTTCCGTAGCAACCTGATTGGGCTACTGATGAGTGCAGCTAAAGATGGTGCCGATATCAATCTCTACTGTGACCACGACTTCACCGTGGAGCTGAAGGTACGCCGCTGTCCTAACTGTTCCGAAGGATATCAAGTCGCTTGGGTGAAGATCAATAACTGGCAGGTACACAGCTACGATACTGAACTAGCTCCGTTATAATTAGGAATGAGACCGCTTTCCTATGGTGCAGGGATCTGCTGTTTACTACTGCTATCCCTCTTTCAGACTAGTTGTACTGACTTAATATTTGACGCACCTTATCCTGACCCTGGTCAGGGTAAGGTGGCGGTTGTTTTTAGTCGTCCCGAACTGCTCTTGCCAGAGGGGACGGAAGAGCACTTCGGAAAGATCACCTCGCTACGTCTGATTGCCACCAACCTGAGAGGAGAGGTGGTGTACAATGGGCGGCTACGCTACAAGGGCGCGGATAGAAACCTCAGTTGGCGTCAGCTGGCGTGTAGTGACCCAGTGGTACTGGATCAGAGCACCTATGAATTCTTTTTCATCGCTAATGAGGAGGGGATCGGTATTCAGGAGGAGACATTTCAGCAGATCCGTAGCAAGCAGGCGTTGCTGCGACTCACCTATTTTATCCCTTTGTCACGCCCAGAGCATCGGCCATTTTTGATCCCATTGGTGGGGCACCTACAGCGACAGTTGCCTCGACAAGAGGAGACGGATCGTACCATTATCCTCTATCCTCAGTTGGCACCATCGGTGGCACTCCTAGAGGTGGATACCAAGGGGTTGTCGATGGAGCGTATCGAGCTGGGGTTCCCTAAGGATCGGGAGGATGGGGGGCTCTTTGGGTACCCCTACTCTAAGGTGTCGGATCGGAGACATGAGATGCACTACTATCCGCTCACCCCATTGGAGAAGGGGGGGACGCTCTACTGTGTTGGTCTGCCTGAGGTGCGCTGTTATGCCCCGGAGCAGCAGCAGTGGCGAGGTCCAGAGCTCAGCGATATGACGCATCTGCGGATCCAGTTGACGAATGGCGAAACGAAGCTATTGCCACTGATGCAGTTGCCCGAGGAGCGACTCCCCAACAGTTACGATGAGTACCTCCGCATCGCGATGGAGCCCGCCCCCATCGGCATCAATGGCCTCATCGAACGCTTCTCCATCTTCCCAGGTGGCCATTACCGCTACCAGCTAAGTAATCTGTAGAGGTATCTCATCGGACAGGTCGGACAGATCGGACAGGTCGGAGCACCCGACAGGGTGCCATTCAGATAGCCCCCGTGTCGGAGGGGGCATTCGCCCCCGAACGACCGGCGGGAAACGAGGACACCCCCACCCCACGACCCTTGCATAACGCCTTATCGGACAAGTCGGACAGGCCGGAGAAGGACCTCACAGAGGTCCGACGGATCCTAGCCCCCCATTCGAGGGCGTCAGCCCGATGAATGGGGGATCAATGACCGCCCACCCCCACGACCCCGGCCGGGGGCTATCTGAGTGGCACCCTGTCGGGTGCTCCGACTCGTCCGACCTGTCCGACTTGTCCGATGAGGCACCCCTCCGCCAAAGGCACCCCAAACCTTTCCCAATATTTGTTAAGTACCCTAAATATTACTATCTTTGTAGGTAGATAAATAGATATGGTGATAGGTTATCCTATTCTTTAGATAGCCTATAAAAGGGAATCCAGTGAAAGTCTGGAGCAGTGCCCGCTACTGTGAGCTTTGAAATAAGCTTTGGATATTCATATTTACCACTGCCTTATCAGGTGGGAAGGTATTCCAAGGTAAAGCAAGTCAGGAAACCTGCCATATCATAGTGTGTATTGTGGTGCTCCGGGGTGCAGAGTGCTGTTATATTGATGTCGGAAACCATTTCAGACTTATGAGGAAATTATTGCTAGGAACTATGGCAGTTCTTATCTCTATGCTATGCCATCAGCAGGTGAGTGCTCAAAACAAGGTGTTTATTGAGGACCCTCTATTTGAAAATTTACAGGAGGGCGATAAAGGGGCCATCTTAATCACACACTTCGGTACCACACACGATGATACCAGAGCTGTGACACTTGATGCCATTAATAAGGCAGTTAAGGAGCGTCACCCCAATCTTGAGGTACGTGAAGCCTATACCTCTCGTATCATCATCAAACGTCTAAAGGATAATAAGGGGATCATCAAACTCAATCCTACTGAGGCCCTACAGCAACTACACAATGAAGGTTATACCCATGTGCTAGTGATCTCCACTTCTATTACCAATGGCGTAGAGGTCACCTCGGTAATCCGTGAAGTAGCCCACCTACCCTTTAACTTTAAGAAGATAAGAGTGGCAACTCCGCTACTATTCCACGAAGCAGACTACGAAAAGCTAATCAAGCTTATCACGGCTGATAGCCAACCAGATATGGCAACTATTTGGGTAGGTCACGGCACCTACGATGTGGCTACTGCACAATACGCGATGCTGGACCACATGCTGATGTTAAGTGGGCACCCTAATGTGATCATCGGCTGCGTAGAGGGCTACCCTTACTACGAGCAAGCACTTCAAAGACTTAAGGCTACAGGACTAAAGAAGGTGGTACTTCGTCCTCTTATGATTGTGGCTGGGGAGCATGCCAAGGAGGATATCGCCGAGGATTGGAAGGAAAACTTAACCAAGGCGGGATTTGAGGTAGAACTAAGGCTCGAAGGACTAGGCGAACTACCTGAGCTACAACAGATCCTCAACGACAAAATAGACTTCTACTCTCAATATAGAAGACTGCTCATTGGAGAGAAGAAAAAAGTCTATGAGGTAACGGGTGAAAAGATGCACGCTGATGATTAATAGACTATTTCTTTCGCTTGTACTAGTTCTGACTGCTTCTATTGCGACAGCTCAGACTTACAAGATAAATGGTCAGGTAGTGGATGAAAAAAATCATCCACTACCTTACGCAGTTATTGCCATAGAAGGCAAAGGCAATGTAGCAGCAGCCGATCAGACTGGTAGCTTCTCGCTCAACTTGAAGTCGGGCAGCTACCTACTCCGTGCCTCACTACTCGGCTATAAAACCACTCATAAAAGGGTGAACCTCTCCAAGAATAGCTCTGTAACCATTCAGCTAAAGGAGGATTATAAGCAACTAGGAGAGGTATTGGTGGTAGGTCCCGACTACAGCAAGCAGATGCAAGAGGGGGTCTACGCTGCCAAAAGCCTCAATGTCCGCCCATACGCCGCCTCCAACAACAGCTTAAATAACCTATTGGGACAGACCAGCGGGGTGAGGATTAGAGAGGAAGGAGGCATCGGCTCCAACTTTGATCTCACATTGACAGGATTAAGTGGCAATGCTATTAGATACTTCATTGATGGGGTACCACTCACCTCACTAGGCAGTGGTACCAACATAGCCAATCTACCCATCAACATTGTGGATAGGGTGGAGATCTACAAAGGAGTGGTCCCTCCCGAACTAGGGCTAGATGCCCTTGGCGGTGCTGTGAATATCATCACACGCAAGGAGAATAAGAACTATCTTGAGGCCTCCATCAACGGGGGCTCTTTCCACACTTATGGTGCTAACCTTAGTGGAGAATACAGGGTGAAAAGCAATGGCTTTACCGTCCGTGGTAATGGTAGTCTCACCTCTACTCGTAATAACTATATGATGCGTGGAGTGGATGTGTGGAATCCAGAGGCCAATGAATACCAAACGGGGGATTACCGAAGATTTCACGATGGCTACCGCTCTATCAACGGAGAAATACAAGCTGGATTCACTCAAACTAAATGGGCGGATGAAGCACTCATCGGTGTCTACTATGCCAATAGCAAGAGTGAGATTCAAACTGGTTTGAGCCAAAAACTGGTGATTGGTGCTGCTGAGAGGTACCGAGATGCCCTTAGAGTTTCTCTCAACTATAGCAAGAGGAATTTATTGGTGAAGGGGTTGACGGCAAAACTATTTGCCTCTCATACTTTGGACCATGTCCTTTTTGCTGATACCACCTTTAGAAAGTACTTTTGGGATGGTTCGTTCTTGGAGTCCAATAGGAGTGAGATTACTCAACGCGGCAAAATGCTCCGGCACATTAAACGACCTACCACTGTGGTAAGGGGTAATCTGGCCTATCGGCTAACTAATGCGAGTACACTCAACCTAAATTATACCCTAACCGCCAACCATAATAATAGGAGTGACAGCTATGATGAGGATTTTATCCCGACAAGTGACTTCTTAGCACGCCATATTATAGGACTTTCGTACAGTAGTTACTGGTGGGGCGATAGGATCAATTCCACCCTCTTTTTGAAGGATTATATCCTCCAATCTTCTATTGAGCAAGAGGATATGTATTGGATTACTGGAGTTCGTGATGTGGAGCGTAAAGTGGTTCGCAATAATATAGGGTATGGTTTGGGGGCACGTGTCACCTTTGCCAAAGAGATTTCGCTAAAACTCTCCTACGAAAATGCAACTCGGCTCCCTACGGCACGAGAGTTATTCGGTAATGGGGCTAGTATCTACCCCAATTTCAAGCTCAACCCTGAAAGAGCACACAACCTCAACCTTGCCCTCTATGGGGCTTGGAGAATTAATAGTAACCACTCTATCAACTACGAGGGGACCTTTTTCATGCGTGATGTAAAAGATTATATCCGAAGAGATATTATAGGTGAAGGATTAGGTACCTATAAAAATGTAGGGGCAGCACGAGTGTTTGGAGGTGAGATTGATCTCAAGTATAGATATAAAAATCTGATTGACTTGGGGGTGAATGCAACCTATGTTGATGAAAGGAATAGAAGCGAGAAGCTTCCCGATGGCCGAATAGATATTACCTATAATAACCGGATACCCAACAAACCCTTTTTCTACACCAATAGCTCGCTAGGGATTAATTTTCAGGAGCCTTTTGGTCTGAAGGAAAGTGACCTAAGGATTAATGCCTCGTATGGATATGTCCACTGGTTCTATCTTTCATGGGCGGCTCTTGGCTCTAAAAGCTCTAAGGCTATTATCCCCACCCAATCAACCACCGACATTGGTGCTACCTGGTCTTGGAATAAGGGCAAGCAGAAATTATCCATTAACTGCAATAATCTCTTTGATCAGATCAATTACGATAACTATATGCTTCAGAAGCCAGGACGCTCTCTCTTCTGTAAACTTACCACATTCTTTAATTAAACAGATAACTTAAATGAAACGCAAGTCAATTATCCAACTATTAGCCATCCTAGTGATCGCTTTAACCACAAGCTGTGGCAGCAACGATACCCCTAAAGGTAAAGATCCGAAGAAGCCTGATGTGCCAGAGCTACCAGAGCATCCAAAGGATCCTGAGAATCCTGAGAATCCAGAAAAGCCAGCTGTAGACCTATATGATATGTGGTTGGCAACTGGAGAAGGTACCTCATCCACTAAAAAGCAAGACCCACATGTGGTTAAGAAAATACCTACCCTCCTTGAAGGAGAGTATGATATCAGACACAAAGGGGCTGAGACGCTTAAATCAGGTATCACCCCATTTGTTATCTACCATAAAGGCTATTACTACAGTATTAGCCGAGAAAACAACTTCGGTAAATATAAAATCACTGATTCTGGAGTGGAACCCATTAAAATATTCCCAATACCTGAGCTTTCTGACCGAAGATTTGCACATGAATGGCTAGATGACAATACACTTGTGCTTATAGGTGCACCCGACAGTAAAGACAAAAAAGCACCTAAAAAGCACAAGATGAACTGGTATAAGATTGATACTTCAGGAACCATGAAAGTATTAGCCAACGGCACATTGGATTTACCTAAGCTAGGCAACAATGAGATCTTTTCATCTTGTGGCCTCTTGGTATACCGAAAGGCGGATAACAAGCTTTTATTCAACTTTAGACACGAAGATAAGAATAAGCCTAAAGATAAAAAGACCCAAGATAGCCACAAATCATTCTTTACCGCTACGATCAATCCCGACAATATGGCAGTGGAACATGTCTACGAGGAGAAGCGTGCAGATCGTCCTGGATTCGTATCATTTGGTTCTCTAAGACAACAACACGGCTTCTTCATGCCAAATGGAGACTACTATATGCTGTGTAATACGGTTAGAGATGATGCCACTACATCCACAATGCAATATGGACATATCATGCGTATTAAGGCAGGTGAATATAGACCTGACCCCAACTATAAAATTGATATCTTTGACGATAACAAGATAATTACCTTACATCACATGAGAGGGACCAAGGTACTCGCCTACATAGAGAGCCCAGAAAATAAAGCTGTCGAAATTAGCTGGAAAGTACCTAGAAGATTCTTCTGGGCTGTAATAGACTTAACCCCAGGTGGAGATCAGCACCGCATTGAAGGAATTCCAACCAGCCAGGGTGGCAACTTCACAGAACTTATCGTGGTGGAAGAGGACTACGCCCTTCTTGGTATTAGTGATGACACTCAGACTAAATTCTATAAGTATGAATTTGCGACAGAAAAGGTGACTGAGGCAGCCAAACTGAAGCCCGGGTTCTTTGCAGATCGTATCATCAAACTTGATAGATAAATAAAAACAGTAACTTACCCCACCACGTACCGAACAATTATGGTAGTGGTGGGGTTTTGTTGATATATGAATACCTTTAGTTTCATACGTGAAGCATTTTGATTTCATACGTAAAACAATTTTGTTTGATACGAGAAACTTTTTTGTTTGATACGAGAAACTTATTGGGTAGTTATGTGATTAAAGATTGTTGTTTAATTGATATATAAATGTGATGGGAAAGATATATGTGATCGGGATAGGTCCGGGTAGTGAGCGTGACCTGACCATTGGGGCAAGGGATATTTTAGGAAAGGTGGATGTGGTGGTTGGCTACAAGTACTACTTCCAGTTTGTTGCGCACTACCTTCGGTCAGATGCAGAGTGTATAGATACAGGAATGCGTCAGGAGACGGCAAGAGCTAGAGAGGCGTTTAGATTGGCCGACGAAGGCAAGGAGGTGGCTGTGATTAGTTCTGGAGATGCTGGCATTTACGGCATGGCTCCCCTTATCTATGAGATGGCGGAGGAGCTGAAGAGTAACATTGAGATTGAGGTACTCCCAGGCATTTCAGCCTTTCAGACCGCCGCCTCTATATTGGGTGCCCCCATTGGTCACGACTTCTGTATCATCTCGCTTTCCGATCTTATGACGCCTTGGGCAAAGATTGAGCGAAGAATCATCGCTGCTGCCGAGGCGGACTTTATCACAGCGATTTATAATCCTAAGAGTGTCAAGAGGTACTGGCAGATTGAGCGACTACGTGAACTATTCTTGAAAGAGCGAGACGCTAATACTCCCGTCGGCATTGTACGCCAAGCTGGGCGTGAGGATCAAGAGGTGACCTACACTACTCTAGTAGATTTTGATGCAGAGCAGATTGATATGTTTACCATGGTAATTATTGGTAATAGCCAGACGTTCACTACCCGCAACCGCATGATTACTCCTCGTGGCTACTATCGTGAAAAAGCGGATAAAGATACAAAGCTGGGTCAGCAAATTATGATTGAGAGTTTCCGAACGATAGAGTCCCAGCTCCAAAAACCAGAGATTCCATTGGATCATAAGTGGGCACTACTCCACGCGATTCATACCACTGCCGACTTTGAAATGGAGCAGATATTCTACTCCGACCCCGATGCTGTCAAGAGACTGCATGAGGCGTGTGTTTCAGGAAAGATCAAGACCATTATTAGCGATGTGACGATGGTCACCTCAGGCATTCGCAAAGGAGCTCTTCAAAGATTGGGCATTGAGGCTAAGTGCTACCTCTCTGACCCTCTCACAAAGGAGATGTCGGATCGTCTAGGTATCACCCGTACCCAGGCAGGTATTCGTCTGGCAGTGGCAGAGCACCCCGATGCCCTTTTTGCCTTTGGTAATGCACCGACTGCTCTACTAGAATTGGCGAGCTTAATCCGAAAAGGAGAGGCAAAGCCTATGGGCATCATTGCAGCTCCTGTTGGTTTCGTACACGTTTGCGAGTCAAAGCATGCGGTGAAACCTTTCCGTAATATCCCTAAGTTGATTATTGATGGTCGTAAGGGGGGAAGTAATCTTGCTGCAACACTGTGCAATGCGATTCTCACCTTTGATGATGCAGAAGCACTAAGGCCTGGTCGTGACGTATAACCTCTTTCTCCTATGAAGATTACGATAATAGGCATAGACGACAATCGAGAGCAGTTTTTCCGCCCTGAAGTGCTCAAGGTACTTCAGGAGGGGTACCACTTCTCAGGCGGAAAGCGACACTACGAAATTATCAAGCCTTACCTACCGAGCAAGCACGAGTGGATAGAGGTGGTGCCTCCGATGGGAGCGTTGATGGAGCAGTATCGCCAACTTGATGATCTGGTGGTCATTGCCTCATGCGACCCCCTTTTCAATGGGATTGGAGAGACCATTATGAGGCATATTCCTGAGGCGACGGTGAAGGTGTACCCTAGTTTTCACTCGCTGCAAATGCTGGCGCACCGTGCCCTTTTGCCTTATCAGAGTATGCACGAAGTAACCCTTACGGGGCGCCCTTGGCATGAGTTTGATAGAGCTCTTATCCAAAGGGAACCGATGATCGGATTACTATTGGATCGCAAAGAGCATACTCCTGCTACGGTGGCTCAGCGGATGCTCGACTATGGGTATGACAATTACAAGGCTTACGTAGGCGAACTGCTAGGTAATCAGGAGGAGGAACGGGTGAGTGAACTGTCGCTCTCAGAGGTAGCGGAGAGGGATTTTAGCTATCCCTATAATATGATATTGGTGGAGACAAGGCCGAAGCATAAGTACTTTGGGATACCAGATGAGGCATTTCATCTCCTCAATGGTCGGGCTAAGATGTTGACCAAAAGCCCCATTAGATTACTCTCTCTTTCTATGCTTGAGCTGCATAATCGCCACGTCTTTTGGGATATCGGGAGTTGTACCGGTTCGGTCTCCATTGAAGCGAAGCTGCAATTTCCACACCTTAGAATGGTGGCTTTTGAGATCCGACCTGAAGGGGAGGAGCTACTTTCCTCCAATAGCAAGAAGTTTGGCACTCCAGGCATCGACTTTAGAGGTGGCGACTTTTGCGAGGTTGAGATGGGTGATTTACCAAAGCCAGATTGTGCTTTTATTGGAGGTCATGGCGGAAAACTGGTGGAGATCGTGCGTAAAGTTTGGTCGTTATTGCCAGAAAAGGGACTCTTGGTCTTTAACTCAGTTTCGCAAGAGAGTCAAGATCTATTCAGAGTGGCCATTGAGAAGGTATCTGGCACCATCATAAAAGAGGTGGAAATCTCTATAGATAATAACAACCCAATAAGGGTGATGAAAGCAATAAAATGATGAATCAAAATATAGGCATTATAATCCTCTCCGAGGTAGCGAAGGAGAAAGCACTCCAACTTCATTCCGAATTGGGAGGAAAGCTATATAGCACCAGAGAACTAGAGGGTTTTGAAAAGATTGAGGACCTTCAGGAAGAGACGGGGCAAATAATGGAGAAGCACGACCTAGTCGTTTTCTTTTCTGCAATGGGAATTTGCGTGCGGAGCATTGTCCCTTATCTCAAGGATAAACATACCGATCCAGCGATTATATGTATTGATACCACTGGTAAATATGTCATATCCGTGGCATCGGGGCACATTGGTGGAGCCAATGAATGGGCTAGCCGAATTGCTTCAGTACTGGGAGCAGAACCCATCATCACTACGCAAAGTGACCGACAGGGGCTTTGGGCGCTGGATACTCTGCCTAGACAGTTTGGCTGGAAATTGGAAACGGTAGGGGCGACTCTCAATGAGGCGATTACCAAGTTTGTAGATGGTGTTCCAACCGCTCTTTTGCTAGATATGCGATGCGACTACCTAGAGCGTACGAAGCCCAGCTTTGTAGATGTCTATTATCATCTGGAAGACTTGGATATCTCCAAGTATCAACTGCTTATTGCGGTGACTCCAAGAGAGCTTTCTGACCTTAGTATTCCACAAATTCTTTACCGCCCTCAAGTGCTACACTTAGGCATCGGGTGTCGTCACAAAGCCAATCCTCAGGGGGTCAGTGAGTACATTCTCCAGCAACTTCATACAGCAGGTTTCTCGGAGCTCTCCATAGCGAGTATCAATAGCATTGAGCTAAAAAGAGGCGAACCAATTATTGAGGGACTTGGGGAGAAACTGGGGGTAGTGCCACAATACTACTCGGCCGATCAACTTGAGGAGATAGAGGTGCCCAATCCTTCTAATAAAGTAAATGAGGTGACCTCCTCGCCCAGTGTTTCTGAAGCATCAGCTCTTCTTGCTTCAAATGGCGGAGTGCTGGTTATTGAGAAACAAAAAGGGAAACTATCTGAGGGCAATGACTTCACCTTTGCCCTAGCGATTGATGCCAATGCCCTACCCCATGGACACATAGAGATTGTGGGGGCTGGTCCTGGTGATCCAGAGCTTATTTCAGTGCGAGGAAAGCACTTCCTACAGCAAGCCGATTTAATCCTCTATGCAGGTAGCCTGGTGCCGATTGAACTCACCTATTACGCCAAACCAGGTGCTACAGTTCGGAGCTCTGCCGACATGAATTTGGAGGAGCAATTTACTCTTATGAAGGAGTTTTATGACCGCCACTGCCTGATTGTACGTCTGCATACAGGTGACCCTTGCATCTACGGTGCCATTCAGGAGCAGATGGCACTCTTCGACGAAGCAGGCATGAGCTATCACATCACCCCTGGCATTTCATCTTTTCTTGCAGCAGCAGCGGAATTGAGGTCTCAATTCACCATTCCGGAGAAGGTGCAAAGCATCATCCTCACCCGTGGAGAAGGGCGAACTCCTATGCCAGAGAAGGAGCAACTCCACAAGTTGGCTGCCTCTCAAAGCACTATGTGCATCTACCTCAGTGCCACTTTGGCAGAAAAGGTGCAGAGCGAATTGCTGGTACACTACCCACCTGAGACGCCCGTAGCAATTTGCCACAAACTCACGTGGAAAGAGCAAAAGATCATTAGAGGAGAGCTACAACACCTGGCACAAATCATTCGGGATAATAAGTTGACACTCACCACGCTAATAGTCGTAGGTGAGGCGATTGATAATCGCGAGGGACTATCCAAACTCTACAATGATTCATTCAAACATCTATTCCGAAAATGAGTTCGATTAATATCATATCTCTAGGGAGTGGAGCCCCTGATAATATCACACTAAGAGCTTTTACTGCGTTAAAAGAAAGTGATATTATCTTTGCTCCGAGTGGGGAAGCCGTGAGAGTGCTAGAGCGACTGAAGCCGCTTGAGGACCTTCTCCTAAAAGTAGAGCAGTTTGATATCCCGATGAAAAAGGATCCAAGTTTGGCTGCAGGGGTGTACGACAAAGTCACTCAAAGGCTTTATGATCTTTATATGGAGAAGCAGCAGGTGTCCTTGGTCACCATTGGCGATGCCGGCATTTACTCATCTGCCTTCAAGATCGTTGCAGAGCTCACCAAACGTGGTGCAAAAGTGGAGGTGCTACCAGGCGTCCCATCATTCATCGCTGGTATGGCACAAGCTATGGTACCTCTTGTAGAGCAAGGGCAAAACCTCACGCTCCTCTCCCAAATCAACACTCCCTCCGATGTGCTCACTCCTCTTGCCAATGGTTCGGTTGTTGCCATCATGAAGTTATCCCTTTACCAGGAGAGCATCAAAGAGTTGCTCCGCCAAGGTAACTACCCATTTACCTATATGGAGTGGCTTGGAGATGAGAAGCAATTCCTCACCTCGGATCTGGAAAGCTTTCTCTCTCGCACTTGCCCCTATTTTTCTATCATTGTCATAAAACCTCAAAGCGTATGAAGCGTATTCTCATCTTATTTCTCACTATGATAGCTCTTTGGTCTTGTAAAGAGGATCAAAGCAACCAGAGCGAACAGCTCGAATCAGTAGATTATATCAAATATGCCAAAGGATTGAACATCCAAAAAGGGGAGGGCTACACCTTGGTAGATATGACCGATCCTGCCAATGAAAACGAACAGATTTGGAAGTATGCCTTAGTTCCAAGAGGCACGCAACCCAAAGGAATCCCCAATGATTATGTAGTGATTGAGACGCCAGTGAGGCGTGCAATTGTTATGACGACGCTCCAACTCTCCAACTTTATCAAGCTTGATGCAATTGACAAAGTGGTGGGAATGCCGAGCACCCGCTTTCTTTTCAACGAACAGATGAAAGCTCAATTGGCAGATGGTCGTAGCAAACGCATTGGCATTGAGGGGAACTTTGATACCGAACTAATTATGGCGATCCAGCCTGATATCATCCTAGTTTCCCCCTTTAAGCGAGGTGGCTATGATGTGCTCCAAACCCTCGGCACTCCATTAGTTACTTTTCTTGGATATAAGGAGCTGACCCCTCTTGGGCAGGCCGAATGGATCAAGTTTATTGCCCTACTCCTTGACGATGAAGAGCGTGCGGAGACGATATTCAATGGCATAGAGGAGCGATACAACGCCCTAAAAGCTTTAATTCCAGAGGATATTGAACGACCAAAGGTACTGAGTGGAGAACTCCACGGTGGCAACTGGTATGTAGTGGGTGGCGAAAGTTATCTTGCCCACCAATTCACCGATGCCGGGGCTGAATACTTTATGATGGACAACGAAGAGTCGGGTGGCTTCTACGTGGACTTCGAAACCGTTTACGCACAAGGTGCCAATGCCGACTTTTGGAGAATTCTCAATAGCTATCCAGACAAATATAGCTACGAGGTACTAGATAAAACTGATAGCCGCTACCGCGACTTCAAGGCATTTAAGGATAAGAAAGTGGTCTACTGCAATCTCTCCGAGCGTCCCTTCTACGAGCTATCGCCCGTAGAGCCAGATGTGGTATTGGCCGACCTTATCAAGGCCTTTCACCCACAATTACTTCCAGATCACCAGCCTGTTTTTTATGAAGTATTGAAGTAATACCTATTCGTATGGCTACCAAACGCAATATTATTCTTTTTGTACTGGGTATCTTCTCCATACTCCTCTTTTTCCTACTCAATCTAGCCCTCGGTACCATTCCAATACCCACGCTAGATGTCTTCCGCATACTGATTGGGAAGGAAACCAGCGGAGGCGAGATATGGAATAATATTATATGGAAAAGTCGCTTTCCACAAACCATCACCGCCTTCATTGCTGGTGCTGCGCTCTCTATTAGTGGACTGCAGATGCAAACCGTATTCCGCAATCCCCTTGCTGGCCCTTCTGAGTTGGGTATTAGTTCTGGTGCGAGCTTAGGCGTAGCCACCTTGATCCTCCTCTCGGGAAGTATCAGCCAAAAAGCCCTCACCCGCATGGGTTTTATAGGAGAAATGGCCGTATCCATTGCTGCGATCATAGGGGCAATGGCAGTGATGGTGCTGATCATTCTCATCTCAAAAAAGGTGCGAGGCAATGCCATACTACTGATTATGGGTGTCATGATCGGCTATATTGCCAATGCCATCATCGGGGTACTCAAGTTCTTCAGCAATGATGAGGATGTTCGCAGCTACGTCATCTGGGGGCTTGGGAGCTTCTCCAAGGTGAGTGGAGATCAAGTCTACACCTTCGTCATCATCATGCTGATCCTAATTCCCCTCTCATTTCTTCTCATCAAGCCACTCAACCTACTCCTCCTTGGCGAAAACTATGCCCGCAACTTAGGTCTCAATTACACCAAGGCACGCAATGTCATCATCTTCTGTTCCTGCGTCCTTACCGCCATTGTCACCGCTTACTGCGGTCCGATCGTCTTCCTAGGCATGGCAGTACCACACCTTTGTCGCACCCTCTTCTCCACCTCCAACCATATCATATTGGTGCCAGCGGTGACAGTAGTAGGGGCTTCGCTTTCGCTACTTTGCAACCTCATCGCTCGCATGCCAGGCTTCGAAGGGGCACTCCCCATCAACTCCGTCACCGCCCTAATCGGTGCCCCAATAGTGATATCCGTCTTATTTGATCGCAGAAGAACTGAGATAATATGATGAAGACTATTGCACTTAGGGACTTGTCCATTGGATACAAGCAGAAGAATGGGGAGAAGGTTGTTGCCAAGCACCTCACCGCCTCAGTGAATGCAGGCGAACTAACCTGCCTCCTCGGCTCCAATGGAGTGGGAAAATCCACCCTACTCCGCACCATTGCCCGCTTTCAGCCCAAGCTAGCAGGAGAGGTATTGGTGCAAGATAAAGATATCAACCAGTACAAAGAGAGCGAACTATCCAAAGTAGTCGGCGTAGTACTCACTGAAAAGGTAGATGCCAATAACATGACCGTCCATGAGCTCGTATCCCTAGGGAGAAGCCCTTATACCGGCTTCTGGGGTCGCCTTGCCTCTCAAGACCGCCAAGCTGTAGATCTGTCCATTCAGCAGGTTCGTATCGAAAAACTGCGAGATCGCATGGTACACAGCCTGAGCGATGGAGAGCGCCAAAAGACCATGATCGCCAAAGCATTGGCTCAAGAGACCCCCATCATCATCTTAGACGAACCTACCGCCTTCCTTGACTTCCCTTCCAAAGTAGATATGATGCAACTGCTACATCGCCTTTCTCGAGAGTTGAATAAAACCATATTCCTCTCCACTCACGACCTGGAGCTCGCCCTCCAAATTGCAGATAAAATATGGCTGATGGACGACGAGCGTCACCTCCATATCGGCACCCCTGAGGATCTAGCACTCTCCGGAGTGCTCAGTCGTTTCTTCGAACAAAAAGAGATCATCTTTGACCAAACCACCGGCCTCTTTCGCATCGAAAATGATTACGACCGACGCATCAAAGTGATCGGTCATGGGCACCTCTTCTCCATGGTTCGCAAAGCACTACTCCGCAACCGCATCTTAGCAGATCGCGAGGCAGAGACAGAGACCTATATTGATACCAGCGGAAGTAAGATAGTACTGCACCGCCCCAACACCCCTCCGATAGTTATTGATTCCATCGAAGAGCTCCTCCAAAAATTACTATGAATCTATTAATCTTAGGCGGAACCACCGAAGGTCGCAGGTGTGTAGAGGTGTGCGAAGAGGCAGGAGTACCATTTTACTACTCTACTTTTGGCAGTTCCCAAGAGATCACGCTACACAATGGGACCCATATTACTGGGGGCAAAGACAAAGCGGAGCTTCAAGCCTTTTGCCAAGAGAATAACGTAGGGCTCATCATCGATGCTGCCCACCCTTTTGCCACCAATCTACATAGTAATGTGGGTGCCCTCCACCTGCCTGTGATTAGGTATGAAAGGGAGTTCCCAGCCATTCCAGAGGAAGTACAGCAGGTCTCCTCTTTTGAGGAAGCCATCGCCCTACTTCACCAAGCAAAGCCTACCAAAGTACTCGCCCTTACTGGTGTGAATAGCATCGCCAAGCTACAGAGCTACTGGCAAGAGCACGAGACCTATTTCAGGGTGATGCCGATTGCCGAAACGGAGAAAACCATTGAGCGGACGGGTATTCCTCGTTCCCAGATCATTTACTACGATAAAGAGCTGAGCGATGAGGAGCTATTCCGCAAGTTACAGCCCGACTTGATCATTGTAAAGGAGAGCGGTACCACCAGTGGCTTTACTGAAAAGGTCTCTGCTGCCCTCTCCTTAGGAATATCTGTCATCGCTATTACTCGCCCTTCCCTTGGTTATCCCCCCAATCTCACCGTCACCGGAAAGATAGGGCTCAGGCGAGGGATAGAGCAGTTGCTCCCAGAGTTCTTTCCCCAAAAGATTGGCTTCACCACAGGCACCACCGCCACCGCTGCCACGAAAGCAGCCCTTATAGCACTCATAGATGATATCGAGCTTTCCACGGTAGAGGTCACTCTTCCTGATGGAGAAATCATTCCTTTCCCCATTCAATCTGTCACCGTTGAAGGTAATGAAGCCACCGCAGTAGGGATAAAGTACTCAGGCGATGACCCCGACGTCACCAATGGTGCTGAAATCTGTGCCACCGTATCTCTCCACAAAGGGAAAAGGGGGGTGGAGTTTAAGCAAGGTATCGGCGTAGGCAGAGTGACCCTTCCTGGGCTAGGTCTAGAAATCGGTGGCCCCGCTATTAATAAGACGCCACGGAGAATGATCACCTCCCTTTGCGAGGAGTTGCTCGACCTCACCCAAATAGGAGTAGAGATTACTATCTTCGTTCCCGAAGGCGAGTCGATTGCGAAGAACACCTTCAACCCACGCCTTGGGATTGTAGATGGCATCTCCATCATCGGCACTACAGGAGTGGTCCGCCCCTACTCCAACGACACTTGGATCGCCTCCATACGGCGAGAGATGGAGGTCTCCAAAGCTGTAGGCGTTGAGCACTTAGTGCTCAACTCTGGTGGCAGGTCCGAAAAGTACCTCAAAGCCAGATTTCCCCACCTTCCCCCCAACGCCTTTATACAGTATGGCAATTTCATTGGAGAGACCCTTACTTTCGCTCATCAGCTCACCTTCCCTACCGTTACTCTCGGCATCATGCTGGGTAAAGCGGTCAAGCTAGCTGCAGGCGAACTAGATACCCACAGTCATAAAGTAACGATGGATAAGGAGTTTCTCAAGCAGGTACTAACAGAATCTAGAGAGGAAGTTGATATCAGCGGGATCACCTTGGCACGAGAAATATGGCAATTAATACCCAACAAAGCATCCAAATTCTACCAGCTCATCATCCAGCATTGTTATGAGGTGTGCCAGCCCATTGTGCCATACGCCTCCTTAGAGATACTTCTGATTGACGACACTGGCCATTTTATTTCACAAAAACCATGAAACCATCTTCCTTTATTATCGCTGCCCCCACTTCAGATAGTGGTAAGAGCACCATCACTATAGGACTTCTTAGGGCACTTAGTCGCCAAGGATACCGTGTCCAGCCCTTCAAGTGTGGACCCGACTATATCGATCCCAAGCTACATAAAAATGCATCGGGTGTTGATTCCGTGAATCTCGACCTCTTTATGCAGAGCGAAGAGAGTGTCCGAACTCTATTCAGAAGCTATCAAGCCCCTAGCGACGTGGCTGTTGTGGAGGGGGTAATGGGTCTTTTTGATGGCTATGATCGGGACAGAGGCTCCACCGCACACCTTGCAGAGGTACTTGATCTGCCTATCGTCCTCGTCCTCACACCCAAGTCAATGGCCTATAGTGTCGCTCCCCTACTCTACGGCATCAAGCACTTTCGGCCAGAGCTCAATATACTAGGCGTAATTTTCAATAAGGTCAATTCCCCAAAGCACCTAGCTTATCTGCGTGACGCTGCTAATGATGTAGGGGTAAAGGTGCTCGGCTCTATTCCTACAGATAAAACACTCACTCTCCCGAGCCGTCACTTAGGATTGATTACCGATGATCAAGAAGCACTAGAGGCACACGCCAATCAAGCCGCCAACCTTGTAGAAGCACATATCAACCTCACTCAATTGCTTGCTGATTCTCAATATCAGCCTATCTCAACAATATCACCTATAGGAAGTAATGCACCTAAAGGCACCAAGAAAATAGCGGTGGCTCGCGACGAAGCTTTCAACTTCATCTATACCGAAAATATTCGGTTGCTGGAGCAGTTTGGCACGATCACTTATTTTAGTCCTATCCACGATAGCCAGCTCCCCGAGTGCGACCTACTCTACCTGCCAGGAGGGTATCCCGAGCTATATGCAGAGCAGCTCTCCCAGAATAGTGCGATGATTCAGCAAATCAAGACCTATGCCGAACGCCAAGCCCCTCTCATCGCTGAGTGTGGGGGGATGATTTATCTCTGTAGGAGTATCATCACCGCAGAGGGAAAGGAGTACCCAATGGTGGGTCTCTTTAATCATAGTGCTACGATGGAAGGAGCCCGGCTCACCATTGGCTACCGACAGTTGGAACTCTTTGGCATACCGCTCAGAGGACACGAGTTTCACTACTCACACCTCACAGCCACAGACGAAGGAGTCGCCACCCAATTGAATGCCACAGGCGAGCCAGTAGATACGCTACTTTTCCAGCACGGAAAAGTGATCGCCACCTATACTCATCTCACCTTCACCGCCGCATTTCTCTCCCGTCTCCTAGAGCCATAGATCAGCGGAGCAGAACGGAGACCATTCTGCCCCTCACTCTGAGTTGTTGCTCTGCCCAGAGCTCAAGATGCATCACCACCTTTCGATCGGTGACCTCTTGAATAGTAGCACGAAGCTCAAGAGAACATCCCATAGGTGTAGGGGCAAGGTAGTCAAGCCCCAAGTGGGCAGTCACGTACCGCAAACTAGGAAGTGACGCCATATCTCTGCTAAAGTGTCGGTAACCAGCGGCAGCAGCAGTTCCATTACCATGGCAATCTAGAAGGGCGGCAATCAATCCACCATAAACATTCTGCGGATAGCCACCAGTAGCATACTCTGGTGGCGTATAATGGGCTACAGCAGTGTCACTAGCAGGGTCGTTATCCAGCCAGTAACTCTTCAAGTGAAGACCATGCTCATTAAGCTTTCCACAACCATAGCAATGGCTAAACTCCTCTGTATAATAATCTTGAAATGCCTTCATATTTAATCTAGTATTGATATGCCTGCAATTTACCAAAACTAAAGTTGACTCCCCAACCTATTCGAGACAGAATCTTTTAGGGACAGCGTGGAAGAGTTTCCACTTTGGAGCATGGGATCAACATAAAAGGCTCGTTCCACAATTGTGAGACGAGCCTTTATTATTTAAGGTCTGATAGCCTTACTTTCGAGTAGCGTTAGCTGTCCAGGATCCCTCCTTAGTTGTATAAGCAGCGATGGTGAGCTTCTCTGCATCGATTCTGATTACTCCAGCCTCATCGGAACTAAGTGTCACAAGCGTATTTTCACCCTTTTCCATCTTTACGCCAGAGAGTGTAGGGATATTCTTTGAGCTGAAGCGGAAGGTATAAGTATCCCCCACCTTAACCACAGTAATAGTCACCTTTTCACCAACAGCGAGGTTAAGACCATCCTTGGTAGAAGCATAGCTCGCAGTACCTTCGTACCTGCCAACAAACAGATCCGCATCAGCAGGATCTTGGTTACATGAAGTAAAGGCAATAGCCATCAACACCATAGCAGCCATTGCTGCAAAAATCATATTCAACTTTTTCATCACGTTCTCAACTTTAAATTGTTAATACTAACATCATTTGCAAGGTAATCATTTTCACCCTAAGGCGAAGCCTAATTACACTATTTTATTGGAATAATATCACATTACCCCACATACATTTCATATCTTTTCAAGCAGTTCTTGCCCACAATCACCTACCTGTGGCGTAATTTACGACCAGTATTGGCGTTGAAATTACGGTACTCCTCATACACCTTAAAAGCCTTTTCAGGAGTTAGCTGATTGATCAGTGCACTCATAAAAGACTGAGAGGCCTGATGACGCTTTTCAGTGAGTGCCTGTATCTTTTTATAGTAGTCGAGATACTGTTCGGAAGTAATTTTACCTCCCAACTTAGATATCTCATCATACACTTTGCGTATTCCTGCCCAAGAGGAGACGCGAGCCTCATCGTACTTTTCTAGCTCTTTTGAAACCAACTGCTTCTCCTCTGCCGAGAGCCCTGCTGCCTTGGCAATGGCTTCGATCCGCTCCTTTTTGAACTGCTCGTGCACCGCACTTTGGTCGCTGATCTCTTGCTCCACGCTGGAACTAAGGAGCACTTCTCTATGGTTATTTGCAAAGAGTAGAGAGGGAGTAGTAAAACTCAATAACACCAATAGCACAAATGCCCTCAATCCATTTTCCTTCATAATATCTAACATTACCTTGAACTTATCACGCTTTGATCATCCTCCTCCATATAAATGAACCCCCAGTAGTCTTCGTTGGTATCATCTAGTAAAAACTGCTGAAACTCCTCATCACTCATATCATAAGCATTGAGCTCTACTGGATCTGGGAGGGTGGATTGCTGGAGTGGAGATAGAGTCCACAAAGAGACGGCAAGCAACAGCACGGCCGCAGCTCCTATAGACCAATAGACATAAGGTTTCCATAACTTACGTGTTTGAGACTTTACCTCACTCTGTACCTTCTCCTCCTCTTCAATTCGTTGCTTCAAGCGCTCCTTGAAGGTGGCAAAATAATTTTCGGGAGTTACGAATGGGTGCAAAGGATCATTTTCAATATTTTTACGTTCAAAATTGGGGGTCATCACACATCAACTATCTAACTATTAATTGCTCTATCTGTGGGTTTGATGCACCAATCGCTGATTGGTTTAATCACCTACTTAATCTTTTTTAGGGGGGGTCACTCCTCATCAATCCCCATAGCCTTTTTGATCTTCTTCACAGCGTGGTGATAATTGGCTTTGAGTGCACCCTCACTGGTGTTGGTAATTTCAGAAATCTCCTTGTAAGGGAGGTCTTGAAAATAGCGAAGCTCAAAGGTCAGCTTTTGTTTTTCTGGTAGTTGGTCTATCGCTGCCATAAACTGAGCTTCTGCAAGGTCGCCATCAAAGTAGGGGTCGCTCATAAGCATCTGAGTGAGGTCATATTCCTCAGTGGTTAATGGTAGCCGTCGCATCTTCTTCTCCTTACGGATATGTGAAAGTGCCTCATTGGTAGCAATACTATAAAGCCAAGTGCTCAACTTTGATTGCCCCTTAAACGTACCGATATGTCGCCAGACCTTTACAAAGGTATTCTGTAGCACATCATCGGCCTCCTCATGTCGGTAGACAATACGACGGATCACCGCATACAACTGCTGGGAGTAGCGATCTACCAAAAAGCTAAAGGCCACCTCTAGGGTATCGGGATGGGTGAGTAGCTTCAATAGTTCCTCATCGGATATATCGTGGGGGATATTCATTTATCGGCTTCCTCAGCTTGCTTTTTATCTTCTGATGTATTTGGACTTCTACGCAATTCGGGATAGTCTATGCGAGAGTGATACATATTGCGCAGCTTATCTATAAATACGAACTTTGTGGTCTCTATATCGCGGAAAGTGAGCGGTGTATTTTTGAGATAACCATCGGTCATGATACCATCAACGATCTTATTGACATGATCTATCAGTACCTGCTCGGTAATTTCCTTGAGACTTCGGGAAGAGGCTTCCACAGCATCGGCAAGCATCATCACACCCTGCTCTTTCGTCCATGGGTTGGGTCCTGGATAGTGGAAGATACTCTCATCAATCACCGCATCGGGGTTTTCATTTTTATACTTGATGTAGAAGTACTTAGTCATCCTCAGACCATGGTGGGTGCGGATAAAGTCGATGATGGGCTTTGGAAGCTTGGCTTTCTCTGCCATTTCGATGCCATCGGTCACATGCTTGATAATAATGCGCGCACTCTGATAGTAAGAGAGCCGGTCGTGAGGGTTATTAGCGCCCTGGTTTTCGGTAAAGTAGGTAGGGTTTTTCATCTTCCCTATATCATGATAGAGTGCCCCACTCCTCACAAGCCGCACATCACCACCGATTTCTCCAATAGCCTCAGATGCCAAAGTGGAGACATTGAGTGAATGCTGGAAGGTACCTGGTGCTACCTCGCTTAATTGCCTCAATAATGGTTTATTGATATCGGACAGCTCTACTAAGCTAATACTAGATATATACCCGAATACTCGCTCAATAACATAGACCATCAAGTAAGCAAACATCAGGAAAATGAAGTTGATCACGAGATAGAATAGAATATTCCAATCCATACTCTCTGGCACTCCCTGACGGGCAATCAGCATGGCGTAGTAGGAGACAACCATACCAAACAAGGTGGCAAAACTGGTACGAATCAAGTCGCTGCGCTGCGAAAGGTTTCTCAGAGTAACCAATACAATTTGTCCCGCAATCAGCTGAATCACCACAAACTGTAGAGGAGATGGCACCACCAAGGCAGCTAGTAGCACCGTAACTAAGTGGGTGATAGAAGCGGTACGGCTATCAATAAACACACGTACCTGTATCGCCACGATACTAAATGGGATCATATAGGTGACTGCAGGCTCAATGGGGACAAGGATATAAGCCAAAGCCACCAGCAGGGAGACATTGAGAACTAAGAAAACAGTGTTCTTTATCTGCTTTAATAACTCCTCCCTAAAGGCGACAAGGTAAGAGAATAGAACTAAAAACAAGAAGAGGATCAAGAAGAATTGACCAATCAAAAGGACGATGCTCTCAGCGGTGGTGGTAGAAGCGTGTTCAAAAGCTGTGCGATACCCCTCCAAAACCTGATAAATTTCGGGGGTTACCACATCGCCTGTACCAACTATTCGCTCTCCTTTCTGTACCTCACCTACTATATCCGTTACCGTTGCCAACCTTGCATTTTGCATCTGATTGGTCTTATTCTGGTCTAGCACTAGGTTACTGCTGAGGTACTTCTCTATATTAATCTGCTGCAACACCTGTGGGCTGAGGTTGTGAGGTGCGCTTTGCATCGCATAGTCATACGCCATCCTCGCATTAAAGATATCATTGGCATCTTTACGTATTGCCACATTCATCTCATCCACCACGAAGATATAACCGCCCTCTTGGCTGGCTAGCAGGTCATACGCATCATTAGAGAGAATCCCTCTATCGTATATCTCATCTAGGATCTTATGGATATACTGTATATAGTCACTGGTCACTTCGCCACCTAGCCGGCCTTCTGTAAAGTCCTTGGTGATTTGATTTTTCGCCGAGAGTTTTACAGAGCTACTCAGTGTGAAGTAATTGATTTTAGTGCGTTCGATACTATCTCGCTCCAATACTTTCTGTGCGTCACTCTTATACACAGGGAAGCTATAGGGTGCCGTGAGCACCCCTTCATACCTCCAAGGCTGACCAATGCTATAGTCGTACTTAAACTTTAGCTTAGTAGGATAGAGCAGCGTCATCAAGACGGCTGCCACCACAAAGATCAAACCACTTTTTATTTTACTAGATTTATATAGAGCCATAAGGAATAGGTATCTAAACGTGTCTATCTAGCTACTAGATATACCACTTATCAAAATAGAAGAAGATTTTTTTGGATACACTCCCACAGGTGAACATTAATCGGTCACCTGTGGGAGTCTTATCCATCTTTCTTAAGAAAAATACAAATACTTAGCTTCCATCCCCCTACGACGGCGGGCACTAATTAGCGTATTTCGCATCAGAGAGATAATGGTCATAGGCCCCACGCCACCAGGTACAGGAGTAATGTAAGAGGCCTTAGGAGCCACTTCGTCGAACTTAACATCGCCCGTGAGCTTGAATCCACTCTTGCGACTAGCATCGGGCACACGAGTAGTCCCTACGTCTACCACTACTACACCCTCCTTAACCATATCACCGGCAAGGAATTCTGGCGTGCCAAGGGCAGCAATGATGATATCCGCCTCACGAGTAATCGCAGCGATATCCTTAGTCCTACTATGGCAGACCGTCACTGTCGAATCTCCTGGATAGGCCTTGAGCATCATCAGCTGTGCCATTGGCTTGCCTACGATATTACTTCTACCGAGCACCACACAGTGCTTGCCCTTTGTCTCAATATTATAGCGCTTCAGTAGCTCCAAGATACCTGCTGGTGTGGCAGAAACAAAAGATGGCAACCCGATACTCGTTTTCCCCACATTGATAGGATGGAAACCATCGACATCTTTATTAGGGTTGATTGCCTCAATAATCTTTTGCTCATCTATATGCTTAGGAAGGGGGAGTTGAACGATAAACCCGTCCACACTATCATCATTATTCAAGCGATCTATAGTATCAAGTAGCTCTTTTTCTGTCACGCTGTCTTCAAACCTAATCAGCTCATCTTCAAAGCCTAGTTCGTGACCCGTTTTCATCTTAGAGGCAACGTAAGTCTCGCTACCACCATCATGCCCCACCAGTATTGCCACCATCTTTGGGGGCTTATGCCCAGCAGCAACAATCTCTTTTACCTCGGCAGCAATCTCAGCCTTCATGTCAGCTGAAATCTTTTTGCCATCCAATAATTGATAATTCATAGTTTGATATTTTACATTAACACGTTCTATTGATACAACAAACGATGTCTACAAATGGTTGAGGGCACTTACCTTCCTCCCATTTGTCGCTTCAAGGCACCCATATTCATACCTCTCCGACCACCTTTTGCACCGCCCATCAGTTGCATCACCTTGCGAGCCTGCTCAAATTGCTTCAGTAGCTGATTCACTTGTGCCACCTCCACACCACTTCCAGCTGCAATACGCTTACGTCTATTACCATCAATGATTTTGGGATTCTCCCGCTCCTCGGGGGTCATCGAGTAGATAATAGCTTCAATTCCCTTAAAAGCATCATCATCCACATCAAGGTCACGGATCGCCTTACCTACTCCAGGGATCATCCCTAATAGGTCCTTAAGGTTACCCATCTTTTTAATCTGTTTGATCTGCTCTAGGAAGTCATTGAAGTCAAATTGATTCTTCTTGATCTTTCGCTCAAGTTCCTTAGCCTTCTCCTCATCGTACTGGTCTTGCATCCTCTCTACGAGCGATACCACGTCGCCCATTCCTAGGATACGATCCGCCATACGCTTAGGGTGGAATACATCAAGAGCATCAAGTTTCTCACCCGTACCGATAAACTTAATGGGCTTCTCCACTACCGAACGGATAGAGAGAGCTGCACCACCACGGGTATCGCCATCTAGCTTGGTAAGTACTACTCCATCAAAATTAAGACGGTCGTTAAACTCCTTAGCGGTATTCACGGCATCCTGACCCGTCATAGAGTCCACCACGAATAGAATCTCAGTAGGATTCACCGCCTTTTTGATATTGGAGATCTCCTCCATCAGCACCTCGTCAACGGCCAAACGACCCGCTGTATCGATAATCACTGTGGTGAAGCCCTCCTTTTTGGCCTTCTCAACGGCATGCTCAGCAATCTCTACCGGATTCTTATTACCCTCTTCAGTATAGACAGGCACATTAATCTGCTCGCCCACTACCCGGAGCTGCTCAATAGCCGCAGGTCTGTATACGTCGCCAGCCACTAACAGAGGTTTCTGACCACGTTTATCATGCAGATACTTCGCCAACTTACCCGAGAAAGTAGTTTTACCAGATCCTTGCAGACCGCTCATCAATATGATGTTGGGCTTTCCATCAAGTACTAGCTCCGAAGTCTCTCCACCCATCAAGGCGGTCAGCTCATCATGGACAATCTTCACCATCAGCTCACCTGGCTTTACAGCTGTGAGCACCTTCTCTCCGATGGCTTTCTCCCTTACTCTCTTGGTAAAGTCACGTGCGACATCAAAGTTAACGTCCGCCTCAAGAAGTGCAATCCGTACCTCCTTAATGGTATCGGCAATATTTAGTTCTGTGATAGAGCCCTCACCCTTGAGGTTTTTCATCACTCTATCCAATCTATCCGAAAGATTATTAAACATCTCTTACTCTTAGAAATATATGATTTTACTTACCTCGCAAATTTACCAATTATTTTGCACCTCACTCAGGAGTCGCAATAGTGAAACCTACTATGCTCTAAAATTGGAAGTAGATAAAAGGTTGCACGCCTATGGAGCGGAACTGAACAAGGATGATAAAGACAATAGCCAATAGCATAGCCTGACCCACGAGAGGTAGGCGTGTCACAAACCCTTGAATGTTGCGACGAACGACCGCAGGTGTAAAGTGAACTAAGAAGCCTATTGCCATAAGTATGGAGACCACTTTATAGCCCACAATGAACTGACCCGCCACCTCGGGGTGGAACTCATGGGCAATCATATCCAGCATTACCCAGACATCCGACAGATTTTCCATACGGAAGAAGATCCAGGCAAAGGCAACAAAGTGGAAGGTGAGTAGCACCGAAAAAAGGCGCACGATAGGATTCATCCCCTTCCCAGTAGGTCGCAAGAAACCGACAAATGAGAGCAACCACTTATGCAGAGCAAGTGCCAAGCCGTGCAAGCCACCCCATATGATAAACCTAAGGCTAGCCCCGTGCCACAATCCTCCAAGCAGCATGGTAATCAGTAGATTGATATAGGTGCGTAGCTTGCCCTTCCGATTACCTCCGAGCGATATATAGAGGTAGTCTCTAAGCCACGAGGAGAGCGAAATATGCCACCGTCGCCAAAATTCAGTGATGGTAGCCGATTGGTAGGGGAAGTTGAAGTTGATGTTAAATCTAAAACCCAACCAAAGTGCTATCCCAATAGCGATATCTGAGTAGCCCGAAAAGTCGCAATAGATTTGGAGAGAGTAGCCATAAACCGCCATCAGATTCTCAAAGCCTGTATATAGAGATGGAGCATCAAATACCCTATCCACAAAGTTGAGGCTGATGTAATCAGAGATAACGCCCTTTTTGAGCAAACCGAAAAGAATCAGATAGAGGCCTTCGCCAAACTCCTCCCGTGTTACCACTGGAGTGCGGTATATCTGCGGGATAAAATCTTTCGCCCTCACGATAGGACCAGCCACCAATTGGGGAAAGAACGAGACGTAAAATAGGTAGTCCACCCACTTGCGAAGTGGCTTGATCTCTCCACGGTAGATATCAATCACATAGCTCATTGATTGGAAGGTGAAGAAGGAGATCCCAACGGGCAGAAAGATATCAAACTGATGTGGCTCAAAGGGAGTACTCACCCACCCTAACCACTCCCCAACACCATAGAAAAGGGGACCAAAAGTATTGTACAGAAAGCCGGTGTACTTAAAGTAGCCAAGCATTCCAAGATTAAAGACAATGGAAACCAGCAACCACCACTTTTTGCCTTGACCCGAAGCCAAAGAGATACGGCGACCAACTAGAAAATCAACCGTAGCGGTGAGGATGATAATAGCAGCATACGCGCCACTACTCTTATAATAAAAGTAGAGCGAGAAGAGCACCACATAGATAATCCTCGCCATCTGCCGATGCCTCAGAGCATAATAAATGGGGATAAAGCAGAGGAAGAGAATCAAAAAGAGCCCACTATTGAAGAGCATTGGTGCCTCGGGCTGGTATTTTAGCAAGTCTAGCATATGATGTACAAGGGTATGGATAATAGCGTTGATCTCCAATCAGTCACAGCCTATTTTTGTCTCGTTTTATCTTGGTAAAAGAGAGGCCTTTGACGCTCCAAGTAACGCCTAAAATCACTCAATAGTGCATAGGCAATCGCTTTACCCGCCTCATCATACCCCTCTCTCGTCAGGTGTACTCTATCTTTTGAGAGCCAACCAGCATCGAGCAAGGCATCTGCTTTAGTTATTCCACCGAAAGCACTATAGAGATCTATATAGCCACAACCAAGACTAGAAGCCACCTGCTCTAGCATCTTAGCGACATCGGGAGCATAGCGACTTACCTCCCAGCGGTAAACTCTTCGGCGCACCCTTTTGGTTGTATAGGCTGAGATAGGAGAGGTAAGAATAATGGCAGTAGAGGGTAATGTTCGCTGCAAAGCACTTACAAAGCTCCGCACCTCACTCGCCAAAAGGTCTGAAGAGAAACGATTGACCAGCATATCATTTGTTCCTAATGATATAATAAGCAATTGTGGTCTCAGCAGATGCAATTGCTCTATAAAGTTGTGCTGATTGAATGTCGCATAAAAAGCCCCATTATAGCCAATGGTATGTAGGAGCGGACCAGGATAGCCATTCTCCAGACTAGCACCATACCACCTTGCCCCTTTCGGAGCTACTAGAGTCAGTGACGAGGCGGGTAGATACAGTCTCAGCGTATCGGCAATTGGTTGTTCGACTGTAGCTAATAAACGTTGCGATGGGCTATCTCCTTTGAGATACAATGGGGGTGTTGAGGCGTCCCGAAATACCACCACCTTCTTTATCGGAAAGTAGTCGGTCGCCGTTATCTCTACTTCACTCATACCATTTGCAGTAAGGGTAATACCTGTAGGGCTAGGAGAGTCAACATATTTTCGTGATGTGATAAAACTCCCTGACCACCCACTCTTATTGCCTGATATCTTAGCTGGTTGGGGCTGATTGCTACGCAGAAAACGGTAGGGAGCTACCCACCCTAAGCCACCAATTCCAAAGTAATCATCAAAAAACTGACGGATAGGCATACTAAAGTAGCCCCCTTGTACGTGCGAATCGCCAAGATGAATAATAGGAGTCGTCTCACCATTCATAGGCGAAGCACAGAGTTGCCAGAATTCATCCAAATAGCCTTCGGGAGCTTGTAGGGTACAGAGCTCCACCTTCAAAAGATCAAGCTTAGAGGGCTTTTGGGCTGCAACATTTGGACAAAATGGAAGCAACAACAGCAGAAAAGCCATATGCAATCTACTAATTCTCATCTTCTTCTACTCCTCCACCAACGAAAGATAAAGACGCTTAGCGAGTTGTCTTCCACCAGCTCCACTGAGATGGGTATAATCCTTCGCCATCCACCCTTTCTCTACTAAATTCTTCACTCCGCCAAGTTCCTGTATTACCTTGTAGGTATCCCAGTACAAACAACCCTCCTCTTTAGCCAACTTCTTTTGAATCGCGCGCACTTTATAGACCCCCTTAAGCGTGGTGACATTACCCTCTTCAATAGTTGCTCTATCCGAAACGGAAAGCAATAACACAACTGCATCAGGATAGAGTGACTTGATATGCTCCAGACTCTTCTTCATCTTCCTATAATACCAGTAGTAATCATCCCCATTTTCCTCGGTAGAAAGTGCATTTAGCCCAAACGAAAGAATAATGAATCGGTAATCCCTCACCCCGCTCATCTCACTGCAGAGAGCATCATTCAGGCGAATCAGCTCACCTCCAGAAGCACCTCTTCGACTCATATTATCTACAGAGACTCCCGAAGCTCCATCCAAGTAAATGCCGTGAATATCTATATCATCGCTCTGCACACTGAGCTTGAGAGAAGAGATATTTTGCCCTCGTTCTTCCCATAGAGCTAAAGCACCATCAGCTGTAGCACTCAAATCGTGTGAAGAGACAATGGTATCATTAATAGTGGTAGTCAACACTGAGACCGATTTGCTTTGGTAAAGCAATGCAACCCGATCTACTGGAGAACGCATCTTAAAAGCTACTTCTCCACTGCCTGAGAGGTGGTCATACTGACCTGATGCAGTATACACCCCCTTCTCCAATAGAGTATGAGCTTTCCATTGTCCACTAAAGCGATGCTTGATTGAGGTCCGGAAACGTGCCGTAGGAGAGGTCAAAGGAAGGTACCCCACCCCCTTTCCGCCGTACTTCTGCTGGAGCATACGCCGAAGGTCGGCTACCAATATATCGCCCTCAGTAAAAGAATCGGAAAAGAAAGCAATGTGTAAAGGAGTAGTCCCAGAATCCTCAAGCCACTCGCGAAGGCGAGTAATACCATCACAATTGGGTGTATAGTCCATTAGAATAGAGAGGCTATCGCCCGATTCCTCTATCAAAGGGGTCTCTTCGACACTCTCTTTAGGGGAAGGAATAGAATCACTCATAAAGGAAGTCTCATCAAAATGATCTTCACTATCCGGACTAGGAATAGACAAGTCGATATCCGCATTTGAGCCGATGGCTTCTTCTGCCCCCTTCGACTTAGAAAACAAATCGCCCAATGGATTAAATACCTTAACCTCTCCATTCACCTTATTCAAAGCGAAAGAGATCAAGTAGGCCAATCCAATTGCCAGCAAACAGACTAAAAAGCTCCGAAAGAGCCACCCCCCTTTAGACCAATTACTCATCCTCAAATACTGCTACCAAAACCATCGCCAAAGGTACCACTTTTTCACCAAAGAAGCCCCTCCTCACCACCAATTACCATAAGGCTGATACACAAGTAGACAATAGAATAAAAACCATCTAGATAGAGCAACACTCTCATCTAAGTTGGTGGAACTCGAGGATATCGAGTAGCTTGAAGAAGGTGCCGTTGATGTTTTGGTGCCAGCTCTGGTGGAAGTGACCATAGCACCAGTAGGAGATGGGGTGATTGGCATCTTTAAGGCATTGATATAATTGATCCATTGTAGCTCTCTCGACATTCACATCTTCCATTAGGTTTTCGTCCTTTAAGCACCACGACGCAAGACCTAGCTTGCTTTGTAGCTCACAAAATGAGGGAGCTGTATGGGTAATGACGGCATCTACTTTGAATTTCTCTCCTATTACCGATAGCTTTTCAGTATCTAGGATAGGAGATTCATTTTCCCAATAATAGTTAGGCTCTAAAGGGTCTTGATCACTTGGTGCGGGGAAACGCCCCTTATTTTGCTGCCATGCCTTTATTCTGTACTGTCTATCTATAGAGATGGCACCTCCTACACATAGGATCGTAAGTCCAGCCGCCTGAATAATAGAGTAGTCTGGCACAGCGATAAATCGCTTGTGGTTGATGGCCTTTCCATCAAAGTAAGCTGGATTGTCGTGATTACCTCGTACAAAAACGACCCAATTATTGCTATCATTCAGTGGCTTACGATGACGCTTAGCCACTTCCTTATAGTAGCCTATTTCATTAAACCCAAAGCCACAGTCTCCAGCAACAATTAGAAGCGTGTTCTCCAATTGATACTGCAAACATAGCTTTCCTATCATTCCATTAAAGTCTCCATGAATATCCCCACAAACCACTACACTCTTGGCTTCAGGAAAACTCAAATGATAGATATCTTTTTGCCCTATTGTCTCTAAATTGTTACTCATCTGGCTTTATTCTTTTGGCGACACTCTGCTCTCCTCATTGCCCTAAATTCACCTAATAATTGGACATGTGACCTTCTCTTTGAGAAGTCGCTGACACTTCCGAAACTGCGTCCCCCTTTTGCTTCTCACTCGAAAGCCTATAGCTAAAATCATATCAAGGGCATAGAAAGTTACCTGATAATTCTTGCCATCAGAAGCAGTTGTCAAATAATCTTTGACAACTGAATTTGCATCTAACTCACTCTCCTCCAATATGTTTGCCACATGATAACTAATGGTTTGTTTAGAGGTGGCAAAAAGTTCTGCCATCTGATTTTGGTTCATCCAGATGTTTCCGTCCTTTGCATAGAGGATTACACTCGCTTTGCCATCATCAGTATTGTATATGATAATCTGCTTATCTTTCGCTTGCTTCATAGTGTCATTTTGTATTCTACTTTAATATAGTACTTATATTAAGAGGAAATCATCTTCTTCATCAGTAGTCTTATCCATAATTCCAGAAGTGTCATTTTGATACTTTTCTATTGATGTTGCGATCGCATCTAAACTCTTCTGAATAGTGGCATACTGATTTTTACTTTCAACCAGGACTTTGTAAATATCATTAATACCATTAGCCAAATCATCTTTGATAATTAAGGAACCAAAGAAATAATCCTTTAATCTTAGTACCTCATCAACAAAATACTTATCGTTATAAGTCCCAGAAATAGCAATCGGCATATCAAGATGACTATTGAGCCACTCAACGAACTTTGCACCATCTATTAGTTCCTTCGGTTGTTCAAAAGAATGTGTTCCCCCTGCACTCCATGTGCCTGACAAATAGAAGTATTTGCTTTCACTGGCGCCAATAGTAAATGACTTGTCCGTAAAGCTAGTATAAAGCTCTCTAATATACTTAACAAAAAGGGACTCTATAAATTCATCTGAAAATCTCAGCTTAATATTGTAGGCTGGCTCTTTCCCCACATTTGAAACCTTTAATACTATGAGATCATTTTTATGTGCCAAGGAAAAAACTAATCGTGCTCTTCGTTCTTCGTTCCATTGTCTTTTTATTTCATCCAACTGCTTTCGATTTTGCCTTAGACTCATCGAGGTATAAACAATCATAATAAAAGAAGCTGCTGCCCCTAGATAGCTTGCCCAAAAATAAAGCCAATCCACTGAGGAACCCACAATAGGGAACCCCCACCTTTCAGACACGTCTAATGAAAGTAAAATATTAAGACCAAAAGGCATCAATACAACGAGAACAATAAACAACCCTATCAACACATTTTTATTCATACACAAACTTTGTTTTTTTTAGTCATTCATCGGTTCAAATACCTGTGTGCTACTCCATAGGTAAAGCGATAAAATCATTTAGTTCTTTTCGACGTTCTTGCCACGTAGATAGGCGATCAGTAAGTAATTGGATAAAGAGCTTATTGTGACTAGGGACTATTAAATGGCATAGTTCATGAATAACCACATACTCTATACATGGGACGGGGACACGTGCTAACTCCAGATTAAATATCAAATGCCTTCGCTTTGTAATACAACTGCCCCATTTTCGTTTCATCTGCTTTACTTCCCAAGTAACGTTTTCCTCTCCATACATTCTCGCGAGCCTAGGCACCATCTCCCTCAACAGTGCTTTTAGCTCACCTCTCGCATACTCTTGAAGAAGCGCCTCCCTATTCTGTATAGTGGTCAATGGCTGAATACGCATCACCAACCATTCTCCTTTCCGCTCCACAAAGTGGGTTGTATTTGGCACCTCATCGATACGCAGACGATAACGCTGTCCCAGTAGATAATGGCTTTCTCCATTGATATATTCCCTCTTCTCTTGCCTTGCTTGAGCAGCAATTTCCTCTCTCTGCTTACATACCCACCCCCACTTTGAAATCACAAAAGTGTAAATATCCACTTCATTCAGGTAGCGGGGAGCAGAGATATGCACCCGACCATCAGGAGGATATACAGATAGATGGAGATTTTTTATCTCTTTACGCTCCACTTCTATTGGCACACCATCAATGATCATCCTGCTCCTTTCTTATCTCCTCTTTATGAGCGACACAGATGTTATATGCCGTATCCAGCATCTCTTCATCGCCATTGACCACTTCACTTAGCTTTCTTCTCAGTGTTCTACTAAAATTATGATTATCCTCAAATCCTGGTGCTGCATAGGTTATAGCCGTCTCATTAACCTTCAGAGCCAGATCTGCGTTCCGACCCAAATTGTCATAAAACGCCATCTTTACTTCCGTATCAATACGTGGATCACTTGCCTTTTCTCCTTGCCTAAGAGCGTTATTCAGGACTACTATCTGCCTCAAAAACTCCTTGTACTCAATTGTTTCCGCCCTCATCTCCTTTAGCAGACGGTTCAGTTGATCAGCAAGGCGCTCATACTCTGCTGGATTTTGTTCCCGTTTACGATTAATTACTCTACGGCTATTAGCCACTAAAGCCTCCGCAACTCCTTTCTTTCCTCCTAGGGTCGACTCATTCTGAGCTTCCACCTCGTAGCTACCATCCTTCTTAACGATGATATCAAGGAATGAGAAATCATCCATTTTCTCTAGCACTTCACTCCTTGCTGCATCAATATATTGGTCAAGTAGATAGCGCATCTCTGCATCATAGCTTGCCATATCCACGTAGTCGCTACTCCTAAGTTGTATAGCCTTTAATAGGTTATAGTAATCTTGTACTTCATTGTGTATATCCGTGCTCTCCTTTCCACTATACCCTGCCTGCTCCATCTCCATAGCTAGGTCGGAATACCTACGGACTAAGCGATGGATGAGGTCATAAAAAATCTCTCTTCGAGCGGCAAATTCAATCACTTGTGCTTGCTTCTCCTCTTCATCCATATCAGGTTCATAGCAGAAATAAGCAAAGTACTCTTCTTGCTTCCTTTCTGTTGAAATATTCTGCAGAAGCATTCTCACTGCATTCAGGGCTTCATCAAGATCCTTTTTCCCTTGCTCCAGTCGTCCCTTCATCAATTCTGAAATCTCCTGCTTGCCAAAGCCTCCTTCAGTGACTTGACCATTGGTATAATCCTCTATTGCACGCTCAATAAATTCGAATAGCTTCTTATAGTCCACAATATAGCCATAACTTTTCCAAGTACCATTGACCCTATTGACACGACAGATGGCTTGGAATAGATTGTGATCTACCAACTTTCTATCCATATATAGATAGGTAGCACTTGGAGCATCAAAGCCAGTAAGAAGTTTATCACAAACGATTAAGAGCTTCATCTTTTCTGGTTCATCAATAAATTGCTGCTTGATTTGCTCTTCAAAATCATCTGGCTTCAAATCACCCATCATCTTCTTTGCAGACTCATACTTAAACTCCTCCTCCGTCTTTTTACTACCCGTATAGCCACGACTCAATTCAATGGAAAGCGGCTCATAGCTAGTAATCACAGCACAATGCTCTCCAAACCCTTTATCCCGGAATACTTGCCAATACTTATAGCACTCATAAATGCTATCGCAGACTAGCATCGCATTGCCGTATCCTTTCTGCAATGCCGGCTTGGTCTCCATATCGAAGAGGATATCCCCCACAATACGCCCAATTCGCTCCTCACTACTATAAATACTCTTGAGGGTGGCCCACCGCTTGGTGAGCTTTTCTTTTGCAGAGGGGTTCAGTCCTTTAGTCTTAAGGTCAAACTCCACCTCCAGACGCTCTTCACCTCCCAGCTTCTGCGGAACATCGCGAGCCTCATACCTCAGGTCCAAAACCACCCCATCTTCCACCGCCTCATCATAGCGGTAGGTATGGATATAGGGGCCGAAGCTTTCTTGACTACTCATCCTCCTCTTCTCCTTACTTGTGAGCAGAGGTGTGCCAGTATAGCCTATTAGAGTCACTCCATCACCCATAATGCGCTGCATCGCCTTGTGAAGAATACCACCTTGGGTACGATGACACTCATCTACAAAGACAAACAAACGCCCCTTCGGCTTAAATTGCTTGCCAAAAATCTGCTCTATATGATTACTCACCTCCTCCATCCACATCTCAGGCGATCGTTTGATCATTCTTTCAAGTTCACTCCTTTCATTAGTATCCTCACGCACCACCGAAGGGACAAACTTATGAATCAATGTGGTAATAATCCAAGGAGAGGAACTATTGAGCTTATGTAATAAGTCATTACCACTGGTCGCCTGATAGTCGTGATCCTGATAATTAATAGGGACCTGACCACTTTCCCTCAATCCTTTAGTAATCTGCTTATCCAGCTCATCACGGTCGGTGATGATCACTACTCGCCCTTCGCCAATATTTTCTTTGATCCAGCGAGCCAACCATACCATAAGCAGGCTCTTGCCAGACCCCTGCGAATGCCAAATGATACCCCCCTCGTGCTTAACTAGGATACGTTGCTGTGTTGCTTTGAATGCAAAATATTGATTTGGTCGGCATATTTTCTTGATACCGCCATCATAGATGATAAGGTCGTGAATCATCTCAAGGAGCCTCCAAGGGGTCACCATCTGCAACCATCCACGAAGGAGATCATCCTTTACTTCGCTGTACATCGGAAATATATTATTGAGGTCATCGCTATCCCCTGTCATCTCCTTCCACTTTAGGAAATACTTCTCCTCAGTGGCCGTAGTGCCATAATAGAGCCCCTCGCTACTACTTCCTGCCAATACCAATTGAATCGTGGTGAAGAAATGTGGTATCTCACCAGTTTGCTGGTTACGGTAGCTCTGCCGAATGCCCTCTTTTACAGAGACAGAAGAACGCTTTAGCTCAATAACCACTAAAGCAATGCCATTGACATAAAGCACCATATCAGGGCGTCTCGTGGAGCTACTCCCGCCACTACAAGGGACAGTGACCTCCTCAGACAATTCAAAAACATTATTTTCCCATTGCTCCCAATCAATATATTCCACTCGCTCTTGTGGTCGACCAGTTCCTCCATAGACAGAGGTGCCATACCGGAGCAGATTGTACACTTTCTCCCCTGCATCCTTGAGTTCCTCCCATTTGCTACAGCTGTGAACCGCACTCGTAAGCGTATTAATTGCCCTCTTAGCTACCTCATCGCTCTTTCCGCGGTCCACTATGCACTTTCTCAGGACCTTCTCCCGGATATTGCTATTCTCTACCCCTCCTAGGTCTCCGATATACTTTATCTCACGAAGATACTTGCCTGTAATCTGCTTAATCTGCTCTTGCGAACAGCGCTCCGTTTCAACTATTCGGCTCATAATAGACGTGTTTTTCCAGTTAATAACTCCTGCATCGCCCCTTGCTTAAGCTGTTGATACTTCTCTATCAGTTGCTCCAAGTCTTCAATCTCCTTATCCATATTGGAGAGAATACGGACAATTCGCCTCTGCTCATCAATTGGAGGAATAGGGAAAGGTTGCACTTTTAGGAGTTCAATATTTACAGCTGCGAAAGTACCTATATTAACATTCAGTTTGCACCAGCTATCAATAACAAAAAAGTAATAGTATGCAAACATAGGAAGAATAATGTTTGTCAGCGATTCACGAATTTTAAAATTCGTGAATCGCTGATTCGCTAGCGAATCAGCAATTAGCAATGCGTGCTCTCCTATTGTAGCAGTTGTGGCCATAATAATGGATCCTGATTTGAATAAACCTTTTCTATTAACCGCTTCGGGGGTTATGTGAAGAATAGAATCCTTAAGAATCCCTCCATTCGCTCTAATATCTTCCATTTTAAACCATGGTATCGTCCCATTCTCCCAATAATCAGCATTTGAGGTTGAGGGGGTATACCCGTTTCTCATTTCAAATATATTTGCGATAAAATCCCATTGAACATTCTTCTCTTTCTGTCCTTTAATTGATAAAGGAAAAGTAAGCAACTCATGCATTGCAGCACTCTTAATCTGCTTTTTCTTCTCCAAGAGAGCAGATAGATTCTCTATGTGTTGATCAAAATGGCTAAGTACTTCTGCTATTCGCTTCTGCTCCTCCAGCGGAGGATAAATAACCTTTAAAGTCTTGAGGTCACTTTTGGTTATAGAATACACCTTGGTGCCTTGAAGCAAAGGGATAATATGATTATGAAAAAGCGTTGAATTAATTAAATACCCGAGAAACCCATTGTAATAGCTTTTGAATGGACGTAGCACAAAGGTGTGTAAGCCCCCTTCCACTTTCCTATCTCCTATATTAATTATCTCACAAGATTTTCCTACAGACTCATCCTCAGCTGTATCTGCCATAACGATATCCCCGTCACGAAGAAATTCTTTTGCTCTCCGACATATACTCTCGTTAATATATGGTAGAGAAAACTTTGACAAGTCAAGAACTTCTGGGAACTTTACATGTATATCTCCATAATGAACATTCTGAACACTTCCCACGACAGTAAGTTGATCTCTAGATAAAGTGTTGTTTCCAAGAAATTTGAATTCGTTCGCAATAGTTTCTACCTCCCAGTCACGAGGGATGGGACCGATCTCCGTATTCTGAAAGTTGGTCTCTTTGCGTGCATGAAGCAATGCTACAGGGTTATCGTCTTTTCTTGCCATAGATCATAGTGATAAACCAAGTGTTTTAAGGTCATTAAGCACCTTATTATAGGATTCTTCTGCCGCATGCTCCAGTTCTGAAAGGGTGGTAGCGTATCGTTCAGATAGCTGATGGAGCTCTTGTATCACACCTTGTATACTAGATACCATCAGTGCATCCAATCTGCTTTTCATCTCACTCATCCACTTCTTTTCAAAGACCATCTCCCTTACTTCTAGCTCAGTGAGCTTAGGGTACTTTGCTTCAATATCCTTCGTTAGCTTTTCTTTTTCCTTTTTCAAATTGCTAGCAAGCTTCTTTTTCTTATCTGCCAATGCCACATACCTCTTCCAAGCTGCTAGCTCCTCAGGGGTCTGCTCTTTTTCATTACCTTTCTTTGCACCCTCCTTATATAGGTTGCGCACATTGGTCTCGGTGACTTGGTCCTTGGCGTTCAAAGCCCTATCGAAGAGCTCTTCATCCTCAGCCACCAAATCAGCCATCATCTCCTCCGTATCAGCCATACGAGACTCCAGCTCCTCTATCTCACGACACTGCTCTGGGAAATAGGTCTGTGCCACAATAGGTATGGGTAGTAGGTCACAAGTGAGATGCTCGTAGGTATAGCTTTTTCGCGGAGTCTTATTTTTGGTGAGTGGTATTTCAGTAGCCACTTTCCAGCCATCACGACTGATGATATAGAGATCATCCTGCATTGTCTCCGCCCAGTAGTTCATCAATGCCTCATAGACATCATAGGCATCTACCAAAGTTTGGTGCGACTTAAAGAGGGCTAGGATTGATTCACTCCAAGCCGAAATAAACTCCTTTGGCACACAGCCGATACCAAGCTGAGGCATGCTATCTGCCACAGTCTGCTGCCACTCTTCGAAGTCGATATCATAATAACCAACCTGTCTCTGATATGAATCATCATCAATGATAGCTTTCTCAATATCCTTTGTAGCCATAGTGGTTCGCTCCAAGTAACCACTTTCGCTCATTGGCTGGAATAGCTTATCTCTTAGCGTTGGGCAGACCGTCCACAGTTGCTCCATAGCCTCTACATCCCTTACTGGAATACCACCATGTAAGTGGGCATAGAGGTCGTGCTCTACTTCCTTACTGCGTGGTGCGATGTACCTAGAGATATTAAGGTTGTACCCTTCGGACTCTATCTCTTGATAGCTTACCATACGAGCGTAGTGGGGCACCTCCTTCTTAGCACGCCATACATCTACTACTCTACGTATATCTTGTTCACGCAGACGGTTCTTGGCTCCATCCTTCTGATATCCCTCCTTGGCATCTATCATAAAGATGCCCTTTGAGCCCTTTGCCATGGACTTATCAATAATAATGATACAGGCAGAGATCCCTGTGCCATAAAAGATATTCGCTGGCAATCCAACAATACCAGAGATGTAATGCTTATTGATGATGTTCTGACGGATCTTTGCCTCTTCTCCGCCCCTAAATAAAACCCCATGAGGTAGAAAACAAGCTGCCTTTCCATTGGGGGCAGTAGAGCGAATCAGGTGCATCAGGAAAGCATAGTCGCCATTGCCATTGGGTGGCAACCCTACCTTCTCATCACTTTTACTCCATCTTCCAAAAGTGTCATCATCAAGAGCAGATTTCTGCCACCCCTTGAGCGAGAAAGGAGGATTGGCGACACAGTAATCAAAGCCACTTCGGAGTGTTTCAGACGTCTGTAAATGATATGGGGCGTTCAGTGTATCTCCTAATCTAAGATCGTAATTTATTACGCCATGAATAATCATATTCATCTGTGACATATTGAGGGTAGCTAGGTCTTTTTCCTGACCGTAAATAGCCGTAAGAGCAGCCTTGGACTCATCAGCAGCCCGTAGCAAGAGAGAGCCACTCCCTGCTGCCATATCATAAATAGTAATACAATTGCTCTTGTCAGAAGCGATATCAAGCAACTTTGCTGCAAGTCTACTTGCCTCTGCTGGGGTATAAAACTGTCCCTTGGACTTACCACTCTGAGTGGCAAAATTACGCATCAGGTATTCGTATGCGTCACCAATTAAGTCGTCATCTGCTGCACGGTTGCTACTAAAATCAAGACCAGGGTCCTCAAAAATAGCAATCAGATTACTCACTGTGTCAACAAGGTCCTTACCCTTTCCTAGTTTATCCTCATTGTTAAAGTCGGCATTACTAAAGAAGCCAATTCCGAGACCAAACTCCTTGGCAATTTTCTCGAGTTTCTTATTGAGTTGATCACCAATACCAGTTTGGTTCTTGATCTTAATAATATCATCAAAAGCGCATCCCTGGGGAATTTTGATAGCGTTCTCATCCTTTTTCCGCTTGTCGCTAATGTACTTCCAAAAAAGCATCACCAATACATAATCTTTGTATTGAGATGCATCCATACTTCCCCGAAGCTCATCACAACTCTTCCAGAGTGCCCCATATAGTGCCGACTTTTTAATCGCCATATCTACGTCATTGAATGATTACTAACCTACGCAAATATACTCAAATTGATTAAGCTCCACCCTTTTGAAAATTTATAATAATTCCAATGCCTTTGCTACAATAGGAGTTAGTTGGTTTGCTGCTATTCCTACAGCGATCCCTTTAATCGCATTAAAAGCCATTCTTAAAGTGCTTTTACACCAAGTAGGTTTCTCACACGCTTTCGTTATGATATCAACAGTTGTTCGTAAATCCTGATTATTAATATTACTTACTTCTTTTTTTAATTCAGTTACTAATTCTTGAAGTTGCCTTTTCCTTCCACCATCGCTAATATATTGTATGCTATCATTGTCTATGATATTCCCAGTTACTACTGAACCATTACCTGTATTAGCTACTACAGCATTAATATTATACGTAGTCAAAATTTGTCTTATTTCTTTTTGGCTATCAATATTTGAAAAATTAACGCCTGCATGAATCTTATCATCTAGCTCCAAGAAGAATGCTAATAACTTAGACTTAAACGCATCCACTATTCCCAATACGGCAGATGCTGGAACCTCTTTAAAAACTCTAGTTACATTTCCATTTACATACTTACTCACTTCAGAATATACTTGAATGGGACAAGTCATAACTAAGTTTTCACTCTTGTTATCACTACAAAGAGTTTCTATTTCTGATAAAGGACATGTAATTGCCTGTTGAGTGATTAGCTTATTAATTGCTTTATCCTTGAATGAGTCCATTGGTAATGGATAGTTAGATACTATACAGCAATATGGCTGATGGATATCTGCTTTTACAACCACATTCAACACCCTATAATCTGGCACATCCTTTGAATTTTTATAACCGCACTGCTCATTATGAATCCAATCTTGAAACTCTTTATTCTGCAACTTTGATCCTAATATCTGAGACTTCAGCAATATACCCTTTATAGGTTTATCATCTCCTAAATCCTTTATTATATTATCAATTAAATTCGTCATGGACTTTCATACTAATTGTTATCGGAACTCTATCAATGCTTGATCGCTATCTCATTATCTTATTAGAATACTCTAAACTTAGTTACAAATAAAAAAGTTGCTTGTGCTTGCGACCCAAAGCAGTTGTAAACCATCTTAGACAACTGCATCTTTCGCTTGCTCCATAGTGTTGATTGCTACCTATCTCACATAATAATTGCTCTTTCTCTCTCTACAAATATAACCATTTTAACGCATTAAACAGCAGTTAATGGGATGGTGACCATGGGTTACGCATTAGAAGGTTTTCCCGTATGGTTTTTAGCGAGTTGTCTACGAGAAAGGACCTCGGCAGAGGTCCGTGTTAAATAGGCACAGGTCGGAGGGGCGTTAGCCCCGAACGACCTGTGTATAAGAGCATTTCCCCCAGCTCCATGACCCCGGCAGAGGGGTCAGACCTAGATCGGGTTGTCCGATCCCTTAGCCGGGGTCGTAAGAGTGTTTTGTACATCGTTATACACAGTTCTTCGGCACTGCGTGCCTTGACCTGTGCCTATTTAACACGGACCCCTCAGCCGGAGTCCTCCCCTATAGACACACCTATGAATGTCCTACGGCTAGGCTTTTCTGATACTGTCCCTAAAAAGTGTGTAAGCCCCAATAATGCTATCTTTGTAAAGTTGTGAATTAATAACAAAATTGATAGACATTAGTATGAGACTTACACGAGTGCAAGTTAAGGAAATTCTTTCAAACTTTATAATTGAAGGGCAAGGAATTAAGGGATTGATGGAGCTAGTTGTAGAGATCGTGATGGAAGGGGAACGCGAACTTTACAAGGAAGATACCGGAGATGTTAGTAATGGCTACCGAGGTCGTCGTATTTTTGCGAGTGGTAATATGCTTGAGTTACGAGTTCCTCGGACACGTCAGCGTGGTTTTATGCCCGTTATTTTAGGGGTATTAAAAGAGCAAGAGAAAGAGATGGGAGAGGTTGCGAGCTATCTCTATAGCTGTGGTAATACGATGAAGGACATCTCAGGTGTTTTTGAGCGTTTGTATGGCAAAAGTTATAGCACGAGCCAAGTTAATCGTCTTGCTCTCTCCACGCAGAAGGCTGTCCTAGAATGGCGTAAAAGGGCGCTTCCAAGTGAGCTGGAAGCACTTATGATTGACGCAACATACCTCCCAGTAAGGCGAGGAGATAGCGTTAGCAAGGAGGCGTTCTTTGTTGTAATGAGCTTGGATGCAGATGGTCGTAGAGATATCGTTGGAGTGTACAACAACCCCACGGAAGGAAGTGGCATTTGGAATGCTTTCTTTGATGACCTAAAGTCACGTGGACTAGAGAAGGTTGGTCTTATTGTCTCCGACGGGTTAAACAATATTGAAGAGGTGGCTGAGCGTCATTTCTCTGGAGTGGAGGTGCAGCTCTGTAGTGTTCACCTTCAGAGGGAGATCTGTAATAGAGTTCGCCCTAAAGATAAGAGAGCCATCAGTTCCAAGCTGAGCGAAGTGTTTCGTAAAAACGACCCCAAACGTACTGTTGAAGACGGAGTCGAGGACTTCTCGAAGTTTGCGAAAGAATGGCAAGAGCACTATCCATTCCTCTCAAAAATAGCTGATGGAGAAAGGATATACTATTACTTTACTTACCTGAAATATGACGTAGTAGTGAGACGATATATTCATAGTACCAACTGGATAGAGCGCTTTAATCGGCAAATAAAGAAAGGAGCGACATATAAATGCGCCTTTCCAAGTGTTGATTCTGCACTTCATCTGGTAGGGAGCATCGCCCTTAATTCCTCCTATTTAGGGAGGCGAATAGGCGATCTGATAGGTGGTCTGAAGAAGCTATAACATTCAGAAAGAGAACGAGATGCGCTTTACTTCCCAACACAAAGCTATCAACCAAAAAGAATACGGCAAGGCGGTGTCTCCGCTGCGCTACGACAGCCTTGCCTTAATTCTTTGTAGGTCTATCTTTGTTGTTTATGGGAAGCAAAGCGAAAAAAATAAGGTTCATCCGACATTTCGTGTGATACGGCAGTCATGTAGTGCAAAAAGTCTAAGTTTGAAATAGTCATCATCTCTATATCCGTAAGCATTTCTCTTCATCACTTTAATTTTATTGTTTATACCCTCCACTTTGGCCGTTGATAGCCGTCCATAATACCATGCGAGTATTTCCTTTTTAGCTGTATTGATTGTATTTGCTAATGAGATTAGAGGTTTTGAATCTGTATCTAATGCCATTGAGACCCAGCTGTTTAATCTTTCCTCTGCTTCATTAATGGTTCGTTGATTATATATTTCTCTCAGGTCCTCCTTGAGGTAATAGGCTTGAGAGAGGGGTTCGTTCATTGCGAGTGCTTTCTGGAGCTTCGTTCTCCCTTTCTCATCAATCATCTTTTCCCCGTTGGCAAGTAGGAGGTATCTTGTTCCTTTGATTAGTTTTTTCTTTCCCTCGTCCACCTCTTTTGCCACTAACTCTCTTCGCACTTTATCAAGGGTATCATTCATTAGCTTGATGACATGAAAGTGGTCAAATACGTGTATGGCATCAGGGGTATTCTCACGTACTGATTTAGAGAAGGCTGATGACATATCTGTCGCCACATACTTTATCTGAACGTTCTTCTTCCTTACCCTTTTCCAAAACGTTGTAAGAGCATCCGCCCCCTTTCCATCGCCAACATGAAGGATTCTTCCTGAGATTAGGTCCACTACGATTGTCTTATAAACATGTCCTTTTCGGACAGCGAACTCATCAATACCTATGCACTGCACCCCTTGTAAGGAGGGCTTGCTGTAGTGTCTCTTAAGATAGGTTGTGTGAATATCCTTTACTACATCCCAACTAACACCTAGCCTTTTTGAAACCTCCTGAATAGTCATTGCCCTTAGCAAATCAACCACGTACTTGGCAAAGCGATTAGAGTACGACCTATTGCCTTTAACAAAGCTGACCCTCTCGTAATCATCGTTTCCGCATTCTTTGCATTTGTATCTTTGTACTTTCATGTGCAATATGGTTTTGGTAGAACCAATTGGTAGCGCATGGATATTACGATACCGGTAGCCATTCTTCACGAGAGTGTATTCCCCGCAGCACGGGCACCTCTTTTTTGTTTTAGAATACTCTATATCTAAAACTATTTTGTTAGTTTTGTAGTGTGTAGCAGTACATTTGACTCCAACAAGACCATATACATGTCGTAGAAAACTGGTATCCATTGTGTAATTAAGCGTTTAGTGGATGATTCGCTCAATTATAATGGATTTCCAGTTTTCTTTCAAATTATCAAAGAGAAAAAAGACTCCGTCGCCCATATCTTGCGGATTTCATCCCGCAAGATGATTGGTGTATACAGGCTGACGCAGTAGTCTCAAGGTGATACAGTCACCCCATCACGCAGAATATCGGATGAGGCAAAAATAAGTACATTTGCAGTTCAAAGAGGCATTCTGCCTTACACACTTTATGGGATACTACCGCTTTTCTAATGCGTAACCCCTGGATGGTGATGTGGTGGGAATGGGGCATAACAAAAGGGTTCCGATTGGATAATCGGAACCCTTTTCATTATGTATGTGTGGAGAAAGTTACTCTGCTAGGAGTATCTTCATCAATTCAATAGCTGCCTTGGACACAGAAGTACCTGGCCCGAAGATAGCTGCCACACCAGCCTTGTAGAGGAAGTCGTAATCCTGTGCTGGAATCACACCACCAGCGATGACGATGATATCCTCACGGCCTAGCTTTTTGAGCTCCTCGATCACTTGTGGGACAAGTGTCTTGTGACCAGCTGCAAGTGAAGAGACACCTAGGATATTGACGTCGTTCTCCACAGCCTGCCTTGCAGACTCTGCTGGGGTCTGGAATAGAGGACCCATATCTACGTCGAAGCCCACATCGGCATATCCAGTAGCCACCACCTTAGCACCACGATCGTGACCATCCTGGCCCATTTTGGCAATCATAATACGTGGCTGACGTCCTTCTTTCTTTGCAAACTGCTCCACAAGGCGAGTTGCCTCCTGGAAGTCTGGATCATTATTTGTTTCTGATGAGTACACGCCTGAAATAGTACGAATAATTGCTTTATAACGCCCTACGACCTCCTCGCAAGCGTCGGAAATCTCTCCTAGTGAAGCCCTTGCCTGAGCCGCTTTCACAGCTAGTTCAAGTAGGTTACCAGTCTTAGTACGAACCGCCTCTGTGATATCGGCCAGTGCCTTCTTCACAGCCTCTTCGTCGCGCTCACCACGAAGCTCCTGCAGACGCTCTACCTGTTGTGTACGAACGGCGGTATTATCCACCTCGAGGATATCGATAGGATCTTCCTTCTCAAGGCGATACTTATTCACACCGATAATCACCTGATTGCGAGAGTCAATACGTGCCTGTGTACGAGCAGCGGCCTCCTCAATACGCATCTTTGGCAAACCGCTCTCGATTGCCTTAGCCATACCACCCAAGCTCTCAATCTCCTGGATATGCTCCCAAGCCTTGTGTACCAACTCATCGGTAAGACTCTCCACATAGTATGAGCCTGCCCATGGGTCTACTTCACGACATACCTCAGTCTCATTTTGGATATAGATCTGAGTATTACGTGCGATACGAGCAGAGAAGTCGGTTGGAAGTGCAATTGCCTCGTCAAGAGCGTTGGTATGGAGTGACTGAGTATGCCCAAGTGCAGCACCCATCGCCTCAATACAAGTACGACCAACGTTGTTGAATGGGTCTTGCTCTGTCAAGCTCCAACCAGAGGTCTGGCAGTGAGTACGAAGAGCCATAGACTTAGGATTCTTTGCTCCAAGGCTCTTGGTGATTTTAGCCCAAAGCATACGAGCCGCCCTCATCTTGGCAATCTCCATAAAGTGATTCATACCAATCGCCCAGAAGAATGACAGACGTGGAGCAAACTTATCAATATCCATACCCGCCTTGATACCAGCTCTCACATACTCAAGTCCATCGGCTAGAGTATATGCCATCTCGATATCTGCTGTTGCACCGGCCTCCTGCATGTGGTAACCAGAGATAGAGATAGAGTTGAACTTAGGCATATTCTGAGAGGTGTACTCAAAGATATCGGCAATGATACGCATACTAAACTCTGGTGGATAGATGTAGGTATTACGCACCATGAACTCCTTCAGGATATCATTCTGAATAGTACCTGCCATCTCCTCCTGCTTAGCGCCTTGCTCTAGACCAGCAACGATATAAAAAGCTAGGATAGGAAGCACGGCTCCATTCATCGTCATAGATACCGACATCTTATTCAATGGAATACCATCGAAAAGCACCTTCATATCCTCAATAGAGCAAATAGAAACTCCGGCCTTACCAACATCACCCTCTACACGCTCGTTATCGGCATTATAGCCACGGTGAGTTGGAAGGTCAAAGGCTACAGAAAGGCCCTTCTGACCAGATGCAAGGTTACGACGATAAAAAGCATTGGACTCCTCAGCAGTAGAGAATCCCGCATACTGACGAATTGTCCAAGGACGCATCGCGTACATCGTGCTATAAGGGCCACGAAGATTAGGTACTACACCAGCAGCATAGTGCAGGTGCTCCATCCCTTCCAAGTCTTCCTTTGTATAGGCTCCCTTTACATTGATCAGCTCAGGAGTAGTCCAGTCGTAATCAATATGATTGGCTTTATTAAACTCTGCGACACTGGGCTGTGACCATCCTCCTTTGAGGATATCTATATCTTTATAATTTGGTTTCATATCTTTTATTTCCCTTTCCTCTTACTTGCTACTTCTTGGTTTGATGCCCATCAGTTCGTTGAACTTCTGCATCGTCTCCAGCACATTGGCCTTGACGTGTACAAAATGCTCAATACCCTTTGCCTGAAGCTCTTCCATGCAGGCAGGAGCTCCAGCAATCACTAGAGGCATTTCGCCCTTCAAAGCCTCAAGAGCTTGAGGTCCATACTCAGCATACTCATCATCACTTGAGCAGAGTACCACGATGTCAGCCCCTGCCTTGCGAGCTGCATCCACACCCTCTTGCACTGTCTTGAACCCTAGATTGTCGATCAGCTTGTACCCAGCTACTCCAAAGAAGTTGGAGCTAAATTGAGAGCGAGCCAACCTCATTGCTAGATTACCGATGGTAAGCATAAATACCTTTGGAGTCTTGCCACTTGCTTCGGTAGCAAGTCTTAGCTCCTCAAAGTCGGAAGCACCACGGCGCTTATCAAGGGCTGTAATCTCTTTACCCTCTACCTTGCTATTGTCAATAACTCTTGTCTCCTCGGTAGCAGTCTCGGTAAAGTTAGGGAATATATTGGTACCCAAGAGGTTCTCTCTACGAGTTGCCACAGCCTTGTGGCGTGCCTCGTTAGAAGCATTCACCGCCTCCTGCACCTTACCCTCATTGGCAAGCTTAGCAAAACCACCTTGCTCCTCAACCTCCAAGAATAGCTTCCAGCCTTGCTCAGCAATAGCTTGCGTGAGGTGCTCAATATAATAGGAACCTCCAGCAGGGTCTACCACCTTATCAAAGTGGCTCTCCTCCTTAAGCAGCAATTGCTGATTACGAGCGATACGACGTGAGAAGTCACTACCCTTAGGATTGTAGTGCTTATCAAAAGGATTCACCGTCACGGAGTGAACACCCGCAATAGTAGCACTCATCGTCTCAGTCATTGAACGAAGGAGGTTAACATAAGCATCGTAAATCGTCTTATTCCACCTACTGGTCTCAGCATGAACTACCGCCTTAGTAGCCCTTTCGGTAGCCTTTTCGTCATTGCTACGAACAATCAAAGCCCAGAGCCAGCGAATAGCTCTAAACTTAGCTATCTCCATAAAGTAGTTAGAGCCAATACCCATCTCAAAGCGGATACGCTCAGCTACTTCGCTAATGCTCTTACCACTCTTTTCACTCACCTTGGCGAGCATATCTGCACCAGCTGCCAAAGCGTAGCCAATCTCTTGGTAAATATAGGCCCCAGCATTCACGAGGTCGACACTCTGGAAAGAAAGACATGTAAACTGTGTCAATGGCTCTGCTGCCTTCAGAACCTCCACAGATGTCTCTACCCACTCCGACCAACGTACGCCAGCACCCAAAGTATGCCTAAATGGATTGAAGCCAAATGAACCTCTTACCTTACCAAGATCTGCCCCAAGAGCCTTAAGTGCCTCCTTCGTTGCTTCAATAAGTTGCACAGTCAGGTCACGACGAGCATAGAGGTTAATCTCCAGCTTATCAAGGTCGATCCCCGCAAGCATCTCTTGGATGGTAGCTGCATTGACGCACTCATCAACAAAGTGGAGGCCAAGACTATTCGCACCACGCTCCATCACACACTTGATATTGGTATTCAGCTGCTTGATATCTCCTTGTACAGCGATATCCTGCCTTACGAGCCAATTATTATCGGCCTTAGTACCCCTTACATAAGGGAACTGACCAGGCAATACATCCTTGGTAGGAAGATGCTCAATATCCTCAGCCCTATAAAATGGCTGAACGTTAAAGCCCTCCTTCGTACGCCAAACTAGCTTCTTCTCGAAGGGAGCTCCCTTAAGGTCTCTAGTGACCACCTCCATCCACTCTTCATTTGAGACTGGAGGAAATTCGCTAAATAGCTTCTCTCTCTTTTCTTTCATAATCATCGAACGATGTGCATTTTGTAGGCTTTTAGTCGTCTACCAATATTATAACTACTAGGGTTTACGCCATTTGGGTTGACGCTCAAGGATAGCAATAACACTCCCAAGAGCAAATGGGTATTATTATCCCTAATTTTTCAATTACAAAGTAACATAAAATAAACCGAAAAAGCAAGTAATTCAATATTTTCTTCCATAAACTTCCAGTATTCCCAAAACTTCAACGGCAGAACAGGGGTGCATTCCAGTCTAATCCAATAAGAGACTAGGTGCATGAACCCGATCTACCCTATAGGCTATAGCAAGGATTTGTGGCTTATAGGTCAAAAGTGTTGGTGAGACCCTTTAAGAAGCCTTTCGCAAAGGGCATCTCAGGAGATTGAAAGATTTGAACGGCTGTTTTTGGGTTTTTGAGGCATAGGGGATATCGTCCAAGTGACCGTGGAGATACAATATAACACAATGATAATGAGCAGGATATATCAGTAATCAAAGAAGATAATCTTGGTTGTGTAGTTGAAAAAACGACTTGACTATGTGATTCTCACCAACATTTTTGACCTATACGCCGGATTTGTCCGACCCACAAGGGGTCGTAAGGGGGAGGGGCGGGATGGCTTCGTATTCCCCTAGTCGTTCGGGGCTAACGCCCCTCCGACTGAGGGGCTAGGATCCGTCTGACCTCTCACGAGGGGAGGTCATCATAATTTACACGATACATTTGGAAATACATTGAAAAAGGTCGACTCGATAATGTTGGATTGTTATTAGAGAATGTTGCACGAAGTGCCATTCACGCGCATTTGCCTCAAATGCGCTGAGACTTTGCACGAAGGATGAAATGCAAGGCGCTGAGGATGAGGCCGAAGGGAGCGTACTCACGTACGTGACCGAGCCCGAATCCCGAAAGCAACGCAGCAGATCGCCTTCGTGCAACAGTCTCTAATTATCTACTATTTTTTAAATACACAAATGGGAAAACAAAAATGCCCCCAAGTGTTATTGCAATCATATCATACCAATCTCCCTTGCCTAACATCATATCCAACCCTTCAAACAAATAATTTCCAAGCAAAATACCTACCAGTAAAAAATACTTCCATCTAAATCCAAAAATTCCCAAAGCCTTTGAGTCTCCCGAATAATAGATTTTAAATACGAGATACCCCAACAGTACAGAAGAAAAACTTGGATAGTTATTTACGAAAGAAAGACCTTCCTTAATTTCAAAATTGGCATAGACATAAGGTCTGTATAGCTTAATAACACAAATGTGAATTATAAGCAACAGGAGAATTAGAGCAATCTCCGCATACGAAGCATACGCTTTGAAATGCTTTATTACTTTACTAAAAATGTTCCTACTCAAGTGAACTTTACTTTCTTGCTGCATCGTAACCTTCTTTAAACTGCTCAGCAGTATCGTAGATTCAAATCACTAGTGCAATTTACTTATTATTTTCCAACCAGATAGCCATTGGGGTCTTGTACTGGTGTTTTTTTTCTTGATCTTGAGTTGATTTTCTGTACATAATTAAGTACTTGCTTATTGGTAAAATCTTTGAAGTCCTCATTCTTTTTCAGGTATTGTCTCAGTAGTTTATTTGAGTACGCAGAATAAGAAGTTTAGTATATTCCGCTATTCCTTAGTTGATAGAAGCATGAAAAAGCTCGCCCGTTGCCTAAGCAACAGACGAGCTACCCACAAAATGAATACACTTGAGATTATACTAGCTCCTGCAAGAGGAGGTTACTTCTTTGGTTCTACTTTTCTATCAGTATAAATCTTTGTATTGATCATACCATGTGTGAAGTTGAGCTCTCCACACTTATCTTGAGAAGTGGTTTTGAGCTGATAGGTAGCAGTACAAGTACCCTTCTTTGTATCAAAGCTGGTAAAGGTGATACTACCTTCGGCAGTACTCCTTTCGATGATTCCTCTACGATACACCACAGCTATACCCTGAGCTCCTTCTGGCAGTAGCTTAGCTCGCTCCTTAATAAAGAGCGAAAACAGCTCCTGATTGGGCGATAATGAATTCACCAAACTAGTTGGCTTAAACTCATAAGGCTTATTCAGCTCAGGTACTCCCTTACTAAGGTCGAGATATAGGATAACGCCATACTGAGTAGGTGTCCGGACATCACCACCCTTCGGTGAGAGGTAAATTGGGAAGTACCCCACCTTATGCTTCTCACTGTAATAGAAGTAAGGGTTATTCTGGCGATAAGGAAGGTTGGCAAGATAGACCGTATGCTCAAACTCCTTGCCATTGACCTTGGCCGACCCTAGGTTTTCACGTGTGAAGTGTAGCTCTGGGGTGTCGGAAGGTTTCAAGCAACTAGTCAGTCCTAAGCCCAATAGCAGGACTGCACCGATAAGATAAAATCTCTTTTTGTTCATGATTAAATGACTATTTAAATGATTACACCAAATTGTATATTACTTTATTTCAAACCGAAGTCCAGCACTCATCTTGAGGTGCCACCGCGAGTTGGCAGAGCTAAAAAACTCTTTATCCAAAGGTATCACATCATATCCACCGCCTATCGCACCATAAAGGGACATCGAATTGGTGATGCTATACTCTGCTCCTACTGAGAGGTGGGTATCGAGATAAAAGTTCTGCTTGAGCTTCTTAACTCCGTTGCCTTTGTATGCTACCGAGACTGGGAACATACCACTGGCTCCAGCACTTCCGTAGCACTTCCATCGACCTAGATCAGCAAAATAATATTGCAGATTCAGGGGGACACCTACTGCATGAATCTTTGCAATGAATTCAGAACCTAAGTTGGAGGTCACATTAAGGTGCCTATAAGCATACTGCACACCACTCTCTAGGCTCCACCTTTTTGAGAGTGGAAGAATAGCCGTTACCGCCAGTTCTATTGGGGCCAGTTCTTTAGTAAAGAATTGCTCTTTGATGGGCTCGAAGTAGCGACTATCTGTGACACTCACTAAGCTGTACCGAGTAGCATTATCCCCCACTCCACCGCTACTGATGGAGGCGCCACTTAGATTCACAGATAGCCTGATGGGTCGCTGCTCCTTAGGTGCTACAGTTATCGACTTTCCATAAGGTCTCACTTCCTCCAGAGGCGGTTCTTGCTCTCTCTCCACCTCCTTCTCCGCCTCCACGGGTTCCTCGTGCACCTCCTTTTCAGGCAGGTCAGTAATCACCTCATCACTTGTACTTTCTTGTATTATTGTCTCGTTGGTGGACTCCACCTTTTCCGCTCTATGGTATCGCACGAATTGATCTACTTGAGTAATACCCTCCTCGTGGTCAATAGGTTTGATAGGCTCTACAATCTTAGCGATCTCGCCATCTGTACACTGTACCAACTGATCAATAGGTTCATTATCCTGGTGTAGCAGTAGTAATAAGAGAATGACCGCTGCAGCTACAGCCGCCCCGCCCCATACTAGCCAAAGGAGAGGTCTCCGTTGTCGCTCTACTGGTAGCTGCAATGGGGGTAATTGGTCGATAGGAGCTTGATAATCCATCAACTTCTCACGCAGCTTCTTTTCCCACTGATCTTTTGGTTCTATTCTTGCTCTTTGATCCATTGCTCAATCCTCCTTTTAAGTTCCAACTTAGCACGATGATACTGAGATGATGAGCTTCGCTCCTTAATTCCTAATCGTGCTGCTATCTCTTTATGACTAAACCCCTCTATCACATACATATTAAGGACCACTCGGTAGCCATCAGGCAACCCCGCGATCATCTCCATCAAGAGGTCATTATCTAGCTGGGCTAGCCACCCCACCTCTTCATCTTGAGGCACCTCCTCGGCTCTCTGCTGCTCCTCGTCATATCTATCCACCATGCGTACATAGAAGCTTTTGAGGTGATTGATGCACTCATTAATCATAATACGCTTCAGCCACGCTATTAGCGATCCTTCCCTTTGATACTTAAAGGTATTCCTAGCGTTATAGGCCTTGCAGATAGCCTCTTGAAATAGATCCTTAGCCACCTCTCTATCCCCCACATACCGAAAGGCAACGCCCAAAAGCCTACGTGCATAAAGCTCGTAGATCTGCTGAAATGCCTTCTCTGGGTCACTACCGAGTAGTGAGGCTATTATTTGTTCGCTATTTACTGGATCCATACATTCTATCTTGGTCTCTCTATAGTGATAACAAGGAGATCACTAAAATACTGCATCAATTACCAAATTTATTTGAGACTTTGCACGAAAGCGATCTGCTGCGTTGCTTTCGGGATTCGGGGTCGGTCACGTACATGAGTACGCTCCCAGCACCCTCACCCTCAGCGCCTGGCATCTCATCCTTCGTGCAAAGTCTCAGCACATTTGAAGCAAATGTACGAGAATGGCACTTCGTGCATCATTCTCTATTTCAGTGCAAGATACATCAAAGCACAGAAAAAAGCGGTCGTCAGAACTATCTAAGTCCAACGACCGCCACTTCACAAACAAACTATTCAACAGCTAATTCTACTCTACATCATCTATCAGCCAATGTTAATCACACGCTCAATAGGAGTCTTCTCCTCTTCCTTGAGTTTTGGAATCACCACTTCTAGCATTCCATTTTCCATCTTGGCCGAGATGCCCTCCTTATCAACATCCTCGGGAAGCAATAGCCTTTGTACAAAGCTCTGATGCATAAACTCCCTACGCAAGTATCTCACGGGGCTTTCCTCAACCCTTGAAACCTCCTTATGCTCACTCTCTGGAGCCTCAGCAGAGTTCGCCTCCTTCTGCTCCTCCTTCTTTTGCATCGAAATCACCAGCGCCTCATCTTCATCAAGCTTTACCTGCACATCCTCCTTAGTCAGTCCAGGAGCTGCTATCTGTATGGTATACTCCTTGTCGCTCTCCATCACATTGCACATAGGAGTGGTGCTCCGCCTATTACTTGCCACAGCTGGTCTCACCATATCATTGGCAAATATCTCATCCATCAAGTCAAAAATTGTACGTCCCATATCTATTTCCTTCCTTTAAGTTTAGTATGCTTATTATCAAACACTTCCTAGAGCCACCTGCCCTAGCTACTTAAGTAAGTGCAAAGCGTTTGCCAAGATAGATATTTGACACTTAGTCCTGACAATTGACTATTTCGTCACGACAGCATGCGGTTTTTGACAAAAAAGAGCGACAAAGGTTACTAGCCCCTACCTCTTAGATAACGAATGTGATTTCGTGCGGGATATATGGTACAGTTCATTGCCCTCTTTATCCAATAAATACATGGTGAGCTTACCGCTTTTTATGGATATAAAGGCAAATCCTGTCTCAGGGCTACAAAACTGCGTTCCCTCTATCGGCTTCACCTTTCGTGAAAGAGCACCCGATGAGACCACCACATAGTCAACAGAGCTACCACGAGGGCGAATATGCTGATGATTGTGTATGTGTCCTGATAGATAGAGGTCTACCCAATACTTCTCCAGCAGTGGCTGAACGTACTTCTGCATATCCAATCGCTCTGATTCAGACTTTTTTGTATCCGCATATACGGGGTGATGACCGGCAACTATTTTGTAATCCGCCGTGCTATTGGCTAAGCCCTTTTCCAGCCAAGCCAATTGCTCTTCTCGGCTCTCACCCTGTACGCTTCGGTACTCTGGATCATTACGATACTTATCAATCAGCGGGCAAGTATCCAACATAAAGAGCTCCACCTTCTCCCCCTCGTCAGTCGTGAAGCAGAGAGAGTAATAGCGTGCGGGCATCACCCACCTACGGCTAACCTTAGAATAATCAATCATCGCCTGCACATTACCCTTTTGCTCATGATTGCCAATGATGGGGTACCAAGGTATCTGGAGCTCGGGGTGATCGTAGACCAATTCAAAGTTAGTCATCCACAGCGGGTCGGAAGTGCTCTCCAGCCCAATGTAGTGAAAGTTATCTCCAAGGGTGAGTACAAACTCGGCATCGCCATTGCCAGCCAGTTCGCCCATACTCTGTGCAATAGCTTTCTGATCATAATAGCCATTGCGACCCTGGTCGGTAATAATCAGGAAATTAAATCCACCATCACTCGCCTCAGCTATCTCTGAAGGCGACATCTGTGCAAAGGCACTTAGCGGTAGTAGTAGCCAAAGGGCTAGTAAGATCCTATTTATTTTGTAAGTCATAGTCCTATTATAATGAATGTAAATGTTTATAGATTCCAACGGATACCAGCGTTAAAGGTTGGCTTGTAAAGCTCCAATTGCATTAGCCGATCCTTCTGGCCTTGGTAGTAATAGAGGGGCGTATTGAGTAAGTTCTTGGCATCGAAGAAGATTTGCAAGTTTTGCTTTATCTTGTAATTGGCATTGAAGTCCAAGAAAGCCTGACTTCCGTAGTAACGATCTTCGAAATCATTTTTACCCAATTCATCGACATACGAACTGGTATAGTTGAATGATAGACGTGCCGTGAAGTGCTTATCCTCGAAAGCGATAGAGGCATTAACGGTATGAGGTGCCGAACCAGGCAACATCATGCCCTGACGCTCTTCGCCCTCTTCATTGGTAATACCCGAAGCCTTGGAGTGGGTATAGGTGTAATTGAGGTAGAGAGAAAGGCGCCGTAGGAAGGCCAAGGGCAGGAAGTCGAGCTGGCGATTGTACGAGACCTCAAAGCCATATATATCTACCGACTCGCCATTGTGGTGTGTCTTGTAGTCCCACTCCTCACCCACTGGAATTGGATTGCTACGGGAGGGATAGAGCTTGGCGAAGTCACTATTCGTAAAGCTACTGGTCGCATAGGTGTAGATAAAGTCGTTCAGATGCTTGTAAAAGAGCCCCGCAGATAGCGATGCCACATTACCTGGATAGTACGAAGCAATTAGATCCACATTGTGAGCATAGGTACTCTTAAGATCCGAATTGCCGAGCGATATATTGTGATCGGCATTTGAGATATTCATATAAGGTACCAACCAGTAGTAGTTTGGTCGAGCAATAGAAGTTGAATAGGCAGCTCTCAGTACTGTCTTTTTATTGGGTTCGTACTTAAGGGTCAGATTAGGGAAGAAGTTGGTATAGCTATTCTTGTCTTTGACATCTTCACCCTTCTCATCTTCTATCAATGTATGCCCTAGGTAGTCAATCGCTGTGTGCTCAATTCTCAACCCAGTAATAATCACTAGCTTCTTGGTGATATTTTGGTCCCACCGCAAATAGGCAGCATAGATATTCTCCTTAGCATTGTAGTTGGCAGTCCAGTATTCACTCAGTATGGCCTCGCGATCAAACTTTTGGGAATTACCGAGATCCAACCCGCCCAAATAGGCTTTGCTTGGGAATTGTCCTGGCACATAGCCTTTGCTATTAAGAAACTTAGCATCGTTCCACTCTACCAAGTCCATCTGAGGGAAATCTGGGAAGTCACCCTTTGGTTCATATTCGTAGTAGATATTGTCTCGATCCTTTTCCTTGAGGCGAAGCTTGGCACCAATACGGAGACGACCTTTCTGCTCGGGAATCACGGAAAGGGGAAAGCGGAAATTGAGTTTGGCACCCCACTCATTTTCATAGGTCATCTGCTCAGACTCTGAGAGCGTATCCAATCCAAACTTATCCACAGACTCATTTTGTGCTGAAATCTTTGGGTATCGAGTATCAGATAGGTCTTGCTCAAAAGTGACCTTCTTTTGTCGCATATTGATATAGCGCTCGTGAGGGCGATGCTCAGAAGCTCTTGAGTAGGAGGCTCCCCAGTTCATCTCTACCTTACTTCCCAATAGATGCTCACCACCCAAAGCGATATTGTAGACACGCTGATCCTCTAATCGGCGATTACGATTGCGAGAGTTGTCAATACCTCCTTTAGTCTGGCGATCAATACGTCCGCTATAAGTGCCGTCACTCTCTAGCTTCATCTTGGTCATACGGTAGCGAAAGCGATTTTCTCTATCATCACGCCAATTGTAGAGGGTCTTCAAGTAGATTGAACTTGAGTTATTGAACTTGTAATCCAGGTTGATAGATCCGCTACGGCGTACACGCTGTACATCGTACTTGCGGATCTGAAAGTCTTTCATATAGATATCATCACCTTTGGAAGTCCATTCGCCCTCAATATTGTCGGAGCCATAGTCTTTATTCTGATATGAAAAAGAAACCACCATTCCTAGCTTATCATCTAGATAGTGATTGCCATAGGTGAGGGCTCCATTGAAGGTTGGTTTATTTCGAATAACGTTGTAACCTCCACCCATATTGATCGATAACTTTTGACGTCGTGGGGCGGTCTTGGTAACTAAGTTGACCGAACCACCGATAGCATCGGCCTCCATATCGGGGAGTAGAGTCTTATTGACCTCGATCATAGAGATCATATCACTAGGGATCAAGTCCATCTGCACATTGCGGTTATCCCCTTCGGCACTTGGTATGCGTCCGCCATTGAGGGTCACCGAATTGAGATGTGGTGCTAAACCACGCATCACGATATTGCGAGCCTCCCCTTGGTCATTTTGCATTGTGATGCCTGATATTCGCTTCAAGACATCACCAACATTGGAGTCGGGGAACCTCCCTATCTGGTCTGCAGAGACCATATTGGTGATGTTGCTATTACTTCGCTCCGTATTGAGTGCACGGGCTTGACCTTTCAATAGCTCTCCCACAATCACCACCTCACCAGTTGTGAATGTTGACTCACGCAACTTCACATTGATACTGATATTTTTTCCTTTCTGTACGGTAACTTTAGAATTGTACTCCTCAAAGCCTAGATACTTGACCGTCAGAGTATATGAACCTGCTGGGACATCTAGGAAGACAAACGAGCCATCGGCAGTAGAGACTGTGTACCGATTGTCCTTATCCAAGGTCAATATGGCTCCAGGCAGATATGCTCCATTCTCATCGAGTACAACACCCGATAGATTACCTGTGGTCTTGGAGGGTTGAGCTTTCTCTGAACGTTCTATGGGTTGCGTTGCCGAAGCCACTCGATTGCTGGGTAATAATAAAGCCCCGGCAACTATTGACAACCATAGCATCCTTTCTTTTCTAAACATAATAATGTTTCTAGTTTAACATTGTTAACGTGACAACTATTCGTTTCGCAAAAGTATAATAACCAGATTACAATTCCCTTCTGTCTATGTGACAATGCTGTTGCGATCATCACGTAACTTATCCTCAAGAACTACCCCATCCCCCAGAATTCCAAACTGCGAAATAAGACGAAAATATCGGCTAAAACAGGGTCACAGACACACCTTTCACAACCAACTGGATTTCAACACTATACCAAAGCGCTTGCCGAGATGCAACTAAACAATCGGCGAGATGCAACTCGGCAAATGCTTAGTTGCAACTCGCCGATTGCTTAGTTGCATCTCCACTTTTACCCCACTAGCATAGATGATTTATGAAGGGTTTAGAGATGGCGATTGACTCAGGGGTGACGCATTAGGCTGATGCATACCCTCGCTCCTAAACTGAAAGGGAGTGATTATCTCATTAATGTTTAGTAGATTTGCGTAGAGATATACTTATAGTACTATTAGCTTAAAATGGAAGAGACTAAGCGACCAATTAATTGGCGTCCCTACCTTTATAGATATATTGTCCCATTAGTGGTCATCACTGGGATATTGATGGCATGGACCTGGGAACGTCCAGAGCCGGCCGATCCCTACCCTATGGAGGTGATGGAAGGGAGGGTGGCCTATCGCTTTAGGGGGAGCTACAATAGAGACTTCAATGACCTCAATGATATACAGCTCAAAGCAGCCAAGAAAAAAGGGATTACCCCAGCCCAAACTCGCAATGAGCTGGAGCATAAGAAGGGACTCGTGGAGCTACAGAGCAATGATCATTACAAAATAATGGAGCTGACACACTCCGTTCCCTATGTGATTCCTGAAATGGCACAGCTCCTTGAGGAGATTGGGTCGAGCTTTGTAGGAGTGCTTTCGGAGGACCGACTTCCACTCTATCGCCCAGTGATCACGAGTGTTACACGCACGGAGGAAGATGTGCGAAAGCTACGACGAGGGAATGGCAATGCTTCCGAAAATAGCACCCATAGGTATGGAACTACGGTAGATATATCGTGGAAAAGGTTTGACAAAGTAGACCCTAATGACCCACGTGACCTATCGGAGGAAGAGCTGAAGCACCTTCTCGCCATGGTACTCAAGAGGTATCACAATCAAGAGCGTTGCTACATCAAGCATGAGCGTCAACAAGCCTGCTTTCATATCACTGTACGATGAGACCTATTAGCACCAACCCTTTAGTCCGAATCATCTCTCCAGACTACGAAAGGTATCAGGAGATAAAAAATGTACACGATCCAATAAGCCGTAAGCAGCTGCTCAAGGAACTTATTGACCGTGTACGCAGGGAAGAGGTGCTGATCCAATACGTTAACCCCTCATTTACCCAACCTAAGCTGGTGGCATTTGACCTTGATGGCACGCTAGTAGCAGGCGAATTCATACACACCATTGCCACGCAAGGAGTAACACCTGAGATGGAAAAGGAGCTAAGACAGCTCACCGAGGAGGCACTTAATGGGGTTAAAGACTGGAGTCACAATTACGAGAAAAGGGTGGCCCTTTTACAAGGAACGAGGGTGAAGCGTTTGGAGAATATCTATCAGTTACTTCCTCTGGCTGAGGGAGCAAAAGAGTTGATTGCCTCTCTGAAAATCAAGGGGATCAAAACCGCAATCATTTCTGGTGCGTGGAGTGAATATGCCGAGTACATTGCAAGGATAACGGGTATTGAGCACTGCTTTGCCACTAGATGGGAATTGGATAATGGGCAAGTCACCGGTCGCATCAGTGGCCCAATACTCTCGCCCGAGGCCAAGTGGGAGGTGCTGAGGCAATTGGCAGAGGAGCATCAAATTCTGCCAAAAGATATCGTAGTAGTGGCCGATGGCTATAACGACCTAGAGATGATGACCCACGTGGGGTCGTGCATACTTTTACACGCCACGCCCCATCACCCCCTACCACTAATGGAGTGTGTTCAACAGATTTTATGCAAAGAATTTACAAACTAATACTAAACATATGAGGTACGGATACGTAAAAGTGGCCGCAGCAGTGCCATTCGTCAAAGTAGCAGACTGCTTCTACAATGTAAAGCGTCACGAGGCGATGATTCGCCGTGCAGAGGAACAAAATGTAGAGATGCTCACTTTCCCTGAACTCTCTATCACAGGATACACCTGTGGAGACCTATTTTTACAACCCTTCTTGCTCGAACAGGCTGAGAAGGCCATCTGCCAATTGGCGGAACGCACCAAGGACCTTAAGATGCTCATCATCGTGGGCATGCCACTAAGGGCGGAGGAGAAGCTATACAATGCCGCAGTAGCAATCCAAGAGGGGAAGATACTAGGAGCCATACCCAAAACCTATCTGCCCAACTATCGGGAGTTTCAGGAGAAGCGGTGGTTTGATAGCTCGCTAGAGCTCTCCTACTCCACTGTGACTATCGGGACTCACGAGGTACCGATTGGGCACGACATTATCTTTAAGTGTGGCGATGTAGGGGTTGGCATTGAGATTTGCGAGGATATGTGGACGCCCGTGACACCAGGCACCCGCTTGGCACTCAATGGGGCACACCTCATCTTCAACCTCTCGGCGAGCAACGAGAATGCGGGGAAGAATAAATACCTCAAGTCGCTTGTCTCTTCTCTCTCTAGTCAGGCAATCACTGGCTACGTTTACTGCTCATGCGGTTTTGGCGAAAGCTCCACAGATCTTGTCTATAGCGGGAAGGCCTTTATCGCTGAGAATGGAGAGATTGTGGCAGAGATGGAGCGCTTCGAGCTAGCAGAAAAGTTGCTTGTAAGCGATATCGATGTAGAGCGCATCCGCACAGAGCGCCTAATCAATAGCTCTTTCCGTACAGCGGCCTCAGTCTATGCAGGTGGGGATAAACTAAGTGTGGTACCATTCCAACTCAAGGAGGCGGATAAGAGCTTTGAGATGACTCGTCCGGTGGAGAGGAATCCTTTTATGCCTTCTACAACCAACCTTACTGAGCGTTGTGAAGAGATGTGCCAAATCCAGATGGTAGCACTCGCTCAGCGACTCAATTACCTGAAGGGATCAAAGGTGGTGATTGGTGTAAGTGGTGGCTTGGATAGCACACTCGCCCTTATCGTAGCTGTGCGTACAATGGATATGCTAGGCCGTGATCGCAAGGATGTGATCGGGGTACTGATGCCAGGCCTTGGCACCAGTGACCGCACCTATCAAAACTCTAAAAAACTGGTCTCTCTTCTTGGTGTTGCCTCGAAGGAAGTCTCTATTAGCGAGGCATCTGTCGCACACCTGAAGAATATTGGGCACAACGGCACTACGGAAGATACCACTTACGAGAATGCACAAGCACGGGAGCGGACTCAGGTGCTGATGGATATTGCCAATATGGAGGGGGCTTTTGTACTCGGTACTGGCGACCTCAGTGAGTTGGCACTCGGCTGGTGTACGTTCAATGCCGACCACGCAAGTATGTACAGCATCAACGGCTCTATCCCTAAGACAGGGGTAAGGATGATGGTACAGCACTTTGCCGATACCATGCTCTTCGATAGTGAGGAGCTAGCCCAATTGCTGAGAGATATCGTTGATACCCCAGTAAGTCCGGAACTCACCAAGGGAGCATTGAAGCAACAGACGGAAAGCATCATCGGGCCTTATGAGGTGCACGACTTCTTTATCTACCATATGCTTCAGAATGCCTACTCCCCCAACAAGATATTCTATCTTGCTCGGAAGGCCTTTGATGGTATCTATACCAAAGAGCAGCTCAAGGAGTGGATGAAGATCTTTGCTCGTCGCTTCTTCGCACAGCAGTACAAGCGCAACTTCCTGCCAGATGGACCAAAGGTGGGTGTAGTATCCCTCTCTCCTCGTGGCACGTGGCGTATGCCTAGTGATGCCTCGGCAGAGATGTGGCTAGAAGCCATCGACAAGTTCTAACCCCGTAACCACTATATACTAATAGAGCCGATGGGTCATACAACCCATCGGCTCTATTTATTTTATGTGTAAAGCTCTATATTAAAACAGGGAGAAGCGGACGTACCGCTTTGGATTGGTCTTAATATCTTGGAGCAAGCTATCGGCCGACAATACTGCGGAATCAAGCTTTTGGTACAGTTGCTGATCATTGAGGAGCAGTCCGAGGCTGCCTTCTTTACTATTAAGCTGCACGGAGACGGCTTTCAACTCCGATACCACGCGAGAGAAGTCAGCAAGGGTTTGCTCAATATTGGCCTCCTCTATTTTACCAGTGACACTTTGCACCGAGCCTGCCGATGACTCTACACTATCAAGTATCCTGGGCACCGTCCCCGACATCAAACCATCCAACCGACGAGTAGTTGAGCTAATCGCCTTGGTAGAGGCATTGAGTTGAGACATAATCTCCTGAACCTCCGTACTATTAATTAATCCATTCACACTACCACTGAGGCTGTCAATAGATAGAATAGCAGCATTAAGGTTAGGCAATAACTCATCTGATATCTTTGACATGAAGTCGACCGTCGACTGACCCACTAACGTATCGCCATGGGCTACATATCCTGTAGTCTCCGCTGGTGTCATCAGATGAATAGAACCACCTGCCAATGGGTTATCACGGATAACAGCCACCGTATTGAGGGGGATTTGCAGTTCTGAATTAAGGGAGAGTTGCACCACATTTCCATTAAAGTGCTTATAATCAAATTTGATACTCCGCACATTACCCACTCTATACCCATTGAGGTAGACCGAAGTAGAGCGGTCTACGCCTTGGAGATTAGAGAAAGTGGCATAATAGGTATTATTCTGTTCGAATACATTGATGCCTTTGAGAAAGTTAAACCCAAAGTAAAACATCAATATAGTTGCCAAAGTAGTGACCCCTATCAGAGTGGCCTTTTGCTTATGATTAAAACTCTTCTCCATAACTCACTAGAATATTAAAGGCTTGATATTAAGACCTGTACTCTCCACCAGTCCCAGCATCAGATTCATAATGTGAATTGCCGTGCCAGCAGCTCCCTTCATCAGGTTGTCCATGGTACTGACAATCAGGAGCCGATCACCGTGCTTTGAGAGATGGATATGCATCTCATTGGTATTAACCGTATCACGCACATCGGGGTAAGAATCGACGATATGCACAAAGGAGTGATCATCAAAATATTCCTCGTAGATTGCTCGCACACTATCAATATCAAGAGGACAGTCAAGATAAAGCGTCGTATAGATTCCCCTATTAAAGTCTCCCCGCATAGGGATAAAGACAATCTCCGAATCAAAGCTATTCTGGATATTACGTAGCGTCCGCTCAATCTCACCAATATGCCGATGCTCTAATGGTTGTAGTACGTGGAAGTTATCAAAGAGCATATCATAAGTGATGCCAGAGATTACACGCGGACGAGCGAGTGCTTCCGTTTTTCCAGCCACAGAAGTAACGTGGATATCGCTATTGAGTAGCAGGTGCTTAGCTAGCGGGATCAGAGGCGTCTGAATAGCCGATGCAAACGCCCCCGGCACCGAAGCCTTGGTAGCTTTGGTAAGTGCTCTACGATTGGCCTCTGGCAGCCCATATACAAAGCCCGTCTCCTCAGGGTCGGTATGGCGATACTCTTGGGAGAAGTCAATCACCTTCATCCCTTCAGGCATCTCAAAGCGTTGCAAAAACTCTCGGGTACTCGCTGCAGATTGTAGGCACAAGAAAAGCACATCCAGTCCCTCCAACTGTAGCTCATCAGTAAAATTGAGTGTACGCATAGAGTTGAGGTCATTGAATAGCTCCGCCACACTCATTCCCGCACGTTGGGGAGCATAGATCATCTCTAGGTGTACATCTGGGTGGTGTACCAATAGGTTATATAGCTCCCCCACCGCATAACCTTCACTCCCTACAATCCCTACTTTATACATAACTACTAGACTTTATTATTCAGCTACTCGCCGTATATTTTCTTTTTCTGTTCAGCGACTATTGGGTCGGTGATATAGTCGTCATAGCTCATCATCTTATCAATGATACCATTAGGACCTAACTCAATCACACGATTAGCCACTGTATTGATAAACTCGTGGTCGTGACTACTGAATAGCACGATGCTAGGATAGTTAATCAGCGTATTGTTAAAAGCCTGGATACTCTCAAGGTCCAAGTGGTTAGTAGGCGTATCGAGGACCAGCACATTGGCATCTTGTAGCATCATTCGAGCGATCATCACACGCATCTTCTCTCCTCCTGATAGCACACTCGCCTTCTTCTTCAGCTCATCTCCATTGAAGAGCATTCGTCCGAGGTACCCCTTTAGAAAGACCTCATTGGTATCTTGTGCAAACTGCGAAATCCACTCAATCAGGTCGTAATCCGTATTGAAGTAGGCACTATTATCCAAAGGCAAGTAGGCAGTCGTTACCGTTTGCCCCCACTCAAATGTACCCTCGGCTGGCTTCTCCTCGCCATTGATGATTTGGAAAAAAGCAGTCATCGCTCTAGGGTCGTGCGAGAGGAATACCACCTTATCCCCCTTCTCAATATTGAAGTTGATATTCTTAAATAATAGCGTCTCCTCACCATCGCCACCAGCATAGGCCGTCAACCCTTTCACCTCCAATATCTTATTACCCACCTCACGCTCAGGGGTGAAGATGATACCTGGGTAGCGACGAGTAGAGGGCTTAATCTCCTCCACATTGAGCTTCTCCAGCATCTTCTTACGGCTAGTGGTCTGCTTACTCTTCGCCACATTGGCACTAAATCGACGGATAAACTCCTCCAACTCCTTCTTCTTCTCCTCCGCCTTCTTATTCTGCTGTTGTTGCTGCCTAAGGGCAAGCTGACTACTCTGGTACCAGAAGCTATAGTTACCACTAAACTGCTGCACCTTGCCGTAGTCGATATCCACCGTATGTGTACAAACAGAGTCCAGGAAGTGACGGTCGTGGCTCACCACCAGCACCGTATTCTCAAAATCTACCAGATAATTCTCTAGCCACTGCACCGTATCTAGGTCCAAGTCGTTGGTAGGCTCGTCCAATAGCAGGTTATCAGGCTTACCGAAGAGTGCTCTTGCCAGTAGCACCCGCACCTTCTGTTTATTGCTCAGGTCACCCATCATCTGATAGTGAAAAGCCTCCTTTATGCCCAGGCCCGAGAGCAACTGTGCCGCATCACTCTCAGCATTCCACCCCTCCATCTCAGCAAACTTCTCCTCCAGCTCCGCCGCACGTATACCATCCTCATCACTAAAGTCGGGCTTTGCATAGAGAGCATCCTTCTCCTGCATAATATCCCAAAGTACTGTGTGCCCCGTGAGCACCGTATCCATCACCGAAAGGTGGTCAAAAGCAAAGTGATCCTGACTTAATACTGAAAGACGCTCACCAGGAGCCATCGACACCATCCCTTTAGTAGGGTCCAACTCCCCACTGATAATACGAAGAAGCGTAGACTTTCCCGCTCCATTAGCGCCAATAATGCCATAGCAATTGCCTGGCAAAAACTGCATATTTACATCTTGAAAAAGGGTACGCCCCCCAAATTGTATCGCTAGATCACTTAGTTGAATCATCTCTTACTTACTACTATTATGGTAAATTATAAGCAAAGATACCAAATAACATCTAGCTATCAGAAAGAATGACCATGAAATCTATAATACTACAAATAATTCCAATATATAAGAATATAAAAAACAACATACCTATAGCAAAATAAATGAATACGAACTGAAACACAATCACAATTGACTATAGATATGAAATAAATAGTATTTTGGAAATGAATAAAAAATGACGATGAAGCCGAAAGGATAGTTCTCACAACCCAAAGGAAGAAACTAAAAAGGAATGCACAAGTCACCTCCACAAACGCAATAAATATGCAATAAACAAGCACAAAGATACCAAAGAGCCCCACCTACCTTGCTCCCTAGAGAGCCCTAAATAAAGCTAAGGAATACTATGGCCCTCTTCATCGCATTGGTCAGCAGTTGCCCACCTTTCTGACCTATCCGACCTGCCCTACTCGTCCGATCTGTCCGACTCGTCCGACTCGTCCGAGAATGGCTACAGAAGCAGCGATGGAGAGGCAAGTGGCAGTGAACAGTACAAAAAAGAAGAGAGACACTCTAGGAAAAACTTCCTAAAGTGTCTCTCTCTGTAAAATGGCGACTACCTACTCTCCCTTGTTAAAAGTACCATCGGCGTGACTAGGCTTAACTTCTCTGTTCGGAATGGTAAGAGGTGGATCCCTAGTGCTATAGTCACCTAATTATATCGTGACATACTGGCAAATATCATAGCTATCTACTATCAATAGCTCTTAGAAACTCTGAGATGACATCTCGAATGTATATCTCAATTCTATCTATCTTACTCAATATATGAAGCGTACAACATTTAGTACCTATTCATGCGTACTGTAATTACACAACACTACACTTCGGCCTAAAGTTTACGGGTAATTAGTACTGCTCAGCTAAATGCATTACGGCACTTACACTTGCAGCCTATCAAGGTCGTAGTCTCCAACCACCCTTAAAAGATATCTAATCTAGAGGAGGGCTTCGTGCTTAGATGCTTTCAGCACTTATCCTAAACCACACATGGATACTCAGCTATGCTCCTGGCGAAACAACTGATAAACCAGAGGTGTGTCCAGTACGGTCCTCTCGTACTAGTACCAGACCCTCGCAAATATCTAACGCCCACAATAGATAGAGACCGAACTGTCTCACGACGTTCTGAACCCAGCTCGCGTGCCACTTTAATGGGCGAACAGCCCAACCCTTGGGACCTTCTCCAGCCCCAGGATGTGACGAGCCGACATCGAGGTGCCAAACCGCTCCGTCGATATGAGCTCTTGGGAGCGATCAGCCTGTTATCCCCGGAGTACCTTTTATCCTTTGAGCGATGGCCCTACCATGCGGAACCACCGGATCACTATGCTCAAGTTTCCTTCCTGTGCGACTTGTAAGTCTCCCAGTCAAGCGCCCTTATGCCATTACACTCTACGACCGGTTACCAATCGGTCTGAGGGCACCTTTAGAAGCCTCCGTTACTCTTTTGGAGGCGACCACCCCAGTCAAACTACCCACCATACATTGTCCTTGCTCCTGCAAGTTAGCATCCAAATATCAAAAGGGCCGTATTTCAACAGCGACTCCAGGCACACTAGCGTGCACCCTTCAAAGTCTCCGGCCTATCCTACACATCTAATACCCAGAGGCAATGTAAAGCTATAGTAAAGGTTCACGGGGTCTTTTCGTCCCATTGCGGGTAATCGGCATCTTCACCGATACTACAATTTCACCGAGCGCGCGGTCGAGACAGTGCCCAAATCGTTACACCATTCGTGCAGGTCGGAACTTACCCGACAAGGAATTTCGCTACCTTAGGACCGTTATAGTTACGGCCGCCGTTTACTGGGGCTTCAATTCAAGGCTTCAACTTACGTTTGACCTCTCCTCTTAACCTTCCAGCACCGGGCAGGTGTCAGGCTATATACTTCTTATTTCTAATTCGCATAGCCATATGTTTTTGATAAACAGTCGCGTGGGCCTATTCTCTGCGGCCGTTGTGTCGCCACAACGGCGTCCTTTATCCCGAAGTTACAGGACCAATTTGCCTAGTTCCTTAACCGCGGCTAACTCGAGCGCCTTAGTATACTCAACCCAACTACCTGTGTCGGTTTGTGGTACGGGTCGATATGCTATTAACGTTTAGCGGATTTTCTTGGGAGCCTGCTTACGTCCATATTGCTGCACCCGAAGGATTCACATACTATCAGGTTCGACTCTCTCGGCGGATTTGCCTACCAAGATCAATATCTACACCCTTTAACCTACTATTCCAACAGTAGGCAGGACTTTCACTTCTCCGTCTCCACATCACTTAACATACCGAGTAAGGGAATATTAACCCTTTCTTCCATCGAGATCACCAAACGGATTACCCTTAGGTCCCGACTAACCCTCCTCCGACGAACGGTGAGGAGGAAACCTTAGTCTTTCGGCGAGGGAGATTCTCACTCCCTTTATCGTTACTTATACCTACATTTGCACTTCCAGAATGTCCAACAGACCTCGTCGATCTATCTTCAACCACGCTGGAATGCTCCCCTACCAATCATAAATGATTCCACTGCTTCGGTAGACAACTTATGCCCGATTATTATCCATGCCACAATCCTCGACTAGTGAGCTGTTACGCACTCTTTAAATGAATGGCTGCTTCCAAGCCAACATCCTAGCTGTCTATGCATCGTGACCTCGTTTAAGTCAACTGAGCTGTCATTTCGGGACCTTAGCAGATGGTCCGGATTCTTCTCCTCTCGGACATGGACCTTAGCACCCATGCCCTCACTCCTAGAGTGTACATATAAGCATTCGGAGTTTGTCTGGACTTGATAGGCGGCGAAGCCCTCGCATCCAATCAGTCGCTCTACCTCTTATATTTAAACTCTAAGGCTGCACCTAAATGCATTTCGGGGAGTACGAGCTATTTCCAAGTTTGATTAGCCTTTCACCCCTACCCTCAACTCATCGGGGAATTTTTCAACATTCTGCCGTGCGGTCCTCCATTCAGTGTTACCTGAACTTCAACCTGGTCAAGGGTAGATCACTTGGTTTCGCGTCTACTATATATAACTATATCGCCATTTAAAACTCGCTTTCGCTACGGATCCAAGCCTGAAGCTCTTACCCTAGCTATATATAGTAACTCGTAGGTTCATTATGCAAAAGGCACGCTGTCACTCCAAATGGAGCTCCAACCGCTTGTAAGCAGACGGTTTCAGGGTCTATTTCAATCCTCTACTAGAGGTGCTTTTCACCTTTCCTTCACAGTACTCGTTCACTATCGGTCTCTAAGGAGTATTTAGCCTTGGGGGATGGACCCCCCAGATTCATACAGGATTGCACGTGTCCCGCACTACTCAGGATACTACTAGCCAAGCCTTCACTTCGCATAAGGGACTATCACCCTCTATGGTGGAGCTTTCCAGCTCACTTCTGCTCGTTACCGCCTGTAACATGTTGTAGTCCTACAACCCCACTCTTGCCGAAACAAGAATGGTTTGGGCTCGTCCCCGTTCGATCGCCACTACTAAGGGAATCACTAAATTGTTCTCTTCTCCTATGGGTACTTAGATGTTTCAGTTCCCCACGTTTGCTCATGCATAGCATGTAGTAGGCTGTTAAACCTACTGGGTTGCCCCATTCGGAAATCTGTGGATCACGTCGTATGTGCCAATCCCCACAGCTTATCGCAGCTTGTCACGTCCTTCATCGCCTCTTAGAGCCAAGGCATCCGCCGTCTGCCCTTACTTACTTTATAACCTTTTATACTAGTGCCTTACTTGCGTAAAGCACCACGCATAATGTTGTATAATAACAATACAAATATTATTTGCTCTCGCATTTAATTAAGTATACTAAACATTGTCGCTCAAGTAAAAATCGAAAGAATTTGCTTTACACAATGAGATCTCATCTCTATCTCGAAAAGACCTTCGATAGTACTCGCGTACCATCTCCAGAATCCTCTTTGTCTCTTTACTATTGTTTCAATATCTATATATTTGCCAATATGTCTATGATCGCTCGGCTTGTCACCATAAATGTGACGCCAAATGTGGAGAATAACGGATTCGAACCGATGACCCCCTGCTTGCAAAGCAGGTGCTCTAGCCAACTGAGCTAATTCCCCATATCTCTATACTTTCCTATCTCATAAGTAGCACTCTTGCTAGCTTATCATCCCTCTCGTAAGACTCGTAGACCCAGGCAGATTTGAACTGCCGACCTCTACATTATCAGTGTAGCGCTCTAACCAACTGAGCTATGGGTCTATATCACTCATCATCAATAATGAGCTCCTCTCTAGCCCCCAATCTCTACACCTCAACCTTACTAACTTATACTCATCATAAGCAGGCAGTATAAAAATAGGGTTGCCGTATGATAAAATATACTAAGACGAAGGAACAAACAAGATAGACACAATCTAAACATCGTCTAGACCACGTACTCACTCTTGATTATCAATCCATACATACAAACTACGGACAGTCGAAACTAGAGGAATAGCTACTCTGCTACTCCAGAAAGGAGGTGTTCCAGCCGCACCTTCCGGTACGGCTACCTTGTTACGACTTAGCCCCAGTCACCGGTCTTACCCTCGGACGCTCCTCGCGGTCACGCACTTCAGGTACCCCCAGCTTCCATGGCTTGACGGGCGGTGTGTACAAGGCCCGGGAACGTATTCACCGCGCCATGGCTGATGCGCGATTACTAGCGAATCCAGCTTCACGAAGTCGAGTTGCAGACTTCGATCCGAACTGAGATGAGGTTTGGAGATTGGCATCCTGTCACCAGGTAGCTACCCTTTGTCCTCACCATTGTAACACGTGTGTCGCCCTGGATATAAGGGCCGTGCTGATTTGACGTCATCCCCACCTTCCTCTCGCCTTACGACGGCAGTCTCGCCAGAGTCCTCAGCTTAACCTGTTAGCAACTAACGATAAGGGTTGCGCTCGTTATGGCACTTAAGCCGACACCTCACGGCACGAGCTGACGACAACCATGCAGCACCTACATATAAGTCACCGAAGTGAACAGCAGCTGTTTCCAGCTGCCAGCCTATACATTTCAATCCCAGGTAAGGTTCCTCGCGTATCATCGAATTAAACCACATGTTCCTCCGCTTGTGCGGGCCCCCGTCAATTCCTTTGAGTTTCATCGTTGCCGACGTACTCCCCAGGTGGATTACTTAATGCTTTCGCTTGAGAGCATACTGTATATCGCATACTCTGAGTAATCATAGTTTACGGCGTGGACTACCAGGGTATCTAATCCTGTTTGATACCCACGCTTTCGTGCCTCAGTGTCAGTAGTAGTTTTGTAAGCTGCCTTCGCAATCGGAGTTCTGCGTAATATCTATGCATTTCACCGCTACACTACGCATTCCGCCTACATCATCTACACTCAAGCTAACCAGTATCAACGGCAAGACTATGGTTGAGCCATAGCTTTTCACCACTGACTTAATCAGCCACCTACGCACCCTTTAAACCCAATAAATCCGGATAACGCTCGTATCCTCCGTATTACCGCGGCTGCTGGCACGGAGTTAGCCGATACTTATTCTTAGGCTACTTTCTAATAGGTACACGTACCTATCCTTACTCACCTACTAAAGAAGTTTACAATCCATAGGACCGTCATCCTTCACGCGACTTGGCTGGTTCAGAGTTTCCTCCATTGACCAATATTCCTCACTGCTGCCTCCCGTAGGAGTTTGGGCCGTGTCTCAGTCCCAATGTGGGGGATCAGCCTCTCAGCTCCCCTATCCATCGATGCCTTGGTGAGCCGTTACCTCACCAACTAACTAATGGAACGCATGCCTATCTCTTAGCAATAAATCTTTCCTTAATAACTCATGCGAGAAATTAAGAATATGCGGTATTAGTCCGGATTTCTCCGGGTTATCCCCCACTAAGAGGCAAGTTGCATACGCGTTACTCACCCATCCGCCGGTCGTCATCAGAGTGAAGCAAGCTTCTCTCCATGTTACCCCTCGACTTGCATGTGTTAAGCCTATCGCTAGCGTTCATCCTGAGCCAGGATCAAACTCTCCATTGTCAAAAAGTTTTATGTCTTCGTAACAAAGAAGCTAATTAAAATCCTCTAGCTCGTTATTCACTATCACGTTTAGTCGTATACTATAAAGATTACAATCAAGTTATTTTGACGTGGACTTGTTTTACAATGTCCCTTGTACTACTTGTTTGTTTCATCACAAAATTGTGATGTCCTTGTCTTAATATATGTCTATGAACTCTTTTCCATTAACCGCCTTTTCAGCGGTTGGTTTTGCAAAGGTACAAACGATTTTTCATTCGACCAAATATTCAAGAAACTTTTTTCGACACTCACACCTGAGCACCCCGTTTCTGAATTGCGAATGCAAAGATAGAAAGAATTTTTCAATCCACCAAATCTCAGCACCTAATCTCCAAGAAACTTAATCTCCAACACCCAAAACCTTGGGGCTAAAAATAAACCTCTGCTACCACCCCACTGGGCCACTAAGAGGTCTCATTTCTCGTTTGCGGTTGCAAAGATAGAAACAATTTCCCATTCCACCAAATATATCCGTCAAGAAAATCGCACAGAATACAGTAAGTCATTGATATTCAAATAAAAAAAAAAAACGCATAATTATTTTAAAGCAACCTACAGCTGGTATACGATCTAAGCCCTAAACACCTATTATGAGACTGTTGCACGAAGGCGATCTGCGGCGTTGCTTTCGGGATTCGGGCTCGGTCACGTACGTGAGTACGCTCCCAGCGCCCTCACCCTCAGCGCCTTGCATCTCATCCTTCGTTCAAAGTCTCAGTGCATTTGATTCAAATGTGCGAGAATGGCACTTCGTGCAACATTCTCATTATATATATGACTATTTCATGAAGTCTCACTCGCTAGATAAGAGAGCAAAAGTTGAGATGCAACTAAGCATTTGCTGAGTTGCAACTAATCATTTGCTTTGTTGCAACTAACCGATTGCTTAATTGCATCTCGGAAAACGCCAAAATATACGCCTGAGCATCAACTGTTTTGTAGTACCGCCAAAACACAGTTTACATTGCTTCGTAATTCAATGTGCAAAACTGGTTCTGTAAGAGACTGTTGCACGAAGGCGATCTGCGGCGTTGCTTTCGGAATTCGGTCTAGGTCACGTACGTGAGTACGCTCCCTTCGGCCTAGTTGGGCCTTGATGCCTTACGGCACCTTGCCCTCACCCTCAGGCCTTGCATCTCATCCTTCGTTCAAAGTCTCAGCACATTTGCGTCAAATGTGCGAGAATGGCACTTCGTACAACATTCTCTGTAACTGTATCAGATAAAAACTTACTGCTAAAAAAATATGCGGAACATACCGAGGTATATTCCGCATATTATATTTAGTGGATATTGGAGATTACTCCCACTCAATGGTTGCTGGTGGCTTAGATGAGCAGTCGTAGACTACACGATTAATGCCCTTCACATTATTAATAATCTCATTGGAGACCTTGGCGAGGAACTCGTGAGGGAGCTTCGCCCAATCGGCCGTCATTGCATCGATAGAGGTGACAGCTCTCAAGGCACATACATACTCGTAAGTACGCTCGTCGCCCATCACACCAACTGAGCGGATGGGTAATAAGATGGCTCCAGCTTGCCATACTTCTTCATAAAGCCCCCACTCCTTGAGTAGTGATATATATATATAGTCTGCTTCCTGAATAATCCGCACTTTTTCGGGGGTAATATCACCTAAGACACGGATGCCTAAACCTGGGCCAGGGAATGGATGACGGAAAATCATATCGTGCTTCATACCCAGTTCGAGGCCTACCTTTCGCACTTCATCTTTAAAGAGCAGCCGGAGAGGCTCCACCAACTTCAGCTTCATCTTTGCTGGCAAACCGCCCACATTGTGGTGGCTCTTAATCACTTGCCCTGTAATTGAGATCGACTCAATCACATCGGGGTAAATCGTTCCTTGTGCCAACCACTTGACATCTTGGATCTTGCTCGCCTCTACCTCAAAGACATCAATGAAGCCTTTGCCAATAATCTTGCGTTTCTTCTCTGGATCAGAGACGCCGGCAAGTTGACGGAAAAAGTAATCCTTTGCGTCTATCCCCTTAACATTCAGCCCGAGATGCTTATAATCGTCCAGCACTTGCTCAAACTCTCCCTTTCGAAGTAAACCATGATCCACGAAGATACAGGTCAATTGGTCGCCAATTGCCTTATTGAGCAAAACTGCTGCCACACTAGAGTCCACGCCACCACTTAGGGCGAGCAGCACCTTGTCGTTTCCGAGTTGTTTTCTTAGTTCTGCCACCGTGCTCTCAACAAATGAGGCAGGGGTCCACTCCTTAGCCACTTTGCAGATAGAAAGGAAGTTGTCCAGCAACTTAGTCCCCTCCTCGGAGTGTACCACTTCGGGATGGAATTGCACGCCCCAAATCTCCTTGCCCTTAATACGATAAGCAGCATTTTCGATCGTCTCGGTACTTGCTAATCGCTGGCCATCTGTAGGCAGTTGTGTAATGGTATCACTGTGTGACATCCAAACGGTACTCTTGGAGGAAAGTCCTTTGAGAAGGGGATCCTCGGCGAGAATATCCAAGTGAGCCCTTCCATACTCACGAGTAGCAGATTTCCCTACTGCTCCACCCAACTGGCTAGCGATGAACTGAGCCCCATAGCAGATCCCTAATAGAGGCACCTTTGGTAGCTTGCTAAGATCTATCCGAAACGCCTCTGGCTGAGAGACGGAGTAAGGGCTACCAGAGAGGATAATACCCTTGAGGCTCTCCTCGGTCTTAGGAACAAAATGGTATGGGTGCACCTCACAATAGACGCCTAATTCGCGTATGCGACGAGCAATCAGCTGAGTCGTCTGCGACCCAAAGTCTAGGATGATAATCTTATCAAGCATAATCTATATCACTATTATCAGTTGTCAATTTCTCTTTTCTCCAATAGATGAGGTCTCAGTCTCTGCGTCCTTTCAAGTGCCTGCTCCATTTCCCATGCCTCGATCTTGGCAGGATTGCCTGAGAGCAACACCTCTGGCACCTTCCAGCCTTGGTAATCTGCAGGGCGGGTATAGATGGGCGGAGCCAAAAGGTTGTCTTGGAAAGAATCGCTCAGTGCACTCTGTTCATCGCCTAGCACACCTGGTATAAGGCGAACCACGGCATCGGTGATAACGGCAGCTGGGAGCTCGCCCCCAGTAAGTACAAAGTCGCCAATGGATATTTCTCGAGTAATGAGATGCTCACGAATACGGTGGTCGATACCTTTATAGTGACCGCAAAGGATGATGATATTTTGCACCAAAGAGAGAGTATTTGCCAATGGTTGCGTTAGGATTTCGCCATCGGGCGAGGTATAGATCACCTCGTCATAGCTACGCTCCTGCTTCAGGGCTTTGATGGCATTGTCCACTGGTTCAATCTGCATCACCATACCGGCAGCACCGCCGAATGGATAGTCGTCCACCCTACGCCACTTATCGGTGGTGTAGTCTCTAAGATTGTGCACGTAAATCTCAGCCAGCCCCTTATCTTGGGCTCTCTTAAGGATGGAGGTATGCACAAAGTCCTCCAACATCTCTGGCAAAACGGTCAGTATATCTACCCTCATATATGGGGCAAAGTTACTTAAAAGTAAAGAAACAGACTATAAACGACACACATATATACGCAACATAGAGAGTGGCTCTACCTTCCACGCCAATAGCTGAGCCACGCAAAGTGCTTTCGCTCTTGAAGGTATGAGGGTTGAGACTGGTAGGCATAGGCTTCACGTTCAAAGCCAATTCGCCAATAAGCTCCAGCACCTCCGGCTATTCGGCGTACCAACCACTCAACAGCATAGATGAGATAAAAGCCCACATAAAGGAGTTCTCGCATCTGTGCTGTATGAATCTTTTCGTGCCGGATAAGGGACTCATCGACTTTGCCACGATGATCACTTCTCACTACGATACAACCAAGCAGATTGATCGCGATGAAGGGACGGAAAGGGACGAGACGGCTAAAGTAGACCTTCACTAGGGATCAGCTTAATCTCTAAAGCGCTTCCAAGTGACCTCCTCACCATTTTCGTGGCGAGCCAAAACGCGTGCCAGCACAAAGAAGTAGTCGCTCAGACGATTGATAAAGTTCTTTACGCCAGCTTCTATCTCTGCTTCAGGGTCGGCATCGAGGAGTTGGTAGATTACCCTTTCAGTACGCCTTGCTACCGTCCTACAGATGTGGGCAACACTAGCAGCTTGACCACCAGCAGGGAGAATAAACTCCTTCAGTTTTGGAAGCTGAGAGTCCATAATATCGATCTGACGCTCCAAGTGGAGGATATCCTCTGGGGTGACACCCGAAGGAACATCATACTCTCGCTTTTGTCCCCTAAAATCGGCAGCTAGGTAGGCGCCACACGTGAAAAGTCGATCTTGAATCATCTCGAGCGTCGCATCTTGACCTATCTCGGTAGGAGTCAACGCCCGCAGCAACCCCACAAACGAATTGAGTTCATCGGCCGTACCATAAGTGTTCAGTCTCAGCGAACCTTTAGAGACCCGTTGTCCACTCATTAGGGAAGTCTTTCCCTTGTCACCAGATCGCGTATAAACGGAACTTTTCTTTATCTCTTTCTCTTCCATAATATCTCATTTATATAGTTTACTACATTGTCGTTCTGTAAAGATACTTAACTCTCGGCATATCCACCACCAATATTGCCTCGTAAAGGTCTAATATCAGCCCTGAGGGTAGCTTTTCAACCCACTCTTTTATCTGTGCCCTTGTAGTTGGCCTGGGCAAGAAAAGCAACAGTCCATTATTGAGTTCCTCAAGAGCGGGTAGTCTTTCCATACCACGTGCTATGCATAGCGTTCGCCCTAAAAGTGGGGAAGGTTGAGTGCTGACCTGAAGGGTAGACTTGGCCAACTTCACCACCTCTATCAATGGGTCTCCCACTGGAAGCACCACTGCATCCAGATCACAGCGAGCCACTAAGCGATAAACCAAGCGTGCCAATGGGCTGGCAAATAGTTTTGGATATTGCTCAAAATGATAATAGATGGCATACGGACGAATTAGCGAAAGAATCATCGCATACCCTTTGGGCGAATGCACTCCTCTTCCACGTCCATACCTCAACCTTCTGAAAACACGCCACCGATAGGGGCTAAACCGACTATACATCTTCATCAGGACAAAAGTACACAATTTTTGAATTACGGTAACTCAAAAAAAATGAATACCTTTGAAGAATAATAAGGACATTCAACTAACGATGTAGATATTATGAATAGAATTAAGATTACGATCATAGGAATACTGCTAACTATCGGTATTGGCAGTTGCTCAACAGTAGCCATTAGTGGCAGGAATCGAATCGACTTGGTACCCGATTCACAAGTACTCTCCACTAGCTTTGCACAATATGCTCAATTTATTTCTAAAGCCCCAAAGAGCAAGGACCCTAAACAGACCCAACGTGTCGTAGCGATTGGACAGAGAATAGCCAAGGCGACAGACACTTACCTAAGGAGTGTAGGGATGGCTGCCGATGCAGATAACTACAGATGGGAATTCAACCTCATTGCCGACCGACAAATCAATGCCTTTTGTATGCCAGGAGGTAAGATTGTGGTGTATGAGGGCATTTTACCTATTGCTAAAACTGATGACCAACTCGCTACCGTTATCTCGCACGAGGTAGCTCACGCCGTTGCCAAACACGCCAATGAGCGGATGAGTCAGCAGATTCTTAAGCAGTATGGAGCTGGGGCACTCAGTTTGCTTCTAGCGGGCAAGGGTGGGCTCACTCAGCAGATGGGAGGAATTCTATACGATGTAGGCTCCACAGCCTTCTTTACCCTACCCTACAGCCGCAAGCATGAGTACGAGGCCGACATCATAGGTCTTTACCTGATGGCTATTGCAGGGTATGACTACAATCAAGCGGTTCAATTTTGGACCAATATGGCTGGGGACAATAAAGGGAAAGGGCAGCAATCTGACTTTTGGAGCACGCACCCTAACGATGCCAATCGCATCAAAAAGATTCAAGAGGAGTTGCCACGCGTGAAGGCTTTTATTGAAGGTGGTGGCAAGAGTGCCCCTGTGAAACCGGCCAACCACAGCAAACTAACTAGTGATATCAATAAAGGACGACAAACTCCGCTTAAACTAAGGTACTAAGACTGTGCTGGCCAAAGCAAGAGCCATTATCCGAGAGGTCCTCAATGAAAAGGATAAAGTACTCGTGGGACTGAGCGGTGGAGCCGACTCCATCGCACTCTCCCACCTCCTTTACTACATGGGTTATAAACTTGTGGTGGTCCACATCAACTTCCACCTAAGGGGTAAGGAGAGTGATCGGGATGCGCAGTTCGTTGCGGACTATCTGGCCAATAAACTTCCCGAGGCTGAGTGCCACTTTGCAGACGTTGATACTTATGGCAGGGCAAGAGGAGCTGGGATTTCCATAGAAATGGCAGCAAGAGAGCTTCGCTATGAACTATTTGAGGAACTACGAAATGCCCATCAATGTGCTTGGATCGCAGTGGGGCATCATGCTAATGATCAGATAGAGACGGCTCTCCTCAACCTATCCAGAGGCACTGGAGGTAAGGGGATGGCAGGAATGCAGGTAGTCTCTGGCCAATTATTCAGACCCTTTCTCACCACGTGGCGAAGCGAATTGAAGGCGTACCTTTCTGCTCACCAGCTTGAGTATGTCACTGATAGCACCAACTACGATACCACCATCAAGCGCAATTATATTAGGCACCAGCTACTGCCTAGTTTTGAGCAACTCAACCCCTCCTTTCCTAGCTCTCTGCTAGAGAGTATGGCCCACTTCAGAGAGGAGCAAGAGTATATTGAGCAAGCAACGGAGCAATTTGCATCACGGCATTTCAATACTGAGGAGCAGAGCATAGATATTCGGAATGTAGAGGAGCCCTATCTCTTCAAAAGGTGGCTTCTCGACCACGGCTTTACCCCCACGCAAGCTGAAGATCTCATTAATAGTTGGGACAATCCCAAGACCATTGCATTTAACATTGGCTTTGGCTATGCCGAAGTCTATCGAGACAAGTTCTACCTCATCACCGAACCAGTTGAGGAATACCCCACCGAGCAACTATCCGACCATTGGAACCATCCACAAATTGGAGCCATTCAGTGGAATAGTGTTGGATCAGTAGCACTGCGACTTCACACGAAATGTGCAGAAAGGAAGGTGGTGGTGCGTATGGGGCGTAAAGAGGATCGCTTTACCCCTTATGGCATGAAGTCGGGAAGCAAATCACTCTTTAGGTATTTGGGTGAAAAGGGACTTCCAGAGTACTACAGACCATTTTGCCCAGTCCTAGAGTGCGATGGCGAGGTGATTGCGGTGGTTCCATTTGAAGTGAGCCAGCAGGCGAGATACCAAAGTCTCAGCGACTCTATCGGTATTGGATTTGAGCCTTCGGGAGCAGCTTTTGGAGCGATCCTTAGGAATCTCACAAGCAATGTGAGAGGAAATAGGTAAATTTGTCATTCGTTTAGCAGAGTTAAGCGAGATACAATAGGAGAAGTAAAAGAATAAAGAGATGTCGGAACAAGCATTACTATCACTGCAAAATATCATCGTGAAGCGTGAGGAGAATATCATCCTAAATGGGGCTTCACTTGTGGTGCAACCAGGAGAATTTGTCTATTTGATTGGTCGTGTAGGATCAGGAAAGTCAACACTTCTGAAGTCCATCTACGCCGACCTCCCAATTTCAGAGGGAGAGGGGCGGTTTGGCGACTTTGACCTAAAGCACATAAAGCGTAAGCAGATCCCTTTTCTAAGAAGAGAGCTGGGCATCATATTTCAAGACTTCCAACTGCTTACCGACCGCTCTGTGGTGAAAAACCTAGAGTTTGTACTCAGAGCAACTGGGTGGAAAGATAAAAAGCTAATCCAAAAGCGAATCTCCGAAGTACTAGAGCAGGTAGGGCTAGAGAGTAAAGGCTACAAGATGCCCCACGAACTATCAGGTGGTGAGCAGCAACGCATCGTCATCTCTAGAGCCCTCCTCAATAAGCCAAAAATGATATTGGCAGATGAGCCCACCGGCAATCTCGACCCCATTACTGGCGAGCAGATCATCACGCTCTTACGAGAAATCGGAGAGGCAGGAACCTCAATCTTGATGAGCACACACAACTACGCACTCGTGAAGAAGTTCCCCGCAAGGATTGTGAAGGTGGAGGGAGGAAAGCTGCAAGAGATGCAGTTGAAACAGGACCTATAATAGACTTGAGAGTGAAATGAATAACAACTCAACTTCCTTTTCAGATCTAGTAGTGATGAAGTTTGGTGGCACCTCTGTAGGTTCTGCCGAACGGATAAGAAATGTGGGCGACCTCATCAGCGGAAGCGAGCGTAAAGTGGTGGTATTAAGTGCTATGTCGGGGGTCACCAATATGCTGGTAGAGATCAGCCAGCTCTTCAATAATAGCAACACCCAAGGGGCACTCAATAAGATCCAAGAGCTACAAGAGAAGTATCAAGTGGTTATCGAGGAGCTCTACTCACAGCCCGCCCATAAAGAAGAAGCGCTGACCTTCGTTGCTGAGAAGATGAACTTTCTCAGAAGTTTCAAAGAGGAGTACTTTACCGACTTTGAGGAGCGTCAGATATTGGCTCAAGGCGAAATCATCTCCGTAGAGATGATGCGACTTCATCTAGCAGAGCGAGGAATCGTAGCTATTAAGCTACCAGCACTGGAGTATATGGTAACGAACAAACAGGGTGAGCCCAATTTACCTGAGATTCAGTCGCAACTCATTGAGCTACTTAGCCATTACCCCAAGCAAAGTCTTTTCCTCACCGAGGGATACATCTGTCGGAATGCCTACCTAGAGATAGATAACCTAAAACGCGGTGGAAGCGACTACACTGCAGCACTGATAGGTGCAGCACTCGATGCCAAAGAGATACAAATTTGGACCGATATTGATGGGCTACACAATAACGATCCGAGGGTGGTCGACCATACGACGGCTGTGCGTCATCTGCACTTCAACGAAGCGGCCGAATTGGCCTACTTTGGGGCAAAGATACTGCACCCCGCCTGTATCCACCCCGCTAAGATGAGAAATATACCAGTGCGGTTGCTCAACTCCATGGAGCCTGAGGCAAAAGGCACCATCATCTCCAATCGCATCAAAGAAGGGTCACTAAAGGCAGTCGCAGCAAAAGATGGTATCACAGCCCTTCGTATCCTCAGCTCTCGTATGCTTCTTGCCCAGGGCTTTATGCGGAAGGTATTCGAGACCTTTGAGCGCTACCAGACTGCCGTGGATATGATCACCACTAGTGAAGTAGCCATCACTCTCACGATAGATAATACCAATCGGCTCGAGGAGATTCTATTAGAGCTACGAAAGATTGCCGATGTCTCCGTAGATGAGGATATGACCATCATCAGCGTTGTCGGCGATATGAATTGGAAGAATGTAGGCTTTGAGAGTCGAGTAGTGGAGGCGCTGAGTGAACTCCCCGTGCGAATGATCTCCTACGGAGGTTCCAACTATGGAGTTTCTATCTTAATTCGTAGCGAAGACAAGGTAAGAGCACTGAAGCTACTGAGTAAGCACCTCTTTCAAGAGGAAATATAATGAACGACCAGGTTCACAAATGGATTTATGCTACACGCCCCCACACACTCGGGGCGTCCGTTGCACCAATGTTGCTTCTACTAGGGGCCGTAGTAAGCGACGGAGTAATGCAATGGGGCTACTTCCTTCTCTGCCTTCTCGTAGCGGTATCGGCACAGATCTCTAGCAACTTCGCCAATGATTACTTTGGCTATAAAAGCGGAGAGGATACCGACCACCGCTTAGGATTCACTCGTCTTCTCTCCACTGGAGAGGTCACCCCACGGCAAATGCTCATTGCCCTAGGCATCTCGCTCTCCATTTGTGCCGGTTCGGGCTTGTACCTTGCCTCCCAAAGGGGGTGGTGGCTATTGCTCGTAGGGGCAGTAGTCATCTTGTGTGCCATTGCCTACTCCGCAGGGAAATACTCATTGGCAAGGACCGCACTAGGCGACCTTGCGGTAGTTATCTTCTATGGGTTAGTGCCTATCCTTGTCAGCTACTACGTCATTGCCGATGCTCGGCCCCAGCTATATCTACTTTTGCTGGCACTAGGTATTGGGTTGTGGGAGACCAACATACTAGTCTGCAATAACTATCGCGACTACGAGGAAGATTTAGAGAGCCACAAACTGACGTTGATTGTTCGAATGGGCAAAGGGTCGGGGCCCCTCCTTTACCTCATCAATGCAGTGCTATCGCTTCTGCTGATCGTCATAGGACTTATCACAGAGGGAAGCTGGCTCGGAGCGATTATTATTGGATTACTCGGTGTGGCACTCTACGCCAATGGGGTGATGGCAATCTATCGACTCAGAGGGAAGAGCCTCAATAAACTCCTCCGCTACACCAATATCACCACACTCATCATGGGTGTAGTGACCATGCTCATCCTCTTACTTTAAGGTCTTTTGAAGTGCCTCACGAATCTGCTCGGGAGTGACGACACCCTCCAGCATTACATCATCACCGAAGTAAATAGTTGGGACAAAATTGTAAGCGTATTGAGCTGCAAGTACCTGATCCTCTTTCACCTCCGAAAGATAGAGGTCACCCTCAAGTACGCCAGCAACAGCCTCTGCAGGTAAATTGGCCTCTATTGCTACCAGCTTCAGCTCCTCCAACTTGCTAAAGTCTCTTCCTTCACAGAAGTAACCACGCCCAAAAAGAGTTGCTACCTCTAGCATTCGACCTTCCTTCGTAGCCACCTTCAAAAGCCTTGCAGCCCTCTGAGAATTATGCGAACAAGCGGACTCTAGGTTGTTTTCCAGACCATACTTCTCCGCCAAATGATTCAGCACCGATCGACTCTTCTGGAAGTGTTGCAACTCCTCAGGGTCTTCCACTTTCTCCATCCTCTCAAGCCATGTAAAAGAGGTATCAAGAGGCAACTCTGGTGCCAAAAGACAACTTCGCCATCTTACCTCCACCTGATCTTCGTACCCACCAGCCCCTAGTTCGTGCTTCAAGAGTACCTCACCAATATAGCAAAAGGGACAAGTAATATCGCCCCAAAAATCAATCGTCATCATATTATATTATACACTTTTCTCCTTCGGACGGCGAAGTGCCTTAATCGTCATATAGAGGAGTGCTAGTACCACAATCCCGAGGATAACCAAGCCAATCTCATGGCTATAACGCTCCACATAAGGCATCAGCTCCTCTCGCGGCACCACACTCTCCAAGTACCAACCAATCAGAGCCAGCACTAGATTCCACGCACCGGCACCCAACGCGGTATAAAGAAGAAAAGGGGAAACCTTCATCCCCGACATTCCCGCAGGAATCGATATCAACTGCCGAATGCCTGGCACTAGACGACCAACTAACGTAGAGATCGCACCATGCTCAACAAAGTAGGTCTCGGCCTTCACGATCTTTTCCTCCGAAAGCAGGAAGAAAGCCCCCACCCTACTCCGTGCAAAACGATGCACGAGCGGACGGCCCAACCATACTCCGATTAGATAGTTGATCAAGGCTCCAATCAATGCCCCGAGAGTAGCGAAAATCACCACCCCGCCAAAGGTCATATCACTACTACCAGATGCCACCATATAGGCTGCTGGTGGCACCACCACCTCACTTGGGAAAGGGATAAAGGAGCTCTCAATCGCCATCAGGAGCATGATGGTGAGATAATTGAGATTCTCCAAAGCCCATTCAATAAACGGTAGGCTCTCCATAAGCAATTAGTCGATATTGTCTAGCTCTCCTTTGGTGTACTGAGCCAAGGCATCGGCACTCATTCCAGTAGAGGAGAAGCCTCCATCGTGGAAGAGGTTTTGCATCGTCACCTTTCGTGTCAGGTCGCTAAAGAGCGTTACACAATAGTCGGCGCAATCATCCGCATCGGCATTTCCCAGTGGAGATACCTTCTCCGCAAAGTGACGCAAGAGGTTCATTCCCTCTACACCGCTACCGGCAGTAGTCACTGTAGGCGATTGGCTCACTGTATTGATGCGTACCCCTTTCTCCTTGCCGTAGATCAGCCCAAAGTTGCGAGTGATTGACTCTAGGAGTGCCTTGGCATCGGCCATATCGCTATAGCCCACAAAACTCCTTTGTGCGGCAATGTAAGTCAACGCCACCACGGAGCCTCCCTCACTGATTGCATCCATCTTCTTTGCCACGGTCAGCATCTTGTGAAGCGAAAGAGCCGAGATATCAAGCGTCTTCGTATAGTTTGGATAATTGATATCATCATAAGGAATCCCCTTACGCACATTGGGGCTCATTCCAATGGAGTGTAGTACAAAGTCAATCTTACCACCAAGGGCTTCCATACTTTCACTAAAGACCTTTTCAAGATCCTCCACACTCGTTGCATCACAGGCAATCACCTTTGCCCCCGTCTCCTGAGATAGGTCATTAAGCGTGCCCATTCTGATCGCTACAGGTGTATTGGTCAGGGTAATGCTCGCCCCCTCCTCTACCACACGCTGTGCCACCTTCCACGCAATTGACTGCTCATTCAGAGCACCAAAGATAATTCCCCTTTTCCCCTTAAGTAAACCGTAAGCCATATACTATATCTATTGCTAATTCTTAATATTAAACTACAAACAAAGATACCAATTTTGAGCATACTCTCCATTGACAGCATAAAGTGTACAGGGGTTACGCATTAGATAACCCTAGCCGTAGGGCATTCACAGGTGTACTATTGGGGAGGCCCCCGGCTGAGAGGTCCGTGTTAAATAGGCACAGGTCAAGGCACGTAGTGCCGAAGACCTGTGTATAACGATGTGCAAAACACCCTTACGACCCCAGCTGAGGGGTCGGACAACCTTATCTAGGTCTGACCCCTCAGCCGGGGTCATGGAGATGAAAAAAATGCCCTTGTACACAGGTCGTTCGGGGCTTTGCCCCTCCGACCTGTGCCTATTTAAGAGGGACCTCTACCGAGGTCCTTACTCCATTATCCTCTACAACTTGTAAATGATCATTCGTGCAAGTGACGCTTCTAAGTCTCTTTCTAATGCGTAACCCCTGTCATGAGAGCATAGCAAAACATAGTCAAATATATCATTATAATTCCAGCGTTGCAGTTCGCCGATATTCCGCTAGGTTGCGGAACGTATTCCGTATGCGTGCGGAATGGATTCCGTAGCCCTGCGGAATGGATTCCGCACGCATACGGAATGAAGCGTGGTTACTAGAACGCATTCCTACTATAGTATACACTACTCATCTGTTATTCCTGAAAGAGTAGACACACTGTTTCCTCTATTTCTAAAAGTATAGACACTCAGACGAAAACCACTCAATAAGGTTTTTCTAATACGCAACCTCTGAATCATCCATGAAAAGATGATAGAAAAGTGGTGCAGTTTTTGGTATCTTTGTAATCGTTAGGTCTATATCAAATGTGAACAATGACCTCCAACTTACTAGATAACAGATGACCATGACTACGAACAGCTTTACTCGCTCCTTAACCGTCACCCTATTGCTGCTTTTATTCTCCGTCACCGCCAACCCCACAGAGATAAGGAGTCAGCAAACACGAACCGTATACATCTGTACAGGGAAATACTCCAAGGCCTATCATGCGAGAAGGGAGTGCAAAGGACTCAACAACTGTAAAGCAAGAATAAAAGCCGTCAGAATTTCAGAGGTGGGCAAACGCAAACCCTGTAAAATCTGCGTCTCCTAACTCACGACTTTCCAGTCTTGCCTAATAAGGGCACCCAAATCAAATTTGGCTAAAAAGCAGAGCCACTCCACTTCAAAATTATTGTTTATCTTTGTAGCTGTTATGAGTAAGAAAGGAATTATAGTAGTTTCGGGAGGGGTGGATAGCACCACGCTTCTCTATGACAAGCGGGAGGAGATCGGTTTAGCCCTCACTTTTCGCTATGGGTCGAACCATGAATCGCAAGAGGTGCCTTGTGCGGAGTATCACTGTAAGCTGCTTGGCATTGAGCACCAGGTGGTGGATTTGGACTTTGTGAAGATGATACATAGCTCTCTATTAGAGGGGGCGGAGCAGATCCCTACTGGGGAGTACGAAGAGGAGAATATGCGGAGCACCGTGGTCCCCTTTCGGAATGGGGTGATGCTCTCTATCGCTTGTGCCTTTACAGAGGACCGAGGTATGGACAAGGTATTTATCGCCAATCACTTTGGAGACCATGATATTTACCCCGATTGTACAGCGGCCTTTATCAAGGGAATGAATGAGGCGATGGTGCAAGGGACCTATCACCACGTGCGGGTGGAGGCGCCCTATACTGGGCTCTCTAAAACAGAGATTGTGGCGATTGGGACTAAGTTGGGGGTGGATTATAGCCACACCTGGAGCTGTTATAAGGGGGGCGAGAAGGCGTGTGGAGCGTGTGGCACCTGTAGGGAGCGACAGGAGGCATTTAGAGATAATGGACTTGTAGATCCCATACCTTACCTATGAACGGAAAGGAGTACAGAATAAGGGCTGAGCGATACCACGATATCTGCTTCGGCCATAGGGTGATGAATCACGAGAGTAAGTGCCGCCACCTCCATGGACACAACTATCGCTTTTACTTTGTGATAGAGGCAATGGAGGGGTTGGACGAACTGGGGCGTGTGCTGGACTTTTCGGTGATCAAGGAGACGCTCTGCCAATGGCTGGAAGAGCATTGGGACCATCGCTTTCTTCTCTTTGTGGAGGACCCATACCTGCCGACGCTTGAGCAGCTGAGCCCCGAGAGTATTGTGGCAGTGCCTTTTAACCCAACGGCGGAAAACATTGCCCAATATATGCTATCGACCATCGCCCCACCCCTCCTAGAGCCATGGGGCTGTAGGCTGGTGGAGTGCCGAGTAGAGGAGACGCGTAAATGTGCCGCCACAGCTCGCATTGAGGAATGATGGAGCATCGGCTGAGGATTGTGGAGCTCTTTCAGAGCTTGCAAGGGGAGGGGGCGAATAGTGGTCGGCTGATGATTTTCATTCGCCTTACAGGGTGTAATCTGCGTTGCGACTTCTGCGATACTGCTTTTGATCGGGTGGAGATGGAGTGCACACCAGAGGAGCTACTGGAGGAGATCAAGAAGAGATACCCGACCTGCAAAAACTTGCTATGGACGGGCGGGGAGCCAACTCTGCAACTCACTGAGGAGGTCGTGGATTTTTTCAAATCGGCTGGCTACTGGCAAGCCCTCGAGAGTAATGGTCTAGTGCCGGCTCCTAGAGGTTTGGACTATATTACCCTTTCACCAAAAGTAAAGTGGGATAAGGTGACGGAGAACTATCGTGATAGAGCGGTGGGGGAACTGAGATTTCCGATAGCTGAAGGGAACCCTCTGCCTGAAATTGAACGGCTCCCAAAGGCGATGCATTATTACCTCTCGCCCATCTTTGACGGGGAGCAAGTGGTGGCCGATAATATTCGTTACTGCCAGCAACTGATTGAGGAGGACCCTCGTTGGTCGCTATCCCTTCAGATGCATAAGCTCATTGGCATCCGATAGGAAAGGCTAGAGTTCTTTGATGAGCTCTACCAGCAGGGAAGCGAGGGGATCTTTGCCTTGAGATTGGATAAAAGCATTGAGGTAGTCGGATAAGACTCTTTGATAGGTCTCTTTGGGGATTAAGCCCCACCCCATTTGGTCTCTTAGGTGTAGCAGGGGAGCGATATAGGCGATCACCTCTTTGCTACACAATAATTGATCAATTTGCTCTCTCTGCGGAGTCACTCCATAGAGGGCTAGATACCGCTGCTTGAGCACTTCACAAGTGATCCCGAACCGCTTTCCTTGCCAAAGCAAACTGCCTTGTCGCTGGGGAGTCATCCCGATGCCGTGAAACTTAAGTGCCTTTTGAACTGCTTCCTTCACCACTCGTCCGATAGTAGAGCCTAGGCATGAATGCAATCCTGCATCATAGAGCATAGTGGGAGCCTCTAGGTTGGAGACCACCATAATGGTATCGGTGCCTGAACCGGTAGCTAAGCCACGTGAGTAACAGCTACCAGCTTGCAACTCTTGTAGTGCGGCACTCTTGGCCTCTGTAGCAGTGATGATGGCTTGTGTCAACACCCCCTCTGGTAGCTGTGCATCTATAAAGAGCATGATATTGATGGTACCAGGGGGTGGCAATAGATTCTCGCCAGTCAGTTCGTCATAGGAGGGCGGGTCGCCCGCTCGGCCACCATTGTGGTCAATACCAGCAGTCACGATAGCTTCTACTTGAATTCCATGGAAGGAATCCATTACCTCGGCACGCTCTTCTAGTTTCGCAGCGGTTCCCATTGCCACTGTCTGCTCCACTGGTAAACCAAGCTCTTTGGTGAGTAGTCGATAATGCTCGCACAGATTGGGAGCTTCCATTTTGGTCACCACTTTATTCTGCACCAATGGGGAGCTACTGTAGGAGTAATTGTAGAGGTACTTCATTCCTTCGCGGCAACCTCCATTCAGTGGCGAACTACTTGCCACCCGTTTACGCCCTTCAAGAGCCACTACCAGTGCCTCACCAGCTAGGTATATCCTATCACCACAGATAGTGGTGCCGACCAAGTTTTTATCTGCTATGAGGCTCAAAATAGATAGGGAATAAATATGATTAATCCTACAATAACGGCACCAATAGCTACGAGTAGAACCGCCCCTGCAGCTAAGTCTTTGGCATCTCGGATAAGAGGAGAGTACTCTGGACTCACCCTATCAGCCAGCTTCTCTAGGGCACTATTCATCGCCTCCATAGAGAATACCAGGAAGATGGTGAGCACAAGAATCAACCACTCTACTTTGCTCACACCTAGTATTGCTGCCAATATCACCACTGCTATCGCACAAAGGAGGTGGATACGTGCGTTGGGCGTATAGAGAAAAAGCTCCCATATACCCCGAAGGGCATAATGGAAGCTTTTGATAACTCTTTTCAGTGGATGAGCTTTAGGGGCGTTGGGTTTCATCGCTTATAGCCAGCTCTTCATAAAATGGTCCATCTCCTTTTGCTTTTCTTCCAACTTGAGAAGGAACTCAAATTGGGCACGGGTGCGTATCAAGTTGTGCTTTGGCTTATGCGTTTTGTAGTAGGTATCGCCATTGATGTAATCAGTGAGGAAACGAACGGTCTGCATATAGGTGAGCAGTCTACCACCATAAGGCAACAACTCTATCTCTACAGGTGTTAGGAATGCCTTGGCCTCCTCCATATATCCACGAATATAGCTCTCAAAGACTGGCATATTGACTTGGATATTGGAGAGGTTTTCATCATCCTCCTCACCACTATTCACCGCGGTACGGATAAAGTCGCCAATATCGGAGAGCACAAATCCTGGCATCACAGTGTCTAGGTCTATCACGCAGAGCACCTCGTCGGTAGCTTCATCGAAGAGGATATTATTAACCTTGGTATCGCAGTGGTTAGTGCGAAGCTTGAGAGAACCATTTTTGTAGAGACGCTCTTGCACCGTCATCGCCTCGGCACGTTGCTCTATCTCCTCTATCAAATCCTGTACCTCTGCCACACGACCTACTCTGTCTTCGCTTACCGCATCTCTAAACTGCTGTAGGCGGAAGCTCATATTGTGGAAGTTGGGAATGGTTTCGCCCAACTGCCCCTCTGGCAAATCGGAGAGCATGGAGTGGAACTCGCCAAAAGCTTTTCCCGCTACATAAGCTAGCTTGGGCGATACACTTTCATAGCTCTTACTCCCCTTGATATAGTAGCACAAGCGCCACATATTTCCCTCTACAGAGGCATAGTTCTTACCATCCTTTGTCTTGATAAAGGTGAGGACCTTCCGATCAATATCCTTCTCTCCTTGCTGCTCTAGGTGACGCCGGATATGGGAAGTGACGGCAAATATATTGCTCTGAAGGGTCTCTACATCCTCAAAGATCTGGTCATTGATTCGTTGCAAGACGTACTTTCTCCTCTCGCCTTCAGGAGTATTCACAGAAATGGCATAAGTATCATTGATATGCCCATTGCCAATAGGGATAATCCCCATCACATCTTCGGTAATAGGAAATTGATTGACAGCGCGACCCAGCTCTTTATAATCCATAAATATTAGCCATAAAATTGAAAGAAAAAGGGTGCTGTAACCCAAATCAAGACAAAGAAGGAAGCCATTAGAATACCTACTGTCTGCCTTCGACCGATCGGACGGACAAAGCTGTGTCGTGCCTCTCGGCGTGGCACATCGAGAAATGCAACCCGACTCTCACTATAGAGCCAATAGCAGACCCAGCCACAAGCCAAACCGAGTAACAGGCCGGGCAACACGTCGGTAATGAAGTGCATACCTAGATAGATACGTGAGTAGGCCACCGTAGCCGCCACAATGAAAGAAACAATTGTAAATAGTCGGTGCCTTACGACCAACGAGGCAAAAAGTGAGAAGGCGAAAAAGTTGGTAGTGTGGCCCGAGACAAAGCCATAGCCACCTCCTCGATGCCCTAGCACTGTTTTCACTACGTCCTCAGTCAGTGGATGGTACGTAGGCCGCTCACGCTGGAATATCTGCTTGATGATACCCGATGAAAGGCCATCCGCCAAAACCACTAATAGCACAATCCCAAGCAAGAAGAGGATCACCTCTCCCTTTTTCTGTTTATAAGACATCAATACGAGGAAGAGCACCACGAACACGATCCACGGCCACTTATCCGAGATGAAGTACATCACACTATCTAGGTAAAGACTGTGGAGACTATTGAGCCACAAAAAAGCATCACGCTCCAGACTAACAAGGGATTCTACCATATTTATCTAGCGAAAGTTATTAATGATTTCAAAGGTATTGTTGGGCACCCATCCGACTGTACCATCGGGGAGTTTGATCTCGGCATACCCCGAGAGCGTCTGCTGTGTTACCACCTTAAGGCCTCCATGCACCACCACAATATCTTTGGCAGAAGCATCGGGGGAGCTCTTTACGGTGATAATACTGCTCGTTAGTATCGCCTCCTTATCTTCATGCGTAAAAAGATAGGAGCGATAGGCAAGGGCATTGGTCAGGATGGTGAGTAAAAGGGCAACCAATCCTCCGTAAAATCCTATCTGCCGTTGCGACCTGCTACGTCCTCTGAAGTAGAAGAACACGCCAACCATCACAATAGCAAAAAAGATAAGCCCCAACATCCTCCATACTGAGAGTGAGCACCAGTGAGAGATATCATCCCACCAACGGCTCAGGAAGAGCCTAGGAGTGGGCTCCATATCATCTACAATCTGGGAGCTGACCAGCTCAAGATTGAATCGGGTATCCCCGTCGGAAGGGTCGATACGATAGGCTCGCTCAAAGTTGAGGATAGCGAGAGGTAGGTCGTTATTCTTGTAGTAAGCCGAGGCTAAGTTATAGTATATCTCCGCCGATGGTTCCCCCTCCTCAAGTGCTTTAGTAAAGCATTCAATTGCTTTAGGATAATCGGCATCACTGTAGGCTGCCACTCCCTCCTGAAACGAAGAGGCGAAGAGTGGTAGGCTGAGGAATAGCAGCGATAAAGAATATAGTAGTTTGCGTCTCATAACATCACTTCCCTTTTAATTTCTGTACCCCATCTATCACAGAAGCGGCCTGGTCATAGAGTTGCTCACGCTCCTCTGTTTCGCTCGGAGAGTAGCGAGCCACCTCCAATGTGCTAAGCGTCTTAATCGCCTCCTCTACTAGCTCTTCACTGGCTCCACGCTCCTTCATGGCAGTCGCAATGTTTTCTTTGGATAGCTCCGAGAGCGGGATATGCAACTTAGCACTTAAGAAGTCACTCAACCCTTTCAGTAATGCCTCGTAGTAAGCCGAGTCTTCGCCCTTATTCCTCATCTGATAGGCTATCTTGAGGTACTTCCGTGCCATCTTACCGGCACGTCGGCTCCGATTCGATACAGTATCGGCCATGTAGGCCTCCTTTTTCCGATCTATCAAGATAGCTACAAGCAGTAGTACTACAAGGGCGATATAGACAATAAGATAGAGAGTGCCATTGGTCTTATCAAGTGTAGTGGCTCGTTTCGCACCTTTGAGGTAGCGAATATCTTTCCCCAGATACTTCACATCCTCCTTGTTGGAGAGACCCGATACGGCAGAGACATCTGTCGCTTCACCCTTATCCACATGCACCTTTGTTTCGGGGAGTGTGATGGTTTCATACTGCCCCTTGGCAGGGTCAAAGTAGGTAAAGGGGATAGCTGGTATCACGAAGTCACCCACATGCTTTGGCACGGCAAAGTACTCCTTTGCTCTTGTTCCTCGTGTCTCACCACCTCTTACGCCAGTATCATCGCTCTCCTTTGGGTCGTAGGTATCAAAACCTTCAGGGAAAATGGGCTCAGGGATCTTTGCTAGTTTGATATTTCCCTTGCCCTCCAGCGACATCTTCATTGTAAAGCTTTCATTGGTCTTGAGCACCTTAGTAGGCACCTCCATATTGAGAGAGTACTGCCCCACCGCTCCCGAGAAGTTATCGGGTTTAGGCTGTGGCAATGGCTTTACATCGATCGTCACAGGCTTTGTCTTGATCTTCTTACGTAGCTGCTGGAAGTTATCAAAGAAGGCATCAAAGATATCTCGCTTGGGGTTAGAGATCGGCATACTCACGACCATCTCAAACTCTGCCGGCTTAATGACTAATTTGCCTGCTCTCTGCGGGTAGAGTACTACCGAGTGAAAAGTGGCCGCATAGTAGAGTTTACCATTGACTTGCTCCGCCTCGAAGAAGGCTTGCGAGCCATCGTCCTGTACGTATTGTACAAAGCCCTCGTAATCTGGAAAGGAGAAGTTGGAGAACTGAGTATTCTCTAATCGTGAATAGAGCTTATAAGTAATCTGAACCGCCTCCTGCTCATACACCTGAGTTTTGCTAGGGATAGCTACGATATAGAGATCCTCAGCCGATATGCTAGGAGAGGCGTTGCCTCCGCCATTATTTACCTCCGTATCTGTATCCGCTCCAAATACGGTAATACGCCGGGAAGCGGTACGATAAGTGGCACCAGAAACCTCTACCTTTGCTTCAGGGAGGACGTAATTGCCCTCTTTCTCCGCTAGAAGTGTGTAAGTAAAACTAGTGGTTCGACTAGAGCTTCGCTTACCATTCACGATGCTCATACTCGAACTGCTACTCACGGCCGGTCCGTAGACCACTTCCAGCCCCGACGGTGCATTAAAGCTGATATTCTTGGCAGATGCATTTACTGAAAAGACCACTCTAAATGGGCGTCCTGCTATAATATGGCTCGGTACTTCCACATCAAAAGCCACCTTATCCTGCCCCCACACATTCAGGGAGAGCAGAGTAAGAACTACCAATAATACATATCGATTGTATCGTATCATCATCACCAATTTTTAGGTCTTGACTTTTTGCCCCTTTGCTGTTGCTGCTTCATTTGCTCCACCTTACGCTGCGTATCCTTCTCGTCTTGTAGATAGGCTTGAAGGATCTTCTCAGCATTGTCTTGGCTCATTGTTTCAGCATTTTGAGGCTGTTCTTGCTGCTTATTAGGCTGGTCCTTCTGCTGGTCCTTCTGCTGGTCTTGCTGTTGATCCTGCTGATTCTGCTGTTGCTGGTTGTCCTGTTGCTGCTGCTCTTGATTATCCTTATTATCTTGATTCTCCTCGTTATTATCTTGCTGCTGTTGCTCCAATAGCTTTTGAGCAAGAGCAAGGTTGTAACGCGTCTCCTCATCGGTTGGTCGACGTCGGAGCGACTCTTTATACATCTCAATAGCCTTGGCATAGTCCTTCTTCGCCATCGCCAAGTTACCAGCATTATGAGCCACATCAGCCGCCTCATCCTTCGGGAGTATCTTTATCTCCTTAAGCATCTCCTGGTAGATCTTATCCGCCTCTTCGCCTCGCTCCGTACGCACAAGGGTATTGGCGAGATTGAAGTTCGCCACCTTGTCACTTGGATTTATCTCCAATGCCTTGCGGTACTCCAGCTCCGCCTTATCGTACTGCTCCTTTTGAAAGAGTTTATTGCCACTCCTTGCCAACTGACGCACCTCTTTCTGGGCATAGCCAGAGAGGGAAAAGGAGACCAGTAAACCTAATAACAATAATATTCTTTTCATCATTCCTTACTTTTAGCTGAGGTACGCTCAAAGAGTTGCACCCGTCTGAAGTATCTATTCTTCCGGTCGAGCAATAAGAAATCAATCCACAGCAGAAGCAATCCAAGTAGCAAAGGGATATAATAAAGTTCATTATAAGCGGTATAAACCTTCATCTCCAACTCCGCCTGCTCCAATTTGTTGAGGGCCTCCTCCAAGGCTCTTACAGACTGTGACACATCACTGGCACGCACGTAGATTCCCCCTGAAGCAGTGGCGATCTCCATTCCGAGTTGCTCATTGAGCTTCGTAATCACCATCTTACCCTCGGCATCTTGGAGGTAACCACCCTCCGGCATAGGGATTGGGCCTCCGTCAGTAGAGCCAACGCCTAGCACATTGACCAAGATCCCCTGTTTCTTCGCCTCCTCAATCGCCGAAAGTACATTGCCCTCATGATTCTCGGCATCGGTAATCAATACGATGGCACGCTTCACCTTTTCATCACTTGAAAAGCTACGTACACAGAGCCTAATCGCCTGCTCCAATTGAGTACCCTGCACCTGAATGAGATCGGGAGAGGCATTATCCAAAAACATCTTGGCCGAAATCATATCCCCTGTGATTGGGAGCTGCACATAAGCATCCCCCGCAAAGAATACCAGACCAATCTTATTATTATCCAGTTTGTCAATAATTCTCGAAACGATTGCTTTAGCACGAGCCAAGCGATTGGGCTTCACATCGTCCGAAAGCATAGAGTTGGAGATATCCATCGCCACCATCAGCTCAATGCCCTCACGCTTTACCGTCTCACTCTTAGAGCCCATTTGGGGTCGAGCAAGTGCCACCACCAGCATCGATAGACTGAGTATAAGCACCAAGTCCTTTGCCAGCTTACGCCGTAGAGATAGGTCGGGCATCAAGAGACGCACCAATTCGGTCTCACCAAACTTCTTCAGCTCCTTTCGCTGACGGCTCATTCTCCATACGAGGAATAGAGCCACCACCAGCAATGGCAGCAAAAGGAAAAGTATATATGGGTGTAAAAATCTCATTATGGCATCCTCCTAAATAGCGTACTACGAAGTAACAGTGCTGCAAACAACAGTATCAGAGCAGCCCATAGATAGGGTGGAAATAGCTCCTCCTTCTGGGTGAAACTCTCCACCTTTAGCTTCACCTTCTCCAGCTGATCTATCTCCTCATATATCTTGTGCAAGCTATTGTTGTCGGTAGCTCGGAAATACTGACCTCCAGTAGCAGAAGCTATCTGCTTAAGGCTCGCTTCATCAATCTCCACTGGCATACTGACATACTCTACCCCCAGATAAGTCTGAATTGGATAAAGTGCCTCCCCCATAGTCCCCACCCCAATGGTATAAACACGTATCCCAAAGCTAGCAGCGATCTCAGCAGCAGTCACAGGGGCAATAGTACCAGAGTTATTGGTACCATCCGTAAGGAGTATCACCACCTTACTCCCCTCCTTGATCTCTTTGAGGCGATTCACTGCCGTTGCTAGGCCACTTCCTATTGCGGTACCATCATTCACCAGCCCCATCTCCACACCATTAATCATATTGAGGAGTACTGCATGGTCCGTAGTAAGTGGACACTGCGTATAGCTCTCACCCGCAAAGACCACCAACCCGATATTATCATAAGGGCGAGAGCTGACAAACTCCCCAGCCACACTCTTTGCCGCTTCAAAACGGTTGGGTTGCAAGTCCTTTGCCAACATACTCCCCGAGATATCAAGTGCCAACACAATATTAATCCCCTCCGTACTCTCTGTAGAATAGGCATTGCTACTCTGTGGGCGTGCCAAAGCCACCACCCCAGAGATAAATGCCAATAATGCCAATGCAAAAGGTAACCAACAGAGCCGTGTACGCCACCACACCTTACGCCCTCTAAAGGCACCAATAGTGCTGAGCGTAAAGGTAGCTGGTCGCTTTTCTCGCCATAGGTAAAGTCCTATAGCAAGAGGCACTAGCAGCAATAATAGAAAGAAATAAGGATGAGCAAACGTCATGGCTCCACACCTCCTCCCTCTTCTACACTCTTCTCCTCCGTAGTCTCCGAAGGCCTTTGTGCCTCCCTTTGTGCCTCTATGAATGCTACAGAAGCAGAGAGCAAGCTAATATTCTCATCCGAGCCAGGCTGATACTTTGCAAACTTAGCCAAGTCGGCTGTCTCCAAAATCCTTACAAGCTCGGTATACATCTTATCTCGACCTACTTGCGACTTAAAGGCCTCTAATATCTCCGCACTAGTCATATCCAGTGTGGTGATACCATAGACACGGAAGATATAGCGACGCAAGATATCAGTGAGCCTAGTATAGTACTCCTTCACTCTATTCTGCTGCCAAAGCTCCTCACTCTTCAGGGCTGCCACACTCTGTATCGCCTCCTCATAAGGATCAAGTAGTGGCACCTCTTCACGCACCTCATCGACACTCTTCTTGCGTTTCTTTAGATACCTCACTAGGAAGTACGTTGCCACGCCAAGTGCTATGACACCCAATAGAATATAGAGATAAATAAGGTAGTCTTGCCAAACGAATGAGGGTTTCCACTGCCCCTTAATATCGGCGTATTGGTCGGGGTGCTCCAGGTCCACGGGCACCGTATTCACCACCAAGCTCAATTGGTCACCCGCAGTATATAATGAGTCGCCTACCAGTGCAGAAATATTTCTGAGCTGATAGTTGGCAGAGTCAAAGGAGGTGAGCACCACATCATAAATCAATTCTTGTAGCCGATCATTGATCATAGTAGAATCCACCAACTGACTCTCTATGATCTCCACACCCGATACCAACGTATCCTCTGGCAGCACTAGCCGCATCATCTCCGAGCGAGGATAGACCACCTTCACATTGAGCTTCACCTGCTCACCGATCAAGATGGCCGACCGCTCCAATGTAGGGATAATGCGCACCTCCCCTCCATCCTCCATTGCCAAGAGAGAGAGAGGGGTAAGAAGTAGCGCCATCAGCCACCCTATACATTTTATATATATCCTATGTTTCACCGAATACTCTTATTAAATAGTCGTTGCAGTGCCGGCACATAATCCTGATTGGTCGGCATACTCACAAAGGTGATATCATACTTAGTGAGTGCCTCCCTCATCCGATTGGTGAGCTGCTCCCAGTAGCTACGATACATCTCACGAATCCGCTTGGACGAACTATCAATCATCGTCACCTCGCCACTCTCTGCATCCTGCACTCGTAGCAACCCCACATTGGGGAGCTCCGCCTCCTTCGGGTCAAAGACCTGCATCGCCAATACTTGGTGCTTACGGCTCACCACATTGAGGGTTGACTCATATTCACTCTCATCAATAAAGTCGGAGAGGATAAAGAGCGTACACTGCTTCTTCTGCACATTATTGGCAAAGATGAGTGCCTCAGATAAGTTGGTCCCTTTACCCTTAGGCTCCAGACGCAAAATCTCCGTGAGGATATGGAGCACGTGCTTCCTTCCCTTACTTGGTGGAATGTACTTCTCCACTCTATCGGAGAAGAAGATCACCCCCACCTTATCATTATTAGTGATGGTGCTAAAAGCGAGCGTCCCCGCCACCTCAGCAATCAGCTGACGCTTGGTTCGCTCCACCGTACCGAAAAGTCCACTCTCAGAGACATCCACCAGAAGCATCATCGTCAGCTCACGCTCCTCCTCATACACCTTGATATAAGGTCGAGCATAGCGGGCGGTCACATTCCAGTCGATATCCCTCACATCATCCCCCAGCTGATACTCCCGCACCTCACTAAAAGACATACCTCGTCCCTTAAAGGCCGAGCGATACTCACCAGAGAATATATTCTGTGAAAGTCGCCTAGACTTTATCTCGATTCTACGTATTTTACTTAAGAGATCTTGTGTCTCCATCACTTAAGTATCAAGGTACCTGAACCTTATTGAGGATTTCGCTAATAATCTCCTCCGAGACAAGGTTATTCGCCTCCGCCTCATAGCTCAAAGCGATCCTGTGGCGTAGCACATCGTGGCAGACAGCTCGTACATCCTCTGGAATCACAAAGCCTCTGTGCTTGATAAAAGCATAAGCTCTCGCCGCCAAAGCGAGGTTGATCGAAGCACGTGGAGAGGCTCCATTGCTGATCATACCAGCGAGGTGAGGCATACCAGCCTCCTGAGGGAAGCGTGTAGCAAAGACGATATCCACGATGTAGCGATGAATCTTCTCATCAATATAGACTTGATGAACGATCTCGCGAGCCTTAAGTATCTGATCGGTAGTCACCACAGGCGTCACTTCAGGCTTCATCTTGCGGATCTGAGACTGTACAATCTGCTGCTCCTCCTCCTTGGTAGGATAGCCCACCACCACCTTGAGCATAAAACGGTCGCTCTGTGCCTCAGGTAGTTGATAAGTTCCCTCTTGGTCAATCGGGTTTTGTGTCGCCATCACCAAGAAGGGCTCTGGGAGCTTAAAGGTCTCTTCGGCAATCGTCACCTGTCGCTCCTGCATCGCCTCCAAGAGGGCACTCTGCACCTTAGCGGGTGCACGGTTAATCTCATCTGCCAAAACTAGATTGGCAAAGATAGGACCATGCTTCACGCTAAAACGCTCATTCTTCTGGCTATAAATCTGCGTACCAATCACGTCGGCAGGGAGCAGGTCGGGTGTAAATTGTATTCGGCTAAACTTTGCATCCATCAGGTCGGACAAAGTCTTAATCGCCAAAGTCTTGGCAAGACCAGGAACACCCTCTAGCAAGATATGACCGTCGGCCAATAGCCCAATCAAAAGACTCTCACGTAGGTGCTTCTGCCCTACAATCACACGGCTCATACCACTCTCCAAGAGATCCAAGAAGTGACTCTCACGCTCTATTAGCTCCGAGAGAGCTCTCACGTCCACTCTATTTTCCTCCATCTAAATCGATTAATTATCTGACTTACCAGGGGGGTCGTCATTGGGTGACTCCCCTTCATACTATAATACACAACACTCCCTCCCTACCTATTGCTAGCAAAGATAAGGAATTATCAGCTCCTCTCTAAATATCAGGTAATAAAGAATGCTAAAAGGGAAGGGGCCGACTATAAAATAGCATCAAAAGAGAAGCCACTCATCCCCTTCATCCTCCTCGCCGTGAGGAAGATGAACGATGGCTGTAGTAGCTCCGAAAGTAAGGACATCGCCCTGAGAGAGCCGACGTCGCTCCCCCTGATCAATCTCAGCACCATTCACAAAGGTTCCGGTCATACTATCATTATCCATCACCTCGAGCCGACCATCTTTGGAGAGCGTAAAGTAAGCGTGCTGCCGATCAATACTCGGGTCGGCCGTCAGCACCTGTAGCCTCGCGGAAGATCTAGGGTTGTACCGACCGAAGAGGCTTCGCCCCTCAGGAATCTGAATCGTTTGAGGCTTGGTAAACTCCGTCTCAATAATCTCCAGATAGGTACCCTCCTCCGAGAAGTCGGCCTCCTCAATACTAACCGCTTTGATGGATCTATCTCTATGCTGTAGTGCCTCAGCAGCCGTCTTATACACAGCTATCGGTTGCTTGCACTCATCGCAGACCACACGCTCGGCACTATCTTGGTGATGACCGATAGTGACCTCCAAAGAGGCCCCACAATAGGGGCAAGTAATCACTGTAGACATGGCTATATAAATGGATATATATTCTCTAATAACTTAACACTATAATTCCACACCTAGGCGCCCATTATCTAGATAGCTATAGTAGCCATTGTCGGTAAAGATCACATGGTCCACCATACTTATCCCAATCAGCCGACACGCCTTGTAGAGCTGATCCGTGACATCGTCATCGTCGTGACTAGGTTGCAGACTTCCTCCTGGATGGTTGTGCACGAGTGCCAAAGCCGGTAACTCAAGCCGGAGAGCGGTACTCAATATTACCCGAATATCGGCGGTTGAATTGGTGAGCCCCCCTTTTGAAATCCTAATCTTCCGCTGTGCAATCAGTCGCTGATTGAAAAGCACTATCCAAAGTTCCTCGTGCGAGAGATTATACAGGTCGGTATAGATGTAGTCGTAAATCATCTGACTATTGGTGAGCTGCTTTCCCTCATCGTCCAACTTCTTTTTGTGGTTCACCGTCCGCATACCTAGCTCTAAGCAGGCGAGGATATTGGCTTTCTTCGCCATACCCACTCCTTTAATAGGGATGGCACACCCTGTACGCAGAGACTCATAGAGTCGATATAGATTGTTATCTGCCGACTCCAAAATCAGGTGGGCGAGCTGTAGGGCATTCGTTCCCTGCAAGCCAGTTCCCAACTGGATCGCCATCAGCTCTGCATCACTCAGAGCTCTAGGCCCATGGGTTAGCAATTTCTCTCTTGGGCGCTCCGACTCCTTGAGGTCGGTCATCCGTATATGGTCTAGGGAGTAGAGGGGTGCCTCTCCTCCTTCGTCTCTCTTAGGCATCACTCAATCGGTATACTTTTCATTGAGCCCGTGTGCCTCTGCTACCACCTGACGCAATTTATCCTCTTCACCACGTCGGCAAATCAGTAGCACATCATCGGTCTCCACCACCAGCATACTATCAATTCCCTGTAGCACCACCAGCTTCTCTGGATCATTAATCGCCACCAAGTTGCTCCTACTATCATTGTAAATCGTTTGGTGTGCTCCAATAGTGGCATTGGCGTTCTGATCCTTATCGGTGAGCTGGTAGGTAGCTGACCACGTTCCTACATCGGTCCACCCCATATCAGCCACCAGCATCAGCACCTTCTGTGACTTTTCCATTACGGCATAGTCAAAAGAGATATTGGGGCAGTAGGGAAATACCTCGTGCACATAGATCGTTTCCCGTGCCGTTCCCCACACCTCGGGCTTACTATAAAGTCGCTCCGCTATCTCAGGAGCATGGGACTTTACTTCGTCAATCAGCACTGATGTCATTGCCACAAAGAGACCAGCATTCCAATAAAACTCCCCACTATCCACCAAGATCCGAGCCATCTCACTATTAGGCTTTTCGATAAAGGTCTTCACTGGATAGCAGTGGCTAAGCATCTCACCCCCATCTTCAACGGGCGACTCCAGAGCTTGGATATAACCATAGCCCACCTCCGGATAAGTTGGTTTAATCCCGAGGGTCACGATCATCTCGGTGCAAGAGGCATATTGGGCCGCCTCACCTATCAAGGTGTGGAAAGAGGGTTCATCCGTCACCAAATGATCTGAAGGGGTAATCACCACCACAGCATCAGGGTTGATGGCATGAATGTGCCGAGTAGCATAGGCGATAGAGGAGGCAGTATTGCGATTTTGAGACTCACAAAGCACATTCTCCATCGGGAGGTTAGGGAGCTGCTTCCGCACAATCTCTTCATACTGAATATTGGTCGCCACCAAAATACGATCTGGAGAGATGCAGCGCTGCATTCTCCGATAGGTCATCTGCAACAAACTCTCCCCTGTATTGAAGAAGTCCAAAAACTGCTTAGGATAGCTCTTTCGACTATAGGGCCAAAACCTACGCCCCACGCCACCGGCCAGTATCACACAATAAAGATTTGCGTAGACGTTATCTGCTTGAGTCATGATCATCGGTCTGAATATAGGTCAATCGAGAAAGGAGAGGGAGGCCAATTATGATATTCCTACGGAAGTCAATGGTCTGCCACCTCCATTCTTGCTACAAAGGTAATCAATTATTCCCTAATCTTGTGTACCTTTGGCACACCAATCAGTAGATACACATTATATATATAACACTATATAGCACTATGATACCATACTTTGAAGAAGCTGATATCGCAGTCACCATCTGCGATAAAGAGGGAAAGATCATTGAGATGAACGGACAATCGAGAGAGGTCAACCTAAAGCCTGGGCAAGACCTTATCGGCAAAAACGTACTCGACTGCCACCCAGAGCCAGCCCGCTCCCTACTGGAGCATCTGATGACGCACGAGGAGAAGCACGTCTACACCATCACAAAGGGATCACGCAAAAAGCTCATCTACCAAATCCCGTGGTACCAAGAGGGTGCCTACGCTGGATTTATCGAGCTCTCTATGATCATCCCCGAGGAGATGCCCCACTATATCCGCAAACCCAAAACTGAGTAAATTAAGGTGGTAGTGAACTAGGCTATTCGTCCATGTCGGGCTCGTCTAGCACCGAATCTTTTTATAAACCCACGAAGAGCTCCACTTTTCAGTGTTCAAACTGCAAAATGAGGTGAAAAACCTAGCTAAAACGGGGTCTTTGTAGCCCCATTTATAACCAATTGTAAATCAATGCCATACAAAGGCGTTTGCCGAGATGCAACTAAGCAATCGGTTAGTTGCATCTCGGCAAATGCTTAGTTGCAACTAACCGATTGCTTAGTTGCATCTCGCCGATTGCTTAGTTACAATTAAACTTTTCACCCCCTTTTTATCCTATTTATTTGCAGTGCTCTAAAGATTACGAATACCCCGGATAGTGGGGATTCGGCTAAGATGCCCATTTTACATCACTTGATGTAGGGCATAATCACCTTAAAACCTTTTCCTCGGAGGGTAACCAACTGCTTCGTAGCATCTACCTGCTCCACGATTAGAGAGTGGCTGCCCTCTCTCACCTTGGTATGGCGGAACTCCTGTGGATTATTAAGGCTTATCTGTAGCTTTACCTTCTCTCCTACGTGAGGTGCCGTTGGGATGGGTGAAAGGGTAACCACCCTCTCTGCTTGGTAGGGCTGTGCAGCATTGAATATGGTGAAGCTTCGATTACCTCTTTTGAGGGTCATGCCTGTTCGCATCATTAGGTAGAGGCTCCGCGAAGTGGTGCCATAGAGGCCTACTCCGTGGTCGGTGCCACTGCATCTGACCGTGATAGTGACGCTCTTTTGGCTGCCATCCTCTGAAATGAGATGCACCACCGCCACCCCTTCATGGTGTGCATCGACCTCTAGAATACTGGTTTTGGCATTCCACCTTGCCGATATTACCTCCTCTGGGTCGTCGATCACCAGCTTTGCCTTATCCCCTCCACCTTGGAGTGAGATGAAGCGACTTTCGTCGGTGGGGTAGAGGCGCACCTCTTCCATATTGACACTCACTGGGGGCACCACCACATGTATGGGTAGCTTACGGCGGTAGTCGCCCGAGAGGATGGTAGCGAAGGTCTCGCCCTCGAGGTGGCCTGTAATGCGGAGGGTGTCGCGACTAATTGAGACGCCTGCGATCTTGGAACTCTCCACATTGGCGATGTATTTTCCGGTACCTCCTTGTAGTATAATTGTATGGGTGGTCTGCTTATTGAGTGACACCTCAGTGAGGTCTTGCTCACCGACCTTGATAGGCTCTAGCTCATGGGGCGCCTTATTATTTTGGCAAGCACTACACAATAGTATAGCTAGAAGGGCGCTTTTGAGTAGTAGTAACAATCTTTGCTTCATATCTCTCTACAGGCTTACTTTACGGTGATGAAATAAGTGATTTCTATCGGCTCACGATCTTTTTCTTTAATAAAGATAATGAGGGAGTGCTCTCCAGGATCTAATTGGAGAAAATCGTCAGAAGGCGTTACCTCTTGCCCATCAAGTTGGTACTTAATCTCGGCTCCTTCGAGGATGAGATCGGTATAGAATAGTGGTAACTGCCTTGGTGCTTCGCCATCTTTAGAGATCATATAGAGATGTGGCACACGTGTAGGGTCATTGGGTGAGCGTCGGTACCCCTCTGTGCGCACCTTGATGACATCTGAAGGGCGTGAGAAAAGGCTACCCTTAATGCTCTTAACGCTGTAGCTGTATATGGTATTGGCTTTACGATGCTTATGTATGAAGCTGGTCTCGGTAGTCTCGCCTATTGGCTCCCCATCGCAAAGTATTTGGTAGGTGACTCCCGGCTCTGCAATGGCTCTCCAAGTGAGTGTTATTTCGTGCTGCATCGCTTTGGACGAAAGGTTGGCTGGTGCTGGTAGCTGTGGCTCTTCTTCGCCTCTCTTCACCTGCATAAAGGAGATATCATCGATGTAGAACTTACTGCCCTCCGAGCCCTCTACCACTAAGCTAAAAGCTGCCTTATTGACTCCGGCGGGGGCCTTGATCTCGGAGATAGTATGTTGCTGCCAACTATCGCCCACTTTGGGGACGTAGTATTTGAATTGTTTGAAGCTGGTATCTTTTTTGATGAGTTGGTCATCTTTATACCACTCTATCACCACACATACTTTAGCTCTAAATACATAGTCGCCTCTGTACCAGAAGGAGCATTGATATTCGCCCCCAGCTTCAATGGGGATAATATTATTCTTGGGGATATGCCCCACTTGGGAATAGTCGTTATCGTGGTAGCTGATACTTCCACCATTGAGATAAAAAAGAATACAGTAGCCACCTGAGTGACCTCCTCGCACCTTAGTGCCAGCTAAAGTATCATCAAAGCGCCAATGGTGAGGATAGATCTTTCGCCACATATACTCTTCTTGTGGCTCTTCGCCCTCAAGAGGAGTTTTGCGGTAAAACTTTTCGAATCCCCCATTTTTCAATAGCTCCTTATTAAGCTCTTGAGCCAATGCACTAGGAGCATTGAGAACCAAGATAAGGAGGAGGGGGAGGGTAGATAGGATATTTTTGAACTTCATATAACTGCTTGATTGTATTCGGGTGATCTACTTAATCTCCTGCAAAGGGAGCTCAAAACGGTGAGCCACCTCTTTAGTAATAGTATGGAGAAGGCCAGTATTGCCATCGCTGCCGATGAGCTGGTCTCTATCCCATAGCCCATTGCCAGCAAGCAACTGCTCTTGCATCGCTTTCACTTCGCTATAGGAAAAGAGCGGTTGCCCCTCTTTATTGCAGGCAAATTGGAGGGAGTAAAGGGCTCCTACACCTTGGGAAAGGAAGAATAGAGCATTCTCTGGCTCTTCTCGATAGTTGGCCATTGTGATATTCCCCTGAAGCAATTGTAGAGCACGGACTGCTACCACTTTAGAGAGCTCTATGCGAATCAATTGCAATTGCTCTTGCAGAATATCGTACCTATAGTTGGTCAATGCCCAGCGCCCCAGAGCAAAAGCATTGTATAGCTGGATACGGCTCTTGCCCAGTAGAGGCAGATTGATACTGCTCACAAGAGGCTGCCAAAAATGGGTGTAGTAGCCAAAAGCTAGGTCCCAATGATGCTCCAGCTCGGTGTAATTATGACCATCGGGGAGGTAGGTGTGCTCATGACGAGTGAGCAATTCTCCAGGTGCATAGAGGCTACTTGCAAGGTGTACATTAAGAATTAAATCAAGGTAAATAGCGCCACGCACTAGCTCCCTATAATATTCTGCTGGAACCAATCCATCTTGAGTGGCAAAGAATATATAATCATCGCCAATGTGGGTGCCGACATACCCCGCCACTCCGATGGAGGCTCTCTGGTTACGGGTCAGATTAGGAGCCTCTGTACCTAGGCCACTAAGCTTTTCAATCGCCCTAAAACAATCTTCAACATCATTGATCACCTCAGCCCTATCGGCTTGGTGGAGCACAGATGAGGCAACCACCGATTGTGGGCTTACCAATCCATAAAGACCCTGATGGAAGTAGTTGTAAACGGTATTGCGACTACCTTCGTTATTGATACGCGCCTCCCGAAGGAAGGTACTGTAGATAATCTGAAGGGGCTCATCTAGGAGAGTACACTCGTAGTAATCGACACTACTTCGCCCATTTCTACTGAATTTATACTCTGGATCGGGATATTCGGGTAGCTTGTAAGCACTTTCCACCGTCTCCCCCTCCCATCTATTCTGGCAACTTGATAAGCCCGATGTTGAGAGAGCGAAAAGGAGAAAGACCCAAGCATACTTTAGACAATTCTTCATGGTAGTATGATATATTCACAGAAGGGCTGGCTAATATAGTCTTGCCCCTCTCTATTTTGTGTTTGACTCACTTTCAACTCTTTTACTACGGTTAGCCCATCTTCCGACACAGCCCTAATGCTGGCGGTGATATTGGACTCACGAGGTGCGGTGCCATTGACACTAAGGTACATAGGATACCCCGACTCTGCCTCTATTGTCACTTCGTAAGGCTCTTCAAGGGTCATGATCTCCTCGGCACCCGATACACTTGCACTACTTCCGATGATATGAATTTGCTTATCCTCGCCAATGTACTTTACCACAAATCGGCTATTAACTTCATCGGGCACCGCACCACGCTCGGTAAATTGGCAGGTAAGGGTCACGGTGTACTTACGCTTTCCTTCAGAAATCTCCACCCCTGGGTAACTATAAGATTCTAATGCCTCATAGGGGTCACAAACCTGACGCACTTGATCTTCGTACGAGATCTTTGGCTTCTCAATACCCTTAAAGGGGAAAAGGGTGGCATAGTCCTCAGGTTCGGGATCATTATAGCTGCGCTGGCAACTCATTGCACAGAGCAGAAGGAGTGTACCACTCAGTAGTGGAAAAAGCTTCTTCAAATTATCTATCATATCATTGAATATTAATCTTTAATAATCGGGGCATCCCATATCACAGCTTTCACACCTGTGGGGATACCTTCGGGATGTAGGTGTTTACTCTCTAAGCTTGTCACCCGAGTGTGAGGGTTGTAGACCTTTACCAACTCCGCTTCGAAGCGATCATCTATCCGCTCAAAGTCCATAAACACAATATCCTTGCTGTATCTTAGTCCAGCTCTAAAAGTGATCCCTTCACTAGTTCCAGCATAACCAGATCCTAGCCCCACCATCTGAAGTGAAGGATAACCAGGGATTGGGTTACGCTTCTTATTGTAGAGAAATAGGTAGTATCTCTTGGTGATCAACTCCTTAATATATGGGCGATTGGTCTCAGCCTTAGTTTTAATGTAGTTGTCACTCTCAAAGTACACCCTATCACCCATCCTAATAGAGAGCTGTGGATTCTGCATCTCCTCGAAAAAGAGACGGTTTTGATAGGCCTTTACAAGGGGGTCCTCATCGCTTTTGAGCTTGGTAAAGATGATGTATTCCTTTGCGGGCAAGATAGTGCCGGCAGTTCGGAACACCAATTGACCATATTCATTTTTTCCTTGATAGAGAAAGTCGGTTGATCCTCTGAAGGAGTCGTTGACTAGCTCATGAATATAATTGAAGGTCTCAAAGGTAAGCTGAGTGTAGCTACCTCTTTTGATGGCATACCTGCTTACCTTAGGTTCGGCACAGCTCGCTTCGGTAAAGTCTGCCTTCATCTCCACAGTGCCTTCTTTGCTAAACTTCATCACAAAGCTGCTACCACCATAACCCAAACGACCACGAAAGGCAGTTTGGCCAATCAGCTCATTGGGATTGGAAAAGAGGAGTGAATCGCAGTGGGGAAAGTAAAGAACACTCCAACCACTAGGGCTACTTGTAAGCTCCTCGTGAAGCGATGAGATACTAGCTTGCACACGCTCCGATGGGCTCTCATGGAATGCCTGTTGCAGTTTTCCATTACAGCTAGCTAAGGTAGCTAGTGCAAGGGTGAGGGGAATAATAGTAGTATAGTATATCTTTTTCATTCTTCTTCCTCTTTGCTTTGAATAAATTGCGCCACTCTACGTAGGATAGTCACCTCGGCTTTTGTGAGATCCAATCCCCAATGTACCTTGATGTACTGGCTGAGAAAGGCTTGCTTCTCTAGCAACTCATTATGTGCCAAAGCGGCTTCTCTTGCATACCTCTCTGCTACCTCAGGGTTGGGGTCGCCGTCAGGGATACTTGTCTCCTCAAAAAGATACTCAATCTCTTGGGGTGTAGAGAGCAGGGTGGCACTTATCATCTCAGCCATGTCGTCTTCAGGAGAGAGCAAGGCGTACATTGTGTAGCATCCTCGCCTACCGGCATAGGTATCCAGACCAAACCGTTCCTTGTAGCTCTGCTGGTAGCTTAGTGGGATGGCTATTGGCTCGGTAGAGGATAGGTATCTATGCCCACTAATTCGGTAAAACTTGTCTCTATCGTAGGGGTAGAGCTCTAGCATCCGCTTGGCAAACTGATGAAAGACACTTCGCATCAGTAGGAAGACCTTTTCGGGGTCACTCGGGTCGAAGCTATTGACATTGTAGATACACATCTCTACAGGTGTGCCTAGGGGGTTGTAGAGCAGTTCTACCCCATTAGGATCAAGGTTGGAACCGCCATACATCTTGATACGGATGGGGAGTTTGCCCTTGAGGTAGTGAAGGTCTCCGATGGCTGGTAGCTCGAAGCTCTCTAGGAATAGATACTTCACGGTCTCTAGCACGCTCTTGACCTTCTCCTCTTGGGGAGGGTAAACGTAGGTACCAAGTAGCTCCTTCTCATTCCAGCGGTAGAGCACTTCTATCTGATAGGGCTGGGTAATGGATTGGGTTATCCATTGGTCTAGCTCACTCTCATTGGTGGTCTCTGCTGCAGGAGCCAATACGCTTGTATCGCTTAGCTTTGCATTTTGGCACCCAGCAATTATCATCATCAATGGGAGCAGCAGGGTGATTAGCTGCTTATTGGTTTGCTTATTGGTTTGCTTATTGGGTCTCATATCAATTACTTTCTATCTAACTCTTTTCGCTCACGTGGGTTGGGCTGGAGCCCTCGTTTGATGGCCTCATTGGGTATTTGTAGAAGCTTGCGTGGGTCGTCTTTCTCAAGGGGAAAGTAATACTTACTCTTGCTATCACGAGCCACAGAGAGGTGGAAGCGACGAATATCCAACCACCGAAGCCCCTCTTGGTAAAACTCTTTTTGCCTAAAGTCGAGCACTAGCTTTACGAATGCAAGTTGCTTGATGGTAAGGGGATAATAGGGGCTATAGACCTGATAATTTTGGGGGTTGGTGGTCAGGTAGATAGAACGCTCTACGTAGGGGGTAAAGCCGAACTTCCCTCGTGTGTACTCTTGTAGGTCGTCAATGGCCTTATTGTACTCACCGAGCATCGCCAATGCCTCCATACGATTGAGCAGCACCTCATCAGTAGTAAATAACACATTGGTCACATAGAGCCCTCTCGGCTTGAGCCCACTATCGAGGTTACTCCTCACCTCATCAAACTTGGAGATGTATCGGCCCACCTTCAGTGGCAAGGGGGAGGGGGTAAAGAGGTAGCTACTGGATTGGTTGAGTCGCTTGAAGTTACCACCATTTTCAATCCCCTTCTTATCAAAGATGGCCTCTACGCTCTCCTTAGTAGGTCCATACTGCACTCGTGGAAGCTCACGAGCCCACCTCGACTCGGTAGTGGAGAGGAGTAGATTGGCAGGCTCCAATGCACTTGCATAGCTTTTGAATAGCTGTGGGCGTGCAAATTCGTACTGCTTTTGATACTCCGTCCAATGTCTTAACTCTCTTTTTGGGTCTCCACCCAAGACATAATTGGCATAGTCTACCACCTTTTGCCACTCCCCTTTGTGCAGATAAAAGCGGGAGGCAAAGGCATAGGCAGCTTTTTTATTGAAGTGAAACTTGGGGTGGCGGTAAAAGCGGTCGTTGACCAGCGTAATACCCAGCTTGAGATCGGCCTCGATCTCCTCATACACCTTTGCTACAGTTGCTCTATCATAATCGACCATGGCATGCTTCTCTGGGCTTTTCAGATAGGGGATACCAGGATGGAGGTCATCGGCTCCTCTATAAGGCTCTGCCCAAATATTCACCAGCATAAAGTGGAGATAAGCTCTTAGTAAAAAAGCTTCGCCATAGAGTGCCTTGACACGCTCTGTCTTGGGGTACTTTGTGAGTAGCTCGAGTGCAATATTGGCCTGAGCTATACCTCGATAACAAGCGTTCCAATAATTTAACGGCGTATCCAGGTCCTCTTGATCATAATCTTCCCAAAAGTACATTGCCTCATTGAGCCTATTCTGCTCACCATAAGGTCGGAAGCCCACATTATCTGTTCGGGGCTCAAGGAATGGAATATAGCTAGCTGTGGGATAGGCACCGGTGAGTAGCTCGGCGATCTTCTCCTCGTTGTCGACCTCTATATTGAGGTCGGAATTGGGGCTCTTATCTAGGTACTTCGTACAGCTAGCGAATGTGATTAGCCCTAGCAGGGCACCTATGATCCATGGATATCTATTCATGATTTTCAAAACGTTATGCTCATTGATACGGTTACCTGCTTGGGTGTGGGGAGGGATACTCCACCAGTACGGTAGTACTCAGGGTCTTGTCCATTGAGCTTTTTATCGGCATAAAGCATCAGCGGATTGGTGGCATTCAGCCTAACTGATAGGCCTTTCAAGCGAATTCTTTCAAGAAGCTCCTTTTGGGCAGTGTAAGATAGTGAGATACTCTTCAGGCGAACAAAACTACCATCGGCCACTTTATTTTGCGAGAAGTTGTAGGTGTTATAGGCTCGCTCAATATTTTCCCTCCCAATGGCTCCTATAAGAGATTGCGATGGGAGTACTGGCACCTCGGTATGGTACTCATCGCCTGGGCTCAGCCACCTATCACGGTAGTCACGAGAAAAGATGTTGAGATCGGCATAGAGGGGGTCAAACGTAGGATTGATCCGAATCTTATTCCCAGCCTGCATAGTGATGAAAAGAGAGAGCTCCCACTCTTTGTACCTAAAGGTATTCATTAGACCTCCCATTGCCTGTGGCTCTATAGGGCCGTGATAGAGGAGATAGCTCTTATTGAACTCTGTATCCAAAAAGTCGGCACCAACAATCCGGGCATGCTCTTGGCTATTTTGGTAAAGGCCAAAGTCGAAGGTAGGTAATCCATTGGGGTCAAGACCTTGGAAGTTGAAAGAGAAGAGTGAGCCTTTGGGATAGCCCACTAGATTGCCCCTACCCCGACCTGCTACCATATCAAAGGCATTAGGCGAATTGAGTAGACGGGTAATCATCTGGCTCATACCACTAATGGTGAGACTACTGCTCCAGGAAAACTTTTCTGTAACAATGTTTTTGGAGTGAATCCCTAGCTCCACACCTCGGGTGGTCATGTCACCAAAATTGGCATATTTATAGTACTGCCCCCCTACCCCTGAGGTACGGACGAGGTCGATAAGATCAAAGGTATTGCGCTGGTATAGGTCCAATGTACCGCTGATGCGGTTATTTAGCATACCCACTTCGAGCCCCACATTGAGCTCATACATCTTTTCCCACGTGAGGTCTCTATTCTCCAATTGGTCAAGTAAGAGTGCATTCTCTCTATCCTCCAAGTGGAGCCGATTGGTGATGCCCATCCGGAAGATATTGCTGGTATTGATCGCCTCCTCATTCATCTTGGCTGTAAGGCCGTAGCTAGCGCGGAGTGCCAGTTTGGAGATGGTTGGGTGGTTTCTGAGCCACTCCTCTTGATCGAGATTCCACTTAGCACCTATATTCCAAGTGGGCAACCAGAGAGCCTTAGCTCCCTTGCCCGAAGTATTGGCACCTTCGTAATTGAGCACCGTATTAAAGATGTACTTACCTGCATAGCCATAAGTGGCATTGAGCGAGAAGGTAACGCCCCTATCCACCATGCTTCTGTGCGAGAAGTAGGGTGTATTCTCCTGCGCGAGCTTATCAAAGACTTTGGGGTTGGGGTAGACCTGATTGGCTTTATCGTACTGGATTCCATAACCTTGGAAAGGGGTGATAAAGCGCTCGGTACTACGCAACTCACTGAAACCAAAGAGTCGGATATCGTGCTCATCTACCTTTTTATTGTAGTCGCCCGATAAGCGACCCAAAAAACTGGTCATCCCCACCTCGGTCTTATTGAGGATACCACCGTGAGTAAGAGCCACCTTTGGCTGCAAGGCAGGGTTATTTGGGTCGTTAAGGAGGTAGAAGTTTTCATGGGCTACTGTAGGAGTCTCTGCTGCCTGATAGGCCAATACCACATTAGACTGCTCCTTCACCTCATGCTGGGTACTGGTTGCTGCCCTTCGAATAGAGACGAGGCCTCCCACCTCAAGCTCTTGGATAGGCTTATAACTCCCTTCGGCTTGCAACTTGAAGTCTATCACCCGCATCTGCATCTGATTATTTTCGTATTCAGATAGGATATTGAAAGGAGCCCAATTATTACGGTAGTAGGCCTTATTTCCATTGGCATCATAAGGGGTTAATGTACGGCTAGTGCTAAGCGCATAGGCAAATGGATTGATATCAAAGTCGCGCTCGTAGGCACCGATCCGGCTATTCCGCCTTAGTGGCATGGTACCCGGGGCTCTCTGATTACGGATATTGCCATTGGCACTAAGAGTCAGCTTAAGCTCCTCTTTTGGGTAAAAGGTGCTCTTGAGGTAGGCAGTGAGCTGCTGCACCCCATCCGTAATGGTCCAACCGCCATCATGGTAATAACCAATAGAGGCATAGGTAGCTACATGGTCGCCACCTCCCGATAGAGTAACGGTGTGTCGAGTGGTGGGGCGGTAGGTAAAGAGGAGGTCAAACCAATCGGTATTGGCATACTCACCGCGTTGCAAAAACTCTAGCCTCGCCTTTGGAGTATTAGGCAGGAGATAACTGCCGGTATTAGGGTCTACGGTTAGAATATCTCGATACATCTGATGGTATATACCGCCCCTTCGGCCATATAAAGACTCTTTGACGCCAAAGTAACCCTTATCCCACATCTCCTGGTAGAGCGACATCGTCTCTTGCGAATCCAAGAGGTCGTACTCCCTATAGGAGGGCTTTAGCCTAAAGGCATTTTCGGTGGCATAGGTAACGCTTAGTGGCATCCCCCTTCTGCCCGACTTCGTAGTGATCACTATCACCCCATTAAGGGCTCGCGCACCATAGACCGAAGTGGCAGAGGCATCTTTGAGCACTTGAATATCCTCAATATCGGAAGGATTGAGACCAGATACCGCCGAACCTATCAGCGTCACAGCATCACCAGAGGCCAATTGATCCATAGTCAGTGGTACCATATTTTCATACACAGCACCATCTATCACCCAGAGAGGCTGTGCATCACCTAGGATGGTGGCACCACCACGGATGCTAATCTTTGGGGCAGCACCAAAGGTGCCGGATATATTTTGTACCGATAGACCAGGGATACGCCCTTCCAACATCCTCGACATATCAGGCACGCCATCAAGCTTTATCTCCGCCATTTTCACAGCGGTTGCGGCACCGGTGTAGACTCTGCTACGCACTTTTTGGTAACCAGTCACCACCACTTCGTCCAACTGAGTCTGATCTTCTTTCAGCTGTACATTCATAATGGATCCACTTACAGTGACCACCTTAGTTACCATGCCTACGAAGCGGAAACTTAGCTTATCCCCCTTGGTGCCATACACCTTGTATCTACCCTCTGCATTGGTAACCGCCCTACTCCCATTGCTTTTATTCTCCACAAGCACGCCAGGAAGGGGTAAGCTTGTTTGGTCACTCACCACCCCAGTAACGGTTTCTCTCTCATTGCTCTCTTGTGCTAAGAGGGTCCCTTGGCTACAAAAGAGCAAAAGGATTAGAAGCATTGAGAGGTGCTGTCGCTGGAATATCTTCTTCATCATCATATCTATTGATCACTCACAGTGGCATCATACCAACCCACTGAATATACTTATACTACAAATTAGCTGATTAAAACTTCACCTCCACGCCCCCATAAATACCTCTTGGGTGACCGGCACGCATCCCTGAAGGATGACGCGATACCACGTAGGCTTTATTCGCTAAGTTAATGGCATTTAGCGTGAGTGTAACACCCTTATATACCTTTGCTCGAATGGTGGCATCCCAAATAGTATGGTGCGGAATAGTCTCCCTAAGTGCCATTGGCCCTTGCCCTGGCACCGTACGCATATCTCCATTGAAACGCACACCCACATTGAGATCTACCCACTTGGAGGTGACCCCCAATTGCCCATTGAATGAGTGCTTAAAAATATAGGGTATTTCATCACCTGCATGGACATCACCCCACGCGGAGCTGGTAAAGTCGTTCTTCATTTTGGTGTCGGTATAGGTATAGGAGAGTTGCGTATTGACACGTACCAACCAATGATGAGGCATAGGGTCGCAGCTGAGTAATGCCTCTACACCCCTGACCAGTGCGGCACCGACATTAAATTGATCCATCGTCCCCTGCCCACCGGCTGCTGTAAGGTCACTTCCAAGCATATTTTGATAGTTATTATTAAAGCCAATCACCTCAAAGTGCAAGCCAGATATAGCTATACGCAAACCAGCCTCCACATTGGTGGAGCTCTCAGGCTTTTGATCCAAAACGGCACTTGGAGGGGCAAAACCTCTATGTACGCCTGTAAATACCGATACTTCGGGGATGATTTTGTAGTTCACCCCCACCCCAGGTAACCACACTCGAGCCGAATTAGGGGTCTCAATACGAATACGACCTGACCGCCTTGGATCCTGCTTGGTATAATTCCGCTTCTCCAAAACCACATCTTCATAGCGTAAACCTGCGGTAATCGTTAGATTGTTCCATGCCCATGTATTTAAGATATAACCGCTCCATGCACGGGCTGTCGTTACTTGGTTAGACTGACTTCCAGGGTCTCCTGGGCGGAAGAGCTTCATCTCACCCGACTGCATAGAGTAACCGTCGTCCTCTTGGAAGCGATCCTCACCATCTTCATGATACCGAATGCCGCCCTCTACAGTAAGGTAGCTCTCTCCTAGGCGCCACTTATGCTCTGCTTTGGATTGAATGCCTCTAGAGAAGTATTTCCTCCGATTGGCACGCACCATAAGTGCTTCACCAATATAATCACGCTGCCCCGTAAGGATCTCAAAGTATTCGTGATTGGTCTCTGGATCGGCCAGCACCTGACCAATGGAGCGCTTTTCCTCTTTCAGGTAACCTACCCTCACGTCATTCAACTTATACCAATTACGGAAAAAGTAATTATAGTATAGGTTGGAGGTAATCTTTAGACCATTCTCTGCCATCAATATGTGGCTCAAAACGCTCTGAAAGTGCTGTGTCTTGAGGTGATCCTTATCGGCACCTGCATACCTGAAATAAGGGCGTAGAGCAAAGTCTTCACTACTAAGTCCAAGGTAGGTTTCATCAGAATCCTCATTCGCCCAGCCCAACTTCAGCTCTACATTATGATTAACACCCGAAAAACGATCGGTACTAATCCCGAACTTCGCCACTACATCATTGCGCTTAAAACCAATACGCTCATCAGGCTCATCTCTCCTAAATCCTTTGGATTGATGGCGAAGATACTCCACCATATATCCGAATATACCCCTACGGTCACCGATCATGATATGTCCCTTGGCGGTATCAAAGCTACCGTAAGAGGCATTGAACTTCCCGGTAAAGTGGGTAGGGATAGGAGTCGAAAGCATGTTGATGGCACCGCCCGTGGTAAAAGGACCATACTGCACCTGGCTACTCCCTTTCAGCACCTCCACAGCACTCATCCTCGCTACACTCGGAAAGTAATAAGCTGCTGGTGCAGAGTAAGGAGCGGGAGCAATCAGAATACCATCCTCCATAAGTGAAATGCGCTCACTCCGCTCGGCCTTGGTTCCACGCAAACTGATATTGGGGCGAAGACCAAAGCCATCCTCTTCATACATATTGACGCCCGGCACACTCTTGAGCATGCGATTGATGTCGGTATAATTGAACTTAGCTAGCTCACTAGGAGACAAAAAGTAAGCAGAACCAGTGCGGTTCCTTGCTTGAAACTTGCTACCTAATATCGGACGAGAGTAAATTACCACCTCATCAATAAGGCCATCATCTCTAATAGCTCCAAGGGTATCAACTGATTGAGAAGTCTGTTGAGAAACAGTATTACTGTCTTTTTCTTGGGCATAAACTAAACCGCAAGAAAAGAATAAAATGAGAATAATCGTCGAACGTCGAAAAAGCATAACTAGCGTATGGCGAATATGGTTCTTAATAAAAATATCCCAATTATCTGAGATATATATTCAAAAATTATTTAGCACTGCAAAGATATAAAGGCAACAATATTCCCACAATACCCACATATAGGTATTTTATTCTCTTATGTCACGATGATTAATGCGGATAGTCTACACAACCAATATAACTAGAATGGTCAAATGATTTGGGATATCCCCTACTTGACGTTGCTGAATGACGTGCTTTATGAGAATGATGCACAAAGTAAAATAGGCAATACCACCTAGGCAAGCATTAGAGGTCTGGGAACCCTAATAGGCACTTGGAAGAGGGCCTGCCATACGGCAAGTTTATCCTAACATTTCAGCCCTGATTATCAGATAGTGGTTACGCATTAAATGAGCAAAGTGAAAAACCTAGCTAAAACGGGGTGTTTGTAGCCCCATTTACAACCGATTGTAAATCAATGCCATACAAAGGCGTTTGCCGAGATGCAACTAAGCAATCGGTTAGTTGCATCTCGGCAAATGCTTAGTTGCAACTAACCGATTGCTTAGTTGCATCTCCACTTTAGCCTTACTAGCATAGAGGAATTTGGAGGTGCTTTGAGGTGGTTTTGAACCTACGCTTTTTCTTGCCTAGACAAGGGGGGCTCTCCCCATAGGCTCTCCAATGAATACCACTGGATAATACCTTATTATAATGTGTCGACCTTGACTATTCGTTTTATCGGCTCATAAAAATTGAATATCTTTGCGACGACAAATAGTTTATTAATCATAAATATAGAACGATTATGAAGAGAATTTATACCGTTGTTTCGGTTATTATCCTAGGACTTGCTAGCTCACTCACGGCACAAGCTCAAGGCGGCCTCCGCTGGGGCGTGATGGGTGGTGCCAACTTCAGCAAGTTCAGCACCAAGGCAGATGATTACAAGAGCGACCTATTCACCGCTTTCCACATCGGCCCTATGGTTGAATACGAGCTCCCCATATTTCCACTAGCACTTGAGGCTGGCGTACTTTATGCACAAAAGGGTGCTAACTTTGATATGGCAGGTAAGGATGCTCTAAGCCTAAAGAGCAACCTTATTGAGATACCTGTCAATGTGAAAGGCTATGTATTCAGCATCCCTGCAGCTCGCTTTTTCATTCTTGCTGGTCCTAGCTTTAACTATGCATTTAACACCAATATCGGTGATATCAAGCTTGAAAACTCAAACGATATCAAGGCTAATAAGTTAGGAATTGGTCTCAATGCTGGTATCGGCGTAGAGGTGCTCAAGTATCTACAGATCTCTGCTACATTCAATGCAGCAATGAGCGATAGCTATAAGTTTGAGGGAGCAGCAAAGGTCTTTAATGACTACATCAACACCAAGGAAAAGGGATTCTCTGTAACTGCTAGAGTCCTATTCTAAGTGATACTATCGGCTAACCTATAGTTGTTAGCATGCGGGGCTTTTCGTCTGAAAAGCCCCGTTTTGTATAACAAGATAGGCGACAATGTGAAAAAACAACAAAATAAGGGGGTTATTATTTGGTAGTGTGCATAATGTTTTATAATTTAGCACACGAATTCATTACCATAAGAAAAAGAAATAACAAGCCTACCGTGAAAGAGATAGTTAATAATAATGAGCAAGCCACTAGTGGAGAGAGCTTGGTCCCCCTCAAGAAAGGCTTTTTTCCCAAACTGATACAGCTATGGAAAGAAGGGCTAAGGAGTATGACGTGGGGTAAGCCTCTCTGGATACTCAATATCATTAAGTTGCTGATCCTCTTTGGCGTACTCAGGCTATTTTTCTTCCCCAACTTTCTCAAGGAGCAGTCCAAGACTAAGGAGGGCCGACAAGAGTATGTGCGGAATGAGCTTGTGAATAGGGCTATTGAGCCAACTGCTACCCCTACGATCACACCTGAGGGAGGTGAGGAGTAGTCGCCACACACATTAAATAATATAATACAACAACAATATATAAGCATTATTTTTACCTACTATGTTACTAAGTGCACTTATCGATTGGTCGCGATTACAATTTGCGATGTCAGCGATGTACCACTGGATCTTCGTTCCGCTCACACTAGGAATGGGATTCATTATGGCACTCGCCGAGACTAAGTACTACCGTACTGGGGACGACTTTTGGAAGGAGACTGCCAAGTTTTGGCAAAAGATCTTCGGAATCAACTTCGCAGCAGGTATTGCCACTGGTCTTATTCTAGAGTTTCAGTTTGGTACCAACTGGTCCAACTACAGCTACTTCGTTGGTGATATCTTCGGAGCTCCCCTAGCGATTGAGGGAATGTTTGCCTTCTTCATGGAGGCCACCTTCTTTGCAGTGATGTTCTTTGGATGGGACAAGGTGTCGAAGAAGTTCCACCTCGCCTCTACCTGGCTCACCATTGGTGGTGCTACACTATCTGCCGTTTGGATCTTGGTGGCCAATGCGTGGATGCAATATCCTACCGGTGCAGCACTCAATCCCGACACAGTGCGTCACGAAATGATCAGCTTCAGCGATGTAGCCCTCTCTCCTGTGGCTGTCTCAAAGTTTTTCCACTCAGTGATCTCTAGCTGGATGCTAGGCTCTATCGTGGTTATGGGTATCTGCGGCTATTACCTACTCCGCAAGCGCAATCAAAGGTTTGCACTTGAGAGCATCAAGCTAGCAGCCACCCTTGGTTTGGTATCAGCGATTCTTACCATCGCCACAGGTCACCTCTCTGCAGGTCATGTAGCTACCTACCAACCTATGAAGCTCGCTGCTATGGAGAACATGTATGAGGGTAGCGAAAAGGCACCTCTTAGCGTCATTGGTATCGTGAATAGCGACAAGAAAAAAGCCGACTGGGCAAGTGATAAGAGCGACTACGCTTTTAATATTGCACTTCCTAGCGGGCTTTCAATTCTTTCTTTCAACGACCCCAACGCCTATGTACCTGGTATCAAAAACATACTAGAGGGTGGTTATACCAAGCCCGATGGTACCATTGCGCTATCTGCCGAGGAGCGCATCCAGAGAGGTAAGATCGCTATCCAAGCACTTGCCGACTATCGTGCTGCCAAAGAGGCTGGCAACGAGGCTGAGGCAGCTGCTCAGAAAGAGATCCTAGATGCCAATTATGAGCACTTTGGATATGGTTACTTCGATAATGTTGAGGACCTGATCCCCAATATCCCAATGCTTTACTACAGCTTCCGCATCATGGTAGGGCTAGGAATGCTATTTATTTTGGTCTGCCTAGTGCCATTGATTATGCTCCGACGCAATAAGGAGAAATTTGTGAATATGCGTTGGTACCACTGGGTAATGATCATTAGTATCCCACTAGTCTATATCGCTTCACAAGCAGGCTGGGTAGTAGCAGAGGTTGGTCGCCAACCATGGACTATTCAGGATGCTCTTCCTGTACAGGCCGCTGTCTCCAACATTGCAGCAGGTGCAGTGAAGACCACCTTTACCCTCTTCCTCGTCCTCTTTACACTGATGCTCATTGCCGAGCTAAGTATTATGATCCATGCGATCAAGAAGGGACCAAAAAATCATGTTTCAAACGACTCTCAAAACGAGGCGAAATAATCGGGATACAGTATGGATAAGTTAATTTTTCTACAAGACTACTGGTGGTTCATCATTTCACTGCTTGGCGGTCTTCTCGTGTTTCTACTTTTTGTACAGGGTGGTCAGACTTTCGTCTTTTCACTGCACAAAAACGCACTACAGCAGAGGATGCTGGTCAATTCTACAGGTCGTAAGTGGGAGTTCACCTTTACTACACTAGTCACCTTTGGAGGTGCCTTCTTTGCATCCTTCCCACTCTTCTACTCCACTAGCTTCTACGGAGCATACTGGGTGTGGATGCTCATTCTATTTTGCTTCGTTATTCAGGCAGTATCCTATGAGTACCAAAATAAGAAGGGTAATGTATTTGGCAAGAAGACCTATCAGTGGGCACTATTCCTCAATGGAGTACTCGGCCCATTGCTCATCGGTGCTGCCGTAGGTACCTTCTTCACTGGTGCCAACTTCGTAGTGGATAGAACCAACCTCACCAATCTTGGTGGCAACCTCTCTGTCTCTACATGGCAGGATTACAATGGCGTGATGCTTCACGGACTTGAGGCGGTGCTCAATCCTTGGAACCTTGTTCTAGGACTTGCAGTGCTATTCCTTGCCCGTACCACTGGGCTACTCTATTTCGTCAATAACGTACGCGATGAGGAGCTCAATCAGGCGGCTCGCAAGCGTATCCTTCCAAATGCGATTATCTTCCTCGTATTCTTCCTCGCCTTCCTTGGTTTTTTACTAACCACTCAAGGCTTTGCAGTAGACCCTGCTACTGGAGAGGTGTTTATGGAGAAGTACAAGTATCTTAATAACCTCCTACAGCAGCCAGTATTACTGGTAGTAATGCTTCTAGGAGTAGTGGGAGTACTGGCGGGTATCCTACTGACCGTTTTCAAGCCTCACTTTAATAAGGGAATTTGGTACGAGGGCATCGGTGTAGTGCTCGTAGTGACGGTGCTGCTACTGATGGCAGGTTGGAACAATACAGCTTACTACCCAACTACTGCTGACCTACAGAGCTCACTAACGATTCGCAATAGTAGCTCTAGCCAATACACACTAGAGGTAATGGCTTACGCATCGCTAGTGATCCCATTCGTACTGGCTTACATCTTCTATGCATGGCGTAAGCTAGACTTCCATAAGTTTGACGAAGAGGAGATGAAGAATGGTAACCACTATTAATATCTCACTCGCTTAGATAGTTCAAAGGGGCTCAGCCGTATTGGCTGAGCCCCTTCCTTTTTATGTAGCTGTCTGAAAAAGGGTGTCCAGGACTTTGCTCCCAATAAAGACGGCTTCTATTTCTTGTATCAAACGCTTCTGTTTCTCGTATCAAATATTTTTGTTTCTCGTATCAAACATTTCCTTTACAATCAGCTATCAATTGACGCCACAAATCATAGGCTGAAGCAGACAAATGGTTAATATATTGCAAATGCACGAAGAATTACCCTTTTGGGTATTGCATAGAAAAGCAAACAATAAGAACTTTGCCCGCATAAACAAGTAATCAAAATAGTATTCAAATGAAACGCTACGAACGAAATCGAATCTACATATCCGATGAAGAGCAAATGAGAATCAAAGATTTTCGAGTCTTACTTGCTGGTGCAGGGATAGGAAGTAATATCGCAGAAACGCTATTGCGCATAGGATTTGAAACTATCACATTGGTCGATGGAGATGTGGTAGAGGAAAGCAATCTCAATAGGCAGAACTATACCGAGGAAGATGTGGAAAAACCCAAAGTAGAGGCATTGAAAAAACGACTACTTAGCATCAATCCTAATGCACAAATTTCGACGATAAACACATTTATCAATCATGAAAACGTGAGGGATATCATTGTGGAACACGATATAGCAATCAACACTCTTGATTTCAAAAGTGACATTCCGTTTGTCTTTGACCATTTGTGTGCGGAGCAGGGCATTTATGTATTACATCCTTATAATATTGGATTTGCAGGTATTGTTATGGTTGTTTCTCCAGATGGAGCAAACTTAGAGAGCTTGCTCACTGAGGGAGAGAGTTATTTGGGGTTTGAGAAAAGAGCCATCCAATATATTACAGATTATTTCAACTATTGGGTTCGTCCAAAAATATGGATCGAAGATGTCATACGAGCGTATGAGAAAGAAAAAATGCTACTGCCTCCCCCTCAATTATCCATTGCGTCTTCGTTGGTTGGAGGGATATGCGCTTCAATTCTTATTCGTATTGTTCGTGGGGAGTTTGTAAAGATATTTCCCAAATTCTATTATTACTCAGAGTACGATGACTTAAATTAGTCTACGATGTGTCGCGACAGCAATAGCCTCAGAGATGTTTCCCACGCCAAGTTTTTGGAACAAAGTTTTTCGATAGCCCTTGACTGAATCTTCGGATCGGTTGATTTCATTGGCAATATCACCAACAGACAAGCCTTGGTTAGCTAGTCGAACCACCGCTTTCTCGTATTCATTCAGCACGATACTATCAATCTGCTTCCAACGTCCACTCTTTAGAGAAAACTGCCACATCGAATTCGAATTGACCGCTGTCATATAAGCAATACCAACTTCTTGAGTTGGAGCTAATGAAACTAAACAAAGAGCCAACCAAACATTTCCCATTGAGTCCAATTTGAGTGGTGTTATCTGATGGTTAATCAAGATCTTTTCTCGAGATTCTTTTTGAGTAATTCGGAAGTTATAAGATATTGTATACTGAGAGCGCTCTGAAACAGCAACTCCTTTAAAAAACTCAAAACCCGCTCTATTGACCTGTGTAAGAAATTCAAGATCTTCTTCAGGTACATGATTATAATAAAAGTCGTATCCTTCTTGTTGCACCGTTTCTACATTCTCGCCACAAAGGAATAGAGGGTTATCCGATACATACAGAAAGTTCATCCTATTATAATCGATGATGTAGAGAGATTTGTATGAAACTCGGGCAAATGCCTTCGCAGAGTCAATATAAGGCTGCAAGCCATAGTATTGCTCGTCTCCTATCTGAGGACGAACATCTTGCGGTAACCGTAGACGGTTATTTTCATTAAGAAATACACTCATTGACAGTCAATCTGGAATAAACTCAATGCAAATGTACTCATTTAGAAGTAAAACCCTTACCCGAAAGGGTGATAATCGCACCATTTACATCGGCCCATTCCAGAATTACCCTTTCGGGTATTGCAGGAAATTCAATATGTATAGAATTTTGCATGTGTAAAGACAAGCAGTGTGCACATCAAATAATATAGAGTACGATGCGACTCAAAAAAGTAGGATGTGTTCCCTGTTTGCAAGTAATTAAGTTGGAACTAACTATCCGAACCAATTTAAAATCGGTTGTTTGTTTTGCAAACTACCGAATTTATACTTACCTTTGCGGAAGAAAGGAGGGAAGGATAGAGAAGAGCCATAACCAAAACCACTAAGTTATACACACACATTATGAAACAATTCATCACCAGTTTGCTGATACTTTGCTTGGCTACAGGCAACTTATTGGCACAAGAGATCAAAGGAAAGGTATCGGATAAAGAGGGGAAACCACTTCCTTATGCCACGATTAAAGCCATTGCCCTACCCGACTCCGCCACCATCGTGGGTGGCGTCACCAAGGAGGATGGCACCTTTGCTCTCTCTATTGGCGACCACAAGCTCCCTATCCTACTCCAAGCAAGTCTGATCGGCTACAGCACCGAGCAAGTGCTTTGCGAAGACCTCAAGGAGCAGACACTCACCCTCTCCGAGAGCGCCACCTTGCTAGAGGAGGTAGCCATCACCGCCAATCGTGTCTCGCACCGATTGGTCGCAGGCGGACTTAGCACCAAGATCGAGGGTTCGCCCCTCTCCAAGCTCACCGATATCTACAGTGTGCTCAGAGGCATTCCACTAGTGGAGGTGGAGAATGACAAGGTGAAAGTAACCGGAAAGGGCACCCCTGTCATCTACATCAACGACCGACTGATGACCGACCCCAATCAAATGAGAGAGCTCAAGCCCTACCTCATTAAGGACATTCAAGTGATCACCAACCCTGGCGCCAAGTACAGCTCATCGGTCGGTGCCGTCATCAAAATATACACCCGCCGCGAACCCGGCTCGGGACTCAGCGGATACCTTGAAGTTAGACCATCAAAGGTCAAGGGGTGTAAAATGGACTATGGCACCTACTTCTCTTTCAACTACCGCAAGGATAATTGGGATTTCTTTGTTAACAGCTGGAATGGCAATTGGAGAGGAATCAATATCACCGACGATGCCACATTTATTGGCAAAATCGGGCAAGACAAGTGGACTAATACCACAAGTATGGTTTCAAAGTTTTGGGGGAACGACCACAACTTTACATTCGGTGTCAATTATTCCGACGACCTGCAAAGTGCTGGAGTACAATATCGATTGAGTGCTGATAACGTTTTTTCAACTAGTGAAGGTAAACTCATCAGTTCGCTACAGCAGAATAAACCCTTGTATAGCTTTACAGAAGAATCAAAGCCTTGGATCTATGCACACCGCCCAAGCCTCTACTATTTGCGTAAAATAGGCCAATGGAAAACGCAGATAGATATAGACTACTACGAAAGTACAAAGTCTGAAAAGGCAACTACAACAAAGAGAGGCTACACCGAGGCATACGAATTAAAGGCGTTGAAAGGAAGGAGCGGAGATAAGTACCAATCTGCTGGCGCTAGACTAGATATCGATGGACCTCTCTGGGGCGGTTCGCTGAATGTAGGGGGTGGATACTCGTGGGCCAATAATAGTTTCTTCAACTATAGTGACCCAGAGCTCAAACTCCCCGACCTCAATAGCACTCTCAAGGAGCAAACCTATGTGCTTTATGCCGAGTATAGCCATGCCATCGCCCAAAAGTTTATGCTCACAGCAGGCCTACGTATGGAGCATGTACGCAACCGCTACGATAATAAGGCAATAGAGATCAAGGATTATATCAAGACCAACCTATTCCCCACCCTCTCCTTTGGTGGACAACTATGGGGAGTCAATACACAGCTATCCTTTAGAAGCCAGATCAATCGGCCTAACTTCTGGAGACTACAGCCAGGCTATCAGTATTTATCCGAATATGAATATCAGGTGGGTGACCCCAACCTCAAGCCAGGACTCTCCTATACTACTCAGCTGATGCTCAATAAGAGCTGGGTGACACTGATGCTCTCGCATGAGTACAAGGTCAACTCCCTTACACAAACGACCCAACCGATGCGTGACCCTAATGACGCGACCAAGTATCTACCCTATATGACCCTCATCACGCACATCAATGCCGATCCCTACAGTATACTCGGGGCCAATATTATTCTTAGTCCTCGGATCAAGTGGTGGCACCCCACTTTTACCTTTGGTGCTATGAAGCTACTTGGATACGATCTCCAGCACTTTGAGGAGACCATCACCAATCGACAGGCATTCATATTCCTTAATTGGCAAAACCAAATTACACTACCAAAGGAACTTACCATCAGTGCCAATATTAACTACCTACCTAGTGGGGGCAACCAAGATAACATGGAAATATTAAACTCTATGATCAATAGCTCCTTTGAGATTTCAAAGCGATGGCTGAAGAATAATGCACTCACCACCTCATTTTCGGTCAGTAACCTCAAACTTACCTCATCACCAATGTCGATAAGAGTGGTGACAAGGTATACAGAGTCGACAGTCAAGCAACAAGTATTGCCTAGAGCCCAATTTACCATCGCCTACCGCTTCAATGCAACTAAGCAAAAGTACCAAGGCAAGGGTGCCCTCGGCTCCGTAATTAATCGTATGTAATATAATAAGTACCTTTGTCACGGCAAGGTGACACCATATTTTACACCAATAACACACGTTATGAAACAATTCATCACCAGTTTGCTGATACTTTGCTTGGCTACAGGCAACTTATTGGCACAAGAGATCAAGGGAAAGGTATCGGATAAAGAGGGCAAACCACTCCCTTATGCCACGATTAAAGCCATTGCCCTACCCGACTCCGCCACCATCGTAGGAGGCGTCACCAAGGAGGATGGCACCTTTGCTCTCTCCATTGGCGACCACAAGCTCCCTATCCTACTCAAAGCAAGTCTGATCGGCTACAGCAACGAGCAAGTGCTTTGCAAAGACCTCAAGGAGCACACACTCACCCTCTCCGAGAGCACCACCATGCTAGAGGAGGTAGCCATCACCGCCAATCGTGTCTCGCACCGATTGGTCGCAGGCGGACTTAGCACCCAGATCGATGGTTCGCCCCTCTCCAAGCTCACCGATATCTACAGTGTGCTCAGAGGCATTCCACTAGTAGAGATAGAGAATGACAAGGTGAAAGTAACCGGAAAGGGCACCCCAGTCATCTACATCAACGACCGACTAATGACCGACCCCAATCAAATGAGAGAGCTCAAGCCCTACCTCATTAAGGACATTCAAGTGATTACCAACCCTGGCGCCAAGTACAGCTCATCGGTGGGTGCCGTCATCAAAATATACACCCGCCGCGAACCCGGCTCGGGACTCAGCGGAAATCTTGAAGGTAGACTATCAAAAATCAAGGGGTGTAAATTGGGCTATGGCACCTACTTCTCTTTCAACTACCGCAAGGATAATTGGGACTTCTTTATTAACAGCTGGAATGGCAATTGGAGAGGAATCAATATCACCGACGATGCCACATTTATTGGTAAAGTCGGGCAAAACAAGTGGACAAATACCTCAAGCATAGTTTCAAAGTTTGGAGGGGACAACCACAACCTTACATTCGGAGTCAATTATTCCGACGACACACAAAGTGCTGGAGTACAATATCGATTGAGTGCCAATAACGAATTCTTAACTGGTGAAGCTAAACTCATCAGTTCGCTACAGCAGAATAAACCCTTGTATAGCTTTACGGAAGAATCAAAGCCTTGGATCTATGCACACCGCCCAAGCCTCTACTATTTGCGTAAGATAGGCCAATGGAAAACGCAGATAGATATAGACTACTACGAAAGTACGAAGTCTGAAAAGGCAACTACGACAAAGAGAGGCTACACCGAGGCATACGAATTAAAGGCGTTGAAAGGAAGGAGCGGAGATAAGTACCAATCTGCTGGCGCTAGACTAGATATTGATGGACCTCTCTGGGGCGGTTCACTGAATGTAGGGGGTGGATACTCATGGGCCAATAATAGTTTCTTCAACTACAGTGACCCAGAGCTCAAACTCCCCGACCTCAATAGCACTCTCAAGGAGCAAACCTATGTGCTTTATGCAGAGTATAGCCATGCCATCGCCCAAAAGTTTATGCTCACAGCAGGCCTACGTATGGAGCATGTACGCAACCGCTACGATAATCAGGCAATAGAGATCAAGGATTATATCAAGACCAACCTATTCCCTACCCTCTCCTTTGGTGGACAACTGTGGGGAGTCAATACACAGCTATCCTTTAGAAGCCAGATCAATCGGCCTAACTTCTGGAGACTACAGCCAGGCTATCAGTATTTATCCGAATATGAATATCAGGTGGGTGACCCCAACCTCAAGCCAGGACTCTCCTATACTACTCAGCTGATGCTCAATAAGAGCTGGGTGACACTGATGCTTACGCACGAGTACAAGGTCAATTCTCTAACGCAAGAGACACAACCAATGAAAGACCCCTCCGACCCTAATAAGTATCTACCACATAAGACCGTTCTGAAGCATATCAATGCTGTACCCTACAGCACATTGGGAGGTGCCCTAGTCCTTAGTCCTCGAGTGAAGTGGTGGCAACCCACCTTCACAGTGGGTGGTATGAAGTTGATTGGATACGACCTCCAGCACTTTGAGGAGACCATCACCAATCGTAAACCCTTCATATACCTCAATTGGCAAAATCAATTCACCCTGCCCAAGGAGCTGACCATCACTGCCAATCTAAACTATCTACCTGCTGGTGGAAGTCAAGACAATCTTGATATAATTGGTGCTCAAGCATTTCTCAATACGGAAATCTCCAAGCGGTGGCTAAAGGATAATGCACTCACCACAACTTTTGAACTCAATAACCTCACCTTTACACCTATGAAAGTAAGGTTGGTAACTAAGTACACAGAGTTGACCACCACGCAAAGGGTAATGCCACAGGTAACATTTACCATCGCCTACCGCTTCAATGCTACGAAGCAAAAGTACCAAGGGAAGGGTGCCCTCGGCTCCGTCATCGACAGAATGTAGTGATAGTCCGATAAAAGAGGGCCTCGGAGAGGTCCGGCGGATTCTAGCCCCCTGTCGGAGGGCGTAGCCCGAAAGACTGGGGGATTAACGACCATCCACCGCCCATTCCACAACCCCTTGCGTGTTGGACGAAGCATTCTTTAATCCTAGAATCGGTAGTCCGACCCGCAAGGGGTCGAATATATACGTGTCACCTATAAACCCCCAGTCGTTCGGGGCTAACGCCCCTCCGACAGGGGGCTACGACAAATCGGACCTCTCCGAGGTCCTTACCTGCTTGTCTAGTACAAGGAATACCTGTACGGAAAATAACTTAAGTTGATTTTTCTAATGCATAACCCCTGCATATACACTTTCACGTATGGAAGTTCAACCCTAACTGTAGCAGGGCAAAAGTTTAGTTGCATCTCAGCGATTGCTTAGTTGCATCTCGCCGTTTGCTTAGTTGCATCTCGGCGATCGCTTAGTTGCATCTCGGCGATCGCTTAGTTGCAACTAAACTTTCGCTTTTATAGTATATTGTATATCAGATAGTTACAAATCTCCTAAAAGCGACTATCAGAAGCTCGGAATTTATCGGAAGGACCTTGGAAGAAGTCCATTACAATCACCTAAACGTCCGTCTCGTCTTGATAAGGCACCCAAAAGAAAGAAGGTTCATCCGACATTTCGTGTGATACGGCAGTCATGTAGTGCAAAAAGTCTAAGTTTGAAATAGTCATCATCTCTATATCCGTAAGCATTTCTCTTCATCACTTTAATTTTATTGTTTATACCCTCCACTTTGGCCGTTGATAGCCGTCCATAATACCATGCGAGTATTTCCTTTTTAGCTGTATTGATTGTATTTGCTAATGAGATTAGAGGTTTTGAATCTGTATCTAATGCCATTGAGACCCAGCTGTTTAATCTTTCCTCTGCTTCATTAATGGTTCGTTGATTATATATTTCTCTCAGGTCCTCCTTGAGGTAATAGGCTTGAGAGAGGGGTTCGTTCATTGCGAGTGCTTTCTGGAGCTTCGTTCTCCCTTTCTCATCAATCATCTTTTCCCCGTTGGCAAGTAGGAGGTATCTTGTTCCTTTGATTAGTTTTTTCTTTCCCTCGTCCACCTCTTTTGCCACTAACTCTCTTCGCACTTTATCAAGGGTATCATTCATTAGCTTGATGACATGAAAGTGGTCAAATACGTGTATGGCATCAGGGGTATTCTCACGTACTGATTTAGAGAAGGCTGATGACATATCTGTCGCCACATACTTTATCTGAACGTTCTTCTTCCTTACCCTTTTCCAAAACGTTGTAAGAGCATCCGCCCCCTTTCCATCGCCAACATGAAGGATTCTTCCTGAGATTAGGTCCACTACGATTGTCTTATAAACATGTCCTTTTCGGACAGCGAACTCATCAATACCTATGCACTGCACCCCTTGTAAGGAGGGCTTGCTGTAGTGTCTCTTAAGATAGGTTGTGTGAATATCCTTTACTACATCCCAACTAACACCTAGCCTTTTTGAAACCTCCTGAATAGTCATTGCCCTTAGCAAATCAACCACGTACTTGGCAAAGCGATTAGAGTACGACCTATTGCCTTTAACAAAGCTGACCCTCTCGTAATCATCGTTTCCGCATTCTTTGCATTTGTATCTTTGTACTTTCATGTGCAATATGGTTTTGGTAGAACCAATTGGTAGCGCATGGATATTACGATACCGGTAGCCATTCTTCACGAGAGTGTATTCCCCGCAGCACGGGCACCTCTTTTTTGTTTTAGAATACTCTATATCTAAAACTATTTTGTTAGTTTTGTAGTGTGTAGCAGTACATTTGACTCCAACAAGACCATATACATGTCGTAGAAAACTGGTATCCATTGTGTAATTAAGCGTTTAGTGGATGATTCGCTCAATTATAATGGATTTCCAGTTTTCTTTCAAATTATCAAAGAGAAAAAAGACTCCGTCGCCCATATCTTGCGGATTTCATCCCGCAAGATGATTGGTGTATACAGGCTGACGCAGTAGTCTCAAGGTGATACAGTCACCCCATCACGCAGAATATCGGATGAGGCAGAAAGAATACCCCGAAGGGGTTGCACGGCCTAATAACCCGAGCTTCCCCCTGAAGGCGAGCGGTAGCGAGTCTGAAGGTGAAGCTTGGGCACTGGAGCCAGCACAAGCACGCTACCCCGAAGGGGTTGCATATCCACGGTCAGATCTGTATTAGACATTTTCAACAGCCAAAGCTTGAACATCCTAGGTACCGTATCACTCAACCATTGGGGGGCTCTATCTGTTTTAAGAGTATGAAGCGGTATGTAGAGAATAAAATACGACAATGGCTGGGGGAGGACAATCCTTCCCTTCTTTGGCTCGCCTATCTTCTTCCTTTTGGTCTGCCGATAGTCAGTGCGTGGGGCAAAGGGGTAGTGGCAGGCTGGGTGCTCCTATGCATCGGAGTGCTTCTGCTCTTTGTACGTGGCACTCAGCGTCATCGGCACTCTTGGCGAATAACGCTCTTTCTACCTGTCTTGGCACTGCTATTAAGTACGGTGGTGAGTTTCTATCTAGTCCCTCAGTGGCACCTCTATTGGAGCTTGCTCTCTATGGCACTTTCGGCTGGATGGCTGTGGAGGATTGAGGAGACCTTATCACGGGAGAATCCTCTCAGCATTGAGGAGTGGCTCTTTAGTGCCCGGCTATTTGGCATCGGGAGCCTTGGGTATATGCTCATTTGCCTTTTGGGGCTTCATAGATTCGGTTGGTCGGAGTGGGCACCTATGCCACTCATCATAATAGGAGTGGTACTTCATCAAGTTCGGGTGCACAAGGCATCGATCTGCTGGAAGCAATCCTTTTGCTGTCCCATCGGCACTCCCTTGGTGCGGATGGCGATTGTACGAGGCAATGAATTATGGTTAACGAAAAGGCCCTACACTGGCTGCTTTGTGGAGGATAAGGAGGCACCTTGCCACACAGCAACCTATAGAGATCAACCGCTGACCACTTGCATTAATCCTGGGGAAACACCTGAGGAAGCGATCCATAGGGCGTACTGCTCTATCGGATTAAAGTTGAAGGAGACGCCTCGGTTTCTGCTCAAGTACGGCTACCACCCCACACCAGAAAATGAGCGGGTAGTCTATCTATTTGTGCTCAACCTTAGGGGGTATAACTATGAGACAACACTCAATATGAGAGGGCACTTCTATAGCCCTGAGAAGATTGACCACCTCATTGCTAAAGATTACTTTCAACCCCAATTTGTGGAGGAGTACAAGTATCTCAAGAATACGCTCCTCCGAGCGAATGCTGTCCTGGACTCAAACATGGTTACTGAATAAGGCGGTAGCGGCTTCGCACCTCTTTGATAGAGATTCGCTCCTCAAAGTGCCACCACTCTTTGCGTATATTGCGTAGTCCTACCGCATTCATCTGCTTGGTGAGGTAGCGGCGGTTGTTGTAGGCCTCTTTAGAGATCAATCCCTTCCGTAGCAACTCCTGCTCCTTATCGGTATGGCTACGGATACCGAAATGGTCTACTGGGCTACCCATATCCAGACGCTCTCCTGTCTGGGTATTGATGATGGTAAGGTCTACTGCCGCACCATAGTTGTGCCTTCCTCCACCATTGGCTGGCGATGCTACATACCCTTGATATTTGGTTCCTCGCACGGTATTGTACATCTTTTTTTGAACACTCAGAGGGCGAGCTGCATCGCAGATCAATAGGGAGTACTCCTCGCCCCAATCTTTCTTGAGTCGAGCCTGCACCTGCTTTAGCTTTTCAGCGATATGGGGGAGGAGGTAGGCAGTCGTCCACTCGCCATACATATCTACGCCTACAAAGTTATCGGTAGAGGCGTACATCAGCTCTACCTGAATAGTGGGGTCTACCTGCTGGATATCTACCAGCCCGACGATGCTATCCCCCGCTGAGGAGGGGGTAAAAGAAAAGAGGCATTGAAGTACGATTAAATACTTCAATACCTCTTTAAGTATATTGATTCGTGACATTGCTTAGCTATTCATGGAGGCTAAGAACTCGATATTATCTACCGTATTCTCTATACGTGACTTGATGAGCTCCATGGCTTCGAGAGAGGTCATATCATTGATATGACGGCGAAGCACCCACATACGATTGAGGGTTTCTTGATCCTGAAGTAGGTCGTCTCGACGAGTGCTAGAGCTCTGCAGATCCACTGCTGGGAAAATACGCTTATTGGAGAGCTTACGATCGAGCTGTAGCTCCATATTACCTGTTCCCTTGAACTCCTCGAAGATCACATCATCCATCTTGGAGCCAGTCTCAGTAAGTGCGGTAGCAAGAATGGTGAGACTTCCGCCTCCCTCGATATTACGAGCTGCACCGAAGAAACGCTTAGGCTTCTGCAACGCATTGGCATCAACACCACCCGATAGTACCTTTCCGGAAGCTGGCTGAACGGTATTGTAGGCACGAGCAAGACGGGTAATAGAGTCGAGCAAGATGACCACATCGTGACCGCACTCTACCAATCGCTTGGCCTTCTGTAGGACAATATCGGCAATCTTCACATGCTGCTCTACTGGCTCATCAAAGGTCGAAGCAATCACCTCGGCATCGACGTTGCGTGCCATATCTGTCACCTCCTCAGGTCGCTCATCAATCAATAGGACAATCATATAGACCTCGGGGTGGTTATGGGCAATCGCATTGGCAATGTCCTTTAGGAGCATTGTCTTACCAGTCTTAGGCTGTGCTACGATCAAACCACGCTGCCCCTTACCAATAGGGGAGAAGAGATCTACAATCCTCACGCCAACCTTATCATAAACCTTGGAGGCAGTAGGTGCTTCCAACTTGAACTTCTCAGTAGGGAAGAGAGGGGTTAGATGGTCAAAAGGTACTCGGTCACGCACCTGCTTAGGGTCGCAACCATTAAGACGCACCAAGCTCTTCATTGGGAAATACTTATCCTTATCCCTCGGCGGAGTAATGATCGCCTCAATGACATCGCCGGTCTTAAGCCCATACGACTTGATTTGCGACTGAGACACATAGACATCATCGGGGGAGGATAGATAGTTGTAGTCGCTGGAGCGAATAAAACCGTAGCCATCGGGCAATACCTCTAGTACACCAGTGCTATGAAGGGTATCCTTGAAGTCGTAGGTAGGCTTCGCTGGTTGTGGCTCTGCCTGTGGCTGACGATTCTGGTTGTTATTGCCCTGATGATTATTATTATTCTGAGCTGGGTTGCCCTGTGGCTTCTTTGGCTGTTGCTGATTATTATCTGTCTGGGTAGCTTTTTGCTGTGATGCTTGCTTAGGCTGAGTCGTCTCCTCTTCCTTAGCTGGAGCACCCTTCTTCTCCTCCTTTTTAGGTTGATTAGGGGCAATCATCCCCATCATATCGGTGAGTACCGAATTGCTGGCATTCTTATTGACAAACACCTGAGGCTCATGCTTTGCAGCGGGCTTAGCCTCCTCCTTAGGAGCCTTTGCCTTGTCATCAGAGTTGTCAGTCTTCTTAGGTTGCGCCTCAGACTTCTTAGCAGTCTCCTCCTTCTTAGCCGCCTCTTGCTCTGCCTTCGTAGGTCTACCACGGCGACGAGTAGGCTTATTTTCCTTAGCCCCCTCCTTGGTATCAGCTTCCTCGTCCTTGTTGGCTGTTCTACGACGATTAATGGCAGTTGCTGCCTTGGCCTTTGCAATAGCCTCCGCCTTATCAGGCTCTTCCTTCTTTTCTGGAGTTGCCTTTTTTGCAGTAGCTTTCTTAGGGGTTGACTTGGTAGCCTTTGCCTTTGTGGTTGCTTTCTTTCGCCCGCCAGCCATTTGCTGTGCCGACTGATTGGCCTGTTCGTCTAGGATTTGATAGACTAGTTCCTGTCGAGAAATCTTAGGTAAACGTCCCTTAGTCCCTAGCTCCTCAGCGGCTTTATTGAGTTCATCATCACTTAGAGCATTGAGCTCAAAGAGTGTATAACTTTGTGCCATAAAAAAAACAATATATGCGTTAGCCTACTTAGAATATCTCCAAATGCATCTCCTCACTGAGGAGCCTGCTAAAGGGTATGTTGCTAACGCTTTAATTATATGGAAATATTAAAAAGAATATAAAGTGGGCAGTGATGGATTCGAACCACCGAAGGCGTAAGCCAGCTGAGTTACAGTCAGCCCCATTTGGCCACTCTGGTAACTGCCCATCTAGCTAAAAAGCTAGCAAAGTCTTAGTATTGATAAGGAGTAGCACCCCTTCATCTAACGCAAAGTTACGAATAACTCACGAGATACCAAAATATTTAGCCAATTAATCGTCAAGATCCTCGGTAATGAGAAGGCCATTGGCTACCTCTAGGGCCTTATCGTATCCAACGAGCTCACCCACAATGGCAGCACCGAAGTTGAAGACATAGCCTGGGCCACGGCCAGTGATGATCTGACCATCAACGACGGCTGGTTTCTCCTTGTACTTCGCCCCCTTCAGCTCCTCTTCAAAGCCGGGGTAAGCAGTTGCCTTCTTTCCCTCGAGAAGACCCATACGACCAAAGACTAGTGGTGAAGCACACATCGCAGCGATATGCTTTCCCGCCTCAAGGTGACGAGTGATGATCTCTCTGAGCAGCTCACACTCATAAAGATTAGTCGCTCCAGGCATACCGCCAGGAAGAGCAACAGCATCTACCACCTCATCCTTCACCTCCTCAATAATATAGTGAGCCGTAAGCTGCAATCCGTGCGAAGAGGTGAACTCCTTCGTAGGATTAATAGAAACGAAATAGGCATCTATGCCACCTCGCTTTAGGGTATCATAAGTACCGACTGCCTCGGTCTCCTCAGTGCCATTGGCCACAAAAATATAAACTTTCTTTGTCATAGTCATCTCGTCTTATAAGGTTCATTAATTAAGTTGGAAGCGGTAGGTAATGGTACCTTTTTGGCTATTCTGTCCCTCCACGGCATTAAATCTCGTAGCATAAGCCGCCTTTCGGGCACTCTCCCTCAACGTTTCATTACCAGTCGTAGTGCCTGGTCCTATAAGTGCATTTATCACCTTGCCTGAGGAGTCCACAAAAATAGTGACCACGACTACCCCCTCCTCCTGCACGGTGTAGTTAGGCCTTTGCAAAGCAGTTCCTGCTGCCAAACCACGGCCGGCTAGAGAGAAGCTACCAAATCCACCCACTCCAGCATTGGCACCACCCGAGGTGACGTTACCATCGGGCGAACCAGCTCTACCTGCGGGTGCCATCGGGTCGCTACCCGTGCCACTACTCCCTGTATTTCCAAAGGCGCCAGAGACATTCTTTCGGATCGCCTCACGCCTACGAGCCGCCTCTTGCTCCTCTCGCTTACGCTGCTCCTCTCGCCTCTTCTGCTCCAGTCGGCGCTGCTCCTCCGCATTATCCTTCTTAGGTTTTTCAGGAGCCCTCACCTCGGGAGCCTCGGGCGTCTCTTGTGTCAAAAGCCCATTCTCCTCCACCTCAGGCATAGGCTCGGGAGACATAGGTTCATAGTCGGGTTCCAACTGATGTGGCATAAACATACCCGAGGCTATGGGGGTATCACCGATATTGACCAGTATTCCACCTCCCTCCTCAGGCACCTCAGACTTAAGGAACAAAAAGAGAAGCAAGACTATTGCCACCGCATGGATAGCAATGGTTGTCACCAACGCTATCGCACGATACTTATTATTCTCTTTCTTACTAGGCATAGTTTACTCCAAGGCTCTCGTAACCAAAACCATCTGATAGTGGTTTTCGACTGCTATATTGAGCAGCTTCACAATCTCACGATAAGGCACTTCCTCATCGGCATAAAGTGCCACATACATATCCGGATTGGCCTGCTTTGTCATCTCCAGATAGGGAGCGATCTCCTCAAAGGTCACAGCCCGATCCTCCTCACCTTCCATTCCCACGAAGTACTGCAGGTCAGACGTCAGTACAATGCGTGTAATCGCTCTAGGAGTGGTCTGCTGGCTCGACCGTGGCAAAGTCACCTTAAGGGCACTCGGCACCACAAGTGTGCTGCTCACCATAAAGAATATCAGGAGTAGAAATATGGTATCCGTCATAGATGCCATACTAAAGAACTCCATTGCTTTGCTCTTACGCTTCAGTTTCATCTCCCTGATGGCTCATTAATAAGGTCCATAAACTCCAGTGCCTCTTGCTCCGACTTAGTGATCACCTCATCCACCTTAGTAGTGAGATAATTGTAAGCGAAAAGAGCCAAGATGCCGACCACAAGACCACCAACGGTACTGACCAACGCCTCATAGATGCCACCAGAAAGAAGGCTAATATCCACAGCCGAACCAGCATTCGCCATATTGAAGAAAGCCTTAATCATACCAGTCACCGTACCCAAGAACCCGATCATAGGAGCTCCAGAGGCCACCGTAGCCAGTACCGGAAGTCGCTTCTCCAGCTTTGCCACCTCGATATTCCCCACATTCTCAATCGCAGCAGAGATATCGGCCATTGGGCGCCCGAGCCTTTGGATTCCCTTCTCCACCATCTTTGCTCCCGGAGTCTGCTTACTTTGGCAAAGGTCCAGAGCCGATTGTATCTTCCCTTCACGAATATAGTCACGTATCTTACTGGTAAAGTCGTCGTCCTTCTTATTCATACTCTTGAGCAAAAGGAGCCGCTCCACAAATACATAGAGAGCGATCAGTGAGAGGATCAAGAGCACCAGCATCAACCATCCTCCCTTCGTTGCTAGTTCCCAAATTGATATCTCACCCACACCATTCGCCACTGCGGCGGTTCCACTTGCCGAAAGGTCGGGCATCGCATTATATAGGGTATCACCAGCCACTTGAAGTATTGTACTTAGCATAAAATCAATTAAATATATTATTTCCTTTGTTTCAAACAATCCAAATACCGCCTTATCGTCTCCTCGAGCCCTAGATACAAAGCATCACAAATCAAGGCGTGTCCGATAGAGACCTCCGCTAGATTGGGGAGACACTTATCAAGGAAAGCAAGGTTGTGTAAATCGAGGTCATGACCTGCATTGAGCTCCAAGCCCACCTCCTCTGCCACCTTAGCAGCACGAACAAAAGGTGCCACCGCAGCTTCTCTATCAATATGATAATTGGCAGCATAAGGCTCCGTATAAAGCTCCACCCTATCCGAGCCCACTTCCTTAGCAGCACGGATATTATCCGCATCCGTATCCACGAAAATAGAGCTTCGGATCCCCCTCTCGTGCAACTGCCCAATAATCTCACTGAGGAAATCAAAGTGCTCACGCACCTGCCACCCCGCATTACTTGTCAAGACCCCAGGTGGGTCTGGTACCAGCGTCACCTGAGCAGGCTGCACATCGAGTACCAGTTTCATAAATTCAGGCGAAGGGTAGCCCTCGATATTGAATTCCGTTGTGACCACCTTCTTCAGGTCGTACACGTCGGCATATCTAATATGCCGCTCATCGGGGCGAGGGTGCACCGTGATCCCCTCCGCTCCAAAGTGCTCAATATCCTTCGTCACCTGTATCAGGTCAGGATTATTACCACCCCTGGCATTTCGCAGAGTGGCTATCTTATTGACATTTACACTCAGTCTTGTCATACCGACTCCTTTCTTAAAGCTTAGAGAGGTGATGCCCCATCTTATTCTTCTTAGTCAGGAGATAGTCGTGATTGTACTCATTAGGCTTTATCTCAATCGGCACAATCTCCGCCACCTCCAGCCCGAAGCTCTCCAGTCCGATCCGCTTCACAGGGTTATTGGTCATCAAACGCATCTTCTGCACTCCTAGCTGTCTGAGGATTTCGGCACCTACCCCATAGTCACGCTCATCGGCTCTACATCCTAGGTGTAGATTGGCTTCCACCGTATCCAGGCCTTGCTCCTGAAGCTTGTAGGCAGCGATCTTATTCATCAGACCGATACCACGTCCCTCTTGCTGTAAGTAGACAATCACCCCTCGGCCTTCCTCTTGCACCTTACGCATCGCCTCGTGGAGTTGGTCGCCACAATCACAGCGGTAAGAGCCAAAGATGTCCCCAGTGATACAACTGCTATGCATACGCACCAAGACCGGCTCAGAAGTAGATACATTGCCTTTAACTAGAGCCACATGCTCCATTCCATTGCTCTTTTGCTTGAAAGGAACTACTCTAAAATCACCATAAGCTGTTGGCAATTGTGCCTCCTCACCCTTCTCCACGATACTCTCCGTGCGAAGGCGGTACTTAATCAGGTCGGCAATCGTGATGATCCGCATGCCATACTTCTCCGCAATCACCTGCAACTGAGGCATACGCGCCATTGTACCATCCTCATTAATGATCTCAATCAGACACGCAACGGGCTGTAGCCCTGCCAACTTACACAAGTCCACCGAAGCCTCCGTATGCCCAGCTCTTCTCAGCACTCCCTTGCTCCTTGCCCTAAGTGGGTTGATATGGCCAGGGCGTCCAAAGTCCGAAGCTTTGGCTTCAGGGTCGGCAAGAGCATTGATCGTCGTAGCACGGTCATACATAGAGACCCCTGTGGTCACCCCCTTACCATTCAGGTCTACCGTTACGGTAAAAGGGGTTTCATACTGCGAAGTATTATCCGCCACCTGCAGAGGGAGCTCCAGTTCGGCACAGCGCTCCTCCGTCATAGGGGCACAGAGCACGCCCCTTCCGTGGCTCATCATAAAGTTAATAATCTCAGGAGTCACCTTTTCCGCAGCGATGATAAAGTCCCCCTCATTCTCCCGATCCTCATCGTCCACCACGATCACTATCTTCCCGGCTTTAAAGTCCTCGATAGCCTCCTCGATTGTACTTAGCTTAAATTCCATTTCTACACTCTATATTGTATTAGTTATTTAGTTTTGCTCTCTCAATATCCACCAGCAGCACCTTATTATACTGCCGAATGGCTTTCACCCCCCTAATATACCTTTTATTTCGCAGAATATAAAGCAGATAGCAGAGACCACCCACAGGGAAAAGCCACATCAGTAGCCCATTGACCCCTCTTTTAGTCGTCCGCCACTCCCTTATCAAATACCTCAGATAAGGATACCCCTCCAAGTGATCCACCAGAGAATAGTCCCGGCTATGCTTCAGGTGCCCCACCAATTGCTCCACCTGCCGATAGAGCTCTCTCCTTTGGGCAAAATAGGCCTCATTCCTAAAGAATTGCCCATATCCTAGTCTTCCCGCCTCCAATTGCTCCTTTGCCAGCTGATCCAAAGCCAAAACCTGCTCCCTTGCCAGCTCATAATCCACCGACTCCATAGTCACCTCCTTGTACTCCACCGTTCGCTTGGTACGAGGGCCCCACAAAGAGCGTAGCTGGGTGATGAAGTCCACATTCCAGCGATTGGTATCCCTCGACGCCACCACACAGAGGAGCACCCCCACAGGCACCAAGACCATATTAGGTAGCCACATACCCACCCACGTGAGGAGCGTCCCCTCACGAGCCATTTTGATGCCAAAGGTCTCCAGAATATAAAAGAAAATAAAGAGGAATACCGCCACCAAGAACGGCAATCCCATTCCCCCCTTACGGATCAAAGCACCCAGAGGGGCACCGATCAAGAAGAAAGCAATACAGGCAACCGGATAGGTCAGCTTACGCCAATACTCCGACTCATTTTTCCGAAGCAAGTCCACATCCTCCCGCATCTCCTCCACCGTAAAGAAGGTCTCATTCTGCACCCTCGTCACCTGAGATATGGCCGAAGCATAGACGCTACTCGCACTACTTGCTCCCACGGCGCTCAGCTTCTTCCCCACATCAAAGGACGCGTAAGCCACCTTTGTTTTCTTTGCCTTCTTTGGCGTCGGCGCCTTCATCTCCTCACTATGCACCACCTCCGCCTCCGATAACGACTCAGCATAGGTATCCTCCAATTGCTCCAGCCGCTCCGAGTAGCTTCCCTCAGCATCACCACTCTCCGAAGAAGTCCACTCCACAGCCCTCTTCATCTGCTCCATACTCTCCTCCCGAAGCGACTCCTGAAGCGACTCTAGTTCACTCGACTGCCCCACCATCTGATACCCCAGCCTCTGAGTACTATTTTGCATACCTAGGAGCGCCAAAGAGTCGATTTCCACCCGTAGCGAATCGGTATATGCCTTCAATTGTCGCATATCCTTACCCACAAACTGACTGGTGAGGATCGATTCATCCACCATACTCAGGTCGGTATTAAAGGGGATATGCAGCTCCTTGTACCCAAAGCGCTCACGCAAAAAAGGGCGATCCTCCGAAGTCTGATAGTAGCTCCCTTGCCCCTTCAGGTTTTGAAACGACTCCCCATGATACAGCTCCAGGATCAGCTCCTGTCCCTTGGGAGTAGAGTAGAGGCGACCACTATCTGCCACTACCACCATCGCCTCATCAAAACCCTGCGAAAAGTCGTACAGCATCAGCCCATAGAGCATCTTCCGCTTATTATCCTTTTTCTCCACGAAGATACTGTAGTTATCCACCCCCTTATAGAAAGCTCCCTCAGGGATCGCCAGCTCGGGCGACTTATTTTTGATCGAGAAGTAGTATTGCCAAAACTTCACCTGGCTCTGAATCATCCAGTCGTTTTGAAAAACGAAAAGCCCCATCGCCAGCACCACCACAAAGTAAAAGGCTGGCTTCAAAATCTTGTAGAGCGGGATACCCGCTGCCTTCATCGCCAGCAGCTCCATCCGCTCCCCGAGGTTACCAAAGGTCATCAGCGACGCCACCAGCACCCCTAGCACCAGTGCCAGCGGAACCATCGTCATAGAGGCAAAGAAAAGCAGGCGAAGAAGTACTAGGCCATCCACCCCCTTCCCCACCAGCGTACCGACCGACTGCCAGAGAAATTGGATCACCACCACAAAGAGCGACACCGAAAACCCCGCCAGCAATAGCGGGATAAACGTCTTGACAATATATGTATAGAGCCTCTTAGGCCGCCATCTCTTCATCACTCAGCAGATAGATCTACTTCACCACACCCCTCACCCCCTCGGATTCAGCTACAAATTTAGCAAAAATCCGCTTCATCACCTAGCTAGTATATCATTGAGTGAAGTGAGCCGAAGCATCTCCACACCCACCCCCTCATCTATTGCCGAGTGGGTGATCTCAATGGTATAAGGCCTATTCGGAAGCAGGTCAAAGAAGTTGTCGCTATACTGAGCCCCTTGCCAAGGGGTCTCCACAAAGAGCGACTTGACCAAAACTGGACTGCAAAGGGTCACTCTCAGTCGCCCCTGCGACGCCTCAAGCGAGATGGAAGGGGCCGCCTTCGGCAGCTGCATCTCCTTCGGCAAGGTAGGGAAGAAAAGGTTCCGCGCCAATAGCTTCTGCCCCGCCTTTAGCTCCAGCTCCACAAAGAGTTGCCCCCCACACTGCTCTAGCTTTTCCTTTGCTAGCTCCCCCACCTTTTGACTAAATGGATAGCGTTCGCTCCGAAAGCTAAATTGCTCCGTCCAAAGTTGCCGACCAAAGTAGTCCTGCCCCTTCAATTCCACCACTAGAGGCCCAAGCTCAGGCTTCAATACCTCGTCCGAAGCGACCCAAATCGCACCCTCCACCAAGTCCACAATATAAGGGGCATACGCCTCCCGCACACGGTAGTGTAGTGCCTTATGATTGCCCCAATAGTCCACCCCCGACCAGCTTACCGTAGGCCATACATCATTGAGTTGCCAGTAGAGGCTCCCCATATTGAGCGGATAGGCACGCCTCAGGGCACGGATCGCATAACCCATGCCATCACCCTGTAGCAACTGCCCCACATAGATATAGTCTACAAAGTCCTCAGGCACAGGATAGGCACGCGATAGATAGTCGGTAATCCGCTGATTACCCACAAAGGAGCGCTGCCGATTCTTCAGGATCGGGCTCTCAATCGTCAGCCTTTCCACCTGCACACCAGGGGCAAAGCTCTCCACCGTCTTTCGCTCGGGAAATGCCTGAAAACCATACTCCGAGGCAAAGCGACCTGGATTTTGGTCGAATTCCTTAAAATCCTTACCTCCAAACCATACCCGCCAATTGTGCGAATCCCCCTTCAGAAAGCTCTCTGGTCTTCCCCAATTAGAGCTCACGGGCGAACCGTGAATATAGGCCACATCGGGCACCAACACCTTCAACTTCTGAGGAATCCATTCCCTAAAGAGTGCATCATATCCCTCCAGCATCTCCCGATACTCTTCATCGCTATAGCCGTAGCTCCGTTGCCAGCCCCAATGCTTCAACCCCTCTAGCACCTCATTATTGCCACAGAGGAGGGCGAGCGAAGGGTGCTTCCGCAATCGCTTCACCTGATCCTCTAGCTCCATCTCCACCGATGCCCTAAAGGTAGGATCTCTCGGGTAGGCGGTACAGGCAAAGGGGAGATCCTGCCACACCAAGATGCCATAACGATCTGCTAGCTGGTAAAACTCCTCGGACTCGTAGATACCCCCGCCCCATACACGTAGCATATTGAAGTGCAGGGGCAAAATATCCTCTTGAAACACCAGCTCCAACGTACGACCACCACCCCCCATCCAGCGGTCGTGAGGCAGATAGTTAGCCCCCTTCACATAAAGCGGACGCCCATTCACCACAAACTGAAAACGCTCCCCCTTGGCATCCTCACTCCGGTCCAATTGGATCTCGCGAATCCCAAAGAGGGTGGTATCACGCTCCAAGACGGTCTCCTCAGCTCCACCCTTCGCTAGTGTTCGCACCACTTGATAGAGCGGTTGCTCCCCCCACCCTCTTGGCATCCAGAGGCGGGGATTTTCTACCCCCATAGTGAGTTGCGCTCCCTCTCCGCTAGAGAGCAGTTGCCCCTCGGGATCCAAAAGCTCTACCCGAAGGGTGCTCCCCTCAGGATCGCCCTCCAGCTCCGAAGCGATAGAGACCGTGGCAGAGCGGGCCACTCCCTCCTCACTCCACTCAACCTCATTCCGCAGCTGTAGCTCCCCCAGCGAAGCCACGCCCACACCTCGAAGCACCACCGGCTCCTTCACCCCCATCGCCACCAGCCGAGGGCCCCAGTCCCAACCATACTGATAGGGGGCTGTCCGCACAAAGGGGCTATACTTCACCGCTCCACGGTCGTTATCGGCAGGATACATAAAACCATTGGAGAGGTACTGAGCATGCGCCACGCCGATGGGCGAAAGGAGGCGAATCACCAGCCGATTCACCCCACTCCTCAGATACCCCTTCACCTCCCAGCGGTAGTGGCGAAAGAGATTGTCGCACCGACCCACCAAAGCCCCATTAAGGTAGACTTCGGCAAAGGTATCCACACTCCCCATCTCTAGCCAAAAGCGGTCGTGCCGAGTCAGTGCCCCCTCCTCCAGCTCTAGCGTTGTACGGTAGAGCCAATTGCGGTCGCTCACCCACTGCACAGAGTCTTCATTTGCCCCCACAAAAGGGTCGGGAAGGAGCCCCAGCTCCACCAAAGTACCCTGCACTGTACCAGGGAGCTCGGCTCGGTGCCACTCGCTACGCCCCTCCTCCTGTAGCTCAAAGGCCTGAAGCACCCACCGCTCACTCGCCTGCAACCCATCGGCACGCACCTCCACACACAAACTACTGAGGAGAAGCAGCACCACCAAACCGACTACTCCACACACACCAAACTCTTTGCATCGCTCCACTACCACACTCATATATATAATAGAACCACTAATAATAATAAATGCTCCGCCCCCTCACACAAAGATAAGAAATAAAAATAACACCGCCCCTTCCACCTCCCACACCTCCATAGGGGTTACGCATTAGGAGGGTCTTACCGAGTGGAATTCATCAGAGTGTCAATGAGTAAGGACCGCGTCAGAGGTCCGACGGATCCTAGCCCCCGAGTCGGAGGGGCAAAGTCCCCGAACGACCGGGGGAAAACGTGGCAACCACCCCACCCCTACGACCTCCCCTCGTGGGAGGTCGGACAAACCATTCCAGAATTAACCTGATGCGGTTGTTCGACCCGCAAGGGGTCGTAAGATAGGGGAGGGAGGCTTCATTACCCCCGAGTCGTTCGGGGCATTCGCCCCTCCGATTCGGGGCTAGGATCCGTCTGACCTCCCACGAGGGGAGGTCATTCATGGTAAGAACTTTCTAATGCGTAACCTCTGCACCACTTTGAGGACTAGGGATTCGAATAGCATCGAATCTGTTTTTAACCCACGATGCACCCACTTTCCAGAATTTCAAAAGGCGAGATAAGGTAAAAAAAACAGCTAAAATAGGGGCACCGATGCTCCTTTTGCAACCAACTGAAATTCAATACCATACAAAAGCGTTTGCCGAGATGCAACTAAGCAATCGGCGAGATGCAACTCGGCAAATGCTTAGTTGCAACTAACCGATTGCTTAGTTGCATCCCAACTTTTAGTCTACTACAATACCATTCTTGAGACTGTTCACGAAGGCGAAGACCCGAGCTTAGAAATGCAAAGACCCGAGCTTAGAAATGCAAAGACCCCACCTCCGCCTCTTGCGAAGATAGGGTCTTAGGGATGAGTAGTATGGTGCCAGCGACTTACCTATTCTGGTACTGCTCAGTGTAGTACATTTGGTAGTCACCCGAGGTGGTATACTGTAGCCACTCCTGATTATTGAGGTACCAGCAGACCGTCTTTTGGAGGCCTTCTTGGACAGTGACTGTGGGATGCCAATCGAGCTCTCTATGAATTTTTCGAGCGTCGATGGCGTAGCGGGTGTCGTGCCCTGGTCGGTCCTTGACATAATGTATAAGTGGCAGGGAGTGCCCCTCTGGGTGGCCGAGGAGACGGTCTACGGAGGTGATAAGTAGCTTCACGAGCTCAATATTTTGCAGCTCGTTATGCCCTCCGATATTGTAGGTCTCTCCCACCTTTCTTGCCTTGATGATCTGCTCTATAGCGCGGACGTGGTCTATGACGTATAGCCAATCACGTACCTGCTTGCCATCGCCGTAGATGGGGATGGGTCGTTGGTGTAGGATATTGGAGATGACGAGTGGGATGAGCTTTTCGGGGAACTGCCAAGGGCCGTAATTATTGCTACAATTGCTGATCACGGTAGGCAGTCCGAAGGTATCGTGGTAAGCTCGGACGAAGTGGTCGGCACTCGCTTTGCTAGCGGAGTAAGGGGAGTGAGGGTCATAGCTGTGGAGCTCAGTAAATGCAGGATCCTCGGTGTGGAGGGAGCCGTAGACCTCGTCAGTGCTAACTTGGTAAAAGAGCTTGCCTGAGAAGTCATCCTTCCACGCTTCGAGAGCGCACTGCAGTAGATGGACAGTGCCGAGTACGTTGGTATGTACAAAGGGGAGCGGTCCGCTGATACTGCGATCGACGTGGCTCTCGGCGGCGAAATTGACGACATGGGTGACGGGGTACTTCTTGAAAAGCGCTTGGACCTGCTGGAGGTCGGAGATGTCGGCCTTCTCGAATCGGTAGTTGGGGCACTGCTCTACCTCTTTGAGATTGGCAAGATTGCCTGCGTAGGTGAGGGCATCTACATTGACGAATAGGTGCTCGGGATACTCTGGGACAAGAGTGAGGAGGAAATTGGAGCCGATAAAGCCGGCACCTCCTGTGACGAGGATCACTTTTTTGTACTTAATGGTGTTCATAAATCAATAGTATATAGGTGTAATGACTCTAAATTAACGCACTTTGATCTTCAACTATATGACCCAAGAGAGTGGCACTGGAGACCTCATCAACGGCGACTCGTACAAAGTCGCCAATGTGGCTATTCTCTTTATCAAATACCACTACCTTATTCTGCTGGGTACGCCCGTAATACTGGTCTCGGCTCTTCTTTGAAAAGCCCTCGATCAGCACTACAAACTCCTTTCCAATATCCTTTGTATTACTCTCGGCTTGAATCTCTTGCTGGAGGTCGATCATCGTTTGTAGTCTCTTCAACTTTACCTCCTCTGGTACCTCATCCTCTAGCTTTTTCGCTGCGTAGGTGCCAGGACGCTCGGAGTACTTAAAAAGGAAGGCAGAGTCAAACCGCACTTCTCTCATAATGCTCAGAGTCTCCTCAAACTCATCCTCACCCTCGCCGTGAAAACCACAGAAAATATCTGTAGAGATGCCACAGTCTGGAATCAGATCTCGTATTTTTGCCACACGATCAAGATACCACTCACGAGTATATCCACGTCGCATATGCTTGAGCACTTTATTGCTGCCACTTTGAAGTGGTAGATGTATGTGCTTGCAGATGTTGGGGTACTTAGCCATCATTTGTATGGTCTCATCAGTCATATCCTTGGGGTGTGGTGAGGTGAAGCGGATACGGATATTGGGGGCTGTGGTGGCGAGTATCTCAAGCAGTCTAGGGAAGTCATAAACTTCACCATCGGGTGCTGTGTATCGGTAGGAGTTGACGGTCTGACCGAGCAGAGTTACCTCTCGATACCCCAATCGCTTCATCTCCTCTAGTTCATTGAGGATACTCTCTACCTCTCTGCTTCTTTCTCTTCCACGAGTGTAGGGAACGATGCAGTAACTACAGAATTTATTGCAGCCTCGCATGATTGAGATAAAGCCCGAGATATGTACGCCATCTAGCTTGAGGGGAATGACGTCTTTGTAGGTCTCATCGGTAGAGAGCTCTACATTTATTGCCTTTTCCCCGGATTCTACTGCACCGATTAGGTTGGGGAGCTCTAGGTAGGCATCTGGTCCTACCACTAGGTCGGCATGATGCTCCTCGATAAGCTGTTCCTTTACTCGTTCTGCCATACAACCAAGTACACCAATTATCATATTGGGCTTGTGTTTCTTGCGTATGCCATCAATCTGTGAGAGGCGGTTGAGCACTCTTTGCTCGGCATTATCACGCACGGAGCAGGTATTGATGAGCACTACATCGGCTTCCTCAAGTACCTCTGTCATAGCATACCCGATGGTCTCCATTATGGCGTAGACTACTTCGGAGTCAGCTACATTCATCTGGCACCCATAAGTCTCTAAGTAGAGGAGCTTGGCTTGGTCATTATTATTGTATATCATTTTATTCATTCTAGTCTTTGGTAAGTAGCCGTAAAATGACTAACTTTGAAAAGCTATATATATGGCAAAGATACTAAAACAATTACACCTCAAAGTGCGACGATAATAAATAGATATGGGTTCTTTATTTTTATGGCTAGCCATCGGCTACTTTGTCTTAAAGAAATTAAGCAGTGTGCTTCATGAAGTTGCTCAAGAGCATCAAGAGCAAATGGAAAGACATGCTGAACTTGAGCTCGGGGAGGAGGAACAAGAATACGTGGAGGAGTATTCTCCTCAAGAAGAGCCTATTTTTGAGAGCCCTTTTGATAGTCCTAGTAATGCTGTTGTTCCTCCCCCTTTGAAGTATCAGTCTATCAAGCTACCAACGGTGGAAGGTGGGCATCCAATGCAAAAAGTGCTCGAGACTACTGAGGATATAGAGACTGATGCAGAGGAGAGTGCCACTCGCTATAGGGCTAGCCATATCCGTGAGCATATCCGTGAGGGAATCGTGATGAAGGAGATCCTTGATCGTAAGCACTTCTAATCTCTTTGCGTGAAGAACCTCTCGCCCTAGATTCCGCAAGCGGGGTTTTATCATCACACCTTATTTTGTTACCTTTGCAAAAGTTTTTGTGGGGTGAAGCTGACGACGTCGCTACACCCTAGCGATGAAGTAATTAATTGTTATATAAAGTATATGAATATATCATTCTCTTGGCTTAAGAAGTATGTAGACTTTGACCTCACTCCTGAGGAAACGGCTGAAATACTCACTTCTATAGGCCTAGAAGTGGCAGCGGTAGAGGAGAGAGAGTCGATTAGGGGTGGTCTGAAGGGGCTAGTTATCGGCAAGGTGTTGACTTGTGCTGAGCATCAAAATTCGGATCACCTACACGTTACGACAGTGGATATTGGCGGGGAATTGCCTTTGCACATTGTTTGTGGTGCTCCTAATATAGCGGCAGGACAAACCGTGGTGGTAGCCACAATCGGGACTACTTTATATAATGGTGACGAGAGCTTTACAATCAAGAAGGGAAAGATCCGTGGAGAAGTCTCGGAAGGTATGATTTGCTCGGCCGAGGAGATCGTTGTGGGCAGTGACCACTCTGGGATTATGGTACTGGAGGATGGTGTGAAGCCTGGGACACTTGCCTCGGACTACTTCGAGGTCTCTTCGGATCATGTGATCGAGATAGAGATTACGCCAAATAGGGTAGATGCAACTTCGCACTACGGTGTGGCTCGCGATCTCTATGCTTATCTTAAGACGCATGGCTACAAGACAGCCCTTCATTTTCCAGATATTCCTACGATCAACTCGTGCGACAAGGAGCCGATTGCCCTCCAGGTAGAGTCTTTGGAAGCTTGCCAGAGATATATGGGAGTGGTGATTGAGGATATGCAGGTGAAAGAGAGTCCGAAGTGGCTTAAGGTGGCACTGGAGACTATTGGTCAGCGCTCTATTAATAATGTGGTGGACATCGCCAACTACGTGCTTTTTGAGCTGGGGCAACCTCTGCACACCTTTGACCTTGCTAAGATTAAGGGCAATGAGGTACGGGTGCGACTAGCTAAGGAGGGCGAGAAGCTGGAGCTACTGGATGGCACTTCTTTGACACTCACCACTAAAGACTTGGTGATCGCTGATAATAATGAAGCCCTTTGCTTGGCAGGGGTGATGGGAGGAAAAGAATCGGGTGTGACAATGGACTCAACCTCTATGTTCTTGGAAGCAGCTACGTTCCACCCAACCTTTATCCGTAAGAGTGCTAGGAGATTTGGTCTCAATACCGATGCCTCTTTTAGATATGAAAGGGGGCTGGATCCTAACCAGTTGCCTAAGGCCCTTCAGAGGGCGGTATCGCTGATTATCGCTGAGACGGGTGGTCGAGTGACGAGCAAGGTGTATGACGTCTACCCTGTAGAGCACAAGCCTTATGCCATCACTCTTACGATGGAGAAGGTGCAATCTCTCACCGGTCTTGATATCCCTGAGAGCAAAGTGCTAGAGATACTAGAGGCTCTTGAGATTAAGGTGGTATCGAATAAAGATGGAGTACTGGAGCTAAGTGTACCTTGTTATCGCTTTGATGTCACTCGCGATATTGATGTGATAGAGGATATCCTTAGGATATATGGCTACAATGAGTACCCCGAAAAGATTAGCCTAGTGAGCACAATTAGCGTGAAGAGTCCTACCGATATGAGTGTGGACTTACAACGACGAATCAGTGAACAGCTGACGGGTGCTGGCTTTAATGAGATTCTGAATAACTCCCTCTCTAAGACTTCCTATTACCCTGAGGCGATCTCAAAGGGTGATGCAGTGCAGGTGCTCAATCCTCTCTCCAACGACCTTTCTACCATGCGTATGACGATGATGCATGGAGGCTTGGAGGTGATAGAGCATAATCTCCATAGGCAGGCTCATGGATTAAGATTCTACGAATTTGGCAATTGCTATAGAAGAACAAAAGCTGGCGAGAAGAGCGATCTACCTGGCTACCAAGAGGATTACAGGCTGGGCATTTGGATGACCGGCGATGAACTACCTATGCACTGGTGCCGAAAGGAGTATCAGCAAAGTCCTTTCGAACTGAAGGCGATGATGCTGAATGTGATGAGGCGTCTTGGTCTTAATGATAACGAGCTACTAATAGAGCCACTTACCGATTGCTCTCTCTACGACGTTGCAGAGAAGATCTCACTCCGTGGCGGTGGAGTAGTTGCCCAATGGGGAGTTGTGAGCCAGAAAGTGCTTGAACTCCATGACGTAGAGGTGCCTGTCTATTATGCAGAGCTTCAATGGAATGAGATACTGAGTAGGGTGCTCCGTAAGGAGGTGAAAGCAAAGCAGATCGCTCGCTTCCCAATGGTAAAGCGCGACTTTGCACTTCTGATAGATAAGAATGTCAGCTTTGCCGATGTGGAGAGTGTAGCGAAGAAGGCGGGCGGAAAGCTCCTTAAGGAGGTGTCGCTCTTTGATGTGTACGACGACCCTAAGCACCTAGAGGAGGGAAAGAAGTCTTACGCCGTGACTTTTGGTCTGCAAGATGCGGAGCAGACGCTTTCGGAGAAGGTGATTGAGAAAACAATGGATAAAATATACCAGGCACTTAATAAACAACTCGGTGCCACATTAAGATAATATTGTACAAGAGAAAATATGGGAAGAGCATTTGAATATCGTAAGGCTCGCAAGCTAGCACGCTGGGGAAATATGGCTAGGGTATTTACCAAGCTATCAAAGGAAATCACCATTGCTGTGAAAGCAGGTGGTCCTGACCCAGATACCAACCCTCGCCTAAGGCTTCTTATTCAGACTTCTAAGAAGGAGAATATGCCCAAAGACAATGTGGAGCGTGCCATCAAAAAAGCTACCGACAAAGACTTTACCGACTATAAGGAGGTCAACTTTGAGGGATATGCCCCTCACGGTATAGCTGTGTTTGTAGAGACTGCTACCGATAATAACACTCGTACTGTAGCCAACGTCCGTAGCTATTTCAATAAGGTCGGTGGCTCTCTAGGCACCAGTGGTAGCGTGGAGTTTATGTTTGACCACCAAGCTGTTTTCCACGTCACTAAAAAGGCAGATGCCGATATCGAGGAGCTGCTTTTGGAGCTAATTGATTACGGTGTAGAGGATATTGATGAAGACGAAGGAGAGCTAGTGATCTCTGGCGACTTTGCCTCCAATGCTGCGATACAGTCACATCTTGAGGAATTGGGATACGAAATCACCAGCTCCGAGTTTGTGCGTGTCCCTATGGACTACAAGCAATTATCTCCTGAGGAGAGAGAGGATGTGGAGAAGCTACTTGAAAAGCTAGAGGAAGACGAAGACGTACAAAATGTCTTCCACAATATGGCAGAGGAAGAGTAGTCAACGGATAGAGTGAATGGGCTAGTAAGTGGTCTATTCACGATATCATGGCGGTAATATGACTTTAGAGACCCTCGTCCAGAGATTTGAAGATAGCAGTGCTTTGAGAACGCTCTTGAAGCAGCTATCTCAGGGAGAAAAGAGTATAGCTATTGATGGCCTACAAGGTTCATCAATAGCTATTGTATTATATCTTTTGTCTCATCACCAAAAGCCACTTTTAGTGATTGCTCGTGATAGTGATGAAGCGGCCTATTTACTCAACGACTTAGAGAAGCTGTCGGGCACCGAAACGGTCTCCTTCTTCCCCTCCGCCTACAAGCGAGCCATCCGATATGGGCATAAAGACCTCGCTAATGAGGTCATTCGGAGCGAATTGATGGAGCTCCTCAGGGCTGGCGAGCAACCCAAAATCATCGTCACCTACCCTGAGGCCGTAATCGAAGGGGTGGTCGATGAAAAGACCTACGATACCGGAAGACTAGAGCTCAAGGTAGGCGATCAAATCGATAGAACTGCTCTGAGAGAAAAGCTCTGGTCGATGGGATTTGAGGAGAAGGATTACGTCTATCTCCCTGGCGACTTTGCGGTGAGAGGAGGAATTATCGATATCTACTCATTCTCCTCCGAATACCCAGCCCGCCTCGACTTCTTCGATAATGAAGTAGAGAGTATCCGTCTATTTGATCCCGAATCCCAATTGTCTCAAAGCACCATAGAGCAGGTGACTATCCTCACCTCATTTGAGCAAAACGATGTAGCGGTACAGTCTATTATCTCTATACTCCCAAGTGACCTGGTCATCTACATCGACCAAGCTGCCTTCTTAGAGAGCAGCCTTGACCAGACCTACACCACCCCACCAATCCACCCAGAGGACAATGAATTTGCCACCATTGAGGCACTTCAGAAAAGACTTCTGGCACCTCGCCAATTATTAGACGAAATCTACGCTCACCAGTGTGTGATGACTAATCCGGCTAAAGAGGTGACTAACCCCTTCTACGTACGATTCGGACAGCTACCAGAGCCGCTTTTCCACAAAAACTTCGAGCTCCTCTCTGATGCCCTTCTAAAGTATCAGGCCAATGGGTACGACACCATTATCATGAGCGATCAGGTAGGGCAACTCGAGCGGCTACAATCCATCTTTCAAGACCAAGCAAAGGGAGTGACCTTTGAGTCGATTGTGCCTACCCTTCATACCGGTTTTATCGATGATCAGCAGAAGTTGGCACTATTCACCGACCACACCATCTTTGAGCGTTATCACAATTTCAAGCTCAAGAGCGATAAGATTCGGAAAAACCGAGCGGTCATGACGCTCAAAGATATCCAAAGCTTTGAGTTTGGAGATTATGTGGTACATCAAAACTACGGTATCGCCACCTTTGGCGGACTATTTACTATTGAGCAAAATGGCAAGCAAAAAGAGACCGTAAGGCTCAACTTTCAAGGCGGAGATAGTGTTTATGTCTCTATTCACTCGCTCCACCATATCTCTAAATACAAGAGCAAGGACAATGAGGAGCCCCCACGGTTAAGCAAGCTGGGAGGGTCAGCATGGGATAATCTCAAGGAGCGAACCAAGAAAAAGGTCAAGGATATTGCCCGAAATCTCATCAAACTCTATGCCGAGCGACTAAAGGTAAAGGGCTTTGCCTTCTCCAAAGATAGCTATCTGCAAAAAGAGCTAGAGGCTTCGTTTATGTACGAAGATACCCCCGACCAAGAGCAGGCGACCAACGATGTCAAAGCCGATATGGAGCGACCCATTCCTATGGATCGCCTCATCTGCGGAGATGTAGGGTTTGGCAAAACAGAGGTCGCTATCCGGGCTGCTTTCAAAGCAGTTACCGATGGCAAGCAAGTCGCCGTCCTAGTCCCCACCACAGTATTGGCGTACCAGCACTATATGACCTTCTCCAAAAGGTTAAAAGACTTCCCCGTCACCATAGAGTATCTGAGCCAAGCCCGCTCGGCAAAAGATCGTCGGGAGATACTAGAACGGTTAGAAGAGGGTAAGATAGATATTATTATAGGCACCCATACCATTACAGGTAAGAATGTAGTTTATAAGGATTTAGGGCTACTTATCATTGATGAAGAGCAGAAGTTTGGCGTCTCCATCAAAGAGCGCCTTCGAGAGATGAGGGCACACATCGATACCCTCACCATGACCGCCACCCCTATTCCACGTACCCTCCAATTCTCCCTTATGGGTGCCAGAGACCTCTCCAATATCGCTACCCCACCACCCAATCGCTACCCCATACGTACAGAGCATATGCTCTACGATATAGAGGTATTGGCAGAGGCGATCAATGCTGAGCTAGCTCGCGATGGGCAGGTATTTTTTATCCACAATCGCATACACAACATAGGAGATATTGCTCGGGAAATAGAGCGTGCTGTCCCCGGCATTCGGATCTCCATAGCTCATGGGCAGATGTCTCCGAAGGAGCTAGAGCAGACGCTTTTGGGATTCATTCACCACGAGTCCGACCTCCTCCTAGCTACCACCATCGTAGAGAATGGCATCGACGTGCCGAATGCCAATACCATCATCATCAACGACGCACACCGCTTTGGCTTGAGTGACCTACACCAGCTCCGTGGCCGTGTAGGGCGAGGAGATAAAAAGGCCTACTGCCTACTCCTCACGCCACCCATTGAAGACCTTACCCCTAATGCCAAGCGAAGGATGCAGAGCATCACCTCCTTTTCAGAACTAGGGAGCGGTATACATATCGCCATGCAAGACCTTGACATCCGAGGGGCGGGCAACCTACTCGGGTCGGAGCAGAGTGGTTTTATCGCCGACCTTGGCTTCGAAACCTACAAACGAATACTCGAAGAGGCGGTTATGGAGCTCAAGGATAGTGAGTTTGATGAAGTATTAACCCTTCAAGGAGAACCGATCCAAAAGCGAAGCTACGTCTACGAAACTACCATAGAGACCGACGCCGAGGCCTACTTCCCGCAGACTTATGTCCCAGGCGACAACGAGCGAATCAACCTCTACCGAGAGCTTGAGTCCCTCCAAAATCCCCAAGACATTCTACACTATCGCCAGCGCCTAGAGGATCGATTCGGACCACTCCCAAAGGAAGCCGAGGAACTCCTAAAGGTGGTAGAGCTCCGCATGCTGTGCAAAGAGAGTGGCATCGAAAGAGTAACCCATAGACAAGGCTTCCTAAAGCTTTACTTGGTATCGGACAACAATAGCTCCTACTACCGAAGCCCTATCTTCTCCACCATCCTCTCCAATGCCACAGCATGGGGAAGAGACCTCCAATTTAAGGAGGAAAGCGGAAAGCGAACCATCTCTATCAAAAAAGGCATTGATACCATAGGCAAAGCATACGCAGCCCTCACAAAGCTAACCACCAAATAACTCCCATCGCCGTACACCACACCACCCCAACATGCTAGCTCACCCTCCAAAATAAGTAGCTCAGCTATATTTATTATCTTTGTAGGAGAATAATGAGAAGTAATATGAGATATATACCCCTACAGATACTACTGCTACTAACCCTACTCCTCAGCTGCAAGCCCGAGGAGGAGAGGAAGGTCATACAGCCAAATGAGCTACGAGAGGTGGGCAAACTTGAGTTGGTGGAGTATCGTAGCGAAGAGATATTCGTCATCTCCTCCGACCAAAAGAGCCTAGAGAGTATCCGCTCATTTGAGGAGGCAGCCAATTACCTCAGCAGCCTATTTGAGATAGGCGACCGCATAGGCATCTACTCCTTCGACTTCTACACCATCGCCTACATCAACCTCTACAATCTCCAAGATAGCGACCTCCAATACGATCAGGAGAACAAGTCCATCCAGCTCACCCTCCCCCCAATCGAGGTAGAGCCCATCGGGCGAGGTGGCACCCTCAAATTGCTCCACGAGCGGGTCAATGGCAATAAAAAGTCCATCACCAGTGAGGAGCGACAAAATATGCAGCGACAAGCGGTGGTACTCGCCAAGCAAAACATTCGCCCCGGCACACCCAAATATCAAGAATTAGTGACCAAGGCACAAAGCAAGGCCCAAGCTTACTTCACCAGCATCCTAAAGGCACGAGGGTACGAAGAGATAGAGATTAGATTTACACAGTCCTATGAAAAAGCGAACTAAGTGGCTTCTAGCCCTCATCATCATAGGGGTCATAGCCCTATTGCTCTTCCTTTTTCTTCCCAAAAGAGCAAAGAGCGAGAAGCAGCCCGAGATATTCCTCTCCGTAGCGAGCGACCTACGCGTGATGGTTCGGCTCACCACCATAGAGGGCGAGCGAATCGTCCCCATCACCTACAAAGGCAAAGGGGTCTCGGCATTCGGCATCGGCCACTACCGTGCACGCATCTCCTTTGATGTGGAAAATATACAGCAAGCTATTCAAGGAGATACCATCTATCTGGTACTCCCTGAGCCACAGGTGCAGATACTAGAGCACGAGGAGAATGGCTTCACCGTCTACGACGTATGGGGCAATAATATCGCCACCCGCATCTTCGGTGCCAAGCTAAGCGTCGCAGATGAAAATGAGATGAAAAGAAGAGCCATGCGACAGCTCCAGAGCGACCTCCGTCAAGATGGCACTACAGAAAGGGCAAAGGCAGAGGCAAGAGAGCTACTCCATAAAATGTTTGGCATAGTGCCAGGCACCGTTATTGTGCTCGACACTCCAGCAGCCCTTCCACCCACAGCCCAACCAATTCCATTAGACCAACCAACACTTAACATTCAGAAACAAGATGAAATACAATAGACGCAAGACTACTCCCGCCCACATTGGCAATATTACCATAGGAGGCGATGCCCCCATTGTGATTCAGTCAATGACCAATGTAGATACCAATGATATAGAGGCGTCGGTAGCACAGATTCTCCGACTAGAGCAAGCAGGTGCAGAGCTAGTACGCCTTACCGCCCAAGGCACCAAAGAGGCCAAGGCACTCGGCACCATTGAGGCAGAGATCCGAGCTAAGGGAGCCAAGGTACCCCTTTCGGCCGATATTCACTTCAACCCAAGAGCGGCATACGAGGCGGCTCTCCATGTAGAGAAGGTACGCATCAACCCAGGCAACTTCTACGATCCCGCCCGAAAGTTTCAGAAGATCAACTTCACCGACGAAGAGTACCAAGCAGAGGTAGAGGCCCTTCAATCCAATTTCGAAACCTTCCTCCGCCACTGCCAAGCCCACCACACCGCACTCCGAATAGGTGTTAATCACGGCTCCCTCTCCGATAGGATCATGAGTCGGTATGGCGATACCCCCAGCGGTATGGTCGAAAGCTGTATGGAGTACCTAGAGGTATGCCATCGCATCCACTTCCACGATGTGGTCATCTCCATCAAGAGTTCCAATCCTCTCGTGATGACCGAGACGGTACGAGCACTTATCGAGAGAATGGACCAAGCTGGCATGCACTACCCACTGCACCTAGGAGTTACCGAAGCTGGTAATGGCGAAGATGGGCGCATCAAGAGTGCTATTGGCATTGGTGCCCTCCTAGCAGAAGGGATTGGCGATACCATCCGTGTCAGCCTTTCGGAAGAGCCCGAGGCGGAGATACCAGTTGCCAAGGTACTTCTCCACTGTGTAGAGGAGTTGGCAAAAGCAACACCCCTTGATTTCTCACCCCGTTGTCAACCCTTCCGAAGCGAGGAGAAGCCACTCGTGATGATGGATGCTCACCCCTACTTCGCCCAATTACATCCAGCAGACCGACCCGATATAGAGGTGACCGAAACAACACCCTTCATCCAAATCACCGACCAAGAAGCCCTCTCGGGTGAGGTGCCAGAGTTACCAGAGGGCAAGCAATTAGTGGTACGACTTACTGGTGCAACTGCCCCCACCCTGATGCTCGAAGCACTCGATCATACCCTTTCCCTACCTTATATATTAGAAATCGATTGCACCCAGCACTCCCTTGAGGAGCTACCCACATGGTTGGGCTTCCAACTCGGTGGGGCACTGATGCGAGGGCAGTTAAGTGGTCTATATCTACGTAGACACGAGGAAGATGCTCTCGCCCTCTGCAGTATCGCATTTGGCTTACTACAGGCTTCACGCCGTCGCATCTCACGCACCGACTACATCTCTTGCCCCAGCTGCGGACGCACTCTATTTGACCTCCAAAGCACTGTTGCCAAGATAAAGGAGGCAACCAAGCACCTGCGGGGACTAAAGATCGGGGTGATGGGCTGCATCGTCAATGGACCTGGTGAGATGGCCGATGCCGACTATGGCTATGTAGGAAGTGCACCAGGAAAGGTGGACCTCTACAAGGCCAAGGAGCGCCTCAAAAGGAACATCCCACAGGAGGAAGCGGTGAAGGAATTGATCGAACTGATCAAAGCACACGGAGACTGGAAGGACCCAGAATAACCTTTATATCATAATGAGACAATGGAAATAAAACAACTACCACTGCCAGGACTACAATTAGTAAGCACCAAAAGATACGACGACGAGCGGGGATACTTTATGGAGGTCTTCAAAGAGGCCGAGCTCGCGGAACAACTCACCGACCACCCCCACTTTATCCAAGATAATATGAGCTGCTCACACCGTGGTGTATTCCGTGGTATGCACACCCAAGCAGCACCAATGGCTCAAGCTAAGTTGGTACGCTGTGTATCGGGTCGCATCATCGACTTTGCTATGGATATAGACCCCACTTCTCCCACATTTGGAGAGGTCTATGGCGTAGAACTCACCCCTGAGAGTGGCCTAGCCCTCTATATCCCCAAGATATATGCACACGGTTTTTTGGCACTAGAGGATAATAGCAGAGTACTTTACAAGGTCGATGCCCCCTACTCCCCTAGCCACGAGCGGGCATTCAACTACCAACACCCACAGCTCATATCTGAGCTCCAAAAGTACCTCCCTCTCGACCAACTCATCATCTCCGACAAAGACAAAGCCGCTCCCACCCTCCACAAGTAGCCACGGTAGTATCCCAAAAAGTGTGTAAGGCAAAATGCCTCTTTGAACTGCAAATGTACTTATTTTTTTCGCTTTGCTTCCCATAAACAACAAAGATAGACCAAGAAAGAATTAAGGCAAGGCTGTCGTAGCGCAGCGGAGACACCGCCTTGCCGTATTCTTTTTGGTTGATAGCTTTGTGTTGGGAAGTAAAGCGCATCTCGTTATCTTTCTGAATGTTATCGCTTTTTCAGACCACCTATCAGATCGCCTATTCGTCTCCCTAAATATGAGGAGTTAAGGGCGATACTTCCTACCAAATGAAGTGCAGAATCAACACTTGGAAAGGCACATTTATAGGTTGCTCCCTTCTTTATTTGCCGATTAAAACGTTCGATCCAGTTGGTGCTATGGATATACCGTCTCACGACTACGTCATATTTCAGGTAGGTAAAGTAATAATGTATCCTTTCTCCATCAGCTATTTTTGAGAGGAATGGATAGTGCTCTTGCCACTCTTTGGCAAACTTCGAAAAATCCTCAACTCCGTCTTCAACAGTACGTTTGGGGTCGTTTTTACGAAACACTTCGCTCAGCTTGGAACTGATGGCTCTCTTGTCTTTAGGGCGAACTCTATTACAGATCTCCCTCTGAAGGTGAACACTACAGAGCTGCACCTCCACTCCAGAGAAATGACGCTCAGCCACCTCTTCAATATTGTTTAACCCGTCGGAGACAATAAGACCAACCTTCTCTAGTCCACGTGACTTTAGGTCATCAAAGAAAGCATTCCAAATACCACTTCCTTCCGTGGGGTTGTTGTACACTCCAACGATATCTCTACGACCGTCTGCATCCAAGCTCATTACAACAAAGAACGCCTCCTTGCTAACGCTATCTCCTCGCCTTACTGGGAGGTATGTTGCGTCAATCATAAGTGCTTCCAGCTCACTTGGAAGTGCTCTTTTACGCCATTCTAGGACAGCCTTCTGCGTGGAGAGAGCAAGACGATTTACTTGGCTCGTGCTATAACTTTTGCCATACAAACGCTCAAAAACACCTGAGATGTCCTTCATCGTATTACCACAGCTATAGAGGTAGCTCGCAACCTCTCCCATCTCTTTCTCTTGCTCTTTTAATACCCCTAAAATAACGGGCATAAAACCACGCTGACGTGTCCGGGGAACTCGCAACTCAAGCATATTGCCACTCGCAAAAATACGACGACCTCGGTAGCCATTACTGACATCTCCGGTATCTTCCTTGTAAAGTTCGCGCTCCCCTTCCATCACGATCTCCACAACTAGCTCCATCAATCCCTTGACCCCTTGCCCTTCAATTATAAAGTTTGAAAGAATTTCCTTAACTTGCACTCGTGTAAGTCTCATACTAATGTCTATCAATTTTGTTATTAATTCACAACTTTACAAAGATAGCATTATTGGGGCTTACACACTTTTTAGGGACAGTATCGTAGCCACCAACAGTCGGATTTAAGAAGGACCTCCTTGGAGGTCCGATTTGTCGTAGCTGTAAGTTTGCAGGTAGCCCGGGCGAGTTTATCGAGCCCGCCAAAATCAAACAAAAAAAGTTAAATTCAAATGCGTAGATAAAGGGTATATCAAAGATGAAATAGCCAGTAAAAATAGTCTAATAGCGAGACTAATGTCGTATCTTTGTTGTAGAAAGATAGCCATTAGTCGATTAGGTGAGAAACCTTAATACCGTAGCGAGGTCATAGAACCTATTGGGGGCAGTAAGGACACCTAATCACGCTGTTGGATACTATATAGATTGTTAGGATTTCACTCCTATTTACAGCTTGAGTACAAACAGCTATCGTTCGACTAATGGCTATCTAATCACTACATGTACAAAGTTATGAATAAAAAATTATTTGTGGGAATTGATTTCTCAAAAGAAACATTTGACGCAGCTATCCTCAAGGTATCTGAAGAGAGCTCTATTGATCCAAAGATCATTGGTAATGAGCAGTTCAAAAACGATGTGCCGGGTTGTAAGCGATTTGTAAAATGGCTGAATAAGACTTGTGCATTGTCTGGCGACTATTCCTCTGTTCTCGTAGGTGGAGAAGATACAGGTAACTATAGCATCACGCTGCCTAAACAGCTTTATGTGCTGGGGATTGATTGCTCCTTACAAAATGCTTATTCGATCAAATGTGGTAGTGGCAAGATTGTTCGCGACAAGACCGATAAGATAGACGCAGAAAAGATCGCTTACTACTTCTATCGCTTTCGCGATCAGATTAGGCTCTATAAGCCCCTATCTAAGGATATGGAGAGCTTAGAGAGACTTTATTCATACCGATATGGACAGGTGAGAGAAAGAGCGCGATTGAAGTGTCAGATAAAAGAGTATAAGCATATTCTTAAGTCAGAACCCAATGATGAGACGCTAAAGTTCATGATCCAACGCTTAGAGAAGCAGGAGAGGTTTCTGAAGAAAGAAATCAAAGCTATTGAGGCTAAAATGGTGGAAATCATCAAAGCCAATGAGGAGCTTAATGAGATCCATAAATGCCTACTGAGCATACCAGGTATCGGGAAGATCACAAGCCTTCTTTTGATCGTTGTTACTCGAGGGTTTACAAGGTTCGATAACCCCAAGCAACTTGCCTGCTTTTTAGGGGTCTCTCCACACCCGAATCAGTCAGGTACATCCGTCCAAAATGGCAATCATAGGAGTTGGTTTGCCGACCCTTATTTTGCAAGTCTTTTACATATGGCGGCACTCTCTGCGAGCAGATTCAACTCGAAGTTCATAGACTACAAGAAAAAGCTGAAGAGCAAAGGCAAGCCACATTTGCTCATTATGAACAACATCAAAAACAAGCTACTTACGGTTGCCTTTACAATCGCCACGAGAAGGACCAAATTCTATTCTGATTATGACGCAAAACGAGCATAGGTCGAAATAACACTTTTTAACCATATAAATTTGGTGGTGATCATAGATTGCCCCCATTCGAGGCTCGTAGAGCCGATGAAGGGGGGTAAATAAGGCGGAGCAAAAATCACGACCCCTTGTGGGTCGGACAACCCACTCTAGGATTACTTGTGATGTCCTAGACCCTAAAGTCCGACCCACAAGGGGTCGATATTGTGTATTATACATTCTTTCCCCCGGTCGTTCGGGCTACGCCCTCCGACACGGGGGCTACAACAAATCGGACCTCTCCGAGGTCCTTATCCCTTTGTCTAGTACAAGTAATAATATAAGGAAAGCAGCTTAAGTTGATGCCTCTAATGCGTAACCCTTGGGGTCGTAAGGGCGTTTTGTATACACATTCAGGAAAGTAAGGTCCATAGTGTCTACATTTTCAGGAATAGCGAATAATTGGTGTACACTATATCAGGAATCCCCACATTAGGTTGGCGATTAAAAGGGGTCCTACAACAACCCCATATTCCGCACGCGTGCGGAATAGATTCCGTATGCGTGCGGAATACGTTCCGCAGGGCTACGGAATAAGGGCTTAGTAGGAAAGGGGTGTAGCAACACTATTCCTCACACAATAATTATCTTGGAATGGGCTCATGTTTGGATAGCTCCGCATAAAATGCTAAATTTGTCCATAATCAAAACTAAAATAGAAGGGGGAAAAGGGGCATATTAATATGGAAGACCAAGCAGGTATTATCCGAAGTATCCTAGATACAGACCTATATAAGTTTAGCACGAGCTATGCCTATGCTAAGCTTTTTCCAAGGGCAAGGGGTAGATTTGCCTTTGTAGATAGGGCAAATACTATTTACCCAAAAGGGTTTGCGAGCAAGGTGGAGGAGCAGCTCCACAAGATGACTTCTCTACGGCTAACGGATGAGGAGGCAGATTTTCTCAGTCGTGAATGCCCTTACATTCCGCCATTTTATATTGACTACCTGCGGGGCTATCAATTTGACCCACGGGAGGTAGAGGTTTGCCAAGATGAGGAGGGGCACCTCCATATCACAGCAGAAGGGCTGCTCTATAGGATTACTCTTTGGGAGACCCCTATCCTAGCCATTGTCTCGGAGCTCTATTATCTTGTGACTGGGCAGGAGCCCGACTTGGAGCATGTGCGTAAGGTGACGATAGAGAAGGCTCAGATCATGAAGGAGCACAAGCTACAGGTATCTCTATTCGGCATGAGACGTCGATTTAGTGCCGAGGTGGAGGATACGGTAACGCAACTTCTGAAAGAGCATGCTGGCGAAAGCCTTTATGGCACTAGTAACGTCTACTACGCCATGAAGCACCACTTGAGAGTGACTGGTACACACCCACATGAGTGGGTTCAGTTTCACGCTGCGATCTATGGCTACAAGATGGCCAACTATATGGCGATGGAGGATTGGATCAATGTCTATGACGGCGACCTCGGAACGGTGCTCACCGATACCTATACCACCGATGTCTTTATGCAAAACTTTAGTAAAAAGCATGCGATGCTCTTCACCTCGATGCGACACGATAGTGGCGACCCTTATGCGTTTGTAGAGAAGGCGATTAAGAGGTACGAGGAACTGAAGATCAATCCGATGCTGAAGTACATTGTATTTAGTGATAGCCTCACTATCCCCAAGGCAGTGGAGATCAAGGAGTATTGTGCCTCTCGTATCCCAGCCACCTTTGGTGTGGGCACCAATCTCACCAATGATGTGGGCAATGATACGGTGCCAAGAAACATTGTGATGAAGCTGATCGGTTGCCAAATCTCTCCCCGACAGAAGTGGCACCACTGTATTAAGCTATCGGATGTAGAGGGCAAGCACATTGGCGACCCCGAGGAGATAGAATTGGCACAGAGGACTCTCGGAATTAAGCAATGAACTAGAGCAAAATAATAAATCATGGAAAACAAACAGACTAGAAGAGGCGAGTTGCCGGAAAACGCGTATCGCCCACTGAAGCCCGGAGAGAGCTACCACCCTGTAGTGGGGCCAGAGCAAAATCCGAAGCAAGCAACCGCCTACAGTGTCGGTTGGGGATTGATTATGGCGGTGATCTTTAGTGCCGCTACAGCCTATCTGGGACTTAAGGTAGGGCAGGTATTTGAAGCGGCGATCCCAATTGCCATTATTGCTGCAGGACTTACTACAGCTACGAAGCGAAAGGGAGCTCTTCTAGAGAATGTGATGATTCAGAGTATAGGAGCCTCGAGTGGTGTGGTGGTAGCTGGTGCTATCTTTACCATTCCTGCTATCTATATCCTAAAGGCGAAGTACCCTGAGATGACTGTCAACTTCCTACAGATATTTGTCAGCTCGCTCCTTGGCGGTGTATTGGGAATAATGATGCTTATCCCATTCCGTAAGTATTTTGTGAAGGATATGCATGGTCAATACCCCTTCCCTGAAGCTACAGCTACCACTCAGGTACTACTAAGTAGCGAAAAGGGAGGTGCCCAAGCAAAGCCTCTGCTTATCTCGGGATTGATTGGTGGTCTTTACGACTTTGCCGTCTCCACCTTTGGGGCATGGCACGAGGTGTTTAGCTCAAAGGTATTGCCTTGGGGACAATCCATTGCTGAAAAGGCAAAGCTAGAATTCAACATCAATACCGGAGCAGCGGTGATGGGTCTTGGCTACATCATCGGCTTGAAGTATGCTACTATTATATGCGCTGGATCGGCACTTGTATGGTGGGTGATTGTACCTGTAATGAACCTCGTTTGGGGTGGCGATATTATTACCTTTGGAGATCCTAGCATCACTCAGACCATTGGAGAGATGAGTGCAACGGATATCTTCTTCCACTATGGTCGTAACATCGGTATCGGAGGTATTGCCATGGCTGGACTTATCAGCATCTATAATAACCGAAAGATCATCACTGGTGCGGTGAGCCTCGCAAATAGAGAGCTCAAGCAAAAGGGCAATAATGAGGAGGGCAACCAACCTCGTACCGACCGAGACATCACTATGAAGATGGTGGTTTGGGGTATCCTTTTGGCACTTGTTTGCATCAGCATCTTTTTCTACTTCGGGGTGGTACAGCGTAACCTTATGTGGGCGGTGATAGCACTGATACTTGTGGCTCTGATTGCCTTCCTTTTCACCACCGTTGCAGCGAACGCCATTGCCATTGTTGGCTCCAATCCGGTATCGGGAATGACACTTATGACCCTTATCGTAGCAAGCGTGGTGCTGGTAGCGGTAGGCATGGAGGGACCAAGTGGTATGGTTTCGGCACTCGTAATCGGAGTGGTGGTTTGTACTGCTCTTTCTATGGCGGGCGGCTTTATCACTGACCTTAAGATCGGATATTGGCTGGGAACAACTCCAAAGGTACAGGAGAGCTGGAAGTTCCTTGGTACTCTAGTCTCTGCAGCTACAGTTTGTGGCGTGGTGATTCTATTGGAGAAGGCGTACGGGTTTACAGGCGATAATGCGCTACAAGCCCCACAGGCCAATGCGATGGCGGCTCTTATTGAGCCACTCATGACTGGCTCAGGAGCTAAATGGCTTCTCTACGGCATTGGTGCTGCTTTAGCACTACTGCTCACCTTTGTAAAGGTGCCTGCCCTACCATTCGCACTCGGTATGTTTATCCCTCTACACCTTAACCTCCCTCTATTGGCAGGTGGGTTTATCAGCTGGTATCTCAGCACAAGGTCTAAGGATGAGAAGCTCAATAAGGCTCGCCAGGATAAGGGTACCCTACTTGCATCGGGCTTTATCGCTGGAGGTGCGTTGATGGGTGTGGTGAGTGCGATCCTGAAGCTAGCTGGGGCTGAGCTAACTCTCACTGCATGGCAAGCCAACCCATGGAGCCATGTACTCACCGTGGTGATGTACCTAGCTATATTCACCTATTTGATTCGCTCAAGCAAAAAAGCTAAGCCTGAGGCATAACACATATTATATATGAGTAAAGAGATAAAAGGTCTAGAGACAGTCCAAGAGGTAATGAGCCACTTGGGACTAGAGAATAAGGAGCTGAAAAACCTTTATGATCCGATGGCCTATATTATGGACTTGGGAGGTAAGCGGCTGAGACCATTGGTACTACTGCTTTCTTACCAAGCCTATAAGCCAAACGGAGCAGTAGAGGCTGTGGCACCCGCGATGCGGGCGATTGAATTGTTTCACAACTTCACGCTCCTCCACGATGATGTGATGGACGATGCTCCAATGCGACGGGGCAAGCCATCGGTCTATAAGAAATGGGGACTTAATACTGCCATCCTCTCTGGTGATGGGATGCTGATAGAGGCCTACAAGCATCTAGCACAGCTTTCACCAGAGAAGCTACCGCATGCCCTTGAGATATTCAATGATATGGGGAGTGCAGTTTGCGAAGGGCAGCAGTATGATATGGACTTTGAGCAGCTGCCACTCAGTCAGATGAGTATGAGCGACTACCTCGGAATGATACGGCTCAAGACCTCTTACCTATTTTGCGGTGCGGCCTCGCTAGGTGCTTACTTGGCAGATGCCCCTGAAACAGACCGGAAGTTGCTTTGGGAGGCAATTGAAAAGATGGGGCTAGCCTTCCAGATCAAGGATGACTACCTAGACATCTATAGCAAGCCAGGCTTTGGGAAGGTGCAAGGTGGGGATATCCTTGAAGGGAAGCGGACTTGGTTGCTCCTATCTGCTTATGCTAAGGATAGCAAGGAGGTACTTGCAGCCCTTGACCTGAAGGAGGATGATCAAAAGATTGCTAGAATGACTCAGCTATACAGCGACCTAGGCATTCGCGATGCAGCCCTTGAGGAGGTGGAGCGACAAAGCAAGGAGGCAACAAAGATACTGGATCAGCTATCAGTAGCTGAGGAGAATATTGAGCCACTTCGCCAACTATTCCTTACCCTAGTAAGAAGAGAGGTGTGATGATCCCTATCATCGATACACATTGCCACCTTTACTATCAGGATGAGTCGCCTCGGCTTGACTTTTCCAAGGATTTGGACGAGGTGATAGCACGGAGTAAAGCGGCAGGAGTCACCTATGCACTTCTGCCCAACATCGACAGCGAGAGCTATCCACTGATGATGGCACTCGCTGAGCGATACCCCGACTATTGCCGTCCGATGATTGGGCTACACCCCACCAATGTGGATGCTCGGTGGGAGAGTGAGCTACGTTTTGTGGAAGAGAAGTTGGCCTCATCAAGTGAGTCTTTTATTGCTATTGGAGAGATAGGGCTCGACTACCATTGGAGCATGGAGTATCAAAAGGAGATGCAAGAGGTCTTTAGACGCCAATTGGATTGGGCAGTACAATACCATTTACCGGTGAGTATTCACAGCCGAGATGCCGAAGAGGAAACCATTGACCTACTAGCTACCTATCAGGCGCGAGGCCTGCAAGGCATCGTCCACTCCTTTGGTGGGGACAAGCGGCAACTAGAGCGGGTAAGAGATGAGCTACCCAACTTTATGGTCGGCGTTAATGGGACACTCACCTTTAAGAATAACCCACTCGCCTCCTATCTCTCTTGCTACCCCATTGAACGGGTGGTGGTAGAGACCGATGCCCCCTTTTTAGCACCAGTACCCTACAGAGGCAAGCGAAATGAACCCGCCTACCTCACGAAGGTAGTCGAAAAGCTACAAGAGGTATACGCACTCCCGGAGGTGGCGGTAAGGCAACATTTATTTGACAATTCAAAAAAAATATATAACCTGCACATATAAGTGCTATAGCTCAATAATTCAAATACAATCAATGAGTTACGGCATAAGAAACAAGACATTAAGAGAGAATAAAAACAAATAAACAACAAAAAACCGCCCCAAAAGTGGGTAGATACAAAGAAATAGATTAGATTTGTAGAGTAATTGGACAATGAACCGTCCAAGAATCAACTGGAGAGATGCTCGAGTGGTTGAAGAGGCACGCCTGGAAAGCGTGTATACGCCTAAAGCGTATCGAGGGTTCGAATCCCTCTCTCTCCGCATTAATATAATATGAATAAGAAAGTAATTTATCACTAAACTTAAAAAGAGAACTTACAATGAAAAAATTTCTAGCAAGTATCGCACTGTTTGGATTGCTGTCACTAGGCACAGCAAACGCAGTCTTTGCACAAGACGAGGCACAAGCTCCCGACTCTGAGGTGACTACTGAAGAGGTAGCAGCACCTGCTGAGGAAGCAGCTCCTGTTGAGGAAATGGCTGCTGAGGATATCACTGTAGCAAATGAGGGTGGTTTCCACCAAGCACTTAAGACTAAGTTTATCGAGGGTGGTGCAGAGTTTATGGCTGCTATCGCTATCGTACTTATCCTAGGTCTAGCATTCTGCCTTGAGAGAATTATCTACCTCAACCTAGCAGATGTAAACAACGAGAAGTTCCTAGACGAAATTGATGCAAGGCTTCAAGCTAATGATATCAACGGTGCACTAGAGCTAGCACGCGACACTAGAGGTCCTGTAGCTTCTGTAACCTTCCAGGCTATCAGCCGTATCGATCAAGGCATCGAGGCAGTAGAGCGTTCTATCACTGCTTATGGTGGTGTACAGGCTGGTCTACTTGAGAAGAACATGTCTTGGATCACTCTATTTATCGCTACTGCTCCATCACTAGGGTTCTTGGGTACCGTGATCGGTATGGTGACCGCTTTTGATAAGATCGAGCAAGTAGGTGACATCTCTCCTACAGTAGTAGCAGGAGGTATGAAGGTAGCTCTTATCACTACTATCTTCGGTCTGATCGTAGCTATGATCCTTCAGATCTTCTACAACTATATCCTATCTAAGTACGAGGGTGTACTCAATAAGATGGAGGATAGCTCTATCACACTTGTAGACACTATCGTAGCTCACCAGGAGAAGTTTGCTCGCAAATAATCACAAAAGAAAGGAAATATTATGGCAGTAAGTAAAATCAGAAAGATTTCAAGCTATTCACTACTTGCTCTAGCCATCCTTACTATAATAGTAACTATCGCTTTCTTCGCAGGAGGGTACATAGACCCTAATGCTGCAAAGCCAGAGCCAAAGTTTACTGATGCAATATTCTATCTAATGTACTGCGCACTGGGCGTTACGCTCCTAGCGATGATAGGATTTGCCATTGTGGGATTTGCTAGCAACCTCAAAGACCCCAAGAGACGCCGTGCGTCACTCACTGGTCTTGTATCATTCATAGCAATTATTGTGCTACTCGTGATCACGTACGCCATTGGCTCTACGGATCCAGTATCACTGAGTTTAGATTTCCAAAAATACAATACAGACTTTTATCTTAAGTTTGCAGATATGTGGCTATACAGCATCTACGTGGTGCTTGGCATCAATATCCTTGCACTTATAGTATTTGCTATTAAAGGGGCTCTACGCTCAAAGAAGTAAGAAGTAACACTTAAAAGAAAGGATTTAAAATGGCACGTGGAAAGAAAAAAGTACCCGGTATCAATGGGTCTTCAACCGCCGATATCTCTTTTATCATGCTACTCTTCTTCCTACTAACTACATCTATGGGATCGGATAGTGGTTTGGCAAGACAATTACCACCATCTGTACCACCAGATCAACAAGATGTGGCCATTGACGTTAACCGCCGAAATATGCTCCGAGTATTGGTTAATACTCGCGGACAAATCCTTGCCAATGGCGAGGTGGTGGATCTTGACGGACTACGCGAGAAGGTTAAGGAGTTCGTTCTCAATGAGAATGATCGTGCCGACCTTGCAGAGCGTACAGTGGAGACATTTGCCTTGGTTGGTGCACAGAAAGTAACTAAGAACCACGTTATCTCACTGACTAACGATGTGGACACTAAGTATAGTGACTATATCTTAGTACAAAATGAGCTTACCAAAGCTTATATGGAAGTGAGAGATATGATGTGTAAGAAGTTCTTTGGTGTATCACTGGAGGATGCTTCAACAGCACAACAAGAGGTAATGGTAGATATGTACCCTCAGAAGATATCTGAGGCTAACCCAAAAGAGTACGGTAAGAAAAATAAGTAACGAGTACACATTATGAGCAGATTTACGAAAGGTGGCACCCGTGAAGTACCAGAGCTGAATACCATGTCGCTTCCCGACTTGATTTTCGCTTTCCTATTCTTCATTATGATGGTAACCTCAATGCGTGAAGTGACTATGATGGTACAGGTTTCACTTCCCCATGCTACGGAACTAACGAAGATGGAGAAGAAGTCACTCGCTACTTACATCTATATGGGTCAGCCACTTCAGATGTACCAAAATAAGTACGGTACTGAGGCTACAATTCAACTAAACGATAAGTTCGCGACTACAGCAGAGATCTTTGACTATATCGCACAGGAGAAGTCGTCTATGTCAGAGGCAGATGCCCCATACATGACTACCATCCTTAAGATTGACAAAGACACTAAGATGGGTCTTGTAACTGACGTTAAGCAGAGACTAAGAGAGGCAGATGCACTGAAGATATTCTACAGTGCGATAAAGAGTAACGAATAATAGTTACCCACTTTATCCTGCCAACACATGATAGGCGACATCGCCCCTACACCACGTAGGGGCGATGTTTTTTATTATTAAGCTCCACCTCCTCATCGTCTTCAAGCTAAGCATCTATTTCGTTTGCTTAAAACAAACATTTATGTATATTTGCAATACCAAAGTATACAGAGAGAACTAAAATTATAGATTCAGTAAATGAACTAATAAAGATGGAGAATACGACTAAAACAAGAACAGAAGAGCAGCGTTTCCAGATACGCAAGAGTATCGGAATGTTCTTAGGCGTTGATGTATCAACACCAGATGAAAACAATGTAGTAACGGTGACGGACAAGCGACTTCTCAATGGTTGGCTACTTAATCAAGAGGAGTTAAAGGTCTTTGGACGAACCGTATACCCCGAGAGAAAATTCAAAATACGTGCGGAGGTATATCAATTAGATCTAGAACAGATAACCGTAGAGTGGATAAAAGAGCAGATGAAAGAATTGGGTATTAAGAGGTATGATATCATCCGTCAGCTAGCGATTGACAAATCCAGTCTATCGCTTATCCTGAGTGGCAAACGAGGATTATCCAATACGATGAAAGTAGCCTTCTTCTACTACTTCAATTCATACCTCCTCACAGAGCTCCACCGTAACCAAGTCACGGATGAGGAAGAGACAAAGAAATAATCTTGAATATCAAGAGTCAATTTACTAATGGAGACTGTTGCACGAAGGCGATCTGCGGCGTTGCTTTCGGAAATCGGCCTAGGCCACGTATGTGAGTACGCTCCCTTTGGTCTCATCTTTTTGTGTGTGCCTGGTGCCCTACGTGCACCTTGCCCTCAGCGTCTGGCATCTCATCCTTCGTGCAAAGTCTCAGCACAATTGCTTCAAATGTACGAGAATGGCACTTCATGCAACATTCTCTAATGATGTAACGGCCTATGTGAACTTCAACTCTAAGAAACATCTCCGCCTTTTCCTAGAAACGCTAACTTATTAATTCTTATTTTACAAAGATAGCATTATTGGGGCTTACACACTTTTTAGGGTCAGTATCCTTCACTGCCGTTTGACTGCTTGTCCGCTTGATACGCCTTAGCATTAGGATTCTGTTCGTCCAGTAACGAATTATCTATTATTCCCTCTCTTAACCTAAGTTTGACCCCTATTTGAGTGCAAGTAATTGATATTAGTATGGTTGTCATTTTTTCAAGGGTTACTGTGTACAACAAATTTTGATTTTTCTAAATGGGTAGATGGGATTCCTTTAGCTTTCAGTTGTACTCGTATGTTATTGACCACCCAATAGACAAGTAGTAACGAATAAGCCTCATCCGATATTCTGCGTGATGGGGTGACTGTATCACCTTGAGACTACTGCGTCAGCCTGTATACACCAATCATCTTGCGGGATGAAATCCGCAAGATATGGGCGACGGAGTCTTTTTTCTCTTTGATAATTTGAAAGAAAACTGGAAATCCATTATAATTGAGCGAATCATCCACTAAACGCTTAATTACACAATGGATACCAGTTTTCTACGACATGTATATGGTCTTGTTGGAGTCAAATGTACTGCTACACACTACAAAACTAACAAAATAGTTTTAGATATAGAGTATTCTAAAACAAAAAAGAGGTGCCCGTGCTGCGGGGAATACACTCTCGTGAAGAATGGCTACCGGTATCGTAATATCCATGCGCTACCAATTGGTTCTACCAAAACCATATTGCACATGAAAGTACAAAGATACAAATGCAAAGAATGCGGAAACGATGATTACGAGAGGGTCAGCTTTGTTAAAGGCAATAGGTCGTACTCTAATCGCTTTGCCAAGTACGTGGTTGATTTGCTAAGGGCAATGACTATTCAGGAGGTTTCAAAAAGGCTAGGTGTTAGTTGGGATGTAGTAAAGGATATTCACACAACCTATCTTAAGAGACACTACAGCAAGCCCTCCTTACAAGGGGTGCAGTGCATAGGTATTGATGAGTTCGCTGTCCGAAAAGGACATGTTTATAAGACAATCGTAGTGGACCTAATCTCAGGAAGAATCCTTCATGTTGGCGATGGAAAGGGGGCGGATGCTCTTACAACGTTTTGGAAAAGGGTAAGGAAGAAGAACGTTCAGATAAAGTATGTGGCGACAGATATGTCATCAGCCTTCTCTAAATCAGTACGTGAGAATACCCCTGATGCCATACACGTATTTGACCACTTTCATGTCATCAAGCTAATGAATGATACCCTTGATAAAGTGCGAAGAGAGTTAGTGGCAAAAGAGGTGGACGAGGGAAAGAAAAAACTAATCAAAGGAACAAGATACCTCCTACTTGCCAACGGGGAAAAGATGATTGATGAGAAAGGGAGAACGAAGCTCCAGAAAGCACTCGCAATGAACGAACCCCTCTCTCAAGCCTATTACCTCAAGGAGGACCTGAGAGAAATATATAATCAACGAACCATTAATGAAGCAGAGGAAAGATTAAACAGCTGGGTCTCAATGGCATTAGATACAGATTCAAAACCTCTAATCTCATTAGCAAATACAATCAATACAGCTAAAAAGGAAATACTCGCATGGTATTATGGACGGCTATCAACGGCCAAAGTGGAGGGTATAAACAATAAAATTAAAGTGATGAAGAGAAATGCTTACGGATATAGAGATGATGACTATTTCAAACTTAGACTTTTTGCACTACATGACTGCCGTATCACACGAAATGTCGGATGAACCACGAATAAATCCATCTGTATTAACACAAAGAGCTCGCAATCGCTCCTTTTCTTTTCTCTTCGGTTCGTCCGAACTTAGCCATTTAACCACTCGGCTTACTTTCCTCAAAATAGAAGTTGGTGAGATCGTTTCAATTTGAAAAAACAATTACCCTGATGAAATCAGTATTTCACTCCTCATAAAGTCCAAGAACCACCCCAAATATACTTCAGAGGTCAAACTAGGGCTATGTAAAGAAAAAGAAAATGAGTACGTTTGTAACAGCGGAAGTAATAACGCCACCCCATTGTCTAAAAATGGGGAACACTATAGTTCAACCTGAGATAAGTAAGATAATCTATAGTTAGAAACAAAATTATTAGGTACAACTGACCAAGTTTTAAGCGAATACCTAATATTGATTGTTTTGTTGTCAATAGTTTTTTTGTTCTTTAATTTGACCAATATTCTTCTATTATGGATGCAAGGCAGTGTATGATTGTAGATTTGGAAAGAAAGGGTGATAGGCAAAAGTTTATCACCGAACAAGTTGCATCTATAAAGAGGAATGAAAATGGTTATTGGGCAGTTAGATTTATAACTTCTCCACGTGTTTTTCAATACAATCCAGCTCGCTTACTCTGCTTAACACAACCAGAGGTAGTAGACATAGATAATAAAGGACTGTATATAAATAATAAGCGTATTACTGGTATCGCTGAATTACTTCGATTCTCAGATCATAATCTCAGCTTTTATCGTATAACCTATACCAATGGTTATGCTGAAAGCCTTGAGGGTAAGAATGTATATATTACCCGTACACCTATAAATGAGTGTGGTGGATCGACATGGGATTATCTCAATAAGCTTGCAGAAGAGACTGGTCTTTGTGATGAGGAAGGGAATAATGTCCTATCAAAAGGGTATAGTTTGATAGACTTAAAGCGAGACAATGTCCCTCTTGCTCAATACCTAGGGAATAAAAAAAAGTTGTCAACTTATTCATTACCAAAGCAAGTCTATTACCCTTTCGGATGTAATGCAAGCCAAAAGAGTGCGGTAGAGGCTGCTTTGACTAATCAAGTCAGTATTATCCAAGGACCTCCGGGAACAGGGAAAACACAGACAATTCTTAATATCATTGCTAATTTGCTTTTAGCGGATAAGAGTGTATTGGTCGTTTCCAACAACAACTCCGCAGTTGCTAATGTAGCAGAGAAACTGGAAAAAGAAGGGCTAGGCTTTATCGTTGCCCAGTTGGGTAATGCAGAAAATAAAAAATCCTTTATTGACCAACAAGTTCCATTTTATCCTAATATGGAGGGATGGCTGATAAATGATTTATCCACGATGAAGAAGGTAGCTAAGGAGTCTCTTAAGACAGTATCACAGGGCTTTGATGACCAGACAAATCAGGCAAAACTCAAGGCGGAGTATCAAGCTTTGATGACAGAGAAATACTATAGTGATTCGCAAAATGGTATTCACTCATTGAATACGGAGTGGTTATATCGTAAGCCTTCTAAAAAGCTGATGAAATTACTCACGCTTATCCAGTTAATGGAAGAGCAATCAAGGAAACCTAACCTTTGGTTTAGAATGAAATGGTCATTTGCCTTTGGTGTGCAGATGTTCTCTTTCTTAAAGAACGAGATGTCTCAAGTGACTGAAAGCTTGCAAAAGGTATATTACAGCAGTCGAAAAGCGGAGATCCAAAATGAACTTAGTCAAATCTCCAATAGGTTGGCTTCTATAGATCTCCACAATAGCGTGAAAACACTGACTAACTCATCACTACAGTTGCTCAAAAATGAAATAGCTCAACGCTACAAAGGGGGTGATCGACAGTTGTTTTCCTATAAAGATTTCAAGTGCAGGACAGAAGCATTCTTAAAAGAGTACCCTATTGTACTGAGCAGTACATATAAGTCAAACTCCAACATTAGCCCAGACTATGTGTTTGACTATGTAATAATGGACGAAGATTCTCAGGTGGATATTAAGACTGGAGCTTTAGCCTTATCTAGTGCAACAAATGCGGTAATCGTTGGCGATGACAAGCAGCTACCCAATGTTGTGAGTCAAGTAGAGGCAATTGCTTTTAATCTAATACAAAGTTGTTATAATGTGCCTGATTGCTACAATGAAGTGACACATAGCTTCTTACAATCTTGCACAGAAATATTCAAGGATGCACCGACTACATTGCTACGAGAGCATTATCGTTGTCATCCGAAGATTATTGAGTTCTGCAACCAGCGTTTCTACGATGGTGAGCTTATTACTATGACTAATGATTCTAACGAAAGTGAAGTATTAAAGGTGGTTCGGACTGTAAAAGGTAATCATGCACGTGGACGATTCAATCAAAGAGAAGTTGATGTCATAGTGCAAGAGGTGTTGCCAAAGTACTCTGACAAGGGGAGTGTGGGGATTATCACTCCATATCGTGATCAAGCAGATGCTATCAATCTGAGACTAGGGCAGGATATTGCAAGCACAGTGCATAAGTATCAAGGACGTGAATGCGATACCATTATTATGAGCATGGTAGATAATGTCCCATCAGCATTCTCCGATGACTCTAATTTGCTCAATGTGGCCATCTCACGAGCTAAGACACATCTCTGTATTGTTTGCACAGGTAACGATTTTCCAGAGGACACTAATTTGCATCAACTTATTGATTACATTCAGTACAATAACTTTGAGGTAGTTGATAGCAAACTACATTCGGTGTTTGACATTCTCTACCAACAATATACAGCTGAGAGACTAGCCTATGAGGCAGACCATCCGAAAGTGTCAGAATATCTTTCAGAGAACCTCGTGTACAATATTTTAACACAAGCCTTGAAAGAGCTAGATTTACATAATTTATCTGTTGTATGTCACTATCCTCTTTCAAAACTAATCTCAAGTTGGTCAGTTCTAAATGAAGAAGAACAAACCTTTGCAAAAAGCCCCTTTGCTCATGTCGACTTTCTAATCTATAATAATATCACCAAGCGGCCACAGATGGTGATTGAGGTAGATGGGTGGCACTTTCACAAGGAAAGTTCTGTTCAAGAAGTGCGAGACAAACTTAAAGATAGTATTCTCTACAAGTACGATCTTCCTTTATATCGTATTTCTACAACAGATACTATAACAATAAATAGCATTAAAAAACAACTAGAAGAAAATCTGGTAAATAAGGCTATATCGCAACAAAGTACTGGAATGTAACAAACAAGCTAAAAGATCAGATTTCACCTCAATTCCGCAGGCTGAGTTTTTATTGCTTTAGTCGGGTATTATTGAAGAATATTGCACGAAGAGCCATTCTCCAAATATGCAACAGTCACCAGATGTGTAACGATAACGCATATTAGAGGTACTTGCTTATCAACGATCGACCCGTTCCAATGATTTTGCGAAGGTGGGTGGAGGGGCAGTCAGCTCCCATCGTCAATGAGCTATCACTGAGGTTAGAGGTGCTGCTGGTGGAGCCAATTGAGGAGGGTGGAGAGGGCTTCTGAGGAGAAGCCTGGGGGCAGGAAAAGGTACTCGCTGGGGTGCCCACTATTGGCGGGTATAAAGAGGTGATTGAGTCCCTCAAGCTCTTTTACGGTGACACTTGGGGAGGAGGTTGCAAGGCTCTTTATCTGTGCCAAGTTGCGTTTCGCCTCCACCTGCATATCCTTGCTACCATTGAGGGCTAGGATTGGACAGGTAATTCTCGGGAGATAGATTGAGGGATCAGTCCTTAAAAAGCCTTTATAGAATGGTGACGAGATAGCTCCGATCATATTTCGTTGGTACTCCTCACTTTGGACCAGTCGCTCAGTCTCTATTCGTCGCTCCTCCTTCACTAGTGGTAATACCCTATCAAAGTACTCAGCAATCAGCAGTGAATCACTCGCTCTGCTAGTAGAGTGGTAAGCTATCTTACCAAATAGCTCCTCCGTCACCTCCCCAAAAGCGTCCCATTTATCAGGCTCAATCAGATCCGCCATCATCACCTGATTCTGAAAGACAATCGTCTCTATACCATTCACCCCAGGAGCCGCCAAAAGCACTATAAAGTCAGTAAGCTCAGGTGAATCAGCAGCCACCATCTGTGCTAGTAAGCCTCCTTCGCTATGCCCTATCACCCCCACCTTTTGATACTTCCCTTGCGAATGAAGATAGGTGAGAGCGGCCTCCACATCCACCTCAAAATCGGAGAGCATCGAGGCATTAAATACACCCGTAGAGCGCCCCACCCCTCGCTTATCGTACCTCAGTACGGCATATCCCTCACGAGTAAGGTAATCGGCTATGTCAAAGAGCGGTTTATGAGGTCCGATCTTACTATCTCTGTCATTCGGTCCACTACCAGCCACCAATAGGATCGCCGTGGTGGCACTGCCCTCCATCGGCTCTGTAAGCGTACCCGAAAGCACCACTTCGTCCGAAGGGATCGCCACCTCACTCGCATGGTAAGGAAGCTTCTCATCCTCCTTTATATACTCCCCTCTTACAAGAGTAAGCGGAGCGAATAGTCCTCTTTGGGCAAAAAGTCCATTGATCGTATCCCCTTGCAAAGTTCCTTGAAACCTAGCCCCTATCGACTCACTCTGCCATCGCACCATTAGAGAATCGGGCTGAAAAACAAACTCATCCACCACTATCCCCTCGGCATTTTGGTCGGGACTATCCAATGACGCCCGATACCCCTCAGCTGTTTCGGAGACATGTAGCACCAAAGGCAATGCATAAGTGGGCGACACCCGCAAATCACCATGCCAACTACCGACCACTTGGGCATGACACGTCATAGCCCAAAGCGTCAAAGTAAAAAATAATGTCCATCTCATAATAGTACAATGTAACTAGTTAACTATCAACAAATATAAACAGAATAATCGATATCCATCATCGTAGTACCACCATATCCAGAGGTTACGCGTTAGAAGAAGACGAGTGAAAAAACCAGCTACAATAGGGTCAGAAAGGACCCTTTACAACCGACTGAAATTCAAAGCCATACAAAATCGTTTGCCGAGATGCAACTAAGCAATCGGCGAGTTGCAACTAAGCAATTGCTGAGATGCAACAAAGCAAATGCTTAGTTGCATCTCGATTTTTTCCCTCTCGCATAGAGATTCATAGAGCGCCTCCTAGTGCGATGGTGAGTACTCGAGTCCATCGGTCTGTCCGTCAGCATGAGTTGCTACTTCCATTGCGACGGATTGAAACGATACGTCACTCGTGAAATGCCATGGAATGGTTAGGTAGCAGTGGGACAGTGGAGTGTGATTCGTCTCTTTTTTATTATCTTTGTAGGTAAATACTAGTAAGAGAATTTATATGAATCATATTCGAAATTTCTGTATCATAGCGCATATTGACCACGGCAAGAGCACTTTGGCGGACCGTCTTCTGGAGTATACCAATACAGTGGGGGCCAAGGATGCACAAGATCAATTGCTGGACAGCATGGACTTGGAGCGGGAGCGTGGTATTACAATCAAGAGCCATGCGATACAGATGGACTATAATTATAAAGGGGAACAATATACACTGAACCTTATTGATACTCCGGGGCACGTGGACTTCTCGTATGAGGTGAGCCGTTCGATTGCTGCCTGCGAGGGGGCTCTGCTGATCGTGGATGCTTCGCAAGGGGTACAGGCGCAGACGATCTCCAACCTCTATATGGCTATGGAGCACGACCTGACGATTATCCCGGTGCTGAATAAGATAGACCTCCCGAGTGCTATGCCTGAGGAGATGACGGAGGAGCTGGTCAATCTACTGGGGTGTGACGAGGAGGAGATTATCCGTGCGAGTGGCAAGACGGGTGAAGGGGTGGAGGAGATTTTGGCAGCGATTATCGAACGTATTGACCCACCTAAGGGTGATCCAAAGGCGCCTCTGCAATGCTTGATCTTTGACTCTGTCTTTAACCCTTACCGTGGCATCATTGCCTATTACAAGGTGGTGAATGGCTCGATCAAGACGGGCGACCATGTGAAGTTTGTAGCTACCGGCAAGGAGTACGATGCCGATGAGGTGGGGATCCTCCGACTGGATATGGTGCCTAGAAAGGAGATCAAGACGGGCGATGTAGGCTATATCATCTCGGGGATTAAGACCTCTCGCGAGGTGAAGGTGGGAGATACCATTACCCATGTGGAGGGAGGAGCTAAGGAGGGGATTGCGGGCTTTGAGGAGGTGAAACCGATGGTCTTTGCAGGAGTTTATCCGATTGAGACAGATGAATTTGAAAACCTCCGCACATCGCTGGAGAAGTTGCAGCTGAATGATGCTTCGCTCACCTTTCAGCCAGAGAGCTCTGCCGCCCTTGGCTTTGGCTTTCGCTGTGGTTTCCTAGGGCTGTTGCACATGGAGATTGTGCAGGAGCGACTGGAGAGGGAGTATGATATGAGTGTGATCACGACGGTGCCCAATGTCTCTTATCACGTACATACCAAGAAGGGGCAGAATATTGAGGTGCACAACCCTTCGGGTCTGCCAGATATTGCTGAGATTGACTATATTGAGGAGCCTGTGATACGTGCTTCGGTGATCACCACGACCGACTATATTGGTCCGATAATGACCCTTTGCCTAGGCAAGCGTGGCACGCTGGTGCGACAGGATTATCTCTTTGGCAATCGGGTGGAGCTGATCTACGACCTCCCTTTGGGCGAAATTGTGATCGACTTCTATGACCGTCTGAAGAGTGTCTCACGTGGGTATGCCTCCTTTGACTACCACGTGAATGGATTTCAGCAATCTAAATTGGTGAAGGTGGATATCCTACTCAATGGGGAGTCGGTGGATGCCCTCTCGATACTCACGCACGTGGATAATGCCCAAGGAATGGGTAGGCGGATGTGTGAAAAGCTGAAGGAGCTGATACCACGGCAGCAGTTTGACATCGCTGTGCAAGCAGCTATCGGGGCAAAGATCATTGCCCGTGAGACGATAAAGGCGGTGCGTAAGGATGTGACAGCGAAGTGCTACGGTGGTGATATTTCGCGTAAGCGAAAGCTACTGGAGAAGCAGAAGGAGGGTAAGAAGCGAATGAAGCAGGTAGGCAATGTGGAGGTGCCACAAAAGGCCTTCTTGGCAGTATTGAAACTAGACTAAAGGAGGTGCCTATGAGTGTGGAGCAATACACAACTGCCGCGTATGACTACGGCGATCTGGAGGGGGGCAAGATCCTGAAGACCAAAGGAATTGCTAAGGAGCTGGGGAAAGGGGTCCCTCCCAATAATATTGAGGTGGAGCAGCTGGTGCTGGGTGCCCTTATCCTAGAGCGAGATGCCTTTCCTCTGGTAGGGGAGATCTTGACGCCCGACTGCTTTTATGACACAAAGAACCGCTATGTGTTTGAGGCAATACGTCAGCTAGCACTAGAAGAGAAGCCGATCGATGCACAGACCGTGGTGGAGCAGCTGAAGCTGATGGATAAGCTTTCGGTGACGAATGGCTTGGTCTATGTAGCGGAGCTGGCTTCGCTAGTGAATAGCACGGCTCACCTAGAGTTTCACGCTCGCCTGCTATTTGATAAAAAGATACAGCGCGACCTCATCTCCTTTGGTAATGATGTGATCGGCAATGCCTTTGACGAGACGATTCCAATCACCGACACCATGCAAGATGCCGAGCAACAGCTCTTTGAAATCACCCAAGGGACTGATAGCAATGAGGTGGTGCCTATCGGAGATATTGTGCCAAAGATTATACAAAAGATGAATGACCTCGCCTCGGGAACTGCCGATGCACACGGGGTCCCCTCAGGCTTCCCAGAGATCGATGAGATTACCTTTGGCTGGCACCCTTCGGACTTGGTAATTATTGCGGCACGACCAGCTATGGGAAAGACCGCTTTTGTCCTCTCCATGGCACGCAATATCGCGGTGGAGCACAAAACTCCTGTGGCAATATTTAGCCTAGAGATGAGCGAGGATCAGTTGGCGAACCGACTGGTGGTGAATCATACGGAGATTCCCAATGATGATATCAAGAGGGGCAACCTTACTCCTCAGCAAATGGCCACTCTAGAGCAGAGAATCGGTACCCTCGAGCAGGCACCTCTGTATATTGATGATACGGCGGGGCTATCGGTATTTGACCTCCGAAGTAAAGCGCGTAGATTGGTTCGGCAGAATGGCGTGAAGGTGGTGATTATTGACTACCTCCAGCTGATGACGGCTAGTGGCATCAAAAGCAATGCCAATCGTGAGCAGGAGGTGAGTACCGTATCGCGCTCGCTGAAGCAATTAGCTAAGGAGCTCAATATCACGGTGATTGCCCTCTCGCAGCTTAATCGTGGAGTGGAGAATAGGCCTAAGGAGGGAAAGCGACCTCAGCTCTCCGACCTCCGTGAGTCGGGAGCGATAGAGCAGGATGCCGATATGGTCTGCTTTCTTCACCGCCCCGAGTACTACGGCATTATGGAGGATGAGGAAGGACGGAGCATGAAGGGGATGGCGGAGTTTATCATCGCAAAGCACCGTAATGGTCGCGTAGACACCGTATTGCTACGCTTCATTGATACTATCATCAAGTTTGCAAGTAGCCAAGGGATGCACTTTGCACAGAATGGCACTACTTTTGATAGCAAGATGAACCACCCCTCTACTTCAATGACCCAGGAACAAGACCCTCTAGCTAGTGATGCTCCAAATACAGGCTTCACCATCTAGTTTTTCTCGGGAATATCACTAAAAATAGTTACCTTTGTGAGAGAAAGAAAACCAAAGACCAAAACTAATAAATATTATGGCAGATCTATCCACACTATACGCACAGAAACTGAGGCTAAAGAGCCCTTTTATCGTAGCTAGCTCGGGACTTACTAAGGATATCCGACAGATACAACAGCTGGAGAAGGCAGGGGCAGGAGCCATTGTGCTCAAGTCAATCTTTGAGGAGCAGATAGAGCAGGAGATAACTAAGATGACCGATGAGAGTGTCGGTGGTTATCACGACTCTACGGCAATGGACTACCTTCAGCACTATGTGAAGGGGCACGCACTGAAGACGCATATCGACCTTATTAAGGAGGCGAAACGATGCATTACAGCGCCGATAATTGCTAGTGTCAATGCCTACAAGTCGGATAGCTGGGTGGAGTATGCACAGGAGCTGATTGAGGCTGGTGCCAATGCTCTGGAGTGCAATGTGATGAGGATTGAGAGCAAGGTGGCTCAGCCTTGGGGCGCTTCGGAGGAGGACCTGATTCAAATGGTACGCTCTCTGCGTAAGCAAATGGAGGATACCCCTATCATCATCAAGCTAAGTAAGTACTATACGAATATCATTCGCCTTTGTCGCGACCTTAAGCTCGCAGGGGCTGATGGGGTGGTGCTCTTCAATCGCACCTTCATGCCCGATATTGATATTGAGAAGGAGAAGATCACGGTGGGTTCGGTGCTGAGCCATGAGGGCTCCTATTCCGATACGCTTCGCTATGCAGCACTGGTGCGTGGGGCAGTGCCTGAGCTTTCGATCGCTCTCTCCAATGGGGCAAGAAATGGCGAGGATCTTGTGAAGGGACTCCTTGCAGGAGCTGACGGGGTGCAATTTGCTTCGGCACTTTATAAGGGTGGAGCAGAGGTGATCCGTGAGGCAAATCAATTCCTTTCCGACTGGATGGATCGTAAGCAATACCACCATATCAATGAGTTTAAGGGTAAGCTAGCAGCCACTCGTGTAGACCACGCTACGATGTACCAGAGAAGCCAATTTATGCGCTACTACGCGAGCGAGGATGCCAACCCTACCCAAATAACCGACCTAGGGCGACCAGACTACTCACAACTATAAGATAGAGTACTCCCTATGCCAATCGTGCCAAAGCCCTCTGACTTACTCGGGCAGGAGCATCTAGTAGCACACTTTGCTAGCCAAATAGAGGCTGGTGAATTGCCACATGCGATACTTCTGACGGGGGAAGAGGGAGGAGAGGCCTTTCCGCTCTCCTTGGTATTGGCACAGCAGATCCTATGCGAGGAGCTCACTCCTGAGGGAGCACCTTGTGGCAAGTGCCACTCCTGCCGGCAGATGGCGGAGCTACAGCACCCTGACATCACACTGGTTTTCCCAGTGATTAAGGCTCAGGAAGGGAAGGAGTTTACCTCGGAGATGATGCTGGAGCCATTTAGGGAGTTGATCGGAAAGTACCGCAGGTTCACTACGCTTGAATGGCGAGAGCAACTAGATGCTGGCAATAAGCAGCCTCAGATAATGGTGGCTGAGGCGGAGCGATTAATTCACAACACCTCGCTCCGCTCTTTTAAGAGTCAGTATCAGGTGATCCTTATTTGGCAACCCGAGACGATGCGTACCGAGACGGCCAATAAGCTACTGAAGCTCCTCGAAGAACCGCCAAAGGGAGTGGTATTCATTATGGTTTCGCATAGTCCTCACCGACTTCTACCGACCATCATCAGCCGGTTGCAGAAGGTAGCGGTACCTAAGATACCCGATTCTATGCTTATTGAATACCTAGTGCAGAAAGAGTCCGCCACTGACGATGAAGCAAGTGAGCTCGCTCATTTGGCACAGGGCAACCTCTACAAAGCCTTACAGCTAAAAGAGGGGAATGGGCTATTCAAAGGTCAGTTGGAGGCATTGCAGTTTCTACAACTACCACTTCAAAGGCACCCCAAACCACTTTTGGCAGCTGCCCAAGAGTATGCCAAGAAGGATCGCCCTGAAGTGATTGCACTACTTGATTCTCTGCCCAAGTTGCTACGAGAGTTATTGGCACTGCGATATGGCTCGGACGATGTGGTCTTCCTTCCAAGTAAAATAGTGGATGAGGCAAAAGTGGTTTCGATGGCTCTACCATTGGAGAAATACACCAGAGTAATGGACGAACTGACTGACGCTAAGCTAGAGATTCTACAAAATGGCAACGTGACGATGGTCCTCTTTGACCTCCTCCTCACGCTCACCCGGATATATCAAAAATAAGTATTTATAAAACGTTATGAAAAGAATTTCACTACTCATCATTGCTCTCCTTGCCTTCAGCATGGGGGTTTCGGCTCAAAGTAAGACGAAGGTAGCCTATCACGGACGAGGGCTCACCATTAAAGGAACTAAAGGATTTAAGCTCAAGGTGTCCAACACCTACACTCTGGATGGAGTTGCCTTTGCACCAACATTTGATGCTTCCCAAGCAACATTGGACAACCAACCATTTGAGATAAGGCCAAATATTTCCTTTACCAACCTCCAAACCAACCTGTCAGGAGACTTCTCTAAGCGGTGGGGCTTTGAGTTTCATATCAATTATGCTCAAAACAAGATCAACCTCCTCAATATGCTCCTCGACTATCGCTTCAATGACAACCTGAAGTTGCGCATGGGGCAGATGAAGGTGCCAGGGCCAATGAGCCAAAACTACGGAACGGGTACCGCTATGAATGTAGCTACTCCAATGGGGCTCTCAATGGCTTCGGCTCGCCGCTTGGGTTTGGGGCTATTTTACAATACAGGTCGCCTCTACTCCGCTATAGGAGCTTACTCCATCAACCTCAATGAGTATGCTGGTAGCTCTCTACCCAAACGACCTGAAGTAGGTGTGGCAGGGCGCTTTACCTACAATGTACTCAATAATCGCCATCAAAAGCTTCTACTTGGCACCAATATCTATTGGATGCGGATGCTGAATGGTGAATTCAATCAGTCGGGTGCCATAGGCATTGAGACGCTAGCCTCCACTGCTCGCTTCATCAGGTATTACCACTCCAATGCCACTAGCCAACTCAATTATGGGCTAGAGCTAGCTTATCAAAACCGCAATTTCCTATTGACCGCTGAAGGACTCGGAACCAACTTCTTCAGAAGCTCCGACCTCGCTACGCCACAATATGCAGGGTGGAACGTACGTGCGAGCTATACCGTTCTCGGCAATCCTCGCAGATACAATGCCTCTATGGCCGACTTCTCTGGTTCGCCATACAATGGCAAGCAGGCACTTGAGATAGGGGTGCGCAGCTCGGGTATTTACTACAATGATCATGAGGGGATTGAGGCTTTAGCAGGCTACAGTGTCGGTGCCTTTGCCAATTATTGGACCACCTCTCATCTCTGCTTTTCGCTACTCGCCAATTATATTGACCATCATAAGGACTTTAAGAGCAACTATACCATTAGCGACCCGAATAGCTTTAAGGGGCTAGACTTTATGGTGTTCCAAGGTCGCGTGACCATACTATTCTAATGGCCATACTACAAGTAGACAATCTCTCCAAAAGCTTCGGCGTACTGAAGCTATTTGAAGGGCTCAACTTCTCAATTGAAAAGGGACAGAAGGTGGGTCTTATCGCACCAAATGGTGCGGGTAAGACTACCCTTCTCCGCATATTGGTAGGACTAGAACCTTCCGACTCGGGCGAAGTAATCACCCAGAGAGACCTCAAGATTGCCTACCTACCACAGCGGAGCGACTTCACCACCTACCCCGATATCCTCACCGCCAGCCTGAGTGGCATTGCTCCAGAGCTACGAGAGGTGATCGTGGAGTACGAGGCAGCGGTCGAAGGCGGTGATACCGACCAAATCAATCGGGCGATAGCACGGATGGATCAGCTAGATGGCTGGAGTATAGAGCAGGAGCTACAGGCTCTCCTCTCCCAGCTCAATCTAGGCAGTCCACACCGTAGCACCCAAGGGCTATCGGGAGGGGAAAGCAAGCGGATTGCCCTCGCCTCCGTCCTCCTAAGGCAACCCGATATTTTCATCCTTGATGAGCCAACCAACCACCTCGACCCTAGCACCGTGGAGTGGCTGGAGCAGTACCTAGCCACCTCCAATGCAGCACTCTTGATGGTGACACACGACCGCTACTTCCTCGATCAGGTATGCGACACCATCATAGAGATGGATGGTGGGCAAATCTATAGCTACGAAGGGAATTACACCCTCTACCTACAGAAGCGAGCAGAGCGACTAGAGCAACTGGAGAGCGAACAAGCCACTCTACGCAATCGCTACCGTACCGAGCTAGAGTGGATGCGCCGAATGCCTCAAGCCCGAGGGACAAAGGCAAAGTATCGCAAAGATGCTTTCCACGAACTCAAAGGGCAACTCACCCATATTCAGCACCACCAAGGGCCTCAGCTCGATAGCCAATCGGTCTATATCGGAAAGAAGATATTTGAGGCAGAGCACATCAGCAAAAGCTATGGTGAGCGTCCTATTATCAAGGACTTCTCCTACAACTTCGCCCGCCGTGATCGTGTAGGTGTTATCGGTCCAAATGGGGCAGGCAAGACCACCTTGATACGACTGATTATGCAAGAGATTGAGCCAACATCGGGCACCATAGAGGTAGGTGAGACGGTTCGCTTTGGCTATTTCTCTCAGATTCCTCCCACCTTTCCCGAAGGCAAGAAGGTGATAGAGGTGGTCACTGATATTGCGGAGCACGTAGTGGGTAGAAGCGGAGCCGAACATACCGCTATGCAACTCTTGAATCGCTTCTTATTTCCACCAAAGCGACAGCAAGACTATGTCTCGCTCCTTAGTGGAGGCGAACGGCGAAGACTCCAACTCTGCACCGTGCTGATGCAGCATCCCAACTTTCTAGTCCTCGATGAGCCAACCAACGACCTTGATATCCCCACTCTACAAGTGCTGGAAGAGTACCTAGTTCAGTTTGATGGTTGCCTACTTGTAGTCTCCCACGACCGCTACTTTATGGATCGTATCACGGAGCACCTCTTTGTGCTAGAGGGGGATGGCACGGTTAGGGACTTCCCTGGCAATTACACCGATTATCGCCTGCAGAAAAAGGAAAGCCCCAAGGTAGAAAGCTCCACAAAGCAAGAAAAAGAGCCGGCCACTAAGCGACCTCCGAGAGAGAAAAAGGCGAAGCTCTCCTACAAGGAGCAACGAGAGTTAGAGCAGCTGACGGAGCAACTCCCGCTACTCGAAAAGCAACTCCAAGAGATTGAGACCACCATGAATAGCGGCACCTCCACTCCACAAGAGTTGGTAGAGCTGGCCGAGCAATACAGCACCACTAAAGAGACCCTCGACTCAGCCGAACTGCGATGGCTTGAACTCTCTGAGATCGAAGGGTAAATATAGCCATTCTCCCCACCCTCCATACACATATCAACAGGTCAGCAACGCAATAGTTAAGTTAATATGAGTGCAGTCCGCCAGCAATTGCTAGGCGGACTGCACTCATATTATATAAGGGAGTGATTAGTTACCCCTTAGTCATCTCCTTAGGAGTACCCGTAGTATTTTCAAGCAAGGCAGAGACATTGCGCCCATTGATCTCCTGGAATACCGAGAGCTCAAAGACATTTATCACTGCTAGAAGGTGGTCAAAGATATCACTTTGGATACCCTCATACTCTACCCACGCAGTAGTGTTGGTAAAGAAGTAAAGCTCCAAAGGCAATCCTTGGGCCGTAGGTTGCTGCTGACGCACCATACAGGTAAATGTCTTATGCACATTAGCATGATTCTTCAGATAAAGCTCAATGTATCTACGGTAAAGGCCCACATTAGTGAGCGAACGACGATCATACGAGTTTTCAAGTCCCTTAGCTTTATTATCTGCTGTAATCTCAGCCAACGCCGTTTCAATATAGTCGTTAAGCAGTGGTGAAGTACGTAGCTTCTCTATAAGTCGGTCACTCGCATACTTGATGCTCTGCATATCTACATAGATAGAGCGCTTCACACGCCTACCGCCAGCCTCCTGCATAGGTCGCCAATTTTGTACTGCCTCAGTAAGCATACTATAGGGTGGTACGGTGGAGACCGTCATATCAAAGTTTCGCACCTTGATCGTAGCTAGTGAAATGTCTATCACATCGCCATCTACCCCAAACTTAGGCACCGTGATCCAGTCTCCCACACGAATCATATCATTGCTAGAGAGCTGAATACTTGCCACAAAGCCTAGGATGGTATCCTTGAAGACCAACATCAGTACAGCAGAAAGAGCAGTAAGACCAGCACCAATCGCCGTCATATCAATCTTAAAGAGCACTGAGATGATCAGCAATATAGCGATAAAGTAGACGATGCCCTTAAAGACCTGAAAGAGGTTAATAAAGGGACTATTGCCATACTTTGGTGACTGAATCATGCTGCGACGACCCGCGTCCAAAAGCTGGGCTATCAGCTGAGCCACCATCCAAGTCACTGCTACACTACAGAGAGCCTTCAGAATATTGTACCATACAGAAGGCTCCTGCCACACCACTACTAGCAAGCTAGAAAGGATAGAAATGGAGACAATCGATATCAGCTTCTGAATAATTTTGGTATTAATAGTGCGCTCCCCTTTGAGGAAAGAAACGCGCTCCATCAATCGGGGAACGGTGCGAACAAATAGCAAACGTAGTAAGAACCACAGCAGGACTACAAAACCAAGGACAATCCCTAGGCTTAGGAGGTCGTGCATAAAGGTACCATCCTCCAACCCTGGATTAATGGCATTCACAATCTTATCTAGTAGCACCCGCACATCATTCATCGGGTACAGCTTCTCTACTATCGCCTCATCAATTGTTTCTGGGTGCGTCAGCATCGTTTCAGTTGTTTCGGTCATAACTTCTTATATCTTATTTCAAATTCTCTACTGCTATTGGTAGTAATATCATCTTTCAAAATAGTATCCTCTATCAGCATTTGGATAGGCCGGTCAAAGCTATCCAGCAGATAGGAGATATGTGACTGTCTATGATAGTTTGGCCCAGATACCGACATTGTACGGAGGAAGTGTCGGCTTCGTGTTCCCATTACATAGTTACACATCATCTCCTCACCAAACCCCTTCACAAAGAGGTTGATATCAGGGAATAGGTAGTTCTCCTTATCTCTATAATAGGTCATCTTTTCACGTGTTTCCCCACCATAGGAGATCCCATCAAGGTTGCCCTCACTCCAATACATCTTAGTAGCAGCATCGCCCGAGGTAAGCTGCGACAGCTCAGCTCCATTGATAGTAGCATCCCATCGCTCCTCCTTACCATTCTTAGAGCGTCGTACTATAGAGGTTACCACATCATAGCTATTAAGGAAGATCGAGACGATCTCCTCTGGATACTCATTATCATTGAGATAGCGACAGACCTCCACATAATCCTCCAAGAATTCAAAAGTTAGGTGATTCTCCGAAAAGATAGCTCCATACTTATCTAGTGACTGTTGAGTAGCTATTTTGCATCGTTCCTCATCATCCCAGTCAAAGAGCCACCGCTCCGACTTCATCCCGTCAGTAATCACTAGTACCTGATCAATAAGAGGGGAGTAATTGCCCTTCAAAGCTTGGTATTTACGGAGATACTGTCGGGCCAAGTAGGTCCCTAGAGCGACACCCGCTCCTACGCCTAGTAGTTTTGCTACATTTATCTTGCCCATAATTATTATTTACCTATATATAAGTCATTCTCAATTACGTATAGCAAATATACAAAATTAATAGTAATTGCCTTTCACAGAACAATAAATACCTCAGGGTTACGTATTAGAAAGAGACTTAGAAGCGTCAGTTGCACGAATGATCATTTACAAGTTGTAGAGGATAATGGAGTAAGGACCTCGGTAGAGGTCCCTCTTAAATAGGCACAGGTCGGAGGGGCGTTAGCCCCGAACGACCTGTGTGCAAGAGCATATTCACCACCTGATTGACCCCGGCTGAGGGGTCAGACCTAGAGATAGGGTTGTCCGACCCCTCGGCCGGGGTCGCAAGGGTGTGTGGTACCTCTTTATACACAGGTCTTCGGCACTGCGTGCCTTGACCTGTGCCTATTTAGCACGGAACTCTCCGAGGTCCTTACTCCATTATCCTTAATAGTTTGAATATCATCATTCGTGCAACAGGCTCAAAGTGGTCAAAAGTTTAGTTGCAACTAAGCAATTGCTTTGTTGCAACTCGGCATTTGCTTAGTTGCAACTCGTCGATCGCTTAGTTGCAACTCAGTTTTCGCTTTCTTATTACTCTGAATATCAGCTTATTATAAATGGGCTTTTTAGCCATTACTTTCTCCTATTTTATAGAGTCATTAACTTATGAATATACTCCTAATGCGTAACCCCTGATAAATACCTAAAAGTAGTGACTCAAATCTTAGAGTTATCTAGTAGATTTGTAGCATTAATTTTTTTGTGCGTCGGAAGTTAGCTAGCCGATGCACCATAACTAATGATACTTAAAACCAGATGAGAAAAGTAAAGCTTATTAGTCCAGTATGGTGGCTCTCTATGATCGCCACCCTACTGCTAATATCCCCTGCCATTGCAGCTGAACCAGAGAGCAACCAGCAATCCACCGATGCCAATATCATAGGCCACGTACTCGATAAAAAGAGCCGTGAGCACCTCATCGGCATCATCATCAAAATAAAGCATAGCCCTTATGGTGCCACCACCGATGCATCGGGGCACTACTTCCTTCGCAACCTCAAGCCCAACACCTACACTATAGAGGTATCAGGCGTTGGGTATAAGAGCGAGCAACGGACAGTGAAGGTAGCTCCCGGAAAGACACTCGAGGTGAACTTTGAGCTAGAGGAAGATGTCTTTGACCTCAACGAGGTAGTCGTCACCTCCAATCGTCAGCAGACCCTTCGCCGCTACGCCCCCACACTGGTCAGCGTGATTGATGACAAAGTCTTCAAAGTGGCGAATGCGGTGAGCCTATCACAAGGACTCACCTTCCAACCAGGCATTAGGGTGGAGAACAATTGTCAGAATTGTGGCTTCAGCCAAGTGCGCATCAATGGTCTTGACGGACGCTTCTCCCAGATACTGATTGATAGCCGCCCAGTCTTCAGTGCACTCGCTGGAGTCTACGGACTGGAGCAATTACCAATGAATATGATAGAGCGCGTAGAGGTAGTTAGAGGTGGTGGCTCTGCACTATACGGCTCGAGCGCCATCGCAGGAGTGATCAATATCATCACTCAGGCACCTGTAGCCAATAGCTATAGCTTCTTCAATAATCTCACCCTCACAGGGATGAAAGATCCCGACCACACTCTAGGCTTCAACGCCTCTATTGTAGGTGCCGACGGACGTATCGGTGCAGTGGTCTTCGGACAAGCTAGAGACCGCAAGCCGTGGGATAAAGATGGAGATGGCTTTAGTGAGTTAGGCAAACTTCGCTCACGCTCCCTCGGCACCGTCGGACATATTCGGTTCTCAGAGTTTGATAAGATGAGTGCCGAGATCCATGCGCTACAGGAATACCGTAGGGGTGGCGACCGAATGGACCTCCCCGTTCACGCTGCTGCAGTAACAGAGCAGACCGATCATACCATCTACAGCGGACAGCTCAAGTACAGTCATCAATCGTTTGACCTCCGTCACCACCTTCAGCTATTCGTGTCGGGTCAGGTCGTAAGACGCCAGAGCTACTACGGTGGTATCGGTGAAGAGAATGTAGGGAAGCTTGGCTTCATTCCCAAAGAAGAATTTGGCGTCAACTTCGGGAACACCCATGGAGACACCTATTTAGCCGGGCTACAATACAATTACGATTGGGACCACTTCCCCATCGCCCCCGCTAAAATCCTACTCGGTGCAGAATACGCCTATGACCACCTCAAGGATACGATGCCGATTCGCTCCTGGGAGCTTGATAACACAGGCAATGCCTCTCTCTACCCAACTGTAGAGCAAAAGATCCACAACTGGAGCCAAATAGCACAGCTGGAGTGGGGCAATGAGGCGTGGAGCGTGCTGCTAGGTGCCAGACTAGATGAGCACTCTGCCGTACGCAATAGCAAGGGAGCGATCAAGCCGATCCTCAGCCCACGTGCCACCCTTCGCTACAATCCTTCCGATCAAGTCAATCTTCGACTGAGCTACGCCCAAGGATTCCGTGCCCCTCAGCTCTTCGATGAAGATCTGCATGTAAGCATCGTGGGTGGAGAGTCGCAAAGGGTATTTAATAACCCCGACCTCAACCCAGAGTACAGCCATAGTCTTAGCCTAAGTGCCGACACCTATTTTAGCCTAGGGTCAGCCCAAGCCAACCTACTCGTAGAGGGTTTCTACACCCGTCTGGTAGGTGCTTTTACCACTGAAGAGCGATCGGACCAATCCAAAGATGGGTTCAAGATGTACGAGCGCATCAATGGTTCGGATGCCCAGGTATACGGCACCAACCTTGAGGGAAAAATCAAGTGGAAAAAGCTCAGCCTACAAGCTGGCATCACACTAGCAAAGAGCCAGTGGGACGAAGCTCAGGAATGGGGCATCCGCACCGCCCTACTCGGTGAGACAGCGGAGACTGCCAAAGAGATCAACACTTTAGAGGATCATGGACCAAGTGCCCTTGCTGGATTCAATCCGAATGGAGACGAGATAGGACTCAATAGCAAGGAGATGCTACGCACGCCCAATATCTACGGCTACTTCACTGCTACCTACAGCCCCATCTCCAAACTAAATATCTCCTGCACCCTCAATTATACTGGGCAGATGTACACTCCGCACGTTGTCACGGTAGGACAAAAAGCAGCTATTATCGACCGCGAGCTAGTAGCCACTGGCAAGCGTCCCGACACCTCAAAGCTAGAGCAGGCACCACGCTGGGATCGCCTAGAGCATACCCCACGCTTCTTCGACCTTGGCACAAAGATCAGCTACGACTTCCCTATCTTCAACACCTCTTGCATTGAGGTCTATGTAGGGATGAACAACATTCTGAATGCCTTCCAAAACGACTTCGACCTAGGAGGCAATCGCGATAGTGCCTATATATATGGTCCTACCCTTCCACGGTCCATCTACACAGGCCTCAAGATAGAGATCTAAAAAAGGAGTAACGCCACCAGCACTACCCTAACCCCTTATCTGCCGAATTAATCTCTCTCCACAGATTTTTTCAAGCAAAGGGTTTGTAGGTTTCAAATTTTGTGGTATCTTTGCCACACGAAACTAACAAAGGGTAGTTCGGGCGTGAAATTCTTCCATAGCTCAGTTGGTTAGAGCATCTGACTGTTAATCAGAGGGTCCTTGGTTCAAGTCCAAGTGGAAGAGCATCTTTTATTAGGAAGAAAGGGGTGAGAAAGAGCGTTTTTTGATTCTTCCATAGCTCAGTTGGTTAGAGCATCTGACTGTTAATCAGAGGGTCCTTGGTTCAAGTCCAAGTGGAAGAGCAAGAGAGGTGACGAAGTGTAGCGACACTTTGTCACCTCTTTCTTTTTACCCCAAGCCAACTACTGACAGACCACTACCGAATTTGTCACCCAGTGGCAGCAGAATGACATTGGCACGCTTATTTCATAATACCTAATACTGAATGAAGACAATTGAATGTATAACTTATAAACTTAAGTAGTAGATATGACTATCAAACCATTGGCAGATAGGGTACTTGTGGTACCTGCTGAGGCAGAAGAGAAGACAGCAAGTGGGATTATCATCCCCGATACAGCGAAGGAGAAACCTCTACAGGGTGTCGTAAAGGCAACTGGCGAGGGGACGAAGGATGAGAAGATGCTCCTCAAGGAGGGCGACCGTGTACTCTACGGTAAGTATGCCGGCACTGAGCTAGAGCTAGAGGGTACTAAGTACATCATGATGCGCCAGAGCGACGTACTTGCAGTGATAGAGAAGTAATTTCAATGAATCTATAAAAACAACAGAAAGATATATGGCTAAGCAAATAAAGTTTGAGACCGAAGCTAGAGACCTGCTCAAGAGCGGTGTTGACCAGCTAGCAAATGCAGTAAAAGTAACCCTTGGCCCAAAGGGTCGTAACGTGATCATCGACAAGAAGTTCGGTGCCCCTCATATCACCAAGGATGGTGTCTCTGTAGCTCGTGAGATAGAGCTTGAGGATCCATTTGAGAATATGGGTGCCCAGCTGGTAAAGGAAGTGGCTAGCAAGACCAATGACGATGCCGGTGATGGTACCACCACAGCCACCGTTTTGGCACAGAGCATCGTAAATGTAGGGATCAAGAACCTCGCTGCCGGTGCTAGCCCAATGGAGCTAAAGCGTGGTATCGACAAAGCGGTAGCTACCGTAGTCGCTTCACTCCGTGAGCAGAGCAAGGAGATAGGTGACGACCTAGCTAAGATTGAGCACGTAGCTAAGATCTCTGCCAATGGCGATGAGACCATCGGTAAGCTGATTGCCGAGGCGATGGAAAAGGTGAAGAAAGAGGGCGTTATCACCGTAGAGGAGGCAAAGGGTATGGAGACTACCGTAGAGGTAGTGGAGGGTATGCAGTTCGATAAGGGCTACATCTCACCATACTTCGCTACCAATACCGAGAAGATGCTCGTGGAGTTTGAGAACCCCTACATCCTTATTTACGATAAGAAGATCAGCACCCTCAAGGAGATTCTACATATCCTAGAGGAGGTAGTGCAGACTGGTCGTGGCCTACTGCTCATCGCAGAGGATATCGAGAGCGAGGCACTCGCTACGCTAGTAGTTAACCGCCTGCGTGGTTCACTCAAGGTAGCTGCTGTCAAGGCTCCTGGCTTTGGCGACCGTCGTAAAGCGATGCTCGAGGATATTGCTATCCTTACTGGCGGTACCGTTATCTCCGAGGAGACTGGCCTCAGCCTAGAGGCTGCTACCATGGAGATGCTTGGTTCGGCTGAGAAGGTAACCATTGATAAGGATCACACTACCATCGTGAATGGCGGTGGTGCCAAGGAGAATATCGAGGCACGTGTACAGGTGATCAAGAACCAAATCGAGGCTTCTACCTCCGACTACGACAAGGAAAAGCTACAGGAGCGTCTGGCTAAGCTAGCCGGCGGTGTAGCTGTCCTCTATGTAGGTGCACCTAGCGAGGTAGAGATGAAGGAGAAGAAGGACCGCGTAGAGGATGCTCTCAGTGCTACCCGTGCAGCTATCGAAGAGGGTACCGTACCTGGTGGTGGCGTTGCTTATATCCGTGCTACCAAGGCTCTTGAGGGGCTGAAAGGCGAGACCGATGATGAGCAGACCGGTATCGATATCATTCGTCGTGCCATCGAGGAGCCACTTCGTCAGATCCTAGCCAACGCTGGCAAGGAGGGCGCCGTAGTGGTACAGAAGCTCAAGGATGGCGAAGGCGACTTTGGATACAATGCTCGCACCGACAAGTACGAGCACCTCACCGAGACTGGTGTCATCGACCCAACCAAGGTGGCTCGTGTAGCCCTTGAGAATGCAGCTAGCATCGCTGGTATGTTCTTAACTACAGAGTGTGTCATCACCGACCTCCCTGAGAAGAACGCCCCAGCAATGCCAACCCCCGACATGGGCGGCATGATGTAAGCTGAAACCCTAATACAACCAAAGAGAGCTAGACAGACAATCGTCTGCCTAGCTCTCTTTTTTTATAGTAGCATCGCTTCCCCTGCCCGACCCGTCCGACTTGTCCGACTTGTCCGACTTGTCCGACTTGTCCGACCCGTCCGATTAGGCACCCACTCACAAAGAAAGCATCCGACAGGGTGCTTTTGTCCGATTAGGCACCAGGCGAGCAATCATTCAATCCACAGTTGCGAACCCCTGCGATAGACACGATACTCCAAGAGCGGATATTTCCCAGGGCCAGCAACAGGGTGTGCCAATCCCAATGCCAAGTCATAGACCGTATGGCACTCCGCACACTCCGCTATCACCACCCCCTTTGCACTATTCAGCGATGGCACCACAGCCGCCTCCGTTGGCCAGCAATAGGGGCAAGCAAGGTCATAGGCAGCATACTGCTCCCCCACCCCATGCACCACCACTACTCCCATATAGCCTAGTCGCTCTCCATGGTAGAGAGGTTGCTCATAGAGCATATAGCTATAAGGCTCTAGCAGGGCTCGCCCTTCATGGTCAAGCGACACCCTCAGGGCAATAGGCAGACGACGAAGCGGATGCTCCGCCTCTAGCTCCATCCCCTGCTCCCCACACGAGAAAAGGGCAAAGAGCAATACGAAGAGCGACATCCATCTTCGCACCACCAACCTCCCCACTGCTTCAGTAGTGATTAAAGACCAATCTTAGAGAAGTCCACCATCTCCAAGAGATCTGCCACCTTTTCAAGTCCCTTAGTGATCTTACCCTTCACCATACCACCAAGGAATGGAGGGATCGACACTTCTACTTGTATCTGTGCCAAGGTCTTATCCGCACCTTCTTCAGAGAGATTAAGCTGTAGAGCAAGTGGCACTGGAGACTTAAAGGATTCATACTTCACTAGATTGGGTGCTACCTCTTCTATCTTCTTAAGGCCTATCTGACCCAGTGCAGGGGCAAAGAAAGTGATCTGCTCATCACTGATCTCAATCTTATACTCAGCCACCTTGTCCCCAGCCTTATCAATAATGGGCTGTAGGTTAGTTGGCTTAGAGACCAAACCATAGAGGGTCTGGATATCTTTTTTTATCTCAATCGGTCTACTGGTATATACATTCATACTATAATACTATTACTTAATTACTTACCCCAATTGGCAGGGTCCTTACGCCACTCCCGCAGCATCTCCAAATCATCGTGAGAGATATAGTGGCTCGCCACTGCCTCCTCAATCACTGCGTCGTAACAACTGAGGGTCCGTAGCGTCACACCCGCCTCCTCAAAAGCCTCCTCGGCCTTCTGCAGACCATGCGTGTAGATCGCCACCATGCCCAGCACTTCGCAGCCAAACTCACGGAGAGCCTCCACTGCCTTAAGACTACTGCCACCAGTGCTCACTAAGTCCTCAACCACTACCACCTTATCAGTAGGGAGAATACGACCCTCAATCTGATTGCCCATACCATGGTCCTTCGCCTTCGAGCGAATATAGCTAAAAGGCAATTCCATCACATCGGCCACCAAAGCCCCTTGAGCAATGGCACCAGTCGCCACACCGCTAATAGCTGTCACCTCAGGGAAATGGGTGCGGATCGTCTCCGACAATGCCTTCTTGATGTAGGTGCGTGCTTCAGGGTCAGAGAGCGTCACACGGTTATCGCAATATATAGGACTTTTCCAGCCCGATGCCCACGTAAATGGAGCTTTAGGACTTAGCTTCACCGCCTCCAATCTCAAGAGGTGCCGAGCGGTCACCTTAGATATATCATTCATAAAATCATTGTGCTAAAAAGTTAATTCACTCATCTCCAAAGGTACACAAAAACCAGCAAACTACAGACCTCACAAGAGAATGTTGCACGAAGTTTTGTGGCAAATAAAAAGGACCTCGGTGGGAGGTCCTTTTTATTTAGGCTTTGGTAGCCTTAGAATCTAAACGTGAGGTTGGCAACGAAGCTACCTCTGGTCTCTTTGAGGTCACCGCCCTTAACTGCAATAAAGGATTTCTCAGGGTCTTTAGGGTCGGTCCAACCAGTAAAGGGATAAGCTCTCTCCTTGCGAATCTCGTGCACATAGGCGAGGTCGAGTGTAGTACTTCTTCCTATATTAAATCCTATACCGCCAGTGATGGCTTGGTAGTTACGAGGCAGGACAAAGTCGGCAATCATACCGCTAGCAGGATACTCGTAGTCTAGTCCACCCTCAGCCTCCTTCTTAAGAGGCTCAGACTTAAGTGGATTGCCAGTATAAGCGTAGCCAGTGCGTAGAGAGAGCCAATTGATTGGTCTTACCTCTAGCCCAACTCGATGGGTTAGCTCTGCCCCATAATCCTCCTTGATGAAGTCTGAAACGCCACTCACTCCAGCACCGCTAAGCAGTATCTTGGAGTGACCAAGATTGCGGTATTGGAAGTCGTAAGAGACCATTCCATACTTTGAGAGGAACGCCATAGCACTTATGGTTAGCTTCCCTGGAGTGATCATGGCATAGTCACTTCTATACTCATCAGTAGGGAAGGTGTAGTAGCGGTCATCAGGGTTTTTAATGCCATTGTGCCAGCTAGCTACGGTGCCTGAGTACAGCTCTTTATATTGAGCATACTGAGGCGTTAAGTAGGAGATACCTATACGACCATAGTCGCCAATGGCCATCAAAAAACCTAAGTTGAGAGCTATAGAGCTACCAGTAACATCAAGGCTAGTGCCATACTCCAAGTAACTATTATTATTGTCTTTCCTATCATCAAAATCCTCGCGAAGCATTGAAGCACGACTGTAGGTCATAGTTCCAAGTCTCAATGCGGCCCCAAAGAAGTATCTATCATTTAGATTCATACCGAGGTTGAAGTCGGTATAGTTGCGATGCCCACGCTCGCTGACATTGAGATTGCTACTTCTTATTTTCCAAGGGATGAGCGTCTCTTTGTCGTTAAACTTTGTGTTGTATCCTTGGCTTATGATGTTGCCCGTTGCATTGTCTTTCACCTCGGCAAACTCAATGATATCTCCATTTAAGGCAAGTGCCACCATAGGGTTGACATTGGACTGAAATGGATCATAGGTCTTTGTCCTGATGTAGGCTTCTTTCCCTAAGCCCAAATAGTTAGCCTTACCTGATATGAGATCTGTAATGCTAAACCTAGGGGCAAAGGAGTTCATCTCATAGTCCCTTTTATAATTGTATTCCCGCCCATAGGATATACCATAATTGAGCTTTAGGTAGTTATCGCCATTAGTTGGAATATGATACCCACGGCTGAAGTATGAGATGTTATTCAGTGCTGAGAGGCCTAGAGTGCGACCAATGGTCTGATCACCTGTAGTTACCGAGCTATTGTCTGTTCCAAAGTCCATACCTATCCCAAATGTGGAGCGAGATAGCAAGGCCAAGCCAGCAGGGTTGGTATAAACTGCTCCAGCATCGGCTCCGATGGCACCTGCTGCACCACCAATCGCTTTGGTTCGTGCGGTCCCAGTTACTCCGTTCTGGACATTGCGATATGCATCTGATGAGGCTTGCCCCCAAAGATTGGAGGTGCCTATTAGCGTAGTTGCTAGGAGTAATAAGTAGAATCTATATGTATATTTCATTGGTATACCTTTCTATTAGTAAAGGGTTATTGATACTTATCTCTGGCGCCCTGTAGTAGTGCGAGTGGTACCACTGCTTGATGAGCTACTGCTGCTACTAGTGCTTCTCGATGGTGAGCTGTAGGAGCCACTGCTGCGGGTAGGTGCAGAGTAGGTGCTATTTCTATCGTAGCTAGAATTGCGATTAGCTGCATTTCTATCCCAGCGACTCGTTCGGTTGTTGCTATTGTAGCCTCGATTGTTGTATCTATTGTTATTGCGGTTAGCGTTTTCGTAATTGCTGAAGCTACGGGTACTGCGGTCGTAGTAGCCCGAGCCCTCTACTGTGCGGCTTGAGTTGCCAAGGGCACGTCCGTAGATAGCATTGTGGGAGGTTCTATCATAGTACCTACCTGTGCTTCTGCCATAGCTAGAGCGAGGAGTGCTGTAGTATCTATCCCGACGACCATCGTATCGGCCATCGCTGTAGCCATTCCAATAGCTATTGGCATAGCCTCCATAGTAACCACCGTAGTAGTCGCCATAGTAGCCACCCCAGCCGGCGTAGAAGCCACCCCAAGGACGTCTGTAGCCCCAGTAGTATCTAGAGCCTCCATAGTACCAAGGGTCGTACCAATAGCTACTCCATGGGTCATACCAACTGTAGTAGCCATAGTAGTAAGGGGCACCCCAGCGTCCATAGCCGTAGTAATCCCAAGTGGATCTCCATGGAGCCCCTTGGTTGATGATGATATTGACCCCACTATTCCAATCTCTACCGTAGTAGCTATTGGTCCAAGGGTCGTAGTAGTCGTAGCTATCTAGCACATAGACTTGCTGTACATTTTGGAGGACTATCCTATCCTCATTCGGACGGTCGAAACGGCGTATCCGATTGCTGTACTTACCGCCCTTTCTTGCTCGGGCGTCGGTAGTGCCATCAAGTTGGTCTAGATTTTCCTCCATCTCCTCGATGGTTACCTTCATATCTCTCCGATTATACCAATCCTTGACATCTTCTTGATATTCGGCACGTGCCTTTTCTCTTCTAGCCATTTCGGCGGCACGTTTCTCCTCCATTCTCTTCTGAAGGGCTGCTTTTTCGGCTGCCTCCTTTTTCCGCAACTCCCTAGCTCTCGAAGGGGTAAGGTAGGCATCGTCTTGTGCGCTGGCACCAATCGAAACCATAGGCGAAGCGATAAAGAGCAGTAAGAGCCCTCTTGCTAATAAGTCAAACCTCTTCATAATATTTCCTCCTATTGTAAATCTGTTCTAAACTTGCTTATTAATGTCAATTGCTACACGCAAGATACCATTATTTTGTAATCCTATAAACACTTTGACCGCTTTTATGTATTCTTAAGGGTCTTTTTCTGTTCTTATGACTCATATATATAGTGGTTGGTTTAATCCAAAGGTAGAGTTCCCCTTTTCTTTTCTCATACATTAATGAGTGAAAATAGAAATGAGTAGCTCCACCCTCCCCTTTAATTGTGGCAAATTGAAGTATAATTTGTACCTTAGCATACAATTAGTTGGTGACGCTGGTAAATTCAGGAGAGATGAAGAGGTATAAGGAATTGGATAAGTTGGTCTCATTGGACCTACTACTAGAGAGGCTAGCAGAGCTACCTCACGACCTTTCGGATAAGGAGCTTCAGGATTTAGTCCCTATCCTGCAATCGTTCGAGCTGGAGACAAGAGGGGAGATGGATCGCTTTGGCTTACCACTGCTCTCGCAAAAGCTACTGACCTCCATAGCACTTGCCGAGGAGGTTGGTGTTGGTGGTGCCAGCATCATTGCATTACTTCTACAGCTACCAGTGCAGAGAGGTGCTGTGAAAGAATCACGAGTGCGAGAACTTTTTGGAGAGGATGTGCTACACCTTGTTGAGCTTCTGCAGAAGGTGGGTGACCTTTACTCCAAGAGCACAGTGATAACGAGTGACAACTTTAGTCACTTTCTCCTCTCTTTCGCCGAGGATGTGAGGATCATTTTGATCCTTATTGCCGACCGTTTGGTGCAATTGAGACTCGCCGATAAGCACCTTGATGCCGAAGGACAAGCCGACCTCAGCATTGAGGTCTCCTTTTTATTCGCACCTTTGGCTCACCGACTGGGGCTTTACAGTATCAAGAGTGAGATGGAGGATATGTGCTTGAAGTACACCGATAGAAGCACCTACAACTTTATCAAAGATAAACTAGCAGAGACCAAGCGGTCGCGTGATGCCTATATCGCTAAGTTTATAGAGCCTGTAGAGAAGGCTCTGAAGGCGGTGGGCTTGAAGTTTTCTATTAAGGGACGAACAAAGTCCATCTCATCGATCCGCAATAAACTGGTGAAGCAAAAGATAGAGTTTGAAGCGATCTACGACCTCTTTGCCATCCGGGTGATACTCGACGCTCCTCTTGAGGAAGAGCGGAGCCAATGCTGGAAAGCTTACTCTATTATCACCGATATGTTTCAGCCCAATCCTAAGCGACTAAAGGATTGGCTCTCCATACCCAAGAGCAATGGGTATGAGAGCCTCCATATCACCGTGATGGGTCCAGAGCAGAAGTGGGTAGAGGTACAGATCCGCACCGAGCGTATGGATGAAATCGCTGAGAAGGGGCTGGCAGCTCACTGGCGGTACAAGGGGGTGAAGAGTGAAACGGGGCTAGATGACTTTATGACCAGTGTGCGACAAGCGATGGAAAATAAGTCGGCAAGCCCCGAGGAGCTGATCCAAAACTTTAGGATGAACCTCTACGATGAGGAGATCTATGTCTTTACCCCAAAGGGAGACTTGGTGAAGCTCCCTAAGGGGGCAACCGTGCTCGACTTTGCCTATGCTATCCATAGCGGGTTGGGGGCGAAGACGGTCTCTGCCCAGGTCAATGGGCGGAATGTAAGTATTCGGCAACCCCTCAATAATGGCGATACCGTCTCGGTCAATACCTCCTCCAACCAAACACCGAGTGCCGATTGGCTCCGATTTGTGGTGACCAGTAAAGCACGCTCCAAGATCCGCCAAGCTCTACGAGTGGAGTCGGAGCGAGCCATCGCGATCACCAAAGAGGAGATGCATCGACGTATGCGCAATCGCAAGCTGGAGTATGATGAGGCACTATTCGTCCGCCTTTTGAAGAAAAAGGGGTTTAAGGTGACGAGTGAATTCTTTCACGAGGTAAATGAAGGGAGGATAGACCTCAATGTTTTCCTTGATGAGTACAAGCAGGCTCAGGAGGCACCTTCGCAAGGGAGTGATGAGGGTCCCTTATCAGCTGATAAATACATTGCCCGTACAGAGGCTGAGAAGATAGTGGAAGAGGATGACAATATTCTGACCATTGATAATGGCATCTCGGGCGTCGATTACCAGCTATCCAAGTGCTGTAACCCGATTTATGGCGACCGGATCTTTGCCTTTGTCTCTCGCTCGGGAATAAAGATTCATCGTATGGACTGCCCCAATGCCCTAGATATGTTTAATCGTTTCGGATATCGAATCCTCAAGGCACGATGGAAGGGAGATGCTAGACAGGGAGTGGAGATTGTGCTGAGAGTGGTAGGGCACGACAACCTGAGCATTGTGCATTCGGTGGTCAATCAAGTAGCAACGGTAGAGGGAGTGACTCTCCGAGACTACAGCATTAAGTCGGCCGATGGACTCTTTCAAGCTCTGCTTAATCTGCACCTCCATAATCCTTCTCAGGTGAATACTCTCCTCAAAACAGTGCGAGAGGTGAGTGGGGTCAAGAGCGTGGAGCGTCTATAACTGAGACTGTTGCACGAAGGCAATCTGCTACGTTGCTTTCGGGATTCAGGCTAGGTCACATACGTGAAGAGGCGGGAGAACACCTAGGTGCACTCCCGCCTCTTTTATAAAGGTTGCACGACATGTGGCTAGTACTGACTACCAGCTGGCATCATACCACCTAGTCCACCTAGTCCGCCCATGCCACCCATGCTGGTGTTCATGCCACCTTGATCGCCTGCGCCACTTCTCCGCTTTTTCAGCTCTTCTTCACGCTCTTTGTTGCGGTCTTTCCGCTCCGTTGCCTTCGGTTTATTTTTGATCATCTCCTTTGGCTTTTGCTGGTCTATAGGTGTAGTGAGTGGAGTAAAGGTTTCAGTGACCTTCCAATTCTTCATCACCTCCAGTATCTTAGGCATATAGTAGACCTGCTCAGGCTGAATGCTATCGCGGTAGCTACCTGGATCCCACTGTCCATTACCATTGCTATCAATGATCAGTCGGAAGGCATACTTCTGCGGCTTTAGGTCGGCAAATAGTATCTTCGACTGGTCGGTGACAATGGTGCGAATAGGCTTATCATCTGTGCTTAGTAGTTCGCCAATAAAGGGACCCTCAACGCCCGAAATATCAATAGTGAGCTGTGCAAACTCCTCCTTGGGCTGTGTCTTAAAAGCATCAACGGCAGTCTCGGCAAGGTGATGTCCATAGACATCAACAAACTTAGCACTATCCACGTAGAGCTCGTACGAGGTATTGTATTGCAAGCGAGCCTTAATCATACCGCTAGTAGCACGATCGGGAAGCATCCAGATAGAGTCTATAGGCAGAGGCTTAAGGATACTGTCATTGGCATTGAATAGCTCAAAGGCCTTAAAGGCAGTAGTATCAATAGGCAGTGAGGTGTGGAAGAGTATGGAGTCGTTGACCCCTCCATCGCCCTTGTGCTCTATCCTGATGGTCAGCTTAGACTTTTTGTCCTTTTCTTTCGTCTCCTCCTTTTCCTCTTTAGTCTCTTTTTTTGGCGGTTTAGGGAGATTCAGTTTTAGGGTATCGCTCACCTGAGTAGGCAAGTTGAGACTATCTACCGATTGGTAACTAACTACAAACTGATTAATTCCTTTCCAGTGTGGGTCGGTGAAGAAGGCAGTGGCCTCGTGCTTCTCCTGATTGAGATCGTAAATAGGCGGAGTGCCCTCTACCTCCCTGAGTAGGGAGTCTTTTAGCTCCAAGGCCTTGACCTCAATCCCCTCCTTTGGAAGCAGGTTGAAAGTGAGCTTTATCTGCATTGAATCGGGACGCTCACGCTTGCTGATATATCGCCGTGGTGTCTGTGGCTCGTAGTACATGAGCACCAAGTCATCAGGCAGATAGCGGGTGTAGGGTACTGTCTTAATGGTATCAATCGTGAGGCTATCCACCCAAAGAGTATCTTGCCGTGTGCTTGCCATACTGGTAGTGGTGATGAGGCTATCAAGGAAAGCAATCCCCTCCGTAGGCATATCGTGTCGGTAGTTGCCGTCGCTCTCCTTGAGTGCGTAGACCCGATACTTGCCCTCTTTGATATTTCGCATCACAAACTGTGCTCTATCGCCCGTGCGACTCATGCGGAGAAGGGTAGTATCGGTAAAGGCATTCCAACCAGCACTATCTGACTGTATTCCGACCAATAGGCCTTGCATCGGCTCATGGTTACGGATATTGAGTACCTTACCCGAGATCTCCATGGTATCAATTTCATTGCCAGTACTAAAGGCGTAAGAAAAGTTTTCAAGAGGATTCCCTTCGTTATTATCCACAATGGCATCGGTAAAGTCAATGGTGTAGGTGGTATTGGGTATTAAATCGTCTTCCAAGGCAACGGTGACCCGCTTTCCAACCGCCATAATCTTTGGTTGCTGGAGCTGTGGTGGGGAAATGATTACCTTGCTAGAGACATCTTTTATCTGTACGTACTCGTCAAAGGTAAGCACCACCTTCTTTTTAGTCACATTGAGCGCCTTATCCTCGGGCTTGGCGCCAACTAGTTTTGGCGGCGTAACATCGTATGGGCCTCCATCGGGAGCCACACGATTGGCACACCCATAGAGCATCCCTATGAGGAGTAGAAGCGGGGTGAGGACCAGTTGGACGGTCCGAATACTATCTTTATTCATATCATTATCAAACAGAATACGATACAAAATTAGTCAATTCCGAGCAATTGGGAGGGGTATTAAGGAGAGATTGCTATTTTTTGTCTCATAATCCTGATTCGCAGGGCTACGCATTTGAAGTTAATGACCCTATTGAGAATGTTGCACAAAGTGCCATTCTCGCACATTTGCTTCAAATGTGCTGAGACTTTGCACGAAGGATGAGATGCAAGGCGCTGAGGATGAGGACGAAGGGAGCGTACTTATGTACGTGACCGAGGCCCGAATTCCGAAAGCAACGCAGCAGATCGCCTTCGTGCAACAGTCTCTAAAATATAGGGGAAAGTAGTGGCCCAAAAAGCCAATTTATAACAAACTGATATTCAACACCATATAAAATCGAAAACTGAGTTGCAACTAAGCGATCGGCGAGTTGCAACTAAGCAAATGCTGAGTTGCAACAAAGCAATTGCTTAGTTGCAACTAAACTTTTGATCACTTAGCTGTTGCTTTTTTAGGCAGTTGTACGAAGACCATTAGCCCCCTTATTTGTGGTATCGATTTATCCGTGGATGTTAATTATGAACACAGAGTAACAGTCTCCTTATTCATAAATACCCCGATAAATACCACTTACAAGACTATTCTAATGCGTAACCCTGACGTTAGAGCTGATTCTAGGATAGGAATGTATGGTTTTTTCGTATCTTTGTTGTATCTATCCCTATTGATAGAGTCTGTTTATGACTGGTCGTATTATCAAGATTATTCCCCTGTTCCTCCTCCTTTGGCTGGCGGTATCTGGCTGTAGCTCTCTGGATGAGTATTACAATAAGGGGAAAAGAGTCCACAAGAGCGTCACTTCTCTAGAGTTGGGAATGACAAAGTCAGAGGTGCTGAAGGTCATGCGGTATGGGCCCGACTTTGTCAATAAGGAGGCACTGGACGAGGGTGTGCGTGAGATTTTAGTCTATCGAGGTTCTTATCAGCCGTACGGATGGATGAGTGAGCCTGTCCCGATGGTCTATCACTTGGTGCTTGAGAATGGCGTGCTGGTGGTTGTAGACTCCGACAAGGACTACGAGCAGATACATATCAATGAGCGTCGGCGCTACGAGGAAGCGCAGAAAGAGGCACTGAAAGAGGCGGAGAAGAAAAAGGCGGAATAGCGGCTCTCCTCATTACCATAACCATATACATTATGGAAGGGAATGTTGCACAAAGTGCCGTTCTCGCCTGTAGCAGCAGATATACAAGTTCTCAAAGTAGCGATATAATCAAAGTAACCCCTGCTTTGATTCGCAGGTGTACTTGTCAGTTGCCTCTAAATTGGTATCTTTGTGGGTATTAAGTTTTTGATGATTAGTGATAGGTATTGACTTGATATCAGATGGGTATTGCTCTTGAGCGCATAGGTAGTTACGTACAATTACTGAGGGAGGTTTTTAAGCGTCCCCAGCGCCATCGTATGTTTCTTCGCGAGCTGATTCGCGAAGTGTATGTGCAGGGCGTTGGCTCCATTTGGATTGTGGTATTGGTCTCTTTCTTTCTAGGAGCTGTACTGACGATGCAATTGGGGATCAATATGAGCCACCCATTGATCCCAAAGTTCACAATCGGGTATGCCACTCGCGAGATTGTACTCTTGGAGTTTTCGAGCACCATTATGTGTATGATCTTAGCTGGCAAGTGTGGCAGTAGCATTGCGAGCGAAATTGGCACGATGCGTATTACCGAGCAGCTGGATGCGATGGATATCATGGGAGTGAATTCGGCCAACTATGTGATTCTCCCCAAGATTGTAGGTATGATGTTCTTTGTGCCAGTGCTGGTTATGATCAGCATGCTTGTCGGCTTAGGGGGTGGTTACTTAGCATGTCTGCTTTCGTCCAATATCCCCATAAGTCAGTTTGAGTCTGGGCTTCAGCTTTTCTTTAAGCCCTATAATATCTTTTACTCGGTGGTGAAGAGTCTCTTTTATGTCTTCTTTATTGCCTCTATCGCTTCCTACTTTGGGTATAATGTGCGTGGAGGAGCGTTGGAGGTGGGACGTGCCAGTACCAAGGCTGTGGTGATGAGCAATGTGGCAATACTGATTTGTGACCTCGCCCTCACCCAATTAATGCTGATGTAGAGCGGTATGATAGAGGTGCGTGACTTACATATGAGCTTTGGGCAAAAAGAGGTGCTGAAGGGGGTGAATGCTACCTTCAAGCCTGGCGAGTGCTCCTTGATCATTGGCAAGTCGGGAGTGGGCAAGACGGTATTGATGAAGTGCATTATTGGACTACTGGAGCCGACTAAGGGGCGGGTGCTCTATGACGACATTGAGCTACAGACCCTATCTCCAGAGGAGACGCGCCTATTGCGTCAGAAGGTGGGGATGCTCTTTCAAAACTCTGCTCTCTTTGATAGCATGAATGTGATGGAGAATGTGCTCTATCCGCTAGATATGTTTTCGGATGAAAAGGGAGCAAGTAGGCGAGCAAGGGCTAAAGAGTGCTTGGAGCGTGTGCAGCTCTATGATGCTCGCTACAAGTATCCAGGGGAGATCAGTGGAGGGATGAAAAAGCGGGTGGCGATCGCTCGTGCCATCGCCCTAAGACCACGCTATCTATTTTGTGACGAGCCAACGAGTGGTCTGGACCCAGAAACCTCCAAGATGATAGACATATTGTTGCGGGAGATAACATTGGAGGGCCAGATGACCACCATTGTCAATACCCATGATATGAATTCGGTGGCAAATATCGGAGACCATGTGCTATTTGTGCATGACGGAAATATATGGTGGGAGGGGAAAGGAAAGGACATTGAAAAATCAGACGACGAGGTGCTCAAAAACTTCGTCTTCATCAGTAAGTTGTAGAGAATATAGATTATGAATAAGGATGTGAAGCCTACTGGGGCAGAAAAGAGTGCGACTGAGAAGTCACTCAACTTTATTGAGCAAATCGTGGAGGAGGATATTCGGAATGGACTCAATGGAGGTCGTATCCAGACGAGGTTTCCACCAGAGCCCAATGGCTATCTCCATATAGGGCATGCCAAGGCGGTATGCATTGACTTTGGGATTGCGGAGAAGTACAATGGTGTTTGTAACCTGAGGTTCGATGATACCAATCCTGTGAAGGAGGAGACGGAGTATATTGAGGCAATCAAAGAGGATATCCATTGGCTCGGATTTGAGTGGGGCAATATCTACTATGCTTCGGACTACTTCCAGGACCTATACGACTTTGCTATCCGTTTGATTAAGGAGGGGCACGCCTATGTGGATGAACAGACTTCCGAGCAGATAGCTGCCCAAAAGGGAACCCCTACCCAGCCAGGAACCCACAGTCCCTATCGAGATCGACCTGCAGAGGAGAGCTTGGAGCTATTTGAGAAGATGCGACACGGAGAGATCCCCGAGGGGGCGATGGTACTACGTGCCAAAATCGATATGGCCAACCCTAACATGCACTTCCGTGACCCTGTTATTTACCGTGTGATTCACCACCCACACCACCGCACAGGTAAGGAGTGGAGTGCCTATCCTATGTACGACTTTGCCCACGGGCAGAGCGACTACTTCGAGGGCGTAACGCACTCTATCTGTACGCTCGAGTTTGTGGTGCACCGCCCTCTCTACGATTACCTAGTGGAGCTACTCAAGACAGATGAGTACCGACCACATCAGTACGAGTTTAATCGCCTCAATCTTACCTACACGATGATGAGTAAGCGTAAGTTGATGGAGCTAGTGACAAGAGGTCTGGTACACGGTTGGGACGACCCACGTATGCCTACCCTTGTGGGGCTACGTCGGAGAGGCTATACCCCTAGGAGCATCCGCAACTTTATTGATATGATAGGATACACCAAGTACGATGGCACCGTCGATATGGCGATGCTGGAGAGTGCCGTGCGTGAGGATCTAAATAAGGTGGCCGATAGAGCTGCCGTGGTGATGGATCCTATCAAGCTGGTGATTACCAACTATCCCGAGGGGAAGGAGGAGCAGATGAGAGTGCTCAATAATCCTGAGGCAGAGACACCTGAGTATCACGAGATCACCTTTGACCGTGAGCTATGGATCGAGCGTGAGGACTTTATGGAGGATGCTCCAAAGAAGTACTTCCGGCTCACCCCTGGCCAGGAGGTGCGACTGAGAGGTGCCTATATCATTGAGTGTACTGGCTGCAAAAAGGATGAGGAAGGCCGTGTAGTGGAGGTTTATGCTACCTACGATCCTGAGAGCAAATCGGGAATGCCCAATGCCAATCGTAAGGTAAAGGGAACCATCCACTGGGTAAGCACCGCTCACGCTCTTCCTGTAGAGCTAAGAATGTACGACCGCCTCTTTATGGTGGAGGACCCTGCATCGGCCGATGCTGAAGACCTTGCCGAGCTGATCAATCCAGATAGCGAGCAGATTATCCCTGTGGCTTATGCCGAGGATTGGCTTCGTGATGTGCAGCCTGAGCAACACTTCCAATTTGTCCGCAAGGGCTACTTTACAGTTGATAAGGATAGCACACCAGATAAGTTGGTATTCAATCAAACAGTTGGTCTGCGTGATGCGTGGGCAAAGAAAAATGCAAGTAAGAAATAAGTAGTTATGAATAAAAGTGTTATAACCTCGGTGATCTCTGTGGTTGCCTTTCTCTCACTCTTGGGAGCTTTTGCACCAAAGGTCTATGCCCAAAGTAGAGCCAATGTAGTAGACGAAGTGGCGTGGGTGATCGGCGACGAGACCATCCTTCTCTCCGATATTGAGCGTCAGCGTCTCTACTACGAATCTACGGGTCAACGTATGGAGGGCAATGCCCGCTGTATTATTCCTGAGCAGATGGCGATACAAAAGCTATTCCTTAATCAGGCTCAAATAGATAGTGTCTACCCCAATGAGCAGATGGTCACAGCAGCAGTTAATCAGTGGCTTGATGCAGTGGTCAATGAGGTGGGCAGCCGGGAAAAGGTAGAGGAGTACTTTGGTCGCAACTTCGCCCAAATCCGTGCCGAGCGTCGCAAGGTGGTGAGCGAGGAGTATGTGATGATGCAGATGCAGCAGAAGCTGGTGGGCGATATCCAAGTCACTCCATCGGAGGTCAATCGCTTTTATGATACAGTCAATCGGGATAGCCTCCCCTTTATGCCTCTGACGGTAGAGGTACAGATTGTGACCCAGGAGCCAAAGGTACAGGTGAGTGAGGTGGACCGAGTGAAGCAGAAGCTGATTGAGTATAGCGATAAGATCAGTAAGGGCGAGATGAGCTTTGAGACCGTCGCTCGTATCTACTCAGAGGATGGCAATACCGCACTCAAGGGTGGTGAGATGGGCTTCGTAGGAAGAGCAGAGCTAGAGCCAGAGTTTGCCAACGTTGCCTTTGGTCTGCCCGATAATGACAAGGTATCTCGAATCGTAAAGACTGCTCGTGGCTACCACATCATGCAGCTGATTGAGAAGCGTGGCGACCAAATCAATGTGCGACATATCTTGCTCCGCCCACATGTGGATGGTGACGAGCTAACTGCAACGACCAACCGCATGGATTCTATCGCCCACCTAATCCGTGTAGATAGCTTGCCCATTGAGGTAGCGGCCAAGTACTATTCGTATGACGAGGATAGCCGTCTCTCCAATGGTCAGATGGTCAATGCCAATCACCAAAGCCAGTACTACGGCACCTCTCGCTTTGTGATGGAGGATCTACCTCAGGAGGTTTCTGCCCAGGTGGCAAAGCTCCAGGAGGGTGAGATTTCTGCTCCATTTACAATGCTTGACAAGAACAATAATACTGTGGTGGCGATTGTGAAGCTCAAGAAGCGTGTCCCTGGTCACCGAGCCAATGTGGTTGATGACTATCAGGTGGTAAAGGGCATTGTGCTACAAAAGAAGCAAGATGAGACTCTCCATGAATGGATCAGGGAGAAGCAGAAGAAGACCTACGTACGAATTAGTCCAGAGTATCGCCAATGCGAGTTTCAATATCCAGGGTGGCTGGAGCAGTAGCCCTCCTGCTACTTTTTATCATTTCGTCACGGGGTAGTAGCCTATCATTGAGGGCTACTACTGCCGTGACTTCTTTGTATCGCGACACGATAAGTAACCCAACTGCCGGCAAAGAGCGTATTTTTATTGAGAATGTCGACCTCTGGAAATACGATCGTGATGTAGATACTTTCGCCCAGCTGCTGGTGGGTAATGTGGTACTTCGCCACAAGGATGCTACCATGTACTGCGATAGCGCCAAGCTCTATCAGGAGCAGAATAGATTTGAAGGCTTCGGATCAGTGCGTATTGAGCAAGGCGATTCACTCGAGATCACTTGTAATTATATCGATTACAATGGGATGAACCTCCTAGCACGCCTGCGAGAGTCGGTGGTGATGAATCATGGAGATAACCACCTCTATACCGATAGCCTTGACTACGATCGCAAGACCGGTCTTGGCTACTACTTTGATACCGGATCGGTTGCGGATACACTTAATGTGCTTAGCTCTACCTACGGCACCTACGATACCAAGAGTAAAAAGGTGGTGTTTGAAGAAGATGTGGTGTTGGACAACCCCAATTTTAAGCTCTATACCGATCAATTGAATTATGATACAGAGACCAAACTCGCAGATATTGTGAGCCCCTCTCGTATCGTGGGGGATAGTGGAATCATCTATACCTCTAGGGGAACTTATGATACTGAAAATGACCTCGCCTATCTGATGAATCGGCCAGTAATGGTCTCTGGAACTCGATGGATGACGGGTGACTCGCTATTTTACGACCGTGCAGCAATGCGAGCAGAGATGTACCGCCATATCCAGATGAAAGATACTGCCCAGCAGGTGGCTCTATTTGGCAATTTCGCAGTCTATCATGAAGACATTGGCTATGGTTTTGCACAAGATAGTGCCTATATCGTGGAGTACTCCAGTGAAGATACCCTCTATATGCATGCCAAACTGATGGAGATGATCAAGGCCGACTCGGTGAGTAACCTTTTTAAGGGGATAGGCAATGCCCGCCTCTACCGCTCCAATGCACAGGCGGTAGCCGATTCTATTATCTACAACACACGCGACTCGGTAATGGTGAGCTACGGGAAGCCATTTATCTGGAGTGGAGAGTCACAAGTGACGGGAGATACGGTGTCGCTATTTATCCATAATGGGGAACTAGATTATGCTCACATTAGGGAAAATGCCTACCTTTCTAGTAAGGTGGATGAGGAGAAGCACTTCAATCAGATGCGGGGTAGAGAGGTACTGGCTTACTTTTCCGACCAGCAGATGGACTCGGTCTGGACCCGTGGCAATGCCGAGGTGATATACTATAGTCTTAATCCCGATAGCATCGCTACAGAGCATGTCAAGGCACAGTGCAGTGAGATACTTATGCAGTTTGAGGAGAAGGAGCTAAGCAAGGTGAAGCTGATGGGACGGCAAGTTGGCACCGTAAGTCCAGTACTGCTGATCGACGAAAGTCAGCTCTACTATCCCGACTTCGTCTGGTTCCCCGAAGGGCGCCCCACCAGCTTCCTAGACATCTTTAGAGAAACCCCAAAACCAGAAGGTGTAGCTAAAGATAAAAAAGAGGAAGCCGAGACCCCTCCGAATCAAGAGAAGGAGGCTCTAGCAGCCTCGGAGTCAACCGAAATCACCCAAGAAGAGGCCCCTAAAGAGGAATCAAAAGAGGAACCAACAGAGTAAGCCCCTTCACCTTAAATACCACAACGTAAAAGGATCTCCCTTCGGAGGTCCTTTTCTCTTGGGTGCCTTATCGGACAAGTCAGACAGGTCAGACAAGTCGGACAAGTCAGACGAAAACCTCAGCCTAGGTTTGAGTAAATGTGAAGGTGCTCTACTGAGATCCGATTGTCTTGTTCGACTCGTCCGACTCGTCCGACTCGTCCGACCTGTCCGATAAGGCACCCCCAAGGGAGCACTCGCAAGGCTGCTCTCAAAAGCATCATAGCAGATTGCCTTGGGAAGACGATCTCTATATAAAGCGTGGGTCGTGCGAGACAATGCCTCACACGACCCACGTATTACTTACGACTTAGTCGTTGTTATTATTACTGTAGCCTAAACTGTACTGGCAGTGTAAAACGTGCACGCACTGGCTTACCGGTTTGCATACCTGGCTTCCACTTAGGCATCTTGCCTACCACACGCATTGCCTCCTTATCAAGGTTAGGGTCTACACCTCTCATGATCTTAACGTTGGAGATAGATCCATTAGGCTCTACCACGAAAGAGACCATCACACGACCTTGGATATTATTCTCTGCTGCGATTGGTGGATAGTTGATGTTCTTTGATAGCCACTTCATCATCGCAGCTTGACCACCTGGGAACTCAGGCATCTCCTCAAGGTACTCAAAGATATGATCCTCAGCCACCTCTTCTCTCGCCCTTTGTGTAGGTGCTGGAGGAGTAAAGGTTTGTTGTAGCTTGTTTGCAGCATCATCCACAGAGGCGATGGTCACATCGGCCACCTTTACGTCGTCCTCCACGATCTGTAGATTCTCAACGACTACAGGAGTTTCCACCTCAGGCTCTGGAGGAAGTGGTTCTTCCTCTTGTGGAGTGATTTGGATATCCTCCACTTCCTCAATGACGAAGTTTCTATCATCCTCAGCCACCACTACATCTTTATTGCCCCATTCGAAAGCAACGAAGACTGCAGCCAAGGCAACGACCAAACCCATCAGGAAGTATAGCCCCTTGCCATTTTCCAGATTTGCTCTGTCCGTCTTTTTTTGTCTCATAAGTTATTCGGTCTTAGTATATTGTAATCAATTATTCAAAGCCACCAGAGGATAATTTAGAAGCTCGCAACACGTGTTATAGAGCTTTTTCACATTCCTCTCTACAAATGTACACATTTTATTGATACCCACAAGTAAATTGAGGATAATTTTTATCTACGACGGCTATAAATAGTCAAGTAGTAGAGCAAAGTAGCTATGGAGCCAATAGCAGCAGCAAAGTAGGTGTAGGCAGCTGCTCGGAGTGCTTTACTAGCTTTTGGCTGTTGCTCGTAGCTGGTTACACGGCTTCGCTCTAGCCATACCAAAGCCCTTCTACTGGCATCTACCTCCACTGGAAGGGTAATGATACTAAATAGCGTAGTGACACCAAATAGAATAATCCCAGCGAGCAGAAGCTTGGGAAACACATTTAGCAAAAGGATGCCAGCAATCAGTACAATATTGACAATGCTAGATGAAAATTGCACCACAGGCACTAAGGCCGAGCGCATCTTCAGTGGTGCATATCCCATTGCATGCTGGAGGGCATGCCCTGTCTCATGAGCCGCCACCGCTGCTGCCATCACACTATTGCTATTGTATACTGACTCGCTTAGGTTGATGGTCTTATCCAAGGGGTTGTAATGGTCTGTAAGCTTTCCACGAGTTGATAACACGCGGACGTCCGTCAGGCCATTCTCCATAAGCATTCTCTCCGCCACCTCTCGGCCTGTGAGGCCGCTATCTAGACGCACCTGAGAATACTTTTTGAATACACTTTGGAGGTTCCACTGGACCAACATGCCCAGAATCATCACCCCAAACATCAATATATAAGCTGTAGGCATACTCTGTAATCTGCTATATCATTATTTACGAATAATGGTTTGAGCCCTATCTGGCCCTACCGATACTATATAAATAGGTATCCCTAGGTACTCTTCAATAAACTTGAGGTACTCTCTGAATTCAGTGCTAAACTCTGCCTCACTAGTGCAGGAGGTCATATCTTGTTGCCACCCCTTAAAGCCCTTGTAGACAGGCTTCACCTCATCCGACAGTTCAAAAGGCATCTCAGTGGTCTCCTTGCCATCTACTTCATACGCAACGCACACCTTGATCTCTTCAAATCCATCAAGCACGTCGCTCTTCATCATGATAAGGTCGGTAACGCCATTGAGCATAGTGGTATACTTAAGTGCCACAAGGTCTACCCAACCACAGCGACGCTTACGACCTGTAACAGAGCCAAACTCCCGACCTACCTCGCAAATCTTGTCGCCCGTGGCATCAAAGAGCTCGGTAGGGAAAGGACCGGCACCCACTCTCGTGCAGTAGGCTTTGAAGATACCAAAAACACGTCCGATGTTTCTAGGGGATACACCTAGGCCGATGCAAGCACCAGCAGCAACGGTATTGGAAGAGGTAACAAAGGGGTAAGAGCCGTAGTCAATATCCAGTAGTGAGCCTTGCGCTCCCTCTGCTAATACAAGCTTATCGTGAGAAAGTGCATCATTCACCTTCGCCTCGCCATTAACCAATTGATACTCCTTGAGATACTCCAAGGACTCTAGCCACTCCTGCTCTTTCTCGGCATAATCAGGTGCTTGTGTCTCAATGGAGTAATTGAGGCCTTTCAACTGAGCAAAGTGACGCTTCTTGATTGTCTCAAACTTTGCAGGGAAGTCGGGACTTAGGATATCACCCACTCTTAGGCCGTTACGGCTCACCTTGTCGGTATAGGTTGGGCCAATTCCTTTGCCAGTGGTGCCAACCTTCTTATCGCCTTTTGCCAATTCATTGGCGGCATCAAGCAGTCGGTGGGTAGGGAGTATCAAGTGTGCCTTCTTGGAGATCAAAAGGCGATGCTTGAGATCCACACCACTCTCCTCTAGCGACTGTGCTTCATCTCTGAATAGCACAGGGTCTAGCACTACTCCATTACCTATTAAGTTGGTTTTACCGCCCTGAAAAACTCCAGAGGGGATAGATCTAAGCACGAACTTCTTATGGTCAAATTCTAGAGTGTGTCCTGCATTTGGCCCTCCTTGGAAACGAGCCACCATGTCATACCGTGGTGTGAGCACATCTACCACCTTCCCTTTTCCTTCGTCTCCCCATTGGAGACCAAGTAGTACATCTACCTTACTCATAAATTTATATCTTGTAAAAACAAACCCTCCGCTTATTACCTTACAAATGTACACATAATTCATAAGAATAGCCAAAATCTGAGCAATTTGAGAGTAACGAATGCGTAGTCCCGTTCGTAACTGAGTTCAAATACTCACAGCGACATTTTTGAGGTTCATCCGACATTTCGTGTGATACGGCAGTCATGTAGTGCAAAAAGTCTAAGTTTGAAATAGTCATCATCTCTATATCCGTAAGCATTTCTCTTCATCACTTTAATTTTATTGTTTATACCCTCCACTTTGGCCGTTGATAGCCGTCCATAATACCATGCGAGTATTTCCTTTTTAGCTGTATTGATTGTATTTGCTAATGAGATTAGAGGTTTTGAATCTGTATCTAATGCCATTGAGACCCAGCTGTTTAATCTTTCCTCTGCTTCATTAATGGTTCGTTGATTATATATTTCTCTCAGGTCCTCCTTGAGGTAATAGGCTTGAGAGAGGGGTTCGTTCATTGCGAGTGCTTTCTGGAGCTTCGTTCTCCCTTTCTCATCAATCATCTTTTCCCCGTTGGCAAGTAGGAGGTATCTTGTTCCTTTGATTAGTTTTTTCTTTCCCTCGTCCACCTCTTTTGCCACTAACTCTCTTCGCACTTTATCAAGGGTATCATTCATTAGCTTGATGACATGAAAGTGGTCAAATACGTGTATGGCATCAGGGGTATTCTCACGTACTGATTTAGAGAAGGCTGATGACATATCTGTCGCCACATACTTTATCTGAACGTTCTTCTTCCTTACCCTTTTCCAAAACGTTGTAAGAGCATCCGCCCCCTTTCCATCGCCAACATGAAGGATTCTTCCTGAGATTAGGTCCACTACGATTGTCTTATAAACATGTCCTTTTCGGACAGCGAACTCATCAATACCTATGCACTGCACCCCTTGTAAGGAGGGCTTGCTGTAGTGTCTCTTAAGATAGGTTGTGTGAATATCCTTTACTACATCCCAACTAACACCTAGCCTTTTTGAAACCTCCTGAATAGTCATTGCCCTTAGCAAATCAACCACGTACTTGGCAAAGCGATTAGAGTACGACCTATTGCCTTTAACAAAGCTGACCCTCTCGTAATCATCGTTTCCGCATTCTTTGCATTTGTATCTTTGTACTTTCATGTGCAATATGGTTTTGGTAGAACCAATTGGTAGCGCATGGATATTACGATACCGGTAGCCATTCTTCACGAGAGTGTATTCCCCGCAGCACGGGCACCTCTTTTTTGTTTTAGAATACTCTATATCTAAAACTATTTTGTTAGTTTTGTAGTGTGTAGCAGTACATTTGACTCCAACAAGACCATATACATGTCGTAGAAAACTGGTATCCATTGTGTAATTAAGCGTTTAGTGGATGATTCGCTCAATTATAATGGATTTCCAGTTTTCTTTCAAATTATCAAAGAGAAAAAAGACTCCGTCGCCCATATCTTGCGGATTTCATCCCGCAAGATGATTGGTGTATACAGGCTGACGCAGTAGTCTCAAGGTGATACAGTCACCCCATCACGCAGAATATCGGATGAGGCATTTTTGATACCATGGCCTCCTTTCGCAAACCTAGACAGTTTGGCTCACCTTCGTACAACAATTTTCGACCTCAATAAACCCATGGGCTAAGAGGGCAAAAGTTGAGATGCAACTAAGCGATCGGCGAGTTGCATCTCGGCAATTGCTTAGTTGCATCTCGACAAACGCTTTTGTATAACACTGTTTTCCAATCAATTACAAGATAGCTATGTAGCCCTATTTTAGGTGGATTTTATGTCTGGCTCTTATACCGCACAATCTCTCATGGGAGGGGGTGGCGTTTTTGAATGTGGCAGTGATTTTGTACCTTTGTTGTAAATAACAGATTTGATACACATATATAATATGGTGAGAGTAAGGTTTGCACCAAGTCCTACAGGTGCACTTCATATTGGCGGTGTGCGTACAGCACTTTTTAATTATCTCTATGCTCGCCACCACGGTGGCACGATGGTGCTTCGCATTGAGGATACAGATAGCAAACGCTTTGTACCAGGAGCGGAAGAGTATATCATTGAGGCCTTGCAGTGGCTTGGCATTGAGATTGATGAGGGCATTGGTACCGACCATCAGCCCTACGGCCCTTACCGCCAAAGTGAGCGAAAGGAAATCTACCAAAAGTATGTGCAGCAGTTGCTGGATGCTGGCAAGGCTTATTATGCTTTTGATACTGTAGAAGAGCTGGAGGCTGCACGAAAGGAGTACCCCAATTTCAGCTACGACGCCACCACACGTGAGCAGATGCGAAATAGCCTTTCGCTCCCCAAAGAGGAGGTCGACCAGCTCATCAATAGTGGTGCCGAATATGTAGTGCGCTTTTTAGTAGAACCCAATAGAGATGTAGAGGTCAATGACCTGATCCGTGGCAAAGTAGTGATCAATTCATCCATCCTTGATGATAAGGTACTCTACAAGAGTAGTGATAGCTTACCCACCTACCACCTTGCCAATATTGTAGATGACCACTTGATGAAGATTACTGAGGTGATCAGGGGTGAGGAGTGGTTGCCTAGTGCCCCACTCCACGTACTACTTTATGAGGCGTTTGGATGGCAGGAGAGTATGCCTAGGTTTGCACACCTCTCCTTAATCCTCAAACCTACGGGTAATGGTAAGCTCAGCAAACGCGATGGCGACAAACTCGGCTTTCCTGTATTTCCACTTGAGTTCGTCGACCCAAAGGATGGCACTATTTCCACAGGATATCGCGAACAAGGGTATCTTCCCGAAGCTGTGATCAACTTCCTGGCTCTCCTTGGCTGGAACCCTGGCACAGAGCAAGAGATTTTCTCTATGGAGCAGCTGAAAGATGCCTTTTCTCTAGAGAGGTGTAGCAAGAGCGGTGCCCGCTTTGACTTTGAGAAGGCTAAGTGGTTCAACCACCACTATATCCAGATGATGTCGCTAGACCAATTACTCCCCATTGTGCGTCCAATGCTCGAAGCAGAGGGCATCGAAGCTAGCGATGAGAAGCTCAAGGAGGCGATTGCGACGGCACAGGAAAAGGTGCAATTGCTCCCCGACTTTGTACGGGAGGTGAAGTATCTATTTGTGGCGCCTACCACTTTTGAAGAGAAGGGAATGAAGAAGCATTGGAAGGCGGAGACACCTGAATACCTGCGGATGATCATTGATCTACTCAAGGGGCTAGATAAGGGGGCATCTCAGGAGACTATTGAGCAGGCACTTTACGACAAAATAAAGGGAGATGAGCTACCTATGGGCCGGGTGATGAATGGGATCCGTATGGCTCTGGTAGGTGAAGGCCGTGGCGCTAAGATCCATGAAATCATCCATATTCTAGGCATTGAAGAATCGATTCGACGCATAGAGTATGCGTTGAGCGTTAATGAATAATATTAGCTGAGATCACTGAAAAGAGAACGCCCTATGTCTTTACCGACATAGGGCGTTCTCTTTTAACAACCGTAACGACTTGGATTAAAACTCCTCGTGAGATGGGTGAATCATTCTTGCAGTCTCCACACGGCAGGTGTAACTATGCAAAAGGCGGTATGCAAGGTAAGCGATGAGGTAATAGAGGGCGAGGGCAATGCTATCAAGCTGTAGGGTAAGGGTCATTGGGTCGTGACTAAAGAGTGAGGTAACAGAGTGCATCCACCCAGTCATGAGCCGGAGCATCTCTAATAGGAAACTAGGCACCCAGTCAAAAATAGCAGTAAGCAAGAAGGCAACTAGTGCCAAGGGGATCAGTAAGCTGCTGATAAATACGAGGGGGATATTACTCCAAATAAATACAAGTGGAGCGGCTCCAAAGTTATAAAATAGGAGTGGAAGTACTCCAATCTGTGCCGCCACAGCAAGGCAGATGAGGTCTCTAAGCCACTGGAGAAGTCTATTGGTAGGGTTAAGCAACCTTTTGAAGAGGGGGAAAAAACTATAGATGCCCCAAACGGCGGAAAGACTTAAGAGTAATCCGATACTATAGTAAGCAAAAGGATTGATCACTATAAATACCAAGAAGACTAGTGAGAGGAGCTGAATGGGGTCAGTGGGTCTGGTAAGCACTTTTCCACCAATAAGAAGGGCGCTCAATAGGAAGGCTCTGACGGTAGCCGTGGAGGCTCCAGAGAATAGAGTGTAAGCGAGAAGCACTATAAAAAGGAGGAGGTAACGGAGGTACCGCCACTCATATTGCCAAAGTGCCCATCCAATAAGTAGGCTAGCTATCCACGCCACCACACCTAGGTGATAACCACTAAGTGCCAATAAGTGAGCCACGCCCGAATCGGTAAATTGCCGTTTCAGACTAGAGGGGAGCAGTGAGCGGTCACCAAGAGAGATGGCATAGATAAGTCCCCTACCCTCCCACGGTATGTAGTCAGAGGCGAGTGTCTCAAATTGATGCCGAAGGAGATAGCGCCAGTGCTGAAGGATACTCGTCAGAGGTCTAGTGATCATCGGAGCTAGTGTCTCAATGCTCTGAATGGTGGCCGTAGCATGAATCCCCTCACTAATGAGATACTTTCGATAGCCTTTATTCTTGAGTGCGCTGAGTGGTGAGAGATCAAGTGCTGCCACCCCTTCGGCTCCGTAGCTATTCGCCTCATTGATGGTGCTCGAATCAGGCACTTTAAGCAGCACATTGATCCATTGACCATTGGGTAGCTCTACCTTTGCTCGATACCGAATTTCACTCTCGGCACTAGCGATGAGGGGATAAAGAAGTTTTACTCTAGCATGACTTACGCTGCAAGGCTGAAGAATTTGCTCATATCTAGCACCCCTAAGATGGGTATACAGACCGAAGGCGATGGCGATGAGTAGGGTCCAAATCAGCAGATCAGCCTTGATCTTTTTGAAAGGATAGAAAAGCAACACCCCGATCACAACAACCAGGGTGATGCTTATCGCAAAGAGGTAGTCCGACTGGGCAATCAAAGCACCCAATAAGACCCCTATCACCAATCTGAAAGCTGGACGATGGGTATACTCAATCCTAGGGACTAGCAGTGATGACATGGAGAGGTAGCTCTGTGGTGTGGCACGCCTCTCCTCTATACCTCTAAAAGTCTTTCGATAGTTTTCTGAGGATCCTCGGAGCCAAATACGTAGCTTCCCGCCACCAAGGCATCTGCTCCGGCATCAAAGAGCTGCGCTGCTGTCTCAGCATTCACTCCACCATCTACCTCAATCAGCACCTCTAGTCCCCGCTTCTCAATCATTTTTTTAAGCCTTACCGTCTTATCAAGTATTTGAGGGATAAATTTCTGCCCTCCAAAGCCAGGGTTAACCGACATCAAGAGTACTAGATCGAGATAAGGGAGTAGGTCTTGGAGTAGCTCTACAGGGGTGTGGGGGTTCAGGACCACGCCAGCCTTCATGCCAGCATCACGTATCTGTTGCATCGCTCTATGCAAGTGGCGCGACGCCTCGTAGTGCAGCGTGAGGAAATCCGCTCCAGCATCCGCAAAAGCGGTGATATAACGTTCTGGTTGCTCTATCATTAAATGGACGTCAAGGGTCTTAGTCGTAGCTTTGCGGATAGCTTGGACTACAGGTAGCCCAAAGGAGATATTGGGCACAAATAGTCCATCCATAATATCCAAGTGTATCCACTCTGCTTTGCTCTGATTGAGCATCTCTATATCACGTCCGAGGTTTAGAAAGTCCGCCGATAGCACGGAGGGTGCAATGATTCTTGCCATGTCTTAAAGTATTGGTTTATTGGTCAGTATTTGTATGTGAAGGATATCATTCTCATCTTTTAATCGACGAATGAGATAATTCAGCTCTGTAATATTAGGAATACGTATGCGTAAAGTACCGATAGCCCGATCAATGGAGCTAGAGAAATGAATCTCTATCAAGGGAACTCTCAAATCTCTAATGGTGCCGAGGACATTATGGACAAAGCCATCTTGATTAACTCCCTCCACCTCCAGAGTAACTCCAAAGTTGGAGTGGATATGAGGCCCCCACTCCACCGCCACGATTCGGTCGCCATAGGTAGCTTTGAGTTGCATAGCAATTGAGCAGCTCTTTTTATGTACTTCTACTTGGTCTTTCTGATTCAGTATCCCATCTACTTCCTCCCCACAGATTGGTTTGCAGCAGAGAGAACGGATATAATTTCTACGCCCATCTCTCGCCTCTAGGGTATAGAGCTTTTTGCGATCCTCTGGAGCGACGCTAGGCACCTGGGTCTCATCCGAATCAAGCCACAACTGACGGTCTTCGCTCATACGATTTCCCTTGTGCCGCTCCTCTATTAATTGCTTGGTCAAGTCATCGTCTAGCGAGACCTCGCCCGACTGCACTGCGAGAAATAGATGCTCGGGTGTAGGGTAGCTCAGCACATGCCCAAAATTAGGGACCAAATCTCCCAACGCATACCCCTCTCTGTGGAGATGGGCTTCGAGAAGGTTTCGACCTCTTTGGATCTGCTTGGTACGAACATTACTCAGGTAATTACGAATATATCGCTTGGCTTGTGGACTAGTAACATACTCCAGCCACTCCTCTCTCGGCTGTACCTTCGAGGCAGTGAGCACCTCTATCTGGTCTCCACTATGAAGGGGATAGTCGATATTAACCATCACATGATTGACCTTGGCACCAAGGCAATGATCGCCATACTCTCTACCTAGCTCATAAGCGAAGTCGAGCACAGTGTACCCTTGAGGTACTCTCAATTGGTCTCCCATCTTGGTGAATATCAGCATCTCCTCGGTGGTAAACTTGTACATCATTGTCTCGTAGTCGTCCGATGCACTAGGTCCAGGATTGCTGAGGAGTACCCTAACGTTATTGAGAATATTTTGCTCTATTTCGTCGATCTCCCCAGGGTGCTGCTTGTATCTCCAATGTGCTGCAAGCCCTCGCTCAGCCATTTCATGCATTCGCTTGGAGCGGATCTGCACTTCTACCCACTCTCCGAGGGGGCCCATAACAGTGATGTGAAGGGCTTGATAGCCATTTCCCTTAGGCTTCGTGAGCCAATCGCGAGTGCGGTCGTCCTTAATCCTAAAGTGCCGGCTTATGGCTCGATAGATCCTAAAGCAATCATCGTATTCGGTATCATTACGAGTCGGCTCGAAAACAATTCTGATAGCAAATAGGTCATAAATCTCATCAAAAGATAATTGCTTAGTAGTCATCTTTTTCCAGATGGAATAGATGCTCTTCATCCGATGCTGAATTTCGTAAACTAACCCAGTAGCTTCGAGGTCTTCACGCACTTCGGCATAGAATAGCTGAAAGAGCTTGGAGCGCTTGGCACCGCTACGCTCTATCTCCTCCTGTATCTCGATGTATTGCTGTGGATGGTCGTACTTAAGTGAGAGGTCATTGAGCTCACTCATAATATCGTACATACCTAGGCGCTCAGCGAGTGGAGCATAGAATAGGCGCGTCTCGGACGCAATCTTTGCTTGCTTTGCCAATGGCATACTTCCTAGCGTACGCATGTTATGCAGACGGTCAGCTATCTTGATAATAACAATCCGCATATCATTATTGGCCGTCAGAAGGAGGTGGCGGATATTTTCGAGCTGGGCAGAAGCATTCTCCTTACCCATCATCATCTCTGCCAAAATCTCACCCGAGAGCTTGGTGAGCCCATCCACAATACGAGCAATGGTAGGGCCAAACATATCTCGGATATCCTGCACCGTATATTCGGTATCCTCTACCACATCGTGTAAAAGAGCCGAAGCGATGCTCGTGGAGCCCAGCCCTATCTCGTTGCAGCAAATGCTTGCTACAGCGATAGGGTGTAGGATATAGGGCTCTCCACTCTTGCGCTTTGCCCCCTCGTGTGCTGCACGTGCCAGATTAAAGGCCTTGCAAATAACATCGGTGCGCTTCCGATGGTTTGAATTGAGGTAATCAGCCAGCAATTGATCAAAAGCTGATTGCACCACTACTCCATAATCCTGCTCTGACTGCATACTTATCTAATATAGGTCTTGTATTCCATACCTTAACAAAAGTACACAATTTTAATGAGATAATATAGCCATGGCCAATTCGCCCTAGACAAAGAGGCCATAAGATCATCCGCAAAATATAGAGCTACCCCACTGGTCGCACAATAACCACTGTGCGACCAATGGGGTAGCTAAATCTAATTGCTCATCTTCGACAGGCGCTTGGCTCGGCTGCCTCGCCTAGAAGACGTATGAGCAACGTTGCTAAATCAATACTCTAAACCTCTTGGAAGAGTCTTAGCTGTTTCGATCCACTTTTGAACCGACTTAAGAGGTGGAATACGACGCACCAGCTTTTTAGAGTTATTGACCTCCTCCATCTTCTGTACAAGGTTCTCGGCATTTCTATTGGCTAGCTCCTTAACTGTATCAACGCCAGTAGCCTCTAGTAGCTCCGCATACTGAGCACCAACGCCCTGGATACGGAAGAGATCCACATGATTGGCCCATGTAAGTATCTTATCCTCATTAATACCAGTTGCACTTGCCAATTCTTTTCTCTGCTTCTTGGTTTTGGTTGCTTTCAGCAACTCGTCAGTCGTTTTGATACCTGCCTCTCTAAGCTTCTGACCAAAAGCTGAGCCAATGCCCTCTATCGTTTCAATCTTGTAATTTGCCATAGTAATAATACTTTCGTTTTTTGTTATTGAATTATTTGTAACTATCTCTTTTCCACAAATGTATAGAATATATTTGACTTAAGCGGCCTATTACCCCACTCTTTTTGCACCGCCAATTAATGAGATGGTGCAAAATACATGTGGAGCCACCGCATGATGCTATTTCACTAACCACCGAAATGCAAAGAAGAGATGGGCAAAAAGCGTCTTTACCCACCCATAGTGGCGACCCATTATCTCGAACCGCTCCCTGAGAGAGGCGCGGTGATTTCGAGTAGTAGCTCCTTCCGAAAGGTAATCAGTCAGAATCATTCTACTATTATAGGTGTGCTGAGCTTTTGACAAGATATTTAGGCACCAATCAAAGTCGCTAGAAAAGCGATAATCAAGATTGAATCTAGGCACTAAGGCTCTACGTGGATAGAAGGATTGATGGCACACCACCATTCCCTTTAAGAAACTGCGATAGGTAAGCTGCTCTGGGGTACTCAGGCGGCGAGTTCTGAGGAACTGCCTATTTTCATCGACGATATTTGTTTCTCCATAGATCACATCAGGCAAAGGGCTTTTGATCTGAGCAAAGACCTCTGAGAGGGTAGTTGGAGAATGAAAGGTATCACCAGCATTCATAAAACAGAGATAATCGCCTGTAGCTGCTTGAATCCCCTTATTCATAGCATCGTAGATCCCCCTATCTGGCTCACTTATAAAGAGGTCAATATCACCTTGGTACTGCTCAATCAGCGCCACGGTACCATCAGTAGAGGCTCCATCCACCACTATATATTGTATATGAGGATAGGTCTGGCTTGCTACCGATTGGAGTGTATGCCCTATCTCTCCTGCCGCATTATAGCAGACGGTTATCACACTTATAGATATCTTTTCTTGCATATCAAGAATAATAATGGTAATTTTGCACCGTGCATCTTCGTGCGTAAATGGCCTCGTAGTTCAACGGATAGAACAAAAGTTTCCTAAACTTTAGATATGGGTTCGATTCCCGTCGGGGCTACTTTTATAAATCGTATAAAACCGCTTTAAGTTGGATATGAACCACTTAGAGCGGTTTTTGCTTGTTTTTGTCTGTATCAAAGTCGGGTAAATGGGTTTAGATATGGGGTAATTCGTCCCACCTTTTGTCCCACTTTTGAAATCTGTCCCACTTTTCATATTTCGCTATCGTTTTCGTGGCGGGAGGTGAACATATCCATCATCTCTCGCTTCGTCTTATCGGTTATGGTTATGTATGGCTCCATTGCTTTGTAGTCCTCGTGCCCACTCCATTTCATCACCACTGGGACGGGTACGCCCCTCTCTATGGCATTACTGATGAAAGTACGCCTAGCCGCGTGGGTGGAGAGGAGTCGCCACTTTGGTTGCGTGGTCTCCACTCTCTTGCCTGCGATGTAGTCCACCTTTTTTATCGGTTCATCTATCCCGCAGAGCTGTCCCACCTCTTTGATGTACTTATTATATTTCTGATTGCTCAGCCGTGGGAGGTGCTTATCGTATTTCTCTATTATCGCCCTGCTGTAAGTGTTGAGCTCGATACGTAGGGGCTCGGAGGTCTTTTTCGTAACGATGTCGATGTAGTCCTCCTTGATATCCTCTGGCTTGAGGTTTTGCAGGTCGGAGTACCTTAGGGAGGTGAAGGAGGATAGGCAAAAGAGGTCTCGCACTCTATCGAGATACTCCGCTGGCATCTCTGCGTGGTACATTGTCATCAGCTCCTGCCAGGTGAGTGCAATCACGGGTGGCTTGATGATGCGGAGGCGTGGAGCAAAGGTTTGGTAATCGTTTGGCACTCGCTCACCTTGTACCCTTGCCCAGTTAAGGAACCAATTGATACGCTTTAGGTAGTCTCTGACGGTGGAGTTGGATAGTTTTTGGCTGTAGGTGAGCCACTCTACGAAGCTCTCCAACCAAGCGGTGGTAACCTCGGATAGCTCTGTATCCTTTGCTCCGTAGAGTGTGAGCTTATTCTGGACCGCTTCAAATCGCTTTATGGTAGCATCTCCCCACTGCTGCAGGGTGCTTTGGTGGCGAATAAAACGCTCTAGGGTGGAGGCGAGGGTACTACTGCTCTCTGGGGTGCGTTGCAGGGCGGAGTTAAAGTCCTTTTTGAAGCTGTCGGCGGTGGGCGTCTCTCTGTCGGTGTCATGCTGCAGGAATAACCGCTCGGCGGTATCGATGTAGTTTTGTATCTCCCTATTGATGTAGTTGGCAGGTACTTTCTTGCGTCCGTGGGTAACGTTAGGCTTGCTCCTCTGTGCTTCGCTGTTCCACTTCGCTAGCTCCACTCGGATGCCTATGTTGAATGCCACCCTGCTTCGGCCGAAGGAGACACGGAAGCGCAACCTGCCGGTGTCGTCGGGGAGCTTATCGGGATTGACTGAGCAGGTCCACTTCATAGCTGACAATGTCTATACAATTAATGCGACCTTATTTATCACTGGAGTGCTTTGAAATTCTCAATGTAGTAGTCTATATCATCACTTCCTAGCTTTGTTCTCCTTGTCTCCTTCTTGCAGTCCAAGTCATACGTTATGTCGCTAATAACAACGCCCTCAAGTATAGATTTATTGTCCTTCTGACATCCTTTTACACTCTTCCCGTCATCAAGTGCAATCTCCCAGCGCCCTGTCTTTATATTGCAGGACACAAATGAGCCTCTCAGCTCCACGAGCTCCACATTTATTACCTCCTCTGTCTCCTCAAGCTCGTTGTAGTACTCTCTTATCTTTTCAGCAGGGATATATACAGAGTTGTCTCTATTGTCATCTTCGCTAATCTTGAAGTTGTATTTCAGTGCCAGTCCTTCCTCACAAAGTGCAGAGTAAATCTTTTTTACAGCATTATATTCATTTGTGAGCATTTCATCCATTGGTACGTTATTCTCCAATAACTCTTTCATTCTTCGCAAAGCCACTTCAGTCTCTGCTGGTACCTGCCCAAACATATCAATATCTTTCCCGACAGAGATATGCAAATTCAAAGAGGCTGCAGACGCTCCTATTAGATACAGTTTGTTTTGAGTATTCCTCGTCACTGCGTTGAAAAGAGCTTCAGATGCGCCAAGTAATATGCTGGCGACATCCGTCGGTGCTCTATGCGTGCCAACAACGTCATCTACACCTATCGTAAAGACTGGAGCTTTTATACGTTTTTGTTCGGAGACAATTAAGTCATCATTACTTGGGAAATAACACCTATATGCCTCCGCAGGTAGCATCTCATCGGATGGCATAAAACCAGGGCGTGCTCTCTCCGCAAGTATCGTATTGCCGTCCTCACAATCAAGAAAGTAATAGTCTCCGTCCTCTGGGTGTGTGAATGCAAATCGTAGCGACTTTGTGTTGTGCCTTAGCTCGTTTATCCTCTCCTTGCTTACTCTCACGCCCAGATACCTTTCGTATCCAAGTTCAGCATCAAAGACGAGTACGCAGATATAGCTGGCTCCAAATCGGTCTGATCCGATAAAAAGCTGCACTCCATCATAATAGTCAAGAACTGTATCTATCGTAATTGGTGTCATAGCTCTACTATTGTACATCTTGATATTGAGAATTTGTCAGTCTTCCACCACGTCCAATGGTGATTTCTCCCCTCTAAGACAACGCCGTCCTCCGTGTTAAGTGTAAATTCAACAATGTACTTCCCTGTCCTCGGGAGCCTAAGCGCATTTGCTAAAGTCTCTACATCGTCAAAGATTGAGACTCCTCTCATTACACAGGGGTCATCACCACCTCGGATTGCACGCCTTGTCCCTACTTTAGCCTGAGAGTAAAAATCACTTTCACTGAGAGGGTTGCTCCTTGCCATTCTATAGTAGACCTTGTTATTGTCAGGAGCCTCTGCATTTGATGGCGGACAATTGTCAGGTAGTTCCTCACTCCAATTCATCGCAAAGATATCTAATTATATTTGATTATCGTGTTAAAATCTGGTTTTATGCTGTTGGTTTGATAGCAATTGTAAAGGTGAAAGCATCTACGAGGTCATTACAAATCGTTGCTCATCTTTTCTTTTGATGTATAGTTTGACAAGCTATCCGTATATGATATCGCCACACAGAAGCCTCCCATGAAATCGTAGTATTCAATACTCAGGTAGATATACCCTCCATTTTTCAGACTTACGGTTGTTCTGTACTCTGCATCTTCATATCGAAAAGCTGTTTCTATTCCTGTTTCTGAACTACCATAGTCTGGGTCGATACGCTCCTTTGAAGTGGTTTTGCTTTTGCCATACTTCTCTACTAAGCTCTCTTTGATATCTTGGTATAAACCCTTTGCGTCTTCAAAAGAGAGAGAGGAGGGGAATGTAACATCAACCGTCTCGATATTCCCATAATCGTTCTCCATGACGTCAACAAGACAGCCCGCCACCCCAGAGAATGTGCCTACTAGCATATGGTGTGTGAATGGCCTTCCCCTATCTGTATCTAAATGCGTGAAGTCCTTCTGCTCAAGCTTATCAATAAACACTTTTGCAGGCTCTCCGAGGGAGATCCCTAGGAACTCTGTGTGTGTATCTTTTGGCGTGCACGAAAAAAGAAGAAGCACAGCCAGCAGGGAAAGTACTAGTCTATTCATAGCTTTATTTTTTTTACTGGTTAATAGTTACGGGTGAGGGAGACGATATGGTAGATATCCTTTACCTCGGAGAGGTCAAGGACAAAGTCGGAGTACTTATCATTAAAAGAATGACAGGTGATGGTATGGTTCTCCACGTCGTGCTCTGTGATGTTCTTAATGAGTATTCCTTCGCTTTTGGTAGCTATAATCCAGATGCTGTAATTATAGATCCTTAGTCGGTTCTCCTTATAGCAGTCAAAGGGGACGTGCTTTGCGAGTATCTCATCTCCTTCTATCAGCGTTGGCTCCATAGAGTCTCCTGTGACGGTGAAGATGGCGTGGTCGCTTGCTTTAGCTCCAAGCGGTGCTATCACTGTTCGCTTCTCTCCCCAGTCGTCTGCGAAAACGTCTTCATACCAACCGGTGGAGCCTGCCATAGCCCTATAAGGTATTACCGGCACGGTAATCCAGTTGAGTGCTTCTGGGTCCAACTTCCTCGCGTTTGCTTCCACCTTGCTTTCTCCTGCTAGCATAGTCCCTTCACCTGTGAGTAGCCAGCCTAGGTTAATTTCTTTACCTTTGTCCAGTGTAAGAAGTTTAACCAAGACCCCATCGGACAGTGGTTTTGCACCTGATATGATTTGGGAAAAGTAGCTTTCTCCATATCCTAGCATATCTCCTATTTCCTTTTGCGTCTTTGCTATGCCTTTATATATCAAGTAGTTGATTACTTGCGACGCTCTTAGCTTCTTCTCGTTCACTTCTACCTTGCTTCCACCTGCTAGCATACTTCCCTCTCCAGTGAGCAAGAAATTCTTATCAACTTCAGGAAATGCGGTGGTAATCTTGTCGGCAATCTCATAGGAGAATGCCTTTGTCTTGCCATTTGCAATATCGTGAAACCTTTGTGGAATTACACCTATCCTCCGCGCTAGTGAAGAGCGGTTCTCTCCCGTATAATCAAGGAGCCTATCTAATATGTCAATCGCGTTCATCTTGTTAAATACATTTAATGATAGTTAAATACTAAGGTTTTCTTTGTTAGTATGTAAGATATTCTTACCTTTGTAGCAGTTAAGGGGGTACGCCTCACAATCGTACCAACTAGATGACTACAAATGTAAACATAATAAACGAGAATAGAAATGAAAGCAAGTGAGTAGAGAGACAATAGGGGTGACACCCTTCGAGAAAATGCGAGTGGGTCAGAAGATACAGTACCCTATCGAGAGACGTGAGACAGTAAACGCAAACCTTGTAAAGGTTCGACTAAAGTACCAAGAGAGAAAGTACTTAACAGTGAGTGGCGAAGCACTCATATATATAATTAGAGATAAGTAGACGAAACGAACAAACGAGAAAGACTATGACAACGGCACTGGACTTAAATTGGTATGACCGCGATAGCGTGATAGATTTCAAAAGATACTTTTTGGAAATGGCTATCAAGTGCTCCACTACTAGAGAGCGAGTGATTAAAGAGGTGGCAGAATTCATTCGTACGGTTGCTGACAACTGCGAGCAGATAGGGCGGGACGGCAATGGGTCTCTGAGCTACTGTGAAATGGGTAGTAACTTTTGGATTGACTTTGATGCCTCAATTAGCTACGAGGCGGTCTACAGCTATGGCGATTATTACACACCTAGCGACTGCGAAGTTACTCCTATATACAGCTCTCTCTCCATTAGTCGCCTAACGCTTTATAGCACGATTAGCGACGAATATGAGATTGACCTTTGCGATGTTTTTAACATTTCAGAAGATGATATAAAGCTATGCAAGCGTTAAAAATTCTACTAGTGTGTGTGGGGGTGGTAGCGGTTATAGCAATGCCAAGCGATGATGCAGATATGAGTTTGGTACTCTATGCAGGTATTGCGGTGGCGACTAAGGCGGTGGCGTTTGTGGCGTTTTTGCTAGCTATTAAAATTGATAAGCGATATGGACAACGAGAGGCTAATTGATTTGCGAGAGAACGACCTGAGGGCGATTGTAGCTAGCGAAGTGGCGAAAGCCCTCAGGGCGACGACTCGGGGCAGTGGCTCGCAGATAGTGAGCGGGCGGAAGAAGATTGCCGAGGCACTAGGCATCGGTACTGACAAGCTAGACCAAATGGTAGCCGACGGCTACCTCCGTGGGGCGGTAAAGAAGAATGGCCGCACGATGATTTGCGATATTAATAAGGCGTTTGAAGCCTTTAACGATGAATGGAATAACTAAATACTATGGCACTGATTGACGATATGCGAGAGATGAGCCGCCTGATGGGCGAAATCCTAATAGCTAGCGATAAATTTCTACAAGACTATAAGGCGAAAGAGGCGAAGCGGAGCGAGCTAGAGAACTCCACAAATGGCACTCACAGCGAGAGCAAAGATACTCACGATGAGAGAGGCGAGGGCAATGTTACGGTTGAAGCGTTCGCTCCTGAGCGGGTCCGTTAGGTTTTCCATTTGCGGATACTCCTCTTGGTAGGCTATCCCAGCGTCGGTAATGCGAGCGTCGATCGGTCTACCGCCAGTGGCAAAGGCAGCATCTATAAAATCAAGATCAGCGAGGTGCCTGAAGGCATAATGCACAGGCTCATAGCGTCGCAAGCGTGTGGCACGGTAGGCAAGTTTGTAAACGTCGGCAAATGGGACGCCGTCCTTTAGCTCCCTAAGTACAAGACGCTCAATGCGTGTTAATCTCATTCTTTCCATAAGAGTGGGCAACAGATAGTAAGTAAGTAGTGACAATGCAAATATATAAATAACCAATGAGAGTACCGCCCTAGGTGTGGGTGGGTAAGCTAGTGACAAAAGCATACAAGTTGAACAATGCAACAGCTCACCAACGGGCGGGACTCCTTTTTATTAGACAGTAGTATTATGGTACAGACGAAAGAGATTAAAGCGACCTACTCAGTAGGTGGGAATGAAATCACCCTAACGCCCGCAACGGTGGCGACATATCTCACTCGAGGTAATGGCAAGGTGACGGAGCAAGATGTGATGCTATTTATTAGCCTATGCAAGTTTAACAAACTAAATCCGTTCCTAAACGAGGCGTACCTCGTGAAGTATGGCACGCAACCCGCTCAGATGATAACCTCTAAAGAGGCGTATTTCAAGAGGGCAGAGGAAAATCAGAATTTCAAGGGCATACGCTCGGGTATTATCATCGGTAGGCAGGGGCAAAAGGATCAGCCCTGGCAGGTGCTAGAGGTGGAGGGGTGCTTTCAAGCTCCTGGCGATGTGCTACTAGGTGGGTGGGCGATGGTCTACCGCTCGGATAGAGATTACCCTGTAGTGGCTAAGGTCAACCTCAACGAGTACGACAAACAGCAAAGCGTGTGGAATGAAAAGAAGTCCACGATGATAGCCAAGATTGCCAAGGTGCAAGCGCTTCGTGAGGCGTTCCCCACTCAGTTAGGGGCGATGTACACGGCCGAAGAGGTGGCAGAGTACAGCGAGGTGCCAACCACTCAGGTAGAGGCGACCAGCCAAACGCAGGCAACTTCGGCAATGGAAAAGGCAAAGCAGGCAATGGCGAAGAGTGTCGCTGAGAAGTCCGAGAGTACTGAAGAGGTGCCCCAAGAGGCAACAGCGACGGCAGAGCCTGAGGCGGTGAAAGTAGAGAGTAAAGAGAGAAAATAAGTGAGTCAATAACGGGCTGAAACAATCGGTGTATGAAACATTTCTATTTCTCGTATCAAACGGAAATGTTTTAGGTACCAAACAGAAACGTTTTATATACCGATTATTTTGGCTCCCAATATAGAGCAGTTTAGAGATGATTGTTACTAAGAAATTCAATAATAGAGAGGATTGGCTTGAGAGCAGAACAGAGGGGATTGGGGCGAGTGACATCGCTACGATTGTGGGGCTTAACCCTTATGAAACCCCCTACTCACTTTGGCGGAGAAAGCTGGGGCTGGACCCCGCAAAAGAAGAGACCCTGCCGATGAAGTTGGGGCACCTTATGGAGGATACGGTAGCCACCCTTTATGCAGATGAAACGGGGGCGATGATCGACCCCGATAGTGTGGGTGACTTCATTGTATACGATGATGAGGTACCGCACCTGAGGGTGTCTCCCGACCGTTACGCTACTAGAGTGGACGGCACTCTTGAGGTGGTGGAGATTAAGACTACTCAGATGACGGTAGACCCTGATAACCTCCCAGAGTGGTGGTTCTGCCAATTGCAAATGAATATGGGTGTGACGGGCATTCACGAGGGTACGTTGGCGTGGCTCTCCTCTGGACGGACGTTTGGGTATCAGCACATCAAGTTGGTGCCTGAGTTCTACGACTTCCTTCGTGAGTCTGCGGAACGCTTTTGGCGTGAAAATATTCAAGGTCGTCAAGAGCCTAAGCCCATTAATAGTGATGATATCCTAGCGAAGTACGGCATCGGTACTAAGGGCAAGGAGGTGGAGGCGAATACGAGTACGTACCAGGCGTGCCAACGGCTCAAGATGCTGAAAGACCAAATCGCAGAGCTTGAGGCGGGCAAGACTAGGCTAGAGGAAGAGATTAAGCTGGCACTGAGTGACGCTACTGAGCTAACGTTTCACGGTGAGCTACTAGCCACTTGGCGGGGCTCCAATGGTGTCAGTTCGTTCGATCGCAAGGCGTTTGAAAGGGACCACCCTGAGATAGCGAAGCGGTATATCATTGAAAAGCCTGGAACGAGGAGGTTCCTACTAAAGTGAAGAAGAGTATAGAGATACGGGCAGTGGTCAACTACCTGCACATTCTAAGGCCAGTTCGGAGGTCTACAGAGCGAAAAAGCTACTATCGGCTGGATGTGTTGGTACCAAAGGACGACTGCAGCACATTGGAGCAGATAGTTAATGCGGTTTGGGCAATGGGGGCGAAGCTTGGCGATACTGACCTGCTGAAGGACGGCGATGAGAAGGGGCACACCCTATACAAGGGTTGCTACTACTTTACAGCTAAGAGAGCGAGCGACCTCGACCCGATGAAGATAGAGGGTATTCCACGTAATGGCACGGTGGCTTCTATGAAGCTTCTGCCACTTCGGGCTTATGTGGGCGGTGCTCCGAGTGTCACCTTTAGACTAGAGAGTATAAGTTTCAGTAATTAATAAATGTTTTTAAGATGAGTAATTTGATTGTACAAGGTGTTATCACCCACGTTCTCCCAGAAGAGAATGGCGTAGGCAAGGCGAGTGGTAAGGAGTGGAAGAAGCAGACGGCGGTTCTACAGACACAAGAGCAGTATCCTAAGTATGTCGCCTTTGATATGTTTAACAACCGTATCGTACCTCTCCAAGTGGGGCAGTCGGTGCAGGTGCAAATCTCTGTGGAGAGCCGTGAGTATCAAGGGAAGTGGTACAGCAATGTGAATGCGATCGCAGTGGCTCCCGTGCAAGCAGGTATGGGTATGCAGATGCCTCCTCAGGGTGGCTTCGCACAGCCTATGCAAGGCTACCAGCAACCTCCAATGCAGGGGTATCAGATGCCACCGCAGGGGGTGCAGTCCACGCCTCAAACGCAGACGCCACAAGCTCCATTTAATAAGCGGGGCGAGGATCTGCCCTTCTAGTATGGCAATGAAGAAGCGTAAGGTCATTCAGAATATGTGCGTCGGCCTAGAGGTCTATGAGGAGCACCGCTTCAAGATGCCCTACTCTGAGCTACTGGATAAGCTTTGGGAGGAAGCTGGGGTCACGGAGTTTCAGCTCCTCAACGCCCTTCAGTTGCTCGGTAGGCTGAATAAGCGTGGTAAGAGCAAGCTGGCGGAGATGAAGGAAAAGATGAAGTAGTTAACCCTGGGGTGGTGTCTAGCTCGCTCACAGCGGTGAGGAGTGCTGGTGCGTCGGTTTTAAGCAGGCAACGAATGCAGTGCCAGCGGGACACCACCCCACTTTTTCATAGTGAATATGACTAGAGAAGAATTTGACACCACTAAGTGGTATAAGGGCATTAAGGTTAGAGAGCTGGAATCGCAAATGGTATTTGAGGTTGATGGCGTTGACTTTGGTTGGCGCTCGGTTTCGTTCTGGGACGGAAAGTCTCCTAGAGCTCTGAATTGTGAACTTATTGAGATAGTAAAAGATTTTTTGACTGATGAAATGGAGATGAATAGAAATAGGCCAGACGCTTTCTTAGACTGGGCGCTTTGTGTGGGGCTTGTGATTTGTCTAGTGATGATGGGCTTTAGCGCAGGGTGCGGAGATTACCTCGTGGCGGCAAGCTTTGCGATGAACATTGTGTGTATGACACTATTAGCAGTGACTAGAAAGGAGATGAAAAATGGAAAGGAATAAATCGGATTGGTACATAGAGCGGATGGTGACGAACGGCTTTGGAGGCATTTACACAACGAAGTCAACATACGAGAAGAGGGTAGACAAGAAGCCGGAGGAGGTGGAAGTTGGAGACCGCATCGTGATGTTTGGGCTAGACACTAGAGAGGGAGTGGTGAAAAGCATTGAGCTTTACGATGACGGACTTTTTAAGATTGCAGTCGGTGTGAATGGTGTTTTTACTCTATTCTACACAACCCCGGACCGAATTGGAATTTTGGAGAAAGGAGGTGAAGATGAAAAAGAGTAACAGGGTAGAAGAGTTTCGTGTGGGTAACTATGTGGTAAGCGCAAAATCAGGCAGTTTGGGCAAGGTTGTGTCTACGTGCGGAGGTCTAGGAGAAAATGGTGTCGTTATTGAAATCGGTGACATTATAACTGGTTATACATCGTTTGTTAAAGATGAAGATATACGACCAATACCACTTACAGAAGGACTGCTAGAAGATGCCCTTTCCGATGTTTTTCAAAAAGCAGAGTGCGACTATAAGCCGACAGAGTATGAGATACCACGTGAGGTATTACCAGGTGTTTTTGGTACTGCGAATTGGAGTTTGGTTGAAGATGACGAGGAGCGAGGCAAGTGGTGGTTAAGTGCTGGAACAGGTAGCTTACTCACTGTGGTAAAAAGCCTGCACCACATACAGAACCTTTTCTACGACCTAGAGGGGGAAAAACTGGCCGTTTATGAATATCAAGTAAATAGATACCTAAAAAAACAAGAGAGTCGTGAAAGAGAGTAAGCAACTAAAGGTGACCGACCTACGGATAGGCGACAAGGAGCGGGAGAAGAAGACCGGCTTTGAATTTATCGTGACGGGTATTATTTGGAATTTGTTAGATGAGCCAACGAAAGCAGAACTGTACCTAGACGAAAATGGAGGCGAGTTCGTGTATAAGGAGTTGGACGAGGTGGAATTGGTAGAAGAGAAGTGACTACGTGTATGAAGAAAATAATGTTTAGTGATAAGATGGGCTTGACGGAAGCGGTCTTAAAGGGCAAAAAGACGATGACGAGAAGAATAGTCAATCCACAACCTGTCTATGATGAAGATAAGGGACTATTGTGGAAAGGTGCCTATAGCGGTCTTGGGATAGATAACCCTAGAGATGCTTATCGGATTTTTCGGCATAACTCACTTTACAAGGTGGGAGAGGTCGTTGCAATAGCACAAAGCTATGCAACCGTCATTAAAGGAGAAGATCAGGAGTTGGCCGAAAAGGTCTTTAATCACCTAGAGCTGAACGGCTATGGAGCTGGGCTTGACAACAAAATGTTCGTTCGTGCCGACTTGATGCCACACAAAATTAAGATTACAAGGGTGGAGGTTGATAGGTTACAAAACATAAGCATTGATGATTGCTTCAAGGAGGGCGTCGAGAAAACACACAACCTATACTACCGACTTCCACTATTCGATGGGAACTTCTATCGCACACCAATAACTGCATTTAAAGCGATGATTGAAAAAGCGAGCGGGAAAGGTACTTGGGAAAGAAACCCATACGTCTTTGTGTACGAGTTTGAGTTGGTGGAGAAAGGAGGTAAAGAATGAAAACTAAGTGGGAGAATTGGAAAGCTGCACTCGGTGAAGTAACTGCTGAGTATGAAGCAAAAAGAGATTGGGCTAATGACTATGGAATGCGGTTAATGTTTTATCTGTACATAAGATTTGAATGGAAAAACCGATTCCGTGCAATGGTGACCGATTTGGAGGACTTCTATGTAAAAGAGCCAAGGGTCTTTGAGAGTTTGAATGAAGCCCTTGATTATCTCTCCGATGCAGACTGCGAGAAGTATGTAGATGAGCGGCGGGAGGAGTTCTAAAAGATGATTTAGATAATCATAAAAATAAAGGTATAAGACAATGGAAGAGAAATTCAGATTTACGAACTGGCGGAACGCTATATGGGTGGAGGCTGACGAGGTTGGCACTTCAATATTTGGCGAGAGGTTGTCAGCAAACGGGAAGGAGGAGCTATTCATAACGATTTCCCTAAGTGGTGGACCAAAACTACCAAGGGTGATCTACCGTTATCACAAGGGTGATGCCCTCCACGAACAGGTGGTGAAGTATTACGGCGATCTAATGGAGATGGAGAAAGGGATCAGGGAGTATATAGAAGAAAAAGAGAAGTAAAGTAAAAAGATATGGAGGGCTATTTGGCAGGGTATTAACAAACACAGAGGTCGCCACCGCAACTTTGCCACAGCGGTGGGAAGTGTCGCAAAAAGTAAGAACAAAATAATAATCAAACTTTTTTCTCACAGTTTCACTTACGCGACAGCGGTGGCGACCTTTTTAGATAGATAAGATATGGCAATAATGCGGAGATGGTATAACGTGGAGGTAATGGCCACGGTGAGGGGTAGGAAAATGATACGCTCCTACAGGATTGAAGCACCTGGACCGAACGAAGCTAGGCGAACAGTTAAGGAGCGTTTGGAGATGTCAGACCCAGAGGTGGTGGGGAGCTACAAAATAACAAAAGTGGTGAGAGCGTGATGAGATGAAACGGTACAAGATTAACTACGACGCTATCGCCTCGGGGGTGGCAACCCTCGAGGAGGTGTTTGGAGGCAAGCAGACGGATAGGCTAATAGAGGAGATTGCAGGGGAGCTCGTGAAGGTGTCTTGGCGTTTTAAGGACGGGAGTGCGATGCGGTTCCACATCTACGACAATCTCGCTTGGGAGGTATGTGCCTCGTTCTCCAAAGGGGGCGGTTTCGAAATCGACTACATTGAAATAGGTGCCTCCAACGCTGGGGAGGTGGTAGCCTTTGACCTTACGAGTTTGTCAGGATCTTGGAGGGCTGTGGAGTGGAATAGCTTCTTTTTGTCTGATGAGGAATGTAAGGCGGTGGAGGAGTGCGCGAATGAGCTGTATGCTCTGAATAATAAATAACCTACTACGTGGTGGAGGGGTGCTAATGTGATTAGACTATGAAACGAAGTGATTAATGATGAAGCGAAGATAAGGATAGCCGTGGCAAGTTCCCGAAGGGATACGAACTGGCATAATACGGTTATCTCGTGGGGGAATCTAAAGGAAAAGTGTAAGCCGGTACGAACTAAGGAGACGCTGGAGGAGTATCAGGCGATGACACGTGAGGAGCGTGGCAATGTGAAGGATGTCGGGGGCTTCGTCGGGGGTGTGCTGAAGGCGGACGGTAATCGGAAGAATGATAATCTGGAGTGCCGCACACTCTTGACAATAGATGTGGATGAGGCGACTGCCCTCCCTGAGAAGCCGAACCCTCGGCTGGCGATGATCGTACACTCTACACACTCGCATACAACGGAGAAGCCTCGCTACCGTGTGATTGTCCCTCTCTCTAGGTCGTGCGAACCACTGGAGTACTCTGCGGTGGCTCATAAGATGGCGGAGGGTATCGGACTAGATGAGGTGGATATGACCTCTTGCGAGCCGGTGCGATTGATGTACTGGGCGTCGGCCCCTAAGGATGCCCCTATTCTCTACCACGCTCAGGACGGGGAGCCGCTGGACGTGGACTTTATGCTAAAGCAGTATAAGGACTGGACGGACCTATCGGAATGGCCTACTCGGGATAAGCCGGGCGTGGGTGCCGTGAGTGGTGCGAAGCAACGAAAAGCGGTGGCAGGTGCTCGCCAGGAGTGCCCTAGGGAGAAGAAGAATATCATCGGCTCTTGGTGTCGCACGTTTGATGTCTACCACGTGCTGAATGAGGTGTTATCGGGACTATACGTCCCTGCGGGGCTCAATCGCTTTACGTATGCTAGTGGCTCTTCGTTTGGAGGGGTGGCGGTCTATGATGATGGGGATTTCTTCTACTCTTACCACGCTACGGATCCGCTCGGGGGTCGGCTCCTTAACTCTTGGGACTTGACCCGCCTCGCTCTCTTTGGGCACCTAGATAAGGACGTGGCTCCGACAACACGCATCGACCGCAGGCCGTCGTACCAAGCGATGCAGAAGTATGCCCTCGGTATCCCTGAGGTGAGCCGTGACTATCTGAAGTACCAGTTGGCAGCAGCTCGAGAGGGGGAGCCTCTGGAGGCGGTCTCTGATGAGGTGGAGACCGTGGAGGTGGAAGCGGAAGCGGTTGATGATAGCTGGCTAGATGAGTTGGAGGTAACGGAGAAGGGGGCAACGGTGCAGAGCCTGCACAACTTCTATACTATCCTCCGAAATGACCCTAACCTTATCAAAGGGCGGGTAGTCTATGATGAGTTTAAGCGGGATAAGGTGATCGTGCGACCGCTGGAGTGGGAGCGGGAGGAGGGCGACCTCTGGACGGATGCCGATACGGCTCAGGTGGCTCTATATATTGAGAAGGTGTATAAGATCAAAAATAAAAACGACCTGCAGATGATGCTGGACGCTGTAGTGAGGGAGGATGCGTTCCGTGAGAATGGAGTACGTAAGTTTATCCTCCGTGAGAAGTGGGATGGGGTACCCCGTGTGGATACGCTTTTTATGAAGTACCTAGGGGTGTCAGATACTCCACTAAATCGTAAGATATCCCGCCGCTCGTTAGTGGCGTGCGTGGCTCGTGCGTTTGACCCTGGGGTTAAGTTCGATCAGATTATAGTCATCGTAGGTGACCAAGGGATTGGCAAAAGCTCTATCCTTAGGCGGCTCGCAGGTGGTGGTAAGTACTTTATGGACTCCTTTACGCTGGATACGAAGAGTAATAAGATGCAAGAGGCGGTTGTGGGGTCTTGGATTGTGGAGATACCTGAGCTAGAGGGCTTCTATAAGGCGGATATGAACACGATCAAGAGCTTCGTCTCTAAGCAGAGTGACGAGTTCCGACCTGCCTACGCCCGTGAGAAGGTGGCGGTGAAGCGGACGTGCGTCTTCTTCGCCACTACGAATGATGATGAGTTCCTCCGTGATAGCTCGGGTAACCGCCGTTTCTGGATACTGAAGTGTGGCACGCCTGAAAAGAGTGTGTTCGACCTCACGGACGAAGATGTAGCACAAGTATGGGCGGAGGCGTATCATCTCTACAAGGAGGGAAAGACGCCCCTATACCTCGACCGTAATGAGAGCCGTGAGCTCGTGGAGCTACAGAAGGAGTTCGACTCTGATAATGACCAAATCGGCGCCCTTGAGGCGTTCCTTGATCTTCTTCTCCCTATTGACTGGCACACCTTTGAAATGGAGGAGCGGCGAGCCTACTTTGAAGCTCAGAAGCGTGGCGTGGCCTACATACGTGACCCCTCCCTTGGTTTTAAGAGCATCGGCACGGAGAAGCGCAATGAGGTCTCGGCCGTGGAGGTGGTGAATGAGTTCTTCGGGATGGATAACGGCAAGGGCAACCGACAAAGCCGTATCGCTAATGACCTCCTCAAGAAGCTAGATGGCTGGGAGGCGACAGGAGATAGAAAAAGATTAAGCGGAGGATATGGACAGCAAAAAGTATTCACAAGAAGGAGATAAAAGTGAGTTCAGACCCCTATTTCTCTGCACTCACTCTGCACTCACTTGGGTTTTTCTGCACTCACTTTTGAGTTCAGTGAGTTCAGATGAGTTCAGAGAATTTTCCCTCTGCACTCACTCTACTCCCCTCTATATAACTACTAACTCTACTAATTGAGTTCAGTGAGTTCAGAGAATAGTAGAAAAACATAAAAAGGGTGTTTTACATAGAAAATATAGTAAATGGGTATGTAGAATAGGGTTTCTGTAGGAGTTGGCAATTCTCTGCACTCACTGAACTCATCTACCCCCAAAGTAGCGAACGAAATGTTAAATTTATAAGCAAGATATGATAAACGAAAAGTATTTAGAAAAGAAATTGACCGAAGGTCTCCACTCACTTGGCGTGTGGTGTGAGAAATATACCAACCCCTTCAAGGCGGGATACCCCGACCGCCTTTGCATCACAAAGGGAGGCAACGTCTTTTGGGTGGAAGTTAAGACACCCGGGGAGAAGCTCCGCAAACTTCAAGAGATCCGGAAGGCAGAATTAAAAGCCATCGGCTCCCCCGTCTTTGTGGTGGATAGCGAAGAGAGCCTGGAGGAGGTGCTTAACTTTGCAAGACAGCCCCGAAAACAGCTCAAAATTTACATCTCCGCCCCTATTAGTGGTCGGGACTACCGAGAGGTATTCTCACAGTTCCGCACCGCAGAGACGCAGGTGAGAGCGCTTTCCTGTTTCCTCCCCGTATCCCCCCTCGACAACGACCTCCCCATCAATACCCCCTGGGCGGTGCACATGCTCCGCGACCTAGAGATACTCAGCACCTGCGATGCCGTGTTGATGCTACCAGGGTGGGAGCACTCTCCCGGGTGCCAGATAGAAAAGATTTTTGCAGAGCGTCTCGGGCTCCGCATACTCATGGGATTAGACGAGCTCCACGCTCACGCCCATGAGACTAACCGAAAGTAACCTCCACAGCTACCAAAAGAAAGCAGTACAACATATACTCAGCACCCCACGTTGTGGCGTGTTCCTAGAGATGGGACTCGGTAAGACCGTCAGCACCCTCACCGCCATCGCCACACTGATGTACAGAGGCACCCTCCGCCGTACCATCATCGTCGCCCCCAAGCGAGTCGCCCTCCACACTTGGGACAGCGAGGCAGAGAAGTGGGACCACCTCCGCACCCTCCGCTTCAGTAAGGTGCTAGGCAGTAAGAAGCAGAGAGAGACCGCCCTCCTCACCCCCGCCGACATCTACATCATCAACGTCGACAACCTCCCTTGGCTACTAGAGATCCTCGGGCGGACACCATTCTTCGACATGATAGTCATCGACGAATACTCCGCCTTCAAGAGCCACAGCACCAAGCGGTTCAAAGCCCTCAAAGTCTACCTCGGCACCTACCCACACATCAGAGTAGTCGGGCTCACAGGCACCCCCGCCCCCAACTCCCTAGAAGACCTTTGGAGCCAAATCTACCTCCTCGATAGCGGAGCACGACTCGGCCGTTACATCACCCACTTCCGGCAGAAATACTTCTATCCCCTTTGGAGCAACGGCCACATCGTCTACAAGTGGGGGCTCCAACCAGGTGCAGAGCAAGCCATTTACACCGCCATTGGAGACATCTGCGTCAGTATGAAAAGCGAAGACTACCTCACCCTTCCACCTGTGCGGTATACCGATATTCAGGTAGCCCTAGACCCTAGCGAGCTCACCGCCTACCGGCAGTTCCAGCGAGAGCAGGTGCTAGAGCTAGAGACAGACGAAGGGCAGGAGCTCATCACCGCCAGCAACGCAGCCGTTCTCAGTGGCAAACTCCGACAGTGGACCGGCGGAGCCCTCTACACAGAAGACGGACAGAGCTACCGAGAGACCAACGCCGCCAAACTAGAGAGGCTCAAAGAGATGATGGAGGAGATACACACCCCCGTTATCATCGTCTATGAGTTCCGCCACGAGCTAGAGCGACTGCGTACAACCTTTCCCAAGGCACGCACCATAGATGAGCCGGGCGTATTCGACGCATGGAATAGAGGCGAAGTGCCCATCCTCCTCGGCCACCCCGCTAGCATGGGGCACGGCCTCAACCTACAGAGCGGAGGGCACATCATCATTTGGTACACCCTTACTTGGAGCTTGGAGCTCTACCAGCAGATGAACGCACGCCTTGCCCGCCAAGGGCAGCGGGAGCGGGTGACTATCTACCACATGGTCGCCACCGGCACACTAGACGAGCGAGTAGTTAAAGCACTCCAGAGCAAAGAGCAAGGGCAGAACGCCCTTATGGAGGCCATAAAAGCAGAGATACAAACGGGAGCAAAAGCCAAGACCCCTAATGTGTGAAAAACTAATCATTAAGTACAAAGAGCTGAAGAGGCTAGAGAGCGAGCTTAATAGAGAGCTAGGACGGCTCCTAGCCCCACCGCTCACCGACCTCCGACAAATCAAATCTATTTGCCACCAAGTGCGACTCACAGGGCACCAGCCATTTGAGGAGAAAGAGGTCTGCATCGCCGTAGTCCTTCGCCTCTACAGCCCCGAGAGCCTCCTAGCCACTAAGAGAGTGAAGCGAGGCATCACCCGAGAACTCTCCCAGGCGCTCCGGATCAACTACAGCTACACCAGCAACCTCACAGGAGAAGTGCGCGTGCGGTATCAGCTGATCCACCCCTTCCGAGAGAAAGTAGATGAAACAGCCCTAGAGATATTAAAAGACAAAGCGAGATGAACAGACGAAGAAGCACCCTAGGAAGTCAGAAGCAGCCTATCCACCGATGCGGTGAGTGCCGGCACTCCTATGGACACCGCCGACCCTCCCAAGCTACAGGCGAAATGACCATGTGCCTCTGCCCGCACATTGACAACGCCTCCCACTACATACTTACCTGCCGTCACTCCTGCCCGAAGTTTCAACCGAAGTAGCCTCAGAGTAACCGACATAGTACAAAAAGGTGTATATTTATTTGCTTAATAGATATATTTTATATACCTTTGTGGTGTCTCAATAGTGAGGCAAATAATCTTTAGTCCGTTTCCTATGAGAAAAAGAGACGTGCTGAAGTTACTTGAAAGCAATGGCTGGCAAATAGTCAGAGGCGGAAAGGGCAGTCATACGAAGCTAAAGAAAGGTGGAAAAATGGTCATTGTACCTGGACACAACCTATCAAGCGAAGTAAAGCCTTTTCTACTAAAAGAGATTCTAAAGCAAGCTGGAATCGAAGAGTAACTTTAGGGGTAAGGGGTTGCGTCCCCTTGCCTACTAAAGATTAGAGTTTATATCAATTGGTTTGTGAATAGTGATGAAGATTAGAGTTACCATTAACTTTGAGGAGAGTGGCTACAGTGCCTATTCTAATGATGTTCCTGATATCCTCTTAACGGCTCAGGGAGAAACGATAGATGAGCTTAAGAAGGAGATGCTGGAAGTGATTGAAGAGGTCAAAGCAATGGACGAGGCTCCGCTGATACTAAAGCAAGGATATGAAGTGGATTGGGCATTCTCCGTGCCTGCTTTTCTAAGCAAGTTCGAGGGGATTGTCTCCCAATCCGGTCTTGCCACTCTCTCGGGCATCAACCCAAGCCTACTCTCCGCATACAAGAGCGAGCAGAAAAAGCCAAGCAAAGCACAAGTAGATAAGCTACAGCAAGCAGTGAACAAGTTTGCCAACGAGCTCCTATCTACTCCACTGACCGTATAAGTTCTTACCCCTATCGGGTTACTCAAGGAGGGTGCCAATAGGTGTTGCTTGCAATTTTATTGACACGGCACCCTCCGAAAAATCATTTTGTTTTATAGTCAAGACGGAGACCCTATATCCCAACTAAGGGACATCGGGCCTCCGCATTTGTTTATACCAAGTCTCCAAAGGGGCTACGCTCCTGTCTCCTCAGCCGTTGCCCGCTCCAGCTCTTCCACAATACCTCGAAGCTCCTTCAGCGTGGTGGCTCTGTAGTGTGCTCCCTTATGGTAGATGAGTGCCGTCAGCTCCTCGCCTATCACCTCATCACGAGTGGCGAATAGTTCCCATTCGTTCACATTAACTGCTCTGGCGATCCTCTCAACTGTGTTTGTCGTGATAGATGGAGAATTGAGCATATTCTTTATAGCCTGCTCAGTTACGTCCATCTCATCAGCCAGCATCTTGTAGGTAAAACCCTTTTCCTTGAGTACTTCTTTTATCCTCATAGTTCCTTAATGTCTTTGTCTACTGCAAAAGTACCACATATATATAAAGGTACAAAACATTGAGTACTTAAGGTGTGTTAAAGTTTGCTAATAATGTACTTTTACATTGTATAGGTACAATATTATATGTACCTTTGTCATACAAAGATAAGACAAGGCGATAACATTACAGTGAAGGGCTAACACTTAAACACGAGCAACGAACGAGATGAAAGTGATGAGCAACAGGATAGAGAGCTACGGCTACTTTGTAAGAAAGGGCGACCACATTACAGAGGCTATAGAGAGGCACGACGAAAACAACATCAAATCATTGATAGCAAGAAAAAAGAGCAGTCTAAATGAAGCTATCGAGTCTCTTCAGTTTTATAAGAGCATAAAAGATGAAGAAAAGGTTGCTTCACTAACAGGCCAAATACAGCTACTAAGACGACAGATCAAAAGACTAGAGAATAGATAGAGAGTATTTACTAATCACACAAACGAGATTAAAAGACTATGAGCAAGACAAACAGAATTCGCCTGAGCGAGGTAATGAGCAAGGCGTGGTACCTTTTCAGAACATACGGTACAACCTTCAGCGACGCACTTAAAAGGGCGTGGGCGTGGTTCAAGCTAAGAGCACAGATGCTATCGGGGGTGGTAGAGTTTTGGTTCACCAAGTCCGACGGCACGCAGAGGCAGGCCTTTGGCACCCTCAGAAGTGACCTCATCAGCGAGGTAAAGGGCGGCGAGCGTAAGCACTATGAGCACCTACAGACCTACTGGGACACAGAAAAGCAAGCGTTCAGAAGTTTCAAGCTGATAAACCTTGCTATTTAGAGATTAAAAGACTACATTTGATAGTACAAATCCAAACTAAGTAACATAGTTTATATTCAAAACCAAAAAGAGCTATCCCGCGTCGCTATTTGTTACCTACATTTGTAGTGCGACAGCGGGGTAGATATAATCCAATAAAGCAATAAGTATGAAAATCAAGTACAACGGCAACGATTATGATGCGTATGCATTAGTAATGACGAAAGAGAATGCACTCGAGATCCTAAACGGCACGAAACGGGTAGAGATTCGAGAGTACTCCCCACACTATGAGTCTATTTTTATTGATAAGAAGATTGCCGACGCTAATCAAGAAATCACCCGCGACGAAGATTGGCAAAACCCTATTAAGTCAACGCCCGCAGTACACTTCTACAGCACGGGTGCAGATTGGACACTAGACGTATCAATCGACGATATCGGAATTGCCTCGCTAATACCAGAGGATATTGCATGGCTTCAAGACGAGTATGATTTTCACGACCTAGACGAAAAGCTAGAAGAGTGCAAGGATATGCCAGAAGATGAGGTGCCAATGTTCTTTTATATCGGTATTGAAAAGATACTAAACCATAGCGGGCTAGTAGACTGATATAGTAGGTGGGTGGTGTGTTGGTAGCCCGCCCATCTATTTTTATAGAGCGAGCTGCCAACACACCATAAATGTTAGTATTATGCCAGAACCGTATGCAGTCAGAATGACGGGTGGAAAAAAGGTTTACTACAAGACCAAGGCCGACTATATCGCAGGCAGGTACAAATCCAGCGACGCAGGTCGAAAGCGTAGAGAGCGAATAAACAAAAAGCTTGGAGGTAGAGTAGTATGACGCACGCCAAGGCGATCATTTCACAAGTAGCAAATCAAACCAACAGGGCTATACTGTTCCACTCCGCAACGGGCAAGGACAGTATTGCTCTGTTGGAGCTTATGGCTCCGCACTTCAAGGAAATCATCTGCGTGTATATGTTCATCGTGCCAGGCCTATCGCACATCAATAGGTACATCAGCTACGCCACGAACAGATACCCGAATATCAAATTCTTCCAAGTGCCACATTTCGCCCTATCAAGCTACTATAGGAATGGCTACATGGGTTGCCAAGTTGTTGAAGGTCAGAAGCTCATCTCCTTTGCCGATCTCACAGAGTCAGTGCGTTCGCAGACGGGAGTAGACTGGGCCTTTTACGGCTTCAAAAAATCCGACAGCATGAACCGAAGGCTGATGCTTATGGGGTATAGGGAGGAAGCTATTAACGATGCTCAGCGAAAGTGTTACCCGCTCTCTGGATACCTCAATAGGGAGGTGCTAGAGTATATCGATCGCCAAGAGCTAGTAAGGCCAGAGTCATACGGCAAAGGGCAGTCGGCAGGAACCAATATTACAGATATCGACTACCTCCTTTTCCTAAGGAATAACTACCCTGAAGACCTAAAGAGAGTGCTACAATGCTTTCCTAAGGTAGAAAGAATACTTTTTGAACATGACTACGAAGAGAAAGAAGAAAGAGCTAAAGCAGAGTGAGACAAAGATGGTCAAAAGGTCCTCCCTCACTATCAACCCCATCAACCCGAAGCGTCACACGAACGAGGCGGTCAAGCTCCAGTGTCGCAACCTTCAGAAGGTTGGCTTCCTTGGTGGCATCGTGATCAACTCTCTAAGTGGGAACATTATAGACGGACACAGAAGAGTGTACGCAATGGACGATTACTACGGCTACGACGGGACCAAGTAGACCGACTACGATGTTAAGGTAGAGGTCACCGAGCTAGACGAAAAGACGGAAAAGGAGCAACTGTCCTACATGGCGGTGGGAAACACAAAGCCCGACCTTGACCTAATAGCTGACTACATCAAAGACATTGACTACACAAGTATAGGCCTTACCGATAGGGAGCTTTCGGACGTTCTAGCCCTGGCACAGCCAGACATAGACACCATCACCAACACATTAGACGTGGGGGTGATACTCCCTAGCGATCCAATTCAGCAAGAGCCACAGAAAACACACGAAGAGCGAACGGAGCACATGAAGAGAGTGAAGGAGCAGAACAAAACCAATGCCATTGAAAGGCAGATGGCCGACGAGGCGTACCTCACACTCTCCTTCAGTAGCTATCAGAATAAAGCTCTATTTTGCTCACTCATAGGCGTGTCAGACATGGACAGGTACGCCAAGGGGGAAGAGGTAATGAAGATGATACAGTAGTGCCATGCAAGAGAAGAGGAGAGCCACCATAGACCAAGAGAAGCTAGAGAGGATATCCGAGGAGAGCAAGCAAAAGGGACGCCACTCCAGAGCCCGGATCATACCCCCTACGCTAGAGGATTTCGAAAAAGTAGCACGCGACACCAAAGGACGCATCGGCAAGATTGCCGAAGTCTTCAGCGTCTCTCCCGACACCATCTACAAGTGGCGCAACGAAGAGAAAGGGTTCCGCGAGGCTCTCAACACACCCCGCGAAATCATGATGGACAAGCTAGAGACCACCACGGAGCTCCTCGCACTAGGTATCCCCGATATCGACCCAGAGACCAAGCAGTTTAGAGGATGGATAGTGCAACCCAGCGAGCAAGCCTTGTTCCGCCTCATGAAGGTTTACGGCATGCACCGGGGGTTCGGCGACAACCCTCAAGAGGTCAACATCAACCTCAAGGAGGGCAGCATCCCTATCCAAAAGTGGCTATCCCTCAATACCGAGGCACCACAGCAAACGGGAGATGAAGGCGATACCGACGCCTAGCCCCTCCCGCTCTATGCCCACACCCATACACAGCGTATACGAGCCCCTCTACCTCAATGATGATAAGTTCATCGTGCTTATCACGGGAGGCCGTGGCAGTGGGAAATCGTACGAGGTCTCCCGCTACATCGAGCGACTCACCTTCGAGCAAGGGCAGAAGATCCTTTTCAGTCGCTACACCATGACCAGTGCCGATAAGTCCATTATTCCCGAGGTGCTGGAGAAGATCCAAGGCGACGGCACCGCCGAGTACTTCAATATCAAGCAGGACCGCATACAAAACCTCCGTACCCAGTCCGAAATCATCTTCATGGGTATCAAAGCCTCCAGCGGTAATCAGACGGCCAAGCTCAAGAGTATCCAAGGGCTCTCCACCTTCGTCGTCGACGAGGCAGAGGAGTGGGTCAGCCCCGACGAGTACGAAAAGCTCGTCCTCTCCCTCCGTCAGAAAGGCGTTAAGAATACCGTCATCATCGTGATGAACCCCTCCGACACCTCTCACTTCATCTACCAAAAGTACCTCAAGGATACCCACCGCATCGTAGACTACCTAGGCGTGCCCGTGCAGATAAGCACCCACCCCCAGGTGCTGCACATACACACCACCTACCAAGACAACCTCCGCAACCTCGCACCCGAGTTCATCTCCACCGTCGAAGAGCTCCGCGAAACCAACCCCGAGAAGTTCGCACACGTCGTAGCAGGGCAGTGGAGCAACCAAAAGAAAGGCCTCATCTTCCCACACTACGAGGTTATCGACGAGCTACCACACTTCCTCAGCCAGCGAGCCATTGGGCTAGATTTTGGGTACACCAACGACCCCTCCGCCGCCGTCCTCTGTGGCGTGCACGGCGACGACCTCTACCTCCACGAGCTATTCTACAAGCGAGCCATGGGGTACCAAGACCTCATCGACGCACTCCAGAAGGTCACAGAGTACGACGATCTCTTCGTCTTCGCCGATAGTGCAGAGCCCCGAGAGATAGCAGAGATTTACAAGGGGAGCCGAGCACAAGGCAAAGGCATCAACATCTTCCCAGTGAAGAAAGGAGCCGGCAGTATCCTCGCAGGGCTACAGAAGATGCAAGACCTCAATATCAAAGTTACCCGCTCCAGTAAGAACCTCCGCTACGAGTTAGAGAACTACAGCTGGGAGCTAGACCCCCTTGGCGAGCCAACCAATAAGCCAGTCGGAAAGGATGACCACGCCATCGACGCTACCCGCTACTACGTCTGGGGGCAGCTCTTCGGGCAGAGGAAGGTAGAGCGACAGTGCTGGACCGGCATATAATCACATAAAATTAGAGACCAATGGACATCAAGAAAGCATACAGCAGTTACAACGCTAGGAAATACGAAGCGTACCGCCGTCAGTGGGAGTGGCAGAAGCACGACATCTTTGATGAGAGCATCCGCCCACGCGACAAGGTAATGGTACGAGACGAGCGTTGGGAGGATGGCAAGCTCATACCCGCCATTCTCAAGGATATGGAGGTTAATCGCATCGCCTACCCCATGGAACAAGACATCGTACAAAAGCATACCACCTTCACCGTCGGCCGTGAGCCACTCCTCGACTGCACCCCCACCACACCTGCAGAAAGACAGATGCTACAGCTCCTCACAGAGGTAGGCCACGATACCAAGCTAAAGTACCACAACCGCCGAGTAGTCACCTCCTGGCTCTCCGAGTGCATGGTAGCCGAGTACTGGTGGGTGGATCCAGTCACCAAGGAGCTAAGGGTAGAACTTTGGAGCCCCTTCAGAGGCGATAAGCTCGTACCAGAGAAAGACGGCACCGGCAAACTCATCGGTTTCTACCGCTTCTACTCCACCCGCGACCCTCAGGGTAGAGAGGTCGAGTGGGCTAGCTACATCACCCCCACCGACGTGCAGGGCTTCCGCCTAGAGCGTGGCGAGTGGGTGCCAGTGGCGGATAAGAGCTTCCCCCACGGCTTCCACAAGCTCCCCATCATCTACATGGACCGCCCCGAGCCACTCTGCCACAAGATTAGCACCATACGCGACCGCATCGAGAAGGTATGGAGCAACTCCGCCGACTGCAACGACTACCACTACGCACCCAAGCAAATCATCTCAGGCGATATAGAGGTCGTCAACTCCAACCCCACCGGACGAAATAAGACCATCAAGCTACAGAACGGAGGCGATATCAAGATGCTCACCTGGAACCAAAGCTCCGAGATGGTCACCACCGAGGTAGAGAAGCTCGAGGAGACCGCCTACCAGATTATGAATACCCCACGCCTCTCTCCCAAGGAGATGTCCAGCACCGGTGCCACCAGTGGCGAAGCCTTCAAGTACGTCTTTGCCGGCATACGCCTAGCCGTAGAGAGCCACGAGGAGCAGGTAGGCGAGTACCTACAGCGACGCATCAACTTCCTCCTCCACGCACTAGCCACCCTCCACCCCGAGGTAAAGGAAGCCGAGGGAATGCACATATCCCCACAGTTAGTTCCCTACAGCATAGAGTAAAGATACATACACGTCTTTAATACACTTTCTTTCATAGTTTAGGTAATAAGTTGTTCATGAAGCACTGCGAAGCGATTTCGCGGTGCTTTTTCGTGTGCCGTGCCACTCCAATCAAAAGTAAGGGGTTTAGTTTAGGTTGCAAAGCCCAACCTGCTCCCATTGCTACCGCATTGTCCGTTTCTTTTGTGTTAGGTAAATCAATTATCACAAAAGCACGACAAAGGAAATGCTAAAAGAAAAGATCAAGGTCGCACTAAAACAGAAGTACACCGATACTGGGTTAGGCGATGACGTAATGGACGGGGTGGCAGAGATCCTCTCCCACAACGTCAAGGAGGAGGCAGAGATTGATACAGCTGTGGCAGGCTGCGAAGGACTCCTACGGACGGTGCAAGGGTCGCTCGATAAAGAGCGGAACGCACGCTCCGAGGCAGAGAAACGAGCAAAGGCACTCGCCGACGAAGCAAAGCAACCGCCAAAGGAGCAAGAGCAGAAGCCAAAAGAGACCAGCACCACGGGAGCCACTGAGCCCCCTAGCGAGCTAAGCGAGATGCGGACACTCATTGCCGCACTCACCAAGCAGGTCACAGAGCTAACCGAAGCCAATACGCAGAAGTCCAAGCTGGAGCAATTAACCACCGCCCTCAAAGAAATTAAGGTTCCCGAAGCTTATTACAAACCAATCATCAGCGGACGCACCTTCCCAGAGGACTTCGACGTAGCTACCTACGCTACAGAGGTTCAAGCAGGGTGGCAAGCTATGGAAAAGGAGAAACGAGCAAAAACACTGTGCAAAGCATCAAAATGGTGTAGCAAATCGGGCTAAATAGGGAGCCAAAATATTCGGTGTATAAAACGATTTCGTTTCTTACCTAAAACATTTCTATTTGGTACGTAAAACAAAAATGTTTTGCGTACCAAATTTTTTAGCCCCTTATTACCCTCTCTTTTCAATACAATTTGGTAGGTTTGTAACCTAAGGTAAAAAACTATGACAATGGAAGTAGCAACAAGTAGATATTACAAGCCAATAGACTTATTCCACAAAAAGGCTACCAACGAGACGGAGCATAGCTTCACGATGATAGACCTATTTGCTGGCATTGGGGGTTTTAGAATGGGGGCAGAAAGAGAGGGAGGAGCCTGCCTATTTTCTAGTGAATGGGATGAGTATGCCCAAAAAACATACTTCGCCAATTACGGTGAAGTCCCCTACGGTGATATAACTCTTGAGGCCACCAAACAGCATATTCCACAGCATTTCGACCTCCTTACAGCGGGCTTTCCCTGCCAGCCTTTTAGCATATCCGGAAAGAAAAAAGGCTTTGAAGATACGAGAGGAACTCTCATCTATGAAGTCTTTGAGATTATCAGCCGGCACCACCCTAAAGTGGTAATGCTAGAGAATGTAAAGTACCTCCTGCATCACGACAAGGGCAACACCTTTAGCGTCATCATTGATAGCCTAAGTGACCTAGGGTACAATGTTACTTGGGCAGTACTCAATGCCACCAACTTTGGGGTGCCACAAAATAGAGAGCGTATTATTATCGTTGGTACACGTACCGAGTTCAAGCCCTTTTCATTTGCAAGGCTAACGCAAAAGAAAAGCGACCTCCCGAGCCTTATAGATTTCCTCGATAAAGAGGGCGACTTTGAGTACCTTAACGAGGGCTACACCCTTATAGACGACCCTAAGTCGCAAGTATCGGGACTGATCTTTGCAGGTTACCTCAATAAGAAGATACGGACTAATGGCGTTCGGGAGGGTACTATGCACCTCTCACGCGTACACAAGCAACCCAATAGGATTTACGATGTAAAGGGCGTACACCCCACACTACCCTCGCAAGAGTCATCAGGGCGGTTTTGGATCCACAATGAGGGAGCAGTTCGCAAGCTAACCATTAGTGAATGCTATAGGATAATGGGCTTCCCCGACGACTTCAAACGCATTGTCCCCCTCTCTGAGCAGTACCGACAGATAGGAAACTCCGTCTGCGTGCCTATGGTGCAGAGTATCATCCACGAGATGAAATCCCAAGGCTTATTATAAGATCTCAAACCCACAGCATATACATACCATTATGAGCAATACCATTTCGCCCGATAAGTTTATAGAAGAGTGCCACAAAGAAGCGGAAGCACTTACTTCAAATATTTCGGATCTAACCCACTTTACAGCCCCTTATAGCTTTCTCGAACCCATCATAAATGCCAGCGAAAAGAGCAAGGGGGTCTACACCGTTTTCCTCACCAGCATAGTATACAAATGCCTATATCCCGAGCAGGATATCCGCAGGCATCAAAGTAGCATTGAGGGTGGCTACTCTGGTAGGACTTTTGACAATAAGTATATCACACCATTCCTAAAGCAACAAGACTTTCCGAGTATGGCTGAGAGTGGATGGCTCACACGATCTCTGGAGCAAAAAATGCCCTACGACAAGGATTACCCTGGGGCGATCAAGCCAGAGAAACTTAAGGTGAGCTTCTTGGAGGGAATAGACTTTATACAGAAAGCACCCACTGAGCAAGTAAAAAGTCTACTTATCAACACCCTTGCTGCCCTCATCGTACAAAGACGGAGCAAGGTACTTACACTTGCCAAGCCTACTAACCTCAGCATTGAGCAAATTATAGACTTGCTCCATTCGCACTTTACTCAGCACTATCCTACAAGCGGAGCAGCTAGGCTCCCAGTACTTGCTATCTATGCCGTTTATGAGCTACTCACTGAGCAGGTAGCACGGTTCAATGGCAAACAACTTCTGCCTATTGAGCGCCACACCTCTAGCGACATGCAGAGTGGACGTGTGGGAGATATTGATGTGGTGAATAGTGCAGATGAGAAGCCCTTTGAGGGGGTAGAGGTGAAGTTTGAAATCCCTATCACAGCAACACTACTCACCACTATTCGCAATAAAATACTCACCCATACGCTAGATAGATACTACGTACTCTCTACCAATACCACGATAAAGGATGAGGAGCGGGAGGAAATCAAGAAAATAGTGAATGAGGTTAAAGACCTCAATGGATGCCAACTTATCGTCAATGGTATATACGAATCTCTTAAGTATTACTTGCGTTTACTCGAGAAGCCAGAGCTATTTATTGAGAAGTATGTAGCCCTCTTGGAGGTGGACCAGGATATTAAGTTTGAGCATCGCGAGATGTGGAATAACCTAGTATTTAATTCTAATCACTAATCTTTTGGACTTCGTCTCGCTGGAGGGAGAGGAGTAAGCCGGCACATATATATAAGTAACACCCCCTCGTGAATTGCTTCGCGAGGGGGTGTCTAAAATAATTTAACAAATAAAAAACATGCCACTTTCCCAAGTGGTGCTACAAAGGTACCTATATATATTAACATTGACACCCCCTCGTGAATTACTTCACGAGGGGGTGTCTGAATCTTAACTTTACAATCCGCACTTTCGCAAGTGCAGTAGCAAAGGTAAGGAATTAATCCCACTTAGTCAAGAAAAGAGAGCGAATAGCCCCTGCAATCTAAACTAATGGACTTAGTTTGGATTGTGGGGGCGGTTTTGCTTGTATCTGCCCTTTGCCATGGTCTATCTTTGTGGTGTCTTTCCGGAGGACACGTGATAATGTATGTATAACTTTTAAGAATTGATTGATTATGGCATTTATTTACAATGTTTATGAGCGGGATAGTCGTATTCCAAGTGTCAAGGAGAAGTATGGCGAGAAGTATGCCACGGCTCAGCTAAAGATGATCCGTCAGGTGACTATGCGTGAGCTGGCTGAGGATATCGCCGACCGTACCACTCTTCACCGTGCCGACGTGATGGCGTGCCTCGAGGTACTGCCTAAGTCGTTGGCTCACTACCTCACCAATGGCTTTGGTGTGGATCTCGGTAGCCTAGGCTCAATGAGTGCAACGTGTCGTAGCCAAGCCACCCCATCTGCCAAGACCTTTACTCCCGACTTGATTAAGGGGGCGCGTGTGCGTTTCAATCCTGGTGTGGAGTTCAAGGCAGCTATCAGTGAGGCGGGCTTCGTGCGTGGTGAGCTAGTGGGACCTCTTGCTATGAGAGGCAAGGCAGCTAAGCCAGCCGAGTCGGGTCAGAGTACCCCTAGCCAGCCTAAGGAGAAAGACCCTTCTCAGCCCAGCGCCCCCAACACTGAGGGAGACCCTGGCTATTAAGCACTAGCTACTGACTCAAGTCGTTTTTAAGGTCGTTGCCCCGCTTGCTCGCTCTCTGCGGGTGGCGGGGCAACTTATTTTCCAACATTTAATGATAAGTAATAATGATGATAGATAGTATTAAAGCTGGCATCGTTGCCATTTGGGCGGTGATTATGGCGGCTCTTGCTCCGACGGCCAATGCCCTTATGCTGTTGGTACTCTTTGCTGTGGTGAATGCATTTGTTGGCTACCAAAGCAATTATATCACCAAGCGGGAGCGGTTTAGCCTCACCAAGTTTTGGAGGGCAGGTATTCAACTAATGATGTATATGGGGCTGGTGGTGCTACTGCACCTCGCCTTTTACCTCTTTGGAGATGTTGATAAGTCGCTCTTCGCCATCAAGGTGGTTTCGTGGATAGCGGTTTGGGGCTACACCGTGAAGATACTGCAGAACTGTCTGCAGATTGCCCCCAACACACGGGGACTGAAGCTCCTCTACTACGTGCTAGCGGTGAAGTTTATCGGCAAGCTCCTTCGCGAGCTAGGGATAGAGGTCGATGATAACGAGATTAAGCAGATAAGAGATGAAGAAGAGCCTACCAAGGGGACTGAGGAATAACAACCCCCTCAATATCCGTCGCACAAGCGACAAGTGGAGAGGACTGGCACCCACTCAGAGCGACCCCACCTTTTGCCAATTCATCGCCCCTGAATGGGGTGTGCGTGCCGCCATTGTGATTTTGAGGAACTACCAACGGCGATACCACCTCCATACCCTCACGGAGATTTTGCACCGGTACGCACCGACGAACGAAAACCACACCGAGCGGTATATAGAGAGGGTCAGCACGAGAGCCAAGATACAGAGAGATGTACCTCTGGACCTCGCTAATCGTGACCTCGTTTACCGCCTCATTGAAGCGATGTGGCAAGTGGAGTGCGGAGTGCCTGGCGACCCCACCGCCATTAATAAGGGGCTGGACCTCGCAGGGCTATGAAGAGGAGGAAGCCAACCGACGGCCAGATAGCCACTCTGTATGCCATTGTGGCTTTGGCCGTTTGTGCCGTCGCCGCCTTTCTACTCGCTTTCCTTTGTGCAGGGTGCCGACCCAGTAAGGAGGTGGTGCAGAGCCACACCGCCACCATACAGCAGGGGGTAAGATTGGAGCGAGACAGCATTCGCTTACCCTACCAACGCCACACCGCTCGCTGGTTTCTACCTACTGGAGCCCTAGAGCGTGAGGAGATAGAGGAGCAAGGGGAGCTAATGCAGGTGGTGGAGCGGTTGCAAGATACCCTTTACATTGTGCAAAGAGACACCATTAGAGAGGTGACCACCCCGCCACCCACCGCCACCACCCTACCAAGTCGTATTAATGCCACCCTTTGGGGCGTGGTGATTGGTGCTACTCTAGTGGTACTCATTATAGGAGTGATTAAACTACGCAGATTATTATGAAGCTATTCAAGAGAGCAGAGTCGGAGATTATACGAGTGGTGGAGAGTATCACCCGAGCCCCTATCAAGGCAAAGCTCGGAGGGGTGGAGCTGGAGGTGCCTCGCCCCTCTGTCCGCACGTCGCTACAGGTAGAAGCCCTCTTCACGAAGCTAACGCCCCACACATCGGAGAGCGTAAGCATCATGGAGATGATACAGGCCCTACAGCAGGCCGACGCCCTTACAGAGGCTGCGGTCCTCCTCCTCACCGACGGAGAGGGCAGCCCCTCGCTTCGGAAGGTACTCGCAAGAAAATGCACCCCTACGGAGATAGCCAACTTTGTGCTGGAGGTGCTGACGGCAGAGGGGGAGGTAGAGGGTTTTTTCGTCTTTACCACTTTCCTAAGCCACCGGCAAAGCCGGCTAGCCCCGACGAGAGAAGTGGAGACTCCTTCTGGGGAGTGATTGCGAGTGTCGCTAGCTACTACCACCTCACACCGAATTATATCCTCGATGAGATGACCATGGAGGACCTCGTGATGTACGCCCGCGTGATCCCCTCCTTTGAGAGTAAGAGCGACACCCCTGCACCAACTGAGGCCCGAGAGGCAAGGAGCATTGGCGACTTTGCCCGAATGATACAAGCACAGCAATAGTAGAGATAGAGAGATGGCACACAAATCATACAGTATTGACCTAGACGATAGGGAGTTCCTGCGGAAGCTCCAAAACCTCACAGAGATGACGGCCCGCACCGAGCAGATGATACAGCAGCATCTGAAGATAAAGGCGGATATTGAGCTCCCACGTAACCCCTTTGGGGGCTTCCAATTCCCGCCAACCGCTTTTAAGCTCCCAGAGATTAACACCCAGAAGAGCAGTGAAGCGGTAGATGAACTGAAGAGGAAGATGGAGGAGCTGACAGAGGGCGTAAAGGAAGGTGCAAGAGCAAATGATACTATCTCCGTGAGCTTTGATCAACTCTCTGGAGTCTTGGCGAAGTTCCTCACCGCTGGCGCGGTCGCTGGGTTTGTGAGTAAGCTAGTGAGCGTGCGTGGTGAGTTTCAACAGCTGGAGATCGCCTTTGGTACGATGCTAAAGAGCGCCGACAAGGCTCAGGGACTCATCACACAACTGGCCGACACCGCTGCGAAGACCCCTTTTGACCTCCAAGGGGCGAAGCAACTCCTCGCCTACGGGGTGGCAGCGGAGGATATCAATGATAAGCTCCTGATGCTGGGGGATATCGCCTCGGGGCTCTCCCTCCCGCTTGGTGACCTCGTCTATCTCTACGGTACCACGATGACGCAGGGGCGTGTCTACACCCGTGATATGATCCAGTTTATGGGGCGTGGTATTCCTTTGGCGGAAGAGCTAGCGAAGCAGTTTGGCGTCACCAAGGACAAGGTCTCCGAGTTGGTCTCTGCTGGCAAGGTGGGTGCCAAGGAGTTTGAGCAGGCGATGCAGAGTATGCGTACCAACCGCTTCAATAACCTTATGGAGGAGCAAAGTAAGTCGCTCACGGGTCAGATTTCCAATATCGAGGACGCCATTCAGATAATGTACAATGAGATTGGGCGCTCCAGTGAGGGTATGCTCAATAAGGGACTAGAGGGCGTCTCCTTCCTTGTGGAGCACTACAAAGAGGTTGGCAAGGCGCTCGGTACCCTTATCATCACCTACGGCAGTGCAAGGGCGGCCATCGTGGCGTGCTCTATTGCTATGGGCATTCACCAAAAGGGGCTCGTCTCCTATATTGCTAGCACCAAGATAGCCACCAAGGTGCAGGCTATCTTCAACGCTACCGTTAAGAGTAATCCGATTGTGGCACTCGTTGGAGCGGTGATTGGTCTAGTCGCTGCATACGCCATCCTTCGGGACCGCACCACAGAGGTGGAGAAAGCTCAGGGGCGTCTGAATGAAGCTAACGCACAGGCAAAGGCCGACGCCGAAGAGGCTAAGGAGAAGGCGATGGCAGCGGTGCAGACGATGAAGAGCGAGTCTTCCACCCTTATGGAGCTTTACGACGCACGCACTCAGCTCAACGACCTCTTCCCCGAGATATTCAAGAATATGAGCGATGAGGAGATTAAGCTGATGACCGCTACTCAGCTCACCAAGGAGCTCACGAAGGCCAATGAAGACCTACTGCTCTCCAAGAAGAAGGCTCACCTAGATGAACTGAGGGAGCAGAAGAAAAATATCGTGGTGGTTGACCAAGGTAGTGCAATGCGACTGAGCAAGCTAGAAGCAGATATCAAGGTAGCCGAAGCGGATATTGCCAAGGAGGAGCGGAAGCTAGCCACCGCCCGAATGACCACCGCCGATAAGCGAGCACTGCAAGAGAAGGAGGTGAACAGACTACTCCAGGAGCGGGAGAAGCTGGTAGCAGAAACAAACCTCAAGGGCTACACTGACTTCATGGACGTGGATAAGATGCAGAAGCTAGACCGCAGTATCAAGACAGCCAAGGAGACGTTGGCCGGCTTTGATAAAGAGGTGAAGAAAGCTACCTTCAGTGGCGAGGTGGATAGTGCTAGAGCTAGAGTAAAGGGGCTAGAGGAAGACCTCCGCAAGCTCCGCAGGGGCGATTGGAAACTAGAGGAGGGGCAGACCTTTGCGTCACTCATCGAGGAGAAAACAAAGGAACTCAACTCCGCTAAGTCGGCACTGAATGGACTCCTCGGCACCTCCACTACTGGCGACTCCAAGGCGAAGAAGCTAACGGAGGAGGCTGCACGCCTACGCAAGTCTTTTGAGGAGAGTGTACACAAGCAAGTAGAGAGCGGTGCGGACAGTCTTCGGCAGTCGGCTATCTCGGGCCTATCGGGTATTGAGCTGATAGAGGCTCAGTACCAAATAGCACTCGACAACATCAATAAGAGCAAGCAGGAGTACATCACGAAGCACAAAGCGACGCAAGAGCAGGCGAACGCCCTATTTTACGACCTAGAGGTGCAGGCAGAGGAGAAGCGGACGCAGGATAAGGAGAAGTACTACAACAGCCTATTGGAGAAGTACGCCACCTATGAGCAACAGCGACGGGCGGTAATGGAGGAAGCAGAAAAAGAGATTGCGGTACTTCGTGAGCGTGGCGATGAGGGGAATATTAAGGAGGTGGAGGAGAAGGAGAAGACCGCCCTAGAGGCGATCGACCTTCAGTTTGCAATGCGTAGCGATGAGTTCCAAGAGTGGCTAGATAAGGTGGCAGATATGTCGCTGGACGCCCTTATTCAGAAGCTCGCAGAGGCTCAGGCCGCCCTTGAGACACTAGAGGCAGGCACGGATATTAGCCCTGAGGAGTTGGCCGTGAAGCGTGCAGAAGTGGCGAAGCTGACAGAGGCGGTTAAGAAAGCGAAGAGGGAGGCAAGCAAGGGTGACACCAGTCGTAGCTTTAAGGATTGGCAAGACCTCCATAAGACCCTTACCGACTTGACTGCGGGATTTGACAAGCTCGGGCAGTCGGTTGGTGGCACGCTCGGGAGCATCATACAAGAGGCAGGCGGGCTCTCCACCTCTGTAATCGGTATGATTGACGGCATCATGACCTTTGCCAATACCTCTGTGAAGGGAGTGAAGACGGCAACCACGGGGACGCAGAAGGCACTCAAAACACTGGAGGCGGGCACAGTTATCCTCTCTATCATTAGCTCTGCTATCTCTATTATGCAGAGGGTGGCGAAGTGGTTTTCAAAGAATACGGAGCTAAGTGAGGAGCAGAAGCGGGCATACCAGTCGCTCATCAACTCCACCCGCGAACTAGCTCGGGCGAATATGGAGCTAATGCGATCCCTCTCCCCCGACAAGGTGGGTGAGGCGTACAAAAAGACACTCGCTCTCCTAAAGCAGGGGCAGAAGGAGACCTACGAGATGATGAGTAAGTGGATGTCAAGTGGTGCAAAGGACGGCTTCCTCGGCATCGGTGCCAAGTCTTCGCACGGCTTTGATGTGGTGGCTAGACTGAAAGAAGAGGCGGAGTTGCTGAAGAAGACGCTCGGCCGGGATATATTCCAAGGAGAGCATAAAGGCTTCTTCTTCAGTGGAAGTTTCAACGCCTTTGAGAACCTCAAGAAGCTATCTATTGAGGAGATAGAGAAGCTCAAGCAGTCGCCCAAGCTATGGGGAGCCATCGGTAAGGAGATGCAGGACTACTACTCTAATATCCTAGAGATGCAGAAGCAGATAGCAGAGGCGGAGAAGGAGCGAAAGGACGCCATTACTGGCACCTCGCTAGATGCAGTAACGAGTGATGCACTCGAGTGGATCAGCAACCTAGATGATGCGATGAAGTCGCCTGCGGAGACGTTTGAAAAGACGATGCAGAATGCGATTAAGCGGATCATCAAGAATAAGTATCTCGTGAAGGAGATGCAGAAGTGGTATGATGACTTCGCCAAGGCAGGCGAGGACGGCACCTACACGGAGGCGGAGATAGAAGCCCTTCGCCAAAGCTACTACAGCACCACGGATGCGGTACGGAAGAAGTACGAGGCGATGGCTAAGGCAATTGGCAGTGACGCTCTCTCCACTGAGGATAGCCGCCACGCAGAGGCTAAGGGCATTGCCCAAGCGTCGCAAGAGAGTGTAGATGAGAATAACGCCCTCCTCAATCTGCAGGTGCAGATGGTGGATAAGCTCTCCAAAAACTTTGACGCCTACTCCGCCACGCTCCTAAGTCTGCAGACGAAAGGGTGGCAAGAGGTGCGGGCGATCCGCTCACTCACTGAGCAGGTGGAGAGCCACACGCGAAGCATTGACACCAATATCAAGGACGTGGTGACGAACGGGTTAACGATGAAGTAAGGGAGGTATGGCAATCAAGATGACAGTTAACGGAGTGGAAGTGGAGGTGAAGCAGGGGTCGCTCGCCTCGCTCTTCACCCCTCCGAAGCCTAAGAAACGGCTCGTGAATGAATGGGGTGACGCCCCTACAGAGGTGGATACCACTGAGCCACTCTATCCCAGTAGTAAGGAGGTGGAGGTGATCATTGGGCTAGACCCTACGCAGGTGACAGGGCTGTGGACTTCGCTACTCAGTAAAGAGGTGGCAGAGGTGCAGTTCCTCGGCAGGGTGGTCCCCCTTCGCGTCACCAACGCCACTCGGGAGGAGTTCAGCGAAGCTCTTACGGAGGTGCGCCTCTCGGGCGTGCTGGACACCCCTAAGGTGGTGCTATCTAAGACGCCAACGACGCTTTCGGAAGCCCTCCTTGAGGGGTCGCAGCTCGCAGGTAGCACGGTGGTAATTAAGCCAGGAGCCTCGGAACAAGTAACGGGTATGGTGGGTGGTCTCTATGTGACGAACGGCACGGTGGTGCAGGGGCGAAGCTCTCGCTCTCTGAAGCTTTTAATCAAGGCAAAAGGGGCGGAGCTATGGGGAGCGTACGATCGACTGGTATCGGTGCTTTTTGCCCCTAAGACGCTGGTGGACGGTGTGGAGATGGAGTATCAATCGGGCGGTACCTCTGCCCTTGAGTTGTATGGTGATACGTTTTATTGGGAGGTGGACTTAAACTTTTTGACGTTATGAAGATATATAGACCTGATGGCAAGCTGTGGCGAGAGGTGGTCGCCCTGGATAGCTCTTTTTGTGAGGAGACGTTGGAGCGGTTCAACCGCATCTCTCTTGACTTTGTATTGGCGGAGGAGGTACTGGTACCTGAGCTCTGCTACGTGACGTGGAGAGGGGAGCGGTATTCGCTTTTCTCTACCCCTAAGGCGGTGAAGGTAAGCACACGGGAGTACCGCTATACACTCAACCTTGAGGGGCGTCACTTGGAGCTTGATCGGGTGCTGGTGAAGGATAAGCTGGGGCGGACGAAGTTCGTCTTTACCGGTCGGACGGATCAGTATGCAGAGCTTATATCGGACTGCCTCCCTAGTTGGAAGGTGGGTGCCTGCGCTACTGGCGACACCACTCGGGTGATTGCATTCAATAACACCTCGCTCCTGGAGGCGTGCCGTATGGTGGCTTCTAAGTTTGAAACGGAGGTGCAGTTGACGGACGGGGCTATCTCATTCGGCAGGGTGGAGCGGTACAAGTCGGATCCGCTCTTGCTAGCTTATCGCAATGGGCTGAAGAAGGACATCACGGTGGAGCCAGACCCCAAGGAGACGGCAATCGGTCGGCTCTATGTGGTGGGCGGTGACCGCAACATAGACCCTGCGAAGTATGGCAGTCACCAACTGCACCTCTCTAAGGGTGGCAAGGTGTCGGTGGGTGGTCACTCCTTTGTTGCGGACGCTGAAGGGCGGTACATCTCGCTTGAGGGGGATACACGGCTCAATACCTCGGAGCGTGCCTTTGATGCCTCTTCCATCTACCCTAAGCGGGTCGGCACGGTGAGCAAGGTGGAGCAAGTGGGCGATGAGTGGGACGTGCTGGACGACGCCAATACGATTGACTATGGTCAGCACCGTGTGGGAGGGGATACGATGCGACTGGAGTTCCAAAGCGGTCGCCTTGCGGGGCGTACCTTTGACCTCGCCACGAAGGATGACAAGCTAGTTGGGTATGTACACAGCGAGAAGCGGTTTAAGCTGGTGCGGAAGGAGATTGACGGGGTGTTGATGCCTGAGCCTACCACTTTCTACCCTGCTGTTGGGGATAAGTATGCTATCTTTGGCTGCTCGCTCCCTGATGAGTACATCACAAGTGCCGAGGGTGAGATGCTACTGAGAGGGGCGGAGTATATGGCGGAGCGACTGGAGCCACGCCTACAGTATCGTGCGGAGCTGGATGGGCTTTGGGCGAAGAAGAATTGGGCTACTGTGGCTCATAAGCTGGTGGTCGGCACGATTGTGAGACTGGAGGGCGCCTCTAGTGAGGTGCGGATTAGCTCGGTGCGGACGTCACTGAACAGCCCCTACACCCCTCGCATCACCTTTTCAAACGCTCCCTATATGGTTGGCTCGCTGGCGACTCAAATCGCCACCCTCGAGAATGCAGAGGTACGACAGCGTGAGGAGCTTCGGGCAGGGCTGGTGAAGCTCCAAGACCGCACATACAAAGACACCGAGGCGGTACGGGAGATGGTGGAGAAGCTAAAGATAGATGGGTTTAGCAAGGCACTTAAGCCCGAGACACTGCAGACGATGTATGCAGTGATTGGCTCGTCTGCATTGCAGTTTGAGTTTGTGGGAGGTGGCTTTAGCTGGACCGAGGGCAAGGGCGGAGCCATTACGATACCACGGCAAACGATACGTCAGAGGGTGGCAGGCACGACTTTAGAGCCAGAGCCAAAGACCGTGGAGACCACGATACCCGCACTCACTTACACTTTGAAGCCAGACGAACAGCAGGCACACATTTACGTGGAGTTAAAGCCAACCCCGAGGTATGTCGTTAGCACAAAGCCACTACAGATAACCCCCGACCGCTTGCTTGTGGGTTTACTGAATGGCACGGAGGGGAGCCGAGACTTTACGCCACTTTATGGGTTTACGGAGATAAGCCCCTCGCATATCGCCACTCGCTATATACGCTCACGGAGCGGTAATATGCTCATTGACCTAGAGACAGGCAATATCTACAGCGACAAGATTGAGTTTAAGCGACCCGACGGAAGTACAAAGGATATTGACCAAGTGATTTCGGAGGGGGTGCAGGTGGGTGGTCGCAACCTATTACTCAAAAGCAATGAAGGCATATCTAACAGTGACTATTCCGTTGGACGCTATTATATCGCTGACCCATCTATGATGATTGCAGGTGAAGCATATACCATACAGATTTGGGGGGAAGCAGAGGGAGCAGATTTTTCAGAGGCTCTTTGGGTGTACAATTCTGGTGGAAATACAGAGGTGTCAAACATTCAGAATAGGGTTAAAGGTGTGTGGAAGCAAACCTTTAAGTGGAGAAATGACCCAAACAAGTCAAATAGCTCTTTAGTTATATTCCGAGGAACAAATCATCCAAACTACAAAAAGGGAAGCAAAACCTCAATCACAAGAATTAAGCTAGAGAAGGGCTCTATTGCTACAGACTGGTCTCCTGCTCCTGAAGATGTCCAGGCAAGCATTGAAAATGAAGCTAAGGCACGAGAGGAAGGCGATAAAGCTCAAGCTGATAGCACACAGACACTACAGCAGGCACTAGATGCACTCCGTGAGAGTGGAGCGAATGACAATGCAACGCTCACTGACCTTATAAACAAAGCGAACCAACGGCTAGACAATTTGCAAGAGCAAGCCGATGGAGAGGTATCTAATTGGTTTTACCCTGGTGCACCAGCACCCGACAAAGCTCCTGAAAACGAGTGGACGACCAATGGTCTTAAGGCTCGTCACATCGGTGATACTTATACTAGTACTGATGAGAGTGGGCAGTTTATGGGCAAATCGTGGCGGTACACCACTGAATTTAAGTGGCAGGAGATACACGATACCCTTGTATCGCAAGCCCTTGCCCAAGCCTCTAAAGCCCAAACGACGGCAGACGGAAAGAGTACCACATTTCTTGTGAAGCCGACGAAGTATGAGGAGGGTGACACGTGGGTAATGGAGTCATCGCAGGTGCTCAATGGCATTTCGTACGAGGCGGGGACAATGCTATTCGCCAAGCAGGGAAGCAGTGCATTTGTGGAAAGCCACTGGGTGGACAAAGTGCGGTACATCGGTGCAACACAGCTTAAGGAGAGTGAAGAGGCCAGCAAGAGGGCGTGGGAAGCATACGCTAATGCACAAGCCGAAGCCGAACGAGTTAAGGCGGAAGCACACGCAGACGGCATCGTGACAGTCGAGGAGCAGGCTCGCATAGAAGCAACGAACAAGGCGTTGGAAACAGCTAAAGCGTATGCCGAAGCTCAAGACAAACTATTAGAGGAGAGACAAAAGGCGTACGCTGATGGAGTTCTAACGGAAGCGGAGAGGAGGGCGGTTGACGTAGCGGAAAAGAAAGCAAAGCTCGCTGAAACGAATGCTAAAGCGTATTCTGATGGGGTGCTTACAGAAGCGGAGAGAAAAGCGATTGCTGAAGCTCAAAAGGCGTACGATGACGCAGTAAAGAGAGCGGAGGAGCTGGACGGGCAATTGCAGGTGGGTGGTCGCAACCTATTACTCAAAAGCAATGAAGGCATATCTAACAGTGACTATTCCGTTGGACGCTATTATATCGCTGACCCATCTATGATGATTGCAGGTGAAGCATATACCATACAGATTTGGGGGGAAGCAGAGGGAGCAGATTTTTCAGAGGCTCTTTGGGTGTACAATTCTGGTGGAAATACAGAGGTGTCAAACATTCAGAATAGGGTTAAAGGTGTGTGGAAGCAAACCTTTAAGTGGAGAAATGACCCAAACAAGTCAAATAGCTCTTTAGTTATATTCCGAGGAACAAATCATCCAAACTACAAAAAGGGAAGCAAAACCTCAATCACAAGAATTAAGCTAGAGAAGGGCTCTATTGCTACAGACTGGACGCCAGCACCTGAAGACATCCAAGCAGATATTGACAAGGAAGCCCAAGCCAGAGCCACAGCAGTGCAAGAGATTAACGCTGGACTTTCCAACGCCAATACGCTCATAGCCACCCTAAACAAAGCCCAAGCACAATTGGAGCAGGGGTTAATCGACAAGACTGACACAAAGGATATTCAGTACCTCCTTGACAGCTTGAAGAACGGTAAGACGCAGGTCGCGGGTGGGTTGGTGCTGACAAATGATATTATCCTTTCAGAGCCAACAACAGGGCAGGTAACGGCGACGATAAGCGGAACGGCCAACACTGGGGCAAATGCTCTAAGGCTGGGAATTCAATACCCCGATAGTGTCGCCCTTGCTACGCTTCTGGATAGCGGAAAGGTGAGCTTTGGCTCTGATGTCACTACGGACGAACAAAGGGAGCAATCATTGCTAAAGCAAGGCTACACGGTTATCTATAAGCTCCCTAACATTCGCAATTGGATTGTACGCTCTACTGCTTCAACAGGAGAACTGACGGTACTTCGCAACGATGGTACTGGGCATATCGGTCAGTTGCACTTTGATAGCGACCGTATTGTCGTGGCTCCGATAGAAGATATTAGCAAGGCATTTATGGAGTTTGGCCGAAATGTGATGACGCAGACGATTCAAGAGGTATTGCGGGCTAATGCGATTGATTCCTCTCACGAGTTGCAAGAGGTGAGGATAACAGAGGGGCAAAGAATTTCACGCACCTTTGAGGTACTGAATGACAACACCTCGGTGACCATCGATATGGCCTTGGTGATAAATGGTGAATCGAAAACGGTATACATAGATAGCGACAGCAAGCCACACAACGTGGACAATGATAGCTACGGAAAGCAGGTGCTTGTCAGTATGGATGATGATAGAAACCTTTTTGCATACGCTTACGAGGCTTGGAGGAACAAGGAGTGCCGACCAATTATAGATGGCGGAGAACACGGCTCATCCCATCACATTAGCGGATGGGTATGCGAAAGCACAATCCCAATGTCTACTACAAGCGTTCACAAAACGGTTATTCTGAACAAAGGCATCCACACGCTTACGTTTTATACCAACTTTGGAAGCGGTAGTGCTAAGGAAATCAAGGTGAAGCAAAAGTACACAACGAATTACCGACAGACGTCCTTCTCTGACCGTGGTATGCGTATCTATGGTGGGGGCAAATCCTTTGTAGACTTCAATCACGACCACCCTGAGGGAGCAACCTTTGCCACGATTGGTGGTGGTCTCAAAGTCGACTATATCGACACTCCTGGTGTGCCTCTCTGCGGTGTAATGGTGAGAAGTAGTGGGGCTATTGTGAAATCTTTTGGACGATATAAGAACAAGTGGGGAACTGGCCAACCACAAGTAGATTATGAATATAGCACCAAACGCTATACAGTACACCATTCAATACCCCATGACCACTATATACCAACTATACAGGTAACTGGGTATAGTGGAAATAATGGAAGTTGGAGCCTAGCTCCAAGAGTATTTAATATCAGCTCTTACTCGTTTGAGGTGGCAATCATCACTAACAATGACAATTATACTCAGAATGGATTTAGCTATACTTGCTTCTTAGCAGAGTAGAAAAAAGGGGTGTTGCCAATTCAGCAACACCCCTTTTTGATATTATGGTTCAATTAATTCTCTCCTTTCTCTACGAGCTTCTGATACTCACTTGGAGTGATTGGGATAGCAGTGTAGACCTGTTGGAATAGTCTATATACCTCCTCATAGTTGCCTGTATCGTAGGCCTTCTTTATCTTTACCCAGCCCTCCTGCATGACCTTATTGGGGATATAGGCAATGATATTTCTATGATTGTCTTTGTCGGGATATTTGCCATTGCAAATCCTCACGTTCTTACACTTCATAAAGTACTCCACAAGCTCACCATCTTCGCTGATGATTTGCTCGCCCCACATTTTGATGCGATTATTATCGTAGTCTTTCATCTTCTCGCTGATGCCCAGCAGACCATTGATATCACCCTCTGGAGTGTCAAGGCAGAAGTTCATCGCCTCCTTTACAATCTCAGCGGGTGTATATAGCTTCTCCCCTGTGTTTGCGTCTCCATCCATTGCCTTAAGTCCTTCTTGCCTTACATTCACATAAACCATCGCCCCTTGCTTTAGCAGTCCTTTGGGCTTACTCCCATTGCAAGCGGTAACAGCCATTACCACAGCCAATACCGCTAAAATCTTGATAATCGTTTTCATTGTCGTATTCTCTAAAGTGTTAATATCCGTTCGTCACAAAGGTACTAAATTAAGGGGAGAGATAAAAAAAGTCCAAGGGTCTGGCACCTCCGATATGGTACCTTTTAGCAAAGGAGGAGGTGTCAAGGGATGGGAATGGAGATGTCGTTACAACTCGAAAAGTACGAGAGTTAGGGTCAAAGTAGGGTCAAAACAGCCGTGAAACATACCCTATAATGCAGAAAACCGCACTAAAATGAGTTAAAAAGAGGTCGAAGCACCCCCTTTAATGGTTAAAATGGAGGTTTTGAAGTCGTGGAACATATTAGTGATGAACATTGGTTATCAGGCGATTAGGAAGATGAGAGAAGGGAAATAAGCGAAAATTGGGCGAAAAAGTGATTGGGAGAGTGTGTACTTTTTGTTTTTTATTCGGATAAATGTCCGTACCTTTGCAATGCAAATCAGATTATGCATCCCTCTGGCTCGAAAATAACCAAGGTGCAGAAGAATACCCCCGCCCTCCTACAGGTGGGGGTTTTTCTTGCAGAAACTCTGTAAGAAAGTTAGAGCCAGAGGTTATGCCTCTTTGGTAGGATCTCGTAGGAGAAAGGAGGTGTTTTTTTTATGCAGAAATCTGATTTGCAACCAGTGAGCGGAAAGAAGCTTGTCTTCTGTAAGTATATTGTACGCAACGGACGTAGGATTTATCCTAAGAACAGTAAGTGCTTTTGCTTCTATGTAGATGAGTGATTTTCTCTCCAGAGGAGGTGGTGTAGGAGCCACCTCCTCGCCTTTTGTGGGATTGGAGACTGCTCTATTTTTATGCGGGCTAGGGATTCTATTGATTAGAATTTTAATTGTTTAATAACAATTTCGATGATTTATGGTCGTTTTTTTTGATTGTCTGCAAGGTATTTCTACTAAATTAAGGGGAGAGATAAAAGAAGGAAGCCCCACCTATTTAGGCAGGGCTTGCGGGACCTTTTGGGCGTCCCAAAACTCCAATGTTTCGCAATGCAAAGGTACAAAATTAAGATGAAAAAGCCCCACCCTAGCTGTGATGCTAGGGCAGGGCAGTGTGTGTCGCTATATGTGCGTAATAAACGCATTTGGTGTTGCAAGCAGGATAGCGACGTAGCAGTGAAAGGGGAAAACCTCCTCCAACGTTTCGCAATGCAAAGGTAGGTAGATTTCACGGCATTGGCAAATAAGAGGAACAATATTAAGTGTCAAATCACACCGACTAAAACCACTTGCAAATTCGGTTATTGTCCCACTATTGTCCCACCATATTACGACTTATAGCACTAGGAGCAGATAGTACAATTCCCGTCGAGGCTACTTTCTTTGCTCCACTTGGTATCGCTAAGCTACCAAGTGGAGCTTTTTATTTTGACCAATGCAAAGGTACCATAATCAAATGATTACTGGCTTACTTAGGGTGGCTATATTTTCTGTAAGATTAAAAAATTTGAGACAATCAATCAGAGCGACGTTAGTCCAGAACAACTAGAAGCTCCATGTACCCTTATAATCACGATTTGCCTCTTGCGGTTACGGCAGATTATCAAGGACAAGAAAAAGCTATCTCTTGCTCAAAAAAAACCTCTATGTTAGTAGGGCAAAAGTTGAGATGCAACTAAGCAATCGGTTAGTTGCAACTAAGCAATTGCCGAGATGCAACAAAGCAAATGCTTAGTTGCATCTCGGCAAATGATTTTATATGACACTGAATTTCAATTAGTTATAAAACAGGTCTCTTTAACCCTATTTTAGCCTATTTTCCCACCTTATTTTCGCAGCTGGAAACCCTAAAACGGGAGTGTTCCTTGGGTGGTTAAAAAGGATTCGATACTGGATAATCCTCGAAAAGAAGAGACCTACGATAGGCGCCTCCAGGGGTTACGCATTAGGAAGGTCTTGCCGTAGGGCATTCATAGGTATGTCTATAGGGAAGGACCCCGGCTGAGGGGTCCGTGTTAAATAGGCACAGGTCAAGGCACGCAGTGCCGTAGACCTGTGTATAACGATGTGCAAAACATCCCTACGACCCCGGCTGAGGGGTCGGACAACCTTATCTAGGTCTGACCCCTCAGCCGGGGTCATTGAGGTAGGGAATATGCTCTTACACACAGGTCGTTCGGGGCTACGCCCCTCCGACCTGTGCCTATTTAACACGGACCTCTACCGAGGTCCTTTCCCCAATAATACTCCAATGAATGCCACACAGGCTTTTCTAATGCGTAACCCCTGTAGGCATCTCAGAAGTGTAAAACACTAAGCTCAATCGTAGTTATTACGGAATGTGGCAATAAATGGTTACATTTACAGAAATGTGAAATCCAACAACTAGAAAACTATAATCAAATCAATATATGAGTACACTTGACTTCGCATTGCGCCTATTAGCTGCCATTAGTGCGGGCTTTATCATCGGCTTTGAACGTGAATGGAGGAGCAAGTCAGCGGGATTACGAACCATCACCTTGGTAACCATCGGTGCATCTCTCTATGTGCTTCTCTCCATCATGATTACAGATGCCAAAGGAGGCGACGTATCGCGAATTATCGGACAAGTAGTCACAGGTATCGGCTTCCTTGGTGGTGGTATCATTTTTAAGGAAGGGGTGAGTGTGCGTGGACTCACTACGGCGGCTACCGTATGGTGTAGCTCCGCTATAGGTGCGCTAGCTGCAGGTGGCTTCTTTTACGAAACACTATTAGGCACCCTTGCCATCTTGGCAGTCAATATCATCCTTGTCCCTATGAATGACTTCATCCATTCACTGAGCCGGAAGTACGAAACCAAATCACACAGTAGCTACGAAGACGAATAATGCGGCTTTGGGAGAGGTGCATACCATGGCTAGAATCCACGCTGCAGACAAAACAGGAGAAATATTTCCCAGTATTTATATTTTTTGGTACCTTTGCAGTCGCAACTGCCTTAGCGAAGGCCTAGCCGAGTGCTAGAGCGTTGCAAGTGTTTAACTATTATATATTGAGTAGAGTTATGTACTTGAATTCGGAAAAGAAGCAAGAGATCTTCGAGAAGTACGGGAAGTCCAACACTGATACTGGTTCCGCTGAGAGCCAGATAGCATTGTTCTCATACCGTATCTCGCATTTGACTGAGCACATGAAGTCAAATAAAAAGGATCATAACACCTCCCGTGCACTCAAGATGTTGGTTGGTAAGCGTCGTCGCTTGCTCGACTACCTAATGGAGAAGGACATCGAGAGGTATCGTGCTATCATTAAGGAGCTAGGCATCCGCCGTTAATAGTAGCGACGCAAGATATTTCGGTAGTAATTTCGCCCATAGTTTTGTGGATTGAGAAATTATTAGTACCTTTGCCAACGCAAAGTTAACGAAGTGTCTTTGTAGAGACTAAAGCGGATTTTGCTTTTAGCTGGCCCATTCGTCTATCGGCTAGGACGCCAGATTCTCATTCTGGAAAGAGGAGTTCGATTCTCCTATGGGCTACAAGTTTTATAATTTTGAAGTAAGTAACTAAGAGATATGGCAAATCATAAGTCTGCGCTTAAAAGAGTAAGACAAAGCAGTACTAGGCGTGTTAGAAACCGTTATTACGGCAAGACGATGCGTAATGCTGTTCGTGACTTCCGCGCACTTACCGATGCTAGTGAGGCACAGAGCAAGTTGCCAGAGCTGAATTCGATTATTGATCGTCTAGCATCAAAGGGTAGAATTCACAAGAACAAAGCAGCAAACCTCAAGAGCTCTCTTGCACAGCATGTTAATACCCTAGCTGTCTAAACGCAGTAGAGTAAAGATTGAGGGCTAACTATGAGTAGCAAAATATTTTAGGTTTGGCCCATTCGTCTATCGGCTAGGACATCAGATTTTCATTCTGGAAAGAGGGGTTCGATTCCCCTATGGGCTACAAGAATACATCAATTGGATACATCCATTGACTAAGAACGCTTTTAATAGGATCTCTAACGAGGTCCTATTTTTTTGTACTAATACCCCAAGGAAAGATAAGTTTTGAGGTGGTCAATGGGATTGGCAGATGGGAGACAATTCCAGAAGTCGCCAAGGAGGGCGACACCTCCGAAGGGGATGCCGTGGAGTAGTGTCAACCTCTCTAGTGTGATACCACCAAGGGCTATCACCTTATCATCAATTATGGTGGATGTGCGTAACTGCTCAAGCGAGAATTGGGCAGGATAATCGGGCTTGGAGATACTATTGAATATAGGACTTAGAAAGAGATAGTCCATCTGCTCGTGGTACCGCTCCACCTCCTCTAGTGAGTGGCAAGAGATGGAGGCGGAAATCCCGATTGGTCGTTCAGTGAATGGATGGCGTCGGTTGAAATGTATCCCGCCAATTGGATATTCCTTAGCGAGCTGATGGTGATCATGCAATACTATTTTAGCTAAGGCTTCGGGAGAGAAGCTATCTAAAAAGGATTTGGTCTCCTCTATCGACCAATGGGGTCTCCTGAGGTGACAACGATAAAGCCCTACTTCAAGGGCTTCCGTGATGAGCTCCACCTCGCTTTCACAGGGCTCTTCTGGGGTAATAAGGATCACTTTCATAGTAATTAAAAGAGGTGTGCCACACCTAATAGAGAATGTTGCACGAAGTGCCATTCTCGCGTATTTGTCTCAAATGCGTTGAGACTTTGCACGAAGGATGAAATGCAAGGCGCTGAGGATGAGGCCGAAGGGAGCGTACTCGCGTACGTGACCTAGGCCGAATTCCGAAAGCAACGCAGCAGATCGCCTTCGTGCAACAGTCTCTTATAAAGGGTAGCACACCTCATAGAAAAGAGTGATTACTTCAATTGGTCAATGATTAGATTGGCTACTTTCTTACCGCTCATCAGCATACCTCCAAAGATAGGGCCCATACGTGGGGTACCATAAACAGCAGAAGAGGCCATACCGCAGACATAGAGGCCTGGGTAGATCTCTTTAGTCCCTTCGACTACCATCTTCTCGCCAGTTATCACGTCAAGTGATTGCTCACCTACCACACCACCAGTGCTAGTATTGAGAGTAGCTCCATTCTTCTTAGCCACTACCCGACAGATCTCGCTATCATGGCCAGTGCCATCGATCACATACTTGGCCATAATATTGAGGGGGTCTACGTGCATCCCTTCACGAAGTACGGGGGTCCAATTAACCACAACGCCACTGATCCTATTCTCCTTATACACCACATCCTCCACACTGTAGCAATTGAATATGCGTGCACCGGCATGTACTGCATTGTACAGAAGTGCCGCAGTGCTCTCTACAGAGTCCATGGTATAGAGTTTATCTTGGTATGGCTCATAATTGATGCCCATCTCCTTAATGATCTCAAGGGCTTCCTCTTGGATCACAATTTCATTGAACATCATTGCCCCACCCCACATACCACCACCGGGGGAGAGCTTGCGGTCGAATTGTGCTACCTTAAGCCCGGCCTTTGCCAGATAGTAAGCAGCGACAATGCCAGATGGACCTCCGCCAACAATGGCAACATCAAGGTCCAAACAATCATTTAACTTCTCGAAATAACGGGTGATAATCCCTTGAGATACTAGTTTCTCCATTTTTGTTTGTTATTTATTTTGGTTACACGCTTCATCAAGTGTTTGACTGATCCTCATAGCACAGAAATTTGGGCCGCACATAGTGCAGAAGTTCTTGTCCGTAGGATTGCTCTTTCTATAATACTCCTCGGCACGCTCTGGGTCTAGCGAAAGGTTGAATTGATCCTTCCATCTAAACTCATAGCGAGCAAGGCTCAGTGCATTATCACGTATGGGAGCTGCAGGATGCCTCTTGGCTAGGTCGGCCGCATGGGCAGCAATCTTATAGGTGACCACACCTGTGCGAACATCATCCTTATCGGGCAGACCGAGGTGCTCCATCGGTGTAACGTAGCAGAGCATAGCGGTGCCATACCAACCTATCATCGCTGCTCCAATAGCACTGGTAATATGGTCGTAAGCAGGTGCAATGTCGGTGACTAATGGGCCGAGTGTATAGAATGGTGCTCCATGGCACTTTTCAATCTGCCGAGTCATATTCTCCTCAATCTTGTGCATAGGCACGTGACCAGGACCTTCGATAAACACCTGCACATCCTTTGCCCAAGCTCTCTCTACCAGTTCGCCCATGGTATCCAATTCTGCAAATTGTGCTGCATCATTGGCATCGTAGGTAGAACCAGGTCGCAACCCGTCACCGAGGGAAAGTGCCACATCGTACTGGCGACAGATATCACAGATATCATCAAAGTGACTGTAAAGGAAACTCTCCTCTTGATGCACTTTGCACCACTTAGAGATGATACTACCTCCACGACTAACGATGCCTGTAAGTCGAGTATCCGCAAGATTGATATTCTTTAGTCGGATACCGCAGTGAATGGTGAAGTAATCTACTCCTTGCTCACACTGCTCTATCAAAGTCTCCTTGAACACCTCCCAAGAGAGGTCTTCCGCCTTTCCATTCACCTTTTCAAAAGCTTGGTACATAGGTACCGTGCCGACGGGAACTGGGCTATTCCTTAGGATCCATTCACGTGTCTCTGTGATATTCTTACCGGTAGACAAGTCCATAATGGTATCGGCACCCCACTTACAAGCCCATATTGCCTTCTCCACCTCCTTCTCCATATCAGAAGCCATAGGAGAGTTACCGATATTGGCATTGATCTTAACGAGAAAGTTGGTACCAATAATCATTGGCTCCGCCTCGGGGTGCTTGTGATTAGCGGGGATCACCGCCCGTCCACTTGCTACCTCAGAGCGAACAAATTCGGGCGTGATATGGCTCTCAACGCCCACCTCTTGGCACTTCATATTCTCCCGAATCGCCACATACTCCATCTCAGGAGTGATGATATTATTCTTGGCATAATAGAGCTGCGTCTTATCTCGCTTCATACTCCACTGCTCTCGAAGCCGTGGCAGACCCTTCTCTAGATCAATAGCTATTTCGGGATCACTATACGCCCCACTGGTATCATAGAGCACCACCGCTGGATTCTCACGCTTCGTACCATCCTTCGCCACTGTGGGCAACTGCTTTACCTCTCTCATCCCCACTTGTATCTCTGGGAATAGCTCACCAGGGACATATATTTTACTAGAGTTGGGATAGGTAATCTTTAGATTCTGTTTCATTAAGCTTGTATTATATTGATTAATTCCTCTGTCATCTCTTCAGGGTTATCGGCTTTTAATATGGTGCCACTGATGGCAATACCAGAAGCACCCGCCCGCATTAGGGCAGGGATATCCTCCTTCTCTATGCCACCGATAGCGACGACGGGTAGATGGATATCTGCCTCTCTCATCTGTTCAAAAAGCTTTTGATACCCCTCTAGCCCTAGTGTGGGAGCAAGTTTCTTCTTCGTTGTGGTAAAGCGATAAGGGCCACAGCCGATATAATTAGCACCACTCTCATAATGGAGTAAAACGTCCTCAAAAGTATTAGCGGTACCCCCAATAATCGCCTTCGGACCTAGTATCCTACGTGCCTCTACGATAGGCATATCTTTGAGGCCAAGGTGCACCCCATCTGCCCCTAACTCCTTCACCAGGTCTACATGGTCATCGATAATAAAAGTAGCAGAATACCTAGTACATAGACCTCTTACCACCCTTCCTACGGAAAGTAGCTCCTCACGGCTAGCCTCCTTCATTCGCAACTGAATCCAGCGACACCCTCCTTGGAGTGCCAGATACGCTCCCTCCACATAAGAGTAGTGCTCCGTTTCAGCCGTAATAAATTGCAAACCTTTCATCTCTTGATACTACTTTGAGGTTGGAAAAAGTGATCCACTGGGCCATGGCCTTTGCCAACAGCAACCATCCTACCAGAATTAAGTGCCTTGGAGAGATACTCCTTGCCCTGCTCAATGGCCTTTTCTAACGAAAGCCCACGAGCAATATAGGCAGTAATAGCGGCAGAAAGTGTGCAACCAGTACCATGCGTATTCATCGTGTCCACTCTCGACTTACTAAAGGTGGTCACGCCCTTATCGGTAAATAGGTAGTCCGTAGCTTCGGTATCGGCCGTATGTCCCCCCTTGATTAAGACGGCTTTAGTGCCCAGTGCCAAGAGATATTGACCCATCTCATAAAGAGCCGATTGAGAATCTATCTTCACTCCAGACAGCACCTCCGCCTCCATCAGATTGGGAGTAATGAGCGTTGACAAAGGGAGCAACCTTTGCTTTAGCACCTCCTCCGCCTCCTTACTTAGGAGACGATCACCACTTGTAGCAACCATTACAGGATCCACCACTAGCGGGATATCTACTTGCTTGAGGGCAGTAGCAACAGCCTCAATAATAGTGGTATCAAATAGCATCCCCGTCTTAATGGCAAGCGGTGGAATATCCTCCAAAACTGCTTGAAGCTGCAGAGCCACCATCTCTGCCGATATCGGTTGTACCCCCAATACCCCTTGAGTATTCTGGGCAGTCACCGCGGTAATTACCGACATAGCATAGCACCCGAGTGCCGACATCGTCTTAAGGTCAGCCTGAATGCCTGCCCCTCCAGAGCTATCGGAGCCAGCAATCGTAAGCGTTGGTATATACTTCACATTCATCATACAAAATAAAGTAACAGCCATAGAGTTGTCTCCTCGAAATGAGGTACACAACTCTATGGCTGTTACTCGTTAACTACAAGAGCCCCTACAGACTCTCTTACTCCCTACGGTAGCATTACCTACATCAGGTTCTACGGGTATAATCTCAGCTCACAAAGCAGTTGTGGCACCCCTTCGCTGGTCCTCTCTCCAGCTAATTCACTATTTCCACTTACAAACCTAGTCTATTTATTTGTAACTACCAAATATCATCCCCAAAAGGATGAATCACTGGCATTGATACGCGCTTCTCAGTGCCGGCTGGACGGATTAGCAGAGAGAAGCGACTACCGTCGCCTAGTATCCTATCCTCGGGCAATGGTGCCCCTTGTCCACAAGAATTACCGCCTAGTCCTGTAACCCCCAGATCCAAATGGATATGAGTGCCAGAGCTCTTAGGAAGTTGATGAGGGTGTGGTGCCAACATCAGCTCGAGCGCTGTCCAAGGGAGCACACTTGCAGACATCGTCCCCTCAGCGATAAAGGCAAGGCCATGGCCATTGGCATCGGTCACCTCCGTCCATCTTACCCCCTCACGATTGCCCATACTCTGAGGCTTAGAGAAGTGAACAAACTGCTCCGCTACACTGCTCTTGTATAGCCCTACGTGAGCACCTGTATCTCGGTCGTTATAATTATTAAGCGGACCACGACCATAATAAGTGAGCTGGTCAAACTGTGGTGCCATTGCCAATTCATAGCCCAATCGAGCCAGATTCACCCCCTTCTTATTAGAAGTGATATTGGCCGTAAGAGCTATAGAACCATCGGGATAGACCGTCCATACCTGAGTGGTGACAAACTTAAAGTCCTGCTCTCCCTCAAGGGTCTCCACCTCAAAACGTCCAGTATATCCGCCCTTCAGCTGATAACGATTCGGTGCCTGACTCTCCACCACATAGAGGATAGAGATAGAGCCATTCTGATTGCGATGAACCTCCTTACTCATCGCCTTATGCGATAAGTTGTGCAGACCATTTTCAATCCAGCCATCCCTAGCCCAGTTATCATTATCCACCGGTGCTCTAAAGGCCGAAAGGCGAGGTCCATTGCCAGCAGTAATCAGTGCCACACCATCATAAGTGTATTGCTCTATCGACCCCGTAGCGTCATCAAAAGAGAGCTCAAACTTATCCCCCTTGAGGGTACTTCCCTTGAGCTGTAGAGGCGATGCCCCAGCAGATAGGTCTGATAGCTGTAGATAGTGGTCTCGCTCCTTCAGAAGGAGTTGCTCCTCCATCTGCACAAAACCCGCTTTTGCCCACGGACGATCCTGCTTCAGACGAAGCTCGAAATTAAGGAAGAACTCCTCCGGCTGCTCCATCACTTGTGGACGATTAAAAGGTAGTTCGATAGTTGCCTTGCTCCGTGGCTGGATGGTAGGCATCGGCACCACCTTTTCGGCTACAGCCTCACCCTCACGCATCAACTTCACCACCAGCTCCAAATCATCTAGCGTCGTGAAGTACCGCTTATTAAAGATAGAGATCAGCCCCTTCCCCAAGTCCACCTCCTCGATAGCCACATTCTGGTACACCTTCTTCACCTCCTGATACTCCGGCTTCGGGGTAAGGTCGGGGAGCATCACCCCATTCATACAAAACATACCATCATTTGGCGTGTCTCCGAAGTCCCCACCATACGCCATATACCGCTCACCAGTAGTGGTATCGTAGGTGTAGATAGATTGATCTACCCAATCCCAAATGGCTGCTCCGCAGAAGAAGTTGGTACTCTCCATCGCCTCCCAATAGTCGGCCAAGTTACCCCCAGCATTACCCATACTGTGGGCATACTCACTGATATGGAAAGGGTATTTGATATCGTAGGTACCTTTTACCGCCTCCCTCGTCCATGCGATAGAGGGGTATTGATTAGAGCCCATATCCACGATGTTATTATTCCGCTCGTACTGAACAGGTCGGCTAGGATCAAATTGGTGTAGAGCCTCGTAAGCCGCCTTGAAGTTATCGCCAGGACCACCCTCATTACCCAGTGACCAAATAACAATTGAAGGCGAATTGACCGTCGCAGCCGCCATCTCCATCACCCTCGCCACATGCGCATCTCTAAATTCAGGCACATGCGAGAGCGACGCATCGCCATAGTAGTAGCCATGGCTCTCCACATTGGCTTCATTCTCTAGGTAAAGCCCATAGAGATCGCAGAGGTAATACCAAATAGGCGTATTGGGATAGTGCGAAAGCCGCACATGATTGATATTGCCCCTCTGCATCAAAGCGATCTCCTGTAGCATCCGCTCCTTAGAAATCGTCTGACCCGTCTCGGGATCCGTCTCATGTCGGTTCACCCCCTTCAGCTTCACCGTCTTACCATTCACATAAAAATACCTTCCGGCAAGACCAAATTCATCCTCCTCGGCAGGCGTCTCCTTGATCACCACCTCTCTAAATCCAGTGACGATAGAGGCGGTCTGCGTCACCTTTCCACGGCGATCCAAAAGCTCCACAATAAGCGTATAGAGATGAGGCTCCTCGGCACTCCAAAGGGCTGGCTCCTTGAGCTCCAACTTCCCCGTCACCATCTTGTATTCATTGGCCTTTACATTTGGCACATCAATAGCTATTGAGGCACCAGTGGGGTGATTGCTCTGCGAATAAAGATCATTCCGATAGAGTGTGTAGCGGAGTTGATACCCCTTCAAGCTCCTCTTGCTCTGATTGCGAAGCTCCGCCGTCAATTGCAACGCCCCCTCCTTATAATCATGGCTTAATGAGGGGATGGCAATCAAATCCCTAATATGTGCCTCGGGCTGAGCTGTGAGGTAAACCGAACGGAAAATGCCAGGAAGGCGGAACATATCTTGTGCCTCAAGAAACGATCCATCACTGCTACGATATACCTCCACCGCCACCTTATTCTCCCCCTTCACTAGATAGGGAGTAATATCAAAGGCAGCACGATTGCGTGAGTTTTTGCTAAAGCCTACATACTGCCCATTAATCCAAAGGTAAAAGAAGCTATCTACCCCATCGAAATTGAGCATCACCCGCTCCCCCTGCCAATCTTCGGGTAGCGTGAAGCTCCTCACGTACGAGCCCACCTCGTTACGATGCTTATAGGTGGTCCAAGTAGGGTCCGGCTCCCGCATCACCCCACCCTTCCAATCGCCTACCTTTACGGTATGATGAAAGATAAAAGGCTGATTGACATAGATCGGTGTACCATACTTCAGGGAGCCATCCTTTTGGATCCCCTCCACATTCCACGCACTCGGCACCTTGATATCATCCCATGTAGAAGTATCAAAGGTCGTTTTGTAAAACTCCATGGGCCGCTCCGAAGGGTTGCCCACCCAGTGAAACTTCCAGATCCCATCAAGGCTCTTGTAGTAGGCACTCTCCTCTGAAGGGAGGTAGGCACGAGCCCCCTCGTGGCTCTTAAAGTTAAAAAAGTAAGCCCTCGGCTGCTCCTTATTATAGCTCAGCTGAGTAGGCGACTCCCACTCACGCCCTGTAGGGCTTTTCATATTCCCATATTCAAAGCCCGCAATCTTGTGGAGCTGCTGGGCACCCACTTCTCCTCCACACATAGAAAGAGCAAGGAGTAGTAGGGCAAGCCTAGTCATTCGAATAGTCCGCATCATTCCTTTTTAATCCTTATACCCAACCGTTCCGTTTCACGTATCAAACAGTTTCGTTTCACGTATCAAATAGTTCCGTTTCATATATAAAAAGAAGTGGCAGGCATGCATCCACTGCACACCCACCACTTCTCCTAATGATCACATTATAGGCCAATATTATGGTCTATCCTTTCAAATTCTGCTTACTTAATAACGCCAAGTTCGCGACCCACCTTCTCAAAGGCAGCCACCGCTCTATCGATATGCTCAGGCTCGTGGGCAGCAGAGAGCTGTACACGGATACGTGCCTCGCCCTTTGGTACCACTGGATAGTAGAAACCAGTCACATAGATACCCTCCTCTAGCATACGTGCTGCAAACTTCTGGCTCAGTGGGGCATCGTAAAGCATCACAGCACAGATAGCACTCTGAGTAGGCTTGATATCAAAGCCCAGCTCTAGCATCTTGGTGCGGAAGTGCTCTACATTACTCATCAGCTTAGTGTGGAGGTCATCACTCTCCTCTAGCATCTTGAAGAGCTCGATACCAGCACCCACCACTGCAGGAGGTAGAGAGTTACTAAATAGATATGGACGGCTTCTCTGGCGAAGGAGCTCAATAATCTCCTTACGACCAGTGGTGAAACCACCTACCGCACCACCAAACGCCTTACCAAGGGTACCAGTGATGATATCAATGTGGCCGTAAAGGTCAAACTTCTCCGAAACACCTCTACCGGTCTTACCAACCACACCAGCGGAGTGGCACTCGTCGACCATCACAAGGGCATCGTACTTCTCAGCCAAAGCACAGATCTTATCCATAGGAGCCACATTACCGTCCATGGAGAAGACACCATCAGTCACGATGATACGGAAACGCTGTGCTTGAGCCTCTTTCAGACGCTCCTCTAGCTCCTTCATATCGCCATTGGCATAGCGGTAGCGCTTTGCTTTACATAGCCTTACACCATCAATAATAGAGGCGTGATTAAGACTATCACTAATTATGGCATCCTCATCCGTAAGAAGTGGCTCAAATACACCACCATTGGCATCAAAGCAAGCAGCATAAAGGATGGTATCCTCAGTGTGGAAGTAGCGACTGATCGCAGCCTCAAGCTCTTTGTGAATATCCATAGTACCGCAGATAAAGCGAACTGATGATAGTCCAAAACCACGTCTGTCCATTGCCTCCTTAGCGGCCTTAAGAAGTCGCTTGTTGTTGGAGAGCCCTAGGTAGTTATTGGCACAAAAGTTGAGCACCTTCTTGTGCTCCCCATTTTGATCCACAGTAATTTCTGCAAACTGCTCACTTGTAATGATGCGCTCCTCCTTGTAGAGACCAGCTTCTCTTGTCTCCTTTAGCTCTTTCTGAAGGTGTGCTTTGATAGATCCGTACATAATATTAATACTATTTTTATAGTTAGATGTGTGGTAATGAATACCTATTATTTTTCGTTCCCTCAAAGATACCTATTATTCTACAATTCACCTCAGCAACCACTCATATTTTTGTGATCGTAGAATCAAATTACTAGTGCAATTTACTTATAATTTTCCAACCAGACAGCCATTGAGGTCTTGTACTGATGTTTTTTCTGTTTATTGCATACGGCTTTTAATACCCATATAGGGGTATTGCCTGTTACCTTTGTATGGGTGTTGGAGCGCGCTCTTGTATGGGAAAGTTCAAACAATCTATATATGGTTTAGCACTCTCTTGTTGTTTTAATATTATACATTCTGCTATTTATCGCTACTATGGCTTGGCGTTTGTGTGCCACGTTTGTTGTTCTTTTTATTTTGACAACGCCCGATTTGGAGCACTACCGAAAATAATTATCTAAACTCTCTGGGGATATGTCTTTGCTGATTCTCCCATGACCACGTTGTGGCACGTTTGCTCGGGTCAAACCATTTGCAACCAGACTTTATCCAACTCTTTCTGTACTCCTTAATTGATTTCATAGTGCAATCTTCATTACCAAACTCAACACCACAACAAGGACATATTTCATAGGTTGGAGTTTTTTCGTCATCTCCCCATGGTTCAAACTCCAATCTATACCCACAGATTCTACAATATTCTTTTTCCATAATCGCTATTGATTTTTCCAATACTTAGCACCTTCTTTTGGCTTAAACAAAGTCCCGTAGATTCAAATTACTAGTGCAATTTACTTATTATTTTTCAACCAGACAGCCATTGGGGTCTTGTACTCAGGGGTTACGCATTAGGAAGTTTACGCCGTATGGTTTTTAGCGAGGTATCTATGAGTAAGGACCTCGGCAGAGATCCTTACGCCAATGAATGCCACACAGGCTTTTCTAATGCGTAACCCCTGCAATAAAAACGCAGGGGTTACGCATTAGAGGTATCTACTTAAGTTATAGTATTAATATGATTAGCTTGTACAGGACAGACGGGTAAGGACCTCGGAGAGGTCCGATTTGTTGTAGCCCCTGTGTCGGAGGGCGTAGCCCGAACGACCAGGGGAAGCAATAATTCACGTATATATTCGACCCCTTGTGGGTCGGACAATAAGGTCTAGGGCATCAAATGTGGTTTCCTGAAAAAGGTTGACTCGGTTAATGTTACGTTGTTATTAATCCTGCTTTATGTTGACTTTCTAGCCTTTAGTCCTGTGAGGGGTTGACTGGAGGGCGTAGCCCGGAAGGAAACCCCTCACAGGACTAAAGGTACCAAAACTTGGGCACCTATCCTATTTTTTGATTTTCAAGGTACTCCTCTCTGCCTCATCCGATATTCTGCGTGATGGGGTGACTGTGTCACCTTGAGACTACTGCGTCAGCCTGTATACACCAATCATCTTGCGGGATGAAATCCGCAAGATATGGGCGACGGAGTCTTTTTTCTCTTTGATAATTTGAAAGAAAACTGGAAATCCATTATAATTGAGCGAATCATCCACTAAACGCTTAATTACACAATGGATACCAGTTTTCTACGACATGTATATGGTCTTGTTGGAGTCAAATGTACTGCTACACACTACAAAACTAACAAAATAGTTTTAGATATAGAGTATTCTAAAACAAAAAAGAGGTGCCCGTGCTGCGGGGAATACACTCTCGTGAAGAATGGCTACCGGTATCGTAATATCCATGCGCTACCAATTGGTTCTACCAAAACCATATTGCACATGAAAGTACAAAGTTACTACAAAAAAGTGAAATGCGGAAAGATATAGTGATAGAATTGAGTTACAAGGGTTTTAGTTGAAGTGGCGATAATTCGTGAAGCCATTACAATCCCTGCCGAAGCCAAATCCTGACGCCGCAACGTTACTTGTTCGTAACCATGCCCGAAAATGCGACAAACGGGCACGGAGGGCGAAACAAGACACTAAGGAATAGTGAGTTACCGACAACTCACGCGAAAAATCCGGTTACGGAAAAAGATTGCGCCGTTCCTCTCCGTTTTGCGTACCGACACCGGACTCTTCACCAACTAATTTTGAAACCAAAAAATTAAGGACAATGAAGAGTACATTTTCAGTAATCTACTACCTCAAGCGTCAGGTAGTGAAAAAGGACGGGACAGTTCCCGTCATGGGACGCATCACAGTTGACGGCAGCCAAACGCAGTTCAGCTGCAAGCTGACTGTCGATCCGAAATTGTGGGACACCAAAGGTGGACGTGTCACGGGCAGAAGCACGGCGGCACTCGAAACGAACCGTATGCTTGACAAGATGCGGGTACGCATCAACAGGCACTATCAGGAAATCATGGAGCGTGATAATTTCGTCACAGCGGAGAAAGTCAAGAATGCATTTCTTGGACTGGAACACCGCCATCATACACTTATGCAGGTGTTCCGCCAGCACAACGAGGACTACGAGAAACAGGTGGAGGCAGGCATGAAAGCCAAAGGCACGCTGTTGAAGTACCGCACCGTTTACAAGCACCTGCAAGAGTTCCTCGACATCCGCTACCATGTGAAGGACATCGCCCTGAAAGAGCTTACCCCGGCTTTCATCTCCGATTTCGAGATGTTCCTGCGCACGGACAAGCACTGCTGCACCAATACCGTGTGGCTGTATGTCTGCCCGCTACGGACGATGGTTTTCATCGCCATCAACAACGAGTGGCTGACACGCGACCCGTTCCGCGAGTATGAAATCAAGAAGGAGGAAACGACACGCAGTTTCCTGACCAAAGAGGAAATACGCCTGCTGATGGACGGGAAACTGAAAAACGCCAAACAAGAACTGTACCGTGACCTCTACCTGTTCTGCGCCTTCACCGGGTTATCGTTTTCGGATATGCGCAGCCTCACAGAAGAGAATATCCGCACCTACTTCGACGAACACGAGTGGATAAACATCAACCGCCAGAAAACGGGCGTGGTGTCCAACATCCGCCTGCTCGACATCGCCAACCGCATAATCGGCAAATACCGGGGGCTGTGCGAGGACGGCAGGATATTCCCCGTACCGCATTATAACACGTGCCTTGCCGGTATCCGTGCCGTCGCCAAGCGTTGCGGCATCACCAAGCATATCACGTGGCATCAGAGCCGCCACACGGCAGCCACGACGGTATTCCTCTCCAACGGCGTACCCATCGAAACCGTCAGTTCCATGCTCGGACACAAGAGCATAAAGACGACGCAGATTTACGCTAAGATAACGAAAGAGAAACTCAATCAGGACATGGAGAACCTTGTGGCAAGATTGAGCGGCATTGAGGAATTTGCAGGTTGCACCATCTAAAAAAGAGGAGCCATGAAACGTGACATAATCATCATAGATAACAAGGCGGTCAGCGTAACCGGTAACGACGTATGGATGGCCGCCACCGAAATCGCCGGACTGTTCCATACGACCGTCCCGGCAGTGAACGCCGCCATCAAAGCTGTCCGCAAGTCGGACGTGCTGAACGACTACAAGGTATGCCGTTACATGCAACTTGAAAACGGGCTGTACGCGGACGTGTACGCGCTTGAAATCATCATACCCGTCGCCTTCCGGCTGAACACCTACAACACCCACCTGTTTCGCACATGGCTGGTGGGAAAGGCACTCTCACAAGAGAAACGGCAGGCATACGTGATGTTCATACAGAACGGAAAAACTGGGTATTGCTGATTGCGCATACCCCATAAGACAAGAAACGGGCAGCACCACAAAAGGTGTCGCCCGTTTCCTTTTTCATGCCAGCGTCACTCCAGCGGCTTGCGGTAGTTCGCTTCCAGTACCTCGCGCAACCCCGTTTCCGGGTAAAGCACCTTCCCTCCCAAAAGTATGAAGGGCAACACGCGGTTGTTGCGGTATTCCTGCAAGGTGCGTCGGCTTACACGGAGCAGTTCCGCCACCTCGCCGTCCGTCAGGTAACGCTCCCCGTCCAGCGGAGGACGGTAATTCTCCAGAAATGCGGACAGCCATTTTGAGCCTTTGCGCATATCCTGCATCACAGAGGCTATCGGCTCGTCTTCCATCGTAAAAACATCGTTGTTCTCGTTTATCATAACTTCGGATTCAGTGGGTAAATAAATCAAATCATCTGCCGTGCGGATAGAGTGTACCGATAAGCGGTATCAACCGCTTTACCTCCTCCGGCTTGTAATAAAACCTGCGGTTTATCTGCGAGTAGCCGATAAGCCGCCTGTCACGCAGCGTCTGCAACGTACGCGGGCTTATTCTCAACTGCCCGCAGACCTCCTCGCCCGTGAGCCATCTTTCCATGCGCCCCGTGTCGCTTTTGCGCCTCAGTGCGGCGACCTTCTCCGAGAGTGCGCCGAATGTCGCCACCATCATCTCGAAAGTCTTTTTCTCAATTGATACTATTTCCATATTCATGCAATTATCGGTTTGCCCGCAAAGGTAACGATACACTCCCGGACACGTGCCGTTTTCCACTGAAAGGCTGCCTGTTGCGCCGTTTGACCGGGTTACGGAGCCATCTTCCGTAAAAATCTTACGTGAGTCACGTAGTGAGTTGTTAAAGCCCCTTTTGTTTATTGCCGAATTTTGCCGCAGATACAAAAAGAAAGGACTGAATATGAAAGTGATAACAATGGAAAGTTCCGTCTTCCGGTCATTGACGGAACAGATAGCGGAGATTGCGGCACACGTCCGTGCCGTCTCCGGTGACAAGAGAGCGGCATCGCCCGACAGGTTGCTCACCACACGCGAGGCGGCGCACCTGCTTAACGTGAGTACCCGCACCCTCCAGCGTATGCGCAGCGAGCAACGCATCGGCTATGTCGTGCTTCGCGGCAAATGCCGCTACCGGCAGTCGGAAATCGACCGCCTGCTTGATGAGAGTACCGTCAACGAGGACGCGGCGACACCGCAGGAACTGAAACGCAACCACACGTTGCGCACGGGCGGCAACCCCAAAGGAAGGAGGACATAGGTCATGGAACTGCTCACACGAAACAACTTCGAAGGCTGGATGCAGAAGTTGATGGAACGGCTCGACCGTCAGGACGAACTGCTGCTGGCGATGAAGGCTGAGGGGAAACAGCCTACTATCACGGAAAGCATCCGCCTTTTCGACAATCAGGACTTGTGCATGCTGCTTCAGATAAGCAAGCGCACCCTGCAACGCTACCGCAGTGTCGGCGCATTGCCCTACAAGACACTGGGCAAGAAAACCTATTACAGCGAGGAGGACGTGCTGACATTCCTTTCCAACCATATCAAGGACTTCAAAAAGGAAGATATAGCCTTCTACAAGGCTCGTATCCATAATTTCTTTCATAAATAACCCATTAAAACATTTTTCAGATGGCAAAGAAAAAAGACGAAAAGGACGTGCTGGTGGTCCGTGACGAGAAGACGGGCGAGATCAGCGTGGTTGCCGGGCTGAACGCGGACGGCACACCCAAGCGCACCCCCGCGAAAGCGGAAAACGCGCAGAGTTTCCTGCAATTCGACCGACACGGCGACGTGCTGGACAACTTCTTCAAGAACTTCTTCCGGCAGTGCAAGGAACCCAGCCGCTTCGGTTTTTACCGCATCGCGGCAGACCAAGCCGAAAATCTCTTGGAGGTGATGAAGCAACTGCTGAAAGACCCCGAAGCGAACAAGGAGCTGCTTGCCCCTCACAAGGTGGACACCTCCGACTACGAGAAAAAGGTGCAGGAAGAACTGGCAACCGAAAAACAAGAACCTCAAAAACAGGAAAACATGGAGCAACAAAAAGAACAACAGGAAGATCCCGAACAGACGCAGGGCAAACGGGGCTACCAGCCCATCGACGAGAGCAAAATCAACTGGCAGGAGCTGGAGGACAGATGGGGCGTGAAGCGTGACGACCTTGAAAAGTCCGGCGACCTTACGAAGATGCTCCACTACGGCAAGTCCGACTTGGTGAAGGTCAAGCCCACCTTCGGCGGCGAAGCATTCGAGCTGGACGCCCGCCTTTCCTTCAAGAAGGACGGCGAGGGAAACATCAGCCTCGTGCCGCACTTCATCCGCAAGGAGCAGAAACTGGATGAATACAAGGAACACAAATTCTCCGACGACGACCGGAAGAACCTGCGCGAGACGGGCAACCTCGGCAGGGTCGTGGACATCGTGGAGAAGGAAACGGGCGAGATTATCCCCTCCTACATCAGCATCGACCGCAAGACGAATGAGATCACGGACATTCCGGCGAGCAAGGTACGCATCCCGGAGCGCATCGGCAAGACGGAAATCACCAAGCAGGAGCAGGATATGCTCCGCGCCGGACTGCCCGTGCGCGACAAGCTCATCGAGCGCAACGACGGCAGGAAGTTCGTCACCACTCTGCAAGTGAACGTGGAGCAGCGCGGCGTGGAGTTCGTGCCGGGAACCGGAAGGTCGCCCCGTACCGTACAGACGCAGGAAACCAAAGGCGACACGTCGAAAAGTCAGGCGCAAGGCGGGGAAAATGCCACACAGACCAAGAAGGAGCAACGCCGCAACACGTGGACGAACGAGGACGGCAGCATCCGCCCCATCAGCAAATGGAGCGACGTGAACTTCACCGAACAGCAGAAAGCCGACTATGTGGCGGGCAAAGCCGTGAAACTGGAGAACGTGACCGACAAGCAGGGCTTCCATGCCACGATGTATATCAAGTTCAACCCGGAGAAGGGTCGCCCGTACCGCTACGAAACAAATCCCGACATCGGGCAGCAGGTCGCCCCGTCCAACGAGAGCCGCACGCAGGTGGCGGTGAACAACGAGGGCAAGACCAACGAGGCGACAAAGAACCTGAAAGAGCCTTTGCAGAAAGGTCAGACCACTCCGAAGGACGCCCGCCAGCAACAGCAGCAGGACAAGCCGCAGAAGAAAACGGGCAAGGGCATGAAAGTATAGACCGATGTCCGCCACTGAATCCAAAATAAAATCCAAAGTATCAACAAAAAAGAAGAAGACATGAAGACAATCATTGCAGAAAAGCCCTCCGTGGCACGTGAAATCGCCCGCATCGTGGGCGCGACAAAGAGAGAGGAAGGATATTTCGAGGGAGGCGGCTATGCCGTGACATGGGCATTCGGACACCTTGTCCAGCTCGCCATGCCCGATGGCTACGGCGTGCGCGGTTTCGTCCGTGACAACCTCCCGATTATCCCCGACACCTTCACGCTCGTCCCCCGTCAGGTCAGGACGGAGAAAGGCTACAAGCCCGATAGCGGCGTGGTGTCGCAGATAAAAACAATCAAAAGGCTGTTCGGCACCAGCGACCAAATCATCGTGGCAACCGATGCCGGACGCGAGGGTGAACTTATCTTCCGCTACCTCTACCACTACACGGGCAGTACCACTCCTTTCGTGCGCCTGTGGATAAGCTCGCTCACCGACAAGGCTATCCGCGAGGGATTGCGCAACCTCGAAGACGGCGGCAAGTATGACAACCTATACCTCGCCGCCAAAGCGCGAAGCGAATCCGACTGGCTCGTGGGCATCAACGGCACGCAGGCTCTCTCCATCGCCGCCGGACACGGCACATACTCCGTGGGGCGGGTGCAGACACCAACGTTGGCTATGGTATGTGAACGCTACTGGGAGAACCGCCGCTTCACGCCCGAAGCCTTCTGGCAACTCCATATCGCAACGGACGGTTGCGACGGCAAGGTCGTGAAATTCTCATCCTCTGAAAAATGGAAGTCGAAAGAACCGGCAACGGAGCTATATAATAAGGTAAAGGCGGCAGGCTTCGCAACGGTAACGAAAGCCGAGCGCAAGGAGAAAACGGAGGATACCCCGTTGCTGTACGACCTGACCACGCTTCAGAAAGAAGCCAACGCCAAGCACGGCTTCACGGCGGAGCAGACGCTTGAAATCGCGCAGAAGCTCTACGAGAAGAAGCTGATAACCTATCCGAGAACGGGTAGCCGCTACATCCCCGAAGACGTGTTTGCCGAAATTCCCAAACTGCTCGCTTTCATCGGCACACAGCACGAATGGAAAGACAAGGTGCGGGCAAAAGCCATCCCGACACGCCGCAGCGTAGACGGCGGCAAGGTGACAGACCACCATGCCCTACTCGTCACGGGTGAGAAACCGCTCTTCCTCTCCAAAGAGGACAATACCATCTATCAGATGATTGCCGGGCGCATGGTCGAGGCATTCTCTGAAAAATGCGTCAAGGACGTGACCGCTGTCATGGCGGAATGTGCCGGAGTGGAGTTTACCGTGAAAGGCAGCGTCATCAGGCAAGCCGGATGGCGTGCTGTCTATGGCGAGGAAAACAAGGAGGAAACCACCATTCCCGGCTGGCAGGAAGGCGACACGCTGACACTGAAAGCCTCTTCCATCACAGAAGGGAAGACCAAGCCCAAGCCGCTACATACCGAAGCCACCCTGCTGTCCGCAATGGAAACGGCGGGCAAGGAAATCGAGGATGACGCACTGCGGCAGGCGATGAAGGACTGCGGCATCGGTACTCCCGCCACACGCGCCTCCATCATCGAAACGCTCTTCAAGCGCGGTTACATGGAACGCTGCAAGAAATTGCTTGTCCCCACCGAAAAGGGGCTTGCACTCAATTCCGTGGTGAAGACGATGCGCATCGCCGATGTCGCCATGACAGGCGAATGGGAGAAGGAACTGGCACGCATCGAGCGTGGGGAGCTGTCCGCCGATACCTTCCGCAAAAAGATAGAGGCGTACACGCGGGAGATTACCTCCGAACTGCTCTCATGCGACAAACTCTTCGGCAGCCGCGATTCCGGTTGCGCGTGTCCCAAGTGCGGCACGGGCAGGATGCGGTTCTACGGCAAGGTGGTACGCTGCGACAACACGGAGTGCGGGCTTCCCGTGTTCCGGCTGAAAGCGGGACGCACCCTGTCCGACGATGAAATCAAAGACCTGCTCACCGAAGGGCATCCCCAGCTGCTCAAAGGCTTCAAGAGCAAACAGGGCAAGAGCTTCGATGCCGTCGTCGCCTTTGACGGGGAATATAACACGACGTTCGTGTTCCCGGAGGCTAAAAAGGGCAAGAAATTTTCAGGACGGAAGAAATAGTATTAACTTTGCCACTTGTTCAGAGTAATGAATTGTTCTTCGATACCGGATTACACTCATACTTTGGATTTAGTGGCGGCACTCGGAGGGATACCGAGTGCCTTTTTCTTCCTTTTTTCCAACCGATTATCCCGTTAAATATCAATCCACTAAACTCCAAAGTAATGAACAACAAGAAGAACAACGAAGGGCAGTCCGACTTTTCCTATTACGGTCTGTACCTGATGGACTACCTCCGCACGAACAAGTTTGAACAGGCTACCGACACCGCTTTCATACGGGAACGCGCCGATCGTGCCGCCGAAACGTATGAAAAGGCGCGGATTGAAGGCTATCCCACCGACGGTGCGCAGGAACTGGCGATGGAAACACTGCTGCGCGGGTTGCACTATTCCCGGTACGCCATGCTCCACGAAGTCGTGGAGAACGAGTTTGCCAACGAAGTGCCGGAAGAGAAACAAGAAGCCTTTATCCATAAACTCCTGCCGCTTGTCGGCAACGTGTTCTCCGTCTATGACCTTTCGGACGACAACTTCGCCCTGTCTTCCGATTACGACCTGCTCTATACGGAGCTGACGGGGGCAACCGTCCTTTACATCGGGGAATATGGCGTTTAACCGCAAACAGAAACTACGGGACAACATCGAGGCGATACGGACGGCATTCATCCTTGACAGGGAACAGAGAGCGGCGACAACCGAAGAGCGTGCCATACTTCAAAGGTACTGCGGTTTCGGCGGTCTGAAATGTATCCTGAACCCTGCCAAGGAACTGACGGATGCCGTCCGGTGGGCGAAATCCGACCTCGAACTGTTCGCCCCGACGGTGGAGTTGCACAGGCTCATCCGTGAGAACAGCAAGGACGAAACGGAATACAAGCGGTTTGTGGATTCGCTGAAAGCATCCGTGCTGACCGCTTTCTACACCCCAAAAGAGATAACTGACACCCTCGCGGACATGCTGGCGGATTACAGCGTCCGCCCCGCCCGTATGCTCGAACCGTCGGCAGGTGTAGGCGTGTTCGTGGATTCCGTGCTGCGGCACAGCCCCGATGCGGATGTGATGGCTTTCGAGAAGGATCTGCTCACGGGGACAATCCTGCGGCATCTATATCCAGACCATAAAATGCGCACCTGCGGTTTTGAGAAAATTGAAAAGCCTTTCAACAATTATTTCGACTTGGCGGTATCTAACATCCCGTTCGGTGACATCGCCGTGTTCGACGCGGAGTTTCAGCGTAGCGATTCCTTCGGCAGACGCTCCGCCCAGAACGCCATACACAACTATTTTTTCCTCAAAGGGCTTGATACCGTGCGTGACGGCGGTATCGTGGCGTTTATCACCTCGCAGGGGGTATTGAACAGCACCAAGACCTCCGTGCGTAACGAACTTTTCCGGCAGGCTAATCTGGTATCCGCGGTACGCCTGCCCAACAACCTGTTCACGGACAACGCGGGCACGGAGGTGGGCAGCGACCTGATTGTCCTGCAAAAGCACCTGAACAAGAAGGAAATGTCGCAGGACGAACGGCTGATGACCGTGATACAGACGGATACGAAAACCGACCTGACGGACAACGCCTATTTCATCCACCACCCGGAACGCATCGTGCATACGACGGCGAAACTTGACACCGACCCCTACGGGAAACCCGCTATGGTCTATCTGCACGAGGGCAAGACCGCAGGCATATCCGGGGACTTGCGCCGTATGCTTGACGAGGATTTCCATTACAGGCTCGCCATGCGTCTGTATTCGGGAACAATCCGGCAGTCGGGAACGGAAGAAAAAGTTACCGTTCAAAAGGAGGTAGAGCGTCCTGCTATAAAATTGGAAACGGTATCTTCGGCGCAGACGGTGGAAACTCCGACAGAAAAACCGCAACCCGTTGAGGAAAAACCGGAGATAGAGCCACGTCCGAAATATTCTGACGGTGTGCAGCTATCCTTGCTCGACCTCTGGGGGATGACGGAAGAAGTCAGTCAACAACCGAAAACCGCCAAAAAGAAAAAGGCGGCGAAAAAGGAAAGCCCGACAAGGCGCATTCCGTCCAAGCCGCAGACCACACAGAATGTTACGGAAAACAAGGAGGCGAAAACGGACAATGCCGCCAAGCCTGCCGACCCTGACGACATCTATGCCACGTTGGACTGGGATACCAATCCTCCCATCAACGGCTTCTATGAAATGATGATGGGTTTGACGCCGGAACGCAGGAAGGAACTTCGGGAGCTGGCAAGACAGCATAACGAGAAACAAGTGGCGGCGGAAAAGACGGAAGTGAAAGCTGTGCCGGAAACTTCCCGAGAGCAACCACGACAGGAGGAAACACAGCCGAAAGTTGCCGCCACGCCTGCTGCTACCGATGCTCAAGTGGAAGCGGTGGCGACTTCACTTTTCCCCGACATCGAAGCGGAAAAGCCGAAGGAGGAAGTCGTGGACCTTTCTCCGCGTGCCTACCACCGCACGCCGGAGATGCACCTGCGCGAAGGCTCGCTGGTGGCTGACAGGGCGCGCCGCAACATCGGCTATCTGAAGGACATCACGCCTTACGGGGCCACATTCCAGCCGCTCGACCTGAAAGGCTACCAGAAGGAGAAGGCGTTACAGTATGTTTTACTCCGTGACGCCTACGAGCGGCTGTACCGCTATGAATCGAACCTACACGAAGCAAATGTCCAGTGGCGTGAGCATCTGAACACCTGTTACGATGAGTTCGTCATGCGTTACGGCAACCTCAACGCCAAGCAGAACGTGAAGCTGGTGATGATGGACGCGGGAGGGCGTGACATCCTTTCGCTGGAACGGGCGGAGAACGGGAAGTTTGTCAAGGCGGACATCTTCGATCGTCCTGTTTCCTTCTCCGTGGAGAGCCATGCCAACGTAGGCTCTCCCGAAGAAGCCTTGTCCGCGTCGCTCAACAAATATGGCACGGTCAATCTCGACTATATGCGGGAGATAACCGACAGCACGGCGGAGGAGTTGCTCACAGCCCTGCAAGAACGTATCTATTACAATCCGCTCGTAACCGGTTACGAGATTAAGGACCGCTTTATTGCCGGAAACGTGATAGAGAAGGCGGAACGCATAGAGGCTTGGATGGGCGAAAACCCCGAAAGTGAACGTATGCCGGAGGTGAAGCAGGCGTTGGAGGCTCTGAAAGAAGCCGAACCGCCGCGCATCGCCTTCGAGGATCTGGACTTCAATTTCGGGGAACGCTGGATTCCGACGGGTGTCTATGCCGCCTACATGAGCCGGCTGTTTGACACAGAGGTGAAAATCGCCTACTCCGCCAGCATGGACGAGTTTTCGGTGGCGTGCGGCTACCGCACCATGAAAATCACGGACGAGTTTCTGGTGAAGGGGTATTACCGGAACTATGACGGTATGCACCTTCTGAAACACGCCCTGCACAACACCTGCCCCGACATGATGAAGTCCATCGGCAAGGACGAGCATGGCAACGACATCAAGGTGCGCGACAGCGAGGGAATACAGCTCGCCAACGCCAAGATTGACGAGATACGAAACGGATTCTCCGAATGGCTCGAAGAGCAGTCGCCACAGTTCAAGGAGCGGCTGACGACGATGTATAACCGCAAGTTCAACTGTTTCGTGCGCCCGAAGTATGACGGCTCGCACCAGACTTTCCCCGACCTCAATCTGAAAGGCTTGGCAAGCCGGGGCATCAGGAGCGTCTATCCCTCGCAGATGGATTGTGTCTGGATGCTGAAACAGAACGGCGGCGGAATTTGTGACCATGAGGTGGGAACCGGCAAGACGCTGATTATGTGTATCGCCGCACATGAAATGAAGCGTCTGAATCTGGCGCACAAGCCGATGATTATCGGGCTGAAAGCCAATGTCGCGGAGATTGCCGCCACCTATCAGGCGGCATATCCCAACGCACGTATTCTGTACGCTTCGGAAAAGGACTTTTCGACCGCCAACCGCGTGCGTTTCTTCAACAATATCAAGAACAACGACTACGATTGTGTCATCATGTCGCACGACCAGTTCGGCAAGATACCGCAGTCGCCGGAGTTGCAGCAGCGCATCCTGCAAGCGGAGCTTGACACGGTGGAGGAAAACCTCGAAGTGCTGCGCCAGCAGGGAAAGAACGTGTCGCGGGCGATGCTGAAAGGATTGGAGAAGCGCAAGCACAACCTTGAAGCGAAGCTGGAGAAGGTGGAACACGCCATAAAGTCACGCACGGACGACGTGGTGGATTTCAAGCAGATGGGCATCGACCACATCTTCATAGATGAGAGCCACCAGTTCAAAAATCTGACTTTCAATACACGACACGACCGTGTGGCGGGGCTGGGAAACAGCGAGGGAAGCCAGAAGGCGTTGAACATGCTCTTTGCCATACGCACCATACAGGAGCGCACGGGCAAAGATTTGGGAGCTACGTTCCTCTCCGGCACGACCATCAGCAACTCGCTGACTGAATTGTATCTGCTGTTCAAGTACCTGCGCCCGAAGGAGCTGGAACGGCAGGATATCCGGTGTTTCGACGCTTGGGCGGCGATATTCGCCAAGAAGACGACGGATTTTGAGTTCAACGTGACGAACAACGTGGTGCAGAAGGAGCGTTTCCGATACTTCATCAAAGTGCCGGAGCTTGCCGCCTTCTATAATGAGATTACGGACTACCGAACGGCGGAGGATGTGGGCGTTGACCGCCCCGCCAAGAACGAGATACTGCACCACATACCGCCCACGCCGGAGCAGGAGGACTTCATTCAGAAGCTGATGCAGTTCGCCAAGACGGGCGATGCCACCCTGTTGGGCAGGCTGCCGCTTTCGGAAACGGAAGAAAAGGCGAAGATGCTTATCGCCACGGACTATGCCCGCAAAAGATTTTAGAAATTTATATCTTTCAGATAATCAATGAAATGACAACAAATAAAGAAGAAAAGGGTTACGACTTGGAAACGAGCGGATTACTTTTCCTTTCTTTATTCTGCAATGCCTCAAAGAACACTTGATTTATTGCCGCAAATATAATGTTTTTTTAAGAAAGACTATTAACTTTAACGAGAAAAGATATGCCTAATAAAAAATAATGAGTGGTTTTCTTGCAAATACAATATATATTTCATATCTTTGAAAAAAATTTAACCTTTTGATTTTGGTGTTACAAATAAGTAGTTAAGTATGAAACATCTTAAATTTTTCATCGCTATACCAATAGCTTTTATTTCTCTGAATCTGTATTCACAAACAATGATAACAGGAAATGTTATTGATGAAGACGGTAAACCTTTTATAAATTATACATTGAAAGTGGTGGGGGCTTCAAAGTTGGACTCGTTGAAATTATACTCACCAAACGGGAATTTTTCTTTTGAGGGAAATGATTGTCCTTATCATTTTACTATCGCATATTTTGGAGAACAGGTTCTTGATACAATTGTTGGGTGTGACGATGTAAAATCTCATCTTACATTCCAAACTAAGCTGGAAAAAAAGTTGGAGGAAATAATCGTACTAGGCAAGAGACCTATCGTAAAAAGCAAACTTATGGAAGATCAAATACAAATAAAGGGTATTACGATTTTTGAAAATAACAATATGGTTGAAATATTGCAAAAAGTTCCTGGATTTATTCAGAATAGCAGTCAGTTAACTTATAAATCTCTTCCTGTGGTATCTGTAAGATTTGGCAGTCAAGGGATAAGCAGACAACTGACAGCAGATATGTTGCAAATGCTTGAGAGTTTGTTTGCTGAAAATGTTTCATCTATAATTTTTAAAAGATTACCGCAAGGTAATAGTTATGAACTTATTGTAAATTCTGTAATTATAAAAGGATTTGAAACTACAACTACCGCAGAATACTCAAGAGGAGAAGGTGATTATGGGACTATCAACACTCGTGGCGTGTTAAATACTGCAAAATTAGCAAATAGCCTTTATTTAAGGACAAATCCATATCGTTCTCCGACTTCTTCTACAAGGCAATATGTTTTTGATAATGGTGTTGTAAAAGACATTGAGGATGCTAAACAGAAAAAAACGAAAGACTTTTATGTTGATTACGCTAATAATTATAACCTTTCAAAAGAAGTAAATGCAGGAGTATTAATAAATTACCTTGTGTCTAACAACAAAGAAGTTCGAACTTCAAATGTGTTTGGTAATGTCTCTGATATGGATGCATCTCAATTTTATCGTTTTTTCACTACCGGAGTCTATTTTGATTTGAAGAAGAACAAGCATAAACTCCATTTAGAGATGGCATTTAACAACAAGAATGACCAATACAAATTGAGAAATACTAACAACACATTACTTCAGAGTATGAAGAGCTATAATATCACGCCTAACGCCTCTGTTGATTATACATACACATTCAGAAACCCTAAATTCAAGATTCGCTCATTCAGTTCTTACTCTTACATGTTTTTAACGGCTGAAGATGTATTTCATAACATCAAATTACAGGACTTTTGGGAACACACATTTAGGCAAGATATGTATTTGAATGGTTCTTTAGGAAAATTTGAGTTTAACGCAGGAATTACTTTTGATTACTCAACCAGTCATAAAACGCATTATTTTTATGTGGATCCTCATATTCTGCTTGGTTATGAAATAAAAGGTCATAAATTTAGTATAAGGTATGATCAAAATACATCAAGACCTCTTTCTGGGCAACTTGCTGGCATAACAAAACAAGAAAATGAAGGAATAGATATTACAGGCAATAGCGACCTTAAACCATATAGAAACAGTCAATTGAATTTATCATACCGAAGAGGGAATTTGGGGATTAATATTGGAGGATGTCGTCGTGCAAACTGGTGGATTCTTCTTCCTGCCTATCAAAACAATAAATTCCTTTATAAATATACAAGTCTTGGTATTTCACATATGTTTACTGCAAGTGTTTATTATTCACAATATTGGAAGTTTTTTTACCTCTCTCCCAATATCAGTTTAGAAACAGGGAATTTCAAGATATCAGAGAATAATTCTCAATATAATAATAAGTATCTTGCTGTTTCTTTACCTTTTGGCTTTAATTATCGTAAGCACAGGGTAAATATTACTTTTTCCTATTTTCCTATTTCACAATTCGAGAATACAAAAGAAGAACCAAGGTCGAATTTATCATTTAGATATACATTCTCAACATTAAATGATGCTTTCAGAATATCGTTATTTGCTAATGATATTTTCAAACAAAATCAGATGCAATCAAGAATATATGCTAATGGATTTAATGAATATAGAAAAAATAATACAGATACGAGAAGAGTTGGCATTCAACTTGTATATCATTTTTCTTCAAGAAATAAAGTAAAGAAATTCAGTTCTATTATACATAATGTAACAAGGAACTGAAAATTGTTTAACTAAATTTTAATGTAATTATGAAAAGTATTTTAGATTTGAAAGACTTCGAGTCTCTTAGTGCTAACGAACAAATTCACCTTGTTGGTGCATTTAGTCCTATTGAAGTGGCGGTATCATCTGATTCTGATGACACATCAGACCATGATGATACTTCGAATCACAATGACACGTCCAACCATCATGATCACAGCGAAAGCTATGATAGCATTTCTCAGCAAGAACTAAATGGTATTTAATGGTTGTTCGTAACCCTTAATTTTATCTGTACACGCTACTATTATGTAGCGTGTACAGATTGTTTTCCTTCCTCTTTTATGGTATTAATATTGACTTATAATTTTTACGAACAAGGAACTGACCCTGTAACAGAATGGTTGGAGTATTTTAAGCATCCTTACGTCAAAGTATGTTTAAAAGATTTTATTAACGAAACTAATACTTTATCAATTGATAGTACGACAAAGGAGGTGCTTTATAATTCTCTAAATCTTACAAAAGAAATTGGCTCTATCTTTTATAGGAGATTTAAGGTGAATTTTGATTTTCGTCTTTCATATAATTTGGGAGAAATAAATAGACGCCTTAATGCTGAAACAAATAGTGAACTAGCACATTTATCAGAATTGTTCTTTTATTTACTGAAAGACAAGAATTGGCTACCAAAGCCATCAGTTTTAGAAGTCAATAAGGAAATTGTTCTTTCTATTGCAAAGTCGTGCGGATTATATACTCCAAGAACTTTGATTTCAACATCGAAAGACGATTTATTAAAATTTTACGCAAAATTTCCTATAATCTATAAGCCATTAAACGGTTTTTCTTATTATACGATTGGAGAACAAACGTATTCTTCCTATGTAACAGAAATCAATCAAAAAGTGTTAACTTCTCTTCCCAATAGATTTTTTCCTAGTTTATTTCAAGAACGGATAAAATCGGAATATGAAATTCGAACATTTTATTTGGATGGTGAATTTTATTCTTCCGCAATTGTCCCCCAAAAGAAGGGTAGGAAGAGAACCGTAGATGTAAAACAAAATTATCAATCTTCTAGATGGGTACCTTATAATTTCCCAGATGAATTCAAGGAAAAAATCCGAAAATTAATGAATACTCTTAACCTTAACACAGGCTCTATAGATGTTTTAAAAGGAATAGATGGAAAATATTATTTTCTCGAAGTGAATCCTGTTGGACAATATTTGTCTCCTTCAATTTCTTGTGGTTATTGTGTTGAAAAAAATATTGCAGAATGGCTGATAAAAAAAGACATAACTTTGAACAATTAATATATAATAAGGATCTTAAAAAAGTTCCATTGGTTTTTAGATTTCTTGAAGTAAAGAAAACAGATGAAATTGGAGAACTTTATATGCATGTTAAATTTAGTTCTTCTATTCAACTTCAAACCAAGAGTTTAAACAATTATTTGGATTCTGTACCAATGTCAAACATATTAATAGAAGATTCCGATTGCAATGAAAGGGTTAAATAGTAAATTCTATAATAAGTATTTCTGTTTATTTGGAGATTGTTACCCAGTCTCTGATTCTAAAAGATGCGCTGTCTATTTACTAAATAGCAACAGAATAGAAATACTACCATTAGATGCATTTGAGCTACTTCATTTATTGAAAAATGATACCATAGGTTCAGTAGCTTCGAATTATCATAATTCGGAGGTTATATATAATTGGGTTGCATATTTTCTAAAAATAGGAATTGGCTTTTTAACATCTGACATCTCAGGTTTTTGTTACCCTAAAATCTTGCCCCAATTTTCACCTTCGCATATAAAACGATTACAGTTGGAGTATTCATCTACTTCAAATTATAATTTATCTGAAGTTGCTAAGGCAATAGAAGAATTACATTGTAAACATGCAGAGATAAGATTTTTGGGAAATGATATTACAAATGAATTTGTTTCATTTTTTTTGAATTTTTTTCGAGTGTCGTGTCTGAGGTCTATTATCCTATATATTGATGGAAAGCATTTTCGTGTTAAAGATGCTACACAAATTACTGAAACTAATAAAAAGGTAAATAAAATAATTATTTGTAATACTCGGGAATTATCTTTTGCGGATGATGTTCTAACAACTCAAGGAACACTTCAATATTTTTCACAGAAGAAATGGCCGATTGATAGATTAATCATTAATCGAGCTATGTTTGCTGAGGCTTTTCATTATAATACCTTTTATAATAATAAAATGGCAATAGACAAAATTGGATTCATCCGAAATGATTTGTATTTACCTGAAACATATGGAAAATTTGACAAATGTATTGATATTTGTCAAATTGTTCATAGTTCTAGTTTTCGCCGTTTTTGGAAAATATCTCCAGATCAAATAGAAGAACTTAAAGACAATGCTCTTAGATATGCAATATATCCTGCAAGAGAAATCATTATGTCTGAGGAAAAGTTTCACATTAAAATTTAATTTATGATGCGGAAAACCAAGTTCGTCAATATCAAGCAACGCGATGCTATGGATTGTGGTCCTTCATGCTTAGCAATAGTGGTCAACTATTATAGACGACAGGTTGATAGGGATGGATTACGGAAGATTTGTTCCTTAGGCAAAGACGGGGTCTCTCTTCTTGGTATCAGCAAAGCCGCTGAAACCATCGGCTTCAAAACTATTGGAGGACGTTTGAGTTTCAATACCCTCGCCCATGAAATTCCTCTACCTTGCGTCGTCCATTGGAATCAGAATCATTTTGTTGTTGTTTATAAGATAAAAAATCACAATAAAGGAAAATATACCATATATGTGGCAGATCCGGGCAAAGGACATGTTACCTATACCAAAGAGGAGTTTTGCGAACATTGGATAAGCACCAAGACCAATGGCGAGGAGAAAGGTATTGCTCTTCTCCTCGAACCAACAGAACAATTCTATGCTCAAAACGATACGGAAGCAGTGCCGACTCAAAGCCGAGTGAAATTTCTCTGGAGCTATCTCAAGAAATACAAGCGTTTCTTTACACAACTCATTCTCGGCTTGTTGCTCGGCTCACTCCTGCAACTTGTCTTTCCATTCCTCACCCAAGCTATTGTAGATACAGGTATCGGGGGAAAGGACATCGGGTTTGTGTGGTTGGTGCTGCTGGCAGAAATGATGCTCCTTTTCAGTCGTACCGCCATCGAGTTTATCCGCTCAAAGATACTCCTGCACATCTCCACACGCATCAACATCTCGCTCATATCGGATTTCTTCATCAAACTGATGAAACTGCCGATGAAGTTTTTCGACACCAAACTGATGGGCGACCTCCTGCAACGCATTGAAGACCATCGACGAGTGGAACAGTTCCTCACATCAAGCAGCCTGAATCTGCTGTTCTCGTTCTTCACCTTCCTTGTCTTTGGTGTCGTCCTTGCTGTCTATAATCTTGGCATTTTCCTTGTCTTCCTCTTGGGGACATCGCTTTATGCAGGTTGGATTATTCTCTTCCTCAAAAAGCGCAGGCAGTTGGACTACAAGTATTTTGAGCAGGCAGGACGCAACCGCAACGTCACCTACCAACTTTTAGGCGGTATGCAGGAAATCAAGCTGCAGGGGTGCGAGCAGCACAAGCGTTGGGAATGGGAGGACGTGCAAGCCGACCTGTTCAAGGTCAATCTGCAATCCCTCAATCTGCAACAAGTACAGCAGGCAGGAAGCATCACCATCAACGAGGTGAAGAACATCCTCATTACCGTTCTTGCCGCCACTGCCGTGATACACGGAAACATGACGCTCGGTATGATGCTGGCGGTGCAGTACATCATCGGACAGCTCAACAGTCCTGTGGAACAACTCATCCAGTTTATCTACTCATGGCAGGACGTAAGCATCAGCCTTGACCGCATGAACGAAATACATACCGAAACCAACGAAGAAAATGCTGATAGGACACAAAATGCCTATACGGACGAAACAGCCGAGGGACATTCCCTCACGATAAAAGACCTATCCTTTAAATACGACATCTACAGTCCGAAAGATATTCTCTCCGACATCAATCTCTACATACCCAACGGCAAAGTAACCGCAATCGTGGGAGCGAGCGGAAGTGGAAAGACCACGCTTGTAAAACTCCTTCTGGGATTTTATGAACCCCTGAATGGAAGCATTCGGATAGGCAATGCCAATCTGAGCGAATACAATCTCGGTTGGTGGCGGAGTCAATGCGGAGCGGTGATGCAGGAGGGCTATCTCTTCTCCGATACCATTGCGAGAAACATTGCCATTTCGGACGACGAACCCGATATCGAGCGTATCCGCCATGCTGCCCGTGTGGCAAACATAGCCGACTATATAGAAGCCCTGCCATTGGCTTACAACACGATGATAGGACAGGACGGGCAGGGCATCAGTCAGGGACAACGGCAACGCATCCTTATTGCAAGGGTAATCTATAAGAACCCGATGTTCGTATTTTTGGACGAAGCCACCAACGCCCTCGATGCCAACAACGAGCGAGCCATTACCGAAAACCTCTCGGATTTCTACAAAGGGAAAACGGTTATCGTGGTGGCACATCGCCTTTCCACTGTCCGCAATGCCGACCAGATAGTAGTGCTTGACGAAGGCAAAATCGCAGAAGTGGGTACACACGAAGAACTGACCGCCAAACGTGGCAAATACTTTGCCTTAGTGAAGAATCAATTAGAATTGGGCAACTGATATGGACAAACAAGCAAAGAAACAGGAACGGAGTTTTGAGCTTCGCAGCGAGAAAGTACGCAGCATCGTGGGACAGATACCCTCCTCGCTTGTCCGATACGGCATCACCGCCATTGGGGCTGTGTTGCTTTGTCTGTTAGCCATAGCCTATTTCCTGCCCTATAAGCAGGTGTATTCAGGAACGGCTACCATACACAGAGTAACAACCGCAACACCGGCGGACAGTACGGATATAACCATCTTATTGAAGTTCGAGAATAAGCGTCCTGAAGATACGAAGGGACAAATGATTTATCTACAATCTCCCTACAGAACATTTGCAGGACAGATACAAGACCTTTCTTCCGTCCGTGACACATTGGAGCGTCAGAAAGCCCTATGCCGTTTCAAGTCAGCCGACATAAAAACTGTGGAAAACCAAACGGTGGATTTCCAGATAACTCGAACATCGGGCAATCTGCTACAAAAAATGCTTGGGGACATATAATTCCATCGCACATTCCTTATCTCTCTCGATAGTCAATGGTTAAACTCACTGCTTTTTCTTGCAAGGCAGTGAGTTCTTGTGTCAAACCGATAAGCTCCCGCAACAATGCCTGTATGCTTTTCTCTGCCGTATAAAGGCGCATCAGTCGCACCACCTGATTGTAGTTCACTCCAATCTTATGTACTTGGGCTGTGAGTTCAGAGAGCTTGCGGTGGTACTCCACGGCGGACTTGTCCACCGTTATCACCTTGAAATGCTCACCCAAAAGCCTTGCACGCACAAACTCTGACTTGGATTTTGAACCAGACCTGTGATAGAGCTCTATCACCCGAAGTTGCTCTTTCGGGTCGGGCAGGCGGACGTGCCAATCGTCCCACTTGTCGGGCATATCACCATACTTTTTCGCTACCCTTTTCCTTGATTTATCGCTTGCCATATTCTCTTGTTTTTGTTCTTCTAATCACGACTTTGGAGTGATTTAATCCCCTTTCGGGGCAAGGGTCTTTGTGGTACAAACGGCAGTTTGTGTCACAAAAACACACCTTGCCAGTATAAAGAAAGAGATAGTTTGTTATGTTCCATAAAGTAACCTTTCTGGGGTGCGAGAGTTCAAAGTTCAAGAAGTAAGTCAAGAGATAAGTTTAGACTAATCTCTTGACTTACTGACTTTATGAGCTGACATATTTTTGACTAAAGTTAATTTTACCTTAGGTCGAAACTAATTTCTTGACCAAAGTCACAATTGACCATTTGACTTAAGTCGCGACTGATTTCTTAACTTAACTCATAACTTACCTGTTTGCGGTATTGGATTATAATGCCTTTCAAGCATTGTCTGTATGTCGCTCTGCTTGTATAGTATCTTCCCTCCGATTTTGTAGAAAGGAAGCGTTCCTAAGTTTCTGTACTCTTGGAGCGTGCGTGTGCTGAGCCGTAATTGGCTGCAAACCTCCTCGCCTGTTAGGTAAACCTCTCCGCCTAACATTGGACGGGCTGTAGAACAATAACGCTTCAGTTTCTTCAATATTCCCTCCATCAACTGTGCAAACATCTGCATTTGAGGGTCTTGCTGTGTAATGATTTCTTTCTCTTCCATAGTTCATTCTGTGTTTGATTTCATTAATTGTTTGCATTCAGTAACTCTGCGATGTCGCTCTCCTTATAATAGCATTTATGCCCAATGATGGAGAAGGGGATTTTACCCGTATCGCGATAGGATTGCAGGGTGCGTTTGCTGATGCCGAGCCTGCGGCATACGGCTTCATTGTCGAGCCATTCGTCCGTTTCGGGCGGATTGCCGATAAGCTGTTCAATACTGTGGATAAAGTCTGCAAATTCGGAGCAGTGCCGCTCCCACGCTTTGCGGTCGATGATAATGAGTTTCATTGCCTTGATTTTGTTTTGATTACTTTATTGTTACTCGGCAAACAAACTGTTATGCAGTCCATTGCCGTACTTATCGAGTGCAAAAGTAAACCCTCGGAAGCACCGCTGCAAGAAATGAGGATAAGCAGGGAAATAGAGAGAAAACAAGAGAAAAGACCAAAGGAGATCCATTTGTGTTATTGCGGTAATGAGATGAGGTGCCGGCTCTTTCCTTTTATTATTTTGTTGTTTTATCGATAATTCGATAGTTCGACAAATCGAGATGTCGAAGTGTCGATAGATAGTTTTATCGATAGATTATTTTGACGATATATAGTTTTGACGATATATAGTTTTGACAACAGATAGTCATGACAACAGATAGTCATGACAACAGATAGTCATGACAATAAATTGTACAAACAACAGATAGTCCGTGTTATAGTCAGTCCTATCTATTGTTGGCTGTTACGCCTTGCGTCCAAAGAGCCTGAGTATGCCGTATTCTTGTCGTGCCTATACTCTCTACGGCAGCCCAGCCCTGCAAGGTTGGGAGAGATGAATACGACCGCACGAATATTGAAAATGGCAATACCAACTTGAAAAGAAAAATCCTGCGGTGGAGATTCTTCTCTCCATCCGCAGGACTTGACCTTGTCAGGGCAGATTGGCTGCCGTTGTACCTTTGCACGATAAGAAACGGCATCAGGGACTTTGCGTGTGCCTTTGCTTACAACGCCTTTGGGCTTACCCCTCCGTCTGACCGATTATTGGCAAATGATTGCTCTTGGTAAGCAGCACTATCGTGCCTGTGAGTTCGGTGTAAAGACGGTCGTATTGCTCGTCAGAAGCAAATGTGTCCGTCAAACCGAACTTGTCGAATGTGGCTTGAATAGCCTTATTCGACAACAATATAGGTACGAGTTTCTCTGGGAGAGGTGCAGGCAGTTCCCTTTCAAACTCATTCTCAAACACGGATACAAGCGTATCATACTTGGAAAAGTGCAAGCCTTGATACAAAACCTCGCTTGCCATGCTTTCCGCTTCGGGGTGCGTGAAACCTTGTGTCACGGCATCGCAGTAAGCTGTGAGAGCCATATCTGCCCGTGCAGTGATAAACTCCTTATCTTTCAATCTCTCAGGGTGATGCTCACTCATGTAACTTCTTAATTTCAATCGAAAGTAAGAAAGTTCCTGTTTGTTGTTCTTTTTCATAATCATTTGGTTTTCAATCGTGAATAATAAATGTTTGGTAATTACTTCCTTTTTATGCGTGTTGCAGTGGCACGTTCTGCCGTGCTATCGACTCACAATAACCTTCAAATACAGTATGCTCCCTGTCTGTGAGTGCAGTCATATCCTCCTGTATCTTGTGGTCGGTTATCTTTCCGTAGATTTGTGTCGTACCTATATTGCTGTGTCCGAGTATCTTGCTGAGCGTTTCCATCGAAATACCATTGGATAGGCATATCGTGGTTGAGAATGTGTGGCGAGCCATGTGAAAGGTCAAGCCCTTATCTATCCGGCATATCTGCCCGATGTTCACACACGCAAAGGATGCTTTCCTTATTGTGAGATTGGGAAATATCAAGTCGTCCGCTTTCTTGTCCTTGATATAGAGCGAAAGGATTTGTTTGGCAATAGGCAGGAGCGGAATAATCGCCTCTACATCCGTTTTCTGCCTTTTGATGCGTATTTCCTCCGTGCCGTCAGCATTATGGGTGATATGCTTCGGTTTGAGCCGTTGCATATCCACACGAGCCAAACCGGTGAAGGCGCAGAAAATGAAGAGTTGCCTTGCTCGCTCGAACTGTTTGTCAATGATGGGCGTTTGCAATACTCGTTGCAGCTCCTCCGTAGTGAGATAACGCCTTGTGCGGTGTGGAAGTTCTGCTTTGTAGTCTGCAAACGGATCAATGCGGATATACTTCTTCTGCTGACCTATGCCGATGAGTTTTCTAAGGAAGATGACCACTACCTGAATAGTGGCAAGAGAGAGGTTGCGTTCTGATTTGAGATAGAAGTCCATTCCCTCAATAAAGCCATAGTCCAACAGGGAGTAGCGAATATCCTCCAGCCCTAAGCGTTCACGCAGATAAGCCTCTATGAGTTGTGTGGCGTAGATGTAATTAGCAAAGGTAGGCTTGGCAATCGTCAGTCCTACGCATGGACGCTTTTCCTCAATAAATAGTCGGGCTTCCTCCAAAAGAAAGCCTTTGGGATTGTCCTCTTCCATGAGTTCACGTTTCAACAACTCGGCAGTGATATAGCCACGTTGCCAAACTAATTCTTGGTATTTGCCTTTGGCTTGTTCCTCTTTGGTTTGCAAGTAGCGGTTGATTTCCTTTGTTTCTTCACCTGTTCCCTTGCACCGTCCCTTATGGCTGTCCCAAAGTTCAGGAGCAATCTCCTTGCCCGTGCTGTATTGTACTTGTTCTCCGTCTATGGTGATACGCCCCATAATTGGGCAGCTGCCGTTCTTTTTCTCTTTGGAGCGATTGATATAAAAGAGTGTCTTGAATGTACTTCGTGCCATAATGTCAAAGTTTTAAGGTGAATGTATCTTGTATTCGCTGCTGTATCGCTTGCATATCCCGATGGATTCTTTCGGAGGAAACCGCTGCATATACCTGTGTCGTTCTCAGGTTGGTGTGTCCGAGCATACGGCTCACCGTTTCGATAGGAACGCCTGCCGAGAGCGTGATAAGCGAAGCAAAGGTATGGCGAGCCATGTGGAAGGTTAGCGGAGTTTCCATGCCGATGTTTCGTTGTATGTAGTGCATACCATTGAGGACAATGTCGGTGGTCGGCACATCAAAGACAAAGCCCGCCCTTATCCCTCTATAACGATTCATGATAGTCAGCGCAGGGGGAAGCACCTGTACACGATACGGGGTCTTGGTCTTCATGCGTCTGCCCTTGATGCAGAGTTTGCCTTCTTCCAAGACAATGTTTTCCTCTCTCAGATTGCGGACATCGGAGATGGCAAGCCCTGAAAAGCAAGAAAAGACGAACAAATCACGGACAAAACGATAGTTCTCCCATTCAATCTCCAAGTTGATGATGCGCTCAAGTTCTTCCTGCGTAATGCTTCTCGGTTCACCCTTTGGTCGCTCGTAACTGTAGCCCAAGAACGGATAGAAGTCCAGCACACCTTTCTTTACCGCTATGCGGACAATGGTCTGCAAAGTAGACAAGGTACTCGATATGCTGCTGCGTTTCAGTCTGCGTTCGATGGTGAGATAATACTCGAATCCCTCGATAAATGCTTTATCCAACTGTGAAAGGGGTATATCGCTTACTTTATGCTTTTTCTGCACATACTCACGGAGCAGGGAGAGCTGGTAGGTACGAAGTTTGAACGTCTTCAAGGCTCGGTCGATGCCTATGCGCTCCTTTGTCTGTGTGAGATACTCCCCGAAACTCTCCAAGAGCAGGGTTTGGCGGTGGATTTGCCCCTGATAGGCATCCCTCACGTCTGTGGCTGTAAAGGATTCTTCTCTTTCACTGAGTTCGTGAAAGCGTGTGTGGATAAGTGCAGTGCATTCACCAAGTTTCTGATTGACGGACACAGCCATGCTGCTCTTGCCGATAAGCCTTTGCTTGCGGCTGTCCCAAAGAGCGAGCGGAGTCTTACACTTGGTGGAGAAGCCCGAATGGGTTCTGCCAACGGAGATGCGCCCGATGACAGGCACAAGTCCTTTCTTGTCGGTTCGTTTCGCCTGAACGAAGAACGATACTTTGAGTTTGTTTTCCTTCATTTTTTTCTGTCGTTTTTTCAAAATTTCCTTTGCTTGCAAAGGTACAGATGAACAAGTATTCCTGAGCGATGCAGAAAAATGAAAGATGAAGAATAAAAACCTATGATACAGTTGTTTACCTTCAATTCGTAACCCCTTTTTGCTTTTTCCTTGATGGGTTACGATTTGGTAACGGAACTCCTGCCGTTTGATGCTTCCTTTCGCCTAACTCGATAATGGCATAAAAATGCTAAATGATGATATTTCAAATAGTTACATTCCTTGCTTTTCCCTCTGTTTCCCTTGATTCTTAACAACTGATTATGCCCGGAAAATGGCACTCGACATGCGCATGATAGACCCGAATTATGAAGACCATCCCGACAACAAGGCGAGCCACTGTGCCAAGATGATCGCGGAATATTACCAAAAATACGACGCGCAAAAGGGAACGCAGTTCGTTTTCTCGGACTTGGGGACATATCAGCCGGGCGATGGGTGGAACGTCTATTCGGAAATCAAGCGCAAGCTGACGGAGGACTACGGCATACCGCCAAGCGAGGTGCGCTTCATTCAGGAGTGCAAGACCGACAAGGCGCGGAAGGCGGTGATAGACGCCATGAATGCCGGAACGGTGCGTGTGCTGTTCGGCTCCACCTCCATGCTCGGAACGGGTGTGAATGCGCAGAAAAGGTGTGTGGCAATCCATCATTTGGACACACCGTGGCGGCCATCCGACCTGCAACAGCGTGACGGACGCGGAGTTAGGGCAGGAAATGAGATTGCCAAGCATTTCGCCGGGAACAACGTGGATGTAATCATCTACGCGGTGGAGAAGTCACTGGACAGCTACAAGTTCAACCTCCTGCACTGCAAGCAAACTTTCATCTCGCAGCTCAAAAGCGGTGCTATGGGGGCGCGTACCATCGACGAGGGGGCAATGGACGAGAAATCGGGCATGAACTTCTCGGAGTACATGGCGTTGTTATCCGGCAACACCGACCTTTTGGATAAGGCGAAACTGGAGAAGCGGATCGCATCGCTCGAAGGGGAACGCAAGTCGTTCAACAAGGGCAAGCGTGATTCGGAGTTCAAGCTGGAGTCAAAGACCGGCGAGTTGCGCAACAACACGGCTTTCATAGATGCCATGACGGAGGACTGGAACCGCTTCCTGTCGGTGGTGCAGACCGACAAGGAGGGCAACCGCCTTAATATAATTAAGGTGGACGGTGTGGATTCCGCCGATGAGAAGGTTATCGGAAAGCGTTTGCAGGAGATAGCGAAAAACGCCACTACGGGCGGGCTTTACACGCAGGTCGGAGAGCTTTACGGTTTTCCGATAAAGGTGGTGAGCGAAAGGATACTCAAAGAGGGATTGGAGTTTACCGACAACCGTTTCGTGATAGAGGGAAACTACAAGTACACCTACAACAACGGGCATCTGGCGCTGGCTGACCCGTTGGCTGCCGCCCGCAATTTCCTCAACGCGATTGAGAGGATACCCTCAATCATCGACCAGTATAAGGCGAAGAACGAGGTACTGAAAAGGGAGATACCGCAGTTGCAGGAGATAGCTGGCAAGGTGTGGAAGAAGGAGGACGAGTTGAAGCAGTTGAAGTCCGAACTTGCCGCCCTTGACCGCAAGATACAGCTGGAGCTTGCGCCGCCCACGCCCGAAGTCGCCGAAAAGGAGAACGAGGGGCAACAGGTCAAACCGGAAGCGGAAGATGTGCGGAACAGGCAGGTGCAATATCCCGAAAATGCACCGCCGCAGATACGCAGTCCGGCGGATAGTATCGTTGCCAACCATGTCATAATCGGGCGTCCAGGACTGTATGCCAAGGAGGAAACCCGGTCCAAAGGATTGAAAATATAACCTTAGGAATTTTATCTGAAGTATTAATAAGGGCTATCCCAAAAGGTCTAAAAGTAAATTTTATCCTTTCTGCAAGTATCTGTAGGATGGCAACTGCATTTTTTTCTTTTTGGGCAGCCCTTATTAAAATTTATTCTTATTTTAGGTTATATACATTCATGTTCATTTATGTAAAAAATCCTGCTGACCTTGTTTATGTCTTGTCAGTCACCATTTGCAAAACCATATTTGACCCTCAAAGAGGCTGAATTTGATAAGCAACTTGCTACATACTCATAATAAGGAGCTAAATAGAACACGAATGGGAAATACTCAAATGCCAAACTAAAGAAGATATTGGCCAAAATAAACGTTATACCGAGAGAGAAACTTGATTTTTCAACTTCCTAAAACGGTGTTGTTCAAACATTTCTACTTATTTGTACTTGCCAGTTGAACCTACGCTTCCCTAATAAAATGTCTATGGTAAAAAGTTAAAAAATCCTCCCACTTTTGTTAGATATATTTTTTTGTGTAATTTTGTAATCGTTATGCGGCAGTAATAATATACATATTAATACGAGTTAGTAATCCTGTAGTTCTCACATGCTACGAGGAGGTATTAAAAGGTGCATTTCGACAATGCATCTATTGTAGTATATTATTGCTTAATCCAAATGAATATTATAAATTTAGGAATTCTTGCTCACATTGATGCAGGAAAAACTTCCGTAACCGAGAATCTGCTGTTTGCCAGTGGAGCAACGGAAAAGTGCGGCCGTGTGGATAATGGTGACACCATAACAGACTCTATGGATATAGAGAAACGTAGAGGAATTACTGTTCGGGCTTCTACGACATCTATTATCAGGAATGGTGTGAAATGCAATATCATTGACACTCCGGGACACATGGATTTTATTGCGGAAGTGGAGCGGACATTCAAAATGCTTGATGGAGCAGTCCTCATCTTATCCGCAAAGGAAGGCATACAAGCGCAAACAAAGTTGCTGTTCAATACTTTACAAAAACTGCAAATCCCGACAATTATATTTATCAATAAAATTGACCGTGACGGTGTGAATTTAGAGCGTTTGTATCTGGATATAAAAACAAATCTGTCTCAAGATGTCCTGTTTATGCAAACTATTGTCGATGGATTGGTTTATCCGATTTGCTCCCAAACATATATAAAGGAAGAATACAAAGAATTTGTATGCAACCATGACGACAATATATTAGAACGATATTTGGCGGATAGCGAAATTTCACCGGCTGATTATTGGAATACGATAATCGATCTTGTGGCAAAAGCCAAAGTCTATCCGGTACTACATGGATCAGCAATGTTCAATATCGGTATCAATGAGTTGTTGGACGCCATCTCTTCTTTTATACTTCCTCCAGAATCAGTCTCAAACAGACTTTCAGCTTATCTCTATAAGATAGAGCATGACCCCAAAGGACATAAAAGAAGTTTTCTAAAAATAATTGACGGAAGTCTGAGACTTCGAGACATTGTAAGAATCAACGATTCGGAAAAATTCATCAAGATTAAAAATCTAAAGACTATTTATCAGGGCAGAGAGATAAATGTTGATGAAGTGGGGGCCAATGATATCGCGATTGTAGAAGATATGGAAGATTTTCGAATCGGAGATTATTTAGGTGCTAAACCTTGTTTGATTCAAGGGTTATCTCGTCAGCATCCCGCTCTCAAATCCTCCGTCCGGCCAGACAGGCCCGAAGAGAGAAGCAAGGTGATATCCGCTCTGAATACATTGTGGATTGAAGACCCGTCTTTGTCCTTTTCCATAAACTCATATAGTGATGAATTGGAAATCTCGTTATATGGTTTGACACAAAAGGAAATCATACAGACATTGCTGGAAGAACGATTTTCCGTCAAGGTCCATTTTGATGAGATCAAGACTATCTACAAAGAACGACCTATAAAAAAGGTGAATAAGATTATTCAGATCGAAGTGCCGCCCAACCCTTATTGGGCCACAATAGGGCTGACTATTGAACCCTTACCGTTAGGGACAGGGTTGCAAATCGAAAGTGACATCTCCTATGGTTATCTGAACCATTCTTTTCAAAATGCCGTTTTTGAAGGGATTCGTATGTCTTGCCAATCTGGTTTACATGGATGGGAAGTGACTGATCTGAAAGTAACTTTTACTCAAGCCGAGTATTATAGCCCGGTAAGTACACCTGCTGATTTCAGACAGCTGACCCCTTATGTCTTCAGGCTGGCCTTGCAACAGTCAGGTGTGGACATCCTCGAACCGATGCTCTATTTTGAGTTGCAGATACCCCAATCGGCAAGTTCCAAAGCTATTACAGATTTGCAAAAAATGATGTCTGAGATTGAAGACATCAGTTGCAATAATGAGTGGTGTCATATTAAAGGGAAAGTTCCATTAAATACAAGTAAAGACTACGCCTCAGAAGTAAGTTCATACACTAAGGGCTTAGGCGTTTTTATGGTTAAGCCATGCGGGTATCAAATAACAAAAGGCGATTATTCTGATAATATCCGTATGAACGAAAAAGATAAACTTTTATTCATGTTTCAAAAATCAATGTCATCAAAATAATGGAGCGGTCAGGAAATTTCTATAAGGCAATACGGTTGGGATATATACTTATCTCCATTCTTATCGGATGTATGGCATATAATAGCCTCTATGAATGGCAGGAGATAGAAGCATTAGAACTTGGCAATAAAAAAATAGACGAGCTCCGAAAAGAAATAAACAATATCAATATTCAAATGATAAAATTTTCTCTATTGGGTGAAACAATACTGGAATGGAACGATAAAGATATCGAGCATTACCATGCACGGCGTATGGCAATGGACAGTATGCTCTGCCGTTTCAAGGCCACCTATCCAGCAGAGCGCATCGATAGTGTGCGCAGTCTTTTAGAGGATAAGGAACGACAGATGTTCCAGATAGTCCGGTTAATGGATGAACAACAATCTATTAACAAGAAGATAGCCAATCAAATTCCGGTTATTGTGCAGAAAAGTGTGCAGGAACAGTCCAAAAAGCCAAAACGAAAAGGTTTCTTGAGCATCTTCGGCAAAAAAGAGGGAACGAAGCCAACGACAACAACGACTACGCTCCGTTCATCCAATAGAAACATGGTCAACGAACAGAAAGCGCAGAGCCGTCGATTGTCAGAACAAGCCGATAGTCTTGCTGCCCGTAATGCAGAACTTAACAGACAACTGCAAGGATTGATTTGCCAAATCGAAAAGAAGGTACAATCTGATTTACAAAATAGAGAAAGCGAGATAACAGCCATGCGTAAAAAATCATTTATGCAGATAGGCGGCTTGATGGGATTTGTTCTTTTGCTGTTGGTCATTTCCGATATCATCATACACCGTGATGCAAAGAACATTAAACGATACAAACGCAAGACAACGGATTTGATCGAGCAATTGGAACAGTCCGTGCAACAAAATGAGGTACTCATAACCTCCCGAAAGAAAGCGGTACATACTATTACCCATGAGTTGCGTACACCACTGACGGCAATAACCGGCTATACCGAACTTTTGCGGAAAGAATGCAATAGCGGTAATAATGGGCAATATATCCAAAATATACTGCAATCCTCCGACCGTATGCGGGATATGCTCAACACTTTGCTTGACTTCTTCCGCCTGGACAACGGCAAGGAACAGCCCCGTCTGTCACCCTGCCGGATTTCTGCAATCACGCACACACTTGAAACGGAGTTCATGCCTGTTGCCGTGAACAAAGGGTTGTCCTTGTCCGTGAAGACTGGACACGATGCCATTGTATTGACCGACAAAGAGCGAATAATACAAATCGGGAATAACCTGCTGTCAAACGCTGTCAAGTTCACAGAAGAAGGCGGTGTTTCTTTGATTACTGAATATGACAATGGAGTTCTGACACTGGTCGTTGAAGATACAGGTACAGGCATGACAGAAGAGGAACAGAAACAAGCGTTCGGTGCGTTTGAACGTCTATCAAATGCCGCCGCAAAGGAGGGTTTCGGGCTTGGGCTTGCCATAATGCGTAATATTGTGTCGATGCTTGGCGGAACAATCCGTTTGGACAGCAAGAAAGGGAAAGGCAGTCGTTTCACAGTTGAAATCTCTATGCAGGAAGCTGAAGAACAGCTTGGATATACAAGCAATACACCTGTTTATCATAACAATAAATTCCATGATGTTGTCGCCATTGACAATGATGAGGTATTACTTCTGATGCTGAAAGAGATGTATTCCCAAGAAGGAATACACTGCGACACTTGCACCGATGCTGCGGCACTGATGGAAATGATACGCCAGAAAGAATACAGCCTGTTGCTGACAGACTTGAATATGTCCGGTATAAACGGTTTCGAATTGCTGGAACTATTGCGTTCGTCCAACGTGGGCAATTCACCAACAATCCCGGTGGTTGTGGCAACCGCTTCGGGCAGTTGTAACAAAGGGGAACTATTGGCAAAAGGCTTTGCCGGATGCCTGTTCAAGCCGTTCTCCATATCGGAGTTGATGGAGGTTTCCGACAGGTGTGCCATAAAAGAAACACCGGACGGGAAACCGGATTTTTCAGCCTTGTTGTCCTACGGCAATGAAGCCGTTATGCTGGAAAAGTTGATGACGGAAACCGAAAAGGAGATGCAGACAATACGGGAAGCGGCAACAGAAAAAGACCTGCGAAAGTTAGATTCCCTGACACACCACCTGCGTAGCTCATGGGAGATACTCCGTGCTGACCAACCGTTGAGGGAACTTTACAGATTGCTTCATAGCGATGTAATCCCAGATGAAGAAGTGTTAAGCCATGCCGTGATCGCCGTGTTGAACAAGGGAGCGGAAATAATCCGGTTGGCAGAAGAGGAAAGGAGAAAATACGAAAATGGATAAGACAAAAATAATTGTGGTGGAAGACAACATCGTGTACTGCGAGTTTGTCTGCAACATGCTGTCACGGGAGGGCTACCGTACCGTGAAGGCTTACCACCTGTCAACAGCGAAGAAACATCTGCAACAGGCGACGGATAATGACATCGTGGTTGCCGACCTGCGCCTGCCTGACGGTAACGGCATAGACCTCTTGCGCTGGATGCGAAAGGAGGGAAAGATGCAACCTTTCATTATCATGACAGACTATGCCGAAGTGCATACCGCAGTGGAAAGCATGAAGCTCGGTTCGATAGACTATATCCCCAAACAACTTGTGGAGGATAAACTTGTCCCTCTTCTCCGTTCCATACAGAAAGAACGGCAGGCGGGACAATCCCGTATGCCCGTGTTCGCCCGTGAAGGTTCCGCCTTTCAGAAAATCATGCACCGCATAAGGCTGGTAGCAGCAACCGACATGAGCGTGATGATATTCGGAGAGAACGGCACGGGCAAGGAACATATCGCCCACCACCTGCACGACAAGAGCAAACGTACGGGCAAACCCTTCGTGGCGGTTGACTGCGGTTCACTCTCAAAAGAACTTGCGCCGTCGGCATTCTTCGGACACGTCAAGGGAGCGTTTACAGGTGCGGACAGCACCAAGAAAGGGTATTTCCATGAAGCGGAAGGCGGCACGTTGTTTCTGGACGAGGTGGGAAACCTCGCGTTGGAAACCCAACAGATGTTGCTCCGTGCCATACAAGAGAGGCGGTATCGCCCGGTTGGTGACAAATCGGACAGGAGTTTCAATGTCCGCATCATCGCCGCCACCAACGAGGATTTGGAAGTAGCGGTGAATGAAAAGCGTTTCCGACAGGATTTACTCTACCGCTTGCATGACTTCGTGATAACCGTGCCGCCTTTGCGTGACTGTAAGGAGGACATCATGCCGCTTGCGGAGTTCTTCCGCGAGATAGCCAACAAGGAACTGGAGTGTAATGTGAGCGGTTTCAGTTCCGAAGCCCGAAAAGCGTTACTGACCCACACATGGCCGGGCAACGTGCGGGAACTTCGGCAGAAAGTTATGGGTGCTGTATTGCAGGCGCAGGAAGGTGTTGTCATGAAAGAGCATCTGGAACTTGCCGTGACGAAACCGACCTCTACTGTCAGCTTCGCCTTGCGCAATGACGCGGAGGATAAGGAGCGGATATTGCGTGCGTTGAAACAGGCAAACGGCAACCGGAGTGTCGCCGCCGAACTGCTCGGAATAGGCAGGACAACACTATACAGCAAACTTGAAGAGTATGGACTTAAATATAAATTCAAGCAATCATAGCCTGTAATTCACTGAATTTGGCTATCTTTGCATAACATTTGAGAAAAACGGCGATTGGCAGGAGCTTTTCGCCGCCAACATATAGGATAAGACCGCAAGGCGTTTCAAGCGAAAATCTGGTAAATTGGAACTACGGAGACGATTGCGTGATGCTTATGCTATGCTTACGCATAGCGTGCATTCACGTACTCTCCGTAAAGGCTTTACCAGAGCCATCGCTTGAAGGTAGTGTGAATTGCACGCTACTTTTTTACCCTTGCCTAACGAAAAGAAACGATTATGGGTAAAGTTCAGATTCTCGCTGTACTGACGATGGACGGATGTCTTTCTTCAGAGTTATATGATAAAACACATCAGGATTTGTGCCTTGACCGTTGCGGTCTTGATGAAATCAGGAAGAAAGCCCTTTACCGTGTGACACCGGACTATTCCATTTCAATGCTGCACGAATGGAGAAAAGACGGCACAAACATCCGTTACCTCGCGGAAGCCACACCGGATACGGCAGATTATATAAACGGACTACTGCGTATGCACGCTGTGGATGAAATCATACTATACAACGTTCCTTTCATTTTAGGAAGTGGGCGGCATTTTTTCAAATCGGCTCTGCCAAAGCAACACTGGACGCTTTCCTCTGTGAAAAGCTATCCTAACGGTGTATGCCGAAGTATCTACACCCTTGACAAATAAGCAAGACAGCCAAAATGTACGGCAGTCATACAATTTTGTTTTCGGAAATAGAAGAAATGTTCTGATTATGAACAATTTAATCCCGTATAAATTCATTCCTTTGGAAAAATATTGAATTTTATACCACTGAATTCCAGCACCTTGAAAAAGCCGGTGCCGGATTTTTTGCTTTCTGACACATGTTTTGCCAATTATATTTATGTGCGCACGCAGAAAACAAAGTGTAAATTTCAAAATTGACAGAACCATGAATTATTTCTTGCTGGCGGAAACCGACTTCTTCCGCCTGATAAACGAAGCCGGTGACTGCAATATGGAAACGGCATATACGGCTTTCGCCACCCAAGTGATTGAACTGTGTAACGGCGGCATGGATGCGAACCTTACCATTATCGCGCTTGCTTACATCGAAATCGAGTTGCAGCACCATCCCGTGCGCAATCTATCAGAAGAAAGAAAAGAGATTGCCGCCTACATCAGCAAGGCCCTGTCTTTCATCAGGAAGATGCAAAAATTCCTTGCCACGCCCCAAGTGCCGCCACTAATATCCGCCAACAACGCAACTGAAAACACCGCCAGCCTCCTGCAATGGACGGGCAACGCCATAGACCTCGTGGAGCTTATCTACGGCATCGACGAGATGGGTTGTATCAACAACGGCAATATGCCGCTCAAACAGCTTGCCCCGCTTCTTTACAAGATATTCGGGGTTGAGTCGAAGGACTGCTACCGCTTCTACACCGATATCAAACGCCGGAAGAACGAAAGCCGCACCTACTTCCTTGACAGGATGCAGGAGAAACTGAATGAGAGGATGATGCGCGATGAGGAACTGGAAATAAAAAGACGGTAAGTATTTCTATACCTTTTCATCGTTTGAATGAAAAATCGGCTTATTTTTTGTCGTTACATAAAAAAGTCTTATCTTTGCATCTACAATTAAGAAGACATGCGGTTCTGACCGTGTTCAACGATAACAGTACCCGTTTGGCATACCGTAAGATCTGCCGGCGGGTCATTCTTTTTTATAACGGTATGGCAAATAAGGAATCACGTTCCATTGATGAACAATTAGAACTGCTCAAACAAAGAGGAATGCTTGTCGGCGATGAAGGTTTCGCTGCCCGACATTTGGCTCATATCAGCTACTATCGTTTGAAGGGATATTGGTGGGACATGCAGTCCGATAGAGCCAATCATCTGTTTCAGCCGGATTCCAAACTGGAAGATGTAATCACACGCTATTATTTCGACAAGGAACTGCGCCTTATTTTATTTGATGCCATCGAAACAATAGAAATCACGCTACGCACAAAGATGATTTATCATCTTTCACAATCCTACGGAGGGCTGTGGTATCGTGACCCGAGATTGTTTGCTGATGTCGCTTTTCACACACAGCACCTCAAAGAACTGATAGAAGAATTCTTACGGAGCAATGAGATTTTTGTGAAAGACTACAGGCGCAAGCACCTTGTGACTGATGCAAGCGGTGAAAAGACGCTTGACGAACACCCGGATGCGTGGATTATATTTGAAGTGGCCACATTCGGCACACTTTCCAAGATATACAAGAACCTTAACCACCAACTGCCCGAAAAATCAGCAATAGCCAATGATATGGGGCTGAATCTACACAATGAACTTTCGGGATGGCTTGAAGCCATTTCATATATGCGCAACATAATCGCGCACCATTCCAGAATATGGAGTCGGAACATGGTCAAACGGCCTTGTGAAATTCATAATCCGCGAATGACATGGCTTTCCCGTCCATTGACCGAGGTACAGCAGAAAAAACCGTTCTATGTGATTACGGCAATGTTATATCTCTGCAATGCCATAGACGAGGGGCATACGTTCAAAGAGAAACTGCTGGCATTGTTTGAGGAGTATGCGGATGTGCCCATCTACAAGATAGGCTTCTTCAACCGCTGGAAAGAAGAGCCGATTTGGAAATGAAAAAAGTGCCTGTTTACAGGTGCGGAAAAACAAAAAGAGAAGCAATACAATAAACCTCCTGGGCGCATCGTAAGACAGCATACTTGGGAGGCGTTCTTCATTTTAAGAGGTGACGGAGATATTTTCCGCCACCTCTGTTTTTTTATTTCTACTGCAACAGGTGCTTCAGGTTGTCATCGCCTGCGATGCGTTCCAGTTCATCCTGCACAATCTGCTTCACCTCTTCCTTGATGCGCCGGTAGTTCGCCTGCACCGTATCCTTCATGCGGTCGTTTCCGTCCTCGTCCGTGAAATCGGTAATGACAGGTATTTTCTTGTAGGCACTTTCCTCCCGCTTCACCTTCTCGGCATCCACCACAATCTCGCAGTGGAAAATCTTCTGCTCGATGCGCTCGTTGAAGTTGTCGGACACCGAACCGACAAACATACCCTGCGTAAGCCCGGAAATCTTGCTCGGCGGGATAAGCGCGTCCATCTGCGTGTTGATGGAGGTGGAAACATCCTGCCGGTTGATGGAGATAGACTGCCGTTTCTGCAACACCTTCCCGAACCGCTCCGATAGTGTCTTTGCCGTTTCTCCTACCACCTGCCCGGAGAAAATGTTACCGACCGTATTCATCACGACTTTTGCTTCCTTATCGCCGTAGTCGCGCACTAACTGGCTGAAATCCTGAAAGCCCAGACACACGGCAACCTTGTTGCTTCGGGCGGTAGCTATAAGATTGTCCAACCCTTTGAAGTATATCGTGGGCAGCTCGTCGATGATGACCGACGACTTCAGCATCCCCTTCTTGTTGATGAGTTTCACGATACGGGAGTTATACAGACCGAGAGCCGCCCCGTAAATGTTCTGACGGTCGGGATTGTTGCCCACGCATAGGATTTTCGGCTCTTCGGGATTGTTGATGTCCAGCGTAAATTCGCTGTCCGACATCACCCAGTAGAGCTGCGGGGAAATCATCCTCGAAAGCGGAATTTTTGCCGACGCTATCTGCCCCATGAGCTGCTCCGCAGCCCCTCCGAGCCAAGCATCCATGAACGGGGAAAGGTAATTCTCCAGTTCGGGATAGGAAGTCAGTATCGGAAAAATATCCTCGTAACGGCGGTTCAAAAACTCGATGGCATGGGGAAACGTGCAGTATTTCCCGTTCTGATAGATTTTGAGATACCAGATAATACTGGCAAACAGAATGATAGGTGACTCCACGAAGAAGTCGCCCTGCTTTTGCACCCACGTTTTATTGAGGTTGAGCATTATCGTGTAGGCACTCTCGTAAGCGTCCGTAATATCCTCCATGAAATCCGGGTGTATGGGATTGCAACGGTGTGAGCGTCGCGGGTCGTCGAAATTGATCACATAGAATTTCGGCTTCACCTTGTAGCCCTCCGGGTGGTTCAGCAAATGGTTGTAGGCTATGGTGGACAAGTCACTGAATTTGAAGTCGTACACATACATTGAGAAGCCCTTTTCAATCTGTTGCTTGATAAAGCTGTTCACCACTGCGTAGGATTTGCCGCTGCCCGGCGTACCCAACACGATGGACGCACGGAAGGGATTCACCACATTGATCCAGCCGTTGTTCCAACGCTTTTTGTAATAGAAGCGTGTGGGCAGATTGACCGAATACTCGCTTTCGATGAGCCTTGTTTCCTGCATGAAACTCTCGTTCTCATTGTTGAAAACATCCTCCATCAGATTGTGTTTCAACAGACGGCTCATCCACAGACCGCCCATCAAAAGGCAGACATAGCCTGTACCGATGGTAATGATATACAGCCCCGTCACCGCTTCGACCGGCAACGGCAGAGCCAGTATCCACCAGTTCAGGAAAAACAGCACGGACCCGATGGCGAGTGCCGTCCATATTTTTCTCCAAGTGATTTTCTCTCCCTTGACACCCTTCGTACCCAGACAGGACAGGGCAAGCAGCAGGACGGCAAACAGCTTCGTGTACAGTATGGAATGGAACAGCCCCGCCGTGCGGTCGAAGTTCATCAGGATTTTGTCCACCACACCGATGTTCACGCCCCACAGCCGGATGGCTTCGTAGCAGAACCAGTACACGTTCATGACCACTAAAATGATACTCACGGCACGCAGAAAATCCATGATTTTCGCCAATGCCCTCAAATCGTCTTCTTGTTGTGACATACATTGATTTTTTAATTGTTGATACTCCGATTACATACCCAAGCCCTTGCGCTTTTTCTTCTTTTTGCGCTTCATCGCCCGGATGAAAGCCTCTTCCTCGGCATCTACCGCCGGACCTTCGGGAGTGAGCAAGCCCATTCCGCCCGATACGTCTTCACGGTCGTATGCGGTCTGCCCGTGCGCCTTGTCCGCAGCATCCACAGGGATGGATAGCGGTATCGGCGGCTGTCCTGCGTATGGCAGGGTAAAATGTTCCTGCAAGGCATTCGCCGAAAGCTCCTTGCCCATGCGTGAGCCGTTCAGCACGCACCCCGTGCGGTGGTCGATGAAAGTAGCCCCGTAGATGCGCCCTTCCTCCGTATGGCGCAACACGGTGTCGATGCCTTTCTCTTTGAGCAGGGACACAAACCTGTCCTTGTCATAAGTGCCTTGCAGCACGGAAAGGACGGTGCGTTTCGTCATGTCGGCGAGTTTCCTGTCCTTAATCTCAAGCTTGGAACGGGCAAACTTATTCTGCACGGCTTCATAGCCTGCGGACTTCCCGAAAAGCGAGGACTTGAACGGGTTGCCGACCTTGTTGCCCTTGTCGTCCGTGACGGAATAGACCAGCCCGTGATATTCCCGTCCGCGCACGTTACCCCTCGCTTCCTCCACCGTCATATTATATAAGGAAAGGAGCGCACGGTATTCGCCCATCGTCTGGAAACGGTACTGCCCGTTCAGAGCCTTCAGGGTATTGCCTACCTGCTTCTTCACATCGCCTGCCGATACGTCCACTTTACATAGCGGCGTGTCAAGACGGCGGTTCCTGCGCTCCGCATCGTGCAGCCCGTATTTCCTTTCAAGCTCACGAGTAATCTGCTTGCTGCGGTAGTAGTTGTTCTTGTCGCTGATACATTTCCCGTTCTCATCCACCCGCACCGTCACAATGTGCAGATGGTGACGGTCGATGTCCTCGTGCTTGAATACAAGATAAGGCTGGTTGCCAAAACCGAGCTTTTCCAGATACTCGCGGGCGATGTCCTGCAATTCCGCATCGGTCAGCACATCCTCCGGGTGCGGGTTGAGCGAGATATGCACCACCGGTTTCTCCACTTTCATCTGCGGTGGCAGGAAGGTGTGGAAGCCCTCCATCGCCTTGCCGATGTCCACCTTCCCCGAACCGTCATTATAGATGCGGTTGGTGGTGAGAAGCCGCCCCTGTGCCTCGTTAATCTTCTCCCCGTTGTAGGCAATCGCGCCGTACAACGAGCTGCCTACACTGATTTTTGCGACCATTTCGCCTCCATTTGAGTTTCACTCTTCTTCAAACGCGACTCGGCAGAGTCCAAACAAGTTTGGCTCTGCTCTCGCTGCTCTTTCAGCTCCCTTGACAGTTCCACAATCTGACGGCTCAGTTTCACGAGTTCGACGGTGTGTTGCTCCAATTTATAGAGCAACGCCATCGCCTTTTTCTCTGAAAAATGCAGCCTCAGTTCCTTCACGACTTGGTTGTAATTCGTACCTACGGCGCGGAACTGCGCATGAAAATCCGACAGCTTGGTGTAATAGTCCACCAACGTCTTGTCCACCTTCAGCACCTTGAACGGCTGTCCGAAGAAGTGCGCTTTGAGGAAAACCGACCGCGCATAGACACCCGATTTTCCGAACATGGCGAGGAAACGGTTGTGTTCCTCCTCGTTGAAACGGACGGTGTACCGGTACACCGCCGGATCAAGTTTGGGATTTCTCCCTGCTTTGCTTTTCCTTTTCTCTTTCATATTACTTTGGATTTAGCGGATTGACGGCATAAGCCGCCGCTTCGGGTCACGGCACCGCAGTTCTGAAAGGCTTCCCGACTTCGGAGGGAAAGCCCGCCCCCTGCAAGGGCAAGGCGTTTTCCGGGATGCTCAAAATATTTTGAGCGGCTGAAAACATACCTTGCTATGTTCAGGTGAACATAAAAATCCGTCAGGGGACGGATTGGGAAAATACCTTTCAGGACTCCGGGCCGCGCGCCATCGGCGAACCCTGCCGTCCGGGTGCAAAGTTACGCTCTTAAAGCGGTAACGAACAGATACTTGACCCGGCCAATGGCTGCCAACCGGCGCAACATGCCGCCACTTGCTTGGGAAGTGATACAAGTTCAAAAATATACTTGTTTATTTGCAGCATGATTCAAGAAACTAACGGTTTGAAGATATGAGGAAAGGAATATTCAAATACCCGGACAACCGCTTCGGCGGACACTTGCCGAAACGGATACCCGAACCGTCGGAAACCCGGTTGTCCGACAATTCGGTGACGCATGGATTCAATGACTTCATGACGCAGTGTCGTCATTCATCACTTGTCCGCCGCACCGCTTCACCGCAGAACCGGATACGCGGTGACCCGCCCGTGTGCCTGTTCACGGAAACGGATAATGCGGTAATTCAATTCGCATGTAAACAGAAAACAAAATCATCAACAATTAAACTGAATAGAACCATGAGTAAGGAAATCTTCGTTGCATTCGCAACACAGAAAGGTGGCATCGGCAAATCCACCGTCACGGCACTCGCCGCCAGCTACCTGCACAACGTGAAAGGCTACAATGTCGCCGTCGTGGACTGCGACGACCCGCAGCACAGCATCCACGGCCTGCGCGAACATGAGACGGCACTCATCGGCAGGAGCATCTACTTCAAGGCTCTCGCGTGCGACCATTTCCGCAAGATAAAGAAGAACGCCTATCCGGTCATCAAGAGCAACGCGGTGAACGCCCTCGACGATGCGGAAAGGATGATCGCCGCCGAGGTCGTGAAGCCCGACGTGGTTTTCTTCGACATGCCGGGGACACTCCGGAGCAACGGCGTGATAAAGACGCTCTCGCAGATGGACTACATCTTCACGCCCCTGAGTGCCGACCGCTTTGTCGTGGAAAGTACCCTGAAATTCGTCACGATGTTCCGCGACAGGCTGATGACAACCGGGCAAGCGAAAACAAAGGGGCTGCATCTGTTCTGGACGATGGTGGACGGCAGGGAGAGGAACGACCTGTACGGCATCTACGAGGAAGTGATAGCCGAAATGGGCTTCCCGGTGCTTTCCACCCGCCTGCCCGACAGCAAGAAGTTCCGCCGCGACCTTTCGGAAGAGCGCAAGAGCGTTTTCCGCTCCACCATCTTCCCGATGGACACGGCACTGCTGAAAGGGAGCGGCATCCGTGAGTTTTCCGAAGAGATAAGCGACATCATCAGACCGCAGTGAGCATGGGCAGCAGGAAAGTAAACACGGAAGGCATCGACGAGGAACTGCTGTTGGCATCTATCGGGCGGCGCACACAGGACGGGACACTACGCCCGGCGCAGGAAGACCCCGCAGCCGTACCGACCGGAGAGGACACCGCCGCACCGGAGCCGCCACCGGCTCAACCCGTGACACGGGAGAGAGCGCAGAGGGAAGGCGGCCGCCGGAAAAGGCAGGACGAGGACTATAACGAGCTGTTCCTGCGCCGCAACGAGATAAAGACCCGCCAGTGTGTCTATATCAGCCGCGACGTACACGGCAAGATCCTCAAAATCGTGAACGACATCGCCGGAGGGGAAATCTCTGTGGGCGGCTATGTGGATACCGTGCTGCGCCAGCATCTGGAACAGCACAAGGAGAGAATCAACGAACTGTACAAGAAACAACGTGAAGATCTGATTTGAAAATGGAAAAAGAAATGACACCGAATGAAAAAAGACCGCAGCAGGACTGCGGAGGCATGCTTGCCCAAGTGCAGGCGAGCGTGGAAATACTGTCGCCCGTCCCGGTGAGCGGCAAATGCTGCGAGAAGGACTATGAACGTCTATTCATCCGCGACCCGGAAGTAAAGGCGCGGGAGGGCAAGATGGCGTATGTGCGTCCGGAGTACCACGAGCGTATCATGCGCATCACCCGTGTAATCGGGCATGATAGGCTTACACTGTCCGCCTACATCGACCATGTGCTGACGCACCACTTCAACCAGTGCGAGGACGCTATAAAGAGCCTTTACGCCCGGAATTACAATTCAGTATTCTAACTAAAACCGGAAGTATATGAATGAAACAATCAGCATGACAGACATTCTGCTGGCGGTATCGGTCGGCTGCAACCTATGGTTCCTGTTCCTGCTCCTTTACGAGCGCATCATGGACATGCGGCTTGTCCGCTTCTTCAAGGGCATCGCCGGATTATGGCGGTCGTTGGACAGGAATGGGCCAAAGAGCGTAGCGGCACATGAGGAAGTTTCCACGGCAAAGGGGGACATCATCGGCAAGAGCCGTTTCAAAATGGCATCCACCCGGACAATCGCTGCCATACCGGCGCAAGAAGCCGCCACTTTGGAAAAAGGCATTGAGCTGTCGGAGGAAGAGGCTACTTTTGACGACGGAAACACGGAAACCGCGTCCCGCCCGGCGCAAGTCCCGGAGGAAAAGCTCGATGAGACCTTCACGAGCATGCCGCCGGAGGAACTGGGATACGGGGAGGACGAACCGGATGAAGACGCTTCGGACACGCCACGGGCTTCGGGCAGCAGCTTTGACGAGATTGACGACGCCTGCAAGACCGCCATGAACCCGGACGCGACACAGGCGGAACGTGAAAAGGCGGCGAAGGTGTTCACCGACATGGAAGGCACGGAGCTGTACGAGAAAATGATGGAAGGCTCTTCGGAGATAGGCATCCGCATCAAGGGGCTTATCGAGATCCGGCTGAAGAAACCCGAAAAGGAGTTCATCGTGCCGGACAACATCGAGGATTTCGACATCCGAAACTATGTATGACAACTGAAAAAGGAATGGACATGAAATAGTGACATCAACCCACGCGGCAAGGAAACGCAAGGCGTATCCCGTCCGCAACGGACACGCCCACGTCTGTGGAAACAAACGGGCATCCACTAAAACCAAAGTAAAGTAACAGAGTAACAACCGCCCGACAAAGGACTATCCACCCTTTCGACGGCAAAAAACAAGGACAATTCATGAACAAGAACATCTTGAAAAACAGAAAAGCAATCCTATCCGCGGCACTTTTCATCGCCGCAACCGCCTCCGCTTTCGCGCAAGGAAACGGCATCGCGGGCATCAACGAAGCCACCTCTATGGTGAGTTCGTATTTCGACCCCGGAACTAAACTGATATACGCCATCGGCGCGGTCGTCGGGCTTATCGGGGGCGTGAAAGTGTACGGAAAATTCTCATCGGGTGACCCCGACACCTCAAAAACAGCAGCAAGCTGGTTCGGCGCGTGTATCTTCCTGATTGTAGCCGCCACCATCCTGCGCTCATTCTTCCTTTAATGTAATAATGTATGGCTGAATACCCGGTAAACAAGGGTATCGGCCGTCCGGTAGAGTTCAAGGGCTTGAAGGCACAGTACCTCTTCATTTTCTGCGGAGGTCTGCTGGCTCTCTTCGTCCTGTTCGTCATCCTCTACATGGTCGGTATCGACCAGTGGATATGTATCGGCTTCGGCGCGGCATCGTCCTCCCTCCTTGTGTGGCAGACCTTCGCGCTGAACGCCCGGTACGGCGAACACGGGCTGATGAAATTGGGAGCGTCACGGAGCCATCCCCGATACCTTATCAACCGGCGGCGGATAACCCGTCTGTTCAAACGACAACGAAAGGAAGAAACGACATGAGGAATACATCAAAAATGACAACACTGGAAAACAAGTTTCCCCTGCTTGCGGTGGAGCATGGCTGCATCATCTCAAAGGACGCCGACATCACGGTGGCTTTCGAGGTGGAGCTGCCGGAGCTTTACACCGTGACGGGCGCGGAGTACGAGGCGATACACGGCTGCTGGTGCAAGGCAATCAAGGTGCTGCCGGACTACTCCGTCGTTCACAAGCAGGACTGGTTTATCAAGGAACGCTACAAGCCGGAGCTTCAGAAGGACGACATGAGTTTCCTCTCACGGAGCTTCGAGCGTCACTTCAACGAGCGTCCGTACCTGAAACACACCTGCTACCTCTACCTGACCAAGACGACGAAGGAGCGTAGCCGGATGCAGAGCAACTTCAGCACGCTGTGCCGAGGGCACATCATCCCGAAAGAGCTGGACAGGGAAACCACGACCAAGTTCATGGAAGCCTGCGAACAGTTCGAGCGTATCATGAACGACAGCGGGCTTGTCAGGTTGCGCCGCCTCTCCACCGACGAGATTGTGGGGACGGAGGGTAAGGCGGGGCTGGTAGAACGCTACTTCTCGCTCATGCCGGAAGGTGACATCACCTTGCAGGACATCGAACTTTCGGCAAGGGAGATGCGCATCGGCGACAACCGCCTGTGTCTGCACACCCTCTCCGACGCGGAAGACCTGCCGGGCAAGGTGGCTACCGACACCCGTTACGAGAAGCTCTCCACCGACCGGAGCGACTGCCGCCTCTCCTTCGCCTCCCCGGTGGGGCTGCTGCTCTCCTGCAACCATATCTACAACCAGTATGTGCTGATAAATAACAGCGAGGAAGCCTTGCAGAAGTTCGAGAAGTCCGCCCGTAACATGCAGTCGCTCTCACGCTATTCAAGGAGCAACAGCATCAACCGCGAGTGGATAGACCAATACCTGAACGAAGCCCGGTCCTACGGGCTGACCTCGGTACGGGGGCACTTCAACGTCATGGCGTGGAGCGACGACGCGGAGGAACTGAAGCACATAAGGAACGACGTGGGCAGCCAGCTGGCAAGCATGGAGTGCGTGCCGCGCCACAACACCATCGACTGCCCTACACTCTACTGGGCGGCGATACCCGGCAATGCGGCGGACTTCCCGGCGGAAGAGAGTTTCCACACTTTCATCGAACAGGCGGTGTGCCTGTTCACGGAGGAAACCAACTACCGCAGCTCGCTCTCGCCCTTCGGCATCAAGATGGTGGACAGGCTCACAGGGAAACCGCTGCACCTCGACATCAGCGACCTTCCGATGAAGCGGGGTATCACGACCAACCGCAACAAGTTCGTGCTGGGTCCTTCGGGCAGCGGCAAGTCGTTCTTCATGAACCACCTCGTGCGCCAATATTATGAGCAAGGCGCACATGTGGTATTGGTGGACACGGGAAACTCCTATCAGGGCTTGTGCGGCATGATCCGGCGCAAGACAGGCGGAGTGGACGGCGTGTATTTCACCTACACGGAAGAGAAGCCCATATCATTCAACCCGTTCTACACCGATGATTACATCTTCGATGTGGAGAAGAAGGACAGCATCAAGACCCTGCTTCTTACGCTCTGGAAATCGGAGGACGACAAGGTGACGAAGACGGAGAGCGGCGAACTGGGCAGTGCCGTGAGTGCCTACATCGAGCGTATCCAATCCGACCGTAGCATCGTGCCGTCGTTCAACACTTTCTACGAGTATATGCGCGACGACTACCGCACGGAACTGGCGCAGCGCGACATCAAGGTGGAGAAGTCCGACTTCAACATCGACAACATGCTCACCACCATGCGGCAGTATTACCGGGGCGGACGTTACGACTTCCTGCTCAACTCCACGGAGAACATCGATCTGCTCGGCAAGCGGTTCATCGTCTTCGAGATTGACAGTATAAAAGAGAACCGCGAACTGTTCCCCGTCGTGACTATCATCATCATGGAAGCCTTCATCAACAAGATGCGGCGGCTGAAAGGGGTGCGGAAACAGCTTATCGTGGAGGAGGCTTGGAAGGCCCTCTCTTCGGCAAACATGGCTGAATACCTACGTTATATGTACAAGACGGTCAGAAAATATTACGGCGAGGCAATCGTGGTGACGCAGGAGGTGGACGACATCATCAGTTCTCCGGTGGTCAAGGAGAGCATCATCAACAACTCCGACTGCAAGATACTTCTCGACCAGCGCAAGTATATGAACAAGTTCGACCAGATACAGGCGTTGCTCGGACTGACGGAAAAGGAGAAGTCGCAGATACTCTCCATCAACATGGCGAACAACCCTTCACGGCTCTACAAGGAGGTGTGGATAGGCTTGGGTGGCACACAATCGGCGGTCTATGCCACCGAGGTCAGTGCAGAAGAGTATCTGGCGTACACTACCGAAGAAACGGAAAAAGTGGAGGTTTACCGTCTGGCGGAGAAGCTGGGCGGTGACATCGAAGCCGCCATCCGGCAGCTTGCCGAAAGGCGGAGGAACAAGGAATAACTAAAACAGAATGTATCAACAAAAAAAGGAAAACGCATATGAATTTACCAAAAGTGAAAATGCTGCAAGTCAGCAAGTGTCTGATCGGATTGGCGGTCATGATGCTGCAATCCTGCGACGTGGCCGACAACCGCCGTGATATGCTGTGCGGGAACTGGGAGAGCGTGGAGGGGAAGCCCGACGTGCTTATCTACAAGGAGGGCGAAGCCTACAAGGTGACGGTGTTCCGCCGGAGCGGTCTGCGCCGCAAGCTGAAACCGGAAACCTATCTCTTGCAGGAGAAAACCGGCAACCTGTTCATGAACACCGGCTTCCGCATCGACGTGTCCTATAACGAGGCCACGGACGTGCTGACCTTCTCGCCGGGCGGCGACTATGTGCGGGTGAAACCGCAGCCGGGACACCCGACAGAAGAATAACAACCACTAAAATCCAAAGTAACATGAGAACAAGAATAACAATGATTATCTGCCTGTGCCTGCTTTTCGCAGGCAGGGCAAGCGCACAGTGGGTCGTAAGCGATCCGGGCAATCTGGCGCAGGGTATCATCAATGCCTCCAAAAACATCATCCATACCTCCAAGACTGCCACGAACATGGTGAGCAACTTTCAGGAAACGGTGAAAATCTATCAGCAGGGCAAAAAGTATTACGATGCTCTCAAATCGGTGAACAATCTCGTCAAGGACGCCCGCAAGGTGCAGCAGACCATCCTGATGGTAGGCGACATCACCGACATTTATGTAAACAGTTTCCAAAGGATGCTCCGTGATGGAAATTTCAGACCAGAAGAGCTGTCGGCAATCGCTTTCGGTTACACGAAACTGCTGGAAGAGAGCAACGAAGTATTGACGGAACTGAAGAATGTGGTGAACATCACCACGCTCTCCATGACCGACAAGGAGCGCATGGACGTGGTGGAACGCTGCCACTCGAAGATGAAGCGTTACCGCAACCTCGTAAGTTACTACACGAACAAGAACATCTCCGTGAGCTACCTGCGTGCGAAAAAGAAGAACGACCTCGACCGCATCATGGGGCTGTACGGAAACATGAACGAAAGATACTGGTAGCCTATGAATTTCGACAACCTTCACCAGATTCTACGTTCGCTTTACGAGCAGATGATGCCGTTGTGCGGAGACATGGCGGGTGTGGCGAAAGGCATCGCCGGACTGGGTGCGCTGTTCTACGTCGCCTACCGGGTATGGCAGTCGCTGGCGAGAGCCGAACCGATAGACGTATTCCCGATGCTCCGTCCTTTTGCCATCGGTCTGTGCATCATGTTCTTCCCGACTATGGTGCTGGGCACGATAAACAGCATCCTCTCACCCGTCGTACAGGGCACGGCAAAGATGCTGGAGGCGGAAACGCTGGACATGAACACCTACCGCCAGCAGAAGGACAAATTGGAATACGAGGCGATGATGCGCAACCCCGAAACCGCCTACCTCGTGTCCAACGAGGAGTTTGACAAGCAGCTGGAGGAACTCGGCTGGTCGCCCTCCGACATGGTGACGATGGCGGGGATGTATATCGACCGGGGAATGTACAACATGAAGAAAAACATCCGCGACTTCTTCCGCGAGATACTGGAATTGCTGTTCCAAGCCGCCGCCCTCGTGATAGACACCGTCCGAACCTTCTTCCTCGTGGTGCTGGCGATACTCGGTCCGATAGCCTTCGCCATATCGGTGTGGGACGGTTTCCAAAGCACGCTCACGCAGTGGATATGCCGCTACATACAGGTATATCTGTGGCTGCCGGTGTCGGACATGTTCAGCACCATACTGGCGAAGATACAGGTGCTGATGCTGCAAAGCGACATCGAGCGGATGCAGGCAGACCCGAACTTCTCGCTGGATTCGAGCGACGGGGTGTACATCGTGTTCCTCTGCATCGGCATCATCGGCTACTTCACCATTCCCACCGTTGCCGGCTGGATTATCCAAGCCGGAGGCATGGGCGGTTACGGTCGCAACGTGAACCAGATGGCGGGACGTGCCGGAGGAATGGCGGGCAGTGTTGCCGGAGCTGCGACAGGCAATATGATGGGACGTGCCGGCAAATTGCTGAAATAACAATCATGTAGAATCATTGAAACAGAATTAAGAATGGAATTTAAGTCACTCAGAAACATCGAATCATCGTTCAGGCAGCTACGCCTGTTCGGTATCGTCTTCCTCTCGCTGTGCGCTGTGGTGACGGTGTGGAGCGTGTGGAACTCCTACCGTTTCGCAGAGAAGCAACGGGAGAAAATCTATGTGCTGGACAACGGCAAGTCGCTGATGCTGGCTCTCTCTCAGGATTTATCGCAGAACCGCCCGGCGGAAGCACGGGAGCATGTGCGCCGCTTCCACGAGCTTTTCTTCACGCTGTCACCTGAAAAAAGCGCGATTGAACACAACGTAAAACGTGCCCTGCTGCTGGCGGACAAGAGCGTGTACCACTATTATTCGGACTTCGCGGAGAAGGGGTACTACAACCGCATCATCGCCGGGAACATCAACCAAGTGCTGAAAGTGGACAGCGTGGTGTGCGACTTCAACGCCTATCCCTACCGTGCCGTGACCTACGCCACGCAGAAAATCATCCGGCAAAGCAACGTCACCGAGCGCAGCCTCGTGACCACCTGCCGCCTGCTGAACGCATCGCGGTCGGACGACAACCCAAACGGTTTCACCATCGAGGGGTTCACCATCATCGAGAACAAGGATTTACAGACAATCAAACGGTAACAGGACATGAAAAGTATCAGAAAATCAATGTGGGGCATGTATTGGAAACTCCACGACAAACGGAAACGGCTGGTGGCAAGGCTCAAAGGGTATCTGGACGGTTTGCCGCCGGAAACACGCCGCCGCATCGTGCTGGGGATGCTCGCCGCCTTCGCGATGCTTGCCCTCTACACCTTCGGCAGAGCCGTCTATGACATCGGCAGAAACGACGGCTCACGTATGGATACGGGACATGCCGGACGGGTGGAACTACCGACCCCGGTGGAAACTGACAATCACTTAACACCTTATTTATATGGAACAGACGAAGAATGAATCAACGAAAGAGAACAAAGCCGCTCCCGACGCGGGAAAGCCGAAAAAGGAGCGCGAACCGCTGACAGAGGCGCAGCGGCTGAAACGGCAGAAGATGATAGTCCTGCCTGCTATGGTGCTGGTCTTCATCGGGGCGATGTGGTTGATATTCGCCCCTTCCTCCGGCAAGGAACAACCGCCGGGAACGGACGGCTACAACACCGAGATGCCAGACGCGGACAAGGCGAACCGGCAGATTATCGGCGACAAGCTGAAAGCCTACGAGCATGGGGGGATGGAAGAGCGGCTGGAGAGCCGCAACCGTGCCATCGGGCAGCTGGGCGACATGTTCGACCGCGAGATAGCGGGAACGGAGGACGGTACGGACTTCGACCTCGCCAATCCGGGCGGCAAGGAAGAAAGGGCAAAGCCTGCCACGCCGCAAACCATCCAATCCTCCGCAGCCGCCTACCGTGACCTGAACGCCACCCTCGGCAACTTTTACGAACAGCCGAAGAATGACAATGCGGAGATGGATGTGCTATTGGAGCGCATCGCCTCGTTGGAATCGGAACTGGAAAGTGAAAAAGGCAGGACTTCATCTATAGACGAACAGGTGGCACTTATGGAGAAGTCCTATGAGCTGGCGGCAAAGTACATGGGCGGTCAGAACGGTGGGAAGCCGGAACAGGCGGCAGAGCCTGCCACCGTGCAGAAGGGAAAGAAGAACACGGCGACACCCGTAAGGCAAGTGACCCGCCAAGTCGTTTCCTCCCTTGCACAGCCCATGAGCAACGCGGAGTTTGTCGCCACTTTCTCACAGGAACGCAACCGGGGTTTCAACACGGCTGTCGGCACGGCGGAGGTATCGGACAGGAACACCATCCCGGCGTGTGTGCATGAGGCGCAGAGCGTGACGGACGGGCAGACGGTAAGGCTTCGCCTGCTGGAGCCTATGGCGGTGGCGGGCAGGACAATCCCACGGGGTGCGGTGGTGGTCGGCACGGGCAAGATACAGGGTGAACGACTCGACATCGGGATCACCTCGCTGGAATACGACGGCACGATTATCCCCGTGGAGCTTGCGGTCTATGACACGGACGGACAGCCCGGCATCTTCATCCCGAACTCGATGGAGATGAACGCCGTCCGAGAGGTCGCCGCCAACATGGGAGGTTCGTTGGGTAGCAGCATCAATATCTCCACCAATGCCGGGGCGCAGCTCGCCTCCGACTTGGGCAAGGGGCTGATACAAGGAACGAGCCAGTACATCGCGGGGAAGATGCGCACCGTCAAGGTGCATCTGAAAGCCGGGTACAGGGTCATGCTTTACCAAGAAAAAGATTGAAATCAATAAAAAAATTACCACTAAAATCCAAAAGTAATGAGAAAAGTAATCATCATGTTTGCCCTCGCTATGGGCATCGCAACTGCCAACGCGCAGGAGAATGTAACCGTTGAAACGACCAACGGAAGTGAACAGCCGACCTTGACGAAGGAGGTCTATCCGCAGAAGGAGGCGGACGGAGACCTGTATCACGGTCTGTCGCGCAAGCTGACCTTCGACCGCATGATACCGCCGCACGGTCTGGAAGTGACCTACGACAAGACCGTCCACGTCATTTTTCCGGCGGAGGTGCGCTATGTCGATTTAGGCTCGCCCGACCTGATTGCCGGGAAAGCCGACGGAGCGGAGAACGTCATCCGCGTGAAGGCTACCGTAAGGAATTTTCCCAACGAAACGAATATGTCCGTCATCACGGAGGACGGCAGTTTCTACACCTTCAGTGCGCCCATAATAGGGGCTTGATAATAATCACTTTGGCAAGTGATTAGGTTAGTATTCCAATTTATAAACCTATCCCATACCGACTTATCCGAATGGGAAACCAAACGGGGAGTGAAGCATGTCGGTAATGCGATAAGTCAGTTAATTGCTAAACTGCGACTGAATTGCTATGGGAAAAGACAGACACAAGGATGAAGCCTGATTGGTTGAACAATAGTCCTATGACTAATGTAGAGGTGGCAACGGAAAGCAGTTACATACGTTGCCTCGCAGTACCCACGCTTATTGAATGGAGTGATGGGCAAGGAATTTACTGCGACATATCCGTCAGAGAACGGAAAAGGATGTACGTTGCATCCGACAGTCTGTCAAGCCAAGTTATCAAGGCCACTAAATGGGGATTGCCTACACGGAGATGCCGAAAGGCTATGAGCATAGGCTCTGAAAACTCCGCATGGCAACGGAGTTCCCGTAGTAGTCTGAGCGTGGGAAAGCCACGTACATGGCAAAGGGGAACAGCTCGGTAATTTTAATATTGTCAAACGATAACGTGTGAGACGTATGAGAAATCCAGAGACCATATTAAACAGTTTATCTGCACATAGCAAAGATGTGCATTACAAGTACGAAAGGTTGTACCGCATCCTATTCAATGAACAGATGTTTTATGTAGCCTACCAGCGCATTTATGCGAAACCGGGCAACATGACACCTGGTTCAGACGGCAAGACCATTGACGGAATGAGTGTTGATAGAATAGGACATCTGATAGCTGCGCTAAAGGATGAAAGTTACATGCCAACGCCTGCCCGAAGAGTCTATATACCTAAAAAGAATGGGAAGAAAAGACCATTGGGCATCCCATCAATTGAAGACAAGATGGTGCAAGAGGTCGTTAGACTTATTCTTGAAGCTGTCTATGAGGGGCATTTTGAGAATACCTCGCATGGATTCAGACCAAGAAGAAGCTGTCATACGGCTTTGCGTTCCATCCAAACTCTTTTCACTGGTGCGAATTGGTTTATCGAAGGTGACATCAAAGGATTCTTCGACAATATTGACCACCATATTCTGATTGAAACTCTTCGTGAGCGCATATCAGATGAAAGATTTCTTCGACTGATATGGAAATTCTTAAAGGCAGGCTATATCGAAGATTTTACATTTCACAAGACGTATTCGGGAACTCCTCAAGGAGGGATAATAAGTCCTATCTTGGCTAATATATACCTTGATAAGTTCGACAAATACATGCGTGAATATGCGGAATCTTTTGACAAGGGTAAGAAAAGGCGGGAAAACCCACTCCACGCAAGTTATAGTCGAAAGGCTGTAAGATTACGCAAGGCTATCCGAAACGCCACTGATGAAGACACGAAACGTGAATTGCTGACACAACTGAAAGAGATGGAAGCAAAGACACGGAGAGTGCCGGCATCTATGGCAATGGATAGTAACTACAAGAGACTTAAATATATCAGATATGCCGATGACTTTCTAATCGGTGTAATTGGTAGTAAAGCAGATTGCGCAAGAATGAAAGAGGACTTTACAAACTTCATGAGAGACAAGCTAAAACTTGAATTATCCGAAGAAAAGACCTTAATCACTAATGCACAGGATTCTGCAAAGTTTCTTGGGTATGAAATCTCTATCAGAAAATCCGAGGCCATGAAGCGAAATAAGCTGGGATGGTTGAAGAGACCGTTCAGCGGACGCATAATGCTGACTCTGCCTATTGCCACAGTCCAAAAGAAATTATTGGAACTGAAAGCAATGGAACTTAGGGTAATCAATGGAAAGGAAATTTGGTATGCCATGCCACGCAATTACCTGACCAAAGAAGACCCTGCTACAATCTGCGCACGCTATACAACTGAAATCAGAGGTTTGTACCAATATTATAGGATTGCGGACAACATCTCTTATGCAGGAAGTAAATTCGGTTACATAATGCGATATAGTTTCTGCAAAACTTTGGCAAAGAAACTAAATTCATCAACTGCCAAGGTTATACGAAAGTACAGAAGAGACCATGACTTGGCGATACCCTATCAAGCAAAGAAAGGAGAAACCAAGTTCCGAATATTCTATAATGATGGCTTTGCGAGGCAAGAGCCGGACAAAGACGCAACCTGCGATAATCTACCTAACACATTTGTACTTCCTTTCCCTACTCTTGCGGAGAGACTTATGGAGCGCAAATGTGAATTGTGTGGAGCAACTAATGTCAAGACCATAATGTATCAAGTCCGTAAGCTCAGAGGTATAAATACCGATACTGAATGGCACCGACTGATGATTAAGAAATGGCGTAAGACATTGGCTGTATGCAAACATTGTAATGCAAAAATTCATGTCCATGACAAATAAACTGATATTACCAGTGGAGAGCCGTATGCAGGGAGACTTGCACGTACGGTTCGGGGGCAGGCCATGGGAAACCTACCACCGAAAGGTGGCAAGGCGCCCATTGCCGAGCCTACACGTGAAGTACGCCGCCGAACCGCTGTTGCTCAATGTGGAGATGTGCGACTTCATCCATGACGGCAGCACGGTGAACCGCCCGAATAACGCACAGGAAATCTATCTGAAAGAGCTGGGCAGCGAAAGCCCGATGCTGGTGCGACTTATCATGAAGTCCATCCACAAACAGAACAAGCGCGAGGTGAAGCATATCGGCTGCAAGCGTTTCGGCATCCAGTATCTTCTCAAAGGCATCTACACGCACAACGGATTGCTCTATTTCCACACGGAGATAAAGAACCAGAGCAACGTGCCTTTCGATGTGGACTACATCACTTGGAAAATCGTGGACAAGAAGGTGGCGAAGCGTACCGCCGTGCAGGAGCAGATCATCCTGCCGCTCCGCGCGCAGAACTACGCCACCCTCGTGCCGGGCAAAAAGAGCGAGCGCACGGTCTTCACGATGGCGAAGTTCACCATCCCCGATGACAAGTGCCTCGTGGTGGAGCTGAACGAGAAGAACGGCGGCCGTCACCAGTCCTTCGTGATTGAGAACGAGGATTTGGTACGTGCGGGTACCATCAACGAACTTCAAGTGCGCTGACCATGAGAAAGTACATCGCAATAATCATCGCGTCGCTTGCCCTTTTTACAGGGCAGGCGCACGCCCAGCGGTGTCTGCCGAAGATGCAGGGCATCGAGGTGAGGGCGGACATGGCGGACGGCTTCAATCCCGGCGGCAAGGACGGCGGGTACAGTTTCGGGGCGGCTCTCTCCACTTACACGAAGAGGGGGAACAAGTGGGTGTTCGGTGGCGAATACCTCCTGAAAAACAATCCCTACAAGGATACCAAGATACCCGTGGCGCAGTTCACGGCGGAGGGCGGATATTACTTCAAGATACTGTCGGACGCCCGAAAAATCGTGTTCGTCTATGCCGGGGCTTCGGCTCTCGCCGGATATGAATCGGTGAATTGGGGGAATAAGGTGCTGCATGACGGCTCCACGCTGCACGACCGGGACGCCTTCATCTACGGCGGTGCGCTGACGCTCGATGTGGAGTGCTACGTGACAGACCGTATCGCCCTGCTTGCCAACCTGCGTGAGCGTTGCCTGTGGGGTGGCGACACGCGGAAGTTCCACACGCAGTTCGGGGTCGGCGTCAAGTTCATCATCAACTGACACGGGCATGGAACGGACGGAAATAGATGCTATCAGAAGGATGCCGCTTGCGGATTTTCTCGCACGGTTGGGGCATGAGCCTGTCAGAAGGAGCGGTAACGAGCTGTGGTATATCGCCCCGTACAGGGGCGAGCGCACCCCCTCTTTCCGTGTGAACGTGGCGAAACAGCTTTGGTACGACTTCGGTTTGGGCAAGGGCGGTGACATCTTCACGCTTGCCGGGGAGTTTCTGCAAAGCGATGACTTCATGAAGCAAGCGAAGTTCATAGCGGAAGCCGCCAATATGACGGTTGCCGGATGGGAAAAGCCCGCCTATCTCCCGAAGCCGACCGAACCTGTCTTTGAGGATGTGGAGGTCGCTCCGCTGTTTCGTTCACCGCTGACGGAGTATTTAGAGGAACGAGGCATACCAATCGGAGTAGCATCCCGCCACTGTTGCCGCCTGAACTACAGTGTGCGTGGAAAACGGTATTTCGCTGTCGGTTTCCTGAATATGGCAGGTGGATATGAAGTCCGAAGCCGATATTTCAAGGGGTGCATCCCGCCAAAAGATGTGTCTTTGGCAAGGACGAAGGAAATCCCGGCTGACGAGTGCCTCGTGTTTGAGGGCTTCATGGACTTTCTCTCCGCCGTGACGCTTGGCGTAACCGGTAACGCTGACTGCCTTGTACTGAACTCTGTCGCCAACGTGGAGAAGGCGGCGGGATTGCTGGACGGCTACGGGCGCATCGGATGCTTCCTTGACCGTGACGAAGCCGGACGGCGGACGCTTGACGCTCTTGCCAAACGGTATGGGGCGCATGTCGCCGACCGTTCCTCCCTCTATGGCGGTTGCAAGGACTTGAACGAGTATCTGCAACAGACAACGAAAAAACAGAAAAACAACCATCTAAAAATCGAAGAAAAATGAACATACTGAACAACAGAAACAAGAGAACAAATATCTTTAAGGTGGTGGCGTTATGCCTGATAGCCGCTGTGTCATTCACCATCGTGTCGTGCGATGACGACATGGACATCCAGCAGTCCTATCCCTTCACGGTGGAGGTCATGCCCGTGCCGAACAAGGTGACGAAGGGGCAGACGGTGGAAATCCGCTGTGAGCTGAAAAAGGAGGGCGACTTCGCTAACACGCTTTACACCATCCGCTATTTTCAGTTTGAGGGAGAAGGAAAGTTGAAAATGGATAACGGCATCACCTTCCTGCCTAACGACCGCTACCTGCTGGAGAACGAAAAGTTCCGCCTGTACTACACGGCGGAGGGCGAAGAGGCGCACAACTTTATTGTGGTGGTGGAGGACAACTTCGGCAACTCTTTCGAGTTGGAATTTGACTTCAACAACCGGAATGCAAAGGATGACGGTTTGACCATCGTTCCCATCGGCAACTTCAGCCCCTTGCTAAAATGATGCGTGTATTCATGACAATGCTCTGTTCGCTTCTGACGGTCTGTTTTGTGTCCGCACAGATCAGCCGCCAAGAGGGAACGGACGGGCAGGCGGCAATCTACCGGCTGTCTCTATTCGAGAGGGCGGTACGATGCACGAAGTATTTTGAGGGATGGCACTCGGAAAAGCACCACCCATACGTGGGTTGGGGTCACAAGATTTTGCCGGGCGAAAGGTACTCGGCACGAACCATGACGAAGCGGCAGGCGGACGCGCTCCTGCGGAAAGACCTGCGGAAGTTCTGCGCGATGTTCCGGCAGTTCGGGAAGGATAGTCTTTTACTTGCCACGCTTGCTTACAACGTGGGTCCATACCGGCTTTTGGGTAGCAAGACAATCCCTAAAAGCACCTTGATAAAGAAGCTGGAGGCTGGCGACAGGAACATCTACCGGGAGTATGTAGCCTTCTGCAACTACAAAGGAAAACGCCACGCCATGCTGCTCAAACGGAGAAAGGCGGAGTTTGCACTGCTGTATATCCCGTGACTGTAAATGAAAATCCGATGAAGCCGCCAACTTCATCGGATTTTCCGCTTTTCATACATTCGGGATTGTACCCGTATCTATCACGTCACCATCCCTGCAAAATTCGATGCTTCCGGGTGTAAATCCCATGCTCCCGATTGCGATGTGACGGATATAGTCCGCATACTCCCTACCTTGAAAATTCTTTCCCGTAAGGTTTTTGAAAATCATCTTTATGCTTATGCCGTCGTTGCCGTGCAAGATGATTTTTCCGTCCTGCCTGATTGTTTCCATAATAAAAACTTGTTTTTGTGAATAATATCGCAGATTGGCACAGAGGTTTCTTTGCTACTTTCTTTGTCCGCCATCATGCTCACCGAAAGAAAGTAGGGCGGCTCTCGCCGCCGCAACTCAAAAGCGTGTGTAAAGTCCCGTCACCATCGTGAATATTTCTTCCAGCATATCAAAATAGATGCCCTCGTGTACGGCAATGTACTTTTCCTTGCACTCGAAAGTCTTTTTGCTGAATGTCCTGCGGTAGAACCGCATATTGTAGAGGTCTGCCCCCGCATCATAGATGATGTCAAGGCGGTTGGCACTTGTCTTGTTCCGTGTAAGGCTCATCCGTAAGCCGTTGCCCATGTCGATGAAATCACGGCTACCCGTCATGGCGGTAAATCTTCTTCCGCCTATCTGCTGTAATATCGTCTGTGCTATCATTAACCGTTGTTTTTAGGGTTTTAAGTGTTGGCGGTGTCCGCACCGCCAACTTGTTCAAAATTCTCGCATCTCGGCAATGGGTGTCTGCCGTTGCAGCCACTCTTTCACACATTCCATATTATACTCGCTCGTGATGACTGCCGTATGGCTGTCGGTGGCGGTGAAACGTGTGCTTTCGTAATCATCTATCCACCCTTTGAGGGTGTCAGTTCCCCACGCTTGGGCATCGTCAAAGATACCGTCCAATGCCGTGATAGGTTCGCTGAATTTGACTATCAGCGTTTGATAGGTCGTGTTCATCGGTTGCCCTCCTTTCCCTGCTTTGCGTTCAGCCACTTGTCCCTTGCGGTTCGGCACTCGTCCAATGTGGTTTTTACACAAGCGAACAATTCTCCGTCCGTGTGGCGGTAGTCGTATTGCACAAGTGTCCGCCTGCGTCTGCCGATACCCGATTGGAAACGCTCGTATTTCTCCGTACCTGCTTCCGTGCAGGTACTTACTCCGTTGATGGTCATTCGTGTTGCCATAATGTTGCTTTTTAGATGGTTAAAAATGTACTGACAGAACTCTGTTCTTCATCACCATTTCGGGGTTGCTCGTGTAGCGTTGGTGCAGGTAGAAATGGTGTGAGCCGAAGCCGTAAAGGAAGAACTTGTCAAGTTCGTGCTTCTCGGCAAACTCCTTTACGCTCTTTCTCAATTCCCCCTCACTCGTTGTGAGAGTGAGGAGGTTTACAAATTCAAGGAACAATGCAGGGATTTTATCGTCCCACACACAAATCATGCTTTCAATTCTTACTTCCATATCAATGTTGTTTTAGGGTTGATGCTATGCCACTTTCATCCGCTCACGGATAAGGTTGGCGTTCTTATTCACAAGGTCTATGATGCGCTCGTGGTATTCGGAGTCTTGGTTGTACTTGCCGTGGCACTGCACCACCTTGAGTGTCCGCAAATCCACCTCTACGGTTTCAATTATCTCACCGCCAATCCTTGCCGAGAGTATGAGGGTGTCGGCTTTCTTGTAGTATTCACTGCCGAACACGCAGATGTTCTGTGCCTTGCCCTCGCTGTAATACTCGTCTATACTTTCAAGCACCTTGATGATTATTTCCTCGTCCGTGATTACCAATCCGAAGAATTTGGATTTGTTGGCGATGAAATCCTCCGCATCTTTTTCCCTTTGCAGTTGCCGCTGTTGCTCACGCTCACGCCTTTCAATCTCCCAGCGGCGGCGTTGCTCGGCTCGTTCCTTCTCGTGTATGGTTTCAATCTTTCGGGTTGCGTTGTCGTGTGCCGCCATGAAATCTTCGGGGCAGATGTTCTTCGGGTTGCGGAGGTCTTGACCGAGTTTGTTGAGCATACGCAGATAGTCGCACCACATGGAGAAGTTGTCTATCAGATACTTGTGACGCTTGGCAATCAGATATGATGCCCAGCATTCATCGGCAGTACGGGCATTGAAAAGAAAGTGTTTCATAACCTCAATCTCACCGCCTTTCATAAGGGTTTCAATTCTTGGGTCTGAAAGCAAGGCTTTGAAAAGACGCACGGGGGAAATGCCGTGGAAATCGCCCTTGAAGCCGTTGCGTCTGAGTTGGGGTAATACCCTCATTTTGGGATATGCACAGCTTCTTGCCACAACATCATCGTATAGGCTGTTGTGCGGTCTTATCTCCATCGCGCTGCACAATGCCCATACATCGCAGTAACAGAATGTGAAGCCACGGAGCAACGCCATGTCCGTAACCTTACCGTCGGGTGAAATCCAACGCTGCACAACCTCGTGGCAATAGAAGTGCATCGGCTCGCCTTTCCTGCTCTCGCATCTGACCTGCGCCACACGGATTACCTGATAGCCTTTGCAGGTGGTTATCACGCTGAAATACTGCGTTTCCTTGTAGATACGTTTGCGTGTGTCCTGCACTTTGAGTTCGGCATGGCATTTGGGGCAGGTGCAACCTTCAAGGGTGTCGCACAGTACGCTGTCGCTGTGCCACTCGTGACCGCAGTCGGAGCAGGTGATGTTCCCTTTCTTGGTGCGGTAGCCTATATGTTCAATGCAGTGGCGGTATGCCCATTCAATTTGTGTCGTTGATATGGGGCGGAGGTTGGCTGAAAGTCTTGCCACCTCTTTCTGTATCTTGGTCTTCGGTTTCATAAGCCTAAATCAAATAATGAGGGTTGGGGGTGGGTTTCTTTTCTCGCTGACGGTCTGTTGCGGTTCTGCAACTTGCGGAGTTCCTCCTCTTGGTATCTGCGGACTGCATTCTGACGTGCCTCCGCCTTTTCCTCTTCCGTGAGTTCCACAACATGGTTCACCACCACTTGGCAGTTCATAGGTTTGCCCACCTCTATCTCGTTTTCCTCATAGTAGTGGATGACTTGCCCGAATATCTCTCCGTCCGTGAAGCCGCTGCAACCGCTTTTCTGCACATAGTTCAGAATGTGGGTCACACACTCGTCTATGTTTTTGGCAGGGTTGCGGTACTTCTTCGCAAAGAGCGTATCTTCCTCCGCCCGCTGTTCCAGATACATTTGTATCGTTCTTTTGAAATGGTCTGTTCCTTTCATATCGCTGTCGTTTTTAGATTGTCTGTTTAAGTATCTCTCTCCAATAGGTCGGCTCTACCTCGCTGAGAAGGAAGTCCATGAAGTCCCTCCGTGCGTCCTTGTTCAGTTCGTGGTACAATCTTCGGAAAGTGCTAAAATTGCCGTTGATGTACGTTTCCACCATATACACGAAGATGTTGTCCACCTCGTAATATTTGCACTGCTGCGCTACCGTCTTGCAGTTTCTCTTTGCCATGTCGGTAAGGGTTAAAGGGTGAATAACCAAAGGATGAAGCCGAAGAAGGCAATGGTGAAAAGGATAGCCACGATTACACCTATCGCCACTCGGAACACTCCGTTTACAATCTCTCTGATGATGCCCCAAAGGATGCCGAACACCCCGAAGGCGGTGCGCATCATCAAGCCGCATATCGCCAACCCGATGTATTGCGCCACTTGTCTGAAATTTGCCGTTGCTGTCATATCTTCGCTGTTTTTGATTTTTTTGTTTTTTATGCGGATTCAAGAGCTGAGGGAGTTGAGTTTCAAACTATCTTATCTGCCTCTCGTTTATCCGACATTTTTTTTATGCGTCTTTCTGTCGCATCGGTCGTTTTCGTTTCGGGTGCTTGAAAAGGTAGGGATTAGGGAATGCAAGGTTTTTCGGTCAAAATACTACCCGCAGGGCTGGAGATTTTTACCGAAAACAGGAGGCTTGACCTTGCTTTCCCGTCCAATCCCGGAATTACCTTTGCGCCCAGAACGGAAATGACTGCCTGATGCGGCTCACTGAAAGGCGCAAAAATGGAGGTAAACGAAAACAGAGGCTGATTGGGTAGAAAAAACTTCAGGGAAAAATCCGTAAAAAAGGAATCACCAAAAGGAAAAAGACATCACCGGAAGCGTGAAAAGGGCAAACCACTACAAAGGAAGTATGATTGTTTTCCGATCCGACAGGACTTGTCCAGCCGGGCGACAACAATCATTCTTCCCGGATTGCCCGCTGTGTGTGGCTACCTGTTTCATTCATGGGGCAGGCGGACACACTCTGCATTCACTTTCCGCTTCCGGCAAAAGGGACAGCGAAAAAAAAAAATCATCTGAAAACCCGTAAAAGCACCTCTTGGCATAGGCGCAAAAGAAAGGGGCATTGCTTCATCTGTCTAAACATCGTTTAGGCGTGAGGCAATGCCCTTTTCTCCGGCTATGCGGTAGTTGGCACACGTTTGTTCCAAACTCGTTTTGGGCAATGGTGTGCCGACGGATAATACCGCTTTTACGGAAAAATCTTATGAATGAGGGGATAAAAATCTGGGAGTTTATATCAAAATCTCGGATTAAATAGCTACTTTTGCATACGAAGAGTTCTTTGAAGGTTACGCAACGCGCAGAAGGATAATGCAGTAGATAACTAACTAAATCGTAACCTATTACTATCAAGAGCGATTAACCAACGCTCATTTCCAATAAATTACACTCTTTTCGTAACTTCTGTGTACAAAGATACAAATGCAAAGAATGCGGAAACGATGATTACGAGAGGGTCAGCTTTGTTAAAGGCAATAGGTCGTACTCTAATCGCTTTGCCAAGTACGTGGTTGATTTGCTAAGGGCAATGACTATTCAGGAGGTTTCAAAAAGGCTAGGTGTTAGTTGGGATGTAGTAAAGGATATTCACACAACCTATCTTAAGAGACACTACAGCAAGCCCTCCTTACAAGGGGTGCAGTGCATAGGTATTGATGAGTTCGCTGTCCGAAAAGGACATGTTTATAAGACAATCGTAGTGGACCTAATCTCAGGAAGAATCCTTCATGTTGGCGATGGAAAGGGGGCGGATGCTCTTACAACGTTTTGGAAAAGGGTAAGGAAGAAGAACGTTCAGATAAAGTATGTGGCGACAGATATGTCATCAGCCTTCTCAAAATCAGTACGTGAGAATACCCCTGATGCCATACACGTATTTGACCACTTTCATGTCATCAAGCTAATGAATGATACCCTTGATAAAGTGCGAAGAGAGTTAGTGGCAAAAGAGGTGGACGAGGGAAAGAAAAAACTAATCAAGGGAACAAGATACCTCCTACTTGCCAACGGGGAAAAGATGATTGATGAGAAAGGGAGAACGAAGCTCCAGAAAGCACTCGCAATGAACGAACCCCTCTCTCAAGCCTATTACCTCAAGGAGGACCTGAGAGAAATATATAATCAACGAACCATTAATGAGGCAGAGGAAAGATTAAACAGCTGGGTGTCAATGGCACCAGATACAGATTCAAAACCTCTAATCTCATTAGCAAATACAATCAATGCTGCTAAAAAGGAAATACTCGCTTGGTATTATGGACGGCTATCAACGGCCAAAGTGGAGGGCATAAACAATAAAATTAAAGTGATGAAGAGAAATGCTTACGGATATAGAGATGATGACTATTTCAAACTTAGACTTTTTGCACTACATGACTGCCGTATCACACGAAATGTCGGATGAACCTCCTCTCTATAGCTTTTCCACCTCTTGGGGATTTTCCCTTTGCACTTTGAGGCTTCAACAGGTGTCTTATAGTCGAGACTCATGTGAGGCCTTTTTGTGTTGTAAAACTCTATGACTGAGGCTAGTTCAACCTTTGCCTCTTTGATGTTTTTAAAACGTTTGCCTTTTAAGAGCTCGTTCTTTATAGTGTTATTGATCCTCTCTGCCTGTGCATTATCTTTGGGGTCTGGGGTTTCTGTCATACTTATATCTATGTCATTCTTTTTAAGGATATCCACATACTGGTGGCTGGCATACTGGCAGCCTCTGTCTGAGTGATGAATGAGCTTATTGCTCGCTTTACCATTCGCTTTAAGTCTCTTAAGTGCCTGATTTAGAGCTTCAATAGGGTACTTGGTGTCTAGGCTGTCGCCTAGGCTCCACCCGACAATTTCTTTTGAGTATGAGTCTAAGATCACGGATAGGTAGCTAAACTTATGATGTACTCCGTCATAATGGATGGGGATATACGTTATGTCGCTCACCCATACCTGATTAGCCCTTTCTGGTATCAGATCTTTTACGAGGTTACCATAGAGCTTAAAACCGTGATTGGAGTTGGTGGTTCTCGGCTTTCTTTTACGTTGCCTTAGCTTCAAGCCGTGCTTGTCTAGAGTGTCAAGAAAACGGTCTCTCCCTAGTGGAGTCCCCTCCTTAAACTCTCGCTTATACATATGCCACAGCTTCTTACCGCCCATGCCAGGGGCTTTCTCTCGGGTCTCAAGAACGTACTCAACAGCCATCTCTTCAAGTGCCATATTGGCATGAAGTTTTGACTTTTTTCGCTTGTAATAGGCTTGCTTACTTACACCAAACAGGTCGCAAAGGAGCTGTATTGTATATTTCTTCAGGTCCTGTGCGTGCAAGCGATCTACCGTTTGGTGCCAGCTTTTTTTCTTATTTGGATGCGGAAATTCTCTTCTGCTACATTGATTAATTCATTCAATGCTTCTGCCAAAACAGTCTGCCTAAAGAGCTGTTCTTCAAGCTCTTGAACCCTTCTTTCTAAATCAACTGATCTTTTCTCAGACGCCCCGCCTGACGCCACATCCGAATAATAATACCTACGATATCCGCGGTGCTCTTCTTGTCTCTTCTTTTTCTTCGCCTTCATCTCTATAACTTCGTCTAACCCAGAATCTAGGTACCTATGAACCCACTCCAGGATCGTAGTCCTACCAATAGGAACAAGGTGTGAAATCTGGGTGTAACCTAAGTTTTCCTCAAAATAGAGGTGAATAACTCGGTCAAAATAAATCTTCTGGAGTTGACTCCTTTTTACAAACTTACTCATAAAAATCTATCTATGAGTCAACTTTTTCTAGGACAAGACAAAAATTAATCCTTGGGGTTGTCCGACCCACAAGGGGTCGTAAATTTTGGTTGCCTTCTTTACCCCCCTTCATCGGCTCTACGAGCCTCGAATGGGGGCAATCTATGATCACCACCAAATTTATATGGTTAAAAAGTGTTATTTCGACCTATGCTCGTTTTGCGTCATAATCAGAATAGAATTTGGTCCTTCTCGTGGCGATTGTAAAGGCAACCGTAAGTAGCTTGTTTTTGATGTTGTTCATAATGAGCAAATGTGGCTTGCCTTTGCTCTTCAGCTTTTTCTTGTAGTCTATGAACTTCGAGTTGAATCTGCTCGCAGAGAGTGCCGCCATATGTAAAAGACTTGCAAAATAAGGGTCGGCAAACCAACTCCTATGATTGCCATTTTGGACGGATGTACCTGACTGATTCGGGTGTGGAGAGACCCCTAAAAAGCAGGCAAGTTGCTTGGGGTTATCGAACCTTGTAAACCCTCGAGTAACAACGATCAAAAGAAGGCTTGTGATCTTCCCGATACCTGGTATGCTCAGTAGGCATTTATGGATCTCATTAAGCTCCTCATTGGCTTTGATGATTTCCACCATTTTAGCCTCAATAGCTTTGATTTCTTTCTTCAGAAACCTCTCCTGCTTCTCTAAGCGTTGGATCATGAACTTTAGCGTCTCATCATTGGGTTCTGACTTAAGAATATGCTTATACTCTTTTATCTGACACTTCAATCGCGCTCTTTCTCTCACCTGTCCATATCGGTATGAATAAAGTCTCTCTAAGCTCTCCATATCCTTAGATAGGGGCTTATAGAGCCTAATCTGATCGCGAAAGCGATAGAAGTAGTAAGCGATCTTTTCTGCGTCTATCTTATCGGTCTTGTCGCGAACAATCTTGCCACTACCACATTTGATCGAATAAGCATTTTGTAAGGAGCAATCAATCCCCAGCACATAAAGCTGTTTAGGCAGCGTGATGCTATAGTTACCTGTATCTTCTCCACCTACGAGAACAGAGGAATAGTCGCCAGACAATGCACAAGTCTTATTCAGCCATTTTACAAATCGCTTACAACCCGGCACATCGTTTTTGAACTGCTCATTACCAATGATCTTTGGATCAATAGAGCTCTCTTCAGATACCTTGAGGATAGCTGCGTCAAATGTTTCTTTTGAGAAATCAATTCCCACAAATAATTTTTTATTCATAACTTTGTACATGTAGTGATTAGATAGCCATTAGTCGAACGATAGCTGTTTGTACTCAAGCTGTAAATAGGAGTGAAATCCTAACAATCTATATAGTATCCAACAGCGTGATTAGGTGTCCTTACTGCCCCCAATAGGTTCTATGACCTCGCTACGGTATTAAGGTTTCTCACCTAATCGACTAATGGCTATCTTTCTACAACAAAGATACGACATTAGTCTCGCTATTAGACTATTTTTACTGGCTATTTCATCTTTGATATACCCTTTATCTACGCATTTGAATTTAACTTTTTTTGTTTGATTTTGGCGGGCTCGATAAACTCGCCCGGGCTACCTGCAAACTTACAGCTACGACAAATCGGACCTCCTCGCGGAGGTCCTTACCCATTGACTCTCTGATGAATGTCTCGCGGTAAGAACTTTCTAATGCGTAACCCCTGCAATAAAAACGCGGAATGTAAAGACAAATAAATAGTTGAACAACCTAGCCAATTAAGGTTAGATCGGAAAAACCAAAAAGGGGATCAACATACCGTCAAAATCATCAGTGTAAGTAGCCAAAAGTTTAGTTGCAACTAAGCGATCGGCGAGATGCAACTAAGCGATCGGCGAGATGCAACTAAGCGATCGGCGAGATGCAACTAAGCGATCGGCGAGATGCAACTAAGCGATCGGCGAGATGCAACAAAGCAAATGCTTAGTTGCATCTCAGTTTTCGGGTTGATAGCTAGGTGAAAATCAAATAGTTATGAAGGGGCTATTTCAGAGCTCTAAATTGCCGAAAATAAAGGCCGGTGGTTGGATAATGTAGAGCTTTTCGGTAGCACGTGTCATGGCGGTATAGAGCCAACGACAAAAGGAGAGGTCAATCATCTCGGGGGTGAGATAACCAAAGCTTAGGTAGACCTCCCGCCACTGTCCGCCTTGTGCCTTGTGGCAAGTCATCGCGTAAGAGTACTTTATTTGCAAGGCATTGAGATAAGGGTCTTGCCGTAGCTTTTGATAGAGCATCCGCCGTGAGGTGCAATCGGGATAGTCTTGGCACACCCCTTGATACAATCGCTCCCGCTGCTCTGGGGTAAGACTTGGGGCCTGCGTGAATAAGCTATCAAGCAGCACCTTGGCGGAGACAAAGCCCCCATGGGTATCACGCAGCTCGGCATCTCTAAAGGTAAAGCCATAGAGCTCCTGCTCCCTTCGGCTATTGAGCACCTTTAGGATCTCCCCATTGGCAATGAAGGTGCTTGTCGCCTGCCCCTTTTCATCAACGGGAAAGTGAAGGTAGTTATTGCGCACCACCATGAGGTTTTCTCCTGGCACCACCTCTTCGTCGTAGTAAAGGGTGTGGTACCTAATCGACTTATTATATTCCTCGGCATCTCTATTGGAGCGGGTGATGAGCAAGGTCTCCTCCTGCCCCACCCTCCGATACGAGTCCTCCATCAGCTCGGGGAGGTCGTAGCCCGAGATGATCTCTACCTCGCCCTTCACCTCGGGCAGAGGGAGCAGGGGCTCGTGCCAATCCTCGCCACTCTGTAGGTCGAGGATCCGCCCACGCAAGAGATAACTAAGATAGACAATCTCCCCGCCCTCCTCCTGACGGACAATATCCTTGAGGACACCTTGGTATAGTGTGGAGCAAAAGCCTACAAGATACTCCGGCATTAGTGCAGGACTCATCTCGGTACCGACAGGCGGAAGCTGGGCATCGTCGCCGATCAGTAGTAGCTTGCTCCCTTCGATGCTAAAGCAGAAGTCCACTAAGTCGTCGAGCAAACGATTACTTCCAAAGGAGCCGTACCCATCATTGGCATTATTGATCATCGAGGCCTCATCTACTATATATATGGTACCGGGCTGGTGCTGATTGTACCCCACCTCGTACGAGACTCCATCGCCCGAAATCCTCTGCCGGTAGATGGTTCGGTGAATGGTATAGGCGGGCAAACCACAATACCCCTCAAGCACTTTAGCAGCACGACCGGTAGGGGCAAGTAACATCTGCGGGTAGAGGAAGCTTTGGAGCATGTGAGAGAAAGCCCCTACAAGACTACTTTTACCCGTTCCCGCGTACCCACGCAATAAAAAGATGGAGTGCTCGGGAGCTTGGGCAAAGAAGTTTTGTAGCTCCTTTATCACTTCGTTTTGGCTAGAAGTGGGGGTAAAACCAAAAAAATCTAATATCTCAGGGCGATTATTACTCATATTGTCCGAAAATAGCTATATTTGAACGCCGATTCGTATGGCAGTCTGAATAAAAGTTGCTACTTTTGTAGAGACTACATACAAGTAACCTATATTCAAGAAGCTTGGTACGTTTAATGTTGAATGCAAAATAACAAATATATTTGAAGGTATGAAAATTTTATCGAGAGTTTTATTGGTCCTAGCTATTATTGGACTTGGTTGGGCGGTATACAACAGCATACGTGTACCTGTTAACTTTGAGAATACAAAGACCCAAAGGGAGAAGGAGGTCATCAAGGAATTGATAGATATCCGTACAGCACAGGTGGCATACAAGCAGGAGAATAACGTCCATGCTGCCAACTTTGAGGAGCTTCGCAATTGGCTAGAGAACGGCAATGTAAGGTCGGTACGTAAGGTGATGGAGCTCTCAGAGAAGCAGCTTCAAGATGGTATGACTGAGCAAAAGGCGTGGGATATCGTAAAGAAAGCAAGAGCCACTGGCAATTGGAAGGAAGCTGAAGAGGCTGGTCTATCCTCTATCGTTAATGGTGAGCGTGTATCCTTTACTCGTGACACCACATTCGTAAATGCTAAGGAGGCAATTTTCGGTGCCGACTATGATACCAGCAAGCTGGGTATTGTCCCATTCTCCAATGGTGCTACCTTTGAGATGGATACCGCTAGTGTAAAGACTAGCTCCGACATCTTTATTAGGATCTTCGAGGCCAAAGTAGATTACGACACCTATCTTGGCGACCTCAATCAGACTGAGCTCATCAACCTTAAGGATCGTGTGAATCAGATCGGTAAGTATCCTGGGCTAAAGGTTGGCTCGCTTACAGAGATCAATAACAACGCAGGTAACTGGGAGTAAGCTATATACCCCACTCATTCATAAAGCACACTCCTCTCTATCTACATAGCTGAGGAAGTGTGCTTTTTTTGCAACCCTTATGAGAGAGATAAAGGAGATCCACGCAAGTGAAGGAGATAAGAGCTTATCAGCAGATGAAGCTCTTGGCATTGATGCACGCATTACTCTAGGGAGCGAGATGATATTTGTCTTGGCTACAACCCAAGAAAACGACAAGCCCATCTTGGCCACGAGTATTTCCTTAACCAGCTCCGAAGAGGGTGGTATGCAAAAGTTATTTTGGGATCATCCACTTTTATCTCTTCCCTTCAGGAGCTCTACTATTCTGGTGGAGGATGGGTCGCCTTTTGCCATTGTCCCTGAGGATCTAATGGATAGTGCCTCACCAGAGAATTGGCTATCTCTGACCACTGAGCTAGAGGGGCGAAAAGTATTGACGAAGGCGATTGAGGAGGAGCACCTTTACATTATTTATTCGGTCAATAGAGAGCTATTTGACTTTTGCCAAAGGTCCTTTTCCCTCCCCACTTTTGAGCACCATATCTCCACACAAATCACCTATACCCTACGCAAATCTCGCCGAGAGCACCCTCAGGTCGTTACCGCTTACATCAGCAAAGGATTCATCCAAGTGGCGGTAGCAAAGTCGGGGGAGCTGCTACTGGCAAATCTCTATAAGATGGTCTCCGATGCAGACTGTCTATACTACATTACGGCATTGTACCGACAATTTAAGCTTGATCCTCACGCAGTGCCCCTATACTTATTCACCTACAATCCCGAGCCAAGTATCAAGCAGCTACTTGAGGAAAGTCTTGGAAACATTGTCCTCAACGACTACTCCACCGACGGTAGTAAGGAAGTAAATAATAATGTGGCAGTACACCCCTTGGAGCGATTACACATACTATGCGGATTATAAGCGGGAAATATGGGAAGCGTCGCTTTGAACTTCCCAAAAACTTTAGAGGTCGACCCACGACAGAAGTGGCAAAGGAGGCTCTATTCAATATCCTTCAGAATCGAATTGATTGGGAGGAGACTCGCTTTCTCGATCTCTTTGCAGGTAGTGGAAGTATCGGTCTGGAGGCACTCTCAAGGGGGGCTAAGGAGGTGCTGGCCATTGAAAAGAATCCTCGGCATACCTCGTTTATCAACTCTGTTGTGGAGCAACTTTCGGATGATCATTACAGCGTCCAGACAAGAGATGTCTTCGCTTTTATTGAAAAGAGCGAATCTTTTGGTACCTTTGAATTGATATTTGCTGACCCTCCCTATGATCTACCACTACTAGCAGAGCTACCTAGACGGATAATGAGTAGCCAGCTACTTTCGCCAGAGGGCTGCTTGGTAGTGGAGCATCCAAAGGAGTACGATTTCAGCAAAGAGCAATATTTTGTGGAGATGCGCAGATATGGGACGGTACACTTCTCATTCTTTGCACATAATATTAATAACATATAAAAGTAATTGAATTATGCTAATCACAATCATTACAGGTTTTATCGCTGGTAGTATAGCCGCATGGCTTATGCCAGGTGGAGGCAACTCTTGGATCGTAGACATCATTCTTGGACTACTCGGTGGCGTAGTAGGTGGTTGGGTACTTAGCTTACTCGACCTCTCTGCAGGCGATAGCTGGTGGGCAGGGCTAGTGGTAGCGATCATCGGTGCCTGCATCCTCATCTTTATTGGTCGCCTCTTCACCAAAAAAGGTGGCAAATAATTAACTATTGACTAAGAAACTAGGGTGGATACTTTTTGTATCCACCCTATTATATTTGTGCAATCAATCATTTATATCTTATGAGAAAGACATTATTTCTTACCCTTGCACTATTGCTTGCTATCCCGAATCTCTTAGCCCAAAGTGGAAAAGTATATCTAGTAGGTGCGGGCCCTGGCGATCCTGACCTCGTCACCGTGAAGGGGGCGAAAGTGCTCGGCAAAGCCGATGTAGTGCTGTATGACGCACTCGCCAATCCATCTATTCTACTCCACTGCAAGGGGAATGTGAGATTGGTCCCCGTGGGGAAACGAGCTGGCAAACCTTCGCCAAAACAAGAGGAGATCAATCAACTACTCATTAATGAGGCACTGAAGGGAAATACTGTGGTAAGGCTGAAGGGAGGTGACCCTTTTGTATTCGGACGTGGCGGTGAAGAGCTACTCGCTCTGCTTGATAAGGGCATTGATACCGAGGTGATCCCTGGCGTGACAGCAGCGATCGCAGCACCAGCCTATGCAGGAATACCTGTGACGCACCGTGCGCTAGCAAGGTCCTTCACCCTTGTTACCGCAAGCACCAAAGATAGCAACCTTGCTGAGTCGGTGAAGTGGAAGTCTCTTGTGGGGCAAGGGGGTACCATCGCATTTTATATGGGGGTACGAGTAATCCCCGAGATCTGCCAGCAACTGATCAAAGCTGGAATGTCGCCCGATACCCCTGCAGCTATTATTAGTAAGGGAACTCTGCCCGATCAGAAGTCTTATCGTGGAGTGCTCAAAGACTTCACCCCAAATTACACCGATTACACGAAGCTCACACCTGGTCTGCTCCTCGTGGGAGAGGTGGTTAATGTGACGGAGAATTACCAACCCTCTAAGGACGATAATGGTATGAAGGTGCTCTCTATCACCCTCAATAGAAAGGTGAGCGAGCTCACACCAAGGATAGAGGATGGCATAGCTGTGGCGACGACCATTGCTAGCAAAGACCCTGATAAGTATAGCAACGACTACCTAGAGATGCTCAAGGAACTAGAGTTTTCCCACATTGTCTTTTCAAACACCAAGAGTGTGGAGGCTTACTTTAAGCTCTGCGAAGCAAAAGGCATCAATGTGATTACCCCCAAGGCAACTATCATCACTCTTGGGAAGAAGATCACCGACCTCCTCAGCACCAAGGGCTACAACGCCATTACCCTTAGCTCCTACAACGAAGTGGCTAGCTACCTACTGGGCGATAAAGCGAAAGCAATGTCCAGCAGTGTTGACGCCGTGACAGGAGCCTCCAAAAAGCCCAAAGCACACTAACTGCCTATCTACCACAAGGATTACGTATTAGGAGTATATGCTTAAGTTAATGACCTAATATGTTTAGCTTGTGTTGGAGAAACGGATAAGGACCTCGGAGAGGTCCGATTTGTCGTAGCTGTAAGTTTGCAGGTAGCCCGGGCGAGTTTATCGAAGCCCGTCAAAAGCAAACAAAAAAAGTTAAATTCAAATGCGTAGTTAAAGGGTATATCAAAGATGAAATAGCCAGTAAAAATAGTCTAATAGCGAGACTAATGTCGTATCTTTGTTGTAGAAAGATAGCCATTAGTCGATTAGGTGAGAAACCTTAATACCGTAGCGAGGTCATAGAACCTATTGGGGGCAATAAGGACACCTAATCACGCTGTTGGATACTATATAGATTGTTAGGATTTCACTCCTATTTACAGCTTGAGTACAAACAGCTATCGTTTGACTAATGGCTATCTAACCACTTCAAGTACAAAGTTATGAATAAAAATTTATTTGTGGGAATTGATTTCTCAAAAGAAACGTTTGACGCAGCTATCCTCAAGGTATCTGAAGAGAGCTCTATTGATCCAAAGATCATTGGTAATGAGCAGTTCAAAAACGATGTGCCAGGTTGTAAGCGATTTGTAAAATGGCTGAATAAGACTTGTGCATTGGCTGGCGACTATTCCTCGGTGCTCGTAGGTGGAGAAGATACAGGTAACTATAGCATCACGCTGCCTAAACAGCTTTATGTGCTGGGGATTGATTGCTCCTTACAAAATGCTTATTCGATCAAATGTGGTAGTGGCAAGATTGTTCGCGACAAAACCGATAAGATAGACGCAGAAAAGATCGCTTACTACTTCTATCGCTTTCGCGATCAGATTAGGCTCTATAAGCCCCTATCTAAGGATATGGAGAACTTAGAGAGACTCTATTCATACCGATATGGACAGGTGAGAGAAAGAGCGCGATTGAAGTGTCAGATAAAAGAGTATAAGCATATTCTTAAGTCAGAACCCAATGATGAGACGCTAAAGTTCATGATCCAACGCTTAGAGAAGCAGGAGAGGTTTCTAAAGAAAGAAATCAAGGCTATTGAAGCTAAAATGGTAGAAATCATTAAAGCCAATGAGGAGCTTAATGAGATCCATAAATGCCTACTGAGCATACCAGGTATCGGGAAGATCACAAGCCTTCTTTTGATCGTTGTTACTCGAGGGTTTACAAGGTTCGATAACCCCAAGCAACTTGCCTGCTTTTTAGGGGTCTCTCCACACCCGAATCAGTCAGGTACATCCGTCCAAAATGGCAATCATAGGAGTTGGTTTGCCGACCCTTATTTTGCAAGTCTTTTACATATGGCGGCACTCTCTGCGAGCAGATTCAACTCGAAGTTCATAGACTACAAGAAAAAGCTGAAGAGCAAAGGCAAGCCACATTTGCTCATTATGAACAACATCAAAAACAAGCTACTTACGGTTGCCTTTACAATCGCCACGAGAAGGACCAAATTCTATTCTGATTATGACGCAAAACGAGCATAGGTCGAAATAACACTTTTTAACCATATAAATTTGGTGGTGATCATAGATTGCCCCCATTCATGGCTCGCAGAGCCGATGAATGGGGGTAAATAAGACGAACAAAATCCACGACCCCTTGTGGGTCGGACAACCTATTCTAGGATTAACTTTGATGTGTCTTGTCCTAGAAAAAGTTGACTCATAGATAGATTTTTATGAGTAAGTTTGTAAAAAGGAGTCAACTCCAGAAGATTTATTTTGACCGAGTTATTCACCTCTATTTTGAGGAAAACTTAGGTTATACCCAGATTTCACACCTTGTCCCTATTGGAAGGACTACGATCCTGGAGTGGGTTCATAGGTACCTAGATTCTGGGTTAGACGAAGTTATAGAGATGAAGGCGAAGAAAAAGAAGAAACAAGAAGAGCACCGCGGATATCGCAGGTATTATTATTCGGATGTGGCGTCAGGCGGGGCGTCAGGCGGGGCGCCTGAGAAAAGCTCAGTTGATTTAGAAAGAAGGGTTCAAGAGCTTGAAAAACAGCTTTTTAGGCAGACTGTTTTGACAGATGCATTGAATGAATTAATCAATGTGGCAGAAGAGAATTTCCGCATCCAAATAAGAAAAAAAGCTGGCACCAAACGGTAGATCGCTTGCACGCACAGGATCTGAAGAAATATACAATACAGCTCCTTTGCGACCTGTTTGGTGTAAGTAAGCAAGCCTATTACAAGCGAAAAAAGTCAAAACTTCATGCCAATATGGCACTTGAAGAGATGGCTGTTGAGTACGTTCTTGAGACCCGAGAGAAAGCCCCTGGCATGGGCGGTAAGAAGCTGTGGCATATGTATAAGCGAGAGTTTAAGGAGGGGACTCCACTAGGGAGAGACCGTTTTCTTGACACTCTAGACAAGCACGGCTTGAAGCTAAGGCAACGTAAAAGAAAGCCGAGAACCACCAACTCCAATCACGGTTTTAAGCTCTATGGTAACCTCGTAAAAGATATGATACCAGAAAGAGCTAATCAGGTATGGGTGAGCGACATAACGTATATCCCCATCCATTATGACGGAGTACATCATAAGTTTAGCTACCTATCCGTGATCTTAGACTCATACTCAAAAGAAATTGTCGGGTGGAGCCTAGGCGATAGCCTAGACACTAAGTACCCTATTGAAGCTCTAAATCAGGCACTTAAGAAACTTAAATCGAATGGTAAAGCTAACGATAAGCTCATTCATCACTCAGACAGAGGCTGCCAGTATGCCAGCCACCAGTATGTGGATATTCTTAAAAAGAATGACATAGATATAAGTATGACAGAAACCCCAGATCCCAAAGATAATGCACAAGCAGAGAGGATCAATAACACTATAAAGAATGAGCTCTTAAAAGGCAAACGTTTTAAAACCATCAAAGAGGCAAAGGCTGAATTAACCTCAGTCATAGAGTTTTACAACACAAAAAGGCCTCACATGAGTCTCGACTATATGACACCTGTTGAAGCCTCAAAGTGCAAAGGGAAAATCCCCAAGAGGTGGAAAAGCTATAGAGAGGAGTACCTTGAAAATCAAAAAATAGGATAGGTGCCCAAGTTTTGGTACCTTTAGTCCTGTGAGGGGTTTCCTTACGGGCTACGCCCTCCAGTCAACCCCTCACAGGACTAAAGGCTAGAAAGTCAACATAAAGCAGGATTAATAACAACGTAACATTAACCGAGTCAACCTTTTTCAGGAAACCACAATGTCTTAGTTCATATTGTCCGACCCGCAAGGGGTCGTATATATATGTGTCACATTGATTACCCCCAGTCGATCGGGGCTAACGCCCCTCCGACTAGGGGCTACAACAAATCGGACCTCCTACGGAGGTCCTTAAACATAGGCACTCCGATGAATATCACACTGTAAGATCTTTCTAATGCACAACCCCTGCTATCCACCATTTTCAATGGCCCGACGAAAGTTATTTTTTGTAAGTTTGCAAAGTGAGGATGTTGCACGAAGTGCCATTCTCGCACATTTGCTAAAATGTGCTGAGACTTTGCACGAAGGATGAGATGTAAGGCGCTGAGGATGAGTGCGAAGGGAGCGTACTGAAGTACGTGACCGAGGCCGAATTCCGAAAGCAACGCCACAGATCGCATTCGTGCAACAGTCTCAAGGTATATTAAATCAAGTCTTAGATGATGAAGGAAAAGAAGCGAAATATCTGGAGTGGCCGATGGGGCTATCCCGAGGGCTGGGCAATAGTAGGGGGGCTCCTACTGATTAGCTATATATGGCAATGGGTGATGGGACCTATTCCCTCAGGCGGTTTTACTCACCCCATTAGTACGGTAGTACTCGGTGCTCTCATTGTTGCCACTCTGCTCATCGGCATTCTTTCTAGGAAGAAGGGGAGCAAGCTACCCTTTGTCCGCTTTATTGTCTCTCCTGCTGCTACCATCACCTCACTCGTGGCATTTCTTTTGCTCTTGACCATCATGGGTTTCTCCAAACAGATCGATCCCAGGATGGCGGATGGTCTTGGCGGATTATTCCACACTGCGGGTTGGAGTGCAATGGTACATTCACACCCTTTCAATACCATCTACATCTACCTACTACTGGTGCTTGGCTCCGTTACCATTCGGCGACTTTTAGCCTTTAAGTTTTCAGTGAGGGAGTTGGGTTTTATGCTCAATCACCTAGGGCTTTATGGATTCTTATTCTTTGCCTTAGTCAGTGGCAGCAATATGCAGAGGTACACTATGGCACTGACTCAAGACGAAGTGGAGTGGCGAGGAACCAACCAAGCGACCCATGCAGTGGAGGAGTTACCAATTGCATTAGAGCTGAAGCACTTTACGCTTGAGGAGTATCCACCAAAGCTGATGCTACTTAATACAGAAACAGGGCAAGTACTCCCTGAAAGTCTGCCCGATATGATCAACATTGAGGAGGTACCTACCACTGGGCTACTTAATGGTTGGGAGGTCTCGGTAGAGGAACTTCTGCCCCTCGGTGCTCCACTGGTGAGGGACTCCACTATTGTCTTTAGCCAATTCGCCAGTTCTGGCGGTGCCCCTGCAGCACATATCACCGCACACAAGGGCGGAGAGACCTACAATGGTTGGGTGAGCTGTGGAAGCTTCTTATTTCCGCATAGAGCACTTTCCCTTGATGAGACCACTTGTATCATTATGCCTTTCCCAGAGATCCGGCAATACTACGCCACACTAGATTATTACCTCAAAGAGGGAGGAGAGGGGAGTAAGGTGATCTCCGTAAACGACCCCCTCAAGGTAAAGGATTGGTACGTGTATCAGCTCAATTTTGATGAGGAGATGCGGCGGTGGGCTACTAGCACCGAGGTCGAATTGGTCTACGACCCTTGGCTCACACCAGTGCTCATCTCCATTTGGGTGCTATTTACAGGAGCCATCTTCTTGCTCCTAGGCCCCTCCAACTCTATCTACAAGCAAACTAAAAAAGAAGAGGAATAACTATGAATGAGATCTTACTATTGGCCGATTGGGAAGTATTCCCCTTCTTTGGGATAATCACTATCTTGCTGAGCGGCGTATCGGCATATCTAGCGTGGAAAGACAAGAAAAGCATTGCTATTGCAGGGATGGTTCTTGCCCTTATTGTATTCAGTGTCTTTATCGCAGGAATGTGGATGAGCCAAGAACGCCCACCTATGAGGACACAAGGGGAGACCCGTCTCTTCTACTCCCTCTTCGTTATCCTTTCTGGTCTATTGGTCTACATCAGATGGGGCTACAAATGGATATTTAGCTTCAGCACAATCCTAGCGGGCGTCTTTATCATCACCAATATCCTCAAGCCTCAGCTCCATAGCAAGAGCATGATGCCGGCACTACAGAGCTTTTACTTTGTACCACACGTTATCTCCTATATGTTTTCATACGGATTGCTAGGTGTGGCGCTCCTCATTGGCATCTACATTCTTTGGAAGAAAAAAGAAAACGACTATCGCAAGCTCTATGTGATGGACAACCTCGTCTACACAGGTCTAGGCTTCTTGATGTTTGGGCTTCTCCTCGGAGCAGTCTGGGCTAAAGCAGCATGGGGCACATACTGGGGCTGGGATCCCAAAGAGACTTGGGCCGCCATCACGATGTGTAGCTACTTGATATTTTTGCACATTCGCCACTTCCACCCAAGACGGGTAAAGCTGGCAGTGGTGGTACTCATCTTTAGTTTCTTATGCCTGCAAATGTGCTGGTATGGGGTTAACTATCTACCCTCTGCAGCACAAAGTGTACACACCTACGGTGTGCAATAACTGGAACTTTTATATCTTTCCCAACAATAGCGGCATTGCACCTATACCAAATTGTCAATTACAGCGATTATCTTCAAGAAATGACTTGTAATTACAAGGTTTTTAGCTAACTTTGATTAATAAATCTAACGACAATCAAGGCAAAGCCGATAGCAGAGATGAAACTAAGAGAAAAGTGGAACCATCTTATTAACACCCTACTACCAACCTACAAAAGCAAAGTAGGTGCGGTACTGCTCCTCGGCACCATGGCAGGGCTAGGCTGTTACCTTATCTATATGTCGAGGGTTTGGAGCTATCTAGGCGATGACCCTGCTACTTGCATCAATTGCCACGTGATGGACTCCTACTACGCCACGTGGTTGCATAGCTCGCACGGTCGTGACGCCACTTGCAACGATTGCCACGTGCCTCACGATAATATTTTCAGCAAATACTACTTCAAGGCGACGGATGGGCTTCGGCACTCCTATGTATTTACCATGCGAGGGGAGCCACAAGCTATGAAGGCTATTCCAGCTAGCCAAAGGGTGATTTACAATAATTGCGTACGTTGTCACGATCAGCTCAATACGGAGATGGTAAAGACGGGGCTACTCGCAGGGAACCAAATCAGCGATGATAGCAACTTCGCCTGCTGGGATTGTCACAGAGAGGTACCTCACGGAGGGGTTGCCACACTGAGTCGCACCCCAAATGCCATTACGCCACTCCCCAAGAGCCCAGTGCCAGAGTGGATAAGTAAATTAAAGAGTAAAAACTAATTAGAGAAATAATAGCTATGACAAATCAACGAAGACTTAAGCCTTGGCTAGGATGGTTGCTATTTGGTGGTGCATTGGTAATCGTCTTTTTACTTGGTCTACTCGCAGCCTCAGTCACTGAACGGCGAGCCGAGATACAATCCATTTATGCCAATAAAAAGGTGGAGATCCCCAATGGTGAAGCAAGAAACGAAATCTATGGTATCAACTACCCTAGACAGTTCGAGACTTGGCAAAACACCGCTGACACCACATTCGTTAGCAAGTACAATAGTAGTGATATCGTCGATGTCTTAGCTCAACGACCAGAGATGGTCATCTTTTGGGCTGGCTATGCCTTTAGCCGTGAGTATGGTACCCCTAGGGGGCATATGCACGCTATTGAGGATATGCGAAATACCCTACGTGTAGGTAATCCAGGTATTGAAGGGGATAAAGATATGCAGCCAGGTACCTGCTGGACCTGCAAGTCGCCTGACGTGCCACGTATGATGAATAAAATTGGAGTAGCCGAGTTTTATAAGTCTCAATGGAGTGAGCTCGGAGACGAGATCGTTAATCCTATCGGGTGTGCCGATTGCCATAACGCTGAGAATATGGAACTTCAGATCTCCCGCCCAGCACTTATTGAGGCTTTCGAAAGGCAAGGCATTGATATCACCAAGGCATCACACCAAGAGATGCGCTCCCTTGTCTGTGCACAATGCCACGTAGAGTACTACTTCCAGAAAGAGACCTCCTACCTCACCTTCCCTTGGGATAAAGGTATGACCGTGGAGGGTGGCGAAGAGTACTACGATGAGACCGACTATTACGATTATATCCATCCGCTTAGTAAAACACCGATCCTCAAAGCTCAGCACCCCGACTTTGAGGTAGCCCAAAAAGGTATCCACGCACAGAGAGGGGTCTCTTGTGCCGATTGCCATATGCCATATATGAGCGAGGGTGGTGTGAAGTTTAGCGACCACCACATCACTAGCCCGTTAAAGCACATCGACCGTACCTGCCAAACCTGCCATAGAGAGAGCGAAGAGACACTCAAGCAGAATGTCTACGATCGCCAAGCAATGGCACTTGAGGTACGAGATAAGCTAGAGCAACAACTGGTACGGGCACACCTAGAGGCCGAGTTTGCATGGAAGAAAGGTGCTACCGAGAGCGAGATGGCTCCCGTCCTTAAGTTGATTCGCCAAAGCCAGTGGCGCTGGGATTACGGAGTGGCTACTCATGGAGGCTCTTTCCACGCACCACAAGAGATAACACGCATCCTAAGTGCTGGACTTGAAAAGGCGATGGAAGCGAGACTAAAGATTAGTCAAGTAGTTGCCCAACATGGATTTGTAGGAGATATCCCACTCCCCGACATTAGTACCAAGGAGAAGGCTCAGAAATACATTGGGCTCAATCCCGATGAGCTACACCGCAAGAAGGAGGAGTTCAAAAAGGTCACAGTACCACAGTGGATACAGTCGGCTAAGGAGAAGGGAACACTCTATACCGCTAAAGCCAACTAAATAAGGCTACTGATAGCAACCACTATCATTCCTCACCATATAAATCAGCCTGAAGATCGCCCCGCATCTTCAGGCTGATTTCTTTTCCGCTCTTTTCTCACCAAGGATTACGCATTAGAAGAGTCTTACCACGAGACATTCATCAGAGAGCCAATAGTTAAGGACCTCCTCGAGGAGGTCCGATTTGTAGTAGCCCCCATTCGAGGCTCGCAGAGCCGATGAATGGGGGTATGTAAGGCGACCAAAATCCACGACCCCTTGTGGGTCGGACAACCTATTCTAGGATTAACATTGACATCCTAGCTCATATTGTCCGACCCGCAAGGGGTCGAATGTATACGTGCGCCATTAAATACTCCCAGTCGTTCGGGGCTGACGCCCCTCCGACTAGGGGCTACTACAAATCGGACCCCCGAGGGGGTCCTTACCCATAGGCAATTCAATAAAGACCTTTCTAATGCGTAACCCCTGATTAGGAGTATATGCTTAAGCCCATGACCTATTTATTTAGCACGTGTTAGACAAGCGGGTAAGGACCTCGGAGAGGTCCCTATTAAATAGGCACAGGTCGGAGGGGCAAAAGCCCCGAACGACCTGTGTAAAAGAGCATATTCACTACCTCCATGACCCCGGTTGAGGGGTCAGACTTAGATATAATTGTCCGACCCCTCAACCGGGGTCGTAAGGGTGTTTTGTCCTCTTTATACACAGGTCTTCGGCACTTACGTGCCTCGACCTGTGCCTATTTAGCACGGACCTCTGCCGAGGTCCTTTTCCATAAACACTCCAATGAATGCCACATGGCAACACCTTCCTAGAGAATGTTGCACGAAGTGCCATTCTCGCACATTTGAATCAAATGCACTGAGACTTTGAACGAAGGATGAGATGCAAGGCGCTGAGGGTGAGGGCGCTGGGAGCGTACTCATGTACGTGACCGAGCCCGAATCCCGAAAGCAACGCCGCAGATCGCCTTCGTGCAACAGTCTCTCCTAATCCATAACTCCTGCGCCACTCGTGGTTATCCCCTGTCATCAGCACAATTATTTATCTATTTGTCTACACTTTCAGGAATAACAAATAACCAGTGTATACAATAACAGGAATACATGAACCCGTGTGTACTATTTTCAGGAATACCACACAACCTCATATTCCTTATGCGTGCGGAATGGATTCCGCCTGTATACGGAATAGATTCCGCACGCATACGGAATGCATTCCGCAGGCATACGGAATATTGCCGGAATATCAAAATCAAGAAGCTTGTCTGCAAGCCACTTCTAGCGATGTGGGATAAAAATGTTGGGCGAAAGTTTGTTTATCTACGAAATTGTCGTAACTTTGCTACGAATAAATCGTAATAAGGACATTGATCGTAGATAACAACAATATGAGTGAGCCTAACTTTCTAAACGGACTATCCCCTCTTGAGGAGGACTTTATGCGTGCACTATGGCATATCGGAGAGGGTGAGATAAGCGATGCTATCCCCTTGATGGAGCATTCGGACACCCCCTACACTACGGTGGCTTCGGTGGTCAATAAGCTGGAGAGCAAAGGGTATGTTACTCGCACGGGGAAGCGACGTGGTCACCTCTATGCCCCATTGGTAAGCCAGGAGGAGTACACCGATAAGACCATCAAATACATTGTTGCCAACTTCTTCAAAGGTTCATACAAAAGTCTGGTGCAACACTTTGCGCAGGAGGAGAAGGTGAGCAAGGAGGAGATCTCGGAGATTCTGAAACTAATTGAAGAGGAATAAGTGGTATGATGATTTGGTTGAAATATCTAGGGCTGTCGGGAATAGGGATTGCTCTCTTTTACCTTCTAGGAGTAGCATTGCTCCGCAAAAGCACCCTACTCCGTGCCAAGCGGTGGTATTACCTCATCGCCATCGCCTCTAGCCTTCTGCTCCCTCTGATCTCTTTAGCAGTAACAGAAAGGGATGTAGAGGAGGCACAAAATAGGTTGCTCCCCAGCTTCACCATCGTGATAGAGGAGGAGCCAACCATCACTGCACCTGCTACAAAGAGAAACTCAATAGACTGGGCCAAAGTGCTGATGGCAACTTGGGCTATTGGTGCAGCGAGTACACTCATCTGGCTCACCTCGGGCGGGTACAAACTCTATCGATTATGCCGCACCTCCACGAAGCGCGAGCTCAGTAATAATGCCACACTTTATGAGGTGGATGAGGAGCTTGCCCCCTTCACGATTGGGAAGGCAATCTTTATCCCCAAGTCCTTATCCAATAGCGATATCACACCCACTATTCTGTCGCATGAGCTGGAGCACATCAGGCAGAAGCACTATTGGGATATCATCATCAGTACGGTGCTGCAGCCCTTACAGTGGTGGAATCCATGTGCGTGGGGATTGCTCCAACAACTGCGCACCAACCTTGAATACCTAGCAGACCAAGGGGTGTTGCGAGAGGGAAGAGACCGAAAGACCTACCAGTACCAGTTACTGGAGTGTACACTAGGCCGAAAGGTAGAGCTACCCTCGCTCTCATTTTCTATGCAAAACCTAAAGAAACGAATCGTAATGATGAACAGCAAGAACAAAACCAACAAGAAACTAGCCATAGTTTACGCACTTTCGGCACTTCCAGTACTTGCCTTCTTGGCACTCGGTACTCAGATGGTCACGATCAAGCAAGCCCAAGCAAGCACCATCACAGAAGTGGCTCCGCCACCAACCAAAGACAAGGTCTTCGAGAAGCTAGATGAAATGCCAGAATTCCCTGGTGGAGGAAAAGCAATGATGCAGTGGCTCAACCACAACATACAGTACCCTAAGGATGCGATAGATGCCAAGATAGAGGGGCGTGTAGTGGTATCATTTATTGTCGAGAAGGATGGCTCCATCTCCAATGCGGAAGTAACGAAAGGGGTGTACGAATCACTAGATAAGGAGGCTCTAAGAATAGTCAATGCCATGCCTAAGTGGAAACCTGGCATGGAGAATGGGCAACCTGCAAGGACTCGTTTTTTCGTGCCAATCAACTTCAAGTTTGCCCAGCCTGCAGTGCAAGGGGAAAAGGTCTTTGACTACCTAGATGATATGCCTGAGTTTCCAGGAGGGCAAGCAGCAATGATGCAGTGGCTCAGCCAAAATATACAATACCCAAAGGAAGCTGTTGACGGCAATATTGAGGGACGTGTGATCGTCTCATTCATCATTGAGAAGGATGGCTCTATCTCCAATGCCAAAGTAACAAAGGGCGTGCACGAGTCACTAGATAAGGAGGCTCTAAGAGTAGTCAGTGCGATGCCCAACTGGAAACCAGGCAAACAGGATGGTCAACCAGTAAGATGCCAGTTTACTCTTCCAGTCAGCTTTAAGTTTGCCCAGCCTGCAGTGCAAGAGGAAAAGGTCTTTGAGTACCTAGATGATATGCCTGAATTCCCAGGAGGAGGAAAGGCAATGATGGAGTGGCTTGGCCAAAATATGCAGTACCCCAAGGAGGCAGTTGATGCCAAGGTTGAGGGGCGTGTGATGGTCTCATTCGTCATAGAGAAGGATGGCTCCGTCTCCAATGCCAAAGTCATTAGGAGCATAGATCCGTTACTAGACAACGAAGCGCTAAGAGTGGTCAATGCCATGCCCAACTGGAAGCCAGGCATGCAGGATGGCCAGCCAGTAAGAGTCCGCTTTACCATCCCTGTCAGCTTCAAGCTCCCTAAGCCTGCCACAGCACCCACCAAATAACCCTATATCAGTTAACCAAAGGGGGCAAGTCTCATGAGACTTGCCCCCTTTTCATTACAATGAGAATTTGACTCTTAATAGCACCTCAAAAGGCCTCAATGCTGTTACCGCTCGGAAGGTGTGTGGCTCCTTGATAGTGATTACCTCGTAGGCTTTCTGATTGGTAATATTGGAGAGGTTGAGCTCCGCACCAAACCTCTTGGTATCATACTTTAGCCCGAAGTCCAAAAAGGTCGCTTCAGCATAAGATTTACTATTCCGCTCCGACGTATGGTGATACTCAGCAGAGAGCGTAGCAGACCAGTTCTCTGCCAACCAAAATAGAAGGCTTCCTTTGTGTCGTTGCTGAAGCAACTTCGGCAGATGCTCCAATCGACCACTATGCTCCTTTGCCACACTACCAATCAGTGACCCTTCGTAATCAATGGAAAGATCGGGGATCGGACGGTAATGCATCTCCAAGCGCCCCACATAATTATCAGAGAGGAGTTCCAACATCTGCTGTTGCAGATAGAGTTCCGACCAAGTGCGATCAAACGACCCCTGCAACGCCACATCCAAATTGGCCTTCCAAAAGGTTTGAGAGAGTCGTAAGTTGCCACCCACCCGACTTGAGGTAGAAGGCTTCTCAATTTGCTTGTAAATGATATAGCCCTCTTTCAGCCCCGTTGATGAAGTGTAGCGTCGTTGGTTTTCCGAAAAGTGCACGCCTCCGATAATAGAAGTGCCCGTCATAGGTACTGTGTAGGAGAGCCCCAACCTAGCAAAGTGCCCATAGCCCTGATAGGGTCGAGGCAACTGCTCAGAGAGCTGCCGTGAGTCCCTCAGCTTAAGCCCTGGAAACTGCTTGGCAGCACCCACTATATTATGAATGAGCTGGTAAGAGCCATTGACCTTGAAGTTATTATCCCAAAACTTACTCACAGAGATCAAGGGATCCGACTTCACAAAGCCTTCCCGACTCTCGGGGTAGCGAAAATAGAAGTAACTAATTGGCAATTGTAGCTTAACGTGCCACCCGTGGTCTTTCCAATTGTATTCAGGTCGCCAAGTAAGGCTACTTGAGAGGTAGTCTGAAGGAGAGGTATCTCGATTGGATAGCCAACTACTCTCCACACCAATACGGTGGTGCTGTATATCCCATTGGAAATTATTATCGAGTTGATGAGCACCCCACCGCCAGTTGATCCCCAGCATCAAACTATTATCAAAGAGTTGACTGGCAACCGATTGCGAGAGTGGTAGAGAGATCTCCATAAAGTGATGGCGAGAGAGATACTTAGCCACATTATCTAGCTTCACCAGAGTGCCCCCTACCCTGAAGAGCCACTCCGTACTATTCTCCACCCTGAGATAGGGGAGCGATAGCTCCTGGCTATAATCCTTCATATCTTGCCGAAGAAGGTCGATACTCCTCTTAGACTGGTGCTCTATTTTACTCTTATTCAAGAAGAAAGAGCGATCACCATTATGCTCGTACTCCCCACTTAGCACCATACTGCGTTCGTGCAACTGATACTGCTGATCGCTCGAAAGGTGCTTCACCTCGCCATTGGGCATTGTATACTCAATCGTCTCACCCCGAGAGGAAGCAAGTTGCTCATCTAGGTAGGTAGCACTCAGCCGAAGGAATTGATGCTGACCAAGCTTGACCAATTGATTGCCGGACAACGCATAGGAGTGGTTGACCCTAGCCCGCTTCCCCACAGGTGAATCCTTAATCACCTCGCCCATACTCTGGTAGAAGTCTAGCGATGCAAACTGGCTAAGCGAAAAGGAAAGCTTGCGCCTCATAGAGAGCTCCTGCTCCCTGAGCTCTGCCGACATATCCTTACCCGTATCATTGGCTTTGGCGAGATAGATTCCTTGCGTCGTGGCATTAAACCTCATCGCACGAGCATTCAAGTCGTAGAGAAAAGGAGCCGCCCCAACGCCCGCCGAAAGCCACGCCAGCCAACGCCCCTTCGCACGCTCCGTCAGCCGGATATTGAGTGCCGCCCTATCCGATAAAGAGTGCTCAGAGAGCATACGGATAGGCTCGTGATGGCGATACACCTCCACCGCTGCGACATCATCGGGGCGAAGGCTATTACTAGCAATGCTATACCGACGCCCAAGGAGATCCATTTGCTCAATATAAAACTTATTGATCGCCTTGCCTTCAAATCGAATCTGCCCACCTCCTACCACCTCGAGCCCAGGCATACGCTCAATCACTTGCGAGAGCGTCATATCCTGCTTTTGGGCAAAGGCAGAGGTGCGATAGATAATAGTATCTCCCTCCTCCCTAATGGCCGATGCATGGATTTTCACCTCCTTAAGTTGATACGAAGTGGCCTCCATCACAATCTTCAGCTCCTGCCCCTTATGGAAATAATGTGCCTCCTTATAAGCCTTATATCCGAGGAGAGACCCTCTCACGATAAGCGACTGACCCTCCTTTAGCGAAGTACGACAATTAAAAAGGAACTTCCCATCATCATCGCTCTGTGAAGTAGCTAGCGACTGCTTGGTCTCAGCATCAATAAGAAACAGCATAGCACCACTTACTCTCGAGCCATTGTCACTTTGCACCACAATGCCCCTTAGCTCCGTCTGTGCCCAGAGAGCTGGACCAGAGAGTGCCAGTAGCACTAATACAAGTATAAAGAGCCGTCTCATCTTGCTAACCCTCAAACACCTCACCTATTTCTCAATGTGCTGATAACGCCTTGATAGATTGCGGAAACGCCTAGCTACTTTATCGTGGTACACTCCACTATCATTATAGCCTTTGCTATACTTCCTAAATACAGGACCACTGTCACCGCACTCCATTTGCCTACGTATCCACAAAAGCTCATCCTTACTAACCTCCACAACAGGGTTGCTAAGCAATACTTGAGGGACTACCACCTCCAAAGGCTGCCCACTTTTCTCAAAACCGACAAGCTTGAAAGAGTAAGCACCATCAAGGCTGCGTGCCTGAGTAACCAACCCTGGCAACCCAATAAGCTTCCACGGTCCATAAGGAATAGGTACCTCATTGGTATAATAGACTTTCCACTCTCGACCATAGAGTGTAGCGGTAGCCACCTCGGAGGGATATCCACAAATCACTTGAGTGTCATCACCAAATTGATAACTGATATTTGGTGCCTTCTCCACCGTCTTAAAGAAAGTGACCCCATAGACCAGCTCAGTATACTCCTGCAGCTTAGAATTGTAATAGAGTTGATCTTTGACGCCACGAGGAAACACCTTCATCTTTTTGACTAGATCATAACCTCTTAAACCCTCTGCCAGCCCAGCATACATTACTGAATCCCTCTTTACCTGACAATAACTCCTAAATGAACTATCACCATTTGGAGCAATCTGCAAGACAAAGAGATCCTCCGACACCTCTCCATCATATAGATTGACCTCCTTCCCTTCATATAAAGCAAAATAGGACTGAGCTGAGAGTGGTAGTGCGGTGGCACACAAGAGCAGAGCAAAATATAATATCCGTACTTTCATTTGTCATCAGGCCTTTATCAACATGAAAATCATAGTATCATTTAACTTCTCCAAATATACATTAAAAAAAGCATCGCCACCAACCCAATCCAATATCCTCAATTCCGCAGGCTTAGGTTTTATTGCTTTGGTCGGGTGCTTATTGATTGTTTTTTGGTTTCCCGACTTTTGGCAGACTAAAGACTCAACAAGGAAGTCTAATTAATCGCCATTTGTCTCTTAATGATATTTTCATTACGTCCTTTTTATTGCTACCTCAAGACACCATTGTCTCAGCATAGAAGTTATTGCTCTATATATTGGTATCGCTTGGATAATTCGCGATACCTTTGATCAATCTTATCGTGATACATTCCACTCATATCAAAGTTCTTTGAATACTTCTTTATGATTGGTCTTAAGTCCATACAAGCCGCTTGCTTACGAATCCACGCAAGTTCTTTACTACTAACTTCTATAACAGCTTGGTTGAGCATCATTGTTGGGATGGTGATATCAATCTCTTTTTCAGACACCTCAAATCCCTTTAATTGAAATCTATACGCGCCATCAGTTGAGTAGGCTTCAGTAACCACACCAGGCAAACCATTTATTTTCCAAGGTCCATAAGGCAACGAGATCTCTGTCGTATAGAAAATAACCCAATCTCTTCCATAATAGTGAGCTTTTGCCATTTCAGAATGAAAGCCTAAAACCACCTTTGTAGAGTCTTCAAATACGACATCCAACTTGCTGGCAATTTCTGTTGCCTTAAAGTAATAGAGACCATAATCCATTTCGGTATACTTATTTTCTCTAGGATTGTAATAAAGCCTACACTTTGTCCCTGGTGGTATCGACCGCATTCTCGCCACCGTCTCTTGGGTACTTATCCCCTGCTGTACGCAAGCATCTCTGATGGAGTCTCGCTGTAGGGTGAAATAACTTTGAAAGGAGCTTAATCCCTCACGTGAAATCTGTAGAATGAAGAGGTCGCGCGTGACCTCTCCATCATACAAGTTCACCTCTTCTCCTTCGTACATAGCTCGAACTGATTGCCCACTAATTGGTTGAGCAACAAATAAAAGCAACATCAGGATGAAAAATGTGTTTAGCTTCATAGAATTACAACTTAGTCGTAACATTGATCAAAAGCCTCCATATACTCAACGAGGAACTCTTGGTCAGCAAGTGTATCATCGCAATAGGTGCCGGCACAAGAGGTCCATGCACAATGCATTTGAACATCATCTCCTTGAGCACTCCCCGCCAAAACTTCTTGCTCAACAAAAGCTAGTTGCGTTGTAGTAGACACATCATCTGCAAATGCAAATAATGAAAAGCAGAAAACTGTCACAGAAGATAGAACTACCACCAGCCCTTTACCAACATGAAAATCATAGTATCATTTAACTCTCCAAATATACATTAAAAGAGCATCATTACCAAACTAATCCGATAGATATCAAAGACATAGTAAATGAAATGGGCTAGACCATCCGATGATGATCTAGCCCATTTACTTATATGTAATATATTTATCAGCTTACCTAATACGCTGGTAACCGAACTGTGCTACCTCACCAAGCTCCTCCTCAATACGGAGCAGCTGGTTGTACTTAGCCATACGATCGGAACGGCTCATAGAACCAGTCTTGATCTGACCAGAGTTGGTTGCCACAGCGATATCAGCAATAGTGGCATCCTCAGTCTCACCAGAGCGGTGGCTCGTAACGCTAGTATAGCCATGGCGGTGTGCCATATCAATAGCATCAAGTGTCTCAGTAAGGGTACCGATCTGATTTACCTTGATGAGGATAGAATTGCCACACCCCTCAGCGATACCACGGCGGAGGAAGTCCACATTGGTCACGAAGAGGTCGTCACCCACCAACTGGCACTTGTCGCCAATAGCCTCGGTAAGTAGCTTCCAGCCCTCCCAATCATTCTCGCTCATACCATCCTCAATAGAATCGATTGGGAACTTATTGATTAGCTCTACAAGATAAGCAACCTGCTCCTCACGATTACGCTTAGCACCATTTGATCCCTCAAACTTAGCGTAGTTGTAGATACCATCCTCATAGAACTCGCTCGAAGCACAGTCAAGAGCAATAGTCACCTGTTCACCAGCCTTGTAGCCTGCAAGATCAATAGCCTTAAGGATACAACCCAAAGCATCCTCAGTACCATCCAAAGCAGGGGCAAAACCACCCTCATCTCCTACTGCAGAGCTAAGTCCACGATCGTGAAGTACCGTCTTAAGCTCATGGAAAATCTCCGCACCCATACGAACTGCCTCCTTCATATTGGTAGCTCCGATAGGGCGAATCATAAACTCCTGGAATGCGATAGGGGCATCAGAGTGGCTACCACCATTGATGATATTCATCATTGGGACTGGCAAAATGTGTGCATTGGTACCACCGATATAGCGATAAAGTGGCATACAAAGTGCATCGGCAGCAGCCTTAGCCACAGCTAGTGACACGCCTAGGATCGCATTAGCACCCAGCTTGCTCTTAGTAGGAGTACCATCAAGATCAATCATCATCTTATCGATCAAACGCTGATTGCTTGCATCGGCACCAATCAAAGCAGGTGCAATAATATTATTGATATTCTCCACAGCCTTTGTCACCCCCTTACCAAGGTAGCGTGACTTATCACCATCACGAAGCTCCAATGCCTCGTGCTCGCCTGTAGAAGCTCCACTTGGCACAGCTGCCCTACCAAAGGCACCACATGCAAGTGCTACGTCTACTTCAACCGTGGGATTTCCGCGAGAGTCAAGAATCTCTCGTCCATGAATACTGATAATCTCCATAATCTCTTTTTTACCTAATAAGTTTATAAACCTTCTTACTTACTTTTCACCCACAAAGATACATAAATAATTCCCTATTCGCTGATTAAGGAAGTGAAAAATATAGAATTAATCCCTTACAAAAATAAAAGAGGCTAACTTCTTATGAAGCTAGCCTCTTTTCAATTAGTTGCGGGGATAGGGATCGAACCTATGACCTTTGGGTTATGAGCCCAACGAGCTACCACTGCTCCACCCCGCGATTTCTAAATGCAAAGGTAGTATTAATTTTCGACACTAACAAATCCTTGCCCCTTTTCCTTCTAAAAAGAGAATGTTGCACGAAGTGCCATTCTCGCACATTTGAATCAAATGTGCTGAGACTTTGAACGAAGGATGAGATGCAAGGCGCTGAGGGTGAGGGCGCTGGGAGCGTACTAGCGTACGTGACCGAGCCCGAATCCCGAAAGCAACGAAGCAGATCGCCTTCGTGCAACAGTCTCAAAAAAGCAACAGAGATAGCATAAGTATGGCAAAAAAAATGGCTTTGGAATTACTCCCAAAGCCACAAAAATTATAGCAAAAACAAAAATCGTGCGCAGAATGAGACTCGAACTCACACATCGTTAAACCGATACTACCCCCTCAAAGTAGCGCGTCTACCAATTCCGCCACCTGCGCCTGTATATCGATGCAATCATCACTAGTGCCCAAGACAGGACTCGAACCTGCACGTCATTGCTGACACTAGTACCTGAAACTAGCGCGTCTACCAATTCCGCCACTTGGGCATTTGTAGAGAGCATTGCTTGGATTGCGTTGGCAAAGATACACAAATAATGGAAATAGACAAATAGTTTCGCTAGAAAATCCGCCATCTCTATTATAGCCACTTGAATACTTAAATAGTCTCAATGCAGAAATCGCTACAACAATAGGCTCGCAAGTGCGAAGTAAATCAATAATGCACAGGTATCTACTACTGTGGTGATGAGCGGGCCAGTCATCATCGCAGGGTCTAGCCCCACCTTATCGGAGAGGATAGGCAGAATGCCACCCAGAACCTTAGAAAAGACTACTGTGGCAACGATGCTGATATTGACCACAATGGCTACTGCCAAAGGGGCATCACTAATCATAAGGATTCGGATGGTATTGAGCAGTGCTAGCACCAAGCCGCAGAGAAGTCCCACACGGAGCTCTTTCCAAAGCACCTTGAAGAAATCCTTAAACTCCACTTGTCCTAGGGCAATACTTCGGATCAAAAGAGTAGAAGACTGGGCACCAGCGTTACCACCAGTATCCATCAGCATAGGTATAAAGATCGCAAGAGCCACGGTCTGACTTAATACATCCTCATAACTACTTATGATTCCGCCAGTAATCGTTGCAGTCACCATCAATATCATCAGCCAGCCTATCCGGTGCTTCGAAAGGCTCCAGATATTTTGCTCCAGATAAGGCAGCTCCGAAGGTGTCATAGCAGCCATCTTCTGCATGTCTTCCGTCTGCTCCTGCACCACTACATCCATTACATCATCCACTGTAATCACCCCCACCAGTCGCTGATCATTATCTGTCACCGGCATCGCTCGGAGGTCATACTTCATAAATAGCTTAGCCACCGCCTCCTGATCTGTACTAGTCGTAGTAGATACATAATGACCGTCCATCACCTCAGCCACCTTCGCCTCCGTAGGAGAAAGGAGTAGTGTCTTGAGGGAGACCACCCCCTCTAGCGTCCAGCACTCATCCGTCACGAATAGCTCATTGCTACTCACACGTGCATAGCTCGACGTCCGAAAAGTCTCCAAAGCCTCCGTAATAGTGAGATCCTTACGGATAGCTACAAACTCGGAGGTCATCACCCCACCAGCACTCTCCTCATCATATCCAAGATACTTATTGATCTCCTGGCGAAGCGATGGCTCGGTGAGGCTCAGAAGGCGATTCACTAGATTAGCTGGCAACTCCTCCAAAAGGTCCACTCGGTCATCCATCTGCATGTGTAGGAGAAGGTCGAGCGTCTCCTCATCCGTAAAAGCCTCCACCAAATGCTTTTTCTCACTTGCCGAAAAGTGAGAAAAGACCTCAGCCGATAGTTCCTTGGGAAGAATACTAAAAACCAGCAGCACCTCTTTCGGCTCCATCTCCAGCATACAATCGGCGATATCGGCACTCCTCAAAGGCTCCAACTCCGTTCGCACCTTCGCAAAATCTCCTTCTCTCAGCCACTCCTTAAGTTGTTGGATCATACCTTCTTCCTCTCTCATAAATAATTAAATGGACTCCCCCTACAAGGTAAATACCGGCTCGGCACCTACCATGCTAAGCAGTCAAAGCAATATATTCAAAATAATCCGAATCTCAAAAGATATACTCTAGGTGTTACGCATTAGGAAGGTCTTGCCGTAGGGTATTCATAGGTGAGTCTATAGGGGAGGACCCCGGCTGAGGGGTCCGTGTTAAATAGGCACAGGTCAAGGCACGCAGTGCCAAAGACCTGTGTATAACGATGTGCAAAACGCCCTTACGACCCCGGCTGAGGGGTCGGACAACCTTATCGAGAATGTTGCACGAAGTGCCATTCTCGTACATTTGAATCAAATGTGCTGAGACTTTGAACGAAGGATGAGATGCAAGGCGCTGAGGGTGCTGGGAGCGTACTCACGTACGTGACCGAGCCCGAATCCCGAAAGCAACGCCGCAGATCGCCTTCGTGCAACAGTCTCTTATCTAGATCTGACCCCTCAGCCGGGGTCATAAAGGTAGGGAATATGCTCTTACACACAGGTCGTTTGGGACTACGTTCCTCCGACCTGTGCCTATTTAACACGGACCTCTGCCGAGGTCCTTACCCCAATAATACTCCAATGAATGCCACACAGACTTTTCTAATGCATAACCTCAGATGCTCACTCAGAAGCAACACAATGTCGCACAGCACCTAAGAGCACACAATAACTATTGTACGCCTTTGCTAGCGGTGAGCGCCAGCCTTGAGGCGGTCGAGGTGGCAAACCAAGAGGTCGCCATTATCATCACGGAGGTGCATCCCATTACCGAGACAGTTCTTCCAGCTTTTGCAGGTGGCACAGGGTCCTCGTTTTGCCCAACTACGGTCACGGTATTGCTCGAACCGATTTTGCCATACCTCCCAAAGGTCGTCGTGATGGATATTTCCTTGCTTGTAATCGAAACGGATACTAGGACACGCACTGATAGAGCCGTCGCAGAGGATCGAGGCAATGTTCACCCCAGCACGACACATATAAAACTGCTCCCGCACTCGCCCCTCAAAGCGACCAAGGTACCCTTCGCAACCATATTGTGCAAGTAGTTTGCCCTGCTCATTGGTCTCGCAGATAAAGTTCATCAGGTCGAAATACTGCCGGTCGGAGAGCTGTAGTTGAGAGTTTTCAGCGGCACGCCCCACTGGGAATATGGAGAATAGCCGCCACCGCTTTACCCCTTGATCAATCAATTGTTGGCGTAGGGCAGGGAGTGAATCATAATTCAAAGGATGAACACAAGTAACCACGTCCCATACAATATCCTCTGCCTCGGAAAGCAATTGGATAGCACGCCAAGCTCTTGCATAGCTCTGGGGGTGCCCCCGCATCTTATTGTGCACCTCTTCAAAGCCATCCAGACTAACCGTAGCAGTATGGATACCCGCCCGCTGAAGGCTCTCAAGTCGCTTCTCGTCAAGGAGCATACCATTCGTCACAATCCCCCATGGATAACCACGATGGTAGAGTGCCAGCCCTGCCTCCTCTATATCTCTACGCACCAGTGCTTCGCCACCAGTAAAGATCACCAAGAGTTTGTGCGGATCAATGTGCGGGGTAAGTCGGTCAATCACCCCGAGAAACTCCTCCACACTCAGCTCCTCCACCCCACTCTCTACCCTACAATCACTACCACAATGGGCACAATGGAGGTTGCACCGCAGAGTACACTCCCAAAAGAGAGTGGTCATCTGATGCTCTCTGATCGCTTCGTCTCGAAGTACCCGATGGGCATTGAGAGCGAGTCTTTGCTTCAGAGTCGGCTCAAGCGAGGGTTGTTTTTGTGGAAAGAGAAGCGACATCACTTATCCTTCTTTTTCTTTGGTTGAGTAGGTACTTGTTTTTGCTCTTGAAACTCTCGGTAGGGAGTGCCATACATCGCCACAGCTTCGGGATAACTGTCGGGAATAGAGTCGAGCCGCAACGCCTCCCTCGCCCGCTCTCTAGGAGTGGGCTCTACTTTTTGGCTAGTCTTACAACCTGCCACACCTAGTCCACCGAGCAGTATCAATGTGCCTGCGGCCAGCTTTACCCTCACTTGGCGATACTTTCTTTTCATTTTCGCTCCACTTTTAGATTGATCTCCTTCTCCACAGTGCCATTCAGCCACCGTTTAGTTTGATGACTGGTAAAGTCGCTCTTGGATATGGCGATGTGCTTCACCTGATCCTTCACTACGCCATTGGCATCGCCATCAATATCTTTCACCTCTACCACAATTTCGTGGTCTTTGTAAAATCCAGTATCCCGCCCCTCTATCAATGCTTTTCCTTCCGCATCACTTGTCTTGCTCTGACCAATAGCTTTAAGTGAAAGTCCCGGGATAGGCTGATCTGCTTGGTCGGTCACCTTTAGCTTGAGCTTATACTGTACGGTAGGCGTGCCATACTCTGCCATGCCATTATTGATATTCTCGGCACAGCTCGAAAAGCCTAAAGCCCCCAGCAATGCGGTGGCTCCAGCAGAGAGTAAAGCCCGTAATGATACAACCACTTTCTTCATAACTTAATATCCACTTTAAGTAGCTCTTGATTTTTCAGCAAGATAGAAATATTTCGTCGCTTCACCAAATATCGTAACCTCTTATTATCTTTGTGATTACATAATAGATTTATTTGAAATGGACTGGACTCAATTTTTCCTGTATGTTGCGATAGTAGCAGTGGTTATCTTCATCGCCTCCTTTCTCCACCAACGCAAAAAGAAGGCCTCTAATCAACTGGGGCAAAAGCTTCAGGAGAGCATCAAAGCCAATGATTGGGAAACGGCAAGCCGTATTCTGCGTAGACAGATGATCGTTTGGGCCATAATCACGATATTAGTTATGTTGCTCATCATCTTACGGCTAATGAATCACCAGCAGATCTACTCCACGCTAGTTTTCTTTGCTCTAGCAGGATGGAATTACTATACCTCTGCGAAAGGTTTAAAGATCGCACGAAAAAATCAAACGGACTATGCTGTTGAACAGGAATCGCAAGAGAAGTTTTTTGAGAGGATCAAGACACTTCTTAAGGATTGCAAGGTATCTCAGCTGGAACCTAATTTAACTGAAGAGGAGGTTAAGAACCTCTGGCTGGAGAAATACAAAAATTGGAAAGTGAGTGGCTACTACCCAGTGCTACTGGAGTCGATATATGGTGACTTCTTTGACTACCTGGATGAGCTCTCTGAGTGGTACGACGAGGTGAAGCTCCAGCAGTGGCGGACGAAGCTACTCAACTCCACTGAAAATAATGGGCAACAGATACTCCAGCGCAGGTTTGAGGAGCTCAAAGAGAGCTACCTGACGGATGGGGAGGAGGGCGCTAATGCGTGGAAAGAACTGGTAGATGGCGAGGTATTTGAATCTGATTGCCCAAAAGAATTCACTTTTTTCAGCACACCAATCTTAGTAGAGATGCCGATAAAAGAGCCTTGGCAGGTATTTACTTATCTTTCTTATGGCGGTTGGAACGAATGCCCCACGGCAGAGGAGCACGCTCAGATTGCCCGATATTGGTACGAATCGTATGGGGCAGTGGTGATTAAGATCGCTAGTGACTCCGTTCTGTACTACACCCCCTACCCCCCTATGGGAGACACTACCTCCCTAGCCAAGAATCTATTTGCCTACGCCCAAGACACTGTAGAGACCAATCTACCCTCCCTAGCATCGCACCTACACAAGTCGCATATCTGGTACTGCTGGTGGGATTAGGCGACAAAATAAATACTTTTTCGTGGCAATATTTGGTGGATTGAAAAATCCTTGCTATCTTTGCCGAGCAAAGCCATAACAACAACGGCTAAAGCACGGTGTGGTAGTTCAGCTGGTTAGAATACCTGCCTGTCACGCAGGGGGTCGCGGGTTCGAGTCCCGTCCATACCGCAGATTAGGTGTTAAAGTGTTGATCTCAACGCTTTAGCACCTTTTTCTTTTTATCTTATTCTAGGGGCAAAAACTGAGTTGCAACTAAGCAAAAGTTTAGATGCAACTAAGCAAATGACGAGTTGCAACTAAGCATTTGCTTTGTTGCAACTCAACTTTCATCAAGTCTCACTCGCAGTTTCACTCCCATTTCTCATTGCACAAAGACTAGCTGACTCCGATACTTTCGCAATTCGAGACTGTTGCACGAAGGCGATCTGCTACGCCTAGGCTTCCGTAAGGATGCCAAGGTACATAAAGTTGCTTTCGGAATTCGGCTTCGGTCACGTACGTTAGTACGCTCCCTTCAGCCCGTTAGGGCCTTGGTGCCCTGCGTGCACCTTGCCCTCATCCTCAGGCCTTGCATATCATCCTTCGTTCAAAGTCTCAGCACATTTGCGTCAAATGTGTGAGAATGGCACTTCGTGCAACAGTCTCAATTCACTCTCGGTTCTCTTGCACGTGAGTGTTTTTTGCCCCTTTGAGTAAAAACAGAGAGCCGATACTAGGTACCCTAATGAAGAGGGTGCCTAGTATCGGCTCTCACGATATCCAGTAAACTCCTAAAGCTTAGCGGAGAGAGATTTTGCAATCTTTGTCGCTACCGTCGAAGGCAACCTTGCCTTCCTTGGCTAGCCAACCGAGTGCAAAGCGCACTTCATCTTGGGTGCGTATCCCAGCTTTCTTTTGGATCTCCTTTACGGTCAATGGCTTCTTACTATCACTCAGGGCATGCCATACGAGCCCTGCATTGGTTCCAATCTGTTCAATCATCATCTTTCCTCCTATAAATTAGCATTAATTACCTACCTCTTTCGTTGCAAATGTACCTATTATCAGCAAAATAGCAAAATAAAGGGTGCCATTATGATAAAGCTTCAAAGGCATCAATAAATTGATCGCCTCGATCTTCATAGTTCTTGAACAGGTCAAAACTGGCACATGCAGGAGAGAGCAAGACCACATCGCCCTCAGACAAATCCAGTGCTGTTATCTGCTCAAAAGCCTCCGCCATACTATGTGCCACGGTGGTGGGAAGTGCGAGGCAATCAAAACTACGATGCAATTTATCGGTATCTAGGGTAAGAAAAATAAGTGCCTTCGCCTTTGACTTTACCAGGTCGAAAATAAGCGAATAGTCGTTACCCTTATCGGTACCTCCGAGTAGAAGTACCGTCTTGGCATCGGGCATCGCACCAAGAGCGTGGGCTGTAGCATCGAGGTTGGTACCTTTGGAGTCATTGATAAAGGTAACTCCATGCCACGTACCAACCAGCTGAGTGCGGTGGCGAACACCTCCGAAAGTGGATAGGCATTTCCGAACCTCCTGCCGATCAATATCCACGCCATATGCCTGAAGTGCTAGCCCCACTGCCATAATATTCTCGGCATTGTGCTGACCCTTGAGGAGGAACTGGGTGTAGTCGTAAGTGACACCCCCCTTGAAGTGAATTAATTGACCATCAAAGTAGGCAGAAGCTTTGGGATTGCGGGTAGAAAAGGTCTTGACAAACTCTGCCTGCAAAGGAGCCTCTTGCTGAAGCTCTGCAATATGCGGGTCATCTGCATTGATGATGGCATAGTCACCTGCTCCTTGATTTTGAAACACTCTCCACTTGGCACGAGCATAATTGATCAAATGGTGATCGTACCTATCGAGGTGGTCGGGTGTGATATTAAGTAAAAGGGCAATATGGCTATGGGTGCGGTACATATGATCTAGCTGAAAGCTACTCAGCTCCATAGTATATACGTCGGCACCCCCCTCCATCACCTCCCGAGCCAAGGAATCTCCGATATTGCCACACGCTACACTCTGCACTCCTGCAGCACGTAGGGCAAGGTCAATCAGCGTAGTAGTGGTGGTTTTGCCATTGCTACCAGTGATAGAGATTAACTGCTTGGGGGTAGTGTAACGAGCAGCAAACTCAATCTCCGAGAGGATCGGTAACCCAAGTGCTTCACAACGGCGAACCACCTCAGCACTATCGGGAATACCAGGGCTCTTAATCACCTCTTCTGTATCCTTCAGATAGGGGAGTTGATGCCCGCCCTCCTCATAGGGAACTGCCGCCTTTGTCAACACCGCTTTCATCTCTGGGCGAATGGTACCTGAGTCCGACACAAAGGGTCGATACCCCTTTTCTTGTGCCAAAAGGGCAGCACTCACGCCACTCTCTCCAGCACCCAAAACAAGTAAATTGCACTTCATAATAATGATGACTTATCTAAGTTTGAGCGTCACAATGGTGAGCACTGCAAGGAGAATCCCGATCAACCAAAAACGAACCGTAATCTTTGCCTCAGCAATAGGTCGAGTAGGCTTTTGGATCACTGCGTCGATCACTCCAGCTGGTTTCTGGAAATGGTGGTGCAGTGGGCTCATCTTGAATACCCTTCGGCCGGTACCAGTCTTTCGCTTTGTGTACTTAAAGTAAGCGGTTTGGATAATCACCGAAAGCGCCTCTACCATAAATACTCCACAAAGGATAGGAAGGAGCAACTCCTTACGAATGATAATCGCATATACTGCTATAATTCCGCCGAGGGTAAGGCTACCAGTATCGCCCATAAAGACCTGTGCGGGGTAGGAATTGTACCAAAGGAAGCCAACGGTGGCACCGATAAATGAAGCAGCATAGACCACCAGCTCCTCCGCTCCAGGGATAAACATAATATTGAGGTAGCTCGCCATCTCTATGTGCGAACTCACGTAGGCGAATATTCCGAGCGCCACGCCGATAATCGCCGAGGAGCCAGCGGCTAGACCATCTAGTCCATCGGTGAGGTTGGCTGCATTGGAGACGCCCATCACGATGAATACAAAGATGAGCGTCACGAGTATCAGGGTAAAGAGTTTGGCATTCTGCTTCAGTCCAAGATTCTTGGCTAGGTCGCTATAGTCTAGGTTGTTATTCTTCACAAAGGGAATCGTGGTCTTGGTGCTTTTTGTCTCCACTCCGGAGTGCTTCACCACTAGCTCCTTATTGACCGTCTCGGTGGCTACGTTTTCCTTAATCACCACCGCTGGACTAGTCATCAGTACCAGAGCCACCAACACCCCTAGCCCTAGCTGAGCAATAAGCTTGTAGCGACCGTGGATGCCCTCTTTATTCTTCTTAAACACCTTCACATAGTCATCGGCAAAGCCAAGAGCTCCCAGCCATACTGTGGTGACTAGCATCAAGATGATGTAGAGATTATTGAGTTTATTGAAAAGCAGTGTGGGGATAATAATGGCAATGATGATGATGATACCACCCATAGTGGGGGTCCCAACCTTTGCCATCTGCCCCTCAATATCAAGGGGACGAATGGCATCCGACATCTGCTTACTCCGTAACCAATCGATGATCTTACTTCCGATCAATGTGCTGATCAGTAGACTAACGATAAGGGCAAGGGCCGCGCGAGTAGAGATATAAGTAAAGGCACCCATTCCTGGGACACCTTGTGCATTGAGCGACTCAAATAGGTAGTAAAGCATCAGTGAGTAGCTCCTCCTTTCTCCCCTTCGATGATCTTCTCTACCTCCTCGATATCACTAAAGTGGTGGCGAACGCCATTCACCTCCTGATAGGTCTCGTGGCCCTTACCGGCAATGAGAATCACATCGCTAGGCATCGCCATAGTACAGGCGGTGCGGATCGCATCTCTTCTGCTAGTGATCCTGAGCGTACGTCGCTTCATCTCCTCATCGAGCCCCTCCATCATCTGGTCGATGATCTGCTCGGGATCTTCGCGACGAGGGTTATCCGAAGTGAGGATTACGATATCTGAGAGTTTGGCTGTGGTAGCGGCCATAATGGGCCGCTTGCCAGCATCTCTATTACCTCCCGCACCAACCACTGAGATGATACGACCGCCGTGGTGCTTTTGTAGCTCCTGAATCGTCCCCAGCACATTGGCGAGAGCATCGGGCGTATGGGCATAATCAACCACAGCCACATACCCCTTGGGTGCTGTGACGGTCTGAAAGCGACCATCCACTGGGGTGAGCCGACTCATCTCTCTCAGCACCTCCTCCTCAGGCTGTCCGAGCAAAATAGCTGCCCCAAATATCGCCAACATATTGTAGGCATTGAAGCTCCCTACTAGGCGTGTATAGACCTCGTGGCTATTAAAAAGCATATCGGTACCATCTAGGTGTTGCTCGAGTATCTTTCCCTTAAAGTCGGCATCACGCTTGATAGCGTAGGTATGCACTTCTGCCACGCTATTTTGCACCATCACCATACCATTGGTTTCATCGAAGTTGGTGAGGGCAAAAGCCTCTTTGGGCAGTCCATCGAAGAAGCCTTGCTTTGCGTGGAGGTAATTGAGGAAGGTACCGTGATAATCAAGGTGGTCTCTAGTGAGGTTGGTAAAGATACCTCCCCTGAAATAGGTGCCTCCGATACGGTGCTGATGCACGGCGTGCGAAGAGACCTCCATAAAGGCATACTCGCAGCCTGCCTCTACCATCTGCCAGAGATATCGCTGAAGGGTGAGCGCATCAGGGGTGGTGAGCTTACTCGGAATCTCCTCCCCATCCACAATCACACAGACCGTTGATACCAAACCACTCTTATGACCCAAGTGGGAGAATAGGCGGTAAAGGAGTGTCGCAATAGTTGTCTTACCATTGGTCCCTGTCACCCCTACCAACTTGAGTTTACGGGAAGGGTGGTCGTAAAAGTTGGCAGCCACCTCACCGATCACCACATCGGTATGCTCCACACGGAGGTAAGTGATCCCTTCCTTTCGCTCTTGAGGCACCTCCTCACATAGGATAGCGGTGGCTCCCTTCTCAATAGCCATATCGATAAAGTCGTGACCATCCGTGACCGTTCCACGGAGTGCCACAAAGAGCATGCCTTCCTCCACCACTCTTGAGTCGGCCGTAATCTGCCGAATCTCCTTATCTAGTTCGCCCGACACTACATCGTGGGCGATTCCTTTCATCAATCTATCTAGTTTCATACTCTACTCGTTGCGTAGCGTCAATATTAATAACTGTCCTTGCTTTGTCCTTCCTCCCTTATGGATTGATTGCTGTTTTACCACTCCTCCTTGTCCATTGAGCCGAACATCTAGCCCCATTTTTTCGGCAAGGTAGAGGGCATCCATCACACTCATCCCCATAAGGTCGGGCATCGTGCCCACCTCTGGTTTGAGTGCACTTAGTATCTGTAGGCTATCCCCCCCTTGGTGCGATAGCCACTCCGTCCCACTGCTATGTAATTGATCTACCTTTGCTCCTGTATACTTAATCGCATGCTTCACCCCTTCGGTGGTACCGCCCAGCACCCTTTGGCCAAAGGTGGCTAAAGAATCGGGAAGCACCTCACCAAGCGACTGGGTGTAGGAAGTGGCGATGGTCTTCTCCGCAATTTCACGAAGCACTGCCCCTGGGATAGAACCCGAAGGGTAAACGCCTCTCGGACGGCTCACCACTACAATACAGCTATAGAGTGGTCGCTCACTTGGGAAGTAGCCACAGAAGGTTACATTGTGACCTGCCCCCTTAAAGGCACCTCCACCAAGTCGTTGAGCCGTACCTGTCTTACCCGAAATAGAGACATAGGGAGAGTTCATAGCTGTTCCGGTACCCTCCGTCACTACACCACGGAGCATCAATTGAAGCTCCTCAATCGCCTTAGAGGAGGCGATCTGTTTATTAACCACTCTTGGCTCTCGCTTGTAACCAATCTTATCACCGCTACTTACCTCGCGAACTAGGTAGGGCTCCATCATCTTACCCCCATTTGCCACGGCATTGTAGAAGCGAAGCGTGTAGATTGGTGGCATTAATATCTCATAGCCATAAGAGCTCCACGGCATCGTACTATTGGACCACTTCTCTACATCTTGCTGGAAGCGTGGGCGGGCAGTGCCTGGGATCTCAAAGTCAATCTGGTCAAAGATTGTCATCTTATTCAATTCATCCAAATAGCCCTGACGGTCGTCGCCGTAGGTCTTCAGAACCGCCTTTGCCACTCCTACGTTGGAGGAGAAGTAGATCGCCTCATTGTAGGTAATCTTGCCATATCCCCCTTTATGAGCATTGTGGTCACGGATTGTAAGCCCTCGGCCGATGGTGTAGAGACCATTCCCCACATCCACGGTATCCTGTGGGTTCACTCCCTTTCGATCCAGTACCCCCAGCATGGAGATCGCTTTGAAAGTAGAGCCGGGCTCAATCAGGTCGGCTAGAGCATGATTGGTTCGCTCCATATAGTTTCCCTCGCCCATACGATCCAGATTGGCTAGAGCTTTCACCGCTCCAGTAGCCACTTCCATCACCACCACACAGCCCCAATCGGCATCCACCTCCACCAACTTACGACGAAGTGCCTTCTCGGCGATATCCTGAATATCCACATTGAGCGTGGTATAGACGTCCATTCCATTGGTGGCAGGCACCTCCTCCACTGGCTCCCACCGTGGGGGCACCCGCACCCAGCGATTCACTCCTGCTTTGCCACAGAGGAGGGAGTCAAACCTCATCTCCAACCCGCTATTGCCGTGCGTCATACCCAAGGAGTCGGGCTCATTCATGATTCGCCCAATGGTACGGAAGGCAAGATTGCCATAGGGGTGCTCCCTGCGGATATACTTCGTGGTGATCAAGCCCGAGCGATACCTGGAACGACCCTTGAAGAAGGGGAGCTCCAACAGTGCCTGAAGCTCGGTATAGGAGAGCTCACGCGAACCAAATAGACGGTAGTACTTCGAGCGCTTCTGGCGAGCTCGCAAAAGCCCCTGCTTGTAGCTAGCAGCCGACTGCCCCCCAACTACCTCTGCAAGTCCCTCGGAGAGTTCTTGCACTCCAGCTTCAAAAAACTCTCCATCAAAGGAGTCACTTCCCATGTCAAGAGCTACCTCGTACCTTGGCACCGTAATCGCTACCGGCACATCTTGGTCACTGTAGATATTGCCCCGAAGGGGGTCAATGGCACTCCGCGACTTCCCAGCATAGCGAACCAGTGCCTCCCACTGCTTCGCCTGCACGGTAGAGGTAATGACTACTTTTACTAGTACCACCACCCCTAGCAAAAGGAGGACGAGTCCAAACTTCATGTAGAGCTCCCACCCCTTGTGGATTCGCTTTGTCCGCTGTAAGCTATTGCGTTGCCGCGACTTCTCTCGTAGATCCTCGCCCGTCATTACTTCTCAATCTCTATAGGTGCTGTGGTGGGCGTGCAGATCGATAGCCCTGCCGCCTCCACCCTCTCTTCAATACTAGTGATACGGCTATCATTCATCAGCTCAGTAGAGAGGGTGATATGCTCCATCCGGAGGTCCTGTAGCGTGGTATTATTCGTGGAGATCATACGGATCTTACGCATCGCAGAGTAGTTGTACGCCACCTGGACCACCGCATAGAGGGCAATCGCCACAATCCATGCGATCATACGACCATTGAAGGCACGCTCCAAGATATGCCCCTCCACAAAGTCCCAAAACTTATTGACAAAAGCTTTGCGATCCTCTACCCCACCTTGCTGAGGTGTGTACTCCTCTTTATCTACTTCCATTCCCAAAAAACTGCTCTCCGTGATAGCCACTCTATTCAACCACAAACTTACCAATTTTTTGATAACCCACCCCCACAAAAACAAATAGATACAGAGCCGAAAAACCAAAAAGGAGAGCCGGTCACTAAGCCCTCTGAGCACTACCTTCTGGCAAAGGAGACCATAGCACTCGACGGACAACCCCTCCAGCAACGTAGCTACTGGGACGCCCTCCGTCGTGCCTACACCCATTGGAGAAACTGTTATACGACGGTGATTAGCTTTGTGCGATAGTCATTACATATTCAAGTATGCTAGGCTTATTCCTCTCTTTTCTATGATCTGATTGAGGAGCTCAAACTTTTGAATGACTAAAGGAAACTCCTTGTTTTTACTTCGCCATTCAGCTTCTGGCATGTCTAGTAATACTTTAAGGAAGGTTTTTAAGTCTCTCTCAGCTGGATAAAAAGACATGTAATCAGGTTTGAAGCGATAGCACTTGATAAATCCTAATTCACGCATATCTTTGACGTTTGGTAGATTGCCCTCTTCTTTCGAAAATGATTTGTCGTAATAAGCTGCACTGATGGCATAGAAAGGGGCTAAGGATTTCTCTGGCGTGTGACTCATCATTTCATTAACCATATTATTTAGAATGGTTCGTGCTAATTTCTGTTGCTCTTCTTGGTTTTTTGTGCCAATGTCGATTAGGTGTGCTATAGCTAGCGTCTGCATTCCAAAGACTGTGACTTGCTTTCTGTTGGGCTTCTCCATATTGTAAGTCTTTAATACTCTATCATATGGGTAGGCAATAATCGTATCCACTAATAATACTGAGTAAGGCATAGCCTTTTTGCTGATATACTTTGCTACATTGTTTTGGATGAAGTTCGCAGCCTCAGTTCGCTGACCTATTGTAGTCAAATACTTTAGACGATAGAGTTGTGCCTCGTAGTAGTCACTTCCTGTTATCGTGACGTTGTAAGGGATGCTGAGCACACGACTGCGACCTTCACGTTTGAGCGTGTCGTTGAAGAGCAAGTAGGCTCCGGTTTGCTCGTAAAATGAACGTCGAAGTGTCGCTTCTGGCGAGTGGTCAGTATCATCAGGAGCAAAGAGATTTATCTCAGGAGCAATCTCAACCATCATGTGTTCTTTGTTGCAGCAAGCTACTGATAACGCAAGTAACAGGAAAATGGCGATGTGTGAATAACTATTTGGTCTCATGTTGAATTATTTTAGTTGGTTTGCGCTCAATGCGTGGATTCTCTTGAATAATATCATTGAAAGTACGTTCTTCGCGAGGTAGGGGTAATACATATCCCTCATCTTCGTTAGCCGGAAGTGTATAGAAGTAAGTGATATCAGGGAAGCTATTTCTGCCCTCTTTTTTGTATATAGTGTAGGTGTGGGTCAGCTCTATCTTCTCTGGGGATTGAGATTGAACGCGGTAACGGCGAATATCAAACCATCGTTGACTCTCAAAGCAGAGTTCCATTCGTCTTTCTTTGCGGATTTCGTTTATTAATCCTTTTGGGGAGGTGTCAATATCGGGTAATGCCACTCCAACCTTGTAGCGATTTTGGTGTAGTTGTTTAAGAAATCGCACAGCCTCTGCACTTTTGCCTTGCATTGCCAAAGCTTCTGCTAGATTGAGATATATCTCTGCACTACGAAGCACAAATACATCGGACACCTCGCTCTTTCCCATAAGTTTTGGCGTTGTCTTACATGCCCTTAGCTGGTAGCCATTTGGCTGTGCTCCTTTGACTTTGATACGTTCGATAAAGCGGGTGCCACGTAGGTCGTCCTTATTGTATAGTTGATATAATTCTTTTGAGACAGAGAAGCCTCCAATGGGTGAGCTACTACCCATCTCTGCGCACACTAACCCTCCCCCCATGCTAAAAATTAGCTCGGGGTTATCAACCGAAAAGAAGTAGCTATCCACTCCCAAAGCATTGAGGTTGCAAAGAGTGGGATGTAGGCTCAATGCTTTTGAGGCATACTCTTCAGCTCTCTGCCACTCTTGCATATAAAGTGCTACTCGTGAAGCAAAGAGTAGTACTCCTGCCTCTGATATTCGATATAGGGAGCGTGTCTGTTGCCCTTCAATCTCCTTTATAGCCAAGCTTAGATCGTTGGATACTAGGGCATATACTTCAGAAATGGTGGCACGTGTAAACTTCTTTTTTTCGATGAAGTGTGATTCCTTGAGGGGCACACCTGGCTTATCTAGATTTTCTGGAGCATAGGGCAGAGCATAGAGGTTGACCAATTGAAAATAATAGGCAGCACGCAGAAAGTGTGCTTCAGCTTTTATTCGCTTGATACGATTTTGGTCTGCCACTGTGGGAGTGTCAATTCGTTCGGCTTCATCTAATACAATATTAAGGGTGAGGATATGATTGTATACTCTTAGCCAATCGATGCTCTCCTTGTAGCTTTTAAGACCATCAAAAGCATCACCCACATGCTGTTGCCACGTGTAATATCCAAATACACGAGGACGAATATTCGCTTCTGGATTATAGCGGGTATTGCCAATCAACTCCTCAGTCTCATCGGCCATATATTGAAGGTATGAGAAGTAATAGCTCTCATATTTTCGTGGCGTGGTGGGTGCTACGGATAGGTAGCAAGAGCCGATAAGTAACTCGTCTAGATCATCTGCTGTGTGAATGTAGGCTAAGTCATTTGAACGTTCGTTGAGAAAGCCACTACAGGAAGTCATAGTGACGATCCCAAGGGTCGATAGTGTAATGGCAATGATCAATATATAGTGTGCTATTCGTTTCATAGGTTGCAAGTCTATAAGGTGAAGTTAAATTGTAGATTATATTGTGGACGCTCAGATAGGTTGACCTCTGTGAATCCTCCTTGTACAGGGGTTTGACCCTTTAATTCTGGACGTGCTATTATAAATAAATTGTTTGTAGATAGTGTGAGTGTAGCATTCTCAATGTGGAAACGCTTGAGCCAATTCTCAGGTATTCTGTAGCTGAGGCTGAGATTTGTACACTTCAGGTAATCAGCAGAAACAACACGGATATCAGCATAATTGTACATCTCCCATGAGTTTTCTGCTATGACTGGCATATTCTTGGATTGCCTACGTGAATAGTGGCGGTTGTACTTCGCTGAAACGGCGGGGACCATTTGGTCTATTACGGCGGGAACATTGGTGTGCAGTTCATCACCTGGAGCCATCCAGCGATCCAAAAACATCCTATTTACGTTCATTTCTGGTAGGAAGTTTTTAGCGTTTCGATAAGGTTTGAAGAGACGAGTCTTAGCTCCTAAACTGTACGAGAGGTTAAAGCGGAGTGTGACATTTCCCCAAGTTATGAGGTTACGAAAACTTCCGAACATAGAGGGAAGTCGTGTTCCCGATTTAGTTAGCACTTGCTGGTAGACCTCGTAATTACTCTTTCCGAAGAAATCCTCCATACGTTCTTCTCCATCGTAGAAGAGTGGGCCTCCGTCCTCTGGATTGAGTCCTTTAAAGCGATAGGTGTAGAAAGTACCCAAAGCCTCACCCTTGACTAAGGCTCGCCCATGAAGGAAGTCCTTTGCCGAGAAACGCTCATACTCGGGCTTGCTATCTAGGCGGTTGAAACTTTTGGAGAATGACGTGGAAATACGCCATGTGACGTTTTTCGTGTGCACTGGCTGTACAGATAAGGCACAGCTGAATCCTTGGTTGCGAAGGTCACCACTATTTACTACATAAGAGGGAATGCCGTTGACTAAATCAATATCTAAATTCATATAGGCATCGCTTGTGTATTTGTTGTAATAAGATAGGGTGGCAGCAATCTTTCGATCACATGCCGAAAAGTCTAGTTCAGCACTGAAGGAATGTGTCTTTTCCCACCTTAGATCAGGATTGGGGTAGCGTGCCAAAATAGCAAGTTTCTCATTGTAGTAAGGGTCGGTACTTAGTTTCTGAATTATGGGCACTGGAGATTGATCACGTAGCATATTTCCTTGAGTGCCATATGAAGTGCGCAGGTAGAGGTAGTCTAGCCACGAGTTTTCTGGTAGAAGAGTTGAGAAATCATAGCTGCCAGAGAGTGACCATACGGGTAATAGTTTGCGATTACTTTGGGAGCCAAAACGATTGGATGCATCGGTACGACCATTTATCCCTAGAGTGAGTCTATTATGAAATGAGTAAGAAAAAGTGGCGAATAGTGATCCTTGATTGAGAAGGTCATCCATGCGTTTGGGCTGTGCAGCTTCACTTATCAGCCAAGCCTTGTATGCAGGAAATTTATCAAGATCCTCAGGCGCTACGAACTTCTCGCCATAATCGCGAAAGTATCCTCGTTGCAACTGTCTCATGCCTTTAGTGTGTGTGCTCTCTAGTGAAGAGCCGATATGAAAAGCTAGTACATCCTCATTCTCAAAAGTATGGGTATAGTTGACCATCAAACGGCCAGAAAGAGAGCGAAAGCGTTCTTGGAAATGGTTTAATTCACCACCATAGGGGAGTTCACTATGTTCCAAGGCTACTTTACTGAATTCCCTTCCATAATCTGTCCACCTCAGGTTTGCAACGTAATAAGTTTGGTCATCATGATGCTCTTCGCCATTGGTGTTTGAGGTGGCAAGGGTCATTAGTGCCGACAGAGAAAGATCATTGGTCAGTTTCAAATCATAAGCGGCATTGACAGAGGTGTCAAAATGATCCTGTCTGTACCCACTGTGCTCCAACTCGTTCAGGATGTTAAATCTATAGTTGTAGTAATCATCATCACCACGCTTGTAGAATGAATAACTGCCATCTTCCTCATGGGTGGGAATCGTACGCGATGTGTTGTAAGCATAGTCCACGGGGTTGATAGAGGAGGCATTGTAGGCACGGTTTTCTAATGCCGTCCGCAGCCATACTGTTAGTTGGCTACGCACACTCAGATCGGCTATAACTTTGAGGTACGCAGTCGTGCGTTGGGTCTGATTATTTCTCACCACTCCATTACTCAAACTGTGACCTAATGAGGCATAATAATTGAGATTACCCGAAGTTCCCGAAATAGAGAGGTGCTGATCGGTGGATAACGCATCGCGCATCAATAGGTCAAACCAATCTGTGTTGAGTGACGAGATTTTATTCACGCGATTTTCAAACTCATCAAAGCTGATCTCCTTATTGTAGAGCTTTTGCACTAGATGTTCGTATCCTACTTGATACATATTAGAGGGGAAATAATATCCGGACTCTACTAGCTGACGAGAAAAAAGAACGCGCTCTTGGGAATTCATTAAGTCAATATTTTTATCCGTGTAGCGAGGACGAACGGCCAGACCTATCCCGCCAGCGTAGTTGATGCTAAGTCTGCCGTACCCTCCTTTTTTAGTAGTTACTACGATGACGCCATTGGCGGCTTGTGCTCCATATAGCGCTGTTGAAGCTGCATCCTTTAATACGTCAATTCGCTCAATATCAGCAGGATTGATACCTGCTATGGCGTTGCCAATTCGATTGACAAAGTCTGGGTCGTTAATGTCTTCAGCTGGGATAGTGACTGGATCACGCACCACCACACCATCTACTACCCAAAGAGGTTCACGAACACCAAGAATCGTACTGGTTCCTCTAATACGTAAGCGAGGAGTCATTCCTACATCACCCGCCGTGGGTATCACCAACATCTCAGGTACCAATCCTTCCAATCCTTTGTCCAGCGTGGTTATACCAGGGAAGGCTATTTCAGCACCTTTAATAGTGACCACAGAGCCAGTCCATTGCCTCTTATTTACAGTCTGGTAGCCAGTCACGACCACCTCGCTTAGTTCAGCATTATCGGTCTGTAGAATGAAGGTCATTTGTTTTTCCCCATGATAGGTTTGCTTTTCGGGCGACATTCCTACATAGGATGCTCCAATCTCAATTGTTTTTTCAGATTTTGTAATCCTTACAAAACAGCTTCCACCTTCCCCCGTAACTGCTACGGGCTTGCCATTGAGATAAACGGTAGCGCCAACAGCTGGTGTTTGGTCTGAGAATAAGACTTTGCATCGTATCGCACCTTCAGGTGTTCTGACGGTCTGTGCTGTGCTACTATTTTGTGCATGTGCATGCAAGGAAGCTGCTATTGACAAGGTTAGCACAAGAGCTATAAGCTTACAGCATAGTGATAATAAATGTTTTACCATAAGACATCATAAAGAATAATTATGAGTAATGTTTAAACGTTCTCTTTTGCATACTATAGAGTGAAAAGCCAATTGGCTGAACAATGGGAAAGGTGAAGTGTGGAATAGGATTTCAGGATGATGATCCCAGAACTTTTTGATCGGGACAACTCTACCTATCTAATCAAAACGTAGCGAGGTTATAAGAGCATATTGCAATTACGTGGCTTACCTCAAACGGCAGGATCATTGGGGTGATCTTTTTATCATATAGCAGAGTGTTATCTCCATCAATAGTTAATTAGTTTTCATTGTATCTCTTATTTGGATGTGCAAATTTATCCATAAAATTCTAAATAGAGACTGTTGCACATTCGAGGTTAGGAGTTTTGGTCTGTTTTTTTTGATGGTTTTCATCTTGTCTAGCTTGAGGGAACGCCTTTATATTTGATTATTCTCCTCTGCAAAAGCTCCAATTATGAGCTTTTACAGAGGATTCTTAGTTATTATCCTTTGGTGTCCGATAAACCTTTTAATTTGCTACTTGACTGTTTGACTTTATACGCGTGAGTAGCTTTATTATTGAGAAAGGTCGGACGCTTCCACCAATATTATTGTGAGCTGATAGCAGAAACCTCGGCCGAGGGGTCAGACTTAGATTGGATTGTCTGATCCCCTCTACCGAGGTCTTTTTTTGCCTTAGGTAAGAAACTATACTATGGGAGGTGGAAGTAATCCTCTCTCAATATCTGGATATACTCCTCCAATGCTGCACGCCCTTTAGCCGTGAGGCGACAGGTAGTACGGCTTGATCTCCCGGCCGACTCCTTCTCCACCTCTATGTAGCCTGCCTCAGAGAGTTTATCGATCTGCACACTCAGATTGCCACTGGTAGCACCCGTTTTCTGTCGGAGATAGACGAAATCCGCCTCGGCCACAGAGAGCAATATTGATACAATAGATAGTCGCAGCTGTGAATGCAATAATGGGTCCAGCTCTCTCATGATCTTACCTTTTTTGGTCGGCTATTGAAGTTGGCAGGGACTAGGAATAGCAGTCCGAGCAATATCCCAGTACAAAGATGATCCAAAGGGGTAAACAGAGGCAGATTGAGCACCACACGGCAAAGCATCAGCATCCCTGCGAGTAGCATTACTAGCGAAAAGAGATAAAATCCACGTCGCTTGGTCAACGCCCATACCTGCATCAAGTTGAAGCTCAATATTACCACCGCTAGAGGGGCGAGTAACTGAAACATCCAATTGCCGGTAGACAAACCAAAAATAATAATTGCCACACTAGCCACAGCAAAGTAAGTACCCGTAGCACCTAGCACCTTAGCGATACTCTCATCAAGAAAGGTGGTGACTCTATGCCCCTCATGCTCGCCACGTGCCGCAGGGATAAGGGGCACTAAAAACATTGAAAACCACATAGTGTGCCACCAAGGACTTATTAGATAAGTGGTGGCAAAGAAAGCGAGTAACCCCACAAGTAGGCAGGCCGTTCCCCACACTCTAAAGCGTATCACGATGGATCGCATATCCTCACCCTTAGTAGCTTGGAGCATCTTGGTGATCGTCTCCAAACTCTCCATCTCGTTCATCTTCTTCTCTTCCATAATCTTCAGAAATAATAAGTTTACATTATAAACCATTCGTTCAATAAAAAAGGGTGCGCACCACCTTTCTCGCACCAAAGGTACAAAAGTTTATAATATAAACCAAACATCTGAGCCATTATTTTTAGAGGTAGTTTGGGAGTACTTTTGGCATACAATCTACGCCTAATTCACTGCTATTTATTGAAAAAAAATACAGCAGTCCAAATGCCCTTTTGTATCTCACTGTAATACAATAAGATAAGAAACCGAAAACTGAGTTGCAACTAAGCAAATGCCGAGTTGCAACTAAGCAATCGGCGAGTTGCAACAAAGCAAACGCTTAGTTGCAACTCAATAAATGCTTTGCTCCTATCTCGTCCGAAACCTATTTTGAGAACATCAATTTCAAAGGGTCTCCGCGAGGAGGTCCTTCATTGGGGGGGGGCACCTCATCAGACAGGTCAGACAGGTCGGACAAGTCGGACAGGTCAGACGTCTGTTTTGGGCATAAAAAAGTGGGGACCCATTGGCACCTCAAGGACAAACTTGAAGAAAGCCAATAGGTCACCACCAACCTAACACCTACCACATCACTCTAATGAGTAGATCTTTGCGAGCCTTTACCCTCTTTCCATCTAGGCACTTTAGGACAGTAACAGTGTGCCTACTTGGATCGAAAGTCAATGGGTCTCTATCTCTCTAGATAGATCAACTCGCTTTTGATAACGACGGCACTGCTCCAATCGGTCGTATCCCAGCATAATTCCGAGCATAAAATCCTCCTCTGGGGTGTACTCCGCAAGGGGCTTGTCGTCTCCTATATGTCGGATAACATCTAGGCAAGGACCGTCTCCAAAGAAGACATTGTACTTGACCGGTGTAACCTTCTGTAGGATATATTCTATATGACGGCTACAAAGCCAATTCTCCACCTCACCCTTAAGGGAGGAGTGAAAAGTATAAAGTGCCAAGCTCCTAAGTTTCTTGTGATACTCATAGGTAAGGTGAGATAGCACTCCCATTGCTCCGCTCATATCCGCCTCCTTTCTATCTCTATAGTAAGGGTTTTAATTGGCTCACCCAGCCTTCGATGCGCTCTTCGGTCTGGTCTTCCTCATTATCCGCATCGAGTGGGAGACCTACAAACTCATCATTGACTACAGCGGTGGAATCATCAAAAGAGTAGCCATCTGTGGGCACCTCGCCTACCATCTTGCAGCCTTTGTCATTAAAGAAGTGGTATAGCTCGCCCATGCCATCAACAAAGGTATCGGAGAAGCTCGAGGAGTCGCCTAGCCCGAAGAGAGCCACCTGCTTGCCCGTTAGCTCCACGCCCGAAAGCTTGTCTAGCATATCGCCCCAGTCGTCCTGCAAGTCGCCGCAACCCCAAGTGGAGGTGCCGAGAATCAAGCAATCGGACTGCTCAAATGGTTCGGTGCCACAATCGGCTACATTGTGTAGCTCAGGCTGGAAGTCGCTCAGCTTAGAAGCGATCAACTCTGCCGCCTCTTTGGTATGATCGGTACACGTACCGTAGATAATTGAGATCTTCTTCATATTACTCTTATTGCTATTTTACTATATGGTATGTAAAGATAAAATGCTTATTCTCCTATCAATTCATGAGCAAAGGTAGGCAATAACTGACCGCCCATCAATACCCATTAGTAGTGATTTTAGCTAGTTATCTCATAGCTAATTATGATGAATACCCACTAGATTCGCCCAGGATCGATCTATCCAAAAAGGTCTTAGAGCAACCGCTAAAGCGGGAACTAACGTGGTTACCCCTTTGTAGGTACCCTCATCGGAGAAGTCGGACAGGGCAGACTAGCCGGACACCACGATAAAGCACCATATCTCCATTACTATTCAGTAGAATTTGGTATATTTGTTGATAATAATATATGAAGTAATGGCAATAACTATATGAAGCTAAATAAGATCATTTCAATGGTGGCGGGGCTGATGCTGCTGATGCCCTCTCTAGGGCTATATGCCCAGTCGCACAACGACAAGAACCAAATAGCGGTAAGTAGGGCACAATATATATTTAACTCTGCCCTCTCAGGAGTAGCCGCCTACTATGTAGATACCTTTGATATACAGGAGGTGAGTACAGAGGCCATCAATGCGATGCTGGCACAGCTAGACCCCTATACCAATTATATCCCTGAGGTGGAGAAGGAGGATTTCCAAGTAATGACCACCGGGGAGTATGCGGGCATCGGTGCCTATATCCAGTTAGTGGATAGCACAGTCTATGTACAGTACCCCATGCCAGGGTCGCCGGCAGAGCGTGCAGGGCTCCGCATGGGTGATGCCTTTTTGGAGATCGATGGGGTATCAGTAGTGCCTGGCACGCCCTCCAAGGTGAGTAGTAAGCTAAAAGGCCCTGCTGGCACTAGTGTACGGGTGAAGATACTAAAGCTGGGGAAAAGTGATCCAGAGGAGATGGAGATTGTGCGTGGATCTGTGGTGGTGGATCAAGTGGTGAGCCGTGGCCTTTACCAAGATAGCATTGGCTATATCCGCCTCAATAGCTTCACCACGAAGAGTGCTGAGGATGTGAGGAGAGCCTATGCCGAGCTCAATAAGGGGGGCAAGATGAAGTCGCTGATCCTAGACCTCCGTGGCAATGGTGGCGGTGTAATGGGAGGAGCTATTGAGCTACTCAGTATGTTTGTACCAAAGGGGACCAAGGTGCTCTATACTAAGGGACGGCTACCACAGACTTCGCAGGAGTACTTTACCGAGCAGGAGCCTATAGACCTGGAGATACCTCTGGTGGTGATGATCAATGGAGGCTCGGCTTCGGCAAGTGAAATCGTGGCAGGTGCTTTACAGGATCTGGATAGAGCGGTGATCGTAGGGAGTAAGAGCTTTGGAAAGGGGCTAGTACAGACCACGCTTCCAACCCCGTATGATGGCATCCTCAAGCTGACCACTTCGCGCTACTACATACCGAGTGGGCGCTGCATTCAGCAGCTCGATTATTCACACCGTAATCCCGATGGATCAGTTGCCTCGGTACCCGATAGCTTGACCAATGTATTTCACACGGCAGGGGGGCGTGAGGTACGTGATGGCGGTGGCATTCGACCAGATGTGGAGATTGAGGGAGAGATGATGGATGCCATTACGATTGCCCTCAGCAACCAAGGGCGGATCTTCCAATTTGCCAACCAACTCTTTTTGGAGCACCCACAGGCAAAGGAGCTACAGGATATTGTGATCTCGGATGAGGAGGTGGCTCGGTTTATTGGAGAGCTAAAGGGGGAGGACTTTGAATTTGGCGAGATGAGCCTAGAGATGCTGAAGTCGGTGGAGCAGGTAGCTAAGTTTGAGGGATATGAAGAGGTGAGCAAGGAGGCATTTGCCACTCTTCGCAAAGCGCTTACGCCCTCAATTGAGCAAGCTTTCGCCAAGAGTCGGGGTCAGATTGTGCGTCTGCTCCAAGGCAGCCTTGCTCAGCACTATTTCGGGCAGGAGGGGCAGTTTGCTATCACACTCCAAGACGATCCTACTATGCAGGGAGCTATGGACATCTTGAGTACGCCAAAGCGGTATCATGACATTCTACGGAAGTCATCACTCCAATAATCTCATCACCATGGCGAAGCACGATAGAGGCGGTATGATATTTTCTACCAATAGAGACCTAATGGACCAGCTCCAGAGCACCCCTGAGGTGGAGACTTTGCCCCCTGAGAAGCAACCTCTAGTGGTACGCAGAGATAATAAAGGACGGAAGGGCAAGGTAGTGACGCTGGTGGAGGGATTTATAGGCAGTGATGATGAGTTGCAGACTCTAGCAAAGCGACTGAAGGTGGCTTGTGGTGTAGGTGGCAGTGCCAAGGAGGGCGAAATACTGATACAGGGCGAGGTGGTGGAGCGTGTAGTGACTCTACTTCAGCAGTGGGGATACGAAAAGTGCAGAAGGAGATGACGGAAGTTGCGGTTAATAAGTCGGCAGGTAAGGAGCAAAGACCGCTTAATATATTCAAAGCATCGGCGGGGAGTGGTAAGACTTACACGCTAGTGCATCGGTACCTGGATCTGCTACTTTCGGATGGTATGGAGGGGGGATACAAGAGGATCCTTGTTGCTACCTTCACTAATAAAGCAACGACGGAGCTGCGGGAGAGGATTGTGAAGGAGCTATATGAGATTTCTCTCAACGGAAGAAAGCAAGAGAAGGGGGCGCCAAAGAAAACACCACAACAAATAGATAAAGAGAAAAGCAAAGCAAGGGAGGTGCTGGAGGAGATCCTACTCGACTATGAATCTCTGAGGGTACAGACGATCGACTCTTTCTTTCAGGAGATTGTCCGCACCTTCGTGATTGAGCTGGAGAATAGTAGCGCCAATGCCGAGGTGGCACTCGATAGGGATGGGGCGATTGAGATGTCGGTGGATCGTCTCCTTTTGAATCAAGAGAGCAATGTATTTACTCGATTGGGCTCAGTGCTTCTCTCTCGAGTGGAGGAGGGTGATAGCACTGATGTTCGTGCGGCTATTATCAATCTTGCCAAGGAGATGCTCTACAACCCTCAGGCGGATAAATACCCTATCCAAGCTCTCGACCCTAAGGATATTGATCTAGCTGCAATGGAATTGAAGACAAAGGCCGAGGAAGCTCTCACAGAGATGGAGAAGCCTTTCGACATCCTTCAAGACACTCTTGCAGAATACGCCGATGAAGCACTGGCACTTAGTAGCTATGGTTTCCTAAAAGCTCTGCAAGGGAAGGAGCTATCCGAGCTGATCCTTAGGAAGATCACGGACCCACAAAAGCCTGTATACGACGGCAGAATAAAGGTGGGAAAAGATGGGAAGTTGGCGATCTTCTCTAGTAAGAACTTCAAAGTGGTGGCAAAGCAGTTTCCGGAGCTAATGAATGGTCTTGACGATATAGAGCAGAAGCTATACGACCTTAATGATGTGATTGGTCAATATGCAGGAGACTATCAGCTCGCTAAACTGCTCAAGGAGCATCTGAGCCTGCTCCCTATTCTCTCGCAGCTACAAACGGAGATAGCACAATACCAAGAGGAGCACAAGGTGGTGCTGATCGAGGAGATCAACGAACTGGTTAAAAAGGTGATCAACGGTGCTTCTACCCCCCTTATCTATGAAAAGGTGGGCGGAAGGATTGACCACTATATGCTCGATGAGTTTCAAGACACCAACCGCACGCAGTGGGAAAACTTTAGGGTGCTACTCATTGAAAGCCTGAGCCAGATGAAGGAGAACTTCCTCGTAGGCGACGTAAAGCAAAGCATCTATAGGTGGCGAGGTACCGATAGCTCTCTACTTAATAGTGAGGTGGAGAGTGACCGCATACTCCAATACTTTACAAATGATGACCCACTGAAAATCAATTGGAGAAGTGACGAAAACATCGTGCGCTTCAACAACCTATTCTTTGATAACATCTACGACTTCCCCTCCCATACTGATCTCGACGGGGAGAGTAATGAGGTTTACAAGAAGATATACGAGAGCAACGTCTGCCAAGAGCCTAACAAGAAGAATGGGCATGGCTACGTACGCTTTGAGCAACTAGAGGCAGGCGATGAGGGCGAGCCGGTAGAGGAGGTACTCACTAATCGGATAAAAAATCTGCTCCTAGACCTTCACAAAGATGGCTACAACCCAGGGGATATCGCCTTCGTGGTACGCACCAATAATGAAGCAACGAAGATAGCAGAGATGCTGAATAACTTCGCCACAGAGGACAAGGCCAATCGCCACTGCTTTGCCTTTCTCTCGGATGAAGCTCTACTGGTGAGCCACTCAAGCACAGTGAAGCTGATCACGGCACTATACCAGCATGTAGCCGACCCTCAAAACAGCCAGAAAAAGGTCTTCTTTGAGGTGGCATGCCACACCTTTGGGATATCCGATGAGGAGAAGATAGAGCAACTGATCCAAATAGTGCAAACGGGAGCTACCCTCTTTGAGATAACCAATGAACTCCTGGCAAATCTCGAGATACCAAGTGAGGAGGAGCTCTATATCAATTCGTTCCTAGACCTACTCCATGAGTTTGTAGAGAATGAGCCCAATACGCTACTCCAATTTAGCTATTGGTGGAAGCGCATCGGTGTCCGGCAGATGGTAACCATGGGCAATGACGAAAACGACAAGATACAGCTGATCACCCTTCACAAAGCAAAGGGGTTGGAGTTTCCCGTGGTGATTATGCCCTATCTTGATTGGGATATCTCTAAGCTTAGCTTAAATAACAGTTTGGAGTTTTGTGACACCGAGAAGTACCTTCCTGAGGGCTTTGTGCAGCATCCACTCCCCTTCTATATCATTCCTGAAGCCCCCTCTGCACCACACCTCAATTCGCTCATTGGCAGGAAGTATAGAGAAATACACGAGGCCAACTACCTCGATAATCTCAACCTACTCTACGTGGCATTTACACGCCCGAAAGAGCGGCTCTACCTCTATACTAAAGAGAAACCCACCACTAAGAAAGTGACCCGTATCGTACACGAGCGACTAAGATTGCTCAAGAAGCTAGACCCCAGCGAGGATAGTATGCTACAGTGTGAGAATGAAAAGGTTTGGACCTATGGTAATGAGCAAAGGGGGGATAAGAAGAAAGAGGAGACCTCCACTAAGGAAGAAGTAGCGACAAAGGTGGAGCTACACCTTAATAAAGAGCCACGCCAATCAATTCTTAGGCGGATAGAGTCCGAAGCCGCCTTTGATAGTGAAGCTATTCAGCACGGGATTAAGATGCACGATGTGATGTCGAGAGTGATCTCGTGGGACGACTTTGAGCACGCCGTTGCCCGCCTACCTAAGACAGAGGAGGAGAAGCAGACCCTGATCAACCAATTTAATACAGCTCTGGCAGAAGACCCACAGCTACGAGACTGGTTTACCCCCAAGGAGGGAAGGAGCATTCTCACCGAGCAATCTATCTACATCGGTGAGTACGACCAGCATAGGCGACCCGATAGGCTGATCATAGAGGGGAGCAATGCCATCGTGATTGACTATAAGTTTGGCGAGAATACAGATATACCGCAGTACCGAGCTCAGATCAAAGGCTACCTTACCCTACTAGAGAAGATGGGCTACCAAGCAAAGGGATATCTATGGAATTGGGAAAAGACCCCAGAGATTGTAGAAGTAAAGAAATAACACCATGGCTATGACCCCACTCATTGGCAAAACACTTTCGGAGCTCCAAGAGCTAGTTACCTCTTTGAGTGAACCTCGCTTTAGAGGCAAGCAGATAGCAGAATGGCTCTACCAAAAGCGAGCCACTTCCATTGAGGAGATGACCAATCTCTCTAAGTCGTTTAGAGCTAAATTGGCGGAGAATTATCAGGTCGGTCGCACTCCATTCACGCACCGACAGATCTCCACGGATGGCACAGAGAAGTACCTTTTCCCTCTACTTGCCAATCCCGCCTACCAATTTGAGACCGTTTACATTCCCGAAGCTAATCGAGCCACCCTCTGCATCAGCAGTCAGGTAGGGTGCAAGATGGCGTGCTCATTTTGTGCCACGGGTAAAATGGGCTGGTTGGCCAATCTATCAAGTGCCGATATTATCAATCAGGTGCTCAGTATCCCCCACTCCGATAAGCTCACCAACTTAGTCTTTATGGGGATGGGCGAGCCTTTGGACAACTATGAGGAGGTAGCAAAGGTGATAGAGATACTCACCGCCGACTACGGTCTGGCGTGGAGCCCCAAGCGGATCACGGTCAGCACGATAGGCGTAAAGGAAGGGCTCAATAGACTTCTACGGGAGCAGAGCGTACACATCGCTATCAGTATACACAATGCGATACCCGAGGAGCGACTACAATTGATGCCTGTGGAGCGAGCTTTCCATATAGAGGAGGTGGTGCAACAGCTAAGCCAATACGACTTTTCGGGTCAGAGGCGGCTCTCCTTCGAGTACATTCTATTTGAGGGTCTCAATGATACCAAGGCACACGCCGACCGTCTGATAGCCCTCCTCAAGCCACTCGATTGTAGGGTCAACCTTATTCGGTACCACGCTATCCCAGGCATTCCCTACCATACCCCCACCTCGGAACAGGTGCTTTGGTTTGAGGAGTACCTCAATAAGCACGGACTATGCACCACCACCCGACGCTCACGTGGCGAAGATATATCGGCAGCGTGTGGTATGCTCTCCACAGAAAAGAAAAAGTAACCCCCTACGGATAAGATGGCTACCTACCGCCAAGCAAAAGACCTCACGAGAGGACCGATCGGGCCTCATCTGGTGCACCTTGCCCTCCCGATACTAGGGACCTCCTTCATACAGATGCTCTACAGCTTTACCGATATGGCGTGGGTAGGGCGTCTCTCCTCCGAGGCAGTGGCAGCAACGGGAGCAGCCTCGGTCTTTACGTGGATTGCCAGCTCACTCTCTATGCTGAATAAGGTAGCTGCCGAGGTGGGGGTCTCCAATGCTCTAGGCAGAGGAGAGCAGGATGAAGCTCGCCAGTACGCCAGCCACACCTCTACTATTGCTATCATTATGGGCGTGGTGGTGATGGCTATCTACCTCCTATTTAATGAAGGGTTGATAGGCATCTATCGGCTCGAGACCTCTATCCACAAGATGGGGACCGACTATCTCTCCATAGTGGCGCTAGGGTTACCCCTCATCTTTCCCACGGTCGCCTACACCGGCATCTACAATGCTACGGGTCACTCCAAGATTCCTTTCATTATAAGTAGTATAGGACTATTTCTCAATATGCTCCTCGACCCACTCCTTATATTTGTAGCGGGCTTGGGGGTTAGGGGGGCAGCACTCGCCACCATCCTCTCCCAAGGGATCGTGCTAGCTCTTTTCCTCTTACAGATGTGCTACAGAGACCAATTGCTGGGTGGAATCAAGATATTCATCAAACTAACTAAAGGGATTACCTACAGCGTACTGCGTATCGGCACCCCTGTGGCTGTGATGAATAGCCTATTTGCTTTTATCAACCTCACACTAGGTCACCTTGCCTCGCTCTATGGCGGGCATCTCGGAGTGATGGCACTCACCACTGGAGGGCAGCTAGAGGGGCTCTGCTGGAATACCGCCCAAGGATTCTCTACCGCCCTTAGTGCCTTTACCGGGCAAAACTATGGGGCTAATAAGATAGACCGCATCTACAAAGGGGTGCGCTACACACTGATCTTATCGCTGATTGTGGGCGTCCTGGGCTTCTGCATCTACTTCTTTTGGGGCGAAGGGCTCTTCGCACTCATTGTCCCTGAGGAAGCCGCCTACATTGCTGGTGGCATCTACCTATCCATTCAAGCAGTACCACAAGTATTTAGTATGATAGAGATCACCAGCCAAGGTTTCTTCTACGGTATCCGCCAGACACTCCCCCCCTCCCTCATCAGTATCATTGGCAACCTGCTCCGGATTCCCGCCGCCCTCCTCCTATTGCCCCTCACCAAGGATATCACCACCCTTTGGTGGATCATCGGTGCCTCCTCTATTCTCAAGGGCATCGTTGCCGGCATCTGGTACCTCCTCGTCCGTCGCTCCACCATTTCATCGAATAGATAAAGATAAATACCATACCATTATGACCGAAAGACAACTAGAAATTGCTCGAACCTTTACCGACAAAGAGGTGATGGCAAATGCCATCGCCAAGCTAAGGACTTTGACGCTGAATAAGCTTCTAACGGTTGAAGACCCCGAAGAGCGAGCCAACCTTATAGAGCAACAGGCCACCCTAGAGTATGAGGAAATGGCGGTCTTGGGAGACGATGAAGTCTCAAAAAACATTCAAGACAAAGTAGTAAAGCTTTATTCACCCATCCTAAAAGCATATTATGAAGAGAAGTGATGTAGAAGCACTATTGACTCAGCTTAAGGGGTTTTATATTAGTGATAAAGAGCCTAGCGGACACCCAAGAGCTATCATATTGGGAGGACAACCATCTGCTGGAAAGAGTGCACTCGCAAAGATAGCCCAAAATGAGCTTCCAAGTATACTCACCATAAATGGCGACAAGTATAGAGAGCACCACCCACTACACAAAGAACTGATAAAGGAGCCCCTTAAGTACTCATCTGAAACGCAGATATTCTCCAATGTATTTACAGAGGGATTGATAGACGAAGCCATAAGAAATCGGCTAAATGTATCGGTAGAAGGGACTATGAGGCGAAGCGAAGTAGTAGCTGACACCGCTCGAAAGTTCAAAAGGGCTGGCTTTGAGGTAGAGCTAATGTGTATCTCTGCACCACCAGAACTCACTGCTGTCAATCTTTTTTCAAGATATGCCAGTGAGGTACAACTTATGGATAGCGGCAGACTAGCCGACTTTGAAAGCCACAACCAAGCTTGTAACGGTATACTTAAGACGTTGGACGACGCCTACGAGAATACAGACATTGACAGAATACGCCTGTATGCTCTCTTCGGAATGGAATTAATTGCCGACTATCAGAGGAATGAGGATGGTCACTGGACGATTAAAGAGAAACCTAGCGAATTAATTGAAAGGATAAGGGATAAACAACTGCAAAATAGAGAGTTGGTTTTGCTGCTGATTGACAAGGGACTAACAGCCTTATCAATCATCCAAGATGAAAAGATAAGAGAGAAGCTAATCAGCCAGCTCCACCATCTGATACGTCGGACATCCACCATGCAGTCCCACCAATAGCAACTCTCCCAGGCAGAGATTACAAAGTAAAAATCCGGCTAAAAACGGGATCACAGATACCCCTCCACAACCATCTGTAATTCAATACCATACCAAAGCGTCTGCTGAGATGCAACTAAGCAATCGGTGAGATGCAACTAAGCAAGTGCCGAGTTGCATCTCGCCGATTGCTTAGTTGCATCTCGACTTTTGACCTACTACCTTAGAGTTTTTACCCTCATCCAATATTCCTTATAGAAGAATGTCGCACGGTATAAATCTGTACCATAGAATACATGAACATCGTTTTTTTTTAAAAAAACAGGTAAAGTCCCAGTTCAAGTTGTCCGACCTTCCACGAGGGGAGGTCGTGTGAGGGGGGGAAGATTATTGTATTCCCCTTGTCGTTCGGGCTAGGCCCTCCGACCAGGGGCTAGGATCCGTCCGACCGCAAGCAGTCGTTTTGCCTTTTCCAAATGAGAATGTTGCACGAAGTGCCATTCTCATTGGGAGGGGAATGAATGCTTTTGCTTGGTATGGGGACTAAAAAAGTCACCCTAGGGAGAATATCTCCTTAGGGTGACTTATTATTTCACAATTAGAGTGACCTCTAATTATCAGCCATTTACCTTGTGCATAGTAGCGATAAGGTCGAGCACACGATTTGAGTAGCCGATCTCATTATCGTACCAAGATACTAGCTTCACAAAGCTATCGGTAAGAGCGATACCAGCTTCCTTATCGAAGATAGATGAACGGGTATCACCAAGGAAGTCGCTTGAAACAACTGCATCCTCAGTGTAACCAAGAACACCCTTAAGCTCATTTTCAGATGCCTTCTTGATCACTGCACAGATCTCCTCGTAAGAAGCTGGCTTCTCTAGATTAACAGTAAGGTCTACTACAGAAACATCGAGTGTAGGTACGCGGAAAGACATACCAGTGAGCTTACCATTGAGGTCAGGGATTACTTTACCCACAGCCTTAGCTGCACCTGTGGTAGAAGGGATGATATTGCCACCTGCTGCACGACCACCTCTCCAGTCCTTCATTGATGGACCATCAACCGTCTTCTGAGTAGCAGTAGCTGAGTGTACAGTGGTCATAAGACCATCCTTAATACCGAAATGATCGTGGATAACCTTTGCTAGAGGGGCAAGACAGTTGGTAGTACAGCTTGCGTTGCTCACAATCTTAGTGCCCTTTTCGTACTTATCTTCGTTTACACCGACTACGTACATTGGGGTAGCATCCTTAGAAGGAGCTGACATCACAACATACTTAGCACCAGCCTCGAGGTGAGCTTGAGCCTTCTCGGCAGTAAGGAATAGACCAGTAGACTCTACAATATACTCAGCACCAATCTCATTCCACTTAAGGTCTCTAGGATCACGCTCTTGAGTGCAACGAATGGTATTGCCATTGACAGTCAAAGTGCTCTTATCAAGGTCATAAGAGATCTCGCCATCAAACTGACCATGCATTGTATCGTATTTTAGCATATACGCTAGATAGTCAACAGATAGGAGGTCATTAATCCCTACCACTACTAGGTCATTTCTCTTTGTTGAAGCACGGAACACAAAGCGTCCGATACGGCCAAAGCCGTTGATACCAATCTTAATCATATCAGTATTCTTATTTATGTATTAATTATTATTTATTCGTCAGGGATAAGTTTATTCATCACCCATCATCTTTCAAGGGCAAATTTACCCAAAATATTTGAAGTACTGGGCATATTCACCACTCTCTTAAATGAAATGGTCTATCGTATAGCCAAAATCAAACTCTTTTCTCGCTTACTTTCGTTTACGACGTCGACCAAATAATCTCCCTACACCGCTTCGGAGTATCTTGCCAGTCCCTTTGAGACTATATGATAGCAATCGCATACCACCGAGGGAGTAGAGTGTAGGTAGGAGGTAGCTCTTAATCCCTGTGAGAAGGCCATTTTGGCTTTGGTCATCTCGGGTGCTAAAGCTACTGGTGGGATTGCTATCTAGCCGCTCTTGAGCGAGCTCCTTCGCCACCTTCTTCTCTCTATTTTTACTAATAAAGCCATTGATAAAGCTAGCTATCTTGCCTACACCGGGTGAGGTTTTTCGTAGGTTATCAATAGCATCGTCAATGACCATCTTACCGCTATTACTCTTGAGATAATTTATCTTTTCCTTGACCCTATCTAGTCGCATATTGGCACGAGCTTCCAATCTATCCTCTCGTGCTTTCAACCTTGCTTGAGTTGTTGTTGTTAAGTTGCTCATTGTACCTCCTCCTTTATTTCAGTTGCAGCGAGGGCTGTTTGCTCACTTGCTATCAATGTTTCTCTCTCCTGATTGTGTTCTTTGGCCTCTTGCTTATCGAGATAATTATTGACCAATTGGTTTTCCATCTTCCTCGTTACGCGCTTGCGCAATGCTAGCAGTATTGCCAAAATGAGTAGGAAGAATACCAATAGGCAGACCGCCGAAAAGGTCAGTGCCGATAGAGTGGCAAAAGCCTCTGTGCCATTGGTCACAAAGACGAGTGATAGGGCAAATATCGCAGCCACCAACGTGAAAGTCGCCACAATTAAGCTCAGCACCACCAGAATAGAGCCATATATAGACTTGGCAACAATGGGGGCTCCCTTTTCTGTTGCTTTGAGTTCTATCAGGCTTTTTTTTGCCTCAATATAATCCTTTAGCTCGGCAATCACCTCACTAAAAGTCTCTTTGATGCTTGTCATTGGCATATCATTTATTTATTATAATCAAATATTAAAAGTAATGGGTGAGCGACTCAATGCTCTCACGATCAGCTCGTGAGGCCATAGAGTCACCCACCCATCCTATCTTTCTCTCCATGTACCACTGGTAAAGTGGTGTGGTGAGTCAATATCACCGAATTACTTGGAGTGGTTACTTCTTAGAAAGCTTCTCTGCTTCCTCTCTTGCAGCGTCCTTTAGGTCGGAGAGCTCCTCTTCTGTAAGGTCAGCCAACTCCTCAGCTTCCTCCTTTACCTTCTTTCCCATGTTTTTAGCCGAAGAGACTACATCATCGTATAGATGACCAGCATCATCCTTAATGTCAGCCATGTATCTTGAAAGGTCTCTCTTGGCTCTACGAGCACGGATCTTGCCATCGTAATAGGCATCCTTGATATTGCTCTTCACCTTATCACCATAATCCGACATATCATCGATAAAGTCATTGCGCTTTTTATTGTCGGAAAAGTAGGCAACAGCAGCACCAATAGCGGTACCAATAGCTACGCCTATCAAAAGCTTCAGACCATCGTTATTTCTCATAATCTTGCCTTATTTAATGATTACACATTAGTTCATTCATCTCTCACACTACAAATGTACCGTAATTAATTGAGATTCTACAGGAAACAAGCCACAAAAAAGGTTAATTACCCCCTGTCGTTGCTCTTCACGTAGCAAGTCTCTGGCTCTGTAGTGTGATTCTATTGCCATTGGTGTATCATCGGTCTCCAAGAAATACTTATCGCACACTCCACTTGAGCAATAGGGGTGTAGGCTAAGAAAAATACCTGCACTAGTAAGTTGCTTTGCAAGAGCAGCGCTTCCTCTAAATCCATGAACGATCCATGGCACTTCGGACTTGGAGTGAGACTTCTTTTTGGCTAGCAAGTGGTGCCATCCACCCACGATATGAAAAATAAGTGGATAGCCGAGCTGGTCGGCCAAAGCAATATGAAAGTCTACAAGTAACTCTTGCTCCTCGAGTGAAAGAGGGGAGCGATTATCCCAACCGCACTCCCCCACCCCAATGAGTTTAGGGGTCAATGACAAGGTGCGGTACCACTCCGAAATCAGCTGCTCCCTATCTTGCGTCAGCTGGTCAACGAACTCCTTTGTCCCCTCTAGCATAGGGTGCACCCCCCAAGTAGCAAAGTTGGCTCTAGGCTCAACCTTTTCGCCCAGATGCAATGATTGAATGACTATCACATCTTTGTCCGCGAGGTATTTCTTACAGCCCTCGGCGTGGGTATGGAAGTCAAGGTAAGGAATCATATACTTAAGGGACAGGGTCGTAACCGCTTCCGCCCCATGGATTGCACCGTAATATGCGCCATATAGCGAGGAGGAGCCCTTTGATTGGGCCGTGCTTTTTTAGTGCCTCAACAGCGTAGGTGCTACAACTAGGCGTGAATCTACAAGAAGGGGGAAGCATCGGCGAGATGGCCCGCTTGTAAAAGTAAATAGGCAAAAGTAGGAGCTGTACCAATAGCTCCGACACCCACTTGATACACCTCTTAATCATCTTCTACCGGTTCTTTAGTAGGTGGTTGTAGCTTCTTGAAGGCCTCCTCCACTGCCTGCTGGACTGTGGAGTACCTACTCAGCCGGTCCTTTAGGTAAATGAAGCCAATCAGGAGCGTCACTTCAGGATCAATCTGCTCCACTAGCTCTTTTTTAGTGAGCCTATAAGCTTCACGAGTGAGCCGCTTTATACGGTTGCGGTCAACGGCATGCTTCAGCCGCCTTTTGGGGACGGAGACCATCATCTTGAGTGGAAGCTCTTGTCGGGGGACTTCCAAGTAGACCACTCTAAAAGGGTAACAAACAAAGCTACCTCTCGAGGCGAATAGCTCATTGAGCTCGCTTCGGAGGTAGATTCTCTCTTCCTTTTTGAGTATCTGACTCTCAGGCATGTTTCTTTTTTGTACTCTTCACAAGGTGGTCGAGTGCCGCATTGATACTGGTAAAGTCTTTATTAGGGACAGGCATATCCACTCTTAGCTTCGCCTCCTTGAGCGACTTGAGAGTACCTTCACCCAAACAGCCGATCAATTGATCACCCTGCTCATACTCGGGGATGCTATGGAATAGCGACTGCACGCCATTAGGACTGAAAAATATCAGCATATCATAGCCCTCTATCTCCTCTTTCGTCACGGGGGTGAACTCAAGTTTGCTAACAACTCCGAGAGTGTGGACAATATTATTTGCTGCCAAGTCCTCGGAGTAACGCTCCTTCACACCGTCAATCCCTGGGACAAAGAAGTGCTCCTTATCATACTTCAGAAGTAGCGAAAGGAGGTCTCCTACATTGCCATTCTTCTCTGGGAAAAAGACTTTACGCTTCCTTACAGTAATATGCTTTTGCAGATATGTAGCCACGAACTCTGAATTACAGAAGTACTTATAATCCTCTGGCAACTCTATCCTCAGCTCCTTTACTAACTTAAAAAAGTGATCGGCTACAGTCTTAGAATTGAGTACCACACCCGTATGCTCCAAGATCTCAATCTTCTGATCTCTAAACTCTCTAGCACTCACAGGAGTGATACTAAATAACGGCTTAAAATCTATTTCTACACCCGTCTCCTCCATCAGCTGGAAGTAGGGTGATTTAGTATTGGTTGGCTTTGGTTGCGACACCAAAATGGTCTTAATTTTTTGAGGCATTACTCTTTCCTTATCGATTTATACCAACAAAAATAGCAACGGAGCTATTTCGCAAGTGCAAAGATACAAAATTAAATGCAGAGGGAAATTAAGTAGCTTCGGGAATATGGTGATACTATAGTGAATAAGTAGCATCCTAAAGAAGAAATAGGTACCTCCCAATAGCATCGAAATTACCCAAGTACTGCCTCCACCCCCGGTGATACTCACCAGTAGCGGTAGATAGAGCGTCACCCCAACTAGCCCCCAAACTCTAAAGAAGGCTAGAAACCACTGGCTCACCTTTTCTGGCACGCCAAAAGCATACCACAATACCCCGTATACCAGTAAATTAATCAATAGGTAGCTCAATCCGTAAAGGAAACCACTGCCGGCCACCAACCAATAGGGGGCACTTCCCGAGTTGCTCCATACCAACTCAGCATAGAGAAAGCCCACGAGGAGTATCGTCTGCAGTGCAAGATAAGAATAGAGGGCCACACCTCCTCCTGCCCCTCGCTGTCGTTTGTTACGCTGATAAAAAGCCCAAAGCAACGCCCCAGTTACCAGTAATAGCAATAGTACCCCTATGAGATAATCTCTATAAGCTGGTATTTCAGCTATTATATTGGGTTGGTAACGTTGATTAAATTGTGGCCAATTGTCCATCTTTTGGCTTGTAGACTACTTCCTCCATACCTCAGAGAGTTCGGCAGGTAGCATCGCGAGGGCGTTCTCCTCCGCCTGCCGCATCTCTTTTGCCTGCTCCTCGGTCTGATCGTCCACCCCACAGAGATGGAGCACGCCATGGATCAGCACCCTTAGGAATTCCCGCCTGAAGGGCTCGCCATACTCCTCAGCATTGCTAGTCACCATCTCCACGCTAATCACGATATCTGCAAAAAGCAACCCATCTCGCGTCTGGTCAAAGGTGATGATATCGGTATAATAATCGTGATTTAGATACTTCTGATTAATCTCCAATATCCGCTCATTGTCACAGAATTGATAGGTAATATCGCCCACCTCGTAGCCATACTCCTCTGCTACATCCTTAATCCATGCATTGACCTCTCTTCTCCTAAAAGCTGGGATAGTCACACCCTCTCCATAATAATTAATAGCCATATCTTTAGTCTCTCAAAGGGATATACTCTGAATAATCTTCACCAAAAGCTGCTAGCTCACGTATCAAAGAGCTACTAATAATGCGGTGCTCGGGAGCTGCGAATAGACAAATTGTCTCCACGCCAAAGTGGGAGCGATTGACCTCGGCAAGGGTCTGTTCGTTATCAAGGTCGCCAATTCCCCTCAGCCCACGAACCAATACGGCTCCTTGTTCCTTGGCATAATTGGCCACAATACCGTCGTATGCCACCACCTTAATCCGTGAATCATCTCGATAAAGCTCCTCAATAAACTTCATACGCTCCTCCACCGACTGAAATGGTTGCTTCGCTATATTCTGCCCCAATACTATATATAGCTCATCCAGCAACTGCAGTGCACGCGACACGATATCGGCATGCCCTATTGTAAAAGGGTCAAAGCTCCCCGCATATACACCCACTCGCTTCATCTTTACACACTCTCTGGGTCTAGATTTTGCACAATAAAGTCCTGGCGTTCGGGGGTATTATTGCCCATATAAAACTCGAGCAACTCCTGCACATTATCCTCCTTCTTCATCATCACAGGATCCAAACGAATTTGCTCCCCGATAAACTCCTTAAACTCCTCGGGGCGAATCTCACCAAGACCTTTAAAGCGGGTCACACTGCTCTCCTTCCCCAGCTTTTTGATCGCCTCATCTCGCTCCCGCTCATCGTAACAATAGATGGTGGTGCTATCTTTCTTATCCCGCACTCTGAATAAAGGAGTCTGCAGGATAAAGACATGATTCTGGCGAATCAGATCAGGGAAAAAGCGTAGAAAAAAGGTAATGATCAGCAGACGGATATGCATTCCATCCACATCGGCATCCGTCGCCACAATCACCTTATTATATCGTAGGTTGTCCAGTCCATCCTCAATATTGAGCGCTGCTTGAAGTAGGTTGAACTCCTCATTTTCATACACCACCTCCTTCTTACGACCATAGCAATTAAGCGGCTTTCCTCTGAGCGAAAAGACCGCCTGGTGCTCCGCATTTCGGCTCTGCGTAATGCTTCCACTTGCCGAGAGACCCTCCGTGATAAATATCTGAGTATCATCGGCTAGAGAGGCCTTAGGATCATTGTAGTGCTGTGTGCAGTCACGTAGCTTCTTATTGTGTATCGATGCCTTCTTGGCACGTTCCTTTGCTGCTTTAGAGACACCAGCAAGGGCTCTGCGCTCGCGCTCATTTTCCTGCACCTTCTTGAGCAACGCTTCGGCAGTCTCACTATGGATATGCAGATAGTCGTCGAGGTTAGCTTTGAGGAAGTCTCCCACGAACTTCTGTATCGTTATTCCCCCCTCCTCTATCTCTCTCGAGCCTAGCTTCATCTTAGTCTGGCTCTCAAATAAGGGCTCTTGTATACGGATACTTATGGCAGCGGTAATACCAGAGCGGATATCATTAAAGTCGAAGTTCTTCTGAAAAAAGTCGCGCACCGTACGTCCTATTGCCTCCTTAAAGGCCGATAAGTGCGTACCTCCATGAATGGTATTCTGACCATTGACAAATGAGTAGTACTCCTCACCATACTGGGTAGAGTGCGTAATCGCCACCTCAATATCCTTACCGATGAAATGGATGATCGGATAGAGTGGCTCACTCGTCATATTCTCCTCCAAAAGGTCCATCAGTCCATTCTTAGAGACAAAGGTCTTGCCATTGAGCGTCAGCTTCAGCCCTGGTTGCAGATAGGCATACATCCGGAGCATCTCCTGAATATACTCCACCTGATAGCGGTAGTTTTTGAAGAGTGCCACATCGGGTAAGAAGTCCACCTCCGTCCCGTCACGCTCCGTGGTATCAAAGAGGTCACTCTCCTCCTTCAGCACCCCTTTCTCAAAGATCACATACTTCCCCTTTCCCTCTCGATAGGAAGTCACTTGCATCCGTGTACTAAGGGCATTAACCGCCTTAAGACCCACTCCATTGAGCCCCACCGCCTTCTTAAATACTTCACTATCATACTTGGCACCCGTATTCATAGTGCCCACCGCCTTCACGAGCGACCCTTGCGGAATACCGCGTCCGAAGTCCCTAACCACGATATGTCGCATCTCAGACTCATCAAGCGATATCTTGATCTGCGTACCATATCCCATAGTGTATTCGTCAATAGAGTTGTCAATCACCTCCTTCAATAGTACATAGATACCATCGTCCTTGGAGGTGCCATCGCCCAACTTCCCTATATACATACCCGGACGTAGCCTGATATGATCCATAGGGTCCAGCGTCACCACCGTATCATCCTTATAGATTTTAGCATTCCCCTCCGTTGTAGGGTCTTGTTGTGCGTTATTTATCTGGTTTTCCAACTCCATATATATGTATATCCTCTCTCTCCTTTTTACTACACTAATTTCTTATAAAAGGCTCTTCTCCGCTTATGGTGTACCTTTTTGAAGTAATTCCACTGCAGCATCACACTGAGGTTCGTCTCCAGCTCGGGATTACTCTCGGCATACTTCACTTGGTAGCGATGCATCACCTTGATCAGATCCTCAAAGATAAGTGCGGTAATTCCCTTATTCTGATACTCCGGCTTCACCCCAATCAAAAGGAGCTCCACTACTTCAGGCTGTTTCGACTTAAGGGCTTTAAGAATATGGATAAAGCCAGTAGGGAAGAGCCTACCATTGGCCTTCTTCAGAGCCTTAACGATGCTTGGCAAAGTAATACCAAAGCCGACGACTTCATCATCATTAGTCACCACTAAATTGACAAAGTCTAGATTGACCATAGGGAGATACTGCTTGATGTAGTACTCAATCTGGTCATCGGTCAGCTCCGACACGCTATACAGTGGGGCATAAGCCTCATTGATCAGCTCAAAGATAGCCCGCCCATACCGCATCAGCCCATCACGCTCCTTAAACTTAAGGAGCCTCACCCCATACCTATCCTGCACTATTTGGCAGAGCCTAGCATGCTTCTCCGGTACAATCTTGGGGATATATATTTTGTACTCCAGCCAGTCAATATCCTTTTCATATCCACGGCGAGCCAATTGCTTGGGATAGTAGGGGTAATTGTAGATCGTAATCATCGTACCCATTTGGTCAAAACCCTCTATCAGCATTCCCTCCTTATCAAGGTCGGTAAATCCCATCGGCCCATGTATCTCGTCACAGCCTCGCTCTCTAGCCCACGCCTCTACGGTATCAAAGAGTAGGTCTACCACTTCATCATCATCAATAAAGTCCACCCATCCAAAGCGAGCTCTGTTTTGCTTCCACTTTTTATTGGCTCGGTGGTTGATGATACCGGCAATCCTACCGACCACTTCACCCCCACGCTTCACCATAAATAGGTCGGCCTCAGAAAAGGCAAAAGCGGGGTTACTCTCTCGCGATAGCGATTTCAACTCATCGCCGATAAGGTCGGGGACATGATTGGGATTGTCCTTGTACAAGTCTAGATTAAACTGCACAAATTCCTTGAGCTCACTTTTATCAGTGACACGCACTAGAGTCAGTCCACGCCCCTCCTTTTCCGACCCAAAGTAGCTAGCTACCCTCCTTGCTTGTTTCTTGATATCAAAAATCATACACTATTATTGTCAAGGCTTGACTGCAAATATACACATTTTAGCGAAGCTTTCGGCTCCTTCCAATACCTTGCAACTACTTAAGGAGCTGCTCCAACTGTGCAACGCTCTCAATACGATGCAATTCTCCACCCCCCTTAGTAATCAAGAAGAGCGAAGGTAGCCGGTAAAGATTGTAGTAGCCCACCAACTTAGAGTAGCTTCCGTCACGATCCTGTAGGTTGATCCATGGGAGCGCTTTCGTGGCACTAATCCAAATATGCGGGTCGGTGTCCAACCCCACCTGTACGATTTCCAAACCACGGGTGCCATACTGGCTATAAAGCTCCGCAAGTGCACTGTTGAACTCTGCCGACCAATTGGCCTGCATCGTAGAAAAAGCAAGGAGCACATTCCGACCTGCCACGACACTCGAGAGCGTCACCTCCCTACCCTCTCTATCAGGTAGCGTAAAGTCGATATACGAGGTCTCCTCCACTCCAGCAGCTTTCAATAGTTCAGTACTACTCCCTTGTACCTCCTCACCTCTCTCTTGCTGCCTGACCACCGCAATCGAGCGTAGTGCAAGGTCATACAGATGCTTAGTACGTGGATTTTCGGGCTGAAAAGTATTGTAGATATTAGCGATAGCTGCAAAGGCTTTGGAGTCGGTTTTATCATACGGATTGAATACCAAGTTGCCATCTACCTGCTGAAATAGAGCAAAGTAAGCGACGGGCGACCGAGGATTGCTATAGATATACTTTCGAGCCACCTCCTTGTAGCTATCGAATATACTATCCCGCTGTGCCACATATAGCTCTGGGCTACTTAGAGATGATCCTTCAAGCTTAGAGAGAGACACATTGGCATCCAAAAGAGCCAACCATACCTCTCGGATTTGCGACGTAGCCTGGTTCCCTTCCACAGAGTAGCTAGTAGCGAAATTCCTTGAGTCACCATTGATAGTAGTGGTAGAGGGGATGGTATCAATTGCCATCGGAATCACCTGCTTACCAAGCCTTAGCCGATAGAAATCAGGATACTCGGGCAGTGGCACATCAAATCGATAACTACCCTTACGCTGTAGCACGGTAGAATCAATCAACTCCGCTCCAGTCAGCCCCTGATACTCCAAGTAAAGGGTTTGTCCCTCCGACTCCGAAATAGTTCCTTGTACTCTAAATTGCTCATCACTCTTACTGCACCCTACCATCGAAAGTAGTCCCACACTGAGTGAGAGTAATAGGAGTAGAAAATTGTTTCGCTTCATCGCTGCTATATCTATAATTTATATGTACACTTAATTCTTAGGGAAAAGAGCTTTCACCGACTCTTGCCAGCCATCACCCGACACTCGGAGAATCACCACTCCCAAGCCCTCAAACATATTACGAGGGAAGACAAAGAAGTCACTACCCTCACACTGGTCACTGTAGATTGGCTCTCCCAACAAGCTATAAGCCTGGAGAGAATAGGTGGCAGACCCTGAGGGGTCATTAATCTTCAGTAGCATCTGCTCACCATTGAGTGGTGTAATCTTTAGGCGTGGCTCTGCTAGTGTAGGTGACTTGAGTGTCGCATTACTCACAACCGGATCCACCCATAGAGTAAGCCCTCCACTCTGCTGGTACTTCGTATAGGGCTGCCACTCATTCGCCACTCGCCACATGGCGCTATTAGCAGAAAGGTCGGAATGCTGCTGGTGCACCACCGAAATACCCTGAGGGATGGTGGCGGTAGGGATCGCGAAGCAAAGCACCTGATCTGTGGTAACCTCCACAGGAGATGGCAGACTGAGGTAGATCTCCTTAAAGGCTCCTGGTACTTGTTGCCCTTTATTCTTCGGATCTGTCACCAAAGACTTCAGAGAGATCACCTGGCTACCAAGATGAGTGGCTCCGTCATTACCATAAATATTGACCACCAGCTCATCTCCCGACTGTGCCTCTCCTAATAGCATCACATAAACGCCATACACCTTGCTACCAGCAGCCATTCTGTAGCTCTCCCCAATCTCCTGTACCCCTTGGTCGCTACCCAAGAGCTTAGCCCTATCCAACTGAGGAAGTAGCTCTATCACACGGGTATTACTTGGAGCAATGCGCATATTGGTGAGCCGCACTGGAGCTTGCTCCCCCCCTTGGCTAGCACCCTTACCAGCACAAGTAGTAGCTTTAGCACCTGTAGGGTCAAGTGCGGCTACAATCTTCCTCGCCTCCGCATCTTCCGACTCCCATACCCTCTGTAGGGAGGCAAAGAAGTCGTGGCTGCGATTACCGCAATATGATTCTCCACCCGATAACACTCCAGTAATCCTATGCTCGGGGTCCAAGAGTGGCGACCCCGAAGAGCCTGAGGCGGTGGTTCCAAGATCCCAAAAAGGCACCTTGATGTGCTGGTTCTCGCCAAAAGGTAGTCCTGAACCCGAATAGGTAGAGTAGTTAAGTGGAGATAGAGCGAGATTAATCCGCTTGGTATAGCCATACGGGTGATGGATATTGGCATGTGCCACATCCATCTTAGGCTCTGCATTCCATCCAGCATAGTATGCTTGGTAATCTGCTGGAGGAGCAACAACATTCAACTCCAGCAATGCCACATCGGTAAAGGGATGACACCCCAACATCTTGGCACCCGCAATGCTCTGAGTGGTACTTGGCTGGATACCAGAATCGCACATAGGAGTCTGATAATTAAAGAAGAAGACCGATTTTTCCGCTTCCTCCTCCAGCCTCTGAGGAGAGAGTATACCATTACTAAAGTTGGCTTCCATCACATGTGAAGCAGTAAGAATTAGCGGACGACCATCACTACTCGTATTATTGACCAGAACACCTGTTCCTAAATACCCTGACCCAGTAACTACCACCACGACACTCCTTGCTACATCCTGATATTCAGGGTAGCACGCCACTTCAGGTGTACAAGCCAAATTTCTGGGAGAACCAACCTGAGGATTACTATACCTCAGCAGTCCCTCAATGGAGCGAACACCATGGTACAGCTCCTGCAAGTGCAGACGTGGTCGGCTACCCTTAGGTGCTTGTAGCTCTATCACCACATCATCAGCTAAGATAGGCTGAATTGGCAGAGAGGCACGCTCGTTATTATTTTCCCACCCAAAGCCACCAAGGCACCGTGTAGGATCCAAAGTACTATAAATATATAGATAAGCCCCCCTGGGAAGCTCCCACTGGTCAAAGAAAAAGCCCAAACTCTTGGCCCCTTGAGATCGAACACGATACCGCCATACCTCGGTGCCATCACTCCACTGAGTGTACTCTCCATCTTGGATAATATCCAAGCCCACCTCTATCGTATGCGCAAAGAGGTAAGCCCGAAGGTCAGCAGAACTTTGCTCCATCTCTAGCCGTGCGGAGTCCTGGTCAAATTGTGGTGCCCGATAGGTGGGCAACTGTAGTAGCTCCGCCATACGCAAGCCACCACTCTCCGTTGGTCGCTCGCCACTCCTCGCTATCTGCGCCTGCGAGAGGAGGCAACTACCAAAGGCTATCACAGCCAGCAATATCACTCTTCTTAATTTCATTGGGTATACCTAGTTTAATGGTGGGCAAAGCCCATAATTCTTCTACAAAAGTAATCAAAAAAGTTCAATGAAGACGAACCTTCCCCCAACCTCCTCCCTTTTATGCGCTATTCCTTTGTTGGAGGTTGTTGCTCGAAAGATAAAATGTAAGTCGCTGAAGACAATGGAGAATTCAGGTGCGTGGGTTACGCATTAGGGGTATATTCATAAGTTAATGACCCTATAAAATAGGAGAAAGTAGTGGCTTAAAAAGCCCATTAATAACAAATTGATATTCAACACTATATAAAAGTGAAAACTGAGTTGCAACTAAGCGATCGGCGAGTTGCAACTAAGCAAATGCCGAGTTGCAACTCAGTAATTGCTTAGTTGCAACTAAACTTTTGCCCTCTTACGAAGGGAAGGAGGCAAGGGTAGAGAAAGGGATCGAGTAGGTCGGGAAACGAAAGTTTTCTGACCTACTTTCGTTTCCTTCCCTCTCACACCACCGTACGTGCCGTTCGGCATACGGCGGTTTAATTCGTTTTCAAAGAGTGTCTAATCGCATAGTAGTCCAAACAACTTACAAGGCCTCTGCGGGCAAGTACATCTTTCGATATAGCTCGTACCACGCATGTACGTCTCACCACCCATTCGTAGCGGTCTCCGCAGTAGGATGTGAGCTTGGCTAAGTCGTTGCAGACACCAAGTTTGCGTAGTCCCCAGGCTCGTTTGTGTGGAGTTTTCCATTGCTTCCATATCACCTTACGTAACATCGTGCGTAGATGTTCGTCTATCCCTACCATCTTCCCTTTCATGGCTCCGATAGCAAAGTAGTTTATCCATCCACGTATCACTCTGTTGAGCATTGTGATGCGGACAGTCATGGAGATGCTCCACGAGCGTTTGCATAGTTTCTTCAGTTTCCTGACAAACTTCGCTACGGAGTCCTCGTGAGGTCTTGCCGTCCATTGCTTGCTCTGAGGGGATTTGTAAAATCCGTAACCGAGGTACTTGAGTTTGCTCGGTCGACAGACGTGTGTCTTGGTGGCATTGACCTTGAGCCCGAGAACACGCTCTATCCATTGGGTGACAGAGTGCATCACTCGTTTGGCACTGGCTTCGCTTCCTACTGCTATAACGCAGTCGTCTGCGTAACGAACATAGCGCAGACCCCGTCTCACGAGTTCCTTATCTAGCTCGTTGAGCATCACATTGCTCAACAAGGGGGACAAATTGCCACCTTGGGGCGTGCCAAGTTCTGTAGCTTCGTAAAGACCATTCTCCATTACGCCCGACTTCAGATACTTGCGTATCAAGCTTTCGGTGTCTGGGTCTTGGATGACGCGACCTACATAACTCATCAATTTGTCTTGAGGAACATTGTCGAAAAACTTCTCCAAGTCTATGTCAACTATCCACTCCGCTCCCTCGTTGAGGTATTCCAAAAGCTTCTGTACGGCTTGCTCACAGCTCCTGCCGGGGCGGAAACCGTAGCTGTTCTCTTGGAACTCTGCCTTGAAGATGGGCGTGAGGACTTGGACAATCGATTGTTGAAGAGTTCGGTCGACAACTGTCGGAATACCGAGCTTGCGTACGCCTCCGTTGGGCTTAGGTATCTCAACCCTCCGTACGGGAGCTGGCTTGTACCTGCGCTCTAGGATGGACTGCTTGATGCTCGTCCAGTTGGCGTTCATGTAGTCGCGGAGTTCCTCGACTTTCATGCCGTCTATACCCGAGGCGCCCTTGTTGCTCACAACGCGATTGAGTGCCTCGCGTACGTTATTCTTGGCGAGTGTCTGTTCGATTAGTTTCATCTTCCGTCTTTCTTAATTTCCGCTTCCGATGGTTGCGTGCTTAGCTCTATGTGGGCGTTCGCATTGACGTTTTGAACGTTGCCACTCGTCAGCAAAGACATCGGAACATACATTCTTGATTAACGTTACAAATTATTCGGTCCTTCGCCTTGTCCTGCGCGAGAACGGCTACTTCGACCTCTGCTGACTCCTCGACATTCGTTGTTACTATCCTATAGGACTGCCGAGGCCTCACGGGATAAGCCATACATCTTTCATCGTTTACCTGCCTAATTTACGCATCAAGGTTACGGTTGCCTTTTGGAACTTCACTGCCTGTAGCCAGCTTGTCCGCTTGATACGCCTTGGTATTAGGTTTCTGTTCGTCAGGCCACGAATTCGCTATTGCTTCTTCTCTCCCAAGGGTCACCCCTTGAAACTTGCAAGTCGCTATGGGGTTCGTTGGCAACTACGCCCCGAGTGGACTTTCACCACAGATGTATGACATGCCCGTCATACCAAAAAAAGAGGGTCGGGAGAAGTCCCGACCCTCGCTAATTGAAAACTGATAATTGGATTATTTCACCTTGAAGTGAAGAGGCACCTGTGACGAAGTGATACCATCGGTGGCAGTGATTATGATGATCACCCGTCCCTTTGCTTTTGCATTATAGGTGAGCGTCTCACCAGAGACGGTAGCCTCCATTACCTCTGGTCGCTCTGAGCGTGCTGTGAAGGTAAGGGTGGCCCCCTCTTGATACTTGAAGAGAGTTGGTAGCTTTACCTCGCCCTTATTCCCTACCGAAACGGTTTGCTCGCTGAGATTTTTGAGCGGTGTCACGGCTTGATACTGGCTGATGTGGTAGTTAATAACCTCTTCGGTGCTCTTACCATACTCATCTGTCAGTACCAGTGTGATTTCGTGGTCACCTGCTGCTTTGATTGGTGCTATCTCTATCTCTATCACTTCACCATCGCGGTGGTGCTTGATTCCATAGAGATCACCCTTGAGGGCATAGCTCCACTGGTGCTGGTCAGGATCATTGACCTTAAGGGTCAGGTGCTCCCTTTGATTGGTAGCTAGCTTTATCATACCCTTTGGTAGACCATCGGTCACGATAGGAGCCTTATTCTCCTTAGTAGTGAATTGCCCTCTGGCTAGTTTGGCCGAGTGATTACCGAAGTAGTCTACCGCCTCAATCGCATAGTGGTAGAGTGTGCCATCGTTGATGCCCTTGAGCAAATACTTAACCATCTGGTTGTCGCCACGGCTATCGGGGTATACCTTGATAGGCTTTAGGTCCTTGGTAGAAGCAATCTCCTTAGTGTCAATGTAGAGATTGTAGTAGTAGGCTTCTCCATTATGGGCATCGGCATCTTTGGAAGTAGCCCATGTGAATTGGGCCGTAATGTAGTCGGGAGTGACACTTACCGACTTTACCTCTTCGGGTGCATTATCCTTATTCTCTAAGAGTGCTATGCTTGCATCAATATAGCCTGCACCTAGCTTGCCCTTGAGTATTGGGTTGAAGCTATAGATGTCGTAGGGTCGCAATGCAGAGAGTAGGCGCTCTTTGAGCATCTCATTGGTAAAGCCCTTGCCCCCAAACTTGGAGACTACAAGTGCAGCAATACCTGATACGTGTGGGCAAGCCATGGAGGTTCCCTGCATGTAGCCATAATCATTCCCTGGGATGGTGCTAAGCACACCTGCAGTCATTCCGAAGTCTTGGTCGCCACCGGGAGCGGTAATATCTACGAAGGCTCCGAAGTTGGAGTAGTAGGCTTTCTTAAAGCCCCAACCCATAGATGCCACGCTGATACAGCCTTCGTAGGCACCTGGGTAGTTATTGTACTCTAGCCCATCATTACCTGCTGCGAAGATAATGACACCACCCTTCATCGGGGAGTCGGGGAGTTGATTACCATCTTTATCACAGCCAGCATTCTTGATAAAGTAGTCCATTGCCTCTTTGTCGTACTCGGGCAATTGACCTGGACCAGGGGCGATGTAGCCCCAAGAGTTTTGGCTAATGACTGCTCCATGATCGGCTCCGTAGACAATTCCATTGACGCCTGGTACTGTCTTTTCACCCTTGAAGCCAAAGATCTGTGCATTAATAAGGATTACCCCGGTTCCCGCCTCACCATTACCGCCAGCGACACCAGCCACACCTATTCCATTATTATTGATGGCTGCAATGGTGCCGGCTACGTGGGTACCATGGTCGGAGCTTTTGCTTTCGATCTGTCCTTTGCCTTTAAGCTTCTGAGTCTTCTTATCCACAACAAAGGAGAAGCTTCGATCTAGGTCTACTCGACCGGCGAGGTCTTCGTGCTGATAGTCAATACCAGCGTCCACCACACAGACTACTACCTCTGGTCGGCCACTCTCCACTTGCCAAGCCTCTTTTAGGTTGATGTCGGCTCCTGCTAGAGAACGTGCCATCAGGCTACTACCAGTGTTATAGTAATGCCACTGGTTGGGCAATAGGGGGTCATTGAAGTCGCCCGAGCCCAAGGCACGAGTAGATGCAAGTGCCTCACTAGAGATGGGCGTTGCCTTTGTCTCTGGTTGTGCGACAGCATACTTCAGCTCTACGTACTCAAAAGTCTCAGTAGCACCTAGTACCTGCTGTGCCTCTCTTGAAGAGATTTGGCCATCGAAGTTGACGATCATCCAGCGGTCAAGGCCTGCCTTGTGACGGCGCTCACGATACTCAGGATAGTCAACGAAGAGAGGCTCAATACTTACAGCTCCAATTTGGCGAAGGCTGGACTGCACTTCGGATGAGGCACTTCGGAGAGAAGTATTGCCTGCTGCCTTGAGGAGCTGTAGGTCGGAAGGCTTTAGCTTTACGACCACTTGCCCAGAAATGATGGAGGGTGTGAGCTGGTCTCGATCGCCCTCTTGCTCTACTTTCTCTATTGGTTTTTCACCTCTCTGCAGCAGGTCTTGCTGACATCCACCCAATGGAAGCAAGGCTGCCATCAGTGTAGCAAAGTAGAAATAGATGGTTTTATTATGTTGTTTCATCTGTAAATACTATTTAGAAGTTTCTGGTATTGTACCTACGAGCTGGCACACTGGTGAGTGTCTCTTGAGGCTCTTGCAGGTTGTTGGCTGCTACAGCCGAAGTGCCACTCTCTTGAGGTAGCTTCTCGTACCTAATGGTAGCGGTCTTTTTAGCACCAAATATCTCTGGGCTCATATACATTAAGACTACCATCTTTAGGCCTTTCTCCTTATTGACAAAGTTGACGCCATCCATATTCATACCGTAGAATATGAAGCCCTCACTCTCGGCCAATGCTTCAAACTCTGGCGTGGTTCTAAACTGTCCAGGCGAGGTCTCAAAGATGACACGCTCACAATCATTGTAGCAAAGACGTAATAAGCGTACGCTCTGTAGCTCTTCTGGCGTTGCCCTTAATAAAGATAGGTGGAACTCGTAGAAGCGGAACTCCTGCTTATCCACATCAGTCTCTTGATTAGTTTGATAGATAGCTGCCCACATCTCGTCGGGATGCTGAGGGTCGTTATTTCCAATTGGCATCTCAATGAGTACCTTACTACCAAGCGATTTCTCCCATGCGGAAATATCTTTGAATTTCACCCTTGGGTCATAAATCCTCTTCTGAATTTCATCGGTGTAAACCGGTAGCTTATCGAATGTAGGAAGAGGTTTATCGGGTAGATACTGTGGGTTGAAACGGACATAATACTCATCATACCTAGTCTCATGGAAGAGTGATGCCACAAGGAACCCATCAGGGCTGATCAGCTTGGGCGATTCGGGCTTACTATTGTAGCGCTCCTTGTAGCCTAGATCTTTCAGATACTGCAGATAGCCACCCTCCTTTTGAAACTCCTTTGGGTCGGAGAGAAGAATCATCACCTGGTCATAGACGAAGTGCGAATCAAGACTATGGAAATAGTTGATCTCAGGAAGCTTTTGGCTAGAGGTCTCGAAAAGTAGGGCATCTGGTGAGCCGAAGTCACTATCGCCAAACTGGATCTGAACGACTTTAAAACCCCTAGCTTCCTCATAAGCGACAAGGTCTTTGTAGACCATATACTTGTGCGATTCTTGGTAGGGAACAAAGTACTCCAATTGACCAGCCTGCTCCACAGTAATGGTGAGCTCGGAAGCGTCGGCTTTCTTTATTGTGACGATTGCTTGCCGTGGCTCGGTGCTGTGATTGCGAGGCACTGCCAGCTTTATGGACTGGCTATCTTGCAATGGAGTGATTGCGAGCCACTCTTCAGAGGCAGTGATCTGATCCCAACTTATCTCTCCACCGATTACCTGAAGGTACTTTTCGCCACCCATACTAGGTAGTTGGAGTTTGTCATCAGAAAGCTGGGAGAGGTCTAGCTGTAGATCTGCACCCTTTTGGGATACTGTGATATGGCGTACCAAATTATTATCTGAAATGACAGATACTGTGGCATGCCGCTCTTTACTGCTATGATTTTCGGTAGTCGCTATAGCTAGTTTGTTATCAGACGGAGTGACTGTAAGCCACTCTACTTGTGGAGAGATGCTGTAAATCCAATCTATAGCATCGCCACAACGATTGCAAACTTTGACATTGACCTCTTGCACACCTGCAGATCGGTCAAAAGAAAGCTCGGACTGAGAGAGCTCAATACTTCCGAAGTCGGCTTCTGTGGGCTCATCTTTTTGGCAGGAAGCTAGAGCTACTCCTACTATTAGGAGTTCTATTAATTGTCTTATATAATGTCTCATAGTTGATTAAGCTCCTATTAGAATGACTTCTTGGCACTCCGGCTATGGAGTGATTCGTGCACACGTATGCGTGGGCTAGTATGTAGGTAGTCAAGAGCCTTGAAGTCGCCCTTCTTTACGGCTTGGAATGCTCTCTGCTCCTCACGCGATAGTGCTGAGGTGCCTTGTGGCTGTATGAATAGAGTATAATAACCAATCATCAGTGAAGGCTTGTTATTATTCACATCAGTGAATTGTACTCTCCTTACATAGATTACACGTTCTTGAGTATCGCTTACAGACTTCCAATAGTAATAGGCCTGGGAATCTTTGTCTACCCCATCAAATTGATAACCTGCATCGAGTATCAAGCTCTCAAGCTCGTCGGTGATAATGTAGCGACGACCCTCCTCGCGTATACCCCAGCTTAGGTTGGAGAAGTACATAGCTTGCTCATTAACGGTTTGGATATAATCAGCCGTAGAGTTTTTTGGTGTGCTGGTATAGAACCAGTAGGTATGATTAATTGCATCGTATTGATCATCACTCTTTGCGCACTCGAAGCCTGCAGACTTGTAGAGCTGAGTGCTTTGGTCTTGATTGATAAATGAAGTCTTAGAGCCTGCTTCACCCTCAAGGCGGATGATGTCTGCTGCCTTGTATTGAGTATTGGATAGGCGATCTAGCCAATTGCCTTTACCTACTGGTAGGGTTGGGAAGGTAGGGTATTTCTTCGTCTGGGGGTAGTAAGGGAAGAAGGCGACCACTGCCCCGCCTTGCTTGATCTCTATCTGAGCATTGATTGCTTTCTGTGTATTACGATATACCAATACAAGGTCTTTGCTTGCTTCCTTATCCTGAACATAGCCATTGTCTTCTAGGAATGCTTGGTACTCCTTTAGCTCTACCTGAGCAGCATCATCATTTATATATAGAATTGACTGAGCTACCGTATATTTGAGCTCCCCTAGATTGCGCATATAGGCAAACATTGGCATGTAGTCGCTATTGGTGATGAATTGCATCACAGTAGGCACCTCTTCTTTTTGGAAGTTATCATACTTGCCTTGCTGGTAGCCCTGTAGTATGGAGCCACGCTCTTGCTCATAATTAATAAGCTCTACATCGGAATGGCTTCTGGAAGTAGGTTCAAAGGGCAATAAGTATTTTGCCACTCCTTTCTGTGTGATAAGTAGACCAACTTGCTCTCCATTCTGTGCTTTAGCAATCAGCGTGGTGGATCTACTCTCATACTCCTTATTGGCTGTTACCTTTACGATAAGCATCTTTGCGCCATCACCGCCTACTACTGAGAGCCACTCTTTAGCCTCCTCCTCTATTGGCTCAAAGTGCCAGTCGTCGCTATTCGTAGCAATCTGCACCATCTTCTCGCCTGCCTTATGTGAGAAGACTAGCTCACTCTCTGAAAAGCTAAAGAGCAGGTCGCTTGCAGACTGGGTAACATAGACTTTTTGCACACCTGCAGGGCTAGAGATAATGATCTCTGCTTTACGCTCCTTTCCTAGAGTGTTGGCAGTAGCTGTGAGGGTGAGTTTGTCATTATCTTTCGTTGGAACAAGCCAGCTACTCTCGCCCACATTGGAGATATAGCTCCACACCTTGGTGCCAGAAATAGTTAGGACCTCCTGTCCGCCATCTTTGTTAAATACCACATTGGTCAGGCTTACTTCTAGTGCCCCATCATTGATCTCGTTATCCGAAGATGTGCTACACGCTGTTAGTTGTAGCAGAAGTAGCACGATAGGTGCTACAAATAGCCATAGCTTAGCTCTTTTTCCCATAGTTTCTTTTGCTAATTGTTTTTTGTTAACCTTTAGTTGTTTTGTTTAGGTATCAACCACCACAAATTAACCAAAAATAAATGAGATTATAGAGCATTTACATAAGAAATATTGAGGTTTAGACGGATTATATCGACCTCAAATGGGGGGGGGGCGATAAAAAAAAACCACTGTACTCCCATTAGTAAGTACAGTGGAAAAAACGATCATTATGAGTGGACCCTGAAGGATTCGAACCTTCGACCCTCTGCTTGTAAGGCAGATGCTCTAAACCAACTGAGCTAAGGATCCAATATAAATGACAAAACTAGTGAGTGGACCCTGAAGGATTCGAACCTTCGACCCTCTGCTTGTAAGGCAGATGCTCTAAACCAACTGAGCTAAGGATCCGATATGTCTTCTTTTTGCTTTAGCTTTGCAAAGGTACTATAAATATTTCAATCTACCAAAGAAGTCGCCAAAGTTTTTTGAGTTACGTAGAATATAAGTTGAATATAAAATGAGAGACACCCTAGACCTAGGTCTAAGGTGTCTCTATGTATTGACAAGTGTCGGATTAAAGATTACTGAAACTTGTATCTGCGGTCTTTAATATCCGACTTCTGGATAATATAGGTAAGTGCCTGTGAGCGAACTATGCCCTTACGCTCAGCATCGAGTAGCCCCTTAGTATCTGCTTCCGTAGCAGGATCCTCAGTACGATTCAGAGCCTTAACGAGGTAGACACTACGCACTCCCTTGAGTGGCTGTAGACTCTCTACTGGAGCATAAGCAGCTGCAGCATTGATAGCTGGCTCGTAGCCGATACCTGCCAATCGTGTAGTATTGAACTTCACCGTGCTGAGGGTGTCGACCTGGCTATGTAGCTGCTCTGCAAAGGCCTCGAGATTGCTGTACTTAGCACCTGTGAGTTGCGCATACATTGCCTCTACCTTCTTCTCGTCACGTACGATATCAGTTACTTGATCCTTTACCATTGCTAGTGGGATCACCTTATCGGTAAATGAAGAGTTGAGACGCACAAATACCCACTTATCTCCACACTCCGTGATATCGCTGACCTCACCTGGCTTAGCCGACATTGCCCACTTAACTAGCGAACGGCTATTCTCGATGCCCTGAGTAAGCATAGGCTGGTCGGCACTCACCTTAACATTTGGAAGCACCTGATACCCCTTATTAAGTGCCAATGAATCAATATCATTATTCATGTTCTGAGCAATGAAGCTACTGATATCATTATAGAGGGCAGTCTGTGTCTCATTGCTTGCCACGATATTTCGCTGTGCAAAGGCCACCTTGTACTTAACCACATTGTCCTTAGCTTCGTTTACAAGCACAATATGCTCACCATATTGCGACTTAAATGCAAAGGGCACTCCGACGGTTGCCTTATAAATAGCATCGCTAAAGTCTTCGCCTAGATATTGAGCTGCAGTGGCCTCATTGAGCCAAGTGATCTCTCCACCATTGGTCTTGGTATTGGTATCGATCGAATAATTAGCAGCCAAAGTGGCAAATTGACTTGGATCGGCTTTCAATACAGTGAGAAGGCTATCTACAGTTGGCTGACCAGCTTGTGCAGGTGCCAGCATGATGTGGCTTACTCTCAGCATCTCTGGCGAAACCTTCTTATCCAATAGTTTTGCCACACTTACAGACTGTCCAAGGTCATAAACCTGAGAAACCTCTCCTACTGGAGCCGACTCAAGGAACGCAGCAAAGTCAGCAGGGAAGATAGGATTATTAAATTCACCAATTGGAAGATAGTAATCAACGTACTTCACATCAGAGTAGTCCTCCAAAACGTTGGCTGGGTTCTCGCCAGCCTTAAGTGCCTTCTCCGCCTCGGCAATATCACTCTTCGCCGACTCCACATCGCTAGCCGATGGGGTAATAGTAGCATAGATCACATCTAGGTCAGCACCGCCATTTTGTGAAGCAAATAGCTCCTTATGGTTATCGTAATAGGCCTTGATATCTGCGTCCGTCACTTGAACATCTGCATCAGGAGCTTGAGCTACGCTTTGCTGTACATAAGCGAGGTCCGCCGCTACGCTATTAGCCTTGGTATAGTAGGCTAGCTCTAGCTTGTTGGCTACTACGGCACCCGAAATCAGACTAGTGTACTTCTCACCTAGCTTATTAGAGCGAATATCATCCTCTAGCTGTACCCAAATGGCCTTATACTGATCAATGAGTGCCTGCTCTTGAGGAGTGGCTCCCTTTGTCTTGATCTGCTTAAGGAAATTGAGAAGAGCAGCCCTATCAAAGAGCCCCGTCTCGGGATTAGTGAATAGCCCACTCTGTAGGATCATTGGAGATAGATTATCCCCTTGCACTAGGTCAAATGTCTCTGCAGGAGTCACTGTGAGACCAATCTTATCAGCCTCTTCGGAGAGTATTTGCTTGCTCACCATTGTCTGATAGACCATATTGCGTACTTGCTGAGTCTCCGCCTCACTTAGGTTGCGGTTCATCTGCTTGTACTGCTCCATTGTTTGGCTCACTGCCTGCTCATAGTCTTGGATCTTCACCTTATTGCCATTGACGATGAAAGCATCCATCTCGCTGTCGCGATAAAGCGACGAAAACCAATTGCCCACATCCCCAAAGATAAAGGCAAAGAGACCCAAGCCGATGGCTATCACTAGGATGACTGCCCTGCTTCTAATCTTTTCTAATACTGCCATATATACACTAATGTTTGTTTACATGTTCCACATCTATCGTCACCGTTGGTGCACCCTGTTTCGAAGTGTACCCATTTGGTTTGCGAAGTTAGCAATTTTTTAGGACTATATCAAATATCCTTTCTTACGAATTTATCTCTACTCCCCCATTCCCTTGATATTATCAATGTCTACTACGGGTTGTTCGAGCTCAGTAAAGGGTAGTTGTCGAGCTAATCGTATGGCCTCCCACTCCTGGGCATACTCATCGTAAATATCCATTCGGAAGTTCTCCGAACCAAGTCGATCCATCGCTGTGAGCACCCTCTTGATCGTAATAGAGGTGATCTCAGAGGCAGGTGCATAGGTAACAGGCAGGCTGGACTTTTTCGACTCTATTGCCACTAGAAGGCGACAGGCGACTAGCTTATCTAGAGTATCTTGCACAATCACTATCGGCAGGTCGGTCTCACCCGCTAGTAGATCGGCACTATACGACTCACCCTCGTGCCTGAAGGCCTTGCATATCTTCTTCATAATGATCAGGGCTACAAGGTCTCTAAAGCGTCGGCTAATGCGCTCACTCTCCTTCCTAAATACATATTGCTTTACATTTTGTATAGCATAGCTCAGCTGTGCCCCAAAGAGGATGATGGTCCACGAGAATTGCATAAAGAGCATCAGTAGGGGGATCGCAGCGACACTTCCGTAGATGCTATTGTACTTAGAAACCCATAACTGCCCCGAGATATAGACCATCTGAAAAATCTGAAAAGCTGCTCCAGCCAAGACCGCCGAAGCAAAAGCGGGTAGAAACTTCACCCGCGTATTGGGGAGTAGCATATAGAGGGCGGTAAGAATCAATATAATCACCACAAAAGGAAGTACCTTCAGTAGCGTGGTGACAACTGGAGCAATACTAATCGTACCAAGTAGCTCAATAGAACTAAGCGAGCCGATAAAGATGTTGGAAAATGAGATGGCAATCAGTGAGATGGGCACGATCACAATGGCAGCAAAGTAGCCGATTAGACTCTTGCTAATAGGGCGGGAGTCTTTGATCTGCCAAATCTGGTTGAAAACACTCTCCACCGTCAGTAGCATACTAAATACCGTGTAAATCAATACAATAAGACCCACAATAATCAGCACGCTACTCTGGATCTCAGCTAGGTACGACTCCACAAAGTCAAAGGCTGTGGTGAGCTCCATCTGGTGGGCTGGGAAAGCATCGTAGAGGGCACGCTGCACCGAGGCCTGCATCCCGAAACCAGCCGCCACACTCAGGATAATAGCGAGCGTAGGCACCAATGCCAGCAGCGTGGTATAGGTGAGGGCGGAGGACTTCTGGGCCACCGACCCATCAATAAACTCCTTTACTGAGATATAAAGCACCCTTAGGATACGCACGAAAAAGCCCGACACCCCTTTCATCTCGGCGTCATAAAGCCGCCACATATCACTCGTGATAAAATTATAGGCATTGCCAAACCACTTGCAGAGACGATTAAAGACGGAGTTTTTTGATTCCCTCTTACTTCTCTCCTCTTGGATCTTTTCCAGCCTTTGGTTGATATCCTCCTCTTGATTTCTCATTCAATACTTCCTATATATATAATGAGTAAAGAAAAAACGTATGAGTCCTCAATAAGCCGGGTTCTGTCTGCCTTCTCCCTAGGGATTAGGCTGCTTGCCATCTATCTAGACCTAGAGTCACCCCTAGGCTCTATCGGTCTACCCCCCAGCATCGGGCGAGCCACCCTACAAGCGCTGGTATACGCGACCTTTCCACCCACAATGCATACTGCAGCTCGATATCACTATCAGCTCGGTGGGCTCTTACCCCACCTTTTCACCCTTACCTGTGAAGTTTGCACTCAGTGCAAAGCCACGTGGCGGTTATTTTCTGTTATGCTCATCTACCTCACGATAGCTTCCCGTTAGGAAGTGTAGTGCTCTTTGTGGCCCAGACTTTCCTCTCGTGTAGCACGCTACACCAGCGGCACGCTTTCGGACTCATACGCTCTTACTCTCTCAGTTTCTCCAAAATAAAAGCTCCTAAAGCCGTTGCAAAGATACCAAATTGTTACGACACCACTTGAACCCCTGCGCAGGGGCCACGCATTAGAAATATAAACTTAAGTTACAGCCTTAATATGGATAGCTTGTACTAGACAAGCGAGAAAGGACCTCGGCAGAGGTCCTTACTCAAAGACACCTCCCCAAAAACCATACGGTGATACCTTTCTAATGCGTTACCCCTTGCCACTCCGCCAGGGGTAACCCTGAATAGATTTAGGGAAAAGTTGATTTCTTGAGTTATTATTGATAACTTTGCGAGTACATTTTTGTTCATAACTTGATAGCCATTAGTTGAATAAATACTGTTGATACTCAAGCTGTAAATAGGATTTTACTCCTAACAATCTATAATAGTATTGAACAGTATTTTTAGGCCTCCTTATTGCCCCCAATAGATTCTATGATATTCATAGAATAATCAAGGATTCCGCCTAACTAACTAATGGCTATCTCTTTTATCGCTCTGCCCTTTATGCAAAAGGAGGAAACGAGTAAGGGCGGGCACCAATTGGTGCTCGCCCTTATTATTATCAGTCAATAGGAGGGTTACTCCTTATTTCCATCAGCAATAGCCGCTTTGAGGTGCTCAAGGTAAATATTGTTGATCTCCTTATAGTCGCCAAGGCCCTTCATATGTGTCTCCACCTTCCAGCCTTTCTTTTCCAATTGCCACTTCCAGCTCTGGTCTTCATCAGCCTCGCCTTTCTCGTAATCTCCAGCCATATCATTATTAGCGTGGTCACCTACGATGGTCATAAGAGGTTGTAGATGGATTTTCTTATTAGCTACTTTATCCTCTACCATCTTTAGTTCACCAACGAGGTAGTCAAATAGCATTGCTGGATAGTCCACAGTAGCTACATATACATAGCCATGTCCGTAGTTTTCCTTAGCATACTTTTGCATCTCTTGCTCTAGCATCTTATACTTTTGGTTGGCATACTCGTAGTTCTCCTCAGGGTTACCGTGTCCCATAAAGGCGACTGCCTCACCCTTCTGGATATGCTCCTTATGATCATCCACTAGGATCTTAGCTACCTTTTGGATATCCTCTTTAGAGTAGAGAAGAGGGTGACCTAGCACAGCATCATTACGACCTTTTCGATCATCAACCAACTTTACGTTGTACTCCTTCTTCACATAAGCGTCCCTTAGAAGTGTAAACTCCTCACCTGGGATAACGTGGAATGACTGTACATGGACATTCTTGTAGTTCTTCTTCAAGAAGCTTTGCATCCACATTGCAGGTGGAATAAACTCCTTTCCTTGAGCCTGCATACGGTTAATAATAATCCTAGAAGTATAGGAGAGGTAAAGGTCGGTATTGGGGAATTGCTTTTGGAAAAATGCCTTTTGCTTATCAAAGGTTTGCTGTGGCACATCATAGGTAGAGCCAAAGGTCACTAGTAGTAGAGCAGTGTCGTGCTTCTTTGGGAAAGCGTCGGCAGGGTTTTGTGTAGGAGCTTTTACCTCTTCATCACAGGCAGTAAATGCCATTGCTGTCATAGCTAGAGCGACTAGCGTCAGCATCAAGTTGTAGTACTTCTTCATAATTCTTGTAGTTAAAAGTTTATTAGAAAATCATTAATCCTTCTTTTGGTCAAAGCCTATCTTCACCGTAGCGAAGTAGGTACGTCCAGGCGTCTTCGTACCGAAGTTGAGCCCATAGGGATGGGTCTCCTTGTAGTCAAAGATATTATTTACTCCTAGCGTCAGCTGGAGATTCCACTGCTTCCAATACTTAAATCGGTGGGTAGTGGTGAGGTTCCAAAGTGCAAAGCCAGGGGCATCGCCATAGTAGGCATAGTATCTATCTGTCTGAAGCCTACCATGTAGCCCCGCCACAAGGTCGTAGTGCTTTTTGCGAAGCGTGTAGGTAGCACCCACTGTCCCCTTATGTTTCGAGGTGCCGTCTATTGGTCGCTCCACGATCACCGGCTTGCCATCGCCCTTCTTGGTGAGCTCCGAATCATACACATGGGTACTGGTATTGGTGAGCGTGTAGCCCATAGAGAGCTTCAGATACTTCACTGGTGCCCACGTCATGGCATACTCCAGCTCCCATATCTTGGCATCCTCAGCATTGATATACTGCATGGCACCATCTAGCTCTCGCCCTTCATCGCTTTGGTATTTAGAAGGCAATGGAACTGGGATTAGGGTAATCATATTATTGAGCTGATTATAAGAGCCGTATAGATGCATCGAGAGCTTCTTGCTAGGGTCATAGCTAAAGCCTAAAGAGAAGTAATCTGATACTTGAGGCTTCAGGTCGGGATTACCCAGATAGACCCTTAGCTTACTCATCATCGTCCGCTGATACTCGTAGTAGATCTCCTTAATGGTTGGAGTTTTGAACCCTCGACCATAGGTACCACGGAGTTGCAACCCACTCTCCCCAAAACGGTATTGCAGGGAGAGCTTTGGAGTGATATGGCTACCAAATGCTTTATGGTATAAATACCTCACGCCACCCGTGACATTAAATAGAGGAGTTACCTGCCACTCATCCTGAGCATAAGCCGAGAGGGTATAGGCCGATCCTGAGCCATTGGGCATACGATTGGGAGCAATCAAATGGTCCACAATCCCCTCCACACCAAAGGTAGCTTGATGGTCCGTGCCAAAGTACATAGAGCCCTTGGCATGAAGTAGGTATTGGCGTTGGTCGCTCTCCAAAGACGACTCTCCAGGCTGATAATAAAATGGCATCGGCACATAATGTAGCCTACCATCATCTAGGACCTCAGGCTGTAAATACTCATCTAGGTACCGACTGTAATAATCATAGTGGTAGGCGTGTCGGTCAAAGCTAGCTAAGAGATTAAAGGTCTGGTAGGCACTTGGTCGGTAGGTGGTCTCCACACTGGCTGCCTGGTCATTGTATCTCAGGTTGAACTGTCTCCACCGTGGACCCCCTGGCTTGTGATAAATACGCTTTTTGTAGAGCATACCTGTGCCACGCACCTCCCACTGCCTATTGGGTCGCCAAGCGATCTCTTGCTGGATACGATGATTATAAAAGGCACTAGTAGTCTCCGTAGTGCTATTTTCGTAAAGCTCCTTCCGGTAAAGCTCCTGCGTGCTATTTTGCCAACCATTGCTCCTATCACCAGAGTATTGGGTCACGCTTGAAAAGGTCTTGTATCCCCACGCAATGGTATTATTCTGCTGCCATTGCCCATACGACCCTAGGCGTGTGCTATTGACTACTGAAAGCGGCGTATCGGTATAGTCCTTGGTGATGATATTGATTACACCCGCAATGGCATCCGACCCATAAAGCGTAGAGGCTGCCCCCTTGACGATCTCGATCTTCTCTATCATAGAGGCACTGATCTTGCCGAGGTCGTTTTGCCCACCCACATCGCCATGTAGCCTACGGCCATTCACCAGCACCAAGATGTAGCTATTGCCTAGCCCGCCAAGAGTGATTCCACTTCCCATACCACTATTCAGAGCATCAAATGAAGGAGATATCGTGGTCAGAATACCATCTAGATTATGCCCCGAGATGCTGATCAAGTCTTGCTTCGACACCACCTCTGTACGCACTGGTGCTACCGCACTATAATGGCGGGTACCTGTTCCTGTCACCACCACCTCCTCCAGCTGATCCGAGAGCTGAATAGAATCCTTAGGAAGCGACTGAGCCTCTGCACCTACCCCATAAAGAGCACAGCAAAGCAGGCACCCAAACACGTGCCATACACTCCACCTTTTACGTGAGCACATAATATAATAACGATAAATAAATACACACGGATACTAGCCTGTTCCTGAGCCAAGAGTATCCATAAAAATACTAGGCAAGTAGGCAGGTCTCCCGACTTAGTCTTATCCCTTTCAATAGAAAAGCCTTCCCAGAGTAAATCCAGTGGCTTCAGAGAATATCTGAAAGGCGGAGGCAACCTACCTCCTCAAGACATTACGGTAGCAGGAACTGTTTTGGATTCTCACCAAATTCCCTATTAAATAGCCACTCATCGTACACAAGTGACCATACCCATCTGCTTTCTGCAAAGGTACCCAAAAGAAACACAAAAACAATAAAAATTAAGATTTATTTTCCACAACACGCAACACGCCACCCACCAGCAGAAAAAAGAATAGGCGATCACAGCCAAAACTGAGATGCAACTAAGCGATCGACGAGTTGCAACTAAGCAAACGGCGAGTTGCAACAAAGCAAACGCTTAGTTGCAACTCAATTAACGCCTTTATACCGCATTGGATATCAGCTCATTATAAAAGCAGTTTTAGCGACCAACACCTCACTCTACTTTACACTAAAAAATAGTAACCTCTCGTGCATCAGCCCAGACAAATCAATAGGCAGGAGTTGCGCATTAGAAAATCCTTACCGAGTGGAATTCAGCTGAGTGCCTATGGTTAAGGACCTCTGGAGGAGGTTCCAAAACAGCACCCGCCAGGGTGCCATTCAGATAGCCCCCGGTCAAGGCTCGTAGAGCCGAAGACCGGGGGGGAAATGGTACGATAATATCAATCGACCCTTGTGGTCGCACCCCCAAAAGGTTGTGCGACCACAAGGGTCGTAGGATTGGTCTACTCCGCCCCCGCCGGTCGTTCGGGGCTTTCGCCCCTCCGACACGGGGGCTAGCTGAGTGGCACCCTCGCGGGTGCTCTTATGCCCATATAAACGATACTTTCAATCAAATCTAACACCTATTGTTGAGACTTCTAATGCGTAACCCCTGTTACTATAGTGGATTAATCAATATATTCTTGGTACCTTAGTGCAACTATTGTAAATACGAGGTAGAGAAGTAAGTATGAATATTGCGATTATTGGCACAGGATATGTGGGGCTAGTGAGTGGCACCTGCTTTGCGGAGATGGGGGTAAATGTCTGCTGCATTGATAAGGATCAAACCAAGATTGAAGCACTCAGAAGGGGAGAAATACCAATATACGAGCCAGGACTGGCCGAGCTAGTGGCTAAGAATAGAGCCCAAGGACGTCTCTCCTTTTACACAGATTTGGGAGAGGTGATCAATGAGGTAGACATCCTCTTTATTGCTGTCGGCACCCCTACTGGCGAGGGCGGGGAAGCCGACCTTCAGTATGTATTTGCTGTAGCCGAGGAGATAGGACAATTGGCCACCAAGCACCTATTGGTGGTGACCAAGAGCACCATACCAGTGGGGACTACAGATCGGGTGGAGGAGATAATAAGGGCTGGGTATGCCAAGCGAGGGCTCGCAACACTCGAGCTAGACATGGCAAATAACCCTGAATTCTTAAAGGAGGGGGCAGCGATCAAAGACTTTATGAGCCCCGATCGTGTAGTGGTGGGGTACAAAAGCGACTATGCCAAGGAGCTGTTGCATCGGCTCTACAGACCCTTTCTGCTTAATAATTATCGTGTTATCAGCATGGATATCCACTCTTCGGAGCTCACTAAGTATGCCTCCAATGCGATGCTCGCCACTCGCATCAGTTTTATGAACGAGCTGGCCAACCTAGCAGAAGCAATAGGGGCAGATATCTCTCTTGTTCGGGAGGGTATGGGTTCGGACAAACGCATCGGTAAGGCCTTTTTGTACCCCGGCTGTGGCTATGGGGGCTCTTGCTTTCCAAAGGATGTACAGGCACTCGCCAGCACTGGCCGTGAGCATGGCCGGCCACTGACCATTATTGAGCAGGTGCATAAGGTGAATGAGTGGCAGAAGCTACGCCCCTACGAAAAAGTGGTAGAGCACCTAGGCGACCTCAAGGGGAAAAAGGTGGCAGTATGGGGACTGGCTTTTAAGCCTGAGACGGATGATATGCGACAAGCACCCTCTATCGTGGTGATTAATGAGCTGATCAAGGCAGGGGCAGAGGTATCCGCTTTTGATCCAATCGCCATTGAGAATGCCCGCAACATCTTGCCCTCGGGTGTCACTTATGGGCAAGATATATATGATGCGGTAGAGGGAGCAGATGCCCTTATTCTACTGACTGAGTGGAAGCAGTTTAGGCTCCCCAATTGGAAGCGTGTCAAGGAGCTAATGCGTGGAAATCTAGTAGTAGACGGGCGAAACATCTATCCGATGGAGGAGCTGGAGGCACTCGGCTTGGTATATACGGGAATAGGAATTAACTAATTAATAACAACAAAAGAATTATGAGAAAGTATTTTATCTATCTAGGAATTGCACTTGCAGGTATTGCTCTAAGTAGCTGCAGTAGTAAGCAAAAGACAAATGACGAGCAAACAGCAACCACCACAACTGAAACAGCCGTAGTGGCAGATGAGGGAGTGGACTTCTTTAAGGCTGTTCCTAAGGAGCAACTCGAGGGCGAGTGGACTGTCCAAAAGATCGGGGAGACGGAGATGACTGAGGTGAGCCTCACCCTCTCTTTTGACATTGCCAAGAATCGCTTCGCAGGCAACTTTGGCTGCAATGACTACATGGGCAACCTTGAATTTGACGACCCCACCGATGATGACTATGATGCCACGGAGATCGACTTCGATGACCTTGCTGGCACCCTAGCCCTCTGCGAGCATATGGATATTGAGAAGCAATTCACTCAGCTCCTCGATAAGGTTGAGCACTTTACCATCTCTGAAAATGGTGAGCTCTATCTACTTGACGACCACCGTAAGCTTCTAGCTACACTCGTACGCAAGTAACTCTCATTTGCTTTATGAGCAACAAAAAAGGCAGTCTTGACATTAAGCCGAGACTGCCTTTTATTATAGAGAGAAGGTCGGTAAAAATGGGTATATTTGCAGATAGTTATTAAGGAACATATATTAGGAAACGTATGCGACATTACCTATCACTGGCTGTGGCTCTCATAGCTATCACAGCAGCGGCTCTGCCGAGCTTTGGACAGAATAAATTGGATAACAGCCTCACGCCCAGAGAGGTTCTTCGCCTAAGAGAGGGTTGGCACTTCACTAGAGAAGACCAAAAGGCGTTTAGCAACCCCAAGTACGACGATAGCAAGTGGTCACAAGTGGTGGTGCCACACGATTGGGCCATCTATGGCCCTTATAGCCCAGAGATAGATAAGCAGTTCTTGGCCATTTCACAAGATGGTCAGAATACACCTATTTACCATATTGCCCGTACGGGTGGTCTACCACACGTAGGCGTTGGTTGGTACCGCAATACCTTTGCCCTAAAGGAGGGTTATCAGAGCTCCGACCGCACCTATCTACGAATAGATGGAGCGATGAGCAATGCAAGGGTCTTTATCAATGGCAAGGAGGCGATCTACTGGCCTTATGGGTACAGTCCGTTTCAGGTGGATATCACTGATTATATCAATCCACAAGAGAAGCTTCAGAGCATTGCCATTCGCTTAGAAAACCCTGACGAGACCTCTCGTTGGTATCCTGGTGCTGGGCTCTACCGCAATGTATGGGTTACCTTTGCCTCTGGGGTAAAGGTAGCCGAATGGGGCACTCAGATCACTACACCCAGAGTAGACAAGGAGTGGGCACAGGTGAATATCAAGACGACACTCGAAAACCATACCGCTATCGAGCCTGAGAGGATCTCTATCCGTACTGCACTTCTTGAAGGAGGAAATGAGGTGGCGGTAATGGAGAATTCTGGCAGCGAGCTAATGGGAAATCTACTGGAGCAGAATATCAAGCTCCAACACCCCAAGCTGTGGGATCTCAATGAGCCCAACCTATACACTGCCCTTACTCAGGTATTTGTAGATGGCGAGCTGGTGGATAGCTACCAAACGAGATTCGGGGTGAGAACGATTGAGCTACGCCCCGATGATGGCTTTTATCTCAATGGTAAGAAGGTGATGATTCAGGGCGTCTGTCTGCATCACGACCTAGGCCCATTGGGCGGAGCAAGCCACAAGAGGGGATATGAGAGGCAGATTCGACTGATGAAGGATATGGGTGTGAATGCTATTCGCACTTCGCACAATATGCCAGCCCCTGAGTTGATTGAAGCTTGCAACGAGATGGGGATGATGGTGATGGCTGAGAGCTTTGATGAGTGGGCACGCCCTAAGGTGAAGAATGGTTACCACCTCTACTTTGAGGAGTGGGCAGATCGTGACCTCACCAATCTTGCGAGAGCTTTCCGCAATGACCCCTCTATCGTGATGTGGAGCATCGGTAATGAGATAGATGAGCAAGTGACCCCTGGCGGTAATAAGGTGGCATACTTCCTACAGAGTGTACTGCACCGCGAAGACCCTACTCGCCCCGTGACAGTCGGTATGAACAACCCTCTAGGAGCGGTGAAGAATAACTTTGCTACGATTATGGATTTAGCAGGCTTCAACTACTACAATTGGCAGTACCAAGAGGCGTATGAGCAATTGCCACAGCGGCTGATACTAGGTGCCGAGACCACCTCTACGCTCTCTTCTCGTGGCATCTACAAATTCCCTGTAGAGCGGAAGTCTATGGCCAAGTACCCCGACCAGCAGTGCAGTAGCTATGATGTAGAGCATTGCGGATGGAGCAATCTACCAGAGGACGACTTCCTCAATCAAGAGGACCTACCTTACACGATTGGAGAGTTTATTTGGACTGGTATTGACTATATTGGTGAGCCAACTCCTTACTACACAGAGTGGCCTAGTCACTCCTCTTACTTCGGAGCAGTGGACTTGGCGGGGATTGAGAAGGATCGCTTTTATCTTTATCGCTCGCATTGGAATAAGGGCGAGGAGACACTCCATATCCTTCCGCATTGGAATTGGCAAGGACGCGAAGGGGAGGTGACTCCTATCTTTGTCTACACCAACTACCCTACGGCGGAGCTATTTATCAATGGCAAAAGCCAAGGGAAGCGGACAAAGGATCTCTCTGTATCTCTGGAGACGCCCCGTGATGGACTGCAAAGACAACCACGCTACCGCCTGATGTGGATGGATACGGTTTACCAACCTGGTGAAGTGAAGGTAGTGGCTTATGATGAGCGAGGTAATGAGGTGGCAACTAGAGCTATTAGGACTACGGGCAAGCCATATGCTATCAAGATGACATTGGAGAATGACTATATCAAGGCGGATGGTGAGGATATCGCCTATGTGCGTGTGCAGATAGTGGATCGGGAGGGCAACGTAGTGCCAACTGCCACTAATGAGGTGACCTTTAAGGCGAAAGGGGCGGGGCACTTCCACGCTGCAGCCAATGGTGACGCTACCTGTATTGTGCCATTCCAAAGCAATAAGCAACCTGCCTTTAGCGGACAGCTCACTGCCATTGTACAAGCGGGTAAAAAGGGTGGTACTATCCAGCTAACAGCCTCAGCTAGGGGGCTGAAGTCCGATACTATTACAGTCAATGTAGAGCCATAATCCATTTCAATGAAGGATAATCATACCGCTAAAGTACAGGCATACCACGCCAGTATTTGGGTCAATTCAATATTGCCCCCGCTGAAGCTCGTGGTAGGGATCCTCGGCAATAGCTTTGCCCTCATCGCGGATGGTATCAATTCACTAGCTGATATTCTCTCTAATCTGGTAGTCTATCTACTTCTCAAAATATCAGGTAAGCCCCAAGACGAAGACCACGATTATGGGCACGGCAAGTATGAGACGGTGGCCACCTTTTCGCTCGGTGCAGTGATGATTGTCGCTGGTGTGATGATTGTGGTGGATGGTATATCAACCATTGCTACCTACTTTACTGATGGTGAGCTGCCAGAAATCCCCTCGTGGATAGTATTGGCTGTAGCTGCCTTTGCGATGGGGCTTAAGGAGTGGGTCTATCACTACACAATGAAAAAGGCGAAGGAAACCCGTAGCGAGGTGCTTCGTGCAGAAGCATTGGACCATAGGAGTGACGTATTTACCTCACTCGCAGTACTGATAGGAGCTGGGTGCGCGATAGCCTTTGGAGGGGTGGCTAGGCTAATGGAGCCTGTGGCCGCTATTGTGGTGGCTGGCTTTGTAATGCGGATGGGTGCAATTGTAACTATCCCAGCACTCAACAAGCTCACAGAGGCAAGCCTACCCCAAGAGACTGAGGAGGAGATTCTCCAGATCGCTGAAAGTGTAGAGGGGATACAACTACCTCACAACCTACGGACGAGGATGACTGGTAGTGATACCATCGCCATCGAAATGGACGTGAGAGTGGATGGGAACATACCGCTTTACGAGGCACACGACCTCACCATACGCGTGGAAGAGCTTCTGAGGGAACGCTTTGGAGAGGAGACGCACATCATCATTCATATTGAGCCGATGACCCCTTTTGTGCATAAGGTAGGCTCCTACAAAAAAAGTCCAAAATGAAACTGCCCAATAGGTTGATCCCCGAGCGAATAGAGGCGGGGATAGATGAGGTGGGCAGAGGCTGCTTGGCAGGTCCTGTAGTGGCAGCCGCAGTAATCCTTCCATCCGAATGCTCTATCTCTGGCCTGCACGACTCGAAGAAGCTCTCGCCAAAGCGTAGAGAGGAGCTAGCAAGTGCTATCAAAGAGCAAGCTCTTGCTTATGCCATTAGCGAGGTACCACCAGCAGAGATTGACGAGATCAATATCCTCCAAGCCACCTTCAGAGCAATGAATAAAGCCATCTCGGCACTCTCTACACTGCCTGAATACCTATTGATAGATGGCAATAAGTTTAAGCCCGAGACAGACATCCCCTTTGAGACAATTGTGGGAGGCGACGACAAGGTGGCAAGCATCGCTGCCGCCTCTATCCTAGCCAAGACTTACCGAGATAGATTGATGATAAAATACGCAGAGGAATACCCAGGATACGACTGGGAGCACAATATGGGATATGGCACGCCCCGACATCTCCTCGGGATCCGAAAGCTAGGCATTACCCCACTCCACCGACGCTCCTTTGCACCGTGCCAACCAACATTATTTGATTCATTATGACCAACGAACGTACTAAAGGCTATATTGCAGGCCTACTATCGTCTGCAACATTTGGATTGATTCCACTATTCACCGTCCCACTCATGAGAGAGGGGATGGAGACAGAGACGATTCTCATCTACCGCTTCGGCTTTGCTACACTTCTAGTAGGTCTAGTAATGCTCCAAAAGCGAATATCCTTTCGGGAGACAGCCAAGCACATACGTATCATATTCATTATGTCTACCCTCTACTTCTGTAGTGCACTATTTCTGATCAATGGCTACAAAGTGATGACCTCGGGCGTGGCGACAGTGATCCACTTTATGTACCCTCTGATGGTGGCACTCCTGATGCTCATATTCTTCAAACAACGGATGACCCGCCGTGGGCTCATCTCACTAGTCATCGCTTTTATGGGGGTAGTACTACTTTCGGGGATTTTAGGTAGCGAAGGGGTGCAAGTAAAGCTAACTGATATCGCACTAGTCGCTTTCAGTGGTTTCTGCTATGCAGTCTATATTATTGTGGTGAATAAAACCACCATTGGTACCATTCCAAAGTGGCGACTCACCTTTTACCTGATGCTATTTAGCACCCTATTCTTTATAGGTCTATCCATCGGTAAGCAGACACTTGAGCTACCCCCCACACCAAGAGCATGGGGCTTACTCTTCCTATTGGGGTTGGTGCCTACATTGATATCCAATTTATTCCTCATTGTTGCCATTCCTATCATCGGCTCTACCACCACTGCTATTATGGGAGTACTTGAGCCCCTCACTGCAGTGATCGTCGGAGTTACCGTACTAGGGGAGCAACTCACGGCACAAAGCACCCTCGGCATCGGTGCGGTGATTATCGCTGTAGCTCTATTGGTGAGTGAGAAGCGACCCACCAGATAGATCAGTGCCTTCTATATCCCCTTCCGTGGCGTTGACCGCTGTGCATTCCTGAAGGCCGGACATCGGCACCCATATTATTAAAGCGGTAAGAGAAGGTCAGCATCACATAGGAGGTAATTCCATTGACCTCACTATCTGTAATTCGATCCAGTGAGATTTGCCTCATAAACGTGGTACGTTGCTGTAGAAGGTCATAGCCTGATAGCTGTAGCGTGCCACGTTTTTCTTTCAAGAACGAGTAACTAACCGAAGCATCGAGGAGCCAAAAGTTGCGCTTCAATTGATCTTGATAGCCCGAAGCATCTTGGTAGGTGAGCTTGGAAGTTAAGGAAAGGCCAAAGGGCAAAGTGACTATCGCTTCGCCAAACGCATTGAAATCCCATGTGCGGCTATCCATCTCCTTAGAGATGCTATTCTTCGCCTGCTGCATCATCGCAAAGCCACCCACGGTCGCTTGTAGCCACGAGCCACTCCAAGTAATCCTTTGAGACAGCATAGGTCGCCACACATCGGCTCGGTTAAGGGCTTCATTGACAAACCCCTTATCACGCGAATAACGCACCCTTCCGAAGGTGAAACTACTCCACTTCGACGAAGCTCCACCCATCGGCAAACTCATCATAAATCCGCCGAAGAGCGACTGATTACCACTGATATTCTGATAGCTAGTCTGCCTCACCCCTGTGGTAGCGTCAATCTTTTGTATCGGTGCCACCGCGTTATTGGTGAGGTTCCAGCCCCACATCATATTGAGACTTTGGCGAGTCATAGGTCTATTGAAGTTGATGCTTCCCCATACACTATGCGAAAAAGAGGGGAGTAGGTCGGGATTACCTTGCACCTGAGCGAGCGGTGAAAGGACAATCGTTGCAGGGTTGAGCTGACTCATAGAGGGTTGACTGGTACGACCATTGTAGCGGATATTGATTTGCAATGAATCCGAAGGTCGGTATTCCAAAATCGCGGTAGGTGCATAATTCCACACCGTACGTTGCTTATCAAAGGTCACCTCTCCCCCTTGCGTAGATATCGTATGCGATGTACTTGGGTTCACCCCCATTCCTGCATAGAGGTAACTGCGAGGGGCAAGTTTATAACGCAGGCGCGCTAATATCCTATGGGTAAAATAGCTATTCTCCGACCCCCTTGAGTAGATAGGGTCTAGCTCCGTGTACTCTCCCGTAGCACCCTTATTGAAGGTTGATTGATCGCTCTTTCTCCTACCAAAGTTGGCATCATACATCAATTGAAGTGCCCACTCCTTATTAAAGGGCTCAAGATAGGCGACTCTAAAACGTCCCGACTCTCCACGGTCATAAGAGCGTTGTTGCTGATCGCGTAGCTTCTTCTCCTGCGACCGTCGGAAGTTGGTCTCAGATAGCTGAAGCCCCTCTCCATCAGAGCCATTAAATCGGTAGGAGAGACGGGCATAAACATTCCGCCCTAGCTCATTAAAGGTATGACGGAAGTGCAGATCGCCATTCACCTCGTAAGAAGTTCCATCATTAGTTCGTAACGATTGTCCATCATTAATAGCGATACCCTGGCGGTTAGTTGTCTGAAATTGAGAGCTATTATCCGTTTTATTCCAATTATATCTAAAGTAAGGCTCAAAGACCAGCATCGTGGACTCCTGGGGGTTCCACTCCAGGCGACCATTAAGGTTGACCTCCTCATTCCTCCTAAAGTTGTGATACTGCTCCGCCTCGTTATTGGCCTTTTCGCCACCCAGCAACTGAGTCGTCATCGTCTTGCCATCCACCGAGAAATCACGGCTATTATAAAAGGCTTCGGCAGTGACCTTCAGGGTTTTATTGAGGAAGAGGTCGTCATAATTCCCCCCTATCCTACGGGTGGTCTCCTCTCCTCTTCCCCTTCGCACGCCATCAATATTATTCAGCTCGCCGATAATAGTGTACCTCGCATCATGATTAAATAGATTGACAAGGGCATTGGCAGTATACCGCTGTTGCGTGCCATATCCGGCCGATAGATTAGAGATCAACCCACGCTTTTTATCCTCCTTTATCTCCAGATTGAGCACCTTCACCTTCTCCCCATCGCTCATCCCGGTGAGCCTTGCCTCGTCCGACTTCTTATCTACCACCTGCAGATTCTTTATCATATCCGAGGGGAGGTTGCGCGTAGCCATTTGTGGATCGTTTCCGAAAAAAGACCGCCCGTCCATCTCAATCCGCTCTATCGCCTCACCATTATAGGTGATTTTCCCATCCTCATCAATCTCCATACCAGGGATACGCCGTAACAGTTCCTCCAAGCTAGCCCCTTGTCGCATCTTAAAAGCAGCCGTATTGAATTGGATCGTATCTTGCTTCACCGTCATTGGCGTCACCTGCCCCCTTACCTCTAGCACCCCTAGCCTAGTGACCGACTCGGAGAGGTGAATCTTGCCCAAGTTTACACTCTTATTCACTACCTCCACCTCTTTATAATAGGGCTCCATACCCAAAAAGCTGATGTGTAGGAGATACTTCCCTGGGGCAATATTCGCAAGAGAAAATTGACCCTTTGTGCCTGTAGAGCTACCTGCCACATAAAGGGAATCGGCTTGATGCAAAAGACGTACTCCCGCCCCTACAATAGTCTCCTCTGTCGCCTCCTCATAAACTACCCCTTTGATTGAATAAGTCTTACTCTGTGCTGATGCCAAAACAGACACCAGCAAAGCTCCTACGATCCATAGCCACTTTCGCATCACGCCTGCACTTTAATATATTTATACTTCTCTTAAATATCCCTTGGATGCCTTCTCGCCACAAAAGTTTAAGGGTCAGAGATATTTTCAAGGATTAGGTTATGAGTAAGAATATCGAGAGGATCATCGGGTGAGTATCAAGATAGGCTACGCTTTTATAGTTTCATCTAGGGCAAAAATACGCCTCATCCGATATTCTGCGTGATGGGGTGACTGTATCACCTTGAGACTACTGCGTCAGCCTGTATACACCAATCATCTTGCGGGATGAAATCCGCAAGATATGGGCGACGGAGTCTTTTTTCTCTTTGATAATTTGAAAGAAAACTGGAAATCCATTATAATTGAGCGAATCATCCACTAAACGCTTAATTACACAATGGATACCAGTTTTCTACGACATGTATATGGTCTTGTTGGAGTCAAATGTACTGCTACACACTACAAAACTAACAAAATAGTTTTAGATATAGAGTATTCTAAAACAAAAAAGAGGTGCCCGTGCTGCGGGGAATACACTCTCGTGAAGAATGGCTACCGGTATCGTAATATCCATGCGCTACCAATTGGTTCTACCAAAACCATATTGCACATGAAAGTACAAAGATACAAATGCAAAGAATGCGGAAACGATGATTACGAGAGGGTCAGCTTTGTTAAAGGCAATAGGTCGTACTCTAATCGCTTTGCCAAGTACGTGGTTGATTTGCTAAGGGCAATGACTATTCAGGAGGTTTCAAAAAGGCTAGGTGTTAGTTGGGATGTAGTAAAGGATATTCACACAACCTATCTTAAGAGACACTACAGCAAGCCCTCCTTACAAGGGGTGCAGTGCATAGGTATTGATGAGTTCGCTGTCCGAAAAGGACATGTTTATAAGACAATCGTAGTGGACCTAATCTCAGGAAGAATCCTTCATGTTGGCGATGGAAAGGGGGCGGATGCTCTTACAACGTTTTGGAAAAGGGTAAGGAAGAAGAACGTTCAGATAAAGTATGTGGCGACAGATATGTCATCAGCCTTCTCTAAATCAGTACGTGAGAATACCCCTGATGCCATACACGTATTTGACCACTTTCATGTCATCAAGCTAATGAATGATACCCTTGATAAAGTGCGAAGAGAGTTAGTGGCAAAAGAGGTGGACGAGGGAAAGAAAAAACTAATCAAAGGAACAAGATACCTCCTACTTGCCAACGGGGAAAAGATGATTGATGAGAAAGGGAGAACGAAGCTCCAGAAAGCACTCGCAATGAACGAACCCCTCTCTCAAGCCTATTACCTCAAGGAGGACCTGAGAGAAATATATAATCAACGAACCATTAATGAAGCAGAGGAAAGATTAAACAGCTGGGTCTCAATGGCATTAGATACAGATTCAAAACCTCTAATCTCATTAGCAAATACAATCAATACAGCTAAAAAGGAAATACTCGCATGGTATTATGGACGGCTATCAACGGCCAAAGTGGAGGGTATAAACAATAAAATTAAAGTGATGAAGAGAAATGCTTACGGATATAGAGATGATGACTATTTCAAACTTAGACTTTTTGCACTACATGACTGCCGTATCACACGAAATGTCGGATGAACCAAAAATACTATCCTGAGGCATCTCCATAAAACCTCTATGCTAGTAGAGTAAAAGTTGAGATGCAACAAAGCAATCGGCGAGTTGCAACTAAGCAAATGCCGAGATGCAACAAAGCAAATGCTTAGTTGCATCTCGGCAGACACATTTATATAGTACTGAATTACAGACAGTTACAAAAGAGCCTTTGCGACCCTATTTTAGCCAGATTTTTACCTGGCTTCTCTAATGCGTAACCCCTGGAGGTATTTTAATTTGGCTCCCACCATAAACGTTCTTTTATGTAGCTTTGCAATTGGAATGAAGAATTGGTGCCACGACATATTCCGACGACTGATCTATCCTCCCACTTGTATCGCCGAAAGCAAATTAAAGGGGAGGCTAGAGGGGCGGGTATGCCTCGTAACAGGTGCCTCCTCGGGCATTGGTTTTGCCTTAGCTAGCAGGCTGATCGCTCTTGGTGCCGAGGTGATCCTCCTTTCGCGCCATACCGAAGAGCTGGAGCAGCTGTATGGCAATGAAAGCCGTGTGGCCATCTATCCCGTGGACCTCCGAAATCGGGAAGAGCTGCTCCGCATCTCAAGCCTGATTGCCGAAAGATATCCAAAGATAGATTACCTCTTTCTGAATGCAGGCAAATCTATCTGTAGGGCCATCCCCGAATCCCTAGAGCGACTGCACGACTATGAACGGACGATCAGCGTCAATTACCTTGGGCACGTGGCACTACTCTTAGCACTCCAGCCGTCTCTGAAGCGAAGTGGTGGACGGGTCATCTACAGTGGAACCGTCAGTCTGCTATACCCATACGCTCCTAGGTGGTCGGCCTACCACGCCTCAAAAGGTGCCATGGATATTTGGCTACGTACCGCCAAGGTAGAGTGGCACCAAGAAGGGATCAAGGTGCTGACTGCCTACCTGCCACTCGTCCACACCCCGATGTCGGGAGCCAATGCAACATACCGCAATCTACCTGGTTACTCGGCAGATGAAGCGGCGATGAAGCTACTCGGCCTCGCCCTTAGCAAAGTTCGCACCACTTATATCCCGTGGTGGGCAAGAATCACCGCTCCAGTAGCACGACTGCTTAGGACACATATTGAATGGATATACCAACGTACTAACTATGCGAAATAAATCCCACTTCTCCCTATTGAAAGCCCTTTGGCAGATCAAGTTCATCACCCCCAAGGGGCTCTTCACTTGGGGAAAAGCCATCTACTCCGAGGGGGTCAGCCTGATGGCGCTGCTCAGATTTTCAGCAGAGACCTACCCCAATAAGAAAGCGCTCAATAGCGAAGGCGAAGAGCTGACCTACCTACAGCTTCTTGAGCAAGCTTATGCACTAGCCAGCCACCTTCAGCAGAAGTATGGCATCACAGAGGGGAGCAAAGTGGCTCTACTCTGTCGCAATCATACCCAAGCGGTGCTCTCGATTTTTGCAGTCTCACGCCTGGGGGCTCACCTTTACCTCCTCAATAGCGACCTATCTGCCCAACAGCTCTCTGACCTCTCCAGTAAAAACAAGGGGTATCAGCTATGGATTACCGATTCCGACTTGCCTTTTGTAAAAGGCAGAGTGGTGACGACCGAAGAGCTATCCACCCTCCCCTCCACAAACCATACCGCTCTACCGAAAGTGGCACGAGGCGGCATGATATCTGTTCTCTCCGGAGGCTCCAGTGGCCACTACACAGAGGCAAGTCGCAAGCCCTCCACCACCGCCTTCCTTCCTCCTCTCTTAGCTCTGCTTAGGCAAATTGGCATCCACCGGCAACAGAGTGTCTATATACCCCTACCCCTATTTCACGGGTTTGGGTTAGCCACACTACTCATCTCCCTCGCAATGGGAAAGCAGATATGGCTCACTAAGCACTTTAGTAGCTTGGAGACGCTGCACAGTATCAAAACAGGAGAGATAGAAGTACTCATCGTGGTTCCGTCGATGATACCGAGATTGCTACAGCATCCCAACGCCTCAGTCCAACTCGCCTCACTTCAAACCATCATCACAGGCGGAGATCGGCTCACCCTCACACAGGCACACCTTTGTCTTAAGGAACTGCCGAATACACAGCTATTCAACCTTTACGGCACGTCGGAGGCTGGATTCTTCATGCTGGCCACCTCCGAAGAACTCAGAAAGGCGACCACAGAAATACCGATCGGCAGACCCATCAAAGGGGTAGCGTGCAAGATCAATAACCCATCTTCCCAAGGAGTGGGCGAACTATGGGTGGCCTCGAAGTGGGCCATGAGTAGCCGACAAGGGAAATGGCAAGCCACTGGTGACCTCGTCTACCGAGACCCTCAAGGGCTTTACTACCACCGAGGTAGAGCGGATAGAATGGTGGTCTGCGGAGGAGAGAATATCCACCTAGATCACTTAGAAATGGTTGTAGAGCAACACCCCCTGATAGCTACAGCGAGAGCCTTTACGATAGACAACCCCACACTAGGCAATAGCATCGGATTAGAAATAGAATTGATTGAAAAGGGAGCCCTCAGCGAGGAGAGATTTAGAGAGTGGATAAAAGAAAAAGTACCCTACAGCTCCGCCCTAACGCAGATAGTCTTCAGGGAAGTGGTACTTACCAGTACCGGCAAGCGCCCCTCCTCAGGGATTACGCAATAGAAAAGTCTTATCACCAGACATTCATCAGAGAGTCAATGGTTAAGGACCTCGGAGAGGTCCGATTTGTCGTAGCTGTAAGTTTGCAGGTAGCCCGGGCGAGTTTATCGAGCCCGCCAAAATCAAACAAAAAAAGTTAAATTCAAATACGTAGATAAAGGGTATATCAAAGATGAAATAGCCAGTAAAAATAGTCTAATAGCGAGACTAATGTCGTATCTTTGTTGTAGAAAGATAGCCATTAGTCGATTAGGTGAGAAACCTTAATACCGTAGCGAGGTCATAGAACCTATTGGGGGCAGTAAGGACACCTAATCACGCTGTTGGATACTATATAGATTGTTAGGATTTCACTCCTATTTACAGCTTGAGTACAAACAGCTATCGTTCGACTAATGGCTATCTAATCACTACATGTACAAAGTTATGAATAAAAAATTATTTGTGGGAATTGATTTCTCAAAAGAAACATTTGACGCAGCTATCCTCAAGGTATCTGAAGAGAGCTCTATTGATCCAAAGATCATTGGTAATGAGCAGTTCAAAAACGATGTGCCAGGTTGTAAGCGATTTGTAAAATGGCTGAATAAGACTTGTGCATTGTCTGGCGACTATTCCTCTGTTCTCGTAGGTGGAGAAGATACAGGTAACTATAGCATCACGCTGCCTAAACAGCTTTATGTGCTGGGGATTGATTGCTCCTTACAAAATGCTTATTCGATCAAATGTGGTAGTGGCAAGATTGTTCGCGACAAGACCGATAAGATAGACGCAGAAAAGATCGCTTACTACTTCTATCGCTTTCGCGATCAGATTAGGCTCTATAAGCCCCTATCTAAGGATATGGAGAGCTTAGAGAGACTTTATTCATACCGATATGGACAGGTGAGAGAAAGAGCGCGATTGAAGTGTCAGATAAAAGAGTATAAGCATATTCTTAAGTCAGAACCCAATGATGAGACGCTAAAGTTCATGATCCAACGCTTAGAGAAGCAGGAGAGGTTTCTGAAGAAAGAAATCAAAGCTATTGAGGCTAAAATGGTGGAAATCATCAAAGCCAATGAGGAGCTTAATGAGATCCATAAATGCCTACTGAGCATACCAGGTATCGGGAAGATCACAAGCCTTCTTTTGATCGTTGTTACTCGAGGGTTTACAAGGTTCGATAACCCCAAGCAACTTGCCTGCTTTTTAGGGGTCTCTCCACACCCGAATCAGTCAGGTACATCCGTCCAAAATGGCAATCATAGGAGTTGGTTTGCCGACCCTTATTTTGCAAGTCTTTTACATATGGCGGCACTCTCTGCGAGCAGATTCAACTCGAAGTTCATAGACTACAAGAAAAAGCTGAAGAGCAAAGGCAAGCCACATTTGCTCATTATGAACAACATCAAAAACAAGCTACTTACGGTTGCCTTTACAATCGCCACGAGAAGGACCAAATTCTATTCTGATTATGACGCAAAACGAGCATAGGTCGAAATAACACTTTTTAACCATATAAATTTGGTGGTGATCATAGATTGCCCCCATTCGAGGGCGTAGCCCGACGAATGGGGATAAGCATTAGTTCACATATATATTCGACCCCTTGCGGGTCGGACAACATACCCTAGAAAATCATAATTAATCCTAGAATAGGTTGTCCGACCCACAAGGGGTCGTAGGTTTTGATCGTCTTATTTACCCCCATTCATCGGCTCTGCGAGCCTTGAATGGGGGCTACAACAAATCGGACCTCCTCACGGAGGTCCTTAACCATAGATACGCCGAAGGATACCACTTGGCAAGCGCCCTTCCTCCCTACAGCATTAATAGAGGAGGATATTCCGTATTACAGCCTGCTTACTTTCATCAAAGTGGAGGTAGTCGGTCAGATAGTTATTTATGGAGCCATACCTCCGCTCTATCTCGTCGATGAGTTCATTGATCTGATTTGGTTCACACCTGAAGTACTCGGTCAGAGCCTCCTGCACACCCTGAGGCATAGTAAAGCCCTTCGGCTCCAACCTATTTGCAGGCAGATTATCATTGCTCATCATATAATCTACGATGGCATCACTCTTACTCACCCCTAGAATATGGTGAATCAAGAGAATCACAAAGGCAACCCGATCCTTCCCCAGGTCATCACTCAAGAGGATAGGATACTTGGCGGGATTCGTCATCTCATTGAGGATAATTCGGAGTTGATTAGGGTTATCAAACGCTATATTATAGAGTACCTCTCGGTGCATCCCCTTGATCTCCTCACTGCTTCTCTCCCCCTCATAAATCTTATCGATGAGATACTGGAAGTCGATCTCCTTATCTGGCTCTACTTGGATCTGCTCAATCGCCGACATTCCCATCTGGGGAGGATAGTTGGCTATCCTCGAAGGCGACATGATGTATTGTGTCCGTACTCCCAGAGTCCCAATGATTGGAATATCCTGTTCAAAGCTTCGCCATAAGTCACCCGACCGATAGAGCATCCCCCACTTCATCTGCTCTCCACTAGCCGTCATATACCCCCCAGCGTCACGGAGATTGAGGATACCCACGGTAGGAATCACCCGACTCGTCACCACCCTCATGTCGCTATTATTAAAGACCAGCAAGAAGTAAGTGTGGCTGTAGCTACCCTCCGGACTATTATAGTGGTAAACCTCCTTTCGTATCTGCTCCACAGCGAGTGGCTGGTCGGGATATTTATTGGGGCTTTCCGAGGCATAGATGGCCACCTCGCCATTCATTCCAGGATTGATTTGCCACTGAATGGTGTGATTACCCTTGGCATTTTGCCGAGAATAGGCATCGATATAATAAGCCTGCTTGGCACAAGAGGTCGTTGTCACGGCCACTACCAAGAGCATTCCCCAGAAATAGACTCTATTAATCACACTGTTTCTACACATATCATTCCTTACTTATCAACTGAGAATGTTGCACGAAGTGCCATTCTCGCACATTTGAATCAAATGTGCCGAAACTTTGCACGAAGGATGAGATGCAAGGCGCTGAGGATGAGGCTGAAGGGAGCGTACTCACGTACGTGACCTAGGCCGAATTCCGAAAGCAACGAAGCAGATCGCCTTCGTGCAACAGTCTCCAACCACAAATATAAGGAATTAGAGAGAGTTGCCCCCCTTTAATTAGTTAAATCAAGTTACAAAGTCGGCTCCAGGCGCCTTGCGAGTACAAAATTTCGCTTTCCCGCTTCATCGGCATAAGCAAAGAGAAATAAGTCACCTCCTTCCTTCACCTTCAGCTGTCGTCTCAATTGATCCGTAGAGGTGGGGAGATTTTTAGCTTGCAGATGGAGTGGTTGGCGAGACACCTCCTTCAGCCACCGCTTCTCGCCTAGGTTGTGCTCCAGTAGCTCAAAGGCACGACCGGGGAAGTCGGGAAGCAGCTCCTCCGAAAAGTATAGATGGGTGTGACGAGCAGGCTGCCAAACGGGATCGTCTAAGCCCAAACACTCATACCCCACCTTGGCAAAGGCGGGGTAGAGGTCGTAGAGATACCGCCCCACCCGATGACTAATCTCCACAGGTCGAGTAGTCTGCCCATCGGTGGTGCAAGTAATTGTACGCGTCCTACCTATCTCCACCACCGTGACACTCTGGGTAGCGGTAGGAGAAAAGTGCAATAAGAGCTCTTTTGCCTCACGCCTGAGCGATACGATGTGCGTATCAAAGGGGAAATGAAGTGCCCCCTCTAAATAGGCGAGGTCGGCCATCGGGGAGAGCTTCACCAGCACTTCACTACTCGGCGATACAGCCAAGAGCTGAGGAAGCAACGTAGTGAGGTCTGGACGACTATCCTCCAAACGAAAAACCCTCGACCGGGCCGCAGAAGGGCGCCGATCGGGGTCTAGATAGATCAAGTTTGGCTGTAGCTCCTTTGCCAATGCAAGCCCCTCCACCTCCGCAGCTCCAGTATGGCAATAGATATTACCACTCCCCAACGCCTTAAAGTTGTGGGCAGCCAGCTCGGCACGCTCCTGTGAGAGTTCCAGATAGGTCACCGCTTTTGCCACCTTGGCAAAGGCAAAGCTATCCGCCCCCATGCCACCGCTAAGATCCAGCACCGTCCCATCGGTCGGAACAAACTGGCTCTTGTAGGCAGCCGTCTCAGGACTAGAGGATTGCTCCACCACCACTGCTTCAGGGACAAAGACCTCTGGCACCGCATACCATTCAGGGTGCTTTAGCTTTAGCTTTTGCCGTGCTTGTATCGCCTTAAGTGCCGACGGAAAGTCCAAGTCTCCAGCATCGTTCCTACCACTAAGAGCCAGCTTTCGTACATCCTCCTCCCTATGTTTCCACACATAGGCGAGTAGTTCGTCATTCATCACTTTTCGTGGGGAATAAAGGTCTCCAGCACCTTCGCCCCATTCGTCTCAATCGTTACCTGCTTCATCACGGCAGGGAGCAACAATAGCTCCCCCTTCCCAAGACGATAAGCACCATTAATAGTGATCTCCCCTTCGTCTACAAATAGGATAGTGAAAGAGTCACGACCGTCCAGATCCATTGCATAATCCTTCGTCAGTTGAAGCATACGGGTAGCGAAGTAGTTGCACTCTACCATCGATACCGGCTGGTCTTTCGTCTCACGGTCGTACGGCTCAGCCCCGTGCGTATTGAGTGAAAAGTCGATCACCTCTGCACCGTCCGCCACATGTAGCTCTCGCTTATTCCCCTCCTTGTCGGTTCGATTAAAGTCAAAGAGACGGTAGGTAATCTTACTCGCCTGCTGTATCTCTAGCAAAAGATTCCCCGCCCCAATCGTATGCACCTTTCCAGCTGGGAGGAAAAAGAGATCGCCTGGGTGAGGAGTATGCGCCTCCAAGTAACCCATCACTGCATCAGTCTGCACTATCTCTGGCAACGCCTCCTTAGAGGTCTGCTTCTGCCAACCGGCATAGATCTTAGCTCCAGGCTCCGACTCCAGCAGATACCACATCTCCGTCTTGCCCCAGCTGTGGTGGCGCTTCTCGGCATAGGCATCATTTGGGTGCACCTGCACACTCAGATCCTGCTGTGAGTCAATCAACTTAATCAGCAGTGGGAACTTACCTCCGAAGCGGTCAAAGACCTGCTGTCCCAGCAAGTCAGCTCCATACTCCTGCGTTACCTCTATCAAGTCCTTTCCTGCCAAAGGTCCTTCCGCTACCACCGAGGCATCGCCCTCCATAGGCGATATCTCCCATGTTTCGCCGATATTTTCGGCCGGTGCTGGTCTCCCCTTGTATTGATAAATCTTATTCCCGCCCCAAATCGTCTGTTTGTACACTTCCCTAAATCGCAAGGGATAAAGCTCTACTCTTTCTTTCATTACCGTCTTAATTATTATCCAAAAAGCACTTCCCTCGCTCCCTTATTCTTCTCGCACCAGCACAAAAGCTGTACGGGCTGGGATATAAAGGCTTAGCCAGCCACGCCCTTCAAAGGTCAACTCATGGTCACAGAGCGTAAAGTGTGGCACAGAGAGATCCACTAGGTCATAACCCCCAAAGCGACGCTCATCACTACAGAAGAGTGTCCGATACTTCCCGGCTGGTGCTGGGAATCGGTAGTCCGCAAAGGAGTCGGTAGGATGGAAGTTGTAGACAAATAGATACTTACCACGCTCATAGACCAACACCTGATCCTCCCACTTATCCCAAAGCTGCACTAGTGGCAACTTGTGGAAGTCCTCTACCCCACGCACAAAGTCCACTAATTCTCTATCAAAGTCACCCAACTGCTGATACTTCAAGAAGCCATTCTCCTCCAAGCTCCACTGGCGGCGTGCATACTTGTGGCTCCACTCATTCCCTTCACGTGGGAAATCAATCCACTCAGGATGACCGAATTCATTGCCCATAAAGTTGAGGTACCCCCCATTCATCGTGGTCATCGTCACCATTCGGATCATCTTATGGAGAGCTACACCACGAGCCACGGCACTATTGTCGTCCGCCTTGTCCATGTGCCAGTACATCTCCTTATCGATCAGCCTAAAAATCAGCGTCTTATCGCCCACCAAAGCTTGGTCGTGGCTCTCGGCATAGCTGATGCTCAGCTCGTCCTTACGACGATTGGTACACTCCCACCAGATAGAGCCAGGCCGCCACTCCTCATCAGGGCACTCCTTGATCAGCTTAATCCAAAAGTCGGGAATATTCATAGCCAGTCGGTAGTCGAAGCCATAGCCACCTGCCTCTACAGGCAAAGCAATACCTGGCATACCACTCACCTCCTCAGCAATCGTAATCGCATGTGGATAGTGCTCGTGAATCAACTTATTGGCCAGTGTGAGATAGGTAATCGCCTCCCCATTCTGTCCCCCATCATAGTAGTTTTGGTAGCTACAAAAGCTCCGCCCTAGCGCATGATCCTCATAGATCATCGAGGTAACTCCATCAAAGCGATAGCCATCGAAGCCATACTCATCGAGCCAATACTTGCAGTTGGAGAGCAAGAAGTGTAGCACCTCATTCTTACCATAGTCAAAGCACTTCGAGTCCCACTGACTATGCTCTCCTCTCGCCCCTTCGTGAAAAAACTGTGTCGACGTACCATCAAAACGAGCCAATCCCTCCACCTCATTCTTCACTGCGTGTGAATGAACCAAGTCCATAATCACCACCAGACCCATACTGTGAGCCGTATCAATCAGCTCCCGCAGCTCATCGGGCGTACCGAAGCGTGATGAAGGGGCAAAGAAACTAGAGACATGATACCCAAAAGAACCATAGTAAGGGTGCTCCATAATCGCCATCAGCTGTACAGCGTTGTACCCTTTCTCCACAATCTTTGGCAATACCCGCTCTTGAAACTCACGATAGGTGCCTACCCGCTCCTCCTCCGTTGCCATACCGATATGCGCCTCATAGATCATCAGTGGCTCATGACCTAGTACCGCCCTCGGCGACTGCATCACATAAGGCTCCTTAGGATCCCACACCGAGGCACTAAAGAGATGCGTCTCAGGATCCTGCACCACATACCTTGCCCAGGCCGGAATGCGCTCTCCTTCGCCACCGTCCCATACCATCAGCAGTTTGTAGTGGTCGCCGTGCTTCAAGGTCTCCTTGGGGAGTCTCAGCTCCCACACCCCATTCTCCAAGGGAGAAAAGGCAAATGCCTTGTCACGCTGCCACCCATTGCAATCGCCCAAAAGATAAAGCTCCGAAGCATTAGGAGCCCACTCCCGAAGCACCCACTCCGTTGACTCCTTATGGAGGCCAAAGTAAAGATGTCCCGAGGCAAAGCTATCAAGCGAAGCGTGCTCCTTGCCCAATAGCTGTTGCTCCTTTGCCATGGCATCTTCATATCGCCTATTGAGGCACTCCTCGTAAGGGAGCAACCAGTGGTCCTGCTGTAGTATCTGTAGTTTTTTCATGATCCAATTACCTAACTTTATTACCTCTTCCTTGCTTAGTCGCGATACCGCTTGGTGATGTCGCCATAGGCATCAATTCGGCGGTCACGGAGGAAGGGCCACCATCTCCGCACCTGCTCACTTCGCTCCATATCTACCTCCACCACACTCTCGGCCTCTGCATCGGTTGGCAAAAGCTCTAGCAGCTCGCCCTGCGGACCAGCCACAAAGGATTGCCCCCAAAAGGTAATGCCACCAGTGACCCCTGAAGGGTCTGGCTCATACCCCACTCGGTTCACCGCCACTACAGGCAAACCATTTGCCACGGCGTGTCCACGCTGCACAAGGGTCCACGCCTCACGCTGCCTTAGTTGCTCCTCAGGAGTATCGGTACTCTCCGTGCCAATGGCGGTAGGATAGATCAATAGGTCGGCCCCAGCCAAAGCCATCAGACGAGCAGCCTCGGGATACCACTGGTCCCAGCAGACCAGCACTCCAAGCCGACCCACCGAGGTCTCTATCGGCTCAAAGCCGAGGTCGCCAGGGGTGAAGTAAAACTTCTCGTAGTAAGCGGGGTCATCAGGAATGTGCATCTTACGGTACTGCCCTGCGATCGAGCCATCCCGCTCCAGCACCACCGACGTATTGTGGTAAAGACCCGTTGCACGCTTTTCAAAGAGTGAAAGCACCAGCACCACTCCCGCCTCCTTAGCCACTTTGCCATAGAATTGGGTACTTGGTCCGGGGATCGTCTCCGCCTCATCGAAGCGATCGACACTCTCTACTTGGCAGAAGTAAAGCCCCTCGTGTAGCTCCTGAAGCACCACCAGTTCAGCTCCCTCACGTCCAAGCTTCAGGATCTTCTCTCTCAGTCTCCTTCTATTCTCCTCCCTATATGCCCCATTTTGTTGCTGTATGATTCCTACCTTCATCTTCATATATGTTGATAAAACCTTTCGGTACCTGCATCGTGATACAGTGGAGCGACCCGTGCTGCTGCACCAAGGCACTACACTCTATCCCTACCACTTCATAGTCTGGCATGGTCTCTTGGATAATCCTCAGCGCCTCTTCATCCTTCGGATCGCTGTAAATAGGCACTAGTACCGCCCCATTCACAATTAGGAAATTGGCATAAGTAGCTGGCAGAGGCTCCCCCATCTCATCCTCCATTGGCGAAGGGATAGGCAGAGGGATTAGTCGATACTTCTTTCCCTCGCTAGTCCTCAGTTTTTGGAGCTCCGTCTCCAATTGCTTCAGCTTCTTAAATTGTTCATCCATAGGATTCTTCGTCGCACAATAGACAATTGTCTCATCATCTACCCAACGCGCCAAAGTATCGATATGCCCATCGGTATCATCGCCACTCATCGGCGTTATCCCTTCTAGCTCAAAGACCCTTTGTACCCCCATCTCCTCAGGGAAGTAGAGGTCATGACACTCCTTTGGATAGGAAGGGTTGCGATTCGCCTCCCGAAGCACCGAGTCGGTGGTCAGAAGCTCGCCACGACTATTCACATCAATCGCCCCACCCTCCAAGATGGTCTCAAGGCGATTGATATACCGTACACTCGAGTCGAAGAGCTTACGCTCAAAGAAGAGCTCTCGCACCGCCTGATTATCCCGATTGCTGGCAAACTTCAAGCCCCAACCATTGAAACCAAAGTCATAAGCCACACGCTCCCCATTTTGCATACCAAAGAGGGGCATCACATCGCGCATCCATGTATCGTTAAGGGAAAAGTCAAAAAAGGGTATCAGACTATGACCTAAATCTCCCGACATCCAACGATTCATACAAACCATCGGAACATCCTGGAAATCATCTATCAAAAGCACTACATCACTGTATTCCAATAGATGATCAATGATATCGATGTAGCAATCTTGTACCTCATCGAGATTATAGCCCCAATCCATCAAGACATCGGGCCACGCGAGGATCACAGCATCCACACGAGACCACTCAGGAATCAGTCCATTCCTCCTCCAACCTTCCAACCCAATCACTTGCTCACTCATATCATATATAGGCAAGAAAAAACAAATACCCCCTCCCTGCTACAAATATAGCTATTTTCAGCGACACCCGACCCTACCCCCAGGGGTTACGCATTAGAAAGGTCTTTATTGAATAGGCTATGGGTAGGGACCCCCTTGGGGGTCCGATTTGTTGTTACCCCCTGTCGGAGGGGCGTTAGCCCCTCCGACAGGGGGTAACTAATGGTGCACGTATACATTCGACCCCTTGCGGGTCGGACAATATGAACTAAATCATCAAAGTTGTGGTTTCCTGAAAAAGGTTGACTCGGTTAATGTTACGTTGTTATTAATCCTGCTTTATGTTGACTTTCTAGCCTTTAGTCCTGTGAGGGGTTGACTGGAGGGCGTAGCCCGTAAGGAAACCCCTCACAGGACTAAAGGTACCAAAACTTGGGCACCTATCCTATTTTTTGATTTTCAAGGTACTCCTCTCTATAGCTTTTCCACCTCTTGGGGATTTTCCCTTTGCACTTTGAGGCTTCAACAGGTGTCATATAGTCGAGACTCATGTGAGGCCTTTTTGTGTTGTAAAACTCTATGACTGAGGTTAATTCAGCCTTTGCCTCTTTGATGGTTTTAAAACGTTTGCCTTTTAAGAGCTCATTCTTTATAGTGTTATTGATCCTCTCTGCTTGTGCATTATCTTTGGGATCTGGGGTTTCTGTCATACTTATATCTATGTCATTCTTTTTAAGAATATCCACATACTGGTGGCTGGCATACTGGCAGCCTCTGTCTGAGTGATGAATGAGCTTATCGTTAGCTTTACCATTCGATTTAAGTTTCTTAAGTGCCTGATTTAGAGCTTCAATAGGGTACTTAGTGTCTAGGCTATCGCCTAGGCTCCACCCGACAATTTCTTTTGAGTATGAGTCTAAGATCACGGATAGGTAGCTAAACTTATGATGTACTCCGTCATAATGGATGGGGATATACGTTATGTCGCTCACCCATACCTGATTAGCTCTTTCTGGTATCATATCTTTTACGAGGTTACCATAGAGCTTAAAACCGTGATTGGAGTTGGTGGTTCTCGGCTTTCTTTTACGTTGCCTTAGCTTCAAGCCGTGCTTGTCTAGAGTGTCAAGAAAACGGTCTCTCCCTAGTGGAGTCCCCTCCTTAAACTCTCGCTTATACATATGCCACAGCTTCTTACCGCCCATGCCAGGGGCTTTCTCTCGGGTCTCAAGAACGTACTCAACAGCCATCTCTTCAAGTGCCATATTGGCATGAAGTTTTGACTTTTTTCGCTTGTAATAGGCTTGCTTACTTACACCAAACAGGTCGCAAAGGAGCTGTATTGTATATTTCTTCAGATCCTGTGCGTGCAAGCGATCTACCGTTTGGTGCCAGCTTTTTTTCTTATTTGGATGCGGAAATTCTCTTCTGCCACATTGATTAATTCATTCAATGCATCTGTCAAAACAGTCTGCCTAAAAAGCTGTTTTTCAAGCTCTTGAACCCTTCTTTCTAAATCAACTGAGCTTTTCTCAGGCGCCCCGCCTGACGCCCCGCCTGACGCCACATCCGAATAATAATACCTGCGATATCCGCGGTGCTCTTCTTGTTTCTTCTTTTTCTTCGCCTTCATCTCTATAACTTCGTCTAACCCAGAATCTAGGTACCTATGAACCCACTCCAGGATCGTAGTCCTTCCAATAGGGACAAGGTGTGAAATCTGGGTATAACCTAAGTTTTCCTCAAAATAGAGGTGAATAACTCGGTCAAAATAAATCTTCTGGAGTTGACTCCTTTTTACAAACTTACTCATAAAAATCTATCTATGAGTCAACTTTTTCTAGGACAAGACAAGTTAATCCTAGAATAGGTTGTCCGACCCACAAGGGGTCGTGGGTTTTGGTCACGTTATTTACCCCTAGTCATCGGCTCTGCGAGCCTCGACTAGGGGCTACGACAAATCGGACCTCCTCGCGGAGGTCCTTACCCACTTATCTAATACAAGCTATATATATTAGGAACAAAACTCAAGCAAAAAGTCGTTTTATAACCAGCTGATATACAAACCCATAAATCAGCGTTAGTTTAGTTGCAACTAAGCAATCGGTTAGTTGCAACTCGGCAAATGCTTAGTTGCAACTCGTCAATCGGTTAGTTGCAACTAAACTTTTCGCCCGACTCGTCCGACACGTCTGACCTGTCCGACTCGTCCGACATGACACCCCCATCTCCCGATTTATCTATTGGCGACGAGGTACTCGGCGATCTGAATGGCATTGAGTGCGGCACCCTTGCGGATTTGGTCACCCACGCACCAGAAAGCAATACCATTGGGATTGGTGAGATCCTTGCGGATTCGCCCCACATAGATATCATCTTTACCAGAGAGATAGAGTGGCATCGGATAGCTCTGTTCGCTTGGTTGGTCCATCAGCACCGCCCCCTTGGCGTGGCGGATAGCCTCTTGTACTTGCTCCACCGTTAGTGGTTGTTCTGTCTCCACCCAGATGGCCTCGGAATGGGCTCTCAGCACCGGTACACGGACACAGGTAGCACTCACTTGGATAGGTTGCTCCATAATCTTCTGCGTCTCATTGATCATCTTCAACTCCTCCTTGGTATAGCCATTCTCAGTGAATTGATCCACTTGTGGAATAAGGTTAAAGAGCAATTGATAGGCAAACTTCTCTACCGTCAGCTCCTTCTCCTCGGCAAATTGATGGGTCTGCTCCAGCAGCTCCTCAATCCCCGACTGCCCGGCTCCACTCGCACTCTGATAGGTAGCGACGTGTACCTTGGTGATGGGCGAGAGATCATTAATCGCCTTTAGAGGCACCAACATCTGAATAGTGGTACAATTGGGGTTGGCAACGATCCGCTTGGGTGCCTCAAGTGCCCTCTTGGCATTGACCTCAGGCACCACCAAAGGCACCTCTTTATCCATACGGAAGGCACTTGAATTATCAATCATCAGCGTGCCGTGCTTGGTGATGGTCTCGGCAAATTCCAATGAGGTGCCACCGCCAGCCGAAACGAAGGCGATATCAATCCCCTTGAAGGCGTCGCCATGCTCCAATTGCTCCACCTCTATCTCACGACCTCTGATGGTGTACTTTGTCCCGGCACTTCTCTTCGAACCAAATAGCCGAAGAGAGGTATATGGGAAGTGACGCTCCTCTAGTAGCTTGATCAACTCTTGTCCAACGGCACCTGAGGCGCCTACAATTGCAATATTCATATATGTGCTAGTTCTTTTACTTTAATGGTTATTACACCCATTGAATGGGCGTTATATGATGACTAATTAAGTAGAAATTGGTCTGCGAAAAGGGCTTTGAACCAAAGAACCCACGATAGGCGGAGAGGGGCGATGGGTGAGGTGCCTTAAGGATCTTATGCTTCGCCTCATCAATCATCCACGCTTTCCGCTGTGCGTCGGCGCCCCAAAGGATAAATACGATATTGGACCGCTGCTCGCTCAATAGCTGAATCACCCGATCGGTAAGCCTTTGCCACCCCACGGCGAAGTGGGAGCGGGCTTGATGTGCCTGAACGGTAAGGGTAGAATTGAGGAGCAACACTCCTTGCTCTGCCCAATGGGTGAGGTCGCCACTCTGCGGTGGCTTCTGCCCGAGGTCGCTCTCCAGTTCCTTATATATATTCTGCAGGGAGGGAGGAAGGAGCACACCATTCGGCACCGAGAAGCTGAGCCCCATCGCTTGCCCTGGTCCGTGGTAGGGGTCCTGCCCGAGTATCACCACCTTCACCTGATCAAAGGGGGTGAGATTGAAGGCATTGAAGATCAAAGGGGCCGGCGGATAGACCACACTGGTGGCATACGCCTGACGTACAACATTAGTGATCTGCTCAAAGTAAGGCTGATCGAAATCGGGCTGTAGCACCTTTTGCCAAGAGGGGTGGATGGAGACGTTCATAGCTTTTTACTGCTGCTCTTGGGCTAGTTCGACCAACTGTTGTACCAACTCCTTGCTCGTCCCTTTGCCCTTCGAAAGTAGCTCGTTGCAAAGTGGGGTAAGGTCGATATCAGGACGCAGCGACGCCACCTTTACCAATGCATGATAGATGACGCTGCTACTATAGAAATCGGGCGCCAAAAAGTCAGCCACGATCTGTGGGGTAGCCTGCTCTATCAAGGTGGCGGTAACGCCCTCCTCGCCCGCCAGATGATTAAGCAGTAGGTAGGGAAGGGTAGCTGAAGGGGTATGGCGATCGTACTTCCGCTCAAAGAGAGTGGAGAGTAGCTCCGCAGCAAAAGGGGCACGACGAAAGAGTCGGAAGACCAATTGCTCCGCCACTTCGAGTGTCTCCACTTCGTCTGCTAAGGTGAGTGCCTCCTCCATGGTGAGGGTGTCAACGGAGCGTATCATCAGAGAAAGAAGCTTCATCTCCCGTACATTCTTATGCCACATCAGGTCGGCCAGTTCCTCCTCCTTTGGAAGCGACTTGGCCAGTTCTTGTAGCCTTAGGAGGTTGACCCCAAAGTTCACCTCATAATCCAATCCCATCTTACGCTGATTGGTAGAGGTTTCGCCATCCATACCACGGCGTAGCTGTAGGCGGATCTGCTGTAGCGTCTCGTGCCACTTCCCTTCTATCGTCTCTTCGATACTCTTGCTCATCACTTTATCTCATGTAGTTCAAGCCCATTGTTGTAGGTCTTCAGTGCCCCGGTGGCGTGGTCACTATAGATAAGGCAGACCTTAAGCTGTGGTTGCTGCTCAAGCAACTGCTTTCCTCTTTCCAGCCCCACCGCCATCAGTGCCGTTGCCCAGGCATCGGCCTCCATACAGGTAGGGGCCACCACCGTAGCACTCAGGATATCTTGGTGGGCGGGACGACCGCTCAGCACATCAATAGTATGTGCCACCTTTTTGCCCTCCACCACTTTGAAATTGCGATAGTCGCCACTCGATGCCATCCCCTCGCCGTCACAGAGCTCCACCGAATAGGCCAGTTCGCTAATGGTAGAGGTGCTATCCTCGGTCGGTTTATTGATCCCCACTCTCCAGCAATGGCCATCGGGATTTACCCCCTTCGCCACGATCTCACCACCGATCTCCACCAGATAGTTGGTCACCCCATATCGCTCCAGTGTTGCCGCCACGAGATCCACCACATACCCTTTGGAGAGGGAGGAGGGGTTGAGCGTCATCCTTGGGTCGGCCTTGATGAGGCTATCGCCCTGCAGTGCTAGCTTTTGCCAGCCCACAAAGGTGGCGATGCTATCTAGCTCCGCCTCGGTAGCCTGTCGTGTCACCCCTTTCTTGGTGCCAAATCCCCAAACATCGAAGTAAGGGGCACCAGTGATATCGTACCGCCCTTCGGTGGCTCGGCTCACCTCTAGCGACTTAGCCACCACTGTGCGGAGCATCTCGTCCATCACCACTGCCTCATTGCGATTGATGCGGGAGATGAGTGTAGTGCTATCAAAGGGGTTGAGCGAAGCATTAAAGGCGGTCATGGTGCTATCGATCTGCTCGGTGAGCAACTCGGGTGCCTCGTAAGTGATATTGTAAAGGGTATGGAAACGGCTTCCACTCTCGTGGAAATACTCCATCTGGCCAGTGCCCTCCTGGCAACTCATCAGCATCAAAGCCACAAGTGGGAGGAGTAAATGCTCAAATCTCTTCATCGATGATATAATGATTGCGTGTAGGTGACTGACGAGCCAGGAGTTCGCCAATAAATCCAGCGAGAAATAGCTGTACGCCGAGGATGATGGCGACTAGGCAGACATAGAAATAGGGCAGATCGGTAATCAACCGTGCGGGGACACCACTCCGGAGGGCCACCAGCTTATGAACCGCTAGCACCACGAGAGCAATGAAACCGATGAGAAACATTACACTCCCCCAAAGCCCGAAGAAGTGCATCGGCTTCCGACCAAATCGTCCGGTAAACCAAAGTACCAATAGGTCTAGGTAGCCATTGACAAAGCGACTCATCCCAAACTTAGTATGCCCATACTTCCGTGGACGGTGCTGAACCACCTTTTCGCCAATCTTATGGAAGCCCGCCTGCTTCGCCATATAAGGCAAAAAGCGGTGCATATCATTATAGACCTCGATATTCTTCACCACCCGCCAGTGATAACTCTTCAATCCACAATTGAAGTCGTGCAGAGGAATGCCCGAGAAGAGCCGCACCGTAGCATTGAATAACTTGGTCGGAAGGGTCTTGGAAAGCGGGTCGTACCGCTTCTTCTTCCAGCCACTCACGACGTCGTACCCCTCCTCCTTGATCATACGGTAGAGCTCGGGAATCTCATCAGGAGAGTCTTGGAGATCGGCATCCATCGTGATCACCACCTCCCCACGAGACTTCGTAAAGCCTACCTGAAGGCCGGGCGACTTGCCATAATTGCGGTTGAAACTCACCGCCACCACGTGAGGGTCTTTGCTCCGTAGCTCCTTGATTACCTTCCACGAGCCATCGGTGCTCCCATCATTGATGAATAGGATCTCGTACGACACCCCCATTTTACTCACCACACGAGAGATCCACTCGTGTAGCTCTGGGAGCGACTCCTCCTCATTGAAGAGGGGAATCAGTATCGTCAGGTCCAGACTACATTTGTTCTCCTCCATTGGGTCGATTTCGCTTGATAAAGATACTCACTATATATATGTATAGAAGCCCTTGGACAATCATATTAAAGACCACCGTCCACGCAACTCGCAGAGGGGTAAGCCCTCTCAGCTGACTGAGTGCCTCCTGATACCCATCAATATCCTTAGTCATCTCCTGTAGCAAATTGAGCGACTCCTCCATCATCCCAATAAAGGTGGCATCCTTTAGGAGAAGCGAGAAGGCGACAAAATAGGCGAGAAATGCCACCATTAGCGATGCCAAATAGGTCCAAGAGAGATAGCTCGTCACCTCGAGATACCGTGCATAGCCCCCTTTGGTAAGGTCTCTATACCGTGTCCCTACCTTATAAATAACGACTGGCACCGCTACAAAGCCAGCCACAAAAAGGAGCGTGGAGATAATTCCAAAGCGATAAAGCAAAAGCGCCAACGCCTGTACTATATAGCAACACCCAAGCCACAGCCCATCACGCCACGACTGCTCCCGGAGGTCTTGCATCACTGTCCCTGTCCCCTTTTCTATCTCTGGCTCCTGCCTATTCATTTCTCCTCACTAATGCTTCGTTGTTATTATTATGCCAATGAACCCTCTTAGCCACCACAGAGTGGTACCAGAGGGTTCAAGCGTTATCTTAATTCATAGAGATCTCTTGCCCGATCGCCAAGGGCAAAGCGGCTTTTTATTGCACCACTTCACCCTTAATGGTGAGTACTAGCGGCCCCTTCTTGCCATTGCTGTAGACAGAAACAGTCTTTACAAAAGGGTAAACTCGTCCAGTAGGATTGTAAACCACCTTGATTTCACCGCTCTTACCAGGGGCAATTGGCTCCTTGGTAAACGTAGGAGTAGTACAACCACAAGAAGAGATCACACGGGTGATCACTAGAGGCGACTTGCCCTCGTTCTTCACCACAAAGACATGGCTCACATCGCCATCGCTCTCCTTGAATACCCCGAAGTCGTGCTCAGTCTCCTTGGCCACAATCTTTGCAGCACTATCCTCCTGAGCAGAAGCCACCATTGGAAGTCCTATCAATAGGGTCATCATAATAAGTAGCGACCCGATTCTTTCCTTGATATTCATACTTTTCATATTCCTTTCCTTTCTCTAAAAATTCCTTTGCAGCACTATGGCCACAAAGCCTAATCTTCAATGTTATGATGCTACAAACTCGGTGAGGTTTAATGCCTTCCACCTCATACCAACCGTAGCAATTCAACCGATAACTACCGCAAATCTACCATAATTCCCGCTAACTACATAAAAATAGCGGTAGTTACGCATCAGAAAAGGGCTGTGTGGCATTCAAAGGGGTGTCCATAGGAGAGAACCCCAGCCGAGGGCCCCCTCTGGGGTATTCTTCTTCCGACTCGTCCGACTCGTCCGACCTGTCCGATAAGGCACGCCCACCCGAGAACCTCCGCACAGCACCCGACAGGGTGCCACTCAGCTAGCCCCAGTCGAGGCTCGCAGAGCCGAAGACTGGCGGGTTTCCGGCACACCCCACCCACGCCCCTTGCGGTCGCACCTATATCGACTTGTGCGACCACAAGGGTCGAATATTATTTTTGGACTCTCTTTCCCGCCAGTCGTTCGGGGACTACCGTCCCCTCCGACTGGGGGCTAGCTGAATGGCACCCTGTCGGGTGCGGATGAGGTCACGTCGGCGAGATTGATTCGCCGTTGGCCTATTTGGGTTGGGACTCTCTTTGTACCCTACAATTTCCCCTCCATTTCCCCTCCACCTCAAAATTATTACCTATCTTTGCCGAAAGAAAAATATCACACAACATCACATAGTTTCAAGACACGAGATGAAGAACATTCTTATCATTGGATCTACAGGTCAGATCGGCACTGAGCTAGCCATGTACCTGAGAGGAATCTACAAAGAAGGGCAGGTAGTAGCAGGATACATCAAGGCTCAACCACCAAAGCAAGAGCTCCTAGAGAGTGGCCCTTGCGAAGAGGTGGACATCACCAATGCACAGCAGATTGCCGACGTGGTGAAGAAGTACAATATTGATACCATCTACAATCTTGCTGCACTCCTATCGGCAGTAGCCGAAAACAAACCTCAGCTGGCTTGGAAAATAGGACTCGGCGGATTATTCAACACCCTAGAGGTGGCACGCGAGATGAATTGTGCCGTCTTCACCCCTAGCTCTATCGGAGCTTTCGGTCCTGGCACTCCTAAAGATAAGACCCCCCAAGATACCGTACAGCGTCCTACCACCATGTATGGCGTCACCAAGGTATCAGGCGAATTGCTTGGCGATTACTACCACCGTCGTTTCGGAGTAGATACCCGCTCAGTACGCTTCCCTGGCCTTATCTCCAATGTAGCACTCCCCGGTGGAGGCACCACTGACTACGCAGTAGATATCTACTACAAGGCAGTACAAGAGGGCAAGTTTGTCTGCCCAATCGCCGAAGGCACCTACATGGATATGATGTATATGCCCGATGCGCTACACGCCATGGTACAGCTCATGGAGGCCGATCCTACTAAGCTCGTTCACCGCAACTCTTTCAACATCGCCAGCATGAGCTTCCAGCCAGGAGATATCTACGCCGCCATTAAGCGACAGATGCCTAGCTTCGAGATGGTCTATGACGTAGACCCACTCAGACAGGCAATTGCAGAGTCGTGGCCAAATTCACTCGACGACACTTGTGCTCGCGAAGAGTGGGGCTGGGCACCCAAGTACGACCTCGATAGCATGACAACCGATATGCTTCGCGTTCTCACCGAGCGTTACAAAAAGTAACTTTCCCCACAACACCATACAAAGTCTCCTAGGCATCCTCCCCGATCCTAGGAGACTTTTTTATTGCATAAAAGTCCGATTAGCCACCTCAGTTAAGGAGAATGCAACACGAAGATCCACACTCTAGTTAAGAGAGCAAAAGTTGAGTTGCAACTAAGCATTTACTGAGATGCAACTAAGCATTTGCTTTGTTGCATCTAACCGATCGCTTAGTTGCAACAAAGCAAACGACAAAACACGGCACTGATTATCAGGTATTTACAAGAGGGCTCCCAACGGCTTATATTTCATCATAATTCAATGTGTAAAAATCCTCCTGCATCGTCATAAAACATTTGCAGGCAAATGTCTGAAAATGGCACTTTGCAGAAGGACCTCTTAATTAGAATAGAGTTGTCTAATAGAGGCTCCAATTAAAATATTTTTGCAAGGCTTAGCCATTGATACTATAATTTGGTACCTTTGTAACTGCTAACAAGGAATAAAAAGGGGAGTAACCACCTTTCCTTTGCTGTACAACCACATTCGCACCTAACGAATACGAAGTGGAACATGAGTAATAATTGTTTTATAATTTAATACGTTCAAAAACTAAGGTATGAGTTTCAACTACTTGTGCAAAGTCCGTATCGCATTCCTCGTGATGCTCCTTGGACTCACTGCACCCAATGCTCTAGCCCAGACCATCACCGTGAAAGGTGTGGTCACGGACGCCACTTACAATGAGCCCGTAATAGGGGCCACTGTAGTGCTAGTAGAAGATACCTCCAAAGGTATGCTAACTAGCTTAGATGGTGAATTTACACTAACTGGAGTGCCAAAGAATGGTACCATACGTGTCTCCTACGTGGGATACAAGACTATTGAGGTGCCTATCAACGGCCAAACCACCCTCAACATCGTTATCCAAGAAGATAATGAACTCCTCGACGAAGTAGTAGTCACCGCACTCGGTATCAAACGCTCCGAGAAAGCCCTCTCCTACAACGTCCAAGAGCTCAAAGGCGAGGCTCTTAACAAACTAGCAGATGCCAACTTTGTGAATAACCTCAATGGTAAAGTAGCCGGAGTGACCATCAATAGTAGCTCTGCAGGTATGGGTAGTGCTAGTAAAGTGGTCATGCGTGGTACGAAATCTATTGATGGCAATAATAACGCCCTCTATGTGATTGATGGTGTGCCCATCTTCTCTACTACGACCAAGCAAGGATCAGGACAATTTGATTCCAATGGTAGTACTGAGGGTGCCGCTGATATCAACCCCAATGATATTGAGAGCATCAGTGTCCTCACAGGTGCTTCAGCAGCAGCACTTTATGGTAGTGCCGCAGCCAATGGTGCGATCCTCATCACCACTAAAAAGGGTGCCTCTGGAAAGCCAAGAGTTACTTTCTCGACCAATAATGATTGGGGAGTTCCAATGTGGCTTCCTGAGTTTCAGTACCGCTATGGAAGCGATGGCAGACAAACCTCATGGGGCAGCCCAATAGGCAACCAGTGCGATGGCTATTATAGAATTGAAGACTTCTTGCAGACTGCATTCAATACCAATAACTCTGTCTCCGTATCTGGTGGCTCAGACCGCAACCAAACTTATCTCTCGGTCAGCACGACTAATTCATGGGGCTTGGTGCCAAATAACAGGTATGAACGCTACAACTTCACTGCACGAAATACCTCTTCACTACTTGAGGATCGTCTATCTATAGACCTCTCCACTAGCTATATCATCCAAAAGCACAATAATATGGTGAACCAAGGTGAGTATATGAACCCCCTTGCTTCTGCTTACTTGATGCCTAGGAGTGAACACACAGACAATGTAAAGAACTTTGAACAGTTTGATGCCGACAGAAATATATATGTACAAAACTGGCGGTATGGAGCTGGTGAATACACACTTCAGAATCCTTTTTGGGTTGCCTATCGAAACCTACGACACAGCAAGAGAGAGCGCTACATGCTTTCTGCTACCGTAGCCTACGACCTTATGAAGTGGAACGAGGCAGAGAAGTGGAACATTCAAGGGCGTGTACGCTCCGATGTAACCAATGGACTAGCCACAGATAGCCGATATGCTACCACTGAAAAGATCAATGTAGAGAGTGCCAAGAACGGCTATTACGGAGAGGAAAAGTCAACCGACCGCCAAACCTATGCCGATGTATTGAGCACCTTTAATAAGAGCTTTGAACTGGGTAGTCAAAGGCTAAATATCAATGCCACCCTAGGAGCTTCTATTCAAGACACTCGTTTTGAAAGCTCCACAGTAAGAGGACCACTCAGAGATGCAGGTGCTGCCAATCTATTCAACACCTTCAATATTGACCAAAATCACGAGAAGAGTGTAGCTTTCCCTGAGGGTTGGATTGAGCAAACTCAAAGTATCTTCGGGAGCTTGGAGCTAGGTCTTAATTCTTACCTATTCCTGACTGTGACAGGCCGTAACGACTGGGCTTCCCAGCTAGCCAATTCACCTCACAAGTCATTCTTCTACCCATCTGTAGGTCTCTCAGGCGTGATCACTGATATGCTTAGTGCCGATACTAAGACTAAGATCTCCCCAGTGCTAGGTTATCTACAGGTAAGAGCCTCATTCAGCTCGGTAGCTTCACCTTTCCAAAGAGGTCTAACCACCCCTACCCTCGTGAAGGACTTTAAGACTAAAGGCTATAGCGATCTGACCCATTTCCCTGTTGGAGAGCTTTACCCTGAGCGAACCGACTCTTACGAAGTGGGCTTCTCAAGCAAGTGGTTTAGCAATCGCTTTACACTCGATATGACTTACTACCTCACAGACACGAAAAACCAAACATTCTTCGTCACAGTACCAGCAGGATCTGGTTATAGCGGCATGTATCTCCAAACGGGTATGGTACGCAACCAAGGTATTGAACTGGCTGCAGGGCTACACCTAGGAAATAATGATGGATGGGCCTTTAACTCCAATCTCACCCTTGGATATAACCACAATGAAATTAAGGAGCTAGCTGAGAACTATACCAACCCTATTACTAAGGAGAAAGAATCTAAGGAATTCCTCGAAATAGGTGCTCTAGGCATAAAGTACGTCCTCCAAAAGGGGGGAACCCTTGGAGATATCTACACCGAACAAGACTTTAGTCGCGACAGCAGAGGTGACATCATCCTCAATGCCGATGGTTCTCTCGGAATTAGAGGACTTGATGCAAAAGAGCGTGTAAAGCTTGGTAGTGTCCTTCCAAAGGTCAATGCAGGGTGGAGCAATGAAATCTCTTACAAAGGATTGGCCGTAGGGGCAACACTTACTGGTCGCTTTGGGGGTGTCGTTGTTTCCATGACGCAGGCAGCTCTTGACAACTATGGAGTTTCGGAGCGTACTGCCGCTGCACGTGACCGTGGATACGTGCAGGATGGCAACATCTTTATGAATCCTGAGCGCTTCTTTACCACGATAGGTAGCAAACGTATGGCACAATACTACACCTACGATGCCACTAATATACGTATCCAAGAGGCTCACATAGCTTACAACTTACCAAGGAAATGGTTTAATGACGCTGTGGGTGTCCACCTATCTCTCTTCGGTCGCAATCTAGCCTTCCTTTACAATAAGGCTCCATTCGACCCTGAGGCAGTTTCTAGCACAGGCAACTATTCACAGGGGCTTGACTATTTTATGATGCCTACTCAGACTAGCTTTGGCTTCAATGTCAAGGTAGACTTTTAATGGTTAATGCGTTTATTGAAGATAACAATTATGAATAAGATATTATTCCCTCTCGTCGCACTATTCCTAGGTGCCTCCCTAGTGGGATGTACCAAGAATTTTGAGGAGTACAATCGTGACCTTGGAGGTGTTACAAGAGATGACCTCGGTAGTCTACCTAAGGGTGGCTCACAGGTCAATAAGCTAGCACAATGGCTCATCCCTAATCAAGAGAATGGTTATCAGATGACCTTTGATATGCTATCCCCCTACTCCGGCTTTGCTGGCGCCCCTAGCTTTGTCTCTGACTTTGCTGCGTACAGCCCAAGAATTGGTTGGAATGACTATCCTATGGAAGATACCTTTACCAAGCACCTTCTTCCAGACTATATGAGTGTTTATGGTGCTACTGATGGCGATATCAACCACCCAGCGATGGCGCTTGCCACCATTACAAGAGTGGCTATCACTCACTATATCTCGGACATTTATGGCCCTCTCCCTTACTCAAAGGTTAATGGTGCCAACCTTTCTGTGCCTTACGACACTCAAGAGGAGCTTTACAAAAACATGCTTGAGGATCTAAAGAAAGCATCAGAGTCTTTGATGGGCCCTGCAGGTGCTTCTGCTATGTATGCAGATTATGATGAGATGTATGGCGGCAATCTTAGAAACTGGGCTACCTACGCAAGATCACTAATTCTTCGTATGTCAATCCGAATATCAGGAGTAGCTCCCGAACTGGCTAAGGAGTATGCTGAGTGGGCAGTTGCTAATGGGGTAATTGAGTCCAACGCCTTGAATGCTAAGACACCAAGTACTGACAACCCTTTAGCAAAAACCAATGGGTGGAACGACTCTCGAGTTGGAGCTGACATTGTGGAATACCTGCTAGCATTCAACGACCCTCGTACCGATGCTTACTTTACTAAGGTACGAGACGGAAAGCCCTTTGGCTTGCGCTCACCTAGTAGCTCTATCAAAGGCAATGCAGCAATCATCTCTAGCTACTCTAGCCCTAATATTACGTCATCAAGCCCCATCTATCTACTTACCGCAGCTGAGGTGGCTTTCCTGAAAGCCGAAGGTAAGTTGCTTGGTTGGAACGTAAGTGACAAGTCGGCAAAAGAGCTTTATGAAGAGGGCATCCGCCTATCTTGTGAGCAATGGGGTGTAGAGCTTCCAGAGGAGTATCTACAGAATACCAATAAGCGAGGTGGCTTTGTTGATAAAGTCCTACCTGAGACAAGTTTACCCGACTTTAGCTCTGATATCACAGTCAATTGGGACGATGCCAATGGCGATGTAGAGAAGCAAAAGGCCAAGATCATCACACAAAAGTGGATCGCGCTCTTCCCTTATAATACTGTAGAGGCGTGGAGCGAGTGGCGTAGGACAGGCTACCCCAACCTTCTCCCTGCAGTTGTTAATTCAAGTTCAGGTGAGGTACAACAAATCACCCAAGTCAATGGAAGAGACACTGGCGGTATGCAACGCCTAAAGTTTGTCTCAAGCGAGAAGACTCAGAATGCCACAAACGTAGCTGCCGCCATCCAAGACATTGGAGGTAAAGATAGCTATGGAGCACCCCTATGGTGGGCAAAAAGAAACTAAACAGATGAGGAAGTAATCGTTATGAATAAGAAAATGACTAAGTGGGTACTTGCCACAATCATAGGTCTCGCACTACTCTCTTGCAACAAAAATGTAAGAATAGAGCCTGCTGAGGTGGTTACCCCACGCAATGAAATCAATACCGAAACTCTTGAGAGTTATAAAAATAGCCTACTTGGCCGACCCATCGTCATGGCAATGCACTATGGATGGGGTGCTGATGGTGGCTCAGGAGCACAGCTCTACAGACTACCTGATTATCTGGATGTAGTAGTGGTGAAGGATAGCCGACACCAGTTACTTGGTTGGATGGAGAAAGACCTATCTACCACACAACAAGTAAAGAAGACCAAAGTACTCAATGCTATTGACTTCCACGCCATTGACACTCAGTATGCCGATGAGCTCAAGACAAAGTTCAAACGTCAGCGCGATAAACTTAGAAATAGCTGGAAAGACTTGGAGACTCCACTAACACCTGAAGAGCAAGCTGAGCAACTCGCAAACCTCGAAAAGGCCCTTACCGAAGAGCTACATACCAATGCTCTAGCCAAGGCGACTGAAGACACCGAAGAGCAAGTTGACGCGATTAGCAAATATGGCTTTGACGGTATCTGTGTAAAGCTCCCTGAGAATTTCCAATTGATTTCCAAGGAAGAGGCTACCCAATTACTCTCCAAGATCACAGCTGTAGCTGGTGGTGCCAATAAAGCCCTCCTAGCTATTGAGGCACCCTTTGAGGAAGCTCGTGCGGAGATCGAGAAAGCCACTTGGATCATCTTCAATAAGAAGGTATTGGAATACCGTCTCTCAAATTTTGAGAGTGAGGCACTCCAATGGAAAGACAATAGGTATCTACCCTCAGCAAGCTTCAAGGGAAAAGATCAGAAAGAGGGCTTTATGGATGAGACCCACTTCTCACTAGACGAGCTACCCCGTATGCAATCCATCCTTTACTGGCAAGCACCCAATAAGGCAGGCGTGGCGTATTACCACACAGAGCTAGATGCCAGCAATGTAGTAGAGACTATGCCTTATGGCACCCTTACCTCTCTCATTGATAAGCAAAGAGTATTAAACAAGTAAGACGACAACACTATGAATACAAATAACTGGGTATGTAAGAGCATCGTACTTCTCTTGATCTCTCTAGCTCTAGCTTCGTGCGATAAAGAGAAGCACCTTGAGGGCGGAGAGCTCACTGAGCAAAGTGCCACCCTAGAGATCATTACCAAAGACAAGACCGAGTTGGCGGACCCCTATACCTTACGCAGTATAGAGATCGATAAGCCTGAGATTGAGCAGACCACTATTGACCTCAGAGCTCACCTTACGCTATCTACTGAAGGTGAGAAGGCCATCTCCATATCAATTGATGAAGAAGCAGCAAAAAAATATGGTAAAGGCAATGTAAAGTTACTGCCTTCATCAGCCATCTCTATTCCTAAGGAGATTACACCGATTCCTGCTTTTGCAGTTACTAGTGAGCCAATTTCTGTCACTATCAACCTCACTGACGAGATCGAGTTTGATGAAATCTATACATTTGCCCTCAGACTTGACCCTATTAATGGAGCGAAGATGAATAAACCAAATGATGTGGTTATCTTTACTCTATTGAGGGAAGAGAATAAAGTACAAGTCAAAAAAGCTGTACTACTCACTAGAGACTTCTACTTTGACCTTGCAAAAGACTTTTCACATAGGGGCGACTTCACTATGGAGTGCTTGGTAAATGCACAAAAGTTCAGAGACTCTGAAGACGAAGGTGAGGCACAAATTTCTACCCTTATGGGTATAGAGGGCGGCACACTACTCCGCTTTGGTGATGCTGGAGTACCAGGGAATAAACTCCAAGCTGCTGGTGAAGTGATTGACTTGCCATTTGAGACCAAGGCATGGTATCACGTTGCTTTCACTTACGAGGCAGCCACTCAAATTGTTACAGTTTACATAGATGGCGAGATGAAATCTTCATTCAGGAAGCCTTGCTCCATCGTTCCAAGAGGAGACAAGTGGTATATTGGCAGAAGCTATAGCGGGGGCAGAGGATTATATGCCATGCTTGCTGAGGTGCGTGTATGGAAAAGTGTCCGTAAACCTGCTGAGCTCTTAGAGCATATGCTGAAAGAAGACCCTACCAACCCAGCACTACTTGCCTATTGGAAGATGGATGCTGCAGAAGGAGCTACAGTCACCGATCTTACTGGCAATGGACACGATCTCGTCCTTAGGGTACAGCAAGGCGGTGCCGACCCTAAAGTAAATGTAGTAACGCTTGATAGTCCACTTGAGAGTGTAGAGAAGTAAGCAGATAAAGAAAGAATATAAATATGAAAAAGTATATCTTCACCCTACTTGGAGCGGCTTCAATGGCTCTCCTCACTGTAGGTTGTCAAAAGAATCTCACTATAGAGATGCCTGGACCTGACCCTCTAGTGGAGAAGGTACTCCTAGGTGAGCCTAGCATCATAGATGCTGAGACAGGCGAGCAATTATTCAGTACCACGTACTATGACGGCACTGTAGACCTCAACGTGACACTACCTAGCAAAGAATCTACGATAGAGCTACTTCCTTACGACGAAGAGACCTACAGCAAGGTGCTAGGAGCACTCAAGAGAAAAGACCCCTTCGGTCAATACACCATATTGCCTGAAGGCAATGCAACCCTTGCCCTCAAGGATGGAGCAGACGCTACTCATAAGGTAATAGAAGCCACTCTCACAGGGATAGAGGAGCTTCCCTACAGCATCTACAATTTGCCAGTATTGGTAAAAATAGATGATCAAGTGGTAGCACACTTCATCAAGGTTCCTCTAATGGGTGCCTTTGTGCCTCTCTCCGAGGAAAATAAAAAGCCACTCCCAACTGTAGAGGGCTATACCGAGCCTATCAAGATGGTTGCTTATGTAGAGACCAACGATTGGGATCCCCGCAATATCGCCAACTTTGTACTTAAGGATAGTAAGCTACCAGTATTCGATATGATCGTATGCTTTGCTGCCAATATGAATTATGACCTCACCAATCAGAGACGTGTACTATTCTTTAATAGTGAGCTTCAACCTATTGTCAATAATCCTGATGTGTTCATCAAGCCAATTCGCGATAGGGGTATCAAACTCATTATGGACATTCTACCCAATCACCATGGTGTAGGATATCACAACTTCCAGAGCTACGAAGAGGCACTAGACTTTGCTAGTCAGTTGAAGTACTGGTCTGAAAAGGCGGGCATTGACGGATGGGACGTGGACGAAGAGTATGCAGAATATCATAAGCTTCCCGACCTAAGATATAAGGAGCAGTCTGGGCTATGGTTCCTACGAGCACTACGTGAGACCCTGCCCAATACGCTAATTACCCACTACGAGTACAACTCACCATTTAGAGCGGATAGGACAGATGAGACGGGGAAGACTGCATCCGACTATATCGACTACGCTTGGACTGATTACGGTGTTCCTGGCCCTAGCACGATTGGTATCCCCAACAATCGGTTTGGCAACAAATCAATTCAAGCTAGCTACAATCAATTAAGCAGAGGAGCATCAACTGCACGCTCTATTCTTAATGAAAAGATGCAGTGCCTGATGATCTTCAATATGACAGTAACGAAGGACAATTGTGATAGCTTTGCAGCACAGCTCTCCGAGATTACTCAAGTCTTCTACGGCGAAGATTGTATATACTCTGGCCCTCACTTTATAGGACCAAAGGGTAAATAATTACAGCAAAAGAATTTAGAGACATGAAAAATATACTATCCAAAGGACTTATCCTCGTGATGGCTCTCTTTGCTCTCACTTCTTGTGACAAAGACCAGCCCAATGAGGAGCAGAAAGAGGTGCCAAACCTAGTAGTAGAGCTATCCGAAGCCACACTACAGCCAAATCAGTCACTCGAAATACCTATTAAGAGTGGCTCAGGTAACTATCTAGTCTCCATACCACAGATAGGTATAGCGACTGCTTCAGTCACCAAGGAGAGCGTTACCCTCACTGGTATCAAAATAGGCGAGACCCTACTGACCATCACCGATAAAGTATCACGTCAAAGCAAGGAGATCAAGGTGAGCATAGAGGCCGAACCAGTACTGAAGCTCTCTCACCGTGAGCTTAAGACTTCGGTAGGTGCCACCAGCATTGTTACGATCCTCAATGGCTCCTCAAAGTACGAAGCTGAACTAAGTGACCCTGCACTGGGTACCTACTACTTCCAAGAGCAAAACTTCGTATTTACAGCTAAGAAGGTGGCAACTGGCACCATTACTATCAAAGATACCGAGCTAGGCTTCACGAAAAGCATCAATGTTGAAATCACACCTATTCCACTGCTTCTCAATACCTATGAAGTAACTATACCTACTGGAGATAGTAAGAATATCTCCATCACGAGTGGGTCAGGTGACTACACCGTTACTTGTGACAAGCCCGAGCTAGTGAAGATCGTGGTCAATCGCAATACCATTATCCTTACAGCGACAGCAGTAGGCGAAGGAACCATCACAGTTAAGGACAACATTACCGAACAGGTTAAGGAGATTAAATTAACCACCACACTACAGCCATTCGTTACCACTATTGATGATACGGATGAACTCACAGTCTATTTCTATGAGGGTAGTGAAAAGAATATTGAGATCTACACTGGTAATGGAAACTATGAGATAGTGGTTGAGGATGAAGAGGTCATCACCGCTACATTGGTCAATAAGACGGTAAAACTCATTCCACATAAGGAGGGTGAATCCTTACTAACTATTAAAGACATCATTTCAGGCAATGAAGTCTCTACTAAGGTAGTAGTGAAAGCACCTCAACAATTGATAGTATTCTCTCAGCAAAAAGTAATCGTAAATGCTGGTTCAAGTGTGACCATTAGAATTATTGAAAACAATTCAGGACGAAATAATTGGTCGCTCTATTTTAATACTGTTAATGCATCAATTGCAATGGCTAATAAATCGTGGTGGGGAGATGACATAACGATTTATGGACAAATGGTTGGACAAACCACCTTGCTAGTTAAAGATGACTACGGCAATGTTTATGGTTCATTAGCTATTGAGGTAATATAAAAACCTATTACTATCCTATAAACCTTTTGCGAGTGACTACCTTAATGGCAGTCACTCGCTTTTTTTTATTCAAGGAGACTGATGTATGAAGCCGACCTACTTTTCTAGTGGAGATTTACCCAGGGGTTACTCATTAGAAGGTTCTTACCATAAGGTTTTTAGCGGGGTGTCTATGAGTAAGGACCTCGGCAGAGGTCCGTGCTAAATAGGCACAGGTCGTGGCACGCAGAGCCGAAGACCTGTGTAAAGATAGGTGTAAAATATCCTTGCGACCCCGGCCGAGGGGTCGGACAACCCTATCTCTAGATCTGACCCCTCAGCCGGGGTCAACGAGGTGGTGAATATGCTCTTGCACACAGGTCATGCGGGGCTAACGCCCCTTTGACCTGTGCTTATTTAAGAGGCACCTCTGCCGAGGTCCTTACTCCATTATCTTCAACAGCTTGTATATGATCATTCGTACAATACTCTCTTCTAATGCGTAACCCCTGGAGAGTTACCCATTATCAGACAGAACAGGTAAAGCAGACAAGTCGGATGGGGGCGATGATTTGCCAACCTGTCCGACTTGTCTGGTGAGGTACCTTTTCGGTGAGGCACTGGTTAGTCGTGACCCACTTTCATACGGTCGATGACTGACTCGAGGGCGCCGGTGCCTTGGTACTTATCCTTGGAGCTATTGAAGCGGTAGGAGATGGTGAAGGCGATGCGTGGTGGCACATACTCGGTGGATTCCATCACGCTGTATCTAGTGGCGGTACGTACGGAGTGAGTGGTATTGAAGAGGTTACTAACGGAGAGGGTGGTAATGAGGTTTTGCTCCTTAAGCCACCGCTTGGAGATCTCGGCATAGCTGGTGAGGATGGGGGCGGTGAACTCCATATTATCCTCGTTGCCAAAGGGGGTGTAACCTACGTTGAACACCATACTGATCTCCTTGGGGAGTGTAAATTGATTGGCCACGCTGAGGGCAAGGGTTGCCTTACGATTAGTGATCCGCTCCTCGAAGTTCCAAAGGTCGTAGCCGATCATCTTGGAGAGACGTAGGGTAAAGGTGGGCTTCCACCACTTAATGGTAGGGCTAGCTACCATTGCTGCCGATAGGCCGTGATGTGGAGGGGCATTAACCGTCTTGAAGAGGGTAATATAAGGGCGTACCACTCCAGTAGTAGGGTCGGTAAATAATCCTGTCTCTGGAGTGAGACAGTCGCGGCTATAGGTATGGCTCAGGATGGTAGTCAACCAGCTCTTATTGAAGGTGAGGGCGGTAGAGTAGTCTATGGCGTCCTTGAGGTTGGGGTCGCCCACTTTGTACTCGTATCGGCTCACGTATAGGTACTGTGGCTGTAGCTGAATATAGCTAGGTCGGTGGATACGGCTCCTAAAGGAGAGCTCCGTACGTACGCCCCACAGGCGTCCTGTGACTGCTAGTGTGGGAAATAGATTGGTAGTAGTATGACTCTTATCCGGATCTAATATCCCCTTATCTATGTACTTATTCTCGAGGTGCTCCATACGCACCCCTGCAGTAAGATGCCATTCGGAGGCTATTTTATGCTGATACTCCAGGTAAAGCGCTAGTAGTTGCTCCCTCTGCTCGCTATCTAGATCGCTAAGGTTGAGACTGGCATCTAGCTGATTATAGAAGCGGTTATGTACCTTAGAGTACTCACCACCCAATTCAAGGCGACCGCCCCAGAGTGGTCCAGCGACGTCTAAACGTGCACCTGCCGATTGATACTTGGCTCCATGCCTATTCTCCACGCCCGAAAGCTCGTACTCCTCGGTCTTCCCTTCATCTGCTTTCTCGGTAGATTGACTCATGCCAGTTTGGAAGTAGTCAAGGTCGATCTGTGCTCTCCAATCGCCAAACCTCCTAAGGTAATAGAGATTGGGTCGGTGCGAGGCATTCCAGGGCTTGAGAGTTTGGGACTTGCTAAAATAGCGCTCCACCACTTCGGGAGTGGGCTTGAGATGGTGGCTGGTGAGGTCGGAGAACATCCAAGAATCCTCCTTTTCGGCAGCAATACGATACCTAAAACCTGCACTCTGCACATCATCTTCGTAATTGATACCGATGGTATACTCCTGTGTCTGCACCCCCTCCTTGTGCTTAGTGGTGGATTGATTGATCCACTCGCTTTGATCAGTTTTGCCGTGGGTGCGAAGAGAGGGGAAGGAGTGATTGGTCTGCTCATCTTGGTACATCACACTAGTAAAGAAGTCCCAATTATTGAGCCGATAATTAAGGCGAAGATAGGGTTGATAACCTATAGGGCTACCAATCTGATTGAAAAGATCAAGCTTTGCCTCACCGCTGAGGCCAGTACCTTGCTCTCGTTTGGTGTAGATCTTGATCACCGACTCGGTAGAAGAGCTATACCTGGCACCAGGATTGGTGAGTACCTCAATATCACGAATGAGGTAAGGCTTGAGATTGCGTAGCTGATTGGGGTCGGTCATCAGTCGGTCATTGATGTAAATGATGGGGGTCCCTTTGCCGGCTACCCGTACCTCAGTACCCTCGATCTCAACTAATGGCACTCCTCGGAGCACGCTATAGATATCCGAGAGGTGTGCGAGCGGTGAGGCCTCTATGGAGGTGCTGATACCGCCAGCCACCATTCGGTGTGTGATGCGATTGGCAGTGACGGAGACCTCTTCTAGCACTAGGGCACTCTCCTCCAGCACGATCTGATAAGTAGAGAAACTATCGCACTTCACTTCTTTTGGAGCAAAGCCGATCAAACTCGCCTCGAGCAATAGTGGTAACTGATGATTGCCTATCTGTAATGCGAAAGAGCCATCGTCACGAGTTACGCCCCCAGTAAGCACCTTGCCCTCCCCGATGCTTTTCACCTTAATGGTGGCATAGGGAAGGGGTTCCCCAGCTTCGTCATATACTACTCCTCGGAGCTCCTGTGCCGAAACTCCCAAAACGCCTACCATCATCAGTAGGGATACCAACAAAAATAATCGCCTCATAAGATATACAATATATACTAATCACTTCCCCCTTCCGCCCGCAAAGGTAGATATTATCGCTCGCAACCCAGTTGCACACTTCTGGAAGTTGCAGAATGGCTCTGCGAGTCTTGACCGAGGGCTAGCTGAATGGCACCCTGTCGGATGCTTTGGCTGGGGGTACCTTATCGGTGGTGCCTTATCGGACAAGTCGGACGAGTCGGACAAGTCGGACGAGGCATCGTTTTTCCGACCTGTCCGATAAGGTGCCCGCGATAAAGACACCCCCGATGAGGTAAGGACTCCCGTGAGGTCCTTCGCCCTTCCCCAGGTGGTGTTGAAATAAAACTATTGTATGCAGAGAGCCACTTCTAGCGATCTAGAAGTGGCTCTCTTATTACCTCCGAGTGGAGGATTAATTATTTAATGAACCTCTTAGGGTTTTGCAGACCACCACATTTTAGTGTATATGTTGTCTGGTCCTCCCAGCTTATCCACTGCGTCCTTATAGGATTCAGGCACGTTATTCTTAAGAGAGGTAGGGAATGGTAGCCTCTGTGGGAAGAACTCCCACTTGCTCTCCATATAGTTGGTAGTGGTCAGTGCATCGAAGCCTTCGATGGTCTTTTCCACTACGGGGTTCTCAAAGAATGGCAAGCCAAGTCTTCTATGGTCACTCCATGTCTCGAGTGGCAACCATGGCACTTGTGCGATGAACTTCTGTGTGATGATCTTGGTGAGGTGGTCATTCTTCACCTGTCCATTCTTATAGAGTTGATTAGCAGGATAGGTAAAGGTGGTCTTTTTCATCTCCTTTGTTTTGGCATCAAGATAACTTACCTCCTTAGTAGCTGGTGGCTCAGCCGTATGATCCCAGCTCACAGAGGTACCCACTCTATTGTACTCCTCAGAGGCGAGGTATTCGGTGAGATATTTTGAGATCGTATTATCTGGGAAGCACTTATCCCAGTAGGTGAAGCTCTCCTTGATACCAGCTTCGTACGCCTCCTTGGCGTCGATTCCTACCGACCACCCATTAAGGGCTGCTTCGGCCAAAAGGAAGTAGCTCTCCCAAGAGCCAAAGAATACGCGCTTCATGCTACTATTCCTAAACTCATTGACTAGCCTTGGCATAGAGCCTGGGAAGCTATAGACCCTGTTGATAGACCCCATCTCACCCCAATTGCCTGGCGTGGAGGTATTCCATGCGAAAGCTGAATTAACTACCACAAGTGTATCTTGCTTCTCTACACCCTCAGGCTTTGGCAGTAGAAGTGCCCGCTCAGTATTGGTTACATTACCCGTTGCCCATGAGGGGTACTTATTGAAGTGTGGATTATTAATATCACCAGGAATATTATAACCCTTGTAAGCACGTGGGTCAATACTATAGGGCAGTCCATCGCTCCAATAGCCTGCTGATGGGTCATTAGTTTTGCTGCTGAAGTAGCCTTCCCACTTAACGCCCATATAATCAGGATCACAGAACTTAAGATTGATGGGCTCTTCACGATCCTTATTAAGCTTCTCTACAGCAGACCTAGCATAGGCACCTACCTGTGTCTCGGAAGTGACACCACCGAGACCGAGATAGAGGTTATTTAGCGTAGGAGAGAGGTATTGCATATTCCACTCACGGCTCATCACACCGGTAAGAGCATCCCAACCTGGTCGCTCTTGCACAGCAAAGTTATCATCAAAGGTGGAGATATACTTACCTCCCTTAGCGGCCTCTTCAAACTCAGTTTTTGCTAAAGTAGGATTGGCTCCTGAGATACGCATTGCTAGTCGCATACGTAGTGAATTGCCATACTTTGCCCACTTATCGAAATCATAACCATAAGCAGGGTCCAGATTAGTAATGTCGCCACTCACGGTATTGGTGTCAAAACCAGCCACTGCCTCTTTGAGCTCCTTGAGCATAAAGGTGTAAACCTCTTCAGTGGTATTGAACTGTACCTTTTCTCCCTGGAAGCTATTGATAGGCATGGTACCGAAGTTGTCGGTAAACTCACTCATCAGGTAGACACGCCAAATACGTGCCACTTGATAGAGATTATTGCTATAGGTCTTGGTATTACCTTCTGCCTTCTGCTCTTGGTATAGAGAGATAGCAGAATTGATGTGGGTGAGCCAAGAGGTTACTTGGTCAAAGTAAGCTTGAGTCCACCCGTCGTTGGTGAAGTTTTGAGAGAGTGAACCGACGCGATCCATATGGCCAGCATCCTTCCAATAGAGGACAAAGGAACGCTCAGCCACGTCGGGATTCATCTGTGCACTAATAATGGCATTATTGATAAAGTACTCCACCTGTACTTGGTTGGCACCCGCTTCGAAAGGACTTCTATTAAGGTCGTCAAAGTCGCTACAGGCCGTTACCAAGCCACCTAAGAGGAGTGTCGCCAGTCCTACAAGTATAATATTAAGATGTTTCATAAATATATTATTCTCTTATTAGGCTTAAAAGTTAATCGATAGGTTGATATAATAAGAGCGATTGGTAGGTGGGGCAAGCGCCTCCAGTCCTACAGCATTGGAGCCAGTTGCATACACCGACTCAGGATCAACACCATCCATATAGCTCTTAATCATCCAGAGGTTATTGGCAGAGAGCCCTATGGAAGCACCCTGAATAGCTGTGCCATCGAGCAGCTTATGTGGTAGCACGTAGTTGATTGAGAGGTTACGAAGCCTGATGTTGGTGGCATCGAAAAGGTTTTCCTCAGTGATACCTACGTTGCCACTACTCCTGCTCTCTAGCTTGGTCCAGAAGTCTTGAGGATCGGTCTTAGCAGTATTAGGCTGATACTTACCATTGACGAGCTGTACGCCATCATAAGTGATCTTATCTCTATTACCATCAGGTGCCGTCACATAGGAGCGACCATTGGCCTTAAGCATACGATTGGTGAAGCTGAATATCTTACCTCCAAAGCGACCATCAATCTGGAAACTGAGTGAGAGGTTTTTGTAGGTAAAGGTATTGGTGATACCGGCCATAAAGTCTGGCTGCTGATTACCTAGGTAATGTGAGCCAGGGGCTGCGGTAGGAATTCCCTCTTCATCTACAATTACCTTGCCGTAGTAAGGGCTCTTCTCGTCCTCTACTCTAGCAAACTTAGTTCCGTAGATCACACCATATCGCTCGCCAGCAGCGGCAAGTACATGGACATTATCAAAGGCTCCTAGCTGGTACTGAGTTACGCCCTCTGCTAGCTCCTTAACCGTATTGACGTTTTTGGAGAGGTTGAGTGTAAGGTCCCATGTGAAGTCATTCGTGATGACAGGGACTGCATTAACCATCAGCTCAAATCCCTTATTTTCAATATCTCCTGCATTGATCTTTTTATACTTATATCCTTCAAGACCATTGATTGGGATATTGAGTAGCTGATTAACGGCATTGGACTTATAGAAAGCGAGGTCAAAATTGAGGCGGCTATCCAATAGCTTGGCCTCCAGACCTACCTCCCAGGAGTGGATCAGCTCACTCTTTACGTCCGAGTTGAACAGCACTTCATTTTTTGAAGCTACCACATTGCCGTTAGGATCCTTATTGATGGAGTAGGTATTGTAGAGCTGGTAAGGGCCCATATCGTTACCCACTGATGCGTACGAACCTCTAATCTTGGCAAAGGTAAGCCACGATAGATCGCTACTTGTCGCTTTTCTAAGTGCTTCTGAGAAGATGAATGAAAGGCTGGCCGATGGATAGAAGAAGGATCTATTGGCCTTGCTCAATGTAGAGGACCAATCGTTACGACCGGTGAGATCAAGATAGACCATACCAGCGTAATTGAGCTGCAATGTTCCGTAGAGTGAATTGATCTTGTGTTCACTCGCCGACTGTGGTAGTGCAGGCATTCCCTTGCTATTATTGACGCTAAAGAGGTTGGGGACGGTCAATTCACCAACTGTCACACCAATACTGGAGAAGCTACGGTGCATCAAGTTACCTCCGAAGGTTCCGTGAAGACCGAAGTCACCAAATAGCTCATCCTTGCCAGCGGTAATCAGGAAGCTGTGGTTGGTCTCCTTAAATACATCCTTGGAGGTGCTGTAGGAGCCATTGGCCTTGATAGGTCCGTAGGCATACATCTTACTCTCGTTGTTGGTGGTGTAGATATCTGCACCAGAACGGATCTCTGCCGATAGCCAGTCTGTAAACTGATACTTTAGCGAACCGCTAATCAGGAAGCGGTCACGCTGGTCATCATTTTGACTGTACTTAGTAGCCCAGTAAGGGTTGAGCCCTGACTTTGGATTGTACCAGATATGGTATCCCATATCATTAACGGCTTGGCTAAGCTGTGTGATATCTACGTTGCCAGGCATGGTGAGGAGTGTTCCGAAGTAGTTTTCGGAGCGGTTACCTGCGATGGGGCGGTTATGTACATTGGTATTGATGTACTGAACTTTGGCATCAGCGGTCCAAGCATCATCGGCTCCAAACTTAGAGACAAATCTCGTGATCATGTTGAGACGGTTGAGCTTTGACTCTGGAGTCATATCCTTATTATAGGAGTGGGTAATCGAAGCGTATACCGATGAGCCTTTGCCTAGTTGCCTAGAGAGCGCTACAGAGTTTTGGGTATTGATACCTGTGTTGAGGAAGTTGGCAATATTGTCATAATATGCTAGAGGTGCCTTAGTGCCATCCCAATGGGTGACCTCTTGACCCTCAATCTTAGGTCCCCAGCTAGCACCCGATTCGGTATCAAACACACCGTACGAGCCTTGGGCATAGCTTTTCTGTACTTTAGGTACCATAAATATGGTTTCAAAGCCCGTAGTGGAATGGATACTGATGCCGAGTCCCTTCTGAGCCTGCCCACTCTTGGTGGTAATCAATATCACACCATTTCCTGCTCGTGAGCCATAAAGGGCTGCTGCGCTAGCACCCTTGAGGACCGACATGGAGGCGATATCATTAGGATTGAGGTCGCCTAGTCCGTTACCCATATCAAGAGAGGGGTTCCAGAAGTCATTATTGGAAGCTCCTGTAAAGTTGTCCATTGGCACACCATCCACCACGATAAGCGGTTGGTTATCGCCTGTGAGGGAGTTATTACCACGGAGTACAATTTTTGAGGAGCCAGCAATACCGCCACCACCTTTGACTACTTGAAGACCTGCGATCTTACCTGAAAGAGCATTGGTGACATTGGACTCTCTAGAGGAGAGAAGGTCCTCACCTTTTAGCTCCTGAATAGCATAGCCGAGCGACCTCTTCTCACGCTTAATTCCGAGAGCGGTCACCACTACTTCATCAAGAAGCTCATTATCAGGCTCTAGGATCACCTCTATGTGAGTACGTCCATTAAGTGGGATGTCTTGAGTCTTCATACCTACAAAGGAGATGCGCAGAGTGCCATTAGAGGGTACATTCTGCAACTTAAAAGCTCCATTGAGGTCGGTGGCAATGCCTAGACCTTGGTGACCTACTACGGTTACTGAAGCACCGATCACTTCATACCCTTCGGTATCATGAACCGTACCAGTAACGGTCACGGTCTGAGCTAGTGCAGATGGGGCTACCCACAGTGCAAGCAGAAGGGATAAGATCGTATACCGCACCCAGCCTGCAGCATAAGTTTTGACCATTTTCATACTGTTTGTTGTTTTAAGTTTTACTAAAAGTAGGATAGATTGTTAGTCGTTAGTGTGTGTTATCCACAGGCTTTAATGAGCTATAATCTGATAAAGTTTTACTGTTAACACATCAAAACATTAACAACACTTATTGCTTTTACATTCAAAGTTAGCAATAATTTATCTAATAGCATTACAATCAATAGAATCTTGGCACTAATGCATTAGGAGTTTCATTGTATTGAACCCTTTGATTAGTCGTATGGTGGGGAATCATCCTTTGTATGAGAGGATCAAATTGATTATCATAATGCCTTTAGCCCTATCTCTAAAAGTAGAGCATCCGCATTAGAAGTATATACTTAAGTTATCAGTCAGACCGACTTGTCGTAGCCCATGTGCTAGAGGCGCAGCACGAACACCTGATCATTCAATGAAGCACTTCTATAAAACCTCTATGCAAGTAGGGTAAAAGTGGAGATGCAACAAAGCAAATGCTTAGTTGCAACTCGGCAATTGTTTAGTTGCAACTCGCCGATCGGTTAGTTGCAACTCAGGTTTCACTTCTATATGGCGGTGGATATCAAGCCGTTATAAATCGGGCTTTGGAGGCATTATTTTCTCCCATTCTTCTGTATCGTTTGAGTTGTGCTTTGCAGGGGGACCCCTATCGCCACAAGGTGGAGGCGTAGGTGGTGTCGGTGGATTTGATTAACTTTGCGGAGTTATGGCGAAGAAGAATAAAGATAAGGCGAAGTTTGGGACTCGTGTGTTGATTAAGAATAGACGGGCTACCTTTGACTATGAGATACTCGATACCTACACTGCTGGATTGGTGTTGCTGGGGACCGAGATCAAGTCGCTACGCCTGGGCAAGGCCTCTCTGGTGGATACGTTTTGTATCGTGGATCGTGGGGAGGTCTGGGCTAATAATATCTATATCCCTGAGTACTTCTATGGTAGCTACAATAATCACACGGCTCGGCGTGACCGCAAACTACTCCTCAATAAAAAGGAGATCAGGGAGCTGGCGGAGGTGGTGAAGAATGTGGGGCTGACCATTGTGCCACTAAAACTCTATATCAATGCTAAGGGGCTTGCCAAGCTGGAGATAGGTGTGGCAAGGGGTAAGAAGCAATACGACAAGCGCCAAGATCTTAAGGAGCGGGATATGAAGCGGGAGCTGGAGCAGGCCCGTCGGTATAAGATATAAAAAATACCCGTGGAGCGACAAGCGGTCCACGGGTATTTAATTATATAAGTGAGGGGGAAGCTGGTTAGCGGATGCTTTGGATCTTCCAGTTGCCCTCTTCTTTGACTAGATAGATAGTAGAGGTTTTGTATTGGCCTCCATTATCGCCAATGGCTTCTTTGGTATCTATAGTCATCTCTACGGTTGCTTGGTTATCCTCCTTGCTTTTCTCATCAAAAGAGACATAATCAGCGACATTGGTGCTGACCTCTTTCTCCGCAATGGCATTGTATACCTTTAGCGACTTAGATACGACCTTTAATCCCTCTATTGCTAGAGAGACCTCTGTATCGCTTAGGGCTGAGGCATCACTAGAAATCAATTTCATCGCCTCACTTTTATTGCCTTGGTTGAGGTAGTTGAAGAAGTCCTCCGACACCTTTTCGGGGGTATTTCCACCTATCACAGAGCACGCTGCGAGTGCAAAGGTCAGTACCACAATGGATAAATAGCTTGTAATCTTTTTCATGTCAATTTGTTTTGTCTAGTTAAATCAATTCTTTTTCTGTGGTGCGAGCGATAGGGAGAGCTCGTCGAGCTGCTCTTGATCAAGGCGAGAAGGGGCATCGATCATCACATCGCGTCCAGAGTTATTCTTTGGGAATGCGATGGTGTCACGGATGCTATCCAGTTTGGCAAAAAGCGATACCCAACGGTCGAAACCATAAGCGATACCACCATGAGGAGGAGCACCGTACTTAAAGGCATTCATCAGGAATCCGAACTGCTCCTCGGCCTTTTCGTCAGTAAATCCAAGGACTTCAAACATCTTTTTCTGCAACTGGCTATCATGGATACGAATAGAGCCACCACCTACTTCTACACCATTGATCACCATATCATAGGCATTGGCACGCACTTCGCCTGGGTTGGTATCGAGGAGTGGAATATCCTCGGGCTTTGGTGAGGTGAAGGGGTGGTGCATAGCGTAGTAGCGCTGGGTTTCATCGTCCCACTCGAGCAGAGGGAAGTCTACCACCCATAGGCAGGAGAAGGTATTTGGATCCATCAGCCCCTCTTGGTCGGCCACATGAAGTCGGAGGGTACCGAGCTGTTTACGAGTTTTCATCGCATCGTCGCCACTCAGTATCAGGATCAAGTCGCCCGCCTCTGCCTTCATAGTCTTAGCCAAGTGTTGGAGCACCTCTTGGCTGTAGAATTTATCCACACTGCTCTTTACCGTGCCGTCTTCACCCACTCTAGCGTAGACCATTCCCTTGGCCCCCACCTGAGGTTGCTTTACAAATTCCGTGAGTTGGTCTAGCTGCTTGCGAGTGTAGCTAGCAGCGCCTTCCACACAGATACCTCCGATGTACTTTGCCTCATCGAATACCTTGAAGCCATGCCCCTGCAGCACTTCCATTAGCTCTACAAACCGCATACCAAAGCGGGTGTCGGGCTTATCGCTACCATAGTACTTCATGGCATCATGCCAACTGATGCGTGGGTAGGCTTCGGACTGCTCTATCCCTAGGATCTCGTGGAAGAGATGCTTGCTTAGCCCCTCGAAAGTATTGATAATATCCTCTTGCTCCACGAACGACATCTCGCAGTCTATCTGGGTAAACTCTGGTTGGCGGTCGGCACGAAGGTCCTCATCACGGAAGCACTTCACAATCTGAAAGTAGCGGTCAAAGCCAGCCACCATCAGCAGTTGCTTAAAGGTCTGAGGCGACTGTGGTAGAGCGTAAAACTCACCGGGATTCATTCGACTAGGCACCACAAAGTCTCTAGCCCCCTCGGGGGTTGACTTGATGAGTACTGGGGTCTCCACTTCGAGGAAATTGAGGCCGTCTAAGTACTGACGAATAGCAATGCCCATCCTATGACGTAGCTCTAGGTTACGACGAACGGGGGAACGACGCAGGTCGAGATAGCGGTACTTCATACGTAGCTCATCACCGCCATCCGACTGATCTTCGATGGTAAATGGAGGGGTATCCGACTGATTGAGCACCGTGAGAGAGGTGACAATCACCTCAATATCTCCCGTCGCTATCTTGTCGTTTTTCGATGAGCGCTCAGCCACCTTTCCTTTTACCTGAATCACGTACTCACGGCCTAGGTGAGCAGCTTTCTCCGCCAGCTCAGCATTGTGCTCTTGGCTAAATACTAGTTGTGTGATGCCGTATCTATCGCGAAGGTCAATGAAGCTCATTCCTCCCATACGGCGATTTCTCTGTACCCATCCTGCGAGGGTTACTTCCTCTCCGACGTTGGCTGCACGAAGTGCACCACAAGTTGTTGTCCTATACATATCTCTAAATATCTTTATTGTCTTGTCTTGCCTCAAGACTCTATCTTACGTAATCGCACCAAAGTTATCTTATTTCCAGTAGCCCTTAGCACTTGTATTTGGAAGTGCGGAGGTATGGTAAACTCCTCCCCTGCATCAGGAATTTCCTGGCTATAATGTAGGATAAATCCTGCTAGTGTCTGATAGTCTTCATTCTCAGGTATCTGTAGATCAAACTGTTCATTGAGAGTATCTACCTCTGCCCTACCCGAGATGATGTATTCGTTCTCCCCTACCTTCCGCATAGCAATCCTCTGAGTATCGTGCTCATCCTCAATATCTCCAAAGATCTCCTCCACGATATCTTCAAGGGTGACCATACCAGCTGTACCACCTAGCTCATCTACCACTATCGCCAAGCTCCGCTTTTTCTGCATTAGTTGTTTCAATGCGTTTTCGGCTGGAAGGGATTCGGGGATAAAGATTGTAGGGAGGATACGGCTTTGCCACTCACGTGAATTACCCATCCTAAACATCTCAATACTGTGGATATAACCGATAATATCATCGATATCCTCCTTGTATACAGGTAGCTTGGAGTAGCCCGTTTTATCAAATATCTCAATGAGCTCTTCTCGAGTGAGATCGTCACCCACGGCGATAATTTCATTGCGTGGCACTAGACAGTCTCTGACTTTAATATCGGAGAACTCCAAGGCATTTTGTAGAATACGAGCTTCATCGGCATTCTCTTGCTGATTGACGTTGCTCTCAATAAAATAATCAAGGTCTACCTTGGTGAGAGGTTGCACGGTATCATCCTCATTCTTTACTCCAAAGAGCTTAAAGAATAGCTTGCTGATCCACCCGATCAGTAGGGTGATGGGGTAAAGTATAATGTAGATCAAGAAGAAAGGCAAGGTGATGATGCGAATCACGATATTGGGCTTTGCCTGCCCTATCGCCTTTGGAATATATTCGGCAAATACGATGACAAAGGCTGTGGAGATAATGGTCTGTACCAACACCACCCCTATATCATTATGGAGCAAAGCAGTGAGTGGCTCCTCCAGTGCTTTTGCTACCAAAAGGCCATAGATCACATTGACAATGTTATTGCCCACCAATGCCGTAGTGATAAATCGGCTGCCATTCTTATAGAAGTGGGTAGCAATGCGAGAGAGGGTATTCTGACTGCTTTTGTCCAGCTCTACTTTGAGCCGATCGGCTGATACAAAGCTGATCTCCGACATGCTAAAGAATGCTGAGCAAAGTAAACAAATGATGATGGCTAAGTATATCATAGTGGCTGCTTAATAGACTACTTTTGAGTGGCTGGAGACTTGGGAGCTTGATATGGCTGTGAAGACTGTGAAGGTACTATACTATCCGGTGCAACAGCGGTGCTATCGGCAGGAGCTAGTGGCTTATCCTCCACATCCACATGTCCGTAGGAAGAGTAGAGCTCATAGCGTGTCATATTCTGATTGCTTCTGAAGCCATACTTACTCTCAATAAGCTGACCATTACTAGGGATAATCGTGGTATGCTCGTGAGAGTACACCTCAGCCAGCTCTTCATCCCAGTAGAGCGAGTGTCCAAAGTACCTCTGCCCCTCACGGCTCAGTACCTCAACATTACCGATCAATTCCCATAGCTTTTTATCCTGATAGTAGTAGGCGGTATCTGCCTTGATAGAGGCTTTGGTTTGGAAAAGAGTATCGAACTGCTCCACGTATAGTCCTTCAGGGAAGTACCACTTAGCCTCAGGCTCGCTGTAGGTGTACCAAACGGGTGATTCCAGCTTGTACTTAGTAATCCCACTATCCGAGATGAGCGAAGAGATATCTCTTGTCACCATTGAATAGGGGAGTGTGTCCACCTCCTTGATAAGGGTATCTCCCTTCTTACTTTTACAAGCCGAAAGGGAGAAAGTAATGTAAAAAAGGATACCAGCACAGACCCATAAACCGGGCTGTGCTAGTATCCTTTTCCTTATATATCGTGATGAGGTATCACTCATAGACTCTTCGCCCCTCAGGGGTGAAGTGGGGCAGCCTTATCGTGTGCGGATAGTGGTGGATTCACCAATCCAACCGCCTACAGTAAAGGAAGCGCCTGGAGCAAGGTCAGGGTGCATAAATACATCCTCCTTGGCAGGGAAGTGCTGGCTATAAGTATTGATCAGCTGGCTTGCCTCTGCAGAAACGCTTGGGTCCATAGACCTTGCACGCTGTGCCTTATCTACTGCAAGACAGTAAACGATACGCTGCTTGATAGGATCATCTGGGTAGATACTCTTAGCAGTAGCTGCGTACATGTTGGCTATGAGTAGCATTGGGGCACCAAAGCCACTCTTGAAGTTCATCGCCTGATTGGCGTAGGTGCGGGCTGCACTATAGCTATTTTGCTTGTAGCTCATCACTGCGAGCATGTAGTAGATCTCGCCCTTCTTCACATCATTAGTACTGAGCTCAATAGCCTTCTCGTAGTACTCACGAGCACGGCTATACTTATTCTCCTTAAAGGCCTTATTAGCGATACCTGTGGCGGCGTCAGCAGTTGGCTCGATATTGAATAGGTGTTCCGACATAGCGAAGTATACATTGCTCTCGGTACAACCAACAGACTGAAGTAGAGCAATGGTCTTGGACAAGTACTCCTTATCATTCTTATGCGACTCTACCTGTGGAGCATAGACCTCCTCCATCACCTCACAGCTAGCAGCACCACTTTGTGCAAACATTGCCTGTGCGTTCTCCTTATAGGTGTTATACGAAGCAACACCCTTTTCATCGCCAGCAGCTTCAAGCTCCTTGATCTTTTGGTCGTAGTAGCCATCCACCATCATATACTCATCTACATACTTGGCCTTAAGGGCAGGATTCTTAAACATCCTAGCCATAGAAGCATAAGCAAATTGAGAAAGAGCTAGTGGATCGGTCTCAGCACCCTTCGCCTTCACCACAGGCTCTAGCCAGCCGTAGATCATATCATAGTCTGAGTCATTGCCCATTAGGCGCATATAGTCAGACACCTTATTGCCGAGGATATAGTCTGTACCACTCTTAGGATCATCACCGAAGTACTTGATACGAGTATCGTACATCTCCATCAGCTTCTTAGTCCACTCCTTCTTCTCCTCTGGAGTCTGGCTTTGATCGGCCTTCCAGTTTAGCAGTTCAGCACCTATGATATAGGTATCCTTGCTCGCTGCAGGGCATGCGGTATATACTTTCTCCCAGAAGTCATAGGCATCCTTATAATTGCCACTCTGGTGATAGGTCTTATAGAAGGTGATATTTCTTCGGCACTGAATGCTATCATTGCCGTGACCGAAAGGAGTCCCCGACTCCACCCCAGTCTGTGCACTCACAGATGCTAGGCTAAACAGGCTCAATAGCAGAGCCGACAGTAGTAAAAAACTTCTTTTCATCGTTATTCCTTTTTTAGTATGTTGCCTTTTTTATTCCGACTGAATGCCTTCAGCCTCTATTCGTTTGCTATTTGATGGCATGTGAGGCATTCGGTTTATTATGTTAGTAGATTTTTAGTTTTCTAAACCAAGTTTCATTGAAATTCAGACTTAGCGATAGCTTCAGCATATCTTGCGAAAAGCTCTTTTGGAGGGTCGAAAAGTCGTGACTATACTCCAAGGTGAGGTTGATAAGGGAAGTCCTATCACTGCCAAACATAGTCACTGGCATCCCTAATCCGAATGATGCTCCTACGGTCTGCACCTGACCCACACTTGGGATAGACAGGTAAGAGCTACGGTAGTTGATACCACCACGGTAGTACATCCTCTCATGATACCTCCTCGAGTAGGTATTGGGGGTTACTTGTACTCCAATTGCCCCTCTGTAGCTATTCTTGAAGGTGACTTGGTCATTCTTGAATGGGTTGTTGATGGCTTGGTCACCCCAAAGCTGCGTTTCAAAGTCAGCAGCCAAAGTCATCTTCTTAGGCATATCCCACGCCAACCCTACGCCCACTTTATGAGGGAGCGAAGAGGCTGCTCTCACTAAGTTATTAGTGATATTGGGCTTATTTTTCGATCCAAAGTTGGTATTGGAGTAGCTAAACAGCTCAGGTGTAAACCTCATTCGTGGTGAATAAGTCAGCCCAAGTGTCAGCTCGTCTTGTGCCTTTGTAGGGAGATGAAATTTATACTGTAACCCTACATCTACCCCCCAATTATCCAAGCGGATAGTGTAACTCTGATAATCTTGAGAGAGCACTTGTGCATTTGGCATCAGGTGTACGGTATGAGTCAACTTGCCAAAGTGATACTTCACATTGGCGCCAGCATAAAGTCCACGATAGACCCTCGCCCCTACCCCTAGGTAGAAAGATTGTAGCGAACCCTGCCCAGAGAAAGACTGGCGAATGATATTAGCATTCTCTCGCCCAGCTATCGTCACATCGTTCACGAGACTGTAGCCCACATTGGAAAGCGGGACGATACCCGTGCTCACCGCCACCCTATCTTTGTAAATCGGGAATTGGAGTGCCAAGTAGTCGAGACCTCCCATCAGGGCATTGTGCCGATTGATACCATCTTTATTGTGCCCCCAATTGATTGAAGCAGCAATATCCATCACAAACGAAAGCGAGTCTGTGGCACCATAAGCTGCTGGATTTTGGAGGTTGATCACCTTGGCACTACTCATAGCGATGCCTACACCCCCCATACCACGCCATGAGACGGGTGAAGTCTCGGCAAGTGAACCATATCCCAAACGGGTGAGAGGAGTTGACTCCACTCCTTGAGCCTTGACCACACTATTCCCCATCATACCCACAGCTACTACAGCTGCAATAGCTAAGCAGAAGTGTGATGCTCTCTGATTTATATATCTGCGAAACCTATTCATCTATCGCTACATTACCATTATGACATAAACTATTCGCAAATTTAGGGAAATTATTTGAGATGATGGCTATGTACTCCCGAATTCGTCGGAATGTACGCTTATTACTGAGTTTTCCATCGCGCAGAAAAAAATGAAGGCTCGCGTCTTCATGTATTGAAGATCTGCGAGCCTTCGGGGGGAGGGAGTGGTGCCACCAGGAATCGAACCGGGGACACAAGGATTTTCAGTCCTTTGCTCTACCAACTGAGCTATGGCACCAACACTTTAATTTGCCACTCTTTTGAGTTTTGCTTTGCAAAGGTACCACAATTTTTTGAATCAACAAACTATTCGGCCCTTTATTTTACTTCGTAGACCCTAATTAATTATGGTTATCAATTATTTAACGTCGTTTTTTCCTGTTTATTGCTCACGGCTATTAATACCCATACAAGGGTATCGCTCGTAACCCTTATATGAGTAACAAAAGATACTCAAATTACCTTTCTACTTTCAGCATAATTTCACCTGGTTATCAATACTATAATAATAACTATAATTATTAACCCTACAATGCCATATATGCGATTCACAAACTCGTTATTGATATTTGATATTTCATCTTCTTTACTCTTTTCGGTCACACCATACAAAATGGTATGAAAAGACTTCTTCGATTTCAACATACAATTAACTACATAACGAATGAAAGCACCTAAATATAGTACTAATAAATTTCTGCAAAGAATATCAATTATCGCCATCTTTTTTTCTTGTCGTAGATTCAAATTACTAGTACAATTTACTTATTATTTTCCAACCAGACAGCCATTGGGGTTTTGTACTGGCGTTTTTTTCTTGGTCTTGAGTTGATTTTCTGTACATAATTAAGTACTTGCTTATTGGTAATATCTTTGAAGTCCTCATTCTTTTTCAAGTATTGTCTCAGTAGTTTATTCGAGTATGCAATAGTTCCTTTTTGCCAAGAAGAGTAAGTGTCTGCGAAGTAAACTTTAACCCCGAGTTTTTCGATTGCTTTCTTCCACACACCTTTTCCTCTCTTCTTTTTTCGCTTAACCCTTTCCTTATCCTCATTGGCCAGCATTGGGCGTGCATTTGGGTATATCTTCCACTCTTGTTGGCATTCCTCTTAATCTCCCTAGTAATGGTAGATGGAGAGACTCCTACAAGCTCAGCGATCTCTTTTTTCAACAAACCCTTTTTTAGACCGCTCTCAATTATGTATCTTTGATCAAGGATTAGATGTTTGTACTTTTTTTTGTTCATAAAACAAATATACTAATCCCATGGGAGGTTTCGGCCTCCCATTTTTGTTTTATGAATCCACACTCCCTTCTTTGCCCTTTTTCACGGCTTATTTGGTGGCCGACGGCCACCAAATAAGCCGTGAAAAAGGCAGTCCCTAGTACCTCAAAAATTGCACTTCGGTTTAGAACTTAGGCTAACGGCAAGAAAAGCTCTCGATTTGAAGCATTATCTATGTCGTGATACTATATCTATATTTTTTAAGTTACTCCATTTTAATTTTGGAGCAGTCTATTAAATCCCATATCTTTTTTACATTTTCATCTTCATTTCTTTTGGAATCTATAAAAAACAAATATCTATACTTCTTCCATAGTTCTTTTAAATATTGTTTTTTACCAATTTTATATAACGAAATTGATAATGCAAATTTAGAATATAAAGTACAATCATACTTGATATAAATTTTTTCAAAATAATTTATAACCCAGTCATGGTGATTTTTCTCAACCCACTCTAAGTCTTCATCAAAGACTTTATAAGAACTAATGAAGACATCATACTGCATAAAAGTGCTAGCTACATAAGATATAGAATCTTTTATATCTGTTTTAATTGAAAAAGCGTTAAGACAAATCATACTACAGAAGATGATTAATATATTTCTTAAATTTAAAAACATAATTATTTTTTTTTGAGGTGTAACAATTAGAGGTGCCAATGTTCCTCCGTTCCAAGTGTGCTCTATACCTGTAAATTTTATATCGCCATTCCTTGAATCGTAGATTCAAATTACTAGTGCAATTTACTTATTATTTTCCAACCAGACCGCCATTGGGGTCTTGTACTGGTGTTTTTTTCTTGGTCTTGAGTTGATTTTCTGTACATAATTCAGTACTTGCTTATTGGTAATATCTTTGAAGTCCTCATTCTTTTTCAAGTATTGTCTCAGTAGTTTATATTTGAGTATTCAATAATTCCTTTTTGCCAAGAGGAGTAAGGGTCTGCGAAGTAAACTTTAACCCCTAGTTTTTCGATTGCTTTCTTCCACACACCTTTCCCTCTCTTCTTTTTTCGCTTAACCCTTTCCTTATCCTCATTGGCCAGCATTTGGGCGTGCATTTGAGTATATCTTCCACTCTTGTTGGCATTCCTCTTAATCTCCCTAGTAATGGTAGATGGAGAGACTCCTACAAGCTCCGCGATCTCTTTTTTCAACAAACCCTTTTTTAGACTGCTCTCAATTATGTATCTTTGGTCAAGGGTTAGATGTTTGTACTTTTTTTGTTCATAAAACAAATATACTAATCCCATGGGAGGTTTCGGCCTCCCATTTTTGTTTTATGAATCCACACTCCCTTCTTTGCCCTTTTTCACGGCTTATTTTGTGGCCGATCGGCCACAAAATAAGCCGTGATAAAGGCAGTCCCTAGTACCTCAAAAATTGCACTTCGGTTTAGAACTTAGGGCTTTTGGCTCCTCACAAGTGGGAGTGGCGGGGGTTAGAAGATGCGCTTGATGAGTCCTTGGAGCACTTTACCGGGGCCGTACTCAGTGAAGCTCTCTGCTCCATCCTTGTGCATATTAAGGATGGTCTGCGTCCAGCGAACTGGTGCTGTGAGCTGCATGATGAGGTTGTGGCGAATCTCCTCAGGGTCGGTATGGGGGAGGGCATCGACATTCTGATAGATAGGGCAGCTAGGTGCCTTGAAGTGGGTCTCTCTGATGGCTGCCTCTAGCTCTTCTCTGGCACTCTCCATAAATGGGCTGTGGAAGGCTCCGCTCACATTGAGGGGCAAGGCACGCTTAGCACCCGCCTCTTTTGCCAGCTCGCAGACTTGCTGTACCCCTTTTTCGGAACCCGAGATCACCGCTTGGCCAGGGCTATTGTAATTGGCAAGGATCACGATCTCACCTTGGACGGAGTCACAGAGCTGCTCCACCGCTTCATCTTTCAGCCCAATGATAGCGGCCATAGTGGAAGGGGCTTGCTCGCACGCCTTTTGCATCGCTTGAGCTCGTTTGCTCACTAGCCTCAGTGCATCTTCAAAGGAGAGAGCTCCCGAAGCAGCGAGTGCTGTAAACTCGCCTAGGGAGTGACCTGCCATCATATCGGCACTGCACCCTTCGTCGCTCACCTTGGCAGAGATGTAGGAGTGGATAAATACCGCTGGCTGGGTCACCTTGGTCTGCTTAAGTTCTTCCTCGGTGCCATGAAATATAGTATCGGTAATTTGGAAGCCAAGTATCTCATTGGCTTGCTCAAATAGCTGCTTTGCTTCGGCGTTGCTCTCGTAGAGGTCCTGCCCCATACCTACAAACTGAGCTCCTTGTCCTGGGAATACTGATGCGCGTAATGCCATAACGATCTTTCTTTCTAATTTGTTTTTACTTAATTATAATACATCGCAAAGGTACGCATTATCTCCCAAATATCTATGAGGGGGGGGGGGAGGTACCTTATCGGACAAATCGGACAGGTCAGACAAGTCGGATTTCGTAGCACTTATCTACGTGCCGTCCGATCTGTCCGACTTGTCTGACCTGTCCGACTTGTCCGATAAAGCATTCGCTAGCTTATTTATTGGGGAGGAGCTGGGCGAGTACCTTATTGAGGGACTTTTTGGCTTGGTACTCTTTGAGGTAGAAAGGCTCCCAGTAGGCAACGTCGAGGTGCTCTCCGGCCCCTAGCAGACGGAAGGCGTCGCTCGCCATATGCTTGGCGTGGGGGTAGATATTGGCAACGTAGCGACTACCAGGTAGTAGGCTCTGGAATAGCTTCTGTGCCTTCTCGGCACCCGATCCGAAGTAGACTACGGGATGCTGCTCTACCAACTCGGTGATAGAGGCCTGCGTCTCCTCTTCAGTCAAGACCAAAGCGGCGATATCTGATACAGGCTCCCCCTTGGCATTATAGAGTGCCGAGTAGACCTCCATACGACGGGCATCGATCATCGGCATCAATAGTGCCTCTTCGGGTGCTGTCTCGTGGGCGAGATAGCTACGGGCGATGAGCTGAGTGGTGGATATAGCGAGGAGAGGAACCCTTTTGGCAAAAGCCAAACCCTTGGCATACCCTGCCGCGATGCGAAGCCCAGTGTAGCTTCCGGGTCCTTCGGCTACGCAGATGGCGGATAGCTCGTTGCCTTGTGGTAGCTGCGAAAGCACCTCCTGTGCCATCACAGCCAATCGTTCCGACTGCTTTGAGCGGTCGGTCTCTTCCGCCTCAGCGATAATCGTTGGGGTATCGCCTTCCTCGGCTAGAGCCACTGTGCAGTAGTCGGTAGAGCTATCTAGGAGTAGGATATATCTCTTTTTCATCATTTCTTTTTACGCTTCTTCTTAGCCCCACTTGCTGCCGTCTCGGCAATTATTTTGCGTGCCTGCTCCTCTGTCAGCGTGTTGGCATCTGTTGTCTTGGGGATCTTGTAGTTATTCTTTTGATACTTGATGTAGGGACCCCACCGACCGTTGAGCACCTCTACCACCTCATCGCCTTCACCAAAGGAGGCGATGAACTTATTACGCTCCTGCTCCTTCTTGGCATCAATGAGCGGCTTCGCTTCCTCAAGGGTGATCTCGTAGGGCGAAAGATCTTTTGGAATACTAGCGAAAAGCTTGCCAAAGCGAACATAAGGGCCAAATCTACCGATGCTGGCAACAACTTTATCCCCCTCGTACTCTCCGAGTGTACGTGGCAGGTCGAATAGCTTGAGTGCCTCCTCGAGGGTAATGGTCTCGAGTGAAAGGTTGGTAGGGATAGAGGCGAAGCGTGGCTTCTTGCCCTCTTCGTCGGCAATACCGATCTGTATCATCGGACCAAAGCGCCCGATCTTAGCAGAGACTTGCTCACCAGTTTTGGGATCTTCACCGAGGATGCGTTCGCCCACCTTGTGATTGCTCTTCTCTGCCATCACCCCCTCTACGTTATCGTGGAAGAGGTCGTAGAATGTAGCGATGACGCTATTCCATTTCTTTTTGCCTGCCGCAATCTCGTCAAATTCCTCCTCTACCCGTGCGGTAAAGTTATAGTCCAACACCTGAGGAAAGTACTCCACGAGGAAGTCAGTAACCACCAGTCCAGTGTCGGTAGGGAAGAGTTTGTTTTTATCTGCCCCATAGACCTCCTTCTTGGTACGCTTGGAGATCTTTCCCTTCTCGAGTTTGAGCTCTACATAATTGCGTGACTCGCCATCGATGGACTTCTTCACCACATACTCTCGCTTTTGGATGGTCTGAATGGTAGGAGCGTAGGTAGAAGGACGCCCAATCCCGAGCTCCTCCAACCGCTTTACCAGCGATGCCTCTGTGTAGCGAGGGGGTCTCTGTGCAAAGCGTTCGCGTGCTACCACCTCCTCACTCAATAGGGGGTCACCAGTTTGGAGGCGTGGTAGTAGGCCAGTCTCCTCCTCGGTATCCTCATCGTCGCGACCCTCTAAGTAGACCTTGAGGAAGCCATCAAAGGTGACCGTCTCTCCCTTGGCTTCGAACTGGGTGGGGGTACCACTCAATATCTGTACTGTGGTATTCTCAAGCTCTGCATCTGCCATCTGCGAAGCGAGTGTCCGCTTGCGAATCATCTCGTAGAGGGCGCGCTCTTGCTTATTCTTTCCTGCAATTTCCACCTCCACATTGGTAGGGCGGATCGCTTCGTGTGCCTCCTGAGCACCTTTGGTCTTGACTTTATAGCGACGGGCTTTAACATACTCCTTGCCGTAGGCTTGCTCTACTAGAGCACAGCTAGTGGCAATGGCGTAGTCGGAGAGATTAACTGAGTCGGTACGCATATAGGTAATGTGCCCGGCTTCGTATAGGCTCTGAGCTAATCGCATGGTAAGCCCTACGGGATAGCCCAACCGCCTAGAAGCCTCCTGCTGTAGGGTAGAGGTGGTAAAGGGAGCTGCTGGCTTGCGCTTGGTCGGCTTCACCTCTATCTTACCCACACTATAGTTGGCATCAATGAGGGCGTTGAGGATTTCCCTTACCTCTTCCTCTGTCTCAGGTCGCTTCGCCACCTCTGCCACCACTTTCTCCCCGCTCGTGGTAATGAATAACCCCCGAATCCGGAAGCTACTCTTTTGCTCAAAGGCAGTGATCTCTCGCTCCCTCTCTACGATGATCCGGACGGCTACCGACTGCACCCTTCCAGCCGAAAGCTGCGGACGGATCTTACGCCATAGCACTGGGCTCAGCTCAAAACCAACAATCCTATCCAACACCCGACGGGCTTGCTGAGCATCGACCATCTGCTCATCAATGGCACGAGGGTTTTCAAGGGCATGCTCTACCGCTGTCTTGGTGATCTCGTGGAATACAATCCTATTCTTTGCCTTCTTATCCAGCCCAAGCACCTCAGCTAGGTGCCATGCTATCGCCTCTCCTTCGCGGTCCTCATCACTTGCAAGCCACACACTCTCGGCTTTTTTGGAAGCACTCTTCAGCTCCCTAACCACTCGCTCCTTATCTTCAGAGACCTCGTACTGCGGTTCAAAGTTATTCTCAATATCCACACCCATCCCCTTGGTCTTAAGGTCACGTATATGCCCGTAACTAGAGAGGACTTGGTAGTCCTTGCCTAGAAACTTACTAATGGTCTTTGACTTAGCGGGTGACTCCACTATCACCAGGTTACTTGCCATATCTTTATCATTATTATTTTGCCCTACACTCTTCATGCCCAAAATTGATTGGATTTGCAAAAGTACACATTATATATAACTAGACAAAAAACTGAACTCACAGGAAGGGATTATTGCACGAAAAGTTACCCTCTAGCTAGGAGAGCAAAAACTGAGTTGCAACAAAGCAAATGATTAGTTGCAACTAACCGATTGATTAGTTGGAACTATCCGATTGCTTAGTTGCAACTAACCGATTGCTTAGTTGCAACTCGCCAAACGTCAAAATATATCTCTGGGTACCAGTTGGTTACAAAACCACTTTTCATCTATAATTCAGCATCACCCAATGTGTAATGGACGTGCCGGATGGTCGATGAAGCACCAGTTGAGAAACGACTCCTTTGACAGGGGAAGGGGGAGGTTAGAGGGTTGGTTGGGCCTCTTTCTTCAAGGGGCAAAGCTTGCGAAGGAGGTGCTCCGCCTTGGCTTGTATCTGTGGGGTCTCATACTTACGCACCTGCCTGAGGATGATGCCCACCACGATGAGGTCGTCAGAAAAACCTAATAGCCCAGGGATGAAGTCGGGCAACAAGTCAATAGGAAGTATAAAATAGCCAAGTGCCCCCATAATATAGAGCTTGGTCTGCTTGGGCACACTAGGCTCCAATAATATATAGTATAGTTTGAGGACGGGCATCAATATTGTATCTCCCAGCAGCTCCCCCACTCTGCCCACCTTCTGCATAAAGGAGAGTTCGCTGAAGTGGCTACTGTACTTAGTAAAGTCCTTTGGCTCTGCTTGCTTTAGCACGGTCCATAGACTACCCGCACGCCTTGTCAATCTCAATATTCCCATACTATTTATCTATCCATTGGTTTTTATATCTAGTGCAATATTACACATTTTGAGCCACCCTCCCAAATATTGCCTCTTACTAAGGGGTAAGTAAGCGATTGCACACTTTCCGAATAAATAGAAATATTTTGGTATCTTTGCGGCATCAGAAGTGACTTATCTGAATTGCTCACTTCTGCGGAAATGATAAATAATTATAAAAGACAGCATAGGTAAGAGATGGATAAGACGACGAAGAGATTTGCTACTATTACAGCCATTGGTGGCTATGTCCCAGATGATGTACTCACAAATGAAGAGATTGCAAAGCGACTAGATACGAGCGACGAGTGGATCACCACACGTGTAGGGATCAAGGAACGGAGGATACTCAAGAAAAAGGGTGCGGGCTCCTCGTACCTCGGCATTCAGGCGGTAAAGGATATGATGGCACGGCACAAGGTAGACCCTAAGGAGATTGACTTGGTGCTCTGCTCCTCCAACACGCCCGACTACCACTTTCCCTCCACTGCCTCAGTAATTGCCAGCGAGTGTGGCATTCCTGGCGTGCCCTGCTTCGACTTTCAAGGGGCTTGTCCTGGCTTTATCTATGGGTTGCAGATTGCGAGAGGCTTTGTAGAGAGTGGTCTTTACAAGAAAGTGCTTCTGGTGTCTGCGGAGAAGATGAGCGCCATTACCAACCCTGACGACCGCAATACACTCCCGCTCTTTGGCGATGCTGGAGGCTGTGTTATCTTGGAACCAACCGAGGAGGAGGTAGGTATCATGGACGCTCTGATTAAGTGCAACTTCGATGGTCGGGAGCACCTAATCATGCCGGCAGGTGGCTCGGCTGTTCCTCCAAGTGAGGAGACCGTCCGCCAGCATCTGCACTATGTGCATCAAGATGGTCGCCACGTCTTTAAGGAGGCGGTGACGGAGATGGGCGACTGCTCTGTGGAGGTGATGGAGCGCAATGGGCTAACTTTTGAAGACATTGCTTGGGTGGTGCCTCATCAGGCCAATATGCGGATCATCGATGCTACAGCACGGCGTATGGGTCTAGGGCTGGATAAGGTGATGGTCAATATTGACCGCTATGGCAATACCAGTTCGGCTACGATTCCCCTCTGCCTATGGGAGTGGGAGAGTAAGCTTCGCAAGGGTGACAATCTGATCCTCACCGCCTTTGGTGCAGGATACACATGGGGCTCTATCTACCTCAAGTGGGGGTATGATGGCGATAAGATCGGTCAATAAATAAAGCGAGGATATCAATAATAATGAGTGAAGGAGGTTACAAGTCGGGATTTGTCAACTTAGTAGGCAATCCAAATGTGGGTAAGTCGACCCTGATGAATAAGTTGGTGGGGGATAAGATCAGTATCATCACCAATAAGGCACAGACTACTCGCCATAGGATTATCGGCATTGTCAATAAACCGGGAGTGCAAGTAGTTTATAGCGATACCCCAGGAGTGGTGGATCCCGCCTACAAGATGCAGGAGCAGATGCTCGGCTTCTCGAAGAGTGCCTTGGGAGATGCTGATGTGCTGCTCTATGTGACCGATGTGATAGAGGATCCTAAGAAGCATGAGGCGTTTCTTGCCAATGTGAGGGAGCTACAGGTGCCAGTATTGGTACTGATCAATAAGGCTGATCTATCCACACCCGAAAAGCTAGAGGAGCTGGTGGAGACTTGGAAGGCACTTTTGCCAAATGCCTTGGAGGTGCTACCCGTAGCAGCGCTGCACGGAGCAGGCATCGCCTATATTGCAGAGCGTGTAGAGGCACTTCTACCCGATTCGCCTCCCTACTTCGAGGAGGATGCCCTTACCGATCGGCCGGCTCGCTTCTTTGTCTCGGAGATTATTCGGGAGAAGGTATTTCTCTACTATCAAAAGGAGATCCCTTATGCCACAGAGGTGGTGGTGCAGGAGTTTAAGGAAGAGGAAAACCTCATCCGTATCGCCGCTAATATCTATGTGGAGCGGGAGTCGCAAAAGGGTATCTTAATAGGGCACAAGGGGGCGGCTATTAAGAAGCTTGGCACGATGGCAAGACAGGATATTGAACGTTTCTTTGATAAGAAGGTATTCCTACAGCTATTCGTGAAGGTAGAGAAGGAGTGGAGGAGCAGCGACAGAATGCTCCGCAACTTCGGATATAAATTGGATTAAGAAAGAAAGAGAGGTATAAGATATGGCAAGAAATAATCTGGTAGCTATAGTGGGGCAACCCAATGTAGGGAAGTCGTCGCTATTCAACCGGCTGACTAAGAGCCGCACAGCTATCGTTACGGATGAGCCTGGTACTACTCGTGACCGCCAATATGGCAAGTCGGAGTGGAATGGGGTCACCTTTTCCGTAGTAGACACTGGGGGTTGGGTGGATAATTCGGACGATGTCTTTGAAGGGGAGATCAATCGGCAGGTGGAGATCGCTATTGAGGAGGCCGACTTGATCCTATTTATGGTAGATATACAGGCTGGCTTGGGCGACCTTGATCAGTCCATTGCTCAGCTATTAAGGCAGACCAGCAAACCGGTGCTTTTGGTGGCGAATAAGTCGGACAACTTCAATATGGAGGTGTATGCGGCAGAGTTTTACAAACTAGGTTTGGGCGACCCAATTCCTATCTCTGCTATCAACGGCACTGGGACTGGCGATCTTTTGGACCTACTGGTGAAGTCGCTGCCCGAGGCGAGAGATGAGGAGGAAGAGGAGTTTAACTACCCTCGTATCGCAGTGGTAGGGCGACCCAATGCGGGAAAGTCGTCGTTGATCAATGCCTTTCTAGGCGAGGAGCGACACATTGTCACCGACATTGCAGGAACCACTCGCGACTCTATCTACACGCATTATAATAAGTTCGGTCACGAGTTTAGCCTTGTGGATACAGCAGGTATCCGCAAGCGTGGCAAGGTGAATGAGGATCTGGAGTACTACTCGGTGCTTCGGAGTATTCGTGCGATTGAGAATAGCGATGTCTGCATATTGATGCTGGATGCGACGAAAGGGATTGAGGGACAAGACCTAAATATCTTCTCCATCATTCAGCGGAATAAGAAGGGGCTGATCGTCTGCGTAAACAAGTGGGACTTGATAGAGGAGAAGAGCCAAAAGGTGATGAATGGATATATGGAGGCGATACGCGAGCGTCTGGCTCCTTTTGTGGACTTCCCGATCCTATTTATCTCGGCAACAGAGAAACAGCGTATCCTCAAGGTGCTAGACCTGGCTCAGGAGATCTTTGATAAGCGAAAGAAGCGCATCCCTACCGCCAAGCTTAATAGCACGCTCCTCCCTATCATCGAGAAGACACCGCCACCAGCCAATAAGGGCAAGTACATCAAGATCAAGTATGTGACGATGCTCCCCAAGGTGCAGGTACCTAGCTTTGTCTTTTTCTGCAATCTACCTCAGTGGGTCAAGGAGCCTTACAAGCGTTTCCTAGAGAATCAAGTGCGTAGCAACTGGGACTTCTCTGGTACACCGATCAATATTTTCATCAGAGATAAAAAATAAGGCAGTGGCGATAGATAGGACAAGACAGAAGTTTATAGAGGTCGCAAGAGACCTCTTTGCGGAGCAAGGATACCACGCTACGACGATGAATGCAATCGCAGTAGCAGCAGGCAAGGGGCGCCGCACTCTGTACAACTACTTCGGCACTAAGAGTGATGTGTACCTCGCCGTAATTCAAGGCGAGCTGCAGTTGCTCTACGAAGAGCTGAAGGAGTTTGTGGACCAGCCGATGAATGGCATTGCGAAGCTGATGCTCTTTATAGCCAAACGACAGCGGGCGATCAATGAGGTGGTACAGCGTAATGGCACGCTAGAGGCGGAGTTTTTCAACGATATTGCTACGGTGGAGCGAGCTCGAATGAGGTTTGATGTACTGGAGCGGAGGCTGATACAGAAGATACTGACCGATGGTGTGGCAGATGGCTCTTTTAGGCAGATAGATATCCGCACTAGTGCCGTGCTGATTCATGCTTGCCTGAAGGGGCTTGAGGTGCCCTTTATCCGCGGTCAACTGGGTCGTACAGAAAAGGCGGTGACGCAAACCTATCGGGTGGTGCGTAGCCTATTGATGGAAGGATTACAAAAATAATATGCAATAAATCTATGAATGAAATACTAAAAGGCAAAGTAGCCATCGTAACAGGAGGAAGTAGAGGAATCGGCAGAGCCATAGCTACCGAACTGGCAAAGCTAGGTGCCAATGTGGCTTTTACCGGCCGCTCGCTCAATGAAAATACCCGCAGCCTAGAGGAGGAGCTGGGTCAATTCGGGGTTAAGGTAAAGGCGTATGCCACTGATGCCGCCGACCACGCTGCAGCAAAGCTCTTTGTGGAGGAGGTACTCAAGGAGTTTGGTAAGATAGATATTCTGGTTAATAATGCCGGTATCACCAAGGACACCTTGCTGATGCGTATGACGGAAGAGCAGTGGGACGATGTGCTGAGGGTCAACCTCAAGAGTGCTTTCAACCTCACTCAAGCGGTCACCATGCCGATGATGAAGGCCCGCAGTGGAGCCATTATCAACATCTCGTCGGTCGTAGGTGTGACGGGCAATGCTGGGCAAGCCAATTATGCGGCTTCCAAGGCGGGGCTAATTGGATTTACCAAGTCCACAGCCAAGGAGCTAGGCTCGAGAGGCATCCGAATCAATGCAGTAGCCCCCGGCTTTATCCGCACCGATATGACCGATGTACTAGATGAAAAGGTGGTGGCAGAGTGGAGCAAGTCGATTGCCCTACGTCGCCCTGGAGAGGCACAAGAGGTGGCTCAAGTGGTGGCTTTCCTCGCCTCCGATGCCGCCTCCTACATTACTGGGCAGACCATCAATGTCTGCGGCGGGATGGTGATGTAAATCACCGACCTCCCCTATCGTGAGCCACGATAGCTTTAGCTGCCTACCATTTCGACTCGTTATGTTCAGGTAACTATTTACTACTTACTCATTATGAAAAATAGACTTGTCCCACAACTATTTAAAGATCTTAGGGACTATAATAAGGAGACCTTTTTCAAAGACCTCACCGCTGGTATCATTGTAGGTGTGGTGGCGCTTCCGCTCGCCATTGCCTTTGGTATCGCCAGTGGCGTCTCTCCTACCGAGGGATTGATTACCGCCATCATCGGAGGTTTTCTCGTCTCGCTACTCGGCGGGAGTAAAGTGCAGATTGGAGGCCCTACGGGTGCCTTTATCGTTATTGTCTTTGGGATTATCCAGAAGCATGGCATCGACGGACTAGCACTTGCCACACTGATGGCAGGGGTGATGCTGGTGCTGCTAGGGCTCTTACGACTTGGCTCTTTGATTAAGTTTGTCCCCTACCCCATTATTGTCGGCTTTACTGCTGGTATCGCCGTCACCATCTTTACCACTCAGGTCAAGGATCTATTTGGACTACAGGTCACCGACCTCCCGGGCGACTTCCTCGGTAAGTGGGAAGCCTATTTCGGTGCCTTTGGCACTACCTCGTGGATGGCACTCCTATTCGGTATCGCTGCTATTGCGATCATTGTGTTGGTGCCAAAGATCAATAAAAACCTACCGAGTTCGCTCATTGCTCTCATTCTCCTCACCCTTGTGAGTGTGCTACTGGGCTACCTCGGGATTGCGCGTCCTGAGAATATCGGTGACCGCTACACTATTGAGGCGGGTTTGCCTAACCTGGTGATGCCAGTGGTGACCATTGAGCGACTGCAGCAACTCTTTCCCGCCGCCTTTACCATTGCGATGCTGGGTGCTATTGAGAGCCTACTCTCTGCGTCTGTAGCCGATGGTGTGATTGGGGCTAAGAGCGACTCCAATATGGAGTTGGTGGGGCAAGGAGTGGCCAATATCGTGGTGCCCTTTTTCGGAGGTATCCCTGTGACTGGTGCGATTGCTCGTACCATGACCAATATCAACAATGGTGGTCGAACTCCCGTTGCAGGCATTATCCATGCGGTGGTGCTGCTACTGATATTGCTGGTACTCTCCCCGCTCACCAGTCATATTCCGATGGCTGTGCTGGCAGGTGTGCTGGTAGTGGTCTCATACAATATGAGTGGCTGGCGCTCCTTTATCGCGATATTTAAGGGAACGAAGGGCGACTCCCTCGTGATGGTGATCACCTTTCTCCTCACGGTACTGATTGACCTCACAGTAGCGATCGGCATCGGTATGGTACTCGCCATTCTAATCCTACTGAAGCGAGTGCTCGATGCCTCGGAAATCAACCTAATAGATGACGAAAATAGGCACCCTGAATCCACTAAGCTCAATCTCCCTAAGTGCATAGAGGTGTACGAGATTGAAGGGCCATTCTTCTTTGGCATTGCCAATAGGTTTGATGAGACAATGCGAAATATGCCGGGTAACCCAAGGGCTCGTATCATCCGTATGCGCATGGTGCCTTTCGTAGATACCACAGCCATTCACAACCTCATCACTATGGTCCAACTCCACAAGGAGTCGCATACGCAGATTATTCTCAGTGGAGTACAGCCAGCGGTGCTAGAGACACTCCGACAGGGTGGAGTGGTGGACCTTCTCGGTGAGGAAAACGTGACGCCACACATCTCACTAGCCGTGGAGCGGGCAATGGACTTCCTCAAGACCCACTACCCTCACGATTATGAGGAATGGACCAAGAAGCATGCAGATAGGTAAAACCGACTTGGGGAACCGCCCCCTATTCCTTGCCCCGATGGAGGATGTCACCGACGCCTCCTTTAGGCTGCTCGCTCGTGAGTTTGGCGCCAGCATTGTGGTAACAGAGTTTGTCAATGCCGATGCCATCATTCGCTCAATCCCTAGCACTCTACGGAAGATGGTAGTGGCAGATGAGGAGCGACCAGTTGCCATACAGCTATACGGGCGAGATGCCACCACGATGGCGGAGGCAGCGAAGGTGGCAGAAGAGGCGAGACCCGAGCTGATCGACCTCAACTTTGGTTGCCCCGTGAAGAAGGTGGCAGGCAAAGGGGCAGGGGCAGGGATGCTACGCGATATCCCGCTGATGCTGGAGATCATTCGCTCGGTGGTCAATGCGGTAGAGCTACCGGTGACGGTCAAGACACGACTCGGCTGGGATAGCGACCATATCATCATCGAGGAACTGGCGGAGCAGATACAGGAGGCGGGTGCCCAAGCACTCACCATTCATGGCCGCACCCGAAGTCAGATGTACAAGGGAGAGGCCGATTGGGAACCGATTGCTCGCGTGAAGCAAAACCCCAACATCACCATTCCAATCATCGGTAATGGCGACGTAACGAGTGGCGAGATAGCCCTCGAACGATTTGAAACTACTGGAGTGGATGCGGTGATGGTAGGCCGAGGTGCGATCGGTCAGCCGTGGGTCTTTGAGGAGATGCGGGCGGTGCTCGATGGCAAAGAGGTACCGCAGCACCCCACAGAGTGGTACGTAGAGGTACTCAAGAGGATGCTCCACGAGAGCATTGCCAAGTGCCAAAACGAACTCAAAGGGATCCTACACTTCCGCCGACACCTCGCCATTACGCCCCTATTCAAAGGGATTCCCGACTTCAAGAGCCACCGTGTAGCTATGCTCCGCACCAATACCGAAGCAGAGCTGCTACAGCTCATCGACCAAGCAGCAGAGATGATTCCGTAGCCGCCATATAACGGTGGCGAGGCCTATCTCATAGTAGTTTGCGGAGGATATCTGCCCAGTGCTGATAGGCGACACCCATTAGGTGGAGACCATCATTGGCAAAGTCATCACGCAGACGACCTGCCCCATCTGTCATCTCAGAGTGGAGATCAATATAGGTGTAGCCACCTTCAGCAGCATGTTGCTCAAGCTCATTATTAATACGAATAATCTCATCGCCCATATTCACTAAAGCCTTGAAGCGATCATACTGGTCATTGATCGGGAGAATACTCTGGACATAGATCTGTGTGGCAGGTGACTGTTGTTGGATCTCTCGGACAATCTGGAAAATATTATGGCAAATCTCATCTTTGGAACGTCCCCGAGCCAAGTCATTGATACCAATCAGCAGGAAAACCTTACTCGGCTGATGGCGAATCACTTCATCGAGGCGATGCAAAACACCCAAAGTCACATCCCCACTAATACCACGATTGAGGACCTTTTGGTCGGGAAATAGCTCGCCCCACTCGCCCCCATCGGTGATACTATTACCGAGAAAGACTACTGCACCATTTTGCACTGGTAGCGTACGGAATAGGCTTTCACGCTGGTGATAGTAGGTAGAACCTCGGTAATCGCCACTCTGCGCCAAAGCAACGGTCGACAGGCTGCACAGCGTGAGAATCAACAATAAATGATTAATCGTCTTCATATATATAATAATTCTATTGTTATAAAACTAAGGAAGGATAATGGCCGTAAACATCCACTTATTCGGGGCATACCAAATGCCCGACGAGAGTGCAGGGATTGGCGCTTTAACTAGAATCTCGTTCCACCCGTAGTGAAGGTGGACACGGTGTGGAGGGCGAATGAAGTAGTTTTCATCCTCATAGGGGTATTCGTTATTTCCTCCATCCTGCCCAGCTCTCAGCCAGTGCGGAGGTGCGATCTCCTCACCATTGACCCATATTTTGGCATCGTAATTATTCCACGTTCCTTCCGCTGGAGTAGGGGTAGCGGTAGAACGTGAAAAGTCGTAAAAGCCTATCCACATCTCCGCCTCTCGCTCTTGGTCGCTCCACACCTTACGACTAGCGTAATAGGTAGTATTGGCCCTTGCCTCTTGGAAGTGCCCACGCACAGCTGGGTGCCAAAAGTGGCGAAGGATAATGGTAGCTCCTACCAAGGTGGTATCAGGGGTGAGCGTCTCAAGTGGCACCAGTTCGGGTGCAAAGCGTGCATCCGTTTGCCCCTCATTATCGTACGGGCCATAGATATTCCAGCTAATATCGCTCTGCTTGTAGTACTGAAAGGGAAGGTGCGGGAATTGCTTCTCTCTAAGTGCCAACATACGCTCCTCTAGGTTGGCAAACTCCTGAAGGGTCCCTTTTTGAATGCCCACATATGAGTAGGCATTACCGCCCCCTCTCCAGCATCTCTCTGCAAAGGCAAAGAGCGAAGGATAGAGAGGATTGTGAAGCAGATTATCCTCTCCTCTCCTGAGCCGACGGTCGTTCCAAAGACAAAGGGTAGCACCCAAAGCCCGATCGGTAGCCTGGTCCACCCCACCAATCTGGTGATTGAAGATCAGAGGGATCGCCTCGAAAGGGTCGTGGTGATTGGTATAAAGGTTTCGGGAATCAATATAGCGAAGCGAGGAGCCACTAGAGAGTGTACTAGAGTCTTCGCCCCAAAGCTGTCGGAGGGTACTGGAGGTCAAGTTGCCCCCTGGTTGCCAGCCGACCACCGTGATGCCCTTCTGCTCAAGGAATCGGATCATCTCTGGCAGAAAGGTAGAATCGGTAATCTGCACCTCATCACCCCCGATATGGATGATCGGAAAATCGTAAGTCTCCGCCACCTCACGCAGGATATTGAGCACCGCCTCCCGTCCCTCGGGCGTCTGCATACCAAAGCCCATCGCCCGCTCAAATGCCTTGGAGTGGCCAGGCATATCTATCTCAGGCACCAGAGTAATTCCTCGCTCACTACAATAGTGCTGGAGCTCCTTCACCTCAGCCTCCGAATAGAAAAGTCCGTGGTCCCGCGTCATACTCTTCGGATCGGTGAGTTGAGGATATTGCTTGATCTCTAGTCGCCACGCCACATCCTCAGTGAGATGGAAATGAAAGATATTGAGCTTAAGGGCCGCCATCACATCTATCTGCTCCTTGATTAGCTCCACCCGCTGGTAGTTGCGACCCACATCAATCATATAGCCACGCCAAGGGAAGGCGGGATAATCCTCAATCGCCACATATCTAAAGCCCCGCTGCTCTGGATCATAGAGCTGGCGCAATGTCTGAATGGCATAGAAAATCCCGATAGGCTCCACCGCCCGTATCTTTATACCCTCCCTACTCACCTCTAGTCGGTACGCCTCCCGATTGGAGTGCTTCAGGCCAAGTGAAAGCGAGATCACTCCCCCTTCACCTCCAAGTGGATACTCACTACTAATTAAAGAGCTATATTGCTGAAGCTCTCTAGGAGCATCGATACTATCCCCAAGTGAATCAAGCGTTAAATACCCCTCGTCCCACGTGACCACCTTAGGCATAGGCAGGAGTGGAGGCTCACTAGCAAAGAGTGAAAGCGGTGCAAGGCAAAGAATCAGCCATAAAGCGATATAATGTTTGGCAGCCATAATCGGAGGGAAGCAGTGAGTTATTTATCGTCGTAGTGCCCTAGCATTGAAATAACTAAGATAATTAGTTCATCATCCTTAATGAGATAAACGATCTAATCCTTTTCCTTCTAAATAACCAGGAAAAGATCTATCATAGGAGTATTGTACTTTAGGGGGGGAGTACATTTTTTTTAAACTCATTTTTCAATATGAGTCCCTGCTTTTTATCAAGGGAGTCTATTTTGTTGTATATCATATCAAACCTTTCTTTGTTCTGTAAGTCAAAAATTTCAGCCCCATCAAAGACGAAGAACCAAAAGCCAGTTATGTCTTTTGCGGGTTGCTTTGATAATACTTGCAAAATAACAACTGGGTTTCTTTCTATTAGCTCGATTAAATTCAACTGAAAAAGACCTACGCAATCTGCATCCCATATACCATTTTTTGCTATCCCATACACTTTGATTACAAAAGCTTCATCAATTAACTTGCCATCATACTCAAACAAATAATTGATGTGCGAGTGATAATAATCGTATAAAGGTTTTGCTCTAGTGGAATCATCGTAACCATAAAACTCTATAAGCTCTTTATATGTGTTTGGAAACTGTCTAAAAAAACAAGGATAATTTCTTTGTTCAAAAGCTTGCTTGAGGTTTTCTACTCTCGTTGTTATAGTATTATCACAATTGGTGTTATTAGTGTTTTTTTTAGTGTTACACGCAAGTAATAGACATAAAGCTCCAAAAGTCAGAAGCATCTTTCTTAGTTTCATTTTTCAATCTTATTGTTGATGATTGTTAGCACGTTTTCTGCCCCAATGCCATTAATAAACACCCTCAATTCTTGCATCTTTTTCTTGCTATTTCCTACAAAGCCTTCTCCTTTTGTTGCTCCAGGCATATTACAACCTTCAGTATTGTGACCGTAATTCCCAGAATGATATAGAATTAATCTTTCTTTGGGAACATCTTCATTTGAAAGGAGAAAATTGTTAGGATATTTCTTGCTGGAATAGTTTTCTATGTTATAAACTCCCTCTGGGATTCTTCTATCTTGATTAGGTGTAGTTGTTGAAGGTCCAGCAGGTTCAAGCATATAACCCGTAACATTCTGTTCACCACCAACAGTTTCAAACTCACTAATGGTATAATCATTTCCCTCTTCTATGCGATTTTGTATTATCAATCCACCTACTTGGGTAGAATTTTCTTTTAGGTTACTCACGCTAGCTTCGGATAAAGATCCTCCCCAGTTCACAGCCTTATTTTCGAACTTGGCTCGCATCCCTTTGTTTAGCAGATAGATTTTACCATCATCTATTCCGTCAGAACCTAGATACCTGCCCTGCCTATCGTAAAAGTCTCCAATAACTACTTCCATCCCATCTGGATCTATAAATTTGATCCTATTCTTTTTATCAATCTTACGCGACCACACCTCCTTATCTTTGAAGTGTTTCAATCGCTCAGGCTGGCCTATTCCTTCTCTTGGGCTCACTTCCAGCTCCTCAAATATTTGAACTATCCTTTTAAGGCTACTCTTTTGACCATTCTTGATTATCTTCTTATAGTCCCTTTCTGCCTCCTTAGTTAGCTTGATATTCATTTCTCTGAGACTTGAAGGTTGGCCATTTCTCTGAGCTTTTTAGCTGTATAGCTAATAGTCTCACCCGCCTCATACTCTGCTATAGCAGATTGAACCATCTCGTCCAACTCAGCATCACTATACACCTTATCCTCACTTCTGACTGGTACAATGCGAAACGATCCATAATCTCGAGTTGTCAATATTAAGTCAGAACCGTTGAGTGCCTTTTCTAAATACTTCCCCTGACTCTCTCTAAAGTCTCTTGCACTTATTGTTATCATAACACTTCTTATTTAAGACACCAACTTGGTATCCATTGCAAATTTACAAGAAAAGATAATAACTACAAACTATTCACCGAGGCTCTTCACGATGCCATATTTGCTAGGTCGATTTATTTCACGTAACTTTGCGGGTGAAGTAGCTGAGCTACCATATATTCAAAACTCGCAAGGGGTGCTAAAGACAATTGCTTTGGCTGAGATGAGACCCTCCAAACCTGTACGGATAATGCCGGCGTAGGGATGCAACTAGGCGAACGACCGCTTTGTGTCGCGCCTTTCTCTTATCTTTTATTACCACTCCTTATTTGAGACATAAAAAATATGGCTACAGCTCAAATGAAATGTTTATCAAAAAACAAAAGGAGAAAAGAGAATGAAAACAACCAAACAATTGAGAGCCACCCTAGCGGGGTTGCTCTTAGTGCTATTGCCAGTAGCCACCTCGGCACAAGAGAAGGTGGAGATGACTGGAGATCTAGAGACGGTGGTAGTACTTGGCACTCGCCCAGGTGCAAGGGTCCCCATCACTAAGCAACAGATAGTGGTAAAGAAGCTGCAGCAGCAGACCACAGCGTGGGATATCCCTTCCCTTCTGAAGGGCACCCCTTCGCTCGTCACCACCAATGAGAGTGGCGTCTTCGGAGGCTATACCTACTTCACGGTTCGTGGTGTGGATCCCACTCGTGTCAATATCACAGTCAATGGCGTACCAGTGAATGATTCGGAGAGCCAGACCGTCTTCTGGGCCAATATGCCCGACTTCGGTTCGCGTCTGAAGGATATTGTAATTGTCCGCGGAGCTGGTGCCTCCTCTTTCGGCGCTGGTGCCTTTGGTGCGACAATGGATATGCAGAGTGCCGATCCTAGCTCAAAGGCGGGAGGAAGCCTGAGCACCCACTGGGGCTCGTACGGACTGAACCGCAATAGGGTGGCCTTAGAGAGTGGTAACCTCGCTAGTGGCTGGCGACTCGGGGGCAACCTCTCTCACATTCGCAGCAATGGCTATGTAGATCGCTCTGGCACTGAGGGACTAGCTTACCTAGCCCAAGCAATGTATCAAGGCACCTACTATAGCTTCCGCCTGATCCACCACCGTGGAATTCAGAAGACAGGAATTGCGTGGAATGGTTTGACTCCTGACCAAGAGAAAGCCTTTGGTCGTCGCTTCAATTCGGCAGGCTGGATGAATGTCAAGGAGAAGGATGCCAGCAAGCATCAGTTCTACGACAACACCGACAACTACGACCAGCAGCATACCTACGCTATCTTCCGCCACTACCCTTTGCCCAACCTCAAGTACGACATTACCCTTCACTACACTCGTGGCAAAGGCTTTACCCACGAGTACCGCACCGAGCGGAAGCTAAGAGAGTATGGTCTATTGCCTGCTTCGGACAAGTCCAAGGGAACGCTGATTAGAGAGAAGTACCTAGACAACCACTTCTTTGGTGGAATATTCAATATCGGTTACTCTGTAGACCATCTCCGCCTATCAGGAGGGTTGGCAGCCAATCGCTACATTGGCGACCACTATGGATTGATCCCTTACGTAGAGGATAAGTCAATTGAGTACACGCCTAATCAGGAGTATTATCGCAACCACTCCACCCGTACCGATGCCTCCATTTACCTAAAGGGGGAGCTGGACCTCTCCTATGAGGTGATGCTCTACGCCGATGTGATGTATCGTCACGTCTATGCCGTGATGAACGGATCTACCGACAAGTGGAGCAAGCACGATAAGAAATTAGATCAGCTCGACTACCGCTTACCTTACAACTTTATCCTCCCAAAGGTGGGCATTCAGTATCGCCCCAATTATCGGACTTCTCTCTACCTCTCGCTAGCCACTGCTGGCAAGGAGCCCAATCGCAAGGCCTATACTGAGAGCAAGGAGTACGATGCCAATGGCAATGAGATCATGCCTCGTCCCGAGTATATGCTCGACCTAGAGCTAGGGGGCAATTGGAATAATGGGGAGAACCTCAGCCTATTTGCCAATCTCTACGGAATGTACTACAAGGATCAATTGGTGCAAAATGGCAAGGTGAGTGACGTAGGCGAACCACTCCTTATGAATGTACCTAAGAGCTACCGTGCTGGTGCAGAGCTAGGATTTACCTGGGCGATCACCTCTCAGCTCACACTATCGGCCAATGGGACCCTCTCCCGCAATAGAGTGGTGGAGATGACACTTGTTGAGGACAATTATACTACCGAGGAAAAAGTAGCAACCCCTCTCAAGGGCACTCCCCTCTCTAAGAGCCCAGAGCTACTATTCAATCACTCGCTCACTTGGTCGCCAATTGACCGCCTCTCTTTGGCACTCAGTGGCAACTATGTAGGCAAGCAGTATCTCGATAATTCGGGCTTTGAGAACCGCTCAATTCCACACTACTACACAGGTCAATTCATGGCCAATTATCTGCAGCCATTCAGCAATGGGCAGTCGCTATCACTTCAGCTACAGGTGCTCAACCTCTACAATAGTAGCTACGTGACCAATGGCTGGAGCGAAGGCTACGCAGAGGAGAAGGGTGGCAAGCTAGAGCGCAAGGCATGGACAGGCTACTTCCCTGCCGCACCACTTCACTTCGTAGTAGGTGCTACCCTCACCTTCTAAGCTACGATCCCTAATACGTATAAAGGACCTCCTCTTGGGGGTCCTTTATTATTGTCTTAACTACAGAATGAATCTGCCTGCTTCATCCCATATTAATTTATCGTATGAAATCAATAGAGGGTGCACCACACAGTAGCACCCTTTATTTTCACCCTAAAACAATCTATCTACACCCCCAACATCATCTGAGGACTAATATCTAGCAACCTGCAAATCTCACCAGCGACACGTAACGAAGGCTCGCTCCGGTCATTCACAAAGTCACTAATACGAGAAGCCGACAAATTAAGCTCACGAGCAAGCTCCGCCTGACTCTTGCCACACTCATCAAGAGCATACCTAATCATTTCTCCTACCGACAAAGTGTCAAGGGCATAATGCTCCGCCTCATACGCCTCAACAATATCACTCATAATCGCCAACTCACTATCCTCCGAAGTAGATAGCTCTCCACGCTCCATAAGTGGCAAAAGCTCCTCAATCCTATTGAGGGCATACTCATACTTTTCTTGTGTAATATCCATAATCCCCTCTACTTATATAGTCCTACAATCAATCTTATCATACTCACTATGTGTACCTATAAAGCGAATATATACACAATCGTGATTAAACTGCACAACCGCAACAAGCCTAAACTTATTGCCCCCTATGTTAAAGACATATCTCTGACCGCCAATCGAGTCTACACTCCCAAAACTACGCTTCACGTCCATAGCATTACGCCACTTGGCTCGCTTTACAACCTCCACCCAGTAAAGCAAAGCCACCTTGCTCTCAGGGTGTGCCTCGTAATACTCCCGAATACGTCTTATACTAATTATCCTCACATCAAAAGTTTTGAATTACGCCACAAATATAGCACAATTATTTTGAATTACAAAACATTCTACTCCTCCAGCTCAGCCTTCACCGCCTCCATTAAAGCACTTTGCCCATCCCCCTTCACACCAAGCACCTTACACACACGCTCTTCAATACTACCAGAGATGAATGGCACTTCGTGCAACATTCTCAAGATACATAGACGATACACCACCCCCTCCAAACCCACTTCCACACCGACTTCCTCAGGGGTTACGCATTAGGAGTAAATGTATAAGTTAATGACCCTATAAAATAGGAGGAAGTAGTGGCTCAAAAAGCCCATTTATAACAAACTGATATTCAATACTATATAAAAAAGAAAACTGAGTTGCAACTAAGCGATTGGCGAGTTGCAACTAAGCAATCGCCGAGATGCAACTAAGCATTTGCTTTGTTGCATCTCAACTTTTGCTCTACTTGTATAGAGGTTTTATGGCTGTTCCAAGAAGAACATTCTAGCACTAAATCAGGAGATCCGACCCGCAAGGGGGCCAATGGTGATAAGGTGAATAGGGAGGAATTTGGTAAGTTTGTATTCTAATAGTAATATTATTGATTAAGTTATCTGATGAGTCAAACGAAAAGTCCTGCGGTGTGGGTGCCGACGGTTTACTTTGCGATGGGGCTTCCGATGGTGTTGCTATCGGATGTATCGCTCTTGATGTTTAAGGACCTCGGGATCCCCGATGGTCGGATTACCTTTTGGGCATCGCTCCTCACTTTGCCGTGGAGCTTGAAACCCCTTTTCAGTCCCGTGATGGAAATCTTTGGCACCAAGAAGCAGTATGTGGTGCTAACGGAGTTGGTGTCGGCAGTGGTATTAGGTCTCATCTTTGCAGGGCTCGGGGTGGAGAACTTCTTTGCGGTGACTATTGTGCTAATGGCACTGATGGCGATTAGTGGCTCCATGCACGACATTGCAGGCGATGGCACCTATATGCAATACCTTAGCCAAAAGCAACAGAGCCAATACATTGGGTGGCAAGGTGCCGCCTACAATATTGCCAAGATCTTTGCCCGTGGTGCTTTGGTCTACCTCGTGGGTAGCCTCTCAAAGGACTACGGAGTGCTGTGGGCCTGGCGTATCGTCTTTCTACTAGCGGGAGTGATTATGCTTGCTGTGGCGCTTTACCACTTAGCGATACTGCCGGGGAAGATGAAGAACACCGAAGAGAGCAAGGAGACTCGCTCCCTATCCGATGCAATGAAGAGCTTTGTGGAGATATTCGTCAGCTTCTTTGAGAAGAAGCACATCTGGTTTTACCTACTCTTTATCCTCCTCTACCGTCTCACGGAGGGGCTGGCAATAAAGATTGCACCGCTCTTCCTTAAGGCAGGAGTAGCGGAGGGGGGTATCGGGCTTACCAATGAGCAATTTGGACTCATCTACGGCACGGCAGGTACGGCCGCCTTTATCCTCGGTAGCCTACTGAGTGGCTATTACATTAGTCACTTCGGGCTGCGTAAGGTGCTCTTTTCCCTAGCCTTGATCTTCAACATCCCTTTTGTGGTCTATTTCCTGCTCGCCTACTTCCAACCAGAATGGCTCGGGTGGACTACTATAGGGATCACAATGGAGTACTTCGGGTATGGCTTCGGCTTTGTGGGGCTCAACCTCTTTATGATGCAGCAGGTGGCACGTGGACCACACCAGATGGCACACTATGCCATAGGCACCAGTCTGATGAATCTAAGTGTGATGCTCCCTGGCATGGTGAGTGGCTCTATCAGCGACCGTGTGGGTTACGAGCTATTTTTCCTCATCGCGCTAGTGGTAGCCATTCCTGGGCTTATTTGTGCCTATAAAGTGCCCTTTACCTACGATGACGAGGGCAATGAGATATAAGTATAATCACTTTTTAATGAATCAATAGAGATATGGATATAAAGATTGAAGGGCCTGCGATGCTCAATATGCCATGGGAAGATAGACCAAAGGGGTCAAAGGAGGTACTCTGGCGCTATAGCCAAAACCCGGTGATCGGTCGTTACGAGACACCTCACAGCAATAGCATATTCAATAGTGCCGTGGTGCCATACAAGGATGGCTTTGCTGGGGTATTCAGAGTGGATGACAAGAACCGCCGTATGCGTCTGCACGTAGGCTTCAGTAAGGATGGTATCAAGTGGGATATCCGCCCCGAGAAGATCGAATTCACCTGCCCCGACCCTGAGATTGGTGAGTGGGTTTATGGCTACGACCCACGTGTGGTAGAGATGGAAGGCAAGTATTATGTCACCTGGTGCAATGGCTATCATGGGCCTACGATTGGAGTGGCGTGGACAGAGGACTTTGAGACCTTCCATCAGCTAGAGAATGCCTACCTTCCTTTCAATAGGAATGGCGTGCTCTTCCCTCGTAAAATCAATGGCAACTACGCGATGCTCTCTCGTCCGAGCGACAATGGGCATACCGCTTTCGGCGATATCTTCTATAGCGAGTCTCCTGATATGGTCTTCTGGGGTAAGCACCGCCACGTAATGGCGCCAGCACCCTTCGAGGTGAGTGCATGGCAATGCCTCAAGGTGGGGGCCGGACCGATCCCTATCGAGACGAGCGAGGGGTGGCTGATGATCTACCACGGAGTATTGAGGAGCTGCAATGGGTATGTCTATGCCTTTGGTAGTGCACTGCTAGATAAGGAGCAGCCTTGGAAGATGATTGCCCGTAGTGGGGAGTATCTGATCAGCCCCCTTGAGCAGTATGAGTGCATGGGCGATGTACCTAATGTAACCTTCCCTTGTGCAGCGATCCACGATGCGGAGACTGGCCGAATTGCTATCTACTACGGCTGTGCCGATAGTGTAACGGGGCTAGCCTTTGGCTACATTGATGAGATCATCAAGTTTACCAAGGAGACCAATATCCTCTGATGATACAGAAAGGACTTAGTCGCAAAGACTTTGAGATTATGGCACCTGTAGGCAGCTGGGAGTCGCTCCACGCTGCACTACAAGGGGGTGCCGATGCCGTTTACTTCGGCATCGAAGGGCTCAATATGCGGGCAAGGAGTGCCAAGACCTTCGACACCCACGATATGGAGGAGATCGTAAAGCTCTGCGACGAAAAGGGGGTGAAGAGTTATCTTACGGTCAATACCATCATCTACGATGGTGATATGGAGTTACTTCACGAGATTGTAGACTCCGCCAAAGCGGCTGGCATATCGGCCATCATCGCGAGCGATATTGCAGCGATGAGCTACGCCTTTGACCAAGGGGTAGAGGTGCATCTCTCTACGCAGCTCAATATCACCAATGTGGAGGCACTCCGCTTCTACGCCCGCTTTGCCGACGTGGTGGTGTTGGCACGCGAGCTCAATCTAGACCAGGTGGATCGCATCCACCAAGCCATTGTAGAGGAGGATATCCGAGGGCCAAGGGGCGAACTGGTACGGATAGAGATGTTTGCCCACGGCGCTCTCTGTATGGCGGTGAGTGGCAAGTGCTACCTCAGCCTGCACGAGATGAATAGCAGTGCCAATCGCGGGGCGTGCAACCAGATCTGCCGACGCAGCTACCTAGTCAAGGATACCACAAGTGATATGGAGCTGGAGGTGGAGAACCAATATATTATGTCGCCCAAAGACCTCAAGACCATCCACTTTATGAATAAGATGATGGACGCTGGGGTGCGTGTCTTTAAGATAGAGGGGCGTGCCAGAGGACCCGAGTATGTACGGACGGTATGCGAGTGTTACAATGAGGCGATCCTAGCCCACCTCGATGGGAGCTACACCGAGGAGAAGATACGGAATTGGGACGAGCGACTCGCCACTGTCTTCAATCGTGGTTTTTGGGACGGCTACTACCTCGGCCAGCGATTGGGCGAGTGGACACACAAGTACGGTTCTTCTGCCACAAGGGTCAAGACGCATGTCGGTCGGGTGATCAAGTACTTCTCCAAGCTAGGTGTAGCAGAGTTGGAGCTCGAGAGTGGACTGATCAAAGAGGGCGAGGAGCTCCTCATCACAGGACCCACTACAGGAGCCGTCTTCTTCCCTGCCAATGAGATGCGGGTAGCCGATAGCATCGCCCCTGAGATTACAGAGAAAGGCATACGCTTTAGCGTCAAGGTGCCCGAAAAGGTACGTCCAGGCGATCGCCTTTATGTGATGAGAATGGTTGAAGAGAAAGGAAAAAGCAAGTTTTTATGAGCCAATTGCCAGATAAGAAGTACCTCTATCTCATTGAGATGAAGGTGAGAGACTACGAGTGCGACCTCCAAGGAGTGGTCAATAACGCCAACTATCAGCGCTATATGGAGCATGCGAGGCACGAATTTCTCGAGAGCCTCGGTGATAACTTCGGACGGATGCACGACCTCGGCTACGACGCCTTTGTTGCGAGAGTGGAGATCGACTACAAGGTCTCCCTCAAGAGTGGCGACCGCTTTTGGGTAGGCCTCAATGTGCATCGCGAGGGCGTGCGGCTCGTCTTTGACCAAGATGTCATTCGTCTTTCGGATAAAAAGATAGCCGCTGTGGGCAAGATCTCGGCTGTGCTGGTGCAGGACGGGAAATTGACACGAGGCGAATACTTCGACCAACTCCTAGCTAATATCCAGCCTTAAATGGAAAGCTCCCTGCAGTTTTCTTCCGAGCAGTTGGCTCTCCTACAGCTTAGTCTCACGGAGGGGATAGGACCTGTCACCGCCAAAGCCCTTATCGAGGAAATGGGTTCGGCAGAAGCGGTGATGGCAGCCACCCCTGCGGAGCTAATGAAGCACCCCAATATCCGACCAAAGCTAGCACAGTTGCTACTTTCGGGTAATGGGGTAGAGCTAGCGAAGAGAGAATTGGAGATACTGGAGGAGCTGCAACAGCGTAGGCGACCCCTCAAGCTCTACTTTTTTGGCGATGAGGAGTACCCGCCCTTCTTGGCTCAGTGCTTCGATGCCCCGTTAGTGCTTTATGTGAAAGGGCAAATCCCCTCAGGCCCGATGATAAGCTTTGTCGGCACCCGACGCAACACCCACTACTCACTTGATGTGCTCGAATACCTTATGGAGGGGATTGCTGCACTACGCCCCGATATCACCATCGTGAGTGGCCTCGCCTACGGTGTGGATAAACTGTCGCACCAAGCGGCTTTGAAATATGGGCTCAAGAGCATCGGCGTGGTGGCACATGGGCACTACACCCTCTACCCTAGCTCACACCGCGATCTCGCCGAGCAGATGATCGCCATGGGCGGTGGCGTGGTCACCGAATACCCTTACCGCACACGGGCTCTTCCCCAACGCTTTGTACAGCGCAATCGGATTGTCGCCGGCCTTTCCCTAGGTACGATAGTGGTCGAGAGTGCCGAGCGGGGTGGCTCACTCATCACCGCCAACATCGCTTTTGACTACGGTCGCTCAGTGCTGGTCGCCCCTGGACGAATCTTTGACCCCGCCTCAAAAGGGTGCAACAAACTAGTTGCCCACCAAAAAGCAAGCATCATCACCACCCCCGATAAGCTCCTAGACGAGCTCCAGCTCCTCCCCACACTCAAGCCCCAAAGGCTTCCCTTTGAAGAGGAGCAGGAGGAGAGCAACCCAATACTCAAGGCATTACGCACCGCCGACCACCTCACGCTTGAAGACCTAGCACTGCAGCTAGGAGAGGAGGTGCCGACCATCTCGGGCATGCTCTTTGAGCTTGAATTGAATGGACAAATCCACTCACTTCCAGGAGGGAGATACTGCATCAAAAACCATTAAGACAATGAAAAGACTCTACCAACTCTTACTCTCACTCACTGCTCTAGTAGCCCTTACCGCCTCAGCACAAAGCAACGATTGGTACGGCGATAAGTACTCCCTCTTTGTACATTATGGGCTCTACTCCATCCCTGGTGGCGTCTTTCAGGGAGAGCCAGTCACGAAAGGTTATTCGGAGCAAATCCTCACCTTCGGCATCGGCTTTAGCGACTGGTATGAAGCCTACACTCAACAACTTGATGCGGCAAAGTTCGATGCCCAAGAGATCGTCGCTTTGGCACAGAAGGGCGGTATGCGGAGTGTGGTAATGACCAGTAAACACCACGATGGCTTCTGTCTTTTCGATACCGAGACCACCGACTACAATGTGATGAACACCCCTACCAAGAGAGATCTCATTGGCGAGCTAGCAGAGGCGTGCCACCAAGCCGGTATCGGCTTCGGCATCTACTTCTCACTCATCGATTGGCACTACCCCTATGCGGTGCCCTTCACTTCGCACAATGCCGACCCCATCACCCCACCCCACCACCAATACAATATGGCTCAGGTGCGGGAGCTACTCACCAAGTATGGGCGAGTAGATGAGCTCTGGTTTGATATGGGAAGCCTCACCACTGAGCAAAGTGCCGAGCTCTATGCCCTCGTACATCAGCTACAGCCCGACTGTATGGTGAGCGGACGTCTCGGCAATGACTACGCCGACTTCTGCGTGATGGCGGACAATGAATACCCCGACTATCTGATGGCGATGCCGTGGCAAACAGCCGCCTCTATCTTTGATGAGACTTGGGGTTACCGATCGTGGCAAGAGAGGGGATCGGTAGAGGCAAAGGTGCAAGAGAAACTCGATGCACTGCTCAAGGTGGTTGCCTACGGTGGCAAGTACCTACTCAATATCGGACCGAAGGGCGACGGCTCTATCGTTCCTTTTGAGGCGGAGGTGATCCAGCGGATTGGCGAGGAGCTAGCCCCCTTTAAGGAGGCGATCTACCAGACCCACCCTGCCGCTACCCTCAACCAACTCGCCACACTGAGTGCCGATAAGAGCCAAAAGTATATCTTTCAGAAGAAAGGAACTCCCGCCCCTAAGGGTGCTCAGCTCATCGCCAGCAACACCTACTATCATCTCTACAAAACCAAGTATAGAGCACCAAAGCAAGAAGTAACTAAGGGGGCACTCACACCGCTCAATGCGGCACCGCTATTTGCCCACTCCTCGGCAGATTACTATGCTAGTTTCCAAAGCATCGTAGGCTATCAATGGAGCGTTCCTCGTGCCAAGAGCTACACCCTCACCTATACCGACAAGGAGGTAGGGAGGGAGATTCTACTCAATGGCAAGCCCCTAACCCTACAGCCCGAGAAAAGTACCACGATACCAACCCCTTCATACCAATGGGGTCCACTCGAAGAGTCACCTCAGAGAGGACGGATGGCGACTATCGCCAACAACCCAGAGTGGGTTCCCTCGCAAGCCGATTTACGACAAGGGGTCACACTCCCTATGGGCTTCAGTTCAGGACGATTATTCCGGCAAGCGATCACAGTAGACCAGGCAACCGAGTTACCCCTTACCCTCACCTACACCGATGGCATCCTCCTCTACCTCAATGGCGAATACATCGATGGGGCACTCCACCGAGAGGAGGGCAATGCCACGCTCCAGCTACTATTGCCTCTCCGAAAAGGGGAGAACCAAATCACGATTAAGCTCTATAATCGGTGGGCAAAGGCATCACACCTTCAGCTAGAGATCCCCACCACGTGGGTCGAGCACCAGCAACAGATCCGCCTACCCAAGGGCGAAGTAACACTCACTAAGCTATGGCAGGTGCCCCTCGCATCTCCTGCACATCTTTCAACACTCCGACTAAAATAGCATAACTACATAGACGTCACTACAGAGATGCAAAAACTTTATCAATGGTTGGGCTTCGACCCAAAGAAATACCACCTCAAGACCGAGATGATGGCAGGGCTCACCACCTTCCTCACCATGAGCTATATCCTAGCGGTCAATCCAGATATACTTAGTGCCGCTGGGATGGATCGAGGAGCCGTCTTCACCGCCACTGCACTCGCTTCGGCAGTCGGCACCCTCTTGATCGCCTTTATGGCAAAGCTCCCCTTTGCCCAAGCCCCAAGCATGGGTATCAACGCCTTCTTTGCCTTTACATTGGTACAAGCGATGGGCTATAGTTGGGAAGCCGCCTTGGCAGCGATCTTCGTGGAGGGTATCATCTTTATCCTCCTCACCCTCTTCAATATACGAGAGCAGATCGTGAAGTGTGTCCCTATCAATCTACGCTTCGCCATCTCCAGTGGTATCGGTATGTTCATCGCCTTTATCGGACTGAAGAATGCGGGGATCATCGTGAGCGACCCAGCCACGTTCGTGGCCCTCGGAGAGTTTACCCCTACCGCCCTCCTCGCTATGATGGGGATTATCCTCAGCGGAGTGTTGATGGTACTGAGGGTCAAAGGCGCCCTTTTCTACAGCATCATCATCATCACCATTGTCGGTATACCAATGGGGGTTACCCACGTGCCCTCCAGCTTTTCGGTGGTCTCAATGCCCCAATCACTAGAGCCTACCTTCCTAAAGCTCGACTTCCACGCGATCTTTAATGCAGATATGGCACTCACCATCTTTGCCTTGGTCTTTATGGATATATTCAATACCATGGGCACCCTCATTGGAGCGGCCGCCAATACCGAGATGATGGATAAGCAGGGGAATGTCAAGAATATCAAGCAGGCAATGATGGCCGATGCCATCGCCACCTCCACAGGTGCACTCTTCGGTACCTCTACCGTCACCACCTTCGTGGAGAGTGCCTCCGGTATTGCCGAAGGGGGTAGAACAGGGCTCACCGCCTTAGTGACCGCACTTCTCTTTGTGCTAGCACTCTTCTTCTCCCCACTCTTCCTCATCATCCCTTCCGCTGCCACCACAGGAGCACTAGTGATGGTAGGAGTACTGATGCTAAGCTCCGTGAGAGATATCAACCTCTCCGACCTTTCCGAGGCACTCCCCTGCTTCATCACCATGCTCACCATGGTACTCACCTACAACATTGCAGAGGGTATGGCACTCGGTATGATCAGCTTCACCCTAGTGAAGCTCTTCAGTGGCCAATACAAACAACTCAACTGGACCCTCGTCATCGTCACCATCCTCCTCATGATCCGCTACGCCCTCTAGCCAAAAGGGGGCGAAGATTTGGAGTTCTCCAAATAGTCCCAAAACGCCTTGTAGGAGGAGAGCAAAAGTTGAGATGCAACTAAGCAATCGGTTAGTTGCAACTAAGCAATCGGCGAGATGCAACAAAGCAAATGCTTAGTTGCATCTCAATTTTCGCTCTTATAACCATTTGATTTCTAAGACGATACAGATGGGTCGAAAGAGAATATCCAAGGTGGCCTCCAAAAATATGCTTGAGAGGTCAAACTAGGCTCATATCTCCGATTTGAATGAGCCAGTTCCGATAAAAAAATCCCCGCTGATCCATAAGGGTCAACGGGGATATTATCTATTTCGGGAAACGGTTATTGGCAGGAGGCAGGTAGGCCTCTATACCGCTTATCTATGGTATTAATTAGTCGCTCACGCAGAGGGAGGTAACTAATCTTTTCTAGCACGTCGCTCATAAAGGCGGCGGTGAGCATCAGCTTAGCCTCCATTAATGGGATTCCTCTCTGACGCATATAGAAGATTGCCTGCTCGTTGAGCTCACCGGTGGTCATACCGTGCGAACACTTCACATCGTCGGCATAGATTTCTAGCTGTGGCTTGGAAAACATCTTTGCCTGCTCTGAAAGAAGGAGGTTGCGATTATTTTGATACGCCTCGGTCTTCTGAGCATCAGGAGCAACGTAGATCCGACCGCAGAAAGAGCCAATAGAGGTATCATTCATGGTGTACTTAAAGAGTTGGTCGGAGTGGCAATTGGGACTGTTATGGCGTATAAAGCACCAGTTGTCTAGTCGCTTAGCATCGTCAAGCACGCCCAAACCATCGAGGTCAATAGAGGCTCGTTCGCCTATGAGATCGCAAAAGAAGTTGTTGCGCGTTGCTCCGTTTTGCACCGTGACATTATCCACAATCACTATACTATCCTCAGCTTGCTGGATATGGGTTTCCATAACACGCAGGCTGTGGGTGCTACTCTCCTCGATATTGAAGTAGCTAAACTTGGCTCCTCGATCCACATAGATCTCAATGGCACCGATATAGCCAGTCGCCTCCTCGTGATTCCCATGGTCGCAGAAAAGCAGTGTAGCTTCGCTCTCCGCCTCGGCAATCACAAGGATACGAGGGAAGGTAAGCGTCTGCCCCTGGTCTTTAGAAGAAGAAGGATAATGAATAAGGTGCAGAGGGGAGGGCAAGTGTACTCCCTCTGGGATATAGTAGACAAATAGGTCCTCATTATAGAGGCTATTGAGCTGGGTGAGGCGTGCCTCTTTGGTAGAGGGCATCTGATTATAATATCGCTCCGCCACCTCAGGATATTTGCTAGCGAACTCAGTGATTGAGCCAGCGAAGTAGCCCTGACCCTCAGCCGAAGATGCCACTTTTCCGCCAATCAAATAGGCTTGTACCACATCGGGATAGGTAAGTCGGCAAGCATAAGCCTTTGCTTCGGCCTCAGTAAGGCATGGGGCGGAAGAGAGTTGCCACTCCTTGGAGAGCCACTCATCTATCTTGAAATACTGGTAGTCCTCCCCACGGTAGATAGGTAGCCCTCGCTCCTGAAGGTACTCCCTAGCGGCTGCACGATCACGCTCTAAGAGCGGATGCGTGGGGGCAGGCTGGTACTGACTGAGGAAGTGCTGAGCGAGTGCCAGCTGTGCTTCCTTTCTCTTACTCTTTTTCATTCTGCCTCCTTCTCTTGCTCTTCTCTAATCCAGTCATAACCACGCTCCTCTAGCTCTAGGGCAAGCTCGGGGCCACCTGTCTTCACGATACGGCCATCGAGTAGCACGTGTACGATATCGGGCTTGATAAAGTCGAGTAGCCTCTGGTAGTGAGTAATCACAATCGCCGCCGTCTCGGGTGAACGAAGGGTATTGACTCCGTGTGCTACAATCTTCAGTGCGTCGATGTCTAGGCCCGAATCGGTCTCATCCAAGATAGAGAGAGCAGGCTGTAGCACAGCCATCTGGAATATCTCGTTACGCTTTTTCTCACCGCCCGAGAAGCCAACATTTACGGCACGTCCTGTGAGCTCGCTATTGAGCTCCACTAGCTTTTGCTTCTCCTTGATCAGTTTGAGGAATTCCGAGGCACTCATAGGGTGCTCCCCGCGTGCTACTCTCTTGGAATTCACTGCGGTGCGAAGGAAGTTAATCATACTGACCCCAGGGATCTCCACTGGGTATTGAAAACTCATAAAGATGCCCTCCTGTGCACGCTCCTCTGGCTCCATCTCAAGAAGGTTATGGCCATTGTAGAGCACCGAACCACCAGTTACCTCATAGCGAGGATGACCCGTGAGCACATTGGAGAGGGTACTCTTCCCTGCTCCATTAGGTCCCATTATAGCGTGTACTTCTCCAGCATTTACGGTGAGGTTGACCCCCTTCAAAATGGTCTTATCCTCAATCCTAGCATGTAGATCCTTTATCTGTAACATATATATCTCTTATTTTCTAGCAAACTTTAATTATCCTCTTCACTTCACTTAACCCACCGAGCCCTCTAGGGAGATCGATAGGAGCTTTTGTGCCTCTACGGCAAACTCCATCGGCAGGTTATTCATCACCTCCTTGGCATATCCATTGATGATAAGCCCCACCGCCTCCTCGGTAGGGATGCCCCTTTGATTGCAATAAAAGAGCTGATCCTCTGAAATCTTGGAGGTAGTCGCCTCGTGCTCAATGATACTGGTAGGATTATGCACCTCGGCATATGGGAAGGTATGTGCCCCGCACTTATCCCCTATCAAGAGGCTATCGCACTGCGAGTGGTTACGAGCATTCTGTGCACCGCTACTCACTTTGACCAGTCCTCGATAGCTATTCTCGCTTCTGCCTGCCGAGATACCTTTGGAGACAATACGGCTACGGGTATTCTTTCCGAGGTGTATCATCTTGGTACCGGTATCGGCTTGCTGGAAGTTATTGGTCACCGCCACGGAATAAAACTCCCCCACCGAATCATCTCCCTGTAGAATACAGCTAGGATATTTCCAAGTAATGGCCGAACCGGTCTCTACCTGTGTCCAAGAAATCTTGGAGCGGTCGCCACGGCAAATGCCTCGCTTCGTAACGAAGTTGTAGATACCTCCCTTACCCTCCTTATCGCCAGGGTACCAGTTTTGTACTGTAGAGTACTTCACCTCGGCATCGGTCTCGGCAATGATCTCCACCACCGCAGCGTGCAACTGATTATCGTCGCGCATGGGGGCGGTACACCCCTCTAGGTAGCTAACATAAGCCCCCTCATCGGCGACGATCAAAGTACGCTCAAACTGACCGGTGTTCATCGCATTGATACGGAAGTAGGTGCTCAGCTCCATTGGGCAACGCACCCCTTTAGGGATATAGACGAAAGAACCATCGGAGAAGACTGCAGCATTGAGTGCCGCAAAGAAGTTGTCGCGATAGCCGACTACGGTACCTAGATACTTTTTGATCAGCTCGGGATACTCCTTGAGGGCTTCGCTAAAGGACATGAAGATGATCCCTTTCTCTGCCAGAGTCTCCTTGAATGTAGTCTTTACTGAGGAGCTATCCACCACCGCATCCACGGCATAGCCAGCAAGCGCTTTACGCTCATTTACAGGGATGCCCAGCTTCTCAAAGGTACGCTCTAGCTCAGGATCCATCTCCTCATCATGACTTTTGCGTGCCCTGGGCTGTGCAAAGTAGATCACCTCCTGAAAGTCTATCTCAGGGATATCTAGGTGTGCCCAATCGGGTTGCTCCATGGTGAGCCAGTGGCGGTAGGCATCAAGACGCCGCTCCAGCATCCACTCGGGCTCTCCCTTCTTTTCTGAAATCAGGCGAATCGTCTCCTCGGATAATCCCTTAGGGATATACTCCGTCTCGACATCGGTAGTCCAACCATATTCATAGTCGGACTGCGTCACCTTGTCTATTATATCATCAAAATGTTCGCTCATATATTATTATATCGTGTCGGCGGGAGTTGCCTCCTTCGCCTTAGGTGTTAGATGTTGATTCACTTCCTTTTGGATTAACAGCCGTGTGGGGAGAATTGTTTCCCCAAACCGCACTATTTCGGGTGCGATGGTGGATTGTTGGGGTACGCCACCCCAGCCATACCGTGGACTGAGGGCCGAGTAGCAATTGAGCATCACCACCAGTGCCATGGTGGTGACAAGTAGTGAAAGTAGTGCCCCAGCCACCTTATTGAATATCCCTAGTGCCACACCGACGCCTTTAAAGAAAAACTTAAGGAGCAGGCGACTGAGGAGTTGTACCACCAGGAAAGCGATGAGCCACGTAATCCAGCCCATAGTTAGGGTCACCCCCTTTGCAGCAAATAGGTCGATAAGTACTTGGGAAGCAGGGTCGGCAAGTAACCACGCCAATACCCAGCTCCCCAATTGAATCGCTTGCGACATAAAACCGCTCCTATAACCCCTCAGGATAGCTATCCCAAGAAGCAATAGGAGCGTAATATCCAACCAATGCATATCTTTCGATTTCTCTAGTTGTCCACTTCTGAGCTAGTATGTTACTTGCTCGTAAAAAGATAGATGAGGAGTGCTCTGTGCGCCTCCCTCATGTGGAGAGAGGAGCGACCTCTGTATTAGGAGAGCTTACGCTCTACCTCCATCTCCTCGTAGGCCTCAATGATATCTCCGACCTGTACGTCGTTGTAATTCTCTATATTAAGTCCGCACTCTAGGCCAGCGACCACCTCCTTAGCATCGTCTTTGAAGCGCTTGAGCGACCCGAGGGCACCAGTGTGCACCACCACACCATCGCGAATTACACGCACCTTATCGGTACGAGACACCTTACCCTCCACCACATAGCATCCGGCAATGGTACCCACCTTGGATACCTTGAAGGTCTCGCGCACCTCGATATTGGCAGTGACACGCTCCTTGATCTCAGGCGAAAGCATACCCTCCATAGCGGTGGTGACATCATCAATCGCATCGTAGATGATAGAGTAGGTACGGATCTCTACCCCCTCAGCCTCAGCCAACTTCTTAGCCCCTTGTGCAGGACGCACCTGGAAGCCGATGATGATAGCGTCTGAAGCCGAAGCGAGGATCACATCACTCTCAGAGATCTGTCCGATGCCCTTGTGAATGACATTCACCTTGATCTCATCGGTAGAGAGCTTCACAATAGAGTCCGAAAGTGCCTCTACCGAACCATCCATATCTCCCTTGACGATGATATTGAGCTCCTGGACATTACCCTCGGCAATACGACGGCTCAGGTCCATTAGCGATGGCAAGTGCTGCGTCCGCTCTCTCTGCTCACGTTTGAGCTGACTACGGCGAGTAGCTATCTCCCTAGCTTCCTGCTCGGTATCTAGCACATTCATGATCTCACCCGCCTGAGTAGCACCATTGAGTCCGAGCACCTTTACTGGCTCAGCAGGCCCCACCGACTCTACATTCTTTCCACGCTCATTAAAGAGTGCCTTGACCCTACCAAAGTTGGAACCAGCCAAGATATGATCCCCCACATGGAGAGTTCCCTCTTGTACCAGCACCTTGGTGGTGTAGCCACGGCCTTGCTCCATAGTACTCTCCAGCACCGAAGCGACTGCCTTTTTATTTGGATTGGCCTTAAGGTCCATCATCTCCGCCTCAAGCAATACCTTTTCGAGTAGCTCTTGGATACCGATATTCTTCTTTGCAGAAATCTCTTGGCTCTGATACTTACCACCCCAATCCTCTACGAGGTAATTGAGATTGGCCAACTCCTCCTTTATCTTATCTGGATTGGCGTGTGGCTTATCAATCTTATTGATGGCAAAAATGATTGGAGTACCAGCGAGTGATGCGTGGCTCAAAGCCTCCTTTGTCTGTGGCATCACACCATCATCCGCTGCCACTACGATGATCACGATATCGGTTACCTTGGCACCTCTCGCACGCATGGCGGTAAAGGCCTCGTGCCCTGGAGTATCTAGTAGGGTAATCTTGCGACCATCCTCGAGGGTAACGCTATACGCACCGATGTGCTGCGTAATTCCTCCCGCCTCCGTCTTAATCACGTCGGCATTGCGGATAGCATCCAATAGAGACGTCTTACCATGGTCTACGTGACCCATCACCGTTACGATCGGAGCACGTGGCTTCAGATCCTCCTCAGAGTCCTCTTCCGTCTCAATCATATCTAGCACCTGAGCCTCTACGTACTCAGGTGTATATCCATACTCATCAAGGATGAGGTCAATGGTATCCTTCTCTAGTCGCTGATTGATAGAGACCATCATACCAAGGTTGAAGCAGAGCATGATGATATCATTAACAGGGATATCGATCATCTGTGCCAAGTCATTGGCGGTTACATACTCAGTGAGCTGTAGTGTCTTATCCTCTTGTAGTGCCTGCTCCTCGGCATCAATCTCACGACGGTGTGCTTCGCGCTTCTCCTTGCGATACTTAGCAGCTTGGTTGGTAGACTTCCGTCGTCCACCTTGGATAGCCGCCATTGTTTCCCTGATCTGCTTCTGGATATCCTCCTGTGTAATCTCAGGCTTCTCCTCTTGCTTAGCTTTGCGCTTGGCTTTGCGTCCTTGCTTTTGCTGAGCCTTATTGTTGTTATTATTGTTGCGATTGTTACCTTGCTGAGCTCCACCTTGGGCACCTTGTCCCTTATTAGTAGCGCCTTGCTTGGCCTTGCCTCCTTCGCGACCTTGTTGCTTCTTACCTTCCTGCTCAACATTGACCTTACCACCGCGGATGCGCTTACGCTTCCTTTGCGACGACTTCTTCTTCTCATCAAATGAAGAGAGGTCAATCTTACCCACTACCTTAATCTCCACCTCAGGGGTCGTGAGCAACTTCACGTTGTCATCTTTTGGCTCTTCGGCTTTATCAGATATAGCCTCGGGCGCCTCCTTCTTAGGGGTCTCAGCCTTAGGAGCCTCGGTCTTAGGAGCTTCCTTCATAGGAGCCTCGGCCTTATGAGATTCCTTCTTAGGAGTCTCGGCCTTGGGGGCTTCCTTCTTGGGAGCCTCAGCCTTGGGAGCCTCAGCCTTGGGAGATTCCTTCTTAGGAGCCTCAGCCTTGGAAGCTTCCTTCTTGGGAGCCTCAGCCTTGGGAGCTTCCTTCTTGGGAGCCTCAGCCTTAGGAGTCTCCTTCTTAGGAGCCTCAGCCTTGGAAGCCTCCTTCTTAGGAGTTGGTCTCACCACCTCGTTATTCTTATCAAGCTCCACCTTTCCCAGCACCTTAGGTCCCTTCTCAGTCTCTTTTAGCTGAGCTTTTTCCTGCTTGGGGTTCTCCTTTTCCTTCACCTCCTTTTCGGATGCAGTTTTTTCCTTTGCGTCCGACGTAGGTGCAGAGTCCTCAGTATAGCTTTCAAGTAGTTTGGTGCGTTCCTCCTTTGGAAGTTCATTTCCATACTCATTTACCACATCCCTCAATTGGTCTGTGGTCAGTTTGCTATTGACATTGTACCGCTTTGAGTCATCTTTCTCGTTGAGGTACTCAACGATGGTCTTAAATCCGACTCCTAGCTTCTTAGCTATACTATTTACTTTTATGCTGGGCATATTCTCCTTTCCTCCTTAAGCTCTATATTACTTCTCCTCCTCTTCCTCAGTAGCTACTGGCTCTTCCGTAACACTCTCTGTACTCTCCTCGTCGTAAGGTGCATAGTATCGTGGATCCCGCTCTGGGAGGTGTCCATATTGATCCTTAGGCAACTCATGATCGTCAAACTCCGTCATGAGCACCTGCATCACATACTCTATCGTACTCTCCTCCAGGTCAGTGGCACGTACCAGCTCTTCCTTGGTATGGCGAAGCACCGACTTAGCTGTATCACAACCGATGCCCTTGAAGGTATCAATGACCCAATCATCTATCACATCATCAAACTCAGTGAGATAAAGGTCAGATAGGTCGGTTGTCTGAGTCTCGTCACGGTAAATATCTATTTCATAGCCAGTGAGCATTCCGGCTAGCTTGATATTCTTACCGCCCTTACCGATGGCCTCTGAGATTTGATCCTTATCGAGATATACGTCGGCACGCTTTGACTCCTCATTGAGGTGCACTTCCATATTCTTTGCTGGAGCGAGTGCTCTCTGTACAAATAGCACTGGATTACTAGTGTACTGTACCACGTCGATGCTCTCGTTACAAAGCTCCCCAACTACTCCTTGGATACGACTTCCACGCACACCCACCACAGCACCTACTGGATCGATACGCTCATCGTAGCTCTCCACAGCCACCTTAGCCTTTTCGCCAGGGATACGCGCTACTGCTTTGATGGTTACTAGCCCATCCTGCACCTCCGGCACCTCACGCTCGAATAAGCGCTTCATAAATAGGTCGGATACACGGCTCAGGATGATCTTAGGGTTGTTATTATTGTACTCCACCTTATCAATGATAGCACAGATACGATCGCCCTTCTTGAAGCGATCGCGTGGAATGGCAAGAGACTTAGGCAGGATCAGTTCATTCTCCTCATCATCCATAAGGAGCACCTCCTTTTTCCAAACTTGGTAAATCTCGGCATTGATCAGCTCGCCCACTCGCTTGCTATAATTGGCGTAAAGGGTATCCTTCTCCAGCTCCATCACCTTACTAGAGAGTGATTGCTTGAGATTGAGGATGGCACGGCGACCGAACTTGGCAAACTTCACCTCGTCCACATACTCCTCACCTAGCTCCATATCGTCCTCCCCTAGAGCACGAATCTCGCTGATGGAGACCTGTTGCATCTCATTCTCCACCTCACCATCTGGCACCACAATGCGGCGACGCCAAATCTCTAGATCCCCCTGGAGAGGATTGACGATGATATCGAAGTTGTGGTCGGTGCCGAACATCTTTGCGATCACATTACGCAAAGACTCCTCCATCACCTTGACCATTGTATCCTCGTCAATATTCTTTAGGCCCATATATTCGGTAAGGGCCTCCATCATCGTTGGTTCCTTTTTCTTCGCCATTGTATATTAATATGTATCGTGCTGTGTTGGGATAATCACCGAGCCAATGCATCTTAGCTCTCCTACCGCTCACATCTCTCTTATTTATACTTTTAGTAAATAGGTGGCTTGCTTTACCTCCTCATACTTCAAGGGCAATTGATGTACCACCTGTTGCTTCCGCCGTGCTCCCTCGGGCTTCTCCATCCGGATCACCTCGAGCACAAAGCCCTCCTCATCGGCACTGACCAAAACACCCTTTTCCTTCACTCCCTTCTTAAGTAGCACCTCCAGTTCCTTACCAATAAACTTCCGGTAACGTCTCACACCCACAAGTGGAGTGGTAAGGCCTGCACTAGAGACCTCGAGCTCAAAGTCTTCCTTCTCTCTATCCAGTCCTGCCTCAATGTGCTTGGTAAGTGCTACAATGGTGTCGATATCTACTGGCTCGCTATCGTGATCCACCTCCACCTCGATACGATTTGCTCCTTTCACCTCTGCCTTTACGAGGAAAAACCCTTCATGCTCAGCAATAAATGAAGCCACCAATGTCTCTATGTCTCTTATCTCTATCATAAAACTAGATATACGCAAAGATGAGAAGACTGCTTGTCAGAGTCCCCTCATCAACCATTCCGCCACAAAGGTACAAAAAATATTGCTATTGGGTGAATCTTAGGCCATTGAATATGGAGGGGGTGACGCATCAGAGGGTTTAATTGCGTTGATATAAGAGAAACGAGCACCCGAGGGTGCTCGTTCATCACATTTAACCATCCAACACACAACCACTAGTGGATTATTCTTGAATACTCCCAAATATAAAGAGAGTGTTACACACTAAGGTATTACAGCTTCAAAAAGATGTAACCTATTTTACTATCAATTCCTTTGAGTTTGATTTCCAGTAGTTCGTTATCGTTATCCCAAAGGGGCTCCACTTCAAATGTTCCCTTTATTCCAACAGTACCACCATTCACAATAGTGAGCTTCTTTCCGTCAAACTGGTAAGTACCAGATGACCTAGAAGAGCCAATGCCTTCAACCTCAACTGTGACCTTCCAGTTGCCATCCGCTCTAAATATGTAGGAATACTTTGCCTTTTCTGGGGTGGGCTTCCACTCATCCTTCCCAATCTCATAGTCATTTGTCGACCAAGTTTGTATCCATTGACCAACCATGGTAAGCACCCTATCCTTCGGTGGCTTTGGTGCAGGCGGAGCCGGTGGCGTTGGCACAGGGGGCTGCGGCGTAGGTGGAGCAGGCACAGGGGGCTCGGGTGTAGGTGGAGCAGGCACAGGGGGCTGTGGCGTTGGTGGGGCAGGCACAGGGGGCTGTGGCGTTGGTGGGGCAGGCACAGGGGGCTGCGGCGTTGGTGGAGCAGGAACAGGGGGCTGCGGCGTTGGTGGGGCAGGCACAGGGGGCTGTGGCGTTGGTGGGGCAGGCACAGGGGGCTGCGGCGTTGGTGGAGCAGGCACAGGGGGCTCGGGCGTTGGTGGGGCAGGCACAGGGGGCTCGGGTGTAGGTGCAGGAGGACCGGGCGTAGGAGCTGGTGGCTCGGGCTTTTTAGGCTCCGGCTTCTCCTTGGGATTCTTGGGGACCTCTGGCTCGGGCATCCTAGGAGACTTCCCATTGCAAGAAAAGAATAGGATAGCAAGAGTCATAAGGGTCATCGCATTAAAAATAGTAATCTTCTTCATTACCTAACAGTTTGTTATTAGAATTGTCAATTAAAAAAAGCCCGCAAATTTAGAATGAATTTCCATTCGCCACTAGTACCACCAGCCAGGAACTTCACATTTATTTAAAGTTTAAGAAACGCCTTCACTCCGACAACTGTCACATTTATAGGCATATTACAACACTACAAAGCTTCACCTAGAGCACACTTCATTATTTTTTATTTGGCAAACCTGTTTTTACACTAACGTTTTTTATGTCCATTAACATCACCTCCCGACAATAGCCAGTGGAAAGATTACAGGCATACACCTGCCGTTGTGAGGAGCACCTTTCTCAAAGAGTCCTGACAGATAAATGTACCACCACACAGAGCTTCCTATGGTAGTTCGGATACCAAAAGAAAAGTGCGAACTAGGTCAAGTCCAGCTAAAAAGAGAGGCTCCACACTCAGCCGATACAGCTAAGTCTGGAGCCTCTGATATTTTCAGTGATATCGAATTTACCTCACTCGGATACTACGCCCTACCCTAAGAGTGGTGCGTGAAGAGATATTATTGAGGCTACATAGTTTATTGACACTCGTACCGTGCCTTTTGGCAATTGTCGAGAGCGTATCTCCTTGACGGATGCGATACATCTGCACTCCGCTACTGGAAGTCCTATGGCTAGCCCTATTGATAGCCCCTCTACCATTTCCTCCATTGTACTTAGAGGCGAGGCACAGATACTCCTCACACTTTGGCACACCTGTATTGAAATCAATGAGATGCTCAGGATTGAGAGCTTGTCCTAGATAACGCGCTTCGAAATGGAGGTGTGGCCCTGTAGAGCGACCAGTGCTACCCCCGAGTGCAATCGGATCACCCGCACGCACAATCTGATTTTCCTTGATCAACACCCTAGAATTATGTGCATAGAGGGTCTCCAATCCATTGGTATGGCGCACAACCACATAGTGCCCATAACCACGGCGGTCGAAGTCCACCATTCGCACCTTGCCATCAAAGGCAGCTCGAATAGTATCTCCCACACGCACCGAGATATCAATTCCATAGTGCATACGTCGGAAACGACGGCGATAGCCATAGCGACTATTCACTCGTTTCAGCTCATCAAGGGGATAGACAAACTGAGATAGATCTACCATAAAGCTATCAGGTACCTCAGCTTTCAAGCTCCCAATAAAGGGATTGACCGCATTATTGTGCCACGATTGCTCTCCATACAGATCAATAGAGGGATACTGCAGATCCTCCTCCGAAGCAGTACCAAAGCCCATAGACTTATTGATTGCCTTGGTAAAATCGGCCAGCTTCTTGTTATTCTTCAGGAAGCCATCATTGTCGGCCATTAACTTTGCCACTTCCGCTATCGCTGTAGAGGTGTCAGCGGGGGGTGGTGTTTTACTCTCTTGCTTTCTTTCGGCCTGCTTTCCAACAGTATAATTGGGCACCTGAGCACTCGCCAATAAACCAATGGATAGGCACGAACATAGAAGTGTAAAAATCCTACTCGTCATTACTTAGAATTCCGATAAAAAAAACTCTCAAATAAAATTGGTTATAAACACGAAATGACCGTAAGGATTATATCCAAAGAACGAGAAATAGGGCTTCCTACCACCCGAAGTCCACAGATAAAACCATCACAATCGCTCGCAAGATACCAATATATTTTATACCTCGGTTGTTTTTTTGCATTTTTTCTGCGTTATTAACACACAAAAGGTACAATTTAAGGTGGAATATGACCACGAAAGATGGAAAATAGGGACCTCTTACAGCACCCTATATATATGAGTAAAAACTGAGATGCAACTAAGCAATCGGTTAGTTGCATCTCGGCAAACGATTTTGTATAACATTGAATTCCAGGTATTTGTAAAGGGGCCTCTGCGCCCCTTATTTTAGCCAAGTATTCCACCTTACTTCTCAGTGTGGAATTCCAGAAGATGCAGTACTTTGTGGAGGTAAAAAGGGATTCTAGACTAGTATTGTCTCTATAAATAGGAATTCCACGGTTGACGCCTCCAACGCATAGCCCCTTAATGGAGGTTCGGCTATCTCCCTTAAGCTCTCTTTTTTTGGTATCTTTGTAGATACAGAAAGAATGATAACAATATGGGCAGAAAAAAGAAAGTAGAGAAAAGAAGGGGGCGGAAGGGTACACAGAAAGTCGGCAGGTCACGATTTTCGAGAGATACCAAGCCCAAGAAAGATAGAAGCGTTTCGAGAGTACGTGGCCTAGTGCTTCAGTACTTCCGCAATAGCAAGGGGGAGGCATCGGACTACCGGCAAGTAGCCGAAGGGGTCGGTGCCGAGGGCGACCTAGCAGTGGAGATGGTGCGTGAGGCGATGGTACAGCTGGCACAGGAGCGTGTGCTAGTGGCGGACAGCCTACCCGACCGCTATCGCTATGTAGCACCACGGCAAAAGATGGAGGGCATCCTCCGCCGTAAAGCTGGACGTGGGCACAATATGTTTTACCCCGATGATGGTGGCGAGCCCATCCGCGTGGCTGAGCGAAACACTGGGCATGCGATGGATGGCGACAAGGTGGTGATGAACCGCCTTGCCACCCGTAGAGGTCAAGAACCAGAGGGGGAGATTGTAGAGATCCTAGAGCGTGCCGACACCAATTATGTGGGGGTGATTTCGATCCTCAACGATGTTGCTTTCCTCATCACCGAGAGTAATAAGCTCGCCAATGACATCTTTATCCCTCGTGACAAACTGAATGGGGCTCAGGATGGCGATAAGGTGGTAGTGAAGGTACTGGAGTGGCCCGAGCGTGCTAAGAACCCAGTCGGCGAGGTGCAGGCAGTGATCGGCAAACCAGGGGACAATGATACCGAGATGCATGCGATCCTGGCTGAGTATGGTCTGCCTTTCAAATACCCTGAAGAGGTGACTTTGGCGGGTGAGAAACTGGATGCCAACAAAGCTTTTAGCGATATCTTCCCCCGCAAAGATTTCCGTAAGCCTCTCACCATAACGATTGACCCCGAAAGTGCTAAGGACTTCGATGATGCCCTTTCGCTAGAAAAGGTGGGCGAAGGACGCTGGGAGGTAGGGGTACACATTGCCGATGTGACTGCCTACGTGCTGCCCGATGATGAGATTGATCGGGAGGCGGCAAAGCGTGCCACGAGTGTCTATCTAGTGGATCGCACGGTGCCGATGCTTCCAGAGCGTCTTTGCAACGACCTCTGTTCGCTCAAACCAGGGGTGGATCGCCCCGCCTACTCGGTCATCTTTCAGCTAGATGACGAGGCGAAGGTGCTTGATTATGAGATCACTCGCACCATCATTCACAGTGATAAGCGGCTAACCTACGAGGAGGCACAGGCGATGATTGATGGGGCAGAGCAACCCGAGACGGCAGCTATTCAAGCCCTCAATAATCTTGCGAAGAAGCTCCGTGCGGATCGTATGAAGGCAGGTGCCATCGCCTTTGAGCGTTCGGAATTGGCCTTTAGGATTGATGACCAAGGGAAGCCTCTGGAGATTTATGTCAAGCATCCTATCCCAGCCAATCATCTGATTGAGGAGTTTATGCTACTTGCCAATCGTACGGTGGCAAAGCATATCGGCACACTTTATGGTGAGGGGAAGGAGGGTCCTACCTTCGTCTATCGTGTCCACGATACGCCCGATGCTGAGAAGCTAGCCGACTTGGCAGAGTTTGTAGGGCGTCTGGGCTACAAGATCAAACCTACTGGCACGCCAGAGCAGATTGCTCGTAGCCTTAATGACCTTCTGAAAAAGGTGCAAGACAAGCCTGAAGCGGAGCTAGTAGAGACGCTGACGATCCGCACTATGGCAAAGGCTATTTATCAGACCGAAAACATCGGTCACTATGGCTTGGCCTTCCCATACTACACCCACTTTACCAGTCCAATTCGTAGGCACCCCGATATGATGGTGCATCGCCTCCTTACCCACTATATGAATGGTGGAAAGAGCCTCAAGAGGGCCGATATTGAGGAGATTTGTAAGTATGATTCGGAGCAGGAGCGCAAAGCCACTGAGGCGGAGCGTACCTCTATCAAGTACAAGCAGGTGGAGTTTATGCAAAACCACCTCGGAGAGGTCTTTGATGGGGTGATCAGCGGAGTGAAGGAGTTTGGCGTCTTTGTAGAACTCGTCGCCAATGGTGTGGAGGGGCTGGTGCCTATCCGTGACCTTGACGATGATTATTATGAGCTGGATGAGAAGACCTACTCTCTCGTTGGCTACAATACGAAGCGACGTTTTTCCCTTGGCGATAAACTCACAATACGCGTAGCTAGAGCAGACTTGGACAAGAGGCAATTGGACTTTGAATTACTTTCATAAAGTGGCAAGATGAAGGACGAGGAGAGGATCATAGAGGGGCTAGAAGAGTTTGACATCCGTGGCATAGAGCAGGGCGATGAATCTTTGAGGAGTAGCATCAAGCAGGAGGAGGATCGGGACAATGCGCTTCGGCCTGCGACGTTTGAGGACTTCCAAGGGCAGCCCTCAGTGGTGGAGAATCTAAAGGTTTTCGTTGCCGCAGCTAAGTTGCGCGGGGAGTCGCTGGACCATGTGTTGCTCCACGGCCCTCCCGGACTGGGAAAGACCACCCTTTCGCAAATCATCGCCAATGAACTGGGGGTGCAGATCAAAGTGACCTCTGGGCCGGTGCTAGATAAACCTGGCGACCTCGCTGGAGTGCTGACCTCTTTGGAACGAAATGATGTACTATTTATCGATGAGATCCATCGGATGCCGCCTGTGGTGGAGGAGTATCTCTACTCTGCAATGGAGGACTATCGGATAGATATTATGATTGATAAGGGGCCGGGGGCAAGGAGTATTCAGATAGACCTCAATCCCTTTACCCTGATTGGGGCGACCACCCGCAGTGGACTACTGACTGCCCCGCTAAGGGCTCGCTTTGGAATCAATATGCACCTCGAGTACTACGATACGGAGACGCTGACGGGGATTGTGAAGCGAAGTGCCGAAATCCTTGGCATCGCCTGCGATGATCAGGCAGCCTTGGAAATAGCACAGAGGAGTCGTTGTACCCCTCGTATTGCCAATGCCCTACTCCGCCGAGTGCGTGACTTTGCACAGGTGAAGGGCTCGGGCCGTATTCACCACGAGATTGCTACCTACGCACTGGAGGCGCTCAATATAGATAAGCATGGGTTGGATCAGATTGACCATAAGATCTTGGGCGTCATCATAGATAAGTTTGATGGCGGTCCAGTAGGGGTCGGCACCATTGCCACAGCCATTGGAGAGGATCCTGGCACGGTGGAGGATGTCTATGAGCCCTTCCTTATCAAGGAGGGCTTTATGAAACGCACCCCTCGTGGGCGTGAGGTGACTCGCCTAGCTTACGAGCACCTCGGTAAAGAGTGGCGCCCCAACAACCCCAAAAGCCTCTTTGAAGACTTCTAAAGCGTAGTGAGATGAGTGCAGGGATAAAGGCGTTGGCGAAGGATACGGTTATCTATGGTGCGACCAATATCATCAGTAAGTTCCTTAACTGGCTATTGGCACCATTTTATATCCGAGTACTGGCCGATAGTGCTGAGTATGGAATTGTGACCAATCTCTATGCATGGGTGAGTATCATCTTGGTGATACTCACTCTAGGAATGGAGACGGGGCTATTTAGGTTTATCAATACGAGTGAAGAGCCGAAGCGGGTTTATGCAACTACCTTCAAGATAGTTGGGATGTCGGTGGCACTCTTCTTGCTGGTGGGGCTTCTCTCCTCCGGTAGGATTGCAGAGGGGCTCGGCTATATGTCGCACCCCGAGTACATTGCTATCTTTGTGGTGATTGTGGCTTTGGACGCACTGATGTCCATTCCTTTTGCCTACCTGAGGCATGAGCGTCGGCCGTGGAAGTTTGCTTTCTTCAAGTTCCTCTTCATCTTCCTCAACATTGGGTTCAATCTCTTTTTCCTCCTCCTTTGCCCCTACTTGGTATCAAAAGGGGTGACGCTGCCTAGCTGGCTATTCCGTGAGGGGTATGGTGTGGGGTACATATTTATCTCCAACCTCCTCGCCTCGACTATTGAGTTTCTATTGATGCTACCAATCATCAAGCCGGCCTTGAGAGGCTTTGATAGGGCACTAGTGAAGCCTTTGCTTCTCTACTGTCTGCCTCTGGTATTGCTCGGCTTGGCAGGTATCTTCAATAAAATGGCGGGGCAGATACTGATTCCTAGTCTTTATGCCGACCGTGCGGAGGGGATGGCGCAACTGGGTATCTATGGAGGGAACCTGAAGATCGCGGTGGTAATGGTGATGTTTATTCAAGCCTTTAGGTTTGCCTACGACCCTTTTGTCTTTTCGAAGATGAAGGCGACAGATGGCAATGATGCTTACCGTGTGGCGATGAATTACTTTATCTTCTTTGCGTTGCTGATCTTCCTAACGGTGATGTATGGGATTGATCTATTTAAGCACATTGTGGCACCTGACTACTACAGTGGATTGGTGGTGGTGCCGATTGTGATGGCAAGTGAGATCCTCTTCGGTATCTACTACAATCTATCGGTGTGGTACAAGGTAAGCGACCGCACACACTATGGTGCGACCTTTTCGGTCATTGGTCTGCTGGTGACGCTGGCAGTAATCTACTGGGGGGTGCCACGGTTTGGGATTGTTGCGGCGGCGTGGAGTGCCTTTGCCTGCAATGGGGTAATGCTTCTTTGCTCTTATATCCTTGGGCGAAAGCTACATCCGATCCCCTACGACACGGGAAAGAACCTACTGATTATTGCGTTGGCAATGGCCTTTTACTTTGGAGGAATGGCGATAGAGCCTAGTAGCCTTTGGCTAAAGCTTGCTCTAAGAGCTGGGCTTTTGCTACTATTTATGATCCTATCTATCTACTTCTTTGCACCTGAATTGAGAGTTGCACTTCGACGACTTAAAAGACGATGAAAAACGAGATTAAACCGCTTGACTTCTACGCTATACGGGAGGGGAGCTATCTGGAGGTTCCCTACCTTGATGATGGGTTATTTGCCGGTTTTCCCTCACCAGCAGAAGATCATAATCTTGAGGCAATTGACCTTACTTCCGAGCTGGTTAAGCATCCCAATACCACCTTCTTGGCCCGTGTGGTCGGGGACTCTATGATTGATGCCGATATCTATGAGGGGGATATCATTATTGTAGATCGTTCGCTGGAATTCAATCACAATGATGTAGCGGTCTGCTTTATCAATGGGGAGTTTAATATTAAGTACGTCGAGAAAACGGCCGAGGGGGAGCTCTATCTTGTCTCGGCCAATCCGAAGTATCCTCGGATGAAGGTGGAGTCTGAGGACCACTTCACGCTTTGGGGTGTGGTCACGTATGTGATCCATCAGCCCAACCCACGAAATCGCCATCGCTAGCCAATGTATGGGCTTATTGACTGCAATAACTTTTATGTGAGCTGTGAGCGACTCTTTCGCCCGCAGCTCAATGGGCGTCCGGTGGTGGTGCTCTCCAATAATGATGGCTGTGTGGTCTCTCGCTCAAATGAGGCGAAGGCCCTAGGGATACCGATGGGGGTGCCACTTTTTCAGATTCAAGAGGAGGTGAAGCGATACGGCATCGAGGTGTGTAGCTCTAATTACACACTCTATGGCGACCTCTCGAGGCGGGTGATGGCGATTGTACGGGAGGAGGTAGGGACTCAGGAGATCTACTCTATAGATGAGTGCTTTGTGCAATTCGACCCTCGCGACGACTATATGGCGATGGCTAGGAGTCTTCGACGGAAGATTCTGAAAGGAGTGGGGATTCCTACTTGTGTGGGGGTGTCTAAGACGAAGACACTTGCCAAGCTCGCCAATCGGGTAGCGAAGAAAAACGAACAGCTAAAAGGGGTGTATGCCATTGACGATAATGAGAAGTGGCGAGCCGCCCTTGAGTGGGTAGAGGTGGGCGATATCTGGGGGATTGGTCGGCGTATTTCGGCACGTCTCAATCAGTATGGCGTCTACAACGGGTATCAATTTGTACGAAAAGATCCCAACTGGGTGCGGCAATCTTTTACCGTCACAGGGCTAGATACCTATCTTGAGCTAAAGGGAGAGCCACGTATTCCTTTCGCAAAGAATGACCAGGCAAAGAGCATCACTCGGTCACGCTCGTTTGGCACTTTGGTGACCGACGAGCATCAACTCTTCAGTATCATACTGGAGTTTGGGGAGAAGTGCTGTGAGAAGCTAAGGGAGAATAAGTTGGCAGCACTTAAGGTGGCACTGGTACTGCATACTAATGCTTATAGAATCAATGACCAACAGCGTCACGAGTATGTGGAGGCTTACCTAACACTGCCTTCCAACAACCTCACGGAACTGACGCCGATCCTCTACCAACTCTTTAAAAAGGCTTTTCGCCCAGGATTTAATTACAAGAAGGCGGGATTGCTCTTCTCGCAACTGGTATATGAAGGGGAGGTGTTGCCTTTTGAAGTGGAAGGACAGGCGGAGCTGAAACGACTGACCACTCTTGCCAAGGAGCTCAAGGATAAGTATGGCGACCATGCCCTCTACATCGCGGCTCGCAACCCGAAGGCACTAGAGGAAGTGGTCACTCGCAATCATGTGAGTCCCAACTATACTACAGAGCTCTCGGATATCCTTAAGATTCAACCAAAGTGAGGCAGTTGATGAGGGGTTACTTCTTGCTACGGTTCTTGACATGAGCGGCACGCTGATGCTCCACTGCATCTAATCGCTTTTGGGCTTTAGCCTCTTGTGCAGTGACTTTCGACTGGTCGCCTAGCATCGCCTGTAGCTCAAAGAGTTCATCTCTATACTGAGCGGCAGAGACAAAGTCCAGTACTCGTGCCGCCTCTTCCATCGCTTTACGAGTGGCGGAGATACGCTCCTCCAAAGTCTCCTTAGAGAGATAGTCAAAGCTTCGCTCTGCCACCTTCTGCTGCTCGCTCTGAAGACGGTACTCCTTAGTGGCTTTGCTCTCTATGCCACCACGACTTGGTCCAGTAAGGTCTAGGATAGAGGCGCTCTTCTTAACTATCTGCTTCGGCACAATGCCATGCTCCTTATTGAAGGCCAACTGCTTCTGACGCCTGCGATTAGTCTCGTCAATGGTGAGCTGCATACTCGGGGTCACCTTACTGGCATACATAATCACCATGCCATTGACATTGCGAGCCGCACGTCCAGCAGTCTGAGTAAGCGAACGATGGTTACGCAGAAAGCCCTCCTTATCGGCATCCAGTATAGCCACCAATGAGACCTCAGGCAGGTCCAACCCTTCACGCAGTAGGTTGACCCCGACCAACACATCAAAGTCGCCCCGGCGAAGCCCCTCCATAATCTCCACCCTACGGATCGTCACCACCTCACTGTGGATATACTCTGTGCGGATGCCCATCTCAGCGAGGTGCTCCGATAGCTCCTCCGCCATACGCTTGGTCAGTGTGGTGACCAACGTCCGCTCATCACGCTCTATCCTTAGATGTATCTCATGCACTAGGTCATCTATCTGATGCTCCTCAGGTCGCACCTCAATGACTGGATCAGGAAGCCCAGTAGGACGGATGATCTGCTCCACAATGGTTCCTCCACTCTCCTCCAGCTCAAACTCAGCTGGCGTGGCACTGACATAAATGGTGCGATGGGTGAGCTCTTGGAACTCTTCAAAGGTCAAAGGACGGTTATCAATAGCAGCGGGCAACCTAAAACCATAGTCAACAAGATTAGTCTTACGGAAGCGGTCGCCAGCATACATACCTCTCACCTGCGGGATAGTGACGTGGCTCTCATCAATGACTAGTAAAAAGTCATCAGGAAAGTAGTCAAGCAGACAGTAGGGACGCTCTCCAGCCGATCGGCCATCGAAGTAGCGGGAGTAATTCTCAATACCATTGCAATAACCGAGCTCTTCCAGCATCGTAATATCATTGGTCACCCGCTCATAGAGACGAGTTGCCTCCTCCGACCTCCCCTGCTTATGGAAGAACTCAACCTGCAACTCCAGGTCGGCACGGATCATCTCTATCGCATGCTCCGTCTGCTCCTTAGTGGTGACAAATAGATTGGCAGGATAGATTTGCACCGAATCAAGTACCGAAAGCTCATGCATATCCTTAGGGTCTACACAGCTGATTCGCTCCACCTCATCGCCCCAAAACTCTATACGATAGGCCATCCCTTCATACCCCTCTACCGCTGGGAATATATCTAGCGTATCACCTTGGTTTCGGAAGGTACCAGGACGGAACTCCGCCCTATCATGAATATAATGAGCATTAACCAACTGCCTGAGGAAGTCGTCTCTTGATATCTCTTCTCCCACTTTGATGTCAATTCGTTGCGACGCGTAATCACGAGGGTTGGCCATACCGTAAATACAACTCACACTCGCCACCACAATCACATCCTTTCGTCCTGAGAGGAGCGAGGCAGTCGTCTTGAGTCGGAGCTTCTCTATCTCGTCATTGATCGACATATCCTTCTCAATGTACATATCGGTACTAGGAAGATAGGCCTCTGGCTGATAGTAGTCGTAATAACTGACAAAGTACTCCACAGCATTGTGAGGAAAAAAACTCTTGAACTCCCCATACAACTGTGCGGCAAGCGTCTTATTGTGGCTCAATACCAGTGTAGGGATACCAAGGTTTTGGATCACGTTGGCAATGGTAAATGTCTTACCCGAACCAGTCACTCCAAGGAGCGTCTGCTTCTCCTGTCCCGAACGAATCCCCTCCGTCAGTTGCTTGATCGCCTCGGGCTGGTCACCCATTGGCTTGAATTTCGATACCAATTGAAAGCTCATCATATCTCTACAAAGGTACTAAATAAATGGAGACTGTTGCACGAAGGCGATCTGCGGCGTTGCTTTCGGAATTCGGCCTAGGTCACGTACGTGAGTACGCTCCCTTCAGCCTCATCCTCAGCGCCTTGCATCTCATCCTTCGTGCAAAGTCTCAGCACATTTGAAGCAAATGTGCGAGAATGGCACTTCGTGCAACATTCTCAAATGAAGAGAAAGCGACAGGTTGGATACAAGAATCATAAAGGCCTGCTAGGGAAACCTAGCAGGCCTTTATAAATTACACTATCTAAGTGTAGGAGAATTTTACTTCTCAGCAGTCATGATAACTACACGGTTCCAAGCATTCTCAGCGTAAGGCTGTACAGTGTCACCCTTGTAGTCGATAGTGATTTGGCTAGATGGCACACCATACTCATCGGTAAGGATACGAGCCACCTCGCGAGCACGCTTCTCAGAGAGAGTCATGTTGTAGTTAGAGCTACCAGTCTTAGCATCAGCATAACCGATAACAGTTACAGGGATGTTGTTGCTCTTAACGAACTCAGCAGTGTTGTAGATGTTGATCTTTTGGTTGCGATCTACTCTAGCGCTACCGATACGGAAGTAAACTACGTTCTCAGACTTAACCTTAGCCTCAGTAGCTACTACCTCTGGGCACTCTGGGCAACGTACTGGACGCTTGCTTAGCTCAGCATTCTGTGAGCGTAGAGAGTTGATCTCGCTCTGAAGGTTGTTAAGAAGAGCATAGTCCATAGGCTCAACAACATCAAAGTCGCTCTTGCCAAGGTTGAAGTTAAGACCAAGGTCTAGCTTAGCAAGCATGTTGTTTGGACGGTAATAGTGCTCATACATTGGACGGTAGATGTTAGAGAATACTACGCTAGGAGCGAGTACTAGGTCTACAGTCTTGCCAAGGCGGAAGCTTAGGTCAAATCCTACGTGTCCAGAAACAGCGTAGTTGATATGCTTTAGCCAATCCTTTGCGCTATCCTCCTTTTGCTTGTTAGTCGCATCACAATTAGTAGCTGTTCTAGCAGCCATAACACCCACACCGATGTAAGGTACGAAGCGAACCGTACGGTTAGCGTTGTACACACCGAAGTAGTTAGCTGGGTCAAACATAAAGTCGATGTGAGGAGTCAGGGTATGGAACATATACTCGTGAGTATTGTCGGTCTTAGCAAGGTGCATATCTCTTACCCAAGCCCAATCTACCATCAGACGGCTAGCGAAATAAGGAGTATACCACTTACCGAATCCAATACCTGCCTCATAACCAAGACGCTCTGCAAAGTCCTTTGCCTTGATCTCTTGATTGTAGAAAGAGACACCATAGTTAGCACCTCCACGAGCGGAGATAAACCAATTGTCACCAGGGTTTAGCTGAAAAGCTGTATTCTTACCTGGCAGATTGGTTGCGTTTGCTGAGGTCTGAACCTCCTGTGCTGAAGCACTTAGTGCAAATACACTTGCTGCTACAAGTGCGATAACTTTCGTCTTCATAAAAAAAATACTTTCTAATTGTACAATTCTCTTATATTCTCATTCAATAATCCGATACCTTGTCCTATTCAGACCGCGTTATCGGAGAGCCGACACGAACCTGTGTACGGTGTTTCTCTGACAAAGATAGCAATAACTCTTTAATTTACACAAAAAACAGCCGTTAATTGTAGGGTAATTCACATTATCCCCCTATTTACACCCATTTTGTAGCCTTCATTCAGCAAAAGCATGGCGATAACCCTCCTTAATATTCCAGTAGCCACGAGTAAAGTCGGGGACCTCTACAGGGGCAGAATTGTGCTCTAGCGATATGGCCGATAGCGGGGAGATGGCACTCCACTCTGCCATATCATAAACGTCCATATCCAGTGGCAGTCCATGGCGAAGACAATATATTAGGCGATAATCCATAATAAAATCCATACCTCCATGACCACCTATCTCCTTTGCCATCTCCTCTAGCTCTTGGTGGATAGGGTGCTTATACTCCTGCATCATCGCATCCTGCACCTCCTTTGGCAACCAAGAGTGTGCCGTTAGGTTTTCTTGGTCAGGTATCGGATTGCTACTTACCGATTCCCCCTTAAGGGCGAGCAGAGGCATTGGGTATTTAGAGGCATACCCCTTAGTACCTGCGATATTATACTGGCGGCTATAAGGTCTAGGTGTAGCCACATCGTGGTGCATCTCAATAGTACGCCCCAGCTCCGTACGAATCAGAGTAAGCGTATGCTGTCCATTCTGAAAGTCACTCACCTCCTCGCCTCTATTTGCCTTGAGCCACTCCGGAATACTCTTTGGAGTAGCATCCATGGAGACGAGATAATTCATCTTATCCCCTCTATGTATATTGAGTATCTGGCAAGCAGGCCCCATACCGTGCGTAGGGTAGATATCGCCACGGTGAGTTTTATTGAAGGTCATTCGCCAATCCCCCTCGTAGGCATTCCAAAAGTCCTCCAGCTGGTGGATATACCCACCCTCAGCATAGACAATATCTCCGAGCAACCCCTTCTGAGCCATATTCAGCACCGTGAGCTCAAAGAAGTCGTAGACACAATTCTCCAGCATCATGCAGTGCTTACGCGTCCGCTCCGAAGTATCGATCAGTGCCCATATATCCTCTAGCGAATGGGCTGCAGGGACTTCTACCGCCACATGCTTTCCTTGCTCCATTGCATAGAGTGCCATCGGCACATGACTTTGCCAATTGGTTGCTATATATATAAGGTCTAGGTCATCTCGCTCCACCAGCTCACGCCAAGCATCATCGCTACCATAGTACTCGGCTGCCTTAGGCAGCTCATGCCTTGTGAGTATTTCATTGGCTTTCTCCACACGCTCTTGATGGAGGTCACAGAGAGCTACCACCTTGGCTCCTGGAATATAGCAGAAACGATCCACGGCATCTGGACCACGCATTCCAAGTCCAATAACTCCTATACGTACGGTATCCAGTGCAGGGACAAAAAAGCCCACCATATGCTCCTGCCCCTCAGCTCGTAGGGGCACTTCCGTCTTGATAAGTCCAGGAAATGCATCATTACTGCCTGAAGGTCTACACCCAAAGGTAGCGACTACCAAAAGCGGTAGCACAATTATAAACATCAGTTTCTTAGCCATAAGTAAGCGTATAAGTGATAAAATGCTATATTTGCCAAGATAGCAATAATAATCAATACTACGGAATTATAATGGTTCAAATGAATAAAGAAATAGAGATAGAAGTACAGGCGACTGGAGCTCAAAGAGTCTACCCAGTTGGCATCACTCCTATGGAGATATACGAAGCTGAAGGGCTAGAGCTACCCAATAGCCCCATGGGACTTCCCATGCTGGCACTGGTGGATAATAAGCCTACCCCACTTTCACACCCACTCCACCGCCCCTCCTTTGTTGACTTTGTAGGCTATGAGACACCCTACGGACGCCGCACCTACACTAGCACCGTGGCCCTAATCCTCTACAAAGCAGCGGAGGAGCTTGGCTACCCACGGGTAGTGGTAGAGCATGCCCTATCCAATGGCTACTATGGAGTAGTGGGAAGCCGTGAGACGCCCCCATCCCACGAGCTTTTGGAGTCCATCGCCAGCAGAATGAAGGAGATCATTGCCCAAGACCTTCCTATCAATACCACCTACCTACGTAGCGAAGAGGCCATCGCTTACTTTATAAGGAAGGGCCGACCAACCACCGCCCAACTCATTGAGTCGCATTGTACCCACTTTGCTAGATTAGAGGAGCTCGATGGCTATATTGACTACATATTCGAACCTGTATTGCCCTCCACAGGTATGGTGTGGGGCTTCGGTCTCGAAAAATATCGCGATGGTTTCCTACTACGTATGCCCGACCACCTAGCCCCTGAAAAGCTATACGACAAGGTACGCCAGCCTAAGCAATTTGGCGTATTCAAAGATCACCTCTCCCTCCTCAAGTTGATTGGCGTAGAGGATGTGGCACCGCTCAATGAACTGATTCGCCAAGGCAAAGCGAGCCAAGTGATCTCCCTTTCCGAGGCACTTCAAGAAAAGGAAATTGCCTCCATCGCCTCCGAGATAGCAGAGCGGTACGAAAAGGGCGTGCGCGTAGTACTACTCTCAGGACCCTCCTCATCGGGCAAAACCACCACGAGCAAGCGCCTCTCTACTCAGCTCATTGCCAACCTCACATGGCCCTATGCCATCTCGCTCGACGACTACTATATTAATAGAGTCGATACCCCACTAGACGAAGAGGGCAAGTACGACTACGAAAGCCTTTACGCTATAGACCTCCCCAAGCTGAGAGAAGATGTAGCCCTCCTGATGGCGGGTGAAAAGGTACATATCCCCACCTATAACTTCGTTAAGGGCGAGCGCGAATATTTGCCAGGCAAAGAGATGAAGCTAGACAATCACGGTGTCTTAATCATGGAGGGAATCCACGCACTCAATCCTGAGCTACTCCGAGGAATCCCTGAGGAAGCCATCTATCGTGTCTATGTCTCCGCCCTTTCTCCCCTCTCCATTGACGACCACAACTGGATCTCCACCAGCGATAATCGACTTATCCGCAGAATGGTTCGTGATATGAAGTTTAGAGGCACCTCCGCCGAAGAAACCATCCTACGGTGGCAAGAGGTACGCCGAGGTGAGGAGCAGTGGATATTCCCTTACCAGGAGAATGCCGATGTGATGTTTAATAGTGGCTTTCTGTACGAGATGCCGGCTCTCAAAGAGCAAGCGGTATCGGCACTTCGCCAAGTATGTGAAAAGAGTCCCGCCTACCCTACCGCCAGTCGCCTTCTCACCTTCCTAGATCTCTTCGAGTCGCTCCCTATGGAGTCCACACCCCGCAACTCTCTTCTCCGAGAGTTCCTCGGTGGTAGCACCTATGGTGACTAAGCGACTTTTTCAGAGGCTATAAACAGGGGTTACACATTAGGAAAGCCTTACCGTAGGGCATTCATAGGTGTGTCTATAGGTGAGGACCCCGGCTGAGGGGTCCGTGTTAAATAGGCACAGGTCGAGGCACGTAGTGCCGAAGACCTGTGTTTAACGACATGCAAAACACCCTTACGACCCCGGCTGAGGGGTCGCACAACCTTACCTAGGTCTGACCCCTCAGCCGGGGTCATAGGGGGTGAGGAATATGCTCTTATACACAGGTCGTTCGGGGCTAACACCCCTCCGACCTGTGCCTATTTAAGAGGGACCTCTGCCGAGGTCCTTTCTCGTAGACAACACGCTAAAGATCATACGATAAGGCCTTTCTAATGCGTAAGCTCTGGGAGTGTAAAAAGGAAAGCCCAAGTAGACAAAAGTTGAGTTGCAACTAAGCAATTGCCGAGATGCAACTAAGCAAACAGCGAGTTGCAACAAAGCAAATGCTTAGTTGCAACTCAACTTTTGCTCTACTAACTAGAGAATATTGCACGCACGATAAAAATAGAGACTGTCGCACGAAGCAGATCGCTCACGTGCAACAGTCTCACAATTTGATTTATTGTTTAAAGTCACTGAGATACATTATACACCCTTTGACGAAGGAGCAAAATATCATCGGTATTAGGCTCCTCACCATTGGTCATTAAGTGCATTGGGAACCAATTGTCGGTGGCTCTGTAAGGGGGTTGCTCATAAGGGATTTGATCCCAAAGGTGGAAGTTGAAGCGCTTGTAGAAGTCTATCCTACGAGTAGCAATTTCATTTTCAGGCAGCTCCACCTCAAAGATCACCTTACGCGCACCAATAAGGTCAATCATCTGAGTAAGGGCTATGGTTCCAAGGCCTCCTCCACGGAGATTGGCATCCATCGCCAGATACTCGATATATACAGTCGTCCCAAAGTCCCAGTAAACAAACATCCCCACCACCTCCTTATCAAGGCATATTGCATACATATTGTAGCACTCATTGTGCTCCAATTGCCACTCAATACTCTCTATCTCTCTACGCTCCTCTTGAGGAAAGGCCGAAATATAAATATCAATCACCCGCTGTAGTTTACTATCATTGGGACTTACTTTTTCAAAGTTCATCATAACCTTCCAAAATCATTCAGATAATAGTACCCCCTTCTTAGCATAATAACGGCAAAAGGGAGCCAAACCACACTTTCCGCACTTAGGGGCACGAGCGAGGCAAGTGTACCGACCGTGTAGTATCAGCCAATGGTGCGAAATAGCTCGCTGTTCCTCAGGTATATGACGCACGAGTACCGTCTCTACCTTTAGTGGCGTATTGGCCGTCTGTGGTGCCAGTCCTATCCGCCTAGCCACGCGGTAGACATGCGTATCCACTGCAATACGAGGCTGATCAAAGAGCACACTCAGCACCACATTGGCCGTTTTCCGCCCCACCCCAGGTAGCTTCACTAGCTCCTTCGGGTCGTCGGGAATCACTCCGCCAAACTCTTCCGTAAGCATACGGGCAAGTCCAGCGAGGTGCTTCGCCTTGCTATTGGGGTAAGAGCAAGAGCGGATATAGCGGAAAATATCCTCCTCCGTTGCCAGCGCCATCGCCTCTGGTGTGGGATACGCCTCAAAGAGAGCGGGAGTCACTTGATTCACCCGCTTATCTGTACACTGAGCCGAGAGCACCACCGCCACCAACAATTCAAAAGGGGTACGGTAGTTCAGCTCCGTCTCAGCCACAGGCATATTTTTCTCAAACCATTGGAGTACGCCCTGATACCGCTCAGCAAGTTTCATCGTGCACTCTCAAACTGCTCCAAGAAGCGGAGGTCATTCTCCGAGAATAGTCGTAGGTCACTCACACTGTACTTCAGGTTGGCGATACGCTCCAGCCCCATACCGAGTGCGTAGCCCGAGTACTTGGTGCTATCAATGCCACACGACTCTAGCACGGCACTATCCACCATTCCACAGCCCAGGATCTCTACCCAGCCAGAGCCCTTACAGAGGTTACACCCTTTACCGCCACAGATGTTACATGAGATATCCATCTCGGCACTAGGCTCGGTAAAGGGGAAGTAGCTAGGACGCAAACGGATCTTGGTCTCCTCGCCAAACATCTCTCTAGCAAAGTGCATCAGCACCTGGCGGAGGTCGGCAAAGCTCACCTTCTCTGCCACATATAGGGCCTCAATCTGGTGGAAGAAGCAGTGAGCTCGAGCAGAGATCGCCTCATTACGATAAACTCTTCCAGGGCAGATGATACGGATAGGAGGCTCGGTCTGCTCCATCACACGGCTCTGCACCGACGAGGTGTGCGTCCTGAGCAAAATTTCAGGGTGGTGAGAGATAAAAAAGGTATCCTGCATATCCCTAGCTGGGTGATCCTCAGGGAAGTTGAGGCTCTCAAACACGTGCCAATCATCCTCTATCTCTGGTCCCTCAGCCACATTAAAGCCCAAGCGACTAAAGATATCAATAATCTGCTCCTTCACTAGGCTCAGAGGGTGGCGCGTACCGAGTGGCAATGGGTAGGCAGTACGAGAGAGGTCTATACTCTGTAGCTCCTCGCTATGCTTAGAGGCCTCTATCGCGGCCTTAAATCCCTCAATCTGGCTAGTCACCTTGGTCTTCAGCTCATTAAGTGCCTTGCCTATCTCCCGCTTCTCCTCAGCAGGTACGCTCTTGAAGTCGGCCATCAACTGATTGATCAGCCCCTTCTTGCTCAGATACTTGAGGCGAAGCGCCTCCAGCTCCTCTTCTGTCTTAGGAGCTACCAACTGCTTTACCTCCTCCAGGAGGTTCTGAATCTTATCCTTCATATCTTTATTCATTTACTATATTTCTATTTCTATTCACCACTGGCAATAGTGCCATGGATAGCAAGCCTACGAATCCCGTCCATAGGATCGCCTGGCAAGTGTGTACTATCAGTGCAAAGCTCTGCGCATCGGCACTCTCCACACCATAAGCCATCAGCGTATATATCACCATAAAGTGCCAGCCACCCATGCCCCCTTGCGTAGGAACCAACACCCCCACACTCGCCATCACAAAGCTCAGCAAACCAGCAGAAAAACCTAGCCCTTGGGTAAAGCTAAAAGCCCAAAAGCAGATATAAAACTGCAAGAAGTAGCCGGCCCAAATCCCCACAGTGTAGAGATAAAAGTGTCCCTTGTGCGACATCGTCTGTAGCGTTCGCAACCCCTCTATCACGCTTTTGACCAAATGTCGACCTCGCTCACTCCGCTTTACCCACAGCACAAGAGCCACCAGCGAGCCAATCAAAATTGCTATCACCAGATAGAACCAAGGCGAGGTAACCACTTGCCCCCACCACGCAACGATTTTGGGATTGGCAGTTATGAACTCACTAAAGAAAGGAGCGTTGACCAACAATCCTAGTAGCACCAATACCACCAAAACAATCACATCAAAGATGCGATCCACAAAGAGGGTTCCTAAGAGTCGGCCAAAGCCGATCCCTGAGTAGTGCGACATGGTAGCCACTCTCCAAACTTCCCCCACACGTGGCAGGGCCAAGCTGACGCCATAATTGCCATGAGTGGTGAGAATCGAATTGATACAGCTCACCTCGGGATCGAGTGTGCGATTGAGGAGCTGCCAGCGCAACCCCCTAATGGTATTGCCTAGTGTACCGAAGAGACAGCCAAGGAAGATGACACCAAAGCGAGCATCACTCCTCAGTGTTGAGAGCAATGCTTGCATATCCATATGGCGATAAAGCAACCACAGGATCAGCAGTCCGAATGCTAGTGGCAGGACTACTTTGAGTATTCGCTTAAGTCTCCTATTCATCTTCAATGCCTCATCTCCTCATCTGTTTTTGGTATCTTTGCACAAATAGGTAGATACGACTTGGCAAAGTTACCATTTCTACCTCAATAAATAGAATATTCAGAGATGCAAAAGGTACGGGCTAAGAAATCATTGGGTCAGCACTTCCTCCACAATCTTGAGATTGCGGAGCGAATTGCCGATACCCTTGTGCAGTACAATCTGCCCATATTAGAGGTAGGTCCAGGGATGGGAGTGCTCACTCAGTACCTCACCACCAAGTACCCAGCCACTAAGGTGGTAGAGATAGATACCGAGTCAATCGCCTACCTACGTGTAGCCTTTCCCTCACTCATCCCCCATATCATTGAGGCCGACTTCCTCACTCTACCCCTTGATACGGTCTATGATGGTGCCCCCTTTCTGCTCATTGGTAACTACCCCTACAACATTAGCAGCCAGATCTTCTTCCATATGCTTGAATACAGAGAGCTCATCCCAGCGGCAGCGGGCATGCTCCAAAAGGAGGTGGCAGCACGGCTAGCCAGTGGACCGGGGAGCAAGGAGTACGGCATTCTGAGCGTCCTACTACAAGCATGGTACGATGTAGAGTACCTATTTAGCGTTGCCCCAGGTAATTTCAACCCACCTCCCAAGGTACAGAGTGGAGTGATCCGAATGACCCGCAACCAGCGTACCGAGCTAGGGTGCGACGAGAGATTATTCAAGCAGGTGGTGAAAACGGCATTTAACCAGCGACGTAAGATGCTACGCAATTCACTTAAACCCCTACTCAGTGAGCAGCAACTGCCCGAGTCGCACCCTATTCTCCAGAAGAGACCAGAACAACTAGCGGTAGATGACTTCATCACCCTCACCAACGATATAGCACAACTACTCCAATGATAGAGATGGATAAGAAAGAGGAGCAGCAAATCCTCGACCTCATTGCCAATAGAGACGAGCAGCAGTTAAAAGATCTGGTAACTCAGATGTACCCTGCCGATATTGCAGAGCTACTTGAGGAGCTACCGGCAGAGGATACCCTATTCCTTTACCGACAGCTTCCAGGGTCTCTTGCTGCTGATGCACTGATGGAGATGGATGAGGATGAGCGAAAAGAGGTGCTCAACCTCCTCTCCGATGAGGAGATCGCCGATACCTTCGTCACCCATATGGACACCGACGATGCGGCCGACTTACTTCAGGAGCTAGACGAAGATAAGCAGGAAGCGATTCTCTCGCACGTTGATGATATAGAGCAGGCGGGTGAGATTATCGACCTACTCCGCTACGAGCACGATACCGCCGGTGGTATCATGCGTAAGGAGATGATGGTGGTCAATGAAAATTGGTCTATGCCTCAGTGCATGGAGGAGCTCCGCAAGCAAGCCTCGGAGATGGACGAGGTCTACTACATCTATGTAGTGGATGATGAGGAGCGGCTACAAGGCATCCTCCCTATCAAGAAGGTACTTACCAGCCCCAATGTCTCTAAGATCAAGCATATTATCGTGCACGACCCTGTGATGCTACACGAAAACGACACTACCGAAGAGGTGGTACACGCCTTTGAGCGGTACGACTTAGTGGCGATCCCAGTAGTTGATAGCATCGGTCGCTTGGTAGGAGTGATTACCGTGGACGACGTAGTCGATGAGATGCGCGACTTGCATGAAAAGGATTACCAGTTGGCATCCGGTCTTTCACAAGATGTAGAGAGCTCCGATACCGTTACCCGGCAGATAGGAGCCCGCCTCCCTTGGCTGATGCTTGGCATGGTTGGTGGAGTGCTGAATAGTATGATCCTCGGCAATTACGATACCGTCTTTGCCTCCGTGCCCGCCGTCTCTCTCTTTATTCCACTAATGGGTGGTACGGGGGGTAACGTGGGGATGCAGTCCTCCGCTATCATCGTGCAGGACCTTGCCGCAGGGTCACTCAAGACGGAAAGGATCGGCAAACTTCTCTCCAAGGAGCTCGCTATCGCAATTATGAATGGTGGCATCCTCAGCTTTATCCTCTTCATCTACAATTACTTTTTCCTCAAGAATATTGTGGTGATGGCCTCCGTCTCAATCAGCATCTTTGTGGTGGTGCTTTTTGCCAATCTCTTTGGCACGGTCGTGCCTCTCGGGCTTAATAAACTCAAGATGGACCCTGCCCGTGCGACTGGTCCTTTCATCACGATTATGAACGACCTGATCGGTATGTTTATTTATATGAATATCACCAACGCCCTATTCTCCTACTTTGGAGGTATGTAAATGAAGCGACTATATCTACTCCTACTGCTCCTACCACTACTCCTCTTAGGGTGTAAAACACAGAAAGCACTCTCCAATAAAGAGTATACCCAGCAGGCCAATAGCCAGGTCTACCAACCTCAGAAGCGACAGTTTAGAGGTGCTTGGATCCCCAATGCGTGGCGGGGTGAGTTCCAAGGAAAAAGCACTCAATACATACAGGCAAAGCTGATAGAGCGGCTCGACCTCCTACAGCAGTTAGGAGCCAATGCCGTTATTTTCCAAGTGCGGTCGGAGGCCGATGCGTGGTTTTATAGCCCCTACGAGCCCTGGAGCCGTACCCTCACAGGCCAACAAGGCATAGCCCCACAGCCACTTTGGGATCCCCTCGCCTTTATGGTGGCGGAGTGCCACAAGCGGGGAATGGAGCTACACGCCTGGATCAATCCCTACCGAGCTGCCACCAACATCAGTAATACCCTAGCCCCTCAGCACCCCTACTACAGACACCCAGAGTGGTTTTTCCGCTACGGCCAACAGCTCTTTTTCAATCCCGCTCTTCCCGAGGTGATTCACTACCTCTCGCAAGTGGTCGATGACCTTGTAGAGCGGTACGATATTGATGCCATCCACCTCGACGACTACTTCTACCCCTATCCCATTGCTGGCGAAGTGCTCCCCGATAGAGCCGACTTTGAGCGAAACCCACGAGGCTTCAAAGCGATTGAGGAGTGGCGACGCGATAATGTCAATCAGCTCATACAAGAGCTACACCGGACCATAAAAGCCCGTAAACCCTATGTCCGCCTAGGCATCAGCCCCTTTGGCATCTACCGTAACCAAAGGAGTCACCCCTCCGGCAGCGAGACCTTTGGACTACAGAATTACGACGACCTCTATGCCGATATCCTACTATGGGACGCTATGGGTTGGGTCGATTACATTGTGCCACAAATCTACTGGGAGATCGGGCACAAGGCGGCCGAATATACTGAGCTAGCACGCTGGTGGAGCCAAAAGATACACCTCGCACACTATTATATAGGGCAAGACGTGAAGCGAAGCCTTGATGCCAACGACCTACACGCCAAGCTCAACATCTCCGCTCAGACGGCTCAGGGCGACATCCTTTGGCCAGCCGACGAATTATTTGCCAATTACAAGGGGATCAATAAGCAGCTGCTCAATACCTATTGGAAGCCCATAGCCCTCATACCCCCTACCCCTTATCCTGCCGACCTTAGGTTATTTGACGAACCAGAGCGAGACACCTCCCTCATCAAGCAACAAGGGCTCACCACTCTCTATTGGGAGCCTGATATGCCCTACCCCGCAGGCCTAGAGACCAAGTACTTTGTAGTCTATATGCACCCACGGGGCGAGAAACTACAGAAGGCGATCAGCGGTGAGCACTTACTTACTATCACCCAAGACCCCTTCTTTCAACTCCCCCACATCGACGGTCGACACAAAGTCGCCTTCACCATCACCCGCATCAATCGGTACAATCACGAGATCCTCATCGCCCACGGCATCAAAGCCAAAATCTAACCTTACTTCCCCCTTTCGTAGTCATAAATAGATAGCATACAAAAGAACTAGTGGTGCCTTTTTTATTAAATCACCGAAGGAAAGAGCTGCAGCATACCACCGAAAATAGAGTAACCGCGCCATTAGTTTAGATCCCCATTATTGTCTCTGTTCGTGTACAACGGTAAAAACACCCTTAGAGACATGATATACGGATACATCAGAGTCAGTAGCGACAAGCAAACAGTGGAGAACCAACGCTTTGAGATCAACAACTTCTGCGAGCGGCAACAGCTAACTATTGACGATTGGATCGAAGAGACCATCAGCGGCACTAAAAACTATACAAAGCGACAGCTGGGCACTCTCCTCAAGAAGGTGGACAAAGACGACATCATTATCTGCAGTGAGCTATCCCGCCTAGGGCGAAACCTATTTATGATTATGGAGATACTCAATATCTGCATGACGAAGGAGTGCCGCGTCTGGACCATCAAAGATAATTACCGATTGGGCGACGACATTCAGAGCAAAGTCCTCGCCTTTGCCTTCGGTCTCTCAGCCGAGATAGAGCGTAACCTCATCAGCCAACGCACCCGAGAAGCACTTGCCCGAAAGAAGGCGGAAGGCGTCATCTTAGGGCGTCCAAAAGGAAGCCGCACAGCACCCGAAAAGCATAAACTCTTTAAGAAGAAAAACCTGATTAGGGAGCTACTCAATGAGGGAATCTCCAAACGAAAGATAGCTAAAATCTGCAAGGTCGACCGCAATACCCTCTCCCGCTACATCAACGAACAGAAGCTGGCGGAACCCTAAAGAAAAGAGTAAAGCACTGTGGAATTTATAGGGTCTATTTTAATCAATCTCTAGATACAGCAACATGAATAAATCTATCACTATCAACATCTCAATTAAAGTTCCAGCAAAGTGTTCATATTTTCATCTTTATCTTGAAAACAGTAACAATACCAAGCAATACAACTGAAAACTATTGGAATATTTGGTCATTTAGAAAACATTAATTACATTTGGGGAAAATTAATGATGTGACACTCAAAGAAGAAAAACACAACATCTAAGCTTCAATATGAATAGACAAGGGAATAGACCATTTATTATAGGCACTTCTCAAAGCTAAATACAATCAGATTAAAGAGCTACAAGAGAGGACAATAAAACAGATAACTAGATAATAATAGGGTCACTACTACAATAGAACGACAAGACGCAAACAATAAAAATAACAATTAAAACTAATCAAGAGAAGACTATGAAAAGAAGATTTTGGTTATTAATCGCCCTTTGCACTTGCGTCATAGGAAGTGCACTTGGACAGACCATCACAGTGAAAGGTGTCGTAGTCGACGAAAACAACGACCCAGTGATTAGTGCAACTGTCCGTCTGAAAAACAACCCATCCGTTGGTGCTCTCACCAATCTCAATGGTGCCTTTGAACTTAAGGCAACTAAAGGGGAGCCCATTCTCTTCAGCTATGTAGGCTACCATAATCAAGAGGTGCCAGCAGCGGCTACTATGCGTGTCAAATTAGTTCCCGACAATGAAATTCTAGATGAAGTAGTGGTCACCGCTATGGGTATCTCGAGGCAGAAAAAGTCTATCGGCTACGCTGCACAGGAGATTAAAGCCGAAAAGCTACAGACCACTCGCCAGACCGATCTCAATAATGCCTTGGTTGGCAAGGTCTCTGGTGTGAGGTTTTTAGGTGGTTCAGGCTCCAAGTTCGATGCTGGTAGTGTAGTACTTCGTGGTACTTCATCTCTTACCTCTGCAGTGGGTAATGAGCCTATCTATGTAGTAGATGGAGTGATTACCAATGTCAACTCCGTCAATATGGACGATGTGGAGAGTGTCAATGTGCTCAAGGGGCCTGCTGCCACATCACTTTATGGCTCTAGAGGTGGCAATGGTGCTATCATCATCACCTCCAAGAAGGCTAAGGAAGGTCGTGCCATCTTTGAGATTAGCCACACCTTCACCGCTGAGGTTCCACTATCTCATGCTAAGATTCAAAAGGAGTATGGTGGTGGCTACTTAGGTGCCAGCGAGCCACTACCTACTTTTAAGTTTGATCCCGCCACAATGCCCGAGTCATTCAAGCAATTTGAAGGTCGTAGATACTATGACTACAATAATGACTCTAGCTGGGGGCCAAATTTTGATGGAAAGCCATATATGCCATTCTATGCTTGGGATCCTACCGACCCACGTTTTGGACAGGAGGCACCTTGGACCTTTGGAATGGATATCACCGAACTATATCGCACAGGTACCAATAATACCACAAACGTTTCATTTGCCAAGGCTGGTGAAGGGTACAATACTAGGATCTCCTTTACCAACGTCCAAAGAAATGGTGTGCAGTACAATTCAGATGCGAAGCGCCACTTCCTCTCCATTTATTCGGGATTCAACGTAAGTCCAAAGCTCACAGTATCTCTGGATTACAAGATGACCTACCGTATGAATCACAATGCAGCGATTGAGGGATTTGGGGAGTTCGGTGAATTCCTACAGTCTTACCTCCAATGGGGTAATACCAACGTAGATATCAATGCACTAAAGGACTACAAGCGCCCCGATGGCACCTTTAGGACTTGGAACATCAATAGTCCAACCGACTTATCACCAGCATTCCACTGGAATCCTTTTGCCCTTCAAAACGAAGTCAATAGGACATCAGAGTATCTTTGGAACGTCTTCAGTGGCAATGTAGAGTACACAATCATTGAAGGGCTAAAGATCGGAACCAATATCAATGGTAATATACGGAGCAGTGTCTACGAGCGTAAGATACCAGCGGGTCTAGGTACCACCGAGGAGTTTGTAACTCAGCAAACCTCCATCAAAGATATGCAGTATCAAGGCTTCCTCTCTTATAGCGATAGGTATTTCCAAGATCGCCTAACCCTAGATGCCATGCTATTTGGAGAGTATCAAACCTATGATTACAAATATGTAGGAGGCTTTACGAGAGATGGTATGTTCCTTAACCGCTTCTGGAATTTAAAAAGTTCAAATGGACTTCCTGGAGGTGAGAACGAACTTATCCAGCAAAAAAACCAAAGTGTATTTGGGACAGCGACCCTAGGGTGGGACGACACCTACTATCTCGACCTTAACCTCCGCAACGACTGGACCTCAACTCTTCACCCAGATTACAATAGTTACCTGTATGGTGGCGCCAGTGCATCCGTGATGCTCAGCAACCTGATCAAAGCACCTTGGCTCAACTTCTGGAAGCTAAGAGCTTCAGCAGCTCAAGTGGGTTCCACGATGAATAGCTACCTCATCAACCCTATTTACGTGGCAGAAACCAAGTACGACGGTCGTACCACTATGCGTACTTCTCGTAACCTATTAGACCCATCAATCAAGCCAACTATCTCTACCTCATACGAAATAGGTACAGAATTCAGAATGTTTGACAATCGATTCTGGGGTGATATCAATTTCTATAATCGTGACTCACGGAACCAAATCATCAATAAAAACGTTACTCCTGCTAGTGGCTATACCACCCGTAAGATCAATGCTGGACTTATCCGAAATAGAGGTATTGAGATCAGCCTAGGTGGCACTCCTGTAAAGACCAAAGATATCCAATGGGACGTCAACTTCAATATCGCTCGCAACGTCAATACTCTTGTTGAGCTAGAGGCCAATGACCGCGATGACGACTCCTATCAGATTTATTGGACCAAGTTTTACACCCCCATCTCCATCAATGCTATTGAAGGTCGTCCTATTGGTGTTATCAAGGGTAACGACTGGCAAAGAGATGAGAGTGGCAACCTTATTCTTCGTAAGCTAAAGAATGGTATGGTTGCTCCAATCCAAGATAAGGAAGATAAGGAGCTAGGTATCGCTCAGCCAAAGTTTACTGGAGGATTTAACACCTCCCTCAATCTATATGGTTTTGTCATCAGTGCAGCACTAGACTATGCTGTAGGTGGAAATATCGTCTCTTGGACCAACTATTGGGGTAAGGGCTCTGGTATACTTCAAGAGACTGCTGGACTCAATGACAAGGGCAACCCACTCCGCGATCCAGTTGACAAGGGTGGAGGTCTCCATCTCACTGGTGTAGATAAAAATGGTAAGCCAATGGATGGCTATATTGATGCACAGCTTTATTATCAAGATCTAAGTCCTATGACTTGGGCAGACGCTGTTTACGATGCCACCTACGTTAAACTTCGTGAGCTTTCAGTGGGCTACAACTTTGAAAGAAAGCTACTAGACAAGCTAGGTATTGGACTTACTGCAGCACGCATATCTTTCGTTGCTCAAAATCCATGGCTCATCTACTCTGCTACCCCTAATATTGACCCATCTGAAATCAGTGGCTCAACCTATGGTTATGTAGAGGGTGGTCAGTCCATCTCTACACGCTCCTATGGTTTCACAATAGGGCTTACATTCTAGATCTTTAGAGAAATAGGAATAATTTACTAGAAGAGACGACAAATATGAAAACTATAAAATACACACTATTCGCCACCTTGGCACTCATGCTACTTGGTGCTTGTGGTCACTTCGGCGATGTCAATATAGATCCAAATAACCCTAGTACTAGAGATACCCGCTATCTCTTCTCTAGAGCCATGCAAGGCGTCACCTTCCCAGTCTACACTTCGGCACCTGCACCTAGCGTCAATATGTACGACCCATTCTCTCAGCTCTATACCCACTATTTTGCTGAAGCAAAGAACGTGCAGTATACACAGTTTGGGATTAAGGACTTCAATATGACCTTCTACTACACCACCTTCCTAAAGAATCTCAAGAATATCCGAGAGATGAATCTAGATAAGGAGCTAGCCAATTCTGAGACCGTCCTCGGAATGGGAAGTAACAATATCCAGCTAGGTGTAGCTATGACCCTTGAAGCTTTTTACTACATGCATATGACCGATATTGTAGGTATGCTCTATCTTGATGAGGCACTGCTAGGAGACGAGGGTAACTTCACTCCCAAGTTTGACACCCAAGAGCATATCTATGAGGCCCTTGACAAAAAGCTCAACGAAGCCTATGCACTACTCTCACAGGGAGGCTCTATTGATGGATACTTTGATATCTTATATGGTGGCAATATTGACAATTGGAAGAAGCTTAATGCCTCTATCCGTATGATGATGGCAATTAAGCTATCCGACGTAGCTCCCGAGGTAGGTAAGGCTCGCTTTGCAAAAGCCTATGCCGATGGCGGTATCACCACCAATGATGCCAACCTATGCTACCAGTATACGCTGGAAAATGACAATATGAACCCCATCTACAGCAACTACTATGTCTCTAATCGTAAGGACTTCTATCCCTCTGCAACACTAGTAGATAAGTTTGTAGAGCTTAAGGATGCACGTGTCTACACGTATGCTGCTCCTACAGCTACCTATGAACTATTTGCAGTACCATTTGGTACCCCTAGAGCTGAGATAGGAGAATATACTGGTAAGGTGTGCGAGCTTCACCCATTTATCACAGCCAAAAACTCCAAAATTACCATCATCTCCGCCACTCGTATGCTTCTTATTGAAGCAGAGGCAGCTGTACGTGGTTGGATCACAGCTGATGCCGAGGCTCTTTATGATAAGGCCATTATCCTCTCTTATGACAATAAGCGGGTCAATGAAGCGGTAGACCTCCTTAAGGCTGAAAAGACTCCAGCTGGAATATCCGCCTTTGACAAGATGCAGGGAGAGTATCAACTGCTAGTAGATCCTAATGAGTACCTTGCACAAGATGCCATTAAGCTACAAGGCTCTCAGCAAGAAAAGATCAATAAGATTGCACTACAGAGATGGCTCTCAGGATTTAATGAGAATGGCATTGAAGCCTGGAGCGATTGGAGACGTCTCAATTATCCAAAGCTAGGTGTAGGGGAAGCAGGCAAGCTCAATGCTTCACATATCCCTTACCGCCGCTACTATTACCTCAACGACTATGAGGTGAATAGAGATAATTATGATGCAGCGATTAAGCTTCAAGGACCCGATAACTTTGATACCAGATTATGGTGGGACGTTGCAGATAACGACTAATACACAGCTAAAGGACAGTTCTAGCAACCATTTTCGTACCATTTCGATGACTGCTAGAGATTGTTAATTGTTTATTTATTAGCACCAGAGGCCACTCTATCGATAGGGATAGGGTGGCCTCGTTTGTAATGAATAATGAAGTGTGCAGAAGGTATAGGCATGAGAAGTAGCTACTACATCGCCCACGGCATCACAGCCACTCTATAACACTTATTTAAGGTATACCTACAATAATTCGAATTCTGACTGAATATTTCATTTATAGGTACAATAACTCAACCCCTAAGGCAGGGGTTACGCATTAGAAAGAGTCTTGTGAATGATTTTTAGCGGAGTGTTTATGAGTAAGGACCCCGGCTGAGGGGTCCATGTTAAATAGGCACAGGTCAAGGCACGTAGTGCCGAAGACCTGTGTATAACGATGTACAAAACACCCTTACGACCCCGGCTGAGGGGTCGGACAAACTTATCTAGGTCTGACCCCTCGGCCGGGGTCATGGAGGTGGGAAATGTGCTCTTATACACAGGTCGTTCGGGGCTAATGCCCCTCCGACCTGTGCCTATTTAACACGGACCTCTGCCGAGGTCCTTTCTCCATTATCCCTCAATGCGTAACCCCTGACTCCTAAGGGTAGTCACTTCATCAATTGCTGGCATTCAGATATTATTTCTCTTTTTGGGCAGCAATACGTTGCCACTGCTCCACGATAGTACCATCTCGATGTTTAATATAGAGGGTATTTTCATCTTCAGAGAAATGGTATTCGTACTCTCTTGTCCAATTGGATCTCTTGATGCCAGCACCCAACTCCAATACGTACAAGATATTGTCATTGGTGTAGAAATACTCTTTGAAAGGGCCTAGCTCTCCATTGTGATACTGCTTACGCTCACCCTTTGAAGTGTATTCAAAAACCAAGAGGTAGTTGTCCGTAGGGTCTTCACGTATAAACTTCCAAGAGCCGGTAAGTCGGCTATCTCGCTTTTGCGATAGTACGAAATCTCTTTCCGCAAGTTGGGATTTGCAAGAGCTGAACACAAGAACTACAGATAGAAGGCAAAACAAAAGGCCAAGTGCTCGAAAGGTAAGGGATTCTCTTTTCATCTCTTTTTGTATTGTAATGGATAGATAATGATTAATGATGGATTACTTGAAGAGCTTGGAGAAGAGCCCGCCACGCTTGGGTCGAGAGCCGTTCTGGTATCGCTCCATCATCTCACGGTGGGTATCGTCTATCTGAGCGGTAAATTGCGGGGTCATAGGGGTTTTGAAAGGAGTTTGCTCACGAATCATCTGGAGCATACTTGGCCAGTCGGGCAGCCCTCCAATAGAGCGGTCGTCGATAAATATATCGGCCTTCAGTTTGCGTGAGAAGTGGCGATCCTCGAGTGTCTCCTCGGGGAAGTTGCTATTGACCGAATAAAAGACCAACCCTCGCTCTTCGCACCATGCCAGCGCCTCCTCTAGGAGTTCTCGCTCACGGACAGTCCATAGGATCAGCCGATGCCCCTCTCTCAGGAGCTCCTTGAGCGCCTCTACAGCACCGGGTATCTCAGTGCCGATCTTTGGGTATTCATGCGTCACAATGGTGCCGTCAAAGTCTACGGCGATGGTATATCTGCGGTTGGTATTCATATCTCTATTATTGCCTCTAACGCCGACAAAGATACCCAATTCTCCCGACACAATTTATCTTGGCTCTACTCAGATTTGGCAGGTCAAACTCATTGGAGAATTAATAGAATTCCACCAACCGATAAACGAGTGGAGAGGAGAGGAAAAGTTTAGTTGCAACTAAGCCATTGGCGAGATGCAACTAAGCAATCGGTTAGTTGCAACTAAGCAAATACCGAGATGCAACTAAACTTTCGCCCTTATAAGACATTAGCTTTCAGCCTATTAGAAAAACTACTTTTGACACCCTATATTACTCCTATTTTGAGCCTATTTCACGAAGGGAAGCTGTTGTGCTGCTTTTGGAATTCGGAATCGGTACTAAGGGTTACGGCAGATAGGGAGAAAATAGTATATTTGCGTGATAAGTTGTCTAGATTCGCCCCACTAAATAGGGCTGGAATTGAGACTGAAGCATATAAATAGGTGGTAAGAAAACCATGAGTAATGATAATAAAATAAAACAGCCGGATCCAACAAGGGTAGAGAACCCTACCCCCGTGCAGGAGACCTACAGGGCGGGCAGCGAAGCCCCACTACTGGAGCTCTTGATGGAGAAGTCCAGCCGCAATCGCACAGCTGCGAAGCAATTGATTGCCTCGGGAAGGGTCTCTGTAGGGAAGTGGTCTACCACAAGAGCTACTGAGACGGTGGGAGCCGGCGTGGTAGTGCGTGTGCACCGTGGAGTGCCACCAATGCCTTTTCGACACCCCAAGCTAGAGATAGTATGGGAAAGTGAAGCGTATGTAGTTGCCTACAAAAAGCGGGGATTGCCTACGGTCAATACCGCACATAAAAACCGCCAACAGACGGCTCTATTTCTCCTCAGTCAGCACTACAAGAAGGGGGAAGAGGGGGCAAAGCTCTTTATGGTGAATCGATTGGATCGCAACACGGCTGGCTTTGTGGTCTTTGCGAGGAGTGTAGAGGCCAAGGAGCTTCTGGTGAAGGAGTGGAGCCGACGTGCCAAGCACCAACGCTTCATCGCCTGCATTGAGGGCGAGCTAAAGGAGAAGGTGCAGCTACTGAGTGCCACCTCCGAGGAGCGTAGTCTCTCAAAGCCCAAGCTGATCACCGCAGAGGTGCGGGTGGATAAGAGCAGTCGAAATGGGCAGATGCATATTGTACAGATAGATGTGGTGGGGGCACGAATCTTCTCCCTCCGCAAGCTATTTGGTGACAATGAGCTGAGCATCTTGGGCGATGTACGCTCACGTAGCCAGATTCGCACCGATCGAGAGATCGCTTTGGAGCAGATCGGTCTTGAGCTACTGATCCCTGGGGAGCAGCAGCCACGCCGATTTGAGCGTCCCTACCCCACCCACTACTTCTCTTGGCTAAGGCTGGATAAAGAGAAGCAACCAACAGGAAGAGACTATTAAAACCAACACTCTATACATACTTTTATGAAGATTAAGAAACGACAACTTGTATGGCTCGTGCTGAGTTATTTCATCGCCCTCCTCCCCTGGAGTAGTACAGAGGCGCAGATGATTACCGATGCGGTGAGCTGGGAGCAAAGCCACACAAATAGTGCTGATGGGGTGGTGACCTTGAGCTTCAAGGCAACCCTAAAGCAGGGATGGCATATTTACGATGTGACCCTCCCAGATGGCGGACCAACCCCCACCTCCTTTGCATTAGACGAGGCTAAAGGGGTGAAACTGCTAGGGGAACTAAAGCCATCAAAAGAGGCGGCCTCCGTCTACGACCCCAACTTTGAGATGAACCTGCGCTGGCACACGGGAAGTGTCACTTTTGAGCAACAGGTACAGATAGAGGATCCAGAGCACTTTGTGCTAGCTGGCGACCTTACTTACATGCTATGCAACGACCAAACTTGCCTCCCTCCTACCAGACTTCCCATTAGTCTAAAGGTTGGTGACCTCACCACGCCATTGGAGATGGAAGCGATTGCTAGCGACAGCAGTAGCGAGGAGGAGTCTACCACCACGGTGGAGAGCGAAGCAGCCAACTTTACGGGCGACATCTGGAAGCCTGTAGTAGAGGAGATCAAGGCGTATGGCGATACCACGCTGAGCGCCACCGACAACTCCCTCCTGATGATATTTATCCTCGGATTCTTGGGCGGTTTGGTAGCCCTACTCACCCCTTGTGTATGGCCGATGATTCCGATGACGGTGAGCTTCTTCCTCAAGCGGAGCAAAAGCCGCCAAGCCGCTATTCGCGATGCGGTGATTTATGGGTTGGCAATCATTGTAATCTACCTCACACTAGGGTTGCTGATTACAGCGATCTTTGGACCGAGTGCACTCAATGACTTAGCTACAAGTGCCCTCTTCAATATCCTTTTCTTTGCCCTACTGGTCTTCTTTGCGGTCAGCTTCTTCGGGGCATTCGAACTAGTTCTTCCACAATCGTGGACCAATAAGATGGATGCCAAGGCAGAGAGCACGAGCGGTCTGCTAAGTATCTTCTTCATGGCCTTCACCTTGGCTTTGGTCTCCTTCTCCTGTACCGGCCCTATCATCGGAACCCTGTTGGTGCAGGCAGCCACTTCGGGAAGTAGTCTCCTTAGCCCTGCTATTGGTATGCTCGGCTTTGCTGTGGCACTAGCGCTTCCTTTTACCCTCTTTGCCATATTCCCCAACTTTCTACAGAGTATGCCTAAGAGTGGTGGCTGGATGACGAGTGTGAAGGTGACCCTCGGCTTCCTTGAGCTGGCACTTTCTCTCAAGTTCCTCTCCGTTGCCGACCTCGCATATGGCTGGGGCATCCTCGACCGAGAGACCTTTGTGGCACTTTGGATCGTGATCTTCTTCCTTCTAGGTATCTACCTACTCGGCAAGCTCAAGCTACCACAGGATAGCGACCTCCCCTTCGTGAGTGTGACCCGACTATTCCTTGCCATCATCTCACTCTCTTTTGCCGTCTATATGGTGCCAGGGCTTTGGGGTGCACCGCTCAAGGCAATCAGTGCCTTTGCACCACCGCTTTATACTCAGGACTTCAACCTCTATGATTCGGAGGTACACCCTAAGTTCCACGACTATGAGAGTGGTATGCGGGCGGCTCAGAGCGAGGGAAAGCCTGTTTTGATTGACTTCTCGGGCTACGGCTGCGTCAACTGCCGTGAGATGGAGGCTTCCGTCTGGACCGATCCAAAGGTGAAGAGCATCATCGATGATGAATTTATCCTCGTCACCCTCATCGTGGACGACAAGACCAAGCTACCTAAGTATATCGAGGTGAAGGATGGCGATAGCACCCGCAAGCTCAAGACCATTGGAGAGCGGTGGAGCTATTTCCAATCACAGAAGTTTGGCTCCAATGCGCAGCCATTCTACGTGATGCTGGATGGCAATGGGCTCCCTCTGGGTCCTAGCTTTGGCTTCGATAAGGATGTAGACCACTATGTCAATTGGCTAAAGAGCGGACTTGAGGAGTATCGCAAAAAGCAACAGTAATTAAGAGCAAATTATATTGCGTGGGTAGAGAGGTGCAAAACGATCTACCCACGCAATCCATTAATAGAAATCACCATGAAGGAAAAGAGCAGCAGTAGCCGTGAGGAGAAACTAGAAGCCCTCGGACGACTGCTAGATGTGCTGGAGCGACTACGGGTAGAGTGCCCGTGGGATGCGAAGCAAACCAATGAATCGCTACGCCCCAATACCATAGAGGAGGTATACGAACTGAGCGAGGCAATCATCAATGAGGATCACTCGGAGATTGCTAAAGAACTGGGGGATGTGCTCCTCCATGTACTATTTTATGCCAAGATTGGAGAGGAGAAGGGGCAGTTTGACCTCGCCGATGTCTGCAATCGTGAGGCGGATAAACTCATCTTTCGCCACCCACATATCTACGGTGATGTGCAGGTCAATAATGCACATGATGTAGAACTCAATTGGGAGCAGATCAAACTCAAAGAAAAAGGAGGAAATAAAACGGTACTCGCTGGAGTGCCTAAGGGACTTCCCTCCATCATCAAGTCGTACCGTGTGCAGGAGAAGGTGGCCAATGTAGGCTTTGACTGGGCTGAGAAAAGCGACGTATGGGATAAGGTGTATGAGGAGCTGGGAGAGCTACGTGCCGAGATAGAGGGCAATGGCGACTTGGCTCATAAAGAGGGAGAGATGGGGGACTTCCTCTTTAGTCTGATCAATATGGGACGCCTCTATGGCGTGGATCCCGATACCAGTTTGGAGCGAACCAACCAGAAGTTTATCCGTCGCTTTAATTACATTGAGGCATCGGCCAAGGCAGAGGGGAAAAGCCTCAAAGAGATGACCCTTGGCGAGATGGACGCCCTTTGGAATGAAGCCAAAAGGCAAGAGATTTAAGCAGTCTCGGTAAAAAGAGGTATATTTGTAGGGATATAGAGTATCCCATAATTAGGTAAGAGGCTATTTGAATAATTAAGATGGCGAAAAAGGTTTCGGAGACGCCGATGATGGCACAATTTCGACGCTTTAAGGAGCAGTACCCAGGTGCGTTATTGCTTTTTAGAGTGGGCGATTTTTATGAAACCTTCAACGATGATGCGGTAGAGGTCTCTCGCCTACTCAATATCACTCTTACTAAGAGGGGTGATGACCCTATGGCGGGATTCCCCCACCATGCTCTTGACAATTACCTCCCCAAGCTGGTCCGCAAGGGAAAGCGGGTGGCGATCTGCGACCAAATGGAGGATCCAAAGCTGGCCAAGAAGCTGGTGAAGCGGGCGGTGACCGAAGTGGTGACCCCTGGACTTACGATGGACGACTCTGTTCTCGAAGCAGATACCAATAACTTCCTCGCTGCCATTGCTCTCGGAGGAGGCAAGGCGGGAACAGCATTGCTAGACCTCTCCACTGGCGAATTTGTCTGCAGTGAAGGGAGCTACGATGAAATTGATAAGTTGCTCACCAACTTCAATCCTAAAGAGGTATTGGTGAAGCGGGGAACGGAGCACGAGGTACAAGCTCACTTCGGTGAGCGGCTCAACCTCTACCCTTTGGAGGATTGGACCTTTTCGCAAGATTATGGACGCGATAGGCTCCTAAAGCACTTCGAGGTGAAGCACCTCAAGGCATTCGGGATAGAGCATGAGGTCTTAGCGATTATCTCCTGCGGGGCAATCCTCTACTACCTTGAGGCGACGCACCACTCCGAGATACAGCATATCAACACCATTCACAAGATAGAGGAGAATCGTTTCGTACAGCTCGACCGCTTTACCCTCCGCAACCTTGAGATCCTACAACCCCTCAATGAGGATGGTAATTCACTCATCAGCGTCATTGACCATACTCGTACACCAATGGGCGGCCGACTGCTCAAGCGGTGGCTGGTATTCCCCCTACTCGACGCCCGTGAGATAGTACAGCGACAGGCTGCCGTTACCGCTTTTCTCGAGAGAGAGGAGCTACGGCATCAGCTCTCCGAAATTCTATCGGAGATAGGCGACCTGGAGCGATTGGCAAGTAAGGTCTCCGTCCTCCGCATCAACCCTCGTGAGCTACGACAGTTGGCGGGTGGGCTACGCTTGGTAAAGCCGATTATGGGAGCCCTCTACAATACTGGCGACGCTTCGCTCAAGGAGCTAAGCATTGCCCTAGACCCCCTCGAGGAGTTGGCGGAGCGGATTGAAAGGACCATCAACGAGGAGACACCCAATCAGCTAGGTAAAGGGAATGTGATTGCCAAAGGCTTTGACAGCCGACTGGATGAGCTACGGGATATCCTCAGTGGTAGCAAGGAGTACCTCCTCGACCTCCGCAATCGCGAAAGCGAACGCACGGGCATTCCAAGCCTGAAGGTGGCCTACAACAACGTCTTTGGTTATTATATTGAGGTGCGAAACACCCACAAGGACAAAGTGCCAGATGAGTGGATCCGCAAGCAGACTTTGACTCAGGCAGAGCGTTTTATCACCCCCGAGCTAAAGGAGTATGAAAGTAAAATCCTAGGGGCAGAGGAGAAGATACAGATCTTGGAGAATGAGATCTACGACCAGCTACTCAACTACGTGCGTGGTTTTATCAAAGAGATTCAATCGGATGCGACGGTGCTCTCACAGATAGATGTGCTGAGCTCCTTTGCCGAGGTGGCTTCGCTTTACGGCTACGCCTGCCCAGTGGTAGACAATGGCGACACCATAGACATAGAGGCGGGTAGGCACCCTGTAATTGAGCGCTTGATGCCCCCTGGTGAGAGCTATATCCCCAACGACCTCTTCCTCGATAATGAGGTGCAGCAGATCCTCATCATCACTGGTCCTAATATGGCAGGTAAGTCGGCACTACTTCGGCAGACTGCCCTTATTGTACTGCTGGCACAAGTTGGTAGCTATGTACCGGCTAGTGCAGCAAAGATAGGCATCGTGGATCGTATCTTTACCCGTGTAGGTGCCTCGGACAATATCTCGCGAGGTGAGAGTACCTTTATGGTGGAGATGACCGAGGCAGCGACGATTCTTAATGGTATCACCAATCGCAGTTTGGTACTGGTGGATGAGCTGGGACGTGGCACCAGCACCTACGACGGCATCTCTATTGCACAGGCGATTGTGGAGTATATCCACGACCACCCAAGGGGGCGAGCCAAGACGCTATTTGCCACACACTACCACGAGCTCAACGACCTTGAGCGGCACTTTGCTCGGGTCAAGAATTACAATGTCACGGTACAGGAGGTGGAGGGTAAGATCATATTCCTCCGCAAGCTAGTGGCAGGCGGGAGCGAGCACTCCTTTGGTATTCACGTGGCCAAACTGGCAGGAATGCCCAAGGAGATCATCGGCCGTGCCGAAGAGATCCTCACCCTACTAGAGGAGTCGGCAAGAGAGCGCGATGAGGAGAGTGGACGAATCAAGGCTCCTTCCAAACCACGCCTCCCCGAAAAGCAGGTGCAAGATGGGCCAGTACAGCTAAGCTTTTTCCAGCTAGACGACCCGCTCCTCAGCCAAGTGCGAGAGGAGATTGTAGGGCTCAACCTCAATCAGCTCACCCCCATTGACGCCCTCAATAAACTCAATAATATCCAGCGACTCCTCACAGGTGGCAAGGAGGGAATAGACCTCCATTAATAGAAGCATTCTAGGTTACTTATGCAGAGCAACAAACCACATAATCAATCCGCAACCCTCATTGAGCAGATGCCTCAAGAGATCCAAGAGGCCCTCAAGCAATTTGAGGAGGCCTATCTAGGCTCTATACGAAGTATTGCTCCAACCATTGTCAAAGCGACTGAATTGCTGAGCCGACAGACGGCTAAGCAGGTACGTCCGCTCCTCCTACTTCTTACGGCCAATTGCTTTGGTCCTATCACGGAGGAGGTCATCAAAGGGTCAACCTTTATTGAGCTACTTCACGTCTCCTCTCTTGTGCACGATGATGTGGTGGATGAGAGTGGACACCGGAGAGGGGTGCCCTCGATGAATGCGGTTTTTGGTAATCATAAGGCAGTGCTGATTGGCGACTACCTACTCGCCAATGCGATGATGCAGGCGGTTCATACCAATAACAAGCAGATACTTCTCCAACTAGCCGTCCTCGGCAAAAACCTCTCCGAGGGAGAGCTTCTACAGATGGACACGGCCGAACTGGGCGAACACTCCGAGGAGCGGTACCTAGAGATCATTGACCGAAAGACCGCTTCTCTCATCGAGAGTAGTATGATGGTAGGTGCGTTACTGGCCAAGGTGAGTGATGCAGAGACGCTTCAGAAAATAGAGCAGGCGGGGCAACTTCTAGGCCGTGCCTTCCAGATACGTGATGATATCTTTGATTACCAACCCACCGTCCAACTTGGGAAGCCATCGGGTCAAGACATCGCAGAGCACAAGGTAACCCTCCCACTGATCCATGCCCTACAGCAGGAGAGTAAAGAGCGCGACAAGGTGCTCAAGCTCCTTCGCCATGAGGAGCTTAGGCGCGGCGAGATTGCTTATATTATAGACTTCGCCATCCGCATGGGAGGCATTGAATATGCTGGAAAGCGAATGGAGGAAATGATAGAGGAGGCGAAGAGCCTTTTAGTTGCAGGATTGCCACCGTGCGAAAGTCGTGACGGACTGATCATGGTGGCCGATTATATTGCAACACGAGAAAAATAGTGTATTAGGTTTTTGAAACAATATATATAAGATTGTAGATTATGAAGAGATTGGTTTTAATCAGACATGGACAGAGCCAGTGGAACCTGGAGAATCGATTCACCGGTTGGACCGATGTAGACCTTACTCCACTCGGTATAGAGGAGGCCATCAAGGCTGGTCAGCAGCTCAAGAAGGATGGATTTCACTTCACGCTGGCTTTTACTAGCTACCTAAAGCGTGCCGTTAAGACGCTTAATACCGTCCTCGACCAGATGGACCTCGATTGGATCCCAGTAAAGAAGAGCTGGCGACTCAATGAGAAGCACTACGGTATGCTCCAAGGGCTTAATAAGGCTGAGACTGCCGCTAAGTATGGCGATGAGCAGGTACTTATTTGGCGTCGTAGCTTTGACGTGCCACCAGCACCATTGGCAGCCGACGATCCTCGCTCACCATACAACGATGTGAGATATGCCCATATCAATAAGGAGGAGCTTCCTCTAACCGAGAGCCTTAAGGATACCATCCAAAGGATCCTTCCCTACTGGGAGCAAGAGATATTCCCCTCCTTCGCAGAGCACGATGATATTATTGTAGCAGCTCACGGCAATAGTCTGAGGGCCATCATCAAGAAACTCAAAGGCATCTCCGATGAGGATATCGTATCGCTCAACCTTCCAACCGCTGTACCTTACGTCTTCGAGTTTGACGAGCAAAACGGTATGAAGCTGGTGAAGGACTACTTCGTAGGTGATCCAGAGGAGGTGAAAAAGCTAATGGAGGCAGTAGCCAACCAAGGCAAAAGCCAGAAGTAACCCACTGAGACTAGAATAATTCCAAAAAGGGGGCTCCATCGCAATAGCGACGGAGCCCCCTTTCACATTAAAGGCTGTCGAACTTAGGAATCCACAGATTAGGAGATGTGGATAACATTCACAGAAAGAGAATGTTGCACGAAGTGCCGTTCTCGCACATTTGAAGCAAATGTGCTGAGACTTTGCACGAAGGATGAGATGCAAGACGCTGAGGATGAGGCTGAAGGGAGCGTACTCACGTACGTGACCGAAGCCGAATTCCGAAAGCAACGCCGCAGATCGCCTTCGTGCAACAGTCTCATGTAGCAAGGTAGCTCTGCAGGATTGATGGGCACAGCCCACATGGAACCGAATATATACGTATGCTATTCGTCGCAAGTGCCCATGGTAAAGGTGGATGATGCAGAGTGGCGATATTTGGAAGAAGGATCTCGGCCTAGGTCCATGTATTCCCCTCTTGTATCAACCTCATATTCCGTATGCGTGCGGAATGGATTCCGCAGGGCTACGGAATGCGTTCCGCACGCGTACGGAATTCATTCCGCACCCTATGCGGAATATGTGGACGCTATACTATCGCATTCCTGAAAGTGTAGACACTCCATTTCTTCTATTCCTGAAAAAGTAGACACATCAGGGGTTACGCATTAGAAAAGACTATTGTGCGAATGATGATATACAATCTGTTGAGGATAATGGTGTAAGAACTTTCTAATGCGTAACCCCTGGTAGACACATTGAGAGGAAGTGATAAGTCTTAGATTCGGTTGTTCGACCTCCACGAGGGGAGGTCGTGGGGTGGTGGTGGGGGCATCGAGAAGTGCAGCCTCTCTTTTCTTTAGATTTAATGGGAATAGTATCAAGAAAATAGGCTATCTTTACGAAGGTAACGTATTTAGGAACAACGCTATTAATCGGAGCCTAATGGAAAAGAACTTAACTAGATTCCTGACCCTGACTATATTCCTATGTTTTGGAGCCACCACCTTATTGGCTAATGAGGTGAAAATCTCGGGGCGTCTACTCTTCTCAAGAGATTCTACCGCAGTCATCGGAGCTTCGGTACGGCTACTAGACCTTGAAGGAACAACTATTTCTGGGACAACGACTAACGAGAAGGGAAACTTCACGGTCACCGGCAACGAGAGCAAAGAAAGTCGCTTAGAGATAAGTTTTGTGGGGCATGTCCCGATTTCGGTGCAGATTGAGGGTGGCAAAGGAAGCATCTCCCTTGGAGATCTCTATCTGGTAGAGGATAGTAAGCAATTGGACGAGGTGACGGTCACCGGCTCTCTTCGCCAGTACAATCGCCAATTGGTTTTCCCCGAGAAGTTACAGATCAGAGGGAGCCACGACTTTATGACGCTACTCCATAATCTAGGACTAACGGGGCTTTCGGTGGATCAGGTCAATAAGAATGCTTCCATAAATGGCAAGCCGATTCAATGGAAAATCAATGGCGTCCCTCGGTCGGTTGCTGAAGTACGTAACCTCAAACCCGAATCTATCCTTAGAGTCGATTACTCCGATATGCCTACGATGCGCGAATTGGACCAAGGTTTTGGAGGTATCATAGATGTGATCCTAAAGGAGCGAACCGATGGAGGCTCTGTGAGGAGTCACCTGCAGAGTGCCCTCTGGGTAGGATTTGTCAATGGTAGTGCGAGTGCTAGCTACCACCAAGGGAAGTCGGACTTCTCAATTGATTACAACACTTCTTATCGCAACTACCCTAAGTGGCAAAGAGATAGTGAGGAGAAGTTTATCGCTGACTCCAAGAAAATCACACGGATCCTTCAGGGGGAGGCGAGCCCATTTGGCTATTTTACAAACGACCTGAACTTCACCTACCTCTATCAGCCTAGCAAAGTGAGCCAGTTTAGTGCCACTTGGCGCAATTCTTTTGCCCGACAGTACAACAATATCAGAGGTCAGATAATTGAGACCGATAAAGATCCCTATCATAGAGCCTCAAAAAGCAAATATAGAGGCTACGTGCCAGCACTAGACCTATTTTATCAGCACCAATTTGGAGATGGATCGAAGCTGGAAGCCAACCTATTAGGCACACTATCCACAGGTAGAAACGACAGAGATTTGGTAGACACCAGGAATGGAGCAGAGGTAGCCAAGATCTCCAACCCCGTAGAAAGTAAGTACAAGTCGTTAATTGGCGAAGTGATGTATCAAAAGTCGTTGCACCCAAAGGTGTACCTCACCACTGGTCTGCAAAATAGATATGCATTCACCACAAATGAGTACCTCTCGCCGAGTAGTTATCTTGACGAACTGCATCATAATAACACCTATCTTTATGCTCAAATCTCTGGGCGGCTCAATCCAAAAGTTCAGTATAGCTTGGGGAGTGGGTTGAAGTTCTTTTATGTTGAAAGTAAAGAGAAGAGTAAGAAGTACTTCAAAAATCAGAGCAGCTTGGGATTCTATTACAATCCCAATAATCGCCTCTCCTTTTCCCTCAATAGCAATTTCATCCCCTTCCTCCCCTCATTGGCTCAGCTATCCAGTGTCAAGCAGAGGTTTGACCGACTGACTGTATTTACAGGGAACAGTGAATTGAAGTCGAGCTACGCCTTTACCAATCGCCTCAATATGAATTATCGCAAGGATAAGTTCAATACCAATCTAGCCCTAAGCTACAATCACACCACCCATCCGCTGTACACCCGTGTCACCTATCTGCCCGAAGAGGAGTACTTCCTATTTCAGTCCGACAATGGGCTATACAATCGACAGTATGGAGCCGAATGGAAAGTCAACTTTAGCAATCTGATGAACTTCCTCTCGCTCTATACCACAGTGGGCTACAAGCGGTATGAGAGTAACGTAGGGAATCATCCACTTCATCTCAATAGCCTCTACTGGGATATCTCGGCACAGGTAGTGTACAAGGAGCTGGTCTTTGCTGGCTATTATACGAAAGCGGGAAGGACGATCTATAACGAAACAGAGCAACTATCAGGTGACAATATGGGCTTGACCTTGATGTGGAATAAAAATAATTGGATCCTCTATGCTCAGATGCTATACGTGGGATTTAAGGAGGGGGATACTTATAGAACCACCAACCACTCCAAGGTAAATCCACTTAAGTCCTATGTGAAGATCCCAGAGAATGGTAATATGCTCACCCTCGGGGTAGTCTGGAATCTTGACTTTGGCAAGCGTGTGAATCGAATGAAAAGGAGACTCAAGAACTACGACAGCAACAACAGTGTGGTAAAGGTTCAAGATTAGTCTTTTAATAAGGGCGCACCCCCTCACCGACTCTAACCCCTCATATGGCACGAAAGCCTAAAGACTCTGAGGCTACCTCCTGGAATAAGAATTGTTTGTCGCATTGGGAAATACCCATTTGCGACATATGCAACAAAAAGAGAGCTAATGCCGAACGAACACGAATCATCAAAGAGTTGCTGATAACATTGGTTGCTGGTATTATTGGAGTTTTTGTGGCACAAGAATGGATGGCTGAATCATTTGATAGCAAAGCTATAAGGATATTATCCTCATTCTTTTGTTTTGCGGGTATAATATCGGGGTGGAAAGCCCTATCATCAATGACTCCAAGACTCTTTTTAATATTACCACTCATCGGCTGGGTAATTTATTTTGTATTGAAATTATGGTTAGCTGCGATTATAGGTGGGATAGCACTTCCGATACGCACATTCAAAAACATCAGAAGGTTAATACAAATAAACCTCACCTTATCAGTTATTAAGGCGAGGCAATAAGTGGCATAGCATTGATCATATGAGATTGTGCACCTATGCGATCAGCCCTCTTGTCTAGGTTATGGATTTGTCCGACCCACAAGGGGTCGTGGGATTTGAGTGACTTATTTACCCCCATTCATCGGCTATACGAGCCTCAAATAGGGGCTACGACAAATCGGATCTCCTCACGGAAGTCCTTACCAGGGGTTATGCATTAGAAGTGTCTTGTTGCTTGTTTTTTAGCAGGGTGTCTATGAGAAAGGACCTCGACAGAGATCCGTGCTAAATAGGCACAGGTCAAGGCACGCAGTGCCAAAGACCTGTGTATAGATAGGTGTAAAATACCCTTGCGACCCCGGTCAAGGGGTCGGACAACCCTATCTCTAGGTCTGACCCCTCAGCCGGGGTCAAGGAGGCGGTGAATATGCTCTTGCACACAGGTCGTTCGGGGCTAACGCCCCTCCGACCTGTGCCTATTTAAGAGGGACCTCTGCCGAGGTCCTTACGCCATTATCCTCAACAGCTTGTAGATGATCATTCGTACAACAATCTCTTCTAAGTCTCCATCTAATGCATAACCAATGCAATAAGCCCGAGCAGTCAGATGACTGCTCGGGCTTATTATTTTTATAGGGAGGGGTTAGTCGAGACCTTTAAGGACGGGGAGGGAGATGTGGTACTTCACACAAAGGACTCTGGTGAGGATCACTACCATCACACTCACCACCTGCACCACGATATGTTGCACGCCGATCAGGTCTAGGATTCCATAGACCGCTGCTCCGACCACACTCGCCATCGCATAGATATCTTTTCGTAAGATCAGTGGCACCTGATTCATACAGATATCACGGAGGAGTCCGCCAAAAGATCCGGTCGACACGCCCATAAAGAGCGCCACCCAAAAGGGGAAGCCCAGCATCAGTGCCTTCTCCATTCCCACGATCGTAAAGAAGCCGAGCCCTATCGCATCGTAGAGGAATAGCTGTTCATTCATCTTGACCAGTTGCTTTCTAAAGACCACCACGATCAGTAGCGAAATCAGCGTGATGATCACATAGGTTGGCGTGGTAAGCCAAAAAGGCGTCACCCCCAGTAATAGGTCACGAATTGTACCGCCACCCACTGCTGTAAGCATACCGATGACATAGGCACCAAAGAGGTCGATATTCTCCCCCATCGCCAGCCGAATACCAGAGATGGCAAAGGCAAAGGTTCCGATAAAGTCTAGTAGCAGAACAATATTATCCTCATTTAGGAACGCCTGCCACTCAAAAGGTATAAAGGAATCCATCTAGCAGTTTTAGTAACTTTCACTATCATTGGGGAACGTCTGCGCCTTCACCTCACGGCAATAAGTAGCAACCGCCTCCTGAATCTGTACTCCCACATTGGCAAAGTGGCGGAGGAACTTTGGCTTAAAGCCCATAGTCATCCCCAGCATATCGGTACAAACCAGCACCTGACCATCTGTCTCATTGCCAGCACCGATGCCAATCGTAGGGATAGAGATACTCTCCGTCACTCGTTTTGCCAAAGCACTCGGTATCTTCTCCAGCACCAGACCACAGCAGCCTAGCTCCTCCACAAGGCGAGCATCCGAAAGCAGCTGCTCAGCTTCTGCCTCCTCCTTGGCTTGGACACTATAGCCACCCAGTTTATTCACCGACTGAGGGGTAAGCCCCAAATGAGCCACCACAGGAATGCCCGCATCGAGGATCATCTTTAGAGAGTCGGCCACCTGATGACCCCCCTCCACCTTTACCGCATCCACGCCACTCTCCTTCATCATACGCACCGCAGCAGCCAGAGCCACCTGAGGGTCGCCATGTACCGTACCAAACGGCATATCTGCCACAATAAAGGCGTGCTTCGCTCCATTAGCCACACAGCGTGCATGGTAGATCATCTGATCCAGAGTGATTGGCAGAGTGGTTGCATTACCAATCATCACATTACTGGCAGAGTCCCCGATCAAAATTGCATCCACTCCAGCCTCATCAAGCAACCTCGCCATCGTAAAGTCGTAAGCGGTGAGCATCGCAATCTTATCGCCCTCACCCTTCATTGCCATAAAGCGAGTAGCAGTAATCTTCTTCTTATCCGTGCTTAGATAACTAGCCATTGTACTAAAACTTCTTTCTAGGGATCCGCTCCCCCAATACTCCAAAAAAAAAGAATTACAAGTGACCCGCTGCACGGCTTCTGACCGATACAGAGACAACTTGTAACTCACTTGCTTGTGCCCAGAACCGGGATCGAACCGGTACAGGTGTAACCCCATTGGTGTTTGAGACCAACGCGTCTACCAATTCCGCCATCTGGGCCTTTTTAATATACGCCCTGCAAAGGTATCACTTTTTATGGACTTACACAATACCTGAGCCTAGATTATTGACAGAAACTCATCAGGGAGCCTTTATCGGACAGGTCGGGGTGAAGGACCGGCCCTTATCGGTGGGGCTTTATCGGACGAGTCAGACAGGTCGGACGAGTCGGACAAGTCGGCAAGATGACACAACTCGTCCGACTCGTCCGACTTGTCTGACTCGTCCGACTTGTCCGATAAGGGTACCTCCCGTGACAGACTCGTCCGATAAGGCACCTCCGCCAGGCGGGGGTGATTACTTGCCTTCGGCCAAGGTGGTAGCGATATCGCCGGTATTGAAGTAGGTGAGGTTGATGGTGCGGAGTAGTCGGGTATAGATCGACTGCAGATAGGTTGCTTTGGCTTGTAGGTGGCGTGTCTTCACCTGCTCCCACTCATAGATATTGATACGACCCGCCTTGAACTGCAGATCCGCCACGTCCAAAGCCCGCTTGGAGAGCTCTACATTCTCCTTGGAGACCCGATACTGCTCCTCCGCCTTCTCTAAGTCGGTACGAGCGAGGATGATATTGCGGTCATCATTGATTTGTGCCTGTTTCAATTGACTCTGCAGGTTGAGTGTCTGCAGCTGCATCTGCCGTATCTGTCGACGCACCTGCCCACGGTTATAGATCGGGATAGAGAGCGAAAGCCCCACAAAGTAACGGCCATTATTCTTCAATTGATCCTTAAAAGGGGCATTCATAGCCTTGTACTTCTCCCCGTAAGTATAGTAATAACCATTGGAGTAGCCACCTCCGAGAGAGAGCGAAGGCCATAGAGCACTCTTAGCGATCTTCACATCATACTCCGAGAGAAGCACCTCACTTCTGAGGAGTGCCGTTGCTGGGATCTCCCACTTAGGATTGATCAATCGCGGATGAGCCTGCTCCAGATTCGCTACCACCGCCTCGGGTGACATCTCAGCGATATCTAGCTCCCCCTCCTCCACCTTATTGGGGTCCAGCCCCATATCCAGCATCAGTATCCGCAAAGCACGGGTCACATCGGCTTCCGTCTCCGTTACCGAGAGTTGGTCACGCCCTAGCTGACTTTGGATATCAATCAGATCCGACTCCGCAGCTCGCCCCACCTCTACCTGCTGCTTGATTTGCTCGTACGACTTCTCGGTGAGAGAAAGGTTATCCTTGGCGGTCGTAGCCAAAGCCTTGGCGAGTAATAGCTGAATATAGCTCTGCGTCACCTGCAGTGCGATTTGATCCTCCACATCACGGACAATATAATCGGCATTCTGCCGGGCCTCCTTTGCCTTTTGTAGTTGATACCACCGCTGACCACCGCTGAAGATGGGGAGGTCGGCACTAAGTGAAAAACTGGTATTGGCACTTGAGTTATCGGTAAAACTCATGTCACGAGCTTGCGAACGACCGAAAGAGAAGTTCTGACCCACAGAGGCATTGAGACTAGGCAGAAAGGCTTGCTGAGCCGCACTATAATTGATCTCCAGCCCCTCTAGTTTCTGAGGAACTGGCAGAAGTAGCGGGCTATTCTCTTGGGCAAATGCTACACACTCCGTGAGCGACATCTCCACACGTGTCAGCTCCGTTTTTGCAGGTTTCTGAGCCCAACTAGAGAGCGCTACACACGGGAGCAGTGCAATGAATATCCAAATCTTTTTCATATCACTCCACCTTATTTAGTGACTGGGTTACCTCGGAGCTGCTCCTTACCCGTCAGCCCACTCTTCACCTCTACTTTCAAACCATCAGAGATACCGAGCTTCACCTCTTGCTCCGTAAAGTCCTCCTCCTTACTTCCTCCTTTCTTAGAGACCATCACAAAGGTTTGGTCGCCACGATAGACCACTGCACTCTCTGGGATGGTCATCACCCCTTCGCTCTTGGCGAGTACCACCTCGGCATTGGAGCTAAAGCCCACCTTGATATCCTCAATATCCGTTGAGTCGAGTGCCGCCTTCACCTCAAATAGGATGGTACCATTCTTATCTACCCCCTTAGGTGATACATACTCTATAGTAGCGTGATAGGTATGCCCCTTGATGGCACCGACATGGATCTGCACCTCGGCACCCACCTTCACCTTATTCACATCGCTTTCATTTACCTCACCCACAAAGAGCAGATCCTTGAGGTCGGCAATAGAGATAATGGTGGTACCTTCATTAAAGGCGTTGGCTTGGATCACCGTATTCCCCACCTTCACTGGTTGCTCTAGGATCGTACCACTCACCGTCGCACGCACCATCGTATTATTTTTCTTCGCAGTGCTGGAGCTCGAACCAGTAGAAACTAGTTGAAGAGTCTCCTCCGCGATATTGAGGTCAATCTCCGCATTCTTATAATTTGCCTGACTTGCCTCCAGCTTCTCCTTGGGGAGGATCTGCTGCTCATAGAGTAGCTCGTCGCGCTTCAATACCTCCTCCAACTGCTTCAGACGCACACGTGCACTCTCCACCCGCGAGGCAGCATTCTGGATATTCGCCACATCAGGCACAATGCTAAGGCGTGCCACCAAGTCGCCAGCCTCCACATAGTCGCCCGGCAAGTGAAGCAACTCCGAGACGATCCCATTCATCTCTGGCTTTACCTTCACCTCGTCACGTGCCTCAATAGACCCTGTCAGCACCGTGCTGAGCACCACCGTATCGCCTGTGGTAGGAGTGACCAATTGATAGCTAGCTCCCTTTGGCTGACCTTTCACTAGCACCGTCGCCACAATGGCTATCACTGCGATAGCTACTAGCCCCCAAAGGAGCCACCGACCGATGCCTTTACTTTTCTTCTCTCTGCCCATAATATCTCTATTGTTTTTGATTTTTATTCATCTCTAATGGCATCAATAGCCTTGATCTGTAGTGCCTTGTAGACGGGCAATAGCCCTGCCAATACACCCGATACCACCATAATCACCACCGAAAGTATCAGTAGTCCCAAACTTGGATAAGGTCGCGTGACGTAATTACCCACCACCGTATGCTCCGTTATTGCCCCAATAGCGAGTGCCCCCAGCAAACCGAGTAAGATACCAAGTGCTCCTGCCACTACGATAATAAAGATCGCTTCCGACATAAATTGCTTGCGGATATCCCTCGGCTTGGCACCAATCGCACGGCGAACACCGATCTCCCTCTGTCGCTCTCGCACCGTCACCAGTAGGATATTACTCACACTAATCACACCTGTAATCAGCGTACCCATCCCCACAATCCAGACCAGTACATTGATGCCCGAAGCGATCATCTGAAAGATATTGGTCACCAACTGCATACTCATCGGTATGATCGCTCCAGTATCGGTAGGGTCGAGCTGCTGACGGCGGGCAAGGATCTCAAAGACCTCCCGACGTACATCCTCCTCGCTATAACCAGCTTTGGGCACTGCATAGATACTGATCTCCTTATCAAATTGATTGCCCACAGCAAGCGTAAAAGGTAGCATAATCCCTTCCAATCCCATATTGCCAATCGAGAAATTATCCACTAGTGGCTGCGTGACCCCAACCACCTTGAAGGGCACCCCATTAATCGTGATGTAGGTGCCTATCATCTCCTCAATGTTATCGTAAAAGCGCTTCGCCAATTCACGCCCCACCATACATAGAGGGGCACCCGACTCCAGCTCCTGTGGAGTCAGGACACGCCCATACAGTGCCACCATCTCATCAGCCACCTGAAAATGATTGGGCGTCACTCCATAAGCATTGGCCGAGAGACTTTTATTATTGGCATGTATCGGCACACTGGACCAAGCATCTTTCACACCAAAACTGGTCAATGCCCCCACTTCCTGGAGCATACGAGACTGGCTCTTGATATTGAGATAGTCGCGATAGGTAGTCTGTACAGGACGATTGGCCTTGTACCCTTGATAGGGCTTGGTGGTACGACCAGGAATAATATAAATCACATCGCTACTCACCCCTTCGAGCATCCCGAAGGCAGAGTTGCGCAACCCTGTGCTCAGACTGGTAAGGATGGTAAAGAAAAACATCCCCGCAAAGACGCCAAGGGAAGTGACCACACTCCTACGCTTATTGCGTTTGAGCGTGTAGAGCATCTCGGTCCAAAGTTCTTTATTCAATAGTATTCCCATAGTCCCTATTTCATATCACGCATCGCCACTACCGCCGGTATCTTGATCGCTTTCTTGGCTGGACCATAGCCAGCCACCACACCGACCACCACCAGCACAATCAGTGCCCCGATGGCTACCCCCATATTCACCTCGGGGTTTTCGAATAGCCTAAGGACCATCACATCATCGGCCGAGAAGCCTACAGGGATCTCCTGCTGTCCCCACTTATTGACTATTGCAAGGTAATCCATGAGCTTCACGATGCCTATCCCCAGGAATAGCCCTACCACTCCTGCGACCATAGAGAGGAGCAGGCTCTCCCCTAGCACTAGCCTTAGGATATCCCGAGGCTTAGCACCAATCGCCTTACGAATACCGATCTCCCTCATACGCTCCTGCACCGTCACATGCATGATGTTGGAGACTCCGATGGTACCGATACTCAGGCTACCAATCCCCATGACCCAGAGAAGCACCTGGAGGCTAAGGAAGATCATATCCATCGTCTTAGCCTGATCGCTACTATTATCCACATAAATAGACCAAGTGTCTGAAGGGTCGGATCTAGTTATTTGGTGGGCTACTCTGGCGAGGTCCTCAGCCAGCTTCTCGCTCTCCTTTGCCTGACCAGCCTTAGGGAAGACCGCTAAACTCTTGATCTGCACAAAGTCATTGGGCCGGATTCCTTCAAAAGTATTTAGCGGGATAAAGGCGGTTCCAAAGAAAGGCGAAGGCGACTTCACCACCCCTACGATCCGGTAGGTAGCTCCAAACACCGTAAAAAGTTCGCCTATAGGGTCCACGCCCGAGGCAAATAGCTTCGATACCAGCCCATCCGATATCAGCACCACACGTTCCTGCTCATTATGCTCTTGATGCGTAAAGAGCCGACCTGCTCGCAGCTCCAACTTGCCGAAACTTTGCTCCGGCCAACCAATGGTCCGAATTTGCAGCATTTGAGAAGCAAAGGAGGTACTCCCATTAGAGAAGAAAGAAAACTCAGGCTCCATTAAAGTCACCCGATCACTAAACACCTCCCTAAGGTAATCCAATTGATTGCGAGTGATGAATAGCTGTCGCCCCTCTTGATAGCCACCGTACGCCGTCTGTGTCTGATTGAAGTAAACCCCCATCTTCACTTGGTCGGCACCTACGGCACTGACCATTGTGCGGATACCATTCTCCACCCCCTTACCAGCTCCCAGCATCACCACGAGGATAATGATTCCCCAAGCGATAGAGAAGCCAGTCAGGAAGGTCCTGAGCTTATTATTCCGGAGGGAGTTCGCTAATTCTTGTAGATACGCAATCATCGCACTCAGTCCTCCCCTACAATCAGCCCATCCTTAATATGTATGGTACGCTCACACGCCTCAGCCACTCCTGGCTCGTGTGTCACGATCAGCATCGTCAGCCCTTGGTCTCGATTGATCTCCTTCAGCAGATCCATCACCTCCACCGTTGTCTTACTATCAAGGGCACCAGTCGGCTCATCGGCCAGCAATATCGAGGGCTTTGTGATAAGGGCTCTCGCCATAGAGACCCTCTGCTTTTGACCGCCCGAGAGCTCATTAGGCAGGTGATCTTTCCACTGAAGCAGGCCTACTCGATCAAGGTACTCCTCCGCCAGCTGCATACGCTCCCGTTGTGAAACCCCTTGATAGTATAGGGGCAACGCCACGTTCTCCACCGCCGTCTTAAACGAGATCAGATTAAAGCTCTGAAAGACGAAGCCGATCTTACGGCCCCTCATCTCAGCAGCGGCTTCTTCCGAAAGGTTTTGGATCAATTGACCATCTAGGTGATAGCTCCCTTGGTCGTATTCATCGAGAATCCCTAAGATATTAAGTAACGTACTCTTGCCGCTACCACTGGCACCCATCAATGCCACCATCTCCCCATCATAGACGCTCATATCCACCCCTTTCAGCACATGCAACGGCTGAGAGCCTGGATACGTTTTGTGAAGACCCCGTACATCAATGATAGCCTTGCTACCTCTATTCATAATATATTAGTGTCATTAGGACTTCACAAATGTACCATAATATTTCCCAAACTACCAACCTTCCTCCTCCAAAAAGAGACGACAAGAGCGTATAAGAGAAATCTCCTATACGCTCTTGTTGCGATAAAGAGTTCTTAGATCAATAGTCAAATGACAAGGAGAGGACCAGTCTATCAGCCCCGAAGTCACTCAGCGACTTAAGGTAACCAAAGTCTAGCTTTGCACCATAAAGAGCTACACCAGCACCTACACTCCAAAGGCTCGTCTCCTTGCTACCATATTGATAGCCAGCACGCAGACTTGCGATATTGAAGAGCGTATACTCAGCACCCACATTGGTCTGGAATACTTGTGCTTTATATGGCAGGAAGTAATACTTACCCCCTACTACAGCACGTAGCTTATGGTTTTCGCTGATAGTAAGACCATAGTCTGCTGTCACCTGCATATTGGTTGGCAGAGCATACGACTCATTCTTGGCATAGTTGATAGGTGCACCAAAGTCCGCTACTCTAGCACCCACGTTGATATCACTCTTAGCAGAGATAGGGATCAAACAGTTGGCACCGACACTAAAGGCTCCTGCATAGGCTACACGTCCAGTATAGCTTTGGATAAAGCTACCTGTGGCATAAGCTGCAAACATCTTATTAAACTTAAAGGCATAGCCCATATCCACAGCCCAATCAAATGGAGTATAGCTCTTTCTGCTATAACCCCATTGATCATTAGTGTTGCCCTTGATCTTCATACCACCTTGGTATCTAAAACCAGCATAGATCACATGGCGATCCAAAAAGCGATACCCTACAGATGCTGCACCGAAGCCTAGTTTTCCTTCTACAAACTCATTCTCCTGCGTCTTGAACATCAATCCAGTGGCCGAGACGGTTAGCTTCGTATCTCCATTAAAGATCGAAGCTGGGTTGGTGTAGAGATAGTTACGATCGGTTTTAGTCAAGGTAACATTTCCCATAGCTGCTGCACGAGCATCCGTTTGGGTCTCAAGGAAAGACAATCCACGGCTTTGCTGAGCCTGCATTGAGACTCCCGAACATATAGATAGTGCAAGGGCGAAGAGTGCCCCGATGATTGGCTTTGTATTCATAACGTTCATAATTCTAAATTAAGTCCACTTAACGGGGTTATCTCTTCTGCACCACTTGCTCAAATGGCTTCTTTCCAGTGCCAGTGACACGGATTCTGTAGGTACCAGGAGCTAGGTTCTTCACCTTCACACTCGACATTCCTTCGTGGTCTACGAGCAATGCCTTATCCATCACCTTCTCACCCGTCATGGTGTAGATAGTGATCACTGGCTTATTGCTCTTAGGATTAACCCATAGGTTCAGCTTCTCCTTCATTGGAAGAGGCCACACTGCATACACTTCGTTATCCAAGTTCTTAGTCACCGATACCTCAAAGCTAGTACGGGTCTCATAATATCCGTTGGATACCGTGATGGTGATGGTAGTTTTACCTGGCTGGAACGCCTTGATAGTCAGCTTAGAACCCTCCACCACAGCAGTGGCTACAGAGCCATTGCTAGAGCTCACCTTATAGCTAAATTCTAGTAGCTCTTGTGGCTTAAAGACCTTGCTAATATCAAGCGTCAGAGGATCATTCTCCACACCTACCAAGGTGTTAGGTAGCTTCTCAATCAGTTCAGGAGCCTTCACATTGATCACGCGGAATGGAATCTCAAAGGAACCAGAGGTACCCAATTCATCCGTAACGACAACCGTAAAGGTGTAATCACCCTGTGCCAATACTGGACGTATGCTTACCTTGATCCCCTCATCAGTCTTACGCAGACTTACACCTGAAGTTTCGCCTTCAAAAGCAACATCCCATTTCTGTCCATCAGGCTCATTCACCATTAGTGTATATTCAGCCTTACCTTTGATATCAAATACCGTGATAGGCTCTTTAGGCACATTGGTAATCACAGGAGGGTTATTGACTTTTGTTTTGGTCTCCATAAAGGCTGGTGCACTCTTCAACCCCCAACGGTCTATCGCCACAATAGCAAAGTAATAGGTAGTGCTGTGCTTTAGACCAAACACATCAAAACTCATCTCTTCACCCGCCTCTTTATTCATACCACTCACAAAGCCTGACTGATTGCCAATACGCCTTCCTTTGGTGTAATTACTCTTATCCAGCGGTTTCTCAGAGATATAAAGCTCATACTTCGATGGAGCTCCATCATCAGCATCCTTAGGCACTTGCCAGTAGATAGTAGCACTTAAGAAGTCATTCTCCTTAGACTTTTCAGGCAAGAACTTTGGTGCCTCAGGTGCCTTATTCTTATTCTCCAAGGTGAGTGCTAGGTAGGCATCAATATAGCCAGCCCCCAACTTGCCTTCATACCCTGGATTATACATATCAATATCATGAGTACCTGCTAGTAGATATTGCTCCAATTGAGCGGCAGTAAAGCCAGGGCCTCCTCTGTGTGAAACCACTAGAGCAGCTACACCAGAAACGTGAGGACACGCCATAGAGGTACCATTGTACCAATCATAATTATCAGCATTGACCGTACTTAAGACGCCTCCCTTTGTGCCAAACTTACTTTGGTCACCACCAGGGGCAGTAATATCTGTCCACGTACCATAGTTAGAATAACCAGCTTTAGTAAAATCTGGACCCATTGCATTGACTGCAATGGCGGGACCATATTCACCTGGAGCATAGCGCTCTTCTGAGTTGCTATTTCCAGAAGCAATGATGACCACGCCCCCCTTCATTGGAGAGTCAGCTAGCTGGTTACCATCATTGTCACAGCCAGCATACTTGATAAAGTAATCTATCGCATCACGGTAGGAGCCTGGAGTTCTTCCTGGAGCTTGGTTTCCCCAAGAGTTCTGGGAGATGACTGCCCCATTATCAGCAGCATAGACAAACGCCTTTGCAAAACCACCTTGCCCTCTCTTACCAGAGAATACACCAGTACTCATAATCCTTACACCAGAATTTGGCGTACCGTCACCACCAGCGACACCGCAGACACCAATACCATTATTATTGCGTGCTGCTACGGTACCCGCCACGTGAGTTCCATGGAAGTCAGCATCTGGAACAGGGGCGCCACCTTTGTTATCAGCAAAGTTGTAGCCATAAACGTCGTCTATGTATCCATTGCCATCATCATCAACGCCCTCTTCTCCATTGAGCTCGGCTTCGTTAATCCAGAGATTATCCTTGATATCCTTATGGGTGATATCCACACCACCATCCTCTACGCAGACAATCACATTTGGGGTTCCTGTAGTGATCTCCCAAGCGCGGAAAAGGTTGATATCAGCACCCATAACACTTCTGCCCATACTACCTGTATTATTGTAGTGCCACTGCTGGCTCAGTAGTGGATCATTAAATGGCATTTTTGAGCTTCGGTCTCTAAATCCTAGCATATCAAAAATAGGATTGGTGTGATCGCTCAACATCATGGCCTCAGGCTCGTACTCCACCACGTCAACTCCAGTCACTTCACTCATGGTCTGGAGTGCCATCACCATATCCATATCTTTATCTATGGTCACCTCATACCAGAGGTCCAAGCCCTCTCGCTTTTTGCGCTCTTCAAAACGAGGGTCTACACGGAATAGACGCTCCATTTTAGAGGCTTGGAGCCTATTCAATGCGGTGCCAAGTGGCGTGGGGACGTTATTCATTTGAATGTCACCCATCCTAGAGATTTCCATTTCACCTTGCAACTCCCTAGAAACCTTGATGACCACTTTCCCTGGAAGTGGTTTGCCATAAATTAACAAGTTCTCAGAAGCTTCTGTCCTTAAGCCTTGTTCGGTAGCTTGTTCAGAAACATCCTCTTGATGCATCACTCTATCATTCTTACAACCTGCAAAAAGGATAATAAGCGATGATAACAACCAAATGTATCTTTTCATCTGTAAGTCTTAATTTTGATTATTTAAAGGCCCCACTCCTTAGGTCTGTATAATCTCACATACCATAAAAAGTGGGGCACTAAGTTTAACAAGTAATCTTGAATCCTTTTAATCTAAAGGCAGACCACAAAATTACATAGGTCTTTCAACGAAATGCCTATAAATCATAGCACTTCTATCTTTGTGTAGTAGATACTTCTCCATTGAAGAAGCTTCTGCGTCAACATAAGCCTGAACTCTGATAACATCCTTACCATCGTTAAAGTCTTTATAGTTCTGTACGCTTACCCCAACTACTCTGTCATCCTTTTGGAACCAATGATAAGGAGTTTGGAAAGCAACGAATTCGTAGCCATTCTTCTCCATCAATTCTTTGAATTCCTTAGTTAGGTAATAACTTCCCTTCGTTTCCTCCTTCCAGAATACACGATTGAAGTCAGCATCCAATTGACCGAGGGCATCCAGTTGACCTATCTGGCTATCACGACCCTTGTCCTCTGAACTTACAAACCAATACTGATGCATCAATGGAAGAGTTGACTTAACATTAAAGCTAGCATATTTAATATTGTCTTTTGGATCTTTTTTCTCGGCCTCTAGAGTGCCATTATTTTCTGCCTCATATTTTTTAACATCATCAATCTTCCAACCCACCTTTGTTGGGGTAGCAACATGAACTAACATATTATCAAGAGGCACTTCGCCGTAAGTAGGATAAGCCTTTGGTTGCTCTGGATCTGGAGGTGTTGGCATTTGGAATACGACAGCTGCCTTGCCCTTTGCTTCACCTATAAGCAACTTGTACTTAAGTACATTGCCCTTTGGATCAGTTACTTCCTTCGTGCCCTTATAGATTTCACCAGACTTGTCAAGAGTATAGCCTAGATCTTTCTCTACGAACTCAATGTACCCAGTTTCTTTGAACTTCTCAAAACTCAAAGTACTAACATATTGAATCGTCTCAAGATAAGAGCCTTCGTAATTGAAGATATAGGTTAAGGTAGGCAAGAATTCACAACTTGTAACAAATTCGTACATAGCACCACTTGGTGGAATACCCCAACTTGGCAATCCTGCACTTGGTGCTGAGTAGCTCATAAGGAAGGATCCTTGCTCTTTTTCATATGAAAGCAATTGATACTGAGTTGGGTAGCTATTAGTGAGGAGTGGAGTATGGAACCCTGCACCCTTACCTGCCTGCTGTACGGTGATCTCCTTTTGCAAGGTGCCACTCTTAGCATAGAGCTTAGCCTCACGAGGTTCGCCATCATTAGCAGCGATCTCCAGCTCAATCATATCATTGAATACATTCTGCTTGATCCAAGCCTGAGCAGCCTCATCAATATCTAGTGTCCACGCACCAGAATTGCTCTTCACGCTGATCAGCTTGCTTGCACCTGAATTAGGCACAACGATGGTCTCAGGAGAAACTTCCAAAGAAATGTCAGCAGCAGTTTGTATTACCTCTACCTTTTCGCTAGTTGAACCAGCTACTACCAGTACTTGAGCGGCACGGTCCTTTCCAGCCTCATTAGGCATAGCCACGATCTGTAGGCTATTACCAGAAACGGTGGTCTTGATCCAATCAGCATTGGAAATAGCATTCCACTTAACTTGATTAGTGGTTACAGTGATAGCTTGGGCTTCGCCACCAGCATTAGGAATAGTGACAGAAGTAGCAGAGAGTGACAAAGTTGCCTCTTCTGGTCCATCATCCTTAGGCGCACAGGATGTTAACATCCCGATCAGCAACGTTACCGCCAAAGCGGCCAGGTAGTTAATCTGTTTCATAGTTTTTGATAAAATAGTTAAAAATTCGCACTGATTGCTCAGCACATTAGTAATACTCGTTTTTTGCTAGTAGCTAAGCATTCCTTTCATTATCAAGTCATCGCAACACATATATAACAACTCTAGGTACTTAGTATCTCGCTCAACAAATGTAGGTAAAACATATTGATTCACCAAATAATTCTAAAGGAAATTAATACTAATTTGGTATTTTAAAACTCCACATTGCAATTTAATAGTTTAGCACTTAGGAACTCTTAGATATTTCACAATAGAGGGTGAACGAAGATGAATACTCCTATATATATAATGTGTGTGCCTGATAATAGCACCATGGGTTAAGCATTAGAAAGGTCTTATCGTGAATGACCTCCCCCTCGTGGGAGGTCATTACTTATAGACTATCCGGTGGATGCAACTCAGTAAGACTATTCTAATTTGTAACCCATACACACAAGAGACTCTACGAAGATAAATACCCCTATATATATAATATAATGTGTGTGCCTGATAATAGCACCATGGGTTAAACATTAGAAAGGTCTTATCACGAGACATTCATCAGAGAGTCGATGGGTAAGGACCTCCGCGAGGAGGTCCGATTTGTCGTAGCTGTAAGTTTGCAGGTAGCCCGGGCGAGTTTATCGAGCCCGCCAAAATCAAACAAAAAAAGTTAAATTCAAATGCGTAGATAAAGGGTATATCAAAGATGAAATAGCCAGTAAAAATAGTCTAATAGCGAGACTAATGTCGTATCTTTGTTGTAGAAAGATAGCCATTAGTCGATTAGGTGAGAAACCTTAATACCGTAGCGAGGTCATAGAACCTATTGGGGGCAGTAAGGACACCTAATCACGCTGTTGGATACTATATAGATTGTTAGGATTTCACTCCTATTTACAGCTTGAGTACAAACAGCTATCGTTCGACTAATGGCTATCTAATCACTACATGTACAAAGTTATGAATAAAAAATTATTTGTGGGAATTGATTTCTCAAAAGAAACATTTGACGCAGCTATCCTCAAGGTATCTGAAGAGAGCTCTATTGATCCAAAGATCATTGGTAATGAGCAGTTCAAAAACGATGTGCCGGGTTGTAAGCGATTTGTAAAATGGCTGAATAAGACTTGTGCATTGTCTGGCGACTATTCCTCTGTTCTCGTAGGTGGAGAAGATACAGGTAACTATAGCATCACGCTGCCTAAACAGCTTTATGTGCTGGGGATTGATTGCTCCTTACAAAATGCTTATTCGATCAAATGTGGTAGTGGCAAGATTGTTCGCGACAAGACCGATAAGATAGACGCAGAAAAGATCGCTTACTACTTCTATCGCTTTCGCGATCAGATTAGGCTCTATAAGCCCCTATCTAAGGATATGGAGAGCTTAGAGAGACTTTATTCATACCGATATGGACAGGTGAGAGAAAGAGCGCGATTGAAGTGTCAGATAAAAGAGTATAAGCATATTCTTAAGTCAGAACCCAATGATGAGACGCTAAAGTTCATGATCCAACGCTTAGAGAAGCAGGAGAGGTTTCTGAAGAAAGAAATCAAAGCTATTGAGGCTAAAATGGTGGAAATCATCAAAGCCAATGAGGAGCTTAATGAGATCCATAAATGCCTACTGAGCATACCAGGTATCGGGAAGATCACAAGCCTTCTTTTGATCGTTGTTACTCGAGGGTTTACAAGGTTCGATAACCCCAAGCAACTTGCCTGCTTTTTAGGGGTCTCTCCACACCCGAATCAGTCAGGTACATCCGTCCAAAATGGCAATCATAGGAGTTGGTTTGCCGACCCTTATTTTGCAAGTCTTTTACATATGGCGGCACTCTCTGCGAGCAGATTCAACTCGAAGTTCATAGACTACAAGAAAAAGCTGAAGAGCAAAGGCAAGCCACATTTGCTCATTATGAACAACATCAAAAACAAGCTACTTACGGTTGCCTTTACAATCGCCACGAGAAGGACCAAATTCTATTCTGATTATGACGCAAAACGAGCATAGGTCGAAATAACACTTTTTAACCATATAAATTTGGTGGTGATCATAGATTGCCCCCATTCGAGGCTCGTAGAGCAAATGAATGGGGGTAAAGAAGGCAGCCAAAATTTACGACACCTTGTGGGTCGGACAACCTATTCAAGGATTAATTTTGATGCCCTAGACCTTATTGTCCGACCCGCAAGGGGTCGAATATATACGTGAATAATTGTTTCCCCTGGTCGTTCGGGCTACGCCCTCCGACACAGGGCTACAACAAATCGGACCTCTCCGAGGTCCTTACCCATCTGTCCTGTACAAGCTAATCATATTAATACTATAACTTAAGTAGATACCTCTAATGCGTAACTCCTGCTGATAATAGCACGTTCAGATCACCAAAAAAGGCGATTTCTAACAAGCTGATATTCAACACCATATATTAGTGTCAGTTTAGTTGCATCTCAGCGATTGCTTAGTTGCATCTCGTCATTTGTTTAGTTGCAACTAAGCAAATGGTTAGTTGCAACTAAACTTTTGCCCCCATCCTAGGGGAAAAATTCGCCCTTCGAACAACAGTCTTTCCAAGGCGCTCCCTTACCTATTCAAAAGGCACCCTACAAAAAAAGGACCTCGTGGAGGTGAATTATCGTTTCTCCTCAATCGGGGTGGACCGACGAAGCCCGAAGGGCTTCCATGGCCTATTAACCCAGCCTTCCCCCTCGGCAGGTATGCATAGCGTACCTGCCGAGGAGAAGGTTGGGAAGAGCGACAACCGTAGCCAACTACCCCGAAGGGGTTGCACTTTCACCTCCGTAGGCGTTGGAGTATATGCAACCCCTTCGGGGTAGCGTGGTAGCGGTGACCTCCCTACCCAAGCTTCTCCTTCAGGCTCACTGTCGTTCGCCTTCAGGGGGAAGCTTGGGTTAATAGGCCATGAAACCCCTTCGGGGTTTTCTTGGATCTCTATCGGACAAGTTGGACAGGTCGGACTGGTCAGACGAGTCGGACAAGTCAATTAGAGCACCCGCGAGGGTGCCACTCAGCTAGCCCCCGCGTCGGAGGGGCGTTAGCCCCGAACGACCTGTGTGCATGAGCATATTCACACCTCCTTGACCCCGGTTGAGGGGTCGTAAGGGTATTTTACACCTATCTATACACAGGTCTTCGGGCTTTGCCCTCGACCTGTGCCTATTTAGCACGGACCTCTGCCGAGGTCCTTACTTATAGGTGCCCCGATAAAAACCATACGGTTATACCTTTCTAATGTGCAACCACTGATATTCTAGGGCTTAGGATTTGGTGTTGTTGGAAATAAAAGCTATCTTTGTGATAGCAAGGGAGGCCAGAGGGCTACTTGGTATGGGAGGATAGATGTAGAGACAACGTGCGTCGAGCAAATGCGAAACTCATCAATATATTACAGTTCCGAGATCATTGGACTGATGTGATGACTGGCCTCGACTGCCTTCGGGCAGTGTACTCCTTGTGGGTACCGGTGGATTTCAGAGCATTAGCCATCCTCAAATCCTTAATTTCGGAGTTTTTACAATTTCCTCGGCGCACGCCTTATAAATGGTCAGCAGTGAGAGCCTAGAGACTCTCCCTGCTGACTATTTTTATGTGGGCTTTATCGGGGAGGGGGGGGCTATGCCTAGGGCACCTATATCGGACGAGTCGGACGAATCGGACGAGTCGGACAAGTCAAATAGAACACCCGTCAGGGTGCCATTCAGCTAGCCCCCGCGTCGGAGGGGGCAAACGCCCCCGAACGACCGGCGGGAAACGAGGCACCCTCACCTCCACGACCCTTGTGGTCGCACAAGCCCATCCAAGTGCGACCACAAGGGTCGAATGATATATCCCGCCTTTTACCCGCCAGTCTTCGGCTCTACGAGCCTTGACTGGGGGCTAGCTGAGTGGCACCCTGACGGGTGCTTTTTTACATATATTATATATAGGCTGTGGTGTATATGAAACCCCTTCGGGGTATTCTTTGATCTTCATCCGACATATATATATAAGGTGTATGTCGGGTGGCAAGGTTTATTTTATTACCTTTGTGGATATGAATGAAGAGAGAGAGTGGCAGAGCCGAACGGAGTTGCTCCTCGGTAGCGAACAACTGGAGAAGCTACGGGGGAGCCATGTGCTTTTGGTGGGTCTTGGTGGTGTAGGTGGCTATGCTGCCGAGATGTTGGCCCGCACGGGGATTGGTAAGCTGACGATTGTGGATAGTGATAGCGTCCACAGCAGCAATATCAATCGGCAATTGATTGCACTGCACAGCACTATCGGGCGGGGTAAGGCGGAGCTTTGGAGCGAACGGATTAGGGATATCAACCCCGATATCGACCTAGAGGTGAGGGCTCAATTTGTCCGCGATGAGGATACATTTGAGCTACTCGATGCGGCTCCTTACAGTTTTGTGATTGATGCCATTGATACGCTCAGCCCGAAGGTGCATCTGATCAAAGCCCTGGTGGAGCGTGAGATCCCCTTCGTGAGTGTTATGGGCACGGGGGCGAAGCTGGATCCTCGCCAACTAAAGATAGGACGGATGGACAAGGCGAAGAACTGCCCACTGGCACGCATGATTCGGAAGCGGCTAAGGCGACTGGAGGTATCGCTAAAGTTTCCCGTGGTTTACTCTGAGGAGTTACCCCACGAGCATGCCATTGTGGTGACAGAGGGGGAACAGAATAAGAAGTCGATCACTGGGACGATTGCCTACAATCCGGCCGTTGCTGGTTGCTATGCCGCTTATGTAGCTATTGACCATCTGATTAAGTAAAGGAATGGGAGCAAAGACACTGATCAAAGTGGAGGGTCTCCACAAAAGCTTCGGGAAGCTGGAGATCCTAAAGGGGATAGATATGGACGTGCAGGAGGGGGAGATTGTGGCGATTGTAGGTGCCAGTGGGGCGGGAAAAACCACGTTGCTACAAATCATTGGCACTCTGGATAAGCCTGACCGTGGAAGTGTAGAGATCAACGGGGTGAAGGTGCACCAGCTTAGTCGTGACGAGCAGTCGGACTTCCGCAATCGGCAGATGGGCTTTGTCTTTCAATCGCACCAGCTTTTACCCGAATTTACAGCGATAGAGAATGTGGCTATCCCGAGTATGATTGCAGGGGTGAGCAAGAAGGAGTCGTTGGCAAAAGCAAAGGTGATCCTTGACAAACTTGGCATGAGCCATCGCCTTCAGCACAGACCTGCCAAACTGAGTGGTGGGGAAAAGCAGCGAGTAGCCGTGGCAAGGGCACTGATCAACGACCCACTCCTGATCTTGGCAGATGAACCAACGGGGGCACTTGACAGTGACAATCGGAGAGAGCTCCATGCTATCTTTCACCAATTGAATGAGGAGGAGGGTCAGACGTTCTTAATCGTTTCGCACGACCCTCAGATCTCGGCGGTCACCCACCGCACCATCAAGCTAGAGGATGGCATTATTAAAGAGTAGGCTATGGGTGGGATCACAAAAGGCGATCGCAAGGTACTGATTTGGCTACTGGTATTGCTACTGGGGCTGATCGTCTACGTCTACTTTAGTGGGCAAAGTAGTGCCAGCGTAAAGAGTAATGAAGTGCAAGCTCACCAGGTTCGCGATACTATATATATTGAGACAAAGAGCCCCTCGGACACGCTGCAAGCAGAGCCAAAGACAACGGCTAGTTCTGCTCCTATCCGCACATCACGATACCCTGGTCCACCAGAACGTGCCCACTACCCCAAAAAGCTAGAGAAGGGAGCCACGATAGATCTCAATAGTGCTGATACCCTTCTTCTGACCCGAGTACCAGGGATTGGTACTGCTTTTGCTCGACGGATCTACAAGTATCGCGAGCTGCTAGGTGGCTACTACGTGGTGGAGCAGTTGCAGGAGGTTTATGGTATGGATCGGGAGCGATACGATCAGATTGCCCCTTTCTTTCGGATAGAGACCGCCCCCACCCCACTCGACATTAGCCGAGATAGCATCCCTCGCCACCCCTACCTCCAATGGCGCCACACCAGGGTGCTCAAGGAGATACTCCGCAGTGGCCAAGAGCCCACATGGAAGGCCCTGATGGAGAGCGGACAATTCTCCACAGACGACTCCCTTCGCCTTGCCCCCTACCTCCCCCTCAAGTAGCCTTGGGATAATGCTTTTTTACACTTTCCCCTCTAATAGTAACGAGTAAAGCCACAAAGTTTCGGAAAAAGGTGTGGGTTACTCTAAAAAATAGTAAGTTTGCAAGGAATAATACTTTAATAAGTTTCTTATAAGAACTATATGGCTAATGTAATTAAGACCAAGAAAGGACTCGACATCCGCCTTGTGGGAGAAGCTCCCAAAGTAGAGGTGAGTGTGGGAGAAGTCCATTCGTACGGTGTATCGCCCGACAACTTCCCTGGGTTTGTGCCTAGGCTAGAGGTGCAGGTAGGTGACCGTGTACAAGCAGGCTCGCCACTGCTTTATCACAAGGAGGCGCCAATGCTCAAGCTGACAGCCCCTGTTAGTGGTGAGGTGACCCAAGTGTGTCGTGGTGCGAAGCGCAAGATCCTCTATATTGAGGTGAAGCCCGACACGACCATTGAGTACAAGCAGTTTGATACTCAAGGCATTGAGAGCAAAAGCACCGAGGAGGTGCTCGCTCTACTCGGAGAGAGTGGCTTTTTGGCACTCTTCCGCAATCGCCCTTATGATAGAGTAGTGGATCCTACCAAGACGCCAAGAGACATCTATGTAACGGCTTACCAGAGTGCTCCATTGGAGGGCGATGCCCTAGAGCTCATCGCAGAGGATAAGCCCTACCTACAGAAGGCGGTAGATCTACTCAGCCGTTTGACCATCGGCAGGGTACATATCAGCACTAAGGCTGGTAGTGGTCTTTCTCTGACCAACTGCGAGATCCACGAGATGCAAGGCCCTCACCCTATTGGCAATGCAAGTGTGGTGATCAATCACACAAGACCTATTAGTAAGGGGGAGAATGTATGGGTTATCGGCATCACTGAGCTGGCTCTACTCGGTCGCTTCCTAGCTACTGGCAAGGTAGACTTGAGCCGTAAGGTGGTATTTGCTGGCTCTCGCATGGAGAGTGCTGGATATGCCAAGGTGATCGCTGGTGCTGATGTGGCTCAGCTTTGCCAAAATAAGCTGGATACCAAGCGCGGAAAGGTTCGTCTAATCGATGGCAATGTACTCACTGGCACTCAGGTGATCGGTGACTACCGACACCTCAGCCCATTCCACAGCCTGATCACTGCTATCCCAGAGGGTGATGAGACTAATGAGCTATTTGGTTGGGCCTCCATTAGCCCTAAGCGCTTTAGCGTCAATAGGAGCTATCCAAGTGCATTCTTCGGCACCTCACGACCTCACGACCTCGACGCCCGTATCAAGGGTGGTCCAAGAGCGATCATTGTGAGCAACGAGTACGATAAGGTCTTCCCACTCGATATCTTCCCTGAGTATCTCATCAAGTCGGTTATCGCCTTTGATATCGACAAGATGGAGGAGCTAGGCATCTATGAAGTGGCACCAGAGGACTTCGCACTTTGTGAGTTTGTGGACACCTCCAAACTGGAGCTCCAATACATTATCCGCAAGGGACTAGACCAACTCTACAAGGAGCTCAACTAGTCTACTGAATGGAATATAAAGAATAACGATATAAGGATTTACTGCTTTGAACGGTTTAAGAAAATATCTAGACAAGATCAAGCCCAATTTTGAGAAGGGTGGCAAGCTATCGGGCTTGTGGTCGACCTTTGAGGGCTTTGAGACCTTCCTCTTCGTTCCTAATACGACGAGCAAGCGTGGGGTACATATCCACGATGCCAACGATTCTAAGAGAACGATGATTGTAGTGGTACTGGCATTGATCCCCGCACTTCTATTCGGAATGTACAATGTGGGGTACCAGCACTACTTGGTGACAGGTCAAGAGATGGGCTTTTGGCCTATCTTCTGGTACGGCTTCCTAGCTGTACTGCCACAGATCATTGTGAGCTATGTAGTGGGACTAGGCATTGAATTTGCGGTGGCCCAATACAAGCACGAGGAGATTGCCGAGGGCTTCCTCGTTTCGGGACTGCTGATTCCTATGATTGTCCCTGTGGAGACTCCACTTTGGCAGATCGCAGTGGCGACTGCTTTTGCTGTAGTATTTGCTAAGGAGGTATTTGGTGGTACTGGCTACAATATATTCAATGTAGCACTGGTGACCCGTGCTTTCCTATTCTTTGCTTACCCTGCTCAGATGTCGGGTGATAGCGTATTCATTCGCACAGGCAAGGCCTTTGGCTTGGGTGGCGATGCCGCTACAATCGATGCCTATACCGGTGCTACTCCGCTCGGACAAGCTGGTCTAGCCGAGGGCACTCCCATGATTACCAATGCGATTGGAGAGCCTATCGGTACGATGGACTATTTCATCGGACTGATCCCTGGCTCTATCGGTGAGACCTCTACCATTGCTATCTTGATTGGTGCGTTGCTGCTCCTCATCACTGGGGTGGCTAGCTGGAAGGTGATGGTTTCGGTATTTGGTGGTGGCTTCCTTACCGCTCTTCTTTACAATGCGATCGGCGGTAATGGGGTGATGCTTCTTCCTGCCATTGACCATATACTTCTAGGTGGCTTTGCCTTTGGTGCTGTATTTATGGCTACCGACCCAGTCACCTCATCTCGTACCGAGACAGGCAAGTGGATCTATGGTCTATTGATTGGCTTCTTGGCTGTATCTATTCGCGCCCTCAACCCTGGTTATCCAGAGGGTATGATGCTGGCTATCTTGCTGATGAATATTTTTGCACCACTGATCGACTACTATGTAGTGGACGCCAATGTACAGAGACGACTCAAGCGTACCAAAGCAGCCACTGCAGCTGTAGAGAGTAGGTAAAAGGGAGTTCACTCCTATTTATATAAGTAAGAGACGGAATAAAAGACAATGAATAAAAATAGTAATACCTACGTCATTCTCTACTCTGCTATCATGGTGATCTTGGTAGCAGTAGGGCTTGCCTTTACCTCACAGGCACTGAAGGATAAGCAGACAGAGAATGTCAATAAAGACACTATGGCACAGATCCTAGCAGCACTTAAGCTGTACCCTGAGGATGTACCTGCCACATACCATGCCGTGATCAAGGAAGCGTTCTTGATAGATAAGGATGGACAGATCGTACCTGATAGTGAGGGAACGGATGTTCAGGACAAGGCTTTCACTAAAGACCTCGCAGAGATCGGTGACGGCACAGCTCCTGTATTTGTAGCCGACGTTGATGGAGCCACGAAGTACATACTTGGCCTTCACGGAGCTGGGCTTTGGGGTCCTATCTGGGGCTACATCGCCCTCGACGACGATGCTAGCACAGTCTACGGAATCAATCTCTCCCACGCGAGTGAGACACCAGGTCTTGGTGCCGAGATCGCTAACTACGATCACTTTAGACAGCACTTTGAGGGACTTGAAATCTACAAAGATGGCAACTTCAAGAGCATCGCAGTAGTGAAGAAAAGCACTAAGGTAGAGGGACAAGACCGCGTAGATGGCATCTCGGGAGGTACCATTACCTCCAATGGAGTCAATGATATGCTCTTCAACTCCCTTTCGATCTACCGACCCTATCTAGACACTCTAAGAAAGTAACATCTCATTATGGCACTATTTGATAAAAAGAATAAAGCAACCTTGCTGGACCCTATCAGCAAGAATAATCCTGTGGTGGTACAAGTCCTGGGTATCTGCTCGGCACTTGCTGTCACCAGTAAGCTAGAGCCAGCCATCGTGATGGCACTCTCTGTAACAGTGGTGGTGGCCTTTGCCAACGTGATCATCTCACTACTCCGCAAGACCATCCCCAATAATATTCGTGTGATCGTACAGCTGGTGGTAGTGGCTACCCTTGTAACCATCGTGAGCGAGGTGCTGAAGGCGTATGCCTTTGAGCTGAATAAGCAGCTCTCGGTATTCGTGGGACTGATTATTACCAACTGTATCTTGATGGGTCGCCTAGAGGCCTTTGCGATGACCAATAAGCCTTGGCCCTCCTTCCTTGATGGAATTGGCAACGGACTTGGCTACGGACTAATCCTAGTGATCGTGGGCTTTTTCCGTGAGCTCTTTGGCTCTGGTACACTACTAGGGTATCAGGTAATTCCTCAGAGCTTCTACGATGCTGGTTATGTCAATAACGGCCTCTTTATCCTACCCCCTATGGCACTGATCCTTGTGGCAGTGATCATTTGGGTACACCGCAGTATCAATCCTGAGCTTCAGGAGGAGAATTAATATTAGTAAGTGAATACACGAACATCAATAGATAATATCTAAGATATGGAATATTTAAGTCTATTTGTCAAGTCCATCTTTGTGGACAATATGGTCTTCGCTTACTTCCTTGGAATGTGCTCTTATCTGGCCATCTCCAAGAATGTCAAGACCTCTCTGGGTCTAGGCGTAGCGGTGACTGTAGTACTGACACTCACCTTGCCACTCAACTGGCTACTCGAGAATTATGTACTCAAGCCAGGAGCACTTCAGTGGATCGATCCTAGCCTTGCAGAGGTGGATCTCAGCTTCCTTAGCCTGATCATCTTTATCGCCGTGATTGCTGCCTTCGTGCAGATCCTTGAGATGGCGGTAGAGAAGTTTAGCCCTTCGCTATACAATTCGCTCGGTATCTTCTTACCCCTTATCGCTGTGAACTGTGCCATCCTTGGTGGCTCGCTATTTATGCAACAGCGTGCATTCCCCAATATCGGCGAAGCAGCAGTTTATGCCTTCGGTTCAGGAATTGGTTGGCTACTTGCTATTGTAGGTCTGGCCGCTATCCGTGAGAAGATGATGTACAACGACACTCCAAAGCCACTCCGTGGTCTTGGTATGGCCTTTATCATCACAGCACTGATGGGTATCGCCTTCCAGGCTTTCTCAGGGCTCAGCATTTAAGGAAACGAAATATCTAATAAGCGAATATTATAATGACATTCTTAGCAATTTCAACAACCACGATAATCGTCAGCACAGTGGTGTTCCTAGTGACCATACTGTTGCTCGTGGTACTATTGCTGCTAGCACAATCCAAGCTAGTAGCCTCGGGTAATGTCACCATTACCGTCAACGATGACAAGAAGCTAGAAGTACCACAAGGTGGTAGCCTGCTCACCACGCTACAAAATCAAGGGGTATACCTTTCAAGTGCCTGTGGTGGACAAGGTACCTGCGGGCAGTGTCGCTGCCAAGTGGTAGATGGTGGCGGTGAGATTCTCGCTACAGAGAAGCCTCACTTTACCCGTAAAGAGATCAACGACCACTACCGTCTCTCCTGCCAAGTAAAGGTAAAAGAAGACCTTAAGATCAAGGTACCTGAGGAGGTCTTTGGTGTGAAGGAGTGGGAGTGCGAGGTGATTTCCAACCGCAACGTAGCATCCTTTATCAAGGAGTTTGTAGTGAAGCTTCCTGAGGGAGAGCACATGGAGTTCAAGGCTGGCTCGTACGCACAGATTAAGATTCCGAAGTACGACGTTAAGTACTCCGATATGGAGATTCAGGAGCCCTTTAAGGCTGAGTGGGATAAGTTTAATATGTGGGGTCTGACCGGTAAGAATACCGAGGAGACTGTACGTGCTTACTCTATGGCCAACTATCCTGCAGAGGGTAACATCATCACCCTCAACGTACGTATCGCTACCCCTCCATTTGACCGCAAGAATGGTGGTTGGATGAAGGTGCCTCCTGGCATCGCCTCCACCTATATCTTTAGCCTAAAACCTGGAGATAAGGTGATGATGTCGGGCCCTTATGGTCACTTCCATATTCAGGATACCGATGCCGAAATGCTCTATATCGGTGGTGGTGCAGGTATGGCACCACTCCGTGCACAGATCTTGCACCTATTCAACACCCTCAAGACAGGGCGTAAGGTGTCTTACTGGTATGGTGCTCGATCCAAGGTGGAGATCTTCTATGAGGAAGACTTCCGTAAGCTAGAGAAGGAGTTCCCTAACTTCTCCTTCCACATTGCACTATCGGCAGCTCTGCCAGAGGACAATTGGACAGGCTATACTGGCTTTATCCACCAAGTGATCTACGATCATTACCTCAAGGATCATCCAGCTCCTGAGGATATTGAGTACTACATGTGTGGTCCTGGTCCTATGGCCGCATCTGCACTGAAGATGCTCGACGATCTAGGCGTATCACGCGAAAGCATCTTCTTTGATGACTTCGGTTGATTCCCTGATCAATATTGAAAACAATCGGGCGTCGCTGATAGTTCAGCGACGCCCGATTGTTTTTTATTGCCGCAATTTATCGGCGATGACGGAAAAAGTCACGCATTAGAGAGGCACACTCCTCAGCTAGGACACCACGGGTAACTAGGGTAGAGGGGTGAAGGATATCATCGGCAAAGCGTGTATTGCCCGTCTTGGGCTCGTCTGCTCCCCACACCACTCGCATAAGGCGGCTATGGCGGATAGCACCGGCACACATCACACACGGCTCCACCGTCACGTAGAGTGTACAATCGGGCAGCACCTTGCTGCCTAGATAGTTTTGAGCCGCCGTAAGGGCGATCATCTCGGCATGGGCAGTGACATCCTGTAGCGTCTCTGTAAGGTTGTGCCCCCGCCCTATCACCGTATCGCGAGAGACAATCACCGCACCGATAGGTACCTCTTCAGCCTCATAGGCAAGTCGGGCTTCCTGCAGTGCCTGCTGCATAAAGTATTGATCCGAAAAAGGGGCAATAGGTTGCTCAGTCATCATCAGAGAGATCTTGGTCAAAAAGCGTAGGATAATTGGCATTGAGCTCCCCCAGCACATGGGTCATCACAATCTTCCGAATCAGAGCTGAGCGACTACTGTACTTGTACTTCTTCACATAGTAATTGATCATCTTCTCCTCCTCCTTTGAGAAAAGGATAGTGACCCTCTCCGTGCGTGGATCCTGCTTTACCATTGGCGGTTTGATCTTTTTCTTCGTCTTTGCCATCCTACTTTCTCACTATCATTAGTTGGAAACAGACCGCCTCCTCATGCTCTATTTGGACATAGTCTACCGGCCCCTCCGAGTAGTGCTTCACCAGAAGTTCATCACCCAGTCGCGCTTCCTTTACAAACCTCAGATGAGCCTCTGCCAGCTCCTCCTCTATGATATGAGCAATGGGGAGAGCATCCATGGCGAGAGAGATCCAGACAGAGGAATTGACGTGCCTATTGATATCCAAGTCGGAGTAGCGTACCTTGTGGAAGTAGACAGAGCGGAGCTTCGCAGTCATCTCACGATCCATAAGGCGGCGTGGAATCTCGGGAAGCTCCAGGTCGGGGAATGAAGATCGGACAGAGCGGTCCGTGAGTAGGGTATCGATAGGCAGTGGCATTCGCTTCCGAATATCAATCCCTATCCATTTGGTAAAGGCACTTGCCACCAGCCGACCTCCCTGCTCCAAGGTAATGACACGATCGGTAGATATACCCACCCAGTCCGTCACTCCCGTGGTGATGGTGAGTGGGTCCACCCCTATAGGGTGGAAAAATCGGATACTCATACGACTAAGTACCCAGCTAGCTCCGTGTGCCATCAAGTGGTCAATTCCATAGCCGAAGTGAGTAGCATGCTCACCTGCCACATGGATCATCCTACTCACCAATTGGCTCAGCGGGTACCGCCCCCTCAGGTCAAGGTGAAACGGCCACAGCTCCAGCTGCATACTCAGTTTATGATCCGAGATCGTCTCCACTTTCTATCGCACCTTAGCAATCAATGCATCTAGCGAAAGGGCACTTTGCTCGCCACTCTCCATATTCTTCAGAGTGATGGTCTTATTTTGCACCTCCTCCTCACCAACGAAAGCGACGTAAGGGATCTGAAGGGCATTGGCATAGCTCATCTGCTTCTTGAGCTTTGCCTCCTCGGGATAGAGCTCTACGGCGATTCCCTCCTTGCGCATCAGAGTGAGGAGAGGAAGGATATAGCGCACCTCTTTATCCCCAAAGTTGACAAACATCAGACGGGTACCCGAAGTAGCCTCCTTTGGATAAAGGTCTAGCTGATTCAGCACATCAAAAATACGGTCGGCACCAAAGGAGATCCCCACACCACTCACACCATCTAGTCCGAAGACGCCAGTGAGGTTATCGTATCGACCACCTCCCGTGATGCTACCAATCTCCACATCATTAGCCTTCACCTCAAAGATAGTACCAGTATAGTAGTCCAATCCTCTAGCGAGCGAAAGGTCAAGAACCACCTTATTATAGAGCGGTGTGAGCTGTAGCATCTCAAAGATATAGCTCAGCTCCTCTATCCCTTTCTGCCCCACCTCACTTTGGGCAAAGAGGCCACTCATCTTTTGTAGCTTCTCCTCATTAGAGCCCTCAAAGTTGAGGATAGGGTGTAGCTGGTCGCACGCCGCCTCGGTAATTCCCTTGGAGAGCAACTCCGAGCGAACCCCTTCCCAACCAATCTTATCTAGCTTATCAATGGCCACAGTGAGGTCAATGATATTCTCAATTCCTAAAGTCTCACCAATAGCCGTGAGCAACTTGCGATTATTCAGGTGGATAGTAACGGAGATATTGAGACGGTGGAAGACCGTATCAATGATACGAGTGAGCTCCACTTCATGAAGAAGGGAGTCAGAACCAATCACATCGGCATCACACTGAAAGAACTCCCTATACCTCCCCTTTTGAGGTCGATCGGCACGCCATACTGGCTGTATCTGGAAGCGACGGAAGGGGAAGGTGATCTCATTGCGGTGCTGCACCACATAGCGGGCAAAAGGCACCGTGAGGTCATAGCGTAGCCCTCGGTCGCATGCACGAGCTGCAAACTCGGCTGGGTCAATCGTAAGCAACTCTTCCCGATTAAATTCCTTTAGGCTATCCCCACTATTGAGGATACGGAAGAGCAACTTATCCCCCTCCGCGCCATACTTACCGGTAAGGGTCGAGAGATTCTCCATTGCGGGGGTCTCTATCTCCCTAAATCCATAGGTGTGGTAGACACTCTTAATGGTATCAAATATATAGTTGCGTTTCGCCATCTCCTCAGGTGAGAAGTCACGCGTCCCTTTAGGTATTGAGGGTTTTTGTGCCATAGTCTATCTCTATTTATTTTGAATATTTATTGTAAGAAAGGAGCTCCGAGAGGGGTTTACGCTTCTTGGCTCTGAGCTCCTGAACCGAGTAGCCAAGTGAGATCACTAGAGGGAGCTTCTTGCCTCTCGACACCCCTAGTACTTTGCGGAGCTTACGCTCATTGACCCACCCCATGATGCAGCTACCAAGTCCCTCCTCACGTGCCGCAAGGGTGATGTAGCTAGCCACAATTCCTATATCATACGCAGGTAAGTGCTTATTGAGGAGGAGCGAACCTGCCTTGCCAGCTGCATTGGGCGACTCCTCCACCAATACTAGGAGGACGGGTGCCGTCGCTGCAAACTTATTCATTCCTGGTACCAAAGGGGTTGTGAGTGTCGCCGCCACCTCAGCACGAGTTGTAGGGTCATCAACCACGATAAAGTGCCACGGCTGAGAGTTGGTAGCCGAGGGAGCCAAGCGGGCCACCTCCAAGATACGCTCAATCACCTCTCTAGGTACAGGGCGACTCTCATCGTACTTCCGATCACTCTGCCGAGTGGCTGCTAAATCCTGTAGGCTCATGATTGCTGAATCTCTATGATGCGGGCAAGGTATTTGCCGATGATATCAAACTCCAGATTGACCCTTTTACCCACCTCAAGAGTCTTGAAGTTGGTATGCTCGATGGTATAAGGGATGATTGCCACTTCAAAGCTATTGGGCGTAGAATTCACCACCGTGAGGCTCACCCCATTGACACAGACAGAGCCCTTCTCTACCGTCATATAGCCACGCAGAGCCATCTCCTTGGGCACACTGTACTCAATGCGGAAATAGTGGCTTCCCTCCGCCTCACGTATTTCTGTACATACTCCAGTAGTATCCACATGACCTTGTACAATATGGCCATCCAGTCGACCACCTACCGTCATGCTTCGCTCCAGATTGACCAAGTCCCCAGGCTTCAAGTCACCTAGATTGGAGCGCTGTAGCGTCTCGAGTATCGCCGTAACGGTGTAGCTACGCTCCTCCAAGTCAATGGCCACTACAGTAAGGCAGACACCATTGTGCGAGATACTCTGATCCACCTTCAGCTCCTCCACGAAAGGGGCCGTAAGGGTCAAGTGTACATTCTCCGTTCCTTCCTCTCTCACCACTCTCACTACAGTGGCTGTGCTTTCTACTATTCCTGAAAACATATCTTATTTCTCTATCAATTGATTACTTCTTTTGTCCAAAAATCAGCTGCCCAAGCCAGCTCTGTTTGGTACGAGGGGTACGCTCTAGGCTAGGCACTTTTACCTGCTCCTCTGGTAGGTGACAAGTAGTGAAAGGGGGCAGATGATTAAAATCCTTCACCACCCGATACATCTCCTCTTGCGTCCGAATAGCCTTTTCAGGATGGTCACGCTTGGGGATATTCTCCAGATCGGAAGATAGATAGGTAGCCTTCACATTGTCACTGAGGCAGAGGTCCAATACCTTCCCTAAGAACTCCTTGATCTCGGGAGCCAAAACTGGGGCACCACACTCTATCCTTCGGTAGAGGTTACGGGTCATCCAATCGGCCGAAGAGACGTAGTCGCGCTCCTCACCCCCGTGGTAAAAGTACCAGATACGGGCATGCTCTAGGTAGATATCCAGCAGACGTATCACCCGGATATTTTGACTAAAAGGCTGACCAGGGATTACCCTACAGATACCACGAACTAGGAGGTCAATCTCCACTCCCGCCTCCGACGCCTCATAGAGTTTATTAATCACCCCTTGCTCCTCTATTGAATTCATCTTGAGGACCATTCGTGCCTTTCTCCCCGCCTTCGCCTCGGCAATCTCATAGTCGATCAATTGGTAGATCTGCTCCACCATACCGTAGCTAGCCACGAGTAGATGCTCAAAGGTATGCGTGGTATCGCCCTGCTCCAAGAGGAGAAAGAGTTGCGAAAGATCGTAAGCCAATTCTTGCCGACTGGTAAAGACCAGCACATCCGAGTAGATCTTCGCTGTCTTTTCATTAAAGTTGCCCGTGCTAAAGCAGGCAATGCCACACTTCCCTGGCACCGCCTCTGGGTGAAACTCTATAAAGCAAGTCTTGGCATGCACCTTAAGCCCCGGCAGAGAGTAGAGTATCTTGACGCCGTGGCGGATCATCCGCTGAGCGGTTTGCAGATTATTCTCCTCATCAAATCTCGCCTTCAGCTCCACAAAGACCGTCACCTCCTTACCTTGTGTAGCCGCCTTTATCAGAGCATCGATTACCTCCGAATCCTCCGCCACGCGATACTGCGTTAGCTTGATTCCCCTCACCCGAGGGTCGGTAGAAGCCGCCTGCAGTGTGCTCAGAAGGTAATCAAAACTGGTATAGGGCACAAAGATCGCTTCGTCTTGCCTCAGGAGGTGATCCAACTTATTTGGGCACTGATCCCATCTGTAGTGAGGGATAGGTGCATGGTATTGCTGCTCATATTCAGGGCCAATCGGATTGGGTAGCTTCCGAAGGTCTTGTAGTTGTAGATGACGGCGACTTGGTAGCAACACCTCTGGCCCTAGCTTCAATGATTGGACCAATTGCTCCAGCACCACCGCCGGCATCATATCATCAAATTGCAGGCGCGTCACCGCACCAGTCTTACGCTTAGATATCTGCTCCTCTATATGCTCCGCCAGGTCAATACCGCCCGCCCCTTCATCAAGCTCTATATCGGCATCACGGGAGACCTTAAAGCTATAAGAGCCAAGCACGTCGTAGCCCACAAAGATCTTATCCAGACCAGCACGCACCACTTCGTCCAAAAAGGTAAAGGAGTAACGACCCTCAAAGTCGGGTAGTCGCAAGAAGCGAGGAGCCTTGGTAAAGGGTAGTTTAATCATAAAGACCCGCTTCTTGCTATCCGAATGGCGTCGCACATAGACTGCAAGGTAGATTCGCTTATCTCGTACAAAGACATTCATAAGGTTGGGACTCACCAGCACCGGCTGAAGGTACGGAAAGACCTCCTCCTCAAAATAGTGCTCTACAAAAGCACGTATCTTACCAGTAAACTCCTCCGCATGGGTAAAGACCTTCACCCCCGCCTCAAAGAGGTCTGGCACCATCACCTCCTCCCACGCTTGCCGAAATAGCTCCTCCTGCGACTTCACCTCATCGGTCAGTGCCTTAAAGCTCTCACGCTTTAGGCGTACCTCGTCTTTATCCCCCTTTTGGATAGCCCGCTTCAGTGCCATGCGATTACTCGCCACACGCACCTGGTAAAACTCCTCAAGGTTCGATGAAAATATCGAGAGAAAGCTGATCCGCTCGTAAATCGGCACACTCTTATCCAGAGACTCCAGCAGCACCCGCTTATTGAAAGCGAGCCAACTGATGTCCCTATCAAAATATCTCCTCTTCTTACCCTCCATAAGTCATCAAACCATTTAATAAATAACTACCTCCACAAATTTACTAAAACTTTAGCTATAATCTGAATGGAACTCCCGCAAAGCTCTTTTTGATCTTATTTATTATGCGTATGTTTGCAGTAAGTACAATCTTTGCACTTGAACTAATAGTATACGAAGAGCGATGCAGTCAAGACAACTTAACAGAAGACAGTATTTCTATGAACTTGCAACTACAAGCAAGAAGTATTTCATTCCTTACATTCAACAGTACAAGCAGGTGGAGAAAGGAATGAAAGTGTTGGAAATAGGTTGTGGAGACGGTGGAAATCTCCTACCTTTCTCATGCATGGGTTGCGATGTCGTGGGTGTGGACATGGCAGAGGGACGGATAAAGGACGCAAGAAAGTTTTTCCAAGAGAATGGAGCAAAAGGGCGTTTCATTGCTTCCGATGTATTCCTGTTGGAGGAACTCAAGCATCAATTCGATTTAATTATATGCCATGATGTGATAGAACATATAGACGATAAGGAGAAATTTATGCGCAAGTGTAAACAGCTGTTAAAACAGGGGGGGGGGGGGGGGGAAGATTTTCATGTCCTTTCCTGCTTGGCAGATGCCATTCGGTGGACATCAGCAGATATGCAGAAGCCGCTTCCTATCACATCTGCCATTCTTCCACCTGCTTCCAACTTCATTTTATGAGTGGATACTAAGGGCTTGGAAAGAGGATGAAGGGTGTGTCAGGGAATTGCTGAATATCAAGCAAACCAAATGTTCAATAGAATTATTTGAGAGCACGATGAGAAAGGAAGGTTTTGAAGCCATTGACAGAACATTCTATTTCATCAATCCTCATTATGAGGTGAAATTCCAACTGCGTCCTCGAAAATTATATGCCGTAATTGGAGCAATTCCATATATCCGCAATTTCTTTACAACGTCGTGTTTCTATTTTTTAAGGTCGGCAGGAGAGTAGTCTTTCTTATGCTCAATGTCAACTTCTTTTTTCTTGATTGGGAAGAATCAATAATAGAGGAGAAAGTTGTTCGGAGATATCCTCTATCTTTGCCATAGATAAAGAGTCTTTGCAAGCAAAAAAAGCAGAGCATAGCAAATGGAATGGGGGGCTATTTAAGAAAATAGAGAGCTTATTAAGCGAACTTGAAGAACACCCAACCACAGGAACAGGGAAGCCCGAGCAATTGAAAGGGGTAGAAGGCATTTGGTCTCGTAGAATTGATAAGAAAAATAGGCTGCTCTACACCATCAAAGAGGATAAGATCCTTGTACTTGTATTATCAGCTATGGGGCACTACTACGACAAGTAACCCTCAAGGCTTACGCATTAGAAGTTCTGACCGTATGGTTTTTAGCGGGGTGTCTATGAATAAGGACCTCCGCAGGAGGTTCGATTTGTCGTAGCCCCCATTCGAGGCTCGTAGAGCCGATGAATGGGGGTAAATAAGGCGACCAAAACCATCGACCCCTTGTGGGTCGGACAACCTATTCTAGGATTAATTTTGATGTCCTAGCTCCTATTGTCCGACCCGCAAGGGGTCAATATTGCGTGTGGCTTACATTTATTCCCCCGGTCGTTCGGGCTATGCCCTCCGACACGGGGGCTACGACAAATCGGACCTCTCCGAGGTCCTTCAATCGTTACTGCTCCTTAGGCCGACGGTCGGCTTCGGTCTCGGGGAGGATCAGGTTGAGGAGCACCGCGATGATCGCTGATAGGCCAATACCACCGAGTGTAAAGCGGCCCATACTCAGCACCGCCCCGCCAATACCAGTCGTGAGAGTCACAGAGATGATCACAATATTCCTAGGACTAGAGAGATTCACACGGCTATTGAGGAGGTTATTGATCCCCGCACCAGCGATAGTACCAAAGAGCAGTAGCATAATCCCGCCCAAGATCGCCGAATCAATACTCTTCAGGAAAGCACTCACCTTGCCAATCATAGAGAAAACAATCGCCGTAACAGCCGAAATCCTCAGCACCCGAGGGGCCGTCACCTTTGTCAGCGACATCGCACCTGTCACCTCCGAATAGGTAGTCACAGGAGGGGCACCAAGAAACGAAGCGACCAAGCAGGCCAAGCCATCACCCAGCATTGTGCGGTGCAGCCCAGGATCCTTCACGAAGTTTTTACCCGTCACGCTATTCACCACATAGATATCCCCAATGTGCTCAATCACAGGAGCAATCGCCACTGGGATCATATAGATAATCGGTGCCCAGCTAAACTTTTCGGGAAAGGTCAGCTGTGGAAGCGAAAACCAGCTAGCCGCCTGAATACCACTAAAGTCAATATCAAAAAAGATCAGGTCCACCAAATACCCCACAATGATCCCACAAAAGATCGGGATCAACTTAATCAGCCCTCGCCCATAAAGCGTCACCACAATGGCCGTCGCCAATGAAATCGCCGCCAAAGGCCAATTCCCCTCCGCCATCTTCACCGCCGAACTAGAGAGCGAAAGCCCAATCAGCATAATCACAGGACCAATCACCACCTCAGGAAAGAGACGATTGATAAACTTAGTACCAAAAAGCTTGATGAGTGCCGACATCACAAAGTAGACAAAGGCAACGCCCGCAATTCCCAAAAGGGCCCCGCTTAATCCATAGAGCTCCGTAGCACTCACAATCGGAGCGATGAAAGCAAAGCTACTACCGAGGAAGATAGGCACCTTACCTTTCGTTACCAAGTGAAAAATAAGCGTGCCAATACCTGCCGAAAAGAGGGCAGCCGAAGGGTCAAGCCCCACCAGTAGCGGCACCAAGACAGTGGCTCCAAAGGCAACAAAAAGATACTGCACACCCACCACTACCTGGCGTGTGGGACTGAGTTGGTCAATAGGCGAAGTAGACATAGCTCGCGAGACATTTGAAAGGTTAATACCAATTAAAACTCTACAAATCTACCTAATCACCGCCATTGTACCAACTCTCCAACCCTCTATTTTTCCAAAGGTGACGCATTAGAAGAATCTTGTGAGTGGTATTTATCGGAGCACTATGGGGTAAGGACCTCGGCAGAGGTCCGTGCTAAATAGGCACAGGTCAAGGCACGCAGTGCCGAAGACCTGTGTATAACGATGTAAAAAAAACCTTGCGACCCCGGCCGAGGGGTCGGACAACCTTATCTCTAGGTCTGACCCCTCAGCCGGGGTCAAGGAGGTGGTGAATATGCACTTACACACAGGTCGTTCGGGGCTAACGCCCCTCCGACCTGTGCCTATTTAAGAGGGACCTCTCCGAGGTCCTTTTCTTGTACCTTCCTCGTCCGACTTGTCCGATAAGGCAACTTACCCCCTCCCGTAGCAGACCAAAAACTGAGTTGCAACTAAGCGATCGACGAGTTGCAACTAAGCAAATGGCGAGTTGCAACAAAGCAAATGCTTAGTTGCATCTCAGTTTTTGCTTAGATCGGGGCACCCCAAAAAAGAATCCGCCAGGGTGCACCTCCACCCGCCACCAGTCTATCGAGCGTCCGACCTGTCCGATAAGGCACCCCCCACAAATGGCGGTCATCTACGCGAAAATGGTTGTCCTTTGGTAACGACTCAAACCAATACTCAATTATGAACAAGATACGCAACTACCTACGAGAGATCACTAAGCGCCTACAAGCAGGTGGGCTGACCGAGATGAGCTACCACACCGACTTCCAGGTGCTCCTCCGCCAACTCCTCCCCAAGGAGATCGCCATCACCGAGGAGGCACAAGGCACCAACAACATCGGTCGACCCGACTTCACCTTTACCTGCGCCGGACGCCCCATCGGTTATATTGAGACCAAAGACATTGGTGATCGTGACCTCGAAGGGTATCAGCTCAAAGGGGGAAATAAGGAGCAATTTGACCGCTATAAGAGCTCGCTACAAAATATCATCTTCACCGACTACCTCCGCTTCCTCTACTACCGCGATGGCGAACTGTAGGGTGATTGATTATATTGTCATATAGCAATAATTCAATATATATTCGTATATTTGCTACCGAATATATAATGATTGTATATTTGTTTAACAATTAGATTTAGATTTTATCATGAAGACAATTAAACTAATGGTAGCCACCGCAGTGATGGCTCTATGCTCTGTAAGCGCTTTTGCTCAGACTGAGGCAGGTAAGATGATGGTAGGTGCTGGTTCCTCTCTATCTCTATTCTCTGGCAAGCCTTCAATGACGGTTGATGGTAATAAGCAAACTGATACTAAAGCTACTACCAACCTTAAGCTTGCTTTCGACGCACGCTATTTCGTGATCGACAACCTTGCAGTAGGTGCTGAACTAGGCTACGACTTTTCTGGTCGTGATGGCAACAGTGAGGGTACCTTTATTATCGCTCCTGCAGTAAGCTATTTCTTCTTACCAAATAGCAACATCCGTCCATTCCTTAGCGCTCAGGTAGGGTATGCACATCTTTCATCAACAAGCAAGGGCCTTATGTCTGACAGTAAGACAACTACTTCAGCTGGTGGTCTATACTATGGTGTAGGTGGTGGTGTAGCCTACTTCGTGAATCCTAACGTAGGTCTTACACTTGGCCTAGGATACAGCAGCAGCTCATTCAGCAAGGACAAGGTAACTACCACTCTGGCTGGTGTAGCTAGCACCCTTGGTCTAACCTTTGTATTCTAAGAGTAGCGCCAAGCTATATTAATAAAGGGCGAGCAACCAATTGGTTGCTCGCCCTCTTTTTGTGACTACCCATAGAAGTGCCTCATCGAGAAAGGGCCCCTTATCGGACAAGTCGGACAAGTCAGACAGGTCGGACGGCTAATAAGCTACTGGTAGAAAGCGGGTGTCCGACTTGTCTGACCTGTCCGACCTGTCCGATAAGGTACCCCCACTCCCCTTTTTAGTTGGCATCAATAAGATATCCCCGCTGACCCGATGGATCAGCGGGGATATTCTATATTATATTGAGGGGAGATTAGATGCCGAGCTTCTTGCGGATAGCAGAAGGAATGGCGTCTTTGTGCACCACAATATTGATGGTCTTACCAGCTACAAAGTTCTCGGATACATACCATAGACCTTTGTAACGGCCAGCTTCGCCCCAAGAGTTCTTGACCATGTAAAACTTCTTACCAGTCTGGTCCTTAGCGATACCATAGATCACCATACCGTGGTCATCGGTTGTTTCTTGAGCATCGAAGCCTGCTTGGCGCCACTCTTGAGTCACCTTGATCTCTGGAGCACCAGGAGTGCGCACCAGTTCATTGATCATACTGCGCTTCTCACTTGGAGTAGCACCGATCCAGCGAGCTTGGTCGGAGCCGGTAGACTCTGCTGCGTCGGCATCGATCAGAATTCCTAGTCCATCTCTATTAAAGCCTACTTCGCTTACGTCGCTACCCCATGCGATACCATATCCGTTATTGATCGCATTATCGAAGACTTGCATAAACTCATCGAGAGGGAGGTTGTAAGATAGAGAGTGTCTCCAATTATCGGCAATCTCGAGTACAAACTTAGAGTAGAATGGGTGATGAGTAAAGCTGGTGAGCGATACATAGTCGTCCATATTGAGTCCTAGGTACTTCACGAAGCTCTCGGGGGTAAAGCTCTTACCCTCATAGGTAAAGCTCTCGGGAAGCTCCCCTAGATAAGCGTCGATGATCCCGCCAAAAGCGTTCTTCCAAGCTGGTGTGAGGCCTGAGCGCTCTGAATTCTTGAGGATAGCTTTGATAAATCCATCTGCAGCAGCGTGTATCTCATTGTGATTGTGGCGCTTTGAGCCATAGTTGAGACCTTCCATCTCGCTCATTGGCACGATACCGTAGTGCTTTACAGAGTAAAGGACGTCATAGAAAGAGCCACCAGGGCCAAAGTTGGTCTCCCCTTGGTAGCGGATGTAATTATCGGCCTTATCGCGATAAGAGTGAGATACCACATGCATAGGTGAGAGCACTACGCTCTTGCCACTGATACGCAATGCCTCCATCTCTAGGAACCCTAGTCCGCTAAAAGACCAGCATGTGCTTGAATTGGCTTGGTTTTGGATAGGTGTGATAGGTAGCTCCTTTACTACCGTAAACTTGTACTCCTCCTTAGCAGCCTCTTGTGCCATCGCTGGCATAGTCAGTCCGAGGAGCAGGGTTAGTGAAATTAGTACCTTAGGTAATTTTCTCATGTTGTTGTTTGATTTAGTTATTTAGTGATTATTACTCTTTAGTTATCTAGGTCGAAGCTGCAGGTCTTGTGCCATCTGCTGCAGCCAAGGATTGTCTTTGGAGACAAATGCCCACCGCTCATTGGGGGTCTGTGGTAGTAGCTCCTGTAGCTTTACATCTACCTCAATGGCGATGCCAACTTTGTCATTTTTCAATTCATCGTGGAGCACATCTAGCACTGGCCCTAGCACGCGCACCACTTGCATCTTGATGGTATTGCTCTGTACCACTAGCTGGATATTGTGGTCGGGTGACTTTGTGGGGGTAATCCGCTGCAATACACCCTTGGCAAAGGGGGCGTTCTTGACCATTGCCACTGCCTTTCGCCACGCCTTCTGTAGCTGCTCTTCGGTGTACTCCTCGTTACGGTTTTGGCTTACCGGCCCAGTATTGGTCTCCTCCCTCTGCACGGTTGGCTTACCTGTTTTTAGGGAAAAGCCATAAAGCTCTTGCCCGCCATTACCTTGAGTGCGCCGAGTGGGCTGTGGATTAATGGTTTGAGCCTTGGTGTAGACTTGTGTCGGCTGGCTCACCTGGGTAGGTGCCTGAGCTGGCTGATGTGCTGGCTGATGGACCTGCTGTGTGGAGGCCTGCGGGGGTGTTGATGTGGTGGCGGAGGGGGTAGCTGTCGGGGCAGCAACTGGGGCGGGGGCTACGGGCGTTGCCAATGGACTGGAGCTCGATAGCTCACACATCCTTAGTACTGCCACCTCTAGTGCCAGACGTTTATCGGGCGTCCCTTTGTACTCAGCACCAAAGGAGCTACTAATCTTGAGATAATTCCACAGCATGCTAGCTGGGGTATAGGCCCCAGCTTTGGACATACGCTCTTGGATAGATTGGGGGGCTTCGATCAGCTGAATCGTCTCGGCCGATTGGGCCATCAATACGTTGCGCAAGAAACCCGAGAAGCCTCGCATCACGATATCGCCCTCGTACCCACTCTCTAGGAGGTCATTGATGAGCGAAAGGGCTTTGGGGTGCTGCCCCTCCACCACATAGGCGAGTAGCCTAAAGTACTCATCTTCATTGAGGAGATTAAGATTTTTCCTCACCCCCTCTACGGTCACCTGTCCGCCACCAAAGCCGGCTATCTGATCGAACATACTGAGGGCATCGCGCATTCCTCCATCGGCAGCGATGCCGATCATCTGCAGTGCCTCGGGCTCAACGGTGATCCCCTCTTGGGAAGCGATGTGGGCTAGGTGCTCTGCAATGTCGTGGCTAGTTATTCGGCTAAAGTCGTGTACTTGGCAGCGAGAGATGATGGTGGGTAGCACCTTGTGCTTCTCGGTCGTTGCCAAAATAAATATGGCGTGTGCGGGGGGCTCCTCTAGCGTCTTTAGGAAGGCATTGAAAGCACTACTCGAGAGCATGTGCACCTCATCAATGATATAGACCCGATACTTGCCCGAAGTGGGGGCGATATAGACCTGCTCTATCAGCTGGCGGATATCATTAACTGAGTTATTGGAGGCGGCATCGAGCTCCATAATATTATAGGAGCGCTGCTCATTGGCGGCAATACAGCTCTCGCACTGGTTGCACGCCTCTCCCTCGGGGGTACGGTTTTGGCAATTGATGGTCTTCGCAAATATTCTAGCACAAGAGGTCTTGCCCACCCCCCGCGGCCCACAGAATAGGTAGGCGTGAGATAGCTTATTCTGAAGAATAGCATTCTTCAAAGTGGTGGTCAAGGCCTTCTGCCCTACGACACTCTCGAAGGTGCTCGGACGATATTTACGTGCCGATACTACAAAGTCTCCCATCTTAGCTCCTTCTCTTATAGCGACGAAGCGTCGAAATTGATCGGTAGGAGTTGCCTACAATCTGCGACTATCTGTACTGAGTCGGGTCCGGCTAGGTAGACAGGGAAAGGCGACTTATAGCGGTCGGCGGTCTCCAATATCACCTGTCGGCAACCACCACAGGGGGCTGCTACGGCTACATAGAGATTGTCATCCCGCATCGCGGTCACTGCCAAGGCGACCACTGGATCATCGGGGTACTGAGCCCCAGCGTAGAATAGTGCCGTCCGCTCGGCACACAGTCCCGAGGGATAGGCAGCATTTTCTTGGTTGGACCCAGTGACGATGCGGCCACTCTTTAGGCGAAGAGCAGCACCTACTCTAAACTTTGAGTAAGGGGCATAGGCATCGCGGGCAATGCTCCTTGCCGCCTCCACCAACTCTAGTTCTTCACTCTGTAACTCTTTAAAGGACTTCTCCTCTATCGGTATAATTATTTCGCTTCGCTTCATATCTACAAATATTCTAATGGCTAAAGATACCATTTTTTAGGCAGAAGTAAGGGCTATTCCTCTCACTTTTTACACTTTCCCCGAAAATCCCAGCAACTTGCCTCATCTCCAATTCCATAAGAAACGCTGCAATTCGTCTCAATGCAACGGTTTCATTGATGCAACTATCTCATAGTTTCGATGCAATGCAACTCTAAGGGTCCTATACCAACTCAGATGAGACCTCTGCCGAGGTTCATACAAAAATCTCCGATGATTGCCACATGGTAAGTCCTTTCTAATCAGGGGTTACACATTAGAATGATATTGCCGTATGGCATTCATTGGAGGTCAATAAGGGAGGACCTCGGCAGAGGTCCCTCTTAAATAGGCACAGGTCGGGAGGGGCAGAGCCCCGAACGACCTGTGTACAAGAGCACATCCACCACCTCCTTGACCCCGGCTGAGGGGTCAGACCTAGAGATAGGGTGGTCCGACCCCTCGACCGGGGTCGCAAGGGTATTTTACACCTATCTATACACAGGTCTTCGGCACTGCGTGCCTTGACCTGTGCCTATTTAGCACGGACCTCTGCCGAGGTCCTTACTCATAGACACCCCCTAAAAATCATACGATAAGACCAGCCTAATGCGTAACCCCTAAAAAAAGGGTGCTGTGGGGTATTTAGTTTGGAGAAAAATAAGTAATATTGTGGGACGTTTTAGAAAATAACCTACGACCTAATGAGCATATTACTTTTTTTATAATTACATACTATTATTGCACTAAACAGATGAAGTCTTTTTCAAACTATGAATTGCTGAAGTGGCAACGGCTCCTTCATTCACATTACAAGAGGCTATCGACATGGGCTTTTGTGGCATGCCTATGCAGTCTCCTAGTAATGCCTAGCTGTACTAGCGAAGGGTACATGGATGAGTTGGCGACCATTGAGCTTTCGGAAAGTGGTATTCTCTCCTTTGAGAACCACTCTTCTTCCCACGACGTACAGGTGCAGAGCACCTCAGGAGCATGGCAATGCTACACACTTAACCCTTGGATTACTGCTAAGAATAGAGATGGGGTCTTAGAGATCTCAGTGAAGGACAACCTCCAGCCAAAGGAGCGCCGTGGCAGTGTGGTGGTCAAATCTGGCAAGAGCCAAAAGCAATTAACCATTATTCAAGCAAAAGCCACTCCCAAGGTGGAGACTTCTCCTGAAGAACTGAATGTAGATCAGTTTGGTGGGCTCTTCTCCATAGATGTGATCACTAATAATGATGATTGGAAGGCCCAAAGCCAAGAGGATTGGATTGAGGTGACAGCACTCCCCTCTGCATATAAAATGGAGGTTAAAGTACAACCTACCAGAAGCCGAGAGCCTAGGGTGGGTAAGATACTGATCAGTATGGGTGCCGACGAAACCGTGGCACACGAGGTCTCTGTGGTACAGAGTGGTATCAGCTACTTTCTCCTACCTTATATGAACTTTGAGTCGGCTACCCGACAAGATATTCAAGCGTTCGAAGAGAAGCGAGGTGGAACCATTGAGTTTACCCATGAGCGTTTCTTTGACTTCACCACCACGAGTGTCGCTTTCCCACGTGTGAGCTACACCATCTACGAGGGTGGTGCTTACCTCTATGCTCAGCTGGATGCCTCTTCTACCCGTATCCTTACAGGTCCTTCAGAGCGTCAGCAATTGGTGGAGTTCCTCAATCAATCTGGCTTTACAGTAGAGCTGGGTGAGAATCATTTCCGGCATGCCGAGATGAGCAACCTAGAGGTGGAGATCAAGCCTTACTACAAGAATACTCCTCACCTCCTCTTTACTTATACCCCTAAGCAATCCAAGGCGTATCCAACCTTCGATGAGCTACCTCTTGGATTTACTCGTTTTGACCTTGGGGTGGAAGGCGTAAAGGCCTATGAGGCAGCCCATGGCGGTGAGATGATCTATCCCTATAGCGATGATGAGATTGAGTCTGTAGATGAGATGGAGTTTGAGTGTGAGCCTGGTAAATATGGAGCCGATGGCCGACTTTACTTCCTTAACAAAGACAAAGATGGCAATATCACCATTGAGCGTACGCGTCAATTCTTTACACAGACCGAACGAGCTTGCTGGAATTATAAGGGCTACAATAACCTCCTCACCGAGGAGTTTAAGGCGCTAGCCAAGCGAGAGGGCTTTGAATTTGTAGAGTACAATATTTTGGAGCAAGTCTATGTCTTTATCTCCAAGGAGCGTAACCTCACCATGGCGGTACAGTGGTTTAAGTTCTTTGGCGATCCAAAGCCTGTGCTAGTGGTTCAGGTCAATCCTGGTACTAGACTTGTATCTCACTCATTGAGTGTTGAGAGTAACCAACAAAAAAGTAGAAAGAATAGATAAATCATACATATTACCATACTCATATTATGAATACAGTAAACAACTTTATAAAGTCCTCTCTCCTATCGCTCCTCGTAGCCATGGTCGCTTTGGGGGCTTGTACACCACAAGCTGCGGTGGATGAACCCTCAGTGATTGAGGTAGCGAGTGACGTTATCCAATTGCCTAAGGAGGCAGGTGAGAAGATTATAGATGTGAAGAGCAGTGAGGAGCAAGTAGTGGCTGTCTCCAACCGGGATTGGGTCACTGCTATCCCTCAGGAAGGCTCTATCAAACTTGTTTATGATGCCAATAGTCAGATCACAAGCCGCAAGGCAATGGTGATGATCCAAGCTGGAGACGCTGTGCATCAGTTGACAGTGACTCAAGAGGGTAGCCCTATCTTCGTACAGACTGCTCCTGAGAATATTATCCTAGAGCCTTGGGAGTATGAGAGCGAAGTGAGTGTACGCCTCAATGGTGAAAAGTGGAGTGTCACAAGTAGTGAAGAGTGGCTCAAGGTGACCGCCTTCCCATGGAAAAACCAGATCAAGCTCTCTGTAACTAATAATAAGGATGCTGAGACCAATGCTAGTAAAGAGCGTACAGCAGAACTCCTTTTCCAAGTAGAGGGCGTAGCCACTACAGCTACTATCACGGTAACTCAAAAGGAGTGGCCTCTATTTATGCTACCATTTATCGACTTCGAATTTGGCACCAAGAGTATCGTCACTGCTTTTGAGCTAGAGCGTAAGAGTATGGTGGCAGCAATTACTGGCTCTAAGTTTATCGACTTCAATACCATTAGCCCACTTATCTCTCGTATGAGCTACACCTTCTCCACCCGTGGTATCCTAGAGTATGCCCAGATGGACGTTGCTGAGCCTTATCGCACTTTCAATAAAGAAGGTGATGAAGTGATGAGCGATGAGGCTTATGATATCATTATCAAGGGACTTACCGATGCAGGATTTTCTGAGAAGCGTGGCGATAATGAGCTTTATCACCCTGAAAAGCGCGTGTTGGCAGAGGTGAAGCGTAACTATGCTTTCAATCCTCACGTGCTTTACTCCTATATCCCTAAGCAAAAGGAGAAGTATCCTACCTTCGCCAAGTTCCCATACCCTGAGGTGCCATTTGGCTCTGACTATGCCAAAGTGGAGGATTATGAGGCGAAGAATGGTGGTGTTTACGATGCCTCTACCTCTCAATATGATACTGAAAATAGTCTCGCCTTTATCGCCTATAAGGTGCCAAAGAGCAAGGAGATAAAGTATCGTAACTACTACTTTACGTATAAAGATGAGAAGCCAGGCGAATTTATAGGTATGATGCAGGAGTGGTACGACTTCAACCTCGTATATTACGAGAATAATGGTCACTTCTATATCACTGAGGAATTCTCTGCTCTGATGGAGCAGGAGGGCTTCAAGTACAAGGGCAAGACAGACGACCAAAACCAATTTGATGTCTTCATCAATGATACCAAGGGCTTGCAACTGAGAGTGAAGTTTGCTCACTTTGAAGGTGCTGAGGATCCATCCCTTGTACTCTTTATGCTCCCATACCACGCTGGAAAGAATAGCCAAAAGCTATCTTTACCTGTGATTAAGCAGGGTGTCTCCGTTGGCAAGAATTACGTGGGTAGATAACTTCTGTAGATAGTATGATGACAATGAAAAATAGACTATTTCTCCTCATAGCCCTTACTTCTTTGCTCCTTGGTGCAGCTAGCTGTACCAGTGAGCGAGGGGGAGCTATGGAGGTGCCAAGTGAAAAGCCTACAGAGGTGGTGCCTGCTGAGGGCGTTCTCACCAATATCGTGAGAGTAAAGCTGAGCGAAACGTACCAAACTCGCGTAGGAGAGCGAAGCCTAAGAGCATCTGTTGATGGTGACTGGGAGACCAATGTACCAGAGCTAACCGAGTGCCTAAAAGAGATAGGGGCTGTGGAGGTTCGTCCTCTCTTCCCTATTGATCCTAAGTTCGAAAAGCGTATGCGTAGAGCAGGATTGCATCTATGGTACGATATCGTGCTCGATGAGTCAACAAAGTCCAAGGGAACCCAGACAAGGGCTCTGGAAGAGGTAAAGCAATTGCCCGGCGTGGAGATTGTGGAGCAGGTGCCTATCTACCGACAGATGGATCAGGAGCCACCGCTATTCTTCGGTGCCAACTTGCGTGCAATTGACTTCGATCTCGTACGTCCTGACCAGGTGACCTATCCTTTCAATGACCCTATGCTACCAAAGCAGTGGCACTACTTCAATAATGGTAGTGGTCTAAAGTCTCTCAAAGGTGCCGACCTCAACCTCTTTGAGGCGTGGCAAAAGGAGGTAGGTAAGCCCAATGTGATCGTTGCGGTGATCGATGGTGGTGTCTACTACGACCATGAGGACTTGAAGCAAAATATCTGGGTCAATCCTAAGCCAGGGGTTGCTGGGGATAAGTATGTGGGTGATATCCACGGTTACAACTTTGCCGATGGCAATGCCGATATTGCTTTTGACGCACACGGTACGCACGTTGCAGGTGTGATCGCTGCGGTCAATAATAATAGTATTGGTGTCTCTGGTATTGCTGGTGGTAACGGTACCCCCAACTCTGGAGTGCGTGTGATGGTTTGCGATGCCTTCGGGCATGGAGGTAAGGGACAGGCTTTTGAGCAAGCCTTTGTCTATGCTGCCAACCACGGAGCAGTCATCAGCCAAAACTCTTGGGGTGGGGCTAAGTTCCTAGCACCTTCGCTCAAGGCCGCAATCGATTACTTTATCGACTATGCTGGTTGCGACAATGATGGTAATCAGCTACCCGACTCCCCTATGAAGGGTGGAGTGGTGCTTTTTGCTGCAGGTAACGAGAGCTCGGATGATATCGTTTACCCCGCTGCTTACGGCGAAGTAGTCGCTGTGGCAGCTATGGCACCCGATTGGAAGAAAGCCTACTATACCAATAGAGGCGAGTATGTAGACATCACTGCCCCAGGTGGTGATATGCACTATCCAGGCGGACAAATCTATAGCACCTCTGTGCGGGTTCAAAAGGATGAGAGTGGTAAGATCGTGCAGGCCAATAGCCACTACGAATTTATGCAAGGCACCTCTATGGCTTGCCCTCACGTAAGTGGTGTGACAGCTCTAATCGTTTCACACTTTGGTGGACCAGGCTTTACCAATGAAGAGTGTAAGCAACAGCTTCTTACCGCTCTGCGACCAGCTGATATTGATGCTATCAACCCTGGCTTTGAAGGGGTATTGGGCAAGGGATATCTCGATGCAGCTCGTGCCTTGGATCGTAATCAAAAGCAAGCTCCTCAGGCTGTAGCTGAAGTGAAGATTGAGGCTCAGTATACTGCCCAGACCCTCTGCTTTGGTGCGGTGAAGGATGGCGATGATCGTACAGCTACCTACTACTATGTCTACTCCGACGATGAGAAGACTCTGACTAAAGATAATTATAAGGGCGCCAAGTCGCGTCGTATCTTTGGACTTAATTATGAGCCAGGCGACGAGATACAAGTGCTCTTCAAGAATCTGAAGCTTGATCACGAGTATCACTATGCAATTGTGGCACAAGATAGATGGGGCAATCTTTCAGAGCCAGCCTTTGTCTCTGGCAAGACGCTCTTCAATCAGCCACCAAAGATAGAGGTGGTAAGCGAGGGTCAGCATCGTGTGACTGGTACGGAGCAAGCAGAGATAAAAGTGCTCTTGAATGACCCTGAGGGGCACAAGGTTACATATAGTCTCTCTGGCAATCATACGGGAGTCCGAATTGAGGAAGTGAGCGAGACCGAACTGATCCTACACCTCTCTGCACGTGGTGCCATAGGGGTTCATGAGTTTGTGCTCAAGGTAACCGATGAGTTTGGTGCCACTGCCACCCAATCCTTCTCGTTTGAAGTGTATGCCAACTCTGCTCCAGTGATGACTACGCCACTGCCTAAGACCCTATTCCTTACTCTTGGGAAACCTGCTATTGAGTTGGATCTCTCTAAGTATGTCAATGACCCCGATGGTCACGAGGTATCGTATGAGATTACCTCTGGAGCTAATACAGAAGCACTCAGTAGTCAGCTCAAGGGCTCTATCCTCACGATTAATCCAACCAAGTTGGGTAAGTCTACCGTACAGCTGAAGGCTATTGATAGCCAAGGTGCCGACCTCTATATGTCTATCAATATACGAGTGGTGGATAGTGATATTGTCTATCACATGTACCCTATCCCTACCTATGATGTGCTCCACGTACTGCTCAATAGCAGCATGAAGAATGTTGAACTATCAGTAGTGAATGGTGAAGGTACCAAGGTGCTACGACAACAAGTGTCCAATCCTACCGATACAGCCCTCGATGCTCGTGAAGTAGAGCTAGATGTGCGGCAGTTGTCGGGTGGGGTCTATACTTTGGTAGTGAAGAGTGGTAGTGAGAGCTATTACCGTAAGTTTGTTAAATATTGATGAATACTTATCGTATGATGAATAGATATCGCAAAACTAAGGCAGTGGCAAGTCTCTTCGGCCTATTACTGATCATGGGGCTCACGAGTAACGCTACCGCCCAGGAGTCGCCAACACTCTCTTTTGTGCGACACAATTATGACCTCTTTTCAGAGAGTATGGGGGTAGGAGCTGGTGCAAGTTATGGACGGACACACTATATCTATACCTCGCCCACCTCTATATTCCGTAATGATGTCAAGGGGATTACAGCCTCTTGGACCACTAAGTATCTGCCCAATGAAGAGATAGGATCTGATACGGGTAGAAGCGTCTACAATGCCCTTTCATTAGGCTGGAGAATAAAGCGGCACGCCATCCTCGTGGGTGCACGCTATGCTCATAGCCCTAAGATTCTTACCTCCAATCATTATGGTGATGGACGTATGCTCACTCCTAGAGACCTCTCTGTAGACCTAGGATATGCTGTGCAGATAAGCGATGCGTGGAGTGCCTATGCTATTGGCCACTTCGTCATGTCGCAGATCAATAAGATCGCCTATACTGGTGGCGGAAGTATCGGAGTTGGTTATGCGCCACAAGCCATTAATGGGGTGGTGCCTACCCATTGGTCACTAGCTCTTCGTAACGTTGGTGGATTGGTGCAGTACGGCAAGGCTGGTGGCAAGTACCGTATGCCTGGCTCTGTGACCTTCTCGGGCGATGCTGCTTATCAGCTATGCTCCGATTGGTTGCTACAAGGTATGGTTTCTGCCGACTACGTACTGCAACCTCTCAAGTCAAAAGTATATACCGCTGGTGGTGGTCTCAGCCTAACCTATCACAAAGGTTTGAGTATGCGTCTTGGTGGTGCTTTCACCAATCACATGAGCTATCTATCTATGGGCGTTGGCTACCACTTACTGGAGCGAATTGACCTCAATCTTAGCTACCGCTTATGTACTCAGGATAGAGCTTTCAACCAATTTGGTGTGGGACTCTCTTTTGACCTAGGCAAGACACGGGACACTTCTAAGACTTTTGTCTACTAAAAGCAGTGACTACTGTAGTATAAGGAAAGGGCCTCAATCGCTATGATGCGGTTGAGGCCCTTTTCGCTAGCTAGCTAAACTTTCATGGGAGGGCGATGTTGGTACATCATTTTTTGGTACATTTGCCATATTAGGATAATAGAAATAAAAACAGTAAGGAAATAGCATTATGGCAAATAACGAATTACTTCAAAAGGTAAGAGCAAAAGCTGAAGCGTGGCTAGCGCCACAATATGATGAGGCGACACGCAAGGAGGTGCAAGCACTTCTCGATAATCCCGACACCACCGAGCTAGTGGATGCCTTTTACAAGGACTTGGAATTTGGTACGGGTGGACTTCGTGGCATCATGGGTGCAGGAAGCAACCGCATGAATCGCTACACCGTTGGCACTGCCACTCAAGGGCTTGCCAATTATCTGATTAAGGAGTTTGGCCGTGATGCCGACTTGAAGGTGGCTATTGGCTACGATTGTAGGCACAATAGCTCTGAATTCTCTCGCATGGTGGCGGGTATCTTCGCTGCCAATGGCATCAAGGTCTATCTGTACGAGGCACTTCGCCCTACCCCAATGGTCTCCTATGCGATCCGCGAATTGGGCTGCCAGAGTGGTGTGATGCTAACCGCTTCGCACAACCCTAAGGAGTATAATGGCTTTAAGGCTTACTGGAGCGATGGTGCTCAGATGATTGCACCACACGACCAGAATGTGATTGACGAGGTGAATGCGATCAAGTCGATTGCCGAGATTAAGTTTGATGGTCCTAGCGATATGATCACTCTAATGGGGAAGGAGATGGATGATAAGTTTATCAAGGAGGTACTCTCGAAGCGTCTTTCCCCCGAGGTGATCAAGCGTCAGCACGACCTTAAGATTGTCTTCACACCACTTCACGGTACCAGTGGTCAGGTATTGCCACGTTGCCTGAAGGAGGCTGGCTTTGACAATGTACACCCAGTAAAGGAGCAGATGGTGGTGAGCGGTGACTTCCCAACGGTAGAATCACCTAACCCCGAGAATGCCTCTGCCCTAAAGATGGCGATTGACCAAGCGAAGGCGATTGATGCTGAGATTGTGATGGCAACTGACCCCGACGGCGACCGCATCGGTACTGCCGTGAAGGATAAGGAGGGCAATTGGGTATTGATCAATGGTAACCAAACCTGTCTGCTCTACGCCTACTACGCAATCGAGAAGCGGAGAGAAGCGGGCGAACTGAAGGACAATCAATATCTGGTAAAGACGATTGTGACCACAGACCTGATCAAGACCATCGCTGAGCGAAATAATATAGAGCTATACGATACCTACACTGGCTTTAAGTGGATTGCCGATGTGATTCGTAAGAATGAAGGCAAGAAGGAGTATCTCGGCGGTGGCGAGGAGAGCTACGGCTACCTATGGAGCGACTTTGTACGCGATAAGTGTTCGGTATCAGCTTGTACCATCTTTGCCGAAATCGCAGCGTGGGCCAAGGATAAGGGACAGAGCATTTACGAACTGCTAGAGCACATCTACCTACAGTACGGCTATTCACTCGAGAAGAATATCTCTGTGGTTCGCCCAGGCAAGAGCGGAGCCGAGGAGATTCAGACGATGATGCAAAACTTCCGTAACAACCCGCTTAAGGAGCTGGCTGGATCAAAGGTGACTGAGGTGCTAGACTACCAAAGCCTTAAGTCGCTCAACACCGTGACTGGAGAGACCAAAGAGCTCGTAATGCCTACGACTAGCAACGTCCTACAGTACCGTTGCGAGGATGGCACGAAACTCTCTATCCGTCCTTCTGGCACTGAGCCAAAGATCAAGTTCTACATCGAGGTACACGCACAGCCTACCAACCTCCAAGAGCTAGAGGAGGCGAAGAAGGTATGTGCACGACGTGCCGATGAAATAGCCAAGCAACTAGGTATCTAAGTCATTAGAGCCATCAATAAATGAAGTACCCTCCTCGCACAAGTCGGAAGGCAGCGATGCATTGAGTCAATGCTTCTGCCCCAACCTGTACGAGGAGGGTGCTGACTTGTATCCTGTTCATCCATGATCCTCTGTATCTGCGAAAAACCATCCGTTGCTAGGGATATCGGCGCCGTGATCGGTGCCAGCACACAGCGACAAGGCTACCTCGAGGGAAATGGCTATTGGGTCACTTGGACCTACGGCCACTTCTGTACGCTCAAGGAGCCGGCCGACTACTACCCTCAATGGCAGCAATGGAGCTTAGTCCACCTCCCAATGATGCCGGAGCGATTTGGCATCAAGTTGCTTTCGGACAGAGGAATCGAACAGCAGTTCGGGGTAATCAAGTCGCTGGTCTCTCAAGCCACAGAGGTGATCAATTGCGGTGATGCTGGGCAGGAGGGTGAGCTGATCCAGAGGTGGGTGCTACAGATGGCGGAGTGCCGTGTACCAGTGAAGCGGCTGTGGCTCTCCTCTATGACCAACGAGGCGATTGTAAAGGCATTTCAAGAGCTTAAGCCGGAGAAGGAGTACACCAACCTCTACTATGCTGGCCTCGCAAGAGCGATCGGCGATTGGCTCCTCGGTATTAATGCCACGCGACTTTATACACTTAAGTACCGCAAGAGTGGCGACCGCAAGGTGCTCTCGGTGGGACGGGTGCAAACCCCTACACTGGCTCTGCTCGTGGATCGATTTGAGGAGATTCAAAACTTTAAGCCAGAGCCTTATTGGGAGATAAAGACGCTCTATCGGGAGGTGCTTTTTGCCTCAACCAAAGGGCGGTATAGCACCGAGGAAGAGGCAAAGGCGGTCATCGACAAGATCGCCTCGGAGGAGCTGATCATCACCAAGATTACTAAGAAGAAGGGCAAGGAGGGAGCACCTCGGCTTTTTGACCTAACCAGTCTGCAGATTGAGGCCAATAAGAAGTATGGCTTCACGGCCGACCAGACGCTTGCTACCATTCAGACGCTCTACGAACAGAAGTTAGTCACCTACCCGCGTGTGGATACTACCTATCTGCCCGATGACGTCTACCCCAACTGTTTCCCTACTATTCAATCACTCTACAGAGCTTTCCCTGGACCTTGTACTCCACTATTGCAGGGCGGAAAGCTACGCAAACTGAAGAAATACTTCGACTCCTCCAAGGTCACCGACCACCACGCTATAATCCCAACGGGCAACCTCCCGCAGTACCTCGATCGTCAGCACTATGCTATCTATGAGATGATCCTACTCCGCTTCCTTGCTATCTTTTATCCCGATATGGAGTTTGAGCAAACCACTGTGATGGCGGAGGTGGCGAAGATTGAGTTCAAAGCCACAGGGCGAGTGGTGACACTTGATGGCTGGAAGTCGCTCTACCAAAACCAAGCCGAGGCGAATGACGATGAGGGGAGTGACGAACCATCGGATAAGCAGGTGATGCCGCACTTCACCAAGGGGGAGCACGGACCGCATAAGCCCGACCTTCTCACCAAGGAGACGCGCCCGCCAAAGCAATATACCGAGGCGACGCTCCTCAATGCGATGGAGACGGCGGGCAAACTCATTGATAATGAAGACCTGAAGGAGGCGATGAAGGCCAAAGGTATTGGTCGGCCTTCCACTCGTGCCGCCATCATAGAGATCCTCTTTAAGCGGGGCTACATTGAGCGAAAAGGTAAGACAATCCTCCCCACCCAGCTAGGGATAGACCTCATTCATACCATACAAAACCAACAGCTCAAGAGTGTGGAGCTAACGGGCGAATGGGAGTACAAGCTACGCCTCATTGACCGTGGCGAATACGATGCCCAGCAGTTCCTCACCGAGCTCAAAGCAATGGTTCACCAGCTCGTCCACGAGGTCCTCACCTCCCAATAACCCTCAATGTGCTGGGGCTTGTTGCAAGCTTTGGACTGCTATTCAGGCTCTCTAGAAGTCGTATCGAGCAGCAGTTGTGATCAAGAAGTCTTGGTCGAAGTTTAATGTCACTTCAGCTTTTGATGCGTTTCCGATGTGGTTAGTAACGAAAGAAAATGATTCAGTGCCTGAAGGCCTTAACTCAAAGGATAAACGACCAGAATCCTTAGTAACCTCTGTGCCATCTCGTTTGTAATAAGTAATTACATACGAAATATCAGGGATTGTGAACTTGGTGTTATTCGTTATAACGCCACTGCCTGAGCCAAGTCCAAAAGAGTTATCCCAATTCCAATCTGCGACAACGTTTTCACGCAGATAATTGGCAAACTTATTGGTATGCTCTTGAAAGTCTATACGAGCTTGACTTAGCCTGCGAGCAATATTCAGATCGGTATGATCTATCCCAGAGAAGTAACCCCGCCTCTTGGCGAATTCATAAGAAGGGTCCGCTTCTGGAAAAAATAGACCTTGCGAGTCATAAATATAATACCCCTCTTCGGAAGCATCTGGATTATGTGGCTGGATAAATAGTCTTGTCTCAATATCTCTTGTCGCACCCATACGATTAGCATACGTATTTAACAATACTACTTCATAGGTGCTATCTGGCAACTGGTTAATTCTCTTGATTGAAATACCGACTGATGGATAAGCAGAGCCGAGCTCACCCACCTCTGGATATAATTCAATCATTTTAGTAACATCCCCTACCTTTAGAGCATCGAAGAAATCCTCAGCCACCTTTCGTACCTCAGTATTGTACTCACATGATACGAAAAGAAATGAAACAAGTAGAGAAGAGAGTAATCTTAAGTGCTTCATAATTACAATAGATTGATAGTTTGCTATCATAGCTTCACCCTGCAATATACTAAAAAAGAGAGAATATAAAACTGATCGTCTCCACGAAAAAGAGGTCGGCTAGGGAGTAGTGGTACTCGTCTAGCCGACCTTGTCTATTGATTTAGAAGTGATGGGGCTTATTTCTTCGCCTTCTCAAACTTCTTATTATTAATCATATGTGCAATCGGTGTAGCCACAAATAGGGTGGCAAAGGTACCGAAGATGATACCGAGTAGCATCGCAAAGGTAAAGCTCTGGATGCTCGCCCCACCAAATAGGAATATGATAAGTACCACTAGCAACGTACTGATACTGGTATTGAACGTACGTGAAAGGGTGCTATTTAGTGCATAATTGAAGAGCTCCTTACGCTCTCTATTGGGGTACATACGGAGATACTCTCTGATACGGTCAAAGACCACAATGGTATCATTGATAGAGTAACCTATAATTGCAAGCACTGCCGCAATAAACGTTTGATCAACCTCCATAGAGAATGGCATCACCTTCCATAGCAAAGCATAGAACGAGATGATCGAAAGAGTGGTAAAGGTAACGGAGGCAAATGCACCGATAGAGAATGCAATATCTCTAAATCGGATCAAGATATAGAGTGCCATCACAATCAGCGAGAAGATCACTGCGATGAGTGCACCTGTCTTGATATCATCAGCCATGCTGGCACCTACCTTCTGTGAGCTCTGGATGTAGTGCTTTGTGAATTGATCCATAGTCACCCCATCACCAAGTAGTGGCTTGAGTCCTTCATAGATAAGTGTCTCCACTTCTGTATCTACCTCAGGGGTGTTGGTATCAATCTTGTAGTTGGTAGAGATACGCACCTGGTCGTCGGTAGAGATCTTAATTACCCCTACGTGGCCATCAAGGTTATCATTGAGGAGCGAAGCCACCTCGCTGGTAGTAACTGGTTGGTCAAACTTCACAATGTAGTTACGACCACCAGTAAAGTCGATACCAGTATTCAATCCCCATACACCTAGGGCAATACCTCCAGCTACTAGGATAGCAGCGGCAATGCCTAGACCAGTCGCCTTCTTGCCAATAAAGTCAAACTTAGGATTGGTAAGGAAGTTGCGTGAGATACCAGTGGTAAAGGTCACATTCTCCATCTTGCCCTTCTGCGCTCTTCTCTCAAAGAAGATTCGGGTGAGGAATACAGCGGTTAGGAACGAACAGATAAGTCCCACGATCAGCGTGGTAGCAAATCCACGGATAGGTCCCGAACCAAAGTAGTAGAGGATGATACCGGTGAGGATCGTAGTAACGTTGGAGTCGATAATGGCTGAGAAGGCATTGCCATAACCATCTTCGATGGCCTTGCTCATGCTCTTGCCCGATGCAAGCTCCTCCTTGATACGCTCAAAGATCAGCACGTTGGCATCCACTGCCATACCCAGGGTCAGCACCATACCTGCAATTCCCGCCAAGGTAAGCACCGCATGAAGCGAAGCGAGGATACCGATGGTGAGGAAGAAGTTGACAAAGAGTGCCACGTCTACTACCAAGCCTGGCAATAGTCCATACATCAGACACATATAAATCATCAGCAGAATCAGTGCCACCACGAAGCTGATAAATCCTGCCTTAATAGCCTCCTGACCTAGCGAAGGCCCTACTACGTCCTCCTGGACGATACGGATAGAGGCTGCCATCTTACCCGAATTAAGGGTATTTGCCAAGTCATCCGCCTCATCTACTGTAAAGTGTCCTGTGATCTGTGACTGACCATTAGGGATCTCTGTATTGACATTTGGAGCAGAGTAGACAACGTCATCTAGCACAATAGCGATAGGACGACCAATATTCTCCTTGGTAATTCTTGCCCACTCTCTAGCACCGTCGGAGTTCATCGTCATAGAGACGGCTGGCTCCTGGCGACCCATTTGATTCTCGATCACACTGCTGGCGTTGTTCACCACATCACCACCTAGGGCTGGCATACCATCGCGACGAGTGCTCTTAATAGCGAATAGCTGGAATACCTTAGAGCCCTCCTGTACCTCCTTAACACCCCACTTTAGCTGTAGATTGCGTGGAAGTACCTCCTTCACCTGTGGAAGGTTGAGGAGAGAGTCAATTCTATCACGGTCAGAAGCGTGTGCCATACCTACGATAGCAGTAGGTGCTAGCTGTCCGCCCTCATAAAGGTTGGGCTGAAGCAGACTAAATAGAGATGTGATCTGCTTACCCTCAGTAGCCTGTGGTTCGTTAGTAGCTGTAGTTCCAGCAAGGGCAGCCAATTGGTCATCGTTATTGATGCTATCAGAAGCTAGTGAATCGCCTTCGATCTCCTCAGCATTGGCCACCTCCGTCTCGGTAGATTGGCTGTGGCTATTGAGTCTCTGGATCACCTCATCAGCACGCTGTAGATCCGACCAAATCTCTGGAAGTAGGTAGCACTCCCAAAACTCCAGGTTGGCACTGCCTTGTAGGAGCTTACGCACACGCTCAGGCTCCTTAACACCTGGCAGCTCTACTAGGATACGGTCGCCACCCTCCAGTCTTTGGATATTAGGGGCTACCACACCGAAGCGGTCGATACGATTACGAAGTACCTTGTAGGAGCTATCAATCGCTGTCTGAAGCTCAGAGCGAAGTACCTTGATCACCTCGGCATCGGTGCTACTGGTGCTTATCTTCTCTCTAAGAGCAGAGGTACCGAAGATCGCGGAGAGGCGAGCTCCTGGGTCAATGTTATGAAACTCCTCTGTAAATAGCGTGATAAAATCCTTTTGACTACGCTCTTGCTTTGCCTGAGCAGCTTCCAACGCCGCCCTAAAAGTAGGGTCTTGGCTATTGTCGGAGAGGGTCTCAAGCACATCGGAGGTATTGAGCTCTAGGATCACGGTCATACCACCCTTAAGGTCGAGACCCAAACCAAGCTCACGCTCACGGACATCCTTGAGGGTATGCCCTAGCCACACTTTCTGCATTGAAAGAGAGTCAATGTAGTGCTCCTGCTTCTGTGCATCTCCCTGCGCATAAGCCTTTGCCTTATTTTCGTAGTAATTGGATACTACCGAGAAAGAGAGGTAGTAGGCACAAATTACGATAAGAGCAATGGCAGTCCATTTCACTAAACCTTTGTTTTGCATCTGTTATTCGTTATATTTAATTGATTTATCTATATCCATTCCAGCTGATACCTAATCTCTTGTATGCCAAATAATCCAAAATGTCGTGAGATAGGTATTCATTTGGCAAATATAACCAAATTATATTAATCTATCTCATATATGTCCCTAGTGGCTACAGCAGTTGCGTTTGAATAACCGAATAAAGCTACCTTATCGGACAGGTCGGACAAGTCGGACGGGGCGGGCAAGGCGGAGCAATGACGCAACTACTCGACTTATCCGATAAGATCCACTCACTGGGCTAGCACACAAAAACGCACCCTGAGGGAGGGTGCGTTATGATTTGAGGAAACCTTAAGATGGAAAGAGGCTATACCTCTAGTAGGTCTCGGATTTCCTTTAACTCAGCTTGGAACTTAGTGTCGGTGTCGAGGAGGTCACGAATAGCTCGGTCGGCATAGATCACTGTGGAGTGGTCGCGACCGCCCATCTCTGCTCCAATGGCAGCAAGTGAGGCTTCAGTCAGCTCTTTGGAGAGGTACATCACCACTTGCCGAGCCTGCACGATGGCACGCTTGCGTTTGCGACTAACGATATCTGCCTCCTCTATATTATAGTATCGGCTCACCACCTCCAATATTTCTGGCACATTGATCTTGCGCTCCTCCACTCCTACCGTCTGCGATAGCACTTTCTCAGCCAGTTCCATAGAGATCTCCTCATTGCAGTAGATAGCATTCGCCATCAGGGAGGTGAGGGCTCCCTCGAGGTCACGCACATTATCCTTAGCATGCTTCACAATAAAATTGAAGACTTGCTCCGAAATACTGACCCCCGCCTCCTTCACCTTGGCAGTGAGGATCTCTCTCCTCAAGTGTGCATCGGGCCGCTCAATCTCCACAGTCATCCCCCACTTGAGTCGGGTGTAGAGACGATCTTCCATTCCCTTAAGGTCGGCAGGGCAGCGATCAGAGGTAATCACAATCTGCTTCCCTAGCATCTTGAGGTGATTAAAGATTTGGAAGAAGGCATTCTGAGTGCTAATTGCTTCGCTAAACTCCTGAATATCATCAATCAGCAGGAGGTCGATATTTTGGTAATAATTGAAGAAAAGCTCTGGCTTCTTAGTGGTAATGGTCGCCTCCACGAACTGTCGCTTGAACGTCTGCGCTGGCACATAGACCGCCTTGTAGCCGGGCTTCCTCTTGACTAGTTCATTACCGATGGCATGCATTAGGTGCGTCTTCCCCACCCCCGATGCTCCAAATATAAAGAGGGGGTTAAAGGCAGTCTCACCGGGTTGCTCCACAATGCTCTGTGCCACAGTATAAGCAAGCCGATTGCAGATGCTTTGATAAAAGTTGCCAAAGAGCATACGGCGATCTAGATGGGTCACAAATGCCTCCTCCTGACGGACGGTATTCGCTACCTCCTCACGACGAGTGGCGGGATTAACGGTCGGTACTAGGTACTTAAGGTTGATCCCCTCTCCAAAGGCCTTTTCAAGTGCCGCCTTGAAGAGGTCGAAGTAGTCTCCCTCCAGCTTATAGCTATAGTCTTGCGATGGTACACGGATAGTCAATACATTACCCTGCATACTCACCGGCTCTAATGGCTTAAACCAGATATTAAACTCTCGCGGATTGGAGAGATGGGTACTCATTTCATTGAGAAAAATACCCCACGAACTACTTAAACTACTTTCCATCAACATCTATCTTCAAAAAAGCATACCTCCAATCAATAGTGGCAGCTATAGTATCACGATTACGGGCATCCTTTTCTACATCATTGGCCTATTTATACCA